>NZ_FPAJ01000008.1 GCF_900116285.1 Sulfitobacter marinus | reverse complement strand
GTCACTTTTGTCCGCCCCATCGAATGCGTGCCATATGCACTCGCGTCTAGGCCGATTGATGTGACCCAGTCGCGGACGATCCGCGCATACTGGCGTGTCGAGATGTGCAGGCGTTCATGGAACCGACCCGGCCAAAGGTACTCCGAGCCAACCATGAGCTCATCTTCCATCCACTTTTCGACCGAGGCGCGTGTGCCTTCGGATATCTCAAATCGCACAGGTTTCTGTGTCTTGCATTGTAACACCGATGCCCGTTCCTTGATCTGACCCGACGCCATGACGTCGACGACTTTCATCTTCACCAGGTCACAGCCGCGCAGCTTGCTGTCGATCGCCATGTTAAACAGCGCGAGGTCGCGATGGTTCTCTGATAGTTCTAGACGAACCCTGATCGCCCAAACGTGTTGAGGCTTCAAAGGCCGTTTCTGACCAACGATACGACCCTTGTTCCAAGCGGGGCGAAGTGCGCGAATGGCTGGTAGGTTTGGTGTTTCCATGACTGATCCTCCGATCCGCCATGCCCTCCCACAACGACAACCCGACGTTGACTAAAGCAGTATATCACCGGATGCTGCGTTGCATCTGAGGACCGAAAGGAGCCCTAATTTGACCGATGCTGCGGCACGTACGAATGGTTGCGAACCGCGGCAAGCGACATTCGGCTTTGCAATTACATCCCGTATTGATGACCGCAACAGTACACGAGGGAAGCGTCGCTTGCGGGCTAATCCCCTTCGCTCTGCATGATATATTGATCCAGGACGTCGAGGCAGCCTCTATGCCACTGTAGGCCGTGGCCGCAGATACCAGTACCAAACACGGTAGGCCTCAAGCACGATCAGCGGGCCAAAATGGATAAGGGCGGGTGCCGCCCCGTTCCAATCATGCAAAGCGGCCCAATGTACCAGCGTCAGCACGGCGGCGGCATAGGTCCAGCGTTGCAGCCACTTCCACCATGTCCCCATTTTGCGCACGAAGTAATCCATGGATGTCAGCGCCAAGGGTACGAAGATGATAAACGCGATCCAGCCGGTCCAGATGTAAAGGCGTGGCAGCTCGTTAACGACCGTGGTCAGTGACGCCTTATCCAGCAGGTAGAAAATCGTGTGCAGCAGCGCATAGCCAAATGACGCCACACCCAGATACCGGCGGTTGCGTTTCACCCATTGCGGTCCACGCCACCCCTTCAGCAGCATCGTCAAAGGGGTCGCCATCATCGTTACAATCAACAGCCTGGCGGAGGTTTCACCGGATGGGTGCACAAGCTGATTAAAGATCTTTGGATCGGTTGATGTCAGTGCAGTGAAGGTCATCATGATCCCAAGGAAGGCCAGCACTGCCCATGTGAAGTAAGGTGAGGTTGCTGCAAAGAAACGTTGCATATCAAGCTCCAAGCCAATGTGGGCTTCGGGGTGATACGCCCGAGCCATGTGGTTCCGTCCCGGCTCGGGCGATCTTTTACTTTTTAAGGGCGGGGATCATGCGCGCCAGCGTGCCGTACCTGCGGACGAACTGGTTGAAGAGGGCACCGGCGGCATGGGCGGTGATCAGGCCAAAGAGCACGATGTTTAGAAGCCAATGCACATAGCCCAAATCAGCGACACCGTTCCATGTCATTCCACCCGTGATCACCATGGCAATCAGTGTTCCATAGAGCGACCAGTGAACAGCTGTGGCAATCTTGGCCTGCATTGGGGATGTGCCAGGGGCGTGACCAGGCGCGCCGTGACGGTAGCGCAGATAAAGTCGGGCAAGCACTCCCAGCAGGATTGTCGAGCCAAAGCCGACGTGGACCAACGCCATGGTCATGTCACCGTCGGCTGGTGTCGCGCTTGTCTGCATGGCCTCGATGTTGCGTTTCATCGGCTCGTTGAAAAGCCATTGCACCCAGATGGCCGCGAAAACGACCCAGTGCAAAATGATCTGTGCTCTACGGTAGGATGTCGGGGTATCTGTCACAATGCTCTCCTATTTTGCTGGGCGCAGGGTAACTGCGACGCCTGCGGGATCTGTTCCGCGCAAGGCATTGCCGTCTTGCTGCAGATGCGGTGAGACGACTGCATCGCCATGTTTGAACAATTCGTAGTGCACCAACCCAGCCATATTTTGCGGCATAGGCGGGTTGTTGGGACCGGCCCAGATGTTCATGGCCAAACGGTGCGTGTTGGGGGCACCCGCGCCCATATCGGCAAAGCCCCAAGCGTCCAGCGTCAGGTGGCGTTCAAATCCAAGGGTTTCGAACCAGTCCAGAGCAGGCTCAAGTGCTGGCACTTTAAAGTGCAGATGCGCGAGGAAACTGTCGTCTGCCAACGGTGCCAACGGGTCTGTGCCCGCTGCATGGACCAGCTCGGCCCTCACGTCCAGCGGTCCGCGCCCAGAATGGGCGTTGCCGTCAACATCGTACAAAGTCAGGCCCTTAGACATATTGCCAAAATGACTAAACCGTTCGGGTGTCTCATAGGTGATCTCGATCTCCAGCCCATCAGGATCATGGAAATATAGTGACTTTGCCATCAAGTGATCCGTCGGTCCGACCTGCACATTCAGATGGATCAGGCGGACGAGAATCCGCGAAAACTCGACCTGACTGCGTACGCCAATCGCGACATGATACATGCCCGTATAAGGCGCTGCGACAGGTGTATCCGCGCCAGCGTGCAGAATGATAAGGGTTCTGTCTTGCGTGCCAAGTGCGGTGCCGGGTGACTGGTTATCACGTTTGATAAGCCCCAAAGCAGTCGTCCAGAATGTGATCGCACGTTCTAGATCGGTGACCTGAAGCTCGACAACACCCCAAGACAGGCGGTCAATCGGTATCGCATGGCGAGGGTCGGTAGAGAGTGGGCTATTGAGCATAGAATAAGACAACCTTTTGGGGTAAAAGTGCGCTCTGGCGGGAAGAACCAGAGCGCGAGACGAGATGGATTAACCGCGTGGTGCAATTGGTGCCTTATTCGTACGACCCCAAATAACCAGAGCGGCCAGTGCGAACAGAACGGCGTTGACCGGAACCACTTCGAATTCACCGCGGAAAACATGGACGCCAGCGGCCAGAACCATAACAATACACAGGCCCACAGCAGCCCATTTAGTCAGACGTGGCATAATGCGGGTGGCCGCTGGCAAAATCAGGCCCAACCCACCTGCAACTTCAGCCAAACCAATGAACTTGATCAGCAAGAAGGGTGCATTTTCGGCCCAGCCCATGCCCATCGCCACCAATTCAGCCGATCCGGAAGTCAGCTTTGTTGCGCCAGCCATCAGGAACATCGCAGCCAGCAGGGCTTGGGCAACCCAAAGGCCGATATTCCAGCCCTTGCTGGTCTTTCCGAGGTTTGTATCAATCGTTGTCATGTCGTTCTCTTTCCTAAAGCTGCTGTTGCAGTGTTTGATTATGAGGATATGAATAATAGGTTCCCGTCGCGCCATCATTAGGTTATTTATGGAGGCACCATTTACTGTGAGTTGATGATGGATACACTTTTAAGCCTGCGTGTTTTTGCCGAAGTCGCAGAGCACAAGAACTTCTCAGCCGTTGCAGAGCGCCTTAATATTTCCCCCGCGATGACCAGCAAACACGTCAAACATGTGGAGGCGCGCGTCGGCGCACGCCTGCTCAATCGCAATAGCAGGAACGTAAGCCTGACCGAGGCGGGCGCGCAGTATTTGCTGACGATCCGCCCTTTGCTTGACGGGCTGGCCGAAGCTGAGGCGCAATTAACCTCCGACAGACTGTCACCGCGCGGTACGCTCAGAATGTCGGTGCCCGTCTGGATGTCGAATCCGGCCTTTGCGAAAATTCTAACCGCTTATCATCAGCAAAACCCGCATGTGACTTTTGATGTCGACCTCAGCGGCCGCAAAATCAACATGGTCGAAGAAGGCGTTGATTTAGCGCTGCGTGTTGCGTTCAAGTTGGACGAAGGGCTGATCGCGCGAAAACTGGCAGAGGTGACGTTTCAGCTGTTGGCGGCCCCTTCATTTTTGGACCGCTTTGGCCGCCCCGAGACCTCGGCAGATCTGAACAACGCCCCGATGCTTGCGTATTCTCAAGTTGCCGCGGACGGGCGGCTCAAGTTTGGCGGCGAAGACGGGATTGATGTCAAACTCAGGCCAATTTTGGTAAGCTCCAACGAAAGCATTCTTCATCAAGCAGCTGTAGCTGGAATGGGCTTTGCCATGCTTCCGAACTGGGCCGCCCAAGACGACGTGAAAGACGATCGACTTGAAGCCGTGTTGCCAAACGTAGCATGGCCGAAATTGCATATTCAGGCCATTTACGCTGATCGTAGTTATCTGCCTGCCAAGGTAAGAAGTTTTCTGGACTTTTTGGCTGGATCGGATGGGTTCCCCGCCGTTTTGAAGTAGTGTCTCGACAACCAAATGTATGACCTAGTTGGCCCAGTCCTATGTTTTAACACCATGGTGTCACGTATGCAGACCACAGTGATGTTCTTATTCTCGTTGGCGTTTTTTGCGGCTGGCGAAAGGCGAGGGTAGCGGCCGTTCAAACCAAAAGTGTCGACAGCAACTTCGTCCGCGTAGGCGACATCCACTGGGTAAAATTTTGCACTCTGCACCAACGTTCGCTTTCGGGAAGCTGCAGCGCAGCGGTCGAACGCAGTGGCAAAGTCCGGTTTCGGTTATTTTCCCCATCGGGGATACGGCGTTGATGGCCGCATCACTCCAAGGAGAGCGTATTAATTAAAACCGTCATCGGATAATGGATTAACCCGTAAAAGGCAAAATTATCGCTCAAAAAAGCAAGTTATGTCTACATTCGACAGAGAGAGAACAATGGTGCACCCGAGAGGATTCGAACCTCTGACCCCCTGATTCGTAGTCAGGTACTCTATCCAGCTGAGCTACGGGTGCACTACGGCGCGGTTTAGTTCTGGGTGCCGCGCTTTGCAACCCCTTGTTTGGCCTGAACTGCAATTTCCTGCAATTGACCTAAAAAGTACCATCGCCTTTGGGTAGTGATATGCGAAAAACTGTCCCCGATGTGCCCGTTTCCTTGAGTTCAAGCGTACCGCCGTGACCGCGCACCAACTCGGCCGCTATGGCAAGCCCAAGACCGGAGCCGCCCTTGCGCGCGCCACCGCGAAACGCGGTGAAAAGATGCTCTTGCGCCTTTGGCGGCAGGCCGGGCCCGTCATCTTGGACATCTATCACCCAATAATCCGGCCGATCTTTGGCGGTCAGGCGGATCTCTCCCCCCTGCCCTGTGGCGGCAATGGCCTGACGTGCGTTGCGAACCAAATTGGACAGCACGCGAAACAAATGTTCAGGGTCAGCGCGCACCTTAAGATTTGCAGGGACATCCAGCACAAAGTTGATAGCGGCACCGTCCGTGGCCAAACGTTCACTGTCCACCACATCTTGTACGATGTGATCCAACGCGGTGACCGTCAGGGTCGGGCTGGGCTCTTCGGCCTTGCCAAAGGCCAGCGTTGATTCGCACAGGTGCACAGCACGGGTGATAGAGCTAACCAGCTTGGGTGCCATCCGCTTCACGCTGGGGTCCTCGGACATCTCGATACGGTCGGTGAACAATTGCGCGGTAGTGAGAATATTGCGCAAGTCATGGCTGACCTTGCTGACCGCCTGCCCCAACTGCGCCAGCCGTTCTTTCTGGCGCAAAGCTTGGGTCAGATCCGTCTCAAGCTTCATCAAGGCTTCCTCGGCCTCGCGCACCTCGGTCACACCGGCCGAGGGCGTGATAATGCGGCGCGCGTCTTCGGGGGCCAGCGCATAGTTTTGCATATGGCCAACGACGCCCTTGATCGGTTTCAACAACAACACCCGCAACGCGACGAACAGCAGTGATGCAGTGATGATCGAGATCACGGCAGACAGCAGCAAAATGCGAAGGCCATAATCAATCATTGCGTCGCGCAGGGGCACGGTTTGCATGGTAATTTCGATCGAACTCCCCGCATCCTGAACCGGCGCACCGATCACCCGGATCACACCATCCCGCGTGTCGGCCAATTGCATGAATGCGTCTTTGATCAAAATCAGCGGCGCAGAATCGCGCAGATCGTATGTGTTGATAATCGACTGCGGCATGGGCGATGACAGCACCAATTGCCGCACTTCGTCACGCCGCAACACCACGTTGAATACCTCGGCCGTCCTTAACAGCTCGGCCTCAAGCGCGGGATCAATCATGTCATTGGCCAGCAATGTAAGCGATGCAATCTGCGCCCGTTCAAGCCGGTTCATCAGATATTCTTCGCGAAAGCGCGCAATGGTCGGAACAAAGATCAGGACTTCGGCCAACATCACAAAGATGGTGGTCAGAATAAGCAATCGGCCTGAAAAGGATTTCAACATGCGCGGCAGACCCTAGGGGATGAACCGTTGCACCAATCGCACGACGGTTTTGACCAGATCGCTTTCAAAGAGCCGCGGCGAGAAATAGGCCCCTGCCGCGCGTTTATTGACTTCGCCAATCGTGGGGTACGGTGCAACCATGCCTGCAATCTGGCTCATTTTCATGTTATTTGCCAGTGCCAATGCCCACAGATTGATCAGCTCGCCCGCCTGATAGCCGACAATGCTGACGCCAACGGGCCGGCCTTTGACCACCATGACCTTGATAAGCCCCTTGGTTTTACGCTCAGCAATGGCGCGGTCGTTGTGATTGTAGTGAAAACGTACGACCTCGACCCTGTCCCCATGTTCATCCTTCGCTTGTGCCTCGGTCAGGCCGACCTGCGACAATTCAGGGTCGGTATATGTCGCCCAAGGAATATGCGCGGCCTTGGCCTTGGACGGGATCGCAAACATCAGCGACCGGATCACCACGCCTGCGTGATAGCCCGCGACATGGGTGAATTGCATCCCCCCCGCCACATCGCCAATTGCATAAACCTTGCGATTGGTCGTGCGCAGCGATGCATCCACCTTGATGCCGTTCTTGGTAGGCTCGATTCCGGCTTTCTCTAGGTCAAGCTTATCCGTGTTCGTCTTGCGCCCCACGGCAACCAGCAGGTGTGATCCTTTGAACAGGCGGCCATCTTTGGTTTTGACCTTAATCGCACCGACATCGCCGTTGATCTCGGCGGCCTCAGCCCCCTCTGCGATCTCGACACCTTCGTCCTTAAGCGATTGCAGCACGATTGCAGCCGTTTCGGGATCATCTTTGGCCAGCGCCTTGCTACCCTCAATCACCGTCACTTGGCAGCCCATACGAATATGCGCCTGAGCCATTTCCATCCCGATGGGGCCGCCGCCGATAATCAGCAAATGATCGGGCTTTTCGCGCAATTCGAACAAGGTTTCATTCGTCTCGTGCGGGGTTTTGTCCAGCCCCGGAATCGGCGGCACCAGCGGCGATGATCCCGTCGCAATCACGATACGGCGCGCTTTGATGATCGTATCCCCCGCCTGCACCTCATCCTTCGAGATAAAGCGCCCGAATTCGCGGATCACGTTGACACCGAACCCCTCGAACCGTTCCTGGCTGTCTACGGGGGCAATCTGCGCGATCACATCGGCCACGTGGTCCTTGGCCGCTGCATAATCCACATCACCGGTACCGTTTGCGACGCCAAACTGTTCCGAATGCCGTTGGCCATATGCGACCTTACCCGTCGCAATCAGCGCTTTTGAGGGGACACAGCCATAGTTCAGACAATCGCCGCCCATTTTATGCCCCTCAAGCAAGACAACGTCCGCCCCCATTTGCGCGGCACCTGCAGCAACAGACAATCCGCCAGACCCCGCACCAATGATCAAAAGGTCGGTTTTAATACGGTTCATTTCAGCAGTTCCTTTTTGCCGGTGACGGCTTTCAGTATAATGGGAAGGAGTGACAGCGCGCAGAGGCCAAGGATAGGAAACAATATATAGGGCTCGAATATAATGCCGAAGTTGGGTGTCTCACCACGGGCGAACACCGCGCCTAAGCCCGAACCAACGGACGTATAGACCAACGAGCCGGGGATAATTCCCAAGAAGGTGGAGATCACGAAACGGTACAGCATCACACCCAGAAATGCCGGTATCAGATTGGCCACGAAAAAAGGCACTGCGGGCACCAACCGGATGAAGAACAACATTGACCACTGGTTATTATCGATCCCCTCTTTAATTTTACGCACCATACCCTCGGACGCATCCATGCGCGCCTTGAGCTTTTCACCAAAGCCCATCCGCGCCGCCAAGAAGATTACAACAGCCCCGACCGTGGCCCCCGTTACATTAATAAGCACACCGAAAACGGTGCCAAACAGGAACCCTCCGGTGATCGTGGCGATCCCTGCACCAGGCAAAGAAAACCCCACAATCAAGATATAGGTCGCAATAAAGACAATGACAGTCAGCCCGTAATGCGTATCCCGAAAGGCGATCAAGGCCTCGTTATTGTCGCGCAACGTCTCAAAGCTTAGGTAATCACCCAGCGTAAAAAAACCGACGACCGCCACAAGGACGATCACAGCGATGGGCAAATAACCAGCCCATGCGGATTTGCTGTCTGTCTGATCTACCATATCTCGGGTCGCCTTCTTCTGTTGGTGAATGTCGCCACTGCCCCTTATAGATGGGCCAAGGTCCCGCTGTCAGACAGAGACATCACGCGTGCTTGATCGCAAAACCCTGTATGTTGCAGAAAACTAGGCGTATAGTACGGAATTGAAACACCCGGTGTGAAAAATCGCCGTTTTTTGTTACAGCTTCGCCAAATTTGCGGCCTCAAGGGTTTGACTTGCGGGCGCAGCAGCTTTAGAGGCAGGGCTTGAATTAACAGTGACGCGCCGAATCTGGTGTGATCTAACGTATTAAGTGGAGCCGGAGCGATGAAACGCACCTTTCAACCTTCAAACCTTGTGCGCAAGCGGCGCCACGGTTTCCGTGCACGTATGGCAACAAAAGCGGGTCGCAAGATCATCAACGCACGCCGTGCCCAAGGCCGGAAAGAACTGAGCGCGTAATTCGCGCTTTCAGGACTTTGTAATTATGACACCGCCGGAAGCACCCATGGATGGCCAAACCGCCGCCCAACGGGAACCGCTTCCGGTGGTTTCTTCGCGTTTGACTACCCTTAAAAACCGCCCTGACTTTCAGCGAGCCACCAGATCGCCCCGCGTCGCGATGCCCGGATTTATCCTGCAAATGCGCAAACGCTCCCCGGACGAAGCAGAGGGTATGCGCGTTGGATTCACCTGTTCAAAAAAAGTCGGCAATGCCGTTGCCCGCAATCGCGCCAAACGCCGTCTGCGTGAAATTGCCCGTTTGGCCTTGCCAGACCACGGGCGCGACGGCATGGACTACGTGTTGATCGGGCGGCAAGGTGCCACAGCCAGCATTCCCTTTTCGCAGCTTCAGGCCGATCTCATCAAAGCCCTTGATATCTTGCATGGTAAAGTGAAATGACGGTTTTCGCGCGTCTTCTTGCTGTCCCGGTGCATATCTACCGTTTGGTATTCAGTCCGTGGATTGGCAAAAACTGCCGCTATCATCCGACTTGCAGCGCCTACGCACTTGAAGCGCTCAGCAAACATGGTGGCATCAAGGGCGGCTGGCTTGCCATTCGCCGTATTGCGCGCTGTCATCCTTGGGGCGGCAGCGGCATTGATAACGTCCCCGATTAGCGGCCTTTTTACGGGCGCCTTACAGTCAGGCAATCTGGCAAATTACGACCCTGATGGCCTCTTGGTTCAAAACCGCCGCTTGATCGGCGCATTCAGTTGATCTAAGCCAAGCTCATGCTGGATCAACCTGACGATATTCACCCGCTTTTTTACGGTGCCCCCCAAAGCACCGAGTTTCGCAAACTGCGTAAGCGGCTTGTGCGCTACACGCGCGAGGCGATTGAACAATATGGCATGATCGAACCGGGGGCCAAATGGCTGGTTTGCATGTCAGGCGGCAAGGACAGCTATACGTTGCTTGCGATTCTGCACGAGCTGAAGTGGCGCGGGCTACTGCCGGTCGAATTGATTGCATGCAATCTGGATCAGGGCCAGCCGAATTTCCCTGCGACCGTTTTGCCTGCATTCCTTGAGAAAATGGGCGTTCCGCATCGGATTGAATATCAAGACACATACTCTGTTGTGATGGATAAAATTCCTGCGGGCCGGACGTTTTGCGCATTATGCAGCCGTCTACGTCGCGGTCATTTGTACCGGATCGCCCGCGAAGAGGGTTGTAGTGCGGTGGTGTTGGGACATCACCGCGATGACATTCTAGAGACATTTTTCATGAATTTGTTTCATGGCGGCCGCCTTGCGACGATGCCGCCGAAACTGCTGAATGAAGAAGGCGATGTTTTTGTGTATCGCCCCCTTGCCCATGTCGCCGAAGCCGATTGCGAAAAATTCTCTAACGCTATGAATTATCCAATAATTCCTTGTGATCTATGCGGGTCACAAGACGGGCTGCAGCGCCAGCAGGTCAAGGCGATTCTAGACGGCTGGGAAGCCAACAGTCCCGGCCGCCGTCAGGTGATGTTTCGCGCCTTGATGAATGCCAGACCGTCCCACCTGTTGGACCCGAAGCTGTTCGACTTTGCTGCACTAACCCGAAATATCTAGCAGAATTTCGTCTAATCTTATGCATTCAGGATGGACGAAAACAGGAACATTAACCTGACAGATACCCGCCGACCCCTAGTGCTAATGCACCGACGCGCAAGCCGCGTCAGATGGGGATGTAATGATGGCGCGCAGTTTGCAGGCAACAGTTCTACAGTTGGGACGCAGGATTTCAACAATCATGACCGGCCCGCCGGCATTGGCGTTTTTACCCGCTCTTTGCCTGTCCACCTATTGGTTTGGTGGCGAAGAGGCGTTGTTGATCTGTGCCATTGCTATCCCCCTTACCTATCTCTTCTTAGGTAGTCTTCATGGATCGCCCAGCCAGCTGCTGCTCGCCCGCGAAGGCGTACGAGGCCTGCTGCAACCCAGCGCATTCAAGGATCTGGCCGATCAGGTATTTCTAAAAGCGGTAGAGACCGGATGGAAGTCCGCCGTCTTTTCCTTCGAGATCGAGGACTTTACCGAACTTCAAAACCGTTTTGGGAAAGCAGCAGCGGATCAGGTTCGAATGCAAATTTCCGAGCGTCTGATTTCAGCCCTTCGTGACAAAGACAGTGTCGGGGTCATCGACGATGTGACTTTTGCTGTCTGCCTTGATCCTGTGCGGCACCTTGATCTCGAACTCTGCATCCAAATGGCCGCACGGTTGCAACGTGCGTCCGAGGATCCGATTTCCATCGACGGAACCGTTATTTACGTCTCAGTCTCTGTTGGCTTTTGCCAAAATTCCCGCTCGCCCAGCAACACCGGTGAAGATTGGCTTGGCGCTGCGCAGACCGCCCTGAAAGAGGCACTCCGCCATGGTCCGTCGGGCATCCGCGCTTATACCGACCGTATGATCCCACCAACCGCCCATTCAGTGGCTCTGATTGATGAAGTCGCGCAAGCGCTTGAGAATGGTCAGATCATGCCCTGGTTTCAGCCGCAGATATCGACCGAAACCGGCCAAATCAGCGGTTTCGAAGCATTGGCAAGGTGGTCCCACCCTACCCGCGGCATGCTACTGCCATCTGATTTCCTGCCCGCACTTGAACAAGCTGAACTGACCGAGCGGCTTGCCGAAATGATGATGTATCACGCCTTTGCTGCGGTACAAAGCTGGGACGCGGCGGGACTACATGTACCACAAATCGGGGTGAATTTCGCAGGTTCCGAACTCAGCAACCCGTTATTGATCAAAAAAGTCAGTTGGGAATTGGATCGCTTCGACCTCACAGCTGACAGGCTGGCAATTGAGGTACTTGAAACCGTTGTCGCAAGCGCCCCCGACGATATGATCACCCGGAATATCAATGCATTGGGCGACTTGGGTTGCCGGATTGATCTGGACGACTTTGGCACGGGGCATGCCTCGATCACGTCGATCCGCCGTTTTGGCGTAAACCGCATAAAAATCGACCGCTCCTTTGTGTTGCGCGCGGACCGTGACCCTGAACAGCAGCGCATGATCAGCGCCATCCTCACCATGGCTGAACGGCTCGGTGTAGAGACGTTGGCAGAGGGTGTCGAAACCGTTGGCGAGCACGTTATTCTCGCCCAACTCGGCTGTGACCATGTTCAAGGGTTCGGGATCGCGCACCCGATGCCTGTCGATCAAACGATTACCTGGATCAAAGCGCATAACGCCAAACTACATGATGTTCCAAGGATCATGGGCGGAAAAGCCTAGGCCCCCAGCGGAAAACCAATGCCAATACTACTGCTTCAGGGCCGAATCCGCTTGACCTTTGGCGCTGCACTCTGTTGAACCCACGCTGATATTATAGACATCAGGTGGCGGTCATATGGACGATCAGAACAAGAATCTCATTCTAGCGACGGTTCTAAGCTTCATAGTGATCCTTGGGTGGTTCGTCATGTTCCCCCCTCCGGAAACCACTCCCGCCGTTCAGGAAACGGCCACAGCGACCTCGGGTGACACCGCTGCACCAATCGCGACAGTGCCAACCGGCGCAACTGCGACGACCACACCCAATTCCTCGGAAGCCCGTGCGGACGCCCTTGAACAAGCGCCCCGTATCCCGGTCGAAACTGCGCGCCTGACGGGGTCCATCTCGCTTTTAGGCGGCCGGGTCGATGATCTTATGCTCAAGGATTACCGGACCACCATTGACGACGACGCACCGATTGTGACGCTCTTGTCGCCCGCTGGCACCGATGATGCCTATTATGCCCTTTATGGCTGGGCCGCAGGCGCGGGCATAGCCCCTGAACAGGTGCCTGGCCCCAATACGCTGTGGTCCTTGGTGGACGGGGAAACCCTTACCGTGGATAGCCCTGTTACGATGACGTGGGATAACGGCGCGGGTCAGGTATTCTCTCGGGTTATCTCCATCGATGAAAACTATATGTTCAACGTCGCCCAATCAGTCGAAAACACGTCCGATACAACTGTGACGATGGCCCCTTACGGGATCATTGCCCGCCACGGCATTCCGTCCGACGCGCAAAACTTCTTTATCCTCCACGAAGGTATGGTCGCCATGAATAATGGCGAGCTTCTTGAAACCGGCTGGGACGATATTCCCGATCTTGACCCCATCAATGGCGTCCCATCTGAGCGGATCGATGGTGTCACGAACGGCTGGATCGGTTTCACCGGTCACTATTTCATGACCAACCTGATCCCAGACCCTGCGCAAGCGTCGCGTTTGACGGTCAAATATCTGCCGACTACCGAAATCTTCCAGACCGAAGCCGTGTTGCCAACGCAAACGATTGCAGCGGGTACCACCGCGACTGTGACAACCCAGTTGTTCGCTGGCGCAAAGGAATGGGATATTCTGCGCGAGTATGAAGCAAAAGGCGTCTACAAGTTCATCGACTCGATCGATTGGGGCTGGTTCTTCTTCCTGACCAAGCCGATCTTTTGGGTGCTACATCACCTGAACCTGCTGATCGGCAACATGGGTATCGCCATCATCGGGCTGACCCTGCTGATCAAAGCGCTGCTTTTCCCGCTGGCCTATAAATCATATGTCTCAATGGCTAAGATGAAAGAGCTTCAACCCCAGATGGAGAAGCTGAAGAAAGACACTGGCGAAGACCGCCAAAAACTTCAGCAAGGCATGATGGAGCTGTACAAGCGCGAGAAGGTAAACCCCGCAGCGGGCTGCCTGCCGATCTTGATGCAAATCCCGATCTTCTTCTCGCTCTACAAGGTGATCTTTGTCACGCTTGAACTGCGCCATGCGCCTTTCTTTGGTCCGTTCCAAGACCTAAGCGCGCCTGACCCCACATCGATCTTCAACTTCTACGGCCTTCTGCCATGGGCTGCACCTGATGCGGGTTCGATCATGGCACTGGTCTTTATCGGTATTCTACCGCTGCTCTTGGGGGTATCCATGTTCCTTCAGCAAAAGCTGAACCCGGCCCCCACGGACCCGACCCAACAGATGATCTTTGCCTGGATGCCATGGGTCTTCATGTTCATGCTGGGTGGTTTTGCCTCGGGTCTGGTCGTGTACTGGATCGCGAACAACACGATCACCTTTACGCAGCAGTACCTGATCATGCGCAGCCAAGGGTATAAACCGGACCTTCTTGGCAACATCACAAGCGGGCTGAAGCGCAAGAATAAGGCCGCCGCAAACGATACCAAGGCACCGTCCAAAGGCAAAAAGTAATGCAGGTCGGCGCCCTTTACCGGCACCCGATAAAAAGCCACGGGCGCGAAACGATAGACGAGGTGCGGCTGACCCAAGGCGAGACCATGCCTTGGGACCGGGTATGGGCAGTGACCCACGATGCAACCAAGTTCGACGCAAACGCGCCCCAATGGGCAAGCTGTCATAACTTTATGATCGGCTCACGCACCCCTGGCCTTGCGGGGATTTGGGCCACGCTAGATGAAACGACACGTGCGATTACGCTGACCCATCAGAACCTCGCCCCGTTAACCTTCCGCCCGGACGACTCTGCTGACACGGCTCGTTTCCTCGAGTGGGTCGCCCCTCTTTCCCCCGCTCATCGTGCGGCACCGACCGCCATCGTTGCGGTACCCAACCGCGGGATGACCGACAGCGATTATCCATCGATCTCTATCATGAACAGCGCCTCACATCGTGCGGTTGCGGATGCCTTGGGGGTCGAGATCACCAAAGAACGCTGGCGCGGGAACATCTGGTTGGACGATATCCCAGCGTGGGCAGAATTCGACTGGATCGGCCGCGACGTCAAAATCGGAGACGCCGTATTGCGTATCCGCGAACCTATCAAACGGTGCCCCGTCACCAACACAAACCCGATTACAGGCGAACGCGACACAGCAATACTGGACATCTTGAACAGCGTATTTGGACATCAAAATTTTGGCGTCTATGCTGAGGTGATCACATCAGGCGATATCACGCTTGGCACAAAGGCAGAGGTAATCTGATGCAAATCCAGTTTAATATCGCAGAAGAACCTGACGCGCAGACCGCCGAAAAGGGCCGACTGCTGTTCGCGGGCGAGACCGAGTTCGTCAAGGGTGTCGTGGCCATGGACGGGCTACCCCCGGCTGACCGGTTAGAGGTTTGCTTTGCCGGGCGGTCGAACGTGGGTAAATCAACCCTGATCAACGCCTTGACCGGGATGAAAGCGCTCGCGCGGGCCTCGAACACACCGGGGCGGACGCAAGAAATCAACTATTTCACCGCAGGCGACGATCATTACCTTGTCGATTTGCCGGGCTATGGATATGCGAATGCGCCCCTGCCGGTGGTCGAGAAATGGCAGCGTCTGCTCAAACAGTATCTGTCCGGTCGCCAAACATTGCGCCGGGCGTTTGTGTTGATCGATGCGCGCCACGGGGTCAAAAAAGTTGACGATGAAATCATGTCGTTGCTGGACAGCTCGGCGGTGACCTTTCAATGCGTTTTGACCAAAGCGGACAAAGTGAAAGAAGCCGAACGCGCCAAGATTTTGGATCAGGTTCGTGCTGCGCTGGCCAAACATCCAGCTGCCTATCCCGAAATCGTCGTAACATCGTCGGAAAAGGGTTGGGGTATTCCGACATTGCGTGCGATTATCAGCACGTTAACGTAGAATACACCCTCGGGCACCTTAGGCATAGAATGAGAAAACAAGAAATGAACCGCGACTGGATCGCCACAGCGCAAACCCTCAGTCAGGCTTTGCCCTATCTTCAACGCTATGCCGACGCCACGGTGGTGATCAAACTGGGCGGTCACGCCATGGGCAGCGACGAAGCGATGGAAGAATTCGCGCGCGACGTCGCCCTGATGCGTCAGGTGGGGGTGAACCCCGTGATCATTCATGGCGGCGGCCCGATGATCAACAGCATGCTCAAGCGGCTCGATATCAAATCTGAATTCATCAACGGCAAACGTGTCACCGACGCCGCGACCATGGAAGTGGTCGAGATGGTTTTGTCCGGCCTGGTCAACGCGCGTATCGTGCAGGCCATCACCGCCCAAGGCGGGCGTTGTGTAGGCGTATCAGGCAAAGACAGCGGCTTGATCATCTGCGACCAGGAAGACCCCGAATTGGGCCTCGTTGGGGCCCCTAAAGAGGTTAACCCCCGTCTTCTGCGTGACCTGGCCGACAAGGGTATCATCACAGTCATTGCCCCATTGGGCATGGGCCGCAACGGCGAGACATTTAACATCAATGGCGACACTGCCGCCGGTGCCATTGCTGCCTCGCTCAAGGCCGACCGCCTGCTGTTGCTAACGGATGTTGCGGGCGTCAAGAATGCCGACGGCGAGGTTCTGACCGAACTTACAGCCGCCCAAATTCGCGAAATGATCGCAGATGGGACGATTTCGGGGGGCATGATCCCCAAGACGGAAACCGCCCTGAACGCAATCGAAGGCGGCGTACGCGCCGCGGTTATCCTCGACGGCCGTGCACCTAATGCCTGCCTGCTTGAGCTGTTTACCGAGCATGGTGCCGGCAGCATCATCCGCAAGGGTTAAGATGAAACGCCTGATCCTGATGCGGCATGCAAAGTCGGATTGGTCAGGCGCGACATCCGATCACGACCGCCCGCTAAATGCCCGAGGACGCGCCAATGCCACGGCGCTTGGCGATTGGCTGCGCGCACGAATGATTGCCCCAGATACCGTTCTGTGTTCGACAGCCACACGCGCCGCCGAAACGTTGAAAGGTCTGGCGCTTGGCCCTGACACCGACCTGCAGTTTACCCGCGATCTGTATCTGGCTGATCCAGAAACGATCTTGGCCACGCTGCGGGGTGCATCAGGCGATACCGTCGTGATCATCGGCCACAATCCCGGCATCGGCACGATGGCCGGAATGATTGTCGAACCGTCAGACGACGGCGGCATCACCGACTATCCCACGGGGGCAACACTTGTCGCGACATTTAATGCTGAGGATTGGGCGGACGTGAAATGGCGTATGGGTACGATGGATCAGTTCGTCGTGCCCCGCGATTTACCCGCGCCGCAGCAGTAAGGCGAGGTTTCCCCCGCCCCACTGATATTTTTAGTGACCCAAAATCTGGCTCAGGAACAGTTGCGTCCGTGGGCTTTGTGGGTTGTTAAAGAACTCTTCAGGCTCGTTCTGCTCAACGATTTGACCTTCGTCCATAAAGATCACGCGGTTGGCAACCTGACGGGCAAAGCCCATCTCGTGTGTCACGCAAAGCATGGTCATGCCTTCTTCGGCCAGCTCGACCATGGTGTCCAAGACTTCTTTGATCATCTCGGGGTCAAGCGCGGATGTAGGTTCATCAAACAGCATGATGCGCGGGCGCATACACAGGCTGCGTGCGATCGCCACACGTTGCTGCTGACCACCGGAAAGCTGACCGGGATACTTATCCGCTTGATCAGGGATCTTAACCTTTTCAAGGAAATGCATCGCGATTTCTTCGGCTTCTTTCTTGGGGGTTTTGCGTACCCAGATCGGTGCCAAGGTGCAGTTCTCAAGGATCGTCAGATGCGGGAAGAGGTTAAAATGCTGAAAGCACATACCAACCTCTGACCGGATCTTGTCGATGTTTTTCACGTCAGAGGACAACACCGTGCCATCGACTTCGATCAGGCCTTTTTGGTGCTCTTCCAATGCGTTGATGCAGCGGATCAGCGTCGATTTACCCGATCCGGATGGGCCGGCGATTACGATGCGCTCGCCACGGTAAACGGTCAGATCAATGTCGCGCAGCACGTGAAATGTGCCGTACCACTTGTTCATGCCTTGAATGCTAATGGCGACCTCGTCCGAGACCTGTAGTGCTTTTGCTTGTTCAGCCATAATTACAGCCTTTCCTTAATGGTGGTCGGTCTGGAGTTGACGTTCCAGCCATTGTGAATATTGCGAAATGCCGTAGCAAACGATGAAGAACAGAAGAGCGGCAAAGCCCCACAATTCCCAATAAACGCCGTTCCAATCAGTCGACGCGAGGATCGGACCGCGGATCATACCCACGAGATCAAACATCGAAATAATCGAAACCAGTGTGGTGTCTTTGAACAGGCCCACAGCAACGTTCACGATGCCCGGGATCGAGATTTTCAGCGCCTGCGGCAGGATGATCAAACGCATGGATTGCGCATAATCCAGACCAAGGCTTTCCGCCCCCTCGTATTGACCGCGTGGCAACGCTGCCAGACCGCCGCGAATAACTTCGGCGATATAGGCTGATGCGAACATCGTGATCATGATGATCACGCGCAAGATCAGGTCAAAGCTGGTTCCCGGTGGCAAGAAATACGCCAGAACCACGTTTGCCACGAACAGCAAGGTGATCAACGGCACGCCGCGGATAAACTCGATAAACACCACGCAGATCATCTTGATAATCGGCAGGCTGGACTGACGGCCAAGGGCCAACAGAATGCCCAAGGGCAGCGAGAGGGAAACGCAGACCACACCGAGGATCATGTTCAGCATAAAGCCACCCATGTTCCGCGACGCCACTTCCTCAAGCGCGAGAACGCCCGACAAGCTTGGTGTCATCATGCTCAAGACAAACCATACCACCGCAGCGGCGATGACACCGCCCGCCAGCCCGGCTGCAAAGCTTGTTTTCACAAGCTTGCCGTAGACGACATAGCCGATGACAATGCTGAGAAGCGCCGAGACAGGCACCAGCAGCGAGCCACCCCAGATCAGCCAAAACGCGATAAACGGATAAAGCGCAGTGACGATCAACAACTGACGGGGCAGGTTTGAAAACAAGACCGGTGCAACAGCGACGAACAGCAGCACAAAGGCCAATGTCGGGCGCCAGTATCCGTCTTGTGGATACGAAATACCGAACAACAGCTGGTTCCACCGCTCGGCCAGAACCGAGAAACAGCCCCCAGCTGCGCCATCTAATACTTCGCGGCATTCGCGGATGTTGGATGTCGTCCAGACGCCACCCAGCAACCAAGGCAGGAAGCCGGAAAGCAGCACATAGATCACGTACAGCGCGGCAATGGTCAGGATCGTGTATGGAATCGACGAAAAGAGACTTTCGCGAAGCCATTTGACCGGGCCCTGCGCCGTGGATGGCGGTGCGGCCTGGGGCAGCATCGTATCACGGACATAGGTAACGGTTTGGGCATGTGTATCTGACATATTACCGCTCCTTCAGGCTGACGTTTTTGTTGTAGACGTTCATAATCGCAGAGATCGACAAAGAGATCGTGAGATAGAACAGCATCAACAACAGCACACACTCGATCGCGCGGCCTGTCTGGTTCAAGGTGATCCCGCCCAGTGTCGCCGTAATGTCGGCATAACCAACGGCAATCGCCAACGACGAGTTTTTGGTGATGTTCAGGTATTGTGAAATCAGCGGTGGAATGATCACCCGCAAGGCTTGCGGCAAGATGACCAAGTTCATCACCCGCTTGGGGCGTAGACCCAGCGACGCGGCGGCCTCGGTCTGACCTTTTGGAATAGCTTGAATACCGGCCCGGACGTTTTCGGCAATAAAGGCACCGGTATAGACCGACAAAGCCAGCCAAAGTGCAATCAATGGCGCGCCAATTTGGATACCGCCGCGAAAGTTAAACCCTTTCAGCGCAGGCAGGTCCAACCCGATGGGGCTGCCCATAATGAAGAACATCAAAAGAGTTGGGACAATCAGAATCGCCAAGGTCGGCCAGCCTGTTGGCAACAGCTTACCGGTTTCAAACAACAGTTTTACGGCGTAGCGGCGATAGAAAACCACTGCGATAATCGACAGAATGAAGGTCGCAACGACCATCATCGAGCCCGGCCCCCAAACTGGCGCGGGGATATAAACACCGCGGTTGGTAAAGGCGAAGGCATCAAACAACATGCTGGATGTGGCGTTATCACCGCGGAACGCGTTAGGCGCAGGCAGAACCGCCGTCATCAGCGTGTAGATCATCAAGATCCAGATCAGCACGGGAATGTTGCGGAAAATCTCGACGTAGACTGACATCAGCTTGGACACGAGCCAGTTTTTCGACAAGCGCGCAACGCCGGCGATCACACCGATCACGGTGGCAGTCAGACAGGCCAGAAATGCAACAAGCAAGGTGTTGATAATACCAACCATCGCCGCCCGAAGGTTCGAGGACTGGCTATTATAGTCAATCAGCGTTTGGTTGATATCGTAACCCGCTGGAACGCCCAAAAAATCATACGAGATATTGAGGCCCGCTTCGGCGAGGTTGCGCATCAGGTTGACGCCTAAAAAGGCCATCAGCGCGATCAACAGCACCAAAGCGATAAATTGGAATGTATAGGATCTATAGCGGGTGTCGTTCAGCAACATCGACAGCCGGAACGAGCCCTGTTGAGGGTCGGACATTGTCGTCATCAGATTATCCCTGTGTTCCGGATCCATTCATGCGCATCATTCGATATCGCTGGCCGGTTTTGTTTTTGTCTTGAAAGGCGCAAAGGGCGTGGAAAAATCCACGCCCTTTGGCAAAGTTCTTAGCGGAAAGGAGGCGCGTACATCAGGCCGCCATCTGTCCACTGAGCGTTCAGGCCACGGGCCAGACCGATTGGTGTTTCTTCGCCGATGTTCTTGGCAAAGATTTCACCGTAGTTGCCTTGAGACGCGATTGCGTTCTTGGCCCAACCGGCGTCCAGACCCAGCATTTCACCCAACGTACCTTCGGAACCCAACAGGCGGGCAACTTCGGGGTTGGTTGTGTTCATGGACATCTCTTCGACGTTTGCCGATGTAACACCCAGTTCTTCAGCTGCGATCAGAGCGTAAAGAACCCAACGTGTCACGTCACCCCAGTCGTTGTCGCCGTGGCGAACCAACGGACCCAGAGGCTCTTTCGAGATGATTTCTGGCAGAATCACGTGATCGCCAGGGTTCTCGAATGTGGCACGTGTGGATGCCAGACCGGATGCGTCAGTTGTGTAGGTGTCGCATGCACCGGCAAGGTACTGCTGCTGGCCTTCGGCGTTTGTCTCGATTGGCACGGGCTCGTACGAGATGTTGTTGGAGCGGAAGAAGTCAGCAAGGTTCAGTTCGGTTGTTGTACCGGTTTGAATGCAGACAGTCGCGCCATCCAGATCCTTGGCGGAAGAAACGCCCAAGGATTTTGGAACCATGAAGCCTTGGCCGTCATAGTAGTTCACACCGATGAAGTCGAACTTGAGGTCGACATCGCGGGAGAACGTCCATGTTGTGTTACGCGCGAGAAAGTCGATCTCGCCCGAGGCAAGCGCTGTGAAGCGTGTTTTGCCGGTTGTTGGAACGAATTCAACTGCTTTTGGATCACCGAGAACGGCAGCTGCAACAGCGCGGCATACCGCAACGTCGAAACCTTCCCATTCGCCATTGGCGTTTGGTGCGGCAAAGCCGACAAGACCAGTTGTTACACCACAGTTCAGCTTGCCGCGCGCTTTCACGTCGTCAAGTGTTGCGGCCGCGGACGCACCGGCGAGAACGCCAGCAACTGTCAGCGCACCGAAAAATACGGATTTATTCATAGTTACCTCTTCCTGATTTCCACCACGTTCATGGGTGGTTTAACCGACACCTTTTTTGGGTCGGAGGCTATTTTAATGGAATGATCCCATTAGTGCTACGGAGTTTGGGCGAATTTATGCCGGCGCGTCAAGGCTATATGCCTAAAAAACAGCCTCGACCAAAGGGCAACCGCCTAGTTTCCCAGCTCTTCGCCTTTACTCAGGTCAAACATTAACTTTGCATGAAGAAAACTGCCCTTTTTGGCCGCGGCAAGCGCTTCTGCGTCGTCGTCTTTACCCCATAATTCGGCCTGCCAGATCTCATCCAGACGCGACATGTCCCAAAGCGATTCCATTTCGCGGGCATTCATCGCCGCAGCAAAGCCCAAAATCAGTGACCCAGAGAGACTGACAAGGTCGTGGAAAGCCGCCAGTTCAAAGTGATCCAAGGCATGCGTCCGGCGGGTCAGACGGGCGCACACCTCGGGATTTTGCGGAACATGCATGATACCTGTCCGCGGCTGCAATCTTGCGCCCAATGCATCCTCCGCCCAGTCAAGCATCGGGTCCCACAGCGCATTTTGCCGCGCGACTAACTCTTGCGGGCTATCCGCCCTATAACACAGCAAGTCACAATCACCGTAGGCCGCCAGCATATTCGCGACTTCTGAATGCTGAACCGCAACCTTATCGATCGCGGCATTGGCGGTTTTCGTGCAAGGCATGGTGAGCGGATTGATCACCCCATCCTGCGCCTGCCATTCAGCAGCAATGGCCTCAGCCATTTTGGCTGTCGGCAGGACCAACAACTGCTTTGCCGGCGTTTTGATCGGGCGACCGTCCAGCTCGACAGTGTGTCCGCCGTCGCGCGGGACGACTTGCGCCTCTTTCCAAAAGCGTTTGGCTTTCCAATCACTCATTTCTCAATGCTCCAGATTTGGTGCGACACTGCTGGCACCTGATCAGGTGCCCTGCTGTGCTTACGCCCAGTCTTCCTCGAACGGGTCAGCGGGTACATCTGATGGCGACCATTGGAACGTGTTCCACGTGCGCACCATATGGTCAGGCATCGGCGCGATCAGATTCAACGTCGCCTTCGTCACTGGATGTTCCAGCGTCAAGGATCGCGCATGCAGATGCAGCTTTTTCGAGATATCGCCGCCCAGTTGCGCACCCCAACCGTCGCCCATGTTCTCCTGACCGGAGCCACCATATTTACCGTCACCGATGATCGGGTGCCCGATCTCGGCCATATGCGCACGCAGCTGATGCGTACGACCAGTCACCGGGATCAGCGCAACCCAACAGGTGCGGTTTCCCGCTTGTGCCAATGTCGCATAATCCGTCGTGGCACGCTTGGCCCCGTCCGTTGTTTCGATGTCCTTGGGGTGGACACAATACATCTTTTCGCCCTCGCCCCGCGCACCGTGACCGAACGCCTTGACCAAGCCAAACTTGATCGTGCCATTCTTAGGGTGCGGAACACCTGCGACAGCCGCCCAATAGATCTTGCGCGTTTGGCGGTGACGGAACGAAGACGTCAGATCAGCCGCAATCGACCGTGTGCGCGCCATGACCAAAACCCCGGAGGTATCTTTATCCAGCCGGTGCACAAGCCGTGGCTTTTCGTCCAGATCGAACATCAGCGCATCGGCCAGCGCATCAACGTGGCGATCAGATTGCCCTGATCCACCCTGCACAGGCAGACCCGGCGGCTTGTTCAGCGCGATGATATGATCATCACGATAGATCACACATGACCGAATAAATTTGGCATCCGCATCCGAAATCCGAGTGCGTTTTGGTGGGGGTGGGGCCTCGGTATCGGGCAGCGGCGGAATGCGAATTTCCTGTCCCACCTCTAGCCGTGTAGACGCTTTGACACGCCCGCCATCGACACGAATTTCACCCTTGCGGCACATCTTTTCGATGCGCCCCTGACTGATCAGCGGGAACATACGTTTGAACCAGCGGTCCAGCCGCTGATCCCCGTCGCCTTGTTCAATGATCAGGTTCTGAACCCGGCTCATGCAAATACTCCTCTGGCCACCATCAGGCCCAGCATTAATCCCAGCACCGACAGCCCGACTGACAGTGCCACATATACCCCTGCCGATGCGATCTGGCCGCGCTCGATCAGTGTTACCGTTTCCAGCGAAAACGATGAGAACGTTGTGAAACCGCCCAAGATGCCCGTCGCAATGAACGGGTTCAGATGGCTCAGCCCCTTTTGCGCTGCCACCACAATGAACAGCCCCATAATGAACGATCCCAAAATATTCACCGTCAACACAGCCACCGGAAAATCCAGAATGCCAAAAGCACGCGTCATTCCGACACCCCAAAGGTATCGCAACGACGCGCCAATCGCACCACCAAGGGCCACAAAGAACAGGGTAGAAATCATCTGCGGTCTGTCACGCGTTGCGCGCGGATTGTCAAGTTTTGCGCGTCGCACGCAGCTTTTCAAAATAATCCAACCGCTTTTTCAGGTCACGTTCAAAGCCGCGCTCAACGGGCTGATACAGCTGCGGCCGCTCCATCCCGTCGGGAAAGTAATTTTGCCCCGAAAATCCGTCTTCCGCATCGTGATCATAGGCATAGCCCGCGCCGTACCCCTGATCTTTCATCAGGTTGGTGGGCGCATTCATGATATGTTTGGGCGGCGGGGCAGAGCCGGTCTGTTTGGCGGCACGGCGGGCGGATTTATACGCGACATAAGCCGCGTTCGACTTGGGGGCCAACGCCAGATAAGTCACAGCCTGCGCCAGCGCCAACTCCCCCTCGGGCGATCCGAGCCGCTCGTAGGTTTCCCATGACTGCAAGCAGATCGCTTGCGCCTGAGGATCAGCCAGCCCGATGTCCTCGACAGCCATGCGCGTGATCCGACGCATCAGATAACGCGGGTCTTCGCCCCCCTCCAACATCCGCGCCAACCAATAAAGCGACGCATCAGGGTCTGACCCCCGCACCGATTTATGCAGCGCCGAGATCAGATTATAATGCGCATCCCCACCCTTGTCGTATTGTGCCGCTCGCCGCATCAACCGCGCCGATAGCGCCTTTCCGTCCAACAGGCCGTCCACTTTCCACGCCGCAACCTGTTCGATCAGGTTCAGCAAGGCACGCCCATCCCCATCGGCCATTTCCAGCAGGTTTTCCCGCGCCGCACTGTCTAGCGGCAAGGGCCGGTCCAACTCTGCCTCTGCGCGCAGGGCCAGAAGCTCAAGATCGTCCTGCGGCAACCGCTCAAGCACCAACACCTGTGACCGGCTCAACACAGCGGCGTTCAACTCGAATGACGGGTTTTCCGTGGTCGCGCCCACCAGCAGGATCGTGCCATCCTCCATATGCGGCAGGAAGCCGTCTTGCTGCGCCTTGTTGAAACGGTGGATTTCATCGACAAACAGCAAGGTGCCCTGCCCGTTCTGTCGCCTGATTTTCGCGGCCTCAAACACCTTACGCAATTCAGGAACACCGCTGAAAATCGCACTGATCTGGACGAAATGCAGATCGGTCTCAGCCGCAAGCAGCCGCGCGATCGTGGTCTTGCCGACACCGGGTGGCCCCCAGAAAATCAGCGATCCCAAAGACCCCGATTCCAGCATCACCGTCAACGGCGCGTCCGGCCCCAATACCTGGCGTTGTCCGATCACCTCGGCCAGCGATTTTGGTCGCAACCGGTCCGCAAGCGGGCGATGCCCGCCTTCTGCTACGACTTCTGGACTGCCGAATAGATCCGCCACGGGCTAAATCCGAAACCGCAGGGACAACCGCTGTCCGCCACGCTGCACAAATAATTCGGCACTGCGTTTGCCTTTGAACGCGGCCCGCACTTGCGCAGGGGTTCGCACATTTTGCCCATTCACAGCCAAAATGACATCGCCCCGGCGCAGCCCAACCCGAAGGCCAAAGGCACCAACATCCATCACGGCAACACCTCCGACCTCAAGCGACAGGTTCAGCTCGGACAGAACTGCCGGATTGATCCGCGCCAGTTTCAGACCCGGCAACAACTCGCGATCGCTCAACACGACCTCATCGCGCGGCGGCTCTTCTGGTGCTTCGATCAACGACACCAAAACATCGCTCTGCACACCTTCACGCAAGCGCGTGATGACGGCTTCTTTACCCAAACCGGCCACGCTCATCCGGTAAATCATCTCGGCTGGCGAATGCACGTCCTGACCGTCAACGGCAATGATCACATCGCCCACGCGAAACCCCGCCGCAAGAAACGGGCTGACCGGATGCAATCCAGATAGAATAATACCGCCGGGCCGATCCAGGCCCAAAGGTGCGGCCATATCCGCATCCACCGCCTGCCCGCTTAACCCTGCCCAAGGCCGCGCAAAACGCGTGGCCCCATCGCGCGCCTGATCCACAAACGCTGTGACCAGATTGGCGGGGATCGCAAAACCGATGCCATTTGATCCACCCGAACTGGTCAGGATTGATGTGTTGATCCCGATCAGTTCACCTTGCATATCAATCAGCGCGCCGCCGGAATTGCCCGGATTGATTGGCGCGTCGGTTTGGATGAAATACCCCTGCCCGCCGCCATTCATGCCACCCGACCGCGCAAGCCCAGAAACGATGCCGCTGCTCACCGTCTGGCCAACACCAAAAGGGTTACCAATGGCCAGCGCAAGCTCGCCAACCTCGACATCATCGCTGTTGCGCAAGGTCAGAAACGGCAGGTCTGCCACATCGTCAATCTTGAGGATCGCCAGATCGCTCTCTGCATCGCTCAGCATCACACGGGCTGAAAATTCACGGCGGTCTGCAAGCACGATACGGATGTCAGTCGCCATGCCAACAACATGGTAATTCGACACCACAACCCCGTCCTCGGACAATATCACCCCCGACCCAAGGGAATTTTGCACCCGCGGGCGTCCGGCATCAGGGCTTTGAAAAAAGCGTTCGAAAAAGGGATCGGCTTGCAGGGGTGTCCTGCTGCTTTGCACGATCTGACGCGCATAAATGTTAACGACGGCTGGGGTCGCCTCTTTTACCAAGGGCGCAAAGCTTAGCTGCATTTGCACAGCAGATGTCGGCACCGTTTGCGCATGAAGCGGCAGCGCAATCAGGGAAAGCAGGATCAGGAGATATCTCATACCCCAAGATATGCGCAGCCAAAGGGCCTTGCGCAACACCCTTATTCCAAATGGTCTAAAATCCTCGCCGAAGGCATAAAAGCAAAAAGCCCCTGCACAGGCAGGGGCTTTGAAAATCTTAGGTAAAGCGGTTGGCTTTAGTCTTCGGCAACTTCGTATGCTGCAACGCGGACCTTGTCGCCCGCACCTTTCGCGTCGCGGTCGCGATCTACGAATTCAATGATGGCCATCGGTGCCATGTCGCCATAGCGGAAGCCCGCTTTCAACACGCGTACATAGCCGCCCTGACGGTCTTTGTAGCGTGGGCCAAGGATGTCGAACAATTTCGCGACATACTGGTCCTGCTTCAGCTTGCTTGCTGCCTGACGGCGCGCGTGCAGATCACCGCGTTTGGCAAGCGTGATCATCTTTTCGATGATCGGCTTCAATTCTTTTGCTTTTGGCAAAGTTGTTTTGATTTGCTCATGTTCGATGAGCGAGCCTGCCATGTTCGCGAACAGCGCTTTACGGTGTTCATGAGTACGGTTCAGGCGGCGGTAACCACGTGCGTGACGCATTTTCTAGTCTCCAACGATATGCCCTCTACGGGCGGTTTTACTTTGTCCGGCTGACGTGCGTAGCGCCAACTCTCCTTGGGGCCCTCTTGGCCCAGTCTTGCATGTGGTGGGGATCGCTCCCCACCGCATGAATTCTTAGAACGAATCCTCGAACTTCTTGGCGAGATCTTCGATGTTGTCCGGTGGCCAATCCTCGACGTCCATACCAAGGTGCAGACCCATACCCGACAGCACTTCCTTGATTTCGTTCAAGGACTTGCGGCCAAAGTTCGGCGTGCGCAGCATTTCGGCTTCGGTCTTCTGGATCAGATCGCCAATATATACGATATTGTCGTTCTTAAGGCAGTTCGCGGAACGAACAGACAGTTCCAACTCGTCTACTTTCTTAAGCAATAGCGGGTTGAATTCCAGACCATCGTCATCATCCTGACGCGACGCAGATTCAGGCTCGTCGAAGTTGACGAAGATGCCCAGCTGGTCTTGCAGAATGCGCGCAGCAAATGCGACCGCATCGTCTGGCGTGATCGAACCGTCGGTTTCGACCTTCATCGTCAGCTTGTCATAATCCAGCACCTGACCTTCGCGGGTCGGCTGCACGTCATAAGACACTTTTTTCACTGGCGAATAGATCGCATCGATCGGGATCAACCCGATTGGCGCGTCTTCCGGCTTGTTCTTATCCGCTGCAACATAGCCCTTGCCCGTGTTCACGGTCAGTTCCATGTATACGTCGGCACCGTCATCCAGGTGGCAGATCACGTGATCACGGTTCAGGATCTCGATCCCGGCGCTTTCAGAGATGTCACCCGCGGTTACAACACCAGGGCCTTTTGCCGAAATCGACAGGCGCTTTGGCCCTTCGACTTCCATGCGCAAGGAAACACCCTTGAGGTTCAGAACGATGTCGGTAACGTCTTCACGCACACCAGACACGCTGGAAAACTCGTGCAAAACATTGTCGATTTGTACAGATGTGATGGCAGCGCCTTGCAGCGAAGACATCAGAACGCGGCGCAGCGCGTTGCCCATGGTCAAACCAAAACCGCGCTCAAGCGGCTCTGCAATCACAGTGGCTTGACGTGCTGGGTCATTACCCGGCTTTACGTCCAACTGCTGTGGTTTAATCAATTCAGCCCAATTTTTGTGGATCATACGTCCCTCCATTCTTGTCTCTTGCCCCATGTCCAAACGGCGAAGAAACTCCCGAGGTTTCAGAAAAGCAGAACGGGGCCGCACGCAAAGGCGCGACCCCATAAATAATATATGCCCTTAGACGCGGCGGCGCTTTGGGGGGCGGCAACCGTTGTGCGCCATTGGTGTAACGTCACGGATCGATGTGATGTTGAAACCAGCAGCAGCCAAAGCGCGCAATGCGCTTTCACGGCCCGAACCTGGGCCTTGCACTTCGACTTCCAGCGTTTTCACGCCGTGGTCTTGTGCTTTCTTGCCCACATCTTCAGCGGCCATTTGGGCGGCGTAAGGTGTCGATTTACGCGACCCTTTAAAACCCATGGTGCCGGCCGAAGACCATGCAATTGCATTGCCCTGAACGTCAGAGATCAGAATTTTTGTGTTGTTGAAGGAGCTGTTAACATGCGCCACACCTGCGGCGATGTTCTTGCTGACCTTACGCTTGGTTTTTGTCTTTTCGCGTGCCATTGATCAGACCCCCTTATTTCTTCTTACCAGCAATGGCCTTTGCAGGGCCTTTGCGAGTGCGAGCGTTGGTGTGGGTACGCTGACCACGAACCGGCAGGTTACGACGGTGACGCAGGCCACGGTAGCAACCAAGGTCCATCAGACGCTTGATGTTCATCTGTGTCTCGCGACGCAGGTCGCCTTCAACAGAGAAGTTTTCGTCGATGTATTCGCGAATTTTCAGGATTTCGGCATCCGAAAGTTCGTTGATACGACGGGTGTTATCGATGCCAACCGCTTCGCAGATTTGCGCAGCCGAAGAGTTACCGATACCAGTGATATAAGTGAGGGCGATTGGAACCCGCTTTGCAGTCGGGATGTTTACGCCGGCAATACGTGCCACGTGTGCTATTCCTTTTCGTTGCGGGTCCGTGATCCCAGACCCTTTTTTCACAACGTGAAGCCCGAGGCGTTAATTGCCATCGGGCTGCAGCTGATCAGGTGTTCATGTACAGGGTTTGATCTAGGCCCGGCACAATTCGATTCTCATTCGAGATACGGCTGGTTATTTCCATTTAGGGCAAGCGTCAACCCACGATTGGCCTTACTGGCGGCATTCCGACGCCGATGTTGTGGGCGCGGTGCCGAAATCCCAATTTTCAACAGAAAACGGCACCGCTCCAATACAACGGTGCCGATTCAAAAATTCGACATTCCAGACACGCAATCAGGCGTCCAGAATTGCCTCGATGCTGGCCTGAACAACGTTGATATCCGCCAAACCGTCAACCCGCTTCAGCAGGTCGTGGGCGTAGTAATACCCCAACAATGGCGATGTCTTCTTGTAATATTCCATCAAACGGTTGCGCAGGCTTTCTTCGTTGTCGTCGGCCCGGCGCTTGAAATCAGAGGCACCGCATTTGCTGCATTTGCCATCGGCAGGCTGCGGCTTGGTCACGTCGTGGTACACTTCACCGCAATTACCACAGGTCGACCGGCCAGCAATCCGTTTAACCAGCGCATCGTCATTCACCCGCAGCTCAATCACATGATCAAGCGTTTTGCCTGTCGCTTTCAGCAGCTCATCCAATGCGGTGGCTTGGGCCAACGTGCGGGGGAAACCGTCGAAAATGAAACCGCCATGCTCGGTTGTGTCTTCCAGCTTTTCTCGGATCAATCCGATCACAATCTCGTCGGTGACCAGATCGCCGCGTGCCATGACATCGGCAACCATATTGCCCATCTCTGTACCGCTGTCTTTTGCTTCGCGCAGCATGTCGCCGGTCGAAAGCTGAACCATATTGCGTGTCTCAACCAGATGACGCGCCTGTGTTCCTTTGCCCGCTCCGGGCGGTCCAAGCAGAATAATATTCATTTACGTGCTGGGCTCCGTTTTTTGCGGGATTTACCTGTTTTGCCACGCAACTGTGACCGCTCAAGCAACCCCTCGTATTGATGTGCAAGCAAATGGCTTTGCACTTGTTGGATGGTGTCCATCGTTACCGAGACAACAATCAAAACTGAAGTACCACCAAAGTAGAATGGAATAGCGAACTGACCGCGCAGAATCTCGGGAAGGATACATACCGCAGCAAGATATGCGGCACCCAGTACCAACACGCGGTTAACGACATACTCCAAATATTCGGCTGTTTTCTTGCCAGGGCGAATGCCGGGCACGAAACCGTTCTGGTTCTTTAGGTTGTCCGCGACCTCGTCCGGCTTAAAGCTGACGTTGAAGGTATAGAAATACGCAAAGAAAACGATCATCGCGACGAAGAACAACAGGTACAGGGGCTGACCCGGACCAAAGTTTGCCAGCAAAAGCGACATAACAGGGCCCGTGGAATTCCCCGAGAAAGTGCTGATCGTCACCGGCAACAGCAACAACGAGCTGGCAAAGATCGCAGGGATAACGCCGGCTGGGTTAACTTTGACCGGCAGATGCGACGACCCACCATCATACATCTTTTGGCCTACTTGACGGCGCGGGTACTGGATATGGATCTTGCGCAGGGCGCGCTCCATGAACACCACGAACATGATCGTCGCGATGACCATCACCAACACGCCAACAATCACCGCAGGGCTGATCGCACCGGAACGACCCGAAGAGAAGAACTGCGCAATGGCAGCTGGCACTTCGGCGATGATACCGACGAAGATGATCAAGGAGATACCATTACCGATGCCGCGTGCGGTGATTTGCTCACCCAGCCACATCAGGAACATGGTCCCGCCCACCAGCGTGATCATACAAGCAATACGGAAATACATGCCGGGATCGGCCGCGATATCACCTGCCTCAAGCGAGACAGCCAAGCCATAGGCCTGCAAGGTCGCCAAAGCCACCGTACCGAAGCGCGTATATTGGTTAATCTTCTTGCGGCCCTGCTCGCCTTCTTTCTTGAGCTGCTCAAGCGCGGGCACCATCGAGGTCATCAACTGAACGATGATCGAGGCCGAAATATAGGGCATGATACCCAAGGCAAAAATGCCCATGCGGCCAAGCGCGCCGCCGGTAAACATCGAAACCATGCCGCCGATGCCCTGACCTGCGCTTTCCATGAACTGGCGTAGCGCGGTGCCGTCAATGCCGGGAACAGGAATAAACGTGCCAAGGCGATAAACGATCAGCAAACCCAGTGTGAATAGAATCCGGTTGCGAAGGTCTGTGGCCTTGCCCAACGCGGACCAACTGGTGTTGGCGGCCATGCTTTCGACGGCTGATACCATGATTAGGGCTCTTTCTTTGCAAAAACGCCGCCCGAGCCGTTTTCCGGCGGGCGGCATTTGGGAAAACTCGATTGACTATGTAAGCGGGACGCGGCCCGCTCACAAGGCAAAAGGGTAGGTTACGCGTCTGCGTTCGCCGCGGCAGGTGCTGTGACGGTCAATTTGCCGCCCGCTTTCTCTACGGCTTCGACTGCGGACTTGGACGCACCGGTGACCTGCAGGTCAACCTTGGCGGTGAAATCGCCCTTGGCCAGAACGCGGACACCGTCCAGCTTGCGACGTACCAAACCGGAAGAGATCAGCGCGTCTTCGGTGATTGCGGCACCGGCGTCGATCTTTTTGTCGTCGATGAATTTCTGGATCAGGCCCAGGTTCACAACTGCGTATGCTTTGCGGTTCGGCTTGGTAAAGCCGCGCTTTGGCAGACGTTGGTACAATGGCATTTGACCGCCTTCGTAACCGTTGATTGCTACACCCGAACGGGATTTCTGACCTTTGATACCACGGCCACCCATTTTACCGGTGCCGGAACCAGGACCACGGCCAACGCGCTTGCGTTTCTTGGTGGCACCTTCGTTATCAGACAGTTCATGCAGTTTCATGTCGCTTCTCCTTTTGCCGGATGTGACCCCCAGCGACGGGAGCGGCCAAACGCGGCGTTTCATGATTCTTGTGGCGGATTGGTGGCCACTGGGGGCGTATAGCCACCCCCAGCAGAGTTATCAAGTCACGAGTGCCCTGTTTCGATTACTTCGCATAGTTGATCAGCAAGCCGCACCGAACCATGGCTGGCGATGCCCTAGTGGCAATGCAGTGGCTTAGAACCCGCATGACAACATTGCCCTGCAGGTGACGACTTTCTACATCCGCCTCCATGTTCGATAATGGTCTGGCTTACGCCCACCGTAGCAAGAGGCGCTGCGGTGACGGGAAAGCAAAGGATGTTGAGCAAAACAGCAACCGAAAACGATTTGAGTATAGGTTTCATAATATATCCATGGATTAAAAGATGCGTCGGAATAGATCGCACAACCCAAGCGTCAACCTCTTATTAACCATTGTCCATAAAAAAACGCCCCGCAGTTTCCTGCGAGGCGTTCTATTCAAGGTGGGTTTCACCCACCCTACGGCGTGTTGGTAGGGTGGGTGAAACCCACCGCAACCTTAGCCTTTTTCTTCGAGGATCTCTACCATGTGAGAGATCTTGCGGATCATGCCGCGGACGGAAGGTGTGTCTTCCAGCTCGCGTACACGGTGCATTTTGTTCAGACCCAGACCAATCAACGTAGCGCGCTGGTCGGCGGGGCGGCGGATTGGCGAACCAACCTGCTTGATTACAATCGTCTTAGCCATGCTTATGCCTCCTCAGCCACTTGCGCGGAGGATTCAACATTGTCCTCACGCTTGGGCAGAATGTCCGCAACCTTCTTGCCGCGACGCTGAGCAACAGCACGTGGCGAAGATTCTTTTTTCAGACCGTCCATGGTGGCGCGGATCATGTTGTATGGGTTCTGCGTCCCGATAGACTTGGACACAACGTCCTTGATGCCCAGCATTTCGAAAACGGCACGCATTGGACCACCGGCGATGATACCGGTACCTTCTGGTGCTGTCCGCATAACCACTTTACCGGCGCCGTGACGGCCTTCCATGTCGTGGTGCAGCGTGCGACCTTCGCGCAGTTGAACGCGGATCATTTGGCGCTTGGCTTGCTCGGTGGCTTTGCGAATGGCTTCAGGAACCTCTTTCGCTTTACCTTTACCAAAGCCTACGCGGCCTTTTTGGTCACCAACAACGACAAGTGCGGCGAAGCCAAAACGCTTACCACCTTTAACGGTTTTGGAAACACGGTTGATCGCCACTAGGCGGTCGGCGAATTCTGGGGTCTCGTCGCGTTGGTTACGGCGATTGCCACCCCGGTTGTCATCTCTTGCCATGCGGCATCATCCTTTTGGTACGGCGCAAGCGCCTGCTTGGTCAATCCTAGTGGGCCAGACGGGCCCCCGGATCATCGAGGCGGCACATCGCGTGCCGCCTACGCTGTCTTAGATTTTCAGACCGCCTTCGCGGGCTGCATCGGCCAAAGCTTTTACTTTGCCGTGGAACAGGAAACCGCCACGGTCAAAATATGCTTCGGTCACACCGGCCTTTTTAGCACGCTCGGCAATCGCCGAACCTACTTTGGTCGCTGCGTCGATGTTGTTCTTGCCAACAACACCCAAATCTTTTTCGAGTGAGGACGCGGAAGCCAATGTGACCCCTTTGACATCGTCGATCAGCTGGGCGCTGATGTTTTTGTTCGAGCGGTGAACCGAAAGGCGAAGACGCCCTGCGTTGACCCGACGAAGCTTGTTCCGAACGCGCAGGCGGCGTTTCAGAAACAGTTGTCTTTTGCTGTTTGCCATCTGAGCTATCCTTACTTCTTCTTGCCTTCTTTGCGGAAGACGAACTCGCCCTTATAGCGGATACCTTTGCCTTTATAAGGCTCGGGCTTGCGCCATTGGCGGATGTTCGCGGCGACTTGACCAACTAGCTGTTCGTCAATGCCTTCTACCACAATCTCGGTCTGTTTCGGTACCGTGACTGTCACACCGGCTGGCGGTGTGTAGTCAACGTCGTGCGACAGGCCCAGGTTCAGTTTCAGCGAGTTGCCAGTCATGGCAGCACGATAACCAACACCTTGGATCTCAAGCTCTTTCTTGAAACCTTCGGTGACACCTGTAACCAAGTTGCCAACCATTGTGCGGCTCATGCCCCACTGTTGGCGGGCACGCTTGGATTTGCCACGTGGTGTAATTGTTACCACGTTGTCTTCGACACTCATTGTAACGTCGTCAGTTGCTTTAAAGGTACGTGTACCTTTTGGGCCTTTGACTTCGATGGTCTGACCGCTGACCGATGCAGAAACACCGCTGGGCAGGTCGACCGGTTTTTTACCAATACGAGACATTTTGTTCTCCTTAGAATACGGTGCAGAGCACTTCGCCGCCAACGTTGGCGTGCCGTGCATTCTGATCCGACATCACACCCTTGGGGGTGGAGACAATCGACACACCAAGGCCCTGACGGACAACGGGAATGTCATTAACGCCCATGTAGACGCGACGACCGGGTTTGGAAACCCGCTTCAATTCGCGAATAACAGGTTCGCCCTCGTAATACTTGAGGCTGATTTCGATGGCGGGGTGGCCGTCGGCGCCCGTCGTCTTTTCATAGCCGCGGATGTAACCTTCGTCGGCCAGTACGTCCAATACCCATGCACGCAGCTTGGAAGCTGGGGTCATGACTGTGGATTTACCGCGCAACGAGGAGTTACGGATGCGTGTCAGCATATCTGCGATAGGATCGTTCATGTGATGCGCTCCTTACCAGCTCGACTTGACCATGCCGGGGATTTGGCCGCTTGAGCCAAGATCCCGCAACGCGATCCGCGAAATTTTCAGTTTACGATAGTAAGCGTGCGGACGGCCTGTCAGCTGGCAGCGGTTGTGCAAACGCACAGCGCTGGAGTTGCGAGGCAGTTTCGCCAGCGCCAAGGAAGCGCGGAAACGCTCTTCCATGGGCTTCTCTTGATCGCTTACGATCTCTTTCAAGGCAGCGCGCTTTGCAGCGTACTTCTTGACCAGTGCTTCACGCTTCTTTTCGCGTGCGATCATGGATTTCTTAGCCATATCTAAATCCTCCCCGCGCTTATGAGTTGAAGGGCATGTTGAACGCTTTCAACAGTGCCTTCGCTTCAGCGTCGGTTTTCGCCGTGGTGGCGATCACGATGTCCATTCCCCAAGTCTCATCCACTTTATCAAAGTCGATTTCAGGGAACACGATGTGCTCTTTCAAGCCCATGGCGTAGTTGCCACGACCGTCAAAGCTTTTGCCGTTGATGCCGCGGAAGTCGCGGATACGTGGCATTGCGATCGTGATCAGACGATCCAGGAATTCATACATCCGCTCGCCACGCAGGGTAACTTTCGCACCCAAAGGCATGTCTTCACGAACGCGGAAACCAGCGATGGATTTCTTGGCAATGGTTGTCAGGGCTTTTTGGCCTGCAATCGTTGTCAGATCTTCCTGAGCGGATTTTGCTTTCTTGCTGTCACGAACAGCTTCAGCACCACAGCCGATGTTCAGAACGATTTTGTCCAAACGAGGAACCATCATGTCGTTCTTGTAACCGAACTCTTCCTTAAGAGCGGCACGGATTGTGTCGTTGTAAACGCCCTTGAGGCGGGGTGTATATGTTGCAGTATCAAGCATCGATTACGTCCCCCGTGGTTTTTGCAAAGCGCACTTTCTTGTCGCCTTCGATCTTAAAGCCAACGCGGGTTGCCTTGCCGTTGGCATCAACCAGCGACAGGTTGCTCAGATCGATTGGCATCGCTTTGGGAATACGACCACCTTGCGACGTCTGGGACTGACGCGTGGCGCGGATTGCCATGTTGATACCGTCTACGATTGCTTTGTTGGCCTTTGGGTCAACAGACGAGATGGAACCTGTCTTACCCTTGTCTTTGCCAGCAAGCACGATGACCTTGTCACCTTTGCGAAGTTTAGCAGCCATTACAGCACCTCCGGCGCAAGCGAGATAATCTTCATGAAGTTTTTGGCGCGCAGTTCGCGAACAACTGGTCCGAAGATCCGTGTACCTACGGGCTCGTTCGAGTTGTTCAGGATAACTGCTGCGTTGCGATCGAAACGGATGGCTGTGCCATCGTCACGACGAACTTCTTTGGCAGTGCGAACGACGACGGCTTTACGCACGTCACCCTTTTTCACACGACCGCGAGGGATGGCTTCCTTGACCGACACGACAATAACGTCGCCGACGGATGCGTATTTACGCTTGGAACCACCCAATACCTTGATGCACTGAACACGGCGCGCGCCGCTGTTGTCAGCAACATCCAGGTTGGTCTGCATCTGGATCATTTGGTTTCTCCCGACCTTCTGGGGGGCGATGCGTGCCCGTTCCCCAGGGTTTCGATTAAATTGGTCTGCCCAAAACGGGCATCTCGTCCGTGCGTTTGGCCCCTGCGCCCCTCAGAGTCAAGGGAAACAAGGGTGTCACGCCCGAACGAGCAGTTCTTTAGGCCTCAGCGGCTTCCAGAACTTCCCAACGTTTGGTTTTCGACTTTGGTGCACATTCGATGATGCGAACGCTGTCGCCCACTTTGAATGTGTTGTTCTCATCGTGAGCCCGGTATTTCTTGGACTTACGGATGGTCTTTTTCAGAACCGGGTGGGTAAAGCGACGCTCGACCGATACGGTTACTGTTTGTGCGTTGGCATCGCTTGTCACGGTGCCTGTCAGGATACGTTTGGGCATACTCTCAGGCTCCTATTATTCAGCAGATGCCGCGGTTGCGGCTTTCTGGTTGAGAACGGTTTTGACACGTGCAACGTCACGCTTAACGGTCTTCAAACGTGCAGGGTTTTCCAGCTGGCCAGTGGCTTGCTGAAAACGCAGGTTGAAAGCTTCTTTTTTCAGATTAACAAGTTCATCCCGAAGCTGATCGGGTGTCTTGTCGTGCAGTTCCTTGGCGTTCATCGCCTGTTCCTTTCGACATCACCAGTAGGCCCCTTCTGGGTGACCATGATTCTGGTGGAGTTCATGTGAAAGGTTCCTCTATAGCCGTTATACGCAGTTGGCAAGCAACCTTTGTATAAATCCGTATCGCCACCCTGCCCCACCTGCTGTAGAAGGTCCGTCATGTCACAAATAGATTCCCTTTTCGTCACCCGCCTGTACCGCGCGCCCTTGTCGGAGCACGGCAAACCTGTGGACCCGTCCGAGCTTGAAGCCGCGTGTCTGAGCATCGCCGAGGATGACGAGGCTGGTCAGGAATGGTCTGATCAGAACGATTTTCCCGGATACACCAGCTATGCGTCCCTGACCGACCTTCCGTGGCGGTTCCCGATCTTCAAGACGGTAAAAAAGGCGCTGGATAAACACGTCAAAGCGTTTGCCAAGGATCTGGCGTTTGATCTGGACGGTCGGAAACTGAAGCTGGAAGATATCTGGATCAACATCCTGCCCGAAGGTGGCATTCACACCGCGCATATCCACCCGCATTCGGTGATTTCCGGCACGACCTATGTAGCGATGCCCGAAGGCACGAGCGCTTTGAAGTTGGAAGATCCGCGCCTGCCAATGATGATGGCAGCCCCCGGCCGGTTGAAAGACGCCCCACAGGAACTGCGCCAGTTCGTCTATGCCAAGCCTGTGGTCGGAGATGTGTTGCTCTGGGAAAGCTGGCTGCGCCACGAAGTCCCGATGAATATGTCCGAAGAAGATCGCATCTCGGTGTCGTTCAACTACGCTTGGGCGTGACGTCGGTATAACTTACGCGTTGTTTGCGTTGAAATGACGGAGCGGTGGGTTTCACCCACCCTACCGTTTCTTGCGCGCTTCTTCCTGCTCCTTGACCGCAGCTTTCTCTTCCTTGGTCAGCTTATTGCCCCATTGATTGTTGGAAAGCCCCAGATCATCCGGCATCGGCTTGGTCTTGCCCTTCTTGATGGTGCCGCCTTTGTTGAGGAACTCTTTGATGAGGTCTTCGTCGGTGGTGGGCTTAGGGACATGTTTCATGGGGCGTGACCTTTGTGTGGGGAATGGTCTTTGCGTTACCTTAGAGCCAGAGGGACAGGTTGGCCAGCAAGTGCCGCCGTATAATAAGATCGCCGCGCCCGAGCCGAGGGGTGCGAGTTATTGCTACACCAAAGGCGAAAGAACTCATCTTGTATTTACGGCAAAAATTGTATATACAAGATATTAAAGGTTCCTCCCTGATGATAAGAACCCAAGGGGTTCTCCTAGCGGTAGTCAGGGAGGTCATTTATCATAATAGTGGCGTACGCCCGTTCGGAATATTTCAAATTCGCTTCTAACTAGATGCGAAATTTTCTTGTATGTTTCATCTTCACCTTTTTCCCATTTCCTTAGGATCGACCAATTTAGATAGTCTGCAAGTTGTAAACCGTAGTGGGCCCTAGAAGCGTGATGCATGATCCGATATGGTGTTTTCTTTGGTAGCATAGACTTTAACGTCTGCTTAATCGATTTTTCAATCGCACGACGCTTGCGATTAATCGGAATCGCATCTGTTATAACCACGACTTCGGCGACATCGCTGGGACATTGTTCAAGAGCATAACGTAAAAGGTAACCTAACATCTTAGGATAAAACTTTTCTTCCGCACGCAGGGACGGTCCAGTCTTAGACTTCTCAATCACGACTGCGTCGACAGACTTACGCGGAAGTTCTTCTGCTAAGAGCGAAAATACACGCTCTCTGACAAACCGATTGTCATCAGCGCAGTGGAAGTATTCTAAATCTATCCGTGGCTCTTTCCAAAACTCTATCAGGTCATATTTATAGGTATCAAGTTTAGTGTGCAGAAGAAATGGTCTACATAAGCTTACGCAGGTTAAAGTGAAAAACTTTGAACCTGTTGAACTGAAATTCAGATCACCTCCCTCATCGAGGAAAACATAAAGAGTCGATTGTCTCTGCAAGTTGGCGGCTCCCTAGGTTCTACAGTCTGAACCTAATTTTGCGGCGCGCAAATGAAAAGAGGTCAAAAAAAGCCCCCGCTGATCTCTCAGCGGGGGCTTTCTAATTATTAGGTCGTCAATAGGTTTCATCCACCCCACGTAGGGTGGGTGAAACCCACGCGATTACCAGTCCTCGCGGACCACAACGCGTGTTTTGATCGGCAGCTTCATCGCAGCAAGGCGCAGGGCCTCGTGCGCGATGTCTTCGTTTACGCCATCGATTTCAAACATGACGCGGCCAGGCTTGACGCGGCATGCCCAGTAATCAACGGAACCTTTACCTTTACCCATACGGACTTCGGTAGGCTTCGATGTGACTGGCAGATCCGGGAAAATCCGGATCCAGACACGGCCTTGACGCTTCATGTGACGCGTCATGGCACGACGTGCAGCTTCGATCTGACGCGCTGTTACACGCTCAGGCTCCAGAGCCTTCAGGCCAAAGGAACCAAAGTTCAGGTCAGACCCGCCCTTTGCAAGACCCTTGATTTTGCCTTTGTGCTGCTTGCGGAATTTCGTACGCTTTGGTTGTAGCATCTTTCATTCCCCCTTAGCGACGACCGCCGGCACCGCGAGGTGCTGGGCCGTCTTGCATTTCTTGTGCCTTACGGTCACGCGCTGCCGGGTCATGCTCCATGATCTCGCCTTTGAAGATCCAGGTCTTGATCCCGATGATGCCATAGGCCGTCATCGCTTCGACATGTGCGTAATCGATGTCAGCACGCAGAGTGTGGAGCGGCACGCGGCCTTCACGGTACCATTCGGTACGCGCGATTTCTGCTCCACCCAGACGACCAGCAACGTTCACGCGGATACCAAGGGCACCCATACGCATGGCGTTCTGTACGGCACGCTTCATGGCGCGACGGAAAGACACCCGGCGTTCCAGTTGCTGTGCGATGGATTCACCAACAAGTGCGGCGTCCAGCTCAGGCTTGCGAACTTCAACGATGTTGAGGTGCAGGTCAGACTTGGTGATCTTGGCGATTTTCTGACGCAGACCTTCGATGTCTGCACCTTTTTTACCAATGATCACACCGGGACGTGCTGTGTGGATCGTAACGCGGCACTTCTTGTGTGGGCGTTCGATGATCACACGGGCGATACCGGCCTGTGCACATTCTTTCTTGATGAAGGCACGGATGGCGAGGTCTTCCAGCAGAAGATCACCATAGTCCTTCGTGTCAGCGTACCAGCGGCTGTCCCAGGTGCGGTTGACCTGAAGACGCATACCGATCGGGTTTACTTTGTTACCCATTATGCTTGCTCCTCAACTTGACGCACGACAATCGTGATTTCCGAAAACGGCTTGATGATCTTACCGAAACGGCCACGCGCACGTGGGCGACCACGTTTCATGATCAGGTTCTTACCGACATATGCTTCGGCAACGACCAGCTCATCCACGTCAAGGTTGTGGTTGTTTTCACCGTTCGCGATTGCGGACTGAAGACATTTCTTCACATCTGCTGCGATCCGCTTTTTCGAGAAGGTCAGGTCCGTGAGGGCCTTGTCTACCTTCTTGCCGCGGATCATCGCGGCGACGAGGTTCAGTTTCTGCGGGCTGGTACGAAGCATGCGCAGTTTTGCACGGGCTTCGTTGTCGGCCACGCGGCGGGGATTCTTATCCTTGCTCATGGCTTATTTCCGCTTCGCTTTTTTGTCGGCTGCGTGACCATAATAGGTGCGAGTTGGCGAATATTCACCAAACTTCTGACCAATCATCTCTTCGCTGACGTTTACAGGGATGTGCTTGTGACCGTTGTACACACCGAACGTCAGGCCAACAAACTGTGGCAGGATCGTTGAACGGCGCGACCAGATTTTGATCACTTCGCTGCGACCGCTTTCGCGGGAGGCTTCGGCCTTCTTGAGGACATAAGAGTCAACAAAAGGACCTTTCCATACTGAACGAGACATCTATTAACGCCCCTTCTTCTTGGCGTGACGCGAGCGTAAGATAAGCTTGCTGGACGCTTTGTTCTTGTTGCGGGTTTTTGCACCCTTGGTTGGCTTGCCCCAAGGCGTAACAGGGTGACGACCACCCGATGTCCGGCCTTCACCACCACCATGGGGGTGGTCGATCGGGTTCATAACAACACCACGCACAGATGGGCGGATGCCCTTGTGACGCATGCGGCCCGCTTTACCGTAGTTCTGGTTGGAGTTGTCAGGGTTGGATACGGCACCGACGGTGGCCATACATTCCTGACGCACCAGACGCAGTTCGCCCGAGGACAAACGGATCTGAGCATATCCACCATCACGGCCTACGAACTGAGCGTAGGTACCGGCAGCACGTGCGATCTGACCGCCCTTGCCTGGCTTCATTTCGATGTTGTGAATGATCGTACCGATAGGCATGCCCGAGAATGGCATAGCGTTACCAGGCTTGATGTCGGCCTTGGCCGACGCAATCACCTTGTCGCCAACAGCAATACGCTGCGGTGCCAGGATGTAGGCCTGTTCGCCATCTTCGTACTGGATCAGTGCGATGAATGCGGTCCGGTTAGGGTCATATTCGATGCGTGCGACAACCGCGGACATGTCCAGCTTGTTGCGCTTGAAATCGACGATACGGTAAAGGCGCTTTGCCCCACCGCCTGTGCGACGCATTGTGATCCGTCCGGTGTTGTTCCGACCGCCAGATTTGGTCAAACCCTGAGTAAGGGATTTGACCGGGCGGCCTTTCCAAAGCTCCGAACGGTCGATCAGTACCAGCCCACGCTGGCCTGGCGTCGTCGGTTTATACGACTTGAGTGCCATGTTTTCTGTCTTCCGTTTTGCTTGTGCCCGACGCCCATAAATGGGGTCGAGATGGTTATAGGGCCCCGAAGGTCCCCAATTTGAATGCCTGACAAAGAACCCCTTTGCCTGACCGGCGTAGGGTGGATGAAACCCACCAACGCACAAAACAACACAGCCCCGGACGAATCCGGGGCGATGCCGATGGGGTCGTTTAGGTTAGGATGGGGATAGGGTCAAGCCATCAGGCCGAACTAAGCACCACGTTGCCGAAGATTCAGCGTTTGTTACCGCGTATCTCTCGATGGACGCCGCCACTGCTTGGCATTCTTAGGCGATGCAGCGACAGGAAATGACTTAGGCCGCGAGTTCTTTAACCTTGGCCGAAAGACTCTGCACTGACCGATCGGATGCTTTTGGAACAATACGATATGCTGCATTCACAAAGCAAAACAAGGAAAAGCCAAGCAAGCCAACGCAAAGTGCTGCCACCAAGATACGGCCGTAGGCCTGATCGCCCAACCAATCAAAGGCTGATCCCAGCCCTCCCGCTTCGGATGCATTCGCGCTTAAGGCCGCATAAGCGATCAGGCCACCGATGATGATGATCCCGATGCCCTGTGCTGCAAGCCCGATCCGCAGAACCGGGTTCCAATGCAGCGTAAAGTGATTTCCTTGAAGGTGCTCTCTGTAGGATTGCGTAATTGCTTTGTTGAAATAGTAAAATCCGGTCGCGACTGTCACCATGCCCACAAGACCAACCGCCCATACACCTGCTGGCGATTGTAAAATACGATCCAGCATTTCCTTACCGCCAGAGCCAGACGAGGCAGCGCCAAGCGCCGTGACTGCCAGCACACCGATACCGGCATGTATTGCACCGGTTACAAACATACCAAGCCGCGCCAATATCCCTTTTGCTGACGTCCCGTATGCCTCAAGATCCCACAAGCTGTCGACGGCCCGCCAGATCGCATAGGCAAACATCCCCGCCGCGATCAGCCCGACGATCATCGCGCCCACCATACCATTCAGTGACTGCATGGCCGCCTTTGTACCTTCGGCTTGCCCACCTTGCAGGATTGACCACAAAGACACCCCCGCAACGACGAGATAGGCAAGGCCCCGACCAGCGTACCCCGCGCGCATGATGGGTATAGCCCACGCAAAATCGCTTGAGTCGACATGCTCAAGAATCTTTTGCTGCGCGGTTTTGTTCATCGGTTGTCCCCAACATTATGATCCAGCCGAATTTGCAACAGCACCCAAAATGCTATGGGGCCGAAATATTCAGCAGGCATACTGAAGAACGCCCCCTCTCTCTAATTGTTCCGAAACGGGGGTTTGGGGGGCTAACCGTCAAGCGATAGGCAAGGGTAAAAGAGCACGACCCAACTAGCGCCCCCTACTCAAAACCCACTTCGCTTTCCTCGACGACGGACCAGCCTGCCCTCAGCAAGCCGGGGGATAGGGAAACGTTGGAAACGGTCCGTTCGACCTTGGCCGCCGCGTCGTCGGTGCCGCAGACCTGTGCGACGATTTCGACGATCTTATTGTCGGTGCGGCTGACGATTTGGCACAGCTCCAACGCTTCGTCACGCAGGTGGTCGATAATGGCAGCGCGGATTTGTTTCTCGTCTTCAAGTCTGCATTCAAACGTCAGGTCGAAATACAATCCTGCCCCCGCGGATTTCTCCGCCACCTTTTTCAGCTTTTTCACCACGGGCCGCAGGCCCAAGTTCGAGAACACAATCAAAGACGTCAAAGCGACAGCATAAAGCACATGACCCGTGCCCGAGATCAGCCCGACGGCAGCAGCACACCACAAGGTCGCCGCTGTGTTGATCCCTTGGATGTTGAACCCGTCGCGAAAGATGATGCCCGCGCCCAGAAAACCGATGCCCGACACCACCTGCGCCGCAACGCGTGTGGGGTTGATGTCATCAGGAAAGAGCGCCGCAAACGTGACATAGGCAGCAGCCCCCAGCGAGACGAGCGCATTCGTCCGCAAGCCAGCCATCCGGCCCCGGAACTGACGCTCGGACCCGATGATAGCCCCGAGCACCAAGGCGACGGCCATGTTCAGGAACGCAAAGACAAACGCTATGTCGATATTAAAGTAGTTGTGGCTCAATGGTCAGGCCTCCTCGGCTCGGTCCGTCATCCATACCATCTGATCGTGATCGAACAGAAGACCTAGCAAAAGATTATGCATTGTTCTCGACATCCCGCTTCATATAGCGGCCCCCGCCGAACCGTGCAGGCTGCCATTGCAAAAGCAAAAAGCCCCCCACCATCCGGCGAGGGGCTTTTGAGATTTGCGTAAGGTGGGTGCGAACCCACCGACCGGATTACAACCCGGTGGATACGTCGATGGTGTTACCCTCTTCGAGTGTAACATAAGCCTTTTTGACGTCCTTGCGGCGGCCCATTTGGCCACGGAAACGCTTGGACTTACCTTTGGTGATGGTCGTGTTCACGGCCTTCACCTTGACACCAAAGAGAGCTTCAACAGCTTCTTTGATCATTGGCTTGTTGCTGTCGATTGCCACTTCGAAAACGACGGCGTTGTTTTCAGACGCCATTGTTGCTTTCTCGGTGATGATCGGCTTGCGGATCACATCGTAGTGTTGGTGCTTGGTGCTCATTTCAAACGGGCCTCCAGTGCTTCGATCCCCGCTTTGGTGATCACGAGTGTGTCACGCTTGAGGATGTCATAGACGTTTGCACCCATCGTCGGCAGGATATCCAGACCTTCGATGTTGCGCGCGGCTTGCAAGAAGTCTTCGTTCACAGACGCGCCATCAATGATCAACGCGCGTTTCCAGCCGAGGTTCTTAACCTGCTTGGCCAGTGCTGCGGTTTTCCCATCGGATGCGGCATCGTCGATGATAACCAGGTTGCCAGTCTTTGCCTTGGAGGACAAAGCGTGGCGCAGACCCAGCTTGCGGAACTTCTTGGTCAGCTCATGGCCGTGGCTACGAGGGGTTGGCCCCTTGTAGATACCACCCGAACGGAAGATCGGTGCAGAGCGTGCGCCGTGGCGTGCGCCGCCGGTGCCTTTCTGGCGATAGATCTTCTTGGTCGAATAGCTGACCTCGGACCGTGTCTTAACCTTATGCGTGCCTTGCTGCGCATTGTTGCGCTGCCAGCGGACGACGCGGTGCAGGATGTCGGCGCGTGGCTCAAGACCAAATAGGGCCTCGTCCAGGTCGATTGATCCAGCTGCACCACCGTCGAGTTTGATGACATCGAGTTTCATTCGTCACCTTCCTTCTTGGTCTCGTCCAAAGTTTCGCTTTGATCAGCAGCTTCTTCTTTGTCCGATTCAATGGACGCTTCGGCCTCTGCCAATGCGGCAGCTTCCGTTGCGGCTTGCTCTTCGGCCAGACGCTTGGCTTCTGCTTCGGCCTCTGCAGCGGCTGCTGCGGCGGCTTCTTCAGCGGCTTTTGCGGCTTCTTCAGCGGCAGATTTCAAAGCGGCGGGCAGGATTGCGCTGTCTGGGAACGGCTTTTTCACCGCGTCCTTAACAGTCACCCAACCGCCCTTGGAGCCTGGAACGGCACCTTTGACCATGATCAGACCACGGGCAGTGTCAGTTTTGACAACTTCAAGGTTCTGAGTGGTAACACGGGCAGCACCCATGTGACCGGCCATTTTCTTGCCTTTGAAAACCTTACCGGGATCTTGACACTGACCGGTGGAACCGTGCGAACGGTGCGAGATCGAAACACCGTGTGTCGCACGCAGACCGCCAAAGTTGTGGCGCTTCATCGCACCGGCAAAACCTTTACCGATGGATGTGCCCGCAACGTCAACATACTGACCTGCAAAGTAGTGATCGGCGATGATTTCTTCGCCGACATTCAACATGGCTTCGGGGTCTACGCGGAACTCCGCAACCTTACGCTTTGGTTCAACCTTTGCCGTAGCAAAGTGACCGCGCATGGCCTGCGATGTACGCTTGACCTTGGCTGTACCTGCACCAAGCTGAACAGCTGTGTAGCCGTCCTTTTCAGTGGTACGCTGTGCAACAACCTGAAGTTTGTCGAGCTGGAGAACGGTTACAGGAATCTGCTTGCCGTCTTCCATGAACAAACGGGTCATGCCCATCTTTTTTGCAATAACGCCTGAGCGCAACATAATATTACCCTCCTACGCTTATGACTGCAGCTTGATCTCGACGTCCACACCAGCGGCCAGGTCGAGCTTCATCAGCGCGTCCACGGTCTGGGGGGTCGGATCAACGATATCCAGCAAACGCTTATGCGTGCGGATTTCGAACTGGTCACGGGATTTCTTGTCAACGTGGGGGCCACGCAGAACTGTGAATTTTTCGATCTTGTTCGGCAGCGGGATTGGGCCGCGAACAGAGGCACCTGTGCGCTTGGCGGTGTTAACGATCTCTTGTGTGGACGCATCCAACACGCGGTAATCGAACGCCTTCAAACGGATGCGGATGTTTTGGCTTTGTGCCATATGTCATCATCCCTCATTGGGAGTAGAAACGAAGAGGAAGAGACGCCTCATCACGGCCCTTCATTGCGTTTTATCGTAAATCAAACGGGGCGCGTAAAAACGCACCCCGCTGAGACTTGCGCTCTATAGGTCGAGTCGCCCCCTGTGGCAAGGGGGAATTCCCGTTTCATGTTCACGTTTCCAGCGGGAACACGCAAACTTGGGGCTTTCTGTGCTAACCCCGCCTAGATCACCGCCAAAAACTGCTTCATAGCCAGCAGCGCAAAGGCACAGACAGTGGCATAAAGCGCCACGATAAACCTAAGGCGCTTTTGTTCGCGCAGCTTTGACACCTTCAATACTTCATACGCCAGTTCGGCCAGCCAATCCGCGTTGGATACAGCAGTTTTTTAGATCAGCAACCGTCTTATGGCGCGCCGTTTGAACATATAATACCCGTTCCACCCCATTCGCTGTATCATCATCTACCTGCGGGGCGGACCGTCGAGAAGGATACAGAACATAGCCAAAAAAGAACAGCGGTGCCATCACCACGGCCCAAAACAGGATGACATAAAGCGGCCCCTCGTTTCCGTCCCCGGGCAAACCGCCCATAACAGTGGCTACGATATTCAGCGCAAAAGTATAGCCGATCCCCACAATCTGGGCCTTGGTATCATAGGCCCGCACCGTTGCTTGGGCTTCCTCAAGTGAAGACAATAAATACTGCCGTTGCGTCGATATATCAGAGGTTGGCACTGGCGTTAGTCGATACGGTGCAAAAGGGTGCGAATTTCTCTTAGCGCGCCACCATTGCGCAAGCGGATAAACTCAAGCTCAAGCCCCTCTGCGACCAAGGTACGATGATATTCCTGCATCTCGTATTCGCCGGTTTCATCGATAATGAGCGAAAAGACCGATAACGTATCACCATCCAACCTAGCCCACACATAGGGCTCGCCCTTCAGAGGGTTCAGCGGAACATCTTTTCCGAAAACATTGGTGCGCATCGCAGAGGAATAGATATTTTTACGGCCGCTTGGCTCGAACAAAATATTATATGTCCTCGTTTTGACCCGGCCGTCGCTTCGACGGCTGATGGATGTCCAACTAATTCTAACCCCGTTTTTCGTGGGCGTGATCGTCGTGCTCATATCACGGTGCTGGACCTCACCGTCGACCATAAACTCGGCTTCGCCCATGAAGCTGCCAGCAAAGCGGTCGAATTCCCCCGCAACAGCAGCAAGCGGGGACAAAATCAGCAACACGGCAAAAAACCGGCAAATGATGGATGAACTTTGTCTCATACGACAAGTCTAGACCATTTGACCTGCTTGAAAAGTAACCTTGTAGTCAATTCGGTCATATCCGCGGGAAATTTTGCTGCCTGCCGGTGCCCTCCTTGTGCAAAAGAAAAGGCCGCGCTGTTTCCAGAGCGGCCTTCGGGTCGGTTTGGGCTGTCGCGGGGCGGGCCCGCTGGCAGCTTACTCGGTGA
>NZ_FPAJ01000010.1 GCF_900116285.1 Sulfitobacter marinus | reverse complement strand
ACCAAAACCTCGCCCCGCTTGGGACCCTCAAGGTTCACCTCCATGACCTCAAGCGGTTTACCCGCCTCAACAGCTACTGCCGCCCGTGTTCTCATCATTAGAAGCATCCTTTTTCTGTTTGCCGCAAAAGGCAGGCATTAGGTGTACTTGTCAAGTATCGGGCGTGGGCCGGGGCCAGCCCCCGTGGCCGCAAAGCGGCCCCTCCCCCGGGATTTAGGTCCATTTGGAAATATGGCGGCGTTATGATGCCTCGAATGTGATCTGGCCGTTACAAATGGTCAGGCGTGCAGAGGCATCGGTGATCCGGCTCGGGTCCAGCGCGGTGATATCATGAGACAGCACCACGATATCTGCAAGCAGACCGGGGGCCAGCCGCCCCTTTTGGTGTTCGCGAAATTCGACCCATGCGTTGTCGCGGGTGTAGCTGGCCAAGGTTTGCATCAGGCTTTGGGTTTGGTCGACCCAATCAGGGCCCAGATCAAGCGGGGCGATGGCCGCTTTGATATTTGTCATGACATCGATGCCGATCACCGGCCAATCGGTGCTGAATATGACCGGCGCGCCACTGTCGCGCAGTTGGGTCCATGGGTAGGCCGTCGCGATCTGATGCGGGTGCAGATATTTCCCAACGCCGCCGGGCGGAAATATCCCGCCAAAAGGGGCGTGGCCCGGTTGGATAGACGCCACAGCGCCCAGCGCAGCAAGGCGCGGCACATCATCGGGATGCATCGTTTCGAGATGTTCAATCCGGTGGCGGCTGTCGCGTTTGCCATTTTCTGTCTGGGCGGCTTGATAAGCGTCCAATGTGCGCCGCACGCCGCCGTCACCAATAGCGTGCACCGCGATCTGGAGGCCCATTTCGTCAATGCGTGTGCAGGCAACATTGAAATGCTCGGCGCTGAACACCGGATCGCCGTAGGTGTCGGTGGTATCGGGATAGGGCTGCAACATCAGCGCGGTGCGCCCTTCGATCACGCCATCAATGAACATCTTGACCGTTCCGGAATAGACCATGTCGCCGGTATAGGTCGCGGCCATCACGGCTGCCTCGGACAGGCGATCAAGCGGGTCTTCGGGCCGCAAGTGGAACGGGACCGATACGCGGCACAGCAAGGTACCCTCGGCCTCCATCTCGGTCAGCAGCTCGAGCTGATAGAAATTGCCGTCCATACATTGCACACCGGTGATCCCTTGAGCCGCGCAATGTTGCATGCCCCGCGCAAGGGCCTCTTTGTCCTTGGCGCAATCCAAACGGCTCGGCTTGGGCACCGGGTCCTTACCCGAAATCAATCCGGCCAAATCACGCCCGCCGTGGCGCGTCAGAGCCAGCACCGCGGCATAGGCACCGGGTTCACGCAATTCGCCAGTGGCCACGCCATCGCTGCCCATCACAATCTCGCAGCCCGCAGCGGTTTCACCGCCATGGAGAATGCCCGCCAGTTGCAATGCCGCCGTGTTGGCCCAGACCGTGTGATGATCCGGGGCGAACATGGCAAAGGGGCGGTCGGGGCAGACGATATCCAGCTCGTGCCGGGTTGGTGTTTTGTCGGCATGCAAGATTGCGTAATCGGCCTGCACCGCGAATAGCATCGGATCGTCGGGGGTGTTGGCAGCATAGGGGACGACAGCATCCTTTAGCGCCGCAAGGCCTTGGACGCCGTGCAAATCAAGATAACCCAGCTCGACTGATCCACAAAACAGATGCACATGGCTGTCGATAAAACCCGGCATCACGGTGGCTTTGCCCGCATCAATCAATCGGGTTTCGGGACCTGCCAGTGCGCGCATTTCCGTATCGGATCCCAGAGCGCGGATTTCCCCGCCGCCAATAGCAATCGCCGTCGCCCCTTGGGTGGTGGGGTCAAAAGTGATCAGCGCGCCGTTCACAATAATCAGGTCGGGAGGGGGCGTCATGGCGGTGGTATCCTTATCGTGGCGCAATGTTGCTTGCAGGCTAATCCCATGGTGGCGCGCACCGCAAGACGTGCCGTGTCTATTGGTCCGTTGCAAATTGCAAAGCGTCGATCATCGCCGCAATTTCAGTACTCTCGGGCAGGTTTTGGCGCAAACTGATTCCGACAGGCCCCGCCATCATCGGCGCATTCAGGGGAATGGCGCGCAGGCTGCCCTGTGCCAACTCCTGGGCGACAACACCGCGCGAAATGAACCAGATCGCATCGGTGTCCATCAAAACCTGACGACCAAAGGCAAGGGATACAGTCTCGAATGCCGGGGCCTGATCACCATGACCAATGCTGCGCAAATACGCGCGGACAAGCGGGCCGATCACGGCACCGTGCGGCGGCAAAATCAAGGGAAACCGGCCAAGGGCATCGGTGTCAAAGTCATCCGCCCAAGAGTGGCCTGCACGCACGACCGCAACCACATCTTCGGTATAGAGCTGGCGAAAGCTCAGCCCCTCCATCCGTTCGGCATCCGCCATGCGGCCCACCACCAGATCCAGACGCCCCTCGCGCAGTTGCGACAGCAGTAACCAGTTCGGCCCAGTGGACACGCGCACCAGACATTGCGGCTGTACGGTACGAAACCGGATTGCCGCGCGGGGCACCAGCGTTGTTGCCGCTGTTGGCAACGCACCAATGGCCAGCCGGGTTTGAGTGGCCCCGCTGGGGTGCTGCGTGGCGCGCAGCAGCGTTGTCATGGCCGAGCCAGCAAGCTTTTGAAACGCCTGCCCCGCCTTGTTCAGTTGAAGTTGCCGCAAGGAGCGGTCAAACAACTGCTGGCCAAGGATATCTTCAAGCTCGCGCAGGGTTTTGGACACGGCGGGTTGGCTAACGCCCAGTTGATCCGCCGCCGCCACGATGGACCCGGCTTGGGCGATGTCTAAAAACGTCGTTATGTGGCGCAAGCGCAGGCGAGGGTCTAGTTTCATAACTGCATGGTTATGCAAATTCCTGCGTTTCTCAATATCTTTAGGGTAAATGTTATGCGAAAACGGCATCAATTCCAGAAGGAGCGGAGAATGTCAGACAAATACGAGACCGGAATGAAAACCCGCCGCAAGGTGTTGGGCGACGCACATGTCGACAAAGCCGAGGCTGGTAAAACAGATTTTGACCAGCCGTTTCAGACGCTTATAACCGAAGGTGCTTGGGGCACGGTTTGGTCCAGCGACGAGATCACCCATCGCGAACGGTCTATGCTTACGCTGGCGCTGTTGGCGGCAACCGGTAATTTCGAGGAAATCCCGATGCATATCCGCGCCACAGCGAACACCGGGGCAAGCGTGACAGATGTAATGGAGGCCTTTCAACACGTGGCCATCTATGCGGGGGTGCCAAAGGCGAACCATGCCCTTAAACTGGCCAAACAGACCTACAAGGAAATGGGAGTAGACCTATGACCGATCAAAACGGCGCGTTCTTTCACCGCGACCGCAGCTGGCAGCCGCCAGCCTATTGCCCCAATTACAAAACATCTGTCGTGCGGTCGCCGCAAAAGGCGCTGATTTCGATGAACACGACGCTCAGCGAACAGACGGGGCCGGTGTTTGGTCACAACATTTTGGGTGCCTTGGACAATGATCTGATCCTGAATTATGCCGCCGAAGGCGAGATGGCGATTGGTGAGCGGATCATCGTGCATGGTCGCGTGCTGGACCAGAATGGTCGCGGTATTCCGGGGGTGCTGCTTGAGTTTTGGCAGGCCAATGCGGGCGGGCGCTATCGTCATAAGAAAGAGGGCTACCTTGCCCCGCTTGACCCCAATTTTGGCGGGTGCGGGCGTACCATCACGGATGAAAATGGCGGTTATAGTTTCCGCACAATCAAGCCGGGTGCCTATCCCTGGCCCAACCGCGCCAATGACTGGCGGCCCGCGCATATCCACTTTTCACTATTTGGCAGCGGCTTTGCCCAGCGTCTGATTACACAGATGTATTTCGAGGGCGATCCACTGATCTGGAAATGCCCCATAGTCGAAACGATCCCGTCGCGCGAGGCGATCGAACAGTTGATCGCGCCGCTGGATATGGAGAACACAGTGCCCATGGACGCGCGCGCCTACAAATTTGATATGGTCCTGCGCGGCCGCAGATCGACCCTGTTTGAGAACCGCAAGGAGGGTAATTGATGCAAGAGCTGAAACACCTCAAGGAAAGCGCATCCCAGACCGCTGGCCCTTACGTGCATATCGGCTGTGTGCCGAATTTCTGCGACATCAAAGGCGTCTATCCCCATGATCTGGGCGATACGATGGTGAATGCCGAAACCCGCGGTGAGCGGATCACGATCAAAGGCACCGTGTATGACGGCACCGGCACCCCGCTAAAGGATGCGATGGTCGAGATATGGCAAGCGGATGCCAACGGGATCTATCCCAGCAATGACCCGCGCGGCGCTGCTGATCCGAACTTTACCGGATGGGGGCGCAAGGCGGGCGACTATGACACCGGCGAATGGGCATTTGATACGATCCGGCCCGGTGCTGTGCCGTTTCCCGACGGGCGGATGATGGCCCCGCATATCACATTCTGGATCGTGGCGCGGGGCATCAATATTGGCCTGCACACCCGCATGTATTTCCCCGATGCAGACAACGGCGCCGACCCGCTGCTGATGCGTATTGAACATCAAAACCGCGTGCCGACCCTGATCGCGCGGCTGGAAACCGATGGCGTCTATCGGTTTGATATCCATCTTCAGGGCGAGAAAGAAACGGTATTCCTAGATGTCTGACCCTTGTATCCTTTGCGTGGCCATTACCGGCAGCGTTCCCACCAAAGCGGCCAATCCGAATGTGCCCATTTCAATCGCCGAACAGATTGAGAGCACCCACGAGGCGTTTGAAGCCGGAGCCAGCATCTGCCACGCCCATGTGCGCAACGATGACGAAACGCCATCATCGGACCCCGAGAAATTTGCACTTCTTCAGGAAGGTCTGGAGAAACACTGCCCCGGCATGATTATCCAGTTTTCCACAGGAGGCCGTTCCGGTGCAGGCAAAACCCGTGGCGGCATGCTGTCGTTGCGCCCTGATATGGCATCGCTGTCGGTGGGGTCGAATAACTTTCCCACCCGCGTTTACGAGAACCCACCGGATTTGGTCGACTGGCTGGCGTCTGAAATGCGCAAACACGAAGTGGTTCCCGAAGTCGAAGCCTTTGACCTGAGCCATATCCTACAAGCGATCCAGTACCACAAAGACGGCAAGCTTTACGGGCGGCTTTATGTGCAATTCGTGATGGGCGTTAAGAATGCGATGCCGGCCGACAAGACCGTGTTCGATTTCTATGTTGAACAGGTCAAGGCCCGTGCGCCTGATGCGGCATGGTGTGCGGCAGGTATCGGCCCTAACCAGATCGTTGTGAACGAATGGGCGATTGCAGCGGGCGGCCACACCCGCGCAGGTCTTGAGGATAACGTGCGCCTTGATCGTAACACGCTGGCCCCGTCAAACGCAGCGCTGATCAAACGCGCCGCCGACCTGTGCGAGAAATACGAACGCCCCGTCGCCACGTGGCAACAGGCCCGCGATATTTTGGGCCTGCGCAGCGTCACCGCCTAAGAAACCAGCCTGCCCGCTGCGTCAGTTCTCGCGCACGGGCAGGTTCAACGGCACTGCGAAAACAAGAAACGGATCAGGGCACGCGTGCGGGGGCTACCAGCTCAATATTGGGAAAACGTCCAGAACATTGGCAACAAAACCTTTCCCACTGTGTAGCGCGAGATGTGGAAGCCCATGCAGTGGCGCGGCCCGTTGCCGAACGAATGGTGCGCCTCGGACGCTTATTCCATCCATGCTAACTGCATTGGTCCCCTTCCCAGGTCACGAACAATAAAGTGTTCGATAGGCAAACAAGAGGGATAGGAACAAATAAAGCAAAGCCCGGTGCTAAAGGAAAATCTCGTCGAATTTCATTTCGAAGTCAGTTTCCATCCGCTCGACCTCCCTGCCCACTTCGGCCTCGGTCGGGTTTACCCAATCCGCCTTTTCGATTAGCCCCGCGCGTCGCAGCGTTTGGCAGGTTTTCTCGAAATCAATCAGGGAATACACCTCATTATATTGGACCTTTTCACCGCGGCGAAACCAAAAACGGGTGCAGGCATCGACCACATCAGGGGTTACCCCTGCAAACCATTTCAGTTGCAGTTGAAAATCCTCAAATATCGTACCGGGGCGGCGCAACAAAATGCCGATCTTGCAGGTTGGGCCGACCACAAAGGCGGCCAGATGCAGCGCCGAATTATCCGTCGACACGATCATCGAAGCGCCTTTGTAATACGCGAGCTGGGTTGCCAGATCATGCTGCTGAGGGTGAAAGATCGTATAACCCTCGGCCTCCATCTTGGCCTCGATATAGTCTTCAAGCAGAAAGCGCCCGCGTTTGCGAAACAACGCGCTGCGCGAGATATAGATTTTGTCCGGCCCCCCAGGTTTAACCCGTTGACGCAGTCGACGGTCGGTAAAAGCGCGGAATTCGGGGCTGCCTGACATCAAATCATTCACACCAAACCCCTGCGGCGCGACCACCAGACGTTCAATGCGCGTGGGCTTGTTAAAGGCGGTCAGGCGGGGCATCTCACCCAACTGTTCGGCGATCACCTTGACCATACCAAGACTGCGTTCAGGCCAGGTGATCGGGTTTTTAGGGATAAACGCCACCGCATCAATCGCGCCATCAAATTCATCCACGGCCCAAAGCCGCGCCAGCGATTCACACAAAGCGTGGCCAAAGTGACCGTATGACAGCCCCGCATATAACATCGTCCCGGAAAGTTCACGGTCCACCTCAGCCTCGGCTGGCAGGATCGGTTCAACGGTTGTCGGTCTGCGGCTTGACCGCCATGTCATCGCATCCACGCAGAAGTTGCCCTGCGCGTCGAACACCCCCGCAGGGCGCGCCATCTTGCGGCGGTTACCCTCGCCCCATGGCACGATCAACGCATTTTCAACCACGCGGATTTGACCAGCCAAAGGGGTTTCAGGGTCGAACCTTAGCGCCATGTGTATGCCCCGACTACGTTCTTCATGGCATGCTTAACCTTGGGTGATTTGGGTTTGTAATGTTGCCTCGGACACCAGGCCATTGATGCGGATAATAGCCACGCCCAAACGGATGTCAGCACGGTCGTTACCGGTGATCCGCAGTTCCGGCGAGGTTCGCCATGCGGACAGGTCCAGCCGATACGCATCAGACCAGCCGTTGATCTCGGTCACGCCGCCATATTCCACATGGAACACCACTGCCCCCTCGCCCGGTTCGATCGTATTATGGCCGCTGCCAACGTAAATATGATCGTCTCCGCCAGCGGATCGCACGATGTTGCGCCCCGGCCCGGTGTGAATTTCCGATCCGCCCGGCCCGTCTGCAATGTCATCATTGCCCGGACCGCCGTAAATCTTGCTGCGCCCCTCGCCCCCTCGAATAACGTCGTCGCCCGCGCCACCGTCCAAGATATCACGACCATTGCCGCCATAAAGCGTGTCGTTTCCCGCGCCGCCATAGAACATATGCACGTCCTTGCCGCGACCCGATTTGGCTATCAGCAGGTCATCGCCTGCCCCGCCGAAAAAAGTGGCTCCTGCATATTTCGCACCGATCATTACATCGGCCCCGCGGCTGCCCTGTACGTTGACGGCGACACGTTCGGATGTCTCAAAGTTCATGGGCGTATCGGGATGCGCAACGATGGTGATTTCCTTGCCTTCGCTGGCGTTTTGTTCCTTGCGTGACACCACCGTCGCGATGCGGATATTCTCGATATAGGCGGGCATGTGCAGCACGTAATCATCCGGCCCCGCCATGTACCAAAGCGTGTCGTTGCCGCCGTCTTCATCCTCGGTAATTTTCTCGGCGTTGGCACCATAGGCCCAGTAATCATTATCGGCGTTACCGCCTGCCAGCACGACTGATCCATCCAGCGCCATCATTGCATTGACCCCGCGCTGAGGGTTCTCGAACCCGCGCAGATCAAGGCCCAGTTCCAGCGCGTTATCCACCATCGTGGCACGCAATGCATCCAAGGGCGCGTCGGCCACGATGTTCGTCGTCTCGCCCGGATCGGCGACCAGATCATAGATATGCTCTTCGCCATTGGGATAGCGAAAATAGCGATAGCGACTTAGGTCGGGTTCGGACGACCTGACAGACAGGGTGCCAAACACCGATGTCACAGGCGATTTGCTGGCGTCATACCGGCCAAAGCTGTCATCGACCAAGGGCAGCAGGCTTTGCCCCGAGGTCCAGTTTGGTCGATACGGCAGACCGGCAAGATCCATGATCGTTTTGGGCACGTTGTGCAAGGACACTGGCAGATCAATCACGCACCCCTCGCCCATGCGCGCATTCCATATGCCAAGCGGCACATGGGCGGCACTGTCCCATTGGCTCATCTTATGAAAGCTGTCGTGGGTACCAAGATTGAAACCGTTGTCCGACAGCAACACCACAGTGGTGTTCTGCCCCAATTCAGAGGCCCGCAACGCATCCATAAACCGGCCAATTTCCGCATCCACATGGCTGATCGCGGCGAAATAGGCGCGGACAACTTGACGCCACGCCTGATCGCCAGCCTTTTCCGGCGTCCATGGACCGTTAGCAATATAGGCGGCCTCGTAGACGGCCATACCCTCTTGCGGGCCAAAGTAATCCTCGGGCGCGGCGGTGGTCGGCCAGCTGATTTTATCGACGTCATATTGCTGATAAAACCGATCCGGGCATTGCAGATTATAATGCGGATGTTTGAAGCCAAGCTGGATAAGATGGCGGCGTTTGGGGTCGGCGCGGCCCAGATAATCGATGGCGTTTTGCGCGACCATGTTGTCATAGAACTTGCCGTCCTGACTGCCATCATCATCGGGGTGGTTGATTCCCGCGATCCCCGGCCCTTTATCAAGGTATATTTTGACGTTACTGCGCTTGCCCGCGTCCTTTGCCTCGGGCTGTTCATGGAACAGGATGCGGGCGTATTCCTCGGGCATGGGCTTGTAATTGCTGTCGACCTTGCCGGTGGTGAAAGTACGAAACCCTGCGCGGCGTAGATCGAATTGCCAGCCCGCCGTAGGGGGCAAAACATCACGCCAAAACCGGTTAAGGTCGACCAGACCGGTGCGGAACGGCGAAAGGCCCGTGGCCAGTTCAGCCCGGCACGGCGCACATAGCGGCACCGTGGCATAGGCGTTTGCAAAGCGTGCGCCCTCGCTCATGAAGCGGTCGATGTTGGGGGTGCTGATCGTCAGGCCGAACGCATTTCGCCATGTGAAAATATCGATCATGTCATCGATCCAGATGACGCAGATGTTATCCCCTGCAGCGGTCTGTTTGCTAAAGCTCATGACGCATTCCCTTGCGTTTCGACAAAGCGGCAGGCCCTAGCGATCTTGGCCAGGTCGTCAGCCGTGGTGCCCGCGTTATCAAGCCAGAGTAACACGTCATTGATCACCGAACTGCCTAGCGTTTTCACGATACCTTTGCGATGTGACCGGCATCCGACGAACAGATCGTTGGGGCCAGTAAGTGCGTCATTCAGGGACGTGCTGGCGTCGGGGGTGATTTGAGGCGCGGGAAAGTGCATGCCGGTTTTGCTGGCTGTCAGGCTAAGCTTGCCATGATCATAACCGGCCAAAACCCACATGTCCGGGCCCGGTGCGGGCAATGATAACTCGATCGATCCGGTATCATCGCGCCATTCCAGCACGCCGTCTTTCTCGGACAGGAACAGATAATTATCGCCATCGGCTGGGTTCAACGTGACCAATGTCCGCGCCTGAGCGTCAGGAGACCTGAGCCGCAGCGCGCAGCAGAATTGCTCGGCCTCGACCACAGCTGCATTGACCACTAAACCGCAGTTCACCTCGCGAATAAAAACGACCCCGCCTTCAGGTGCGGGGCGTGCATGATCCTGGTTTGGCTTGGCGGGACGAGCCGTAATGCCCAACCCGTTTTCAGGTGTCCAACCGGTGATGGCCCCACCTTCCGACAAGGTCATCGCCGCCTCATGGCCTCTGTACCAAACCGCTTCTGCGTCGTTGGGATGAATGGCGAGCGATACCGCCCCGGTGGGCGCAGCTGTATCGCGTAAAATCACGGCGTCGGGCAGGTCGATATCGACAAACAAGGGGGCTAATTCATCCATCAGTGCACAGGTAATGCTGCGGGCAATGCCCAGCGATAAAGGGTCTGACCTGTCGCACTTTGCAGTTTGAAACCGTCACGCAGCGCCCCGCGGTTTGCGGGCATTCCATCGTCTGACGCTGGATGGCCCAGCGCATAGCACAATGTCAGGTCCGCGCCCTTTGGTGGTTTATCGCAAGTAATCAGCAGATCATTCCGGTCTTTGCTGTCGACGCGAACGTCGATGATTTTGGCACCATTCTCGTCGCCTTCAAAGAGGAAACCACAGGCCTCGCCTGCGTTCAGCGGATCATCTTTATCCAGTACAAATGCGCCCATCCCCTCGCCCCGACAACGGATCACTTTGGGGTCATTTTCGCGTTCGGCCAGCAACAACACGGGACAGGCCCACGGCGCATCGCTGTTGCGCGCCTCAATCGCGCAGCTTTCCATTTCAGCCATCTGAAGACGCGCATCCGGCGTGGCACGACCAAATGCGTCTTGGGCGAACATATACCCGGGGGCCGCAAAGACGTGATCATGATCCCCCTTGTTCCATGCAAAATCCCATTGGGCGCGCAAGACGGGGCTGTCGGAAATATCAGCTGTGCCCGCATCGAAAATCGCGGTAAACAGCGGCTTGCGCAATCCATTATCCGCAAACAGATCGATGATCTGGTGCATCACGCGATGCATCCCAGCGATCCAATCCGGCCCGCGGCTGGTAACGTCTTCGAGGGTAAAATCCAGCCCAACCGACAACACTTTGGCCGGTTTGCCAAGTGACCGCGCCGCATCGCACAGATTCTGAACCGTCTGGCGAAAATTATCAAATGCCGCGCCTTCTGACAGGGCGATGATGCTGGCCGAACTGTCCGTTTCAGAACGCGTATATATCAGCGGCAAGGCACGGTGGTCGGCCAGTCGGCGGCGCAGAATTTCATTGGCGATCAGGCTATCGCGGGTCTGCTCGGTCAGCCGTTGGATGACATCCGTCGCCTCGTTCGCTTGAGTGCCGGATGCCCCCGCTGGGCCCAGATCATCCCCCGTGGTGACAACGTGGTAGGGAAAGGACAACGGCTCATTTGCGGTAACAGCACGCCGCGTGCCACCAAACGAAAGCAAACCGTACACCGCGCCTGCGGTATCCGCGATGATGTCAGGCGCGCTGGCATCATCTGACACCTGAACCCGGCGGCGGAATTGGCGCGGCCCCTGCGCACCGGGCAGATGTGCACCGAACACAAACCATTTCCCGTCTTGGCGCAGGTTCCACGCATCTACATCGCCCAATACAGCCGGATCAACGGCCACATGCCCCCCCAGCGCTGGTAGACGTTTTTGGATGTCCTCAATCACGCTGTCCGACAGGTTCATCCGCAGACCGGTTTCATCAAAGCCGATAACGTCGCCGTTTTTCGCCCTCAGAAGAATGCCGCGTTTTTTGGCCCCGTGGTCTTGCATTGCGTCTATATTCCCAGCCGGATCATCACTGTCTTCAGGTATGACATGAAGTTTTGACGTTCTAAAGCATTGATGCGCTATTCATACAGCGGGTTCCATTTCTTGAGCAGACGCCCGAACCCTTTTTCTTGTGCGATGACGTAAAACATGCGTGCTGCAGGTCTTTGTCGCTGATGCAATAGGTTACCCATTTTGCGGACATATCTGAACGCCTCACGGCGCCCCTTGCGATACGCGCGGCGCATGCCGCGCGGGGTAATATCGCCGCGCAAGAAGTCGAACAAGGCTGCCGATTGCCCCATATCAACAATCGTCTGAATACCCGCATGCCCTGCCCCATGCAGCAGCACGCGGGAATAATGCGCAGGTTTTGGCAGACGTGCCTCGTGTTTTTTATCTTGGCCGTGCAAGGGGTCGACCATCACGACATACAATCGCTCGTCGTCTAGATGTTCGCGCAGGTCATGGCACCATCCGTTCATTTTGCCCCATTGTTCATGATAGCGGCGTTCGAACCCGACCACATTCGGATCTATCGAGCTTTGGGGCGATAGCGCAATTGCGCGGCTGGCATCCATCGCCTGCGCCCCAAGCAACGCGCCATATCCCCCCATGCTAAACCCGTAGGCGGTTAGATCAGGTGCCGCGCCAAAATACGCACGGCAGGCACGCATCGCGTCGAAAAAACCTGCGTGCTGGTGCCAGTCTTCATCGCGGTGAAAGACACAAACATGGGCAATGCCCCGCTTTGAGAAAGACTTGGCTCCCCAGCCGCCTTGATCGACGTGAAACGGGTAATCAAACGGTGGGAATGCCACCAAAACCCGCGCCGGATCTGCGGGTCCTGTGTATTCCAACCGCAAACGCGGCCCATCATAGATGGTTACCCGGCTGACCCAACCATCTGGCAAGGCCGGTGACTGCATCTCGGCTTCACCCATCCGCCAAAAGCTTCTCAGGGTCTATTTTGTCAAAGCGGCGCTCACCTACATGTTGCTCAAGCATGCTCTTAGCTTTGCGCAGCATGCCGACTTCCTTGAGAACCTTCATATTGCGATAATGGATCATCTTGATATCCATATCTTCTGGCAACGGCTTGCCGCGCAATTGACCGCCCAAAATATAATGCTGCTCTTCCGGCAGGATGTTCCAATCCAGCCCCGCCGCTCGGATCGCCAAAGGCAGGCTCATCTGATCCAGATAGGGGCGTTTTTTGACCAGATCGACCTGATCAATTATCTGCGCCAACCGCATCCAAACCTCGACGAAGGTCTCGCCGCTTTCGGCTACCGGACCTTCGGGAAAAACGATTAGACCTGCGTTGAAATAGGGCATCAGTTTTTTGCGGCGCTGTCGCGAAAGCCATATCCGTTCTTCGGGCAGCGGCATGTCGCAAGCGTTATAAATATGCGGCCATATATCCTGCCCGGACCACATCATTGACGTCGCCGGTGCAACTGAGACATGGCGATCTTTGATTATTTTATCAGATGTATTGGACTTGATGAACAGCATATCACTGTCCATGAATGCCGAATGAGGCGTGCGCCGCGGTTGCATTGCCGCGACCATCTTATTGCCATGGGGATAAGGCGGGTCAAACACCTCCGCCGTTTCAATCGGTCGAATGTCAACATTCAGCTTTTTGTAAATCGCCAAGGCATACGGGTCCATGTCCCCGATTGTTTCGACCGGACAATACCCGATCACATCCAGGTCTTCGCTGAAATGGGTGCGAATGGACGCCGCCAGATAGCAGCCCATATCCTGATATTTTGGCGGCTCAACGATAAAGAAAATCGACAGATTGGGAACGCTCATGAGGAAGGCCCTTTATTGGGTGGTCGCGGCATCACCGCAAAATGGGCCAACCATTGGCACATAAGATCACCCATGGGCGACCTTGGCCGTTGCCGGCTGCTGCTTAGGCGTAGCAGATATCTCACGCAATCTTGCGGTAGCTTTTTTAAGGATCGTTTGATGAGCCCCCTGCTTGGCCTTTGGTTTCGTCGCTGAGTTCTCTGTCGTCGCGACCTTTTTCAGGCCCAAGCGGCGGCGCACCCCGTCAACAACTCCAACAGCGATCTGCGCACGTAAATCCGCGTCGGCAAGCAATTTACAAACCTCAGCCGCGCGCAGGGTCATCTCCCGGCATTCCTCTTGGTGGGTTTCACACCAACCCAGCTGTTTTTCCACATTGCCGTGATTTTTCCGAATGGGGACGTAATGCTCCCACGGTCTAAAGTGATGGGTCGCAAAGGTTTCAAACGCGCAATCGACCACCAAGGCGACACTGCCGGAGTTCAGCGACCAATAAAGGCTGGACCCAACATCATTTCCCGGCAAAACCACGATGTACTTATAGTTTTGAAAATCCTCACGCGGGATGCGCGGACGCTCGAAATCTGCAAGGAACGGTTCTTGTTGAAGAACAAAGCCATCCGAATTTGTGTAGCCCAGATCAAAGCGCGGATTGTCGATATAGCGGTACAAAAACCTGAACCGCTGCATCGACTTCAACACATGTAGCGTTTCATCGCGGGTAAATTCACCACTCTTATACTTGCGCAATAGCGGGTGCATGCGGATCATGGTACCTCGCGCGTTTTGACCCAACCTGCCACGGTTCCCCGGGCCACCACGCCACACAACGCGGTCGGACTTTTCAGCCCAATCGACGCGCAGGGGATCAAGATTACCCAAAAACTCGGGGCTGTCTATGTCGTGATAATGGGGCAGCGGCCACAGCACATGCCCGGCTGGCCGTTCGTGCAAACGGTTAAAGTTGAACAAGGGCGCAGCGTGGCCCTGATCAGTAATCACCGACCGGCTGCGGTGATCCTGCATGTCGAGCAGGAAATCAAAATCAGCCCCGGCCCCCAAGATGTCCTTTAAGGCACCAGAGGTTTTATTCGTCTTGGAATGCCGGTTGTGACGAACGTCCCAAGGAGTACCGCTGTCGTTAGACGGTTTCCAATCATTCAAATCCCGAGGCATCTTTTTGCCATGATCCCACCAGAGGGCCATGCCGCTGGACGCATTTGCCACAAATTCGAAAACCGCCGGATCAAGAGAAAAATCATACCCGACATCCGGGCCAAGTTGATGTGCGATTGATCTTTCGACAAAGTCTTTCGACGTAATCATGGGTCGCTCAATCCTCAGGAAGACAGGCGATTATCTGTTGTATTGCTTGTCTATTATTGCTCAAACTATAAGCTGCGACAGGCGATTGAGGCAACCCTTATGACAGGCCGCGACAGCCTGCGAACAGAAAAGACAAGCAGGTAGTTCCCCTATGGCCATCGGTACCGAAAAGACATTGATGCTGACGGTGATGCGCAATGAGGGCCCGTATATACTGGAGTGGATCGCACACCATTTCGCGCTTGGTATTGATGACCTGCTTATCTTCACCAATTTCTGCACCGATAACACCGACAAGATACTTGACCGGATCGAGGTTCTTTGGCCGCACCGTGTCAAGCATCAGCCGAACCCCAAGGTAATGTTCCCAAAGCAGGGAATGTGGCACATTATGGCACTGCGTTACGCGGGACATTTCGGACGTTATCAGGCGGCGGATTGGCTTTATGTTACCGATGCGGATGAATTTCTGAACCTACGAAATGCCGCCGGCACACTGGATGGGTTTTTCGAGGATGCAGGACCTGCAGACGCTGTGTCCTTCACCTCGGTCGCGTTTAACAGCAATGGGCACAAACACGAGACCGCTGATCTGGTGACAACTCGTTTTACGCAAACCGCAACCGATCTGGAGGCGGCAGCCCAAAGCGGGCAAGAGATCACCACCGCTGTCAAAACCCTGTATCGCAACGCAATAAAAGGCCCGCGCCGCCCGCATCGCCCGGTTACCAAGACGTTTTCAACAACCGGGTTCAAATGGATCAACGGTTCGGGCGAAGAAATGCCCGCGTCGTTTACCGACAGCGATTACAAAGGCATCAACGCCGGCCCGACCCGCGCGTTCGGTCAGGTCAACCACTACTCTATCAAATCGGCGGCTGAATTTTTGCTCAAGGTTGATCGTGGGGATGCGGTTCAGGCCGACCGGCTTGGCGCATCGGAACAGTATTGGAACCACGCCAATCGCATCGGCGGAACGGATACCAGTAATGTCGGATTGTCGCCCGCCGCACAGGAAATTTATGAGTTTTTAATGGCCGATCCGGTCCTTGCGGATTTGCACGCGCAATCGCTGGTGCTGCGCCAATCGCGTCTGACAGAGATATTGGCGACCGAAGGCGGTCAGGAACTGGCCCAGCGTATCGGTTATTACGGCTGACCCGTTGCCTTTGGCATGATGATGACAAACTCCGGCATGCTCAACTCTTCTGACGGGGTCAGGACCGGCGCATCTATCTGCGGATACTCACGCAGGAATGTCCCGATCGCAGGGCCGGTCAGAACGATCCGTTTAACAGTCCCCAGATCAACCCGGCTCAGCAGCTTTGCCCCGATCTGCGCATAACTTGCGCGCAGCACGTCTGGCTTTTCATCTGCGATCATCTGGTTGATCCGCGCGACGGTCTTTGCATCATCGGGAAACACGACCTGTTCAGTCGTCATGCACAGCCGGTCACCCAGCGCCGCTTCATTATGGGCCAGAATGCTGCGCATGATGTGCATCCGGGATGCGTTGTCCTCTTGGGCGATGACAGTAACCTGCGGCAGTTGTTTGGCGGTGAATATCGACAGAAACCCAATCCCTGCGCCCAAATCCAACAGCTTTTCACCATCCTCGACCATCCTGCCGATCCTGCGTGCCAAGCGGCGCTGATATTTGCCGCGCATGACGAGGTCGAGGGTGTTCTGCGCGAAAATGCGCACGTCCGCGGGCAAGGCGATACCGTGATTATCGATCCATTCAACGGCCGTCTCGGCGCTTACATCAATCTGGCCGGGCACAAATCCGTCGCCCCCCTCGCCCACATCGGCAAATCCCGCCTCAGGCTTGGTGCGGCGTTCGTTCATCGGGCGGCTGGCGTTGGATTTTTCGACCTGCGACATCAGCGCCGCGATCTCGGCGGGATTGCGCGCCTTGGGCGGCTTGGCAACGATCTTGGTGATTGGAACCTGCGATGCCTCGATCAGCGACGCCTTGAGCGTCACGTAGTCATCGGTTTTGCGGTACTCAACCAGCCGCGCCTCGACCCGGTCGATTGCGGCCCAATGCAGACGGGCCAGAACAGGATCGGTCAGTAGTTCATCCATGATCTGTTTGCGCCGCTCGGTATAGCGCAGGATCTTGTCGTCATAGACCTCGTTACGATCCTGAAGCGACCAGTAATCCGCGTTATATTTGTCTTTCTTATTGTTAACGTTCCCGCGCAGCTTGCGGATCGCATAACTGTCGATGGATTTCACCGCATAGTGGTTCATCTGGGCCCATTGATAGCCAACAGTGCGGCGAATTGATCGCCAGCCACGAAACTTGAAATAGTCCTCCATCGGGAGGCCGGAGCCATTGAGCCATTTGACGGTGTCGGGGAAACCGGTTTCGAGATGCTTGTTCTTGATCGATGGGCGGTGAATGCCGATCTTCCATTTGTCCGGGTCGAACTTGAACAGCGTTTTGACGCCCCAGCCCTTGTTCCACGTAGGCGGGGCCGCATAAAGATATTGTTCAGACACGGGATCGCGCGACCAATCGACCACATTGCCCGATCCGAAAATCCGCCAGGTGATGACGATCCCGTTGGCATCGCCCGCCGCATCAAGCATCGGGTCCAACGTGCCATCGCCATAGTTGATGCATAAAAACTCATCCGCATCGAACATCAAAATCCAGTCGGCCTCGGCCACTTTGGGCTCAGCCTGCGCGTATTTCATCGCAGAGGGCTGCGGTTTCACCCCTTCGGGAATGTCATTTCGGCGGTGATAGCCCAGACCCAGCTCTTCGAGCCGGATCAACATGTCGTCGGTCCCGTCGGAACAATCATTCGTGTAGACAAGGATTTTGGTGAACCCCACGGCCAGATGATGGGCATACCATTCCAACAGAAACGGTGCCTCGTCCTTCATCATCGAGATGGCCAGAAGCTTGCCGTGGGGGCTTTTATGCGGTTTCAGATTGATGGCTTTGGGCCTTTGATCTGGCGGTTAGCGCAGCGCCTTGGAGGGGTCGATACCGATCTTCTCGCACATCCGCGCAGCATATGATCCGGGCAGCGGCACGTGCTTTTCCCACCACGGTTTCGTGCCATTGGTATACAAATGCACCGACAGGGTTTTGTCGGTAAAATGCCCTTCGACGCGGCCATAGGGGTCATAAAAGATGTCATTCAATTGGAACGGCACCGGATACAGCACTTCGCGCTCGCTGGCCTTTTCATACTGGCCGGTCTGCTTGGCGAAATAGGTAAATGCCTGCGGGCCAAATGCCGTGCGTTCAGCGTTATAAATCCGGTGGGCATGGGTCAGATTGGGGTCTTGGCGATCATATTTGCGGCGCTGGTTCTTGTTCCACCATGCAGGGTAATCCGGCAGGTTGTCATAATAATCCAACAACTGATCCATCAACTCGCACTCTTGGGGCAAGCCCACGACGCCGCAGTTCAACGCGCCAGACATGCCGTGACGGCCAAAGATATATTCATCGTCTTCGGGAAAGGGCTGATGGCAGAACGCATCGCAGTCGATCCATATCGCCCCGATCTTTTGGATCATCTTATAGCGGAACACATTCGACAGAAACGACGCGCTGGTGGCCTCGACCAAGGCGCGGTCGATCTCCATAATATCGGATGCCGGGCGCACCTCGACCCCTTCGGGGGCATTGTCCACCTTGTCGGCGCAATACAGGATCGTCTTGTGCCCCGCGACGACATGGGATTTCAGGCAAAGCTGGTTCAGATAGTGAAGCTTTTCACCAATCCAAAGCGACGCGACGGGGCGACGGTCATTCATAATTCAGGCCTCTCTGGTGACGATATTTTGGTGACATCGAACGTATCTGCTCAACCCCAAGATTAGCTTGGAGCGATTACACTTGTAAAGAAACGTCGGGCCTGTGACATGGCTACGGCGCAAGATTGACTTGAAGCGGCGCGCATGAGAGTCATTTGAGCAACGCAAATAACCTAGGCCCAAGGAGACGCCCCCTGTGACACGTATCCTTGCCGTAACCTGCATGCGAAACGAAGGGCCTTACTGCCTAGAATGGATCGCCCATCACCGCGCGGCGGGTATCACGGATTTTCTGATCTTCACCCATGATTGCGAAGATGGCACTCTAGGCCTGCTGGACCTGTTGCCGGATATAACGCATGTGCCGTTTCAGCCGACGGGCAAAAAATCGGTGCAATGGCAGGCCATGCGATTGGCCGATGCACATCCGTTGATCAAGGCTGCGGATTGGGCGATCTTTTTTGATTGCGATGAGTTTTTGTGCCTTGAGACACCGATGGAGACCTTTGCCGATCTGATCGCGTCGGTCGGCGAGGAGACTGATGCCATTGCCCTACCATGGCGGTTCTTTGGTGCAGCAGAGCAGATGGAATTCACCGACCAGCCAACGGTTGAGCGTTTTACCATGTGCGCCCCCGATCCATTTTTCCTGCCAGCGGGCCATTTTTTCAAAACCTTGTTTCGGCCAGAGAAATTCCAAAAACTTGGCGTGCACCGCCCCAAGAACAAGCGCAGCAAACCGGCACGTTGGTCGTTGGGTGCGGCACAGCCCGCCAGCGATGACTTCGCCCAAGATGACAGCCGGATTAATCTGTTCGGTTCGATGCAAACCCCGGCGCGGGCGCGGCTGAACCACTATTCGGTGCGATCCGCGGCTGAATTCATGGTCAAACGCGGGCGCGGCCTGCCCAATCGAACCTCCAAGCGTCTTGATCTGCATTATTGGGCCGAACGGAATTTCAACACGGTCCAAGACCACATGATTGACCCGATGCTGATCGCCACGCGGGCTGAGCTGGCGAAACTTCACGCGGTTCCGCAGATACCGGCGGCCCATCAACACGCAGTCGCGTGGCATCAAGATGCTTTCGCGACACTCATGAAAGACCCCGCCGAGATCCAGTTTTATTGGCACTTAACGCTTTTGGCGGGCAGCACGCCCCCGACCCAAGACCAAACGCGCGCGCATTTACGGCGTCTTTCTCAGACGTAACCGGACCACCGAGCGGCGCGAATAGAGTTGATTGAAAGCGCGTTCAGTTGCACCCTTACGGCATGTAACTTTGCCCAAGAGGTTTGCCATGTCTACCGATCCGCTGCTGCAGCCATACCAGCTTAAGCATCTGACTTTACGCAACCGGATCATGACGACCAGTCACGAACCCGCGTACCCCGAAGACGGGATGCCCAAAGACCGCTACCGCGCCTATCACGCAGAGCGTGCAAAGGCTGGCGTGGCTTTGGCAATGACAGCGGGATCGGCGGCAGTTTCCAAGGACAGCCCGCCTGTGTTCAACAACGTACTGGCCTATAAGGACGAGGTCGTGCCGTGGATCACCAATCTGACCGATGCCTGCCACGAACATGGCTGCGCGGTGATGATCCAGCTGACACATCTGGGGCGGCGCACCACGTGGAACAAGGGCGATTGGCTGCCGTCGGTGTCATCGTCGAAACACCGCGAACCTGCGCACCGCGCCTTTCCCAAACTGATCGAGGATTGGGACATCGACAGGATCATCACCGATTTTGCCGACGCCGCCGAACGGATGAAACACGGCGGTATGGACGGGATCGAGTTGCAGGTTTACGGCCATCTGCTTGATCAGTTCTGGTCGCCGCTGACCAATGACTTGGTTGGCCCTTACGGCGCTGATACGCTGGAAAACCGGATGCGGTTTCCCATGGATGTGCTGGCGGCAGTGCGCAAACGGGTGGGCGACGATTTCATCGTGGGCTTTAGATATACCGCGGACGAGGCGCAAAAGGGCGGCATCACCCCCGAAGAAGGGCTTGAAATATCCAAAAGACTTGCCGCATCGGGCCAGCTGGATTTTCTAAACGTGATCAAAGGGCGCATTCATACCGATCCCGCGATGACCGATGTGATCCCCGTCCAAGGGATGCAAAGCGCACCGCATCTGGATTTCGCAGGCGCGGTGAAACAGGCGACAGGCATGCCCACCTTTCATGCCGCTCGCATCCAGGATGTGGCAACGGCCCGTCACGCGGTGGCAGCTGGCCTGTTGGATATGGTCGGGATGACGCGCGCGCATATGGCCGATCCGCATATCGTGCAAAAGATCGTTGAGGGGCGCGAGGACGACATCCGCCCCTGCGTGGGGGCCACCTATTGTCTGGACCGCATCTATCAAGGCGGAGAGGCCCTGTGCATCCATAACGCTGCCACAGGGCGTGAACTGACCATGCCGCACAGCATTCAGCCCGCATTGGTCAAACGCAAATTCGTCGTCGTCGGCGCGGGCCCCGCCGGGTTGGAAGCCGCCCGCGTGGCCGCCGAGCGCGGTCACCACGTCACAGTATTCGAGGCCCAGCCGGAACCCGGTGGCCAGATCAGGCTGACCGCGCAAAACGCCCGCCGCCGCGAGATGATGTCGATCATCGACTGGCGCATGGCGCAATGTGCCGCCCGCGGCGTGGTGTTTCACTTTAACACATGGGCCGATGAAGAGACGGTTGCGCAGCTTAACCCCAATGTCGTGATCATCGCGACAGGTGGCCTGCCCAATACCGAGCTGTTTGAAACCGGTGTCGAAGCCGAAAATGTGGTGTCGTCGTGGGACATCATCTCGGGCGATGTGAAACCTGCCGGAAATATCCTCATCTACGACGAAAGCGGCGATCATCCCGGGCTTCAAGCCGCCGAGATTGCCGCCCACGCGGGCACCAAGGTCGAGGTGATGACCCCCGACCGCAGCTTTGCCCCCGAGATTATGGCGATGAACCTTGTCCCCTATATGCGGTCTTTGCAGGATAAGGATGTGACCTTTACCGTGACGCGGCGGCTGTTGGGGGTTTCCCGTGTTGGTAATAAATTGGTCGCCACAATAGGCACCGACTACAGTGATTTTACGAGACAGCAGGAATATGATCAGGTGGTGGTGAACTACGGCACCTTGCCGATGGATGATCTGTATTTCGCGCTCAAACCTCTGTCAAAGAATGAAGGCGCTGTTGATTATGAGGCGCTGATCGCAGGCGAGCCGCAAACGATGGACTGGAATGACGACGCAACATTCTGGCTGTTTCGTATCGGCGATGCGGTATCAGCGCGCAATACACATGCCGCGATTTATGACGCTTTGCGTCTGGTCAAGGAGTTATAACTGCAAGGCCGCTCTGAACAGTTGGATCGACAGCCTCCAGATCAAAATTCGCGATACCCCTTAGCAGAAATTGGCACTAGAGTTTGCCTACTCGGCCTTCAAATGTCGCCGGGATCAGGGAACACAGGCCTCAGGATATGGCTTTCATCAGCGCTGCATAAAGTGCTTTCTGAAGGCGATCCGCGCGGCTGTGTCTCTCTGATCAAGAATGAAACAAGCGATGGGTAAATGGCGCGATGTCTGACGGATCAAACAGCTACGACTATATTGTAATCGGCGGCGGGTCCGCCGGGTGCCTGATGGCCAACAGGCTTAGCGCCGATCCCGCCAACCGGGTACTGCTGTTAGAAGCCGGAAAAGCTGACACCTATCCATGGGTCCATATCCCCATCGGTTATCTGTATTGTATTGGTAACCCGCGCGCCGACTGGATGTATAAAACCGAACCAGACAAGGGATTGAACGGGCGCGCCCTTCTCTATCCGCGTGGCAAGACGTTGGGCGGGTGTTCGTCGATCAACGGCATGATCTATATGCGCGGGCAAGCGCGTGATTATGACAATTGGGCCAAGCTGACCGGCGAGGAAGATTGGAGCTGGCAAAACGCGCTGGCCGACTTTAAGGCCCATGAAGACCACTATAAACTGGATGATGGTGCCGACCCGGTAACGGGGGACAATAGCCGGTTTTCCGATATGCACGGGCACGGCGGCGAATGGCGGATCGAAAAGCAACGATTGCGATGGGACATTCTGGACAGCTTTTCCGATGCGGCGGCAGAAACCGGCATTCAGAAGACCGATGATTTCAACAGTGGTGATAATGCAGGCGTCGGGTATTTCGACGTTAATCAGCGCTCTGGATGGCGGTGGAACACGTCAAAGGCGTTTCTGCGTCCGGCGAAATCACGGACCAATCTGACCATCTGGACCGAAGCGCAGGTTGAAAAGATGACATTTGACAAAGACCGCGACGGACGCCTGCGCTGCACAGGGGCCAAGGTGCATCACAAAGGTGTGCCCGTCACCGTGACGGCGGCCAAGGAAACCGTGCTGTCCGCCGGGGCTGTGAACTCTCCTCAAATACTGCAGCTTTCGGGGATCGGTCCCGCCGCAGTGCTAAAGCGGCACGGCGTTGAGATGGTGATGGACCAGCCCTTTGTCGGTGAAAACCTTCAAGATCACTTGCAAATTCGCGCGGTGTTCAAGGTAACGGGCGCGCAGACTCTCAACACCCTGGCCAATTCTCTTTTTGGCAAGGCCAAGATCGGGCTGGAATACCTGCTCAAACGCTCCGGCCCAATGAGCATGTCCCCAAGCCAGCTGGGTGCGTTCACTAGGTCGAACCCTGACCGACCCCATGCCAATCTTGAATACCATGTCCAACCGCTTAGCCTTGAGGCGTTTGGCGAAGACCTGCACGATTTCCCCGCCATGACGGTCAGCGTTTGCAACCTGAACCCGACCAGCCGCGGCCATGTTCGGATTGCCTCATCCGATTTCCGCGACGCCCCCAAGATCACACCGAATTATCTGGATACCGAAGACGACCGCAAAGTCGCCGCCGAAAGCCTGCGCCAAGTGCGTGACATTATGGCCCAACCTGCAATGCGGCCCTATGCCCCGCAAGAGCACAAGCCCGGCATTCAATATCAAAGTGATGATGATTTAGCCCGATTGGCGGGAGACATCGCCAGCACGATCTTTCATCCCGTGGGCACCGTCAAAATGGGCCGCGAGGATGATCCGACTGCCGTGCTGGACCCGCATTTGCGGATGAAAGGCGTGGCAGGCCTGCGCGTGGTGGATGCGTCGGTCATGCCCGAGATCACCAGCGGCAACACCAATGCCCCGACCATAATGATTGCTGAAAAGGCGGCGCGCTGGATATTGGCAGGCCAATAGGCACCCGCGCAGCCGGTCGTTTAAAGCAACCTTAAAGGCGTTGCAGCAGCGACAGCGACGGATCACCTGTCGCTGGCAACCCAACGGATTGCTGATAGGCTGAGATGGCCTTGCGGCTGTTGGGGCCAATCACCCCGTCCGTACCACCGGTATCAAACCCGCGCGCCGTCAGCCGTTCTTGCAACGCTTTGCGATCCTCGATGGTCAGGCCGTATTTGTCGGGGCCAAAGCTGGCCCGGATGGGTCCGCCGCCCGCAATACGGTCAGACAGATGCCCGACACCAATCGCGTAATTGTCAGAGTTATTATAGCGCTTGATCGCATTGAAATTGCTAAACACCGCAAAGCGTGGCCCGCCCGCGTCAGGCTGCAAAACCTTCAACGGTGTTGCAGAACTGGCCGCAGCAGTTCCCATCTCTCCGCCCCATTTCTGGCCGGATTTCCAGCCTGACTTGGCAAGATACGCCGCAGTCGAGGCCAGTGAATCCGTCGGATCATCCGACCAGATGTCGCGCCGCCCGTCGCCGTTAAAATCGACGGCAAAAGCCTGATAAGATGTGGGGATAAACTGGGTGTGACCCATGGCACCGGCCCAGCTGCCCGTTAAACCCTGTGCAGAGACATCCCCCCGCTCAAGAATTTTCAGCGCCGCGATCAGCTGTTTTTCAAAGAAAGACCCGCGCCTGCCATCATAGGCTAAAGTTGACGTGGCCGATACGACCGGCACGTCACCCCGCCGCTCTCCGTAAAAGCTCTCCAGCCCCCACACGGCGGTAACGACCTCGGCCGGAACGCCATAGCGCCCTTCAATCTGGCGCAGAATGCCCCGATGGCGGGCAAAGGCAGCGCGCCCCTTGCTGACACGCTCCTCTGACGCGGCAATGGCAAGGTAATCCTCAAGCGTCCTGCTGAATTCGGTTTGGTTACGGTCACGCTTAACGACACCGGGCAAATAACCTGTCCCGACGAAACCTCGTCTTAGCGTTGCGGCTGAAATGCCCTGTGCCGTAGCCCGCGCCTTGAACCCCGCAACCCAAGCATCATAGCCGCTATTTGATTGTGGCATCAAATCCGCGGGCAAAGTGCTCTCGCTCCGCGAGGCATATGTCACCGCACTGCTACGCCCCTGACATGCGGCAAGGCCCAATGCCCCCAATCCGATTGTAAAGTTTCTACGTGAAATGCCCATTCTGCCTGTGCCCTTTGTTGTTGTGGCTTTGCGGCAGATTAACGCAACATGAGAACGGCGCAAAGGGACAGTTCCCGTATGGCGATCCTTTGCCTAATTCCCCGGCGCATAGAGCGGCACGGTCGACATCGACATCTTTGCTGATCCGTTTTGCACGTCGCGGGCGTGGCTGATGTAGATCAAGGTGTTATTCGCCTCATCATAGATGCGCTTCACGTTCAATGTTTTGAAAATAACAGAGCGGCGTTCGGTGAACACGGTCTCGCCCTCGTCATCGCGCTCAATATCGCCAATCTCAATCGGCCCGGTTTGACGGCAAGAAATCGACGAGTTTGACGGGTCTTCGAACCAGTCTCCCTTTTGCAACCGGTCAATGATGCCACGTTCAAAATAGGCCAGATGGCAGGTAACGCCTTTTACCTTGGGGTCGGCCACCGCTTCCACGACGATGTCATTCCCTAGCCAATCAACGTCAACATTGCCGACGGTTTCAGCAGCGGCGGAGAAAGGAAGTACAACGAGCGCAGCAAGTGCGCAAAGAATGCGGGTGGGGTGTTTTTGTGTGTTCATGATCATATACGCGCCAGAATGCAGAAGGTTCCGATGGGAGGTGATTGTCACGGCTGTCGGGATGGACCTTTAGACTAGATATAGAGAGGGTAATGCTGTTTCAGGGCAACGGGAAATATTCTATTCAGCCAGGTTTACATCTACATTATGCCTGTAAACGAAAAACTCGGTGTTCTTAGCAACCTTGTCATACAACGCCATCGCGGCGCTATTTGATGAATGTGTATGCCAGTAAACCCCTACCGTACCGGCTTGGGTGGCTTGTTCATAAAACGCCTCAATCAGCTTTCTTCCAATACCTTGCCCGCGCAGTGACGGGTCAGAAAAAACGTCCTGAAGATAGCAGGTGTTTTCAATCGTGATTGTGTTTCTATGGAATATATAGTGAGCAAGACCGACCAGCCTGCCACCCTGCTCAGCCACCAGACAATGCACAGGTTCGCTTGGGTCTAATAGTCTTTGCCAAGTGGATTGAACAATATTCTCCGAAAGCGCGGTTGGTCCGGCTCTGCCATAAAATTCGTTATATTGATTCCACAGGTTTCGCCATTGGCTATGGTCGAGCTCTGATACCGGACGAATGATGATAGCATTTTTCACGTCTTTAGTTCCTTTTTGAACCTATAATAAGACGTGGGCTTTCATCGCCTGTATGGCAACAGTTAATCTGAACGCAAGAACGCCCGCTGTGATATTTTCACAGCGGGCGTTTTTTGTATTGTTATCGTATTGAGAGATATACATTTATTGAACTTATTAGGTTTGGCGGTGACCTACTCTCCCACGTCTTAAGACGCAGTACCATTGGCGCAGTAGCACTTAACTGCCGAGTTCGGGATGGGATCGGGTGTTTTGCTTACGCTATGACCACCAAACCGAATAAATTCAACAAATGTCCAAGTCAGTACAGTTATGTATGTGTGTATGCTTTTGAATGATGAGTAAAAGTCTTGCTTCTACTGGATCAAATCAAGCCTATCGAGCCATTAGTACCAGTCAACTGAACGTATTACTACGCTTACATCTCTGGCCTATCGACGAGGTGGTCTACCTCGGCTCTCAGGGATACCTTGTTTTGAGGGGGGCTTCCCGCTTAGATGCCTTCAGCGGTTATCCTGTCCGATCATAGCTACCCAGCACTGCTATTGGCATAACAACTGGTCCACCAGTGGATCGTTCACCCCGGTCCTCTCGTACTAGGGGCAACTCCTCTCAAGTATCCTACACCCACGGAAGATAGGGACCGAACTGTCTCACGACGTTCTAAACCCAGCTCACGTACCTCTTTAAACGGCGAACAGCCGTACCCTTGGGACCTGCTCCAGCCCCAGGATGAGATGAGCCGACATCGAGGTGCCAAACACTGCCGTCGATATGGACTCTTGGGCAGTATCAGCCTGTTATCCCCGGCGTACCTTTTATCCGTTGAGCGATGGCCCTCCCACTTGGGACCACCGGATCACTATGGCCGTCTTTCGACTCTGCTCGACTTGTCAGTCTCGCAGTCAGGCTGGCTTCTGCCATTGCACTCAACGAGCGATTTCCGACCGCTCTGAGCCAACCTTCGCGCGCCTCCGTTACGATTTAGGAGGCGACCGCCCCAGTCAAACTACCCACCACACAGGGTCCCGGATCCGGATAACGGACCGCGGTTAGACATCAAGCAGAACAAGGGTGGTATCTCAAGGGAGGCTCCACGCAAACTGGCGTTCACGCTTCAAAGCCCACCACCTATCCTGCACATGTTCGGCCTAATGCCAGTGTGAAGTTGTAGTAAAGGTGCACGGGGTCTTTCCGTCTAACCGCGGGTAACCGGCATCTTGACCGGTAATTCAATTTCGCTGAGTCTATGTTGGAGACAGCGGGGAAGTCGTTACGCCATTCGTGCAGGTCGGAACTTACCCGACAAGGAATTTCGCTACCTTAGGACCGTTATAGTTACGGCCGCCGTTTACCTGGGCTTCAATTCAGAGCTCTCACCCCTCCTTTTAACCTTCAGGCACCGGGCAGGCGTCAGACCCTATACGTCGTCTTACGACTTCGCAGAGCCCTGTGTTTTTAATAAACAGTCGCCACCCCCTGGTTTGTGCCCCCAGCCCCTAGTTGCCTAGGAACCGGGCCTCCTTCTCGCGAACTTACGGAGGTATTTTGCCGAGTTCCTTCAACATAGTTCTCTCAAGCGCCTTGGTATTCTCTACCTATCCACCTGTGTCGGTTTAGGGTACGATCTAGCGATGGAGCTATTTCCAGGGACCTCTAAGCAGCCCATTCAATCCGATAAGGATGAACTACCCTCGAGATCCGTCACTTCCATCTGGCCCAGGAATATTAACCTGGTTCCCATCGACTACGCCTTTCGGCCTCGCCTTAGGGGTCGGCTTACCCTGCTCAGATTAGCTTTAAGCAGGAACCCTTGGATTTTCGGCGAGAGTGTCTCTCACACTCTTTGTCGCTACTCATGTCATCATTCTCACTAGTGATCTCTCCACCGGATCCCTCACAGGCCGGCTTCACAGAAAACTCCGCGTCTCCAAGACCGTAGGGTGGGTAAAACCCACCTTGGGCTAAGGAGACATGGAATTATGTCACACTACGCTCTGCTACCATGCAATAAATGCATCCTAAGCTTCGGCTCATGGCTTGAGCCCCGTTACATCTTCGCCGCAAGACAACTTATTTAGACCAGTGAGCTGTTACGCTATCTTTAAAGGATGGCTGCTTCTAAGCCAACCTCCTGGTTGTTTTGGTCGTCTCACCTGCTTTCCCACTTAGCCATGAATTAGGGGCCTTAGCTGTAGGTCAGGGTTGTTTCCCTCTTCACGACGGACGTTAGCATTCGCCGTGTGTCTGCCATCTAGTACTCCTCGGTATTCGGAGTTTGGTTAGGATCAGTAAGCCTGTGGGGCCCCATTACCCATCCAGTGCTCTACCCCCGAGGGTATTCGGATGACGCTCTACCTAAATAGATTTCGCAGAGAACCAGCTATCTCCGAGTTTGATTGGCCTTTCACCCCTAGGCACAGCTCATCCCGATCCTTTTCAACGGATGTGGGTTCGGTCCTCCAGTAAGTGTTACCTTACCTTCAACCTGGCCATGCCTAGATCACTCGGTTTCGGGTCTGATCCCACAAACTCAACGCCCTATTAAGACTCGCTTTCGCTGCGCCTACACCTAACGGCTTAAGCTTGCTTGTGAGACCAAGTCGATGACCCATTATACAAAAGGTACGCTGTCAGATCGTAAAGATCCTCCAACTGATTGTAGGCGTTCGGTTTCAGGTACTGTTTCACTCCCCTCGTCGGGGTGCTTTTCACCTTTCCCTCACGGTACTGGTTCACTATCGGTCAGTAAGGAGTACTTAGCCTTCGAAGGTGGTCCTCCGATCTTCAGACAGAATTTCACGTGTTCCGCCCTACTTAATACGTCCTCTCATGCTTCTTATACGGGACTATCACCCACTTTGGTTGCGCATTCCAACGCATTCTAACCACAATTGAGGCTCGGCTGGTCCCCGTTCGCTCGCCGCTACTAGGGGAGTATCAATTGATTTCCTTTCCTCCGGGTACTTAGATGTTTCAGTTCCCCGGGTTTGCTTTTATAAACCTATGTATTCAGTCTATAAATACCTGGTTTACCTCATTATTAGCTACCCAGAAGGGTAATAATAACAAAGTATCAGGTGGGTTGCCCCATTCAGAAATTCATGGATCAAAGCTTATTCTCAGCTCCCCATGACTTATCGCAGAGTATCACGTCTTTCATCGCCTCTTACTGCCAAGGCATTCACCAAACGCCCTTTTCGCGCTTGATTTGATCCAGAAAAAGCAAGACTGGTTTAATGTCCTACCGCCTATTCGGCTACTTGAGGACAATTTAGACCCTCAACGGCCGATAGAATGTAGAACACCAGTCTAACGTGGAAGACAGAAGCTGGTAAGAAACTGTCTTTCCTTATTCCAGATCAAAAGCATACTTTTACCCGCCCACTCTCTAAGAGTGGACAGCGAGACATGCATCTAGCCCACCTTCCGTGCAGGAAGTAGGCGTCATGTCTCTGGTTAGTGTACTTGACTTGGACAACACGTCTATTTCAGTCGCGATATGATTAAAAGACCGAGGAAACAGTCCGCTAAACACCGGCTTCCTAAGAAGCAGCAACCGAGATCATTACCTTACTCGGTAAGATCGGATCGTGTTGTTTGTTACTTTAAGATTACTCTCAAAGTAACTGTATCTCTCTTTACGATGTCAATCAGGTGCATTCCAAAGGAATGTCACCAATGCGTTTCCGCACCGTCCGATTGGACGGGCAAACAGTCGAAACTGCTTGCCGGTCTAATCACTGTATTTACACCTCACTGCGTGAAGTATTTGGTGGAGCCTAGGAGGATCGAACTCCTGACCTCCTGAATGCAAATCAGGCGCTCTCCCAGCTGAGCTAAGGCCCCATCATTCCCCGAGGGATATGGTGGGTCGAGGAGGACTTGAACCTCCGACCTCACGCTTATCAGGCGTGCGCTCTAACCACCTGAGCTACCGACCCATACGAGCGGTAGCTCGTGTTCTTGTTCTGAAGAGATATGAGGACGGCTCGGTCCGAAAGGTCATCTTGCGATGCCTTGATGTGGACAGCTTTGTTTGCTGTCCTGCTAAGTGTTTCACGAGATGAGCAAGCTCATTTACTAGAAACATCCTTAGAAAGGAGGTGATCCAGCCGCAGGTTCCCCTACGGCTACCTTGTTACGACTTCACCCCAGTCGCTGATCCTACCGTGGCCGCCTGCCCCCCGAAGGTTAGCGCAGCGTCGTCGGGTAGAACCAACTCCCATGGTGTGACGGGCGGTGTGTACAAGGCCCGGGAACGTATTCACCGCGTCATGCTGTTACGCGATTACTAGCGATTCCGACTTCATGGGGTCGAGTTGCAGACCCCAATCCGAACTGAGACAGCTTTTTGGGATTAACCCATTGTCACTGCCATTGTAGCACGTGTGTAGCCCAACCCGTAAGGGCCATGAGGACTTGACGTCATCCACACCTTCCTCCCGCTTATCACGGGCAGTTTCCCTAGAGTGCCCAGCTTAACCTGCTGGCAACTAAGGATGTGGGTTGCGCTCGTTGCCGGACTTAACCGAACATCTCACGACACGAGCTGACGACAGCCATGCAGCACCTGTCACTGCGTCACCGAAGTGAACGCTCGATCTCTCGAGTTAGCACAGGATGTCAAGGGTTGGTAAGGTTCTGCGCGTTGCTTCGAATTAAACCACATGCTCCACCGCTTGTGCGGGCCCCCGTCAATTCCTTTGAGTTTTAATCTTGCGACCGTACTCCCCAGGCGGAATGCTTAATCCGTTAGGTGTGTCACCGAACAGTATACTGCCCGACGACTGGCATTCATCGTTTACGGTGTGGACTACCAGGGTATCTAATCCTGTTTGCTCCCCACACTTTCGTACCTCAGCGTCAGTATCGAGCCAGTGAGCCGCCTTCGCCACTGGTGTTCCTCCAAATATCTACGAATTTCACCTCTACACTTGGAATTCCACTCACCTCTCTCGAACTCAAGACCAGGAGTTTAGGAGGCAGTTCCAGGGTTGAGCCCTGGGATTTCACCCCCTACTTTCTGATCCGCCTACGTACGCTTTACGCCCAGTAATTCCGAACAACGCTAACCCCCTCCGTATTACCGCGGCTGCTGGCACGGAGTTAGCCGGGGTTTCTTTACCAGGTACTGTCATTATCATCCCTGGCGAAAGTGCTTTACGATCCTAAGACCTTCATCACACACGCGGCATGGCTAGATCAGGCTTGCGCCCATTGTCTAAGATTCCCCACTGCTGCCTCCCGTAGGAGTCTGGGCCGTGTCTCAGTCCCAGTGTTGCTGATCATCCTCTAAAACCAGCTATAGATCGTAGACTTGGTAGGCCGTTACCCCACCAACTATCTAATCTAACGCGGGCCAATCCTTTCCCGATAAATCTTTCCCCCGAAGGGCTTATACGGTATTACTCTCAGTTTCCCGAGGCTATTCCGTAGAAAAGGGTATGTTCCCACGCGTTACTAACCCGTCCGCCGCTCGGTCCCGAAGGACTGCGCTCGACTTGCATGTGTTAGGCCTGCCGCCAGCGTTCGTTCTGAGCCAGGATCAAACTCTCAAGTTGAAATGATGTTACCATCATATCCTTGACGTCGAACCTCTGCACATCGACCTGCAGTACTTACTGAATACTACAGGCGTCTTTTCTGTTTGTTGTGCTTAGAGCTACAAAGTAGCCGAAAGCCGTCCAAACAGTGAAGCTGACACTGGATCATCGCTAAAGACCAAATGGCCCGTCGCTACCAGCGCGATATGAAGAGGTTGATCCATCGAATGAACCAAACCGCCCACATATCTCTTCAGATATTATCAATTTCAAAGAGCGTTGAGACAAAAGAAACCAAGATGCGCCGTAACTTTCAGCGCGCCCCGCCTCGAATACCTCAGAATTTCTCCGCCTCCTGAACCTCCATCGCCTCTCAGCTCCGTCCGTCCCGTCTAGCGCACCGTGTCGGCTTGTCTGCGTCTCCGGTAAGGGGGGTTCTAAGGTTTGTTCCAAATACCCGCAACCCCTTTTTT
>NZ_FPAJ01000003.1 GCF_900116285.1 Sulfitobacter marinus | reverse complement strand
AACGCAAGAACGCCCGCTGTGATATTTTCACAGCGGGCGTTTTTTGTATTGTTATCGTATTGAGAGATATACATTTATTGAACTTATTAGGTTTGGCGGTGACCTACTCTCCCACGTCTTAAGACGCAGTACCATTGGCGCAGTAGCACTTAACTGCCGAGTTCGGGATGGGATCGGGTGTTTTGCTTACGCTATGACCACCAAACCGAATAAATTCAACAAATGTCCAAGTCAGTACAGTTATGTATGTGTGTATGCTTTTGAATGATGAGTAAAAGTCTTGCTTCTACTGGATCAAATCAAGCCTATCGAGCCATTAGTACCAGTCAACTGAACGTATTACTACGCTTACATCTCTGGCCTATCGACGAGGTGGTCTACCTCGGCTCTCAGGGATACCTTGTTTTGAGGGGGGCTTCCCGCTTAGATGCCTTCAGCGGTTATCCTGTCCGATCATAGCTACCCAGCACTGCTATTGGCATAACAACTGGTCCACCAGTGGATCGTTCACCCCGGTCCTCTCGTACTAGGGGCAACTCCTCTCAAGTATCCTACACCCACGGAAGATAGGGACCGAACTGTCTCACGACGTTCTAAACCCAGCTCACGTACCTCTTTAAACGGCGAACAGCCGTACCCTTGGGACCTGCTCCAGCCCCAGGATGAGATGAGCCGACATCGAGGTGCCAAACACTGCCGTCGATATGGACTCTTGGGCAGTATCAGCCTGTTATCCCCGGCGTACCTTTTATCCGTTGAGCGATGGCCCTCCCACTTGGGACCACCGGATCACTATGGCCGTCTTTCGACTCTGCTCGACTTGTCAGTCTCGCAGTCAGGCTGGCTTCTGCCATTGCACTCAACGAGCGATTTCCGACCGCTCTGAGCCAACCTTCGCGCGCCTCCGTTACGATTTAGGAGGCGACCGCCCCAGTCAAACTACCCACCACACAGGGTCCCGGATCCGGATAACGGACCGCGGTTAGACATCAAGCAGAACAAGGGTGGTATCTCAAGGGAGGCTCCACGCAAACTGGCGTTCACGCTTCAAAGCCCACCACCTATCCTGCACATGTTCGGCCTAATGCCAGTGTGAAGTTGTAGTAAAGGTGCACGGGGTCTTTCCGTCTAACCGCGGGTAACCGGCATCTTGACCGGTAATTCAATTTCGCTGAGTCTATGTTGGAGACAGCGGGGAAGTCGTTACGCCATTCGTGCAGGTCGGAACTTACCCGACAAGGAATTTCGCTACCTTAGGACCGTTATAGTTACGGCCGCCGTTTACCTGGGCTTCAATTCAGAGCTCTCACCCCTCCTTTTAACCTTCAGGCACCGGGCAGGCGTCAGACCCTATACGTCGTCTTACGACTTCGCAGAGCCCTGTGTTTTTAATAAACAGTCGCCACCCCCTGGTTTGTGCCCCCAGCCCCTAGTTGCCTAGGAACCGGGCCTCCTTCTCGCGAACTTACGGAGGTATTTTGCCGAGTTCCTTCAACATAGTTCTCTCAAGCGCCTTGGTATTCTCTACCTATCCACCTGTGTCGGTTTAGGGTACGATCTAGCGATGGAGCTATTTCCAGGGACCTCTAAGCAGCCCATTCAATCCGATAAGGATGAACTACCCTCGAGATCCGTCACTTCCATCTGGCCCAGGAATATTAACCTGGTTCCCATCGACTACGCCTTTCGGCCTCGCCTTAGGGGTCGGCTTACCCTGCTCAGATTAGCTTTAAGCAGGAACCCTTGGATTTTCGGCGAGAGTGTCTCTCACACTCTTTGTCGCTACTCATGTCATCATTCTCACTAGTGATCTCTCCACCGGATCCCTCACAGGCCGGCTTCACAGAAAACTCCGCGTCTCCAAGACCGTAGGGTGGGTAAAACCCACCTTGGGCTAAGGAGACATGGAATTATGTCACACTACGCTCTGCTACCATGCAATAAATGCATCCTAAGCTTCGGCTCATGGCTTGAGCCCCGTTACATCTTCGCCGCAAGACAACTTATTTAGACCAGTGAGCTGTTACGCTATCTTTAAAGGATGGCTGCTTCTAAGCCAACCTCCTGGTTGTTTTGGTCGTCTCACCTGCTTTCCCACTTAGCCATGAATTAGGGGCCTTAGCTGTAGGTCAGGGTTGTTTCCCTCTTCACGACGGACGTTAGCATTCGCCGTGTGTCTGCCATCTAGTACTCCTCGGTATTCGGAGTTTGGTTAGGATCAGTAAGCCTGTGGGGCCCCATTACCCATCCAGTGCTCTACCCCCGAGGGTATTCGGATGACGCTCTACCTAAATAGATTTCGCAGAGAACCAGCTATCTCCGAGTTTGATTGGCCTTTCACCCCTAGGCACAGCTCATCCCGATCCTTTTCAACGGATGTGGGTTCGGTCCTCCAGTAAGTGTTACCTTACCTTCAACCTGGCCATGCCTAGATCACTCGGTTTCGGGTCTGATCCCACAAACTCAACGCCCTATTAAGACTCGCTTTCGCTGCGCCTACACCTAACGGCTTAAGCTTGCTTGTGAGACCAAGTCGATGACCCATTATACAAAAGGTACGCTGTCAGATCGTAAAGATCCTCCAACTGATTGTAGGCGTTCGGTTTCAGGTACTGTTTCACTCCCCTCGTCGGGGTGCTTTTCACCTTTCCCTCACGGTACTGGTTCACTATCGGTCAGTAAGGAGTACTTAGCCTTCGAAGGTGGTCCTCCGATCTTCAGACAGAATTTCACGTGTTCCGCCCTACTTAATACGTCCTCTCATGCTTCTTATACGGGACTATCACCCACTTTGGTTGCGCATTCCAACGCATTCTAACCACAATTGAGGCTCGGCTGGTCCCCGTTCGCTCGCCGCTACTAGGGGAGTATCAATTGATTTCCTTTCCTCCGGGTACTTAGATGTTTCAGTTCCCCGGGTTTGCTTTTATAAACCTATGTATTCAGTCTATAAATACCTGGTTTACCTCATTATTAGCTACCCAGAAGGGTAATAATAACAAAGTATCAGGTGGGTTGCCCCATTCAGAAATTCATGGATCAAAGCTTATTCTCAGCTCCCCATGACTTATCGCAGAGTATCACGTCTTTCATCGCCTCTTACTGCCAAGGCATTCACCAAACGCCCTTTTCGCGCTTGATTTGATCCAGAAAAAGCAAGACTGGTTTAATGTCCTACCGCCTATTCGGCTACTTGAGGACAATTTAGACCCTCAACGGCCGATAGAATGTAGAACACCAGTCTAACGTGGAAGACAGAAGCTGGTAAGAAACTGTCTTTCCTTATTCCAGATCAAAAGCATACTTTTACCCGCCCACTCTCTAAGAGTGGACAGCGAGACATGCATCTAGCCCACCTTCCGTGCAGGAAGTAGGCGTCATGTCTCTGGTTAGTGTACTTGACTTGGACAACACGTCTATTTCAGTCGCGATATGATTAAAAGACCGAGGAAACAGTCCGCTAAACACCGGCTTCCTAAGAAGCAGCAACCGAGATCATTACCTTACTCGGTAAGATCGGATCGTGTTGTTTGTTACTTTAAGATTACTCTCAAAGTAACTGTATCTCTCTTTACGATGTCAATCAGGTGCATTCCAAAGGAATGTCACCAATGCGTTTCCGCACCGTCCGATTGGACGGGCAAACAGTCGAAACTGCTTGCCGGTCTAATCACTGTATTTACACCTCACTGCGTGAAGTATTTGGTGGAGCCTAGGAGGATCGAACTCCTGACCTCCTGAATGCAAATCAGGCGCTCTCCCAGCTGAGCTAAGGCCCCATCATTCCCCGAGGGATATGGTGGGTCGAGGAGGACTTGAACCTCCGACCTCACGCTTATCAGGCGTGCGCTCTAACCACCTGAGCTACCGACCCATACGAGCGGTAGCTCGTGTTCTTGTTCTGAAGAGATATGAGGACGGCTCGGTCCGAAAGGTCATCTTGCGATGCCTTGATGTGGACAGCTTTGTTTGCTGTCCTGCTAAGTGTTTCACGAGATGAGCAAGCTCATTTACTAGAAACATCCTTAGAAAGGAGGTGATCCAGCCGCAGGTTCCCCTACGGCTACCTTGTTACGACTTCACCCCAGTCGCTGATCCTACCGTGGCCGCCTGCCCCCCGAAGGTTAGCGCAGCGTCGTCGGGTAGAACCAACTCCCATGGTGTGACGGGCGGTGTGTACAAGGCCCGGGAACGTATTCACCGCGTCATGCTGTTACGCGATTACTAGCGATTCCGACTTCATGGGGTCGAGTTGCAGACCCCAATCCGAACTGAGACAGCTTTTTGGGATTAACCCATTGTCACTGCCATTGTAGCACGTGTGTAGCCCAACCCGTAAGGGCCATGAGGACTTGACGTCATCCACACCTTCCTCCCGCTTATCACGGGCAGTTTCCCTAGAGTGCCCAGCTTAACCTGCTGGCAACTAAGGATGTGGGTTGCGCTCGTTGCCGGACTTAACCGAACATCTCACGACACGAGCTGACGACAGCCATGCAGCACCTGTCACTGCGTCACCGAAGTGAACGCTCGATCTCTCGAGTTAGCACAGGATGTCAAGGGTTGGTAAGGTTCTGCGCGTTGCTTCGAATTAAACCACATGCTCCACCGCTTGTGCGGGCCCCCGTCAATTCCTTTGAGTTTTAATCTTGCGACCGTACTCCCCAGGCGGAATGCTTAATCCGTTAGGTGTGTCACCGAACAGTATACTGCCCGACGACTGGCATTCATCGTTTACGGTGTGGACTACCAGGGTATCTAATCCTGTTTGCTCCCCACACTTTCGTACCTCAGCGTCAGTATCGAGCCAGTGAGCCGCCTTCGCCACTGGTGTTCCTCCAAATATCTACGAATTTCACCTCTACACTTGGAATTCCACTCACCTCTCTCGAACTCAAGACCAGGAGTTTAGGAGGCAGTTCCAGGGTTGAGCCCTGGGATTTCACCCCCTACTTTCTGATCCGCCTACGTACGCTTTACGCCCAGTAATTCCGAACAACGCTAACCCCCTCCGTATTACCGCGGCTGCTGGCACGGAGTTAGCCGGGGTTTCTTTACCAGGTACTGTCATTATCATCCCTGGCGAAAGTGCTTTACGATCCTAAGACCTTCATCACACACGCGGCATGGCTAGATCAGGCTTGCGCCCATTGTCTAAGATTCCCCACTGCTGCCTCCCGTAGGAGTCTGGGCCGTGTCTCAGTCCCAGTGTTGCTGATCATCCTCTAAAACCAGCTATAGATCGTAGACTTGGTAGGCCGTTACCCCACCAACTATCTAATCTAACGCGGGCCAATCCTTTCCCGATAAATCTTTCCCCCGAAGGGCTTATACGGTATTACTCTCAGTTTCCCGAGGCTATTCCGTAGAAAAGGGTATGTTCCCACGCGTTACTAACCCGTCCGCCGCTCGGTCCCGAAGGACTGCGCTCGACTTGCATGTGTTAGGCCTGCCGCCAGCGTTCGTTCTGAGCCAGGATCAAACTCTCAAGTTGAAATGATGTTACCATCATATCCTTGACGTCGAACCTCTGCACATCGACCTGCAGTACTTACTGAATACTACAGGCGTCTTTTCTGTTTGTTGTGCTTAGAGCTACAAAGTAGCCGAAAGCCGTCCAAACAGTGAAGCTGACACTGGATCATCGCTAAAGACCAAATGGCCCGTCGCTACCAGCGCGATATGAAGAGGTTGATCCATCGAATGAACCAAACCGCCCACATATCTCTTCAGATATTATCAATTTCAAAGAGCGTTGAGACAAAAGAAACCAAGATGCGCCGTAACTTTCAGCGCGCCCCGCCTCGAATACCTCAGAATTTCTCCGCCTCCTGAACCTCCATCGCCTCTCAGCTCCGTCCGTCCCGTCTAGCGCACCGTGTCGGCTTGTCTGCGTCTCCGGTAAGGGGGGTTCTAAGGTTTGTTCCAAATACCCGCAACCCCTTTTTTGACAATATTGCACTTTTTCTTAATTTCCTGAATTTTTACTTAAAATCAGCATGTTGATTGGCAAATGATGCGTGATCTCTGGGTGTTTGGATACGATTATTACTCTTACTAAAGGTAAGGCGTGGAACCTTTTCGGGAACCTTTTGAGTTATCCACAGAAGGCCCCACGACTCGACCATTCAGCGCAGCCGTTTGCGCCACCATTTCGACGCAGATTCCGGTGAATCGGTCTGGAATCGCCCCGGGTCCGGCAGAATCAAATCAGATAGGTTGCCGTTTTCGGCGTTTTGGCAGCCGCAGCGCCAGCAAACCAAGAATCACGGCCATGTAGAGCAGCGGTTCGGGCTGAAACCCTTTGACCAGCCAGATGAAGTGCACCCCGCCCAAGATCACAGCCAGATAGGTCAGCTTGTGTAGGCTGCGCCATTTCGGCCCCAGCTTGCGGATCGAATAGCTGTTTGATGTCACGGCCAACGGGATCAAACAAAGAAAGCCCGCCATGCCAATGGTGATATAGGGACGCTTGATAATGTCGGCCCAGATCTGGCTTAGAATGCCGATATCCAAAACCAGCCAAACCAACAGATGCAGTGATACATATAGAAAGGCCATCAAGCCCAAGCATCGGCGAAACTTGAGCAGGTTCAGACCTGCGTATCTCCGCAAAGGTGTAATCGTCAGTCCCGCGATAAGAAGTTGAAGCGCAATCTGTCCCAGCTCATGTTCCAGCGCCCTGATGGGCTCTACACCCAAGCCGCCGGTTTGTGCCAAGTACAGCAACCACGGCACGGGCAGAACACATAGTATATAGACAGGCCATGTCGGGACCTTGCGGACAAATCCGTTTACCTGATCCACGATATGCGCCACGTCGTCCGCCCTGCCTTAGGTGTCTTTGGTCAGGTCCATGCCAGCATAGAGCGCTGCCACGTCTTCTTCGTATCCGTTGAACATCTCGGTCTCGATGCGTTTTGAGAACAGGCCACTGCCAATCGCCCGTTCGGTCGCCTGCGACCAGCGCGGGTGATCAACCGTGGGGTTCACATTACTATAGAACCCGTATTCGCGGGCATTGGCTTTGTTCCAGCTTGTTGGGGGCTGCGTATCGGTCAAGGTGATCCGCACCACAGACTTGATCGATTTATAGCCGTACTTCCACGGCACGACCAAACGCAGCGGCGCGCCGTTCTGTTTCAGGATGTCTTTGCCATACACGCCCGTCGCCATAATCGTCAGCGGGTGCATGGCCTCGTCCAGCCGCAACCCTTCAACATAGGGCCAGTCCAGAACCGGATAGGCGACGCCGGGCATTTCGTCAGGGCGTAGGGCTGTTTCGAACGCCACATATTTCGCGCCGGACTGTACCCCTGCCATGTTCAACAGATCAGCCAGTTCAAACCCGTTCCAGGGGATCACCATCGACCACGCCTCGACACAGCGGAATTTATAGAGCCGCTCTTCGATGGTCATCGCCTTCAAGATGTCTTCGAACGCGTAGGCACCCGGTTTGTCGACCATGCCATCAATTTCGACCGTCCACGGCTCAATGGTCAGCGCATCTGCATATTTAGCCGGGTCATCCTTGCCGGTGCCGAACTCGTAGTAGTTATTGTAGGATGTGATTTCCTCGTAGGTGTTCGGCTCCAACCCTTCGGGTGCCGCGCTGGCGCTGCTGCTGATCCCTGCCAAACCGATCCCCGCCAAGGCCCCCCCCATGATCTGCCGTCGGTTCATGAACGCGGCCTCAGGGGTCACGTCTTTTTCGGTCAGCGTATTGATCCAGCGGTTGGCCATTCGGGCGCTCCTTACATCTATATATATAGTAGATAGCGCCCGGATCGGGATCGACCAAACGGTATGCCACCACATTTCAGCAATCACACCTTATTGTCACCAAAACGCAAAGGACCGCAGCAAATGCCACGGCCCTTTGTTACTGTTATATATAGTGTCGCTTAGTGAACGGTCGCGTCATCCGGTTTTGGCCTATTGCTGGCCGCCACCCGATCACCAATGATCAGACCATCCGCACCCGAGGTGACGGGGATCAGATCACCATCCATCACATCCCCGGCCAGGATCATCTCAGCCAGCGGATCCTGGAGCGCACGTTGGATCACCCGCTTCAACGGCCGTGCACCGAACACAGGGTCATAGCCTTCATCCGCGAGCCATTGCCGCGCATCATCGTCCAGCTGCAGATCAATCTTGCGACCGGCAAGACGTTTGAGCAAACGGCTGATCTGGATATCAACGATCCCGTTCATGTCAGCGCGTGCCAAACGGTCAAAGATGATCGTTTCATCCAGACGGTTCAGGAACTCGGGCCGGAAATGCCCGCGCACCGCGTCCATGACATCCCGCTTGGCCTGCGCCATATCCCCGCCTTCGGGCAACTGGCTTAGCGCTTGGGCACCAAGGTTGCTGGTCAAAACGATCAGCGTTTGCTTGAAATCAACCTTGCGGCCCTGGCCATCGGTCAGCACACCATCGTCAAGAACCTGCAACAGCACGTTGAACACATCAGGGTGCGCCTTTTCGACCTCGTCAAACAGCACCACCTGATAGGGTCTGCGCCGCACGGCTTCGGTCAAAACGCCGCCTTCGTCATAGCCGACATAGCCGGGAGGGGCACCGATCAAGCGAGACACGGCGTGTTTCTCCATAAATTCGCTCATGTCGATCCGCACCATCGCGTTTTCGTCGTCGAACAGGAACTCGGCCACAGCTTTGGTCAGCTCGGTCTTACCCACGCCGGTCGGCCCAAGGAACAAGAAGCTGCCCAAAGGCCGCGCCTCGTCGTTCAGACCGGCCCGTGCACGGCGCACCGCATTCGCGACGGCTTTGACCGCTTGGTCCTGACCAATCACACGGTTGTGCAACTGCTCTTCCATGCGCAACAGCTTGTCACGTTCGCCTTCCAGCATCCGGCCCGCAGGAATACCTGTCCAGCGTTCAACCACGCTTGCGATCTGGTCGGGGCGCACGGCCTCTTCCACCATCACATCCGCTTCGCTCTCCTCGGCCTCGCCAAGTTGGCGTTCCAGATCGGGAATGACGCCGTAAGACAGCTCCCCGGCTTTGGCCAGATTGCCTTCGCGCTTGGCGATATCCAGCTCGGCCCGGGCACGGTCCAGCTTTTCCTTCAGCTCCCGCGCGCCTTCAAGACGGTCGCGTTCGCTTTGCCATTGCGCGGTCATCGCATCGGCTTTTTCCTGAAGATCGCTCAGCTCTTTTTCCAGCTTTTCCAGCCGGTCTTTGCTCGCGGCGTCATCTTCTTTCTTCAACGCCTCGGCTTCGATCTGCAGCTGCATGATCTGACGGTCCAGCGCGTCCAGTTCTTCGGGTTTGCTGTCGACCTGCATCCGCAAGCGGCTGGCCGCTTCGTCCATCAGGTCAATCGCCTTGTCCGGCAGGAAGCGGTCGGTGATATAGCGATGCGACAGTGTCGCCGCAGCGACCAAAGCACTGTCACTAATGCGTACACCGTGGTGCAGTTCGTACTTTTCCTTAATACCGCGCAAAATCGATACAGTGTCTTCGACCGTGGGTTCATTCACCATCACGGGCTGGAACCGCCGCGCAAGTGCTGCGTCTTTTTCAACGTATTTGCGGTATTCATCCAAGGTGGTGGCACCAACGCAGTGCAGTTCACCGCGCGCCAATGCGGGCTTGATCAAGTTGGCCGCATCCATCGCGCCATCCGCCTTACCTGCACCAACAAGGGTGTGCATTTCGTCGATGAACAAGATCACTTCGCCAGCGGCTTCGGTCACTTCGGTCAGAACGGCCTTCAGGCGCTCTTCGAATTCACCGCGGTATTTTGCGCCGGCGATCAAAGCCCCCATGTCCAGCGCCAACAAACGTTTGTTGCGCAGGCTTTCGGGTACGTCACCATCGACAATCCGCAAGGCCAAGCCTTCGGCGATTGCGGTTTTACCAACGCCGGGCTCACCGATCAGAACCGGGTTGTTCTTGGTACGACGGCTAAGCACCTGCATTGCACGACGAATTTCTTCGTCCCGGCCAATGATAGGGTCGATTTTACCGTCGCGGGCACGTTCTGTCAGATCGAGGCTGTACTTCTTCAGCGCGTCATAGCCTTCTTCGGCGCTGGCGGTATCCGCCGTCCGCCCCTTGCGCACATCATTAATAGCCGTGTTCAGCGCTTGCGCCGTCACCTTACCACTGTCCAATGCATCCTTTGCACCAGATTTCACCATGCACAGCGCCATCAAAACGCGCTCAACAGGTACAAAGCTATCACCGGCTTTCTTGGCCAGTTCTTCAGCCTCGGCCAGAACTTTGGCGGTGGTATTGTCCAGATATACTTGGGCCGCGTCGCCAGACACTTTGGGCATCTTGCCCATCGACAAGGTCAATGCTTCGACAACGGCGGATGCATCCCCGCCAGACGCAGTGATCAAATTGCTTGCCAGCCCTTGATCGTCATCCATCAACGCTTTGAGCAGATGCTCCGGCATGAGCCGTTGGTGGCTCTCTCTTGTTGCGATTGTCTGCGCTGCCTGAATAAAGCCACGCGATCTCTCCGTGAACTTGCTCAAGTCCATGGTTCTCTCCTTTTCAGTTAAGCGCCCTGTGATTTTGACGCCTGAATAGCAGCACGTCACTTTGTGGGCCTTGACCTAAATCAAATGTCGCAGGCCGCCGGTTTCAAGGGGCCTTTAACATAATACGTGGTTTTTCATAATGAATCCCAACGCGCAGCTTTCCGCCAGTGTGATTCAGGCAATTGGAACTCTTTGGGCCATAGAGTCGTTTTTATGCCAGACGACAACGGAACACCCCATCGTACAGATGACTGATGTTGGACTCAAAAAGGTACGAAACATGCAAACGCGACCAGTACAAATGACCGATGTAATCTATAACGCCGCCGAGCAATGCTTTGAGGCGCTGGTAACTGTTCACGACATCGACGGCTCTTGCAAATATGCCTGTTCGATCAATGCACCTATTACGACATCCTTCGCGGATGCCGCATCAGGCTTGCGCAAACAGGCCGAGCGGCGTCACGCGACCCGCAGCGGCATGTTCAGCGAATTGCAGTTTCAATCCACGCCGCCGCGTGGTGGAAGACAACGTTTCGACCCCAAAACTTGGCTTGCGCATATCGCCAGCCTGTCAGGCCTGCGCGCTGCCTGAAACATTTGACGGGCGGCGCAATATCTGCACCGCCAGAAGCTGCACCTGCCTTTTCCGGCTTGCATTATAATGGACATGGGCAGCCCGACACCGTAAAGCACAACCGTTTGCCCCTGCCCCAACAACCGGAGTGCCCCCATGTCAGATGACCGTCTAATCCTTGCCCTTGATGTTCCTCACGCCGTCGCCGGATTGGAACTGGCGCAAAAGCTGGGCAATAACGTCGGATTTTATAAAATCGGGCTGGGGATGTTGACCACCGGCGGGCTTGGCCTTGCCAATGAGCTGATCCAGGAACATGGCAAACGGGTCTTTCTTGATATGAAACTGTTCGATATCGGTGCCACTGTCGAGGCAGCCGTGCGCGGTTTGGCGCAGTTCGATCTGGATTTCCTGACCGTCCATGGCGACCCCAACGTTGTGCGCGCCGCAATGGAAGGTGCTGCCGGGTCACGCATGAAAATTCTGGCTGTAACAGTTCTGACATCACTGGACCGCGCTGATCTTGATGCGGCATTGATCCAGCAAGGTGACATTCCCGATCTGGTCGCCACCCGCGCTGGCCGCGCCTTTGAAGCGGGCGCAGACGGGGTCATAGCCTCGCCGCAAGAAGCGGCGCTGATCCGGGCGCTGCCTCAATCGCAGGGCAAGCTGATTGTAACCCCCGGCGTGCGCCCCCAAGGCGCGGCCTTGGGCGATCAAAAACGTGTCGCCACCCCGCATCAGGCGATCAAGGACGGCGCGGACCATATCGTAGTGGGCAGACCGATCTGGCAAGCCGACGATCCAAGCGCCGCAGCACGCGCTGTACTGGCCGAATTGCCTTAATCCGGCCACCTTTAATCGTTGACTGTGCTTAATGGGTAACAGACCCAGCTTTACTGTCGTAATACGGGAATTCTGCCTTTGTATCCCAAGAATGATATGGCAACCTTACTTTGGTGATACTCCCCGACGAACTGGTTCTTCCTGATGTTCGTCACCTCCCCCCGCTGGTTGCGGGGGGCTCTTTTCCTCCCCCTTAATTCCGCATCTTTCCGCTCTCGCTTCTGGCGCGTGTCGCCCGCTTTGTATTACGACAGAGTGGGTTAGGCGTGAACGCGCGTCCTGCGACATACCCAGCGACCCGACATAACGGCCCCGCGCGCGCCCAATCCGGTATATACTTAAGTATTAGTGCTCTCTGCCCCTGTGGCACCATGTTCAAACCGCGCGACCTGCGGTATCTTGTTCGCATCCCATGTAGGTCCATATACCCCCTATGCCCGCAGTTTGCCGCGATTGCCTGACCCAGATATCACCCGCGCGCCGGTGCCCGGCTTGCGGCAGCCCCCGTGTGACATCGCACCCAGAACTTTTCGACCTGTCCATCGCCCATATGGATTGCGATGCCTTCTATGCCTCCGTCGAAAAGAGAGACAATCCTGAGTTGAACGGGAAACCTGTTATAATTGGCGGTGGACGGCGCGGCGTGGTGTCAACCGCCTGTTATATCGCACGAATCAAGGGTGTCAGATCCGCCATGCCAATGTTTCAGGCGCTCAAGCTTTGCCCCGAGGCGGTGATCATCAAGCCTCGCATGGACGCATATGTAGACGCATCCCGCGCCATTCGCGCAATGATGGAGGAACTGACCCCCGCCATTGAGCCGCTTTCGCTGGATGAGGCGTTTCTGGATATGACCGGCACGACGAAACTGCACGGCGCACCGCCCGCAGTGATGCTGGCCAAACTGGTGCGGCGCATGAAGACTGAGCTGGGCCTGACCGGATCGATCGGGCTGTCCCACAACAAATTCCTGGCAAAAGTCGCGTCTGATCTGGACAAACCGCATGGCTTTTCAATCATCGGCCAAGACGAGACGGCGGCGTTTTTGCACGACAAGCCCGTAAGCATGATCTGGGGCGTGGGGGCTGCCACGCTGGCATCGTTGAACAAAGCGGGCATTCAAACATTTTCCGACCTGTTGCGGTGGGAACAGACCGACCTGACCGCGCGCTTTGGCAGCATGGGCGACCGCCTGTGGCATCTTGCACGCGGTCAAGACAAACGCCGCGTTTCATCCCATGAACCGATGAAGTCTATCAGTAATGAGACCACCTTTAGCGACGACACATCGGACCCCGAAGTGCTGGACGGCCATCTGTGGCGCATGGCGCAAAAAGTGGCGGATCGCGCCAAGGCCAAAAACATGGCCGGACGTGTTGTTGTTCTCAAGCTAAAACGAGCCGATTTTTCGCTGATCACGCGGCGCGTGTCGCTGTATGATCCGACACAATTGGCCGACCGGATTTACCGCACGGCGCGTGGTCTGTTCGATCAACTGAACGATCCCGGCCCCTATCGCCTGCTGGGCTGCGGGATTTCCGACCTTAGCGATGCAGATGGTGCGGACCTGTCTGGTGACCTATTGGACCCCGACGCCGGACGGCGCGGCAAAGCCGAGCGCGCGACAGACGCGATTCGCAACCGCTTCGGCGACAAGGCCATCGTTAAAGGCCGCGCGTTGCGCTGACTACTACTCTGCAGCCAATGGCGCGCGGTCTTGCCCGATCAACGCAATTTCGGCGACAACCTGTTGCAGCGCCCTGCGCACGTCTTCGAATTGGTCATTTGGCTGCACGCGGGCCTCGTCCATATATAGCGACCGATCCAGTTCGATCTGAACGGCATGCTGCCCGCGCAGGGGGCGCCCATATGCTTGGGTAATATAGGCCCCTGCAAAAGGTGTGTTGCGCGTTACAGTAAACCCGGCACCGACTAGCGCGGCCTCGATCCGGTCCACCACATCACCGCTAGCAGCCGCCCCGAAACGATCGCCCAACACGACATCAGGCCGCTTCATCCCCTGCCGGGCGACGCTGTCTACCGCCTCATGGGGCATGGAATGGCAATCAATCAGCACAGCCTGCCCATGGCGCTGATGGGCCTCGTTCAGCAACTGCTGCAAGATCGCGTGATAGGGCCGCCAGTGGTTTTCGATACGTTTTTCAGCCTCTTCCAGCGTAATTTTGCCGTGGTAAATCGCACGGCCATTCGCAACAACACGCGGAATCACCCCAAGGCCAGAGGCCACGCGCGGGTTATGCCCCTGGCGGCTGACCCCGTTGATCAACGCCGGATCCAGTTCACCGCTGGCGCGGTTCAGATCCACATAGGCGCGCGGTGCCCCCGCCATCAGAAACGGCGCACCATACTGAGGAACCACATCAAACAGCATGTCCACGAAAGCATCTTCGGACGAGCGGATTGTATGAGCGTCCAGCACAGTGGATTTCAGGAACGAAGCAGTGTAATTGCGCCCCGAATGCGGGGATGCAAACACCGTACAAGATAGGTTCTGCTTTGGGTAAATAATGTCGTATGAGGGGTGGGACATGAAGGCACCTTTCAAAAACCATAGTAGCGCATGTTTTTACAAAGCCAAAACCCCTTGATCATACCTGCGACTCTATTTATAGACCCCGCTACCGGCGCGGAAATTTCGCGCCCCGTTTTTGTTTGGGGTGCTGGTTTTCGTGTTACATAGGGGGTGATTAGCTCAGCGGTAGAGCACTTCGTTGACATCGAAGGGGTCACTGGTTCGATCCCAGTATCGCCCACCACCTGATTCATTGGCCTCGCAATCGCGAGGCTGCCCGCAACCCGGCGCTGGCCCGCGCCACGACACAGGAGAACGACCATGAAGGTTCGCAATTCGCTCCGCTCGCTCAAGAACCGGCACCGTGACTGCCGCGTTGTGCGTCGCAAAGGCCGCGTTTACGTAATCAACAAAACGCAGCGCCGGTTCAAAGCCCGTCAGGGTTAAGAACTGCTCGCAGAAAATTACAAAAGGCCGCTCCTTCGGGGGCGGCTTTTTTGTTTGGGGGCTCGGTGAATGCTAGCCGTGATGGGATAAGGCCTCAGTCGTGGCCAACTGCGCGCCCCTCCCAGCGGCGAAAAACGATTTCGCAAAGAATATAGAATACACGCCCGATTTCAGGCGGCAATAGGATCTGGCGGTGGCTATAGTGGTCACATGTTATTTGACCTCCCAGATCACGCTACACTTTACCAAGCGCTTGTAGCACGCGATGCCGACTATGACGGTCAGGCCTATGTTGGTGTGGCAACAACCGGCGTATTTTGCCGCCTTACCTGTCCGGCGCGAAAGCCGAAATCAGAGAACTGCACCTTCTATGCATCTGTTGGTGCCTGCATCGAAGCGGGGTTTCGTGCTTGCAAGCGGTGTCATCCTCTTGAGCCGATGGCATCTGCTGATCCGGCAATAGGCGCGTTACTTACAGCCCTTGAGGCCCGGCCAGAGTATCGGTGGTCAGAGGCCGACATCCTGCGCTTGGGCTTTGACCTGTCCACCATCCGGCGCAGTTTTAAACGACAGTTTGGGATGACCTTTCTTGAAATGGCGCGGCAACGACGGCTGCGCGGCGGGTTTGAAACGATCTCGGACGGGGGCAAGGTGATAGATGCGCAGATTGATGCACGCTTTGAATCTGCCAGTGCTTTTCGCGCGGCATTTGCCCAGCTTTTGGGGCGCGCGCCCGGTACTCTCGATGGCTCTGCTATGCTTTACGCCGATTGGATCGCGACACCTTTGGGGGACATGATTTCGGTCAGCGATGAATCGCAATTGCATTTGCTGGAGTTTGTCGATCGCAAAGCATTGAAAGCCGAGCTCAGCAAACTTGATAAACTGACAAAAGGACGTATCGGCATCGGAAAGACCGCAATTGGCACGTTGATCAAAGCTGAGCTAGCCGCGTTTTTTGACGGAACATCGTCTAAGTTTACCACACCACTTGCCTATCATGGCGCACCTTTCGCGCGGCGTGTCTGGGATGAGTTACGGCAAATCCCGCCGGGCGTCACGTTCAGCTATTCACAGATCGCCGCCCGCATCGGTCGACCAACGGCAACACGCGCCGTTGCCCGTGCAAACGGCGCAAACCAGATCGCGCTTGTCGTGCCTTGCCACCGCGTTATCGGGGCAGATGGTTCCTTAACTGGCTATGGCGGCGGGTTGTGGCGCAAGCAAAAGCTTCTCGAAATCGAGCGGCATTACAAACAACAAACCTATGAAAGCACGCTGTCATGAACCAGTCCGAAAAAGCCCGTCACTTCAAGTCGTTGCATGTGAAAGGTGCCCCCGTCGTTTTATACAATATCTGGGATGCTGGTGGGGCCAATGCCCTGTCCAAAGCGGGTGCGGCAGCAGTCGCAACCGGAAGCTGGTCCGTGGCGGCAGCGCAGGGTTATGACGACGGTGAGGCTATTCCATTGGCATTTATGATGCAGATCGTAGAGCGTATCGCCCAAGCAACCGACCTTCCCCTGACGGTAGATTTTGAGGGAGGCTATTCGTCTGATCCAAAGCAAGTTGCCGAGAACACGAGAAAAGTCATCAAAGCGGGTGCCATTGGCGTCAACTTTGAGGATCGGGTCGTGCAAGCTGATGGGCTGTATTCAATTTTGACGCAGGTCGCCCGGATTAAAGCAATGCGTCAGGCCGCTGCAAGCGAAGGCGTGCCGTTGTTCATCAACGCGCGGACCGATCTGTTCCTTGGTACAGATCAAGCCAGGCACCCCGAGCAAATTGCCGAAGCCATTGATCGCGCTGCAGCTTATGCAGAGGCAGGTGCAGATGGCTATTTCGTGCCGGGGCTGACCGATCTTGCACTGATCGAACAGGTGGTTGACCAGGTAAGTCTTCCTGTGAATGTCATGATGAGGGGCGATTTGGCTTCGCTCAAAGCAATTGCCAATGTCGGCGTTGCCCGCGCAAGCTATGGTCCGGGGCCATATTTTAGTGCGATGTCTGATTTGACCGAACGGTTCAACGCGCTGAAGTAGGCCAGCGCGCATTTCACAAAGGGTTTCGCCACCAAGGTCAAGCGGACGCCCCCCCTTGCGCTCCCCCCCACACACCCTAGGTTCTCATCAGACATAATGACAAAACCAAGAGGGATCTCCATGACTGATCTGCCCGACTATACCCCCCCCGCCGTCTGGGAATGGGAACAAGGCAACGGCGGTAAATTCGCCAATATCAACCGCCCCGTTGCTGGCCCAACCTCAGAGAAAGAGCTGCCCGTGGGCAAGCATCCGATCCAGCTATATTCGCTGGCCACACCCAACGGCGTCAAGGTCACTGTCCTGCTGGAAGAGCTGCTGGCCGCAGGTCACAAGGGCGCGGAATATGATGCATGGTTGATCAACATCGGCGAGGGCGACCAGTTCGGGTCGGGTTTTGTTGACGTGAACCCGAACTCCAAAATCCCCGCGATGATGGACCATTCCGGTGACAAACCGCAGCGCATTTTCGAATCCGCCTCCATGATGCTGCATCTGGCAGAAAAGTTTGACGCCTTCCTGCCCAAAGACCCAAGCCAGCGCACCGAATGCATGTCCTGGCTGTTCTGGCAAATGGGCAGCGCGCCCTATCTGGGCGGCGGTTTTGGTCATTTCTATGCTTATGCGCCGGTCAAAATCAAATATTGCATCGACCGCTTTGCGATGGAGACCAAGCGCCAGTTGGACGTTCTAGACCGCCACCTTGCTGATAACGACTATATGGCGGGCGAATATTCCATCGCCGATATGGCGATCTGGGCATGGTATGGTCAGCTTGTTTTGGGCCGTTTGTACGAGGCAGCCGAGTTCCTTGATGTGGCGTCTTATAAGAACGTGGTGAAATGGGCCGAAAAGATCGACGCGCGCCCCGCAGTTACGCGCGGCAGAATGGTCAACCGTCCCTTTGGCGACCCCGAGATGCAGCTGCACGAACGTCATGATGCCAGCGATTTCGACACCAAAACCCAAGACAAGATCGGGTCCGACACCTAAGCATCATGCGTTTTGCCGCTTGATTGGCGGCAAAACGCTCTCCTAGTCTTTTAGTCAAGAACTCCTTGATTGCCGGGGCCAAATCTGTTTCTTACTAAAGTTGTAAGTTTACTAAAACAGATGGATATACCAATGACCCTGACAAAATCCGCTCTAGCTGCCGTGCTTTTGGCCTCAGTCGCCATGCCCGCTTTTGCCGAGGGACAGCTAAACCTGTATTCCTCGCGCCATTACGACACGGATGAAAAGCTGTATTCCGACTTTACCGATCAGACCGGCATCACCATTAACCGCATCGAAGGCAAAGCCGACGAATTGCTGGCCCGTATGGAAGCCGAAGGCGCGAACTCCCCCGCCGACGTTATGATTACGGTTGATACAAGCCGTCTGGCCCGCGCCAAGAACATGGGTCTGCTGCAATCCGTCGATAGCGACATTCTTGAGGATCGCATTCCTGCCAACCTGCAAGACACCGACAACAACTGGTTCGGTTTTTCGCAACGCTCGCGGATCATCTTCTACGCTAAAGACTCTGTTGATAACCCGCCGATGAACTATCTCGACCTGGCCGATCCTGCGTACAAGGGCAAAGTCTGCATCCGGTCGTCCACAAACTCTTACAACCAAACGCTGCTGGCTGCGCTTGTCACCCACCACGGCGAAGAGAAAGCAACCGAATGGGCGCAGGGCGTTGTCGACAACATGGCACGCGCACCTCAGGGCGGTGATACCGACCAGCTGCGCGGCATTGTGTCGGGCGAATGTGAGATCGCTGTCTCCAACTCCTATTACTTTGCACGAGCCATCCGCAGAGACGTTTCCGGCGTCAGCGCAGACATCGCCAAAATCGGTTGGGTCTTTCCTGACCAAGACGGCACAGGCGCACATATGAACCTGTCCGGTGCTGGTGTTGCCGCCAACGCGCCAAACCGTGACAACGCGGTGAAGTTCCTTGAGTACCTGTCCTCCGACAGCGCGCAGTCCTATTTCTCGGCCGGGAATGACGAATTCCCAGCGGTTGAAGGTGTGGAACTGGCACCATCGGTCGCCAAACTGGGTGAATTCAAAGCAGATGATGTGAACCTGGCAGAAGTGGCAGAGAACATCCCAACTGCTCAGAAAATCTTTAACGCGGTTGGCTGGGAATAAATCCAAGCCCCACGCACATCAAACACAGAACCGCGCCAAAGCTACTTTGGCGCGGTTTTTTACTGTCTGACCTCAGTGCTGTGAAACCTATTCGGGTGTATCAGCGCTGCCGTCCCACCTGCCGGCAGATCAAGACCACCGGCAACAACCCCATCGCCACGATCACCAACGACGGCACCGCTGCGCCCTCTAGGCGTTCATCACTGGCCAGCCGATAGGCCTGCACCGCAAGCGTGTCATAGTTGAACGGCCGCATGATCAATGTCGCGGGCAGCTCCTTCATCACATCGACAAAGACGATCAACAACGCGGTCAACAGACTTGGCGTCAGGATCGGCAGATGCACCCGGCGCAAGGTACCAATCGGCGTCTCGCCCAACGACCTTGCCGCCGAATCCATATTCGCATGCACCATCGCCTGCCCGCCCTCATACGCGCCCAAAGCTGCCGCCAAAAAGCGCACCATATAGGCCGCGACCAGCAGCCAGATCGACCCGGTCACCAACAGCCCCGTCGAGATGCCAAATGTGCTGCGCATCCAGGCATCCAGCGTGTTGTCAAACGCGGCAAACGGTACCAGCAGCCCCACAGCGATCACCCCGCCCGGCACCGCATAGCCGAGGCGCGCCACATAGGCCGCCGCGTTGGAGAGACCTCCCGGGCGCAGCCGCTGGAAGAACCCCACGCAAACCGCCGCCGCCACGGTAACGACCGCTGCAACGCCCGCCAACGTGGCCGAGTTACGGATAAAGCCCAGATAGCGCGGGCTGAGCAAATCCTGCTCGGACCCTAGCCCCATGAAGACCAAAATGACGACCGGCAGCACAGCGCCGAGCAGCACAGGCACACCACAGGCAATGAATGCCACCGCCGCACGCCATCCGGTCAATTGCACCGGCGGCATCGCCACGGCGCGGCGCGAGGGATCGTGATACTTCGCTTTGCCGCGCTGAATGCGTTCAAGCATCGCCAGCAGCAGTGCAAAGCTAAGCAAGCAAAGCGCCAGCTGCGCAGCACCCGCCCTATCAAACAGGGAAAACCAGCTGGTATAAATGCCCGTCGCAAAGGTCTGGACGCCAAAATAGGCGACCGTGCCAAAATCTGCGATCGTCTCCATCACGGTCAGCAGCACACCGCCTGCAATGGCCGGACGCGCCAGTGGCAGGCTGACCTTGTAGAACGCGGCCCATGCACTGCTGCCCAAGGCACGTGCCGCCAGAAATGTCGTGGCCGACTGCTGCAAAAACGCAGCGCGGGCCAGAAGATATACGTAAGGATAAAGCACCAAGATCAGCATCAGGGCGGCACCGCCCAGCGATCTGATCTCGGGGAACCAATAGTCGCGCGGACCCCAGCCTGTCACATCGCGTAGTGTCGTTTGCACAATGCCCGGGTGGTCCAAGACATGGGTATAGGCATAGGCCAACACGTAGGCCGGAAAGGCCAAAGGCAGCACCAGCGCGATTTCAAGGATTTTGACCCCGGCAAAGCGGGTCATGGTGACGAGCCAAGCGGCCCCGACCCCCACCAAAAACGTACCCAAAGCAACAAAGACCACCAGAAGCAGCGTAGTCCCCGCATAGCCCAGCAGAACCGTGTCGATCAAATGGCGTATCGTGTCCGTGCCACCCACAAAGGCGGCCACCACCACAGCAAGCATCGGCAAGGCGCAGGCGGCTGCAATCAACACCGCAACCGTCGCAAGCCCCCGCAACCCGTCGCGCGGGGCTTTGACGGCATATTCAACAGGAGGTTTCTGGTGCATGGTCATAAATTCGGTTTCGACTATTCTAGTCGAGAATACCAGCGGGGTGGGCAAAATTATCGTCATGCATGGTGCGGCGTGGTGCCGCCTTCGGCGAGGATAATTAAGAGCCAGAGAAGCGGGGCGGTCTCTCAGTCGTAGCTGCGTTGGTCTTCGATCACGAGGCCGTCTTTGGGCAGGGTGTTGGGGGCCACGATGACGATCTTACCTTTGAGCTTGAGCACATTGACCACGGTTTGTGCATAGGCATCGGCATCACCGCCGTCGGATTCGATGTGGACGGTCATCACGTCTTGTTCACCGGCGCGGCTGGCCACGACGCGGGCTTTGGTGATCTCGGGGTGGTGGGCGACGAGGGCGGCGACCTGTTCGGGGCGCACGAACATGCCTTTGATCTTGGTCGTTTGATCGGCGCGGCCCATCCAGCCTTTGATACGCATATTGGTGCGGCCGCAGGGCGATGTGCCGGGCAGGATGGCGCTTAGGTCACCCGTGGCGAAACGGATCAACGGGTAGTCGGGGTTGAGCGTGGTCACGATCACTTCGCCGACTTCGCCAGCGGGCACGGGATTTCCGGTGCCGGGGGTGACGATTTCAACGATGACGTTCTCGTCGACGATCATCCCCTCCATCGCGGGGCTTTCATAGGCGATATTGCCCAGATCGGCGGTAGCGTAGCTTTGCAAGCAGGTGATGCCGCGGCCCGTGTAATAGTCGCGCAAGGACGGGAACAGCGCACCGCCGCCAACAGCAGCCTTGGTGATCCCAAGGGTCACGCCCATTTCATCGGCTTTTTCGAGGATGATCTTGAGGTAGTCTGGTGTGCCTGCATAGGCGGTGGTGCCCACATCGCACGCGGCGATCACCTGCAGTTCGGTCTGGCCGGTGCCAGCGGGCAGCACGGCGGCCCCTACGGCCTGCGCGCCGGATTCAAAGATCATGCCGGCGGGGGTCAGATGATAGCCAAAACAGTTGTGCACGATATCGCCTGCACCGATGCCAACCGCATGCAAAAACCGACCCATGCGCCACCAGTCAGGTGCATTGGACGACGGTTCGTAAATCGGGCCCGGCGATTGGAACACATGGGTAAAGCCATGGGCAGGTTTGGTGGTGAAGCCGCCAAAAGGGGCCGAAGCCGCCTGTGCCTTGCCAATCTCGGACTTGCGGAGCACGGGCAATGCGGCCAGCGCATCGGCGCTTGTGATGGTCGCAGGGTCGACGCCGTCTAATGATCTGGCATACCCGCTCAGCGCTTTGGCGCGGGCGATTTGGGCGGGCAAAGCCTGCGCCAGATCGGCGGCGCGCACCTCGGGGCTGCGGGTTTCGAGCTGATCAAAGTGGGACGTCTGTGCCATGTTGCTTACTCGCAATTCATATGAAGTTCAGGTTGGCGGCAAAGGTCGGATCAGCTGAGCCAGCGCTTGCGGCGGCGGTAGCTGCGCACGTCGCGGAACGATTTGCGGCCTTCGTCGGACATGCCCAGATAGAATTCCTTAACGTCCTGGTTTTCACGCAGATCGGCGGCGGGGCCGTCCATCACCACGCGGCCGGATTCAAGGATATATCCGTAATGCGCAAACCGCAGGGCCACGTTGGTATTCTGTTCGGCCAGCAAGAAGGTCACGCCTTCGTTCTCGTTCACCGATTTCACGATCTCGAAAATCTGCTCAACCAACTGCGGGGCAAGGCCCATCGACGGCTCGTCCAGCAGGATCGTTTCGGGGCGTGACATCAACGCGCGGCCAATCGCACACATCTGCTGTTCGCCGCCCGAGGTATAGCCCGCCTGCGATTTACGCCGCTCGCGCAAGCGTGGGAAATAATCATACACCATCTCAAGATCACGGGCGATTGCCGCCTTGCCGTCGCTGCGGGTATAGGCCCCGGTCAGCAGATTTTCTTCGATGGTGAGGTGTTCAAAACAATGCCGGCCTTCCATGACCTGCACGACGCCGCGCTTGACCATCTCGGCTGGGTCCGAGCTGTGCACCGGCTCGTTGCGGTACTTGATCGACCCTTTGGTCACCTCGCCGCGTTCCGAATGCAGCAGGTTCGACACAGCCTTGAGCGTCGTCGTCTTGCCCGCGCCATTGCCGCCCAGCAAGGCCGTGATGCCGCCCTTGGGGACCTTCAGGCTCACGCCCTTGAGCACCAGAATGACCGAGTTATAGATCACTTCGATATTGTTGACCTCAAGAAGGGTCTCGACCTGCGCGTCGGGCGTTGGGGTGGCGTCCAGCATGGGTGTCTCTTTCATAGATGGCGGTTGTCGGGGTGCGGCGACCGTGCCGCCGCACCCCAATTCAAACGGTTCGCTTAGCAGCCCGGTGTGATACCGGATTCAGCTGCGAATGCAGACGCGTCTTCTGCGATCAGCGGTGTCAGAACGTCTTGGTCGGACTGCTCGTAACCTGTGATCAAGCTCCAGCTGTCAGCAGCGGCATCCCACTGGGATACGGCAACCAGGCCGTTGCCGCCGTGGTTTTCACAAGAGACCGAGAACTCAGGACCAAAGCCTGGCAGACCAAGATCTGTCATTTTGGCTTCTGTGATCTCAAGCGCCTCCATGCCGTCACGCATCTGTGCAGGTGTAATTGCCTTGGTGTTGTGGATGCCTTGAGCTGTTTTCGCAGCTTCGGCAGCCAACATCGCGGCATAAAGACCACGGTTGTACAAGGCTGTACCGATTTGGTCGCCCGCACCCGCGGCTTTGCCCGTTCCAACGACGTATTTCTGGATGTCATCAAATACCGGGAAATCATCGCCGACATTGTGGAACGTCAACGCTTTGTAGCCGTTGGCCTTTTCGCCAGCAGGACGCACGTCGTTTTCCGAACCGGACCACCAGATGCCCATGAATTGATCCATCGGGTAACGGATGTTTGCCGCTTCCTGAATGGCAACCTGGTTCATAACGCCCCAGCCGTACATGATGACATTGTCAGGCTTTTCGCGGCGGATTTGCAGCCACTGCGATTTCTGCTCTTGGCCGGGGTGGTCAACAGGCAGCAAGGACAGTTCAAAACCGTGCTTTTTGCTCAGTTCTTCAAGCGTGCGGATTGGTTCTTTGCCGTAGGCAGAGTTGTGGTACACCAGCGCGATTTTTTTGCCTTCAAGGCTGCCACTGTTCACGTCCAGCAGGTGCTTGACCGCAACCGATGCACCATCCCAGTAGTTCGCAGGATAGTTAAAGATGTTCTTGAACACGGAGCCATCTTTGGCAGAGGTCCGGCCATAGCCCATCGAGTGTACAGGAATGCCGTCAGCCGTCGCTTTGGGGATCAGCTGATACGTGATGCCTGTGGACAGCGGTTGATAGACCAACGCGCCTTCGCCCTTGGTGCTTTCATAGCATTCCACACCTTTTTCAGTGTTATAACCGGTTTCGCATTCGATCATACGGATCGGCTCGCCACCGATACCGCCATCACGTTCATTCAGCAGCGTGAAATAATCCGCATAGCCATCCGCGAAGGGGATGCCGTTGGCAGCATAAGGACCGGTGCGATAGCTCAGCGATGGAAAGACAAGCTCTGCCATCGCGGGGCCAGCGGCAAGCGTAACGCCTAGCGCCAGTGTGGTCAGTTTCAGTTTCATGTTCATCGGTGTTTCCTCCCTGGATATGTCCGATCATGCCGGGTTAGCCCGGTCGTCTGCGTCGGCAAGGTTTCTCCTCCCTCGCCATGTGCCGCCCCCTAATGCGGGAAGGGCCACAATCTCAGTTTTTCCTTGGCCACGCGCCACAGTTGGGCAAGGCCGTGCGGTTCTGCGATCAGGAACACGATAATCAGGCCCCCAACGATCACAAGCTGCAAATGCGCCACGATATCCGTGGGCCAGCCCAGCCAATCCACGCCAACGATTTTCAGCACCACAGGCAACAGCACCAGAAACGCGGCCCCGGCAAAGCTGCCAAAGATTGATCCCAAACCGCCGATGATGATCATGAACAGCACAAGGAATGATTTCTGGATGCCGAACACTTCGCCAACCTCGACCGCGCCCAGATAGATTGCAAAGAACAACGCGCCTGAAATACCGATAAAGAACGACGATATCGCAAAGGCCGTCAGCTTGGCGCGCAGCGGGTTCACCCCGATGATCTCGGCCGCGATGTCCATATCGCGGATCGCCATCCATTTGCGGCCCACCGACCCGCGGGTCAGGTTCCGCGCCACATAGGCGCTGAAGATCACGAACATCAGGCAGAATAGATAGGTCGCCCAAGCTTGGGTATTCGCACCGGTGATGTTGATGCCAAAGAAAGTACGTTCAGGTGCGCTGATCTGACCCGACGCGGAATAGTTGTAAAACCACGGCACGCGGTTGAACAGCCACACAAGAAAGAACTGCGCCGCCAGTGTCGCCACCGCCAGATAGAACCCCTTGATCCGCAAGGATGGCAAACCGAACAGCACGCCAACCGCCGCGGTGACAAGGCCAGACAGCAACACATGCACCAACATGCTGACATCAGGAAAGCTGGTCATCAGCTTGTAGCAGGCATATGCCCCGACCGCCATAAAGCCACCGGTGCCCAGGCTCACCTGACCGCAATACCCCACCAGAATGTTCAACCCGATCGCCGCAATAGCATAGATCAAAAACGGCAGGAAAAGCGAATTAACCCAGTAGTCATTGATCAGAAACGGGATCACTGCAATCGCGATGAACATCACAAAGTAATAGCGATACCGGTCAAACTTGATCGGAAACGTCTGGCTGTCTTCTGCATAGGAAGAACTGAAATCCCCTGATTCACGATAAAGCATCAGACGCGCCCCTCATTCCAAATAGTTTTAAATCCCGGGGTCCGAACCATACACATTGGCACAACTCCGATCCGACGGCGAAATAGGCTATACGCGTTCAATGATCTTCTCCCCAAACAAACCTTGCGGGCGAAACACGAGGAAAATCAGCGCCAACATATAGGCAAACCAGTTCTCCGTCGCCCCGCCAAGGAACGGCGCACCGATCAGGAATTCGAACAGTTTCTCACCAACACCGATGATCAAACCGCCAACAATCGCTCCGGGAATCGAGGTGAATCCACCCAGCATCAACACAGGCAGCGCCTTGAGCGCGATCAGCGACAGCGAAAACTGCACGCCTGACTTGGTGCCCCACATGATACCGGCGACAAGCGCTACAAAACCCGCCAGCGACCACACGAGAATCCAGATAAAGTTCAGCGAAACACCGACCGACAACGCCGCCTGATGGTCATCCGCCACAGCCCGCATCGCGCGGCCCTGCTTGGTGTATTGCGCAAACATCACCAACCCGATGACCAGCAACGCCGCGATGATGCTCGCTACAATGTCCAGGTTGTCGATAAAGAACCCATAGCCAAACGCCTCGAACGTGGTTTCATCGATCCAGGCATTAATGCCTTGCGGCAATCCCACATCCATCGATTTGATGTCAGACCCCCACATCAGATCGCCGACACCTTCAAGGAAATAGGCCAAACCGATGGTCGCCATGAACAGGATGATAGGCTCTTGGCCGACCAGATGGCGGAACACCAACCGCTGCACCGCATAGGCCAGCGCAATCATCACCACCATGGTCAACAAGATCGCCAGAAACGCCGGAACGTGCCAGCCAAAGTGATGCACATCGGTGCCTAAAACAGCGTTGATCAAGTGGCTAAACGGGACTTGTCCATCAATGATACCCGCCAAGGTCAGCGCAGCAAAAAGCGCCATAACCCCTTGGGCATAATTGAAAATGCCCGATGCTTTATAAATCAGAACAAAGCCCAAAGCGACCAGCGCATACAGCACCCCCGCCATCAGACCGTTCGCAGTTACTTCTAGGGCAAATGCCAGTTGCTCAGGCATATCAGACCCTCCAATTCGCAAAATTTAGATCAAAATCAGTCGTCATGTGCGACCCCCAGATAGGCGTCGATAACGTCTTGGTTGTTGCGCACCTCATGCGGTGTGCCGTCACCGATCTTTTTGCCGTAATCCATCACGACCACGCGGTCGCTCAGGTCCATGACCACGCCCATGTCGTGTTCGATCAGTACAATCGTGGTGCCAAATTCGTCATTCACATCCAGAATAAAGCGGCTCATGTCCTCTTTTTCTTCGACATTCATGCCCGCCATCGGCTCATCCAGCAGCAAAATCGACGGCTCGGCCGCCAGCGCGCGGGCCAGCTCGACCCGTTTTTTCAAACCATAGGAAAGCCGCGAAACAGGCGTCTTGCGGATCGCCTGAATCTCAAGAAAATCAATGATTTTCTCAGCAACTTCGCGGTTTGCAGTCTCTTCACGCTCGGCCTTGCCCTTCCAAAGAGACTGCCAGAACAACCCCGTTTCCATGTGGGTCAAGCGGCCAGTCATGACGTTGTCCAGGACGCTCATCCCCTCGAACAGGGCGATGTTTTGGAATGTCCGCGCAATGCCCTGCTGGGCGACCTGAAACGGTTTCATCGCCGCACGGCGCGACCCCTTGTACCAAACTTCGCCATCCTGCGGGACATAGAACCCGCTGATCACGTTCAACATCGAGGATTTCCCCGCGCCGTTCGGCCCGATGATCGCGCGGATTTCGCCTTCGCGAATATCCAATGAAATATCCTTGATCGCCTCGACGCCGCCGAACCGCAGGGTGATGTTTTTCATCTCCATCACCACCGGGCCGATCTGGCGACCATCCGCTGTGACGTAGCCGTCAGCCTGATCCTTCATGCTACACCCTCTTTCCAAATGGTCTTAAAATCCACTGCGCAGCCATTGCGTCCAAACACGCCGCTCATGATGTTCATGCCGCAGCCTTCTTGCGATTGTCTGCAAATACCTTGGCATCACGCACCTCCAACGTAGCCGCAATCGACCCTTTGCGCCCGTCCTCATAGGTCACTTCCGTAACCGTGCTGACCGACGTCGATCCATCGTAAAGTGCCGTGATAATGTCGTCGTATTTCTCGCCAATCACCTTGCGGCGCACCTTGCGGGTGCGGGTCAGCTCTCCATCATCCGCGTCCAGCTCTTTATGCAGCACGACAAAGCGGTGCACCTGACACCCGGACAGCATCTCGTCCTCAGCGATCGAGGCGTTAACTTCTTCCACGTGGCCTTGGATCTGATCCATCACCAGCGGGTGCCGGGCCAGTTCCTGATAGGATGCATAGCCGATGTTATTGCGTTCGGCCCAGTTGCCCACCGCCGTCAGGTCGATGTTGATGAAAGCGGTGCATTCCGTCCGACCATTTCCAAAGACCACAGCCTCCAGAATATTCGGGAAGAACTTCAGCTTGTTTTCCACGTATTTCGGCGCGAACAGGCTGCCGTCGGCCATCTTGCCCACGTCCTTGGCCCTGTCGATGATGCGCAGATGGCCTGTGCTTTCCTCGATAAAGCCCGCGTCGCCAGTCGCAACCCAGCCTTCGGCATCCTTGGTATCTTTGGTGCTTTCGGGGTTCTTGTAATACTCGACGAACACGCCGGGGGAGCGGTAAAATACCTCACCATTGTCGGCGATCTTCAACTCTACACCCGGGCATGTCACGCCCACCGTATCACTACGCACTTCGCCATCGGGCTGCGCTGTGATGAACACGGTCGCTTCGGTCTGGCCGTATAGCTGTTTCAGGTTGATCCCCAGCGAGCGATAGAAATCGAAAATCTCGGGGCCAATCGCCTCACCCGCCGTATAGCCCACGCGCACGCGGCTTAAACCAAGCGTGTTTTTCAGCGGGCCGTAAATCATCAGCTCGCCCAGACCGTATTTCAGACGGTCCATCAGCCCCACGGGTTTGCCATCCAAGATGGCCGGACCAACCTTGCGTGCGACCTTCATAAAGCGGTCGAACAACCACTTCTTGAAACGGCTCGCGTCTTCCATGCGGATCATCACGCTGGTCAGTTGCGTTTCAAATACCCGTGGTGGGGCAAAGTAATATGTCGGCCCGATTTCGCGCAGATCGACATGCATGGTATCGGCAGATTCAGGGCAGTTTGTGCAAAACCCTGTCCACATCGCCTGTCCCACGGAAAAGATGAAATCACCAACCCATGCCATCGGCAGATAGGCTAGGATGTCATCGGTCTGGCGCAGATCATCAAATTCAGAGGACGACTTGGCCGTCTCGATGATATTGCGGTTGCTGAGCACAACGCCCTTGGGCTTGCCTGTTGTGCCGGATGTATACAGCATGACGCCGGTGCTGTCGTAATTCAGCTTGGCCTGACGCGCCTCAAGCTCTTTGACGTGCTTGTCTTTTGCTTTGCGACCCATATCTTGCACGGCGCTGTATTGGCTCAATGCGCTGTGGTCGTATTTGCGCAGGCCGCGCGGATCAAGATAGATGATGCGTTCGAATTGGGTCAGTTGGTCTTGAACCTCAAGCACCTTGTCGACCTGTTCTTGATCGCCAGCGATGACAAATCGTGCACCGCAATGGTCCAGCACATAGGCCATTTCTTCGGCGTTGGCGTCTTGGTACAGCGGCACCGGCACAGCCCCGACCATCTCGGCGGCCATCATCGCCCAATAAAGATAGGGGCGGTTGCGGCCGATGATGGCGATGAAATCACCTTCCTTGGCACCCAGCTCAAGCAAGCCAAGGGCAAGCGCTTCGACCTCGTCACGCGTTTGAGACCAGGTCCAGCTTTGCCAAATACCAAATTCCTTTTCGCGATACGCAGGCGCGTTCGCGAATTGCTCTGCATTGCGATGCAGCAGCGCCGGCACGGACTGTGGTCCGTCGGCGCTTACAAGCTTGTAAGCCAAATATCTTCCTCCCAAGTCCTGCTCTTTATCGGCAGGTCGATCGCTGGTGCGATTCTGATGTCGCACCATGATGTTGATGATAGTTTGTGCGTCAACTTATTCTTAATGATTTCCCAAACCTTACGAATTGTTACAAGGCTGATTTTACCTGCGCGGGCTTTGCGCAGCCCCAAGGATGGTGATAGCCATTGACCGACGAAAGGGGGATCAGATGCAGTTCAACGACACGCAAACAAGCGCGATGACCGCTGCCGGGCTGAACCTGATCGCCCAAGCGTTAACCATTTACGACGCGGATTTACGGCTGGTCCTGTGCAATGCGCCGTTCCAGCAAATGTTCAATCTGCCGTCCGCCTTTGTGACACCCGGCGCGACGTTTCAAGAAACAATCACCCATCTGGCAAAGGCCGGTGAATATGGTGATGTGCCCGACGTCGACGCGTTTGTGGCGGAACGCGTTGTTCAGGCCCGCGCGTTTGAGCCGCATTATATGGAACGCACCCGCGCCAATGGCCGCACCATTTCCGTCGAAGGATCACCCCTGCCCCAAGGCGGTTGGGTCACCGTCTATACCGATATTTCACGCACCAAGCAGCAAGAAGCGTTGCTGCGCGCCCGCTCGGACGCGCTGTCTGGTCAGGTCATCGCCCATGCCGAAGAACTGGCCGCTACCAACCGCGAACTGGCCGCGATGAACAGCGCGTTGGAAGAGGCCAAGCGCCAGTTGACCCTGTCAGAGGCGCGCACCCGCCTGACCACCGAAATGATGCCCGCGCATATCGCGCATGTGGATGCCCAAGGCCGCTATACCTATTCAAACCGCCGCTTGTCTGCGGTGATGCCGGGGCGGCCCACCGAACTAGTCGGACACACAATTCGCGAGATTCTGGGCCCCCAAGCCCACGATAGCATCACCCCGTCTTTGACCCAGGCCTATGCGGGCAAGCAATCAATTGTCGAGTTCACGGACGAGGCAAGCGCCCGCCGTATCCGCGGGGCCTTTACCCCCGATCACAACGGCGGCGTCTATATTCTGTCGATGGATGTAACCGAAGAAACGCAAAACCGGACCGCCCTGCAACAGACACGGCGGCGCGAATCCGCAGCGCAGGTTATTTCCGGCCTCGCGCATGATTTCTCGAACCTGCTGACCATTATTCTGGGGCTGCAATCCCGGCTGGGCCGTATCGATGCCTTGCCCGCCGCCGCCGGCCCCCTGATCGAAGGCACCTTGGCAGCCGCCCGGCGTGGCGGCACATTGCTTAGCACGATTGCAGATATGACCGGTGCCCGCCCGCTGCGCCCTACCGCCACAATGATCGATTGCATGCTATCCGACCTTAGCCTGTTGGCCAAACCCACCCTGCCCAAAGCCGTCGAATTGCGCATCAATAATCGCATGCCCGATCACCCTGTGTTGCTGGACAGCGGGTTGCTCCAAGACGGATTGCTGAACCTGATCCTGAACGCCCGCGACGCCTGTGGCATGGCCGGTGTGATTACGCTTGAGGTCCGGCTGGTGCATGACACGTGGATCGAATTCATCCTACAGGACGACGGCCCGGGGTTTTCACCCTCTGCACTGGAACATGGCTTTGCGCCCTTTTTCACCACCAAAGGGGCCGAAGGGTCGGGCCTTGGGCTGCCTATGGTCTATGACATGACCAAATCAGCCGGCGGAGATTTGCGGCTCTCGAACACCCCCACGGGGGCGCAGGTTACCATGCGGCTCCCCTACCGCATTGCGGTGCCTGCGACGACAGGTTTGGTGCTACTTGTCGAAGACGCCGACGATCTGCGCGCCTTGGTCCGTGACATGCTGATGGGCATGGGCCACTCCGTGATCGAGGCCTCCAGCGCGGACGAGGCAACTGCCCTGCTCGCTGATCTGTCCGATATATCGCTGGTGCTGTCCGACATCCAATTGGTGGGCGAGGCAACCGGCCTTGACCTCGCCCAACGGCTCGGCCCTGATGCACCACCCATGGTATTGATGACATCGCTTCCCGCAGATGACCCGTTGTTTCTAAAGGCGCAAACCCTTGCCCCCGTCTTGCGCAAACCGTTTGATGTTAAAGATTTGACCGCGCTGATCACGCCCGAAGGAATGGCCGCCCAATGACCCGCCCCCTTGTCACCATTCTGGACGATGAACCAGAAATCCGCAGCCTCCTGGCCGACGTGCTGGAAGAGGCAGGTTTCGACACCCTCAGCTTTGGCCGCGCCCGCGCGTTCGAGGCCGCATTGGCGACCCATACGCCCGATGTCTGCCTTGTCGATTTGTCCTTACCCGATACCGATGGGCTAACGCTGGTGCACCGCTTGGCGTTAGAACGCGGCGCAATTGTCATCATTATCTCGGGCCGCGCGCAGGTGCAGGACCGCGTGACGGGGCTCGAACTCGGGGCCGACGACTATATCATCAAACCCTTCGATCCGGCCGAGGTTGTCGCGCGCATCCGTGCCCGCATGCGCAGCGTCAAACCCGCAACAAAGACAGGCAATGTCGCGACGTTCAACGGCTGGACCGCCCATTTCGAACGCTACACACTGGAAGACGAGGCCGGCACCGAAACCACATTCTCTCACGCCGAAGGTGAAGTGTTACGCCTGTTTCTAGACGCACCCAAGCGCCTGATCAGCCGCGCGCAAATGCAATCCAGCCTCGGCGGCGTGGCGTCAGAAAGCTTTGATCGCGCCATGGATGTCCGCATTTCCCGCCTACGCACCAAGCTGCGCGAAGATCCCAAAAACCCGCAACTGATCAAAACAATTTACGGCGCCGGGTACATCTTTTTAGGTGACGTGACATGGATCTGACCCCCTATCAAATGGGCCCTGATGATCCGGCCTTGGCCGATCTTCTGACCCTCATGCGCGACTGTTTTGCTTATATGGAAGGGCGGATCGACCCGCCCAGTTCTCTTGGAAAAGTCACCCAAACCGCCTTGCAAAAGACCGCATCCGAGGCCGAGATTTGGTGCATCGGCACCCCGCCCATTGCCTGTATGATCCTGACACCCAAACGCAGCAGCCTGTATCTGGGCAAGGTGTGCGTCGCACCGACCCACCAACGCCTTGGCCTCGCGCGCCATTTGATCGATCACGCAAATACCCGCGCCCGCGCAATGCGGCTTACCACGCTAAAGCTTGAGACACGCGTCGAACTGACGAACAATCACGCGACCTTCAAGGCGCTAGGGTTCCGCGAACACGCCCGTACTGCACATCCCGGATATGATCACCCAACCAGCATCACCATGCGTAAACCCGTGGTCTAAAGGCCCACAACATTACAATTTCCCATTGCATTTTCAGCGATATAACAGCTAGATTCATAAGATGATCGAATGCCTTCTTTACCGGACCAGCGCCGCAGAACGGCGATTATTCTACCGCGTTGAAATCGCGATGAACCTGTTCAGCGAAGTATCCGTCATGCGGGAATGGGGATTGGCCGGCGGACGGCCCAAAGCGGTGGTGCAATGCTTTAGCAACCTACGCGACGCATCCCGCGCCGCCGACCGCCACCGCAACCTTGCAGAAAGACGCGGATACCTGCGCGCCTGACCGCCACAATTTGCGGCAATCTGCATCTTCTCTGGCTCTAAAATATCCTAGGGAGTTTGAGGGACAACGTCCCTCATTCCCAAAAACAGATCGCATGTGCCCAAAGGGCACGCATTCAAATGGCCCCGCTACTGGGCCGCGACAACATCGGTAACGGCCTCTACCTTCACAGCCGAGTATTTGAACTCAGGGATTTTCCCGTAAGGATCCACAGCCGGGTTTGTCAGGATATTTGCCGCCGCTTCGACATAGGCAAAAGGCAGGAACACCATATCAGGCGACACCGCCCGATCTTCACGCGCCATGATTTCAATCGCCCCGCGTTTCGTCGACAATCGTACATACTCACCCGCCGTCACGCCAAGCTTGCGCAAGGTCGATGGGTGCAGGGAACAGTTCGCCTCGGGCTCCAACCCGTCCAGCACATGCGACCGGCGGGTCATTGATCCGGTGTGCCAATGCTCCAACTGGCGCCCCGTCGTCAGGATCATCGGATAGTTCTCGTCCGGCACATCATCGGGTGCAATGATGCTTGCCGGTGTGAAACGCGCCCGTCCGTCCTGGCGCGGAAAACCATCGCCAAAAACAATATCCTGACCCGGGTCCACCGGGCTCAACGACGGATAGGTCACCGCGCCCTCGCTCTGCAACCGGTCCCATGTAATGTTGTTCAGCGACGACATGTTCAGCTTCATTTCGGCAAACACCTCGCTGGGGTGCGTATAGGTCCAGTCCAGCCCCAAACGTTTTGCCAACTCGACCTCGATCCACCAATCTTCTTTGGCCTCACCGGGCGGCGTCACGGCAGGTCGGCCCATTTGTACCTGACGGTTGGTGTTCGTTACGGTTCCCGTCTTCTCGGCAAAGGCCGATGCGGGCAAAATCACATCTGCGAAATTTGCGGTTTCCGTCAGGAAAATATCCTGCACGACCAGATGGTCCAACTGCGCCAAAGCATCGCGGGCGTGGTCCACGTCCGGGTCCGACATCGCGGGGTTTTCGCCCAACACATACAGGCTGCGGATGTCACCATCATGGACCGCATCCATGATTTCCGTCACCGTCAGCCCTTTTTGATTGCTGAAATCGCCGCTTTTCCAAACCTCGGTAAAGGCCGACCGCACACCATCATCCGAAACCGGTTGATAATCCGGCAAAAACATCGGGATCAAACCCGCATCCGACGCCCCTTGCACGTTGTTTTGCCCGCGCAACGGATGAAGCCCTGTACCCGGCCGCCCAATTTGCCCCGTCATCAGCGCAAGACTGATCAGGCAACGCGAATTATCCGTCCCATGAATGTGCTGCGACACCCCCATACCCCAAAAGATCATCGCCCCTTTAGCTCCGGCAAAGGTCCGCGCGACATCGCGCAGCACATCCGCCTCAATCCCGCAAATCTTGGCCATCTTTTCGGTGGTAAAGGTCTTGAGATGCGCCTTCTCGATCTCCCAATTCTCGGTGTAGGCTTCGATATATTGCTGATCAAACAGCTTTTCTTCGACGATGACATGCATGATTGCGTTCAACATCGACACATCGGTGCCAGGGCGAAATTGCAGCATATGCGAAGCGTGCCGCTTCAAGGCTTGCCCGCGCGGGTCCATCACAATCAACTTGCCGCCGCGTTTGGCGAACTGCTTGAAAAACGTTGCTGCAACCGGGTGGTTTTCGGTCGGGTTCGCCCCGATCACAATCGCCACATCGGCGTTATCGATCTGGTTGAACGTGGCCGTCACGGCCCCCGATCCGACATTCTCCATCAACGCAGCAACGGATGACGCATGGCACAGCCGCGTACAGTGATCGACGTTGTTATGACCAAACCCTTGGCGGATGATCTTTTGGAACAGATAGGCTTCCTCGTTGGTGCATTTCGCCGACCCGAACCCGGCAACACCGCGCCCGCCGATCTTCTTCATGCCATTGGCCGCAAAGTCCAACGCCTCATCCCATGACGCCTCGCGGAAATGGGTGTGCCAATTGCCGGGGTCCACATTCAGCCCCTTGGCTGGCGCATCATCGCGGCGGATCAATGGCTTGGTCAGCCGGTGCTGGTGGTGAATATAGTCAAACCCGAACCGCCCCTTGACGCACAAGCGGCCCTCGTTTGCCGGGCCATTGATGCCCTCGACATATTTGATTTTGCCGCCTTTTACCTTCAACGATACCTGACAGCCCACCCCGCAAAACGGGCAAATACTGTCAACTTCACTGTCAAAATCCGCGCGATCCCCAACCTGATCAGCATCGACAACAGTGGCCTCCATCAGGGCCCCCGTCGGACAGGCCTGAACACATTCGCCGCACGCCACACAAGACGACGCCCCCATGGGATCGGCCATATCAAAGGTGGGATAGCTGTCATGGCCACGCCCTGACATGCCAATCACGTCATTCACCTGAACCTCGCGGCAAGCGCGGACACATAGGTTGCACTGAATGCAGGCATCCAGATTGACCCGCATCGCCACGTGGCTGTCATCCAGCAGCGGAATACGCCCCTCTTCCAACTTGGGAAACCGACTCGTCTCAACCCCTTCAAGGGCCGCCATATCCCACAAATGGCTCGACTTATCATGGGCAATATCTTGCGACGGCTGATCCGTCACCAGCAATTCCATCACCATCTTACGCGCATTCTCGGCCCGTGCGTTGTTGGTCGTCACCACCATCCCCTCGGCCGGCTCGCGCAGGCACGACGCCGCCAAGACACGCTCCCCCTCAATCTCGACCATACAGGCGCGGCAATTGCCATCGGGACGATACCCCGGCTCTGGCGTGTAACACAGATGGGGTATTTTCAGACCACGCCCGTTGGCAACTTCCCAAATGGTCATCCCGGCCTCGGCCTCAACGTTTTCGCCGTCCAGCACAAATGAAATTGTTTCAGCCATTTAGAGTTCCTCCTCCTACGCGCCTGCATATCATAGACCGCATCGAAAAACGACGGCAGTCACAATCCCGACGCCCCGCCCCGATTTTGCGCCACGGGCGTTTCCGATACGCGTCCACCTGTTTCTCTGGCTAAAAAATATCCTCGCCGAAGGCTCCGGCCCTTTCAACCGGTGTCAGCCTTGCCTATCAAAGCGGTAACAGCAAAAGGCGCACAAATGTCCCACATCACCCTTATCCGCCACGGCCAAGCCAATTCAGGGGCCACAGACGAAGCCGACTATGACAAGCTTAGCCCGCTGGGTCATCAGCAAGCCGCATGGCTGGGAGACCATCTGCGCCATTCTCAAACCCATCATACCCGGCTTTATACCGGAACCTTGCGCCGCCACATTGAGACGGCCGAGGGAATGAACACAGCGCTGGAACCGGTGCGCGACGCACGCCTGAACGAGCTTGAGTATTTCACCCTTGCAACGCTGTTGGAGCAACAACACGGCGTGCCGATCCCTGAAGATCAACACGGGTTCAGCATCCACCTACCGCTGGTTTTCGAAACATGGAAAAATGATGCCTTCGAGAATCCTCCCGAAAGCTACGCAAGCTTTGAAAACCGCATTCAATCCGTCCTTGAGGAAATCGCCGAAGGCGACGGGCCCGCGCTTGTGGTCACCTCCGGGGGGCTGATCTCTATGGCGATGGCTCAGGCGATGGGACTTGGCGTACCCGCTATGGCGCGCATGGCACTGGCCATCATGAACACCTCAATGCACCGGCTTTTCCCGATTGGTGGACACTGGTCGCCGGTGCTGTTCAACGCGGTGCCGCATCTCGACACACCGGATCGGCGCACCGCGCAAACCCATATTTAAAAGGTCGCACGATGCTAACACTCTATTATGCGCCGGGCACGATTTCGATCGCCGTCGCCCTCACGTTGGAAGAGGCCGGGCTGCCGTATGAGGCGGTAAAGGTCGATTTCAAATCGGCCGAGCAAACCCTGCCCGATTATCTGGCGATCAATGCCAAGGGGCGCGTCCCCGCATTGGTGCTTTCGGATGGCACTGTTCTGACTGAAACCGGGGCCTTGCTGGAATATATCGCAGATGTGGCCCCGTCAGCAGGGTTGATCCCAACGGACTCCACCCTTGCCGCGCATATGCGCAGCGCGATGTATTATCTGGCCTCGACGATGCATGTGGCCCATGCCCATAAAATGCGCGGGTCCAGATGGGCCAGCCAGAAATCCAGCTTTGACGACATGACTGCTATGGTTCCTCAGACCATGGCCGCCTGCGCATCCTATGTGGAAACACATCTGCTGCGTGGTGACAGCGTATTGGGGCAAAACTTTAGTATCGCCGACCCCTATCTGTTTGTCGTGTGCACCTGGCTGGAAGGTGACGGTGTTCGCATCGCAGACTACCCGAAAATTCAAAACTTCATGACCAAGATGGAAGGGCGGCAAAGCGTCAAAATCATCCGAGAAAAGGCAATGCTATGACACATCTTTGGGTCCGCGCCGAACAGCGCGACAATGAAACCCGTGTTGGCATCACCCCCGAAGGTGCGGCAAGCCTGCTAGAACGCGGCTTTGAGGTCACGGTTGAGGCATCAGATACCCGCGTGATCCCCACCGACGCCTATGCGCAGATCGGGTGCACAATTTCACCGCAGTTCAGCTGGCCTGACGCGCCATCCGACGCGATTATCTTTGGGCTCAAAGAGCTCCCCGCCGACGGCCATCCCCTGACGCATCAGCACATCATGTTCGGCCATGCCTACAAGGGACAATCTGCGGGCCGTGTCCTGCTTGAGCGGTTCAAAGCCGGCGGTGGGACGCTGTATGATCTTGAATACCTGACAGATGACACAGGCCGCCGCGTCGCCGCCTTTGGCTATTGGGCGGGGTTTGCAGGGGCTGCTGTTGCCGTCAAATGCTGGGCTGCTCAGATACGTGGCGAAGTCGCCACCCCCATCACGCCATCCGCCAATGCCGACGAGCTGACGCAAGATCTGCGCGGCGCGCTTGCCCCGTTAGATAGGAACCATCTGGACGCATTGGTGATCGGCGCGCTTGGCCGGGTCGGCACGGGTGCCTCGGATCTATGCAAGCGGTTGGATATTCCTGTGACCAGTTGGGATATGGCGGAAACCGCCAGCGGCGGGCCCTTTCCGGAAATCCTGAACCATACGCTGTTCTTTAACTGTATCCTCGCCGGTCCGAACACGCCGGTCTTTGTTCCCAAATCAGCGCTCACCGCAGAACGCCAGCTGCACGTGGTCGGGGATATCGCTTGTGATCCCGACAGCACATTCAATCCCGTGCCAATCTATAGCGAAGCAACCAGCTGGGAAACGCCTGCCCTGCGGGTTCATGAACACCCGCCATTGGATGTCACCGCGATTGATAATCTGCCGTCCATGCTGCCCTTGGAAAGCTCGGAAGACTACGCCGCGCAACTGCTTCCCACGTTGCAGGGGCTTGCGGAGAACACAGCGGTTTGGCAGCGGGCGAAGCGGCTTTTCGATGAACATCTTTTGGATATTTAAGAGCCAGAGAAGCAGGGTACCCGCTAAACATGTAATGTCGACGCAAGACGACACCTTGGGATCAGGGCTGCCTAGCCGAACAGGCGGAAATAGATGGCATCGGGCAGCAACCTTGAAAAGCGGAACAGTAGCGAAAAGACAAAGGGGAAGCTTTTCTTGAACTTGTCGCTGTCCATATGATCAAAAGTCTGTTGTGCGGCCTCTTCCGGTGTCATCAGGAACGGCATCTTGAAGTCGTTTTTATCCGTCAGTTGAGTTTTGATAAAACCCGGGTTGATCACCTGAACCTGAACGCCGGTCTTGCGCAGATCTGCATACATGCATTCGGCCAGCGACATTGTTCCAGCTTTGGACGCCGTATATCCGATTGATTTTGGCAATCCTCGAAATGCGGTCAGGCTTGATGTAATGACAATGTGACCGGCATCTTTCTCGACCATGCCGGGCACGACTTCGCCCATCACGCGCACGAGACCGGTTAAGTTGACGTCGATCATTGTCGTCGCGTGGTCTGCTTCCCATTCCTGCGCACCAAACGGCCAATAGGCACCGGCCAGATAGATGATGCCGTCAAGGTTGCCCACGTTTCGGACGGCTGCGCGCACGCTGTCGATGTCTTGCACATCCATCGTCTCAAATCGGGCTTTGCCCGGCAGCGCTTTGACCAGCTCGGAAAGCTTGTCTTCTGAGCGCGCCGATACAATCACCTCAGCCCCGGCGTGGCTAAGCTTGTGGGCCAAGGCCTCGCCGAGGCCCGCGCTTGCGCCGACCAGCCAATACCGTTTGCCCTGCCAGGATTTCATTGGGGGTCTCTTTTACGGATGGTCGCGACCAGCTCTGCGACCTTGATGCCGAACTTGCGGAACTGGCTGCGGTTGATCAGCGTGCCTTCGGGCGTCAGGTACATCCAATCCACCGTTTGCAGGGTGTGGCCGCCGACGTCCTCGGGCAGTGTAATCGGGTATCGGATTTGTATCGTCGCGCCCGAGTTACAGCCCTTTCCGACACCGGGCACATCGGGTGCGGTTGCGGTAAACTTGCCGCCCTCACCCATTTGGATGGTCCAAACCCGGTCTTGAGTGGATTTATCATCGTAGATAAAATGTTCGTTGATCGTCGCGACATCGCCGTCCCAGTGCACATTGAAATCTGCAACGAATGTGCTGGTGACCCGTCCCATCGGCCCAAAGATAACACCTTCGCAAACCATCTCTCCGTCCAGATCTTTGCGCATGTCCAGCACTTTAAGATCGTCGGCGTAATCCTCCGGCCCCTGTGCCGGGAAGCCGGCAATGAAGTGGCGGGCCAGCATGACGCATATAACGCATCCGGCCCCGATCAAGAAGAACACTAAATCCATTACCTCTTGCCCTTTTCAAGTTCGGTTCCGGCCAACAGCCCAATTGCAAGCAGCTTGAGGATGCAGGGAAGCCCGGCATAAAGCCACATCAATGTCCTAATTGCCGATTGTGAATGAACTGTGGCATCGCTGCTAAATCCGGACATCTGCAGTATTGGAAGTAGCGTCACAGCGGCAAAGGCAAGTGTGAATTTCGACACAAGGGACCAAAGTCCGAAACCTTCGGCCGCAGAGGGTGAAATTGCTGCCATGCGTGCGGCAAACATCGCCGGCAGGAGCGTCAGATCGGCCCCAAGCGCCGCGCCAGAGCCGATGCACACCAATGCAAACAGCGCAACATCGCCCGCGCTGAGGAACAATGCGCCCCCGAATGCCAAGATCGCAAGGACCATTGCGGCCAGAAGGACAGGCTTGGCGCCAAGCCGTTCTGCCAGATACCCCCACAGCGGGGCAGCAGCGGCAGCCGCCAAAAAGAACAGCAGCAAAAGCGGCCCTTCCCAGCCCGGTGCCTGCAAAGCGCTTTCCACGTAGAACAGGAATAAAGTCGAGGATACCGCCACGGGTGCGGCGTTCAAAAGCGCGATCAGCAATAGCATTCGGGCAGTAGGATCGCGCAAGACGACAGAAAAACCAGGTGCCGCAGGCGCATCAACCTGTTGCCATTCGTTGCGCATCATCATGACTGACGCCAGTGCCAACACGCCAAACCCGATGGCAAAGCCGGCAAATGGCGCGCCCATAACGGCACCCAAACCCACCGGCGCAACCGAAGCCGCGCAGACCCCCAGCAATCCACCGGTTTCCCGCCAGCGGGCCAAAGATAGATGGCCCGCACCGGGCAAAGTTGCGGCCTTAGCCACACCTTGAGCGTAGAAACAGATCGTCAGGAAGCTAAACGATGAAAATACGCCTGTCAGGGTGATCGCGAACCACAGCAATGGCGGCACCGGAGGGGACAGCGCGAACAACGCGTACATCGACATGGCCATCACCCCGCAGGCAATGGCGACTGAAAACCGCCGATGGTCCCTAAGCCGTTCAGAGAGCCGCCCCAGCAAGGGGTCTTGGACCACGTCCAGCAGACGAAGGCCAAATAAAACAGAGCCTAATGCCGCGAGAGACACGCCGTATTCGTCTACAAAGAACTTCGGCGCATGAATGTAGATCGGCAGCCCCGCTGACGCCAGAAGCGCCGCGAACAGCGCATAGCCGGCCAAGTTATGCGGGGCGGCCTGCGTCAACGTGATACGTCCTGTCGGGGCGGTTCGGGGCGCGGTCTGTATCCGCCGCCCTTCCACCACAGTTTGACCGCTTGCCAGTGGATCAACGCCAACACACGCCGCGCGCCAAAGGGTCTGCGCAACATGGCCCACATGATGCCCGCATTGGTCAGCGGCTTGCGCTTGCCTGTCAGGGTCGCGATCAGCCCACCCTCGGACTGCGTGTAGTCAATCCAGATGCCCACGCGATCCTCGCGGATGTCAAAGCGAAAGACATAACTCCCCTCGACCGGTTGAAACGGCGACACGTGAAAAACCTTGGTCGCGTGCAGATGATCATCGGGTTTAATTTCAGACAGGTCGTCGTGATGGCAAAGATAGCTGTGCCGGTCGCCAAATGTATTCGACACCTCGGCAATAACAGTGATCAGCGCGCCGTCTTGCCTGCGGCAAAGCCAAAAGCTGACGGGGTTAAATACGTGCCCCAAAACTCGTGGTTGGGCCAATAGTTCGATCTTGGCGACACCCGTAATCTGATGTTGCGCCAGGACATCGCGCACCCATGCAGCACCGCGCCCTGCGCCCTTATCCCCGCCATGGTCGATATCTTGCAGCGAGGTTACCCCACGACCATTTCGAGAGAACAACAGCGGCGTTTCCAACCTCGCTTCGGCATCGACCAAGACATAGTCAACCGAATAGCGGAACGCGTTTTCAACGCGGCCTTTGCGCCCGTGATAGGTGAACCCCGCTATATGATCGACGCCAGCCGTCACTCTGCCGCCAGCGGCACCTGAACCTCGCCGCGGATCGCGCGCACGACATCGACCGCGCTCGAGAGTCCATCCTCGTGAAAACCGTTTTTCATCCATGCCCCGCAGAACCATGTGTTGTTCGTCCCGTTGAAGCCGCGCACCTGCTCTTGGGCGTTTAGGGCTGCAATATCATAAACCGGGTGGCGCAGGGTAACCTGATCATAGATCAACTCTTCGCGGATCAGGCGTTTGGTATTCAAGGTCACAAAATGTAAATCATCCATGGGGATCGGTTGCAGGGAATTCATCCAATAGGTCAGGTCAATTCGGTCCGATTGTTGGCCCTTATCCTCGCAATAGACCCATGACGCCCAAGTTTTGCGGCGCTTTGGCATGATGCTGGTATCTGCATGCAGCACGATATCATTGGGTTGATATTTGATCGCACCCAGTGCCGCGTTTTCTTGCGTGCTTGGGTCGGACAGCATGGCCAATGTGTCATCGGAATGGGTTGCGAATACCACCTCGTCAAAGGCTTCCCAATCGCCACCGTTCGATTTCACCTCGACCCCGGTGGGAGTGCGGCGCACGGACTGCACAGCGGCGCTTAGGCGGATATCGACACCCTTAGCGGTGAGGGACGCGCCCAAACGGCTAACATATTCATGCGATCCGCCCTTTACGGTGTACCATTGGTGCTGGCCTGTGTGGCTAAGCAATGCATGATTTTCAAAGAAGTCGATCATCGAATAGGCCGGGAAATCCATGATCTTTTCAACCGGCGTTGACCAGATCGCACCGGACAAGGGCGCAAGGTAGTATTTGCGGAAATAAGGACCTGCGCGCAGTGCATTCAAAAACCCATCGATGGTCAAAGACCGGTCTTGGGCAATCTTGGTGGCGCTGTTGTTGAACCGCAAAATATCGCTGAGCATGCGCAGGAATTTAGGATTAGCCAGATTACGGCGCTGCGCAAAGATCGCGTCCATTGTCGTCAGCGCATATTCAAGCCGCCCGCCATCAATCGACGCGCCAAAGCTCATGTTGGATTTCACAACAGGCACATCCAGTTCGTCAAACAGCGCGGCCAGATGCGGATAATTGGCATAGTTAAAGACGATAAAGCCGGTATCGACAGGCTGATCGCCATTTTTACCAGCCATCTTTGTGCGCGCATGACCGCCCAGCCGTGCTTCGGTCTCAAAGATCGTGACGTGATGATCATCTGCCAACATATGCGCCGCCCCCATCCCGGAAATCCCGGCACCGATAACAGCGATTTTACGTGGTCGTGTCAGGGTGCCGTGGCGTGGCGGGTCGATGGCTTCAAACGGCATGATGAGGCAAAATCCAATATATTAGGTAACGTGCATGTAGTCCGAAAAAGACCAAGGCCAACACATAAATGGATTCCCGCTCAATTATATTAATGGATATCCTTATAAAGGGGCCAACACAAAGCTAGGGCGCACCATCGTGGCCTGGCTTGGCTAATGGCACAATCGTGCTGTCCTGTTCGGAAACTTCTTCAAAATCAAAGTTATCCAAGCGGGCGGCACGCTTGCCAGCACGTTCCGCCGCAGTTCCCAACCCTTCCAGGTCGGCCCGTGCTTGCCCGAAATGTGTGTTCAGCTTGCCAACGCGTTCCACGACAATCTCGACGTCGCGATGCAGCATTTTCAACGTTTTGCGAATGGCACCCGCCTGTTCACGCATACGCGCATCTTTCAGGATGGCCCGCATCGTGTTCAGCGTCGCCATGCAGGTGGTCGGCGACACGATCCAGACTCGCGAGGCAAAGCCTTCACGTACCAGATCGGGGAAATTCGCATGCAACTCGGCATAGACGGCCTCGGACGGCAGAAACATCAGCGCGCCATCAGCGGTTTCGCCTTCGATGATATACTTGCTGCTGATCGCGTTGATATGCGTTTTGACGGCAACCCGCATCGCCCGCGCTGCGTCTTTGACCTCGTAATCCGACTTGGCTTTGCGCAAGGCCTCATAGGCTTCCAGCGGGAATTTGCTGTCGATCACGATGGGGCCGGGCGGGTTTGGCAGATGGATCAGGCAATCGGCACGCTTGCCCGATGAAAGCGTCGCTTGCATCGTATAGCTGTCGCTTGGCAAGGCCTTGGACACGATATCGTTCAGCTGAATTTCCCCAAACGCCCCGCGCGTCTGTTTGTTGCTCAGAATGTCTTGGAGCGACAGCACATCACCGGACAGTTTGGTAATGTTGTCCTGCGCCTTGTCGATCGCGGCCAGCCGTTCTTGCAGCTGGGTCAAACTTGTCGTGGTTTGCTTGGATGACCCATGCAGGGTTTCGGCCATACGTTCCTGCATTTCCGCCAGACTGCGGGCCGACCGCGCGGCGTTTTCCGCCAGCCGGTCCTGCATCTGCTGCTGCACATGGGCCATCCGTGCCTCAATGCTTTGCACCATTTGGGTTTGCGCATTTGCCTGTGTATCCGACACCGTTTGCAAGCCGCCGCGCAATTGTTCCTGCCCCATGCCAAGCTGCTGCACGTGGCCGCCCATGGCCTGCATCTGCCGCGCCAAAGGTTCGACCATGCGCGCCGACCTACCCGCTGCGCGCACGGCCATGATGAGCAGGATCAGAACCAACACGCCAAGCGTTGCCGCCCCAATTACCATCAAAACGCGCGGATCATCTAACGCGTAGCTCTGTGCGCCGATCTGGATCATGTGCGCCCGAACAACCGTTCAATATCGCTCAGCTTCAGCTCCACATAGGTGGGCCGCCCGTGATTGCATTGGCCGGAATGCGGGGTTGCTTCCATCTCTCGCAGCAGCGCGTTCATCTCTTCGCCGCGCATCCAGCGACCCGACCGGATCGACCCGTGACAGGCCACACGGCTTAGGATCGCCTCGATCCGGGCCTGAACCGTGTTGCTTTCGTTTTGATCGGCAAGTTCATCTAATACGTCGAGGATCATCGCCTTGGCATCCACCGTACCTAGGATCGCGGGGGTTTCGCGCACAGCGATGGCGCTGCCGCCAAAGGCCTCGATGCTCAGGCCCAGCTTGGCCAGTTCCTCCGTGATATCCAGCAGACGCGCGCAATCCGATGCCGACAAATCAACAATCTCGGGGATCAGCAACGCCTGTGCGGCGACGCCGTTTTCGGCCATCTGCCGTTTCAGTTTTTCATAGACCAAACGTTCATGCGCCGCGTGTTGATCGACGATGACCATGCCCGTCGCGGTTTGGGCGATGATGTAGTTTTCATGCACCTGACCACGCGCCGTGCCCAGCGGATAATCGGGGGGCTCTTGCGGTTCTTCGGTCACGGGGTCCGCTGGCGCTTCCACCCTGCCCCACATGCCGGCAGTCTCAGCAAATCCGGGGGATTGCGCCTGATATGCCGCGGTGCGCGCGCCCAGCGAAGGCCGGTCCATCTGATAGACACGCGCGCCTGTTTGCTCGGGCCGCATTGCCCCCAATGTCGCATCTGCCACGGTGGTCGACGCGCGGTGCCCTGCCTCTGCCAAGGCATGGCGAAGGGCCGATACGATCAACCCGCGCGCAAGGCCGGGATCGCGAAAACGTACCTCTGATTTAGCGGGGTGCACATTCACATCCACCAACGTGGGATCACAATCGATAAACAGCGCCGCCGCCGGATGCCGGTCGCGGCTGAGAAAATCAAAATACGCCCCGCGCAAAGCGCCGACCAGCAGCTTGTCCCGCACCGGACGTCCGTTCACGAACAGATACTGCGCCACCGCAGTGCCGCGCGAATAGGTGGGCAATGCAGTAAAGCCGGTCAGATGCAGCCCCTCGCGTTCCGCATCAATGGGCAGGGAATTATCGGCGAACTCGCGCCCCAAGACCTGCGCCAGACGCCCATGAAGTGCGGCAAACATATCGCCTTGCTCGGCCTCGGCACGAAAGACTTCGCGGCCCGGCCTGTCGCCTGACACATCGCGTAACGTGAAACGCACGAACGGTTCGGCCATGGCCAGACGTTTGATGATGTCGGCAATGGCCTGCGCCTCGGCCCGGTCGGTGCGCAGGAATTTCAATCGCGCGGGTGTGGCGAAAAACAAATCGCACAGGGTGACGACAGTGCCCCCGTTCAGCGCGGCGGGGCGAACGGGGCCGGTTTGCCCACCATTCACCGTAATTTCGGCCCCGTCTTGGCCCGCAACGCGGCTGGTGATGGTCAAACGGCCCACAGCACCCAGCGAGGGCAATGCCTCGCCCCGGAATCCGAAGGTGTGGATGTTCAACAGGTCCGAGCCGTCGATTTTGGAGGTCGCGTGGCGGGACAGGGCAAGGGTTAAATCCCCCGCCGCAATGCCGCAGCCATCATCGGTCACGCGGATCAGCGTCTTGCCGCCATCGGCATATTCCACAGTGATCTGACGCGCGCCCGCATCGATGGCGTTCTCGACCAGTTCCTTGACCGCCGAGGCAGGGCGTTCGACCACCTCGCCCGCTGCGATGCGATTGATTGCCGATTCATCAAGCTGCCGGATTACCGGTGCTACATCGCGTATATTGGGGTTTGGGTGTGCCATAACGCTAGAACTAGCATAGTCGCACGCGATTCTGAAAGTGGCAAAGGAGGCCAGCATGGGTTGTCACCCACCCTACGGGCGCATTGCCGCCTGATACCACGCAACGATCTGCGCACGTTCTTCGGCGCGCATATAGCTCAGGTTTGCGGGAGGCATCGCATGGGTCACGCCCGCTTGCAGATATATCTGTTTTGCCGCTTTGGCGATCTGGTGTTCCGTCTCAAGACGCACACCTTTGGGGGCCCAAAGTAGACCATCCCAAGACGGCTCTGCCGCGTGGCACATGCTGCACCGACCCATTACAATGTCATGAACTTCGTCAAACCCCTCAGCGGCGGCAAAGCGCAGCGCAGGACCTGATGCTTCCTCGGGTTCAGTGATGCGGAACATGGGGGCTGTGGACAGCCATATGATCGTGATGAACAACAGCGCTGTGGCCAGCCATGTCCATGTGGGATTGCCTGCGCGTGAATGCAGGCTGTTGAAATAATGACGGATCGTTACGCCCATCAAAAACACCAACGCTGCGATCAGCCAGTTCATTTCAGACGCGAAGGCCAGCGGGTAGTGATTGGACAGCATCAAGAAAATCACCGGCAGCGTGAGGTAGTTGTTATGCGTGCTGCGTTGCTTGGCGATCTTGCCGTATTTCGCGTCCGGCGTACGTCCGGCCTTGAGATCGGCCACAACGATACGCTGGTTCGGCATGATGATGAAAAACACATTGGCCGACATGATCGTGGCGGTAAACGCCCCCAGATGCAGCAGCGCGGCACGGCCGGAAAACACCGAAGTGTAGAAATACGCCATTCCGACAAGGATCACATAGAGGCCGATCATCAGCCGGGTGTTATTATCGCCGAATTTGCTTTTGCAGATCAGGTCATAGACGATCCAGCCGAATGCGAGCGACAGCATCGAAATGCCCACCGCTTGCCAAATGGCCAGATCGGCCACCGCCGGATCGACAAGGTAAAATTCAGCGCCCAGATAGTAGACGAGGATCAGCAGCGCGAAGCCCGAGAGCCATGTTGAATAGCTTTCCCATTTGAACCAGACCAGATCATCGGGCATCTGCGCCGGGGCGACGAGGTATTTTTGCACGTGGTAGAACCCACCGCCGTGCACCTGCCATTCCTCTCCATCCGCGCCGGATTTCAAATTCCGGTCCCGGTGCAGCCCCAGATCAAGAGCAATAAAATAAAATGAGGACCCGATCCACGCGATGGCCGTGATGACATGCACCCAGCGGACAGCAAATTCAATCCAAGCGCCCATGGCGGCCATATCGTACATTTCGGGGTCCTTGCGTTGATAATCGTAATAGGGCCGCCGGGGACGCGCGTGGTCGAGAACGCGGATGCCTCCGGCGGGGATATTAAGAGCCAGAGAAGACAGGGGCCCCTCTGGCTGGTTTCTTAGTGTGGCAAGCTGCCTTTGGAACTGCCTGACATCCCGCCCGAGACTTCTTCGGTCGATTCCTCGGCCAGCTCGTTGGGAAGCAGAAGGTTCAGAACGATGGCGATCAGGGCTGCGGGAAGCAAGCCGCTGGTCATCAGGATTTTAAGCGTTGCTGGTAGGTGTTGAACAGCACCCGGTTCCAATTGCAAGCCCAGACCGATGGAGATGGAAATCGCAAAGATCACCATGTTGCGCCGGTTCCAGTTTACGTCCGACAGCATCGACATACCTGCCGCGACCACCATGCCAAACATGACGATCACGCCGCCGCCCAGAACCTCGATCGGGATTGTGCGGATGATCGCGCCTACCTTGGGCACAAGGCCGCAGATGATCAGGAAGATGGCACCGATTGTCACGACGTGGCGGCTCATGACGCCCGTCATCGCGATCAGGCCGACGTTCTGGCTGAACGAGGTATTTGGCAGACCGCCAAAGATGCCTGCAACGGCAGTACCCACACCATCAGCATAGGTCGCCCCCTGGATTTCTTTATCCGTTGCCTCGCGACCCGCGCCACCTTTGGTGACGCCAGATACGTCGCCCACGGTTTCAATGGCCGAGATGAAGGCCATTAGGCAGAAGCCGATGATCGCTGCCGCAGAGAATTCAAACCCGTATTTAAAGGGGTTCGGCAGGGCGAAGGACGCAGAGCGGCCCCAAGAGCCGGTAATCGCATCAACGGTCAGCATCCCCACGCCCAGCGCGTAAAGGTAGCCCACGATCAGGCCGATCAGTACCGCCGAGATGGACAGCATGCCCTTGGTGAAAAACTTGATCCCCAAGGTAACGACAATCACCACCAGCGCGGCAGACCAATTCAGCAGGCTGCCATATTCCGGCGTGCCAATCGCAGGAACACCACCTGCAGCGTATTGGATACCGACCTTGACCAAGGCAAGACCGATCATTGTGACCACGAGGCCCGTCACCAGCGGTGGCAGGGCAAAGCGGATTTTACCGATGAACAAGCCCAACAAGGCGTGGAAGATACCGCCGATGATAACGCCACCGAACAACGCGGCAAGGCCATCAACGCCCTTGCCCGCGACCAGCGGGATCATGATCGGAATGAAGGCGAACGATGTGCCCTGAACGATAGGCAGACCTGCGCCGATGGGCCCAAGTGTAAACGTCTGCAGCAAGGTCGCGACGCCCGCAAACAGCATCGACATCTGGATCAGATACAGCAGTTCCGGAAAATCAGGTGAGTTGGACCCAAATCCGAAACCGGCGGCCCCCGCAACAATAATCGCAGGCGTCACATTGGACACAAACATCGCCAGAACATGCTGGATCCCCAGCGGAATGGCACGGCTGAGTGGCGGGGTGTAATTTGGATCGCGCAGCTGTTCTGGCGTCCCGATGGCGTTACTAGTCATAAGTATTTCCCTCGTTGATAAGTGGCCGCAATTTTGCGCGGTCCGTGTTTTTCTACCTTAGGTCGTGACCATATAGGGACGATCCAGCACGAATTCGTCAAGGTTTGCCGTATTTCCGATACGGTCGATCACAGCAAATATTCCCGGCGTTGCCAATGGCGTAAGCACGCCATGCCACGTACCGCGAAAGAAATTAATGCCCTGATATGGGGCCGTTAGAAAGGCCCGAGGAGTACCCGGAGCATCACCTTCGTCTGGGGCCACGATGACTAGGAACGGGGCTGCCGACATGGGAATGAATGCTTGTGATCCGTCAGGATGCCGTTCGAGAAGGTCAAGCGTATAGGGCAAACTGCGCGCTTGGGCGTTAAAGACGCTGATGCCCGCGCGCCCCTCCGGTCCGAAATCAAGCGTCGCAATATCGTGGTACCGGCCGCACATCCCGCCGTTGATCATTTTGTCAGGATCGCCTGACGCATCCACAATGTCCCCGAACGGGGCAAAGGCATCCGCCGTCAGTGGTTCAGCTTTGATAACGCGGCTCATAAGGACAGCGGCATGTGGCGGTTCACATCCTTGTACAGAAGATAACGGAACGGTTCGCTCCCAGTCGCGACACAAGCTTGGGGGCAGAACGCGCGCAGCCACATGAAATCGCCCGGGGTCACCGGCACCCAGTCGCGGTTCAGTAGATAGTCCGCGGTCCCTTGCAGCACGTATAATCCGTGCTCCATCACATGGGTTTCGGCAAAGGGGATCAGCCCACCCGGCTGAAAGGTCACTATGTTCACATGCATGTCGTGGCGCAAATCTGATGGATCGACAAAGCGTTGCGTGGCCCAAGCGTCGTTCGTATCTGGCATCGCGGTTTTGGGCGCGTCGTTGTCGTGGGTCACGAATGCTTGCGGTGGTTCCAACCCCTCGGCTGCGACATAACGTTTGCGTACCCAGTGAATACCGCAAGGCGCATCGGCAGTGTTCCACAGTGTCCAGTTCGCAGCAGGTGGCAGATAGGCATAGGAACCGGGGATCAGATCAAAGGCGTCTTGCCCGATGGTCAGACGTGCCGTGCCATGGGCCACAAATAGCACCGCCTGAGCATCGGGGTCAGGTTCGGGCGTATCGCTGCCGCCGCCGGGGGCCAGCTCAAGCGCGTATTGTGCGAATGTTTCCGCAAACCCGCTAAGCGGACGCGCCAGCACCCAGACCCGCGCATTCGTCCATCCGGGCAGAAAGCTGGTGACGATATCGCGCTGCACTGACGCGGGTATCACCGCATAGGCGTCTGTAAATACCGCCGTGCTTTCTGGTGATTGTGACTGATCCGGCAATCCACCGGGGGGAAAGGCATAGGTCATAGCATGGTTTCCAATCGCAGGCGTGCGATACGTTCGACCTGCGCACAGGCGGTTTCAAATTCGGTTTGCGTATCATTGGATATCCGCGCCTCAAAGTGGCGCAAGATACCATCCTTGTCGTGATCTTTCACAGCGATGATAAACGGAAAGCCGTGCTTGGCCACATATGCCGTGTTCAATTCAGTGAACTTTGCGCGTTCCGCATCGGTAAGCGCATCAAGCCCCGCGCTGCCCTGTTCCGCCGTGCTTTCCGCGGTAAGGCGTTTGGCTGCTGCCAGTTTGCCCGCCAGATCGGGGTGCGCGGTCAGCACACCCATGCGTTCCTCGGGGCTGGCCGACCGGAACATGCGCGCCAAGGCGTTGTGAATGCCCGCAACGCAGTTATGGGCGGGGCCAAGTTCCAGATCATGCGCACGTTCGGCGATCCACGCGGAATGTTCAAACACGCCACCGAACTTTTCTACAAACTCAGCGCGGTTCATTTGGTCGATCCGCAAGGGATGCTTGGGCGGGTGTGTCGCGCGCCAATGATCCGCAATGTCGATGCGGCGGGGCGCCCAGACCCCTTCGAAGCCTTTAATATAGTCGATAAACCGTTTCAGCGCTTGGATACGGCCCGGACGGCCAACAAGACGGCAATGCAGACCGACCGACATCATCTTGGCCGAGCCATCGCAGCCTTCGGCATAAAGCGCGTCGAATGTGTCGCGCAGATAGGTGTAAAACTGATCCCCGGAATTGAACCCCTGAGCCGTGGCAAACCGCATGTCGTTGCAATCCAGCGTGTAAGGAATGATCAACTGATCGCCGCCCGCAACCTGCATCCAATAGGGCAGATCGTCGTCATAGGTGTCCGAGATATAATCGAACACGCCCGTCTCTGCGGCCAAAGCAACCGTGTTGACCGAGCTGCGCCCCGTGTACCAACCACGGGGGGGCGCGCCGACGACTTCGTTATGCAAACGGATCGCCTCGGCGATGTCTGCGCGTTCGGCGTCAGCGCTGTGATCCTTGTAGTCGATCCACTTGAGGCCATGGCTCGCTATTTCCCAATCGGCATCTTTCATCGCCTCGACCTGCTGCGGCGACCGCCCCAGAGCACTGGCAACGCCATAAACCGTCGCGGGGATACCTGCACCGGTAAACAAACGATGCAACCGCCAAAAGCCTGCGCGGGCACCGTAGTCGTAAATAGATTCCATATTCCAATGACGCTGGCCCGGCCAAGGGGCGGCCCCGACGATCTCGGACAAAAACGCCTCGGATGCGGCGTCGCCGTGCAGGATATTATTCTCTCCGCCCTCTTCGTAATTCACCACGAACTGAACTGCGATGCGGGCACCGCCGGGCCATTGTGCATCGGGCGGTGTGGGGCCATAGCCATGAAAATCACGAGGGTAGCGGTTCATTGTGCTGTCCTTTATTCGACACCGCGCACAGTGCCTTGGCAATAGGACCAATTGCAAGAATCCAACCCGCAAAAATACGACAGACGGACCGGTTCAAAAGGTCAGCCTGTTGCCAGACCCGCGCGTCTTGGTCGTGATCGCTTGTTTTCCGGGAGTTCCTGAGTCGGGGTGGCGGTGTTGAACTTGGACAGGGGCCGCTGACAATACACATGGTATGTTCAGTCCTGCCGCCCCCTGTCCTAAAGTCGCCATTTTGACATGGCCTGCTCGAATATCGAAATTCTGTTCACCGGCGTGCAAGCCTCAGACTTGTTATTCCCGCTGGCAGGCGGTGCATCTGATCGCTTGTGACATCCATATAAGCCAAGGATGATTCGCGGGTCAAAACAAAAACGAATCAGTTTGCCATTTTCCTTGGGTAAAACGCGTAATTTCGGCGCAAGACAGCCATTGACCCTGTATCTGCCGCCCCTATCCTCCACCCCAAGCAATCAACGAAAGACCCACCCCATGGCAAATGGCTACCTAACGACCCACGTCCTTGATACCGCGCGCGGCATGCCTGCCAGCGGGCTTGCGATCACGCTATATCGTATTGAGGGGGAGGCGCGCGTACAGCTTTCCCGGATGGTGACTAACGCCGACGGCCGCACCGACGCGCCGATCCTGCCAAAAGATCAATTCGCCCCCGGCACATACGAGCTGGTATTCGAAGCCGGCGATTATCTGGATGCAATCGGAAGCCAGCCGGAAACACCACGGTTTCTGGATCAAATCCCGCTGCGTTTTGGCATCTCAGACCCCGACGCGCATTACCACGTGCCGCTTTTGCTTTCCCCTTTCGGTTATTCCACCTATCGCGGCAGCTAACAGCGGCGTGACGTCGGGGGCGTTGTGGTTGCAATACAAGCGTCCCCCATGTCATTTTACACTTCTGACCAAACAGGAAGACGCCCATGTCCACACATGTGACAACCCCGGCAGGCATCGCGCAAAGCCATCTGCCCCAAGTGACAGAACCGCGCAATCCGGGCATGCCCCTCGACATGGATTGGGTCCGATCCGTTCAGGTAAATACATCCGCCGTCGAACGACGCGCCAGCAGCATCGCCGCGCGCAGGTCTGTGAAGAAAGATCACCAAGCCGCGTGGCTGCTGCGGGCCATCACCTGTATCGATCTGACGACACTGTCCGGCGATGACACCGCGCGCAGAGTTGAGCGTCTGTGCGCCAAAGCGCGGCAACCTGTATCCCCAGATTTGATGAAAGCCTTGGGTATGGGGCCGATCACCGTCGGTGCCGTTTGCGTCTATCATGAAATGATTGCGCCGGCGAAAGCCGCCCTTACTGGCACCAACATCCCCATCGCCGCTGTTTCAACCGGGTTTCCAGCAGGGCTGTCCCCGTTCGAGCTGCGCATCAAAGAGATCGAGATGAGCGTGGCCGAAGGTGCTGCAGAAATCGACATCGTCATTTCACGCCGGCATGTACTGTCGGGTGACTGGCAGGCGTTGTATGACGAGATGCGCGCGTTTCGGACGGCCTGCGGCGATGCACATGTAAAGGCAATTCTGGCAACAGGCGAATTAGGCAGCCTGCGCAATGTCGCGCGCGCATCACTGGTGTGCATGATGGCAGGGGCGGATTTTATCAAAACCTCGACCGGCAAGGAAAGCGTAAACGCCACCTTGCCTGTCACGCTGGTGATGATCCGCGCCATTCGCGACTATTTTGACCGGACCGGTATCCGCGTCGGATACAAGCCTGCGGGCGGGATATCAAAGGCGAAAGATGCGATCACATATCTGGCCTTGATCAAGGAAGAATTAGGCGATCGCTGGCTGCGGCCCGATCTGTTCCGCTTTGGCGCGTCATCCCTACTGGGCGATATTGAACGGCAGCTAGAGCATCATGTGACAGGCAGTTATTCCGCAAGCTACCGCCACGCCATCAGCTAAACCGCATGTGGCGGGCGTAGAATTTGAGTATTTGAAAAAGGGTGAAGCCATGAGCGTTTCCGAAATCTATGAGACCATGGACTATGGGATGGCCCCGGAATCCGCTGCTGATGCCCTGGCATGGTTGGTCGATCAGGGCAGCCGCTTCGGCCATTTCATCGATGGTGCGTTCACAGAGCCCCGCGATGACTTTGAAAGCCGCAATCCGGCGAATGGCAACGTGTTGGCCAACCTTACCCAAGCTACCCAGGGCGAGATTGATACCGCCGTCGCCGCAGCCCGCAAGGCGCAGCCCAAATGGGCCAAGCTGTCAGGCCATGAACGTGCGAAATACCTCTATGCGATTGCGCGACTGCTGCAAAAACACAGCCGTCTGTTTGCAGTGCTTGAGACATTAGACAACGGCAAACCGATCCGCGAAGCCCGCGATGTTGATATCCCCTTGGCACAACGCCATTTCTATTATCACGCCGGGATGGCGCAACTGATGGAAAGTGAACTGCCGGACGCGCAGGCGCTAGGTGTGTGTGGCCAGGTTATTCCGTGGAATTTCCCGTTGCTGATGTTGGCGTGGAAGGTGGCACCGGCATTGGCCATGGGCAACACCGTGGTGTTGAAGCCTGCGGAATACACTTCCCTGACCGCGATGATGTTTGCCGATCTCTGCCAACAGGCAGGGTTGCCAAAAGGTGTCTTGAATATCGTGACCGGTGATGGCGCTGTTGGTGAGATGATCGTGAACGCCGATGTAGATAAAATAGCGTTTACCGGGTCGACAGCCGTAGGCCGCCGTATCCGCGAAACAACAGCAGGCAGCGGCAAGGCGCTAACCCTCGAGCTGGGAGGGAAATCCCCTTACATCGTGTTTGACGACGCTGATCTGGATTCCGCGGTCGAGGGGCTGGTGGATGCGATCTGGTTCAATCAGGGACAGGTCTGTTGCGCCGGTTCACGGCTTTTGGTTCACGAGCCCGTTGCCGACCGCTTTTACGCCAAGCTGCGCGCCCGGATGGCAAAACTGCGCCTTGGCAACCCGCTGGACAAATCCATTGACGTCGGCGCGCTGGTAGACCCTGTCCAAGTGCAACGGGTCACTGATTTGGTCGCGTCGAACACCGCTGGCGACGTCTTTACTGCAGGCGATATTCCAAGCAACGGTTGTTTCTACCCACCCACGCTTATCACGGGCCTCAACCCTGCCGACAGTTTGATGCAAGAGGAAATTTTTGGCCCCGTTCTTGTATCAACGACCTTCCGCACCCCAGAAGAGGCCGTTGCCGTCGCAAATAACACCCGTTACGGCCTTGCCGCGACGATCTGGTCCGAAAACATCAATCTTGCCCTTGATATTGCACCCAAGCTGGTTGCAGGTGTGGTCTGGATCAACGGCACCAATATGCTGGACGCCGCAGCCGGGTTCGGTGGCGTGCGCGAAAGCGGCTTTGGCCGCGAAGGCGGCTGGGAAGGTTTGGCCGCCTATACCAAGCCTAAAGCTGATCCGAAGCACCTGAAAACACCTGCGCCGATGCAGGGAAAGGGTAGCCCAGAAAGCGGCATAGATCGCACCGCAAAACTTTACATCGGCGGGAAACAGGCGCGCCCGGACGGCGGGCAATCCGCGCCGGTCTGGGGCAAATCCGGCGGGCTGTTGGGCCATGTATCCTTGGCCAGCCGCAAAGACGTGCGCAACGCAGTCGAAGCCGCCCATGCCGCAAAAGGATGGAGCAAAACAACAGGACACCTGCGGGCGCAAATCCTGTATTACATCGCGGAAAATCTCGCCGCCCGAAGCGACGAATTCGCGGGGAGGCTTGACGCCATGCAAGGCGGCAAATCCGGCGCAAAAGAGGTCGCCGCATCGATCAGCCGCCTATTCACCTATGCCGCATGGGCCGACAAATATGATGGGCAAGTACACGGTGTCCCCATTCGCGGCGTAGCGCTCGCCATGAAAGAACCGGTGGGCGTTATCGGCACCATCTGCCCGGACGAGGCCCCCTTGCTTGGCCTAATCTCGTGCATGGCCCCCGCCATCGCCATGGGCAACCGCGTCATTCTGGCCGCCAGCTCGCCATTCCCACTATCAGCAACCGATTTCGTGCAAGTGCTGGAAACTTCAGATGTCCCAGCAGGCGTGGTCAATATCCTGACGGGCCCGCACCCTGACCTTGCCGAAACCATGGCGCGTCATATGGATGTCGATGCGGTCTGGAGCTTTGGTGCCGAACCGCTCAGCCAGTTGATCGAACAGGCCTCGGCGCAAAACCTCAAACGGACATGGGTCAACAACGGCCAAGCCCGCGACTGGTACAGCACATCCGGCGAAGGACACGCATTCCTTCAGGCATCCACGGAAGTGAAAAACATCTGGATCCCCTACGGCGAATAAGTCCGAATATCTTCTCTGGCTTATAAATATCCTCGCCGAAGGCACGCCGGACCCACAGGGTCCGGCAAAACATCATGCGGCGCGTCAGCGCCTCATTTGGGTCGCGGCCTAGTTGGCGGCCGTCGTCTCAAGCCCCTCGGGCTGGCCGACAATGACAAACGCCAAACCATCGGGGTCCAGCAGCTCCCCCGCGACGCGGCGCACATCTTCTAGGGTGACTGCGTCAACTTTGTCGTTGCGGGTTGCGATGTAATCGATGGGCAGGCCCAGCATCTGCATCCCAACCAGAATACCCGCAATCTGCTGGTTTCCGTCAAAGCGCAGCGGATAAGATCCTGTGATGTAGGTCTTGGCGTCTTCCAGCTCTTGCACGGTGGCACCGTTTTCAGCCATCTTTTGCCATTCATCGCGGATCACGCTTATGGCATCTGCGATGCGATCATTGGCCGAGCTGACGGACCCTTGGTAGGTTGCAGCCAACTCCATCGGGACCAGATAGGAATAAACCCCATAGGTCAGCCCGCGTTTTTCGCGCACTTCGGTCATCATACGGCTTTCAAAAGATCCCCCGCCCAAGATCTGGTTCATAACGGTGGCGGCGAACCAATCGTCATCCTTCTGTTCGATCCCCTTTTGCGCAAATAGCGCCACAGATTGCGGCGTGGCGAAATCAACGACAGTGATCCCTGAGGGAATGCGCAGCTTTGCAACCGGCGGCATTGGGGCGCCTGTTTTTGGTAATCCGCCCAGCAACTCATCCAGCAGCAGGCCCAATGCTTGCGGGGTTATGTCGCCCGCTGCACCAATAAAAATACGATCGCGGGCCAGCACATCACGATGTGCGGTCACCAGATCATCGCGGGTCAAGGCCGTCACCGTCTCGACCGACCCACTTAAAGAAGTGCCATAGGGATGATCACCATAAAGCAATTCATCCATGGTTTTACGTGCGATGTCGCCTGGGTCTTTTGCGCTCGACCGGATGTTTGACAACACCTGATCACGCACCCGCTCAATCGCGTCTGCATTAAAGCTGGGGTTTTGCAGGGCTTCTTTTAGCAGTGCCACCGACGCATCCTGATTTTCGGTGAGGAACCGCGCCGATACGTTCAGTTCATCATCGCTGACGCTGAACCTGAAACTTGTGGCCAGCCCCTCCGCTGCGCGTGCGAATTCCCGCGAATCCATGCTGCCTGCGCCTTCTTCCAACAGGGCCGTCATCAGATTGATCGCGCCTCGTTTATCGGCTCCCTCAAGAGACGCACCACCGCGAAAAGAAATGTCCAGCGCGACAAAGGGAATCGATGGCTCTTGCACCAGCCACGCCGTCAAACCTCCGGGTGATGTCACCTCTTGAATGTTAACCTCGGCCCGGGCTGGCACGGCCAGCAGCACGGTCACAACAAATGCGTAAATCAGTCTCATTGGGTCACCTCTTCGCGCATCAGCCATCCGGTAACTGATGCCTCGCAGTCAAACACATCGCGGGCGGCTTGCATGATATCCTCGGCTGTGACGGCTTCAAGGATATCCGGCCAGTCTTGCACATCCTGTACGCTCAACCCGATCGCCAATGCACTGCCATAACGGTTGGCCACCTTCTCTGCACTGTCACGAGAGTATACCTGATCGGCCCGCAATTGCGCTTTAATACGCTCCAGTTGCTCGGGGTCAACGCCCTCTTCCAGAAAGGTCGAAACCGCAGCATCCATAGCGTCTTCTGCCGCTTCCAATGTCACGTCCAAGCGCGGCACAACCACCAAATTAAACGTTGTGTCATCCAAAGCCTGACCTCGGTAATAGGCCGAAGAATAGGTGGCGATCTGTGTATCAAACTGCAGCTTTTCCGCCAGATAGGACGTTGTACCACCGCCCAGAATTTCGGCAAGTATCGTCAAAGCGGCAGCTGTCTTTTGATTGCCCGGATCACGTTCCTGCGCCAGATAGGACCGGCTGATGTATTCCTGCGCAACACGCGAGTCCCGAAAAATGACGCGCCGTTCGGCGGTTTGTGGCGGCTCTTGGGTGCGCAGCCGCTCTGGCAGATCGGGGTTGGCCGGGATCACGCCGTAATATTGCTTGGCAAGGCGATGGACTTTCGCTGGCTCCACATCGCCAGACACCACCAAAATCGCGTTGTTGGGCGAATAATACAGCTCGTAAAAACCAAGCGCGTCTTCCAGATCAAGCGTTTGCATTTCGTGCATCCAGCCAATCACCGGCGCGCCATATTGATGGTTCAGATATTGCGCCGCGCTCATCTGTTCTTGAAACAGGGCACCTGGGCTATTTTCGGTACGTTGATTGCGCTCTTCGATGATAACGTCGCGCTCGGTTTCGATGTCGTCATGGGTCAGGCGGATGTTGCGCATCCGGTCCGATTCCATTTGCATCATCAACTCCAAACGGTCGGCGGCAACACGTTGGAAATAGGCCGTATAATCATAGCTGGTAAATGCGTTGTCACGGCCACCATTCTTGGCCACCGTTGCCGAGAATTCACCGGATTCCATTTTATCAGTGGCTTTGAACAAGAGATGTTCAAGGAAATGCGCGACGCCGGACGATCCTTTGGGCTCGTCCGCAGATCCTGCCCGATACCAGACCATTTGCTGAACCGAAGGGGAGCGGTGATCTTCGATGACCACAACTTCCATCCCGTTGTCCAAGGTGAAATGGGTTACGGCCTCATTCTGCGCCGCAAGGCCCGCCGAGGAGGGCAGCAAAAACGAAACGAACGCGGCGAGAGCCGGAAATCTGATCATGGTTGGTCCTTTAAGCAGGGTCCTGTGCGACCTTACTTACGCCTCCGTGGCGGGCGATCAAGAGACCTAACAGATTTGTAATGACGCAGGCCCCGCCAGACGCGGCAGGATGCGCAGAAACGATTACTCGGCCGGAGGGGCAGAAGGCGTGCGTGCGCCAGCCCGGCGCCAGCGCGCGGCCTCGGTTTCAGCATCTAGAGATTGACGGCGGTACACTTGATTGTAGCGATCCGTCGAGACGATTTTGAACTGCGTGAACCGCCCTCTGCGTTTGCGGAATGCCGCGTCCTCTTCGGCCAGTTCCTGGCGGATTGAAGGGGCGACGCCAAAGCGGCTGGCCTGCTGAACCAACGCGCCATCACTGGCCGGAATGCCGCCCGCTGTGGCCTCGGGGCGACCTCCAAAGGCTACGATACCTTCGGAAATCGCACTGCGGTCTGTCAGATTGGCCTGACCGGGTGTGGGCGGTGGTAAATCCGTGTAATTGGCGGGTTCAGCCAAGGGTTTCACAGGCTGAACCAGGAATTCGTCAGGGCCCATTGCCGATCCACGAATGTCGCGCAGGCCATCGTTGGCACAGCCCGCAAGCGCGAGCGATATCAAAACAAGAGCGGCGACAATGCGCATGACGGATCTCCTTGAGGTCTGCACATACCTAACGCAGGCAGATGGCTATTGTCACTGGCCTTTTTTGGCGGACTTACGAGGCGAAACCCTGGGATCTGGGGTCAAGAAAATCAACCCGATCGCGCCTGCAAAGATAAACACATCCGCGATGTTGAACACGAAAGGGTTGTTGATCCCGCAGCAGGACATATTCAGGAAATCGAGGACATAGCCATAGAGCAGCCGATCAACGACATTTGCCAATGCACCACCAATCAGCAAGCCCGCGCTGACCTTGGCCCAATAGCCCAAGGTATGGCGGTAGGCCCAAACCAGAATACCGACACATATCGCGCAGGCCAGCGCGATCAATATCCACCGGCTTGCGTCGGACCCATCGCCAAACAGACCGAAATTGATACCGCGGTTCTCGCCATAGCGGAAATTGATCAGGGGCGGCAGCACATCAATCACACGGATGCGGCTTAGCTCCATCATGTGGATCACGATGTATTTACTAAGCTGATCCAGAATGAAGGCGGCAAAACCCGCCCAGAAAATGATACGCATACCGACCCTTTTTGCTGTGCTTTGACCGTTAGTGCCGGAAATGGCGCATGCCGGTAAAGACCATAGCCAGCCCAGCCTCATCCGCCGCTGCAATCACTTCGTCGTCGCGCATGGATCCGCCCGGCTGAATAAGCGCAGTCGCGCCTGCTTCGGCCGCGGTGATCAAACCGTCCGCAAAGGGGAAGAACGCATCAGATGCCACAACCGACCCTTGCGTCAATGGCGCGGGCAAGCCCATGACTTCGGCCATATCTTGGGCCTTGCGGGCCGCGATGCGCGTGCTGTCGACGCGGCTCATCTGGCCGGCACCCACACCCACGGTTGCGCCGTCCTTGACATAGATGATCGCGTTGGATTTCACGTGTTTGGCAACCGTCCAGGCAAACATCATATCCGCCAGTTCCTGATCCGATGGTTGGCGCTTGGTCACGATTTTCAGATCATCCATGGCGATCCGGCCAACGTCCTTGTCCTGCACCAGATAGCCGCCCGACACTTGGCGAAACGCCAGCGCAGCCACCGAAGGGTCCGCCAGACCATTGGTGGTCAGCAGGCGCAGGTTCTTTTTCTTGGCAAAGATCGCTTTGGCATCGTCAGTCGCGCCAGGGGCGATCACCACTTCGGTAAATATTTCGCTGATCGCTTCGGCGGTTTCACCATCAAGCGTCTGGTTCAATGCGATAATACCACCAAAGGCCGATGTCCGGTCGCAATCGAATGCACGCGAATAGGCATCCACCATCGACGTACCGCGTGCCACACCGCAAGGGTTCGCGTGCTTGATGATCGCACAGGCCGGCCCTTGGGCCGGATCAAATTCGCTGACCAGCTCGTAAGCCGCGTCGGTGTCGTTGATGTTGTTATAGGACAGTTCTTTGCCCTGATGCTGTGTTGCTGTGGCAACGCCGGGGCGGTTCGATCCATCGGTGTAGAACGCCGCCAACTGATGCGGGTTTTCGCCATAGCGCAAGGTCTGCGCCAATGTGCCACCCACCGTGCGACGCCGGGGCGTGCCATCCACCTGTGCTGCCATCCATGTGCTAACGGCGGTGTCATAGGCCGCCGTGCGGGCATAGGCTGTTTGTGCCAAACGCTGACGCAGGGCGTAAGATGTCTGACCGTTGTTTTCGCCCAACTCCTTGATCACCACATCGTAATCTTCGACATCGACGATCACATTCACAAAGCCATGGTTTTTCGCGGCAGAGCGGATCATCGCAGGGCCACCGATATCGATGTTCTCGATCACCTCGTCGTATTCGGCCCCTTTGGCGACTGTTTCTTCGAACGGGTACAGATTGACCACGACCAAATCGATTGCGCCGATCCCGTGCTGATCCATCGCCGCGACATGTTCGTCATTATCGCGCAAGGCCAGCAATCCACCGTGTACCACCGGGTGCAGCGTCTTGACGCGGCCATCCATCATTTCAGGAAAGCCTGTAACCTCGGACACGTCTTTGACGGCCAACCCTGCATCGCGCAATGCTTTGGCGGTCCCGCCGGTGCTAAGCAGTTCGACCCCGTGGGACACCAACGCCTGCCCCAGTTCGACCAATCCGGTCTTGTCAGAAACAGAAAGAAGCGCGCGGGATACGGGGTGCAGATCGGGCATAATGGGGTTCCTTGGGTCAGTCTTGGTCATCATACGGATCGTCTAACGACAGATCTCGCACGCCAATCGCAGTTTCCTGCGCTTTGGACAAGGACCACCTGACCCGCGTTGCATATGTTGTCGCGTGCCCGGCAAGCACAATTTGCAATGATGCGCGGGGGCGCAGGCGATTGCGTTCAAGGTAAACGCTTGGTTCCAAAGACAGTTTATAGGTGCCGTCATGGCGGAATACCCAAATCTCTCCGCTTTTCTGCGCCATCGAAATTGCGGCACCGCCCAGATCAAGCGTGGCATCAACATCCGGATGCAAATGAAAACGAATCTCGAACGGGATGCCTTTCAGTTTTACCGCGTCCATTTCACGATCAAACCGACGCTTTTCGGGATCGTCCATGGCCAGCAGCATGTCTTCGCCAGCAACGGCGCGGCCATCATGGGTCAGCTCAATGGTACGGGCGTGGGTTAATCCAAACGCCGGGACATAGCCATTGTGGCCGCCCTGAAATTTGGTGCCGTCACCGACGGTCTCAATCTCGACTGGGACATATGTCGGCGCTTCAATCAGCGCCTCGTGGCCCGTGTGGCGATCCGGGTCCGCCAATCGTGCGCTGGAATACCCTCCCAGCGACAATGTGGAATGCGACGGCGTCGCGCGCCCCGCCCTGCGCCATTCAGCGCCAAAGGATGCGCCCGACCCGCAGTTCACGATCAAGGGCCTGCGCCCCGATGTCAGCTCAAACGCGAGGGCAGAGGCATGGGCGTTCATCGATTCCGCACCGCTGGGCGGTATGCTTGCATCAATGATGACACTGGTGCGGCCCGCAGAAAGCCGCGCATACCCCATCGACAGTCCGTCGGGCTGCCGCGTTTTGATCTTGGCTGTCGATAACGCGTGATCCAGCCACCCCTCGGCCCCGCGTCCGCCGCCGTGAAACCGTGCCAGACTGCCGTCCGAATGGCGCAGGGTCCGCAAGGTTGGCGCGATACGTTCGATCGCGGCCATATGCGCCTTGGGCGTGCCGCGCCCTGCATCACTTAGCGCCGCTGCAGCCCAGCTGAGCAACATAAATACCTGCAACAGTTCTTCGGGGTTGCGCGTGGGTAATCCGCCCTGTTCATCGATCCTCGCATCGCATTCCCGCGCCAAGGCTTTGATCGCCGGGTCGGCAAGGTTTTCCAGCCCCTCCAATGAAAGAGCCGCGTAAATCAACCCGGTTAACGCCTCAAAACGGGGCAATCCGGGGGCCGTAGCCTGCCAACGGCGCGACAGAAAATAGGTCTGTCTGGCCAACGACCGGTAAAAAGCATCGCTTTGATCCTGTTCCGTGCCACGCAGCACAAACAAGGCGTGGTTGATCCAGCGGATCAATCGCCGCCCAGTCAGATCGGGCGTCCAGCCAATACCGCGCCCTTCGCCGAACTGATCGATCCAGCCCCAAAGCCATCTTTGCGCCGTTTCGCGGGCTTTTTGATCACCGACAGCGGCCAGATCATCCAACCACGCGAACCCATGCATATCTTCGGCAAAATCGTGATCCGGGATGGCCACGTCCCATAACGACGCAGCATTGGGCGCTTGGATCAACGTGCCCGAAAATAGCAGATTGCCAGCAATAAGCTGTCTGCCACGGGCAAAAGAGCCAATCGTGCGCGGCTCGGGCGAGGATACGAATCCCTTCGCCTGAACGTTCATCTTGGCCGCTGAACGCGCGTGCCACCGATTCAAAAAACGCGTCTTTCGCGCGTGAAAACTGGTACTCATCATTACTGCTGTCCCTGTACGCTCTGGTGGCGTTTGAGAAACCATACGCGCAGATTTCCCCCAAGTCACCGCATTTTGACCGACAGTTTTTGCAGCCCAGCCTTTTCAGGCAAAACCATCAGCCCGCTTTGCGCAAACACGCAATATAAAAGCCGTCCATACCGCCACGATCCGCCCAATAATCAGGCCGCAACCGTAACCCCCCCTCGGAGCTTATCCAAGCAGGATCGACGCCGTCCACCTGCACCGCACTGCGATCAACCGACATATCAGGATGCCGCTCAAGCGCCTCGTCCACTTGAACTTCACCCTCGTCCGGCAATAGCGAACAGGTACAAAACACCAAACGCCCGCCAGGGTTAAGCAACGACCATGCATGGTCGATCATCTCGGATTGCAGCTCGATCAGCTCCGCAAATTCGGAACCGTCTTTGGCATGGGGCAGGTCCGGATGGCGGCGAATTGTTCCGGTTGCGGAACACGGCGCATCAAGCAAGATCGCATCAAACTGCCCCTCAAACCGGCGCGCATCAACGACGACGACCTTGGCGGGCAGATGCACACGGGCAAGGTTTTCACGCACACGCTGCATCCGTGGTTTTGAGCTGTCAACGGCCGTAACCTGCGCCCCTGCGGCCGCCAATTGCATCGTTTTGCCGCCGGGTGCCGCGCATAGATCCAGCACGGCCTCGCCTTTTTGCGGGGCGAGTATTTTCACGGGCAAGGCCGCAGCGGCGTCTTGAACCCACCAGTCGCCCTCGGCAAATCCGGGCATCGCGGTCACTTGGCCCGCCTCCTTTACGCGGACCGATCCGGTGGGCAACACCACGCCGCCCACAGCTTCGGCCAAGGCTGCCGGGTCTTTCTTGGCCGTCAGATCAAGTGGCGCACCTGCGAAATGGGCAGCTTCGATGCCAGCCATCGCCTCGGGTCCCCACGCTTCGGTTAATGGGCCGCGCAGCCATTTGGGTAAACGGGGGGAGCGCAATGCCACCCACGCTTCGGGTCCTTCGGTTGCGATCTTGCGCAGAACAGCGTTGGTCAGCCCCTTGAGGTGGCCCAGCTTTTTGTGACTGGCGACCAGTTCGACCATTGCGTTCACAACGCCATGGGCCGCACCGCCTTGGCATAGCTCTACCGTCCCGACACGCAGCGCATTGCGCACGGTCAGCGGCGGGTATTTCGACAGATGTTTTTGCAACAACCGATCCGCACGCTCCATCCCGCGCAAAGTATCCAATGCAAGCCGTTGTGCACGGGCACGATCATCGGGGGGCAGCTTGTCCAAGGCCCCCGCAGCGAGCAGTTCGGACATCAGGCTTTCTTCTCCTAAAATCATATCAAGAAGATAAACCGCACTTCTGCGGGCCTGAACGCCGGTATCTGACATGCGAAACGCCTTTTTGCTTGGACCGCCCGGGTTGTCTGAGCGCATGTACGGCGTATATCAAGGGGGCCGTAGCCTCAAGAGGATGAGATGATGACCAAAGCTGGCCAAAAACCGATGCCACGCCCGCCCCATGATCCCCAGCCCATGCCGGAACCCGGCCCCGATTTGCCGCCGCAGCCGACGCCGGGGCCAAATCCGATGGTAACCCAAGACCTGCCCGCCGCCGCGCAGCGCGCATTGGCCGAGGCGGCAGAGCGCCGCAAAAAAGCGCAAGAGATGGAACTGCCACCCGAATTGGGCGGTAGAGACGGGCCAGAGCCCGTACGCTATGGCGATTGGGAGAAAAAGGGAATCGCTGTCGATTTCTGATCAGCGGCTGTGGACGGCGAGCAGATTTTGGCGACAGACCGGCTACGTCAGCGCAGTGTGAATTCGGCCGACTCACCCGCCCCTTTGTTAGAGGTAAAGCGGATTTTACTGCCCTTTAATGCCACTTCCTGACAATTATAGCCCAAGTCATCGCCACCCCAGATAAGACGACGGCAAAAATAGCCATCTTTCCATGTCCAATTTCCTGAAACGTCCCAAACCGCGCCGGTGCCGCTGATAGCGCCTGCGGGCGTCACGTTTAATTCGACCAACATCCGGTTCAGGGTTTTCCCGTTCACTGCGGACACGAATTCGGCCTCGCTTTCAACCCGTTGAAACTCCGCCTGCGCCGATGTGGCAAGCACAGTCATGGCAATACAGGCGATAATGCGAACGTTTTTCATTCTAAGCTCCGAAACGGTTTCTTTGAGAGATACCTTCGAAACATTAAGCTAGTTTTGCCGCGCCCTAAGTAAAGCCGCAGGCGTCAGTCGTTCAGTCCCAAGACATCCAGCATGTCATATTGACCGGGTGTTTTGCCCTGCCCCCAAAGTGCGGCTTTGATCGCGCCGCGCGCAAATACCGCGCGATCCGATGCGACATGCCGCAATGTGATCCGTTCACCTGCCGCAGCAAATAGCACGTCATGTTCGCCGACGATGTCGCCACCGCGAATCGCTGTAAATCCGATATCGCCCCGTTTGCGCGCGCCCGTAATGCCGTCGCGACCGCGATCCGAGACATCTGCCAATGCAACGCCACGCCCTTCGGCCGCCGCTTCGCCCAACATCAGGGCCGTGCCGGAGGGTGCATCCACTTTCTGGTTATGATGCGCCTCGATGATCTCGATATCGAAATCCTCGTCCAGCGCGGCGGCGACACGTTTCGTGAGCTGCGTCAGCAAGTTGACGCCAAGGCTCATGTTACCAGCGCGCACAATGACCGCCTGATGCGATGCCGGTTCAAGCTGGGCGATCTGGGCGTCGGTCATACCCGTCGTGCCGATCACATGAACCGTACCCGCTTGCGCCGCAATCGCGGCAAATCCCAGCGTCGCCTCGGGCGCAGTAAAGTCGATGACCGCCTGCGCAGGCGCAATCGCGGCGTGCGCATCATCCGTCACGATCACACCCAAGGCAGCACCGCCCATGGCCACGCCAACGTCCTGGCCCACCCATGGGTGCCCCGTACGTTCCACCGCGCCCACCAAACGCACACGGTCATTGGCAAAAACCTGCCCAATCAACATCTGGCCCATTCGGCCCGAAGCGCCTGTAATCGCGATGCCTGGTGTATTGCTCATGCTGTGCTCCTTTTTCATGCTTGGTTTAGCGCGTGGCGACCTGCTTGGCAAAACCTCAGCGACCCCTTAGATGAAGCATATGGCAAAGAACAGAACACATGAGGGCTCCGGCCCCACTCAACGGCAACTCCGCGTCGGCGAAACCATTCGCCGCGCTTTGTCCGATGTATTGGCGCGCGGCGATGTCCACGACCCAGAACTCAACCGGTTGTCAATCACGGTAGGCGAGGTCCGCGCCTCGTCCGACCTAAAGGTTGCGACGGCATTCGTTTTGCCATTGGGCGGCGAAGGACGCGAAGATGTTCTAAAGCTGTTGGCCCGCAACAAAGGCGAACTGCGGCGGTTGCTATCAAAGAAACTGGTGCTGAAATTTGCGCCCGATCTGCGCTTTCAACTGGACGAGACATTTGACCGGATGGACGACACCCGGCGGATGCTGGCGCAAGACGTGGTTCGCCGCGATGCTGAAGCACCCGATACGGACCCAAACGACACGATCCCCGACGCGTCATGAAACGGCTGCTGGCCATTGCTGTATTGCTGGGCTGGACGGCATGCCAAGCTGGCGCTGAAACATGCAGCAATGAGATTTACGAGAACAACAGGTATAGTGTCTGCGAGGTCGATCTGACCCGTGATACGCTGGGGTTGTTTCTCTATGCCGCCGACGGCAACCCCTATGGGTATTTCAGCAGCTTGGACAAAGCGCTGAAAGAACAGGGCAAACGTCTGGGCTTTGCGATGAATGCGGGCATGTATCACGACAATCGCGCGCCGGTTGGCTATTACCTTGAGAACGGCAAGCAAGTGCAACGGGTGATCAGCAGCGCCGGGCCAGGCAATTTCGGCCTGGTTCCCAATGGGGTTCTATGCCTGCGTGCGGGCCGCGCCGATGTGTTTGAGACCAAACGTTTCATCCACCAAGCCCCCGAATGCACAAGCGCCACACAATCCGGCCCCATGCTGGTAATCGACGGCAAGCTACATCCAAAGTTTCTGAAAGACAGCACCTCGCGCTATGTGCGCAATGGTGTCGGGACCAGCACGGACGGCAAAACGGCGTATTTCGTGATCTCGAACGGGGTGGTGAACTTTTATGATTTCGGCGTGTACTTCCGCGATCGGCTAAAACTATCCAACGCGCTGTATTTTGACGGTAATATCTCGCGGATGCGTGCACCCGAACTGGGGCGCAGCGATATCGGGTTTAGCCCGTTGGGGCCGATTATCGGCGTTGTGGTCGACCAATAGGGTCGCAAAACAAGAACTTTTATGCCTTCGGCGAGGATTTTTTTCCATTTGGAACTAAGTCGGTCTGGGCAAAGCCAACTGCGCTTTGATAGGACGCAGCCAAATCAGATAGGGTTGAAAACATGGCGCGCAGACGCAAGGGACGGGATATTTCAGGTTGGCTGGTGGTGGATAAGCCCGCCGGGCCAACATCGACCACTGTGGTGAACAAGGTCCGCTGGGCGCTGAATGCCAACAAGGCCGGGCATGCCGGCACGTTGGACCCCGATGCCACAGGCGTGTTGGCTGTTGCCGTGGGGGAGGCGACGAAAACCGTTCCCTTCATCACGGACGCGTTGAAAGCATACGAATTCACCGTTCGTCTGGGCGTGTCGACCAATACCGATGACGCGGAGGGTGAAGTGTTGGACACCAGCGACCTGCGCCCCGATGACGAAGCGATCAAGGCGGCACTAGCGGCATTCATAGGTGATATTGAACAGGTCCCGCCGCAGTTTTCAGCCGTAAAGGTCGACGGGCAACGCGCCTATAAGCTTGCCCGTGAGGGCGAGGCAATGGAGCTGGCGGCGCGGCCCTTATGGGTGGAGAGCCTTTTGCTGATTGACCGCCCCGACGCCGATCATGTCACGTTGGAAATGATCTGCGGCAAAGGCGGCTATGTCCGGTCGATCGCGCGTGATTTGGGGCAGGCATTGGGATGTCTGGGCCATGTCCGCGAACTGCGCCGCATTTGGTCGGGACCCTTCGATGCCAGTGATGGCCTGACAATGGACCAAATCGAAGAAATGGCCCGCACGGATGCATTGGATGCGCATCTTTTGCCTTTGGAAAAGGGGCTGCAAGATTTGCCCGAGGTAAAAGCAACGCCGGAAGGTGCGGTGCGGCTGCGCAACGGCAACCCCGGCATGGTGATCGCCCATGACGTGGAATATGGCGACGAGGTTTGGGCGTCCTTTGAGGGACGCGCGGTGGCTGTTGGCCGCTTCAAAGCGGGCGAGTTGCATCCATCGCGTGTGTTCAACCAACCCCAACAACCCCAAGAGCCGTGATTACCCGCCGCCACACAAAAGGCGACGCGCCATCGGTCGCGGTCTATTCGGACTGTGAAAAATACCGCTACAGCCTAAGCCGGGTTTGGGATCCCGCAGGGACCAAGGTGTTGTTCGTGATGCTGAACCCGTCCAAGGCCACCGAGGAAGCGAATGACCCCACCGTGGAGCGGTGCGAGCGCCGTGCACGCGCGTTGGGTTTTGGCGGGTTTCAGGTGACCAATATTTTTGCGTGGCGCGAAACCAGCCCGAACTTGATGCGCAAAGCCAAAGACCCGGTGGGGACCGAGAATGATGCGATATTGCTGAAAGCTGCGGCTTGGGCGGATACGGTGATTGCCGCCTGGGGCACCCATGGCGCACATCAGGGCCGGGGCCCGGCGGTTAAGGCATTGCTACAAAATCAGCGCATACCGATGTACCATTTGGGCCTGTCCAAAGACGGACACCCGAAACACCCTTTATATATTTCCTATGCACAGCAACCGGTTGCCTGGCTGGATTAGGGCGGGGTTAACCGTAAAGTCATTCTGGTTTTGACCTGAGGTCATGAATTTGGGATTTTCAGCTTGGTGCAATGCGTCTTGCGCGGGTCAGTAAAGTTGGAATTCTGTAATGTTGCTATTAGCGGGTTTGATGGGTTTGGCGGCAGTTGGTGCCGCGGCCTTTGTTGATCTCAGTCCAGATGACGAGGAAAGCGAAGAGTCCCTACCCGAGGACGCGAATGCCGCCAACGGGCTGATACTCTCAGGGGGGAGCGGGACCGATCTGCTAAGTGGCGACGCTGGCGATGACCAAATCGGTGGAAACGACGGGGACGATCAGATCGCAGGTCAAGACGGTGACGATTATGCACGCGGTGACGCGGGCAATGACACCGTGAGCGGCGGCGCGGGAAATGACGATCTGCACGGCAATGATGGTGCCGATGTAATCGAGGGCGGCATCGGTGATGACATTCTGACAGGCCATAACGGCGATGATGTTCTGCGCGGCGGCGCAGGAAACGATTCCCTAGCGGGCTCGGCGGGTGGGGACGTGCTATTTGGCGACGACGGTGACGATACCCTGCTTGGTGGTCTGGACGACGATACATTAACCGGCGGGCAAGGGGTGGATGCCCTGTTCGGTGGCTGGGGGAATGATCTGATCAACGGGGTTGAGGACGACCCGGATGTTGACGGCATTACTGACGAGGACACAGGCGATTTTCTGAATGGCGGCGGGGGTGACGACACGATTATCTCGGGACAAAATGATATTGTGACAGCCGGCGACGGTGCAGATAGCATCATCATCGGCGATTGGATAACCGATGGGAATGCCCCGACGATTGAGGATTTCGAGTCCGAAGATGACAGTCTATTATTGGTTTGGGACGATCGTAGCCCTTACAATGATGAGCCCGACGTGTCGGTTGATCCTGACCCCGATCAGCTGGATCAGGCATTGGTACGCATGAATGGGGTGATCGTGGCTTCCGTGAAAAGCGCAGATGTGCTGACGGCGGCAGATGTCTCAATTATCCCGCTAAGCTCGGCCATTGCAGCCGGGCTGGCCCCCAGCTGATTGGTATGACCCGCTGGCCCAAATCGGGATCTAGGCCTGCTTCGAAAGGGGCATCGCAATAAAGTCTTTGCCAAGCATCAAAAACTTTCCTATACGCGCCCATCGCCCGCTGATTCAAAACAGTGGGGGATACTCCATGGGCCTGTGCTGGACGACATCCCGGCCTGCGCCATTAATTTAACCTTTTGAAAAGGAGACCCCGATGTCGATTACGCTAGAAGAAAAAGCACGCGTCATGAAAGAATTCGGCACCAAAGAAGGCGACACAGGTTCGCCCGAAGTACAGGTTGCCATTCTGTCCTCGCGCATTGCAACGCTGACCGAGCACTTCAAAACCCACAAAAAAGACAACCACGGTCGCCGTGGCCTTTTGAAAATGGTTGCGACACGCCGGAAGCTTTTGGATTACGTTAAAGGTAAAGATGACGCACGTTATCAAGACCTGATCAAACGTCTGGGTCTGCGCCGCTAACTCAGCGCTGCATTCCTATTACGAATTGAACCGCACCTTGGAGACAAGGAGCGGTTTTTTCGTTAGTGGGGGTCGTACGGAAAATCACGTTCCATTGCCCATCACCACCCTATGCAGTAGCCAAAATGACCCCGAACATTGTCAGCATCCGGCCTTTGAAGCCAACAGACAGCACCCAAGCCGTGCAGGTGTTTTTTGACGCCATTCACCGCGGAACGGCAGATGTGTATTCTGCGGAACAACGCCAAGCCTGGGCGGGTACCAGCCCCGACATAGACGGTTGGCGCAACCGGTTCGTCGGTGTGCAGGGTTTTGCGGCAGAAACCGCCGGGCAATTGGCGGGGTTCATGACAATTGATGAAAAGGGCTACATCGATCTGGCTTTTGTCGGCCCCGATGCCATGGGGCAGGGCATCGGCCGCAAACTATATGAGGCCGTTGAAACCCGCGCACGAGAGTTTCGCGTGAAGGCCCTGAGCACCCATGCCAGCGAAAAGGCGCGGCCGTTTTTCGAACGCATGGGCTGGTCGGTTGACCGTGCACAGACCGTGGAAAAGCGCGGCGTTACGCTGACAAATTACAAAATGTCCAAGCCACTGGCATAGGTGCTGCTACACTCGCGCGCGACACTGAACCTGTCCCATTTTCCGATCAGTAAGGCGGTAAAAGCGGCATTTCTGCCCATATACCCCTCTAATCAACGCTTCTCTTCCCATCGCATGCAAACTCCTGTATGGCCGCACAATCTGAAAGCCGGCGCCCGGACTCCAGCGCCCGACAAAGAAGATACCGGAGTCAGGGGGAATATGCCCCCTACGCAAATGGCCCAACGCGGGCCGAAACAGGAAACGTAGATGTTTAATGTAACGACAAAATCCATGCAGTGGGGCGAAGAAACGCTGACACTGGAAACAGGCAAAGTGGCACGTCAGGCAGACGGCTCGGTTATCGCGACACTTGGCGAAACCAGCGTTATGGCCAACGTCACTTTTGCACGTCAGCAAAAGCCCGGTCAGGACTTTTTCCCGCTGACCGTCCACTACCAAGAGAAATACTATGCCGCCGGTAAAGTACCGGGTGGCTTTTTCAAGCGTGAGGCCCGCCCCACCGAGAAAGAAACACTGACAGCCCGTTTGATCGACCGTCCGATCCGTCCGCTGTTCGTTCCCGGCTTCAAAAACGAAGTTCTGGTGATGTGTACCGTTCTGTCGCACGATCTGGTGAACGACCCCGATATGGTTGCGATGATCGCGGCTTCCGCTGCGCTGACCATTTCCGGCGCGCCGTTCCGTGGCCCGATTGCCGCGTGCCGCGTAGGTTATGAAGATGGCGATTACATCCTGAACCCAACCGTTGACGACATGCAGGACCTGCGCCTGAAGCCGGAACAACGTCTTGATCTGGTTGTTGCCGGCACCAAAGAAGCCGTGATGATGGTTGAATCCGAAGCCTACGAGCTGTCGGAAGAAGAAATGCTCGGCGCGGTTAAATTCGCCCACGAGCAGATCCAGCCTGTTATCGACCTAATCATTGATCTGGCCGAAGACACCGCGAAAGAGCCGTTTGATTTCCAGCCTGTTGACTATTCGGACCTGTCCGCTGCCGTCAAAGCCGCTGGTGAAAAAGAAATGCGCGCTGCCTTCGCAATTGCTGACAAGCAAGAGCGCACAACTGCAGTTGCCGCGGCCCGTGAAACGATCAAAGCAGCCCTGACAGACGAGCAAAAAGAAGATGCGAATCTGGGTTCTGCGATGAAGGGCCTCGAAGCGTCGATCCTGCGTGGTGACGTTGTTAAGACAGGCACACGTATCGATGGTCGTAAGACTGACGAAATTCGTGACATCGTGTCCGAGACAGGTATCCTGTCGCGGACCCATGGTTCGGCCCTGTTCACACGTGGCGAAACCCAAGGTCTGGTTGTGACCACATTGGGCACCGGCGACGACGAACAGTTCATCGATGCGCTGCACGGGAACTTCAAATCCAACTTCCTGCTGCACTATAACTTCCCCCCCTACTCGGTTGGTGAAGTTGGTCGCGTGTCTGGCCCAGGCCGTCGCGAAATCGGTCACGGCAAGCTGGCTTGGCGTGCGTTGCAGGCGGTTCTGCCAGCCTCCACCGACTTCCCTTACACCATCCGCGTTGTGTCCGAGATCACTGAATCGAACGGCTCGTCCTCGATGGCGTCGGTTTGTGGTGGCTCCTTGTCCATGATGGACGCAGGCGTGCCTTTGAAAGCACCAGTCGCTGGTGTGGCCATGGGTCTGATCCTCGAAGAAGACGGCTCCTATGCGATCCTGTCCGACATCTTGGGTGACGAAGACCACCTTGGCGACATGGACTTTAAAGTGGCCGGTACCGAAGCAGGTATCACGTCGTTGCAAATGGACATCAAGATCGCAGGCATCACGCCAGAGATCATGGAAAAAGCCTTGGCCCAAGCCAAAGCTGGCCGCGTTCACATCCTTGGTGAGATGAACAAAGCACTGTCCGGCGCGGGTGAATTCTCGGTCCACGCACCACGCATTGAAACGATGCAGGTCCCAACCGACAAGATCCGTGAAGTTATCGGTTCCGGTGGTAAAGTGATCCGCGAAATCGTTGAAGTGTCCGGTGCCAAGGTCGACATCAACGACGAAGGCATCATCAAAATCGCATCGCCGAACGGTGACTCGATCAAGAAAGCCTACGACATGATCTGGTCCATCGTGGCCGAGCCTGAAGAAGGTGCAGTTTACACCGGTACTGTCGTCAAGATCGTCGATTTCGGTGCATTCGTGAACTTCTTTGGCAAGCGCGACGGTCTGGTCCACGTATCCCAGATCGAAAACCGTCGCCTGAACCACCCTTCGGATGTTCTGAAGGAAGGTCAGGAAGTCAAAGTCAAACTCTTGGGCTTTGACGACCGCGGCAAAGTTCGTTTGTCGATGAAAGTCGTCGATCAGGAAACTGGCGAAGAAATCAAAAAAGAAGAAGCTGAAGGCTAATCCGCTTTCTCGCTTTCTTCAGGACAGGCCCCGACAGCAATTGTCGGGGCCTTCTTGTTCCCAACCACTGCTTGTGGTTTTATATTTTCATTCTGAATGACAAGGCTTTTAATGCCCACGCTTGCCGATATTCAAATTGTCACGGTTGCCTATAATAGTACGCAAGTGATCGGCGATATGCTCGCTTCTGTTCCGTCGGGTGTACGGGTTGTAATCGTCGACAATGCCAGTACGGATGCGCAGGCGCTTCATACCCTCGCCCAAACACATGGTGCGACCGTCATCACCAACACTGTCAATCGCGGCTTCGGCGCGGCGTGTAACATTGGCGCGCTTGAGGGCGAGAGCGAGCTGCTGTTATTCTTAAATCCCGACGCCACGTTGCAACAAGGTTGCCTAGAGGCGCTTTTGGCCGCCTATACCGCGCATCCTGATGCCTGTGCGTTCTCGCCACGGGTGCTGGACGGACGCGGCAGACCTGCCTTTCGCCGCAGGTCCCGCCTGTTGCCGAAATCCGCGCATTGGTCTGGCCCGTCCCCACAAAGTGATGCCGAAGTGCCGCTTTTGAACGGCGCGGCCATTTTTGTGTCTCGCAGCAATTTCAACGGCGTGGGCGGCTTCGATGAACAAATTTTTTTGTATCACGAAGACGACGACCTGAGCCTGCGCCTGCATGTGAAATTTGGACCAATCAGGCATGCACATGATGCTATCGTGAACCATGCCGAAGGCCACAGCTCCGCCCGCACACCGGACACGGCGGCCTTCAAAGGACGTCATATGGCGCAATCTGCCGTTTACGCCATGCGCAAACACCACCGCCCTTTCGCACGCACGCGGGTCGTTAGTTGGGCCGCATTGCAAATGCTATCGCCGCTGAATCTGTTTTCTACGCGTATACGGGCCAAAAATTTTGGTTTCCTGACCGGAGCACTGCATGCTATCGGGACGCAGTAAATAAGGGTATGTTATGAAGTTACCGCCATTTTGGAAGGTGAAGCGGGAGATTACTAGACTGATCCGCGACGTGGTGATGTTCCCGCTATTTGTCATCAACTTTTTTCTGTCGACACCCTATTACGATCTATTTCTATCCAGAAAGCGAAACTCATGGGACGGCCAGAAAGCATGGTCAGACCGGATTGCGGTGTTCGTAATTTACCCATCGGGTGGCCTACTTGAGAGCCACTTGGTGACACTACGCCACCTTGTCGAAAACGGCTATTCGACGGTTGTGGTTTCCAACCTGCCATTACCTGATGCTGATCGTGCGCAAGTGTTACGCTTGTGCGCGAATTACATCGAACGTCCGAACTACGGCTATGATTTCGGGGCCTATCGGGACGGCGTTTTGTCGGTTAAGGACCGCCTTTCACAATTACACCGCCTTGTTCTGGTCAACGACTCGGTTTGGTACCCCCTGCCTGGCAAACGCAACTGGCTACGCGAGGCGGAACAGATGGGTTTCGACTTTGTGGGAGCATCGACCCACTTGGGTACAAAGCGTGGGGACCTACGAAATTTCAGGGAATTTGAGTGGCAATACTCTCCGCACCTAAAAGCATTCCACTATACGTCCTTCGCGCTTAGCTTTGGGCAAAATATTCTAAAAAACCCTGCATTCCTGACGTTTTGGAAAAAATTCCGGCTCGCAAACAAGAAAAATCAGGTCGTGCGCAGAGGCGAGATCGGGACCACGAAATGGGTTTTGGCCCAAGGATTTTCACACGGGTGCATGTACAACCCCAACGACCTGCCCAACGACCTTAATGACCTTGACGATGACCGATTGTCTGAACTGGTGGCTAATGTCGTCATTCTGGACAACGTTGAATACCTCGCAGTGAAAAAAGAGGTCGAGAGTATTCCACGCTCGGATCCCGATTGGCGCAGGACAATGCAGAAGTTTGTGTTGTTGGCCACCGCGATCCAGGGGTCCAGCTATGCGGTTGCGGACTTCCTGATCCGAGATCGCGAATATCCATTTATGAAAAAAGCCTCTCTTCGTTACAGCCGCGACGCAGCCGATGCATCCATCCGATTGCTGGACAAGCTGTCGATGCAGGAAATTGACCACGTCAAAAAAGAAGCCCAAAAACTTTACGGATAGACGGACGCATCGCAACTGCTGCCCGGGCAAATATCAACAATGTACAACGTGCATTTGTTTAGCAGCAAAAACCCTCAATGCGCTTGAGAAATTCCGTGCGCGCCAGATCAGGGCCGTTACGCCAGTTGCATATCACGGACTGACGGTGCCTGTCTCCGGCCACATGCAGGGCCAAACTGAATGCCGATTCTCGCATACGACTGTGAGCGTCTCGAACTACTGACCGCAGCACGCATGATCTGGGGCAGCGACCCTTTGGGTTTGCGCACATTGGTTCTCGAATTGCATCCCAATGTCATTTCGCGCGCCGCTATGAAACGCATCTCCGAGGCCTGCGTGACTCCAAATCTATATCCGCGTGTGGAACTATCGACGCGACAGGTCATTGCCTTCAAACGCATCGGTGCCTGAAAACGACACCGATGCGATTTTTGATAGCCCTTAGCTGGGCGCTTTGGTCGTGCGCAGGTAGGGCAGCACGGTTGTGAATTCGCCAAACTTGGTCTTGGCATCCGCGTCAGACACCGATGTTGGAATAATGACGTCATCCCCCACATTCCAGTTGGCAGGCGTCGCGACACCCTTGCCGGTCGACATTTGCAAACCGTCCAAGGCGCGCAGCACTTCGGCAAAGTTGCGGCCCACGGTCATTGGATAGGTCATCGACAGCTTTAGCTGTTTGTCCGGCCCGACGATGAACACCGCGCGTACGGTCGCGCTGTCGTTGGGCGTGCGGCCATCGGGCATATAGGCTTCGGCCGGCAGCATGTCGAACGCCTTGGCCACTTTCAAATCTTCGTCAGCGATGATCGGAAAACCCGCCGTCGCTTTGGCGAAACCTTCAATGTCATTTTTCCATTTCTTGTGCTCTTCGGCACTATCCACGGAAATACCCATCACCTTGGTGTCGCGCTTGGCCCATTCATCCGCCAGTTGCGCCACGGCACCGAATTCGGTCGTGCACACAGGCGTAAAGTCTTTGGGGTGCGAGAAAAGGATCGCCCAACTGTCGCCGACCCATTCATGCAGATTGATCGTTCCCTGATCGGTTTCAACAGTCATATCCGGGATTGTATCATTGATACGCAAAGCCATTTTGAAGTCTCCTGTCGTTGTTAAATTTCATATTCCATATTGTATATATGTCTTTTTCAGACCTGCGAAAGGCCTCACTTGCAGGTGCGACACTGTGGTGACATGGTGTGCGCAAATGGCAAGGGCAACCCCAAGCCTAAAGATCATAAAAGGAGCTCTCGAATGTTAGAGAAACGCGAATTCTACATCAATGGCGAATGGGTTTCCCCAGCAAAGCCAAATGATTACCATGTGATCGACCCCTCTACTGAAGAACCCTGTGCGGTTATTTCCTTGGGTGATCAAACAGACACAGATGCAGCCGTTGCCGCGGCCAAAGACGCCCTGCCCGGCTGGATGGCGACACCCGCCGCAGATCGCATCGCGTTGCTGGAAAAACTGCTAGAGGTATATCAAGCCCGCGCTGAAGAAATGGCAACCGCGATCAGCACCGAAATGGGCGCGCCGATGGAACTGGCCCGCACATCGCAAATCGGTGCTGGCACATGGCACCTCAGCAACTTCATCAAGGCCGCGAAAGAGTTCAAGTTTGAACAGCCCCTTGGAGACCACGCCCCGAACGACCGCATCATCCGCGAAGCGGTTGGCGTTGCCGGTCTGATCACCCCTTGGAACTGGCCAATGAACCAGGTCACTCTCAAGGTCGGTGCCGCCGTCGTTGCGGGCTGCACCATGGTTCTAAAGCCGTCCGAGGAAAGCCCGCTAGACGCGATGATCTTTGCTGAAATGATGGACGAGGCCGGTTTCCCAAAAGGCGTGTTTAACCTTGTGAACGGCGACGGCGTGGGCGTGGGCAGCCAGCTGTCCTGCCACAAAGATGTCGACATGATCAGCTTTACCGGTTCCACCCGCGCGGGCACGCTGATTTCGAAAGCCGCTGCAGATACACTGAAGAAAGTGCACCTAGAGCTGGGCGGCAAAGGCGCGAACCTGATCTTTAACGATGCCGATGATAAAGCCGTCAAACGCGGCGTTCTGCACATGATGAACAACACCGGCCAGTCGTGCAACGCGCCTAGCCGTATGTTGGTGCAGTCCGATGTCTATGACAAAGCCGTTGAAGAAGCGGGCAAAGTGGCCGCACAAGTCACCGTCGGCCCTGCCTCCCAAGAAGGCCGCCACATCGGGCCCGTCGTCAACGAGACTCAATTCAACAAGATTCAGGACCTGATCCAAAAAGGCATCGACGAAGGTGCACGCTTAGTCGCCGGTGGTACCGGTCGCCCTGATGGGCTGAACCGTGGTTTCTTTGTTAAACCCACAGTCTTTGCTGATGTGACCCCCGACATGACCATCGCCCGCGAGGAAATCTTTGGCCCGGTTCTATCGATCATGAAGTTCGACACTGAAGAGCAAGCCGTTCAGATCGCGAATGACACAGTGTATGGCCTGACCAACTATGTCCAAAGCCAGGACGGCGCACGCCGCAACCGTTTGGCCCGCCAGTTGCGGTCCGGCATGGTTGAAATGAACGGCCAAAGCCGCGCTGCTGGGTCGCCATTTGGCGGCATGAAACAGTCCGGCAACGGTCGCGAAGGCGGCATGTACGGGATCGAGGATTTCACCGAAATCAAAGCGGTCTCTGGCTGGGCTGCCGAGTAACACGCGTACCTTTTTAGGGGGCCACCTGTAGCGGGTGGCCCCTTTTCTATTGGCCGTCGTTTGAAAAGTAGGGGTCGGTTTCAACAGCCCCGATGCCGGGTACGAAAACCCGCTACTAGATCAAAATCTGATCACGATATATGGCTAGAACGGTGCCTTTGATCTGATCTTGGTCGAATGGCCGCCTTGCGGATGATTAAACCGCAGCTCTTCCGAATGCAGCATCAAGCGCGGGAAATCCAACGCATCCCCTGTCGCATAGAACGGATCGCCCAGTATCGGGTGCCCCATGCTAAGCATGTGAACACGCAGCTGGTGACTGCGGCCTGTCTTGGGTGACAGGCGAATGCGCGATGTATCACCTTCGTTTTTCAACAGCCGCCAATCGGTTTGCGCGGATTTGCCGGTGTCATGGCACACCATTTGACGGGGACGGTTCGGCCAATCTACGATCAACGGCAGATCAATCGTGCCGGACTTTTCCTCGGGCACGCCCCACACCCGCGCAACATAGGTTTTTCGCGTCATACGTTTTTCAAACTGCAACCCCAGATGCCGCTGCGCATAGGGAGTTAGCGCAAAGATCATCACACCAGACGTGTCACGATCAAGCCGGTGCACCAGCAGAGCATCAGGAAACACCGCCTGCACCCGTGTGATCAGACAATCCGCCAGATGCGGCCCTTTGCCGGGGACCGACAACAGCCCTGCGGGTTTGTCGACCAACAACACTTCGGCGTCTTCGTGCAAAATGACCAAGGGATCTTGCGGCGGGTTATATTCTGTTTCCATACCTGTCCGTCTCAGATGTAGGGTGGGTTTTCAACCCACCTGTCACAAAGGACCCGCAATGCACCCTACAATTACCAACATGATCGACGTGGTCGCCAAGGGAGAGGCCGATAAAATCGCCCCCTTGCTGGCCGAGGATGTCACATTCATGCCGCCCACCTATTATAAAACATGGACAGGCCGCGCGCCTGTGGCCGCCGTTCTTGGGCATGTGGGGCAAGTGTTCAGCGATTTCAAATACCGCCGCATCATGGGCGAAGGCAACGATTGGGCACTGGAGTTTCAATGCAAGATTGGCGATTTGGATGCCGTGGGTGTCGATCTGATCACGCTGGGCGACGATGGTCTGATCGCGAAGTTCGAGGTCGCCATGCGCCCGCATAAATCCATCGGCGCGCTGCGCGATGCGATGAATGCACGGGTGATGAAAGACCCCAGTTTCCTCGTCTTCAAAGACGCGTTGTCATAACCGCGTGGGGGGCAGTGATCTGCCCCCTTAGGCCCGCCGCATCTGGCGAAACAACGAGATCGAATAGATCACCAGCGCCGCCCAGATCATTGGAAAGGCAATCATCCGCGCGCGGCCAAAGGGTTCATCGAACACCAGCACGGCGCAAAGGAAAATCATCGTCGGCGCGATGTATTGCAAGATGCCGATTGTGGACAGGCGCAAGCGCTTGGCCCCGTTGGCATATAGGATCAACGGCACCGCCGTGACCAGACCGCAGCCAAACAACATCCATGTGTCATATGGCGTCCCTTGAAAGAAATGCGTTTGCCCCGTGGCGCTGAGATAGCCCATATAGATCAATGCAGGGATCAACAGGATCAACACCTCAAGCAGGAACCCTTGGTTCGGGCCGATTGGCAGCCGTTTCTTTGCCAAAGCATATAGCCCGAAAGTCAGGGTCAGACTAAGCGCAACCCAAGGGAATTTACCTGACTCGATTGTCAAAATCGCGACCGCAACGGTGGCTAATGCAATAGCGGCCATTTGCAATTTGGAAAGGCGTTCGCCCAGCAATACCGCCGCCAACAAGATACTGAACAATGGGTTGATGTAATAGCCCAACGACGCATCCAGCGCGTGCCCCGAATTGACCGCCCAGATGTAGATGCCCCAGTTCAGAGAAATCAAACCCGCCGTGACGCATGCCATTAACAAAGTGCGCGGCGACCGGAACGCCTCGCGCAGTGTTTGCGTGCGGCCCAGTAGAATCAACACCAAGGCCCCTACAGGAACAGACCAGATGATCCTGTGCACCACGATTTCAGCCGCAGGAATATGCGCAATCGCCTTCATATACAGCGGCAAAAACCCCCACAACACATAGGCCCCCATGGCAAAGCCAAGCCCTTGGGGTGTGTCTTCTGACATCGGTTTGTGATCGGCGGAAAGCGTATCTGGATTGCGCATTTTGGTCTCCTACGGGCCTTGCTTACGCGCCAAGGCCCCAGACCGCCACCCTCAAACTTTGACGCGCTCCGACGATGGATCATACATCGGTTTTAGCGACACCTCGGCCTTGACCCGTGTTCCTGCAATGTCGATCTCATAGCTTGATGCCAACACCTGCGCCGGTGTCTCAGCCGGACAAGGCACATAGCCCAGACCGACGGCAGCACCCAGATGGTGACCATAGGCACCCGACGATAGATATCCGACAATCTGGCCATCCCGCAAAACCGGCTCGTTATGATACAGCAGCGGTTCGGGGTCGGTCAGTTTGAACTGCAGCAATCGCTGTTCCAGCCCGCTTTCCTTTTTGCGCAAGACCGCATCGCGCCCGATGAACGCAGGCTTGTCGGTTTTCACCGCAAAGCCAAGTCCGGCCTCCAGCACGTGATCCTCGCTGGTGATGTCATGGCCGAAATGGCGAAACCCTTTTTCGATCCGCGCGCTGTCCATCATATGCATCCCGCACAGCTTTGCCCCGATATCCTGCCCCGCAGCCATCACTGTCTCGAACGCATGGGCGGCCATGTCGGCACTGACGTAAACCTCCCAGCCCAGTTCCCCCACATAGGTCACGCGGTGGACGCGCGCAGTGCCCATCCCCAGCTCGATCTCTTGAGCAGTACCGAAAGGATTCACCGCATTGGTAAAATCATTCGGACTGACCGCCTGCATCAGCTTGCGCGCGTTTGGGCCCATCACGGCCAGCACGGCCTCGCCCGCCGTCACATCCGTGATCACCACATTAAAGTCACCCTGATGGCGACGCATCCACGTCTCGTCAGCCAGCCGCGTCGCCGCTGGGGTCACCACCAGATAGGCCGTTGCCGACAGACGCGTGATTGTAACATCCGCCTCGATCCCGGCGCGGTCATTCAGGAATTGCGTATAAACGATCTTGCCCACCGGCACGTCATATTGACCGCCGCCGATATGGTTCAGGAACGCCGTCGCATCGCGCCCTTCGACACGGATTTTGCCAAAGGACGACATGTCGTAGAGACCGACATTACTGCGCACGGCAGCCACTTCATCTGCGACGTTGCCAAAGAAGTTTTGGCGTTTCCAGCTGTATTCATAGGCGGGCGTCTGTCCGGGGTTTGCAAACCAATTGGCACGTTCCCACCCCGCGAGTTCACCCATGACGGCACCGTGCTCCAACAGTTGCGCATGAAACGGCGTGCGCCTGATCCCCCGCGCCGTCACCTTTTGCCGGTAGGGGTAGTGGTCGGCATATAGCAGGCCCAGCGTTTCCTTTGCACGTTCCACCAGATAGGTTTTGTTGCCCTGAAACGGTTGCATCCGCGCGATATCGACATCACCCAAATCAAAGGGTTTTGCGCCCTCGTCCATCCATTGCGCCAGCGCCATGCCCGCGCCACCTGCGGATTGAATACCGATTGAATTGAACCCTGCGGCGACCCAGACATTGTCCATCTCGGGAGCCAGCCCCAGATGATATGCATCGTCGGGGGTAAAACTTTCCGGCCCATTAAAGAACGTATGGATCCCCGCTTCTGCCAGCATCGGCATACGGTCTACCGCAGCCTCTAGGATCGGTTCAAAGTGATCAAAATCCTCAGGCAGTTGGTCGAATTCGAAACTGTCGGGAATGCCCTGCATCCCCCATGGTTTCGACACAGGCTCAAACGCGCCCAGCATAATCTTGCCCGCGTCATATTTGTAATACGCGCATTCATCCGGCACCCGCAGCACCGGTAGTTGCTCTAGCCCTTTGATCGGCTCGGACACGATATAAAAGTGTTCGCAGGCTTGCAGCGGAATACTGGTGCCCAACATGCGGCCAACCTCGTGGCCCCACATGCCCGCGCAATTGACTACATGATCGCAGGTGATCTGACCCTGGGTGCCGTCATCGGTTATGTATTCCACGCCCGTCACACGCCGCCCGTCGCGCAGCGCCTTGGTCGCTTTGACCCGCTCAAATATCTGGGCACCGCGTTGCCGTGCGCCTTTGGCCAGCGCCAGCGCGATGTTGCCCGGATCGCCCTGCCCGTCCTTATCCAGATACACACCGCCCGTCACGCCATCCGTGTTCAGATGCGGATAGCGGGCTTTGACATCGTCAGGTCCGATTTCTTCGACATCCACACCGAAAGCGCGCGCCATGGCGGCAGAGCGATAGATTTCCTCGCGCCGTTCATCCGTCAGCGCCACGGTAATCGAACCGCAACGCTTGAACCCCGTCGCGACGCCGGTCTCCGCTTCCAAACCGCCGTACAGCTCTTGGCTGTGATTGGCCAAGCGCGTCATATTCGCGCTGGCCCTAAGCTGCGCAATCAGCCCCGCAGCATGCCACGTCGTGCCCGAGGTAAGCTGCTTACGTTCCAGCAGCACCACATCTTTCCACCCAAGCTTGGTCAGGTGATAGGCGACAGAGCATCCAATGACTCCCCCCCCGATGATAACAACGCGCGCATGTGAGGGAGGTGCCATAAGATTATCTCCTTAGACGATTGTATGACCCGCCGCGCGCAGCCGCTCGGCGATTTCTTTGATGTGGGCAGGGCCGACTTCGCAGCAGCCCCCAACGATCGCAGCCCCTTGATCGACCCAGCCCATGACATGATCCGCATAAACTTCCGGCATCAGATCGCGCCGGGCACTCAGGGCATCTACGGTGGGTTTGTCACCCAGGAATTCTAGGGTGATCTTCTCGAACCCGTTGGCGTAGGCACCGAATGGCAGACCGGAAGTTTTCAGGATATCCAAAGCAGGCTTGATCGCTTCGGGCGCGGAACAGTTGATCAGCAGTGCGGCGGCCTTGCCCACATGCGGCAGCACATCGGCCAAATGTTCGCCCGAACGCAGCCGCGTGCCGTCTTGATCATCGACCGACAGGGCCACCCAAACTGGCAGACCTGTTTCCAGCGACGCATCCAGAATGCTGCGTGCATGCGACACCGACACAACCGTTTCGCACAAGATCAGGTCCGACATCGGTGCCATCATCAGCGCTTTCTCACGGTAAATTTTGACCGCCTCGTCATAGTCCGGGTGCAGGTCTGGGCGATAGCTGGCCTTGATCGGGCCAATCGCACCAGCAACGCGCGCACCTTTGAAATCTGCGGCAGCGGCCTTTGCTTCGGCCATGGCTGCGTCGTTTAATTCGGCAAAGCGGCTCTCGTACGGGGTGCCCTCCAGCCGATCACGATAAATCGCGTAGGTGTTGGTGGTCGCAACGGTTGCGCCCGCTGCGAAATAGTCGCGGTGCACGGCCTCGACCATACCGGGGTGGTCGATCATGACCTGCGTGCCCCACAGCGGCGTTGCCTTGCCAGCAGCGCGGTGCACCAATTCCTGCCCCATGCCACCATCAAGAAGGGTGATTTCTGTCATATCGTCTCCTCACGGCGCGGAATATTTCAAAAATTCCAGCCCGTTTTCTTGGAAAAAAAACGTTTACGCCCGGAGGCGTTCGTTTTCTGGATCCCACAGCGGTTGATCCGCCTGAACAACTGCACGGCACTTGGTGCCGAAGATATCCACGTAAACCTCTGTTCCGGGCACGGCCAAATCAGCCCGCAGCATCCCGAAGGCAATCGATTTATTCACGCGGTATCCCCAATCGCCTGATGTGGTTTCACCCACGACCTCGTCGTTGTGCCATAGCGTCGACATATAGGGCGCGTCCTGATCACCGGCCTCGACCACCATTGTGACAAAGCGTTTTGAAACGCCTTGCTGATGCTCATTTTGCAAAGCGGCTTTGCCCGGGAAGTCTTGCGGTTTGTCCAGCTTCACGAACCGGTCCAGTCCGCCTTGAAGCAGTGTATAGTCCGTGGACAAATCGCCCTTCCATGCGCGATAGCCTTTTTCCATCCGCAGTGAATTCAGCGCCCACATGCCAAACGGCTTTGCCCCCGCAATAATCACAGCTTCGTAAATTGCGGGTATATCAGCGTTGGCGGCGTGGATTTCCCAGCCCAATTCGCCTGCAAAGCTGACCCGCACCAAGGTGCACTGCGCCCCTGCGACTTCAGCGGATTGATGGGACAGCCACGGTGCAGACAGATCGGCCTGCGCTTGCAATCCTTCAAACAAACTGCGCGATTGCGGGCCAGTGACAATCAAGGTCGAATAATCCCGCGTGTGATCAGCCAAGGTCAGACCGGCATCCCTCGCCGGGCGCAGAACGTCGAAATCATGCCACTGTGCCGACGCCGCTGTGATCAGCGTAAAGTCATCATCGCCGTGGCGCAGGCAGGACATCTCGGTCAAGACGCGGCCACGATCATCGGCAAAATACGCAAGGTTCATCCGCCCTACCTTGGGCAGACCCCCGGTGATACGCCCCCGCAGCCATTCAGCGGCCCCAACCCCTGATAAGCTGAAGCGCGAGAACCCCGGCAGGTCTAACACCCCGACATGGTCGCGCACCGCCTCGCATTCCTCGCGAATGCGCGGCACCCATGGCCCGTTGCGGTCCCAAGTCTGCGTCGCCTCTTCGGATACGTCATCGCCGGGCTGGGCGAACCAATTGGCGCGCTCCCACCCGTTATAGGGACCCATTTGCCCGCCGAGGGCGATGATCCTGTCATGCACCGGCGACAGTTTCTTGTCGCGGCCCGCGGGCCATGTGTGGTGCGGGAAATGCATCGCATATTCGTGACCATAGACCTCCATCGCTTTTTGGTTCGCGTAATCCTGATCGGTGTAATCGGTATAACGGCGCGGATCGGTCGCCCACATATCCCATTCGGTCTGCCCTTGGGTGATCCATTCGGCCAACACCTTGCCCGCGCCACCACCTTGGGTGATGCCAAAGGTGAACACGCAAGCCTCGAACGCATTGGGTACGCCGGGCATAGGCCCAATCAGGGGCAAGCCATCCGGCGCATAAGGGATCGGCCCATTGATCACACGCGACACGCCAGCAGTTCCCAACATCGGCACGCGGGCCATCGCGTCTTCAATATACCATTCCAGCCGCTCCATATCGTCGGGGTAGAGTTGGAATGAGAAATCATCAGGCATCGGATCATCAGGCTGCATCCAATGGCCTTTGCAGTTCCGCTCGTAAGGGCCGAGGTTCAGGCCGTATTTGTCCTGCCGCAGATAGTAAGAACTATCCACGTCGCGCAACAGCGGCACCTTATGGCCGTGCGCTTGGCTCCATTCCTTAAGCTCGGGTATGTCATCGGTCAGGAAATACTGGTGGCTCATCGTCGCCATGGGGACCGTACGCCCGCCATATGGTTTGAACCATTCACCAACGCGCTGCGCGTAATACCCCGCGGCGTTCACCACCTTTTCGCAGCGGATATCCCCCTTCGCCGTGTGCACGATCCATTCACCGTTTTCGCGACTGACGCCCGTCGCGGGGCAGAACCGTTCGATCCGCGCGCCCATATCGCGGGCACCCTTGGCCAAGGCTTGGGTCAGTTGCGCCGGATCGATATCGCCATCATCGGGGTCGTATAACCCGCCAGCCAGATCGTGGGTTTCGATAAAGGGATATCGTTCCTTGATGGTGGCAAGGTCCATCATCTCTAGGTTTAGACCCTGATAATTGCCCATCGAACAGGCGCGCTCAAACTCCATCATCCGGTTTTTACCATGGGCCAGCCGGACCGAACCCGTGACGTGGTAGTTCATCGGATAATCAACTTCTTCCGCCAAGTCTTTGTACAGCTCCAGCGAATAGCGCTGCATGTTCATTACCGCCCATGAAGTGCTGAAACTGGGGCAATTGCCCGCCGCGTGCCACGTCGACCCAGCGGTCAATTCGTTCTTCTCCAGCAAAACGCAATCTGTCCAGCCCAGCTTGGCCAGATGATAGAGCGACGAAACGCCGACAACGCCGCCGCCAATAATGACAACCCGTGCTGTGGTGGGAAACTCAGCCATCTGTCTTCTCCTCTTGATTGGTTTCACGCGGGATGTCGTAGTAATCCCCCTTATCCGCGACAAAGATGTTCCGGGTCAGGTGCATGCCAGTAGAACCATCAATCGCACCAAGCGAGACACCAGTGTCGGGGTCCTTATCCGATTTCCAAAACAGGAAGCTGCCGCATGTCGGGCAGAACCCGCGCCGCGCGCCGGGGGATGATGTGTACCATTTTGGCACACCTGTTACTTTCAATCCCTCATCCATCACCTGCACAGATGCCCAATGATGGCCGGATTGTTTGCGGCATTGGCTGCAATGACATGCAGCAGGATCGCGCGCGGCTGCGTCCGCTTCGAAAGTGATTGCCCCGCACAGGCAGCTTCCTTTTAACATGTTCATCCCCTTCCCGCAGGTGCTGAGGCGGCCCCAAACAAGACGCCGTAAATGACAAAGCTCGCGGCCATGACACGCCGCACCCAGACATTGAACACGGCCCCCATCGCAGCACGACCCAGCCCCGCACCAAGGGCGGTAAAGCCGGTATAGCTCAGCGCGGTAAGCGTAAGAGCCGTTGGCACAATCACCACCATCTGTTCCCAGATTGGCACATCCGGTTGAACAAATTGGCTGAACGCGGCCAGATACCCGGCCACGGACTTGGGGTTGATTGTGGCAATGGCAAAGGCGCGCAAATAGATGGACCGCGTCGGGCGGTCTGCCACCGTGACCGGCCTATTCGCGTTTATCCATCCGCGTACGCCTAGATAGATCAGAAACCCAGCGCCAATGAATTTCGCAATTATGAAAGCGGTTTCAAAGGTGGCGATCAGGGCCGTGATGCCAAAGGCCGACAGAACCAGAAACAGACTGGCTTGGGTCAGAATGCCCAGCACGCCGATCATCGCGCGGCTAAACCCCAAATTCATACCATTGTTAATGCAATTGACCGCATTCGGCCCCGGGGTGGTCACGAAGACCACCCAAAACAGCGCAAATATGATCCATGCTTCAAAGCTCATTAATACACCGGTGGGGCAATGACCCAGATCGCTATCGCGGGGTCAGGGTTTGGGTTGGCCCAGCGAAACGGCTCTCCCCGAACTCGGAAACTGTCGCCGGGGTTTAGGGTATGGGTCGTGCCGTCAATCTCGAACTCAAGACTGCCAGAGATCAGGTATCCGACTTCTTGGGTGGGGCGTGTGACCAGATCTTTGATCCGGCTAAAGGGCTGAAACGTCGAATGGACCATTTCAAAGTCATCGGTCAGGTCCGGAGACAGCAATTCTTCGACCAGACCTGCCACAGAGGACCCGATGGGTCTGCGCGCGCCTTTGCGCACGATGAACCCGGCCTCATGTGCCGGGGCCGCCGCGTGGCGAAACAGAATTGAGACGGATACCCCCAACGCCTGTGCAATATGACGAAGGTCGGTGATCGAAGGCTCGGACAGGTCGCGCTCAACCTGGCTCATCCAGCCGACAGACCGGTTCAGCACCTCTGCAAGATCGTGCAGGGTCAGCCCGCGCGCCTTGCGCAAGGCACGTAGATCGGCACCGAGCGTTTGAGGGTTAGAGAGAGGCGCATGTTGCACTGGGTTGCATCCGTGAAATTGTCGCTGATTTTTTCACGCTGCATCAGGTTTGTGAAAAAATCCAGAACTATTTCACGGCTGCAAAGCAGTTTTTCAAGATAATTTGAAACTGATCCGCATCTTCTTGGGTAAAGGCATCCGGTTGGTTGCTGTCGATATCAAACACCCCGATCAAATCACCCGCACCATTCCAAACCGGCAACACCAGTTCGGAACGGGTGGAGCTTGCACAGGCGATATGCCCCGGAAAGGCATCCACGTCGGCGACCAACTGGGTTTCCCCCGTGCGTGCCGCCGCACCGCAGACACCCCGTGAAAACGGAATAACCAAACAGCCATGCCCACCCTGATACGGCCCGATTTTCATCAACTCAGGTTCCGTCACCCGGTAAAACCCTGTCCAATCGAACCGATCATCGGCGTGGTGAACCTCGCAGGCGACGGTGGCCATCAGGGCAACCGCATCGGTTTCGCCATGGGTCAGCGATTGCAGCGTTTCGGCGAGGGTAGCGTAGTCGATTGTCATGTGACACCTTTTGAAACAACGGTTGAAGGGGGGCTGTCTGCCCCCCAATCCCCCCGAGGATTTTGATCCATTTGGAATTTAGGGACGTTCGATCGCGATGGCGGTACCTTCGCCGCCCCCGATACAAATCGCGGCGATTCCGCGTTTCAAGCCGCGTTTTTCCAACGCATTCAGAAGCGTGACCATAATGCGGGCACCCGACGCGCCGATGGGGTGGCCCAAAGCGCAGGCCCCACCGTTCACGTTCACGATATCATGGGACAGCCCCATCTCGTGCATGAAGGCAAGCGGAACAACGGCAAAGGCTTCGTTGACCTCCCACAGGTCGACGTCCTCTTTTTGCCAGCCCAGCCGGTCGAGCAGTTTTTGGGCGGCAGGCACAGGGGCCGTGGTGAAAAGACCGGGGGCCTGGGCGTGGCTGGCGTGGCCCATGATATGGGCGCGCACGGTCAAACCTTGGTCAGCGGCGGCTTGTTCGGAGGCCAGCACCAGAGCAGCCGCACCATCGGAGATCGACGAAGAGTTGGCCGCCGTGACTGTGCCGCCATCGCGAAACGCTGGTTTGAGGTTCGGTATCTTTTCGGGCCGTGCATTTGCTGGCTGTTCGTCTGTGGTGACCGTCGAGCTGCTCTTGCGGGTGGTCAGTTCCATCTGTGCGATCTCGCCGTCGAACGCGCCAGAGGACTGCGCGTCCAGCGCGCGCGACAGGGACGCGAGGGCGTAGTCGTCTTGAATGGCACGGGTGAATTGGAAGGTCTCGGCGCAGTCTTCTGCGAAAGTACCCATAAGGCGGCCTTTGTCATAGGCGTCTTCGAGGCCGTCGAGGAACATATGGTCCACGACCTGAGCATGCCCCAAACGGGCCCCGCCACGCATCTTGGGCAAGACGTAGGGCGCGTTTGTCATGCTCTCCATGCCCCCTGCGACCACCACATTCGTTTGACCCAATGCAATCTGATCAAAAGCAATCATCGCCGCTTTCATCCCAGAGCCGCACATCTTGTTCAGGGTCGTTGCAGGGACCTCTTCACCAAGGCCCGCCTTGAAACCGGCCTGACGCGCAGGTGCCTGACCTTGACCGGCAGGCAATACGCAGCCCATCAAAACCTCGTCCACGGTTTTGGCACCGGCACCGTCTAATGCCGCCTTTATGGCGTGGCCGCCAAGATCTGCCGCGGTCATATCCGCGAACACACCCTGAAACCCGCCCATTGGCGTGCGCGACGCACCTACAATGACAACTTTTTGCATTTTGAACTCCCCCCAGAGGACTAAAAACCGAATCGTAAGACATCTGCCTTATCCCATTGCGATACTGCATTATCTTTGGGACCAGAATATGAGACTTTCAGCCACAACAGAAGAGCTAGTGCAAGTCGTAACAGTCCTTGATGATCGCATCGATGCGGCTGTCGCCTTGGAGTTTAAGGAAAACGTACGGCAGATCACAGAAACCGCGCCCGAAACGGTCATCCTGGACCTCAGCGCCGTGGTCTTTATTGATTCTAGCGGCTTGGGTGCGATCGTCGCCACGATGAAGTATCTGGCACCCGAACGCACCCTTGTGCTTGCGGGTCTGACTGCACCCGTGGACCGTGTCTTTCGTTTGACACGCATGGATAGTGTGTTTTCGCTTTACCCGACCCTAAGCCACGCTCTGCACGATCAACTGTAACAATGGCCACGCAGAACAAGCGGGACAAAGTGAAACAGGGCGGCGCGCCTGAAGTCGTGTTTGACCTGTCCCTTGTTGGCACAATGCAGGACGTCAGGGATGCCCTGAAGGCATGCCGCGCACAGCTTTACCCGATCTGCAAAACCGCGCAAAAGCTGGATGACATCGAACTGGTGATGGCTGAGACGTTCAACAATATTGTTGAGCATGCTTTGGCAGGCCAAACGGGAAATTCGCCTATTCACGTTTCTTGCACCAAAGATGGCGATCTAATCTCGCTTGTCTTTAGGGATGTGGGCACCCCGTTTGCCAACAATGTGGCGCCCGGTCGGGGGCAAGTTGGAACAGCTGCGCATGCACAATCACTGCCCGAAGGGGGCTTTGGCTGGGGGTTGATCCACCATTTAGCTCAGGATATTTCCTATGTCAGGGTCAAGCAGCACAATGTCTTGACCATTGTGATTGATGTGGCCACGCCGCCCGCCAGCGTGCCAAATAAACCATCGCAATAATATCCGGCCCCGCCACAAATGGCGGCCGCATTTCACGATTTCACCTCAAAAGTGCCGCAGCGTCATCACAGTTCCGCCCAGCTTTGACATCATACCGTAGCGCGTAGCTGCAACAAAGCTTCCCTCAGCATCGTGTTTTTACAGCCCCCACCCAGTACGCGATGCTGAGGACTTACCCCCCAGAAAAAATTGGTTTTCTGCCGTGCTGCGCGCTAGGTTCCGTGAAAAGAACAATCGCAACAGGAACAGTTTGATCATGCGCGACTTTCAACTTCCCGGACGGTCCCCCGTTCTGGCGACAAATGGCATGTGTGCCACGTCCCACCCCCTGGCCGCCAAAACCGCGATCAATATTCTGGAGCAAGGCGGCAATGCCATGGACGCCGCCATTGCCGGTGCTGTTTTGTTGGGGATTTGCGAACCGCAAATGACGGGGATCGGCGGTGATTGTTTTGTGCTTTATTCCCCTGCGGGCAGCGACGAAGTGCATGCATTGAACGGTTCGGGCCGCGCACCACAGGCGTTGAACGCAGCGGTCCTGCGCGACGCAGGCGAAACCGCAGTGCCGTTGACCAGCCCCCATGCTGTATCAATCCCCGGCGCGATGGATACGTTTTGCACGCTTTCGAACGACGTGGGCAAGCTGGGCCTGGATACGCTGCTGGCACCTGCAATCCACTATGCGGAAACTGGTGTGCCCGTGGCCGCGCGCGTAGCGTTCGATTGGGCCAATGACGCAGGCACATTGCAAGGCAAGGCGCGCGACGTTTACCTGATGAATGGCCGCGCTCCGCAATCAGGTGAAACCTTCCGCGCACCCGGTCAGGCCGAAGTGTTGCGCCGCGTCGCCAAGCAGGGCCGCGACGCATTCTATACCGGCGAGATCGCAGAGGACATGGTGGCAGCGCTTGGCAAGCTTGGCGGTCTTCACACAATCGAAGATTTTGCCAACACTGCCTGCACCTACGGCGACCCTATCGCAGCGACATACAAAGACCTTGAAGTGTTGGAACACGCGCCAAATGGCCAAGGGGCAACCGCGCTTTTGATGATGAACATGCTGAGCCATTTCGACATCGCGTCGATGGATCCGCTGGGGGCAGAACGTGTCCACATCGAGGCAGAAGCCGCCAAGCTGGCCTATGATTCGCGCAACCGGTTCCTTGCTGATCCCGATCACACCGCGCGCCTTGAGCATATGCTTGACCCCGCAACGGCGCAAAAGCTGGCCGCGCTGATCGACCCGACCAAGGCAATGGGCACCCCTGCCCCGCTGTCCGAAGCGGTTCACAAGGACACGATTTATATCACAGTGGTCGACAAGGACGGCATGGCGGTTTCACTGATCTATTCGATCTTCCACGGCTTTGGCTCCGGCATCGCGTCTGACAAATTCGGCATCCTGCTGCAAAACCGCGGCGCGGGCTTTACCCTTGAGGAAGGTCACGTGAACGAGTTGCAAGGTGGCAAGCGCCCGATGCACACGATCATACCCGGGATGATCCGCCAGAATGGCAAAGTAATGATGCCCTTCGGCGTGATGGGCGGGGCCTATCAGCCCAATGGCCACGCGCGTCTGGTTTCAAATCTGATCGACTTTGGCATGGACCCCCAAACGGCCATCGATGCACCCCGCGCCTTTACCGATAAAGGCGTGCTGAACGTCGAGCGCGGATACAGCGACGGCGTGCGCGCTAAGCTGTCGGAGATGGGCCATAAGGTCGAAATACCGCGAACTGCAATTGGCGGGGCGCAAGCAATCAAGCTACGCAGAGATGGCGTTTTGGAAGGTGCAAGTGACCCGCGCAAAGACGGCTGCGCCTTGGGGTACTAAGAAAATCGGGGGGCTTTAAATTGCGCCTTCCGGCTTAGTTCAGCTGGAAATGCAGGGGGTATGCGCCATCGGTCAGCGGGCCGAACAAATCGGAGATGTCGGGATGTTCAACTGGTTCGCCAGAATAATCCGCCACAAGGTTCTGTTCAGATACATAAGCCACGTAATAGCTTTGGTCATTTTCGGCCAACAGGTGGTAATACGGCTGATCTTTCAGCGGGCGGCTGTCCTCTGGAATCGCTTCGTACCATTCATCGGTGTTGGCAAATTCAGGATCGACATCAAAAATAACACCGCGGAACGGGTGTTTTTTGTGGCAAACGATCTGGCCCAGATGATATTTTGCGCGTGTTCTAATCATAACAATGATGCACCTACCTTTCGTTACTAGTCCCTTCAAGGGGCATTTGTCCAATCCCAGAACCCAAAGATAAGGAAACTCTGTGTGAACCTGACACTGACAGTGCTTGAGATCGTCGCCCCGGTATTCCTGCTTGCAGGGGTTGGATTTGCGTGGGTGAAGCTTGGATTTGAATACCGCATCCAGTTTGTCACCCAACTGGCGATGACCCTATCGGTGCCCTGCCTGATTTTCGTGTCCTTGATGAACACACAGATCGCCCCCGCCGCGCTGACGGCTTTGTCCTTGGCGACAGTGGTGGCATACGGCGGTGTCACATTAGCGGCGGCGGCAGTTGTTTGGGGAATGGGTCTGAACCGCCGAACCTATCTGGCACCGCTGATTTTTGGCAATACCGGCAATCTGGGCCTACCTTTGGCGCTGTTTGCCTTTGGCGACGCGGGACTAAGCTATGCGGTGGTTGTGTTCGCGGTCATGGCGATATGGTCGTTTACCTTTGGCATCTGGCTGGTCGCCGGCGCGGGGTCGTTTGGCAAGGTCATGCGCGAACCGCTGGTCTGGGGCACCCTGCTGGGCGCGCTGTTTCTCGTCCAAGGCTGGCAAACACCCAAGTTTTTGACAAACACGCTCAGCCTTTTGGGGCAAATGGCGATTCCGATGATGCTGATCACCCTTGGCGTAGCCGTGGCACGCTTGACCCCCGGCGGCGTTGGCCGTGCTGTCATCCTCTCAGCAATCAAGCTGGTAATTTGCGTTGCCATTGCGTGGGCGGCTGGGGCCTATTTTGCGCTCGACCGGACAGCCTTGGGTGTTCTGGTGTTACAAGTCGCCACCCCCGTCGCCGTCACCTCATACTTGCTGGCCGAAAAATATGGGGCCGACGCACAATCGGTGGCCGGGCTGGTGGTCGTGTCGACTTTGATGTCGGTCGCCGCTTTGCCAATTCTTCTGGCGTTTTTGGTATAAATTTTCGGTGGGCGCATCAGCGGAAATCTGGTAAACTGGCCACAATAATAAAACGACAAAAAGCGAGAGGCAAATGAGCAGAACCTTTTGCGCCCTAATAATCGCTGTGTTTTTAGCGTCTTGTGGTGGAGGTGGCCCCTCTCATGCCCCAAGACAGTTGGATAACGCCTGTGCGATTCTTAAGGAGCGCCCAAAATACTACAAAGCTTTCAGAAAAACTGAACGCCGTTGGGGCGTTCCGATACATGTGCAGATGGCCACCATCCACCAAGAAAGCAAATTCATCGCCGACGCGCGCACACCGTACCGCTATGTGATCGGCGTCATCCCCATGGGCCGCCAATCCAGCGCATATGGGTATAGTCAAGCGCTGGATGCCACGTGGGACGAATATCTAAGGGAATCCGGACGGCGCTTTGCCAAGCGTGACCGGATCGACGATGCGTCTGATTTTGTCGGCTGGTACATGACCAAAAGCCAAACCAAGAACGGCATCCCTCTTTATGACGCCCAAAACCAGTACCTTGCCTATCACGAGGGCAATACCGGCTACGCGCGCCGCTCTTATACGTCAAAGCCATGGTTGATCGACGTTGCGCGCAAGGTGCAAATGCGGGCCGATATGTATCAAAATCAGATCGCGGGCTGCCGCCTCAGCCGCTGGTAAAAGACACGGCCCGAGGGAATATCCCTCGGGCCTTATTCATTAGCGGTTTACGGCGGGGGCCTTGCCGCTGACATCAAAGATACTGTTCGCCAAAACGCCGCCGGTCTCCAGCTCGCCGAGGACAACAGTTGTCTGGCTGCCATTCCCGTTATTGATCACCCATTGACGCAACTCGACCGGGTTTGCTGTGAACTTCAGTTCAATATTTCCGTATTCAGGGTGTTCAGGATCTTGGGCGCGCACGGTGGTCGATGTGCCATCATAGCTATGGCCGGTGACCATTCGGGCCTGCCCCAAGTTCACGTTTTCGGCCAGAATGATCGACAGCGGTGTCTTAGACAGCGGGTATGTTTCCGCCGGTTGGTTCGACTTTTTATCGTAGATCACAACGGTGTTGCTGCCCGCGATCACGATCCCTGTATCGGGCGCATTATATTCGAAACGCGCCTTGCCGGGACGTTTGATATAAATCGTGCCCGTGCTGATCGATCCGTCATCATTGATCTGGGTGAAGTCGCCCTGCGCGGTTTTCATCGCGTTGAGATAGCTGGAAATCGCGTTCAAAGGCAGCTTGTCTGCAGCGGCGGGCAATGCTGCCGCCAGACCAAGGCCGAACGCCAGAACAGTGGTGGTAACAAAACGCATCTAAGTATTCCTATTGTTATTCAGGTGCCTCGACCCCAGACATAGGGTTTCAGACGATGATATGCGATATCACGCGGCATGATATCGCCTAACACCCCACAAAACGAAACGGGGTCGGCGTGTTTCCAAGCCAACCCCGCGTCTAGATCATTCGTTCCCGTTAGCCTTGTTCAGGTACCAGAATTTCGCGTTTACCAACATGGTTAGCCGGGGAAACAAGGCCCTGCTCTTCCATCTGTTCGACCAGACGCGCGGCCTTGTTATAGCCGATCGCCAGTTTGCGTTGGATATACGAGGTCGAACATTTGCGGTCCTTGATCACGATGGCAACAGCTGTGTCATACAGCGCGTCTTCGCCATCGGTATTACCACCCAGCCCCAAGACGGCGTCAATGCTGCCCTCTTGATCATCCGCCGGACCTTCAACCACACCTGAAACATAGTCCGGTTCGCCGTAAGCCTTAAGATGGTTAACGATTTCCTCGACTTCCTCATCGGATACAAACGGCCCGTGGCACCGAACGATTTTCGATCCGCCCGCCATATACAGCATGTCACCCATACCCAGCAGTTGCTCTGCGCCCATTTCACCCAGAATGGTACGCGAGTCGATTTTCGACGTTACCTGAAACGAAATCCGCGTCGGGAAGTTCGCTTTGATCGTGCCGGTAATAACGTCAACCGACGGGCGTTGCGTCGCCATGATCAGGTGGATACCCGAAGCACGCGCCATCTGTGCAAGCCGCTGAATACAGGCTTCGATCTCTTTACCCGCAACCATCATCAGATCGGCCATCTCGTCGACGATCACCACAATATAGGGCAATGTCTCGGGCTTGAATTCATCCGTTTCAAAGATTGGCTCGCCGGTGTCTTCGTCAAACCCGGTTTGTACCGTGCGGCTGAACATCTCGCCCTTGGCCAGCGCTTCGCGCACGCGGCCATTATAGCCTTCGATGTTGCGCACGCCCATCTTGGACATCTTGCGATAGCGTTCTTCCATCTCGCCCACTGTCCATTTCAGCGCGACAACCGCCTTTTTCGGGTCGGTCACAACAGGGGACAGCAAATGCGGGATGCCGTCATAGACCGACAGTTCCAGCATCTTGGGGTCGATCATGATCATCCGGCATTCTTCCGGTGTCAGCTTGTAGAGCAGTGACAAAATCATCGTATTGATCGCCACAGATTTACCCGAACCCGTGGTCCCCGCAATCAGCAGGTGGGGCATCTTGGCAAGGTTGGCGACAACAGGATCGCCGCCGATATCCTTGCCCAAGGCAAGCGGCAGGCGCATGGTGCTGTCGCCAAAATCACGGGCCGACAGGATCTCGCGCAGGACGACCTTCTCGCGGTTTTCATTTGGCAGTTCAATCCCGATGACGCTGCGGCCGGGCACCGTTGACACGCGCGCCGAAAGCGCTGCCATCGACCGGGCGATATCATCGGCCAAGCCAATCACGCGGCTGGCTTTCAAGCCCGGCGCGGGTTCAAGCTCGTACATCGTGACGACGGGGCCGGGACGCACGGCGACGATTTCGCCCTTAACACCATAATCATCCAGCACGCTTTCCAACATGCGCGCATTTTCTTCCAGCGCATCGTCGCTCAGGTGCAGTCTTTCAACCACATCGGGGCTTTCAAGCAGGTTCAGTGGAGGCAGTTCAAAACCGGGATGGGTATCCTCAAACGTCAGGCCGGGCTGCGCCTCGGCTTGGGCTTTCTTGCTGGGCTGAATCACCTTGCGCGCCGGTTGTTGGACGACCTTTCGCGGGGTCGCGACGGGAAGGGTAATCGCGTCATCTTGCAACGGCAAAACCTCGGTTCCATCGCCAGTAAAATCAGCGGCAATATCGGTTTCCTGCTGAAAATGCGCATGTGGCAAACCCGATTCCGTCAGTGGTGGCTCAACGCGGGACGCACCTGTCAGCGGCGGCTCTTCACGCAGATGATTGCGCACAGTTGCATCAAGAACCAGCGGATCAGGTCCGCGGCCACGACCACGGGTCAGCGGTGCCGTTGTCGGCGTGTGGACAGCATTGCCTGTGCGCACGCGGCTTTTGATCACATCTGCAATCTTTGATTTGATCCGGTCATCGCTGGGGGCCAAGTCGATTTCAACATCAGACCAATCTTCGACCAGCTCTGGTTCGGGCATAGGCTCACTGCGTTTCACCAGCGCTGGCATTTTGGCCAGAAGCCCCTTCTTAGGGGCTGCAACCAGGGCTGGCTCGGTGTTGCATTGTCCCTGGGTGGCCGCAAAATCCGCGTTGTCTTCGGCCTCGATCCGGCTGCGTTCGCGGCGCTCGGATTGACGTGCTTGAACCTTCTGCGCGGCCGCAACCGCGCCAGACGCACCACGGCCCAATAGGTTCATCAAGCCCGCATATACCATGATAACACCCACCAGCATAAAGCGGAAAATGCGGCTCAGCTCGGCGCGGGTAAAGCCCATGACAAAAGCACCAAGCGCCACGATCGCCACGCCCATCAACACCGACATCATCTTGATCGTAAAGATCGACCCGATCGGCAAGATCGTCAGAATCGCGCCCATTACCGTATCGCCAAACAACCCGCCCAAACCAAAGCTATGGGTCTGAAGCCACTGCGCATCGGGGGTCAAAGTCGCCCCATAAATCGAACAGAGTGCGACCGCGATCGGCGCAAATATCAAACGACCCATCGCGCGCTCAGCGCCACGGTGCAGCGCAAACCGCACGCCCCAAGCCAGCAGAATTGCCGCAACAGCCCAAGCGCCCCAGCCCACAATCATAAACAACGGGGCCGCCAGTGATGCGCCCATCCGGCCCAGCCAGTTTTCTGCAGGGGCATCGGTGGACACCATCCAGTTGGGATCATCCGGCGTATAGCTGCCGATCATCATGGCCGCCATCAGACCCAGCGCAATAAGCCCCACGCCCAGCAATTCCTTGCCGCGTTTTTCAATCGCCTCGGCCATTTTACTGTCTAACAGGGGATCGCGTCCGCGTGTCTGATATGCCATTGCTCTGTTCCCTCGTCTTATTTCGGATAGAGACAGTCGCGGATCGCTTCGATCCCGCGCGTTGTCTCTTGTATTGGGGCGACCATGGCCACCCGTATATATGTCTTGCTGGGGTTTTCCCCGTTCACGGTTTGCGCCAGATAACTGCCAGGCAATACCCGCACACCAGTCTCACGCCACAGCTTTAGCGCCGCGGTCTCATCATCTTGAACCGGCAGCCACAAAAAGAACCCCGCCGCTGGGCTGGCATATCCCGGCACATTGCCCAGGATTCGGTCCGCAACCTCGTATTTCTCAACGTATAGTGCACGGTTCTGCGCCACGTGTTCCTCATCTCCCCAGACGGCAGCGGCGGCGGCTTGCAATGGCAACGGCAACGGCGCACCTGCATAATTGCGAAGCTGCTTGATCTCGCGCATCGTGTTCGGCCCGCTCGCGACAAAGCCTGAGCGCAGGCCTGGCAGGTTCGACCGTTTTGAAAGCGAATGAAAAATCACAACGCGGTCGGGGTCAGCACCGATTTCTTGGGCAACCTGCAAGGCACCGACGGGCGGCGTATCGCGGTAAATCTCGGAATAGCATTCATCGGCGAAAATTTTAAAATCGTATTTTTCTGCCAACGCCAGCAATTCCGTCCAATATTCACGGGTCGCCACCGCGCCCTGCGGGTTCGCGGGCGAACAGATGTAAGCCGCCGTGGTCCGGTTCAGCACCTCGGCCGGCAGGCTGGCGAAATCTGGTAGATGACCGGTTTCCAACGTGGCCGGCACCATGATCGGATCAGCCGCAGCCGAAATCGCAGCGATCATGTAAACCTGATAAAACGGGTTCGGCATCAAGATCGCAGGCTTTTGGCCATTTTTGGTTTCGGGGCAAGCCGCCATCACGGCGTTGTACAGGCCCTCGCGTGTGCCGTTCAGCGCCATCACTTGCGTATCCGCATCCACCGTCACATCATAACGGCGCTTGATCCAATCGCGGATGGCACCGCGCAATTCCGGCGATCCGTCATTAGGCGGATAGCTGTTAAACCCGGCAGCGTTCTGCGCAATCACATCCGTCACCCACGCTGGAAACGCATGTTTCGGCTCGCCGATGGTCATGTGAATGGGCACACCGCCGCCTTCATGCGCATCAAGCAATGCACGTAGACGCGGCCACGCATGGGCCGGAAGGTTCGAAAACCGCTCAGGGTACAACATCAAAACTGCCTCGGGTTCGGGATCATTATCGCCCCGTTTCTTCCAAACTACCCAAGGGCTTGCCTCACGTCCAGAGAATCTCGGACATCTGACGGCTTTTGTGTCTTTTAGGCCAATGCCTCTTGCGCGGCGGCTGCAAGGCGCAACAAACGTTCTTCGCATCCCGGCGCGCCCATCAGCGTAATTCCGCAAGACGCAGTTCCAGTTGGTAATGTGATGGCGCAGCCGCCCATCAGATTGCCAATGCGCGTATTGCGCAATGTCATGAGGTTGGAGGAAACATAGTAATCGTGATCGCTCTCGAGCCGCTCAAGCTGGGGCGGCACGATCGGTGCCGTGGGCAATATGACCGCGTCAAATCCCGCGGTGGCGCGGGTGTAGCGTTCGCGTATCCCCTCAAGCTGTGCCCACGCGGCGATGTAGTCCGGGCCAGAATGGCTTTTGCCTAACCGGAATCGTTCAAGGATTTCCGAGTACATCGCGGTTGGGTTATCCTCGATCACGTCGCGCCACAGGCCATAAGCTTCGGCCGTGTATAAACAGCCGCTTAGCGGCACCGCGTCTTCTAACTCTGGAAACTCAAGGATTTCGACGGTGGCACCGGCGTCTTTTAGCCGTTCAACAGCCGCGTCGAATGCACCTGCCGGGGTATCCTGAATTTCATCCATCGCAACTGTGCGCAAAACGGCCAATCGACGCCCGGTAAGGTCAAAACCGGATAGATCGGCAGATTTTCCGCCCTCAAGTGCGGCCAGCAATAAGCCCGCGTCCTCCACCGACCGGCACAGCGGGCCCACGGTATCAAACTGCTTGGCCAGTGGCACGACGCCGTCCAATGACACGCGCCCCGCCGTGGTTTTCAGCCCCACCAGATCGTTCCACGCCGCAGGAATACGAACAGAACCGCCAGTGTCAGACCCAATCGCAGCAGCGGCTAAACCGAAGGCAACAGATGCCGCTGCGCCCGAAGAAGACCCCCCCGAAACAGCGCCGTGATCGTTCACACAAGGGGGCGTTGCGGTAGACGGATTATAACCCAGGCCGGAAAACGCCAGCTCGCTCATGTGGGTTTTGCCAAGACATACCAACCCCATGGCCGTCGCGTTTTTCAGCACCTGTGCGTCATCCTGCGGCATCCGTCCTTTCAGCAGTAATGACCCCGCTTCGGTCCCGACCCCGGCGGTATCGAACAGGTCTTTCCAACTGATCGGAACACCGTCCAAACGTGACAAACGCTGCCCAGTTTTTGCGCGATCAGATGCGGCGCGGGCCTCGGACATGGCGCGATCTGCGGTGACACGGGCATAGATGCGATCGCGCAGCGGGTGCGCGTCGATGGCATCCAGATATGTTGTGCACAGTGCAACCGGATCGATTTGCCCGTCCTCAATGCCCCGTCCCAGATCTGCCGCAGTCATTGTCAGCCAGTCTTGCATATCGTTCCCTCGTTAATGTGCCGAAAGGAACGGTAGCGACGGTTGCACGCATGGACAATCCCTGACGCAAGCCCATATTGAAGCACATGGATTTTGATACAGATATCGTGATCGTTGGTGGCGGGCTGAACGGCCCCGCCTTGGGTTTGGCGCTGGCGCAGATCGGCCTGCGTGTGACCATCATTGACCGGTTGAAAAGCGACGTCCGCAAGGATGCAGGTTTCGATGGGCGGTCCTATGCGCTGGCGCTGACATCGACACGGCTGCTGCAAGGTATCGGCGTGTGGAACGATGTGGCGGAAAACGCGCAACCCATGCTCGAGATCAAAGTAACGGACGGACGCGCTGGCGAAGGGCCATCGCCGTTTTTCATGCATTTCGACCACACCGAGATCGAAGAAGGCCCGATGGGCCACATGGTCGAAGACCGCCATTTGCGCCGCGCATTGATCAATGCGACGCAAGCCGCAGACAATATTACACTGCTGAATGGCGAAGACGTCATAGCGCAGACAGTGGACGCATCGGGCGTCACCCTGACATTGGCAAGCGGCAAAACCCTGCGTGCGAAACTGCTGGTTGGCGCGGATGGGCGCGGTTCTGGTACGGCAATGCGCGCGGACATCAAAAGAATCGGCTGGGGCTACGGCCAAACGGCGCTGGTCTGCGCGATTTCCCATGAAAAACCCCATGGCGGTGTGGCGCATCAGTTCTTTATGCCCCCCGGCCCGCTCGCAATTTTACCGCTGACCGAAAACCGTTCGTCTATCGTTTGGAGCGAAACGACAGAAAACGCGGCTCGGATCAATGCATTGACCGACGATGCCTATCTGGACGTTTTGCGCCCGAGGTTTGGCGATTTTCTGGGTGAAATTTCCCTCGCTGGCGCGCGCTATACCTATCCGCTGAGCCTGTCACTGGCGCATTCCATGATTGCCGACCGCGTGGCACTTGTGGGTGATGCGGCACATGGCGTGCACCCCATCGCGGGCCAAGGGTTGAATGCGGGAATGCGTGACGTCGCAGCATTGGCTGAAGTCATTGCTGATGCACTGCGCCGTGGTCAGGACGTGGGAAGTGCGACGGTTTTGGATCAGTATCAAATCTGGAGACGCTTTGATAACACTGCGTTGGCGTTGGCGACCGACAGCTTTAACCGTTTATTCTCAAACGATAGTTCCCTGCTGCGGATTGCGCGTGACATGGGAATGGCAGCCATCAATGCCCTGCCCGGCACCCGGCGCGGATTTATCCGCGAAGCTGCGGGACTGACGGGTGATCTGCCCCGTCTGATGCGGGGCAAACCACTGTAATCAATTAGTCCAACACCCGCGCTTCGTCGACCAACATAACCGGGATGCCGTTGCGGATCGGATAAGCAAGCCCTGCGGCCTTGGACACCAACTCCTGCTTTTCGGCATCATAGCTCAGCGTGGTTTGCGTACGCGGACAAATCAGCGCGTCCAGCATACGGCGGTCGAATTGTACTTCTTCACTGCTCAATTCATCATCTCCCCTTCATGGCCACCACGCAGGGTGTATTCTATCAATGTCAGCAGCGTCTCGCGACGTGTCGACAGCGATGGCGCCTCAAGCAGGGCCTGCTTGTCCTCGGATTCAAGGTCCAGCATCATCGATAGCGAATTGATCAGCAATTCATCATCTGCTTCCTTTAATGTATCCCAATCCGCCGACAGATTGCGCGCATCGAAATAGCGGCCGAGCGTATCAAGAAAGTGCGCGCGGTCGAAATCGACGTCTTCTTCGTCTTTGCCCAGATCCCGCTCAAACCCGTCCCAACTGACATCGCAACGACGGTAGGGCGCAAAACCTTCGACCTCTTGCACAACGCGGAAACGCGACACACCGCCCAGCGTAATCATGTAACGGCCGTCTTCCGTTTCTGAGAACTGGGTAATCCGGCCCGCACAGCCAATGGCGTGCAAACCCGGACCCTCGCGCCCGGGCACGACATTTGGCTGAACCATCCCGATCAAACGGCCAGAGGTCTTTAGGCTGTCCTCGATCATTTGCAGATATCGGGGTTCAAAAATGTGCAGAGGCAATCGCGAACGTGGCAACAATAATGCCCCGCCCAGCGGAAAAATCGCGATTGTATCTGGTAGCTCTGATTGCTGTATCATGAGGCTCTATCTAGTGCGTGAAACACCTTAAGCAAATATCATTGAGCTAAGCTTGCGACGACCATTCAGCGCTATTGGGTCATTTGCCTTGAGCGCATCGAATATGGTGAACAGCTGGGTTTTGGCGGCTCCGTCATTCCATTCGCGGTCCTTGCCGAACAACGCGAGCAAGTGGTCAACGGCACCCTGAGTTTCGCCATGCGCGTAAAGCGCGGTGGCCAGATCAAACCGCGCTTGCAGATCATCGGGGTTGGCATCCACAGCCGCCTGCAATTCGGCAACCGGGCCGGTGCCAGCAGCTTGACGGGCCAGTTCCAGCTGCGCATGCGCCGCTTCAAGCTCGGCTGATTTTGAGATTTCAATCGGTGCGCCGTTCAAATGCGCCTCGGCTTCGTCCAGCTTGTCCAGCGCGATATAGGCACGCACCATGCCGCCGTAGGCACCTGCATGGTTCGGGTCTTCGCCCAGAATGGCGGCAAAGGTATCAGCAGCGTCCTGCGCTGCGCCCTCGGTCAACATGTCTTCAGCGGCGGCAACGGCCTCGTCCAGCGCGGCACCGGGGGCCTCCCCGCCGCTGGCCTTGATCACACGTTCGATAAAGGCCGCGATCTCGGACTGCGGTTGCGCGCCTTGAAAGCCGTCAACGGGCTGGCCTTTGTAGAATGCATAGACCGTTGGCAGCGATTGGATCTGCATTTGCCCAACGATCTGCTGTGCCTCGTCGGCGTTGATCTTGACCATCTTGACCGCGCCCTTGGCCGCGCGCACGGCGTCCTCCAGCATCGGGCCAAGCGTCTTGCAGGGGCCGCACCACGGTGCCCAGAAATCAACGATCACCGGAACGTCTTGCGATGCTTCGACCACATCGGCCATGAACGTCGCTTCGGTCGTGTCTTTAATCAGGTTTGCGTCTTGCGCAGACGAAAGGTTCAAATCCATCATATCAATATCCTCACTTGGGGTTGCCCTCTATATGTGAGCACGCCCCGCTATTTCAAAGGTCAAATGTCGCAAAGACCGGCACGTGGTCGCTGGGTTTTTCCCAACCGCGCACGTCACGCAAGATTTTGCTGGAATGTGCCGCGTTGGAGATATCCGGCGTTGCCCAAACATGGTCAAGGCGGCGGCCTTTGTCTGCCGCATCCCAATCTTTGGCGCGATACGACCACCAGCTGTACAAATTGCCCTCGGGGATATCTTGGCGCGTGATGTCAACAAAACCGCCCGCGTTTTGGGTTTCGGCCAGCTTTTCCACCTCAATCGGGGTGTGGCTGACGACCTTAAGAAGCTGTTTATGCCCCCATACGTCATCCTCGCGCGGGGCGATGTTCAGGTCACCCACAAGGATGGATTTCTGCGGCTTGTCGCTGTGAAACCAATCCCGCATATCGGCCAGATAATCCAGCTTTTGACCGAATTTTTCGTTCACTTCGCGGTCAGGCACATCCCCACCAGCGGGAACATAAAAGTTGTGGATTGTCACACCATTTTCCAGCTTGGCCGCGACGTGGCGCGCATGACCCAACGTCGCAAAGTCCTGATCACCGGCATCCTCAAGCGGCAAACGCGATAGAATGGCGACGCCATTATACCCCTTTTGACCGCGGGCAACCATGTGGGTGTAACCCGCTGCATGGAACGCTTCGGTCGGGATTTTATCAACCGGGCTTTTGCATTCCTGCAAGCACAACACGTCCGGTCCGTGGTCTTGCAGCAGCTTCAGCACAAGCGGCTCGCGCAGCCGAACCGAGTTAATATTCCAAGTCGCTAGCGTAAATGGCAAAGAACCGTCCCCCAAATCAGATCGCGCGCACCCTAGCGCGAAACGGGACGTGGCCACCATGGCGAATTGATCGAGACGTTAGACAAAAAAAGACCGGGCACAAAGGCCCGGCCTAGTCCAACAGGGAGGTATGTATCATATCCCGGATACAATAGTCGGGTTCAAACCGATTGGCGGGTCATGAAAACCCCGCCACTCGGGATTATAACGACCCCAAGGCCGCTTTGGTTCCGCCATCAGGAAATTAATCTGTAACCACCTGATTCAGTTACCAAAATTCGTGCATTCGAGGGGTCAGGCTCGATCTTCTGACGCAAGCGATAAATGTGAGTTTCAAGCGTGTGCGTAGTGACGCCAGCGTTATAGCCCCATACCTCGTGCAGCAAGGTATCGCGCGGCACGACGCCCGCCGCAGAGCGATATAGAAACTTTAAGATATTGGTTTCTTTCTCGGTCAGGCGAATTTTCTTATCGTCCTCAGTCACCAACAGTTTCGCAGAAGGTTTGAAAGTATAAGGCCCAAGCTGAAAAATCGCCTCTTCGGATTGTTCATGTTGGCGCAATTGCGCGCGAATGCGGGCCAGCAGAACCGGAAACTTGAACGGCTTGGTGACGTAATCGTTGGCACCCGCGTCCAGCCCCATGATCGTATCCGCGTCGCTGTCATGTCCAGTCAGCATCAGGATCGGGCTTTTCACCCCTTGGGTACGCAGATCGCGACACAAATCGCGCCCGTCAATATCGGGCAACCCAACATCAAGGATCACCAGATCATATAGCGCCTCTGCCGCCCGTGATTTGGCATCAGCCCCATTTGCAGCTTCGAAAACGTCAAAGTCTTCGGTCAGCAACAATTGCTCGCTCAGCGCGTCGCGCAGATCGTCGTCGTCATCCACAAGCAGGATTTTCTTCAACTGGGCCATATTCGCGTATCCTCTTTAACTTATCTAAAGGTGTGTTCACAAACCTGTGTGACAAGGGGCGGGGGCGATTTTTCACAGGACCGTGCACAAAACACGGCAAATGTTTCAATTTCAGCGCAACTCACTTAAGTATCGTAAAATAACCGGCGTGAAAGATTACAAGAAGATGACATTTAGCCCCGACATCACCGAACAGCTGGCCCGGGCACGGGCGGACCTGCGCATGGGCGTGCCCGTTGTGTTTCTGGGCGACGCACCCGTTTTGGTAATCGCCGCCGAAACGCTGACACCACAGCGTCTGTCGGGCCTTCTTGCATTGGGCGGGGAGCCGGTTCTGGCCATCACAGCCCGCCGCGCCGAAACGCTTAAGGCGCGCGCCTATGACGGCACGCTGGCCCGTGTGTTGTTGCCATCAGACGCAACGACAAGATGGGTGCAGGGGGTCGCAGATCCTGCTGATGACCTGCGCAACCCTATGAAAGGGCCAATGAAATGCGCACGCGGCGGGGATGCCACAGCCCATGGTGCCGCGCTGCAGCTCGTAAAATCGGCGCGCCTGTTGCCCGCTGCAATCGTACTAGACTTGCCCAATGCAGCCAAATTCGCAGCTGAACACGGGCTGACAACGCTATTATTGCAAGCCTCCCTGCCCGTGCTGGCCGTGCGCAGCCCATTGCATCCGGTGGTTAACGCGCGGCTCCCGATGGAGGCGTCAGAGGCAGGCCGCCTGCATATTTTCCGCCCCGATGATGGCGGCGAAGAACATTACGCCATCGAAGTCGGTCGCCCCGATCGCGCCAAACCGGTACTGGCACGGTTGCATTCGGCCTGCTTTACCGGCGATGTAATGGGCAGTCTGAAATGCGATTGCGGGCCTCAACTGCACGCAGCACTTGCGCAAATGGGATCCGAGGGGCATGGCGTCTTGCTATACCTGAACCAAGAGGGCCGTGGCATCGGTCTCGCGAACAAGATGCGCGCCTATTCTTTGCAAGACCAAGGATTTGACACCGTTGAGGCAAACCACCGCTTGGGCTTTGAAGACGACGAACGTGATTTTCGCATCGGGTCTGACATCTTGAAGTCATTAGGATTTTCCGCCGTTCGACTTTTGACAAACAACCCCCGCAAAGTCGAAATGATGGAGGCAAGCGGTGTCAAAGTTGCCGAACGCGTTGGTCTGAAAGTTGGGGAAAACCGCCATAACACCGCATATCTTGCGACCAAGGCAGCCAAGTCCGGGCATCTTTTGTGACTCCAGACGACATGGTTTTAACCCCTATGGGGTTGCGGTTTCAGGGCACGGTTTATCCCTGTACCATAGGCAAAACCGGCATCACCTCGCATAAAATGGAAGGGGACGGTGCAACCCCGCGCGGCACCCACAGGATCGTTGGTATGCTGTACCGTCCTGATCGCATGGCACGGCCCACTGATTGGGCAAAGCCGATTGGACCGCTCGACCTATGGTCGGATGATGTTAATGATCGCGACTATAACAAGCTGGTGCGTGCGCCCTACCCGCACCGACATGAACAACTACGCCGCGCTGGTCCACTGTATGACCTGATCATCCTGACCGATTGGAACTGGCCCTACGCCGTAAAGGGACGCGGCTCAGCGATCTTTATACACCAGTACCGCAGGCCGGGCTTCCCGACCGAAGGGTGTATCGGGCTATCACGCAGGCATCTGCACCGTATCGCGCCACGTATCAAACATCACACCCGGTTGATTATTGCGTAGGCTGGGTGCCAACCCACAACCGCCTTAATCCACCAAGGCCCCTTAACTAGCCACCCGTTCACCAAATATTGCCGATCCCACACGCACATGCGTCGCGCCCAGTGCAATCGCTTTCTCAAAATCGCTGCTCATCCCCATCGATAGACCGTCCAGCCCGTTGCGTGCGGCAATCTTGGCCAGCAGTGCGAAATGCAACGCCGCTTCCTCATCTACCGGCGGGATGCACATCAAGCCACGCACCGGCAGATCAAGCCCCTGACATTCCTTGATGAACGCATCCGCTTGCGCTGGCATGACGCCAGCCTTTTGATCTTCTTCGCCCGTATTCACTTGGATAAACATATCGGGACAACGCCCTAGCTCTTGCGCCAATCGGGCAAGGGTTGTGGCCAGTTTCGGACGATCCACGGTGTGAATAGCATCAAACAGCGCCATCGCGGCGCGCGCTTTGTTAGATTGCAGCGGCCCGATCAGATGCAGATTAATACCGTTAAAATGCTGCTTGAAGTCCGGCCACTTGCCTTCGGCTTCTTGCACCCGGTTCTCACCAAAGCAGCGATGGCCCTGTTCCAGCACGGCCTGAACCCGCGCATTTGGCTGAACTTTGCTGACAGCGATCAATGTGACGCTGCCCGGCGCGCGGCCTGCGTCCTGTTCTGCGTTTGAAATGCGTGTGGTGATGTCGTGCAAGCTCATATGTCGCCCTCTGTATCTGGGCGCACAAAACAACAGCTTTGCACAAAAGAAAAGGGGCAGACCAAAGGCCTGCCCCAAATCGATAAGTATTCAAGTCAACTTAGAAGTTGAAGCGAACACCCAAGTCAGCGCTTGTGTCGCCGTTCAGACGCTTGGCAACACCACCACGCAGCGATGTACCACCGCCCATGCTGTGGTTAAAGTCGATGCCGTAGCCTGTGTCATCTTGAGAATCATCGTCAGCAACATAAGCTTGAACGTTTGTGGCTGCGCCAACGTCAAAGGTTGCTGCCAGAACAGTCCGTTTACCGGTTGTACCGTTGTCAGCATAGGCCAGTGTCAGGTCTGCTGGACCCATTGTACCGCTTGCGGAAACGGCAAACTCTGTGTCTGCATCGCTATCGGAGTCTTGGCCACCCAGAGCAAAGGTATAACCAGCAACGGAGTAGGACACGTGAGCAGCAACACGATCGTTGGTGTCAGAAGCGGACAGGTGCATACCGAAGTCGCCCATGGAGTACATCACTTCAACACCGTTGGAACCGGCTGCACCGCTAGAACCGGACTGATACGCGTCAGCTTTAAAGGCGTATGCAGTGTAGTCATAACCCAGACCAGTCAGGCCCAGATCGATTGGGTACATGCCAGGCATAAATTCGATAGCACCGTAGATGTTACCAACGCCGACTTCCAGACCACCGCTGCGCGCGAAGAAGCGAGCACCGTTCATTTTTGTACCAGCTGGACCGCCGGTTTTGACGTCATCGTCGGTGCCGAATTCGTCATCAGCGCCTGCATCTACGGTGCCTTCATCTGAGTTGTTTTGCTGAAAGCGAACGCGTGCACCGAATGTGACGCCTGCGTCAGATTCTGCTGTTGCGTCGATGTTCAAGCGGAAGCGGCTTGTCACGTCTGTGGAGTTAGTGTCCGCAGAAACGTCGTCTGTATATGCTACACCAAAACGGGCGTAGCCGCCAAATGTTACGTCTGCTGCTGCTACGCCGGCGGTCGCGACCAGGGCTGTTGTAGCGAAGAGAACTTTTTTCATGAGTTATCCCTCGGTTTGAATTCATATGCCCAGACCGGGGAATCCGGAAAGGGTATGAGGGGTCTTTTCCGCCTTTGCCCCTGTTTTGGCAAGGATCGTGCTTGGCTTTGAGGCAATGTTGGAGACTCTGATGCAGCTTTGCCACAGTACATGGATCACAGTGCGCGCTCGAGCCGCGCCGCCTCACCGCGCCAATCCGCGCTGAACGCCTTATGCTATTGACGTGATTACATTGCGCTTGCCGATACTACCTTGCTTGTTTAGACCAGTGTCCAAATAGGCAAAGGACGGCTGGAATGGCGCACGCTTCGGTATTTAAATGCACAATCGCCTTTATGGCGCTAGCAACGCTAGGCGCCTGTGGCAGCTTCGGCTTTGGCCCACCAACTGGTCCTTCCGCAGAGGAACGAGCAGGCCCAAACGTCCCTGGTAACATCGAAACAGACCAAGAGAATACGATTTGGTCGATCTTCAACCGAAAGAACACCGACACCAGCGTATCTGTAAACAAATACCTGTGGTCTGCATCCCTCGAAGTGCTGAACTTTTTGCCAATCCAGTCGATTGATCCTTATACTGGCGTGATTGTCACAGGATATGGCACGCCTCCCGGCGGCAGCCAGTCCTACCGCGCGACCGTATTGATTGACGACCCTGCACTTGATGGGCGGTCTTTGAACATTGCGCTGCAAACGCGCGGCGGCCGCATGGCGAACAAGGCAACATCCCGCGCCGTTGAAGATGCCATTCTAAGCCGCGCCCGCGAGATGCGGATTGCCGATAACAAGTACTAAGCCCGCACTTAACACATTCTCCATTCCAACGCCGGGCCACGCGCTAGTCGCTCGCTCGGCGTTTTTCGTTTGATAAGGTCTGCCAAGATGTCCCGCTATTCCCCCGCCGAAATCGAATCCCGCTGGCAAGCCGCCTGGGAAAAAGACGACATATTCAAAGCTGTCCGTTCCGCCGACAAGCCAAAGTATTACGTGCTTGAGATGTTCCCCTATCCGTCGGGGCGCATCCACATGGGCCACGTGCGCAATTATACGATGGGTGACGTGATCGCGCGCTACAAGATCGCGACAGGGCACAACGTATTGCATCCCATGGGTTGGGACGCCTTTGGGATGCCAGCGGAAAACGCGGCTATGGCCATCGGCGGCCACCCAAAAGACTGGACATATGGCAACATCGCCGACATGCGCGGCCAGATGAAACCGCTGGGCCTGTCTATTGACTGGTCCCGCGAATTCGCCACCTGCGATCCAGAATACTATGGCCAGCAACAGGCGCTCTTCCTTGATTTCCTTGACGAAGGTTTGGTCTATCGCAAGAACGCCATCGTGAACTGGGATCCGGTAGATATGACCGTTCTGGCCAACGAACAGGTCGAGGCAGGTCGCGGCTGGCGGTCTGGCGCGTTGGTTGAACGCCGCGAACTGACGCAGTGGTTCTTTAAAATCTCGGACCACTCCGAAGAATTGCTGAACGCGCTCGACAGTCTTGATAACTGGCCCGCCAAGGTCAAACTGATGCAAGCCAACTGGATCGGCAAATCACGCGGTCTTCAATTTGCCTTCTCGACCATTGATGCGCCTGATGGTTTTGACCGGATCGAAGTGTACACAACCCGCCCCGATACGTTGCTTGGTGCCAGCTTTGTCGGTATTTCGCCCGATCACCCGCTGGCCAAAACGCTCGAGAGAGATAACCCAGAGATCGCCGCGTTCTGCGCCGAATGCCGCAAGGGGGGCACCACCGAGGAAGCCATCGAGACAGCTGAAAAGCTGGGGCTAGATACCGGCCTGCGCGTGCGCCACCCCTTTGACACATCGTGGGAACTGCCGATCTATATCGCCAACTTCATCCTCATGGATTATGGTACCGGTGCTATTTTCGGCTGCCCGGCCCATGACCAGCGCGATTTTGAATTCGCAACGAAATATGGCCTGCCGATTACATCGACCTTCCTGCCATCCGAAGACGCTGACCCAAAAGTAACCGAAGCCTACGTTCCGGCAAAATCCGAGCGTGTGTATTACAATGGCGGTTTTGCAGGCGAGAAATGGCAGACCGGCGACGAGGCCATCGCCGCCGCGATTGAAGCATGCGAGACCCAAGGCGTCGGCCAAGGCGTGACCAAATATCGCCTGCGCGATTGGGGTCTGTCCCGCCAGCGTTACTGGGGTTGCCCTATTCCTGTGGTACATTGCGAGGCATGCGGTGTGGTTCCCGAAAAGAAAGAAAACCTGCCCATCGAGCTGCCCTATGATGTCAGTTTTGACACGCCCGGCAACCCGCTGGACCGTCACCCGACATGGCGCGACTGTGCCTGCCCGTCCTGCGGTGCGCCCGCACAGCGTGAAACCGACACGATGGACACTTTCGTTGATTCGTCGTGGTATTTCGCCCGCTTTACCGCGCCCCATGCCGATACACCGACCGTCATGGAGGACGCTGAATACTGGATGAACGTCGATCAGTATATCGGTGGCATTGAGCACGCGATCCTGCATCTGCTGTATTCGCGCTTCTTTGCCCGTGCGATGCAGATTACGGGGCATCTGCCTAAAAAGGCGATTGAGCCTTTTGACGCGCTATTCACCCAAGGCATGGTGACGCACGAGATTTACCAAACTGAGGGCGAGAACGGCCGCCCCGTCTATCATCTGCCCGAAGACGTCACCGACGGCAAACTTGCCGATGGCACAGCGGTCGAAATCATTCCCTCCGCCAAAATGTCGAAGTCGAAAAAGAACGTTGTCGATCCGCTAGGCATTATTGCCAGCTATGGCGCGGATACGGCGCGTTGGTTTGTTCTGTCTGATTCCCCGCCCGAGCGGGACGTGGAATGGACAGCATCGGGGGCCGAAGCGGCCTATAAACACCTTGGCCGCGTTTGGAATATCTCGAACCGCATTACCGAGATGGTGAAAGATGCCAGTGGCGACGGCGATGACGACCTGCTGCGCGCCATGCACAAAACCATTCACGATGTGACAATGGGCGTCGAATCCTTTGGCTTTAACGCAGCCATTGCCAAGCTTTACGCATTCACTGCGACGCTGCATAAATCCAAAGCCGGGCACGCAGCGCAGCGCGAGGCGATCATGACCCTTGCGCAGCTTATGGCCCCGATGACCCCGCATCTGTCCGAAGAAATCTGGGCAGCCCAAGGCGGTGCGGGTCTGGTCACCACTGCGCCTTGGCCAAAAGCGTCCGAAAAGATGTTGGTCGATGACACCGTGACGCTACCGATCCAGATCAACGGCAAACGGCGCGCCGAAATTCAGGTGCCCGCCGATATGTCGAAAGAAGAGGTTGAAAAGATCGCGCTAAGCCACGAAGCTGTAATTCGTACCCTAGATGGTGCCACCCCGAAAAAGGTGATCGTAGTGCCAGGACGGATCGTCAATGTCGTTGCCTAACCGCCGCTTCTTGCTGGCGTTGCCTTTGCTGGGGTTGGCCGCGTGCGGATTCCAACCCGTCTATGGCCCCAGCGGCACCGGTACGGTCTTGCAAAACAGCGTTGCAGTGGACCCGCCCGGCGACGTGTACACCTATATCCTGGTTCGCGAGGTCGAGACACGGCTGGGACGCCCTGCTCCGGCCAAATACGGCTTGGCCCTGACTGTTTCCGCCAGCACGGAAGGCCTGGCGGTTGATACGGCAAACAGCACCAGACGGTATAACTTGATCGCCAAGGCCGGATTTACGCTGCGCGATCTGGAGACGGGGCAAATCGTGTCCTCTGGCAATGTCGAGAATTTTACCGGGTACTCTGCGACCGGGTCGACTGTCGCGACATTTGCCGCTGAACGTGATGCGCGAAAACGCCTGATAACAATGCTGGCCGATCAGATCGTGAACCGGCTTTATGCTGTCGATCTGAACCCATGAAACTACCGCCCCGCGACGCCACCGCCTATTTCAAAAAACCTGATCCAAACAAGACAGGTTTGCTGATCTATGGCAGTGACGCGATGCGCGTGGCCCTGAAACGCCAAGAATTCCTGAAGGCGCTGCTGGGGGCCAACGCAGAAGAAGAAATGCGGCTGACCCGTATCCAAGCGGCCGATCTGCGTCGCGATCCGCCGATGCTGCTGGATGCGTTAAAGGCGGTGGGCTTTTTCCCCGGCCCCCGCGCCGCTTTTGTCGAAGATGCGAACGACAATATTGCCAAAATTCTGATCGACGCGCTGGCCGATTGGCAGCCCGGCGATGCGCAGATCGTTGTGACAGCTGGCGATCTCAAGAAAACATCAAAGGTGCTCAAGGCGTTCGAGGCCCATAAAACCGCCTTTGCCACACCGATCTATGACAATCCCCCCGACCGCGCCGAGATCGAGCGTATTCTATCCGAGGCCAAGCTAAGCCCCGAACCTGATGTCATGGGATCGCTGAGCGAGCTTGCCCGCGTGCTGGACCCCGGCGATTTTCGCCAGATGGTCGAAAAGATCACCTTGTACAAAATCGGTGACACCGGTCCGCTGACCGCCGAAGACGTTGGCAATTGCGCACCCACGTCGACCGAGGCCGAAGTTGACGATATCCTGCATGTCGTTGCCGAAGCCCGTGCCGGCGATATCGGGCCTGTGATGGCCAAGCTGCAAGCCCAAGGCGTGAATGCAGTGACCTTGATCATCATGGCCACGCGTCATTTTCGCACGCTCTACCGCATCGCCAGCAATCCTGGCGGTCAGATTTGGGGTGTGCGTGACCGTGACCGCGCCATGCGCCAGGCCAAAAACTGGGGCGCGGCCAAGCTGGAAACCGCATTGACCGTGCTAACAGATACCGACCTGACGCTGCGATCAGCAGGCCAACATGCGCCGACCATGGCGCTGGTAGAACGGGCGTTTATCCGGCTGGCAATGCTGGGATCAAAACGCTAGCGTGCCCCGAAAACCTTGGGAGAGACACTTAAATGTACAAAGTCATCGGATCCACCAAATCCCGCGCGCTGCGCGTCATGTGGATGCTGGAAGAGCTGGGCCAACCCTACGAACATGTCGCCTGTGGCCCACGGTCGGACGAGGCTAAAAAATACAACCCGTCTGGTAAAATCCCGGCATTGGTTGATGGCGACGAGATACTGACAGATTCCGTGGCGATCATGCAATATCTGGCTGACAAACACGGCAAGCTGACCGCCCCCGCCGGAACGCCTGCGCGCGCGCATCAGGACGCTATGACCCTGTGGTTGATTGACGAAATGGATGCGATCCTGTGGGCCGCGGCCAAGCACAGCTTTGTCTTTCCCGAAGAACACCGCGTCCCCGAGATCAAGCCAAGCCTAAAAGCTGAATTCGCACGTTCCGCCAAGATTTTGTCAGATCGGCTGGACGGGCCGTTTCTGATGGGCGACGAGATCAGCGTACCTGATCTTCTGGCCACGCATTGCATCAACTGGTCCATCGGCGCGGGGTTTGACCGCGTGGATGACAAACTGGGCGCTTGGGCGAAATCCATGCGCGACCGTCCGGCGTTCAAGGCGGCCGCAACCAAAGAAGGCTAGCCCTTTTGCGCCCATGCGGCGGCATGTTGCCCCGCCCAACGGCCTGTCGCAAGGCAGGCCGAAATAAGATAGCCGCCTGTCGGTGCTTCCCAATCCAGCATCTCGCCCGCGACGAAAACACCGGGGCGATTGCGCAGCATCAGCGCATCGTCCACGGCGTCGAATTTCACCCCACCCGCCGTCGAAATCGCCTGATCCATCGGACGCAATCCACCATGCTTGACTGGCAGCGCCTTCAGCAGCTTCGCCAGCGCCTTACTATCTTGCGGCAACGGTCGCGCCATTTCTTGAAATACAGCGATCTTGACCGGATCAAGCTTGAGCGCTTTGCGCATGAAATTTGCCATGCTCATCTTGCCGCGCGGCTGATCCAGCTTTGCCGCAAGCGCCTCGGCCGATTGATCGGGCAACAGGTCCAGCATCAAAGGATGCCCCTCACGCAGGCCACGCGACACTGTATAGACGCCGCCACCCTCAAACCCGTCACGCGAAATCATCGCCTCGCCGCGCGAGCGATAGGTGCCCGATTTCAGCGCGATCCCCTTGAGCGCCTTACCGAAATGCGCTGCCATATGCGGTGACCAGTCCATCGCGATGCCAGCGTTAGCGGGCGCAAATGGGGTGAAGGGCGTATCGCCGGCCAGAACCTTGGCCCATTCACCGGTCGACCCAAGCCGCGCCCAGCTGGCCCCGCCCATGGCCAAGACAGTGACATCGGGTTGCACCATCTGCGTGCCCTCGGGCGTCTCGAACACCAACTTGCTGCCGTCCCACCCGGTCCAGCACCATCGCGTGTTGATCTGAACCCCAGCTTCGGACAGACGCACCAGCCAGGCCCGCAACAGTGGCGAGGCCTTCATCACCGTTGGGAAAACACGTCCCGTTGAGCCTGTGAACACCTCTTGCCCCAGCCCCGTGGCCCATGCCTGAACGGCATCCCCGTCAAACGCTGAAATGATCGGCATCAGCGGGTCTTTGGCATCGGTAAACGCGTTCATAAACCTATCATGAGGCTCGACTTTGGTCAGGTTCAGTCCTGATTTTCCCGCCATCAGAAACTTGCGCCCGACCGAGGGTTTGTGATCGCAAACCGTGACAGACATCCCTGCATCCGACAGCATTTCAGCGGCCATCAGCCCGGCAGGGCCCGCACCAATCACGACAGCGTGCTTTTGTGTCTGCGCTTCAGTGGTCATAAGGATACCTTTGCGGGAGATACGGATTTAGAGACTTGCCTTAACCCCAATGAAAGTGGATTGCACCATGGTCCGGCTAAAAGAGCCCAAGCAAGAGAGAGACTGAATGCGACTTTTGATTATTCTGGCGTCCCTGATCGCCCTAACTGCATGTGGCGTGCCCTTCGTACCGCTTGTCTAAGGCGGCCCCCTAGCCGTCTGATAATCCCGATTGCAGGGCGCACATCGCTTTGATACCCGCCGCGATTTCGGGCGTGGCCGCGACGGTGTCTGCCACGATCTGCTGGGCCGTCTCCAGCAACGCTTCGGGTGCGGTAATCCGGTCGATCAAACCAAACATCAGCGCGTCCTCTGCGGTGATCTTTTGTCCGCCCATCAGGATCAGCTTGGTCCGTGCAGGCCCGATCAGCGCGGCCATCCGCGCCGGATCGCTGGGTTGCGGCAAAAAGCCCAGCTTCATCACCGGATAGAAGAACTTGGCCGTGGGCACTGCAATGCGCAGATCGCTGGCCAGCGCCATCCCCATCGCCCCGCCCGCAAGCGTGCCGTTCATCGCGCAAATGCTTAGCCCCGGCAGCGCAGCAATGGCCCCCGATAGCCGTTCCCAAATGTCTGACGTGGCAAGGCCCGCGCGAGCTTCGTCCAGATCAGCACCTGCGCTAAAAACCTTGCCTTGGCCGGTCAGTATCACGGCCCGTGCCGCCTGCGCGTCCTCCATAAACTCGGCCAGTGAGACCAGCATTTCATGGGTGAGGGAGTTGGCCTTTTCGGGCCGGTTCAGTGTCGCCATCCAGATGTCACCTGCGCGGGAAAAATCGATCATATCAGCCCGATCTCTTTGCGCAGGTTCTCGTCACGAAGAGATATTTCCTCGCCACAGAAACGATCTGCTGCAGAGCTGCACATCCAAAGCAATGCACGCGCAGGCCAATCGGCGGGAATATGATCTTCCCACGCCAGTTCGCTCACGGGGTTGATGCCGCTTGCCTTGATCTCGCGCTGCATCTGGGTGGCCACGGTGCCCGGCGACAAACCGATGACGCGAATGCCGTTGGCGCTTTCCTCAAGATGGGCAGACCGTCCCAGCATATTCACCGCCGCTTTCGAGGCGCAATAGGCGCTCCATGCCTCTATCGCGTTATGCGCGGCACCTGAACTGACGGTCAGGATCGTCCCGTTGCCAGCGTTTTTCATCACAGGCAACGCGGCGCGCATCCCGTTATAAACACCCTTGAGGTTGATATCGATCGCTTGCCCCCATTGATCAGGGTCAGAACTGGCCAAATGCGTGATCGGATCAATCACACCCGCATTGTTGATCAAAACGTCAAGGCGGCCAAACGCCTGCATGGTTTTATCAACTGCCGACGCCATTTCGCCAAAGCGTGCCACATTGCAAGGGATCGCGATGGCCTGCTGGCCGATTTCGCCCGCCAGATCCGCAATTGCATCTTGGGATCGGGCCAAAAGCACAACATTTGCACCCGCTTTGGCGAAACTGCGTGCAGCTTCCGCACCGATGCCGCGACTGGCCCCCGTGATCATGACTGTCTTGCCTGTCATTTCCATGTCGATACTCCCGAATTTCGGCCATTCATGGCGCGTAGATTTACCAATCAAATATATTCAGTCGATACTTAGCACCTGCATAAACCGATACCAGCCTAAAGCCCAACCTTGGCCAAAAGCCGCCTTGCCTTGTATCGTGAGCAAGGCCTAATTATCTACTTGGCGTAGCCAAACCGGCGCAAGTAACCATCCGACAAAGGAATTTTCATGATTATCCGATTTAACACTATTTTGGGCGGCTCCGCCCTTGCTCTTTTGTCGGCCGTACAGAGCGTATCCGCAGATATTACACCCAAAGACGTCTGGCAGGACTGGCGCAGCTATATGCAAGGTACGGGGTATCAGCTGACCGGGAACGAGAACATAGCCGGTGACACGCTGACTGTCACCGACATCCGGCTGGAATCGGGTGCCCAAGGCGGGCAAGGGGAAACGGTCATATCCATGAACACCCTCAGCTTTGAGCAGAACCCTGATGGCAGTGTCGCTGTCATTTTCCCCGCCCTGATGCCGGTATCCGTGGAAGCCGCCTCAGGTGTCGGGGATACTGACACCGTCCGTTTGTCGGTAACGCTCACTCAATCGGGTCATGAAATGCTTGTCCGTGGCACGCCCACCAATATGAGCAACACCTATAGTGCCGAAACCGTCGGTCTGAGCATTGATCAGCTGACTGTGGGCGATGAAACGCTGGACGCGAACACGCTGCAGATGACCATAGCGATGCAGGATGTTGAAAGCGAAACAAACAGCACGTTGGGCGCGATGCGCACGTATACGCAAACTGCGTCGGTCGGTGCTATCACCTATGACCTAAACTTCAAGAACCCCGACGAACCCGCAACCTTTGCCATACAAGGCAAATCGGCCGACTTGACCGTTAAAGGCAAAAGCCTTTTGCCGCTCACCCTGGGGCAGGTCACCGATGTGGCGGAGCTTTTGCGCGCGGGTATGGATGCGTCCGCTACGATCACAGTGGGCAACGCCACCATGACCGCAAACATCAAGGACCCCAATAGCGGGGATATGGCAATTGCAATCGCCGCCGAAGACGGCACGCTGACAGTTGAAACCAGCGCCGATGGGATCAGCTATGCCGGTACGCGCGAAGGCATGACCGTCTCGGTGCAGCCGCCGGAATTTCCGTTCTTGCTGTCCTTTGCCATGGAAAATTCCGCGTTCAACCTGACCGCCCCTGCGATAAAATCAGACACACCGCAACATTTTGCTTTGGGTCTGAACCTGAGCGGTTTCACCATGTCGGATATGGTTTGGGGCATGCTAAACCCCCAAGGCAGCTTGCCGCGCGATCCCGCCTCGATCTCGCTGGATATGACAGGGACTGCGACGATGTTGACCGATTATATGAATATGCAAAACGCCGGGCAAATGGCGGGCGCGATGGAAATGCCCGCCCGCCCCGAAAGCATTAAGCTGAATTCGCTGATCATCGACGCCCTTGGCGCGCGGCTGACAGGCTTGGGCGCGGCGACCTTTGAAAACGCAGATCCCACGGCGCAGCATAGCACGCTGAAACCCGCGGGGGCTGTCGATTTCAAACTGGTTGGCGGCAATACCCTTTTGAATACACTCGTAGATTCCGGACTGTTGCCCGCGCAAACAGCAATGGGTGCGCGTATGGTGATGGCGATGTTTGCTGTACCCGGCGACGGGGATGACACGCTTGAAACAAAGCTCGAATTCACGAGATCCGGCGCAATTTTGGCGAATGGCCAGCGGATTAAATAGACCGCTTGCCCCAACTGCGCGCGCCGGTCCCTTGCGAACAGGGATCGGGGCAGCTAGCTACATTTTGAAAACTCAAGGAACATTTACATGTCGCACTCCATTGATGCGCTGACCAAAGCGCTCTTGCACGCTGCCAAGACCGCTGGTGCCGACAGCGCTGATGCCATGGCCGTGCGCGGCACGTCGGTCAGTGTCGACGTGCGCGGCGGCGCATTGGAACAGGCCGAACGGGCCGAAGGGGTCGACATCGGCCTGCGTGTCTTTGTGGGCAAACGGTCGGCCAATGTGTCGGCATCCGATACATCCCCTCGCACGATCGAAGAAATGGCCGCCCGCGCCGTGGCTATGGCGAAAGAGGCCCCGGAAGACCCGTACGCGGGTCTGGCAGACCCCGATCAATTGTCCACAAACTGGGACGTTGATGCGTTGGAGCTGTGCGATCCGACCCCCGAACCGTCGCCACAAACGTTGCAAGATGACGCAGCACGGGCCGAGGCCGCAGGTTTAGCCGTCAAGGGCATCTCGCAGATACAATCGGCCAGTGCAGCCTATGGCGAACAACAGGTTCACCTCGCAGCCAGCAATGGCTTTGAGGGTGGATATACCCGCACGGACCGGGGGCTGTCCTGCGTCGCGATTGCCGGCAGCGGCACCGCGATGGAGCGTGATTATGATGGCGACAGCCGTATTTTTCAGGCCGATCTGCGCAGCCCCGAAGCCATCGGGACCCTAGCTGCGCAGCGTACGCTCGAACGGATGGATGCGCGCAAACCGCCGACGGGTGCGTATCCGGTTTTGTTTGACGAACGCATTTCCTCGACCCTGATCGGGCATCTATTGGCCGCCATCAACGGGTCCGCAATCGCGCGCGGTGCATCGTGGTTGCGTGATGCAATGGGCGAACAGGTGTTGCCTGACGGTCTTTCGATTATCGAAAACCCGCACCGCCCCCGCACATCGGGATCGCGGCCCTTTGATGGGGAGGGCCTGCCCACAAACCGGCGCATCATCGTTGAAAACGGCACATTGAAAGGCTGGACGCTGGATCTGGCCACAGCACGCAAGCTGGACATGTCCCCAACGGGCAATGCCGCGCGCGGCCCCGGATCAAACCCCAGCCCTGCTGTTTGGAACATCGCATTGACCCAAGGCGATGCCACACGGGACGACCTGATCAAACAGATGGGAACCGGGCTGCTCGTCACCTCGATGATCGGATCGACGATCAACCCGAATACGGGCGATTATTCGCGCGGCGCATCCGGCCTGTGGGTCGAGAACGGCGAAATCACCCATGCAATCAATGAATGCACCATCGCAGGTAATTTGCGTGACATGCTGGGCAGCATTATCCCCGCAAATGACGCGCGCACGCATCTAAGCCGCGTTGTGCCATCGCTTTTGGTTCCGAGAATGACCCTTGCCGGTGCGTGATCTTGACCTTTTGATAGATTGCGCCCGTAAGGCCGGGCAGATCGCCACGTCCTATGCCGGGCAAACGGCGCAACGCTGGGACAAGCCCGACGATGCGGGCCCCGTCACCGAGGCCGATCTGGCGGTGAACGCAATGATGCATGAAACGCTTACGGCCGCACGCCCCGACTATGGCTGGCTGTCCGAGGAAAGCGAAGATGGCACAGGGCGATTGGACCAGTCGCAAGTCTTTATCGTAGACCCTATAGACGGCACGCGCAGCTTTATCGAGGGGGCCGATACTTGGTCGCATTCCCTTGCCATCGCGCGGAACGGCGAAATCACCGCGGCTGTGGTGTTTCTGCCCAAGCTCGACAGGCTTTATGCCGCGTCATTGGGCGGCGGGGCCACGTTGAATGAGCAACCCATCATAGCATCCCAGACCCAAGGCCTTGAAAACGCGACGATACTTGCCACGAAACCCGTCATGGCCGAACAACATTGGATCGCGGGCGATCCCGGCTTTAAACGCGCGCATCGCCCATCATTGGCCTACCGGCTAGGGCTGGTGGGGCAAGGGCGGTTCGACGGCATGGTAACATTGCGCAAAAGCTGGGAATGGGACATTGCCGCCGGAGCGTTGATCGTCACCGAAGCGGGCGGCCACTGCACCGATAAATCCGGCGCGTCTTTACGTTTTAACAACCCCGATCCACGACTAAATGGCGTATTGGCGGCCGGTGCGTCGATCCATGCGGATTTGCTTGCCAGCCTTGCCCAGACATGACCCATTGCCTTAGATAACGGCATCGGTATTCATCCGAGAACAAAGGACTGCACTATGACCCAACGCCTACACCTCGTCTTTGGCGGAGAATTGGTTTCGCCAACCGGAACAGCGTTTAAAAATGTAGATGACATTCACGTGGTCGGCATTTTCCCGAATTATGCCACCGCCTATGATGCTTGGAAAAACGAGGCGCAGCGGACCGTGGACAATGCACATATGCGGTATTTCATCGCGCATCTGCATCGTTTGCGCGATGAAGAAGCCGCGGCATCCTCGACCGAAGAACTGGGCTAAGCCCTTATGGCGCGGTCGCTTGGACTGACAGCGTATCGCGCCTATTCGGGGCGGGGGTCCCCGGCACCCTTCACCCCTGTGGCGGATCGCCCGGAGGATGAACTGGTGTGGTGCCATGCGCCCGAACCCGGCAGTTTGCTAGCCATTCAAGACCTTGCCGCGCGCCTGTGCCGCAGCCGGTCTGGACTGCGCGTGTTGATCACATTGCCCAAAACGGGCAGCACAGCAGACCGGCCAATCTCCACACATGCTGACGTGCTCATTGATTTCCTGCCCGAGGATCACCCTGCGCTGGTTGCGGCGTTTATTGATCACTGGGAACCCAACGCATGTATCTGGGCGTGGGGGCAACTGCGTCCGAACCTTGTTCTCGCAGCCGCCAAACGGCACTGCCCGTTGTTTCTGATTGATGCAGACAGCGGCGGTTTCGACGGGCGGCGTGACAGGTGGATGGGGGACCTCACCTTTGATCTTCTTTCGCATTTCTCGGCAATTTTTGCCCGCTCCGAGGCCGGTTTTACACGGTTAATCCGTCTTGGGCTGTCGCGCGAGAGCATTGAAATGACCTCTGCGCTGCAGCCGGGGGGGCAGGCGCTGCCTTGTATCGATTCCGACATGGCGGACCTGTCTGCCGCTTTGGTCGGGCGGCCGGTTTGGTTTGCCAATAAAATCTTACAAGACGAACTGTCCACCGTCCTGCGGGCACATCGTCAGGCGCTGCAGCTCTCCCATCGGCTCTTGTTGATTGTGATGCCCGCGGACGCGGCTCAGGCTGACAGTTTTGCCAATACCATGACCGAACAAGGGTTCCGGGTATTCCGGTGGGGCGATCAGGGCTATCCGGACAGCTCAACCCAGATCATGCTTGCAGATGACCCGGCTGAGATCGGGCTTTTTTACCGCTTGGCACCGGTGTCTTTTCTCGGCAGCTCGCTACACAGTGGCCCCGGCGGCTGTGACCCGTTCGAAGCCGCTGCCCTTGGGTCGGCGGTATTATATGGCCCCAAGGTTCGGCGGTTCTTACCATCCTACACCCGCCTTGCGGCAGAGGGTGCAGCGCGGATCGTGAATGATGCCACGGCCCTTGCCACCGCCGTCAGCCGGTTGATCGCGCCAGATCAGGCTGCGGTGATGGCACACGCCGGGTGGGACGTGATCAGCCGAGGCGCGGCCCTGACCGACAAGGTGATCGACCTGGTCCAAGAAACCCTAGATCAGCAAGAGGCCCACAGATGAAACGCGCGCCATCCTTTTGGCATCAGCCCAAACCCGATTGGCGCGCGCGCCTGTTGCAGCCTCTTGGTGCTTTATACGCCAAAGCCACCGCGCGACGTCTGGCGAATGGGTCGCCTGTGCAGCTGGATATTCCCGTGGTTTGCGTTGGCAACATCAATGCAGGTGGTACGGGCAAGACACCGACCGTGATGGCGGTGGTCGAACATCTGCGCAATATCTACCACACCCCGCATGTGGTATCGCGCGGTTTTGGCGGCACCGAAAAAGGGCCGCTGTTGGTTGATCCGTCAAAACATACTGCGGCCCAAGTCGGGGATGAACCGCTGCTGCTGGCCGCCTTTGCCGATGTCTGGGTCGCCCGTGACCGCGCGGCGGGTGCACGTGCTGCCGCGGCGGCAGGGGCAAGCGTTATTGTGCTGGATGATGGGTTTCAAAATCCCGCATTGAAACAGGATCTAAGCATCGTTGTGGTTGATGCCGCCAAGGGCTTCGGAAACGGTTTGTGCCTGCCCGCAGGCCCCCTGCGCGAACCTGTGCAAACGGGATTGGCACGGGCCGATGTGCTGCTTTCCATTGGCAGGCCAGCGGATCAGGCCGCGTTTGAAAACACCCCGCTGCCCGCTGGCCTGCCGCATGTGCAGGCAGAGCTGGCACCGTTGCAAACCGGCATGGATTGGTCCGATACTCGCGCCTTGGCCTTTGCCGGAATTGGCCACCCTGAGAAGTTTTTCGCCACCTTGCGCGCGCTTGGCGCTGACATTGTCCACGCCGAGGCGCTGGATGATCACCAGCCGCTAACGCGCGCGTTGATGACACGGTTGGAAGCAGATGCCGCGGCAAGGGGTGCACAATTGGTGACCACGGAAAAAGATGCCGTGCGCCTGCCTGCGGCCTTCAGGATGAAGGTGATCACCCTGCCTGTGCGGCTACAGATGGACGACGATAACGCGATTACCCAAGCGTTGAACGCACTTCCCAAGCCCGTGTAGGGAGCCGGAATTTTTCAAAAATTCCGACCCGTTTTCTTTTAAAGAAAACGCCCGTGCTAGCTGGCGTCATCTTCGCCTAGTTTGGGGGCCGCGCGATGCAGCGCCAGCTCGGCCCCTGAAAACACAAAGGGTGATCTGATTCCCGGTACGCCATCCAGCTCGACTTTCATACCGCGCGCGATGACCTGAGGATCGTTGAACATATCCTCCATGTCGTTGATCGGCCCCGCAGGCACGCCTTGATCCTCGCAGGCCGCCAGCAGATCGTCGCGGGTCCGTTTGCGTGTTGCATCATTCAATCGGCGGATCATCTCGGGCCGGTTGGCGACGCGATCGGCGTTCTTGGCGTAATCCGCAGAAACCGCCATGTCATCCAGCCCAAACATCCGGCACAGACGTTGGAACTGACCGTCATTCCCTGTCGCGATAATCAGATGACCATCCGAGGATTCGAACACCTCATACGGGGTCAGGTTCGGGTGCGCGTTGCCCATGCGATGCGGTGCCTTGCCGGTCGTCAGATAGTTCATCGCCTGATTGCCAGTGACGGCCACGGCGCAATCCAGCAACGCCATATCGATGTGCTGCCCAACGCCGGTTTGACTGCGCTGATGCACTGCCGCAAGGATCGCGGTCGTCGCGTAGATTCCTGTGAAAATATCCGTGATCGCCATGCCGTGTTTCTGAGGCTGGCCGTCCGCTTCGCCAGTGATCGACATCAGGCCGGACATCCCTTGGATGATAAAATCATAGCCCGCGCGATGCGCATAGGGGCCGTCTTGGCCGAAACCCGTGATCGAACAATAGATAAGTTTGGGGAACTGTTCGGACAGGCTGGCGTAGTCCATGCCGTATTTCGCCAACCCACCGGTTTTGAAATTCTCGATCAGAATATCAGCATCGGCCAAAAGCTCTTTCATCTTGGCCTGACCCGCGTCTGTGGTCAGATCAACGACAACCGAGGATTTGCCCCGGTTTGCCGAATGGAAATAGGACGCTGATTTATCCTCGCCCCGCTCGATGAAAGGGGGCCCCCACTGCCGGGTGTCATCGCCCGCCGGGCTTTCCACTTTGATGACGTCGCAGCCCAGATCAGACAAAGTTTGACCGGCCCAAGGGCCCGCCAGAATCCGCGCCAGCTCAATCACCTTGAGCCCTGCCAGTGGGGCCGCCATCAGTCAGCCAAAGCCGCGTCGATGATCTCTTTCATCTCGGCGTAGGGCATGTTCGAATATTTCTTGCCGTTGATGATAAAGCTTGGCGTGCTGGAAATATCGTCGGCCTTTTGGTTTTCTTCCCACCAAGCGACCAGCGTTTGTGCTTTTTCGCCGTCCTGCAGGCAGGCCTCAAGCGTATCGTTTTCGATCCCAGCAAGGCGGCCAATTTTGCGCAGCTCTTCTACGATGGCAGCGGGTTCGCCCGCACGCACCCATTCGGACTGACCTTTGTAGATCAGGTCGGCAATGCCGTGGAATTTTTCCTCGCCACCGCAGCGCGCGACCATGGATGCCCACAAGCCGTAGCGGTCAAAATATACTTCGCGGTAGGTAAAGCCGATTTTATTGGTATCGATATAATCCGCCTTCAACTGCTTGTACGGTCCTTGATCGAACGCGGCACAATGCGGGCAGGTGAACGACGCGTATTCCACGATCTGAACGGCTGCGTCCGGGTTGCCCAGGCTCATTTCCTGAATTGTTGAGGTATCAACATCAGCTGCGTCTGCTGACTGTGCATTTGCGGCCCCCGCAATGGGGTTAAGCTGGGTGCTGTTCGTCGCGTCTGTACCGCTAAATACAAACCAGCCGCCTACGGCAACAGCAGCCACAGCTGCAATAATTGGAAAAGTGCGTTTCATCTGATTTCCTTTGTCAGCGTTTTGTCTTGTTCAATATGTTCTCGCCCAGACGTGCAAGGGCATCGCGCAGGCTTTCGTCGCCCAATACGCCAACCGCTTCGGTCGCGCGTTGGCGAATGACTGGGTCATCCTTTTGGTCTGCGGTTCTTTTGGGTTTCACTTCGAACGCGACTTGCCCCTCGGCAAAGCCTGTCGCCGCCGTTTGCGTGATCCGCACGCGGGCGATCGCGTTATAGCCATACACCGCGTTCACCTTGGCGCGCAGTTGTTCCTTTTGCATTTCCAGCATCGGGGCATTCGACCCTGTCGTAAGCAAAGTCAGCGTCGCCCCCATGCCCGCACGCCCGTAGCTCACCTCGACCGGTCTTGAGATAGACGAGATATCCTCGCCCACGATCTCGGCCCATTGGGTCAATAAACGCGATTGCGCGAATCCACGGGTTTCGCTGGCCTGACGGATCTTGGCCGAAAGCAGGCTATCTGTGCGTTTAAACCCTTTTGTACTGGAACGCCGCGGCGGCATGACTATCTTTCTTTCGTGACTAACGGCTAACATCATAGCGATGTGCCACAACATAACGATACTGCGCTGCATCGCCAGCCCATCCCCACCGCAAAGGCCATAAAGATTGCGTGACACGACCGAAACAAGCGACCTGCCGCATATCTTGCTGGAATGGTATGATGTTCATGCCCGCACAATGCCGTGGCGCGTCGCACCCGCAGACCGAAAAGCAGGCCAGACGCCCGATCCCTATCGCATATGGCTAAGCGAGGTGATGTTGCAGCAAACCACCGTGGCCACGGTACGCGACTATTTCCAACGGTTTATCGCCCGATGGCCCACTGTTGCGGATCTGGCCGCGGCACAAGACGCCGATGTGATGGGGGAATGGGCCGGGCTGGGCTATTACGCCCGTGCGCGAAACCTGCTGAAATGCGCCCGCGCTGTGGTCGCCGATCATGGCGGCCAGTTTCCCGCCGATCACGCCCAGCTGCTTAAGCTACCGGGGATTGGCCCCTATACCGCCGCCGCCATTTCATCGATTGCGTTTGATCTGCCCCACGCCGTGCTTGATGGCAACGTCGAACGCGTGCTGGCGCGCATCTACGACATTCACACCCCGCTGCCCGCTGCCAAGCCCGAGCTGATGGACCGCGCCATCGCCCTGACCCCAATAGACCGTCCCGGCGACTATGCCCAAGCGGTGATGGATTTGGGGGCCACCATTTGCACCCCGAAATCCCCCGCCTGCGGCATATGCCCGTGGCGCGACCCTTGTCTTGCGCGGCAACGCGGTACTGCGCCGGAACTGCCGAAAAAGACCCCGAAAAAGCCCAAGCCCATCCGCCATGGCACGGTGTATCTAACCCAGCGCGATGATGGCGCGTGGTTACTGGAAACCCGCCCCGACAAGGGTTTGCTAGGTGGTATGCTGGGATGGCCGGGGTCTGACTGGATCGACGCGGGCGAGGCCCGACCCCGAGGCACGCCGCCCGCCGCCGCAGATTGGCAGATCGTGCCCGGCGAGGTGCGCCACACCTTTACCCATTTCCATCTAATGCTGACCGTCATGTATGCCGCGAATCCGCAAGACATCCTGCATCCAGATGCACAATTCATCGCCCCCGATCAATTCCGCCCTTCCGATCTGCCCACCGTTATGCGGAAGGCATTTGATCTGATCCGGTAGCGGCAGCAAGCCACAGTGACAGGGCCTGATTAAATACGTTAGGATAAGATAGCGATTTTAAAGGCTACAGCAGCATGACCTCGACAATCCCAGACATCAGCCCCGCGCAATTAGCTCATATCAAACGCGCCCTGCCCTTTGCATTGTCCTTTTTGCTGATACCCTTGGTATGGATGACCGCCTTTATTGGCGGGTGGACGGTCGTGCTGTTGCCGCTTGTTACGTGGTATCTGTTTTCGATCATCGACAGCCTACTGGGGCTGAACCTGGATAACGCCGACCCCAACGCAACGGATGACGATCTTTTTTGGTACCGCATGATCACCCTGCTTTGGATGCCCGCGCAATTTCTGACGCTGTTCGGGCTGATTTGGTACGTGCCGCAGGCCGATCATTTGGGCGGTTGGGAAAAGTTCTTTGTGTTCTTTGGGGTCGGTGTGATGACCGGAACTGTTGGCATAAACTATGCCCATGAGTTGATGCATCAAAAGAACAAGATTGAACGTTTCTGGGCAGATGCACTGTTGGCGATGGTTCTATATTCGCATTTCCGGTCCGAACATTTGCTGGTGCATCACCGCTATGTCGCCACCCCCCGCGATCCGGTCACCGCGCGTTACAACGAAGGGTTTCATCGTTTTTTCCCCCGCGTATTGCGGCAAAGCCTGCGATCCTCATTCCGCGCCGAAAAGGCGTTGCTGGCGCGCAAAGATCTACCGTGGACAGATCGGCGCAACCCGTTCTTCAGATACTGGGCGCTGCAAGCGGCGTTCTTGTTCTTGGCGGTCCTGTTGGGCGGCTGGGTTGGGCTGTTACTGTTCTTGGTGCAGGCTGGCACCGCCATCTGGCAGCTTGAGCTGGTGAACTACGTTGAACATTATGGCCTGACCCGCAAACATCTGGACGACGGAAAATACGAACATGTCCACCCCCGTCATTCGTGGAACGCCGCCCACCGCGCATCAAACTGGCTGCTGATCAACTTGCAGCGCCATTCCGATCACCACTACAAACCCGACCGCCGCTTTCCTGTGCTGCAAAATTACGGCCAAGAGGCCGCGCCGCAACTGCCCTATGGCTATCCTGTGATGACAGTCATGGCGATGATGCCACGGGTCTGGCGGCGGGTGATGAACCCACGCGTGCAAAAATGGCGCGAGATGTATTACCCCGAGATCACAGATTGGGCGCGCTACAACAAGGGCACGACCCCCTACCCTCGTTGACGCCATTTTAATCCGCATCTGCCATAGCTGATCCCGTTCTAGCCATGGTGAGGGGTCTCATGCCACGTCAGCAAAATGCGAATATTGCCGAGGCGAACAAAACGCCGCTTGCCTGTTTGATCATCGAAGACAGCACATTTGATCAGGTCAAAATGACCCGCATCATCCACAGAAACATGTCAGACACACAAATCTATGTGGCCACAACACTGCGCGAGGCCCGGCAAACCTTGGCCAAATATCCGGTGTCTGTGATCCTGCTCGACAATCACTTGCCTGATGGATTGGGCGCAGATTTTGCGGTCGAATTGGCCGAGCTCAAGATTTTTTCACATATCGCGGTGGTCATGGTCAGCGATTGGCCGACCCCCTTTATGTGGGCCAAGGCGGCGACAGCAGGCGTTCTGCATGTGATCAACAAATCAGAGTTTGACCAGCAATACATACTGGACGCCTTTAAACATGCGCAAAAAATGGGAAAGCCGCGTTTGCATTAGCGTACCCCAGCACGAAAAAGACCCCGCCAAACAGGCGGGGCCAAGGTGAGTGCTCCCTTAGGCGTACCTTTATGTAGAAGGACGCGGGGCACCGGCGGTGTTCATAAAACTTGTGTGAAAAGGCGTGGCCTAGTTGGCCATTTCCGCCCTGATTTGCTGGCGCAAAATATCGATCGGCACGCGTTTGCCATCTTTCTTGTAGCACCAGTAGGTCCATCCGTTACAGCTGGGTGCCTTTTCATAGGCCGCCCCCACCTGATGGATGGAGCCTTTGACTTCGTTGCCGATCAACGTACCATCAGCACGCACCTTGGCCGAATAGCGACCGTTCAACGAATACAGCTCTTCGCCAGGGCGCAGCATGCCGCGTTCAACCAACTGGCCAAACGGCACACGCGGTTCTGCCCGCTTTGATGTGGTCGTCTGCAATGCTTCTTTGTCGAACTTGCGCACAGATTTGATACGTTTTTCGGCAACCTTGCGGTAAGATTCTTCACGTTCAATGCCGATGAAATCACGGCCCAACATCTTGGCGACAGCGCCAGTGGTCCCCGTGCCAAAGAACGGGTCCAGCACCACGTCACCCGGGTTGGTCGAACCGACCAAGATACGGTGCAGCAAGCTTTCGGGTTTTTGCGTTGGATGCGCTTTGTCGCCCGCGTCGTCTTTCAGACGCTCATGGCCGTTGCAGATCGGCAAAACCCAATCGCTGCGCATCTGGATACCTTCGTTCAGCGCTTTCAACGCCTCATAGTTAAACGTGTATTTCGCGTTCTCGTCTTTGCCAGCCCAGATCATCGTTTCATGTGCATTGGTAAAGCGTTTGCCGCGAAAGTTCGGCATCGGGTTGGATTTGCGCCAAACCACATCGTTCAAGATCCAGTACCCTTGATCTTGAAGGGCGGCACCGACGCGGAAAATATTATGGTAGCTGCCAATAACCCAGATCGCACCATTGGGCTTGAGCAACCGGCGCGCGGCCTTTAGCCAGGCCCGGGTAAATTCGTCATATACGGCAAAGCTCGAAAATTGATCCCAAGCGTCATCAACGGCATCAACCTTTGAGTTATCCGGACGGTGCAAATCACCCCGCAATTGCAGGTTATACGGTGGGTCCGCAAAGATCAGGTCGACTGATCCCTCGGGCAGCGCATTCATCGCATCAATGCAATCGCCCGCAATAATTGTATTCAAGGGAAGTGCGTCCGCACCCTTTGTCATCGTCTTCATAATATCTGCCTCTGCCCCGGCACATTGTGTGCTCTTGGTTGAGACTAAGATGCCCTGACAGATGATTCGTGGTCAATTTCTTTTTTGAATCAACAAGTTAGTTATTTTTCTTGATACAACATATTGTGTACAGGCTTGAACAAACGTCTATGGTGTGGGGTTACCCCAAGATTTCGAAGCGCCTCTATGTGTCTTTTTGACCCGTATCCCATGTTGGTTTCCCACCCATAGCCCGGGTGCTGTTGCGCCAATGACAACATGACATAATCTCGACATATTTTAGCCATGATTGACGCCGCCGAAATCGACTGAGACCGCGCATCCCCTTTGATGACGGTCTGTGCTTTGATCTTCAGATCGCGCGGCAGCATATTGCCATCGACCAGCGCAAAATCAGCGGGCTGTTTCAGCCCGTCCAACGCACGCACCATCGCAAGATGGCTGGCTCGCAAAATGTTAAGCTCTTCAATTTCCGCAACCGATGCATGGGCAATGCTCACATCGGCCACTTGCATGATCTCCTCATACAAACGTTCGCGTGCCTTTTTGCTCAGCTTTTTTGAATCGTTCAACCCATCGGGGATACGCGACGGGTCCAACACAACAGCCGCTGCCGTAACCGGCCCGGCCAATGGCCCGCGGCCCACTTCGTCTACCCCCGCAACGCGCATATATCCGCGCGCATAGGCGTCACGCTCAAATTCAAAATCTGGTCCCATCCCGCCCTGAAACCCCAGACGTCACCGATTCTCAACCCCTAGGGCTTCTCTGGCTCAACAATATCCTCGCCGAAGGCGTACATCCGCGCCACGCGGTAACATCAAAAAGGGAGAAGTGCCCGAACACCTCTCCCTTCAATCCGGATGAACGCAATGTCCCCCGGCTTTAGCGCGCGGATTTATCCCCGCGCCAAACTGTACCCCGCGCCGCGCAGGCAGCGGGCATCATAACCACTGCGCTTTCCCTGAGACGTCCGGATCGTCTGCGCACAATGCTGCGGCAAACGGTTTGCGTGGCGAAAATTCTTTTGCAGACAACGGCTGCCGAACATCACCACCTGCCCGCGGCGGGTGTCATAGCTGCGGAAACAGTTCTGCGGCAAAAGCTTGCGCCCCTGTCGCCGCTGATGTGTGCGATATTTTTGCGGCAACGGACGCGGCTGAACCCTCTCGCGCGTCACGACATGACCACGATTTACGTGACCTTGGTTTACGCGCTTCTGCTCGTGGCGGTCTTTGTTACTGTCGTGAATAATCTTGCCAACAATGGCCACCCCCAACACGCCCGCCGCAATCCGCGCCAGATCACGGTTCCGTTCCCCGGCCGAAGCGGAGCTTGCGCTTAAACCCGTGATCGTGACTGAGAGCACGGTAATGATTGCGATAAACTTTTGATACATGGTCTGATCCTTTCAAAACGGGCACGGGTCCAGACCCATGCAAAGCCAAAACTGTTTTCGACTTCCGGGATCAAACTGGCCTCCCCCACATCAGACAGGCAATAACGCCCCAATGTTATCGGATATCACTGCGGCCAATCACACCGGATATTGAATAGCCACGTATAAAAGCGCAGAGTTCCAAGCATGAAACACGCACTACATATCTTTGTGATCACCGCCGCTCTCAACCTCACCGCTTTGCCGGTGCAGGCCGCCGGATGCTATGCCGATTATAAGGCGAAACAAGAAAGCCCGCTGCGGCTGCACTACGGTGTTGCGCAAATCTCAGGGGAGTGCAGCAAAAGCTCCGCCCGCACCCAACTGTCACAGCGCCTTGCGGCCCAGGGCTGGACACTATTGAATATCGTCTCGGTTTTCGGCGATGACGGACTTGCCCAAAGGAAAGACAGTGCCGGACCAAACTTCCTCCGCTTCTAAGATGCGCCGCACCGGTGGCCGGTTTGTTGGTGGTGGCATTGCCGCCGTTGTGCTGATCTTACTGATCGGTGTCGGCCTGTTGCTATGGGCGCTGCCCGAAGCAGACGCCTTTAATGCTCAGGTCGAACGCATCTTTGTCGAGAACGATGACCTGACCACCCAAGCCGAAATTAAACTGCTTGAAATCCTCGCACAATCGGGCACCGCGTTTTCAGAAACACTGGCCAGCTACCGCGTTGTCATCATCGTCTTGCTTGTGTTTGCCACGGCAATGCTGATCGCAGCACTCGTTTTTCTCATCATGCTCATCGGCTTCAACCGCCGCATGGCCCAGATCGAACGCGTTGGTATTCAGGTAAACTCCCTGCTCATCAGCCGCGAGGAAAACACCGTCTACCTCAACAACCTTGGCTTCAAACTGACAGCCGCAGCAATGGAAACAATGTCCGTGTTGGCCGAGGCGCGGATGGATGATGACGTTCTGTCAGGCTCGGAAATCGAAGGGGTGATATCGGGCCGCAACGCCTCGGACTGCGACGAAGCGGCAGGTGCCACCCGGATCAAGCGGCTGCGCGACACCCTTGGCAATCAGATCGTTTCGGAACTGCTGGTCAAAAATATCGCCCGCCGTGGCTATATGCTGGCCATCGACAAGGACGTGATCAAGGTTCTTTAAGCCTGTTCATTTTGCCAAATAAACTCCGGGGGAGCCGCCAAAAGGCGGCGGGGGCAGCGCCCCCACTGGACAGTAGTCAGTTCATCCCCCTAGGGTGCGCGTGAAACAGTGCCAAGGAACACGACCATGCCAGCCCCTCACAACCCTTTCAAGCAAGCGCTCAAAGATGGCGAAACGGTTTTCGGCTGCTGGCTTGCGCTTGCCGATCCCTATAGCGCGGAGCTGATGGGAACAGCGGGCTTTGACTGGCTGGTGATCGATGGCGAACACTCCCCCAACGATCTGCGGTCCATCCTCGCGCAGCTTCAGGTGCTCGAAGCGTCGTCCAGCCATCCGGTCGTGCGCGTCCCGATTGGCGAGACATATCTGATCAAACAAATCCTTGATGCCGGGTCGCAGACAGTCTTGGTACCCATGGTCGATACTGCCGATCACGCCAGACAGCTCGTGCGTGACGTCACCTATCCGCCGCACGGTGATCGCGGTGTCGGCTATGCTATATCCCGCGCAGCACGGTTTTCGCAGATCGCTGATTACGGGCTGACCGCAAACGAACAGATTTGCCTGCTGGTACAGGTGGAGAACCGCAAAGGCCTTGAGAATCTCGATGATATCCTTGCAGTCGACGGGATCGACGGCGTGTTCATCGGTCCCGCTGATCTCGCCGCCGATATGGGGCATATGGGCAACGCCGCGCATCCAGATGTGCTGGCTGCAATTACCGGGGCCATTGCCAAGATTGATGCCACTGGCAAAGCGGCTGGCATCCTGTCGACAGATGATGAAATGACCCAAGCCGCGATCCAGGCTGGCGCGCGTTTTGTTGCCGTTGGGGCTGACATCCTAATGCTCAGCCACGCCGCGCAGTCTCTGGCCACCAAATGGAAAAATACCCTCAAATGAAACGCGGCATCGCCCTGCTGGGCCTCGGCTATGTGCTTAGCCAGTTTTTTCGCGCCTTTCTGGCCGTCCTGACACCCGCGCTCAGATCAGATATCGGCGCAGGGCCAGAGGATCTCGCCTTTGCCTCGGGGCTATGGTTCTTTGCTTTTGCGGCCATGCAGCTTCCCGTCGGCTGGGCGCTGGATACCGTCGGGCCACGCCGGACGGCGGCTGCCCTTTTGCTGGTGGGTGGTGGTGGCGGCGCGGCAGTATTTGCGCTGGCGACGGTGCCCCTGCATATCCATATTGCGATGGCGTTGATCGGCATCGGCTGTGCGCCGGTTCTGATGGCGTCTTACTATATCTTTGCCCGCGAATACCCGCCTGCGCGTTTCGTAGTTCTCGCGTCTGTCATGGTCGGCATCGGGACATTTGGTAATCTTGTCGCCTCGTATCCGATGGCCATTGCCGCTGAAACAATCGGCTGGCGCGCGTCGCTTTGGGGGCTGTGCGCGATCACCAGCCTGACCGCGATTGGCATTTGGGCCGTCGTGCGCGACCCCGCCACCCCCGAGGGCGAGGCGCGCGGCAGCCTTTTGGCGGTTTTCAAGATCAAGGCGTTGTGGTTCATTTTTCCGATCATGTCGGTCAGCTATGCCCAAGTGGGCGCGCTGCGCGGGCTTTGGATCGGTCCCTATTTCGAAGACGTCTTTGGCGCAGATGCGCATCAAATTGGTTTGGCGACGTTACTAATGGGCGCGGCCATGGTCGCGGGCACCTTTGCCTATGGCCCGCTTGACCGGATAATGGGCAGCACCAAATGGGTCGTGATCGGGGGGACCAGCCTGAACCTATTGGCGTTGTTGGGACTGATTTTTTTCCCGGCAAGCGGTTTGATACTAGCAACGTTGCTGATGGCAGCAATCGGCTTTTTCGGCGCAACCTATGCCGTAATCATCGCGCACGGGCGCAGCTTTCTGCCGCCTCAGTTGATCGGGCGGGGCATGACGCTGTTGAACCTGTGCAGCATTGGCGGCGTCGGTGTCGCGCAGTTCCTGTCGGGGCGCGCCTTTGCGGCCAGCCAACCCGCGGTCACGGCCCAAGCACCCTATGTCGTGATTTTCACCTTGTTCGCAGGGATGATGGCCGCAGGGTTGTTGGTCTATCTGTTTTCACGCGATACGGCCCATTAACGCGCACCCCCTTTCCCCGCAGCCCCAAGCGGTATAAGAGGCGCGCACCATCACATTTTAGTATTGGAGTTTTAAGATGGGTTATCGCGTCGTCATCGCGGGTGCCACTGGTAATGTGGGCCGTGAAATGCTGAACATTCTGGCCGAGCGCCACTTCCCTGTGGATGAGATCGTGGCACTTGCCTCGCGCAAATCTATGGGATCCGAAGTCAGCTTTGGCGATAAGACACTCAAGACGAAAGACCTTGATGCGTTCGATTTTACGGGCTGGGATATGGCGCTGTTCGCCGTCGGGTCCGAGGCGACCAAAAAATACGCTCCCAAGGCTGCGAAAGCGGGCTGCGTGGTCATCGATAACTCATCGCTGTACCGCTATGATGCGGATATTCCGCTGATCGTGCCTGAGGTAAACCCGCAGGCAATTCACGATTATTCCAAGAAAAACATCATTGCGAACCCCAATTGTTCGACCGCGCAGATGGTTGTAGCCCTCAAGCCGCTCCATGACCGCGCCACGATCAAACGCGTTGTCGTGTCCACCTATCAGTCGGTGTCCGGTGCCGGTAAAGACGGCATGGACGAGCTGTGGGATCAGACCAAATCGATCTACAACCCGACCGATGACAAGCCTGCAACCAAGTTCACCAAGCAGATTGCATTCAACGTGATCCCGCATATCGACGTCTTCATGGACAGCGGTGACACGAAAGAAGAATGGAAGATGGTGGTCGAGACGAAGAAAATCGTCGACCCTAAAATCAAAGTGACCGCCACTTGCGTGCGCGTTCCTGTCTTTGTGGGCCACGCCGAATCGATCAACATCGAATTCGAAGATCACTTGGATGAAAACGAGGCCCGCGACATCCTGCGCGAATCCCCCGGCATCATGGTGATCGACAAGCGCGAAGACGGTGGATATGTCACACCCGTCGAATGTGCAGGCGATTTCGCCACGTTCATCAGCCGCATCCGCCAAGACAGCACAATCGATAACGGCATCAACCTGTGGTGCGTTAGCGACAACCTGCGCAAGGGTGCCGCACTGAACGCGGTACAGATCGCCGAACTGCTGGGCCGCGAAGTGCTGAAAAAAGGCTAAGCGCCAAAGCTATCTATTGATCAAGGGCTCGCATCTCTCGCGGGCCCTTTTTCATGTCGTGAACGCGTGGTCGCGTCATCCGCTTTGCGATCAGAACTATGCTGCCTGTTGGCCGGCTTCATCAACGGTGAGGTCAAGCCAAACTTCACCCCGTCTGTATTTGCCTTTGATAAGATGTCCGGCTTCGTGCACTTCGGGGAAATCTTTCACCCAGTCACGAAACCGGTCGTTCGTGACAATATCAGCGCCCATCTCTCGAGCGGCAACAAGGATAAATGGGTCTGCGGGCTTGCCTTTTGGCACAACCATGATGTTTACGACGGGCAGACGTAGAAATTTACTCATCGCCCTGTCGTCACAATGTTTCCCTGAAAACAGATAGCCAGCATTCGCATCAAAAATCACTTTGGGCCTGAACCCCAAATCGGTCAAATGACATACGACTTCTTTCACGCATTCGATGCGCGGTGTGCCATCTTGCCAATACATCACGTTTGAGCCGTCAATCACAATGGATCTGGCCCTCGAAGCAGCCTGCCGCGCGGCCCATTTCCACATTTCGACAAACAAGATGACGATACTGGCGACGCAACAGGGCCCTGCTATCAGAATAAGGTCTGACAACGCTGTGGACGACATCGATACTGCGATGCCGCCCAAGGAGGCGAGAAACAATACAATCGATACAATCATAACGCGAGAAAATCACCCTGCGCGTTTTCACACAAGTGTAAAAATATGTACCGGTTACTTCTTGCCGATCGCCGTTAGACTGGCAGGAAGAGCTCCTTGTCCGCGCTGTAACACTCAAGCCCGCCTTCGCCGATATCGGTCCACAACCCGTGCAGCGTCAGCTTGCCTTCCTTGACCTTGTCCGCGACCCACGGAAAGGTCATCAAGTTCTCAAGCGACGTCATAACAGCTTGTTTTTCAAGCTGGCGCGCCTGCTCTTCGCGGTCCTTGATGTCGGCGACAATCTCGTATTTCGGGCGCAGGATATCCATCCAACGGCCAACGAAACTGCTTTTTTCATCCAGTTGCGGCGCTTTGCCCTGACACATGTCAATGCAGCCTTGCACACCGCCGCAGCTGGAATGCCCCAACACAATCAGATGTGCCACCTTGAGGGATTGTACAGCATATTCCACGGCCGCGGACGTCCCGTGCTGCTGGCCATCGGGGCTGAATGCAGGCACCAGGTTCGCGATATTACGATGAATAAAGAATTCGCCCTGATCCGCACCAAAAATCGAGGTGACATGAACGCGGCTATCACAACAGGAAATAACCATCGCACGCGGATGCTGACCGTCGCTGGCAAGACGGCGGTACCACGCCTGGTTTTCCGCATAAGTGGTTGCTTTCCAACCATGATATCTTTGCGCCAGATAAGACGGCAGGGGTTTCGCGTTGTCCATAATACAGCTCAATCCTTTTTAGTCTTGCCGTAACTACACTGAATTTGCATCACATTCGAGCAAAAACGCGCTTCGGCCTCAACCATTTGAACACAGGTTATCACATACAACTGGCCCGTCGTGGGGACATTTTTACGGGGTGATAAAATGCAAGTTCTGCAAATGCGGCCGACCGAACAGGTCTGCGTAGACCAAGAAAGGCTAGGCACGCTTTACAAGCAACTGGGCGAAGCCGACGCTGAAGACGTGGTGTGCCGCGCGATGGAGGAGCTGGCGCTGCGTATCTCGCATTGTGATCGCCTGTACCGCACATCCGATTGGCTGGAACTGCGCAAAAACAGCCGATCCTTGATCGCCATTGCCGAACAGGTGGGTTTGCAAAAACTTGCAGCCGTTGCCACCGATGTCATGCAATCAATCGACCAGAATGACGAAGTGGCCATTGCCGCGACGCTGACGCGGCTTGTTCGCGTGGGCGAACGTTCATTGACTGCCATCTGGGATACGCAGGATATGTCAATCTGACGGGCTTGCGGCTGGCCGCGATACGACTAGGCTGCAGCCCATGCTGCATGTCCAAGAAAGTACCCCTATGCCCGCAAAATTCGCTGATCCGAAATCTCATGCCGTTCCGCTGCACCTCGTGGCCGAGGACCAGCTTGACGCTTGGCTGAGCGGCCAAGCTGCGCCTGTATCCAAGTGGGTTGAAGCAAATAATTTCACCGGCGCGTTGGGCCAGGCGTTGGTTGTTCCGGCCATTGATGGAGCCGCCCAGATGGCTATTGCCGGATATGGCAATGAAACATCGCGACAACGGGGGCGCTTTCACCTTGCTGGTGCCGCCGCGAAACTGCCCAAAGGCACCTATCGGCTAAAAACAAATTTGCCGGCAACCACATTGGCAAACGAAACCTTAGGCTGGTTGCTTTCGTCCTATCGCTTTGACCGCTATAAGACGTCCCCCCCTATGAAGGCTGAACTGATCGCCCCGGATGGGGTGAATGCCGATCTGCTGACCACGATTGCAGACGGCGAAATGCTGACCCGCGATCTGATCAACACACCCGCCTCCGACATGGGGCCTCCGGACCTTGAACAAGCGGCGCGTGATCTCGCGAAAACCCATGGCGCAGATATCAATGTCATCACCGGCGAGGAACTGCTGACGCAAAACCTGCCGATGATCCACGCGGTCGGCCGCGCCGCAAACCGTGCGCCGCGCCTGATTGACATGCGTTGGGGAAAAACCGGCAAGAAAGTCACCTTGGTCGGAAAGGGCGTTTGCTTTGACACCGGCGGGCTGAACCTGAAACCAGCCGCGTCCATGGGCCTGATGAAAAAGGACATGGGCGGTGCCGCCACTGTCTTGGGCTTGGCCCATATGATCATGGCCAGTGGCATGAAAATCCAACTGCGGGTTTTGATCCCCGCCGTGGAAAATTCCGTCTCGTCCAATTCGTTCCGGCCGCAGGATATCCTGACATCGCGCAAGGGGCTCACGGTCGAGATTAACAATACCGATGCCGAAGGCCGTTTGGTTTTAGCCGATGCCCTTGCCCTCGCGGACGAGGAAAAACCGGATCAGATCATTTCAATGGCAACCCTGACGGGGGCGGCTCGCGTTGCCGTAGGCCCCGACCTTGCGCCCTATTTCAGTGACAGCCAGACCTTTGTTTCAACTCTGGAGAGCACCGCGGAAACCCACGCAGATCCCGTTTGGCGCATGCCCTTTCACACGCCCTATGAAGCGATGATTGAACCGGGTGTTGCGGACCTTGATAATGCGCCTTCGGGCGGTTTCGCTGGCTGTATCACTGCCGCGTTATTCTTGCGCCGCTTTGTGACAGACAGCCCTTACGCGCATTTTGATATCTATGGCTGGCAGCCCACCGCGGCCCCCGCGCGCCCCAAAGGCGGGGTAGGCCAAGCCAACCGCGCCATATTCTCAGCTATTGAAACACTCTTCCACCAATGACCGACTTTCGCCTGACCCCTGATCCCTCTCTTGTTAGCCAAGACGAACCCGGCCAGATCATCACCCCTGTCACCGATCTATGCCGTGTCCCGGGCGGGCAGCGCGATCGTCAGGCGATTTACGGCGACCATCTTACCGTTCTGGCCAAGATGGACGGTTGGTCTTATGTCCAACTCGGCAAAGACGGCTATTGCGGGTATGTTTCCACCCGCTCAATCGGGGCGCAGGTGCAGCCCACGCATACGGTGAGCGCGCCCGCCACCCACGCGTATCTTAAACCCGATTTCAAATCCCCCGATCAAATATCGCTTAGCTTTGGCAGCCAGATCAGGGTTCTGGGATACCAAGACAATTTTGCGCGGACCGCACTGGGCTATATCCCCATGCAACATCTCAACCCGGTCGGAACTGTTGCATCCGATTTAGGCAATGTTGCCGAGCAGTTTCTGGGCACGCCCTATCTTTGGGGCGGAAACAGCCGCTGGGGGATTGATTGCTCGGGTCTTGTGCAGGCGGCCTGCCTTGCCTGCAGAATCGCTTGCCCCGGCGATAGCGATCATCAATTACAGCAACTTGGCACACATCTACCGCCGGGAAACGATTTCAAACGGGGCGATTTTCTGTGCTGGAAAGGCCATATCGCGCTGGTGCTAGAGCCTGATCTGTTGATCCACGCAAACGCGCATAAGATGGCCGTAACACTGGAACCAATCTCGGCAGCGATTGAACGGATCGCCAAAACGGACGGTGCCATGACGGGACACAAACGCATCGCGTCTTCCAAATGGCCTTAAATCCATAGTCCCTGTCGACCAAGAACAGCGCTAGTTGTCGATCGCACGTATCAGCTTGCGCTCGAGTACACGCAAAACCGCGCCTAGCTCCTGCCCGCGGCGCAATACCTGCCCGTTAGGCCCCAGCACGGAATACATTCCCTGCTTTAGCCGCAGCTTGGGCCGCTTTTCGATACGATACAGCGGCATTTCCGCCGTCCGGCGAAACACGGAAAATATTGCGACATCCTGCAGGCAGGAAATGCCGTAATCACGCCATTCACCCGCCGCAACCATACGGCCGTAGAGTGATAATATCGGGGATAGCTCGGTTCGGTGAAACGCAACTTGCTCGGGCGTGCGGTCATTTTTGATGTTTGAGTGGTGTAAGTGCAACGTCATACTTTGACAGTTGCGTCGATCACCGCTCAAATCAAGCATTATGTCAGATGAAATACCTTGAAAGCGTTACAGTATTTATGCAACGAATACTTTTATGAAACACGAAGGCGACAAAGCATGACACCCCAAGCCCGCGCCGAGAAATCAGCAGCCGCCATGTGGGCCACGGATAAGGCCAGCCAAGATCTTGGCATGCGGATCGATCGTATCGCGCCCGGCATCGCCCATCTGTCGATGGCAGTGACGGATAACATGTTGAATGGGCACGGTATTTGTCATGGAGGCTATATCTTTACACTTGCCGACAGCGCCTTTGCATTTGCCTGCAACAGCTACAACCAGCTTGTCGTCGCCCAGCAAAACCAAATCACATATCTTGCCCCGGCCAAGTCAGGCGAGCGTCTGACGGCCAAGGCAATCGAGCAATCAAAGACCGGGCGATCCGGTGTATATGACGTGACCGTTACGGGGGAGGATGGCCGCGTAATCGCGCTATTCCGTGGCTTGTCACGCAGTATAAAAGGCCAGCATTTCGAGGAGGAAATGACCAATGAAAGACCTCACCCCCGCCCGTGAGACCCTTGATCCCATCGAGATCGCCAGCCGGGATGAGATAAGCGCATTGCAGTTGGATCGTCTCAAATGGTCGCTGCGGCATGCCTATGACAACGTTCCGTTCTACCGCAAAAGCTTTGATGATGCGGGGGTGCATCCTGACGATTTGCATGACCTCAGCGATCTGGCGAAATTTCCCTTTACGGTCAAAACCGATCTGCGCGACAATTATCCCTTTGGCATGTTTGCCGTACCCCGTGAACAGCTGGCCCGCATCCACGCGTCCTCTGGCACCACAGGCCAGCCGACAGTCGTCGGATATACAAAAACCGATCTTGAAAACTGGGGCAGCGTGGTTGCACGATCCCTGCGCGCCGCCGGTTTGAAACCGGGTGACATGCTGCATAATGCCTATGGGTACGGGCTTTTCACCGGCGGTTTGGGCATTCATCTGGGCGCTGACAAGCTGGGTATCAGCACGGTGCCAATCTCGGGCGGGATGACCCCGCGCCAAGTGCGCCTGATCGAAGATTTCAAGCCCAATGGCATCACGGTCACGCCGTCCTATGCCCTATCGATTTTGGATGAATACGCCCGCCAAGGCATCAATCCGCGTCAATCTTCGCTCGACGTGGGTATATTTGGGGCCGAACCCTGGACCAACGCCATGCGCACCGAGATCGAGCAAGCCTTTGGTATGCATGCCGTTGATATCTATGGGCTCTCCGAGATTATGGGGCCAGGTGTTTCGAGCGAATGCGTCGAGACGAAAGACGGTCTGCATATCTGGGAGGACCATTTCTATCCCGAAGTTATCAACCCCGAGACTGGCCAACCTGTTGCCGATGGAGAAACAGGGGAGCTGGTTTTCACCTCTCTTACCAAAGAAGCGTTTCCGATTATCCGCTACCGCACCCGCGATCTGACCCGCCTTTTGGCCGGCTCCGCCCGCAGCATGCGCAGGATGGAAAAGGTAACAGGGCGCAGCGACGATATGATTATTCTGCGCGGGGTGAATGTATTTCCGACACAGATCGAAGAGGCGTTAATGACCATCCCCGATCTTGCCCCGCATTTCCAAATCGAGCTGTCCAAACCCGGCCGGATGGACAAGATGCGCGTGCTCTGTGAATGCGCCCACCTTGATATCAATGCAAACGCCCGCAGCGCCGCCGCCGCCGCTTTAGCCGGTCAGATCAAACAAACCATCGGCATCAGCGTCCAAATTGACGTAAGCGATGTGGGCGGCATCCCCCGCTCAGAAGGCAAAGCGGTACGCATTATTGACAAGCGCAACGACCCCTAGTCGACGATCCGTCTCTCGGGTGTTTTTGGCGTGGAAATCACGCTTGCCACAAAAGAGCGCGAAGTTTAGAATAATTCTAAACAAACTTATGGATAGGTCATGCTTTTCTCTCTTAACCGCAAAAGATTTAAGGACCTGTCCGAACAGGAAATCATCGCCCTTGCGATCTCGTCCGAGGAAGACGACGCGCGGATCTATCGCGGTTACGCCGAAAACCTGCGCGACGAATTCCCCGACAGTGCTGCAATTTTCGAAGGCATGGCCGCCGAGGAAGACGGCCACCGGCAACGCCTGATCAATCTGCACACCAAACGTTTTGGCCCCACGATCCCGCTGATCCGCCGCGAACATGTATCAGGATACTATGCGCGCACGCCCGTCTGGCTAATCCAGAACCTTGGCCTTGACCGTATCCGCGCCGAAGCGGCTGCAATGGAAAAATCGGCCGAGAATTTCTATCTGCAGGCCGCCGCCCGTACCACCGATGCCGCTACCCGCAAACTGCTGGGCGATCTGGCCGCCGCCGAGGCAGGCCACCAGCACACGGCGGATGACTTGGCCGCAACCCACCTAAACGAGGATACCATCAGCAAGGAAAACAGCGAAGCACACCGCCAGTTTGTGCTGACCTGGGTGCAACCTGGGTTGGCCGGTTTGATGGACGGCTCCGTCTCGACCCTCGCCCCGATCTTTGCCACGGCATTCGCGACACAAGACACATGGACGACTTTCCTCGTGGGTTTTGCCGCATCGCTGGGGGCAGGCATCTCGATGGGCTTCACCGAAGCGGCCTCAGACGATGGTCAGATTTCGGGCCGCGGCTCCCCGATCAAGCGAGGGCTGTCCGCTGGCATCATGACAACGCTTGGCGGGCTAGGGCACGCGCTACCCTATCTGATCACCGATTTCTGGACGGCAACCATCATCGCTTTCGTCGTTGTTTTTATCGAACTTTGGGCCATTGCTTGGATCCAGAACCGCTATATGAACACGCCGTTTTTCCGGGCGGCCTTTCAGGTCGTCTTGGGCGGGGCGCTGGTTTTCGCGGTCGGCGTCATCATCGGATCAGGTTAGGGCCAACATGCAGTTGCACCTGCTCCGCTAGGCCGCTACGACTTTCATATGCTGGCGATCTTCCTCAAAACACTGCCGTTTTTCGCGCTGATTGGTCTGGGTTACTGGGCAGGCCGCACACGTTTCTTCACGGCCGAAGCAACCGCCTACCTGACCAAATTCGTCTTCTACTTCGCCCTCTCGGCAATGCTCTTTCATTTCTCGGCAAACCTGTCCTTGGCCGAAGTCTGGGACAGCCGCCTTGTCGCGGCATATCTTTGGGGCACGGCTTTTGTCTATGGCATCGCTACCATCGTCGGATTCCTGCGCAATCTCGACGTCGCCAACACCGCGATGGAGGCGCAATGCGCCGTGATCGGCAACACCGGGTTCTTGGGCGTGCCCATGCTCACCCTTCTTTTGGGCCCCCAAGCAATCGGTCCCGTCGTACTGGCCCTGGCCGTCGACCTAATTGTCTTCTCCAGCCTGATCGTCATTCTCATCACAGGCAGCCGCGATGGCCAGATGAGCCTGCGCATTCTCCGCACCATCGGGATCGGCCTTGTGAAAAACCCGATGATCGTCGCGATGTCCATGGGCTTCATCTGGTCCGGCCTGCACATCCCGATCCCTGGCCCCATGAACGACTTCCTTGTTATATTGGGCGGTGCCGCGACCCCCGGTGCGCTCTTTGCGATCGGTGCATCGCTTGCCTCGAAATCAGCAGAAAAACTCCAAGTAGCCGGATGGCTGACCTTTTGTAAACTTGTGCTCCATCCGGCCTTTGTCGCAATGGCCGCATTGTGGTTCTTCAAGGTAGACCCCTACAAAGCCGGTGTGATTATCGCGGCAGCATCCCTGCCCGTTGCAGGCAATGTCTATATGCTGGCACAACACTACAACGTCGCCCCCGCCCGCGTCTCCGCAGCCATTTTGGTATCGACCGCGCTTAGTATCGCAACCGTAAGCGCCGTCATCGCTTGGGTGACCACGTTCTGATCTTCACCCTTTTTCAAATACTCACGGCGCGACGCCCGCCCCTTGCCGCAACAGGCAATGCAAGTTAGCCATAACCCAACAGCGCATCACAGGAGAAGCCCGATGAAAACGATTTCAGAGAACGCCAGCTTCCAAGGTAAACAGGGCGTCTATTCCCACGCCTCCACGTCCTGTCACTGCGATATGACCTTCGCACTATTCCTCCCGGAAGAAGCTGAACGAGGTCCCGTGCCGCTGCTTTGGTTTCTGTCGGGGCTGACCTGCACCCATGAAAACGCCATGACAAAGGCTGGCGCACAGGCTTGGGCCGCCGAACACGGCATCGCCGTTGTGTTCCCCGATACCTCGCCCAGAGGCGAAGATGTCGCAAATGACGAAGCCTACGATTTGGGCCAAGGTGCCGGGTTTTATGTGAACGCAACCCAAGATCCATGGCAGCCAAACTTCCAGATGTGGAGCTATATCGCCGATGAATTGCCCGCCTTGCTGGCCGAAAACTTCGCGCTCGATATGGACCGTCAAGCCATCTGCGGGCATTCCATGGGCGGACACGGCGCGCTTACCTTGGCGATGAACCTGGATGGGCGTTTTAAATCTGTGTCGGCTTTTGCGCCTATCGCCAACCCTTCTGACAGCGATTGGGGCCGCAAACAGCTTACCGCCTATCTTGGTGCAGATACGGCAACTTGGGCCAAACATGATGCAACGCTGCTGATGGCAGACAAAGGCTTTGACGGGCCGGTTTTGATTGACCAAGGCGCAGATGACCAGTTTCTTGACCTGCTCAAACCCGAAGCCTTGGCCGCCGCGATTGCCAAGCGCCGGCAAAATGCGATCTTCAGAATGCACCCGGGCTATGATCACAGCTATTTCTTCATCTCCACCTTTATGGAAGACCATATCGCCTTTCATGCTGATGCGCTCTACGCGGACTAAGGCCTTATATGACAGCCCTCTATATTGATGCAGACGCCTGCCCGGTAAAAGCCGAGGCCGAACGCGTGGCGACCCGCCACAAAATACGGATGTTCGTCGTCTCCAATGGTGGCTTGCGCCCCTCGCAAAACCCCTTGGTGGAAAACATCATTGTGCCCGATGGCCCCGACGTCGCTGATATCTGGATCGCTGATCGCTGCGGGGCGGGCGACGTGGTTGTCACAGGCGATATTCCCCTTGCCGCGCGCTGCGTCGAAGCAGGCGCGCGCGTGCTAAAACATAACGGCGAGGCGCTGACGGCAGCTAATATCGGGAACGTCCTTGCGACCCGCGATCTGATGGCCGATCTACGCGCCGCCGATCCGTTTCGCCAAGGTGGGGGTAAGGGCTTTACAAAATCCGACCGCTCCCGTTTTCTGGATGCATTGGAACGTGAAATTCGAGCGGTTCAGCGGTAGCTTGAGCCGTTTTCTATCAAAGAAAACGTACCGGAATTTTTGAAAAATTCCACCTTCAACTTCAAGGGAAAGCGCATGCAACCAACGGCCGTCGTGTTTGATATCGGGAATGTACTGATCGAATGGCAACCCGAACGGTTTTTCGATTCCGTCATTGGCGAAACCCGCCGCAAAGAGATGTTCGCCGCCGTTGACCTGCACGCGATGAACGACCTCGTCGACAGTGGTGAACACTTCACCGACACGATCTATTCCACCGCCGATGCGAACCCCGCCTGGCGCGACGAAATTCGGCTTTGGCACGACCGCTGGATTGAAATGGCGTCCCCCATCATCCCCCACTCCCTGCGGTTGATGAAAGCGCTCCAAGCCAATGGTATTCCGGTATTCTCGCTGACCAATTTCGGCATTCAATCCTATGATCTCGCGGCCAATCACTATCCATTTCTACGCGAATTCGACCGCGACTTTATCTCGGGTCATATGGGCATGATCAAACCCGATCCGAACATCTATGCCACACTTGAGGCGAAAAGCGGCGTGGCCCCAGAGAACCTGATCTTTGCCGACGACAGGCCAGATAACATCGCCGCAGCGGCGGCCCGTGGGTGGCACACACATCTGTTCACCGATCCTGCAGGCTGGGCCGCACGTCTGGTATCAGAAGGGTTGCTGAGCCAAGAAGAAGCTGCATGACACAGATCGACATCATCCCCTTTGCTGAAGGCGAGGCCGCGCTAGACTGGATCGGCCTGACCGACGCATTGGCGGCCGGTCACAAGCTGCCCATGGCTGAAATTGCCGACACCTTTCTGTATCGCGGCGATGACACGCTTCTGAACCGTGCCGCGTGGGTCGACGGGTTGGGCCTCGCCGTTAAATCGGCCACCATTTTTCCCAGCAACCCGGCAAAGGGTGATCCGATGGTGAACGGCGGTGTATCGCTCTACTCAGACAGCAACGGTATGCTCGAGGCGCTGATCGATTTCCATCTGGTGACTAAATGGAAAACCGCTGGCGATAGCCTGCTTGCAGCGCGCAGGTTGGCGCGCCCTGACAGCCGCAACATCCTGATCGTCGGCGCAGGCACTCAAGGGCGGGGCCTACATTCCGCCTACTCCGCAGCCTTTCCCAATGCTGAATTCACCGTCTGGAACCGTACCGGTGAAAACGCCAAAGCGATGGCCGCCGAGATACCGAACCTGAAAATTGCAGAAGACCTTGAGCAGGCGATACGCCACGCCGACATCATCACCTCTGCCACCATGTCCACCGACCCGTTTATCAAAGGGGAATGGCTACAACCCGGCCAGCATGTTGATTTGATTGGCGCATACCGCCCCGACATGCGCGAGGCAGATGATACCGCCCTGTCCCGCGCACGCATTTTTGTCGATAGCCTGGACACAACTGTCGATCATATCGGAGAGCTGAAAATCCCCCTCGCCGCGGGCGTCATTTCCCGTAGCACGATCATTGCTGACTATTACGATATGGAAAATTTCACCCGAAGTTCGGATGATGAAATCACCCTGTTCAAGAATGGCGGTGGCGCGCATCTGGATCTGATGACAAGCCGCTATATCTTGGATCGCTGGCGCGCGCGCTGTTGATCAAGAGGCCCTCACCCCGGGGGCCAGCTAAGCCGTCACCAACCCATCGAGCCGCTTTTCACGGATCGGCAAATGCACAAGCGCGCTGAAGGCACCCACTGCAACACCGATCCACCAAACCGCAGTGTACCCTCCATATGCATCATAGAGCCGCCCGCCGAGCCACACGCCCATAAAACTGCCTAGTTGGTGGCTGAAAAACACGATGCCATACAGCGTCCCCATATAGCGTAGCCCGTAAATATGGGCCACCAACCCGCTGGTCAGCGGCACGGTTGCCAGCCAAAGAGACCCCATCGCAATCGAGAATAAGATCACCGTCAAAGGCGTTATGGGCATAAGAATAAAGGCAGCCGAAACCACAGTGCGCGCCGTATAAATCCCAGCCAAAAGATACTTTTTCGAGAACCGCTTGCCCGCCCAACCGGCCAGCAACACGCCAATGATATTGGCCAAGCCTATCAATGAAATTGCGATGGCACCCAGGGCCGATGTGGTCGTGATGCCAACGTTATGCAAAATCCCTCCGACCATGATCGGGCCGCAAAGCTCGGTCACAAAGGCCGGGAAATGCGCCGTAATGAAAGCCAACTGATATCCACAAGAGAAAAAACCAACAAAGATCAACGTGAAAGACGGATCTTTAAATGCCTTCACCAAAATCTGACCCAAGCTTTCTTCAAGCTCGGCCTTGCTGGCCATCTCTGGTGCGCGCATAAGTGGTAGCGTCAGGATCATTGCCAAAATCGCGGCCGCAAACACCATAAACGTGGTTTGCCACGTCAAAAACCCAAGCATCCATTCGGCAACAGGGGCACCAAACACTTGCCCTGCACTGCCTGCAGCCGTTGCAATCGCCAGTGACATGGACCGGTTTTCAGCCGTGGATGCACGCCCGACAACCGCGAGGATCACACCAAACCCCGTGCCCGCGATGCCAAATCCGACCAGCCATGCGTAGGCCTGATGTTCGATAGGGGACACGGAATTTGCCGATAGAACCAGCCCGACGGCGTAAACGACAGAACCGATGACAATGGCGCGGCGATCGCCGATTTTTTCCGCCATCGCGCCAAAAATCGGCTGGCCGACACCCCAAGCGAGGTTCTGAATTGCAATCGCAAGTGAAAATTCGCTGCGAAGCCAGCCGAACTCGGCCGCAATCGGAATCTGGAACACGCCAAAGGATGCACGCACCGCAAAGCTGACCATGATGATCAAGCATCCGACAATCAAAACCGGGGTGAATATCGACGGGTTCTTTTCCAAGGGCTCAATCCTTTCGTACTTGAAAGCACCCTAGCTTTGCCGGGGCGGGCGTCAATTCCAATTGGGTGGTCGCCCGATTGCACCGGCGTTCTTTTCAAACGCTTGGACAGCATGTAAGCCTCTGCCATGACAGATTTACGTGCTCTTTATGATCAGCGTGTCGCAGACGGGACCCTGACGCCCGACCCCGCCCAAGAAGCGGTGTTGCCCGAGTTCGACCGCATCCGAAATGCGCTTCTTAACCCCGGAAAAAAGGCGTTCTTCAAGCGCGCGCCCGAACCGCCAAAGGGCCTGTATCTTTGGGGCGGCGTTGGGCGCGGGAAATCAATGCTCATGGACATGTTCGCGGAAAACATGGGCGGCATACCTGCCCGGCGCGTCCATTTTCATGCATTTATGCAGGAAATTCATAGCGCCATGCACGAGGCGCGCAAAACCGGTGTGGATGACGCGATTGCCCCTGTCGCGGCTGATGTTGCCGCTTCAGTCAAAGTGTTGGCTTTTGACGAAATGCAAATCACCGACATTACCGATGCCATGATCGTGGGGCGGCTGTTTCAGGCCCTATTTTCTGCAGGTGTTGTTGTCGTAACCACATCTAATCGCATACCAGACGATCTGTACAAAGATGGGCTGAACCGCCAAATCTTCCTGCCCTTCATTGAGCTTATTAAGGAAAAGATGGTTGTTTGGGAACTGACCAGCCCTCGCGATTATCGCCAAGACAGGCTTGCTGGATCGCAGTCCTATTTCACGCCGGTTAACGCCGAAAGCCGTGCGGCAATGGATGCTGTCTGGAATGACCTGACGGGAGGAGACGGCGAAGAGCTGACCCTGCGCGTCAAAGGCCGCGACGTCATTATTCCCCAGTTTCGAAATGGCATTGGCCGCGCGGGCTTTCATGCCTTATGCGGCCAACCGCTGGGTGCCGCTGACTATCTCAGTCTGGCCGAAGCGTGCCGTGTTTTGCTACTGGACAATATTCCGTCCTTGGGCCGCGCCAACTTTAACGAAGCCAAACGCTTCGTCACGTTGATCGACGCCCTGTACGAGGCCAAAGTACGTTTGATTTGCTCTGCTGCCGCCAGCCCTGAAATGTTGTACCTTGAAGGAGAGGGTACCTTTGAATTTGAACGGACCGCCTCGCGCCTCAGGGAAATGCAGGCAGAGGGCTGGGGAAGCTAAAGCCCCGGTATTTCAATGATCTGGCCGACCTGTGCTTCGGCAATTTGGTTGAATTTTTCGCCTGCTTCCTCGTGCCTTGCAGCAACCAGAACAGACCGAAGCAAGCTTGGCGTGTCCAGACGCCCCGATAAGGTGACGAGCGGTTTCGGAACTTCGAAATGCCCCTTGGACGCGGCGCTGTTTAGCAGGGCATCAATATATTTATCTGATTTTCCGGCCGTAACTGCCCAAACCAGATAGGATTCCAGCGCCTGCCCTGATCGCGTATCATCGAATGACTGCGCAACCGTGCTAATTAACCCGACCACATCCGTTTCTGTTTCGGCATGCATCTGATGCAAGACCGCTGCCGGGCGCGAAACCGCCAGTGGATGCCGCGTTTGCACCGGATCGGGCAACGCCGTTTCAATGACCGCTTCGGCAAATGGGATTGCCGCCAAGCTGAGAGAGGATCGATCGTGATCAGTCATCAACACACCGCCAGAAAGCACCAACATCAAGCAGAACAACGCAGAAAAAATCAGCCGTAGCGCATTATGTTTTTCTTGAAAAATCACCATCACATCGACCCCTAGGACAAACACACCGTCTGTGTTTCCTAAAGCTTCAAGCGCAATAAACTGTAAACAGCGCAAGTTTTAGTGATGAAAATTCTATCCGTTTTCGCGCAATACGCTGCCCGCGAGGTAGAGTGATCCGCAGATCAGAACCCGCGCAGAAGGGTCAGCGGCAAGAATATCAACAAGGGCCTGATGTACCGATGATGCCTCTGCGACATTCATCCCAACGGCGCGGGCAGCCTGTGCTGTTTCATGTGCGGGCAACGTTGCGGTCTCCCCCGGAATTGACACCGCCACCAGTTTTTCTGCCTGCGCGGCAAGGGGGCGTAGATAGCCTGCAATGTCCTTGGTATTAAGCATACCGCAGATCAGATAGGTCGGGCGTTTCAGCATTGATCCCAGCAGATTCGCAATCGCCGTACCAGCGGCAGGGTTGTGCCCACCATCCAGCCAAAGCTCAGCGTTTTCAGCGGCTTCAACCAATGGGCCGGTCTTGAGGCGCTGCATGCGTGCGGGCCATTGCGCGCCTGTCACAGCGGCCTCGCAATGCGCATCCGCGATACCCAGCTGCCGCAACGCTGCGAGAGCTGCGCCAGCATTATTTATCTGATGGCCCCCCAGCAAATTTGGCGTTGGCAGATCAAGCAGACCTTTTTCATCCTGATAGACCATACGTCCAGCTTCGGGTCCGACATGCCACTGCTGGCCATAGGCCAATAACGGCGCATGGTGGCGCGACGCCTCGGCTTCGATCACATCCATTGCTTCGTCTTGCTGAGGGCCAACAACGCAGGGCACGAGACGTTTGATAATACCCGCTTTTTCACCAGCGATCTGCCCCAGGGTATCCCCAAGGAACTGCTGATGGTCTATCGAAACCGGCGTAATGACGGTTAAGGCGGGCGTATCAACCACGTTGGTGGCATCCAGACGGCCGCCCAGCCCGACCTCAAGCAAGGTGTAATCCGCAGGGCTACGCGAAAACGCAAGCAAGGCCGCGCAGGTTGTGATCTCAAAATAGGTGATATTACCGCCGTCATTCGCCTCGTAGCATTCATCAAGCACAGCTGTAAGATCGGCCTCGGTAATCAAATCACCCGCGACCCTGATCCGTTCATGAAACCGCGCCAGATGCGGCGAGGTATAGGCATGCACCCGATGACCTGCCGATTCCAAGCCGGCGCGGATCATTGCTTGGGTCGATCCCTTGCCATTGGTGCCAGCGATGTGAATCACGGGCGGCAAGTTATTTTGCGGATTGCCCAAGGCATCCAGCAGTCGCCACATCCGATCAAGGGTCAGATCGATGATCTTGGGGTGCAGCGCCATCATTCGCGCCAGCACATCATCAGATGTCTGTTGCGTCATTTTTTGGACGTTTCTGCCTTGTCTTCCGATGTCAAAGCATGGGGCACATCGCCCCCCTCGGCGGGTGCGGGCAGATCACCGCGCACCGCAGGCGGCAGCCCCAGCAACATGCGGGTGATATTGATCAGCTCGTCCCGCATCTGCGGGCGCGGCGTCACGCGATCCAACATACCATGATCCAGCAAATATTCGGCGCGCTGGAACCCTTCGGGCAGCTTTTCACCAATGGTCTGTTCAATCACGCGCGCACCTGCAAAGCCGATCAAGGCATTGGGTTCAGCGATGTGAACGTCGCCCAGCATCGCATAGCTCGCCGTTACACCGCCCGTCGTCGGATGGGTCAGCACCACGATATAGGGCAGCCCCGCCTCTTTCAGCATCTGCACGGCAATGGTGGTGCGCGGCATCTGCATCAGACCCAGAATGCCCTCTTGCATGCGCGCGCCGCCAGCAGCTGAGAACAGGATCAGTGGGCGCTTGAGCTTAACCGCTTCTTCGGCAGCAGCGATGATCGCGTTGCCGACATACATGCCCATGGATCCCGCCATAAAGGAAAAATCCTGACCAGCCGCGACGATCGGCGTGCGGCCGATTTCGCCGGTTACAACCAGCATGGCTTCGGCTTCGCCGGTTTGCTTTTGCGCCGCTTTCAGCCGGTCCGGATATTTCTTTTGGTCGCGGAAATGCAGCGGGTCCGTGACCGGTGCGGGCACTTTAACCTCGGTGAAAATGCCACCGTCAAACAGCGCCACAAACCGTGCGCGCGGGGTAATCCCCATGTGGTGTCCGCAGTTGGTGCAAACGTTCAGATTGTTCGACACCTCGCGGTGGAACAACATGGTTCCGCATTCATCGCATTTCGTCCAAAGATTATCCGGCGTCTCGCGGCGCGAGAAAATCGAATTGATGCGTGGACGAACGTAGTTATTGATCCAGTTCATGGGGAACCTCTGCTCCAGTTTGATCCCTGAGATATGCTGCTCGGGCGTAAATTGCAATCAACGGCGGATCGCCAGCCTTGCCACCAGCCAAGTGATCAACACAAGCACAAAATCAACCGGCAACCATGCGCGCAAGGCCTCGGTATCTTCCATGCTGAAGGGGGTCAGATACAGCGCAAGCCCGGACAGGTCATGAGGCATTGATATGATCAAAATAGCAGACACGTTGTTGCAGAAATGGACAGCAATCGCAGGGCCAAGGCTGCCTGCGCGTGCGGTCAGGTCTGCCATCAACATCCCAAATACTCCCGCCCAAAGCGCTATTATCAACGCGTTTTCCCCTGCTTCGCTTGGCAAATAGTGACCAAGCGCAAAAAGAAATGAAGGCAGCACCATCCAGACAAGCGGTGATTTAAAGCGCGCGGCCAGTTGTTGCTGCACATACCCGCGAAACACGATTTCTTCGGCACTGGCTTGCACCAACACGGCCACAAGCGAAAACGGCAACAGCATCAGCCATTTTCCCAGCTCCAGATTAGGGATATAGGAATTGCCCATACTCCAAGGCGGAAGAAGAAAGATAACCGCGCCAACAATGACCAACATCCGCGCAACCGCAAAAAATTGCGACGTAGCAAGACCAAGCGGCCCGATCAGGCTGGCAAAAGACCGATGATGCAAAACCCGCGCCACAATCGTGACGCCCAATGTCATCAACCCAAAACTGCCCAAAAGCAAAAACATCGCGGCGGGCGTTTGGCCGGTCAGCAAATCATCAAAGAAGGCACTATTTTGCGGCCCAACCATCTTGAAAATCAACGTAAACAACATGTTGTTTAGCAACAGATATATGGCCGAGGCCGCTAAAAACCCAACGATCACACGCCACAGCGAGGCAGTAGGAACCGCCGGTGCAATGAACTTTTTGTGCAGCTCATAGGCGGGCATCAATGGCTTTCCCCTTTTATGGGTTGCTGGTCTCTTTGCTCTCGCGGGATATCAACAGCTGCCGCACGCAACAGATCAGCCGCATCCGACAAATGCGAAGAAACAGTCCGAAGCAAGCTAAGCAGGATCACTTTGTCATTCTCGACAACCGACTTGAACTGTTCGCCCCCGATCCGCAGGAACTTGCTATCCTCAAGGGCAATGAAATCAAACTGGCGCGGCTCGTCCATGATGACTGCAAGATCGCCAATCAGGCGGCCCTCTCCTACCGTTGATACATGGTGCCTGTCGCCGTTTTCGTCTGTCCAGAACAGCTCGCTCGTCCCGGCAAGGCATAGATATACCGCGTCGGGCCGCTCACCCTGACTGAATATTTTCTGCCCTTTGGCCACCGGAAACCATTGTGCGGCAAAGGCCAAAAGCCGTTGGTTTCTGGGGGTCAGAGTGCTGAACAGGTCATTATGCGAAACAATCTGCAACTTGCGGCGCAAATCCCCCGATATGCTATCGTCATGATGCGGCGCATCGCTTTTCGCCACACCGTCAATGCGGCCGCCCTTGATCTCGATGAACATATCAAAGTCATCTGGCCGAGAGAACGTCGCATCCAGGTAAATCTGCGTCGTGTCGGGCAGCAGACTGCTTAGCCTGTCACGCACGATCGACAGACGCTCACCATCTTGCTCGGCAAGCGATTGGTCCAGAACCAAGATGTCCGGCCGCTTCATTGCAGCCCGGCTGAACGCCGCGCGCTCTTGAAACTCGGTCGAGATATTCGATCCGGCAATCAGGGTCGGGATATCGAAGGCGTTGACGGTGACATCCTGTTTCAGACCATGTTCCTTGAAAACATCCGACACCACATCCATCACCAGATCGGCACGCAACCCCGCAACTTGTGATATCCGCCCATAAAGCGCGTTTTCCAAAATGGTCAAACGCGGCAGATAGGTTTCAGGCGCAATCGGAACAAACATGTCTTTTGTCCGCTCGCGCATTTTCCAGCCCTGTTGCTTGCGAATTTCCAGAATTTCACGCTTGAACGATTCGGGGAATGCGGGGCCGATCTGTTCTGCGGTAAACGCAAACGGCACAGTCAAAAGCAGCGCAAACTCCTCTTCGCTCAGCGCTTGATCCCCCTGATTGCGTCGGCGCAATGCGATATCGACCAATGTCTCGTACAGCTCTTCATCAATGCCAAGCGAGGTAAACAGCGGGTGATCTGTGCCATCACGCCCAAATGTGTGGTGTAATGCCTCGACCACCGTCTGAGAGATCGCGATGCCTTTTTCAGCAAGACCCAGATCAAAAATCATCGCCAGAAAACTGCGTTCCGAAGCAAGCGTTACCTGTGAAATACTCCGGATGGGGGCCGCGAACAGCAGGTTGCCGCCCAATGGCACCGACGGGTTGAATTCATCAGGGTCAAACCGGTGAACTGCCGTATCTAACCCCTGCTGTTTCAGCCGTTCGTAAACCTCGTCGCGCAAGCTAACGATTTTCTCGGCAAGCTCGGGGCGCTCGTTCGGGTCCATATAGTCTGTGACCATGCGCCTGAACATGATCTCTTCGGTACCGATGGCATTTACCAACTCATACCACCAGTGGTTAATATCCTCGCGGGAATTCAGTTCAGCCAGTCCGGGGTCCAGCCAATCTGCGCGGGTGCTGTCGGGACTGTTGCCCGCACGCAGGGCTTCGATCTTGTCCCAGTCTTTTCTCTTGGGGTCCCAAGGCACGGTTTTCGGGCTGGTGCGCAATGACATCAACAGATTGTCGCCGATCGTTCCTTGAAAAATATAGGGGTGTGCATGTGCATACCCGATACGTGCTGCCAAAACGGCCTGATGCAAGCCGCCCAAATCATGACCTGCAACTTGGATCGATCCGCGTGTTGGCGTGATTTCTCGGGTCAGAAGTTCCGCCAGTGCCCTGCGTTCGGATTGGTTGGGGATCTGGATTGCAACCCGCGCACCCATGGGGATGTCGAGGTTAATGTCGTCTAGCAGCAAAGTGCCGTCCGTGTTGCGTACGGACACGTGATTCAGATTAATAGGCCCCTTTAAATGGGGAATTTCATCAGGCTCGCCTTCGAAAAGATGCGCAGGGATCATATTATTCGGGGCAAAGCGTTCGGTGACAACTTCCCAGCGAATGGCCATATCCTGCGTCTGATTGTAATAGGTCAGCAGCTCTTTCCATGGGCTTGATAGGTCTTTGTAGGCAGCAAGCGCAGCCACAAGCGCACCAACGGTAATATTTCCGACAATGACCAGATACCCACCTACGGCATAAAAGAAAAACGGCGTCAGTTGAGTGATGAAGTTGTTCAAAAACTTCATGAAAAACTTTTTCTGATATATCTGGAAACGGATCTTGAACAGGCTCCCAAGTCGGTCCGTGAACTTGGCCAACCTAAACCGCCAACCGCCATTGGTCCGCAGGTCGGTGATGCCCGCCGCAGTTTCCCCAATCTCGGAGGACAGGGCCCGTACCTCTTTGATCCGCGCCTTGTTCAACAGGTTGATCTGCCGTTGCAGCATCGGGATCAGATAGGCCTGCAAAGGGATCAACGCCACGCCAGCCAGACCGAACCAAGGTGATTGTATGAACAAAAACAACAAGATGATCAGCATTTGACCGGCTTGAAACACCGGCTGGGCGACCGCATCGCCCATTAACCCGCCCATTGGTTCGGCCTCAGACGTGACCATCGATACCAGTTCGCCCTGGCTGGTATTGCTGTAGTAGCTGCGCGGAAACCGCATCATGCGCGAGATCAGTTGATAGCGGAACCGCCGCAAAAGCCGTTCGGACAAAACACCTTTCATCGTGTTCAGCCGCATTTTCATCAGACCGTGCACCAAAACCGACGCCAGATAGGCAAAGCACAGAGTAAACAGGAACTGTACCTGAGACAATTCCAGACCAAATACATTGATCGCATTCGTTTCCGACCCAATGGCATCGTTGATAATGCGCTTGGGTAACTCGAGCGTGACGTAGAGAATGGGGAAAGTGACGAGTGTCAGGATCAAGAGAAGGATCTGATCTCTGCTGGAATATTTCCAAATAAAGGAAAAAATCGATCGCTCCATGCGGGTCCACCTTCGCTGGGCAGGCGTCGCGCCTGAGGGTCCAAAACAACCTAAGGCCGCGTCGCCCTGTATTCAACCGACCGCTTGAGCCTTGCAGCGAAACGGATGGATGGCTATTCCGGGGTAAATACCCAATCAGGAAGGCGTGCAGATGTCCACCAACAACCGTTTTGATAAGTCCAAATTGCCCAGCCGGCACGTAACCGAAGGGCCAGAGCGCGCGCCGCACCGGTCCTATTACTATGCAATGGGTATGACGGAAGAAGAAATTCATCAGCCGCTTGTTGGCGTCGCCACCTGCTGGAACGAGGCCGCGCCTTGTAATATTTCGCTGAACCGTCAGGCGCAGGCCGTCAAAGTCGGGGTGCGTGCCCAACAAGGGACGCCGCGGGAATTCACCACAATCACGGTCACCGATGGTATCGCCATGGGTCACGAAGGCATGCGGTCCTCGCTGGCCTCGCGCGAGGCGATTGCCGACACGGTCGAACTGACGATGCGCGGCCACTGCTATGACGCGATCGTGGGTCTTGCGGGCTGTGACAAATCCCTGCCCGGCATGATGATGGCCATGATCCGGCTGAACGTGCCGTCGGTCTTTTTGTATGGCGGGTCAATCCTGCCCGGCAAAGCACCGCAAGGCGCGGACGTGCCTGCGGACTTTGCGAGCCGCGATTTGACTGTCCAAGACATGTTCGAAGCTGTCGGTAATTTCCAAAACGGCACCATGTCAGAAGCCGCGCTTGAGATTCTTGAACGTGTCGCCTGCCCTAGCGCCGGTGCCTGCGGCGGCCAGTTCACCGCCAACACAATGGCCTGTGTTTCTGAGGCCATCGGCCTCGCGTTGATGAACTCTTCGGGCATGCCAGCCCCCTATGTTTCCCGCGATGCTTATGCCGAAGCATCCGGCGAGGCGGTGATGAACCTGATCGAAAACAACATCCGCGCCCGCGACATCTGCACCCGCGAAGCGTTTGAAAATGCGGCACGTATCGTGGCCTGCACAGGCGGATCGACCAACGCTGGCCTTCACCTGCCTGCCATGGCGCACGAAGCGGGCATTGATTTCTTCTTGGATGACGTTTGCGAAATCTTCCGCGACACGCCTTACTTTGTCGATATGAAACCCGGCGGGGCCTATGTTGCGAAAGATCTGTATGATGCAGGCGGTGTGCCGGTCGTGATGAAAGAACTGCGCAAAGCCGGTTTGATCCATACGGATTGTATCACCGCGTCAGGTCGTTCCGTCGGCGAAGAGCTGGATCGGATCGACCGCGAGGCAGACGGCAAGGTTATCCACGCGATTGCCGATCCGATCAGCAAAACTGGCGGCGTTGTCGGCCTGAAGGGTAACCTTGCCCCCGAAGGTGCCATCGTGAAGATCGCCGGTATGTCCGAGGACGACATCGTTTTCACCGGTCCCGCGCTGATCTTTGAATGCGAACAAGACGCCTTTGAAGCGGTCCAGAACCGCGCCTACAAAGAAGGCGACGTATTCGTTATCCGCAACGAAGGCCCAGCAGGCGGCCCCGGCATGCGCGAAATGCTGGCCACGACGGCTGCCCTGTCTGGCCAAGGCATGGGCAAAAAGGTCGCCTTGATCACTGACGGCCGTTTCTCGGGTGCGACACGCGGCTTTTGTGTGGGCCACGTCGGCCCCGAAGCGGCACATGGCGGCCCCATTGCGCTGCTGAAAGAGGGCGACATGATCACCCTGAACGCCGTTGAGGGGTCCATCAGCGTTGACATCAGCGACGAGGAAATGGCAAAGCGCAAGGCGGCATGGCCGGGTGCGCGCAAAACCAACTACCAAAGCGGCGCATTGTGGAAATATGCACAGCTTGTCGGCCCAACATATCTGGGTGCCGTGACCCATCCCGGTGCAAAGGCGGAAACCCATGACTACATGGACCTTTAAGGGTTCGTTAGCCGCCATTGGATTTATGACCCTGACCGCTTGCGAAGCCGGTCAGGGCCCATTCAACCTAGATTTAGCGGGCAATTCCGCCGCCCCTGTCACCCGCGCTATGATGGCCAGCGGCGCGGTTTTGGTCGCGCCGCCTGGATTTTGTATTGATCAGGCCAGCATGACACCCGATTTTATGGTGATGATGCGCTGCGATCTCTTGGGCATGCGCGATGCCGCCGGATCGGCACCACGCGGATTGATCACCATCAGTCTGGCCAGCAGTGGCACCGCAACGCTCCCTTCTGCACAGCAAATTGCCGCCGCCAGCGGGCTAACCAACCTCAGCGCCATTCAAACGGCCGAAGGCATCGTGACCTTCCGGGCGCGCGGGAAAATACCTGTTGGGGGCCTTTCCCCGACCCACTGGCGCGGTGCGGCCCGTATTGGCAGCCAGCTTGCGGGGATTGCAGTTTACGGCCCTGAAAACGGGCTGATCACTACAAGTGTCGGCCGTGATCTCGTGATCACGCTGGTTCAGCAAAGCACCAAGGCCACCCCCGAACCTGCAACAAGCGTGCCCCTCAAGAACTGACCCGTGGACCACGCGGCAATTCATTTGAACCAATCTGCGCCAAACGATAGGGTTCCGTGATATAGACGACCAAAAACAGGGCAGCAGGCAGGTATGGCCAAATTTGGCACACAATTTTTGAACGCCGCAGTATCCAAGTGGATTTCGCAAAGATGGGCGCGCAATACCCAAAAAGCGAACGACGTTCCCATGGAAACCCTGCGGCGACAGTTTCACGAGGCTTGGGCCCTCAAGACCCGTTTGGATAGCTTCATTCAAGTCGCACAAGAACGCATGGCACTGCCCATCGTTGGCTCTACCACGTTCAGAAAGCCGCATAATGCAGACTGGTCCTGGCGCCCCACATTGTGGCGTATTCCGTTGCCTGTGCCCGGTTTGTCCTCTGCCAAGACCAAGGCACCATTGGGTACCGAGCTTACGCTTTTTCATGATTGCGCATTGTCAGAGCTGGGCGTCCGCCAGTTGCGCAACCTGCACGAGGCAGATCTGGCCCCCTATGGCTTGCGTCTGGATGTGTTCCGATTTGACGGGTCGTTTCTGTCCCTTGTTTTGGACCTGCCAGAGGACTTTGCAGTCGGGTTGAAACGTACACATCTTTTGCAAATGCGCACCATCGTCGAGATGGAAAAACCGATCGAGATTTTTGCGCGCTTGAACATCCGCCATGGGCCGAACACCGAACAAATCGTGCGCGAACTACCGCTCCATCAACCCAATGTCATGGTCGAATTCGATCTGGGCTATTCTAAAATGAACGAAAAACGGGTTGAAAAGGCATGGATCGATCTGATTTTTGAAGGCCCCGAAATGAACGAGATCATTTTGCGTGACATGACATTCTCGCGTCGCCCCCGCGCCCAGCTTTAGGAGTATTTGGATGAGCACTTTGAAACTGACCAAAACTCACATGCTGGAAGGGATATGGCAGGGCAACATTACCGGTTCGGGTGAGAGCAAGCCCGACATCGCCGTGACCCACGATAACGCGGACGTCCCCGATTTCAAACTGACCAAGGCCGACGCCGCAGATCGCTGGTCTTTGACCATCCCGGTCCCCGCCAGCGCAATTGCGGACGGCATTCAGGTGATTGTGGTCACTGATAACGAGACCGGTCAGAAAATTGGTGACGTGGTTATTATTGGCGACGAAGTGACAAATATCGATCAACGGGCAGAGCTGGAATTGCTGCGTGCCGAACTTGAGATGCTCAAACGCGCGTTCAGGCGGCATTGCATCGAAACGGCGTAATGATCCCTACTTCGCAGGGTCTGCTTGAAACCGCCCTGCCGCCTTTCATAGTCCCATTTCATATAGCCGTTTAGCCGCGCGCGAGACTTCACCACCCCTCAAAATGCTGCGCAGCATTTTTTCTGTGCTGCGCAGCGAAAAGGCCGCCCCATCACAGGGCGGCCTTTCAATTTCAGTCAACGATCTAAGCTTTTTAGATCAGTCTTTAGGACCCAAGGCGGACAGCCCCTTGAGAATATCAATCGCATAGGCCAACTGATAATCCTCCTCGCGAAGCGCCGCTGCTTCTTCGGCTTTTTCACGGTCTGCCTTGATCTGTTCGATCTCGTCTTCGGTCAGGCTGTCGTTGTTCAGGCTGCCGCGCAGGTCAGCCTCGGACCGCAAGGGACGGCTGTTTGCAGCATCATCGTCCTCACCGGCAGGCTTTAGCGGCGGCTGTGCAACCACGATATCAGGGGATACGCCAACCGCCTGAATAGACCGCCCCGACGGCGTATAATACCGTGCCGTGGTCAGGCGCATCGCGCTATCGCCGCGCAGTGGCATGATGGTCTGGACCGACCCCTTGCCAAAGCTTTTGGTGCCCACGACAATCGCGCGCCGGTGATCTTGCAATGCACCGGCAACAATCTCGGAGGCCGATGCGGACCCGCCGTTGATCAACACAACGATGGGTTTGCCTTGCGCCAGATCGCCCGGTGTGGCGTTGGTGCGGTCACTATCCGCTGCATCGCGGCCGCGTGTGCTGACGATCTCGCCTTCTTCCAGGAACGCATCCGAAACCGCGATGGCCTGGTTCAGCAACCCGCCCGGATTGTTGCGCAGGTCGATGACAATACCGCTGACTTTGTCGATACCGCCCGCAGCCTCGATCTGTTCTTCAAGACCTTCCTTAAGCTTGGGATAGGTTTGTTCATTAAACGTCGTTACGCGCATCACCACAGCATCGCCGACAGAGCGGCTGCGTACCGCCGTGAGCTGGATCGTGTCGCGTACAAGGGATACATCGAACGGCTCGCTCTCGCCTTCGCGCACGACGGTGATGATGATTTCGGAACCTACGGGCCCGCGCATCAGTTCGACCGCATCATCCAGCGTCAGACCCAGCAGGCTTTCGCCATTAACATGGGTGATGAAATCCCCCGCTTCTATCCCCGCCTCTGAGGCAGGTGTCTCGTCTATTGGCGAGACGACTTTGACAAAGCCTTCTTCTTGCGTGACTTCGATGCCCAATCCGCCAAATTCACCACGGGTTTGGTCGCGCATCTTTAGCGCGTCTTTGGGGGACAGATAACTGGAATGCGGGTCAAGAGACGTGAGCATTCCGTTGATCGCCGCCTCGATCAGTTCTTCTGTATCGACTTCCTCGACATACTGGGCGCGGATGCGTTCGAAAATGTCACCGAACAAATCCAGCTGCTCATAGACATTGCCCGTTTTGGCCGCTTCTTGGGCCAGCAGGGGGCCCGCGATTTGCGTCGTTGCGATCACGCCTGCCAGCGTGCCACCAACGGCGGCCATCACAAATTTCTTCATATGCTCATCCATCCTTGTCGGTTAGGAACCATTCTGCCGGGTCCTGTGGGATATTATTCTCTCTTACTTCTATGTAGAGCGTTTCTGAACGCTCGACACCAGCCCCATCACTAATAGGTGACAAGGCATTATCAGTGCTTAACGACGGTGCCCCCATCAAACCAATCGGCGTGCCCGCGGCGATCACCTGACCCGCAGTGCCGTAAACCGTATCCAACCCCGCCAAGACAAATAGGGTATCCGCGCGCGGCTCAAGGATGATCACATTGCCAAGGTCCAAAAGTTCGCCGGTATAGCGGATTGTCGCCGCTGCCGGGGTTGTCACAATCGCGCGGGGCCGCGTGGCCAGGATCATACCGGGTCTAACCACCCCAGCTGCGTCCGCCTCGTTGGCACCGCGCAAAACAAGGCCCTGCACCGGCAAGGGAAGCTCGCCCACTTGACCCTCGATATCCAATGGGGCGGGTTCAATCCGCTCGGTCGTCATTTCCGACAGACCGCTGGCAAAACCTGACAGCGTTTCCGACGTCGAGATCAAGATTGCCGTGCGCACCGGATCTTCGGTGAACCGTTTGGGCAAATCGGTCCGGTTGGCCATGGCTTTGTTCAATTCGGTGCGGGCGCGCTGTATTTCCGTAAGCCCTTCCTGAAGCTGCTGCGCGGCATCCGTTTGCAGCACCCGCAGGGTTTGCACGTCTTTCAAATCCTGTCGCAGCTTGTCTGCACGGGCATTCAATGTAGGCGTCAGTTCGGCCAGCAACATGCCAGCACGGGCAGTACCGATCGGTCCGGCGGGATGCAAGAATACCGTGGGCGACGGGTTGCCACCGACGCTTTGCAAGACGCCCAGCAACTGCGCCACCTCACCATCGCGCGCCTCAAGCCGTTTGCTAAGCTGCGCCTCGTTTATCGCCGCTTGCCGCAGCCCCTCGCGCATCGCCCCCAATCCAACCTCAAAGGCTTGGATCGTTTGGGTCAACGCCTGAACCCGGTCGCGTGCCCCTTCTGCAGCGTCTAATTTTGCCGATGCCCGTTCAAGATCGCCCATCGCGCGGCGTGCCTGATCCGCCGCCTCGGTCTGCGCAAAGGCAGCCAAAGGCCAGATCAGCAGAAAAAGGGCGACGATCCGGATCATTCCAACAAGGACTTTCCAGTCATCTCTGCGGGCTGCTTTAGCCCCATCAGTTGCAAAACTGTCGGGGCCAGATCGGCAAGCCGCCCTTTGCGCAAATGCGCACCGTCAGGGCCACCCACAACAGCCACCGGCACAGGGTTCAATGTATGTGCCGTATGCGGGCCACCGGTTTCAGGATCAATCATCGTCTCGCAATTGCCATGGTCTGCGGTGATAATCATCGCGCCGCCCACGGCATCAAGCGCCTTTAACACACGCCCCAGCCCTTGATCGACGGCCTCGCAGGCGGTGATGGCAGCGGCCAGATCGCCGGTATGCCCAACCATGTCAGGGTTCGCGTAATTGACCACGATCAGATCATAGCCCTCGTGGATCGCCCCAACAAAACTGTCGGTCACCTGCGCCGATGACATCTCGGGTTGCAGATCATAGGTCGCGACATCCGGCGACTTGGGCATAAAGCGATCCTCACCCGCGTCCGGGGTTTCCTCGCCTCCATTCAAAAAGAACGTCACATGGGGATATTTTTCCGTCTCGGCCAGCCGGAACTGACGCAATCCATGCTGCGCCACCCAAGACCCCAGCGTGTTCACAATCTGCGGCTTGGGATACATCGTTGAGGTGTAAATACTGTGTGCGGCAGAATATTCGGCCATCCCCATCAATGCGGCCCACTCCGGCCTGATGCCTGTGTCAAAAGCCTCAAAATCAGGGGCACCGATGGCCGCCATAATCTCGCGGGCGCGGTCGGCACGGAAATTCAGGCAGAACAACCCGTCGCCATCCTTGGCACCTTCATAGCCCGCGATGACTGTTGGGTGGATGAATTCATCGTTTTCGCCGCGCTCATAAGCGGCATTCACGGCCTCAAGGGCTGTTTCCGCGCGCACCTCGCCTTGCCCCTGAACGATTGCACGATACGCTTTGGCGACACGGTCCCAGCGATTATCGCGGTCCATCGCGAAATAACGACCCGTGACTGTCGCAATTTGCACGCCACTGGGCAGATTGTCATTCAATGTCTCTAAGAACCCGAGCGCAGATTTCGGGGCTACGTCGCGGCCATCAGTCAAGGCGTGAATGACCACTGGAATGCCTTGATCGTGCAGCGCCTGTACAGCGGCGATCATATGGGAAAGATGGCCATGGACCCCGCCATCCGACACCAGCCCCATCAAATGCGCCGTGCCGCCGGTCCTTTTTAGCTTGGCGATAAATTCCAGCAAAGGCGGGTTCTTGGCAAAGCTACCCTGTTCAATCGCAAGGTCGATCTGACCCAAATCCATCGCAACAACGCGCCCGGCACCAATGTTGGTATGCCCGACCTCGGAATTGCCCATTTGCCCCTTGGGCAGGCCCACGTCAGGCCCGAATGTCGTCAATGTGGCATGTGGGCAATGTTGCATAATCCAATCAAAATTCGGCGTTTTCGCAAGCAAAGGCGCATTGCCTTCGGCCTCGGCGCGCTGCCCCCATCCATCCAAGATGCACAATACAACGGGTTTGGGGGGTGCCATGGGGTGATTGCTCCGAAAATTTAGATGTTTTGCACCTTTTAACTGTAGATTGCCCTATGGTGAACCCAATTCATTCTAGATTACAAACTTGTAGAGTTCCGCCAGCCAAAACATGACCCACCCCTTGCCCTGACGGCTGGGTTTGGTCATAACGATATCGCATCCAAGCCAAGGACGACCACATGACATTGCAAGCCCCAGAAACCCGCATCGTGAACACATGGCGCGTCGCGTGCGACGGCGGCGAAGGCGCTTTGGGCCACCCCCGCGTGTGGCTGCAAATCCCGCACGACAAAGGCTGGGTTGAATGCGGCTATTGCGACTGCAAATTCATCCATTCAGATTTTGAGGGTAAGCTCTGAGGAAACCCGCACGATGGCTGGGTGTGTTGGCACTGGTGCCCGCCCTCTATCTGATGGGTGCCATTTACGGCGCGATTATCCCCGGCAGCGCGACACCTGACACCGCTGAAAAGACGCGCAGCATTTTGCTGGTCAGCGGCCCGATCCATTACGATCTGGTGCTGCCGCTTGACGACATGACACAGAAACATTTTGCCCCGCTGGCTGCCAAAGGTATCCGGCTGGATCATCCTGCGGCGCAGTGGCTGGTGATCGGTTGGGGCGCGCAGCATTTTTATACGCAAACCCGAAACGCGACCGATCTGGGCCTGTATGCGCTATGGCGCGGGATTGTCGGCGACAGCTCTGTTTTGCGCTTTGATATCGCCGGTGCGCTGCCTGACGATCTAGATGCAAGACGCCTTACCCTCACCGACCGCGAATACGCGGCACTTTTGGACGGTGTTTGGGACAGTTTGTCGACCGATGCCGATAGCCAGCCCATCACTGCCGACGTCGATGGTTTCAATCAAACTGACGGATTTTTTGCCGCCAAGGGGCGTTTCAACATTTGGCGCACCTGCAACGTCTGGATCGGTGACAGACTGCGCGCCGCGGGTTTGCGGTTCGGCCTCTGGACGCCGATGCCCCTGTCGGTCAGCCTGTCCTTTGATCTCTACCAAGCGGAGTGAAGCACGGACGGGACGCTCCGCGGGGAGTTTATTTGGCAAAGTGAAATAGGGGTATGAGCAGAATGGCCGCTGGCAGGCACGGATGCTTCGTGGCAAAAGGGGGCAATCACCAAGGGGGAGCACTGATATGTCCGGCACATTTGGCAAGGGTCACCATCTGCATCTGATCGACGGATCGGCGTTTATTTTTCGCGCATACCACGCCTTGCCCCCGTTGACGCGCAAGTCAGACGGGTTGCCCATCGGTGCGGTTGCCGGTTTTTGCAATATGCTTCACCGCTATGTGGAAGGGAACACCGGCCCGGACGCACCGACCCATGCGGCGGTGATTTTCGACAAGGGCAGCCACACGTTTCGCAACGAGATGTATGATCTGTACAAAGCCAACCGCGAGGCCATGCCCGAGGATCTACGCCCCCAAATCCCGTTGACCCGCACCGCGACAGAGGCTTTCAACATCGCCTGCAAGGAGAAGGAAGGCTATGAGGCCGATGATATCATCGCGACCCTCGCCGTTCAGGCCCGCGCAGCCGGGGGGCGTTGTACCATTATCAGTTCTGACAAGGATCTGATGCAATTGGTCGGCGACGGCGTTGAAATGCTGGACGCCATGAAAAACAGAACCATCGACCGCGAGGGCGTCTTTGAGAAATTCGGCGTCTACCCTGAACGGGTCGTGGATGTGCAGGCGTTGGCAGGTGATTCAGTCGATAACGTGCCCGGTGCACCCGGTATTGGTATCAAAACAGCCGCATTGCTGATTAACGAATATGGCGATCTGGATGCTTTGCTCAAGCGCGCCGAAGAGATCAAACAGCCCAAGCGGCGCCAAACCTTGATTGACCACGCCGATCAGATCCGCCTGTCACGCAAGTTGGTTTTGCTGGACGAAAACACCCCACTGGACTTTACGCTGGATGATCTTGAGGTGCGCGAACCTGACGCAGACAAGCTGTTGGGCTTTTTGGCCGACATGGAGTTCCGCACCCTGTCCAAGCGTGTGGCAGAAGTGTTGGGCAAAGAAGCCCCGGTAATTGAGGAACCGAAGGTCGTTGAAAACGGGGGCGAAGTGGCGGAAATCCCCTTTGATCAAGCAGGTTATGAGCAGATCAGCGACGCCAAGACATTGCAGGCTTGGATCGACCGGATTTACGAATTCGGCTACGTGGCAGTAGATACCGAGACGACGGGCCTTGATGAAATGGTCGCCGACTTGGTGGGCATTTCGCTGTGCGTTGAGCCGGGCAAAGCCTGTTATATCCCGTTGCTGCACAAATCCCATTCAGCGGATGATTTGTTTGGCTCGGATGATCTGGCTGAGGGGCAGATACAGACCGAGGAAGCCCTGCGCATGCTAACGCCGATGCTGACCGATCCGTCGATCATCAAAATCGGCCAAAACATGAAATACGACAGCAAGATTTTTGCCCAAGTCGGCATAGCTGTCGCCCCGATTGATGACACGATGTTGATGTCCTATGCGATGCATGCGGGGCTTCATGGTCACGGGATGGATACGCTATCGGAACGCTATTTGGGTCACACGCCGATCCCGATCAAACCGCTCTTGGGGTCCGGTAAATCGGCGATCACCTTTGACAAAGTGCCGCTTGCAGATGCAGTACCCTATGCCGCCGAAGATGCCGATATCACGCTGCGTCTGTGGCAGCTGTTCAAGCCGCAATTGCACCGCGTGCAGGTCACCAAGGTCTATGAAACGCTTGAGCGCCCGCTGGTGCCGGTTCTGGCCGCGATGGAACGTTCGGGCATCAAGGTGGATCGCGATACCCTGAGCCGGATGTCCAATGCCTTTGCTCAGAAAATGGCGGGCTTGGAAGACGAGATTTACGAGATGGTCGGCCGCAAGTTTAATGTCGGGTCGCCTGCGCAGGTTGGTGAGGTGCTGTTCGAAGACATGGGCCTTGAGGGCGGCAAAAAAGGTGCGAACGGGAAATATTCGACCGGGGCGACCATATTGGAAGACCTCGCGACCGAGCATGATTTCCCAAAGCGCATTCTGGATTGGCGCCAGCTGTCCAAGCTGAAGTCGACCTATACGGACGCTTTGCAAGAGCATATCAACAAGGACACAGGCCGGGTGCACACGTCCTATTCGATTGCTGGCGCATCAACAGGGCGATTGGCGTCAACCGATCCGAACCTGCAAAACATCCCGATCCGGTCCGAAGAAGGTCGCCGCATCCGCGAGGCATTCGTCGCCGAAGAGGACAAGGTTTTAGTGGCACTGGATTACTCGCAGATTGAACTGCGCATTCTGGCCCATATCGCCAACATCCCTGCCCTGAAACAGGCGTTCAAAGACGGGCTTGATATCCATGCCATGACGGCGTCCGAGATGTTTGATGTGCCATTGGATGAAATGACGCCAGATGTGCGCCGTCAGGCCAAGGCGATCAACTTTGGTGTGATTTACGGCATTTCCGGCTTTGGTCTGGCGCGCAACCTGCGCATTCCCCGTGCCGAAGCGCAGGGTTTCATTGACCGCTATTTCGAACGCTTCCCCGGCATTCGGACCTATATGGACGACACCAAGGCATTCGCCAAAGAGCACGGGTATGTTCAGACGCTGTTTGGCCGCAAGATCAATACGCCCGAGATTGCTGCCAAAGGCCCCCGCGCCGGTTTTGCCCAGCGCGCTGCGATAAACGCCCCGATCCAAGGCACGGCGGCCGATGTTATTCGCCGCGCCATGATCCGTATGCCCGACGCGATCAAGGATATCCCCGCAACGATGTTGCTGCAGGTCCACGATGAACTTCTCTTCGAGGTGGAGAAAGGGGCCGAAGACGATTTGATCAAGGCCGCCCGCGATGTGATGGAGAACGCAGCCGATCCGGTGGTCAAGCTGGATGTAAAGCTGACCGTTGATGCGGGCATCGGTTCAAACTGGGCCGAGGCGCATTAAATTTCGCCCGGTTAGACCGAAAAACTAAAGGTAGCGCGTGAAAAACGCGGGAGCCCCTGCGACCTTTAGGCAGGAGCCCCTTTAACCAGTTTGGCCACGATACGACGCGTTATGGGGGCCACAACCAGCACGGTTGGAAACGCCACAAGCCAGCTCGTGATCCACGCTCCCATCCACAAAGAAAGCAACCCCTCCGCAAAACCCGCCGTGCGCAGGATCGCAATCCCCGAGACGATAAAGGACATAAGCCCGGACAGAATAAATCCGAAAACAATCGGTGCAAATCTTGCGGGTATCATAGCATCTTCATCCAGTTCAGGCTGTCTTCGGTCTTGGGACCGGGGTTGTACTCTCCACTGATCCAGCCATCGTAACCCGCAGCTGTCATTGCCGTAAACAGCCCCGCAAAATCGATATCACCGCTGCCGGGTGTGCTACGGTCAGGGCTGTCGCCGATCTGCGCATGCACGATATCCCCGCGATAGGTTTCAAAAATTTCGACCGCATTACCGTGGATCATCTGCGCATGATAACTATCATATTGCAGGCCCACGTTCTTCATCGAAACCTCATCAAGCACATGTTTGGCCAGTGCATAATCGTTCAAAAAATACCCCGGCATCGCCGACGGATTCAGCGGCTCGATCGTCAAGGTCAGACCCTCTGGCGCGGATTTCGCGGCCCAGATCAGATTTCGGCAAAAGGTTTCAAACGCTGCGTCCCCTTCGGCATTGCCAGCCATAACATGCACAAACCGCGCGTTCAGTGCCTCGGCATAGCGAAAGGCACGGATGATATCCCTGCGAAAGGTATCAACCTGATCAGGCACCGCAGCAAAGCCGCGCGGCTGATCGGCACGAGCGAGCGGCGGCGCGTTGATCAAGATAAGGTCCAACCCATTCGCGGCACAGGCGGCCTTGGTCTCTGTCAGCGGCTCATCATAGGGGAACAGCACTTCGACCGCTGTAAAACCCGCACGTGCGGCAGCCTTGAATCGATCGAGGTAGGGCAGTTCCTGCCACAAAAGGCTTAGATTTGCAGCTGGTTTCATGCGCTGAGGGCTCGCTTTATGTTGCATTTGCCTCTGCTAGCAAAGATCCACGCAAAAAGCCAACGCGCCGACGATCTATTGGGGTAATTCGCTTGAGGGGATCAGCCCGAAAAATTGCCCGCTCGACCAGATGCCGAACCAACCGTCGTGATGTTCGCCCAAGTCCACAAGCCGATAAAAGCTTTTGCGGTCTATCAGCGCCTCTAGGTTACGACGCACACGGACATAGGGCGATGGCTCTCCGGTCTCGGGATCACGTACAACGCGGATAGGCAAAGCCTCGCCAGCGGTCGCGATGTCATCAAGGTTTGTCTGAAAGGTAATATTCTGCTCGCGCCCTTGCCCTTCGACCTCGAAATCAATCGCAACGAATGGCGCATCTTCGACCCGAATCCCGACCTTTTCCACTGGTGTGACCAGAAAGTATTTGTCGCCCTCGCGTATCAGAATTGACGCAAAAAGCTTGACCAGCCCCCGCCGTCCGATGGGCGTGCCCTCATGAAACCATGTCCCGTCGCGCATGATCTCCATGTCGATGTACCCACAAAACGGCGGGTTCCAGCTTTCTACCGGCGGCAATCCGCGTGTTTTTGCGGCAGAAACAGACGCAGCAAGGTCTGTTGCCGTCGGGGTCACGGTTTTTTGTCCACTCATTGCTTTTGCCATTTCCAGTTCACAAGATACACTTACATGTAACCTATATAAATCGAAGGACGCAAAAGTCATGACCGAAGCCAACGATATGGTAGCAGATATTGAAGCCCTCGGCGACAAGCTGGCGCAGGCCAAAGCGTCGATCACCAATCGGTTTATCGGGCAAGAGCGCGTTGTCGATCTGACGCTCGCCGCGCTGCTGTGTGGCGGCCACGGGTTGTTGATCGGGCTGCCCGGACTTGGCAAAACGCGTCTGGTTGAAACCCTAAGCACCGTGATGGGGCTGGATGGCAACCGCGTGCAGTTCACACCCGATCTGATGCCAGCCGATATTCTGGGGTCCGAGGTGTTGGATACCGCCGCCGATGGCAGCCGCGCGTTTCGTTTCATCGAGGGGCCGATATTCTGCCAATTGTTAATGGCCGACGAAATCAACCGTGCCTCGCCACGCACGCAGTCGGCTTTGCTGCAAGCGATGCAGGAAAAAACCGTGACGGTCGCAAGCCAAGACCGCCCGCTTGGCGCGCCTTTTCATGTTTTGGCCACACAAAACCCGATTGAGCAAGAAGGCACATATCCCCTGCCCGAAGCCCAGCTTGACCGTTTCCTTGTTCAGATCGACGTGGCCTATCCCGACCGCAAAACCGAGCGCGAGATTTTGCTGGCCACAACCGGTGAAGGTGATGCACAGGCGACTCAAGTGTTTACCGCAGAGGAGCTTTTGACCGCGCAAACCTTGTTGCGCCGCATGCCTGTCGGTGACAGCGTGGTGGAATTGATCCTTGATCTGGTCCGCGCCTTCCGCCCGGAGGAGGCCGACGCAAGCCCCCGTGTGCGCGAAACCGTCGCCTGGGGTCCCGGTCCCCGCGCTGCGCAGGCCTTGATGTTGACAGTGCGCGCCCGCGCCCTGTTGCAGGGTCGCTTGGCCCCCTCCGCCGAAGACGTGATTGATATGGCGCGTCCGGTTCTGAGCCACCGGATGGCGTTGAACTTTGCCGCGCGTGCACGTGGCGACAGCCTGACTGATCTGATTGACAGCACTGCGGCAAGCCTAACCGGGAAAAAGGCCGCGGCGTGACCACCCCCGTATCCCTTCGCGCAAAGGCCGAAGAACAGGCAGCGCGGTTTCCTGACCTCTTGGCCCGGGCAGAACACTTGGCCGGTGCTGTGCTATTGGGGTCGCACGGACGGCGGCGTGCGGGGGGTGGCGATGATTTCTGGCAGTACCGCCCGGCCCAGACCGGTGACAGTCGCCGCCGCATTGATCACCGCCGCTCAGCACGGGGCGATCAGGAATTCGTACGTGAACACGAATGGCAAATCGCACAATCCGTCATGCTGTGGATCGATCAAGGGGCGTCGATGCGCTTTTCATCGGGCCCGAACCTGCCCCAAAAGGCAGATCGCGCGCGGGTGCTGGGCCTTGCTGTGGCGATCCTGTTGCAGCGCGGCGGTGAACGCGTGGGCCTGACGGGCACCGCCTTGCCCCCGCGTTCCGGCAGACCGCAGCTGTTGCGGTTGGCCGAGATGCTGTCGCAAGACGATGCCAACGATTATGCCCCGCCCGAACACCGCGCAATGATCCCCCATGCGCGGGCCGTGTTTATATCGGATTTCATGGGCGATCTCGACGGGATCACCCTTGCGCTAACCAAGGCCGCTGACCGGGGTGTTCGCGGGGTGTTATGCCATCTGCTGGACCCGTCCGAGGAAGCATTCCCGTTTTCCGGAAGAACCATATTTGAAAGCGTGGGCGGCACGCTGCGCCACGAGACATTAAAGGCCAGCGATCTGAAATCCCGCTATCTTGAACGCCTTGCCGAACGCAAAGCCGAGCTTCAGCGCCTGTGCGCGTTGACGGGTTGGCACTATGGTCTGCATCACACCAATACCTCTGCTCAATCCGCACTGCTGTGGCTCTATTCGGCGCTGGACACACGCGCGGGGGCAGCAGCATGACGATTTTGGGCGGCATCGGGTTTTCGGCACCTTGGCTTTTGCTGGGGCTTATCGCGCTGCCTATTCTTTGGCTGATCCTGCGCGCAGTTCCCCCCGCACCGATCCGCCAACGGTTTCCCGGTGTTGCATTGCTGTTGGGCCTGACCGACGACGAAAGCGTTTCTGACCGGACCCCGTGGTGGTTGCTGCTGTTACGCATGCTGGCCGTTGCCGCGATTATCATCGGGCTGGCTGGCCCCGTTTTGAACCCACAAGACCAACAGGCAGACGGCTCTGGCCCATTGCTGATTGTGCTGGATGGGTCGTGGGCCGGTGCAACACGCTGGCAGCAACAGTCGCAAGTCATCGACGCCCAGCTCACCCGAGCTGCTCGCGCCAACCGGACCGTAGGTTTTCTGACCCTCACCCGCCCCGAAGAACCCGCGTTCCAATCCGCAGATGTGTGGCGCACGCGGTTGGCTGGGTTGCAGCCCGCACCATGGCAACCGTCAGACGCTGACGTGATCCGCGCGATTGAGATTACCGAGGCACTAGACGGCTTCGACACGGTTTGGTTCAGTGACGGGCTCGAATACGCAAACCGGCGGGCCATGCTGGATGCGCTGCAAGGCCAAGGATCGGTCGACGTCTACCAAACTGGCACCAACGTACTGGCAATGGCTCCTGCCAGCTACAAGGATGGCGCCATTACCCTGACCGTCAAACGTGCCATCGCGGGTCCGGCCCGCGAGGTTACACTGAACGCCCAAGGCCGCGATCCGGCGGGGAACGCCCGCATCCTTGCCACTGTGCCCGCCCAGTTCGACGACGGCGCAACCCAAGCCACCGCCGCGTTATCCTTACCAGCCGAACTACGCGCCCGGATCACGCGGTTTGACATCGCAGGGCAGCGGTCAGCGGGGGCGACTACGCTGGTGGACGATGGATTGCGCCGCCGCGAGGTTGCCCTGATTGCAGGCCGCGAAAACCGTGAGGGGCTCGAGCTGCTATCGCCGCTACACTACATCGAACGCGCCTTGGCCCCGACCGCCGATATTATCGACGGGTCCCTTGCCGATGTTCTGCCTGCAAATCCTGATGTGATCGTGCTAGCCGACATCGCGACCCTGTCCGAGGCGGAACAAGCGCCCCTGCAAGAATGGATCGAGGCCGGGGGCATGTTGGTGCGTTTTGCGGGGCCGCGCATTGCCGCCAGTGATATTTCCCGCGATACCGAAGACCCGCTGATGCCCGTGCGCCTGCGCGCCGGAGGCCGCAGTGTCGGTGGCGCGATGAGCTGGGGAGAGCCGAAATCGCTGGATAGTTTCCGCGAAACCTCGCCGTTTTACGGGCTGAATGTTCCTGACGATGTGGTCGTGTCTGCTCAGGTCGTCGCCCAACCGGACCCGACCCTCGCCGACCGTGTTATTGCTTCGCTCAGCGATGGCACACCGCTGGTGACGCGCAAGGCACTTGGTCAGGGTCAAGTCGTCCTATTCCACGTAACTGCCACCGCCGAATGGTCCACCTTGCCCCTTTCCGGCGTCTTTGTTCAGATGATGGAAAGGTTGGCGATCTCCTCCTCTGCCGCGTCGGTCGAGGCGCAGGATTTGCAAGGTACAACATGGACGCCCTTGCGCATAATGGACGGGTTTGGCCAGTTAGAAGACGCAGGCAATCTGCCCGGTGTTGATGGGGCTGATCTGGCATCAGCCGCCGCCGGTCCCGCGTTGCAGCCGGGCATCTACGCCTCAGGCGATCGCCGGATCGCGCGCAATGTGGTCACTGACGATACGCAGCTGACAGCGACCACGTGGCCCGCCGATGTACCCGTGCATGGCCTGTACGTCGCGCCCGAAATGCCGCTGGCTGGTTGGCTGCTCAGCCTGTCAATTTTGCTGCTGCTGGCCGATGTGATCGCATCATTGGCGCTGTCAGGACGTCTGTTGGAACGCAGCAATCTGGCGGCGATCTTGTTGGTTCCCTTGATGCAAATCCCGGCCCCAGCGGACGCACAATCGGCAGACGACTTCGCCCTGAACGCGACCGCAGAAATGACGCTGGCCTATGTCATTACCGGAAATCCATCCATAGACGGGCTGTCAGAGGCAGGGTTGCGCGGGCTTTCTGACACGTTGTTTTTCCGCACGTCAGTTGAACCTGCCAACCCGATCGGCGTGAACCTTGAGACGGACGAGCTGGCATTTTTCCCGATGCTGTATTGGCCGATCACGCCCGACCAACCCCGCCCGTCAGGTGACGCATATGCCAAGCTGAACACCTATCTGCGGTCTGGGGGGCTGATCCTGTTTGATACCCGTGACGCGGATATTGCTGGATACGGCGGTGCCAGCGCGAATGGGCGCAAGCTGCAAGACCTTGCTGCACCGCTGGATATTCCCCCGCTTGAACCGCTGCCTACGGACCATGTGCTGACCCGCACGTTTTATTTGCTACAGGATTTTCCGGGACGCTATGCAGGGCGCGATATCTGGGTCGAAGCATCCCCCCCGGGTGCCGAACAGATTGAAGGCATGCCGTTTCGCAACCTCAATGACGGTGTCACACCCGTTGTGATCGGCGGCAATGATTGGGCCGCGGCCTGGGCGGTGTCGTCTACCGGCGCGCAAATGGTACCTGTCGGCCGCGGATTTGGCGGCGAACGGCAGCGTGAACTGGCCTATCGCTTTGGCGTCAATCTGGTCATGCATGTGCTAACCGGCAACTATAAATCGGATCAGGTCCACGTGCCTGCACTGTTGGATCGGTTGGGCCAATGACCTCGACCATCGTTTTTCATCCAATGATCCCGATGGCGTTGCTAGCCGTTGTTTCCGCGATTGCCCTTGCTGCGGTGATCCTCGCCGTGATGCGCGGGCTGCAGGGCTGGGCCTTGCGCGGGCTTGCTATGTTGGTCGTACTGGCCGCATTGCTGGGGCCGTCGTTCCAGCAAGAAGACCGCGCGCCGCTGAGCGACATCGTAATCATGCTCGAAGACAACAGCGCGAGCCAAAAACTGGGCGGGCGCGAGGCGCAAAGCACGCAGGCCGCCGATGCCTTGGCCGCGACGATCTCCGCGCGCGATAACACCGAATTGCGCCGCATCCAGATACCAGATGGCCCCGGCGATACCGGCACACAGTTGATGACCGTGGTTTTGGACGCATTGGCCGAAGAACCCCGCGCCCGCATTGCAGGTATTCTGGCCGTCAGTGATGGTCGCATCCACGACGCAGATCTGCCCGTCGATCTACCTGCCCCCTTGCATCTGCTGATGACCGGCAAGGGAACCGACTGGGATCGCCGACTGACCGTGCGCAATGCCCCCGCGTTTGCAATCATCGGTGAACCGGTCACCCTGACCTTGCGGATCGATGATCTGGGCGCGGCCCCCGACTTGGGCGGCGTCGCGCAGCTGGACATATCCGTTGACGCACAAGAGCCTCAGTCGTTTCGGGTGCCGATTGGTCAGGACCTCGACCTGCCTGTCACGCTGCCCCATGGCGGGCGGAACGTGATCCGGTTTTCCCTGCCAGAAGCGGACGGCGAATTGACCGACCGCAACAATGCCGCATTGATCCAGATGAACGGGGTCCGTGACCGCTTGCGTGTGTTGCTTGTCAGTGGTGAACCCCACCCCGGCGGGCGCACGTGGCGCAACCTGTTGAAATCCGACAGCTCTGTCGATCTGGTGCATTTCACCATCCTGCGCCCCCCCGAAAAACAAGACGGCGTTCCGGTTGATGAATTGTCTCTGATCGCCTTCCCTACCCGCGAATTGTTCATGGAAAAGATCGATGATTTCGATCTGATTATCTTTGACCGCTACAAGCGGCGCGGCATCTTGCCCGGGCTGTATCTGGAAAACGTCGCCAATTATGTGCGTCAGGGCGGTGCCGTTCTGGTGGCCGCAGGACGCGATTTCGCAAGCGCCGACAGCCTGTTCCGGTCGCCGCTTGGCGCTGTTCTGCCCGCAACCCCATCGGCCCGCGTGATCGAAGAACCGTTTCAGCCCCTTGTGTCCGAACTGGGCGACCGTCACCCCGTGACAGCTGATTTGCCCCGAAACGGGGATTGGGGCCGGTGGTTGCGCCAGATTGATGTGACCAACCCCAAAGGATCGGTCGTGATGACGGGGCAGGGCGACCGCCCCTTGCTGATCCTGGACCGGGTCGACGAGGGCCGCGTCGCGCTGCTGGCTTCGGATCATGCATGGCTTTGGAACCGCGGCTACGAGGGTGGCGGACCGCAGCTTGAATTGCTGCGCCGCCTTGCCCATTGGATGATGAAAGAACCCGAGCTTGAGGAAGAGGCGCTGACCGCCACCGCCGAGGGGCAAACCATGCGCATTATCCGCCGGACACTGGGCGATACGGTACCCACCGTCACCATCACTGCCCCCGATGGGTCCACCGCTGAAACGCCGTTAACTGAAACATCACCCGGTGTGTTCGAGGGAACGTTTGAGGGGCCGGAGATCGGGCTCTACCGCCTTGAGAACGGTGATCAGATAAGCGTGATCGGCCTTGGCCCTGCAGCACCGCGTGAATTCATCGATACCATTGCAAGCGATGAAATAATGGCCCCAATTCTGGCAAGAATGCGCGGCGGCGCGGTCCGCATCGAGGACGGCTTGCCCCGTATTCGCGAGGTAAGGGCCGGACGACCCGCCGCAGGGCGCGGGTGGATCGGCCTGACCCCGCGCAATGCGTACGAGACCCGCGATGTGCGTCAAACTCCGATCCTGCCCGGATGGCTGGTTTTGCTGATCGGCGCAGGGCTGATCATCGCCGCGTGGCTGCGCGAAGGGCGACGGAGCTAAGCCAAAACGGCAAGCGTCCATGCCCGTCTTAAACAGTTGTTCACCTCGTTCCCTGAATGTCTGTTACCAAACAGAACATCACGGATTCGGAGCAGGGCATGAACCTGGCAGACAAGCTGACGCAGGAACGGCGCGGACGTCTTGCGGCGGAGCGGATGCTTGAGCTGAAACAGGCCGAGCTATTTGCCGCCAATCGCAAGTTGGGTCTGCACGCGCAGAAACTAAGCGATGAAATCGTGGAAACCCGCGCCGAGGTAGAAAACATTCGCGGCGAAAACCAACGGGTGAAATCCGACCTGAATGCCGCGCGCGAAAAGATCGAGTTGACGGAACGCCGGCTTTGGCAGTCGATTGAAACAATCAAGGACGGCTTTGCATTATTCAGCGTGAACAACGAACTTATCATGGCCAACCGCTCTTATCTTGCGGTCTTTGACGGGCTGGAATTGATCAGTCCCGGGATCAATTACGTGACAATCCTGCAAGTATTGACCGAGGAAGGCATCGTAAATACCGGCGATCTATCCACTAAAAACTGGCGTCGAATGATGACAGAGCGGCTGCAAGACACCGATCCTGAACCCACCGTGATTCAATTATGGAATGGCCGACATATCAAACTGGTTGACCAACGCGGACCAAGTGGCGACTTGGTTTCGCTGGGGCTCGATATTACGGCGACGGTCGAATACGAACGCCAACTGCAAGAGGCACGCGCCATTGCGGAAAGCGCCAGCCGCGCGAAATCAGCATTCTTAGCGAATATGAGCCACGAAATCAGAACCCCGATGAACGGCGTTGTGGGGATGGCAGATGTGTTGCGCGATACCGAGCTGACCGAAGACCAGCAACTTTACGTCGATACGATCAAGAACTCGGGCGAGGCGCTGCTGGTCATTATCAATGATGTTCTCGATTATTCGAAAATTGAGGCTAAAAAGCTGGACCTGCATGTTGAACCCTTCGACCTGGAGCGTGCAATCCAAGAAGTGATCATGCTTTTGCAACCGCTTGCCCGTGAAAAAGGGCTTGGTCTTGCGCTGGAATACGATCTGTTCATGCCCACGCATCTGATTGGCGATCCTGGCCGGATCCGGCAGGTACTAACGAACCTCATGGGCAACGCGGTAAAATTCACCAGCGAAGGCCACGTTTTGGTGCGGGTCACAGGTGTGCCGGACGCTAACACTGGCAAGGTGATGGTCAAAATCGCGATCGAGGACACGGGCATTGGCATCGCCCCCGCCATGATCGACCATATATTTGGCGAATTTAATCAGGTCGAAAATGAACGCAATCGCAACTTTGACGGAACCGGTCTGGGCCTTGCGATCTGCCAGCGACTGATCCAGATGATGGACGGCAACATATGGGTCACCTCTCAAGAACTCGTTGGATCCTGTTTTGGGTTTGAACTGCCGCTAGAGGCCGACGGGCAGATCGACACGTCGCACCCGCCACTGCCAAAACACTTGCGCCATATTATGGTGGTCGAAGCTGAAACGATAAACCGTTCAATATTGCTCAAACAGCTTGAACAGCTTGGCCTCAAGGTCACCTGTTGCGACACCGCCCAAGTGGCGTTGGAGCAAGCTGGGGACGACGTGGATCTTATCCTCGCCGATCACATCATGGCCGATATGGATGGTTTCGAGCTTGCCAGCCAACTGCGTGACCGGGGCCAGCAATGCTACATCGTTATCGTCAGCTCAAACACCGCGCTGGCCGACAATGATCCCGCACGCGCACTGGTTACATCTGTTCTGAAAAAACCCATTCCGCGCAGTGACTTGCTGGCGCAATTGGCGGCGTTCGGTAAACCGGTCGCTGGCACCGGTCAAATCGAACCAAGAAAAATGCGCATCTTGGCAGCAGAGGATAACAAAACCAACCAGCTTGTTTTCTGCAAAATGATCCAACATCTGGATGTGGAGCTACAGCTCGCCAATAACGGCGAAGAAGCAGTCGCATTGTTTCAAAGCTTTGAGCCAGATATGATTTTTATGGATATCTCAATGCCGAAAATGGATGGCAAGGAGGCGACAGCCGCCATTCGCTTGCTAGAAGAACAGACGGACCGCCGCTGTCCTATTGTCGCGCTGACAGCACATGCCATGACTGGCGACGATACAGGCATCCTGGCCGCAGGGCTGGATCACTACCTAACAAAGCCGTTGCGCAAACCAGACATTACCGCACAAATCCAGGCGCATCAGCCCCTAGACACCCTGCCGTTGCTGCTAGAAAGCGACCATCAAGAGGCAGGGTAAGCCCGCAAGAATACCGGCTTTTCCGGCGTCGATAGGTCTTTTTGCCATGCATATCCGCCACTATCGAAATCACGCAGCGCTTCTGGATCTTTCAAACGGTTCTGAATGACGAACCGCGCCATCGCTCCACGCGCTTTCTTGGCATAAAAGCTCACGATCTTGGGGCCTTTTCCGTCGCCTTTATCCTCCATGAACTGGGGCGTGATGACGTTCAGCTTTAGCGCTTTCAAATCAACTGCCCCAAAATATTCCTGACTGGCACAATTGATCAATGCGCTGCTGCCCGTCGTTTCAGCCTGTTCATTCAACGCCTTCGACAGCGTGTCCCCCCAATAGGCATAAAGATTCTTCCCCCGCGGGGTTTTCAATCTGCTGCCCATCTCTAGGCGGTAGGGTTGAATCCCATCCAAGGGGCGCAGAACGCCGTAAAGCCCTGAAAGAATGCGTAAATGCTCCTGAGCATAGGTCAGCTCGTCCGCTTCAAGGCTCGCCGTCTCGAGGCCTTGATAGGTGTCGCCCGCAAATGCAAATGCTGCCGGGCGCAGGTCATCCGCATCGGGGGCATCTTGATAGTTCGCGAAACGGTCCCGGTTCAACTTGGCCAGGCTATCACTCAGATGCATCAGCGATTTCAGATCATCCACACTTAGATCACGCGCGGATCGCACCAAATTCGCCGCCTCATCCAGCATATCTGGCGTTGTCATCTGAACGTCGCGCGCGTCCCAGTTCATCTTTTTAGCGGGCGAAATAACAATGAGCATGGTGATCCTCTTTTTAGCTATCCAAAGACTTAGCCCGCCTCCCTCAGAACGTCCAGAAATGCGGGGCCAAACCTTTCGGCTCGCTTGTCCCCTAACAGACGTTCAAGGGCGGTGTCGTCGGCATTTCGCAGCTGCGCAACCTTGGCCAATAACGAGGCGGAACAACTAAGCGGTTTGTCTGTCCCCGCCGTGCCGCGCGCCAATTCCGCCTGTACTTCAAGCAAGCGGTCATAAACGCTGCCCGCAGCCCGCCCGGCCAGCTTGCGGCGCGTCGGGTGCATTTCTTCGGAAGTTCCGTTGATAACGTCCAGAAATGCGCGCCCGTAGCTTTCCAATTTCTTTGCGCCGACCCCGCCAATTCGGGCCATGGCGTCCAAACTGTCCGGCCGTTTTTCAGCCATCTTGATCAAGGTGCGGTCGTTAAAGATAATATAGGCAGGTACTTTGGCAGCCTCAGCCAAACCGCGCCTTTTGGCTTTTAGCGCAGAAAGCAGCGGCGCATCTTCTTCGCTGACCAGCATTTTAACAGCCGGGCGGCGCGTGGCACCAGCCGCACGTATGCTGTCACGGCGCAAGGAAATCTGCGCCTCGCCGCGCAAGATAGGCAAAGCTGCATCCGTCATACGCAAGGCACCGTGACGTTCGGCATCAGGGCGCACCAGATCATGCCCCATCATTTGCCGGAACACGGCCTGCCATTCCCGCTTGTCATATTCTGTGCCCACGCCATAGGTCGGCAGGCTGGTATGGCCCCGTTCGCGGATTTTATCAGTCTCGTTGCCCAGCAGAATATCGATCAGATGACCGGACCCAAACCATTCATCCGTGCGCAGCATCGCCGATAGCGCCTTGCGCACCGCAGTGGTTCCATCGAAAACATCCGCAGGCGTATCGCATAGATCGCATCGCCCGCAGGTGATCTCGGTCTCGTCAAAATACCCGAGCAAGGTTTTGCGCCGACATTCCAACGCCTCTGCCAGCCCCAAAAGCGCGTTCAAACGACCATGATCTGCCGCCCGTCGTTCCGGCGGCGCGATCCCCTCATCAATCTGACTGCGACGCAACCGAATGTCATCTGGCCCGAACAGCGTCAGTGTCTCGGCCGGCGATCCATCCCGGCCCGCGCGGCCAATTTCCTGGTAATACGCCTCGATCGATTTTGGCAGATCCGCATGCGCGACCCATCTGATGTCCGGCTTGTCGATCCCCATCCCAAACGCAACCGTGGCAACGACAATCAAACCGTCTTCTTGCTGAAAACGCCGCTCGGCAATGCGGCGGTCTTCTGCCTCCATCCCCCCATGATAATGCACGGCAACATGCCCCTCGTCGCGCAAGGCCTTGGCCAGCCCTTCGGTTTTTGCGCGGGTTCCGCAATACACAATCCCAGACTGCCCCTTACGCCCTGCCGCAAAATTCAGAATTTGTGCACGCGGAGAATTCTTAGCTGCAAAGGCTAGATGGATATTAGGCCTGTCAAAGCCCCGCAAAAATGCACGCGGCGCAGCACCGTCGAACAGCTTTTGCACGATCTCAAGCTGAGTTTCGGCATCCGCGGTGGCCGTAAACGCAGCTAACGGCACGTTCAGGGTTCTGCGCAATTCGCCGATCCGTAAATAGTCCGGGCGGAAATCATGCCCCCATTGGCTGACACAATGCGCCTCGTCCACCGCGACCAGCGATACACCGACCCGCTTGAGCATGCCAATCACAGATCCCGCCGCCAGCCGTTCAGGTGCCATATAAAGCAGCTTCAGCGTGCCCGCCTCCAGCCCTTCCCAAACCGCATCGGTTTCCTCTGGTGTGTTCCCCGAGGTAAGCGCCCCTGCCCCGACGCCCAGTTCCTGCAAGGCCCTGACTTGGTCGCGCATCAATGCAATCAGCGGCGAGATCACAACCGTCACCCCCTCGCGAAGCAAGGCAGGCATTTGAAAGCAAAGAGATTTCCCTCCGCCTGTGGGCATGATGGCCAGCACGTTTTCGCCCGCAGTCACCGCCTCGACGATCTCTTGCTGGCCGGGGCGGAACCCGTCGAAACCAAATACGTCACGTAAAAGCGTGGCAGCGCCTGACATGGAAAACCTAACTATAATCTGCTCGTTAGGGGCAGACTCCCACACTCAGAAACAAGGGACAATACCCATGCTTCTCTGGCTTTCCAAATATCCTCCCCGAAGGGCCGTTTAGTAAAACGATGCGGCGTTGTTTATCAAAAGGATACGCAAAATCGCCACCGAGATCAGAACAACCAACGGCGCAAGGTCAAGCCCGCCCATGGGCGGCAAAAAGCTACGGACCCGGCTGTAAACAGGCTCTAGCAGACGGTTTAGCCCGTCCCAAATCTGCGCGACCAGAGGCTGGCGCAGGTTCAATACCTGAAAGTTAATCAGCCAGCTCATGATGACGTGGGCGATGATGACAAACCACACGATATTCAAAAGCAGCATCAGGATTTGGAACAACGATGTCATGGCTTGACCCTCTTATTGACTGAAACGCAGTTAAGCAGCCCCCCGTGAAAGAGCAAGGGCCGCAACGGTTCTATCATTACATCGAATTGATCACGACTGAAAAATCCAGCTCGCTCACCAGCTCCATTGTCCAGTCCGGGAAATGACGCTCGGTAATGTGCTTTTCATCCAGGATTTTAAAGCCGCTATGACGCTCATCAGCGCGAATTTCGTCGATAAGGCCGCGCACTTCGGCCTCTCCGCCCTCAAGAGCCTGACAAAAATTGCGCCCGTTATAGGCCAACGCACCCGTGATCCCCAGTTCATGGTTTTTCACTTTGGCTTGTTCTGTAATCTGCTTGACTGTGTCTTTTGAAACGGTGGGGCGGGCGGTGCTAAAGTATAGGATACGGATCATATGATGCTCGAAATGTTAACGGTACCCTAACTGGACTATAGCCCCGCCCCTGAAAAGAAAACCGCTTTTGGCGGGGCTTCGCTGTCCCCGGAGACTTTCTGCCACCTGGCGTTTTCCGCTTCATATAAAACGCGCCTTGCGCGGTACTACCCCACTGCACTACCGTCCCAACAAAACCGGAGAACACGTATGGCAACGATTTCATCGCGCAAGAAAATCTGGGGCTGGTATTTCTTTGATTGGGCAAGCCAGCCTTATAACACGTTGCTTTTGACCTTCATTTTCGGCCCCTATTTTGCACAGACGGCCACCGCTTCGCTGGTTGAAGGCGGGATGCCTGTGGCGTTGGCAAAGGCGGAAGCGCAAGCATATTGGGGCTATGGGCTGGCCATTGCAGGGGTTTCCATTGCCATCCTTGCGCCCATTCTGGGGGCCGTGGCGGATTCAACGGGCAAGCGCATGCCGTGGATTTGGCTGTTCTCTGCCCTCTACGTGATCGGGTCCGCGGCTCTTTGGTGGACCGCGCCACAGGATTTCTCGGTCACTTGGGCCCTACTCTTCTTTGGGATCGGCTTGATCGGGATGGAATTCGCTACGATCTTCACGAATTCCTATTTGCCAGAACTGTCCCCCGATCCAGCCGAGAGAGGGCGCGTTTCAGGATCAGGCTGGGGGTTTGGCTATGTCGGCGGCGTTGTCGCGTTAATCATAATGATTTTCTTGTTTCAGGCCGGCGACACCGGAAAAACAATGCTGGGTCTCGACCCCGCATTTGGGCTTGACCCCGCAACCAACGCCGACACAAGGATCGTTGGGCCGCTTACCGCGATCTGGTATGCGGTTTTCATGATCCCCTTCTTTTTGTACGTCCGGGATATGCCAAAGCCGACTGCCGAGAAATACTTTGTCGGCAAGGCCTTGTCTGACTTGAACCGCACCCTGAAAAAGCTGCCGCAGCATCCGTCGCTACTCGCCTATCTTGGATCGTCGATGTTTTACCGCGACGCCTTGAACGGCATGTACACATTTGGCGGCATCTATGCGCTTGGCGTGTTGAATTGGTCGATCATTGATATCGGTATTTTTGGCATCCTCGCAGCCATTTCAGGGGCCATCTTTTGCTGGGTCGGTGGGCGCGTTGATCGTGCCATTGGGCCTATGCCGGTTATCGTGGCCTGCTGTAGCGTTTTAATCGCGACCGCTTGTTTGATCATCTCGCTTACGCCGACCTCGGTTATGGGCATTGCATTGGCCGACGGATCCGCGCTGCCCGATATTTTGTTCTATATTGCGGGCGCATTGATCGGTGCCGCAGGTGGCGCATTGCAGGCATCGTCCCGCAATATGCTGACCCGCCAAGGCAATCCTGACCGCATGACCGAGGCGTTTGGTCTCTATGCTTTGTCTGGCAAGGCAACCGCCTTTCTGGCCCCGGCGCTGATTGCGATTGCAAGCGATTTAACCGGAAGTCAAAGGTTGGGCATTACTCCCGTCGTTGGGCTCTTCATCCTTGGGCTGGTTCTGCTAGTATGGGTTAAACCGAATGGAGATTTCGCAAAATGATCTTTTCGCGCCTTTTGACCGGTATAACCCTCGCACTGGCAATGACCGCATGTGGCGGGACACCTTCCGAGCCGAACCCGCAAGCGTCGCAGATTCTGCCGACCATCGGGTCCTCCGGCGGGGCGCTCAGCAATGTTCAGGCAAAGAAACTGTTCGGGGCGAAAAGCGGTGGATCACGACAAAGCCCAGCTGCCTTTGGCAGCTACGCCAAAGGTTGCGTAGCGGGGGCGCAACAACTCCCGGAAACGGGGCCGACATGGCAGGCCATGCGTCTGTCGCGCAATCGGAACTGGGCCCATCCGGAGATGATCGATTTTGTCAAAAACCTAAGCGTTAAAGCAGCACGGCAACCCGGATGGAACGGGATTTACGTCGGCGACATGAGCCAACCCCGCGGGGGACCGATGCTATCCGGTCATGCCAGTCACCAGATGGGTCTGGACGCCGACATTTGGATGCTGCCCGCGCAATCGCTAACCCTAAGCCGTGCCGAGCGCGAAAAAATCTCATCTATCTCCATGCGCCGGGCAAAAGGGGCTTACGTCAACAGCAGCTGGACACGTCAACATCATGAAGTGTTGAAAGCTGCGGCATCCGACCCCCGCGTCGCCCGGATTTTCGTCTTTCCCGGTGCCAAGGTACAAATGTGTGCGGATGAAAAAGGCGACCGCAGCTGGTTGCGTAAAATCCGCCCGTGGTTTGGACACCATTATCATTTTCACGTCCGTCTAAGCTGCCCCAAAAACGCACGTGGCTGTGTCGATCAAGCAGCGCCCCCAGCAGGCGATGGATGCGCTGATGCGCGGCAATGGCAGGCAAATATCCTGAACCCGCCCCCGCCAAATCCGAACCCGCCAAAACGCAAACCGAAACGTGCGTTGATCCTGGCCGATCTGCCTGCGCAATGCCAATCGGTACTGGAAGCGAACTGAACCTCATCAGCTTCATATTTGCGGTCTTTTTTGCTTCGACCCTGACAGCGGCCGAGAATAAACCCGTGCTGCACTTTGAAACGGAATTTATCTGGCACGAAAGCGCGTCTTGGTTCGGCGGCCTATCAGGGCTGGAGCTTTCGCCCGACGGCCAGCGCATGACCATCATCACAGATCGGGGCCACGTTCTTCAGGCGAGCATACAGCGGGAAGCAGGGCAAATCACAGCCGCCAAAATCACCCATTCTGTCGCCATGCGGGACGCGACAGGCAGCATATTACGTAGGCCTTTCACCGATGCAGAAGGGTTGGCGATCGCGCCCGATGGCACGCATTCCGTCAGCTTTGAAGGGCAGCACCGCATTGCCACGTTGAACATAAAAGATGGCGTTACCACGCCTATCGCTCGCTTGTCTGCGTCAGAATTTCAGGCAGAGAACAGCGGGTTTGAGGCATTGGCCATCGACAAGAATGGTACGATTTTCGCGATAGCCGAACAGACGAAAGGCGATCACTTTCCGCTCTTCGCCTTCAAAGACGGCACTCAAACCATTGCAGCGCAGATACCCAGAAACGGCCCCTTCCTGCCCGTTGGTGCGGACTTTGGCGCAAATGGCCGATTGTATGTGTTGGAGCGGGCTGTGACCCCACTGGGGTTTAGAACGCGGATCAGGCGGATCGATCTTGATACCGCGACGCCCCACAGCGTTACGCTTATCCAGACCCTGCCAGCGCGGTTTGACAACCTCGAAGCTATCTCTGTTTGGGAGGATGCATCGGGCCGAACCCGCCTGACGCTTGTGTCTGACGACAATTTCATGCCCTTCCAAAACACCCAAATCATCGAATTTTCAGTTATCGATTAGCTTGCAAGACGCAGATCAACCCCTTAAGGCGGCTTTGTCTGCGATTCCCGCAGGCCAAGTCGCCGCACCCTTGCAAAAAACGGTTAACACATGACACGCACATATCTTCCCGGCATTATTGCCATGGCCGCCATTGTCGTGGCCTCCAACATTCTCGTTCAATTCCTCTATGGGCAATGGCTCACTTGGGGCGCATTCACCTATCCCCTTGCCTTTCTGGTGACCGACATCATGAACCGCGTTTACGGCCAGACCGCCGCACGACGCGTGGTTCTGGTAGGTTTCGTCGTTGGTTTGATCTGCTCTTTGATCGGCACACAGATCATGGGCGAATTTGGTCCATTGGTGACAATCCGCATCGCGATCGGGTCCGGAACCGCCTTCTTGGTGGCCCAACTTCTTGATGTTGCGATTTTTTCGGCCCTTCGGGACGGTAAATGGTGGCGCGCGCCGCTGGCCAGCACCTTAATCGGCAGCACCGTTGATACGGTATTGTTCTTCTCTATCGCGTTCTCTGGCGCGCTGTCGTTTATCAGCCCCCTCACAGACGTATCTTGGGCAGCCGAAGCGTTGCCGTTGCTTGGAAACGGGCCTGTTGCCCCACTTTGGGTATCGCTTGCCGTGGCTGATTGGGCTGTAAAGCTTAGCCTTGCCTTGATCGCACTCATCCCCTTCCGCTTGATCACTGCACGGCTGCTGCCCGCAGGTTAAGCGACACAAAAATCACCACTGCGGGCGTAAATCTTTTGCCACGATTGGCAGCAGCTTTGCGCCCGCAATCCTTTGTGACGGGCAAAAAAACGTTTTGCGCTTTGGCGATCCTGTGCAAAGCTTTGGGTGAGTTCAACAAATGTAAAGGAGGTGATCCAGTGTCAAGAACGGTATTGGAGCGAGGTGTCGGAACAGCTTGGGAGGACAACCGCTAGGGCAGCCCTTAGTGGTCAGAACCTTGGGTGGATCGCTGATCTAACCGATCCCACCTCCGTAAACCATTCGATTGGGCCGCTCTTTTCAGGGCGGCCCTTTTCGCATTTTCGGGGGCCTTTTACTTGGGCAGTTGCGATGCGATACTGCCCCCAAGGAGACCACCCGTGCTGCACATCACCGACGAAATTGCCATTCAAGACTGGGAACTTACCGAAAGTTTTATGCGGGCGTCCGGCCCCGGTGGGCAAAACGTCAACAAGGTCTCAAGCGCGGTTGAATTGCGGTTCGAAGCCGCGACTTCGCCATCACTAACCACCCCCGTGAAAAACCGTCTGCGCAGGCTGGCAGGTCGCCGGTGGACCAATGAGGGGGCGTTGGTAATCCAATGCGACGAAACGCGCAGCCAAGCCCGCAACCGCGAAATCGCGCGTGACCGGTTGAAAGAACTGATCAAATCAGCGCTGACCCCACCCAAACGCCGCATCCCGACGCGACCAACGCTCGGGTCAAAAAAGCGACGCCTGAAGGAAAAGAAAGTCCGCGGAGAGGTTAAAGCCCTACGTGGCAAAGTTGATCCGGCCAAGTGATCCGATATCCCAAGCAATTTGCGATGGTGATATAGCGGCTGTCTGCTAGGGTCTCTCCGACCCCTCTTTAGGATCGACATCATGCCGAGGAACCGCACTACCCTCGCGATCACCTTCTCGCTGATCGCTTTGGTCTTGTTTGATCTGATGGGTTTGATCATCAAACACCTGTCACCACATTACGGCGCTGCGGAGCTATCCGCCTATCGGAATATCGCGGGCTTGATCCCAGCAGGCATTGCACTTTGGCTTTCGCCGGATTGGCATCAAAACGGGCGCATCCTAAAGATCCGTCAGTGGCGATTTGCGCTTCTGCGCGGCATCATCCTGACGTTTGCACAGTATTTCTTTTATCTGTCGCTGGGGCTGCTCAGCTTTGCGACCGCATCAACGATCACATACGCGAATGCGCCGATCATGGTGGCGCTGGCGGTTGTTCTGCTTGGCGAAAAGGTGGGCGCGCTCAGATGGGGTGCCGTGCTTTTGGGCTTTGCTGGGGTAATTATGGTCGTCGGACCTGGCAGCGATAGCTTTCGGCCCGCGGCCCTATTACCGCTTGCGGCGGCGGCCTGCTATGCGTTGGTGGCCGTGACGACCCGCATGATGGATGAAGATGTTCCCAGTGCGCTGATCAATCTTTATTCTTCAGGTCTTGCCGCGATCGGGTCGCTGGCGCTTGCGTTTTTCACCGCTGGCTTTACCCCGCTTGCGTCGGGTACCGACCTGCTGTGGATTGTCGGCATGGGCGCATTTGGCGGAACAGCCGTGTTATTCCTGATCATGTCCTACCGACTGACCGAGCAAAGCAATCTGGCACCGTTCAGCTATTTCGGTATACCGCTGGCGTTTGCGCTTGGCTGGGTTTTCTATGGCGAAGCACCGTGGTCCGATCTATTCCCCGGTGCACTGTTCATCGTCGTCGGCGGATTGCTCATCGTGTGGCGCGAACGCAAAATCAGCCAAACAAGGCAAGGATCATCGTCTAAACGATGACCTTCTGCGTGTCTTGCTCACCAACCTGAAACACACGTTTGTAGCGGTCGATCTCGCTTTGTGGGCCCATCGCCTTGTTGGGGTTGTCTGACAGTTTGACCGTCGGTTTGCCGTTCGCCGAAACCGCTTTGCAAACGAGGCTAAAAGGGGCCAGCGCATCGTCTGGCACCAGATTGCGGAAATCATTGGTCAACAAGGTGCCCCAACCGAACGATACCGTCGCCTTATCCGCGAATTGCGTGTGCAGCTCTTTGATCTTTGCAACGTCCAAGCCATCACTGAATATGATCCGTTTGCTGCTTGGGTCCTCGCCGCGCGATTTCCACCAATCTATGGCGATTTGTGCCGCCGTGGCGGGGTCGCCGCTGTCGATGCGAATGCCCGTCCAACCCGCTAACCAATCAGGCGCGTTGTCCAAGAACCCTTTGGTCCCGTAAGTGTCGGGCAGGATAATCCGCAGATTACCTTCATGTTCTTCGTGCCAGTCTTGCAAAACATCATAAGGGGCCTGCGCGAGCGCAGCATCATCTTTGGCCAAAGCCGCGTAAACCATGGGCAGCTCATGAGCATTGGTGCCAATCGCCTCGACTTCGCGCGACATTGCAATCTTGCAGTTCGATGTCCCGGTAAAGGCATTTCCCAGCCCTTCTTGCATGGCCTGAACGCACCAGTCCTGCCACAAGAAGGAATGACGGCGACGTGTGCCGAAATCCGCGATGGACAGGCCAGGAATTTTGCGAAGTTCCTCGATCTTTTCCCAAACACGGGTCATGCCGCGCGCATACAGGATTTGCAGCTCGAACTTGCCCATTTTGCCCAGAACCGCACGGCCGCGCAGCTCCATCAGAACCGCAAGCGCAGGGATTTCCCACAGCATAACCTCGGGCCAAGTGCCCTCGAACGTCAGCTCGTATTGGTCGCCTTTGCGTTCCAGATAATAGGACGGCAGGCGCAGCCCCTCGAACCACTCCATAAAGTCAGGGCGAAACATTTGGCGTTTGCCATAAAATGTGTTGCCCCGTAGCCAAGTGCTTTCTCCGCGGCTGAGAGATAGGGACCGGATATGGTCCAACTGCTCGCGCAGTTCGCCTTCGTCGATCAGATCGGCAAGGGGGATATGCTTTGACCGGTTGATCAGGCTAAATGTCACCTGGGTTTCAGGCTTGTTCCGAAACACCGATTGGCACATCAGCAATTTGTAGAAATCCGTATCGATCAGCGACCGAACAATCGGGTCGATCTTCCATTTGTGATTCCAGACGCGGCTGGCGATATCGACCATGATCTTAGGCTCCGTTAGGCGATGTGTTTGTGACGCATCCCGATTGACGGGGCAAGGGAATAGCCGCTGACATGGCCATAAACCTATGGTATCGCAGGAAGCATCCCCCAAATAGGTCCGCTTTATGTTGGAATGGCCCAATCTTCTAAGAGAACTGATCACCTTGTTCGTTGTGATCGATCCCATCGGCAGTTTGCCGGTTTTTCTATACGCGACGGCCAATGTGCCCAAAAAACTGCACCGCAGTTTTGCGCTACGTGCTGTGTTGGTGGCCGGGGTGGTCTTGCTGGCCTTCCTCATCGGGGGACAGTTCTTGTTGGAATCTCTGGGCTTGCGGCTTGGATCGTTTCAAGTGGCCGGTGGCATCGTCCTGTTTCTATTCGCGCTGAGTATGATCTTTGGCGAGCCCAAACCGACACAAGAGATAGAAGCTGCCGAGCGCGATCACTTGGCAGGCGCTGTTTTTCCATTGGCAATGCCGTCTATCGCGTCGCCGGGTGCGATGCTGGCCATTGTCATTTTGACGGATAATCACAGCAACCCTGTATCAGATCAGGTCATCACGGCGGCGCTTTTACTGCTGATACTGGCTGTTACCTTGGCGTTGCTGCTGATGGCTGGCAAAATTGGGCGGCTCATGGGCACAACAGGGGCCAGCGTGATCAGCCGCGTCATGGGCATCATTCTGGCAACCGTTGCGGTCGACGCCACGTTGGGCGGCCTCGACGCGCTTGGCATTTTGAACCTATCGCCGGTTCAGCAACCTACGCTTGGGTCAGGGTAACACCGGCTGCAACCATCCCATCAATGGCCGCAGCAAGGGACCCGTCCAGATCAATTGCACGGCACAGGTCTTGTCTGACCTCAACGTTAAAGCCCAATTTTGCAGCATCTACTGCCGAATAGTTTACACAGAAGTCCAAGGCCAACCCGACCATGACCAAATCCGTAATGCCACGGCTGCGCAAATAGCCATCAAGCCCCGTTGGCGTGGTGTGATCGTTTTCAAAGAACGCTGAATAGCTGTCGATATCAGGGTTGTACCCTTTGCGAATGATCAGATCGGCGGCTGTACCATTCAAATCAGCGTGAAACTGCCCCCCCTTGGTGCCCTGAACGCAATGATCCGGCCAAAGAACCTGCGTGCCGTAGGGCATCTCGATCATCTCATATGGCCCTCTGCCCGCATGCGAAGACGCAAAAGAAGAATGGCCCGCCGGATGCCAGTCTTGGGTGAGAACGACGGCATCCACATCTGACATAAGGTCATTGATCCGCGCGATAATTTCATCCCCTTGGGGTACTTCCAGCGCCCCGCCGGGGCAAAAGTCGTTTTGGACGTCGATCACGATCAATGCTTTGGTCATCTTGTTTTCTCCTTATCACACCTCACGATACCATATCTTCACGCTCAGGTCAGGGCGGAAAGCACCCTCTTGCCTGACGCGCGCAGGGGGCGTATCTGAGCGCCCATGTATATCATTGCCGCCCTTTATCACTTTACCCGTTTCAGCGATCCTGATGGCCTGCGCGCGCCGCTTAAGGCGCTGTGCGATACGCAGGATGTCAAAGGCACCTTGCTGGTTGCTGGCGAAGGGATCAACGGCACCATCGCGGGGCCACGTGCCGGTATTGATGCCGTGATTACCCATATTAAATCCCTACCTGGCTGCGACGGATTGGAGTGGAAGGAAAGCACCGCGAAAACCCCGCCTTTCGGCAAAATGAAGGTCCGCCTGAAGCGTGAAATCGTCACGATGGGGCAGCCTGATGTAGATCCGACCGACCGCGTTGGCCACTATGTCGAAGCCGCAGATTGGAACGATCTGATCAGCCGCGATGACGTCGCCGTAATCGATACCCGCAACGACTACGAAGTTTCGATCGGGACGTTTGATGGTGCAATCGACCCGCAAACCAAAAGCTTTGGTGAATTTCCAGCTTGGTGGCAGGAAAACAAACACCGTTTCCACAACAAGAAAGTCGCGATGTTTTGCACGGGCGGTATTCGCTGTGAGAAATCAACGAATTACCTAGTTGGTCAGGGTGTCGAAGATGTCTTTCACCTCAAAGGCGGCATTTTGAAGTATCTCGAAAATGTGCCTCAGGAAGACAGCAGCTGGCAGGGTGAGTGTTTCGTTTTTGACAACCGGGTCAGTGTTGGCCACGGGTTGAAAGAGGGGCCTCATATGCTGTGCCACGGCTGCCGCCGGCCGATCCTGCCCCAAGATACCGCCCGCGACGGCTACGAGGCCGGGGTAAGCTGCCATCAATGCGTCAATGAAACCTCTGATACCGACAAGGCCCGGTTTCGCGAACGCCAGCACCAGATCATGCTGGCCCGCGACCGCGGAGAGGACCACATGAGTGCGGCACCATCCGGTCAGAATACTGACAATTAAGGATGTTAAGCTGCCCGTAACACCTGCTTGTTACACCTTACCTTGGGTGAAAAAAGGGTAGTGAGAATGGCGGCGCAGGCAAATGCGGCACCAGTCATCATTAAACGCAAAAAAGTAGTCAAAGGCGGCGGGCACCATGGCGGTGCCTGGAAAGTCGCTTACGCGGACTTCGTGACCGCAATGATGGCCTTTTTTATGTTGATGTGGCTGCTGAACGCGACAACAGAACAACAACGTCAGGGGCTTGCTGATTATTTTTCCCCTTCAATTCCTATCATGCGGGTTTCGGGTGGTGGCGACGGCGCGCTGTCGGGCGACAGCATTTTCTCGGAAATGACATTGCCCAAAAGCGGCACCGGTGCGTCAGCGCCAGATCAAGCCGGCGAAGGCCAGGATGCCAGCAGTGGGCCGGACGTCGACGGCGAGAACGAACGCTTCAAAGTCGTGGATGAAACGCTCATGGGGCGCGGCGGCGAATCCATGGTCATGGACGAGCTGAAACGCCACGTCGTCACGAAAGTCACCGACGAAGGGATGGTTATTGAACTTTTCGATGTCGAGGACACAACCCTCTTCAAACCGGAAACCGACAAGCCGTCGCCGCTGCTTGAACAGCTGCTTTATGTAATCGCAGACGCCACGAAAGTTGTCGTGAATGACATTTCAGTGGCTAGCCATGTCCGTTCAAATCCAATTGTAGCGATCGAGAACCCCGTCTGGGATCTATCATCGCAGCGCGCGACTGTGGCCCGTCTGATACTGGAAAAATATCTGGATAACCCGAAAAGAATCCAAAAAGTAATAGGTTACGCGGACCGAAAGCCGGAAACAGAGAACCCGATGGAAGTACGCAACAACAGACTACAGGTGATTTTACTCAGACAATAACGGCCGAGAACTATGGCGTATTTTATCTGTTAGTCAGGCGTTAAGTGAGAAGCGCCTATGTGTTGAACCAACGTCGATTGGAACAATAGAAAGGCTAGCGCATGACAATTTCATCTTCGCTCAACGCAGGGGTTGCGGGACTTCAGGCCAACGCAACGCGTTTGGCCTCCGTTTCAGACAATATCGCGAACTCATCCACTTATGGATACAAACGCGTCGTCACGGATTTTAACTCACTGGTGCTCAGCGACGGCATCAGCGGCTATACTGCAGGCGGTGTACGTGCCTCTTCCAACCGGTTGGTAAGCGAAAGCGGAGCTGTGATCAGCACGTCGAACTCAACCGATCTTGCCGTGCGTGGACGTGGTTTTTTGCCGGTCACCACAAAAAATGCATTCGAGGCTGATCCAAGCGGCGACAGCAGCAGTGAAATGATGCTTGCAACGACGGGGTCCTTTAGACTGGATTCAGATGGATTGCTAACAACAGAAACCGGCCTGCTATTGCTCGGGTGGCCCGCAAATCAAGACGGCAGTGTTTCGAACTACCCGCGCGATACGAACGACGGGCTCAGCCCGGTGCAGTTTGCACTCAGCCTCAGTGGGGACCCCACAACCAAAGTTAATATGAGTTTGAACTTGCCAGCAACCTCGACCGAGGCAACCGGGTCGGGTGAGTCGCAAGTGCTGTCGATCGAGTATTTCGATAACCTTGGGACCTCGAAAAGTATCTCGATGGAGTTCACCCCGACGGTCCCCGCTACGGGCGCTTCAAATGAATGGACTGCCATTTTGACGGATTCGGCCCAAGCTGGCGCAGTGGTCGGCGAATACGTAATCACATTTGATGACAGCCGCACGTCTGGGGGCACGATCGCCAACGTCACGACAGTATCAGGCGGCGGCTATGACCCGGTAACAGGCGCTATGGTTATCAATGCCGCCAGCGGCCCGATCGAATTTAACATCGGGGCCATCAATAGCGGAACCGGTCTTTCGCAATTGTCAGACAGCTTTGCACCTATTGCGCTCACCAAAGACGGTTCTCCGGTTGGTAATATGGCGTCAGTAGAAGTCGACGCAAATGGTTTTGTAAATGTGCTCTATGACAATGGGTTGCGCAAAACAATTTATCAAATCCCGCTGGTTGATCTGCCAAACGCCGAGGGGCTCGTATCCCTGGATGCGCAGACCTACATGATCTCTCCTGAAAGCGGTGCCTATTTTCTTTGGGATGCAGGTGACGGGCCGACAGGCGACATCAAGAGCTATGCCCGCGAAGAATCCACAACCGATGTGGCGACTGAATTGACGACAATGATCCGCACACAACGCGCCTATTCATCAAATGCGAAAGTTATCCAAACGGTTGATGAGATGCTTCAGGAAACCACGAATATCAAACGCTGATCATAGGTAATCAGCATCCCAACACAGTGAACGCGAGGTTAATATGAGTATTACCGGGGCACTATCAAACGCGATGCTAGGTCTTCAAGCGGCTGGCCGTGGGTCCGAAGTTATAGCGGCCAACATTTCCAATGCGCTGACGCCGGGCTACGGTATGCGAATACTGGAACTTTCCTCGAATGCGTCCTCTACTTATGGCGGCGTCAGGATCAGTGGCGTCAGCCGTCAAATGAATGACAGCTTGGCCCAGGACAAGCGCCTGGCTGATGCCGCGAATGCGAACGCCTCGACGCTCCACGGCATCTATACGACCGTCGAAAACATATTTGGCTCGCCTGACGAACCAACCGCGCTGACTGCGCAGATGGCTGCGCTAGAAACAGACCTGCTCACTGCCGCAAGCCGGCCCGACGCACCGGAGCGATTGTCGATGGCTGTGGCGTCGGCTCGCAATCTGTCAGACAGCTTTGTTAAAGCTTCGAAAACGCTGCAAAAATCCCGAACCAACGCCGACCGAACGATCGGCATTCAGGTTGACCGGCTGAACTCAGCACTGTCAGAAGTTCATACATTGAACAGAATGATCACAAAATCGCAGGTTCAGGGCGGGCAGAATAACGCGCTTTTGGATCAGCGCCAAATGCTGATCGACGAGATCAGCGTTCTTATCCCGGTCCGCACCGTACCGCGCGACAATGGGCAAGTTGCTTTGTATTCATCGGGTGGCGTTATTCTGCTTGATAGTACAGCTGCTGAAGTCAGCTTTGACAGAACCAACACCGTCACACCTTATCATGACGTAAATGCCGGGACATTGTCGGGGATCACCGTGAATGGCTATGCGATCAGCACTGCGTCAGACAATGGCGGGCTTTCCGGTGGATCCATTGCGGCACAATTTAAAATCCGGGACGATATCGCAGTCGAGGCGCAAGGCCAGCTTGATGCAATGGCCCGTGATCTCATCGAACGTTTTCAAGATCCTGCAGTAGATTTGACCCTTACCGCAACCAGTCCTGGCCTCTTCACCGACAACGGTAGTGCCTTTGACGCTGCTGATGAAATCGGAATTGCCCGGCGCATGACAATCAACGCAGCCGTCGATCCGAAGCAAGGTGGCGAAGCCTGGCGACTGAGGGATGGATTACTCGCTGCCACAACAGGCGATGCCGGAGATGGGGCCCAACTGAACCGATTGATTGATGCGCTGACAGTAGCGCGACCCTCGTCAAGCGGGCTTTTCGCCGGGGGAACATACGCCGCAATTGATTTGGCTTCGACGGTAACGTCTCATTATGCGGTCAAAAGGGACAGCGCTGAAAACACGCTGAGCTTTAACGCCGCACAAGTTTCTGAACTGACCGAACGATTGCTCGGTCAAGGCGTGGACAGCGATCAGGAGCTGCAAAAACTTATGCTGGTAGAGCAAGCCTTTGCCGCAAATGCACGCATGCTCCAAACCGTCGATGAACTAATGCAAACACTACTGGGGCTATAAATATGAGTAATATGTCTATCGGAGATCTCGCTCAGTCCTTCGTACTGCGGCAGCGCAGTACCGACCTTAAGCAACAGATGGCACGCCTAACGCAGGAGCTTACCACTGGGCAAGTTGCTGACGTACGCCAGGCCATAAAAGGAAACTATAGCTATTTGACAGAAGTAGAGAGGAACCTCGAGGTTCTGAATGGGTACAAAGCAATCACTACCGAGGCGGGCATATTTGCCGGCAACATCCAAACAACGCTCGGCCGGTTTCAAGAAGTGGGTGCGCAACTTGCCAACAGCTTGGTCGTAAGCGCCATCGGCGCAACCTCGGGCGGTACCACTGAAGAGTCCAAAGCCGCCGTCGATGCGCTCGTCGGCGTACTCAACACCACGTCGGCCGGGCGTAGCATGTTTGGCGGTGCCGCAGCCGACAGGTCCCCGACAGAGACCTCTGATGTGCTGCTTTCTGAGTTAAAGACTGCGATGTCTGGGGCAGCGAACCCTGATGATATGTTTATCGCAGCTGAAGCCTGGTTCGACAGTCCAACCGGCTATGATCTCGCGTTTTACCGGGGCGGATCCACTGCTCTTTCGGACGTGCGGCTTTCTAATACAGACCAGGTTACATTTGATATCCGCGCAACAGACCCGAAACTTAAAAAATCACTCCTTTTTGCAAGTGTGGCTGCCCTCGCCAACGATCCAGCCTTTGACCTTGATGAAACACAGATTTCCGAGGTCTTTAATCGCGCTGGCACTTCCCTGCTTGGCGCAAGTGATTCACTTACATCACTAAGGGCAGAGGTCGGGGTTCTCGAAGCACGGTTAGATAGCGCCGCAACACGAAATGCTACCGAGATGAGCGCAATTGAACTCGAGAAATCAGCCCTCTTACAGGCCGACCCTTATGAGGCCGCAACAAAACTGGAAGAAGTCCAATTTCAGCTGCAAAGCATCTATTCAGTCACCGTGAGAATGTCGAAACTGTCACTGGCGAACTTCCTATGATGCGTCAGTGCATAGCGTTTCTTTGCCTGCTTCTATTGAGTATTCCTGCCTATGCTGGGCCAGTCCGGATCAAGGATCTCGTTAACTTCGATGGCGTTCGCGAGAATGACTTGGTCGGATATGGCCTTGTCGTCGGGCTTGATGGGTCCGGTGACGGGCTGCGTAACGCGCCATTCACCGAAGATATAATGACAAATATCTTGGAGCGTCTGGGCGTAAACGTAACAGGTGAACAATTTAGACCTAAAAATGTCGCGGCTGTATTTGTGACTGCGACATTGCCGGCATTTGCAAGGACGGGCAACCAGATCGACATCACTGTTTCGGCGATCGGCGATGCCAAAAGTCTGATGGGCGGCACCCTTATTATGACCCCCCTTAACGCTGCTGACGGCGAAATTTACGCCGTCGCTCAAGGTACAATTATCGCTGGCGGCGCTGTTGCAGAAGGTGACGCAGGACAGGTTACGCAAGGTGTCCCTACCTCCGGTGTCATCCCTTCAGGCGCGCGTGTCGAGCGCGAGATTGACTTTCAATTGGCCGCGCTGATGAATCTAAGGGTTGCCCTAAGAGAAGCCGACTTCACAACCGCAAGCAGAATTGAAGCTGCAATTAATAAAAATTTCGGAAGACGTGTCGCAATTATGCTGGATAGCGGAACCGTCCAACTGGATATTGAAAATACAAATATGGGTTCTGTCGCGCATGCACTTGGCCGGATTGAAAACATAACAGTGGAACCGGAGCGCAAAGCCCGCGTTGTCGTGGATCAACGGTCCGGCACAATTGTTATGGGTGAAGATGTTCGTATCTCTCGTGTGGCAGTGTCGCAAGGCAACTTGACAGTAAGGATTCAAGAGGAGCCTGTCATAGTCCAACCCAATCCGTTTGCGGAGGGAGAGACGCTCGCCGTCCCCCGTACGCAGGCAGATATCATAGAAGAGCCGGGGATAGGTTTGGCCGATATTCCCAGCGGTACCTCTCTGTCAGAGGTGATCGCGGGCCTCAATGCACTAGGTGTCTCCCCCAGAGATATGATCGACATTCTTAAAAGCATCAAAGCTGCTGGAGCGCTTCACGCCGAATTCTTGGTACGTTGAAACGTTATGCACCGTTGTAAATTATGTATGCTCAGTCATAGTATCAAAACTGCTGTTTTCAATATATTTTCGGGTGTGATCTGTGATCTCACCGACGCGTAAATGACGTATTTTGGCAGCGAATGGTGATTGTCACCGATGACCTGCCCCCCGAGGCTCCCTCATTCATAACTAGAGTTTGCGGGTGTGGTTTTCATATTCTTCATTGTCGGTTTGGACAAGCACGGCGTGCGCGGAGACCTCAAATTGCTCAAGCGCGCGACGCGCTTCTGCGGCTGTTTGGTTTCCGAGTAATGAGTGTGGCCTCCAAAATTACGGCCCATAGTAGGCTACAATCAGCTCTTTACAGCTCCTATATTCAGCATTAGCTGTCCCACTTACTCTAAAGGAAGCAGAGCACCGCTAACATGCTGAAAAGGTTAACAGCCACAATAAATAGCAAAATGATTGTACGGTTGCTTCGTGAGAACTTCCGGTTGCAATCTTTCAACTACAGCATCGCAATGACCGCCATGGTGGTTATTGCTGCGACAACAGCGCTCACAGCATGGATTATGGGCGATATTATCGACTCAATGACGGACACAGAGAGCCGCGGAAGGGTGTTTGCAGTTGCTGGTGCCGTTGCACTAATTTTCTTCACAAAGGGGTTGGCTACATACATACAGGTTGTCTCACTTAGTCGTGCCGGCAATAGCATAGTAGCTGCACAACAACGTAAATTGTACAACCGGATTCTCGAACATGGGGTGTCCTTTTTCAACACTAGCACTTCTTCAGATCTGCTTATGCGCGTTACCTATTCCGCACAGTCCGCGCGCACTGTAATCGATACTATTGTGGTAGGATTTGTTCGCGATTTGCTTACGCTTATTGGGCTCATCGTAGTGATGATTTATCAACAACCAATACTGTCGCTTTTTTCCCTCGTTTTTGGCCCGATCGCCATTCTAGGTGTGCGTAGAATTTTGACCTATGTGCGCAAGATTATGGAAGCTGAAATGGCTTCCATGGCAGAGATTATTAGGGTCATCCAGGAGACATCTATTGGCATCCGTGTGGTCAAGGCATTTGCTTTGGAAAATCAAATGGCCACTCGAATGAATGATGCAGTCGGCGCGGTTGAGAGTAGGGCAAATGCTATCGCGCGGCTTGAGGCGGCAACCAGCCCACTGATGGAAACTCTATCGGGATTTGCAATCGCGGCTGTAGTAGCTTTGAGCGCGATTAGCTTTTTTGGAGATAGCTCAAGCTCACCCGGAGAACTAATGTCATTTATCACAGCTTTGTTGATGGCTTATGAGCCGGCAAAGCGATTAGCGAGAATGCGAGTAACCATCGAGGCTGGAATGATCGGCGTCGGACTAATGTATCAAATTCTTGACACGCCCATAGCTGTTCAAGAAGCAGAAGACGCAGTACCTCTTCCTGAAGGTCCCGGTGAAGTAACATTCAAAAATGTGAGCTTTCAGTATGAAAATGGCAATCCGTTACTAAGCGACATGAATGTAGCCTTTGAGGCGGGCAAGACGACTGCATTGGTAGGCCCGTCCGGTGGTGGTAAGTCGACGATCATTAATCTAATCTTACGCCTTTATGACCCTGTAGAGGGCTGCATCGAGATCGACGGTTGCGATCTGCGAAAGGCCTCGTTCGAAGCGCTAAGGGACAGAATGGCCTTTGTCGGACAGGATACGTTTTTGTTTGGCGGAACTTTAAAGAAAAATATCGCGCTGGGGCGAAAAAATGCAACGGATGAAGAAATTATAGAAGCATCCAAAGCTGCAAATGCTCACGACTTTATTCAAAGTATGCCGCAACAATATGACACAGATGTTGGAGAAAACGGAGGCAATCTTTCCGGTGGTCAACGGCAACGTATTGCTATAGCCCGCGCAATCTTGCGCGACAGCCCGATATTGATTTTAGATGAAGCAACCAGCGCCCTTGATTCCGAAGCAGAGTTTTTGGTGAATGAAGCTTTGCAACGGCTGTCTAAAGGCAGAACTACAATCGTTATTGCCCATCGGCTGTCAACTATTTTACATGCCGACAAGATCGTGGTCATCGATAAGGGAAAGGTGGTAGAGCAGGGAACTCAAAGTGAGTTACTATCTCAAAATGGATTATTCCTGGCACTTTATAACAGACAATTCAACGGCTCAAGACACGAGTAAACTCAACCAACTTGTAGCATTCTGAAGATCAAGTTCATGTTGTTCCTTCTCAGCATCTCAATATAGGCCCAACCGCCCCCTCTGCGATCAAAGCAAACTGGCCCAACAGAGACCAAGCAATCCATTCCGGATATTCCTGCGGACACCTAGGAAACTAGGGGCTATTCATTCCTGAAGAGAAAGACGATGGACAAAATGGCCGCCTGAGTTCACATATTTAACCCCAAGGACTCGCGCAAGGCTGGAGGGAACTTGGGGCACAGGGCAGTATTTGCTCAGCTCTTTCCGTGATATCCGCTCCAGCCCCCACACGGTATGGCCCAGGCATCGCAATACGTTTATCGAAACAGTCGGATTTGGCCAAATAGTAATGCGGTTGGGCCAGGCCAAATACCAAACCTAAACGCTACTATGATCGCCAACACTACGGCCAGACCGACATGCATTACAGAAGCGGCCAAAGCCAAGCTTCGGACCTGTAGATCATCCGGGTAGAAACAAAAGGCTAGAAAAAGTAGAACCGCTATTGATATAAGGGTAATCAACTCTTTCCTTCCTGCGGTTAACTCAAGTATTTCCTCACACGCTCCAAGTAAGCTTTTACAATAGTGGCTAGCAACAAATAGAAAAACGCATAAAGAAAACAACTGCTGCTCATCACCGAAAACCGGTGCATAGATCTTTCCTAATCCGAGAGGGATCATCGAACAACCGCCACCAATTAAAAATATCCCCAAATTAAGCATAGCGGTCGACTCTATAAAGTCAAATTTACCACCGAAACTCAGGCTTGAAACCAAAACAGATTTCCCCCTATTAAGGAAGTAATTGAGTAATGGCAGCATGGTCATTGAGAACGTCCTCGCGATTAGGTATACTCCAGAATCTTGCATATCCAAAAAGATTGGCACGACTAAAATATCCATCCTGCTGAATACAAAACTAGCAAGAGAACTCGATACTATAGGGTTTTCTCCGTGCGCATTTTCCTGATTAGGAAGTGAAGAAAAAATGCCCCATCGAACGAGCACGAAAATCACTAATGGCGCAAAGATAATGGTCGCCATATTTTCGACGGTTATGAAGCCGATACCAATCAAAACCCAGTAAACGCATGCAGACAATATATATCTCGAACTACGAAAGTATGCGGCGACCACCAAATTTCTCGGCGTAGTGACGAAGCGCCGATTCCAAAAAACATCCACCAAGAAATATGTGGAAATAATAAAAAGTGAGAATATGTCATTGAGGTATATTGCTCTCAATATTACTACAAAAATCACCGAACCCGACACATAAAATCTCCAAATCCCGAATACATGACGCTCCATAAATGCCATATTTTTTTGTAAGGAAATTTTTCCACCTATAACCGATTTTAAAATTTTTCCAGTCGTTTCACACCACAGAATTAGAAGGAGTACTAACCCTGCGCTCTCAAGTCCGAAAGCGTCGAAAAATGTTAGTCCGATAATTAGTAGAGAAACATTGTTTAACAACTTTAAGATCATTAGCCCGAAACTGTGAGCTACGAAATTCGCAGGAACGAGCTCTGATTTTTTCATTCCGGCCCAATCCTTTAAGAAATATTAAACCAAGAAAAATTATAGCTCAACTGTGCTCCACCCACAGGAGCAATTTCATCAACCGTTACCCTGAATGATACGAATAATATCAGAGAAGCTCACATATAGCTCCGAACCAAACTCCCCGCGATCAAACTCCATCCATCTGCGACGACAAAAAAGGCAAGCTTGAAAGGAAGTGAAACCACTGAAGGTGGAACCATCATCATCCCCATAGACATCAAAATTGCAGCGACGACCAAATCAATTATGAGAAATGGCAGATATATAAGAAATCCGATTTGGAAAGCGCGTGTTATTTCGGAGAGCATGAAACTTGGAACAAGTAAGGACAAAGGTGCCTGTTCATCCAAGTTATTGGAATCTCTACTGTATCTCAGATCGGACAGTGCTGAAAACGTATCAATATCTATTCGAGAGACCATAAAAAGTTTGAACGGCTCGACAGACTGCAGGAATGCTGTTTCAATATCTATTTGTTGCGCAGTTAAGGGCTGAATTCCGTTTTTCCACGCTGCTAAGAACACTGGTTCCATAACAAAATACGTTAGGAACAAGGCCAAACTTACAATTAGCATATTTGGCGGCGACTGTTGCAGTCCAATACCTTGCCTGAGAATAGAGAAAACCGTTATTAGAAATGGGAAGCAGGTCACCATTATTGCAATACCTGGAGCCACACTCAGTACGGTCAACAAAAGAAATAGCTGAACAGTTCGCGCAGAGATCGATCCATCATCGCCGAGCGAAAAGGCGATGTCCTGTGCTGCAACCGGTGCTGCTTGGGCAAAAAGTACTGCTGCACCAAGCAGGCAAACAATTTTAATGCGCAGGATCATATAACCGATTGCATATCAACGATTTCGGTCAGTCGAACTGTCAGTTGATCCGATGCCTCGCCCTCTTGCTCTTCCAGAATGCCTCTCGCGATAAGCCTGTCACCGACGTATAATTCAACGGGGTCATCGACCCGACGGTCCAACGTTAGAATGGCATTTTCACCGAATGAAACAAGATCTCTGACAAAGGGCCTTGATTTTCCAACGCATACCAGAACTTCTATCGGTACTGATGTGAAGGGGTTAGACGGATCGGACGCGGCGTGGGAGGTGGAGGCGGGCTTATCCATAGGAAGCCTCCGAACCAGACTGTTCGACAAAGGCCGATAAGGTTTGAGTGATCCGCTCGCACATATCATCAATGTCAATGTGGCGCTCAAGTCCGCTAGATCTCAGATCAGCTTGCGCGGAACCAAGATCAGCATTCTCTTTGATGGTAAAGGGGAGATCCTTTTGATTATCCACAATTCCCTGAACTGCGCTTAAACTCTCTGGTGCCACATTAATTTCAATAGAATCTTCGGTAGATTGGGCTAGCACTTCACTAATTTGCTCGATCAAATTTGAACGTAACGCTTCTCGTGAAACACCAGGAAGCAACTTTTCCAGCATCGCGGTGGCGATCGGGCGAAGGCTAACTAAAAGCTTGCTCCGCGCCTCGTGATACGTGAATTGCATATCTTGAAAATTCTGCGTCAACTCAGCCAGTACTCTTTCTTGCTCCGCGCCATGTGCGGTTGTGGCATCCTGCCAGCCGGATTGATAACCATTCTCAAACGCCTGCAGGTTCTCCTCGGCGGTGGTCGCCAACTGAGGGGAGTTCATGCCATCTGTTTCGAGTTCCTCTTGGAACTCATCGTATAAATGCGCGAGCGTCATTGCACCTTCTCCTCTTTTTCCTCGAGCCAGGTTCTCAGAATCTCCACTGTCTCCTCTTGCTTGTCCCCGATCATATTTCTGAGTCGGTCAACCGGATTATCCTGACCCGGGTTTGCACCTGATTGCTGAAGCGCGCCGCCAAAATTGTTGTCGACTTCGCCATCTAGTCCGGGCAGATCAAAGGTAGGTAAATTTTGAGCCATCTCACCCGGCAATGGAGGGCCTCCTCCTTCAGTTTGGCCATTCGCACCCATAGGAAGCAACGCGGGTGGCCCAGCAGAGCCGGTCATATCGGGAGCCTTACTCAAAAGTGGCCGCACAACAAAGAGACCCAAGATGATCGTAACAAGCCCGAGAACAGCCATTTGAATAGCGGAAACCAAGTCAAGGTTTAGCCTATCAACCAAGGATGTACTTGCCTGAGTACCCGCTGGCGTAACGGATTGGAGGGCCATTGACTTGATCGTAATGATGTCGCCGCGGTCCTCTACATAGCCGACTGCAGATGAAACAAGTTCCCGGAGGGTTTCCAGCTCAACTTCACTTCGTGGTTGCACCACTTGCTCGCCGTTTTCATTGGTTGAGGATTCTTCGTTAACCAAAACAGCAACCGTCAGGCGTTTGATGGCACCCGGGGCGCGCAGAATCTCTCGCTCAGTTTCGGAAACTTCGTAGTTAACCCGCTCACGTGTTTCGGAGTTGGTTAATGACGAACCACCGCCACCGCCCGCGCCGTTTTCATCCGGCAGATTACTTGCGACCGTCACCGCGCCGTCACCGCTACCGGAGGAACTATTGTTGCGCGCTTCTGTCTCGGTGCTGATTGCAACCCGCCCGTCAGGATCAAACCGTCGCTCTCGTACCGATTCACTTTCGGTAACCGTCTCTACACTCACTTCGACAATTGCGTTTCCTGGGCCTACGCGCGCCTCCAAAAGACGTTCGGCCTTGTCCCGCAAAACAGCCGCCTTGTCATCGCCCTGAATAGCAGGCGCAGGATCATCACCTGACCCTACCAAACTGCCATTCGAATCGATAACCGACACATCATCAGGGTCCAGTCCTGCCACGGCCGATGCGACAAGGTAGCGAACCGCCTTGGCCTGCGCCGTTGATATCTGGCCCCCATTGGGCTTCAGAGAGACAGACGCTTTGGGCGTCACGCTTCTTTGAAAAGGATTCGAACCTGTTCCGGCAATATGAACCCTGGCCTGCGAGATTTGCGGGCTTGCAACGATGGTCCTCGCAAGCTCGCCCTCTTTTGCACGCCAATATGCTGCATCAAACATTTGCGATGTCGTGCCGAATCCGGTCAGATTATCCAGCAGCTCATAGCCACTGTTTCCATTAGCCGGCAGCCCCTCACTGGCAAGGGTCAAACGCAGCTCATCCCGCATGGTTGAATCGACGAATATTGCACCGCCACGGACATCAAAGGCGACGCCTTGCTGTTCTATCGCACGCACGACATCACCTGCCGCACCGCTGTCCAGCCCCGAATAAAGCAGCGTCAAATTGGGAGATGTCACAATTTTCGACATCATCATTATGCCGAAAAACATCGAAACCGTTGCGCCCACGATGGTAATTTGCTTCCCCAAACTGAGGTTCACCCAGATGTTCAGTAATTGCTGCACAGTCTCTCCATCTCCCCAAACATTCTGCTCGGTACTTGAAGTACAAATGGACCAACTGGCTTAATAATCGGTTAGTGCAATCAGGGTTATACAGCTTTCAACAAGAAAGCGGGCCACTATGACACAAACCGATTCCGAAGAAGCAGAAGCAGAGCCAAAAAAATCAAAACTACCTTTGATCTTGAGCGTTGTTCTCGCGCTTGTCGGAGGGGGAGCAGGTTTTTACCTAACTTGGAGCGGGACCATTCTGGGAGCAGCTCCGGACGATTCGGCTGAGGTCGAGGAAGAGGGCATTTCGCCAATTGACGATGTTGCGTATATCCCAATTGAGCCGCTGGTTATCTCGCTGCGAAAACCCTCAAAATCCAAACATCTGCGGTTTCGCGCCCAATTAGAAGTGCCGTCGCGTTACCAAGCAGATGTTGAGAAACTGATCCCACGTGTCACAGATGTTCTAAATACCTACTTACGCGCTGTAAGGGTCGAAGATTTCGACGATCCGGCCATCCTCGTTAGATTGAGAACACAAATGCTGTACCGAGTCGAAATGGTACTCGGCGAAGATCGCGTAAATAGATTGCTTGTTATGGAATTTGTTTTCACATGAGGGGGCCGCAATGGGGCTAATCGCAGACATATTGCTCGCTGCCGGTGCATTGGGTGCGGCATTCTACTGTTTCATACTGAGCAAGCGCCTAAAGCATTTCAATAGCTTGGAACAGGGCGTTGGCGGTGCCGTTGCGGTCCTTTCGTCACGGGTCGACGACCTGACAAAGACCTTATCGTCCGCTCAAGAAACCGCTGCGACTTCGGCAACTACCCTATTGGAACTGACCGATAAGGCCGAAGAAAGCTCAAGGCGTATGGAGTTGAGGATGGCATCGCTGCACGATATCCCAGAACTCGAAACGGCACCGGCGAACCCTGGCAAACTTCCCAAAAACGGCACCGCTAAAGAGATTCAACAAGAGCCGATGTTCATGCGCCATTCCAAAATGAAGGAAGACCAATGAAGCTTTATCATTACGCCTTAAAGTTTCGCGACGTGAGCTCTTTGACGCTTATTATCGCACTTTTCGTGGGATCTGCGGCAACGCGGTTAACATTAAGTGCCGGGTCAGCTTTTGCCCAAACACCCGAGCAGGATGTGACGCCTACGTCCGAACCAATGCAATTGGAAACGCCTAAAGAAGGCGGGGCACCCGCAGGAACTCAGCGGGATCGTTTGGGAAAACTTCTAAAAACTTTGCAAGAAAAACAAGCGCAGTTAACCGCGCGTGAAAAGGCCCAAGAAGACCGCCAGCGCGCTCTTGATGATGCAGCCCAGAGAATTGATGAGCGGCTTGACCAGATCGCAATTGCCGAACAGAAACTGCGCGACACACTCGCATTATCCAACAATGCGGCTGAAGATGATCTCGCACGCCTTACGACTGTCTATGAGAATATGAAGCCCAAAGATGCCGCCGCACTTTTTGAGGCGATGAAACCTGAATTTGCGGCCGGATTTCTGGGCCGCATGCGCCCTGATGCTGCTGCAAATATCATGGCCGGGCTTAAGCCGGAGTTTGCTTACACCATCAGCGTCATCCTTGCTGGCCGCAACGCGAACGCAAAGAAATCAGGATGAGCAATAAATGATCTCGGCTTCGCCCTACCTCGAAAATTAACAGTGAGTATAACATGATCGGCATAGTTGGTATTATTACGATTTTCGTGATGGTTTTCGGTGGCTACTTGGCTGCAGGCGGGAAGATGGGAATCATCCTGAAATCTCTACCTTTCGAATTTACCATGATCGGTGGTGCCGCTGCAGGAGCCTTCCTGATCAGTAACGACCTTCCAGCAGTCAAGCACACTCTTAAGGATGTAGGAAAAGTATTTAAGGGACCGAAATGGAAACACGAAGACTATCGTGATTTGTTATGTCTGCTTTTTGAATTGGTTCGGCTGGCGCGTCAAAACCCTATTGAGATTGAAGGCCATATCGAGGCTCCAGACGAATCCGCGATATTCCAGAAGTATCCCAAAATCTTAACGGATAGCGAAGCTGTAGCGCTAATTTGTGACACGATGCGGTCAGCTTCGATGAATTACGACGACCCCAATCAGGTAGAGGAGGTGCTGGAAAAACGGATGGACGCCAATCTAGAACACTCACTTCATTCTAGCCATGCTCTTCAAACGGTTGCCGATGGGCTTCCTGCGCTTGGGATCGTCGCCGCTGTTCTGGGTGTTATCAAAACAATGGCATCGATCGACCAGCCACCTGAAATTCTTGGGAAGCTGATTGGTGGTGCCTTGGTCGGGACATTTCTCGGCGTCTTCTTAGCCTACGGTCTTGTCGGACCATTCGCGGCAAAGGTCGCCGATGTTACCAAGGAAGACGGCCATTTCTACCTGTTGATCAAAGAAGTTCTGGTCGCAAACCTACACAATCACGCGACAAACATTTGCATAGAGGTCGGGCGCCAAAATACGCCATCCCACTGCCGCCCATCGTTCACCGAGTTGGAAGAAGCATTGAAAGAGTTAAAACAGGTCGCCGCATGAGGCAACTTTTTCTCTTTCTTTTCAGCGGCATGATTGGCTCAAGTGTTCTTGCCGAACCTATGCTCGTCCGTTCCGGAGAACACGGCGGGTTTACCCGCGTCGTTATCGACGCGGGCCAGAAAGCGACTTGGTCGGCAAAACACTCGGGTAAACTCGTCGAAGTTTCCGTCAAAGGGCCGGAGAACTCTTTCAACCTCGCGCAATTATATAACCGCATCACACGAGAGAGGGTCCAATCCGCAGATCAATCCGATGGCATTTTGCTATTGGAATTGGACTGCGACTGCAGCGTCTCGATTTTCGATTCCCCCCCAGGAATGATCGTTGTCGACATTGCATCACCTGATGTCGAACTCACCACGCCTCTCCTAGCGAAAGCGCCCAATCCTGTGGACGTGCCTAATGACCCAATCGAACCTAAACCAAGTAAAGAGAAAGAGCTCGTAAAGGCATTGCCTCCAAGCAATGATATCCTCGCAGGGCTCAGCATGCGGTCAGAAAGTACGGCAATATTTCAAGCTGCTATTGCTCACGATATCGGCAGCTTGGGAACCCAAGGCATTTTGAAAAAAAGCGTCCCCATTGGGCCAGAGGCTGGCTTGAAGAAAGTTCCGCCGCTAACCCTTGATCTAAGCAAAAACCCGCTATCAGAGTTTAGAAATGTCAAGATCGGAAGCTCTCTTGAAGAGAAGCTTACACAACAAAACGATGCCGGTACCGCAGAGTGTGGGGACACCGAGACACTAGCAAACTTGGGGGAAGCAATAGTCACCGGAGACTTCGCGAAGTATCAAGATCCGAACACGGTAATTGACCCACAACAGCAGGAAGATACAGTCAGAATCCTGGATTATTTGCACAATGGGCTTGGTGCCGAAGCCGCCCAACTCATACCGTATTATACCGGTAACGATGCAGAAATATCTTTTCTAAAGATGGTATCGGACCTATTTGAATATGGTCAATCCGATAAGGTAGATCAGGTATCATCACAGCTCAACTGTGCGCCAAGTCTAAAGATTTGGGCACTGGCTACATACAAAGGTAGCGGATCGGATCTTACAGAAGAAGGTATCAAAGATAGCCTACTATCTTTTTCAAAGTTTCCACGTCACCTGAGAAATATCATTCATCCACTTCTAGAAGAATCCATTGATAATATAAGGAAAGGGAAAAGTAGTAACGCAGCTTCAAATCAGCTCGCGGCATCTTTTCCGGACTTTCTAAAAACATTAAGTATGAATGCGGAGAAATCTGACTTCACAGACATTTTTTCCAATAATTTTTCACAAAAAGAGGATTCAACGCCTACCGTTAGCAAAACAACTAAATCGCTGGCATTAGCTGTCGAAGATAAAATTGGAAAAGGGCAACCTGCAACTCTTCAAGAAATGAAAGTAATTGATATGGAGGTTTTTGATGCTGCTGACACCGATGACGAGGGCCGCCTAACAGCATTGAAACTTAGCGCACTTCTTTCAAGGGGGGAGTTCTATAGCGCTTATGACCTACTGGGGCAGCAGAAAAGCAAAGACGTCGTATTGGTCGAGCGGATGGCGAATACTATGTTCGATAGCTTGGCCACACGCGCATCAGATGTTGAGCTTCTTGAGCTTGCCATGCCAATTGAGGAGAGGTTTCGAAGTCTTCTAGACCCTCAAACCATTGATAAAATATCGGCTCGCCAGAATAGCATAATGGCATCAATCGGCGTGGCCAGCGCGCCAAACCTCGGAACCTCAAATACCCGCGAAACCCGTGATCAAGCGGATGCGGTTGTATCACCTGCATTTAACACTGGCCCCTTCGCAGAGCTCGCCTCGCAAAACAACTCTGCCAGTAGGGACATCAACGTACCCACCGCTGAAGAGACCTTAAACTCAGCACAAGAATTTAGAGATTCTTTAGAAAAGTTGATTAGGTAAAGTTAACTACGCTGATGAGTTGCAGACCGAAATCTTTTTTCTTCTGTTCACCATTGCACGCGATCACATACCTCGATCATTCGCGCACGCATATCTTGGCGAATATTCTGCAGCTCAATGCAAACCGAAGCAAGGATACCTTCATTGAACAGGCCGGTAGAGAAAAGCGTTCTCTTCAATCCTACGGTTCTTCTAGCAATGGCATTGATGGCAATCATTATCATGATGATTCTACCGATGCCTTCCTGGGTGCTCGACGCCGGTTTGGCGATATCTTTTGCATTGGCAATTCTTATATTCTCCACCACCCTCTTCATTGACCGGCCATTAGACTTTTCTTCATTTCCAACGATTTTGCTCGCATCACTGATGTTGCGTCTGTCTTTGAACGTTTCGTCTACTAAACTGATTATTGGACAGGGCCACACCGGAACAGATGCCGCGGGTGATGTAATTCAGGGCTTCTCCCAATTCGTCATGGGGGGGTCAGTGTTTCTTGGCTTGGTCGTGTTTACGGTTCTGCTGATCGTCAACTTCATGGTGATCAACAAGGGCGCGACGCGCATGGCCGAGGTCGGAGCGCGATTTGCATTGGATGGCATGCCAGGTCGGCAAATGGCAATCGACAGCGATATGTCAGCCGGTGCGATCACCCACGAAGAAGCACGGCAACGTCGAGAGCAAGAACAGCTTGAAACAACGTTCTTTGGTTCTCTTGATGGGGCCTCGAAATTCGTCAAGGGTGACGCCATTGCCGGCTTACTTATCACATTGCTCAACCTGATTGCCGGTTTGGTCATGGGGGCAATCGTTCATGGCATGCCAATCGGAAAAGCGTTTGAGACCTATGCGATTTTGACGGTTGGCGACGGTTTGGTAACGCAAATACCAGCCGTCATCATATCTGTTTCGTCGGCATTGTTGTTGGCAAGAGGCGGAACAATTGGCGCGACAGACGTCGCAATGCTTAGTCAGCTAGGAAGGTTTCCCGCAGCGCTCGGGACAGTGGCCGTTCTTATGTTGATTTTTGCGGCCATTCCCGGCTTACCCTTTTTGCCATTTGTGTCTGGGGCTGTCGCCTTAGCGCTCGCCGCGTTCTTAAGTCACAAGGCTGCAAAAACCCCTGCCCCGATTGAGATTCTTGATGAAGATGAACCCGTCGTCGCAAAGCCAAAGCAAATAGGCGACATTCTGGAATTGGATGATATTCATGTCCAGTTTGCACCAGACTTGATCAACATGGTTTTAGACCCCGGCACAGGGCTGGATGCACGAATTGGAAACATGCGCACCCATATCGCCTCGGTTTATGGCGTCATTTTACCTGAAATCCGGATTACTGATCAGCCAAACCTAGAAGTCGGCACATATGTCATAAGAATTCAGGGGGTTGAGCAAGCCCGATCTCGGCTCAATGCCGACCAAGTGCTTGCCTTAGCACCAGATGATAAAGATATCCTACCTGCTGGACAAGATACGCAAGAGCCAGTGTATGGGGCCCCCGCCCGCTGGATTAACAGCCGCGATCAGGAGGAGGCGGCCCTTGCTGGTATCACCCTTGTTACACCGACAGAGATCCTGGCGACACATCTTCTCGAAGTCGTTAAACAGAATTTCAGCAGGCTTTTGACGCTCAAGTCCCTTCGAAGGCTCCTTACGGAAATGGTAAGCCTGTCCGACCAATCGCGTTCCGAGGCGAACCGAAAACTTCTAGACGAACTGATACCCGACAAGGTGCCCATCGATGTTTTGCATAATGTCTTGCGCCTGTTGCTGGACGAACAAGTATCCATCCGCAATCTGCCGTTGGTATTGGAGTCGATTGCCGAGGCGCGGGCCAGTAACTCGCAAATTCAGGCGATCTGTGAACATGTCCGTCAAAAGCTAGGCTTTCAGCTTGTTGCAGAACTGCGGCGCCCGGATGGGACATTGCCGCTCGTCCAGCTCGACCCCGAATGGGAACAGCGGTTTGAAGAATATCAGATTGGATCCGACCGAAGTCTGGACATTGCTCTGCCCCCAGATGTGTTCAACAACCTTGCTGATGGCGTTGCGGAATGCCTATCCGAGGCCAACCATAACGGTATTTTCGCCGCAGTTGTGACCAATACAAAAAGACGAAGGTTTTTGAAAACCGTCATGCAATCCCGCGGAATATCAAACCCTGTTCTTTCCTTTGAAGAGATCGGCCCCGAAGCACGTCCTGCATTGGTTGGCGTTGTTAAAGCATGATTTCTGCACTGGAGCCCTTGCAAGCGCTTTTAGGTGACAGTTTCTGGCATATTTTCATCGTTTTTCTAAGAGTAGGTGCCGTTGTTTCAGTGATGCCTGCATTTGGAGAGTCGATTATACCGACGCGGGTCAAGATAATTGTCGCAATTGCGTTCACCTTAATCGTCGCGCCCGCAGTGTCGGTCACACCCAGCCCGAACAATATCGGGACTTATGTTGGTCAAGCGTTAGCCGAAACCACCAACGGCCTTATGCTAGGGATCGGTCTGCGGATGTTTATCCTTGCCCTTCAAACGGCGGGGTCCATTGCCGCCCAATCAACATCTCTGTCACAGATTTTGGGCGGCGCGGCGTCAGAACCGGTTCCAGCGATGGGCTATATCTTGGTTTTTGCCGCTTTCGCATTGGCCGTCACGACCGGCCTTCATGTCAAAGCAGCCCAATTGATGATTTTCTCTTATCAAATGTTGCCGCTTGGGGTTTTCCCTAACGCAGCGGATCTATCGATGTGGGGCGTGCACCAGATCAGTTTGGCGTTTTCCCTCGCCTTTACGCTTGCAGCTCCGTTTGTGGTGCTGTCGCTGCTATATAATCTGGCCCTTGGTGTGATAAATAAGGCGATGCCCCAACTGATGGTCGCTTTTGTCGGGGCCCCGCTTATCACCGCGGGCGGCTTGTTTATCTTGTGCATTGCGACGCCCGTCTTGCTGCAAACGTGGTTGGAAGCACTGAACATGTTTATCCTTAACCCGTTCCGTGTACGACCATGAGTGATCAGGATGATGATCAAGAAAAGTCATTTGACGCCACAGCGGAAAAGCTTGCCGAGGCTCGAAGGAAGGGCGACGTCCCTAAATCAACGGACCTCTTTACCGCGGCCGCTTACGCAGGGTTATTCATATCGATCAGTTTTATCGGCCAAAACTCGGTAGATCACTTGGCTACGGCATTGGTCTCTTTACAAAAACAAGCGCCGGACCTGATACAGATATTTTTTGAAGGGTCTGCATTCAGCATATCAGGCGGTTTGTTGGCGATCATTTTTCTAGCGATGCTGCCCATCTTTGGATTGCCAGCCGTTTTTGTTGTCACCGCAATATTTGCCCAAAAGGCACTGGTATTTGCACCGTCAAAGCTGGTGCCAAAGCTGTCTCGGATTTCCATCATCTCAAATGCAAAGAACAAGTTCGGGCGAAACGGGTTATTTGAGTTCGGCAAGAGTTTTCTAAAACTTTGTATATATTCAACCTGCTTGGCCGCGTTCTTTACGTTCCGCATGGCAGAAATTATTGCGGTCTTGCGAACCGACCACCAAACCGCCATCGCGCTTATGGTCAAACTCAGTCTGGATTTTCTGTTAATCGCCGTCTTGGTATCAGCAGGTATTGGGGCGGTAGATGCGATTTGGCAGCATTTCGAACATCTAAGAAAAAACAGGATGTCGCGCAAAGAAATCCAAGACGAGCAGAAAAGCTCGGAAGGCGATCCACATCTCAAGCAAGAGCGCCGCCAGAGGGCCATGCTGATTTCACAAAGCCAAATGATGGCCGATATTCCAACCGCAGACGTTGTTATCGTCAACCCCACTCACTATGCGATCGCGTTGACCTGGAGCAGACTGCCGGGTGAGGCACCGGTATGTGTTGCGAAAGGGGTCGACGAGATAGCCAAAGCAATACGCTTAGCTGCGACCGACGCAAATGTTCCGCTCCACAGTGATCCACCCACGGCACGGGCGCTCTACGCGACAACAGATATCGGCGACATCATAACACCCGACCATTTCCCCGCAGTGGCCGCCGCGATCCGCTTTGCCGAAGCGATGCGCCGACAAGCAAGGGGCCGCGTATGAAGCTGAACAAGAAACTTCTAGACATCGAGAGAATCTTTGAGGTTCAATACGAGAAGAAGCAAAAAGAGTTTCGTGAGTTAACCTTACAAGAAGCCAGATTGCGAACCGAGATCGCAGAGTTAAACAGCCGATATCTGGAAAGCTGTGAAATTGGTAATGCGCGCTTTGAAATGCGATCTATCGGCGCGGATGTGGCATGGAACGCGTGGGTAGGCCGAAAAAAAACCGAACTAAATGTCGAACTTGCTCAAGTTCTCGCTGTTAAGGACCAGAACCTCAGACTGGTCAGGGAAGCGTTCGGAAAACTCTCGGTTGCCCGCGAGCTCAGCCGAAAAATGCGCCTTAAGCACAAGAATATGCTGCGAGAGAAGGCTCTCATTCAGGCGATTGAAAATTCCACCCAAACGCATAGCAGCTGAAGCGCAAAACGGTTCAAAATATCGCAAGATTGTATCGTTGCTGGCTCTACCATTGGACATAACCACGAGAACGCTCGGCTTCGCACGCAGGTGGTCCCTGGAAATCAATAATCTTGACGTGCGATCTCTAGTATTAAGACGTCGTAAACAGCCTCTTTTCCTACATCACGCTGTGCAACTTCAACAAGCAAACGCCGCAAGCTGTTCAGCTTATCGACCCTTGTGAACTCACCATTGAATCCCCCCAAATTTGCATGGGTGAACAGCACCTGCAAAAAGGAATCACGCAACTTTGGCTCTTTTCGCAGGACGTCGTCTTTCTTCAAATCGGTTGTTTCAATGCTGAGCGACATCACGATCAGCGACGCCACACGTTCATCTATAACGATTGGGACAACAAATTGGTTGTTAAGCTTAACATACTCAATAACTTCGTCGGGATCTCTCGGTGGTTGATCCGGAGATCGGGTGGGCAGGGGCTCATCTGTTTCGCCTTCCTCAGTTGGTGCCTCGACGACCTCCACCTCGGGTGCCGGCTGCAAGAATTTTCCCGCACCAACACCAATAGCAGCAAATAAAATGAACACGATTATGGGTAAAAGCTTTTTCATAACGGCTTTCTCTAGAATGGAAGAACGGCCTCAAGAATTTGTTGACCTATTCGAGGCTGCTGCATATCGCTGATCTGGCCGCGGCCGCCATAAGACACACGCGCGGACGCAATTTTGTCATAAGTTATCTCGTTTTGGCGCGAGATATCTTCGGGCCGTACAAAGCCAGTTACCAAAAGCTCTCGTAACTCAAAGTTCACCCGCAGTTCCTGAGTCCCCTCGATCGACAGCACACCGTTTGGCAAAACGTCCACAACTGTTGCGGCCACCCTCAACGTAAGCTTTTCGTTCCGTTTGACCGACCCATCACCAGAGGAACTGCTATTGGAACTCAGGTTTACCAAATCGGCAGACGTCGCCCCGGCGGGCAGTTTTTCATCCAAACGCTGCGGAATGCCTAGAAGGCTTGGCACCGAAAGAGTTTCAGAACCGGAACGGGAGCGATCACTCTGATTAGAAATCTCTGCATTCTCGTCGATCTCGACCACAACGGTCATGATATCACCGCGCTGCATTGCCCGCCGATCTCCAAGCAGCGAATTCCGTCCGCCTGACCAAAGCGAGGATTCATCCACCATACGCACTGGCTTAAGGCGCATGGGGAGAGAATCGTACACCATCGCGCTATGTTCGGCCCCCTGCAACGCCTCACTAAAGCTTGGTGCGCGGCCTATATGATCAATTCGCGCACAGCCGGCCGCGCTGACAAAAATACCGATAATCATACTGATCTTTTTCATACGCACTTCTCAATTTGCAATCTGAACTGACCCGTCCGGTAAAACCTGCCCAAAAATCGTGGCGCGCGAGGCAAGGTTCATGACCCTGATATAATCACCTACGCCGCCCCGCTCTAATGCGCGCACCTCGGTCGCAATGCGCAGTCCATTGCCCGTAAAAAAGGCACCCACAATCTGATTTCGGTTAATGATCGCCGGCGGCCCAATTTCGTCGAACCGAATGGGCCGCCCAGCATAGAGAGCAACACGCGCCTCCTTCCCGATCACATAGCTCAGGCGATCAAACACATCCGCGTTTTGACCTCTGTGCAATGCCACATCGTTTTCACGAATAATCGCGTCTGCCCTGATGGTGCGGGTGGGCACAACCATGTCAGCCAAACATGAAGACGCGATAACAAAGGGCGATATAAAATACAGATACTTAATCATCGGATTTGGGTCGTCGCACCCATCATTTGATCTGCTGCCGAAATGACTTTCGCATTCATTTCATAGCCACGCTGCGCTTCGATCAGCTCGGTGATCTCACGAACAGCATCGACGGAACTATCCTCGAGGTATCCCTGCCGCAACGTCCCCAACCCATTCTGCCCGGGTGTAGATGCAAGCGCCGGTCCGGACGCTTCGGTCTCGATGAACAGGTTGCCTCCCAAAGCCTCCAAGCCTTTTGCATTGCTGAAACCTGACATGGTAAACTGCCCCAATAATTGGCCGGCAGTGTTCCCGTCGAAGTAAGCGAAAACTTCGCCGCCTGAATTGATTGAAATGCTGCGGGCGTCCTCGGGTATGACAATTTCAGGTGAAACCGGGAACCCGTCGGAGGTAACGATCAATCCCTCTCCGGTCCGTTTAAGACCACCGTCACGGGTAAACGCGACCTGCCCAGAAGGGAGGGTCACCTCGAAATAGCCTTTCCCTTCAATTGCGACGTCAAGATCTCCGCCCGTCTGGGACAACGCGCCCTGACCCAGCTGCATTGAAACCGCGGCCGGACGAACTCCCAGGCCAAGCTGAACACCCGTCGGCAATACCGTTCCATCCGAAGCGTTAATCGACCCAGCACGTGCAAGCTGTTGATAGTGCAGGTCTGAAAACTCGGCGCGGCGGGCATTATAGCCGGTGGTGCTCATGTTCGCGAGGTTGTTCGAAATTGTTTCAACGCGCATTTGCTGCGCGCTCATTCCGGTTGCGGCAATTTTTAGGGCTCGCATTTGGCTACTCCGATATCTTTACTTCAAGTTACTGAGACAGTGATTTCAACGCGGTGCGCATTCGTTCATCTTCGCTTTCAAGAAAGCTCTGGCCCATTTCATAGGCGCGCTGGACCTCAATCATCCGCGCAAGCTGACCCACGGAATTGACGTTTGACCCTTCGGTAAAACCATGGGCAACACGTGCATCCTGCGCCTGTTCAAAACCTGCATCGGCGCGAAACATCACCCCGTCTTCGCGCACCAAATCAAGCGGCGCATTTGGACGTACAATGCCCAGCTGGGCAATCGGCGCACCGTTAACACTTAACGTGCCGTCAGAAGAAGCTGACAGCGGGCCCGCATCAGCCGGAACAAATATTGGGGCACCACCAGCATCCAACACGCGATAGCCGTCATGGGTAACCAGCTCGCCTTGGGCATTTGATGAGAACGAGCCCGCGCGGGTTAACCGCTCGCCACGTGGCGTCTCGATCAAGAAATATCCGTTGCCTTCGATCCCGAAATCGAGACTGCCGCCCGTTTGCGTCAGAACGCCTTGCGTGAAGCTGGTATTGTGTACATTCCCCATACCCATAGACAGGGAATTTCCATTATTAACACCTTGAATATATTCAGAAAAAATGACACCTTCAGACCGAAACCCGGTGGTAGCCAAATTCGCAATGTTATTCGCGACAACCTGCAACTCTCTGGCAAGACCAGTTTGGCGGGTCAGGATCGTATAGCTTGCGTTGTCCATTTAGCCTCCAATGATCAGCGGAACGATGCGGTCGTGAAAGAACGAGACGAGCGCTTCTGTCATGAAGCTCATCGATATCCAGAAAACCGCGCCAATCGCGGCAAGTTTTGGGACGAAAGTAAGTGTCATTTCCTGAATCGATGTCAGGGCTTGGACCAAGCCGATTGCAACACCGGTAACCAACGCAACGGTTAGAATTGGGACCGATATTGTTAAGGCAACCCATAAGCCTTGTCGCATTGTGTCGTAGAAAACGACTTCGGTCAGCATTACACAGGCATCCTTAAAATTTCCTGATAGGCCTCGACCACTTTATTCCGCACAGCGACGGCGGTCTCGACGACCAATTCGGTCTGCGCCAACGCTTGGACCAGCGCGTGCGGATCAGCATCACCAATCATAGATTCTTTGGCCGCGGTTTCGCTATTGGCAAGAACTTGAGCGAAATCAGAGGCCGTATCTTGCAAGAGTGAAGAACTGTTTTCATCAGCCAAGACAGCCGGCTTGGCTGCGGAGTATTTTTGAGCAGCGGAAATTGCTTTGATATCCATTCTGGATCTCCTTTGGTTTTAGGTTAACGGCGCAAGAGGTCCATCAGACCTGCTGACATCTTGCGCGTCTGTTCGAACATCTTCAGGTTCGCCTCGTAACTACGCTGCGCTTCTTTAGCGTCAGTGAGTTCGATAAGAAGGTTAACGTTTGAGCCGTCATACTCACCCAAATCATTGGCAAGCGGATGCGAGGGGTCATAGACAGTTTCCAAGACACTTTGATCCAAGCGCACCGGCCCGGTTTGGACTGTCGATGTGGTGTTGCCATCCCCAAATGCCGTTTCAAACGAAACCAGCTTTCTGCGATATCCAGGCGTGTCAGCATTTGAGATATTTTCTGACAGGTGGCGCAGCCGAGTTGCCTGGGCGCGCAGGCCGCTAGACGATACCTCAAGGGATTTAGAAAAATCGCTCATTTATTATCCCCTACTTGCTGATCGCAGTGCGTAAAACGCTAAGGGCGGACTTATAGATGGCCAAAGCACGATCATGTTGGCGCTTTGCCTCTACAGATTTCAGTATTTCGGTTTCGAGCGAAACGGCATTACCATTCGGTTCGGCTTCTGCCTTGGATTCAAAGCTTTCAATATCCCGTGATCCGGCCAATGACCCATGCAAATGACCGGCCCTGGTCGCGCGCGGCAAAATTGACATCGGATCACTGCGATAAGTCGAATGAAAATCCGGGATATCTTTTGCGACATAATTTGGCGTATCCGCATTCGCCACATTCTGCGAAATAATTGCTTGGCGCTGGCCTGCGTGTACCGCCATCGCAGAAGACATACTGAACACTTCTAACTGCTCAAACATCAAAGGATTCTCCTTCGTTGGATTTCAACCAAGGCTTAACCCTGATTCCTTTAGAAACAGTTTGCACAGGGAAGAGAATTGTATGATTGAAGCCAAAGACATTCAGGCCGTTATCCATCAAATTCGAAATATCAAAGCGGCCACGCCGATCGGCCGTGTAACGCGTGTCGAAGCTGGCGTCGTGCATGCCTCGGGGCTGGGCGGTAGCGCCAGAATTGGTGACTGGACAAAAATTTACCTAGGCAATGGCGGTATGCTGTCGGGCGAGATCGTTCAACTCGTTGGTGAAACTGTGATCATTCTTCCCGATGACACACTAGATGGCATTGCCCTAAACGATCGGATTGCGCTGGGGAATCCTGGGCAAATATTCCCTTCAAACCATTGGATCGGAAGAATAATTGATGCCAATGGCAATCCTTTGGATGGCAAACCATTAAGTCCCGGCAGCGAAGTTCAGCAGCTTCGCGCGCATCCGCCAAAGGCCGCGACGCGAAAACCGCTTGGCGACCGGCTGGGAACCGGACTTGCAATCACCAACACCCTTTTACCAATCGCGCAAGGTCAGCGCATAGGGCTTTTTGCCGGGTCAGGCGTGGGTAAATCCACCTTACTCGGAACACTCGCAACCGAGATGAAATCCGATGTGGTGGTTATCGCGATGATAGGAGAACGTGGAAGAGAACTGAGACATTTTGTCGATAATGTTCTGGGCGAGTATGGGTTGAAACGCGCCGTTGTTGTCGCGGCAACTTCAGATCAATCACCGCTTTTGCGCCGCCGATGTGCATGGACTGCGATGGCTGTCGCCGAATATTTTCGGGATCAAGGAAAATCCGTTCTATTCTTGGCTGATTCCATTACGCGCTTTGCCGAGGCACATCGTGAAGTTGCCGTGGCAGGTGGCGAGGCCCCGGTTTTACGGGGTCATCCGCCATCAACCGCTCATCTTATAATGCAGTTATGTGAACGGGCGGGGCCTGGGCAATTGGGTCGAGGGGATATCACCGCGATCTTTAGCGTTCTTGTGGCAGGTTCGGATATGGAAGAGCCCATCGCTGACATTCTTCGGGGTGTATTGGATGGGCACGTCGTGTTGGAGCGGGAAATAGCTGAGCGTGGAAGGTTCCCTGCCATTGATCTCTTGCGGTCAGTTTCGCGATGTCTCCCCGACGCAGCCACCGAAGCCCAAAACAAGACCATCCAAGAAGTACGCAGAATTACATCAACTTATGAGCACAACTCAATCATGATTCAGGCTGGGTTATACTCTCCAGGTTCGGATCCGGATATTGACTTGGCAATCGCCCTATGGCCCGCGCTCGAGGAGTTCTTAGGAAGCCATGATAGTGGTGAGATTTCGCAAAGCTTCAATCAGCTGGAACTTCTTTTGCGCCGGACGAAAGCTGCAGCCAAGCAAAGCAGCGCCGTCAAAACTGCGACCTAACTTTGCAACAAGGTCAAGGCGATTGATCCAGATGACAGGCTGGAGTTGAAATTGCTCAACTGTTCACGGACAATGTATGTTGTGATCAAATCCTCAAGCTGAGCGGGATCTGAGAACACAGAAATATCATCCGTACCAAACTGCTTTTTGGCCCTGTCCTTGAACACTGCAAGTTGCTGATCAATATCGATCTGGCCAAATGCCTCAGGTAAATTGAGAGCATTTTCAAAGACGCTCCGCAAAGGTGGGTCACCCATAATGGTGTACCATTTCGTATCGATTGACCCATCAGACGCAGCCAGTTCGCTCATCTCACGCTGAGTATACAAGGCAACCCTCATTGTGCTGTCTTGTTCGCCAGCAGCAACCTCAAAACTATTCGCCTGATATAGTTCAATCATGTTTGATGAAAAATCAGGTGCGGATGTTCGCAAGACCTCTCCCGGCCCAAAACCAAAAGCTTTTGAAAATTCAGCGTATTTCGGGTCCGCGAACCTGTTTGCAAGGGAATCGTCATTCGACGTTCCTTCCTCAAGAATCTTCTGAATGAAATACCGGTTGTCTATATCATCCCGCAGACCGTAAGCGCCAAGTGCAACGCTGAGCAGCCGCCGGTCCTTTACAAGATCTTCCGCCGTTTCGATACTCGATATTTTATCTTGAAAATACTCCGTATCCCGCTGCAACTCAGCAGATTTGGAAAATGTCTCGAATTGGCGATCGTATGTATTCTGGAGGAAACGCCAACCCGTCAAACCTGAAAATGGTATGATTGGTTGGAACATTACCTCGACCCCACCGCCAACAAGCGGTCCTCACGCGGGAACAAAGATTTCAGAGCTTTCATTGCACGATAATGCTGCGTTGCGATGATTGCTGTGCTGGCTTCGGTCAATACAGCCCGGCTGTCAGCGTCCGTGAATACTTGGCTCAGTTCTTCAATCTGGCGAAGGAGCGACAGATATACCTCATCTGGTTCGCTATCCCCCGAAAGAACCAGTTGCAGCGCGTAACATACCCGTCTGACTGGTGTTTTGGCATCTTCGGGGTGGATCGCATCGCGAAGGCGCAGAATATTAGCGTCTGGGGTCATAATCGCCAATCGACTACGGCGGTCACCATTCTCGATGACTGCGCCATTTATGAGAATGCGCTCTTTAGGGCTGAGCTTAAGAACAAGACCCGTCATGATGCTGGTCCTTCCGATCTAAGGCCGCGTAAAATTGCGGTGTTTACCTCGAGCAATGGCACAGCGGACGCGGTTTTTCTGATGACCTTGGTCGTATGTTGGTTTGTGAATTCTGAAAGATAGAAGATGCGGGCGCGCAGATCATCGGGAAGCAAATTTTCCGAATCAGCGACATTAACAGCCAACATGCGCCAAAGCTTCCTGTTTTCGTGAAGAGCACTAAGCAATGGGCTTAATTCATCCGCTTCAATAGCTTTCTTAAGCCGGTAAGTGATCTTTGCGATCACATCATATTCCATGCTTCTGTTGGACTTTGTTGGTGCCGTGGTCGGCGCATAAGCCCGCTGAGCTAAATTCGTTGCATTCACTGGGAAGCCTTTCCTGTATTATGAAGTTCCGCTGCGAATGTCCCGGGCGCAATCATGCGCGCCCGGGACTGTTCGCTTACCGGAAGAGCGACAGGATTGTCTGCGGTGCCTGGTTTGCAATGGAGAGCGATTGCACACCCAGCTGCTGCTGAGTTTGCAGCGCTTGAAGCTTCGCGGACGCCGCTTCCATATCAGCGTCTACCAGAGAGCCGATACCGGATGTCACAGCATCGCTTAGCTTGCTCATGAATTCTCCTTGGTCGGAGATCCGTTGAGCAGACGCACCAAGGGCTGCTGCACCGTCAATTGCAACGATCAAGAAACTTTCAATGTCGGAAAACGCAGTTGCCGCAGTGACGGAATCAGTGATCGGTGTGATGGTTGAGGCATCCAGATTGGTGGTAAAGTCGGCTGTGGCGACATCAATCGTGGTTACTGTAGGTGCACCTGAACCAACGCGGTCCAGCGATGAAACCACTGTCAAACTGGTACTGGCATTTCCGTCAATATCAGCTTTAAGAAGGTTTACGCCGTTGAACTGAGATCCTTCTGTGATCGCAGTAATCTGGGCAATCTTTTCCTGCATGTCCGCATCGATTTTTGCGAAATCAGCAGTTTCAGATTGTCCAGCGACGGAGAGCGCCTTCATTTCTTTGAGCGTTTCAACGATTTGTTCTGCACCAGCAGAGGCAACCGCTACCGTGGATTCGCCCACCGCGAGAGAATCCTGAACCGCTTCAAAGCCGGCGACATCAGACTCCATGACCTTGGAAATCGCCCAGATCGCAGAGTTATCTTTTGCAGTATTGATGTCCTTACCTGTGGAAATTGCGCTTTGTGTCGCAGTCAGGTCCCGGTTGATGGAACGAAGAGTTTGAAGCGCAACCATTGCGCCGTTGTTTGTGTTAATGCTCGACATGAACATGTTCCTTTAGTCAATGACGCTTTGCGTCCGTTTGCGGCCCTCCCCCCTGGGGCTGGACCAAAATGCCATTCTGACCTGTGCACACATTCAACTACAAAATGGTGCGCCACCCGACCTCGGATGCACCTGCACCATGTTCTTGTTTCGCTTAACAGCTCCCTAATTTTGCCGGACCCAATGACCCGCATTTGATTCAAAATCAGGCGCGGCGCTCGACCGAAGATTTGGGCGCGACCTCTACAATGCACTTGTCGCCATTCTTATCGTAGGTCTCGAGAGATGCCTGTACCCGGCGAAACGCCGCCATCCGGCGCGTGACCTTACGAATTCCATCAAGCGCATTATTTAGAAGCTCTTGGTTGCGTTTTACCTTTATATCCAGCAGCTTAAGCGATGTGTCGTCGTCGAATTTTGCACTGTTCAACGCCTCAATCAGCTCCTCTTTTTTATCTGCCATATTAGTGAGGAGCTCTAGCTTTCCCGTGATTAACGCGGACCGCTCGGCCTCTAGAACATCATCTAGTGACTCAATTAATGTATCAATTTGTTGGGTCATCGGTTTTGTCTCTCAATGCTTGAAATAGGGTTTCCGTAAGGCCAATACCGCCGGCCTTAACAATCTGCATCGCCTGTTGTTGCAACAGAAATGATCCAAATTGCTCTTCTCCTGCTCCCCCTCCGAAACTGTCTCGGGCTTCACCAAACCCCGCAGACTTCAACATTTCAGCCAGAAACGTGGCTTCGAGTTCTTGCGCAGTTTCATAAAGACGCTTCTGCGGACCATTCACCTGACCCGAGACGCCCCGTATCGCCGGGATATCCATGTCATTATTCCTTAAATTGCACCTACTTTGCTGATCATGCTCAGAAACCGGTAAACAACCGGTAACTATCTCTCGTCATATTCGTCGCGAACCGGAATACCCTTTTGGAGTAGTTAGATGCAGTTGTCAGATGCGCTCAGTTCAGTGAACGGAAATGGGGCAAAAGCAGATCGCCAATCGACCGCGGTAGACAGCGGTTATCAGAACTCGCCGCCAGCGGCAGGTACGAAATACACACAGTTTTCCGCAATATTCACCGAACTCACGCAAGCGGAGGAGACCCGCGAAAGTGGTGACATCGCTGGTAGACACCCTAATATCACTGGCACTGACGCTGAGGAAACACATCCTGAAATGCGAGGTGAATCCCGCGTCGAAACAGATGCTGCCCAGCGTGACGAACAGCTAGCGGGCGAAAATGAAAACGAAGAACTCGCGATGGGTGACAAAGCCCCTATTGAACGCGGTCATCGGCGCGCGACAGGTGAACCAACAGACGGCAGAGGCACCACTCTTCAAAGCGCGGCAGAGGCTTCGCTTTGGCCTAAAGCTGGAGAAAATCCTAGGATTATACCGGTTGGGACGGATACGCACGGCCGTTCTGGCGAAACAAGGACGGCGCAGGCCGCGCCAAAGGCGAACCCGGCGCAAATGCTTTCGACACCTGCTCAGGTGCCCCCACAACCGGCGGAAGATCAGCCTAATAACCTCGTTCTTCAAAAAGTTTTATCTCAACAGGCTGTTCCAACAACTAAGAACTCTGAGGTTATTTTCGCAGCCAAATCCGCCGAAAATGGCGAGGTATTGTATCACGCAACTGATTCAAAAAAACATGCATCTGAATTGCCACGCCAGAACTCTGGGGAACGAACAACAGCTTCAAATAGTGCTCAACTGAACCCGGTTCAGGTAGGGTCATCAACAGAGCCTAGGCATCTGGATGGCAAGGGGTCAGGCCAAATTTCCCGGGTGTTTGATCCTGCAGAGACGCAAAAACTGGTAGCCGTACCAAATGCGCTAGGTGAACCCAAGCCTTCAAAAACTGAACCCGCAACGCCTCACAATGAGCTAAGCACAAAGGGTGCGCTTAACCCTCGAAGAGATCTGAAAAGCACATCCAATGAGTCAAAAAATCAAGATAAAGTTGTAGCCAAACCGGATACCACACAACCCTCGCAGACTGGCCTTGCAGCGACAAAGCCCAGTGCGAACTATAGTTTTGTGACAGCTTCGAACGGTCAACCATCGTCACCCCCCCAACTTGGAATAGCGACAACCAAAGCCGGCCGCGAAGTACGGAGCGACTTGCCAAGTAAGGATAGGCCAGAGACCAAAACCTCCGAGGCTGCTAAAACTCGAACCACTTTGATACCTCAGGCGCGCGCCGCGAATATGGCGACATCAGCCGCGCAACTTCATCAATCCAGCGACACAGCAGATAACCTTCGCCTCGGGCTTGGCGCGTCTGATGCTGACACAGAGGCTGAACTGATACAGACACCTCTGACGGAGCAGTCCCGTAGCGTGTCACAGACACCGACACAGTTCGCCGTCAAAGCTGCAATCCCGCAACACATCCCGCCCCAATTGGCCGAGGTAATCCACACAAGCGGCAGCAAGACCGTGGATGTGGCGCTGAGCCCCGAAGAACTTGGGCGTGTCAGGCTGTCCATTAGCCAAGCGGAAGCGGGTCTTATTGTAAATGTGCAAGCCGAACGACCTGAAACTCTCGATATGTTACGACGCAACATTGACCAACTTGACCAAGAACTAAAGCTGCTCGGTTATGCCGATCCTGGGTTCTCTTTCAGCCACGAAGGCGACGGTACGCCACAGCAATCCGATATAATAGCCAATGAAAATTCGCTTATGGAGGATCAACCTGAACTACCCGCCGCTGACGCAATTGCTGAAAACGCCCCTACGCCGCTGGGCGACACGGGCCTTGATATTCGTATATAGGAAGAAGTTTACATGACAGTCACTGCAACAAGTTCAGCCGCCTCAACAACACAAACCGCGACAGCTGCCGTACAATCCAAAAGCGTAATATCGTCTGATTTCGAAACATTTCTGCAGATGCTGACCACGCAGGCACGCTATCAAGATCCGCTTGAGCCTATTGATTCCTCGGAATACTCTGCGCAGCTGGCGCAATTTTCTATGGTTGAACAGCAGGTAAAGTCCAATGATCTGCTCACCGCCTTATCGGCCCAACTGAGCGGCGGCGGCATCAGCCAAATCGCAAGCTGGATCGGGATGGAGGCACGAACAACGGCCCCTGCCGAGTTCAGCGGCTCCCCCATCACTGTTCTGCCGACTGCAACAGCCGGGGCAGATCGCGCTGAGCTGGTTGCCTACAACGCGCAGGGCACGGAAGTGCTGCGGAGCCTTATCCCCGTCTCTGACGAGCCTGTGCAATGGGCCGGCGTTTCCTCAAACGGCACCCCTTTTCCAGCCGGAACTTACAGCTTTAAGGTTGAAAGCTTTAAGGCCGGGGAATTAGTCAATGAGACAGAAGCCACAACCTATTCACGCATCACGGAAGCGAGGATTGAAGAAGGTGCCACACATCTGATCCTTGCCGGGGGAAGTAAGATTACAACAGCAGATGTCACAGCATTACGAGAGGCCGATTAAACGCCATACCCCGCGCGGCCAATCGAAACATAGGCGCTAAAACCTGCATTCTCCGCGTCTTTGGGGCTATAAATATTGCGCAGGTCAGCCATGACAGGCGTCGACATACGCTCGGCCATCCGCTTTAAGTCCAGTGCCCTGAATTCGTTCCACTCGGTCAAAATCACCAGCGCATCCGCGTCTTGTGCGGCCTGATACACATCGTCAAGCCACGACACACCGGGCAATAATGCCTCTCCTTCGTGCTTGCCTTGGGGATCCACCACACGCACCTTTGCACCGTTTCCGACCAATTGCGGCACGATGGTAAGGCTGGGTGCATCGCGCATATCGTCAGTGTTGGGTTTAAAAGTAACGCCTAGAACAGCAATGGTTTTACCGTTGACCGATCCGCCGCAGATATCGACCACTTTATCGACCATTCTGCGCTTCACCTCATCGTTCACCTTAATCACAGTTTCTGTTAACTGCATCGGGACCGCATGATCTTGCCCCATGCGTGCAAGTGCCTGCGTATCCTTTGGGAAACAGCTCCCGCCATAGCCAGGGCCGGCATGCAGAAACTTGGACCCAATCCGGTTATCAAGGCCCATTCCCTTGGACACCATTTTCACATCTGCGCCTGTACGCTCGCACAGCGACGCGATCTCGTTGATGAAGGTGATCTTCATCGCAAGAAACGCGTTCGCCGCATATTTTATCATCTCGGCGCTTTCCAAACCAGTGTACATAATCGAAAATTCACGCAGCGATAGGGGGCGGTATATCGCGCCCATCACCTCAATGGCGCGGGCACTCTCAACGCCAACAACAACACGGTCTGGACGCATAAAGTCATCAATCGCGGCACCTTCGCGCAGAAACTCGGGGTTCGACGCGATATCAAAGTCGGCTTCGGGGTTTGCCTCGGTAATAACCTTTTGAACTTGCCGGTTTGTGCCGACGGGGACTGTCGATTTGGTCACGATGACGGCATATCCGGTCAGGGCGTCCGCAATTTCGATCGCGGCAGCCATGACATATGTCAGATCAGCATGCCCATCCCCCCGGCGTGTCGGTGTGCCAACCGCGATGAAAATAGCATCAGCACCGTCAACCGCGGCTTGTAAATCGGTGGAAAACGATAGACGGCCCGCGCTGACGTTTTTAGCCATCAGGTCGTCCAGACCGGGCTCGTAGATTGGGACAATCCCTTGTTCAAGCTGGGCAATTTTGTTCGGGTCTTTATCGACGCAAACAACATCATGGCCGAAATCAGAAAAACAGACACCGGACACCAAACCGACATAGCCCGTGCCAATCATTGCAATCTTCATCGGTTCGGCCCCTCAAATTCTATTGATAAAAGTTGATAAGAAGCGCGTTTGGGAAGATGCGCTATCGATCTGCGAGCCCATACCACAGATAGGCAAACGGCAACAACGCCCGCCGGAACCTGCCCAACTCAAACCGGGATAAGGGTGTTCGAACCGCAGCCGGGAAAGGCATTGTATCCGTTTCCCCCAAAATCGCATTGGCCGCCAACGCGCCGCAATATGTTCCCATTGCAACACCATTTCCATGATAACAAAGGCTCGCGAATATGCCTTTATTGCCCGGCAGCCCTCCTACGAATGGCATGTGGTCCCGGGACAGACAGACCATGCCCGACCAGCTATAGGGGGTTTCAACATGTCTCCAAGCTGGAAAAAACTGTTCGAAATCACGCCGGACCTGCGCAGTCGCACGCGCTTCGGCAGCGGGGCCCGTCATCAATCCGCCGCGCATTCCGAAAAGCATCCGGCGATCAGGCATCAACCTAAAATAATGCAAAAGGTATCGGCTGTCATAGACCATCTGATTGCTAAACCAGCCCGCCGCCTCGATTTCTGCTTCGGTAAGCGGGCGCGTCACGATCACGCTTGATTGCGCGGGCATGTATCGGCCCGCCAGCCAATTTGGCATACCTTCCGAAGAATACCCATTCGTCGCGACCAGCAGTTGCTTGGCCTTAAGAGATCCAATTTTGGTCTGGACCTGATAACCGCGCGATGTCTTGACGATGTTTTCCGCTGCTGTGTTGTGGAAAATGACCGCGCCAGCCTTCTCGGCGGCACCTGCCAGCCCCGTCACGTATTTTCGCGGGTTCAAGGCAAAGCCGGCCGGAATTGTCAACGCGCCATGGAAATCCCCACGCAGCCCATGAGCCGCAAGCTCCCGCTTTTCGATCAGCGTCGCATCAAGACCGTAGTTTTCTTTGATTTCCGGAACGCGCGCGCGCAAATCAGCCATATCTTTTGGCCTATGGGCCAGTTCGGTCTCGCCCTCGGAATGACGATCAATCTCGATATCATGCTCTGTTGTTAGGGTATCAACCATCTTGACCGCGGCCAGTTCAGCCTGCCGAAAAGCAATCCGGCTATCGCGGCCGAACTTGCGATCAAGGGCCTGATCGCTAAGCCGCCCGCCACCGAGACAGCAAAACCCGCCATTGCGTCCCGAGGCACCCCAACCGACATAGCGGTTTTCCAGCACGGTGACCTTTACACCGGCCTGCGCCAGATGCAGGGCCGCTGAAAGCCCTGTGAACCCGCCACCAATGATCGCGACATCGCAGGTTTCATCGCGGTCCAAAGCAGGGCGGCCTACATCCTCGCAGGTTTCATCCCACCAGCAAAAAGCGCGTGGCACGTCGCTATAAGCAAAATCATCGAAAATACGCTTCACGTCGCCCCACGTTCCGCTGCCTGCATATCCTGTTGTGCCTTGACCGCATTCCGCTTGGAAATCAACGACGCACTAATCACCCCCACTGTAACGATACCAATCATAATCGTCGACAATGCGTTAATCTCTGGCGACACGCCCAAACGTACCGCGCTCCAAATCTTGATCGGAAGGGTGGTTGAAGACGGGCCCGTGGTGAACGACGCAATGACCAAATCATCCAGCGACAAGGTGAAAGCAAGCAACCAACCCGAAATCACAGCTGGCGCAATAATGGGCAGGGTAACGAGACGAAACGCATCAAACGCCGAACACCCCAGATCAAGTGCGGCTTCCTCAAGCGAGCGATCAAATGACACCAGCCGCGATGAGACCACAACCGACACGTAACACATTGAAAATGTTGTATGCGCCAGAACGATCGTCAGCACGCCGCGGTCTAATCCAATGCCGATAAACAGCAGCAAAAGCGACAGGCCAGTGATCACTTCGGGCATCACGAGCGGCGCATAGATCATGCCCGAGAATAACGTGCGGCCCAAGAAACGTCCGCCGCGCACCAACACATAAGCAGCCATTGTACCCAGTATCGTCGCCAAAGTGGATGATGCCACAGCGACCTCAAGCGTGACCAGCGCAGCATCCAAAAATGCCTCGTTCTGGACCAGTTCGCCGTACCACTTGGTCGAAAACCCTGCCCAGACGGTCACCAGTTTCGAACTGTTGAAGCTGTAGATCACCAACAACACCATCGGCAGGTACAAAAACGCGAACCCAAGGGTCAGCGATGTGACATTGAACCAGCTTGTGCGCCTCATGTTTCGGCCTCCGCTTGGCGCTGTTGGTTGCGCTGGAACAGAATGATCGGCACGATCAAGATCAGCAACAAGATTACTGCAACGGCGCTGGCCACCGGCCAATCACGGTTGTTAAAGAACTCCTCGAACAGCACTTTGCCGATCATCAATGTACCCGAACCGCCCAAAAGCGATGGAATGACAAATTCGCCAAGCGCCGGGATAAAGACCAGAAAACAGCCTGCTATGATGCCGTTACGAGACAGCGGAATTGTCACCAGCCAGAATGCTTTGATACGCGAACATCCCAAATCTTCGGCCGCTTCGATCAGTGATTCATCCAGCCGATCAAGTGCGGCATAAATCGGCAGGATCATGAACGGCAGATACGTATAAACAATCCCGATATAGACTGCTGTCGTTGTGTTCATAATAGTCAGCGGGGTGGAAATCAGACCCGTCCACAGCAAAAACTGGTTTAGAAAACCCTCGTTGCTTAGGATGCCGACCCACGCATAGACGCGGATCAGAAAGCTGGTCCAGAACGGCAGGATCACCAACATCATCAACGTGGGCCGCCATTCCTCGGGTGCACGCGCCATGCCATAGGCCATCGGATACCCAACCAGCAGCGCCAGAGCCGTCGATATCAATGCGATCTTCAGACTGCTAAGATAAGCTTTCCAATACAGATCATCTGTCGTCAGAAAAACGAAGTTCTCAAAATCAAAGGCTTTGATCATCTGGCCAAAGCCGTCTTTCATCGTCGGCGTATAGGGTGGGATAGATAGCGCCAAATCAGACAGCGATATCTTGAACACGATAAAGAACGGGACCAGAAACAGCGCCAAAAGCCAGCCGTACGGGACCGCGATCAGGAAAAATCGCCGCATACTCATTGCTCAAGCAACACGCCAGCGGTCGCGTTCCACGAGATCCAGACTTTGTCCTCCCAGGTGATGCTACGCCGGGAAAGACGGCGGGTATTCGCCGTCTGTGCCTTGATGATTTGCCCGCCCGCCAGTTGAACATGATAGGTGCTGAGGTTGCCCAGATACGCAATATCCAACACGCTGCCCTGCACGGCGTTCTTTGCCTCTTCGGGCTTTTCGGTCGTGATCGCGATCTTCTCTGGCCGGATGGCAAGATGCGCTTTCTGCCCATCGCTGAACGGCAGATCAGAGCTCGCTAAAAACGGCGGCTCATTCTCGGCCCAAGCAAGCGAATACATGCCATCACCCGCTGGCTTGACCGTACCTTCGATAATGTTCACGTCCCCGATAAAATCAGCGACATACACTGAATTAGGGGCCTCGTAGATACCATCGGGCGTTGCGACCTGAATAATGCGCCCTTCGTCCATCACGGCAACCCGGCTTGCGACGGTCATCGCCTCTTCTTGGTCGTGGGTCACGATGACAAATGTCGTCCCGGTGCTCTCTTGGATATCCATCAGTTCAAATTGGGTATCCTGCCGCAGCTTCTTGTCCAAAGCGCCAAGCGGTTCATCCAACAGCAACAGTTTAGGTGCCTTTGCCAAGGACCGCGCAAGGGCAACCCGCTGACGCTGGCCGCCTGAAATCTGATGTGGCTTTCGACCTGCAAACTTGGTCAGGCGCGTCAGCTTGAGCATCTCTTCGACACGTGCCGCAATGTCTCGTTTGTCCATATTGCCGCGCTTGAGACCAAAGGCGATATTCTCCCAAACGCTGAGATGCGGGAACAATGCATAGGACTGAAACATCATGTTCACAGCGCGTTTGTTGGGCGGAATACCGGCAATATTCTTGCCCGACAATTCCATCTTGCCCGAGGTCGGGTTTTCGAATCCCGCCAGCATACGCATCATCGTCGTCTTGCCGCAGCCCGACGGCCCCAGCAGCGCAAAAAATTCTCTCTCGTAGATGTTCAGTGTCAGGTCATCGATCGCGGTGAAATCACCGAACTTCTTGGTAACGTTCTCAAACCGGATCAGCGGCTTTTCGTTCGGGTCATCCCAAGGGGCGAATACTTTCTGGCTCACTTAGGGGTATTCCTTTGCACTGCCCTTTTGCCGGGCGGGGTCAAAAAAAGGGGCAAGGCCGAATGGCCCCGCCCCGCCAGAACCAGCTTAGGTACCGGATTTAACCTTGGTCCAAAGACGCGTTACAACACGTTGAACCTTGGGCGCATAAGGCGACGTTGTATAGAGGTTTTCCAGTGTCGCCGCGTCTGGGTAAATCGCGGTATCCCCGATCACGTCCTCAACCAGAAACTCCTGGCTCGCCTTGTTGCCGTTCGCGTAATAAACATAGTTGGACGCGGTGGCCATGTTCTGCGCATCCATGATGAAGTTCAGGAATTTATGCGCGGCGTCAGGGTTCGGCGCATCCACGGGGATCGCCATGTTGTCAAACCACATCAAAGCACCCTCTTTCGGTGCGTAGTATTCAATCTCAACGCCATTTTCTGCCTCTGCTGCGCGATCACGCGCCTGCAAAATATCGCCAGACCACCCAAAGGCCACGCAGATATCGCCGTTGGCCAATGCGTTAATATATTCAGAGCTGTGAAATTTTTGGATAAACGGCGCGATTGCCGCCAGCACGGGCTCAGCTTTGGCGATCGTTTCAGGGTCCTGCGCATCGGGGTCTTCACCAATATACTGCAGCGCTGCAGGGATCATTTCCGCCGGCGCATCCAGAAAATGAACGCCGCATTCGGCTAGCTTTTCCATGTTCGACGGATCAAGCACCAATGCCAGCGAATCTACTGGTGCATCTTCGCCCAGGACTTCTTTGACCTTGTTGATGTTCACGCCCAGACCGGTGGTGCCCCACATATAGTTAATCGCATATTCGTTGCCGGGGTCATATTTCGACACGCGGTCGTCAATGACGTCCCACATGTTACCGATGTTCGTCAGCTTGGATTTATCCAGCTTTTGGAACGCACCGGCCGAGATTTGGCGCTGCAAGAATGTACCGGACGGCACGACGACATCATAACCAGAACCGCCAGCGAGCATTTTGGTTTCAAGCACCTCGTTGCTGTCAAAGACGTCATAGATCAGATCAATGCCCGTTTCGGCTTCGAACTTTTCAAGCAGGGATTCGTCGATGTAATCGGACCAGTTGTAGACTCGGACTTCCTCGCCCAGCGCGCTTGTGGCGATCATTGCAGTGGCCGCAACGCCACCCAGAATACGATATTTCATTCTTTGCTCCCGTTAGATAGGCTTGGTTGATCCAGACCTTTGGTCAATTTGATCAAGTTTTGCGTCTTACGACAAGATAATTTATGATTTCACGCAGGCGCCGATAGCGCAAGCAACACAAGCTGAACAGTTTTTGGGCACACTGAATGATCCGCTCCGACATACAAACACCCCCGGCGTCTATTCAAACGACAGGCACCAGAATTCCGGCCCATCAGCACGTCTATCAACAACTGCGGAGCCAGATTCTTTTTGGCGATCTGGCCCCCGGGCAACCGGTGACAATTCAAGGGCTGATCACGGCGCTGGGCGCAGGCATGACACCCGTCCGCGAAGCATTGCGCCGCCTGATTGCCGAAGGTGCATTGGTGCATCAGGGAAACCGCCGTGTTTCAGTGCCAGTCCTGTCGCCAGAAGGCGTCGAGGAACTTGGTTTTATGCGAAAAGCGCTAGAGGCCGAGCTTGCCCGCCGTGCCGCAACCCGCATGACCAAAGACGCTTTGACGGCCCTCAAACAGATTGATGATGCGCTGAACGATGCCATTTTGCGGGGTGATATTGGCGACTACCTGACGCAAAACTATCTGTTCCATTGCAAGATTTATCACAGTGCAGATGCGCCGATCATGGCCGAAACCGTTGACCGGTTGTGGCTGCGTTTTGGCCCATCGCTGCGGGTGGTATGCGGGCGCTTTGGCACATCTAATTTGCCCGACAAACACGCGGACTTATTGGACGCTTTTCGTGTGAAAGACCCTGACGCGGCAGCCCAGGCGATGGCCGAAGATGTCAGCCAAGGCATCCGCCAAATCCAGGCGTCAGTCTAATACAACGCAGTTTTAATCCGATTCGATTGACTCCGCATAATTTGATCATATTCTGCGCTTAACCGTTCTCCTACATTCCTGAGGTGCATATACATGTCCTACATCACCAACCACTTGCCCACTGCCGAATTGCAGGCGCTGGACGCCGCGCATCACATGCACCCGTTTACCACAAATGATGAATTGGCCGAAAAAGGCGCGCGGATCATCACCAAGGCCAAAGGCGTATTCCTGACCGACAGCGAAGGGAATGAAATCCTCGATGGGATGGCGGGGCTTTGGTGTGTGAACATTGGCTATGGCCGTCAGGAAATGGCCGACGTCGCCGCGCGCCAGATGCTTGAGCTGAACTATTACAACACGTTCTTCATGACATCCCATGTACCGGCAATCGCCTTGGCCACAGAAATCGCAAAGCTCGCCCCCGGTGATCTGAACCACGTGTTCTTTGCCGGCTCCGGGTCCGAGGCAAACGATACCAACATCCGTATGGTGCGCACCTATTGGGCGATGAAGGACAAACCCGAGAAATCGCACATCATCAGCCGCAAGAACGCCTATCACGGGTCGTCGATGGGGTCAGGGTCGCTGGGCGGCATGACCTATATGCACGAACAAGGCGGCATGCCGATCCCGGGCATCCACCACATCAATCAACCCGATTGGTGGGCCGAAGGCGGCGATCAAACACCCGAGGCATTCGGCCTTGCCCGCGCACAGGAACTTGAGGCGAAAATTCTTGAACTGGGTGCAGACAATGTCGCGGCCTTTATCGGTGAACCCGTCCAAGGGGCTGGCGGGGTTATCGTGCCCCCCAGCACCTACTGGCCGGAAATCCAACGCATTTGCGATAAATACGATGTTCTGATCATCGCTGACGAGGTGATCTGCGGGTTCGGTCGCACAGGCAATTGGTTCGGCTCGCAAACCATGGGGATCAAACCGCATATCATGACAATCGCCAAAGGCCTCAGCTCTGGCTATCAGCCCATCGGCGGGTCGATTGTATGTGATGAAATCGCCGAAGTGATCGGTTCGGGCGAATTCAACCACGGCTACACTTATTCCGGTCATCCGGTTTGTTCCGCCGTCGCGCTGGAAAACCTGCGTATCATGCAAGATGAAAAAATCCTAGATCACGTGAATAACGTGGCTGCACCCGCCCTACAGGAAGGGTTGGACAAACTGGCCGAGCATCCGCTTGTGGGCGGCGTTAATGTATCGGGCATGATGGCATCCCTGCCCCTGAGCCCACGCAAGGAAACGCGGTCGAAATTCGCAGGGGCTGCAGGCACTGTCGGCTATATGTGCCGCGAACGCTGCTTTGCCAATAATCTGGTCATGCGTCACGTGGGCGACCGGATGATCATTTCCCCACCGCTGGTCATCACACCCGAGGAAATCGGCACCTTCATGACCCGCGCCACGAAAGCGCTGGATGAAACCTATACCGCGCTCAAGGATGAAAATCTTTTTCATGCAGCCGAAGACCACATCCACGACGCTGACTCGCCTTTGGGTTAAACGGCATTCGGGGCGCGGGATGTCCTTGCGCCCCTACACCAACTTCTGACCAAGACGTTCCAACATACCAAGACAGCTTTCGAGCTGATCAATGCTGACGAATTCATCGGGCTTATGCGCCTGCGCGATTGAGCCCGGCCCGCAAACGACCACATCCATGCCCATTTGCTGAAACAGACCTGCTTCGGTCCCAAATGGGACAACATCAGCGCCGTTCGCGCCGACCAGCCCCGCCACAAGGTCACGCGCGGCGTTTTCGCTCATCGGCTCAAGGCCCACGACCTCGCCCAATGTCTCGGTCGAGATATCGGCCTGAGGGTACACCGCCCGCATTTGCGGCAGCAAATCCTGTTCGATAAACGCTTCCATCGTTTCTTTGACGAAACGCAAATCGCGCGTCTGCACCGGGCGGAACTCCCAATCGACCTCGGCCTTGCCGACGATCACATTATGCGCATGCCCGCCACGAATTCCGCCAATGTTGATCGTGGTATAGGGTGGATCAAATCGGCTGCCCTCGGGGACCCGCGCGCGCAAATCCTCGCGCAGCGCCATGAGCCGGGTGACATAGCGCACCGCATACTCGGCAGCATTCACACCCAGATCGGGGGAGGACCCGTGCCCCTCAAGCCCCTCAAACCGCGTGGTATATTCACAGCAGCCTTTATGCCCCTCAATCACGCGCATCTCGGTCGGCTCGCCAATGATGGCGATGTCGGGCTTGATGCCAAGGCGGTTCAGCTCGGGTATCAATGCCTGCGCGCCCAGACATCCGGTTTCCTCGTCATAGGTAAACGCGAAATGCACGGGGCGTTTCAGCGGCAGCGTGGCATAGTGTTCCGCCATCACCACAGTTGCCGCGATGAATCCCTTCATGTCGCAGGTGCCACGGCCGTAAAGCAGCCCGTCGGCCTGACGCATCTGGAACGGATCGCTAGACCAATCCTGATCGGTCACCGGCACCACATCGGAATGCCCCGACAGCAACACGCCGCCCGGCACATCCGGCCCCAATGATCCGAATAACGTCGCCTTTGACCCGGTTTCATCGCCAAAGATATGTGTTCGCGCGCCCAGCGATTGCAGCCTGCCGGACAGGTCGATGATCAGTTCAAGATTGCTATCGGTTGAAACAGTCGGATACGCGATCAGCCGGTCCAGCAGATCAACGGTGGCTTGCAGCGTCATTTGACGAACATCTGCCGGGGTCTGTTGCAGAACGTCTCGGCAGCACCATCCTCGCGAATGCGGATGCTTTCGGTGATCTCGATCCCCCAATCCTTCATCCAAAGACCGGGCATAAAATGGAAGGTCATGTTCGGCTCAAGCACGGTTTCATCCTCGGCGCGCAGCGATATCGTGCGTTCGCCCCAATCCGGTGGATAGCTCAGGCCGATGGGATAGCCGCAGCGCGCGCCCCGTTCGATCCCTGCCTTCTCCAGCGGCGCCGCCAATGCATTTGCAACATCGCAGGCACGGTTGCCGGCGCGGGCTTTGTCCAACCCGGCTTCCAACCCTTCGATCAATGCCGCCTCTGCCCGTTTCAGGAAATCAGGCGGTGTGCCAAGGAAAAGCGTCCGGCAAAACGGTGCATGATATCGGCGATAGCACCCTGAAATCTCAAAGAATGTCGCCTCGCCCGTCGCAAAGGGTCTGCCATCCCATGTCAAATGCGGCGCGGCTGCGTCAGAACCAGACGGCAAAAGCGGGACAATCGCCGGGTAGTCGCCCCATGCCCCGTCAACACCTCGAATTGCATCGCGGTAAATCTCGGCGACGATTTCGTTTTTGGGCACGCCCGGTTCAACCCGTTCGATCAACCCATCAACGATCTTTTCCGAAATCAACGCCGCTTTGCGCATGAATGCCAATTCCGGTTCGGATTTAATCCCCCGTTTCCAGTTCACCAAAGCAGTCGCATCAACCACTTGCGCCTTTGGCAAGCTTTCGCACAGCGATGCATGCGCCTTGGCAGAATAATAGTAGTTGTCCATTTCGACGCCGATGCGCCCCGCCTCTACCCCGGCGGCGGCCAGATGAACCGCAAGATCCTGCATCGGGTGTCGTTCGGTAGATTGCACAAAACCGTCTGCGTAGCCCCGCACAGAATCGGCATCCATCCACACCGTTCGCAACGCGCCATTGGTGTCTTGGTTACGGCCCCACCAAATCGGATCGGCGTCTGGCAAGACGATGACGCCCTGATGCACATAAAATGACCATCCGTCATACCCAGTCAGCCACGCCTGATTGCTGGGGTCCGTCACAAACAAGGCGTCCAAGTTTCGCACCGCCATCTCGCTGCGCACCAGCTCAAGACGACGGCTATATTCTATTGGTGAAAATGGAAGGTCGATGGCGGGCATTATGGGTATCCTTAAACAACATATCAAAAAACAGCTTGGTCCAGCTTTTCGACAGCAGCAATGAAATAACGAAACCGAACATGCCTAATCCGCAGTCATATCAACTGAATTTGCCAAATTTGCAGGAATTTGTCCTGTAATTGTACGGTTTTCCATCAAACCCGTGATAATTGGTTGCAAACCACAACCCGGACGGTTTTAACTTTCTGCCAACAAGGGCGCATGAACGTCAAAATAAACGGGGAGCCAGCTTTTGGCAGATACTTCAGCAACAAATGCGTTTGTCGAATTCGAACGCGTGCAGAAAAGCTATGACGGTGAAAATCTTGTCGTCAAAGACCTGAACCTATCCATGCCAAAGGGCGAATTTCTGACAATGCTAGGGCCATCGGGGTCGGGCAAGACGACTTGCTTGATGATGCTGGCCGGGTTTGAAACAGCCACCCACGGCGATATTCGCCTTGATGGGAAATCGATCAACAACATCCCGCCACACAAGCGCGGCATTGGCATGGTGTTTCAAAACTATGCGTTGTTCCCGCATATGACGGTTGCCGAAAACCTCTCCTTCCCGCTCGAAGTTCGCAAAATGGGCAAGTCCGACCGCGAAGAAAAGGTAAAGATCGCGCTGGACCGTGTGCAGATGGGTGACTTTGGCGGTCGCCGCCCTGCCCAGCTTTCTGGTGGTCAACAGCAACGTGTGGCCTTGGCCCGCGCCTTGGTGTTTGAACCCGAACTCGTCTTGATGGATGAACCGCTTGGTGCCTTGGACAAACAACTGCGCGAAACCTTGCAGTTTGAAATCACGCATCTTGCCCACGAATTGGGCATCACCGTGGTTTACGTGACCCATGACCAAACCGAAGCGCTGACAATGTCAGACCGGGTTGCCGTGTTTGAGAACGGTCGCATCCAGCAACTGGCCCCGCCAGATTTGCTGTATGAAGAGCCCGAAAACAGCTTCGTCGCGCAGTTCATCGGCGAAAACAACACGCTGGAAGGCGTGGTAAAAGAGATTAAAGGCGGCACCTGTCTGGTGCAGCTGGACGGTGGCGGCCTGATTGAGGCCAAACCGATCAACGTGACCCAAGCCGGCGAACGCACCCGCGTATCGATCCGCCCGGAACGCGTTGAATTTAACAAAGATCGCATGCCAGATGGCGCGCACACACTGAAAGCCGAAGTGCTTGAATTCGTCTATATGGGCGACATTTTTCGCACCCGGCTGCGCGTCGCAGGCACCGACAACTTTATTATCAAAACCCGCAACGCACCCGATCAGGTGCGCTTGAAGCCGGGCCAACAAATCGAAATCGGTTGGCTGGCAGAGGATTGCCGTGCGCTTGACGCTTAAGGTCAAGAGACGGACTGCGGCCCTTATTTAGGGTCGCACACCAAGAGGCTGTGGTTAAGCCCGTTATCACATCCTCAAGAACTAAACGGGCAATAGTTGGGAGACTATCTAATGAAATTTACAACAACGCTACTCGCTTCTTCTGCGATTGTTGGCGCTGGTACATTGGCCTTTGCCGATGCACACGGCAACATGGCCAAAGAGATGACACTTGTTTCCTGGGGTGGCGCATACCAAGCCAGCCAAGATAAAGCATATGTTCAGCCCTATCTGGAAATGCACCCCGACGTGACAGCCGTTTGGGACGAAAGCTCGGCTGAAGCCGTGGCCAAACTGCGCGCCATGAACGAAGCTGGCAACGTAACATGGGATCTGGTCGACGTCGTAGCGGCAGATGCCATTCGTCTGTGTGACGAAGGCCTTGCCATGGAAATCGATGCCGACGAAGTGCTGGCCGCAGCACCCGATGGCACATCCGCATCCGACGACTTTGGCGATCTGCTGGTCAGCGACTGCTTTATCCCACAAATCGTTTACTCGACCACATTCGGCTACCGCACAGACATGGTAGGCGACACGCCTCCCACGAAAATCTGTGACGTATTTGATACCGACGCATACCCAGGCAAGCGTGCCTTGGAAAAGCGTCCAATCAACAACATGGAATGGGCTCTGCTTTGTGACGGCGTTGACAAGGCCGACGTATATGACGTTCTGGCCACACCAGAAGGTCAGGAAAAGGCACTGGCCAAACTGGACACCATCAAAGACGACGTGATCTGGTGGTCCGCTGGCGCTGACACGCCTCAGCTGTTGGCCGATGGCGAAATCGTTATGGGTTCCACCTACAACGGCCGTCTGTTCAGCGTGATCGAAGAGCAAAAGCAACCCGTTGCAATGCTTTGGGACGCTCAGGTGTTTGACCTTGACGGTTGGATCATTCCAGCAGGCCTGCCAGATGACCGTCTGGCCCGCGTCATGGACTTTGTGAAATTCGCGACAGACACACAGCGCTTGGCCGATCAGTCCAAATACATCAGCTACGGTCCTGCCCGTTTGTCCTCCGCTCCTTTGGTGGGTCAGCACGCAGACATGGGCATCGACATGGCACCACACATGCCAACCGATCCAGCGAATGCTCAAAACACGTTCCTCTATAACTACGAGTTCTGGGCAGACTACCGCGACGATATCGACGCGAAGTTCCAGGCATGGTTGGCGCAATAAGCCTCTAAAAACCAAACGGGAGGGGGCCAGCTTGGCCCTCTCCACCCCCAAAACGTTTATACCTTTTTCCGATTTTCACGACGATCCAACCCCATGGGGCCGATATGAGCGATGCAAACAACGCGACCACAGCACCAAATTCTGCCCTTGCGGCGGAACGCGCCGAAGATGAATACACCGGCCCAATGCTTGCCGCCGATGGCACACCGCTCAAGCGCAGCCTGAACCGCGCATTACGCCGCCAAAAAATCAGCGCGCTTTTGCTCATCGCGCCTTTGCTGATCTTTGTGTTGGTCACGTTCATTGCACCAATCGCGGATATGCTGTTTCGGTCGGTGGAAAACCAGATCGTCCAAGATACCCTGCCCCGCACAACAACCGAGTTGAAAAACTGGGACAGTGAAGGCGGCGAGCTACCCGATCAGACCGTGTATAAATCGCTGTACCAAGACATCTATGTCGCCCAGGAACGCAAATTGCACACCCGTCTGGGGTCCCGTCTTAACTATGAACTGACCGGTGCGTCGTCCTTGTTCCGCAAATCAGGCCGCGGCGTTGATGACATCGGTGAGGTTTACCAAGACCAGTTCGAAGACCTGAACGCCTTTTGGAAAAAGGGTGAAAACTGGAACGATGTTCTGGGGTCTGACGCGTGGCTTGCCGCCATGAACGACTGGAAGAAAGCATCAGGCGACGCGCAGCCACCTTTTGAAATGCGTGACGGTATTGCCGATATCCTACCACAAACAGCTGACTACTATTCGATCTTTGCCGATTTCGTCCAGAATGAGGACGAAGATAACCTGTACAAAGAAGACCCATGGCCGCTGATCTATTCCGCCTTCTATGATGATCTAACCGGCCCCACCGCCGAACAAGTGGCCACCTATGCTGGCCCCGGTGCCACCGAACTGGCCGAAGCCGCCGCAGCCGCGCCAAGCTTTGCCACAGTCGATTACATGGACGCCTTTGCTGATATCGACAAAGACTGGGTGGAACTGCCGATCTGGCAAACCATTGCGACCTACAGCCCAAAGTTCACCAACGGGTACTTCCTGAATGCCGTGGACATGCAAAAGACCCCCGATGGCCCGGCCCTGCGCCCAGAAGACGAACGCATCTACTGGACCCTGTTCAAGCGCACCCTGTTCATGTCGGTCTGCATTACACTTAGCTGCATTTTGTTGGGCTACCCTATCGGCTGGATCTTGGCCAACCTGCCCGCACGCACCGCGAACCTGCTGATGATCCTTGTTCTGTTGCCGTTCTGGACATCGCTCCTCGTGCGCACCTCCGCTTGGAAGGTCATGCTGCAACAACAAGGGGTCATCAATGACACGCTGGTCTGGCTGGGTGTTGTCGCCGATGATAGCCGGCTGGCGCTGATCAACAACCAGACAGGCACGATTATCGCGATGACGCATATCTTGCTGCCCTTCATGATCTTGCCTTTGTATTCGGTGATGAAAACCGTACCGCCCAGCTACTTGCGTGCCGCGAAATCGCTGGGGGCGACCAATTGGACAGCCTTCTGGCGGGTCTACTTCCCGCAATCTGTGCCGGGTATCGGGGCCGGGTCGATCCTCGTGTTTATCCTGTCGATCGGCTATTACATCACACCCGAGATCGTTGGCGGCAGAACCGGTACATTCATCTCCAACCGCATTGCCTATCACATTTCCAGCTCTCTGAACTGGGGTCTGGCGGCGGCGTTGGGTGCCATCCTGCTCGCGGTCGTTCTGGGCCTCTACTATGCCTATGACAAAATCGTCGGCATCGATAACGTGAAACTGGGGGGCTAAGGACATGGTCGCACTCACACCAATCTCTCGCAAACCCGTTTCATTCTATGTGCCCGTGGTGGCAGCCGCAGGGGCCATTGCAGGCCTCTTCGTTGGCACTGCCAACGGCAGCGGTTTCATGGGCGTCATCGTCGGTGCCATTATCGCTGGCGCATTGGCGTTTCTGCTCACCCAGATCGTCAAAAACGAAAAGCTGGGCCGCTGGGCCACCACGGTCATCGTTGCGATCGTGGGATATTTCGCAGCCGGCATTCCCGGCCTGATCATCGGCGCAGCCTTTGGATGGTTCTTTAGCTGGTTCAGCTTTTGGCTCTACGAGGGACGTTACCGCGCCAGAGTGGCACCCTATCTGACCCCCGGTCAGGTTCTGTGGCATTTTGCATTTCGGGTGATCTGCGGGGCAATTTTTATCTTCCTCATCACGCCAATTCTGGTGGTGATGCCGCTTAGCTTCAACGCCGAAAATTTCTTCACCTTTACCCCCGAGATGCTCAGCTTTGATCCGGCTGGTTACTCGCTCAAACACTACCGCGATTTCTTTAACAGCTCCGACTGGCAAGGTGCCGTTTTGAATTCGATCAAGATCGCACCGGCAGCGACATTCCTCTCTGTCTCCTTCGGTACGCTCGCTGCAATCGGGCTTAGCCAGCAGCACGTCCCCTTCCGCCGTGCCATCATGGCAATCCTGATTTCGCCAATGATTGTACCGTTGATCATTTCTGCGGCAGGCATGTACTTCTTCTACAGCCGCGTTGGCCTGCAAGGCACCTATCTGGGCGTGGTTCTCGCCCACGCCGCACTTGGCATCCCGTTCGTGATCATTACCGTCACAGCGACCCTCGTGGGCTTTGACCGCTCACTTACCCGAGCGGCGGCAAACATGGGCGCAAACCCGGTCACAACATTCTTCCGCGTGCAAATGCCACTGATCCTGCCGGGTGTGATCTCGGGCGGTCTCTTTGCCTTCATCACCTCATTCGACGAAGTCGTCGTGGTCCTCTTCGTCGGCTCGGCTGGTCAAAAAACTCTGCCGTGGCAAATGTTCACGGGCCTGCGTGAACAGATCAGCCCGACCATCCTGGCGGTCGCCACGATTCTGGTGGCCATCTCGATCTGCTTGCTGACGGTGGTTGAACTGCTGCGCCGCAGATCGGAACGCCTGCGTGGAATGTCCCCGGCCTAAGCTCTTCCAAATGGACTAAAACCCTCGCCGAAGGCATGCCCAAAACCCGCAGGGGTTTTGGGTTTTTCTTTTCTACCGTACCGCTCGAACCCGATCCAACAGCCGTAGCGACGCATAACCGTCCGGCAGCAATCCCTGCGCTGTCTGAAAATTGCGCACGGCATTGATCGTCAACGGGCCAATCTTTGCGTCGATCTTCACCGTATCAAACCCAAGAGCGGTCAGCTGCGTTTGCAACTCAATCCGTTCATCATAGGTCAGCGCCCGATCTTGCAGCGGCCAGCTATGCGCAATCGGTGCACCTCCGGCGATTCTGTCGCTTAGATGGCCGACACCGATCACATAGGCATCCGCAGTATTATACCGCTCGATCACCGCAAAGTTCGAAAAGATCATAAAGGCCGCCCCCTCCGCACCGCCGGGCAGCAAAATGGACGCAGGGCCATGATCGCGCACGGTACCGCCACTGGTATTTGTGACACCAATCGCTGTCCATTCGGCGGGTGTTTTCAGCACCTTGCGGTCTGCCAGCAAATAATCGAACCCGTCGGGCAGCGTCACCTCGACACCCCAAGGCTGCTCATACGTCCAACCAAAGTGTTTGAGATAGGCCGCTGTTGACGCCAGCGCGTCGCGGGGGTCATCGCCCCAGATGTCACGCCTCCCGTCTTTGGTGAAATCAACTGCGTAGCGTTGAAAGGACGATGGCATAAACTGCGTATGCCCCATCGCCCCGGCCCAGCTTCCCGTCATATTGGCAGGAACGGTATCGCCCGCCTGCAAAATCCTCAACGCTTCCAAAAGCTCCGCTTCAAAGAACGCCTGCCGCCGCCCGTCATAGGCCAAAGACGCCAGCGATCCGATCACACTATCCCCGCCACGAAACGTCCCATAGGCGCTTTCCAGCCCCCAAATAGCGACAATAATTTCCTTATCGACACCGTATTGTTCTTCTATCTCAGACAGGGCCGCGCGCTGACGGCCAAGCGCCGCTTTACCATTTGCAATCCTGAGATCAGAGGCTGCAGTTTTTAAATAGTCCCAAATGGTTTTGGTAAATTCGGACTGGTTGCGATCCCTGCGAATGACGTTTTCATCATAGTGAACGCCCTTGATTGCCGCATCAAAGACAGAGGGACTAATCCCTGCATCCAACGCACGTACGCGAAAATTATCTAACCACTGTTGAAGACCCGCATCACTTCCGACCACGCTATGATCCGGCGCAGTTTGGGCCGCAGCAGGTGCCACCCCCGAACCCAAAGCAAACAACGCGGCCAGCACCAAAACCCGAGCATTCATTATCAGTTCCCTACGCTACTTCTCCGCACGAGCGTAACGACAAACCAAGATCCCAGAAAGCCCTGCAAAGATGATGCGCAGACTACCGCCGCGTCCGTTTCACCTTGCGTTTAACCTTGTCAGCCTTGCGTTTGGCCTTGACCCCTTTGCGTTTGGGGTTCGTTCGACCAGCCGGGCTTCGTCCGCCGCGCCCGCCTTGCGGCAGCGCCTTGCCCTCAAGCGTCAACAGTTCCAGCGCGATACCGCCCGTGACAGGGACAGCCTCTGCCAGGCGCACGGTCACACGTTGGCCGATACCGATCAAAATCCCTGTGTCAGACCCCATCAAGGTATTTGCCTCGGGATCGAAATGGAAATATTCGCGGCCCAAGGATCGCATCGGCAGCAATCCATCCGCACCGGTTTCATCCAGCTTCACAAAGGCCCCGAACCGCGCGATACCGCTGATCCGGCCCGAGAATTCATTGCCCACACGTTCAGACAGATACGCCGCCAGATAGCGATCGGTCGTGTCCCGTTCCGCCGTCATAGAACGGCGCTCGGTATCCGAGATATGCGCGCCGGTTTGTTCGATTTCTTCGATGTCTTGGGGCGACAGGCCATCCTTGCCCCAGCCATGCGCCGTGATCAGCGCACGGTGAACAATCAGATCGGAATAGCGCCGGATCGGCGAGGTGAAATGCGCATAAGACCGCAGCGCCAAACCAAAGTGCCCGATATGCGCGGGGCCGTAATAGGCTTGGGTCATCGACCGCAACGTCGAAAGGTTAATCAGCTCGGCATCGTCCGATCCCGCAGCATCGTTTAGCAGCTTGTTCAGGTGTCGCGTATGCAAAACCTGACCCTTGCCAAGCGTATACCCTGCCGCCTGCGCCGTTTCCCGCAGCGCATCCAGTTTGGCTTGCGTTGGTTCTTCGTGAATGCGGAACAAAAGCGGTGTTTTCTTTTCTACCAAGGTTTCGGCAGCGGCGACATTCGCCAGCACCATGAATTCTTCGATCAGACGGTGCGCATCCAGACGTTCTTTAAAATTCACCGATTTAACTGTCCCGTCGGGGTCCAGTTCGATCCGCCGTTCGGGCAGGTCCAGATCAAGCGGCTCGCGCTCCGTTCTGGCCATTTTCAGCGCGTCATAGGCGGCATAAATCGGCTTCAGAACAGGCTCTAGCAAAGGGCCGGTGCGGTCATTCAGGCGACCCTCAATTGCGTGTTGCACTTCCTCATAATGCAGCGACGCGGGGGATCGCATAAGCCCGCGATGAAAACTGTGGTTGATCTTTTGACCCTTGGCATCCAACACCATACGCACCGCGATACAGGCCCGCGGCACGCCCTCGTGCAGGGAGCACAGATCACCCGACAAGCGGTCTGGCAGCATCGGCACAACCCGGTCCGGGAAATAGGTGGAATTGCCGCGTTTGCGCGCCTCGCGGTCCAGTGCGGATCCCAGTGTGACATAGGCCGCCACATCCGCAATTGCGACCCAAACCACATGGCCGCCCTCGTTCTTGGGGTCCTCATCCGCATGGGCATAGCACGCATCGTCATGGTCCCGTGCATCGGACGGATCGATCGTGATCAGCGGCATATCACGCAGGTCTTCGCGACCTTTCAGACCAACAGGCTTGGCCGCGTCTGCCTCGGCGATCACATCATCCGGGAATGCATCAGGAATGCCGTGCTGATGGATTGCGATCAACGATACGGCCTTGGGCGCCGAGGGGTCTCCTAAACGGTCCACAATCCGCGCACGTGGCAGGCCCATGCGACCCTTGGGGCCAGCCTGCTCGGCCTCGACCAACTCGCCATCCTTGGCTCCATAGGTCGCGTCTGACGCGACGGTCCATTCCTTGTCGCCACCTTTGTCGATGGGAACGATCCGCCCGCCTTCGGTGGTCTTACGAAAGATACCCAACACCTTTTGCGGGTTCGACCCGATCCGGCGGATCAACCGCGCCTCGTAATGATAATCCTCGCCCGTGACCAAGGTCAGCCGCGCCAGAATGCGGTCGCCCGCCCCCAATGCAGGGTCCGAAGCGCGCGGAATGACCAATACAACGGGCTCCACCCCTTCGCCCGCCCACTCCATCGGCTTGGCAAACAGATCGCCATCCTTGTCGGGGCCGGTGACCTGCAGAACGGATACCGGCGGCAGGCGATCAGGGTCGCCATAGCTGCGCTTGCGCTTTTCCAGATGGCCTTCGGCTTCCAGCTCTTTCAGCACCCGCTTAAGATCGATACGCGCAGCACCTTTGATCCCGAAGGCCTTGGCGATGTCGCGCTTGGCAGTCAGGGTTGGATTGGCGGCGATCCAATCAAGGATCTCGGGCTTGGATGGTATTTTGCTCATGCTTTAGCAGGTAGCACGCGCACCCCGGTTCGTCATGGGCAAATCGTCGATTGTATCTACGTCCTGCAAGGTCGTGATTTTTGCGATGCGGTGATCTGGCAGTGTCGCGATGGTATCGGCCAGCGCATGTTCCGAGGACCAGCGCACACCATCGAATAAACCGGGTGGCACAGCGCGGGCACGTTTCAGCCCGATCAGCCAATATCCGCCATCCGGTGCAGGGCCGAAAACAGCGTCGTGCCCGCCCAACGCCTGAAACGCCTTGGCAATTTCCGCGCGGTTTATGCCGGGAATATCCGCGCCAATCACACAGACAGGCCCCGCCGGTGCCCCCCGCAACATCCGCGCCATACGGTCCCCCAGATTGCCCTGCCCCTGCGGTGCCCGCGCGATACCCTCGGGCCAAACGCGACTGCAAAGGCCCGCGCGATCAGGTGTCACAGCAAGCATGACGTTCCAGCGCGGGTCTTGGATATTGCGGATCAGGCGGCGGGTTTGATGGCGAAACCACCACGCGGCGGCGGTCATCCCCAGATCACGCCCAAGCCGGGTTTTCACCCGTCCGGGGCGCGGCTCCTTGACCATGATAACCAGCGTCCCCTTTCTCAAAGCGACAACACCATTTCGCGGTGGTCGATCCCCGCGTCGTCAAAGACCGGACCCTGCGCGACAAAGCCCAGTTTTTCATAGAAACCCAAAGCATGGACCTGCGCGCCCAGCTTGACCGTTTTCACGGTTGAGTGTTCACGCGCCTCGTCAATCGCGGCGCGGATCAGCGCTGCCCCCAGCCCCGTACCGCGATGTGATTTCAAGACGCAAACGCGACCAATTTTGGCAGCATCACCCTTGATATGCAGGCGCGCCGTCCCAATCGGAATTGCGTTTTCCGTCGCCAGAATGTGAATGCCATCCGCATCATGACCATCTATTTCCTCGGCTTCTGAAACACCCTGCTCTTCGATAAACACGATCCGGCGCAGCAGATGGCAACTGGCCAGATCATCGCTGACTGCGATCTCAACGCTCATGCGAAATAGTCCTTTAGGATGCGTGTGTAGATCGCCTTGAGCTGGTGAATCTGCGCGATCTCGACGTTTTCATCCACCGCATGCATGGATTGTCCGACAAGGCCAAATTCAACAACCGGACAGTGGTTTTTCACAAACCGCGCATCAGATGTACCGCCCGTCGTAGACAGTTCGGGCGTCACGCCTGTTTCGGCAGCAACCGCCTTAGACACCAGATCAGACAATGCACCCGGAGGGGTGATAAAGCTTTCGCCGGAAATCTTTACCTTCAGCTCGACAACCACACCAAATGCGTCGCGGATGGCGGCAACCTGTTCTTCCAGCCATTCCGTCAGGCTTGCACCGGAATGTGTATCGTTGAACCGGATATTGACCGTCGCGCGGCATTCGGCAGGAATCACATTGGTTGCAGGGTTTCCGGTATCCACCGTGACCACCGCCAGCGTGGAGGGGTCGAAATGGTCGGTCCCTTCATCGAGGGTGTGCGACGCAAGCTGATCCATCAATCGCATCATCGCTGGCAACGGGTTGTTAGCGCGGTGTGGATAGGCGGAATGGCCCTGCTTGCCGATAATACGGAAATGCGCGTTCAGCGATCCACGGCGGCCGATCTTGATCATTTCGCCCATCTTATTGGGGCATGTGGGTTCGCCGACCAGACAAACATCCATCCGCTCGCCCGCCTGCGCCATATAGTCCAGCAAAGCGCTCGTGCCATCGATGCCTTCGGCTTCCTCGTCACCGGTGATCGCCAGCACGATGGACCCATCTGGCGGGGTGTCGCGCACAAAATCCACCGCAGCGGCGGCAAAGGCCGCAACGCCAGATTTCATATCCGTGGTGCCGCGCCCGTACATGACCCCGTCTTTGATTTCCGCGCCAAAGGGCGGGTAGGTCCAATCCGCTTCATTCCCAATTGGCACCACATCGGTATGCCCGTTGAAACCGAAACAACGCGTGTTGCCCTTGTTTCCCCAGCGGGCAAACAGATTGCGAATACCACCGCGATCCGCCCAGGCGCATTCGAACCCAGCACCGCTTAGCAAATCATACAGAATGTCCTGGGCCCCCGCGTCCGCCGGCGTCACAGAGGCGCATTTCACCAGCTTTGCAGTAAGATCAACGGGGTCAATATGCGTCATTTTCGGGTCCTTTAGAGTAATTTTTCTTTGGTTAACCTACACTTGTGTCGAAAAATGCGCGGTGCCAAGGGGGGCGACAACGAAAATGATAACAGTTAGTCAATTTCCGTGCTATCTTTGACCACAATAATATGACCCGAGGCAGGGTATCAGCTGGCATGACACTGGAAAACCGGGTCATCCATCAAAACAAGAATTGACCACGCGCGGGGCTAATCCCTCGTGGGTCGCGCTGATCTAAATGCCTCATCTACGCTTTAAGGTGGCAAGCATGGTGGCAGCGTCAGAATATCCCCAAAGGGCGATCTCTTCACGTCACCGTGTGGCGACGTCGCAGTTTAGCTCTCTGACATGGTGGACGGGCCGATGACATGGATTGCGCTCGCACATCAGGACGACCGCCGGTTTTCGCCCTTGGGTCTTGGAGGCGACAAACGCAGTACCCCCGTCTGCGGCACCGGGCAGGATGATCTGCTTACCCGTGGCAGCCTCATGTTCGAAACGCGGCAAGCACCAGGTAGCAAGCCAAAGCTTCTGCTGGGATTTAAGTCCACTTTCCCCTGGCTCCGCAGCTTGGCATTTCAGGCCATTCCGGGGGGCGGTATCGCCTTGGTTCAGGTGCAGGGCGAAGACATCGTTCATGCCGCGATCCAGCACAAGAACAGCGGCCGCAACGATGTCATGCGCATCACCTATTCATGGGACAGTACAGCGAAATGGGGCCGTCTTTCGATGGAAGACCCGGAAAGCAACCGGTTGGTGACAGTGCCCGTTGCCAACCCCAAACCGATTTTGGTCGATGATCTGCGCAATATGATGTTGGGCCGCACCGATCAGGCAATTTCGCCCGACGTTATTTTTGCGGGTTTGTCCGATCAGATTGAACCCATCGGCCCCATGCCGACACTGTTGCCATCGACCCCGCTTGCCACGCCATGGGGTTTCAAACCGCTCTCTGCCCTCAAACGCGGCGACACTGTCACCACGCAGGATTCGGGCGTCGTACCCGTGTTGCAAACCGTCTCAAGAACCGTACCTGCCTGCGGCAGCTTTGCCCCGATCCGGTTGCGCGCACCCTATTTCGGGCTGCAGCAAGATATCATTGTTGCCCCGGATCAACGGCTGGTCATCGACGGCCCCGAGGTCGAATACCTTTTCAGCAAAGAGGCGGTGCTGATCCCCGCACGCCATCTGGTGAACGGGTTTGCTGCCATACAAGAAACCTGCGGGCCGACCATCACCTACGCACAGCTTTTACTGCCCTCGCACGAAACAATGATCGCCGCAGGCACGCCCGCAGAAAGCCTGTATATCGGTCGCCTGCGCCGCCAACCCGATCAGATCGCCGGCAGCATTCTGGCCGGGGTCGACCGCAGCCTGCTGCCCGAACATCATCAGCCTGCCCATACTGTGTTGAAGCGTTTCGAGGCGATCACCCTCGCCAGTCGCCGCGCGGCGTGATCAGTCGAAAAATGGCGTGATATGCGCAACGATGACCGAATTTTCATCCAGCGCCCGTGCCATCAACGCACGTTCATCATCATCAATATCATGACCTTCGGCCTCGCGTTCGGCCAGGGTGCCGTATCCGGTCACATCCAGCGGGTTCGTTTCCGCCTGCTTTAGGATCGCCACGGTTTCGCGCACGGCTTCGGCCTCGTCTATGCCAGAGGCAAAGCACATCAACGCGGCACCAGTTGCCTTGTCCGGCAGCCCGTCACCGTCCTTGCGCCCGATTTCAACCAGCAAAGTATAGACCTGCTGGCGGGATGGTTTCTTGGGTTTTTTCTGGTCCGACATAAAAAGAGCCACCGCATAAAGATGCGGCAGCCCTAACCTGTTCTGAAGCGTCTGAAAAGGGTCAGCTGCGCCCGCGCAACATGCGCCATGCCCAAATCACCAGACATGCGCCAGCCAAACCGACGAAAAGCTGGGTCAACCAAGCATCCGCTGCATAGATATCAAGCAGGCCAAGAATGAAGTTCAGCACCACTGCGCCGATGATCCCCAAACCGATATTCGCAAATATTCCGGTGTCCGCCTTCATGATCATGCTGGCGATCCAGCCTGCCAAGCCGCCCACAATGATCGATCCAATAAAACCTAAACCCATAATCGCACTCCTTTGTCATATGCCCTTGGCGATTGGGTCGCCAAAGGCATCGTTTCGTTTCACCTTAGTCGCGCAGCAGCTCGTTGATCGATGTTTTCGAACGTGTCTTTTCATCGACGCGTTTGACGATCACGGCGCAATACAAGTTCACACCGTTCTTCGAAGGCATCGAACCCGCGACGACAACAGAACCTGCTGGCACTTCACCATACATGACTTCGCCGGTGTCGCGGTCAAGGATTTTGGTGGACTGGCCGATGAATACGCCCATCCCCAGAACGGACCCTTCGCGGACAATACAGCCCTCAACCACCTCAGAGCGCGCACCGATAAAGCAGTTGTCTTCGATGATGGTCGGACCAGCTTGCATGGGCTCCAACACGCCGCCAATGCCAACGCCGCCGGACAGGTGCACATTTTTACCGATCTGTGCACAGGAGCCAACAGTGGCCCACGTATCAACCATCGTGCCGCTGTCGACATAAGCGCCAATATTCACAAAGGACGGCATCAAAACAACGCCCGGTGCGATATAGGCCGATTTGCGCACAACACAGTTGGGAACGGCACGGAAACCGGCGGTTTTCCATTCGTCGTCGCCCCAGCCTTTGAACTTGCTGTCAACCTTGTCCCACCAGCCTGCGCCTTGTGGGCCGCCGGTTTGATGTTCCATATCTTTGATGCGGAAACCCAGCAAAACAGCCTTTTTCGCCCATTGGTTCACATGCCAATCGCCATTTGCCTGTTTTTCAGCGACACGCAGTTTACCGCTGTCCAGCGCGGCCAATGTATCTTCGATCGCGTCGCGCTGTTCGCCTGTGGTGGCAGACGTAATCGTGTCGCGGGCATCCCACGCAGCTTCGATAGCGGTTTCAAGTTGGGCGTTAGACATAGGGTTGGCTCCGGAATATGGGGTCAGATGTTGCGCAAGGCTATACCCCCGTCACGTTGTGCACGCAATCATAACGACTGGCGTGGATGTTTACACTGCACGCAGTCATGCTATCTGCAACGATCAAGCCGGAGGATTTGATGACCGATCACACACGCCACCCCTTGCGCGATGCTGTCGCTGACAGCGCCAAAGCAAAGGAAGTACCCGATACCCCGCAAACACGCGCACCCGCCTATCGCCTGGCCTTTACCGATCAGGAATTCCTGGGCCACGACGCATTGCGCCCGGTCAGATTACAGCTGGAGCTGCTAAAACCTGAAATGGGGCTAGATGCGCACGGTGTCCAATCGACCATCGTCTTGTTTGGCGGCGCGCGCATTCCCAGACCCGCGGAAAAGGATAAGGCGCGTACCAAAACGCTGGCCGATCTTTCGCATTTCTACGAGGAAGCGCGCGAATTTTCACGGCTGATGACGCTAAAATCACTGGAAAGCGGCGGCCAGGAGAATGTGATCGTCACAGGGGGTGGCCCCGGCGTGATGGAGGCGGGCAACCGAGGGGCCGCAGAAGCATGCGGTCAATCTATCGGGCTAAATATCGTGCTGCCGTTTGAACAGGCGCCGAATGAATATGTCACGCCTGAACTGTGCTTTAACTTTCACTACTTCGCGATCCGCAAAATGCATTTCCTCATGCGGGCGCGGGCAATTTGCGTGTTCCCAGGGGGCTTTGGCACCATGGATGAAACATTCGAGGCGTTGACCCTTATACAAACCGGCCGCATGTCGCGTGTGCCGTTTTTGCTATTTGGCCGCGCGTTCTGGGAGAAGATCATCAACTGGGAGGCCCTTGCCGATGCGGGCACCATCTCGGCCGAAGATCTGGATCTGTTTAGGTTTGTTGAATCTGCCGAAGAGGCGATGCATGTGATCGACAATTGGGAACCTGCGCCTGCGCGGGATGCGCTTCCGGGCAGGTAAATTCGGTCCGGTGGATCAGGCGCACAGCTCAGGCGGCAAGCTGCATACCTTTACGTGATGCGGAAGGGTCTCTAGGATGTGACCATTTTCCGTATCGCGTACGTGGTATCCAAACCCGGTCAGCCGGTGTTTCCATTCACGAAAAGATAATGCGCGCTCGCGTTCACGGGTAATCAAAGCCATAACTTCGGCAGTGATGAAAGCGTCATTCTGGGTGATAATAGCCATTATATATTGCTCCCGATTAATGTGATTGATGGAGCCAATATCTTTGAGACGATGTTTTAATGTCCCCTAAACGGCAGGAACGCAGCGCAGAGTTAAGAACACCTGTTCCTAACTTAATGTCCCAGAATTTAGTAAATTTTCACGATGCAAGAACGCCATTCACCACAATCGCGCCGGGCAAACAACGGTTCAGCCTTGGCCGACACCACTGTGCTTTAGGTCACAAACCCGCATCTGCCTCGATTTGCTTGCGCGATTTACGGGCGCGTTCGGTCGCTGATTTCAACTGACCGCAAGCCGCCATAATATCCTCGCCCCGTGGTTTGCGAACAGGCGATGCATAGCCTGCCTTATACACAATCTCAGAGAACGCACGGATACGGTTATTCGACGACCGCTTGTAGGGCGCGCCGGGCCACTCATTAAACGGGATCAGGTTGATTTTGGCGGGGATTCCGCGGATCAATTCGATCAACCGGTGCGCATCTGCGTCGCTGTCATTCACCCCGTCCAGCATCACATATTCAAAGGTGATCCGCTCGGAGTTGCTGACCTTGGGGTAGGCGCGCAGGGCTTCGATCAATTCAGCGATATTCCAACGTTTGTTGATCGGCACCAATGTGTTGCGCACCTCGTCCGTGGTCGCGTGAAATGACACCGCCAACTGGCAGCCGATTTCCTCAGCCGTGCGGGCAATTTCAGGCACCACGCCGGACGTCGACAGCGTAATCCGGCGGCGCGACAGTTGGATGCCTTCTGGGTCCATCGCGATCTTCATCGCGTCGCGCACATTCTCAAAATTATAAAGCGGCTCGCCCATACCCATCAAAACGATATTGGACAGCAAACGGGGCGCGTCGGTGATTGCACCGGGCACCGGCCATTCGCCCAGATCGTCCCGCGCCACCATCACTTGGCCAATAATCTCGGCTGCGGTCAGATTGCGCACCAGCTTTTGTGTACCCGTGTGGCAAAACGAACAGGTCAAAGTACACCCGACCTGAGAGCTGACACACAATGTACCGCGCCCTTCCTCTGGGATATACACCACCTCAACCTCGTGCCCGCCTGCAATGCGGACGAGATATTTGCGTGTCCCATCTTCTGACACTTGCTTGGTCACCACCTCTGGCACGGCGATCACGAATTTCTCGGCCAGCTCGGCGCGAAACGCCTTGGACAGGTTGGTCATGTCCGCAAAATCACGCGTACCCCATTGATATATCCACTGCCAAATCTGGCCGACCCGCATCTTGGCCTGCTTTTCAGGCGTACCATGGGCGATCAAAACCTCGCGCATCGCGTCACGTGTCAAACCGACAAGGTTAATCGGCCCGTCCGGCAATTTGCGTGGGAGGGTCATAACATCTTGGGTGATCGGCGCGGTCGCAGACATGGGGATTCTCCGGGATGTGTTTGAGCGCTCTATATAGGCATTCGCGCCCAGATCAAAAGGAAAGGCATATTGCAGCGGACCTTGGCCGAGCGTAAGCCGACGTTTCCACCTACAAAACGCGAAAAAGGCCACCGCTGGCTGCACAAGCGGCTTTCCAGACGTATTGATAATCGTGACCAAGCCGGGAACGATCATCACAAGGGCGAACGTCCGGCTTGAGCCCATTTTGACAAATGCTGCATGGTGCACTAACGGCGGCTTTTGTGTTAATCGCGGTGCTGGAATCAAGGTTTGCCTGATGTCTCTAAATGTTGCGTGATTGAAAGAAAATCGGAGTAGGTATAATTACTGAGCCCGGTTTCTTATCGAAACACACCCTGACCGGCAGCGTTTATCCAATCGATCAATAGTCTAATTCGTTCAGATTTCCTTAGGTCTGGGTGCGTCACAAGCCAGAGGTCCGTGGCAAGTTCAGGAAGAAATGTGCCGTGTCTAGTCAGGTCTTCACACTCATCCGCCAGGTAGCATGGCAATACTGATACCCCAATTCCGTGCTTCGTCGCCCAAAACATGTCCAGAACAGAATTGCTCCGATACCGGCATAACTGGTCGTAGCCATTGATCCGCATCCAGTTCTGCAACGTGGGGTAGTGAATGCTGTCATCGGGTCCGATCCAAGCCAGACGGGAAAGATCTACATCGCCAAGGTCGCGAGACAACATGTCTTGTGACGCATAGACGGCCTGCTTGATCACTCCAACTTTCTGAACCGACATTGAATGTGGAATGGTGGATGACGGCCTTATCGCGAGATCTGCCTCTCGTCTTGTCAGGTTTAAAAAGTCGTTCGAAACTACAACTGACAGCTCGATATCAGGGTACTTCTTACCGAAGCTGGCAAGAGCTTGGCCGAGCCAGCCGAACAGCAGTGAATCTGTTGTCGTCAACCGTACGCTTCCAGAAGGGCGAGAATCTTGACCAGTTATCTGCCGTTCCGTGATATCGACTTCGTGCCGCAGCCTATCAAACAAATCGCAAATTTCGATCGCGGCGGCAGTGGGCGTATACCCCGTTCTTGACCGCTGAAAGAACACTGCGCCTAGTTTATCTTCGATCAAATTGAGTTTTCTGTAAATGGTTGGATGGCTAACGCCTAAAGCACGCGCTGCTCCACTTAACGTTTCTGTCGAGCGAATTGCATGGATAAGGGAAATGTCGTCCCAAGATAATCTATTGTACATTTTTGCAAGCTATCTCGTCAATATTTTTTCTAACTACGTCACAAATGTACATGATACCTCTGTTTGAAAGCAACTTTCGAATGGATAACTATGATGAAAGCCCTGATCGTCCTGTGCCACCCAGAACGTAAATCCTTCAATGGCGCGCTGGCAGAACTGGCGAAATTGACGCTCGAAGGGCAAGGGTACACAGTGAGAATAACCGACCTCTACCAAGAAGGCTTTGACCCGGTCGAGTCTGGGAAGCACTTTTTGCATCGGGAAAATCCAGATGAATTTTCAGTTCTTGGAGAGCAACGGCACGCATTTCAGACTGGTCGGCTTCCAGCGGATGTGGAGCGTCAAATAGCGCTTTTGGAAGAGGCCGACTTTGTGCTGTTGCAGTTCCCAATCTGGTGGCACAGCGTTCCTGCAATGATGAAAGGATGGATCGATCGTGTGTTTGTGAGCGGCGGCCTTTATACCAGCACCAAACGGTACGATCGGGGTCACTTCAGCGGCAAGGTTGCGATGTGCGCAGCAACGATTGGCGCGCCTGCCATCGTGATGCAAGCTGGTGGTCGGGCTGGAACCATCGGGCAAATCCTATGGTCGACGCAGTACTCCCTTCACTACATGGGGTTTTCCGTTCTTCCTCCATTTCTGGCAGATAGCGTTCAGGGGCATGGATATACCACGGACGGCGCGGAGACGAACAAACTTCGTTTGGAAAGCCATAAACAGAGCTTGATTGATCGGCTGCGGGCGATCCCCACAACCGATCCGATTGCGTACCCCACGTGGAAGGATTGGGACGAACTCGGCGTAGCCAAGAGAGTTTCTCAATAATTAAAAACAGGATAAAGCTTCTTGAACAATTTCCCCGGCACTAGTTCGTTTTGAACCTTCTTCTGCAGACATTGGCCCCACTGCAGCGAAATAGCGCTTTGTCCCGCACTGGCGACATCCGGGAGAATCAAATAACCCCCGCAGATTTCTGCGAGGGCATTAGCCTATTCAGAACCACAATGGTTTCGGGGTTAATAGTGACCCTTCGACCCATCCGGTAAAGGGCTTGCTAGCTGCGAGGCCCCTTCAAGTATCGCCGAAGGTTTTAGCCGCCGCAACGTTTCGCGGCGTCCTCGACAGCCGCGGTAAAGCCCAGCAGCGAAAATGAATCCTTTGTTTGCGTGCCGCGACCGGAACGCCCGGTCATGATTGCAGTGGCACCGCGCTTCATCGCTGTAATGATTTTTTTGTCATCGTCAGGGGTTGCTGGCCACGCCCATTCACCGTCGGTGAACAGCTCGAATGTGTTACCGCTGATGTCCATATTTACGGTCGACCCAGAAGCAAAAGGATACCCACCGGTAAAGGCAACCTGGCCTTTGGCCCCCGCGCTTGGGCGATAAAATACCATCAACAGCGTCTGCCCACGGTTCACGGCAACCACACGGCCATCGCGGGAATTCACCATTTCCTTGGGCGTTGAAACACCCCAGCATTCGGTCGGATTATCCTCGACGAACACGCTCCAGTCGGTTTTCGCAGCAACACGGTTTGTACTTTGCGACTGCGCCAATACGCCCGTTCCAGCGAACCCTGCTAGCGTCAAGGCAAAGCCAATCGTTCTCAATGTCATCATTTACCTAGGCCTCCAGCCGCCCTAATCCTCAACATTTTACCAACTCCACCGGCTGCCCTTCAATTGGCGCTCTTCAAAGGAACTGTATTTATCTCGACAACAAGCATAATAACGTCAAACAGGCGACCGGTGAAACCCTGATTGGCAGGAATTCGCCCAAGAAAAGGACGAAAAATGACCCAACCAGCCCCCTTTGCCGAGATTTGGCGCGGTGCTTTCCTTGAAAGCGTTCATTCAGGCCATGCCGTTGTGTGTGATGACAGCGGCCAAATCGTCCATGCATGGGGCAACCCGGACGCGGTTATCCTTCCACGGTCTTCGGCCAAAATGATCCAGGCACTGCCGCTTATCCGCTCTGGTGCGGCAGACGCTATGGGGCTGGGCACGCAGCATCTTGCCCTCGCCTGCGCGTCGCATCAGGCGGCTGATCTGCACACCGGGATCATAGGTAAATGGCTGGATACAATGGGCCTTTCCGACGGCGATTTTCGCTGCGGTGCCGCCGTCCCCGGCGATATAGATGCGCGCGATGCCCTGATCCGCGCCTATGAACAGCCTTGCCAAATTCACCACGAATGCTCTGGCAAACACGCGGGCTTTCTGACTGTGAACAAACATCTGGGCGGCGGTGCGGATTACGAAAAACCCGATCATCCCGTTCAAAAGGCCTGCCTTGACGCCTTCGAAGAGGTCACAGGCCTAAGCACATTCGGCTATGGGATCGACGGATGTTCCGTGCCTAATTTTTCAACGACCCTGCACGGTATGGCCCGCGCGATGGCCCGTTTTGCCGCCGCACCCGACGGCTCTGCCGAGGCACGCCTGCATCAGGCGATGCGCCTGCACCCCGAACTGGTGGCCGGCGAAACCCGTTCCTGTACGGATCTGATGCGTGCGATGGATGGAAAGGTCGCTATCAAAACCGGGGCCGAAGGATTCTTCATCGCGATCCTGCCGGAGCAAAAGCTTGGCGTCGCACTCAAAGCATCCTGTGGCACCCCGCGTGCAGCCGCCTGCGCCATCGCGTCCATTTTGGTGAAACTCGGGGCGCTTGACCCCAACCACCCTGAGGCGCTGAAATACCGCAACGCTCCGATCATAAACCGGCGCGGCATTGTCACAGGCAGCCTGAAACCCGCGCCGACATTCGCTTAAAATGCGCGCTACCCCATTCCAAATGGTCTAAAATCCCGGGGTATGGGGCAGCGCCCCATGCACCTATCGATTATGCGATAAATTCGTCTTTGGCATAGCCCTGCACATATAAAAGGGCCGTCAGATCGCCAAAGTTAATCCGCACATCGCATTCCGCCGCCACAGCGGGTTTGGCATGCAGTGCAACGCCCATCCCCGCACGGTGCAACATGCCCAGATCATTCGCGCCATCGCCAACCGCTAACACGTCGGCCTCAGCCAAACCCAGTTGCGCCGTGATCCCTTCCAACGCATCTACTTTGGCCTGCTTACCCAAGATCGGATCGCGCACATGTCCGGTCAGTTTTCCGTCCTCAACCAACAGCGTATTCGCACGATTCTCGTCAAATCCGAGCGCCTGCGCCACAGATGCCGTGAACGCCGTAAACCCACCCGACACCAGCGCCGCATAGGCCCCGTTCGCCTTCATCGTCGCCAACAGCGTTTTGCCACCCGGCATATAGGTAATCCGCTGCTCCAGAACCTGCCCGATGACAGCCTCGTCCAAGCCCGTAAGCAGCCCCACGCGTTCCCGCAGCGCACCTTCAAAGTCCAACTCGCCGTTCATGGCCCGCGCGGTGATGTCCTTGACCCGATCGCCGACGCCTGCCTCATCGGCCAACTCATCAATGCATTCTTGCTGGATCATCGTGCTGTCCATATCGGCCAACAGCATTTTCTTGCGCCGCCCTTCGGCAGACACGATGATCAAATCGACACCCATCCCCTGACACTCGGCCCAGATATCCCAGCGATTTCCTGGCATGCGCAACATGTCAAAACTCGCCGCCTCATCCGGGGCCAGCCAAACCGCGTCACCGCCCCCCCATGCATTACGCAAGCTATCGACCAATGCGGCATCCAGCTGTGGTCGATCAGGGGAGGTTAACAAAGTCACATTATGCATCGTCGAGTTTCCGATCCGCGTCAGAGCTGTCGTAAAAAGCCAATCAAGCGGCGTTCTAGCGGCATTTTCCCGCTTGTGCCAGACCGCGCGCCCCTCTAGACGCAGCGGTGGGACACCCTTCCCCAACGAAGGGCGCTTATCTGAAAGGGTAGCTAAATGGCTATTACGACACCGACCTCGCGGCCTATGAATCCGCGTTTTTCCTCTGGCCCGTGTGCCAAACCCCCCGCATATGATCTGACCAAGCTTGCAATCGCGCCTTTGGGCCGCAGCCACCGCGCTGCACCGGGCAAAGCTAAATTGCTTGAGGCGATCGAAACCACCCGTGAAATTCTGGGCGTACCTGCTGATTATAAAATCGGCATCGTGCCCGCATCCGATACCGGTGCCTACGAGATGGCAATGTGGACCATGTTGGGCGAACGCCCCGCTGAGATGGTCGCGTGGGAATCGTTCGGCGCGGGCTGGGTGACCGATGCTGTCAAACAGCTCAAAATCGAACATACCGTCCACACTGCCGACTACGGTCAGATCGTGGATATGGCGTCGATCAACTATGATAACGATGTTTGCTTTACCTGGAACGGCACCACCTCCGGCGTGCGCATGTCTTCTGGCGATGTGATCCCGTCGGACCGCAAGGGCCTGACCCTGTGTGATGCGACATCCGCGGCATTCGCCATGGACCTGCCGTGGGACAAGCTGGATGTGACCACCTTTAGCTGGCAGAAAGTGCTCGGCGGTGAAGCGGCCCATGGCATGCTGATCCTTAGCCCGCGCGCAGTTGAGCGGTTGGAAAACTACACCCCCGCATGGCCCCTGCCCAAGATTTTCCGCCTCACCAAAGGTGGCAAACTGATCGAGGGTATCTTTAAAGGCGAAACCATCAACACGCCCTCAATGCTTTGCGTCGAAGACTACCTACTGGCGCTGGACTGGGCGAAATCCGTTGGCGGCCTGCAAGGGTTGATCGGCCGCGCGGATGCCAACACCGCTGCGATTGCCAAGTTTGTGCAAGACCACGATTGGATCGATTTTCTCGCCACCGATCCCGCGACGCGGTCCAACACCTCTGTCTGCCTCAAGTTCACAGATGATCGCATTACAGACGGTGCCGCCTTCGCCAAAGCAGTTGCAAAACACCTTGCCGACGAAGACGTGGCATTGGACGTTGGTGCCTACCGCGATGCCCCTCCGGGCCTGCGCATCTGGTGCGGCGGCACGGTTGAAACCTCAGATATCGAAGCGATGCTGCCGTGGCTCGCTTGGGCATTCGAGACCGGAATCAACGCATAATTCCGGGTTCCCCGCCCTGCGCCGCGCGTAGGGTGGGTGCCAACCCACACCCCATTCTATCTTACAAAGGAGCGCCAAACATGGCCCCCAAAGTTCTCATTTCCGATAAACTCTCGGACGCCGCCGTTCAAATTTTTAAAGACCGCGGCATTGACGTCGATTTCCAACCTGATCTGGGCAAGGACAAAGACAAACTGGCCGCCGTCATCGGCGATTACGACGGTCTTGCCATCCGCTCGGCTACGAAAGTGACCGAAAAAATCCTCGCGAACGCGACCAACCTCAAGGTCATCGCCCGCGCCGGTATCGGCACTGATAACATCGACAAAGACGCCGCATCGAAAAAAGGTGTGATCGTCATGAACACGCCTTTCGGCAACATGATCACCACCGCCGAACACGCCATCGCGATGATGTTCGCCGTGGCGCGTCAAATCCCCGAAGCCTCCGCATCTACCCACGCGGGCAAATGGGAAAAATCCAAATTCATGGGCGTCGAGCTGACCGGAAAAACCCTTGGCGTCATCGGTGCGGGTAACATTGGCGGTATCGTTTGCGATCGCGCCCGCGGCCTGAAGATGAAAGTCGTGGCCTATGACCCCTTCCTAAGCGAAGAAAAGGCCAAGAAAATTGGCGTCGAAAAGGTCGAGCTTGACGAACTGCTGGCCCGCGCCGATTTCATCACGCTGCACGTCCCCTACACCGACCAAACCGCCAACATCCTGTCCAAGGAAGCCTTGGCCAAGACCAAGAAAGGCGTGCGCATCATCAACTGTGCCCGTGGCGGTCTGGTGGACGAGGAAGCCTTGGCCGAAGCGCTGAAATCCGGCCACGTCGCTGGCGCGGCCTTTGACGTTTTCAAGGAAGAGCCTGCCACCGAAAACCCGTTGTTCGGCCTGCCAAACGTGGTCTGCACCCCGCACCTTGGGGCTGCCACGACCGAAGCACAAGAAAACGTGGCCCTGCAAGTCGCCGAACAAATGTCCGACTATTTGCTGACCGGCGCGGTTTCCAACGCGTTGAACATGCCATCGGTTACGGCTGAAGAAGCCAAAGTCATGGGCCCATGGATCACATTGTCCGGCCACCTTGGTGCATTCATTGGCCAGATGACGGACGAGCCGATCAAGGCGATCAACATCCTGTATGACGGTCAAGTGTCCGAGATGAACCTGAACGCGCTGAACTGCGCCGTGGTTGCCGGCATCATGAAACGCGCCAATCCTGACGTGAACATGGTCAGCGCGCCCGTGGTTGCCCGTGAAAAAGGCATCCAGATCAGCACCACGAACCAAGACAAATCCGGCGTGTTCGACGGCTATGTCAAGGTAACGGTTGTGACCGAAAAGCGTGAACGCTCAATCGCGGGCACGGTATTCTCGGATGGCAAACCCCGCTTCATCCAGATCAAAGGCATCAACATCGACGCGGAAATCGGTGCGCATATGCTCTATACAACCAACGAAGACATCCCCGGCATCATCGGGACCCTGGGCCAAACGCTGGGTGCAAACGGTGTGAACATCGCGAACTTTACCTTGGGCCGCTCGGCAGCCAAAGGAGAAGCAATTGCATTGCTGTATATCGATGATGTGGTTCCCCCGGCGACAATCAAAGCGCTGCAAGACACCGGGCTTTTCACCCAAGTCAAAGAGCTTGAATTCGACGTCGCCTAAATCTTGGCTGACGACTAAAAAATCAAAGCGCCCCCCTCAAGGGGCGCTTTTTTCATTCAGCCAAGCAGCATCCAGATTGCGACGCTGGCCAAGGTCACCCCAAAACAGATATTCAAAACCCGTGCTGATCTGCCATCGCGGAAATGCAAAGCAATACGTTCACCAAGAATCGTCCAGATCAGAAACGCGACAAAGTTGTTCAGCGTAAATATGACTGCGATCCAAACGACGTCGGTCCAATCGGCCGATGCCGGTAAAAACTGCGAATACATCAATGTCATAATCACATAGGCCTTGGGGTTAAGCACCAACAATGCCGCGCCACCGACGAACCCGACCGGCACGCCATCCAGCGCGGCGTCACTGGACTGCGCCCTTAAGAACGTCATCGCGAGGTATAAAACATATGCCGCCCCCAACACGCGGATCAGGTCAAACAAGCGAGGAAACTGCTCCATCGCTGCGGCAAAACCTAGCCCGACCGCCCCCGCCAAGATGATTGTCGCGAAGTGGTAGCCAAAATTGGCAGGCAACGTCGCACGAAGCCCATAGCGTGCACCAGTCGCTGCGAAAAAGATATTGCCGGGACCCGGGCTGTACGCGAGCGGAAAAAGAAACAGTAAAAGCGCGATCAGCATTTCCATGAGCCCAAATCCTTTTGATCACTAAAGCGCACAGGCATGCCAGTATCGACCCGTTTCTTGCTGCAAAATCACCAGCTTGGCTTTCCCTTTCTAGGCGGATCAGGCATCATACCCCCAAGCAAAAAGGAAACGCGTTTATGTCCACGCCAATCTACGCCGTTGGCGATATCCACGGCCAACTCGACGATCTACACCGCGTTCTGGAACTGATCGAAACCGATGGCGGAAAAGATGCCGAAATCGTATTTTTGGGGGACTACGTTGATCGCGGCCCCGACAGTAAGGGTGTCGTCGATCTGTTGATGAACGGCATCGCCGGCGGCCGCAACTGGACAGCCATACGTGGCAACCATGATCGCTATTTCACCCGCTTTCTGGACGATCAAACGGTGTATGACCCCGCCACACGGGCCGATCTGTTCTGGATGAACCCACGTTTGGGCGGCGACAAAACCCTGCTGTCCTACGGTGTCGTCGGTGAAGATTACGCCCCCGTTGACCCAATCCACAAAGCAGCACTCGAGGCCGTTCCCCAAGCGCACCGGGATTTCTTGGAAAGCCTGCCAAACATCCACACAACTGATAACCTGATTTTCGCCCATGCTGGCCTGCGCCAAGGCATACCAATCGAAGACCAAGTCGAAGACGATCTGATATGGATTCGCGGCGACTGGCTCACGGAATATCATGACTTCGGCCGCCCCGTCGTGCACGGACATACCGCTGTCGATTATCCCGAACACCATGGCTACCGCATCAACCTTGATGCTGGCGCGGGCTATTTCAAACCGCTTCAGGCCGCAGTCTTCGAAGGGTCAGACGTCCATGTCATATCCGACAAAGGCCGGGTTCCGCTGCGCCCCACAACCTAATTCCAAATGGACCTAAATCCCAGGGGAGTCTCAGCATCGCCGGAACGGGGCTGGCCCCTAAACCCCGGTCCAATCCAGAATAACCTTGCCGGACAAACCGGATTTCATTGCCGTAAATCCAGCTTCATAATCATCCGCGCCGAACCGATGCGTAATGATTTTTGACACGTCCAAACCATTTTCCAGCATGGCGATCATCTTATACCACGTCTCGAAAATCTCGCGGCCGTAGACGCCTTTGATGGTAATCGCCTTGAATACGATGCGGCTCCAATCGACGGGTGATTTTCCCGGCGGGATGCCCAGCATGGCGATGCGGCCGCCCATGGTCATCGCCTCGACCATTTGATCCAGCGCCCTCTGGTTGCCAGACATCTCCATCCCGACGTCAAAACCTTGCTTCATCTTCAGCTTGGCAATGACATCGTGCAGATCTTCCTCAGCGACGTTCACCGGTGTCACATCCGCGACCTGCGCGGCCAATTCCAGCCTCGCGGGGTTTACATCCGTGATCGCCACATGCCGCGCACCAACATGACGTGCGACGGCGGCAGCCATAATGCCAATAGGGCCAGCACCGGTAATCAACACATCCTCACCCACCAGATCAAAGCTCAACGCGGTGTGGACGGCATTGCCAAGCGGATCAAGGATCGCCCCGATGTCGTCAGGAATTTCATCAGGCAACGACACGACGTTAAAGGCGGGTAACCGTAGGTATTGCGCAAATGCCCCTTGCTCATTCACCCCGATGCCGCGTGTTGCGGGATCAAGGTGAAACTTGCCCGACCGCGATTGCCGGGATGTTTTGCCGATCAAATGCCCCTCGCCCGAACATCGCTGTCCGATACTTAGCTCCGTGACATTGCGCCCAAGCTCCACAATTTCTCCGGCGAACTCATGGCCCGTAATCAGTGGGACGGGCACGGTGTTTTGCGCCCAGTCGTCCCAGTTCCAAATATGGACATCCGTCCCGCAAATACCGGTCTTGTTGATCTTGATCAGCACATCATCAGGGCCAATTTCAGGCAACGGGGCACGGGTCATCCACAACCCCTCGCGCGGCTCTGACTTGCACAGCGCTTTCATCTGGTTGCTCATGTCAAAACACCACAAGCCTTGCCTGCCACCTCGAACGCCACCAATGCGCGGTCCAACTCATCCTTGGTCAATGCCGCGTTCATCTGCGTTCGGATCCGGGCCTGCCCCCGCGGAACAACCGGGAAGAAGAAGCCGCTGACATAGACGCCTTCCTCGAACAATTTGGCCGCCATATCCTGCGCCAATTGGGCCTCGCCGAGCATCACAGGAATGATCGGATGTTCGCCGGGCAACAGATCAAAACCCAGCTCGGTCAACCCTTTACGCCAATAGGCCGCATTCTCAAACAGCCGCGTGCGCAGGTCATCGCCTTGCTCAACCAGTTCCAGCGCTTTGATACCGGCCATCACAATCGACGGTGGCAAGGAGTTCGAGAACAGATAGGGCCGCGCGCGCTGGCGCAGCAGATCAATCACGGGCTGCGGCCCTGCAATATAGCCGCCAATCGCACCACCAAGCGCCTTGCCCAGCGTACCTGTCAGAATATCCACATCGACGCCGAAATGCGCCGGCGTGCCTGCACCTTTCGGCCCCATGAACCCTGTTGAATGGCAATCGTCGACCATCACCAGCGCTTCGTATTTTTCGGCCAAGCGGGTCACCTCGGGCAGATTGGCCAGATAGCCATCCATGCTGAACACGCCGTCCGTCGCGATCATAATGAAACGTGCGCCTTCTTCGCGGGCCAGTTTCAACTGCCCCTCAAGGTCGTTCATGTCAGAGTTCGCATAGCGATAGCGTTTGGCCTTACACAGCCGGATACCGTCGATGATCGACGCATGGTTTAGACTATCTGAAACGATTGCATCTTCGGGTCCGAAAAGCGGCTCAAACAGCCCGCCATTGGCGTCGAAACAAGCAGCAAAAAGGATAGAATCATCTTTGTTTAGAAACTTTGCCAGCTTCTGTTCAAGCTCGCGGTGAATATCCTGCGTGCCGCAAATAAATCGGACAGATGCCATGCCAAAACCTTTGGGCTCCATGGCATCTTGGGCGGCTTTGATCAGATCGGGATGGTCCGCCAAACCAAGGTAATTATTGGCACAAAGGTTGATAACCTCATGCCCCCCGACAGTAATATTACCCGACTGAGGAGAAGTAATGAGCCGCTCGCGCTTCATCATGCCATCGGCGTCGATCTGCGAGAGCGTGGTCGCGATATGATCTAGATAGGTTTGGGTCATGGCAAAGCTCCTTTTTCAAAGCTTCTACCATAACGGAATGCAGTCCGGAAACAGGGAAAATCCCATATGGCGGAAAATTTCCTATATTTTGGAACTACGCATCCTGAACAACAAGGAACGCGCGAACCGGCCCGTTGATCGCTTTGATCGCATGGGGCACATCGGCCGGATAGCGCGCGGTATCACCGGTGTGGATGACGCTTTCGGCATCCCCGCTTTGCAGGCCAGCCGTGCCCTGGATAATCGTCAGATGCTCGCGGGCACCACGGGTATGGGACTGACTGTCCAGAATGCCGCCCTCGTCTATCAAAAGCTCGTAAACCTCATGTTTTCCTGCTTCTTCAGGCGGAGAGAGGATGCGAATATGGCACCCTGACCCAAGATTATGGATCGCTGGCACCTCTGCCGCGCGTAGTATTTCGATCTGGGCCGGGCTTTGCGTGTTGTCCAAAAGCCCCGCAAAATCCACCTGTAAGGCCCGTGTCAGGTTCCACAGCGTGGCAATGGTCGGGCTGCTTTCGCCCCGCTCAATCTGACTGACCATTGACCGCGAAACGCCAGAAAGCTTAGCCACCGCATCAAGGCTGAGACCTTGTCCGGTGCGGGCTGATTTGAGCCGTGCGGGAAGTTGGGTTAAAATGGCATCCGATTTATCCGTCATAGTGGATAACTGCACATCGGACATCCCCACTGTCAATGCTCATGTCTTTTGCAAAGCGCCGGGGGTTTTGCACCCCCGGACCCCCGCAGGATATTTATGAGCCAGAGAAAAGGGTTAAAAGAACCAATCGGCAAGCGCTGCGACAGCCAATGCGGCGGTAGCGCCAAGGATGGCGGCAACGGCGATCCAGCGTTTAAATCCGTTTCTTGGCTGCTCTTCCTCTTGTTGTTGGCGGATCAATGCGTTTTCGACCAAACCGGGCAAGCGAGGGCCGAAGCGTGCCAGAACCCGTGCCGTATTTGCAAGATCGCGCAGGACGGCCTTGGGGCCGATGGATTTGGAAATATAGTCGGTGACAATCGGGTTAGAGACTTGCCAGATGTTGATATGTGGGTTGAGTGAGCGTGCCACCCCTTCGACCACGACCATTGTGCGTTGCAACAAGATCAGTTCGGTGCGGGTTTCCATTCCGAAACGTTCGGTGACTTCAAACAGATAGGTCAGCAACCGGGCCATGGAGATACGTGTGGCGTCCATACCAAAAATCGGCTCGCCCACGGCGCGCAGGGCGCGGGCGAATTCATCAACATCTTTGTCGGCAGGCACATAGCCTGCTTCGAAGTGAACCTCGGCGACGCGCTTGTAATCGCGGCGGATGAAGCCGAACAGGATTTCCGCATAAACACGGCGGGTATATTCATCAATGTGCCCCATGATTCCGAAATCATAGGCGATGATATTGCCGTTTGGCGCAACCTTCAGGTTGCCTTGATGCATGTCGGCGTGGAAATACCCGTCGCGCAGCGCGTGGTTCAAGAAGAGCTGCAACACACGATCGCCAAGGGCCACGCGGTCATGTCCTGCCGCATCGATCGCCGCATTGTCGCCCATCGGAACGCCGTCGGCCCATTCAAGGGTCATCACCCGACGGGCAGAAAATTCCCAGTTGATCGCAGGCAGCTGAAAGCCTGCGTCGTCCTTGGTGTTTGCTGCAAATTCAGATGCAGCGGAGGATTCAAGCCGCAGATCAAGTTCGCCGCGTACAACGCCATCGAAATGTTCGATCACCTCTATCGGGCGCAGGCGGCGCGACCCGGGCGAGAAAATTTCGACCATGCGGGCGGCGAGGTAAAAGGCGTCGATATCCTTGCGAAAGGCCTTTTCGATGCCGGGGCGCAGAACCTTGACCGCGACGTCCTGCCCGGTTTCCGCCACGGTGGCGCGGTGGACCTGCGCGATTGAGGCCGCGGCAACAGGTTCGCTGAACGCGGAAAAGATCGCATCTACCGGCAGCCCGAGCTCTTTTTCGACCTCGGCTTTGGCCTTTTCGATGGAGAACGGCGGCAGTTTGTCCTGAAGCACGCGCAATTGCACAGCCAGTTCATCGCCCACAACATCGGGGCGAGTCGACAGAACCTGACCGAATTTGATGTAGGCGGGCCCAAGCGCGGTGAGCGCGCGCGTCGCGGGCGGCATCGACGGATCACCGGCGTAGCCCAGAAACTTGAACGGTTTGCCGAGCGCCTTGGCCACGAAACGCAGCGCCGGGGTGGCATCAAACGCATCCAGCACGACGTTCATCGCGCCGGTACGTTCCAGCGTGGCACCCGTACGGACCAGCCGCCAAATATTGTGAGGTCCGCGCATGTTACAGTTTCCAGCCAGAGTGTAGTGCCGCAACGCCCATTGTCAGGTTGCGGTATTTTGCCTGCTCGAACCCGGCGGCCCGCACCATCCCCAAGAATGTTTCCTGGTCAGGAAAGTTTCGGATGGATTCAACGAGATACTGATAGCTGTCGCGGTCATTGGCGATCAACTGGCCCATGCGAGGAATCACATTAAAGCTGTAGAGATCATAGGCTTTTTGCATCATCGGGTTCGGCAGTTGGCTGAACTCAAGCACCATCAGACGGCCACCGGGACGCAACACGCGGTAGGCTTCGTTCAGCGCCTCTTGGGGGCGGGTGACGTTGCGGATGCCAAAGCTGATCGTATAGACGTCAAATGTATTATCCTCGAACGGCAAAGCCATCGCGTCGCCCACGACCCAATCGAGGCTGTCGACCATGGCCGCGGCTTCGGCCCGTTTGCGCCCCTCGACCAACATGGGCTCGGTCAAGTCCAATACCGTTGCATGACCCGATCCGGCACGTTTCAAAAACTTGAACGACACATCCCCCGTACCGCCAGCCACATCCAGCAGCTTTTGACCAGCACGCGGGGCCAGCCAATCCATCATCGCTTCTTTCCAGATACGGTGGATTCCAACGCTCATCACGTCGTTCATCACATCGTATTTACTGGCTACAGAGTTAAAGACACCCTGCACACGCTCGGCTTTTTCGCCTTCGGCCACGGTTTCAAAGCCAAAATGGGTGGTTTTGTCGCTATCGTTTGTCATGGGGTCTTGTGGTCCTTTGATCTGCACCTTTGTTATAGGGCGTGCGGGGCCGTGTACAATGCGCCCCTTTTGTCACAGGGGAATGAACTATGCCTGAACTACCCGAGGTCGAAACCGTACGCCGCGGTCTGTCCCCCGTGATGGAGGGGCAGGTGATCGCACGTGCCGACATCAATCGCCCCGATCTGCGATGGCCCTTTCCACCCGATATGGCGGCGCGGTTGTCTGGCTACAAGGTCGAGCGTTTGCGCAGGCGGTCGAAATACATCCTAGCCGATTTATCATCGGGGGAATCACTGCTGATTCACCTGGGCATGTCGGGCCGGATGCTGATATCCGGCGATCCCTTGGGGCAATTCGTGCATGACCATCCGTCACCCGAAAAGCATGACCACGTGGTTTTACACATGGCCAACGGGGCGCGGGTGACATTCAATGACCCGCGGCGTTTCGGTGCGATGGATCTGTTGGATACCCAAAACGCGGATGCCCATAAATTGCTGTCTTCAATCGGGCCCGAACCCTTGGGCAATGATTTTCACGAGGCGCATTTGGTTGCCGCGTTGAAGGGGCGCAACATGCCGATCAAATCCGCGCTTTTGGATCAACGCATCGTGGCGGGTCTTGGAAATATCTATGTCTGTGAAACGCTTTACCGGGCGGGCATTCACCCCACACGCAAAGCCGGACGTATTTCCGCAGCTCGGGTTGCAGGGCTGGTCCCTATCATTCGACAAGTGCTGGAAGAGGCCATCGAGGCGGGCGGATCAACCTTGCGGGACTTTAAACAGGCGGATGGCGAATTGGGATATTTCCAACACAGCTTTGACGTCTATGGCCGCGAGGGGGAGCGCTGTCGAAGCGAGGGCTGCACCCACCAGGTCGGCAGAATCGTTCAGTCCGGCAGATCGTCCTTCTACTGTGCGCAATGTCAAAGATAGCTTGAAACGGCCCGCGCCCGTGATATTCACATGTTTCAAAGTGTAACAAGCGAAAGCATTCTTGATGGCTTATGAAACGATCACGGTCGATGTAGAAAATCACATAGCACTGGTGACGTTGAACCGACCCGACGCAATGAATGCCTTGAACGACGTACTGCTCAAAGAGCTTGCCGATGCGCTGAAGGCCGCGCAGGATAACGAAAAAGTGCGCTGTATCGTCATCACGGGTTCCGAAAAAGCATTCGCCGCAGGTGCTGATATTGCGATGATGCGCGACAAAAGCTTTGTCGATGTGTTCACCGATGATCTTTTCACGGCGGAAACCGATCAGATCACGCGGGTCCGCAAACCGATGATTGCGGCCGTTTCGGGCTATGCCCTTGGCGGGGGCTGCGAACTGGCGATGATGTGCGACTTTATCATCTGTTCCGAGACCGCCAAATTTGGCCAGCCCGAGATTAATCTGGGCGTTGTTGCCGGCATCGGTGGCACCCAGCGTCTGACGCGGGCGATCGGCAAATCCAAAGCCATGGATATGAACCTGACGGGCCGTTTTATGGACGCAACCGAGGCAGAGCGCGCAGGACTGGTTTCACGAGTCGTGCCTGTGAAAAAGCTGATGGAAGAGGCCATGGGTGCCGCTGCCAAGATCGCTGAGAAATCAATGATCTCAACCATGGTGGTCAAAGAAGCCGTGAACCGCGCATTCGAAGTGCCGCTGCGCGAAGGTTTGCTGTTTGAACGCCGCGTTTTCCATTCGCTTTTCGCGACCGAAGATCAAAAAGAAGGCATGTCAGCGTTCCTTGAAAAACGCGAGGCGCAATTCCGCGACAAGTAAAAACACCTTGCGGGTTTGCAAAGCCCGCGATGTTCGACTATAGGCCACTCAATACATGCGCGTGCAGCCCGCTCTGGCTAGAATCACCTTATCGGATAATGGATCCGGTCGTTGGGTTGTGTCGCGTATCCGCAATTTGAACAGACCCAAGATGAAGGATGATCCTCATGGCAAATACACCACAGGCAAAAAAGCGCGCCCGTCAAAACGAAGCACGTTTTCAAATCAACAAAGCACGTCGTTCGCGCATCCGCACGTTCCTGCGCAAAGTTGAAGAAGCAATCGAATCCGGTGACAAGGAAGCTTCCGTTGCGGCACTTCGTGCAGCTCAGCCTGAATTGATGCGCGGCGTTACAAAAGGTGTGTTCCACAAAAACACAGCTTCGCGGAAAATGTCGCGCCTTGCGTCGCGCGTCAAAGCGCTCGGCTAAATCAAAAAGTTTTCAGCTAAGTTGTTGAAAGAATAAGGCATCGCTTTGCGGTGCCTTATTTTGATTCTAGGAACACGTATTGCGGGAAAGAGATTCTTTTCGGCCAATCACTGAGTCAAGTTTGAAGATGTGTTGAACGAACGGCTTTTACATTGCTAGAAGTGTTGAGCGCGATTCATTTCGCTGGGGGGATAGGCCCGAACGGACCTTTGCATTTGCTAGGATGCAGTTGTTCACACGGGGATATTCTGGATGGCCTTGCTAGAGGTCCCCGGAAAATTCTGCAGATGCTGCTCACCGCGCATTCGCCCTGTCTTTAGATACTTCGAACGGTCCGTTCGACAGCAGTGCTTGGTTTTCAAACCGGCGACCCTGTCGAAATGAACCTTGTAAAATTTGTCCAAGGGACGTTTGGCCGGTTTTCTGATGGGACCGGGATAGCGGTCTGCTGCCTTTTGACAACGGTAACATGTGCGGTCAGCCACTCGGTTGTCGCTGACGATTGGGACAGTTGAGTAAATGACGCAAGAGCAGTGGGCAAGAATCAGAAGCCGCCTTTTAAAAACAGTAGGGCAAAATAATTTCACAACTTGGATCGACCCCCTTTCACTAGGCGGCACCGAAGATGGCGTTAGCACGCTGTTCGTCCCAACCAATTTTTTCGGCAACTATGTCAGCCAGAACTTTGCTGATCTCATCTTGCACGAGATGCAAAATGAAGAAGACGGAATCACACGTCTTAGATTTGCTGTGGGCAACTGCGAAAAACCGGCCGCGCCCGAAGTTGTTAAACCAACAGCCAAGCCCGCCCCTGTGCAGGCCGCCAACAATAATACCTTGAATACGGCACCTTTGGACGCCCGCTTTAGCTTTGATAACTTTGTTGTCGGTAAGCCGAACGAACTGGCACATGCCGCCGCGCGCCGTGTTGCCGAAGGCGGGCCTGTCACATTCAATCCTCTTTTTCTGTATGGTGGCGTAGGTCTGGGTAAAACCCACCTGATGCACGCGATTGCGCAGGAATTGCACATCCGCAAACCAGAATTGAACGTGCTTTACCTGTCCGCAGAACAGTTCATGTACCGCTTTGTCCAAGCTTTGCGTGACCGCAAGATGATGGATTTTAAGGAAATTTTCCGCTCCGTTGACGTGTTGATGGTCGATGACGTTCAATTCATCGCAGGCAAAGACAGCACGCAAGAAGAATTCTTTCACACATTCAACGCGCTGGTCGATCAAAACAAGCAGATCATCATTTCCGCCGATCGCGCCCCCGGCGAGATTAAGGATCTTGAGGATCGTGTGAAATCCCGCCTGCAATGCGGTCTGGTCGTCGATCTGCACCCCACCGACTATGAGCTGCGCTTGGGTATCCTGCAAAGCAAGGTCGAAGCCCAGCAAAAGAACTATCCCGGCCTTGAGGTCGAAGCGGGCGTTCTTGAATTCCTTGCCCACCGCATCACGACAAACGTTCGCGTGCTCGAGGGTGCCCTGACCCGCCTGTTTGCTTTTGCGTCCCTTGTGGGCCGCGAAATCAACATGGACCTGACCCAAGACTGTCTGGCCGATGTTCTGCGCGCCTCTGAACGCAAAATCAGCATCGAAGAAATCCAGCGCAAGGTTTCCGACCACTACAATATCCGCCTTAGCGATATGGTCGGCCCCAAGCGTCTGCGCAGCTATGCACGCCCCCGTCAGGTGGCCATGTATTTGTCCAAAAAGCTGACCAGCCGGTCACTGCCCGAGATCGGCCGACGCTTTGGCGGTCGCGATCACACAACGGTCATGCACGGCGTAAAACGCATCGAAGAGCTCAAGCAAAGTGACGGACAAATCGCTGAAGATCTGGAATTGCTGCGCCGCGCATTAGAGGCGTAAACCCTATATCCTTGGCAGAACAGGTGCGAAGGCCTTGACGGGCCTTTGTTTCGCGCTGAAAAGTCAATAAAACCCTTGTGAATACATTGGTATCGGGTAATTTGCCCTCCCGGACTGCCGGAATGGAGATGGATATGAAATTCAGCATCGAACGCGCCGCGCTGCTTAAAGCGGTGGCACAGGCCCAATCAGTGGTCGAGCGCCGGAATACCATTCCGATCCTTGCCAACGTACTGATCGAAGCAGAAGGCAGTGATGCCTCGTTCCGCGCCACCGATCTGGACATCGAAGTGGTCGACAAGGCCCCCGCTCAGGTCGAGCGTGCAGGTGCCACAACTGTTTCTGCCACAACCCTGCACGAGATCGTGCGCAAGCTGCCGGACGGCGCGCTGATCACGCTGACATCTGACAGCGCTGCAGGCCGCCTGACGGTCGAAGCGGGCCGATCAAACTTCTCGCTGGCGACATTGCCGCGCGAAGATTTCCCTGTGATGGCAACGTCAGAATACCAGTCGAACTTCAAAGCACCTGCACCTGTGCTGCGCCGCTTGTTCGATAAGTCGAAATTCGCCATCTCAACAGAAGAAACCCGCTATTATCTGAACGGTGTTTACATGCACATTTCGGAAAGCGAAGGCAGCAAAGTTTTACGCTGCGTCGCCACCGATGGGCACCGTCTGGCCCGGATTGATGCACCAATGCCCGATGGCGCGGATGAAATGCCCGGCGTGATCGTACCGCGCAAAACTGTCGGCGAATTGCGTAAGCTTCTCGATGATGACGCGATGGAAATCGCGGTATCGGTATCCGAAACCAAGATCCGCTTTGCGACACCTGATATCACGCTGACCTCCAAGGTGATCGACGGCACCTTCCCTGATTACACGCGGGTTATTCCGCAGGGGAACACCCGCAAAATGGAAGTCGACGCCAGCGATTTTGCCCGGGCAGTTGACCGTGTTGCAACAGTAAGCTCGGAACGGTCCCGCGCCGTAAAACTGCAACTAGACGAAGACCGTCTGGTTCTGTCGGTCAACGCACCTGACAGCGGCGCCGCCGAAGAAGAACTGGTAGTGGCCTATGCAGACGAGCGGCTGGAAATCGGGTTCAACGCGAAATACCTGCTTGAGATCGCAAGCCAGGTGGACCGCGAAAACGCTGTATTCCTGTTCAACTCTTCGGGTGATCCGACATTGATGCGCGAAGGCAATGATATGTCCGCCGTTTATGTCGTCATGCCGATGCGTGTGTAACGCGTCGGAATTTTTCAAAAATTCCGGTCCGTTTTCTTTGAAAGAAAACGTTGCTGACCGATGACACAGCTATTTATCTCAAATTTGATGCTGTCGCATTTCAGGTCGCATAAACGCGCAGTGATCGAAACTGATGCGCGCTCCGTAGCGATTCACGGGCCCAATGGCACGGGTAAAACCAACATTCTCGAAGCTGTTTCGCTTTTGTCCCCCGGGCGCGGCCTGCGTCGGTCCAGCGCCCTCGACATGACCCGCCGACCAGAGGCGCTTGGCTGGAAATTGACGGCCGTCGTGCATTCGCTCTGTCAGGTTCACGAGATCGAGGTTTGGTCGGAAAACGGAGCCGCACGGCAAGTGCGCATCGACGGCAAAGCCACCCCGCAAACCGGGCTTGGTCGTATCGCTCGTATACTATGGTTGATCCCCTCCATGGACCGATTGTGGATCGAAGGGGCAGAAGGGCGGCGGCGTTTCCTGGATAGAATGACGCTCAGCTTTCTGCCGGATCATGCGGAACAGTCCCTTGCTTATGAAAAGGCCATGCGCGAACGCAATCGGTTGCTGAAGGATATGGTGCGCGAGCCGTCGTGGTACATCGCCTTGGAACAGCAGCTTGCCGAAGCCGGGGCCGCAATCCATACCAATAGGCTGGCCGCGCTCGAAGCCATTACCGAAGCCCAAAATCAGGCGGAAACCGCATTCCCAACCGCCACGCTCACGCTGGTCTGCGAGATGCCCACATCGGCGGCAGAGCTGCGCGCAGCACTTGCCGATAACCGGATGCGCGACCTTTCCGCGGGGCGTACCTTGATCGGCCCGCACCGCGCTGATCTTGAGGGGGTATATGCCGCCAAAGACGTGCCCGCACGTGACTGTTCCACCGGCGAGCAAAAGGCACTGCTTGTGTCGCTGATCCTTGCGAATGCCCGCGCCTTGGCCGCCGATTTTGGTGCCCCGCCGCTGCTTTTGCTAGACGAAGTCGCGGCGCATCTGGACGCAAACCGCCGCGCTGCGCTCTACGACGAAATTGCAGCCCTTGGCGCGCAGGCGTGGATGACCGGAACCGGGGCGGAATTATTTGACACGCTGGGCGATCGCACGCAAACCCTTGAAGTCACTGAAACCGATGGCATTTCTGACGTAAGGATGCAGCCATGACAATCGCCCTGCCCGATCTGCTGCTTTACTGTAGCGCTTTGGTTATCCTGTTCCTGACACCCGGCCCTGTCTGGTTGGCCATCATGGCGCGCGCATTGTCCGGCGGGTTCAAATCCGCGTGGCCGCTTGCCTTGGGTGTGTCTGTTGGCGACATGGTCTGGCCCTTGGTCGCGGTGCTGGGCATCAGCTGGATTCTGTCGGTCTTTGACGTTTTTATGCTTGGCATGCGTTGGATCGCGTGCGGTGTTTTCATCGTCATGGGCGGCCTGTTGATACGCAATGCCGGTGACAAGATTGACCGCGACAGCCGCCTGACAAAACCCGGTGCCTGGTCTGGGTTTGCCGCCGGATTGCTGGCGATCTTGGGCAACCCCAAGGCGGTTTTGTTCTATATGGGCGTCTTACCCGGCTTTTTCGACCTGCGGGTTATCACCTGGCCGGACGTCGCGGCGATTATCCTCGTCTCTGTCGCAATTCCGCTGATCGGCAACCTCGCCATTGCAGGATTTGTCGGCAAAATGCGCAGGCTGATGACCAATCCCAAGACCCTGAAACGTATCAATATTGTGGCTGGTAGCCTTCTTATTCTGGTGGGGCTCTTGATCCCTTTCCTTTAACACAAAATCTTGTGGCTAGGACGTGACAGTAGTGGCAAAAACCACTATAAAATGGGTAACAAAAGAAGGTTTCCCAGAATGTCAGACTCAGATCAGATTCCAGAGGAATATGGTGCAGATTCTATCAAAGTTCTCAAAGGGTTAGAAGCTGTTCGCAAGCGTCCCGGTATGTATATCGGTGACACGGATGATGGCTCTGGTCTGCACCATATGGTGTATGAGGTCGTCGATAACGGCATCGACGAGGCTTTGGCCGGCCACGCCGATGCTGTGAACGTCACAATTCACGACGATAACTCGGTTTCCGTCGGCGATAACGGCCGCGGTATTCCTGTCGGCATTCACCAAGAAGAAGGCGTTTCCGCAGCCGAGGTTATTATGACCCAGCTACACGCTGGCGGTAAGTTCGACAGCAACTCTTACAAGGTTTCCGGCGGTCTGCACGGCGTTGGCGTTTCGGTTGTAAACGCCCTGTCCGATTGGCTGGAACTGCGCATCTGGCGCGAGGGCAAGGAACATGTTGCCCGGTTCGAGGGGGGGTTCACCACTGAACACCTGAAAGTGGTCGGACCGACCGAGCGTACCGGGACCGAAGTGCGTTTTATGGCGTCGACCGAGACGTTTTCGAACCTCGACTACAGCTTTGAAACGCTGGAAAAGCGCCTGCGCGAACTGGCGTTCCTGAACTCTGGCGTGCGCATTATCCTAACAGATGAACGCCCCGCCGAACCCTTGCGCACCGAGCTGTATTACGAAGGCGGCGTTAAGGAATTCGTTAAATATCTCGACCGCTCGAAATCTGCCGTCATGCCGGAACCGATTTTCATCACCGGAGAGAAAGACGACATCGGCGTCGAAGTTGCCATGTGGTGGAACGACAGCTATCACGAGAATGTCCTGCCCTTTACCAACAACATTCCACAGCGCGACGGCGGCACACATATGGCCGGTTTCCGCGGCGCGTTGACCCGTACGATCAACAACTACGCACAGTCCTCTGGCATCGCGAAAAAGGAAAAAGTCACCTTTACCGGCGACGATGCCCGCGAGGGGTTGACCTGCGTGTTGTCGGTCAAAGTACCGGACCCAAAATTCAGCTCGCAAACCAAAGACAAGCTGGTCAGCTCGGAAGTGCGCCCCGCTGTCGAAGGTTTGGTAAACGAAAAACTAGCCGAATGGTTTGAAGAAAACCCGCAAGTCGCAAAGATGGTGGTCAGCAAAATCATCGAGGCCGCTCACGCCCGCGAGGCAGCACGCAAGGCCCGCGATCTGACCCGCCGCAAAACAGCGATGGACGTGAATTTCCTCGCTGGCAAGCTCAAGGATTGCTCTGAGAAAGACCCAGCGAAAACCGAACTCTTCCTCGTGGAGGGTGATTCCGCTGGTGGCTCAGCCCAAACCGGACGGGACCGCCAGACACAGGCAATTCTGCCGCTGAAGGGTAAGATTCTGAACGTCGAACGTGCACGTTTCGACCGGATGCTTGGCTCTCAGGAAATCGGCAACCTTGTGATGGCGCTTGGCACCGGTATTGGCCGCGACGAATTCAACATCGACAAGCTGCGCTATCATAAGATCGTCATCATGACCGATGCGGATGTCGACGGCGCGCATATCCGTACTTTGTTGCTGACATTCTTTTATCGTCAAATGCCGCAACTTATTGAAAATGGTCACCTTTATATCGCCCAACCGCCACTTTACAAAGTGTCGCGCGGCAAGTCCGAGGTGTACCTGAAAGACCAAGCCGCCATGGAGGATTATCTGATCCAACAAGGCATTGATGGCGCGATGTTGCGGCAAGGCAATGACGAGGAAATCACCGGTCAGGATCTGGCACGCGTTGTCGATCTGGCACGTCAGATGCGCCGGGTGCTTGAAGCCTTCCCAACGCACTACCCCCATCACATTCTGGAACAAGCCGCAATTGCAGGCGCTTTTGTCCCCGGTGCGGTGGATTCCGACCTGCAAGGCGTCGCGGACAAGGTGGCCGAGCGTCTGAACCTGATCGCATTGGAATGGGAACGCGGCTGGCAAGGCCGGATTACCCAAGATCACGGTGTCCGTCTGGCCCGCATTCTGCGCGGCGTCGAAGAGGTGCGTACCCTTGACGGCAAATTGCTCCGCTCCGGCGAGGCCAAGCGCTCTGGCGGCTTCACGCAGCACCTGCAGGAGGTCTATAACCTTCCGGCAACGCTTGTCCGCAAAGACCGCTCGCAAATGATCTACGGCCCGATGGACCTGCTCGAGGCCATCCTTGCAGAGGGCGAAAAAGGACTATCCCTGCAGCGCTACAAAGGATTGGGAGAGATGAACCCCGACCAGCTGTGGGAAACAACGCTAGACCCCGACGCACGTACCTTGTTGCAAGTTCGCGTGGAAGACATGGCCGAGGCCGATGATCTATTTACCAAGCTGATGGGCGATGTCGTCGACCCACGCCGAGAGTTCATCCAGAAAAACGCCCTAAACGTGGAAAACCTGGACTTTTAGAAGTTTTGTAGGGAAGCCGGTTTGCGCTGCGATCCGGCAATCAGAAAATCTGGCCTCAAACCCGTCATTCCCTGCATCGAGTATTGAGGGCAGGCGCACGGAAGCTTTGCAATGTGGCGTGGGGGTTTTTCCCTGTGCCTACAATAAAGGCTTCCGCGCCCGCTCAAAGGGCGGCTCCTTGCGCTTTTAACCTCACCTTAAGTACGCGCGTGCTGATCTGAAGTTCAATCTAAAGAACTTAGAATCGAAAAGGCTGATTTTGTATAAACAGCTCGCCGCTCTTTTTGCCCGCTACATTTCCGCGCATCTGAAAGCGGAGGGAAAGCCGCACGCGTTTTACGCATCTGATGGTCAGATCATTGGTGCGATCGACCTTATGACGGTGGCCGGTGGGCATATTCGGGTTGCAGGCTGGTCCGGCGCGACCGAGGTCGTGCTACATATGAACGGGTTCACCGCCAGCGCCCGGCCCGACCTTCTTCGCGATGATGTGGCCCAGACATATGGGCTGGATGCCCACTTGGGTTTTGATTTTTCTGTACCGCTGGGCCCCTTCAGCCTCGCTGACGTCGCCAGACTTGGCATCGTGCTTCACGGCGCAGATCCATCGCAACAAACGATTGGCCGGCCACTGCCAATAAAGCGTATTCGCTGGATTCAGATGCGCATCTTATTCACCTTTGTTTGGCTCATGCTCATTCAAACACCGTCCGCAATCGGCTGGCTTGCTACCCGCGATCCGAAATATCGCGCGCGCATAAAACAAGGGCTACGCCTGACCACCGCGCCAACCTCTCTCGCGCTTGATCCCGCATTATTTCGCGAAAATGATAGCCCTTCTCCGTTTAAACCAGACGACAGCATTACAATTATAATGCCTGTTTTTAATGCTTTTGATCTGCTTCAAGACGCGCTCAGGCGCATTAAAGACCATACTGATTTGTCTTGGCGTTTGATCTTGGTCGAGGATGCATCGACAGATAGCCGCGTACTCCCGTTTCTTAGGGAGTGGAAAACAAATAATTCAGAGCAGGTTATCCTATTAGAAAATAAGGAAAACCTCGGCTTTATCCGTAGTGTAAACCGCGCCTTTGAGCAGGCGCTGTTGTGGACCAATCCGGTGGTTTTATTGAACTCCGACGCGCTGGTTCCCGCCAATTGGGCCTCGCGACTGATCGCCCCCATCAAGCTGCGCAAGCACGTCGCCACCGTCACCCCCATGTCAAACAATGCCGAAGTTTTTTCGGTCCCTTTGATTTGCCAACCTCAGGAATTAACCACCCGGCAAGGCGACATAATTGATCAAACAGCGGCATCTCTAAATCAAGCGTCAGGACTGATTGAAACCCCCACCGGCGTGGGTTTCTGTATGGCAATCAACTTTGCATATCTTGCCAAGAACCCAAGTTTTGACACGGTGTACGGGCGTGGCTACGGGGAAGAGGTTGATTGGTGCCAGCGAGTTAAAGCAATGGGCGGCCAACATCTAAGCGCTGGTAATCTGTTCGTTGAACACCGTGGCGGTGAAAGCTTTGGGAGCGAAAAGAAACAACAACTCATTGCGGAAAACAATAGGAAGGTCAGGCACAGATTTCCGCATTTTGACAATGATGTTCAACGCTTTATTCAGTCTGACCCGCTACGCTCAACGAGGCTGGCGCTTAGTCTTGCGTGGCTGGGCGCGCAGGACGCCTATCCTGTATCGATCTACCTTGCGCATTGTATGGGCGGCGGTGCCGAGGCCTATCTTGCCAATCGGATCACAACAAAACATCACGCCTTGGGACGGTCAGCAGTGATACTACGGGTCGGCGGCAAACAACGATGGCAGATCGAGCTTGTCACACCCGATGGCACAACTTCCGGTCACACTGACAGCCTTGATTATGTTTTGCAGATGTTGGCCCCAATCGCCCGCCGTCGCATCATATATTCCTGCGGCGTTGGCGACAGTGATCCGGCATCTTTACCCGATGCGCTGTACAAGCTGAGCAATAATGGCCGTCACACGATCGAGGTTTTGGTGCATGACTATTTCATCATCTCGCCGTCTTACACATTGCTGGATGATGCCGGGATATATCATGGTGTTCCAACAGTTCACGATGGCCCGGACCTCTCAGACTCTCAGAAAATACCACTGCAGGATTGGCAAAAATCTTGGTCTTACCTGTTAGACCATACGAAAGACATCATTACATTTTCGTCCAACAGCGCAGAGATCGTGAAGACGGCCTATCCCGCGATCTCTGACAAGATTTCAATCAATCCGCATCAGCTTTTACAGCAGGTCCCCGTTATTCAGTCGCGCCCTACCCACACGCGGCGGGTCATCGGCGTGCTTGGTGATATTGGTCTGCAGAAAGGTGCGGGACTTATCCACGACCTTGCTCTGACACTTGATCAAAACGATATCGGTCTCGCCATCATCGGGAATTTTGACGCCGCATACCCGATACCTTCCTCCATTCCGGTTCATGGGCGTTACCAGATTGAAAGCCTTCAACTTATTTGCGACCGCTACGGTATCACAGACTGGCTTATCCCTTCGATATGGCCTGAAACCTTCTCGTTTACGACGCACGAAGCGTTGGCCACCGGATTACCTGTTCACGCCTTTGATCTAGGTGCCCAGGGCGATGCTGTCTCCAAGGCGAACAATGGTTTCCCGATCCCGTTCACCAAAGGCGAGCATCAAAACGCGAACCTCAAGGATCATTTCCGCAAGACACCGTACTCGATCGAAAGCGCCGCGTGATGCCCCAGATATCGGTACCAATCAAAAAATTGCAGGCTGCTGGGGTAGAGGTCTTGAACCGCGGTGGCCCCAACGTGAAGCTTCCCGAGCACAGCATTATTGAAACACCTGCCAGTTTGAAATGGACGCAATATGAGCATTCCCTCGAATTGGGTGCATTTTCCTATCAGGTTTCGGGATACTGTTTTGCCGCGCGCATTGGGCGGTATTGTTCATTCGGCGAGAGCGTTCAAATCGGGCGGCAGAACCACCCGACACATTGGGCATCGACGAGCCCAGCCTTTTATCTGGGTGACAAGCTGTTTGACCTCGGAGACGGGTTTGCAGCAGCTGAACATTATCACAACTACAAGTTCACCTTCGAAGGACCGCCAACAAAGGTAAAAATGTCGAAGGTGGGGAACGACGTCTGGATTGGCCATGGTGCCTATATTGCCGCTGGTGTTTCGATTGGTGACGGTGCCATCATCGGTGCCCATGCTGTTGTGACACGCGATGTCCCGGCCTTTGCCGTCGTCGCCGGAAACCCCGCAAGCATCAAAAAGATGCGGCTGCCAGCCACGTTGATCACCCCCATGCTGCGCAGTCAGTGGTGGCAGTTTGCCCCGTGGCAAATGGATCATCTGGACCCGTCCGACCCGGCTGAGTTTTGCAAGGGTATCCACCAGATGCTTGGGGACACACCCCCCTACGAACCTGAGAAAATTGACCTAAGAAAAAGCGACGCATCATGAAGAAAATCATCTTTCTTCATATCCCGAAAACCGCCGGGCAAACCGTCCATTCAGAGCTTGCCCGCGTTGTGGGTGAAGACCAGACATCGCCGGTCAGAGTCCACAATCAAGCACCTGACGACGGGCAATTCCCCCCCGGTTACACACTCTATTCCGGCCACTTGGATTGGGCCGGTTTGGACCAATTCGACGCTGATTGTTTCGCTTTTACGATCCTGCGCGATCCGTTCGAAAGAATTGCCTCGTTTTATTTCTATCTGCTTCAAAAATCGCTGGATACTGATCTCGACACCCTGAACGCTCCAGAGAATATCGGATTAAAAACCATCAAGGAACGAATGGTGGATGACTACTTTTTTGGTGGGGACGCGAATTGGCAGCAATTCATCCGTGATCATTACGACAATTTCTATTGCGCATATTTCGCGACACGCAAAATTCGTGGGGCCGCGCAGATAGCGCATATCTCGACCCGCGAGCAGTTAGCTTTAGCAGAAAAGGGCGCCGCGCAGCTTGACCGCGTTTATGCCATCGAAAGCCTCATGGCGCTTGAGAAAGACATCGCCCAGCTAACCGGCCAACAGATTTCAATTGTCGACAAGCGGGTGAATGTCGGACCGAAATCCCAAGGATCTAAACGATGGCCCCAACTCCTCGGCCAGATCGAAAGCGACGCGAACAAACAAAAGCTGGCAGACTTTTGCGCCACTGATGTCGAACTTATGCAGCGGCTTTGCACGCATGGGGTCTTATTATGAACCGCGCATCACAGCTTTCCCAACCTTGCCAGCGCCCGCAGGGCAAGATCCCCACCCAGACTTTGGCGGTAAACACCAATCGATTTCGGGACTACCCGCCCATCCGATGCCGGCTGCGCCCGCCAGTCGATAAAATCGAACAGAACTCGACGGTTCTGGCGGGTCAGAATTGGCGACAAGTCCGAAAGGGCGCGTACATTGCGATCCACCCATTCCGCAAACACGCGTCGCAACACAATTGCGGCGCGCTGTCCTGCATGGCTGCGGTTGGAGCCCAACAAATTGTTGTCATGTTGCCGGTACAAAAGCCCGGGCCTCGCGTCATGAATAACATCAAATCCGGCCCCGGTCACCGTCTGGTACACCCACCAGTCATGGAAGGGGACGCCCTCATTCAGCACGAGGGGCAACGTGCTGGTCAACAATTCGGTCACATCCGGGGGCATCACAATCGTATTGCCACGCAAGATATTCTGAACCAATGCATTTCCGAAGCCGAAAGGGCGCTGATAATCCGGCGATATGCCGATCGGGTTCAGGGCGGCATCTGTAAAGATACTGCGGCAGGCATAGATCTGCGCCCCCGTCCCACGCCAAATCATATTAACCGCCCGCGCCAGTTTATCGGGCATCCACACATCGTCCTGGTCGGCAAATGCGACCCACGCCCGCGTCAATTCGGGGCGCGACAGCAACGACATAAAGTTTCGCGCGCACCCCTGGCCCGGCCCCGTCACCAGTTGAATATCTCGGTCCGGATGGTCGGCAGCAAACCCGCCGACATGCACCAAAGTATCGTCATCCGATCGGTCGTCGCTGATCCACAAGGTCCAGTCTTGATGCGTTTGGGCAAGAATGGACTCAAGCTGAGCCTGAATATACGGCCCACCATTTTTCGTGCACAGCAAAATATGAATATGTGGCGACTCCACAGCCCCAAACCCCTAACACCAACAATCACCCAGCTACCAGAAACCACAGATCGATTAATATTCGGTATGCAGGCTTAGCAGATGGCACGCACACACCCCCTTCAAAGCCAGGCTGCTGAACGCGCCGAAAACCTTCCCCATGATGTTCGCAAAGCGTTGAAGATCCGCGAGCGCAAGGAAGCGCTGGCGCGTGTAGAAGAACAGCGCGACATCAAAAAGGCCGCGCTTGCCGCGAGAGGGCAATTAAATGTTGAGAAAGCTAACCAAAACCTGCCTGCGGTCCCTCAAACACCGGACGTAGTCGCCCCTCCGGTGCGTCCGGCCCGCATCAAGCCCCGCCACCGGTTCATTTTTTTAAGCTTTGTTATCTGCGTCTTGGGTACAAACTTGATCGCAGCTTGGTACCTATGGGAACGCGCGGCAGATCGATTTGTCTCTGTCGCGGGTTTTTCGGTCCGTGCCGAGGATTCGAGTTCAGCCATTGAGCTTTTGGGCGGCATGGCTGAGCTGCCGGGTTCCGGCTCCCCGGACGAGGATATTCTTTACGAGTTTATTCAAAGTCAGGATCTGGTGCGTACCGTCGATAACGCGCTTGATCTACGCCGTCTGTGGTCAAAGGCAGATCCGGACATCGACCCCGTTTTCAGCTACCACCCGCCCGGATCAATCGAAGATTTGACCGATTACTGGCTGCGCATGGTCAGCGTATATAACGACAGCAGCACCGGACTGATCGAACTTGAAGTCCAAGCGTTCACCCCGCAAGACGCCCAAGATATCGCGCGTTTTATCTATGATGAAAGCAGCAGGATGATCAACAGATTGTCCGATATCGCCCGCGAGGATGCGACGCGGCTGGCTCGAGAGGAGCTCGAGACCGCGGTTCAGCGGCTAAAAATCGCCCGATCAGATATGACCAAGTTTCGCAACCTGCATCAGGTGGTCACCCCCGAATCGACGCTTTCGATACAGACGGGATTGCTATCCTCGCTTGAGATGCAACTGGCAGAAACCCTTATAAGTCTTGATATGCTTGGCCAGATCAGCAGCCCCAAAGACCCCCGTGTCAAACAAGCCATCCGGCGTCAAGGCGTGATCGAACAGCGGCTAAAGCAAGAACGGGCAAAGCTGGGGATCGGTAGCGAAGACGGGAGTGTCGACAACCCATTGGTCGATCTGGTGGGTGAGTTTGAAAGCCTCATGGTTGATCGCGAGTTCGCCGAGCAATCCTATGCCGCGGCCCTTATCGCCTATGATGTTGCCGTATCGGAATCGCGCCGCCAAAGCCGGTATTTAGCCGCTCACATCCAACCAACCCTTGCTGAAACGTCGATTTACCCCGACCGGTTGCTTACCATTGCGCTTGTAGCGCTGTTCAGCCTACTGATCTGGGCGATCATGGTAATGGTTGGCTATTCATTAAGGGATAGACGCTAGAAAAAGCCGATGATCCTTCTGCAAAACCTATCGAAATCCTATTACCTTAACGGCAATCGCAAGGTGGTCGCAGATCGCATAAATGCGACTTTCCCCAGCCGGGTTTCCGTAGGTTTGCTAGGGCGCAACGGGACGGGTAAATCAACCTTACTACGTATTATCGCGGGCACGGCAGACCCCACTTCCGGCGCGGTGCTCAGCGATGGAAATGTCTCGTTCCCGGTCGGGTTTTCAGGATCATTTCACCCGGATATGACCGGGGCCCAGAATACCCGTTTCGTCGCACGTATATACGGTGCGAACAGTGATGCACTGATGGAATATGTCGCCGATTTTGCCGAGTTGGGACAGCAATTTCATGCGCCAATCAGATCGTATTCGTCAGGCATGCGATCACGACTGGCCTTTGGAGTATCGATGGGCCTGACCTTTGATACCTATCTGATTGACGAAATAACGGCCGTGGGCGACGCCGCATTCAAACGCAAAAGCAAAAATGTATTTGCCGACCGGATGTCGAGGTCAGGATCTATTTTCGTCAGCCATTCCATGGGGTTAATGCGCGAAATCTGCGACGCCGGCGCGGTGCTCGAGAACGGTAAACTGTTTTACTTTGACGATATTAACGAAGCGATAGAACTGCACAGCTACAATATGAAACCCTGATCTCACGCATTTGGACAAGGTGACATTTCATGCCAAATCCTGCATTTCCATCAACAGCCACAATGGTTTTTTGCATTGGCGCGCAAAAAGCCGGAACGACATGGCTGTATGATGCCTTGCGGTGCAGTGACCAAATACATTTTTCGCGCAACAAAGAACTGCATTATTTTGACGTCATCGCTGGCAAAGGGCAGCAGATGTTAGACATGCGTGTGCAGGCCGCCACAATTATTGCCAAGCGGTTGATCCCGCAACTTGGTAACCGAAATTGTGCGAACCTGCGCCAGTTACGTGATCTTACAGACCTTTTGGGAATCTACACATGTGAACCCAATGATCATTCCGCGTATCTGGAATATCTGCTTGAACATTATAAAGATCAGCAAGTCGTCTGTGATATCACCCCCGCCTACGCGATTTTGGACCGTGAAACCTTTGCGCAAATGGGTCAGATCGGGTCAGCAAAATTCATTTTCATCCTACGAGACCCGGTCACGCGGATGTGGTCGCAAATCAGAATGGCAATCAAAGCGGCCTCCCCGCCCGCAACTTCGTTTCAGGATGCATGCATAGCCCGCGCTCAGCACCTGATCCAAAGCGGCCGCCTGCCAAAGATTGAACGCGCTGATTACAAACGCACAATAGTCGAGCTTGAGGAAGCGATACCGCCAGACCGCATCAAGTATGTATTTTATGAAGACATGTTTAACCCGGCCAGCATGAACAGCCTATGCGGTTTTCTTGGGATTGGACCCATCGAAATCGAACCGCAAAACCATAGTAATATTGGCACTTCGGCAGCCATGCCCGCGGAAATTCGCGCGGATTTCTGCAATGCCTTTGCCACACAATATGACTATATTCACGGCCGGTTCGGCGGGATGGTTCCCGATAGCTGGGCCGCAGAATGCCGGCCAGATACCAGCGTGAACAGAACTGGCTAATGGCCGTCAAACCCATCACCCCAAATTTACGCCCTGTAAACCGCCCACAGTATTTTATGGCGGCGCGCACAATCAGTGCCCTGATACTGCGCGAAATGACGACAAGCTATGGCCGATCTCCAGGCGGTTATCTTTGGGCGTTGGCCGAACCGGTTCTTGGCGTCGCGCTACTGTCGGCAATTTTTTCAATCGGCTTTCGTAATCCGATGCTGGGCACGAATTTTGCAATGTTCTATGCGACCGGTCTGCTGCCTTTTTTAATGTTCAACGATCTCAGCACAAAAATAGCGCAGGCAATTAACTATTCAAAACAATTGCTTGCCTACCCCCGCGTAACATTTATTGATGCCATCGCAGGGCGGTTTATTCTGAATTTTCTCACGCAGATGCTTGTCTGCGTTATTGTATTTTCTGGCATCACTCTGATCTTCGAAACCCGAACCACACTTGAGTGGAAACCGATCATGTCTGCGCTTTCGATGACTGCTTGCTTTGGGCTGGGGCTTGGGACGTTCAACTGCTTTTTGATGTCCATGTTTCCAATCTGGCAGCGCATGTACAGCATTCTCACCAGGCCACTGCTGTTGATTTCCGGTGTGATCTTTACCTTCGAAGCGGTGCCGCAGCCCTATCAGGATTGGCTTTGGTATAATCCGCTTGTCCACATTACCGGGACAGTGCGCGCGGGACTCTACAACGGTTATCACGCCACATATGCAAACCCGATCTATGTCTATGCTGTTTCAATTCTGCTTTGTTTTTTCGGTCTCGTCTTTCTGCGCCGTTATCACCGCGACATTATGGAACTTTGATAGCTGCAAAAAACTCAAAGCTGCGCGTGCAATCACATAACCTCAAAATCGTTATCCAAGACACTGATAGATGTCACATTCAGCAACTCAAGTGTGTTACCGTTTCCAAAGTCAAACGAAACAAAACCGTCGCCGTTCACGCTTGCATATGCTGTCAGTTGTGACAGGCTCCGTTCGCCGCCACCCCACAGCATTGCATCCAAAACCAGCGTATCAATTTCGTTTTGAAAGTCTGTAATCTGATCTTGGCCTGACCCAAAAAAGAACTGGTCTGCACCGATCCCACCGGACAGGATATCGTCGCCAGCCCCGCCATCCAAAGTATCATGACCTGCGTTCCCTTTCAGCAGATCATTCCCGGCCCCACCATCAAGGATATCTGACCCATTGTCGCCCTGTAAACGATCGTTACCGGAACCGCCGTCAAGCGTATCATTATTAACTCCGCCCGCTAACTGATCGTCGCCATTTCCGCCCTCCAGCTCATCAGCACCCGCATTTCCGTACAGATAGTCATCTCCGCTTCCTCCGAATAAGTCATCGGACCCGGCACTACCGGACAATGTGTCATTGTCATTGCCGCCCCACAATTGGTCCGCATTCAATCCGCCGGTCAGTACGTCATTGCCGTCGTCGCCATACAGTCGATCAGCGCCACTATTCCCGACAATCACGTCGTTCCCGTCGCCCCCACCCAGCGCATCATACCCGTCGCCGCCCCACATGAAATCGTCGCCGTCATTGCCGCGCAACGTATCCCATCCGATACCGCCCCATAGCTGGTCATTACCTGTTCCACCTTCCACCACGTCGCTGCCCGCGTTCCCATAGAGATCGTCAGCCCCCTCGTCGCCCCTGATCGTATCATCGCCGCCCATACCATATACGGTGTCATTTGCGGCCAGCCCTTGCAGCAGATCCGACGCGGCGTCGCCGTCCAATCGGTCATTCCCGGCGGTACCCATCAGGTTCAATGCAACAGGGTTCACCGGTGTAACGGGGCTATCTGGCTCATCGGGCAACACCATATTTTGCGGAATATACGACGTGGCCAATGTGATCCGGGGAAGCATATCTTCGTAAGTGATCGCATTCCCATCTGCGCTTCTGATGGTCAAACTTTCGTCACCCAGTGTCAGAACCGCCCCGTTGCTGGTCGACTGAAACATGGATACTGGAATGCTGCGCACCAGCGACCACCCTGACAGATCAAGAGTATCCTGCGTGGTATCAAAATCGCTGATTGTATCGGCAGTACCATCAGCAGTCATGATAAAATGATCGGCCCCGCCGCCGCCCGTCAACAGATCAGCCCCAGTGCCATCCGCCAGAAAGTCATCACCAACACCGCCCGATATAGTGTCGTTTCCCCCATTGCCCGTCAGAAAATCATCGCCTGCCGTGCCGTTCAGGTTTTCGGCGGCCCCCGTGCCATAAATCGGTGTAGCCCGACCCGAGATATCGAGGGTAAACGTGCTTAAACCTGCCTCAACACCGGATGCTATCGCAAGATGCAGCGCGTTATTCTGAACAGAAAAACCAAGCGCGGATGGGGCATCCAGCGTCGTATTCAGCGCATCCACGATGGTGCTGAGGTGCACAAGCCGCCCATCTGGTGACAGCTCGAAAATTGACACGCCATCGTCAGCGCCCGCCGCTGCGACGTAAGCGCGATCATTGTGAACGACAGTCTCCAAAAGCGTTACATCATCAAACCGCGTGTTCAATGTATCAAGCCGGTGATCCGTCAGCTGCATCGTTCCATTAGCGCCCAATCGCACCACTGTTAGGGACCCGCTGGCCGATGATCCCATCACCCCAAAAGACTGACCGCCAATCGCGACGACCGAAACCGCACTGGGCCCCGCGATACCCACCCCATCGTCGGCAGAGATGCGCGCAGCCTCGGTCGGCCGGCCGCTGCTATCCAGCGTCATGCTGATCAATGCGTTTTCCGAGGCAGAGGCCACTAAAAGCTGCGGCGTGCCACCAACATGCGCCACGCTAAGCCCGGTCAGCGCGGCCTGTGATTGCGATCCTACGCCTGCATTCTGAACCTCGGTGACAGTCCCGTTAGCGTTGATACGCCAGGTCCCTACCGTATCCGAACCTCTTGTAATTCCGTATAAATATGCCTGCCCGCCCACAACTGCGACCTCGGCCCCCAGCATCTGCTGAGGCAACGTTGCACCTGTGACGGCGGATACAGAGGAGAAGCTGCCATCGGCGGCAAGGTCGATCTTCGTCAGCGCGGCATTCTGCACACCCGTCAAATACAAGCTGTCGCCAACAAGCGTGATCTTGTTGACGGACCCCGATTGCGCGGCACCTGCGATGGCACGGCTGTCCAACTGGGTCAGCCCCCCATCCGCGACGATCCGATAAGCCAGCAAATCGCCGCCGCCAAACCGCGAAGTTGTATAAAGAACGGAACCGACAGACGTATAATGGACCGCCATGTCGGTAACGTCAGTCAGAAAGAAATCTGATCTGCCCGGCAAAGTTGCTTTGTGTTCGAACGCCATTTTACCATTTCCCAGATACGTACCCGGGGTGATAATGGTCAAAATTCGTTAACCGCTGATACTAACTCTGTGGCAACTTCGTGACGTTCTTAATCAATTCTATCCATTTGGACGGGCACGTTTACACGTAAACAGCGCCGGTCTGCGTTGTCCCCGCAACGTCACCCGGCAGGACCACCGCCCCGCTATCGATCACCGCATTTGCAGATAGATCATAGCGTGTTCCCGTGGCACTACCCGCAAAGCTTTGCCCGGCAAATCGCGCGATGCTTGTATGGCTACAAACGCAAAAAGCATCTACGAAATCAGGCGTTCCGGTTAACGTTACCGTCTGCCCGTTCCCTTCAAACCGTGCGCCGTCAGATAGATGCAGGTGATAGCCCGCATCACCATCGATCCCGCATACACCACCCAAAGTCAGCCGCGCACCACGCAGCGCAACATGCCCGCCAGCGTCACCGAAATTTACACTATCCAGAGTCAAATGGCTATTCCCGCTTGCCGACACCGTTGCATCCACGCTGCTACTGTTTTGCAACCGTAGCCCGTACAGGGAAACATCCCCCTTCGCGATGATGAACGCTTGATCCGGTGCATCAATCACAACCAGATCGGGCGTCCCGGTGTTACCCTCAATCACCAACCATCCACCACCAGTGAGGGCGCAATCCACCTCAACTGGCTGCACAAGACTATAGGTGCCATCCGCCAGCTTTAGGGTGATGTCATGGCCGCCTGTGTCGATGCTCATCGCCGCCTCGACCCCCTTGGCAATCGACGCAAACGCGCCAGCGCCGGCGCTCAGCCCGTCGTTCCCATCATTGCCGAGGCTCTGATCAACATAATAGCTGCGCGGTGCGGTCAATATTTCGCGCCATCCCGCCACGGCAGTTTGAATGCGACCGCTCGCCGCATCCACGCGCAAGGCCTCGACCCAGCTTGACCCGTCCGCACTCACCTTAAGAGTGAAATCATCGCTTCCGGCGGTGCCCATTTCGGCACGCCCGCCATAGCCGGTCTGGAATAGCAAACTCGCCGTATCCCCTTGACCGGATTTGTTAACCTTCAGCTGATGCCCGCCGCCCGCATGGTTCAACAGCACAGCATCCGATGATACCGCCAGTTTGTTATAGCCGTCAAAGCTGGTTCCGATCCCCAGCCCCGGTAGATTGTTCAACTCGGGCTGTTGCCCGGCCCATACTGCCCCGTCAAAGACAACATTCGTGTTGATATCACGGGCATACGCGCTCCACCCGGCCAGAGGGGCGATAAAACGCCAGCTCGCGTCGAGGAAAACAGCGATATTGCCGCTTTGCCCCGCCCAGTCGCCCTGACCGTTTGCAGCCACCACATACCTATCTCCGTCGACGGCAGTACTGGGTGGCGCAGACTGATCCGCAGATAAGACCACCAACTGCACAATCGAATCCAAAAGGCTCAGCGCATCGTTATGAGTCACATGCTTTTGCGCTTGGGCAGGCTGAATATAGGGCATCGAAAGGATCGGCGAGGTATCAGACATGTGCGGGCTCCGTGGGTTGGGCATCAGATCGCGGCCAAGCTGCGCCAAACCGGTTAACGTGCCGTAGACCCACCGAACGCTCAGCACCCGTTTGCCTATCCTATCGATCAATGCTTTGCTGCCCTCAATCAGGAGGAACCCATGACAGACGGTCTAAATATCGAAACCTCGGACGGCGTGACAACGATTGCACTGAACGACCCCACCACCCTTAACGCGCTGACCCCAGAGCTTGCGGTATCGCTGACTGCCGCACTGGAAAGCGCAGCACAAAACAGCCGCGCGATTATCCTGACAGGATCTTCCCGTGCGTTTTGTTCCGGCGCAAACCTGCAAGCGCGTCCAACTGCGAAACCCGGCCAGATCAACGCCGGATCAGCGCTGGACGAGGCATATAACCCGCTGATGATGGTCATCCGCAATCTGGACGTGCCTCTGATAACCGCTATCAATGGGCCTGCTGCAGGCATCGGCGCGTCCATCGCTATGGCCGGTGACATCATCATCGCGGGTGAAAACAGTTACTTCCTCGAAGCATTTTGCCATATCGGTCTGGTTCCCGATGGAGGTGCCACATGGATGCTGGTGCGCAATGTCGGGCGGGTGCGCGCCGCCGAACTTGCCCTGCTTGGTGAAAAGCTCGCTGCGCAACAGGCGTTTGACTGGGGCATGGTCACCAAGGTTGTCGGCGATGACGATGTCATGCCCACTGCCAATACATACGCGTCGCGCCTTGCAAACGGGCCGACCCATGCGCTCGGGCTGATGCGGAAACTGCTCTGGCAAGCAGGCGATGGCACCTTCCAAGAACAGTTGGCAGAGGAACGAGACGCCCAAGCCTCAGCCGGGAAACACCCGCATTTTGCCGAAGGCGTCGCTGCATTCTTGCAAAAACGCAAAGCCAATTTCGAATAGGAGCACCCCATGCCCGGTCCCTTGAGCGGTTTGCGGATTATCGAGTTTGCAGGCTTGGGCCCGGGTCCTTTTGCCTGCATGATGCTTGCCGACCACGGGGCCGAAGTGATCCGGATTGAACGGCCCGGCGGCACCCAAGGCGGCCCGGAAACCGACTCTAGCAAGGATATCTTGCTGCGTTCGCGCAAGCGCATCGCCGTTGATATGAAATCAACCGGTGGCAAGGCGGTTCTGCGCGATCTCATCGCCACTGCGGACGGCCTGGTCGAAGGGTTCCGCCCCGGCGTGATGGAGCGTTTGGGCCTTGGCCCCGATGAATTGCTGAAACTGAACCCCAAACTGGTCTACGGCCGCATGACAGGCTGGGGTCAAACCGGCCCCTTTGCCCAGATGGCCGGTCACGATATAAACTACATCGCGCTGTCGGGTGCGTTGCATGCCTTTGGTCGCAAAGGCGAAAAACCAACGCCCCCGATTAACATGATGGGTGATTTCGGCGGCGGTGCCATGATGCTGGCCTTTGGCATGGTGTCTGCCCTTTTGCACGTCCAGCGTGGCGGCGACGGCACAGTGATCGATGCCGCGATGACCGATGGTTCCGCGCTGCTGATGTCGATGATCTACAGCTTTCACGGCCAAGGCTGGTGGAAGGATGAACGCGGCGTCAACATGCTGGACACCGGCGCGCATTTCTATGACGTCTATGAAACGCGCGACGGTAAATTCATCTCGTTAGGGTCGATTGAACCGCAGTTTTACGCACGCATGTTGGAATTGACTGGCCTTACTGATGATCCTGAAATGGCCGCCCAAACCGACCCGACTAAATGGGACGATATGCGCGATAAACTGACCAAAGTAATCGCAAAGAAAACCCGCGATGAATGGGATGCGATCATGGCAGGCACGGACGCATGCTATGCGCCGGTGTTGTCGCTGACCGAAGCACCAAACCACCCCCACAACCAAAGCCGCGGGGCATTCACGACGGCTGGCAATATGCGCCAACCCACCCCCGCACCGCGCTATTCCACAATTCCAACAAGGCCCCCCGAAATGCCCGACGGACAAACCCACACGCGGCAGATATTATCTGAGCTGGGCTATTCAGACGCAAAGATCAAAGAAACCCTTGCCCAAGGCGGCGTGTCCTAGCGGCTGTCAAAAGCGGCAATTGCGAACGACGGCTTCAAATTCATGCGCGCCCGGTATTAAATCTACAAATACCCGAGACGCGCGCCTATATAGACCCCTGATCGGCAGCATTCTAGGATCAGCAAGCTGGTACAGCGAAACAGCACAATTACACGGATATCACGATGCGCACTATGATTCCGGCATGGGTTAACGGGACACTAACACCTGTGGAAAAGCTTGAGGTGCATCAACGGGGGCTGCGCCACAAGGCCATCTCGGTTTTTGTAATGCGCGGTAATGAGACGTTGATTCAACGCCGCGCGCTGTCAAAATATCACACACCCGGTCTGTGGGCGAACGCCTGTTGCACGCATCCGTTTTGGGATGAACCCGCATTGGCCTGCGCCAATCGGCGGCTGGACGAAGAGCTGGGGATCACCGGGCTGCGCCTGATGCACCGCGACCAGATCGAATACCGCGCGGATGTTGGCAATAAGATGATCGAACATGAACTGGTTGATATCTACACCGCCGACGCGATCGCCCTGACCAGCATCACACCAAACCCGGACGAGGTAATGGATACCGCCTGGGTCGACCTTGAAGAGCTGGCCCGCCAAGCCCACGAAGAACCTCAGAAGTTTACACCGTGGCTTCGTATTTATCTGGCCGATCACAAAGACCGCATCTTTACCCCGTGATACGAATTGGCCGCAATAATGAGGCTCTAAATTTGGGTTTAGAGACGAAATTTGGCCTAATCGTCATCCGCCTGCACGCGTGTATTAATAATAATGGCAGGCCACTTGACCCTTTCTACCCCCTATCCCTTCGTCGTAATTCGACTCTAAACCGTTATTTTGTCCCATATAACTACACGAGAGAGCCACGTAATCAGCCCAACTTTTCTCTGGACCGTTAGCGCTCACACCCTTATCAAACAGCAAAGCCAGACCGTCGGAGGCCCTATGATACTGTGTTGCGGAGAAGCATTGATCGACATGATCGAAGGGGATGACGCGTTCATGCCCCATGTTGGTGGTGCAGTATTTAACACCGCTTGCGCCTTGGGACGGCTTGAACAAAAGGTCGGATTTGTCTCTGGCCTGTCGACCGATATGTTCGGAACCCGGTTGCAAGACGCCCTGCATGCCAGCCACGTTGACACCTCGCATATGATTTTCTCGGATCGTCCCACCACATTGGCCTTTGTCCAGCTGTCCGGCGGGAATGCCACCTATACGTTTTACGATGAAAATACGGCGGGCCGTTGCCTTGACGCGGCGAACCTTCCGACCATCCCCGACACTGCCCGCGCGCTTTATTTTGGTGGCATCAGCCTGATTGGCATGCCCGCAGCTGATTTCTATGCCGCACTGGCCGTTGATCAAGCAGACAAACGTGTCATCATGATTGATCCTAACATCCGGCCCCAGTTCATCACCAACCCCGCCGCATATCGCGCGCGTCTGGCCAAAATGATCGCCGTAAGCGACATCCTCAAAGTATCCGATGATGATCTGAACTGGATCATCGACGGCCCTGCCACGCTGGACGAAAAAGCTGCAGAAGTCCTGGCTCAGGGTCCGAAATTGCTGCTTCTCACCAAAGGCAGCGAGGGGGCAAAAGCATATCTTGCCAGCGGTCAAACCGCCGAGGCTAAGGCCCGTAAGGTTGATGTTGTCGATACCGTGGGCGCTGGCGATACCTTTAACGCTGGGGTGCTGGCCAAGCTATCGCAGATGGGATGCCTGACCAAACAAGGCATCGCGAAACTATCAGCGGAGGATGCGCGGGCCGCTTTGGGTTTGGGCGTAGAAGTGGCGGCCATAACAGTGTCGCGCGCTGGCGCGAACCCGCCGCTACTGTCGGAACTCTCAATCCCGATCTGATGAGGCACCCTCAGGTGGGGTAAAGATCACAAACTGGTCCGATCCCGTGTAACGCAAATGAATTTCGCCTTGATCTGCCACCCCTAAGTCTGGGCGCGCCGGGCATGCGTCTGCATCCGTATCGCAATTGATCGCCTCCCGGCCGGTCAACTGCCGCAATCGCAATGAAAACGCTTCGCGCGACTGAATGCTTGCCTCCTGCCCAGAGGCAATGCGCATGGGGTTTCCATAGATGAATATCGGCCCCTCACGCGGTTCAATATCTTGGGCAATCGCCCTTGTCTCGGCCTGCCAAGCACGGAACTGGCCGTAAAATAGAAACACCTGAATGAAATAGACGCCTATGATCAGCATAATGGCGTTTCGGCCCAAACGACTGGGCACGCTGCTTGTCCAGCCCAGCGTTTCCACCGCCCGGACAATCGCCATTACGGCAAAAACCCACATGAACACAAAAGCACGCGGCGGAACGATGACGCCGATTTTCAGAACCTGCACAATCACCAGCGCAATTCCCACAGTCAGCCCCGCAAGGATATAGAGCGCCTCCATCGGGCGGCGTTTCAGCAATATCGCGAATGAAGTGATCGAAAGTGCTGGAAAAAACAGGATCAAAGGCCAAAAGCCAAAAGCATTACGGTGAAAGATAATCTGAAATGTTTCTCTTAACTTGGGTAGGTTGTCGATGATCCCGGCCATACCGCTTGCCGACGTCGCCTGACGCCAATCGGCCACCGGCACGCCAAACACACCATGCACCTGCCAGTTCAATGCATAAACCACCAGCACCGCCGCGATAAAACTGACACAAAACAGCATCAGCAATCCTGCCAGATCACGCAGTGTCCGGTGCTCGGTCCTCGCAATGCATGTCGCAAGCAAAAGCAAGGGATAGGTCGTATAGGACATAAAGCTAACGATCGCGAACCCCGGCAAAAGCGTGCGCAGCATACGGTTTGAAACCTTGCACGCCAGCAGCCCGTATAGGGCCACCACCGCAAGACCGGGGGTCAACGTATTGAACCATGGTGAGATCAGCATCGCAGAGGGCGACACCATCAGCATCAACGCCATCAGCACAGTGAACCCGTTGGTACCCTTGGGTCCGCTCGTCGCCACCGCGATGGACGAAACAACCAATGCCCACAGCCCTTGGTACAAGGCAAAGTTTACCCAAGACGGGGTAATCACCGGACGCAGATGCCAGATGTAATTCAACCAACGCCCTTCATGGAGCGTCTTGTTCCAAAACATCGCTGCATCGCCAAAAAGCGCAGGATAATCATCGTGACGGATCATCGGATCGGCCAAATTCATCGCCGACATCAGCATCACCGCAATGAAGGCGACCAGAAAGGTCGGCCACAGCTGCACGCTATTACTGTTTAGGGCGCTCGCCATCACCGCGCGAAGACCTAAGTCGTGCCCACGGTCTTTGCCCGGCGGGCGCGGATGGCCAAAACCAATGCCTGTGCTTTTGCGATAATCGTCACCGCAGGGCGGGGCAGCAGTTTGACCAACGCCAGCCGCAGGTGCCACCCGATATGGCCCGCCTGCCGCACCGGCTGACCGACAGCAATTTCAGTGTTTAGAATATCCTGAGGCAGCCCCTCGCGACCCGCCGTGTTCACGTACAAGATCGTATTATAACGATACCAAGGCGCAACATCTTTGTTGTTCTTCAGCTCGGGGCGCACGCAATCAAATCCAACATAGCCACGCGCGGCAAACAAATCCTGCCAAAACGACAACGGCTGTTCATTGATATGAAACTCACCACCTTGGCCGGGAACCGCCGCGGAAAACAAAACCCGATCCGATGCGGTCGTCAGACTATCAACGAGGGTTTCTGACGCCGCTATTGGCAAATGCTCCCCGACCTCAAGGCTTTGTGCCAGATCGAAACGGCGCCCCATTTCCACAGGTTTCGTCAAATCAGCAGCCAGAAAATTTTCGGGTGCAACGGCAAGCTGATCACGGCTTACATAATCGCCATCAACAGCCAAAACCTCAGCTGCGCCAGCGCGCTGCCATTCATCCATCCAGACCCCTCGCCCGCTGCCCAGATCAATAACGCTCTGCGGCTGAAGTTTTGGAAACAGAAGCGCGATCAATGGCTTGGCCGAGGCCCGCGCGCTTTGATTGATATAGTCAAAAAACGTATCACTGTAGACATGACTCATGATGTGATTTCCGTTCTGGAAAGAGGCAACGCAAAGACCCACAGGGCCATGAAAACAAAGTTCTGTACCGGCAAATACAACGCCGCAATGACGGCTGCCGCCCAATCAGTCAGCTCCATGAGGTCGGGCAGAAATGACGTGATCAGGGCCGAACTGACGAACCCCAAGACAACCATCACACCAAACCGCAGTATCTGACCAAAATCGTTTAACGGTCGGCCAAAGGTGAACGCGGCCTGACCCACGTATTGCAGCATCACCGCCAACACAAAAGCAAACCCGTTGGCCAAAACCTGCGAAACGTCCATTGCCAGAAACGCCATATACAATAGCACATAGGCCAAGGCCGTGCTGCTTCCGATCAGGCAAAACCTGACCAGTTTGTAGTCTGAAATCGGCATCACGCCCGCAAACGCTGGGGTGCTTGCGTGACATCGCGTGTGTCATCGCTCACGAAGTACATTGGGCGATCTTTGGCCTCGACATAGAGACGGCCAATATATTCGCCCAGTATCCCCAAGGTCAGCAATTGCACCCCTGAAAAGAAGCTGACCGCCAGCACCACTGAAGCCCAGCCCGGCGCGGTCTGATACACCACCAGCGAATAGATCACATAGACCGCCATCAGCCCCGCCATCAACAAGCTGATGAACGACAAGCGTGTCGCGAGCTTGAGCGGCTTGGTGGAAAACGCTGTCATCGCATCGATTGCAAAACGCATCATGGCACGCAGCGGGTATTTGGTTTCACCTAGCTCGCGAGGCGACCGGATATATTCAATGCCGACCTGCTTAAAACCGGCCCATGCGAACATCCCGCGAATGAACCGCGCCTTTTCTGGCATTGCCAAAACAGCATTCAGCGACCGCCGGTTCACAAGCCTGAAATCGCCCGTATCCTGAGGGATCGGCACATCCGACATTGCGTTCAAAAAGCGGTAGAAAAGATGTGCGGTGGCTTTCTTGAACATCGTCTCGCCGCGCCGTTCGCTGCGGCGACCATAAACCACGTCAAAACCGCGATCCATCATGAACATCATATCGGTCAGCAGCTCTGGCGGATCTTGCAGGTCGGCATCCAACATAAAAATGCGCGCGCCTTGTGACGCCTCCAGACCGGCGGTCAGGGCGATTTGGTGACCTCTGTTTGCGGATAACCTCACCCCGACGATCTGGGGGCACGACAGTTTCGCGGCCTCAATGGCCGCCCATGTCCCGTCAGTTGATCCATCATCTATCAGGATAATTTCGGCCCGGTCTTTCCAAGGCGTGATCGCCTGCGACAAGCGCGCGACCAAACCCGGGATGGACTCTTCCTCGTTCATGCAGGGGACAACAACTGAAAGATACATTCGGGCACTCCGCCAGGATCAACGACCTGCTCAGAGGTAAGTTGGATATGTGTCCGAAATTGGGCGAAGGGTGGTCCAAACTTGGGATATCGCCGCTCGGTGTTGCGCGAAAACATCAAAGCCCTGAATACGGTCAAGCGCAGAGCGTTAGAGCACCATCAATCGGAGTTCGAACACTGGAAATGGGCGATATCTCGAAACCCTCCCCAAAGGTGGTCTTTGGCCTGCGCATGACGCGCTAACCATCGAACTGTTTAGATATGGTTCAACTTGATGTCATTTAATCCAGATACCCGACCCAACTTAACCCGAATTTAGCGGGCATTCCGCATGATCCGCCAATCACCTATCGATTTGAAAGGGAAACGCGGGCAACTCATGGCGTTCGTCTATCACAGCTCACGGCACAACAGGCTCTTGCGCAGGGTCCCGCACCAGGGGATTTACGCACGGGGTGGAAAGCGTCTGTTTGATATTGCGGTATGTCTGGCCTTGTTGCCGGTCGTTTCTTTGACGATCCTGCTGCTGTGGGTCATCGCAAAATCCCAGGCACCATCGGGTTTCTTCGCCCATCCTCGCATCGGCAAAAATGGCGTCATGTTTCGATGTTGGAAAATGCAGACAATGATCGAAAATGCGGATCAGGCGCTACAGGATATTTTGGAATCCCACCCCGACAAAAAATCGGAGTGGGCAGCCACCCGCAAGCTTTCCAACGACCCTCGCATTCTGCCCTTTTGTGGGTTTTTGCGCCGGTCAGGATTGGATGAGCTGCCCCAGATTTGGAATGTCTTGCGGGGCGACATGTCACTGGTCGGACCGCGCCCGGTCACCGAAGCAGAGCTCGTATTATACGGCGAGGGCATAGCGGATTACTTGGCGATCAGGCCCGGTATCACGGGACTGTGGCAGGTCACGGCACGCGGCGCGCCCTGCTATGTCCGCCGGGTAAAACTTGACCGCCAATACGCACGCAGCGTGACCTTCATCGGTGACGTGCGCATTCTACTTTCCACCCTTCCGATTTTGTTGCGCCCCACCGGACAGTAACCCGGTTAGACAAGTCCCGTAACGCCTGACGCCGTTGTGCCAGTATTCAAAACACGCTCAATTCGAAATGGGTACACCACACCTGCCATCAAGCTTGGTAGCGTCACTGTATCGCCGCCTTTCAGCACAACCGCCAGATCGCCAGCACCCGCCACCATAACGGCACGTGTCACCTGCGCGACATCTGCCGCGTCGTCAGGGGTAATTGAAAAACCACCACAAATTGGCCCCGTCAGACCGGCGCTATAATCGTGAAAATTGTCAGTGATAGGCATATCTTTCTCCGTAATGAGGCTCGGTAACCCTCCTTTACGAAAATTTAGCTATCCTTAACCAAACGCGCGCCCTGCAAAGCAAGACGCGCGTTTCATTCGATCATGATCTAGATGTTAGACAACACGGCCATGGCAATGTTTAAACTTTTTACCCGATCCACATGGGCACGGATCATTGCGCGATGGGTTTCCCCAGGTCGTCGGATCATCCTCTTTAAAGCCCTCTATAGCAGCTTCATTTTCAACTGCCGGTGCCGCAGCGGGGGCCTGACTTGCCTGCATCTGGGCAATCATTTCGCGCTGCTCTTCTTCGGTCATTGGCCGTATCTGACCCAGCTTTTGGGTAACATCAGTCCGTAAACTATCGAGCATCGATTCAAACAACTGAAACGATTCGTTTTTGTATTCGTTCAAAGGATCGCGCTGCGCATATCCACGAAAACCAACAACAGACCGAAGATGCTCTAGCGTCAGCAAGTGGTCGCGCCATTTCGCATCAATCGCCTGCAAAAGAACCTGCTTTTCGATGTTGCGCATGTTCTCGGCACCGAACTGTTCGGCTTTTTGCGCCATCTGCTCGTCGCAGGCATCGGTCAGACGTTCGCGGATCACTTCGTTATCCACGCCTTCTTCCTCGCACCATGCAGCAACAGGCAGATCAATGTTCAACTGCTCCAGAACAGCACGCTGGAAACCTTCTGTATCCCACTGATCTGCATAGGTTTTCGGGGGCATGTACTGATCAATAAGATCATCAATAACCTGCTCACGCATGTCCGAAGTGATCTCTGACAGGTCCGCAGCTTCCATAATGTCACGGCGCTGACCAAACACAACTTTACGCTGCTCGTTCATCACGTCATCGAACTTCAGCAGCTGTTTACGGATGTCAAAGTTACGGCCTTCAACCTTTGCTTGGGCGCGCTCAAGCGACTTATTGACCCACGGGTGAATAATCGCCTCGCCCTCTTTGAGGCCCAAGGTTGTCAACACTTTCTCAAGCCGTTCCGACCCGAAAATACGCATCAAATCGTCTTCTAGCGACAGATAGAAAGACGAACGCCCGGGGTCACCCTGACGGCCAGACCGGCCGCGCAACTGATTATCAATGCGGCGGCTTTCGTGGCGTTCCGACGCCAGAACATACAGACCACCAGCCTCGATCACTTTTTGCTTTTCATCCGCGTGCTCTGCTTCGATCTTGGTACGAACGGCGACCGGATCGGCGTCGGGGTCCGCATCAAGCGCTTCCAGCACTTTCAATTCAACGTTGCCGCCCAATTGAATGTCGGTCCCGCGACCGGCCATGTTCGTCGCAATCGTCACAGCGCCAAACTTGCCCGCGTCTGCAACAATCTGCGCCTCTTGCTCATGCTGGCGTGCGTTCAGAACATTATGCGGAATGCCCGCTTCCGTCAGCATCTGGCTTAGCATCTCGGATTTCTCGATAGACGTCGTCCCGACCAAGCACGGCTGCCCCTTGGCATGAGCAACCTTCACCTCTTCAATCATCGCCTGATATTTCTCAAGCGCGGAACGGTAAACTTGGTCGTCCTCGTCAATACGGGCGACGGGGACGTTCGTGGGAACGACAACAACACCCAGACCGTAAATTTCCATAAATTCTTCGGCTTCGGTTTCGGCAGTACCGGTCATCCCAGCCAGCTTGTCATACAAACGGAAGTAATTCTGGAAGGTCACCGATGCCAGCGTCACGTTCTCTGGCTTGATATCGACGTTTTCTTTGGCTTCAATCGCCTGATGCAAGCCGTCAGACAGACGGCGCCCCGACATCATGCGGCCAGTAAATTCGTCGATCAGCATGATTTCGCCATCACGCACGATGTAATCTTTGTCGCGCTGGAACAGCTTATGCGCGCGCAAGCCTTGGTTCACGTGGTGCACAATCGACGTGCTTTCGGGGTCATACATGGTCAGACCTTCCTCAAGCAGGCCGCGTTTATGCAGCTCGGCCTCAAGGAATTCGTTCCCTTCATCGGTAAAGGTCACGTTGCGGGTCTTTTCGTCCAGCTCGTAATGGTCTTCTTGCAGCAGCGGGATCACGTCATCGACGATTTTATACATCTCGGAGCGGTCTTGCGACGGGCCAGAAATAATCAACGGTGTACGCGCTTCGTCGATCAGAATGCTGTCGACCTCATCCACAATCGCAAAATTATGGTGACGCTGGAAAATCTGGCTAAGCTCAGATTTCATGTTGTCGCGCAGGTAATCGAAACCCAATTCGTTATTGGTGGCATAGGTGACATCGCAGTTATAAGCGGCGCGTTTGTCTTCCTCGGTCATGTTCGACACGGCAGCGCCGGTTGTCAGACCCAGCGATCCAAACACCTTGCCCATCCAGTCAGCATCGCGCTGCACCAGATATTCGTTCACCGTAACGATATGCACACCCTTGCCGGTGAGCGCGTTCAAATAAGCGGCCAACGTCGCGGTCAGTGTTTTACCTTCACCGGTCTTCTGCTCAGAGATATTGCCCTGATGCAGGAAAATCGCCGACATCAACTGTGTATCGAACGCCCGCAAGCCCAAGGTGCGACGCGCGCCCTCGCGGCAGTTGGCAAAGGCTTCGGGCAGCAGGTCGTCCAGGCTTTCGCCATCCAACGCCCGCTTGCGCAGTTCCTCTGTTTTCTCTTTCAGACCTTCGTCGGTCAAAGCAAGAAATTGATCTTCCAGCGCGTTGATTTGCTCAACCAGCGGGCGGGTCGCCTTGATTTTGCGGTCGTTGGGTGTCCCAAAGACTTTTTTGGCGAGTGTTCCGATGCCCAGCATGTAATCTCCTGCCGAAGTTATGATCTATAGCGCTGATCTGCTTGCCGAGCCGCCGGACAACCCCTAGATACATGGCTGAACCAGCGCCAAAGCCGCGCCCATAGGGCGATGTAAGGGCCGTACCAAACCGTGTCAATGTGCAGCCCCCCGTGGCGGCCAAACCTAGGACAGATACATGCAGAAAACCCTCACTTTCTTGGCCCCCCTTTTTGTTGCCGCATCGCTTGCCCTGCCCGTCGCAGCACAAGACGAGGTCAAAGCCGATACAGTCGTCGCAACGGTCAATGGAACGGATATCACCCTTGGCCACATGATCATTGCCCGCGCCACCCTCCCCGAGCAGTATCAGCAGCTTCCACCCGAGGTGTTGTTCAAGGGTATTCTTGACCAGTTGGTGCAACAAACTGCACTGGCGCAAAGCTTTGAGGGGCAATTGCCTAGTCGTGTGATCATGTCGATCGAGAACGAGCGTCGCCAACTGGTAGCGGGTGAGGTGATCGAAAAGAACATGGCCGCCGAAGTCACCGAAGAGGCCCTGAACGAGGCCTATGAAGAGACATATGGCTCTGCCGGACCTACGGATGAATTCAACGCTGCGCATATTCTGGTCGAAACCGAGGAAGAGGCCCAAGCCATTATCGCCGAAGTCGAAGCAGGTGCCGATTTTGCCGAGGTCGCAAAAGAGAAATCAACCGGCCCGTCAGGCCCGAATGGCGGCAGCTTGGGTTGGTTTGGCCCCGGCATGATGGTCCCGGAATTCGAAACGGCTGTGGTCGCGCTGGATGTCGGCGCAGTTTCCGAACCGGTTCAGACCCAGTTCGGCTGGCATGTTATCAAATTGACCGACAAACGCCTGAAAGACGCGCCTGCGCTGGAAACCGTAAAAGCCGAGCTTGAAACCCAGATCCGTCAGATCCGTGTGCAACAATCGATCGAAGAGATCACAGCCGCCGCAGATGTTGATCGCGCTGCCGCTGAAGGGATCGATCCCGCAATCCTGACCAACCTTGGCTTGCTGGAGTAACTCAAGATGGGCAAGGTCACTGCTGTTTCCCCCCTCGCACCTGCGCAATTCCCCGATCTTCCTGTTATTGACGGGGTGCGCTTTGCGACAATCGCCGCTGGTGTCCGCTATCAGGGGCGCACCGATGTGATGCTGGCCGAGCTGGCACCGGGGTCAACCATTGCCGGCACCTTTACCAAATCCGCAACACGCGCGGCACCGGTCTTGGACTGTCAGGCCAAGATCGGCGGCACCTCGGGTGCCGGTGCTGCCATTTTGGTGAATTCGGGCAACGCCAATGCCTTTACAGGCAAGGGTGGGGTAACCGCGGTCGAGGCGATCACCAAAGCGGTCGCTGACGTATGTGACATCCCGCAGTCTCGGGTGTTCACCTCCTCCACCGGCGTGATCGGTGAACCTTTGCCCCACGATCGCGTGACCGCCGTGTTATCCGATCTCAAGGCCAAGCTTGCCGACGACGGTATCGCCGATGCCGCCAAGGCGATCATGACCACCGATACCTTCCCAAAAGGGGCCAGTGCAAAGGTCACGATAGGGTCTAAAACAGTCTCTATCGCAGGGATTGCCAAGGGTTCCGGTATGATCGCGCCGGATATGGCCACCATGCTGGTCTATATATTTACCGACGCGGTGGTCAGCCAACCCGCGCTTCAGGAAATGCTGTCTAAACACACCGATACGACATTCAACTGCATCACCGTCGACAGCGATACGTCGACCTCTGACAGCCTGATCCTAGCCGCGACCGGTGCGTCCGGCGTTGATGCCAGCGACAGCGAAGAGTTTTCGAACGCCCTGCATGATCTGATGCTGAACCTTGCGCATCAGGTCGTTCAAGACGGTGAAGGTGCGACCAAGTTCGTCGAAATCGCGATCACCGGTGCGGCCACGGACGAAGACGCCAAAACCCACGCCATGGCGATTGCCAATTCCCCGCTGATCAAAACCGCGATTGCGGGTCAGGACCCGAACTGGGGCCGCGTCGTGATGGCCATTGGCAAATCCGGTGCTGCCGCCGACCGTGACCGCCTGTCGATCCGTTTCGGTGATATCGAAGTGGCCAAAGACGGCTGGCGCAGCCCGACCTATTCGGAAGAGGCCGCCGCGGCCCATATGAAAGGCCAGAACATCGTGATTGGCGTCGATCTGGGCCTGGGCAACGGCAAAGCAACGGTTTGGACCTGTGATCTGACCCACGGCTACATCGAAATCAACGCGGATTACCGTTCGTGAAGACGGTATTGGTTTCGGCTGTCGCCCTCATTGACGTGGATGGGCGCGTTCTTCTGGCGCAGCGCCCAGCCGGAAAATCTATGGCTGGCCTGTGGGAATTCCCCGGCGGCAAGGTTGAAACAGGCGAAACCCCCGAGGTTGCCCTGATCCGTGAACTCCAAGAAGAGCTGGGAATTGACACATGGGCATCTTGCCTCGCCCCGTTAACCTTTGCGAGCCACAGCTATGATGATTTCCATCTGCTGATGCCCCTCTTTGCCTGCCGCAAGTGGGAGGGAACGCCCCAAGCTCGGGAGGGGCAAACCTTAAAATGGGTGCGGGCAAATGCCCTGAAAGACTACCCGATGCCGGCCGCTGATGTGCCCCTAATCCCTATTTTGCGAGACTGGCTGTGACGTTGTAAAGGTTGATGTTTTTGGTCAGTTTTAGCCCTTAATCGTTAATTTTTTCTAGACAGGTCAATCATGCCACTTATAAGTGAAATAGTTAACACTTCTGGGGGGAACTGGGATGCTACGTACAATCACAATCGGAACGACCGTGTCGGTACAGGGTATTTTTGTCCGCGACATGCCTGATGGCCGTGTGTCGGTAAAGGTTGATAAAGAGGTTTATGTAGGCAAGCCGATCACCGCCAAGAACTGATCTGAGTGCATGAAGTTTTGAACTATTTGATGATGCCGCGCGTTAAAACCGAAGCACATCAACAGGTTCAAAATGAAACCCGACAGCGTAACGATTATCCTAAATAGCGGGTCCGGCCGCAAAGACGGCCAAGACCGCAAGAAATCGATTGAAGATCGGTTCAAGCATCACGGTATCAAAGCAAGTTTTGTAGCATTTGAACCAAACAGCGATCTGGCGAAGGTCGCTAAGACTACAGCACAATCAGATCCTGACACGGCGATTATCGCAGCCGGTGGCGATGGCACCATCTGCGGTGTGGCGGCGGGATTGCGCGGTCTGCCCAACCAAATGGGGATCATCCCGTCGGGCACTTTCAACTATTTCGCGCGGTCGCTGAATATCACCGAAACGGTTGATGAAGCAGTAGATGTTATCGCAGCCGGTCTGACGCGCAACACCGACATCGCCATGATCAACGACCGGGTATTCCTGAACAATGCCAGCATCGGGGCCTATCCCGCGATCTTGCAGACCCGTGAAGGCGTCTATGAGAAATGGGGGCGCAGCCGAATTGCTGCTTACTGGTCCGTTGCCAAAGCATTGGCGCGGTTTCGATCCCCGCTAAAGCTGACGATTACCGTTGACGGGAAATCGTTCAAGCACCGCACTTCGCTTGTTTTCGCCATCACCAACGCGTTTCAACTTAGGGAAATGGGGTTGAATGGCGAGGAATGTATCGAAAACGGAGGTATGGTGCTATTGATCGCACCCGATACCAACCGGTGGAAACTATTTAAACACGCGGCATCGCTCGCCCTGGGGATCGCAAAGCCCCAGACGGATTATGAAATGCACTGTGGTAACGAAATTGATCTGGACCTGCGGAGCCGCAAGCGGCCCGTTGCCTGCGACGGAGAACTATCGCGCATGAAAGGGCCGTTCAAACTGCGCATGCAACGTGATGCGCTGACTTTGATTGTGCCGGTTGGGTCAGAAACGACAGTAAGATGAGCAGGGTAATCCACCTTTCTGATCTGCATTTTGGCCGGGACCGCCCCGACCTTCTGAACCCCCTACAGGATAGCGTGAATGGATTGAACGCTGATCTTGTGGTGATATCGGGTGATCTGACGCAGCGGGCCCGGCACCACCAGTTTGAGAACGCGAAGCGGTTTGTCGACAAGGTTGCCGCGCCAGTTTTAATCGTGCCGGGCAACCACGACATTCCACTGCACCGACCGGTCACACGGTTTCTGGCACCTTTTCGGCGCTATAAACGCTGGATCAACGCAGATCTGACGCCGCAATTCGAAACCGATGATATGGTCGTGATCGGGGTAAACTCCGTTGACCGGTTCGCATGGCAAGCCGGTCGTCTGTCAGCACGACGGCTAAGGCATGCATGCACCGCCATGGAACGCGCCCCCAAACACAAGGCGCGGATCATCGTGATGCATCATCCTCTGGAACATCCAGTACAGACCAAAAAGAAACCCACACGCGGGGCAAAGCAGGCGTTAGATCAGCTGCTATCAGGCGGTGCCGACATGATTTTATCGGGGCACCTGCATGCATGGCACGCCGAGAATTTCAAAGTGACGTCGGGCACACACAGCGCGGTGCAGCTGCATGCAGGCACAACCCTATCAACCCGCCTGCGCGGCGAACCGAATGATTTCAACCTGATAGACATCTCGCCCACGTCATTTGATATTCAACGGCTTAGCTTTGACGAAGACAGTCAAAGGTTTGAAACGACAGAAGCCCGACAATTCAGCCGGGCTTCTCTCAATTCCTGATCTCGACGCGGATTAGTCGAGCGTACGAACAACTTCTTCACGGGTGAAGATCTCGATGACATCACCTGCGCGGATATCTTCGTAGTTTTCAAACGCCATACCACATTCCTGGCCGGAAGGTACTTCGGCAACTTCGTCTTTGAAGCGCTTGAGCGTTTTCAACGTGCCCTCGTGGATCACTACGTCGTCGCGCAGCAAACGTACACCAGCGGCGCGGCTTGCTTTGCCCTCAGTCACCAAACAACCTGCAACCTTGCCAACACCGGTCACCTTGAACACCTCTTTGATCGACGCGTAGCCGATAAAGTGTTCGCGGATTTCGTTGCTCAGCAAGCCACTGGCCGCGGCTTTCACGTCGTCAACCATATCGTAGATGACCGAGTAATAGCGAATCTCAACGCCTTTTTGGTTGGCAGTCGCGCGGGCCGATGCGTTGGCACGTACGTTGAAACCAATGATTGGCGCGTTTGACGCTTCGGCCAGACCCACATCAGTGTCGGTAATTGCACCAACACCCGAATGCAGAACCCGCACGCGGACTTCGTCGTTACCGATTTTTTCCATCGCCTGAAGGATCGCCTCGGCAGAACCTTGAACGTCGGCTTTGATCAGCAATGGCAGCTCGGACACGTCAGCGTCAGCCTTGGCAGTCGCCATAAGCTGTTCCAGCGTTGTCGCAGCACCCGCAGCAGCACGTTTATCTTTGGCAGCTTTCTCGCGATATTCAGCGATTTCGCGTGCCTGTGCTTCGGTATCGGTCACGTTCAAAACGTCGCCCGCACCTGGTGTACCGTTCAGGCCAAGAACCTCAACCGGGACAGAGGGACCGGCTTCTTTGACGCGTTCGCCCTGATCGTTGATCAGCGCACGCACCTTACCGTACTGTTCACCCACAACGAAAATGTCGCCTTGGCGCAGCGTACCGTTCTGAACCAGAACCGTCGCCACAGGACCACGACCCACGTCAAGCTGCGCTTCGATCACGGCACCAACGGCGGCGCGATTTGGGTTGGCTTTCAGTTCCAGCAGTTCAGCCTGCAGCGAAATCGCCTCAAGCAGTTCATCAAGGCCCTGACCTGTTGCGGCCGAGACTTCGACGTCCTGTACTTCACCGGACATCTTTTCAACGATGACTTCGTGCTGCAGCAGATCGGTGCGCACTTTGTCAGGGTTGGCTTCGTATTTGTCGATCTTGTTGATCGCCACGATCATCGGCACTTTGGCCGCTTTTGCGTGGTTAATCGCCTCGATCGTTTGAGGCATGACAGCGTCATCCGCCGCCACAACCAATACAACAATATCAGTCACTTGTGCACCGCGCGACCGCATGGAGGTAAACGCGGCGTGGCCAGGTGTATCAAGGAATGTCAGCACTTGATCATTGTCGGTTTTCACCTGATAGGCACCGATGTGCTGCGTGATGCCACCCGCTTCGCCGGACTGAACCTTGGCTTTGCGGATCGCATCCAGCAACGATGTCTTACCGTGGTCAACGTGACCCATGATCGTGATGACCGGAGGACGCGTAACCAGATCTTTCGGATCGTCCACCTCTTCCTTGATCACGTCTTCGACGTCAGCATCGGAAACGCGGACTACTTTGTGGCCGAATTCTTCGATGATCAGTTCGGCAGTATCGGCATCAATCGTTTCGTTTTGTGTTACCATCATGCCGTTGGTCATCAGCGCCTTAACAACAGCACCAACACGTTCCGCCATACGGTTTGCCAGCTCGGAGACAACAATCGCCGGGGGCAGGTTCACGTTGCGCACGACCTTTTCGCGCTCAACCGTGCCACCCATCGCTTTTTGACGCTGGCGTTCCTGCTTACGCTTCATCTGCGCCATGGAACGCTGACGGCCGCCTTCGCCACCAGTCAACGCCTGGTTAACTGTCAGCTTGCCAGAGCGACGGTCGTCGTTGCCTTTGTTGCGTTTGTTGGTTTCCTCGCGGTCGCCTTCTTTCTTGCGGGCCACGGGGGCCGGTGCGCCACCTTTGGTGTTCGGCATCTTGGCCGACGCGGGCTGTACCGCGGGCGCAGGGGCTGCCGCTGCAACGGCTGCTGCTTCGGCTTCTTGCTTGCGACGCGCGTCCTCTTCGGCTTTCGCCTTCAGGTTTTCCTCGCGCTGGCGTTCCTCGGCCTCTTTGGCTTCCGCTTCTGCACGGCGGCGCTCGCGGTCTTCGGCGCGCGCTTTTTCTTCAGATGCACGTGCTTCCGCTTCTTCCGTCTCGCGGGCGCGGGCCGCTTGAACAGCCTTTAGACGGCGTTCCATCTCGGAATCTGTGATACCTGCAGGGCGTTTCTTGGGATCCCCAAGAGACGCGTTCGATCCCGTGCCGGTTTTGGCGCCCACAGGTTTTGGCACCACAACGCGCTTGCGCTTGGTCTCGACCACGACGTTTTTGGTACGCCCATGGCTAAAGCTTTGCTTTACGTTACCCGGGCGCGCAGGCGCGCCACGCAGGCCCAATGTCTTTTTGCCGTCACTATCGCTCATCTAGCTCGTCTATCCTTTCGGGTGACCGTTGCCACCCTCGTTTATGCGTACGCCTCTTAGCCGTTGGGCCTCCTCTACAACACGAGAGGTGAGTCCACCAGAGGCGAGCGCCCCATGTATCACAGTTTGACGACCGAATGCCAAACCCAATTCGTCTGCCGTCAGCCAACCAATGTAATGGCCAAAGTGCGGCGTGCTTAATTTCGACTTACCGCGACCGGATCCATCAACCGCTTGGATCAGAACTTCGGCTTCTTCCATCTGCAGCCAACTTTTGACCTTTTCGTATCCTGCCACGGCCTTGCCAGCCTTGCGTTGCAGCGAAATCAGGTCGACCACACGGCGGACAAGTTGCTTTTCAACCTCGTCTACCAATCCTTCATCAACCTTAACAGCCTGTTTAGCCGCGCGGGAAAACAGGCCTTTCTTTACGGCCAGCAACAAGGCGTCGCGATCTGCCGCCACATAGATACCCCGACCGGGAAGCTTTCCCAGAATATCCGGGAAAACCTGCATGTCAGGGCCGACGACGAAACGGATCAGACCATTCTTGGGCTGCACTTCGCCCGTGGCGATGCATTTCCGCTCTGGACCGTCTTGCCGATCTTTAGAAACGCCACCGCGCACCATACCGTCCCCCAAGGCCCTGCGATCAGGCCTCGGCCTCCTCGTCTTCTGCGCCGTCAATGTCTTCTTCTTCGACTTCGGCGACCTCAAGCTCGGCCGGATCGACCCAACCCAGCAATACGCGGGCCGTCATGATCAGGTGCTGCGCTTCTTCCAGCGACATGTCAAACGGTTCCAACGTGCCATCGTCTTTGGTCCGCACGCCATCAACTGTGGTCCAGCCACCGGCCAGCTCCCAATCTGCGCATGTTGCAAAGTCTTCCAGCGTTTTCACATCGTCTTTTGCCAACGCCTCAATCATTTGGGGTGTCAGGCCTTCGAATTCAATAAGCGTATCATCCACACCCAACGCGCGGGCTGCATCCAGCGCCGCTTTGTTTTGCGCTTCCAGCACATCACGGGCCCGAGCCTGCAATTCGCCAGCGGTTGCTTCGTCAACACCGTCGATGACCAACAATTCGTCAACTTCGACATAGGCGACTTCTTCAAGGTTGGTGAACCCTTCGGAAACCAGCAACTGGGCAAAGAATTCGTCCAGATCGAGCGTATCCATAAACAGCTTGGTGCGCAGTTCAAACTCGGCCTGACGGCGGGCGCTTTCCTGCTCTTCTGTCATGATGTCGATATCCAGACCGGTCAGCTGCGACGCCAGACGCACGTTTTGACCACGGCGGCCAATCGCGAGCGAAAGCTGCTCCTCAGGAACGACAACTTCGATTTTTCCGGCTTCTTCGTCCAGAACCACCTTGGAAACCTCGGCGGGCTGAAGCGCGTTCACCAGGAATGTTGGCTGGTCTTCGTTCCACGGGATAATGTCGATCTTTTCGCCCTGCAGTTCGTTCACAACGGCCTGAACACGACTACCGCGCATACCAACGCAAGCGCCAACAGGATCGATAGACCCGTCATAAGAGATCACAGCGATCTTGGCACGCGAACCGGGGTCACGGGCAACGGCTTTGATCTCGATGATGCCATCATAGATTTCCGGCACTTCCATCTTGAACAGTTCAGCCATGAATTCCGGCGCTGTACGGCTCAGGAAGATTTGCGGGCCACGCTGTTCGCGGCGCACATCCTTGATGTAAACGCGGATACGGTCGTTCGGGCGATAGGATTCGCGGCCGATTTTTTCGTTGCGACGCAGGATCGCTTCGCCAGCGCCAACATCGACGATGACGTTGCCGTATTCCTCGCGCTTGACCAGACCGTTGATGATCGTGCCTGCGCGGTCCTTGAATTCTTCGTACTGGCGGTCACGCTCGGCTTCGCGCACCTTTTGCAGGATCACTTGCTTGGCGGATTGTGCGGCAATGCGGCCCATTTCAACCGGCGGCACTTCTTCGCTGAATTCCTGACCCACTTCCGGGTTGTCCATGTACTGCTTGGCTTGCTCGACCGTGAATTCGGCCTGATAGTTCTCAAGCTCGTCATCGGCCACAACCGTGCGCACGCGGGTGAATGTTGCGCGACCTGTCTTGCGGTCAATCGCCACGCGAATGTCCATTTCAGCGCCATAGCGAGACTTCGCCGCCCGGGCGAGCGATTCTTCCATCGCTTCGACCACCAGATTGGGGTCGATCATCTTTTCGCGGGCAACAGCCTCGGCGGTTTGCAGCAGTTCCAGCTGGTTGGCAGATGTAATGGCCATTTAGTCGTCTCCCTCGGTGGACCCTTCGGTCTCGATGTCATCGAATTTGGTTTCGTCAATTGCGCCCGACGCCTTGCGTTGGCGCAGCATTTCTTTGATCAGATCGTCGGTCAGGACCAGTTTCGCGTCCGTAAGCCAGTCAAATTTCAGGCCAATCGTGCCCTCTTCGACGTTGATCAGAACTTCGTCACCGTCGATCCCGGCCAGCGCCCCCTTAAAGCGGCGGCGGCCATCAATCAGATCACCGGTTTCAATCTTGGCCTCATAGCCTTCGAACATGTCAAAATCCTTGAGGCGGGTCAGGGGCCGGTCGATACCGGGGCTGGAAACTTCCAGCGTGTATTCTTCGATAATCGGGTCTTCGACGTCTAGCACGGCGCTGACGGCCTGGCTTACCTCGGCCAGTTCATCAACTTCGATCCCGCCATCGGGGCGGTCGGCCATAATCTGCAACGTGGTCTGTTTTCCCGACATCAGGCGAACGCGCACCAGTTCAAACCCCATATCCTCGATCACCGGTGTGATGATCTCGGCCATGCGGCGGTCAATGGCGGCTTTGGCAATCAGGTCGTTGTTCATAGTCTCTCTTATCGTCCTGCAATTTTCAGCAGGCATAAAAAAACGGGCGCGCGGCCCGTGTTCAAGATCGGTGGAGCGTCTGGTGTGGACCCGGATGCGCCGCTGTTATGATGGGATATACGCATTGATCCGCGAAACTGCAAGCCCCGTCAGGCGAACCACCAGCGTTCAGCCGCGCGTAGGTTGTCTAGCGGGCGGTGCTGGCCGGTTCTGACAGGCATCGCAACGCTGCGAGATGCCGCATGGGTCATACCACGCGCAAACGGCAGCGGGGCAATATCATCGAACCCGTGAAGCAAACCCGCATCCTCCAGATCCGCCGCATCGACCAGATATTCGGCCAACGCCTGCGCGCGCACAACATCAGACGGGATCGAAACCAGTTCGACCGCGTCGAACCACCCGGCGGTGTTGCCTTTGTAGTGATCCGTCACGCGTTCAGCCAAAAGCTGCTGGCCCGGCGTGAACCGTTTCAAACGATAAAGGCCCGTGCCGATCCCCAGGTCGGCGGCATGCCGGGGCCGGATCACGTGATCGGGCCCTGCAAGTGTAAACGGTAAATCCATCGCAGGCTGATCCAGGGCGATACATATCTGATGGTCCGTCAGAACCTCGACCCGCCCATCGACCTGCAAGGACGCCGCAACATCCCTTGCCGTCATGGGTTGCCCGTCATGAAAGGACACATCCTGACGCAGATCGAATATCCACATCCGGCCATCATCCGATCCCTGCCAATCGGTGGCCAGTTCCCCACGCAAGGTGCCGTCGGCGGCAACCTCGGTCAGCGTGTCATAGATCAACCCTTGGCGCGCGACCTTCATGAACAGCCCGTCGCCATTCACCCAGCTGTCGCTGCGCAATGCGCCCGACAGCGCCATGCGCAAACGCCCGCCCTGTTTGGGCAAGGCAGCGGCAGACACACCCGTTGCCGCCAGCAAAGCTGCGGCGGCACCCGTGGCAAACAGCGCACGGCGATCCATCAAGGAACGGGTTTTGGTCATAGGGCGGCAATCCTGTCCATCGTGCGCACCAGTTCTGCACTGATCCCCGGCTCTGACAAGGCATGACCGGCGTTGCGCACCATCTTTAGGTCGGCATTCGGCCAGACCTGCGCAATTTGATAGGCGCTGGTCGGCGGGCAAATCATGTCATAGCGCCCCTGAACGATCACGCCGGGAATATGCGCGATCTTTGGCATATGCGCCAAAATCTGCCCGTCAAACTCAAGAAAACCGGCGTTAGTGAAATAGTGGTTTTCCAACCGCGAAAACGTCCGCGAATATTCACCCGGTCCTTCGTGGCTGCCACCCGACGAATGGATCGACGCCAGCGCGTTTTCCCAAGCGGCCCATGCCTTGCCGTATTTAATCTCGGTCTGCATGTCGCCGCTGAACAGTCGCTTATGATAGGCCGCAATCAGATCGTCGCGTTCATCCTGCGGGATCAGGTCCACAAAACGCGCCCATAAATCCGGCCAGAATTTCCCCGCGCCGCCGCCATAGAACCAATCCAGCTCGGCTTGGGTCATGGTGAAAACACCGCGCAACACGATATTGCGCACACGGTCAGGATGGGCCTGCGCATAAATCAACGCCAGCGTCGCGCCCCAGCTGCCGCCAAAGGCGATCCATTTGTCGATGCCCAGCGCCACGCGGATACGTTCAATATCAGCGACCAAATCCCATGTGGTGTTATTGGTCACCGACGCAAAGGGCTTGGACCGTCCGCAGCCGCGCTGATCAAATAGAATCACCCGATATTGCCGGGGGTTGAAATAGCGCCGCATCGACGGGCTGCATCCGCCACCGGGACCGCCATGCAATACCACAACGGGGATGCCATCGGGGTTCCCGCATTGCTCAAAATACACGGTATGACCGTCGCCCACGTCCATCATCTGCTGATCAAACGGATCAACAGGCGGATAAAGATATTGAACTGCGCGCTTTTGGTCCGGGATTTTGTCCATTACAGGCCTATATAGTCTTTGGACCTAAAAGAGCACAGAGAGATCAGAATGCAAGCGCCACTAAGCACCGTTGACCCCGCCGAGATTGAAAAGTTTCAGGCCATGGCCGCCGAATGGTGGGACGAGAATGGCAAATTCAAACCCCTCCACATGCTGAACCCCTGCCGGTTGGATTATATCACCAACCAGATTGCAGGCGAATTTGACCGCGATTTGAAAACGCCGCTGCCGTTCAAAGGGTTGCGTATTCTGGATATCGGCTGTGGCGGCGGGTTGCTGTCTGAACCTATGGCGCGGCTTGGGGCCGAGGTTGTCGGCGCTGATGCAGCCGCAGGGAACATTCCCGTGGCGCAGGTTCATGCAGAACAATCCGGTCTGACCATCGATTACCGCCACACGACGGCCGAGGCATTGGCCGAAGCGGGTGAACAATTCGATGTGGTTTTGAACATGGAAGTGGTGGAACATGTCGCCTCTCCCATTGATTACCTGATCGCCTGTCGCCAATTGCTAAAACCCGGTGGTTTGCAGATTTGTTCGACACTGAACCGCAATCCAAAGTCCTTTATGATGGCGATTATCGGGGCTGAACATGTGATGCGCTGGTTGCCAAAGGGCACGCATGACTGGTCAAAGTTCATTACCCCCGATGAATTGTTCGATCTGCTGCGCAACGCGGGCCTGACCCCCGTCGATCGCAAGGGTTTTGTGTTCAATCCGATCACATGGTCGTGGCGTCTGTCTGATCGTGATCTGAGCGTGAATTACGTCACTGCCAGCACAAAGCCGGCTTAATCCTCGGAATGTCTGCGCAAGGCGCGCAGCGTTTCAAGGGTGGCGCGCACCTGATCCTCGCCCAGCTCATCCGCCACATCGTTAATCAGCGGCGTAATTGAACGGATTGCATCATCGCGGGCATTGCGCCCAGCGGGGCTGATCGCCACCATCTTGCGGCGGGCATCATCCCAATCGGGCCTGATATGCACATACCCCGCCCACAGCAGTTTGTTCAGCGTGTTGGTCATTGCACCACGTGTGACATTGAACGTTTCGGCCAGTTGGGCAGGTGTCTTTTCGCCATCGTGCCACGCAAGGTTATTCAGCACCGAAAAATGCGAGATTTCCATGCCCTTAGGCAGCACCCGCGTCAGGCGGTTGCGCATGCGTTGATCGGCAGACAACAGCTCGCTGATCAATGTAATCGCCAATGAATTCCGGTTTTCACTCATACGTTAACTAAGGTGCCTGAAAGTCACGGCGGTTGGCAAGGCTTGGCACGCGGGCACGCGCATCTGCAAGGCGGGCCATGTCCATCTCGAACGGGTAAACCCCCGGTGCTTCGCCAGCATCCAGGATCACCTCGCCCCACGGGGCGACCGCCAGCGAATGCCCATAGGTGAAGCGCGTCTTATTTGAATCGCTTAGATGTTCGCCCGTTTGCGCAGGCGCCAAGACAAAGCACCCAGTCTCAATCGCCCGGGCGCGTAGCAATGTATGCCAATGCGCGGCACCTGTGACCGGCGAAAATGCGGCAGGCATGGTCAGAATGTCAGCGCCTGCGTTGGCCAAGGCCTGATACAACATCGGGAACCGCATATCATAACAGATGGACATCCCGACGCGCCCAAAGTCGGTATCAGCCACCACCGCCCTATCCCCCGGACGATACCCGGCTGATTCGCGGTAGCTTTCGCTGGCATCAATATCCACGTCGAACATGTGGATTTTATCGTAACGGGCGACGATCTGCCCCTTGGGATCAATCATGAACGACCGGTTGGCAAAGCGGCCATCGGCATCATCCGTCTTAAGGCCCAGCGACCCGATCAACAGCCAAATGCCCTTGTCCCGCGCCACATCACGCAGCGCGGCAAGGGTCGCATCATCTGCCTCATAGGCCAGCACCGCGCGTTGGTGATCACGGCTGGTTGATACGCAATTGGTGACCTCGGGCGTCAAAACAAACCGCGCGCCCTGATCCGCTGCATTCCGCACCATTTTCACCGTACCCGCCAGATTGCGGGCCGGATCATCCGTGACATTCAGCTGGATCAGCGCGGCTTTCATCAGGCGGCCAACAATGCGTCCAGCTTGCCCGCGCGTTCCAGCGCATACAACTCGTCACATCCGCCCACATGCGTGTCGCCGATAAAAATCTGCGGCACCGTGCGCCCGCCGTTGGCACGCTGCATCATTTCGGCCTTGCGCTCTGGCTGGGCCAGAACGTCCACCTCGGCAAAGCTGACACCTTTTTCATTCAGCAACCGCTTGGCCGCGTGGCAAAATCCGCATAGCGGCGAGGTGTAAATCTCAACGGGTTTCATAGCTGTGTCCTTTCCAGCAAATCAGTTGAACACAGACTTAGGTGTCTTTGGCTGCTCTTGCCAGTGTAACCACGCGTATCTGCCCTGCGCCTGCGTCAATACAGGCCCGTGCGGCCGCAAATAGCGTCGCGCCAGACGTCATGACATCATCAACAATCAACACGGGCCGGCCCTGCATCAAATGCTGGCGCTTTGGATGGGCGCAAATTGCGTTTTCCAAAATCTCGAACCGCTCATGGCGGGTTTTACCTTCTAAGGATGCGGTTTTGCGCACCCGTTGCAGTAAATCGGGGCACCAATCCAACCCTGTTTCCAAGGCCAAAGCACGTCCCAGCAATCCCGATTGATTATAGCGCCGCTTGACCAGCCGCTGCCAATGCAGGGGCACCGGTGCGATCAACGTATCAGCGGGTAATTTGCCCCCTAAAGAGCGGGCCATCCAGACCGCAGCTGGTTTCGCGACTTCCTGCCGGTCGCCATGCTTGAGCGCCAGAACCATTTTGCGGCCCATCTTCGCGTATAACAGCGCCGAACGCCCCCGCACCCACGGCGGCGGATGGGCAAGGCAACTGTCACAATGCGCTACCTCCCCCGTATCCCCACCGGGCAAAGGGATACCGCAGCTATCGCATATCACACCGCCAACAAATACCGTATCGCCCCAGCAGGGGCCACACAGACCCGCATGCGCATCAACCGCCCCGCCGCAACACAGACAGGCAGGTGGATAAATCAATCCAACAGCGGTTTGTAACTGGGCCAGCATGACCTTATTATTCCTTGCATGAACGCACAAAACATCCTCACGGACATCTCCGCCCTATCTCGCAGCCGCAGCCGTGCCAGCGATGATGGGTTATTCCTGCACCGCGCCGCCCTGGACGAGGTTCAGGATCGGCTAAGCTTGGTTAACAGGACGTTTAACAAACCGGCGGTTATAACCGGATTTCCGCAGGTTTGGCGCGATCTATACCCCGATGCCCCTGTTGTGCTGGACGCAGACACCCTGCCGTTGGACCAAACAGCGCATGATCTGGTGGTGCACGGGCTGGGTCTTCATTGGGCGAATGACCCCGTTGGCCAGATCATCCAATCGCGTCGCGCCCTTGAACCGGACGGTCTGTTTCTATCGGTCAGCTTTGGTGGTCAAACCCTGAACGAACTGCGCGCCTGTCTGGCACAGGCCGAGGCGCAGATTACCGGCGGGCTATCCCCTCGGGTGGCCCCCATGGCGGAACTGCGCGATATCGGGGGCCTGCTTCAACGCGCGGGCCTTGCCCTGCCCGTGGCTGATTCCGTGACGCTAAGGACCGAATATCGCGACATCTGGCATCTGATGCGCGACCTACGTTCCATGGGCGAAGCAAACGCCATGCAATCGCGTCTGCGCAAACCCACCCGGCGCGCGGTGTTCGATGCCGCAGGTAAGCTGTACCAAGACAACTTTGGCACCGACACAGGCCGGATTTCCGCGACCTTTGAAATGATCTTTCTGGCCGGATGGGCACCCTCTGACAGCCAGCCCAAACCGCTGCGCCCCGGCTCTGCGCAGCAACGGCTTGCCGATGCGCTTGCCACTGATGAAACGCCGCTGACCGATTGACCTGCCAGACAAACCGTCTATCTCACGGTTCATCACGCGAAAAGGATACACCAATGACCAAGACCTGCCCAGTTCATGCCCAGCCGGATCACCCCAAGATCCCGACACCCAAAGTGGGCATTCTGTTGGCCAACCTTGGTACGCCAGATAACTATGACTACTGGTCAATGCGCCGTTATCTAGGGGAATTCCTGTCAGATCGCCGCGTCATCGATTACAGCCCGTGGCTGTGGCAACCGCTGCTGCAACTGGTGATTTTGACCAAACGCCCGTTTACCAGCGGTGCCGCGTACAAATCGATCTGGAACGAAAAAGACGGCGAAAGCCCGTTGATGACCATCACCAAAGCGCAAACAACCAAGATCAAAGAGACGATGCAGGCGCGGTATGGTGACGCAGTTATGGTCGATTTCTGCATGCGTTATGGTAACCCGTCGACGGAATCCAAGGTCAAAGCGATGGTCGAAGCGGGCTGTCAAAAGATTTTGTTTTTCCCGCTGTACCCGCATTACGCCGGGGCCACTTCTGCCACCGCAAATGATGCGTTCTTTGCCGCTTTGGCCAAGGAAAAATGGCAACCGGCCGCGCGGACGGTTGAGCCCTATTTCGACCGTCCCGATTACATCGAAGCACTGGCCACATCGATCGAGCAAGCCTATGCGAAAATGGACACCAAGCCGGACAAGCTGCTGTGCTCCTACCACGGTGTGCCGCAGCGCTATTTGATGGAGGGTGATCCCTATCACTGCCAATGCCAGAAAACGACGCGCTTGCTAAAGGAACGGTTGGGCTGGGACGACACCCAGATCATGACAACCTTCCAGTCGAAGTTTGGCCCCGAGGAATGGTTGCAGCCCTATACGGTGGAAGAGGTCGCGCGTCAGGCCGAGGCTGGCAATAAAAAGATCGCCGTTTGCGCGCCTGCATTTTCAGCCGATTGCATCGAAACGCTGGAAGAGATCAACGAAGAGATCAAAGAAAGCTTTGAGCACGCAGGCGGCGAGGAGTTTCACTACATCCCCTGCCTGAATGACGACGAATTGCACATCAAAGCGCTGTCGAACGTGATCGAGGAAAACCTGCAAGGCTGGATCGACTAGGCGAAATTCGCCAGATCATTTCGCGTTATCCGCTTATGCGTAAGAACCGGATAACGTGTTATCGTTTTCAGAAAAAGACACAAAAAAAGGCGGTGCAAAAGCACCGCCTTCTCTTTAGCAACTTCGACTAAATTAGTCGGAAGCAACAGCTGCGGCTACGAGAACCAGCAGCAACAGAGGAACCAAAGCGCCGGAAGAAGAAGAGGTGGACTCTTCAACGATTACGGGTGCTTCGATGACGGGATCTGCCAGCGAGCCAGCAAATGCAGTCGATGCAGCAGCTGTCAATGCAGCGGCGAGAACGAGTTTCTTCATATCATAACCTCCAGAAAAGGCGTGCCTCACTGTGTGATAGCACGCGCCCAAGACTTACCTCGTAAGACTTTCTAAACAGCATCAGCGTGTGATTGCAAACCCGGATTCAGCCTCCGATCCACAGAAACAAGAAAATATCGTCAAATTAGCAACACTTGTGTACCAACATTGGTCAGCTCGAAAAGCTCGGCGATATGTTCATTATACAATCCAATGCATCCGTTCGAAGAACGGCGGCCAATCTTGCGCGTGTCGTGGGTGCCGTGGATACGATAATACGTCCAGCTCAGATACAACGCGTGGGTTCCCAAGGGGTTGTCGGGGCCCGGCCCGATAACGGCTGGCCACTCAGGGTTGCGTTTGAGCATGGAAGGCGTCGGCCGCCAGGTGGGGCCTGTCACCTTTTGAATTACGCTTGTCCGGCCACGCCGCGTCAGCTCCGCGGTCAGCGGAACACTGGACGGGTACAGCTTGTAAACTGACTGATCCTCAGACCAGAAATGCACCGCACGGCTGTCGATATCAACCAACACAGCACCCTTTTTGGTGTCATTGAAATAGGGTCGCCAATCCAACGTGCGAAAGCTTGAAATATTGCGCCGGACGGTCTCGGTTATGTCCCGCTCGGTTTCTGTGGTTTCGGCGTCGTTAACGCTGCTCTGGGCTAGCGCAGGGCTGGCCAGCATTGCGGCACTTCCTGCCAAAAATGCACGCCGCGACGAGAGTTTAAACTTTTGGTCAGACATCGAATGTCTCCTGCGATTGGTAAAAGCCGTTGATTGCTACACATATATGGCCCGAAAGTCGCAGTATCAAATCAAACCAACGTTAACTGGCGCACTCACGCCGATGTGCGTTTGATCTGCAACGCAGGGCGGGGTAAGGCATCAAATACCCTCAAATGCGTGGAGCTGCGCCATGATCCGTCTATTATCCATTATGATTGCCCTGTCTGTGGCCTTGGCCGCTTGCGCGCCCGCCCCGGAACCAAGGATGGGTGCAGACGGCAAACCCCTGCCGCAGCTTTACCGGATCAGTCGCAGTGATTCCGGTAAACTGCAATTCCGCATGCTTGATTCGGTCAACGCATTGCGCGGCGCATCCGGTCTGGGACAGGTTCAATTGAATTCTGCGCTGAACGCCGCCGCCGCAACCCATTCGCGCGATATGGCAAATCAGAACCGCCCCTGGCACTTTGGCTCTGACGGGTCATCCCCCGTCGATCGCATTCAACGCGTCGGCTACGAGGGCGAATTGGTGGGCGAGGTGATCTCGGAAACCTATGAGACCGAGCTGGAAACCCTTGCCGCGTGGATGGAACAGCCAGACACCCGCCGGATCATCATGTCAGCCGATGCGCAGAACCTGGGCTTTTCCTGGTATCAGGAAAGCAACGGCAAGATCTGGTGGACCATGGTGCTGGGCAAATGACCAAACAGGAAATTTGCCCCCGGCACCTCTTAACCTGATTTAGGGATTCAGCGCGATGGGTGTACCATCCCCCACCATCGCGTAAATCTCTTCGATGTCTTTATTGGACACTGACAGACAGCCCCACGTCCAATCATGGCGGTTCTTTTCACCAGGCTTTTTCTGACCGTGAATAAAGATATCGCCACCGGGCTTTTTATTCATCGACGCCGCCATCGCACGGTCGGCCTGATTTGGGTATGAAATACCCAAGGATAAATGGAATTTGCTGTTCGGATTGCGCCGGTCAATCAGATACAGCCCCTCGGGCGTTTTTCCGTCGCCTTCATACTGTTTATGGCCAACAGGCGCGAATCCCAACTTGAAATCATAGGCCTTCAGCACTTGATCCCTGTGCAGCAAGAACATTCGGCGGTCGCCTTTATTGGCGATCACATAGGTAACCTGCGGGCCGTTATACCGTTTGAATTTGCTCTCACCGCCACACGCACCAAGGGCCACCAACGCGGTGCCGCCCAGAATTAGATTTCTGCGTTTCATTCTCATGCCTCGTTTCGCCATGGCCTTTTCGACCTTTATCAGCTTCGCCTAGCATGTAGCAAAAATTTTGAACCTCAAAAAGCCGTTACTGGTGCTGCTTTTCTGCCAACTGCTTCTCAATCGCCACCAGCTTGCGCATGACTTCCTCGCGGTAAACGTCCGTGCGCTCCAGCTCGTCGGCCTGATGGGCATCTTGCATCGAGTTGACGATTAAACCCACCAAAAGGTTCACCACGGCAAAGGTTGTCACCAGAATGAACGGCACGAAAAACATCCACGCATAGGGATAAACCTCCATCACGGGGCGCACGATCCCCATGGACCAGCTTTCCAACGTCATGATCTGAAACAAGGAATATGCGCTTGCTTGCAGCGATCCGAACCACTCAGGGAACGCATCGGCAAACAGTTTGGTCGCGATCACGGACCCGATGTAAAAAATGATCGTCATCAGCAAAAACACCGACCCCATGCCCGGCAAGGCGGTAATGAACCCTTCGACGACGCGACGCAAACGCGGTGCGACCGAGATCACCCGCAAGATCCGCAAAATGCGCAGCGCCCGCAGCACCGACAGGCCCTGCACGGCGGGAACAAGCGCTATCCCCACAACCGCAAAGTCGAACAAATTCCAGCCGTTTCTGAAAAATCCGGTGCCGCGCGCAAAAATCTTGATCGCGATTTCGACGATAAAAATCGCAAGGCAGACGGAATCGAGGAACATAATCGCCGGGCCAAACGCTTCCATCAGCGCGGGCGCGGTTTCCATGCCCAGCAACGCGGCATTAAAAATGATCACACCAATAATGAAATTGCTAACCATTGGGCTTTCGACCCAATTACCTAGACGTTCGCGCATGAAGATGATGCCCTAATTACGTTTGCGTTTAACCTCGGGGGCAGTGAACTGCGCCGCAAGCTCCACATGGGAAGACCAGCGGAATTGGTCAACAACCTGCACCCAATTCAATGCATATCCCGCAGCAATCAATACGGCGGCATCGCGCGCAAAGGTCACGGGATTACACGACACATAGGCCACGACGGGCGGCATCGCCTTGACGATCTCGGCCACCTGCGCCTCGGCCCCGGCGCGGGGCGGGTCCAGCACAACCGCATCGGTTTTTGCCAGCTCATCGGGCAGCAACGGACGGCGGAACAGATCGCGTGCCTCAAACGTCACAGGTTTTAGCCCCTGCGCCATCCGCCAACCGTGATCCAACGCTGCTGTCATCAGCGCGTCACCCTCAACAGCATGCACTTCGGCGGTTTCAGCCAGCGGTAAGCTGAACGTACCGCAACCCGCGAACAGGTCGATGACATGCCGCGCAGTCCCGACTGCTTCGCGCACTGCTGTCACCAACGCCGCTTCGCCCTGGGGGGTGGCCTGCAAAAACGCACCGGGCGGCGGCGTTACCTTGGCCACACCAAAGCGTTGGATAGGCGGCGTGCGCATGGCAATCACCTCGCCATCCCACGTCAAACGGGCAAGGCCCAGACTGTCACACAGATGCGCAAGCTCTTGGCGCAATGGGCCATCCAGCGGTTTGCCGTTCTGAACCGAAATGTCCAACCCAGCCCGCGACGTTGTCACAGTCACCGCCAGAGGGGCCTTGCGGCTGGTACCCATGATGGCCAGTTGTTCAGCAATCGGTATCGCCGCCAAGACCGCCGGATCGAGCAATTTGCAGTCCGGTATTTCGATCACCACGTCCGACCCGCGTCCGTGAAACCCGGCCATCGCGCCCTTTTTGGTACGTTTGGCGGCAAAGGTCGCCCGGCGACGTGATTGAGATGGCGAGGTGTGGATCGGCTTGAAAACAGTCTCTATCCCGTGGGCATCCAGCGATGCCTGAACCACACCCAGCTTGAAATTCGCGACATATTCATCCGACGCGTGCTGCAACTGGCAACCGCCGCAGGCCTTGAAATGGCGACACGGTGCGGCCACACGGTTTTCCGACGGCTTGACGATGCGGATGTCTGTCAGGGCTTGGCCATCAGGCGTGCCCGTGACGACCTCCCCCGGCAAAGTCATGGGGGCAAAAAGCGGGCCTGCGGCAATGCCGTCGCCCAAATGACCAAGTCGCTGAATTACATATTCTGTCATGCACCGCGCATAGCGCGAAGGAAGCGCCAGCAAAAGCCCCTATTCAGCGGCCTCCATATCCAGAAACCCGCCCGACTGCCGCTGCCAATACCGCGCATAAAGCCCGTTTTTCGCCAACAGCGCCTCGTGTGTTCCCATTTCAACGATCCTGCCCGCGTCCATGACGGCGATCCTGTCCATCTCGGTCAGGGTCGACAGACGATGCGCGATGGCCAGAACGGTCTTGCCCTCCATCACACGGCTCAGCGCGGATTGAATGGCCGCTTCAACCTCGCTGTCCAGCGCGCTCGTCGCCTCGTCCAGAATCAAAATCGGCGCGTCTTTCAAAATCGCACGGGCCAAAGCAATACGCTGGCGTTGCCCGCCAGACAGTTTGACGCCTCGTTCGCCCAGATGCGCAGCATAGCCTTTGCGCCCGGTATGATCTTGCATGTCCTTGATAAATTCATGCGCCTCGGCCTTGGTCGCGGCGGCGATCACCTCGTCCTCGGTCGCGTCGGGTTTACCATACCGGATGTTGTCAAAAGCCGACCGGTTGAACATGGCCGTTTCCTGCGTGACCATGCCAATCTGACGCCGCAGGCTTTCCTGCGTGACGTTTGCAATATTCTGACCGTCGATCAGAATGCGCCCTTCCTCGAGGTTATAAAGACGCAACAGCAGCGAAACGAGGCTGGATTTACCGGCACCAGAGGCCCCCACAATACCCAACTTCTCACCGGGTTTGATATCAAGCGTCAGCTGTTCAACGCCGCCGGTTTCGCGCCCATAGGTGAAGCGGATATCGTCAAAGTTGATTGCACCATCGCTCACGAGCAGATCCTGCGCGCCTTCTATGTCACGCAGCTGCTGGCGCGGCGTTAACGTGCGCATGCCGTCTTCGACCTCGCCCATATTCGCGTAAAGCGCCATCAATGTGAAACTGACCCAGCCTGTCATCTGGGCCAACCGCAACGAAACAGCCCCCGTCGCTGCAATATCGCCTGCCGTCACCAGACCCAGCGACCAATACCACAGCGCGCCACCGACCAGCAGCACAGGCAAAAGCCCGGCAATCGTCATCAGCCAAAACCGAAAAGCGACACTAACCCGACCAAAATCAAGGCTTGTGCCCAGAAATTTGTTCATCGCACCAAGCGCAGCGCGGTCTTCAAAATCGGCATGGGCGAACAGTTTCACCGTTTTGATATTGGTGATCGTATCCACCACCTGCCCCGTCACCATCGCCCGCGCACCGGCACGCGCCTGCGAAAACTTGCGGATGCGCGGCATGAAATGACGGATCAAAAAGATATAACCGACCATCCACAGAACCAACCCTGCGGCGATCCGCCAATCCACCGTTCCAAGCAACATGACAGCGCCAACAAAGGACGCAGCCGCGAAAATAACGGTATGGATCATTTCGACCACAACATCAGTCAGGGCGCGGCTGGTTTGCATCTCTTTCTGGGAGATCCGGCCAGCAAAATCATTGTCAAAAAACGTGACAGCCTGACCCAACGTATAGCGATGCAACCGCGACAGCGAGATATTGAAAATATTCGGCCCAATAACAATCGACTGCATATAGGAACTGATCCCAAAAAGCCCGGGCCGCAGGATCAGGAAGAACAGCAAACAGCCAATCATCAAACCGATCTGGTCGCTAAAAACGGCGCTTGGCGTCGATGACAGCGCCGCATCGACAACCCACCCCAACACAAGGGCGGCCAATACCTCGACCACACCGGCGATCATGGATAGGAAAGCGGCCAATGCCAGCGCGAAACCACACCCCTTTAGCGCCCAACTGAAAAAGGGCAGCAAGCGTTGCGGCGGGTCACCATCAGCGGGCGCAAACGGGTCAATCAGATTGGCAATCTTCATCTTCATTCGTCTTCCGTCTTGAGGAACCCGCCAGATTGCCGGCCCCAGAAATCAGCATATAGCCCGCCATTCGCCAAAAGCATGTCATGGGTGCCCTCTTCTACGATGCGCCCGTCATCCATCACCAAAATCCGGTCCATCTCGGCGATGGTCGAAAGACGGTGCGCGATGGCGATAACGGTTTTCCCCTCCATCATACCATAGAGCGTTTCTTGGATTGCGGCCTCGACCTCACTATCCAGCGCACTTGTGGCTTCGTCCAGCAGCAGGATCGGGGCGTTTTTCAGGATCACCCGGGCAAGTGCGATCCGTTGGCGTTGCCCGCCTGACAGTTTTACACCCCGTTCACCCACTTGCGCATCATAGCCCGATCGCCCGTCAGCATCCGCCAGATCATGAATAAAATCATGCGCTTGCGCTTGCTTGGCTGCCGCAATCACCTCGGCGTTCGTTGCGCTTGGCCGGCCATACAGGATGTTTTCGCGAATGGTGCGGTGCAGCAATGCGCTGTCTTGTTGCACCATCCCGATATTCTGCCGCAGGCTATCTTGCCCGACCTTAGTGATGTCCTGCCCGTCGATCAAAATCTGGCCAGTTTCAGGATCGTAGAACCGCAAAAGCAGCTTGACCAAGGTTGATTTTCCCGCGCCAGACCGCCCGATCAAGCCGATCTTTTCGCCCGGTCTGACGACCAGATTAACGTTGTCCAAACCACCTGACCCACGGCCATAGTGATGCGACAATCCGATCATTTCGACCCGCCCTTCAGTCAGGTCAAGCGGCCGCGCATCCGCGTCATCCACCAGCGTGATAGGTTGTGCAATCGTCTCTAACCCCTCGGACACGACACCGAGCTGCTGAAAGAACGTGGAAAGCGCCCACATGATCCATGCCGTCATGGAATTCAGCCGCAAGGTCAGCGCGGCGGCGGCGGTCACGGCCCCGACGGTAGCGTGACCTGCAGACCACAAATAGAATGCCCACCCCACAACGCCAACAATCAAAAGACCGTTCAACATGACCAGACACACATCCATGACCGTGAAAATGCGCATCTCTTTCTGAAAGGTGCGGCGCGCGTTTTCGATGGCAGATTTGGCATAATTTACCTCGCGGTCATGATGGGCAAACATCTTGACCGAATGAATATTGGTATAGCTGTCAACGACACGGCCTGTGACCTCGGACCGGGCATCAGACGCCGCTTTTGATGCGACGCTGACCCGCGTTACCGTCCAACGGGTCAGCATCAGATAAAGCGAGAACCAGATCACCAGCGGAATAAGCAGTTGCCAATCCGACGTGGTCAACAAAATCGCGGCACCGATCAGATAAGCCAGCGAATACGAAATCGCATCGAAAACATGGAATATCACCTCGCCCGCGGCGGGGGGCGTTTGCATGATTCGGTTGGCAATCCGCCCGGCAAAGTCATCCTCGAACCAGCCAACAGATTGCCGCAGCACCTGCCGATGCGACCGCCAGCGGAACAGCGCCCCGTAATTGGGCAAAATCGCGTTGTTCAACAACAGCACATCTAAGCCCTGCATCAGGGGCCGCAAAAGCAGGATAAAAAGCGCGACCAGAATGAATTCGGTCTTATAATTTTGCCAAACCTCGGCGGGCGACCCGTCCAGCAAGTCCACCAGACGACCCATGTAATAGATCAGCCCGATCTCGATCCCGGCGACAATGATCGACATGAAACCTGTCAGCAAAAACAGCTTTTTGAACGGCTTGCTATAATCCACAAAGAACGCCCACAGCCCGGTTGGGGGCGTATCCTGTTCGGGATACTCGACATAAGGGTCGACAAGGTTTTCGAAGAAACGAAACATAACAAGACTTCCAAATATATGGGTCGAGATATTCAGACCGCGCGGCACAAGTCCACCTTTTGCGGTCAGGTATTTGGCGTATCCAACAAAGTGGCGCGATCAGCGACGAACCCGGATGCGATCCAAACCGCCTCTAGCTGCTTAAGCCGCTTGCCCAATGCAGGGCCTGAATACTCCGGCATCAGGTCGGATGACTTGATCGGGAACACGGCTTCGCTTGCGTGTTGAATCGTCTCTAACACAGTTAAATCGGGCGGTGTTTCGGCGATACAAGCGCGCAGCAACCAGGCACCTTGCGCGATTTTTACGTCGTGGCGGTAGGCAATCTCGGTTAGGGGTTTCCCCTCAAAAGCGGCGGCTTTCAATCGTTCCAAATCACGCGCATCCGCTTTGCTCAGCCTCAGACGCTCCGCAATATCATCGCCGCCCAGCGCGGCCAGCCGCCACAACCAAGTGACAGGCAAGCCCGAAAGCGTTTCAAAATGCACCAGCATAGCGATCCAGCGATCATCTGATCCGGGCAACACCGCGCCTAGAACCCCTGTCTGGCGCATCGCGGCTAGGGCGGGGGCAGGATCGGGGGCACGCAAAATCTTTTGCATCTCGGTGCCGACACGTTCGGCTGAAAGCGTCTCTAACCCGTCGGTATTCGATGCAATCGCAGATAATGCATCGGCGTCAAACCCTTCGGCAGGGTCCGAATACCACGCGCAAAACCGGAAAAACCGCAACGTCCGCAGATAGTCTTCGCGAATGCGGGCATCAGCGTCTTCGATAAACCGCACACGGCGGGCCCGCAGGTCGGCCATCCCCTCGAGCGGATCAATAACCCGCCCTTCGGCATCGGCATAAAGCGCGTTCATCGTGAAATCACGACGACGGGCGTCATCATCAATATTATCGGAAAACGCAACGACGGCGCGGCGTCCGTCGGTTTCGACATCGCGGCGAAAGGTTGTGACCTCGAACCCTTTGCCGCCGCTGACGACCGTCACCGTTCCATGTTCAACGCCCGTTGGAACCGCCTTTAACCCAGCCTTACGCGCCAACGCTATTACCCGTTCGGGCAAGGCATCTGTCGACATGTCCACGTCACTATCCGCCAAACCCAACAATGCGTTACGCACGCAGCCCCCGACAAAGTAAATACGGTGGCCGCCCGCCTCGATCGCGTGGGCGACCGCTTGCGCATCCGCATCGGCAAGCCAGCTGGTATCGCCGGAAAGGGTTATGTCATACGTTCGCACCATGCCCGCAGCATACGCGCGGTTGCACCCCAAATGTAATAGGGGCCGTAGGGAACAACGTAATAATGCCGTTGTTTTCCGCGCCAGCGACGCGATTGCACCAAATAATTATCGACGTTCAACACATGGCTTAGGGGGACGGTGAACACTTCCTCGACCTCGCCGGGCTCTGGGATAATGTCGAAAACGTCTCTAACAAGGCCCACAACAGGGGTTACGTGAAAGCTGGTCACGGTTTCATGCGCGGGCAACGTTCCCAAAACCTCGACCAGCTCGGTCGGCAGGCCGATCTCTTCACGGGCCTCGCGCAAGGCCGCAGCGATCACATCAGCATCGCCATCGTCTTGCTTGCCACCAGGAAACGCGATTTGCCCCGGATGATGCTTCAGCGCCGAGGATCGCTTGGTCAGGATCAGCTCGAACTGGCCGTTTTTTTCAACAATAGGGGCCAGCACGCCGGCAGGACGCAATTTGCGATCTGCCGGCAGCAATACATCCTTGTTCAGATCGAAATCGGACGACATGACACCAGTTTGCGCCAGCGCCGTCCGAAAATGGTTTATCTGATCATTCAGCACGGGCGGATTCGGCGTCAAATCCGACAGTTTTAGGATCAAGGTCGTAATGCGCGCTACAGAACTGACAATCTGCGGTCACGCGCCCGTCTTCTGTTGTCATCTTTTCGATGTCCTTGGCCGAATAGATCGACAGGCTTTGGCGCACACGATCTTCTGAACACGAACACCCGAAACGCACGGCCTGTGCATCAAAGACACGCGGCGTTTCCTCGTGAAACAGGCGCAGCAACAGATCCGTAGGCGGCAAACTTGGGCCGATCAGCTCCAGCTCGTCCACGGTGTCCAGCAGCACATTGGCGCGACGCCAGTTCTCGCCCTCTTCGCCCTCGACCAGATCATCAGGTGTCAGGATTTCACCTGTACCTTCGGATTTGGCGGCAAAGGGCGATGCTTTGGGCATGTGCTGCAACATCACGCCGCCCGCGCGCCAATGCTCGGGCTCGCCCGGCATGGATGATTTGCCAAAGCTCAGTTGAAACCGCGTTGGCAGCTGTTCGGACTGCGCAAAATAAGCCTCGGCGCAGGCAGACAACGACCCACCGGCAAGCGGCGTAATCCCTTGATAAGGGGTCATGCCCTCGCCCTGGTCGATCATGACGGCGAAATACCCCTCGCCGACCTGATCAAAGGCAGGCGCGTCGGTAATGCGATCCGCATCAAAGCTGGCATAGGCGCGTATCCGGGCCGGGGCACCTTCCTCGGTCGGGCCGTAATAATCCACGGCAATCATGCGTACGGCACCTTTGGACTGGACCTGCAGCTGCAATTTCCAACGCAGTTTGATCGTCTGGCCGATAAGCGCAGCAAGCAAGGCCATCTCGGCAACCAAGGCTTCTACCTTTTCAGGATAGTCGTGCTGACGCAAAATCCCCTCGAGAACGCCATCTAAACGGGCCACGCGGCCCCGAATGTCGGACGCATCCAGTTGAAAGGGCAGAACGGTGTCGTCCCACGCGATTTTATTTCCTTGGCTCATCAGACTTTCCTTACAGGCGGGCACTTGGCATACCGCGTCTATATAAGGGCAACAAGCCGCACGAAAAGGGGTGTAATATGCTGCGAAGATTTGGCGAGCCGCCATTGGCTGGCAAAAACTATACCATTCGGCCCGGTGCCTATGCAATTTTGCCGCTGAAAAACCGGTTTTTAATGACAGCGCAGATGTCGCCCGAGGTGGATGTTCAACTGCCCGGCGGTGGCATCGATCCCGGCGAATCCCCCTTGCAGGCGCTTCACCGCGAGGTGATGGAGGAGATCGGTTGGAAGATCGGATACCCGCGTCGGATGGGTGCCTTCAGGCGGTTTGTTTACATGCCGGAATACGATCTATGGGCCGAGAAACTGTGCCATATCTATGTTGCGCATCCGATCCGCCAGATCGCCGATCCGATTGAACCTGATCACGCCACCATTGTGCTATCCGCCGAGGAATCTTTGGCCGTATTGGGCAATGATGGGGATCGGTCCTTTCTACAGGAATACTGCGCTAACGGCCTGTAAATTCAAACAATATCCCTGATACATCATCGGGGAACTCGGCATGTCCGGAAAACTCGGACAGCTTCCATAAAATCGCCTCCAGCAGCGGGGGGCCTGACACCTCGCGCAATGCATAAAGCATGTTCGCAAGGCCCTCTTCCTCAAGCAACGCGCCAACAGGGTCGGGGCATTCGGTCACCCCGTCCGACAGGATCAACAACCGGTCGCCGGGGTGTAGATCTACCTCAAATTTTTTGTATTCAACCTTGGCCATCAACCCGACAGGAAAGCCGCCCGGCCCGTTTTGTTCGATTGTGCCATCTCTGCGCTGGACCACAGGATGAGGGTGGCCTGCTTGACACATCTCGACATTGCCGGACTTCAAATCGACCTTCGCCAAAAGCAGCGTAAAATAATGTTCGGTTTCCATCTCGCTGAGCACCAAATCGTTCAGCTCGGAAACGACCTGCTCTGGCGGGCGCATCGTATAATCGCCATCACTATTGCGGGTCAGCGCAATATTTTGATCGGGCACCGCAGCCGAAAGATAGCCGGCCAACCGCGCCGTCATCAGCGCAGAGCTGATCCCGTGACCCGAAACATCAATGCCAAAAAGCCCCAATTTTGTGTCGTTAACCGGAAAAAACCCAACCAGATCCCCGCCGACATGACCGCTGGAGCGCAGCAAGAGCGATAGCTTTCCCCCTTCAAAATCCCGTGTACGTTCGCGCACCAGCGATTGCTGGAGTTTCTTCGCCTCAATCAGATCCTTGTCCAGAAGATCATACACGCGCTGCAATTCATTCAATGTATGTGTGATAATCAGGTTTTTGTCCGTAAGCTGGCGCTGCATCTCCAAGATACGTTCGCCCGCTGCAATCCGGGCGCGCAGTTCATGAACGTCTACCGGTTTGCTCAGAAAATCATCGGCGCCGCTATCCAATCCCTTGGCGACTTCGGCCTTCTCGCTTTTCGAGGTCAGCAAGATAAAATAGCCATATTGCGTTTCGGATAACGCCCTGAATTCGCGGCAGAATTCTAGGCCAGACATGCCCGGCATCACCCAATCGCTAAGCACCAGATCGGGCAGCCGGTCCTTGCATTTTTCAATTGCCTCAGGGCTCGATGCTGCGTCGACCACCGAGAAGCCCCATTTTCTGAGCGACGCGCTTAGAATCCGGCGCTGCAATTTGCTGTCATCCACAACCATAGCAAGCTGCATAACGCCATGGCGCTGCGGCGGTTCTGAAATTTGCGTGTTCTGCTGCATCGAAGGGGCCGTTCAAAACTGTGAAAGCACCGCTCTACTGCACAGCAGTTTAACAGCCCATGAAACCTAAAACTTGAACAAACAAACCTCGTTGGCCCACGCGCCGTTAATCCGCATGGTCTATCATTTGGGAGGAAAGGAAACCGCACCATGATTGACTGGGCACAAGTAAACACCTTGCGGGACGACGTCGGCCAAGAAGACTTTGCCGAAATTGTCGAAATTTTTATCGACGAGGTAGAACATGTTATCGAAAAGCTGCGCACTGTGCCCGACCTGAACACCCTTGGCGACGATTTGCATTTTCTCAAGGGTAGCGCGCTGAACCTTGGATTTCTGGCCTTTTCAGAACAATGCCAACTGGGCGAAACCAACTCTGCCGCGGGGCATGCCGACCAGGTCGATATTCCCGCGATTATATCTGCCTATGATGCGTCGAAAACAAAATTCATGAGCGAAATGCCCAGCGCATTGACCCCCTAGATCACAGCACAAACTGGGCCAGTGTTTCGTCATTCGTAATGTCGGTATAAGTAAATCCCGCGTCATTCAGTTGAGAGAGGAACGGGCCAAAACTGTCCGGGCTACGGGTTTCGATCCCGATCAGAACCGACCCAAAGTTGCGGGCGGATTTCTTGAGGTATTCAAACCGGCAGATGTCATCCTCTGGGCCAAGCATGGCCAGAAAATCCTTTAGCGCGCCGGGGCGTTGCGGCATGCGCAGGATAAAATACTTTTTCACGCCGGAATACCGCTGGGCGCGCTCCTTAACCTCGGGCAGGCGTTCGAAATCAAAATTCCCCCCCGACGCCACGCAGACAACGGTTTTGCCTTTGATCTGATCCGCCACATCGTCCAGCGCCTCGATTGACAGTGCACCGGCTGGCTCCAGCACGATCCCTTCGACATTCAGCATTTCGATGATGGTCACGCAAATGCGGTCTTCAGCCAGATTAATCACGCTCATTGGATCAATCCCCTTGAGGCGGTCAAAATTCCGCTGACCGATTTTGGCCACCGCAGCACCATCCACAAAGCTGTTGATCGGTGAAATATCCACCGGCACGCCGTGGGCCAAGGCGCCTGCCAAGCTGGGCGCGCCTTTGGGTTCGACAAAGGTGTAATCGCAGGCAGCACCAAAATAACTGTAGATCCCAGAAGACAGACCACCGCCACCAACAGGCAGAATGACACGATCCGGAATGCGCCCCAACTGCTGCTCAATCTCCACGGCGACCGATGCCTGCCCCTCGATCACATCCTCATCGTCGAAGGGCGACAAAAAATGCGCGCCTTCGCTGGCACAAAACTCCTGCGCGGCCGATAGGGTTTTATCGAAATAGTCGCCAACAAGCCGTACCTCGACCTGGGAACCTCCAAACATCTTGGTCTTCTGGATTTTCTGCTGCGGCGTCGTGACCGGCATGAAAATCACACCTTTCACCCCGAAATGACTGCACATAAAGGCAACGCCCTGCGCATGATTGCCCGCGCTTGCACAGACAAACAGCGATTGTTCCGGGATCACCTTGCGCATCGCATTGAACGCACCGCGCAGCTTGTAGGACCGAACCGGGCTTAGATCCTCGCGCTTGAGCCAAATATCAGCCTCAAACTTTTCCGACAGATGTTCATTGCGCATCAGGGGTGTCGCAGGGAACACATCGCGCATCGCTTTGGTCGCATTTTGCGCCAGGATCTGAAAATTATCGTTCATCAACGGCCTCATAAGATGATTATCCTTCGATACGGCCCCAAACGGGGGTGGTCAACGCAGCCTTCAATCTTGCTCACGCCTGTAAAACCCGATACCTCGCGATGCAAACCGCAAAGGAAACAACATGTCCGCGCCCAAAAAAGTTGTGCTCGCCTATTCCGGTGGGCTTGATACGTCGATCATCCTGAAATGGCTGCAAACCGAATACGGTTGCGAGGTGGTGACATTCACCGCCGATCTTGGCCAAGGCGAAGAGCTGGAGCCCGCCCGCGCCAAAGCCGAAATGATGGGTGCATCTGAGATTTATATCGAAGATGTCCGCGAAGAATTCGTGCGCGATTTCGTTTTCCCGATGTTCCGCGCCAACGCCCTGTACGAAGGGTTGTACCTGCTGGGCACATCCATCGCGCGGCCGCTGATTTCCAAGCGTCTCGTTGAAATTGCTGCTGAAACCGGTGCCGACGCTGTGGCCCACGGCGCGACCGGCAAAGGCAACGATCAGGTGCGTTTCGAACTGGCCGCCTATGCCTTGAACCCTGATATCAAAGTGATCGCACCTTGGCGCGAATGGGATCTGTCCAGCCGCACAAAACTGCTTGAATTCGCTGAGAAAAACCAAATCCCCGTCGCCAAAGACAAACGTGGCGAGGCACCGTTCAGCGTAGATGCAAACCTGCTGCACACATCCTCCGAAGGCAAAGTGCTGGAAGACCCCGCCGTTGATGCGCCCGAATATGTTTATCAGCGCACCGTCGCCCCTGAAGCCGCGCCAGACACGCCCGAATATGTTGAGATTGGGTTCGAGGCCGGCGATGCCGTCAGCATCAATGGCGAAGCAATGTCGCCCGCCACGATCCTGACCAAGCTGAACGAATTGGGCGGCAAACACGGCTGTGGCCGTCTCGATCTGGTCGAAGGTCGCTTTGTCGGGATGAAATCGCGCGGGATCTACGAAACCCCCGGCGGTACATTGCTGCTTGAGGCCCACCGCGGGATCGAATCGATCACCCTCGACCGTGGCGCGATGCACCTGAAAGACGAACTGATGCCACGCTATGCCGAACTGATCTATAACGGTTTCTGGTTCAGCCCCGAACGCACCATGTTGCAGGCTGCAATCGACGCCTCACAAACCCACGTCACCGGCACCGTGCGCCTGAAACTTTACAAAGGCCACGTGCGCACCGTCGGTCGTTGGTCTGATCATTCGCTCTATTCCGAGGCGCATGTGACCTTCGAAGACGACGCTGGCGCCTATGACCAAAAAGACGCGGCCGGCTTTATCCAGTTGAACGCCCTGCGTCTGAAGCTACTGGCAGCCCGTGACAAACGCCTTAAATAACTGAGGCGGCAACGATAATGAAAAGGCCTGGACGGAGTAATCTCTGACCGGGCCTTTTTTGTTGGCCATCAAGAGGTCTGACGGTGAAGCGATCACCTAATACGTTGATTATAAAGCCTATCATAATGGGGAAGCGCCTCTTCCAGAAGCAGTCCCTCATCCCCTGACAGCATCGGCAACGCCCCCTCGGCCCCGGCGAATCCCGTGCTTTTATGCACGGCCCCATACCAATGCGACGCCCAAATACCATCCTCTGCCCTAGCACCCGCTGGCCACGACAACATCGCCGGATCGAACGGCAGATCGATCGCATCACATAGCTTGCGCAACATCCCCTCTGGGTCAGAGCGGATATCGGCGGAATCGATGACCAAGCCGCCGATCTGATCATAAAGTGCCGTCTGCTGACCAAAACCGATATCGGCAAAGCTGGGTGCCTCGCGTTTCGCGCCATAGCTGGCAATCACGCGGGCGGGGTGCCGGATCAGATGAATGTTCACGCAATCCTCGGCCCATTTCATCGGAAAACCGTCCAGCATGTGATGGGGCATATGTTTCATGTAGATATGCGGCCTGCCCGACTGCGCACAAAGGGCGGCGACTTTTGCAGGGTCATTGTCTTGGGCGGCCAATATCTCGGCCCGCATCGGATGGTCCACGCCAGTTGCCGCCAGATAGGCCGCATAAAACGGCTCGTCCATCACCGCAAAATCAGCGCGGTTGCCAAAACTATACATCATCGCCGTGCTCAGATTGCGCGGGCCGGACCACATCGCGATCCGCATCAGGCGCATTCCTGCTTGATCAGATCCTTGTAAAGATCGCGCAACCGCAACGTCATCGGCCCCATTTGGCCGGTGCCAATTTGACGCCCATCAATGGATGCAACGGGCGTCTGCGCGCCAAATGTGCCGGTCAAAAACGCCTCATCCGCGCCATAGGTATCAACAAGCGAGAAGTTACGCTCAAAAACAGGAATATCATTGGCGCGGCACAGATCGATCACCTTTTGCCGCGTGATCCCGTTCATACAATAATCACCCGTGCTGGTCCAAACCGCACCCTTGCGCACGATGAAAAAGTTACAGGCGTTGGTCGTGTTCACAAAGCCATTGATATCCAGCATCAGCGCCTCATCTGCACCGGCCTTTTCCGCGGCGATACAGGCCAGAATGCAGTTCAGCTTGGAATGGCTGTTCAATTTCGGGTCTTGGGTCATCGGCAAACCGCGCAGATGTGGCACCGTGGCCAAACGGATCGGACGCGGAATACTGGGGCGTGAATGCTCCATAATTATTGTGATCGTCGGCCCCGATTGCGACAATGACGGATGTTGAAACGGGCGCGTTTTCACACCGCGCGTGATCATCAAGCGGGCATGGGCGTCCGTGGTCATAGCGTTGGCTTTTTGTGTCTCTAACAAGGCGGAAACCAACGTTTCACGAGACATTCCGATATCGATATCAATAGCCTTCGCAGCCTCGAAAAGACGATCGAAATGCTCATCCATAAAAGCCCAGCAACCATCATACAGCCGCAGCCCTTCCCAGATGCCATCGCCCAACATGAACCCGCTGTCATAAACGCTGATCATCGCTTGCGCCTTGGGCACAATCTGGCCGTTCAGGTAAATCAGTATCTCATTGTTGCGCGCGTCTTCTTCGGCCTGATGTGTGGTCACGTGATCTTGCATCGGTAATCCCCTTTTCACCGCGACGCTAAGAACTTCGCCAGCCCGCGCCAAGCCTGAAATTGAATTCAACAGCGCGTGAGATGTCCAAGCTGTGTGTTGCGCCATGCTGCGAACCACGTCACCGTTTAGTAAAAGAGGAGTTCCCCTATGCGCATCTTAACCAATATCAAACTGATCGTCCTGTCTGTCACCATCGGTTTAGGCCTCATCGCGCAGGGCACCAGCGCCAAAGCTGCCGGGACAGAGACGCTTTTGGTGGCTGGCGGGTGCTTTTGGTGCGTCGAATCCGATTTCGAAGGCGTCAAAGGCGTGAAGGAGGTCATCTCCGGTTTTGCAGGCGGATCGGTGAAAAACCCGACCTACAAACAAGTCGTCGCAGGCGGCACAGGCCATTATGAAGTGGCGCAAATCCAGTATGATCCGGCTGTAGTCAGCACCGATCAACTGCTTGCGATGTTTTTCCGGTCGGTCGACCCGACGGATGCGGGCGGTCAGTTTTGTGATCGCGGCGACAGCTATCGCACAGCGATATTTACCGACGGTCCCGCACAAAAGGCAGCTGCCGAAAAAGCCAAAGCAGATGCACAGGCCGCATTGGGAAAAGCAGTGGTTACACCGGTTTTAGGCAAAGCGGCGTTTTACCCCGCCGACGATTATCACCAAAATTACTATAAAAGCAGCGACCGGCTGGCATTCAGCAGCGTCGGTCTGGGCGTCAAGAAATCCGATGCCTACAAACGCTATCGCGACAGATGCGGTCGGGATCAGCGCGTGAAACAATTATGGGGCGATGCCGCACCATTTACGCATTAGGGCCGGTGTCGAAATCATGGTCCTGAATTTCCTTTAGGTCCGGGATCACATCTGCCGTTCCCTGCCGCGTCACCATCAAAGCGGCGGCTTGCATGGCCAGCGTGATTGCATCTGTCATCGCCAGCTTACGGTCAAGCGCAGCGACAAAATAGCCGGTAAAGGTGTCGCCGGCACCCGTCGTATCGACAGGCTTGACGGGATAAGCCGCAAAAGATTGTTCGCTTTTCCCTTTGTTAGAGACCCATTTACAGCCATTCTCGCCCAGAGTGACAATGATATCGTCGATAGGGAGCTGATCCAACGGTTGCCCCAGCGCCTGAACCAGATCAGCCGCTTCGCCCTCGTTCAAGACCAGCAGATCGACGTCACCCATCACATCCGCCACGACGTCTACCTCAAACGGGGCGGCGGCATAGGCCACACGAAGCCCCAACGTTTTCGCGGTACGGGCGGCAAATTCCTGACCCATAGTTTCGTTCTGCATCAACAGAAAATCACCGGGCGACGCCTCTGACAGGGCAGCACCAATGATCCTGTCGTCGACCTCGTGATTGGCCCCGCCAAATAGAACGATATTATTCTCACCATCTTCGGCCACACAGATATTCGCGTGGCCCGTTGGCACGTTGATCATGTGGATATGCTGCGTCTCAACCCCGTATTCCAACAGACGTTCGACCGCCCACTTTCCGTCAAGCCCGACGGCACCAATATGCATGACACGGGTACCCGCGCGGGCCGCGGCGACAGACATATTGGCACCCTTGCCGCCCAAACCTTGGTTAAAATCCTCGGCCGCGATCGTCTCGCCGGGTTTCGGCAAATGGCGCAGGTAATAGAAATTATCCGCGTTGATCGAGCCGAGGTTCCAGATCATTCGCCGACCTTACACGCCGCCAGAATTGCCATGTTCAGAATGTCATTGGCCGTTGATGTGGTTGAACAGATCTGGATCGATTTGTCCAAACCGGTCAAAATCGGGCCAATCACCGTCGCACCGGCCATTTCCTGCATCAATTTAACCGAAATGCTGGCCGAATGCCGCGCCGGAACCACCAAGATATTCGCAGGCCCGGTCAACCGCGAGAACGGGTAGTTCTTTTGGCTTTCCGCATTCAGCGCGACATCGACGGTCATCTCGCCTTCGTATTCAAAGTTAACGCCGCGGGTATCCAGAACGTTTGGCGCGCGCTGCATTTTCTCGGCGCGTTCGGAAATCGGATAGCCAAATGTCGAAAAGCTGACGAAAGCCACGCGCGGCTCTAGCCCCAGATGCCGCACAACTTTGGCACCGCTTTCAGCGATGTTCGCCAGATCATTCTCATCAGGCCATTCATGCACAAGCGTGTCACCGATAAACACAATCCGGCCTTTGTGCAGCACGGCGGTAATGCCGACCGCACCATGTTGCGCATCCGCATTGAAAACGTGGTTAATCCGCTCAAGCACATGTGCGGATTTGCGTGTCGCACCCGTTACCAGCCCGTCCCCATGCCCATGCGCCAACATCAAAGCCGCAAAAACATGGCGGTCACGCGCGGCAAGACGGTGAATGTCTTTGCTGTCAAAGCCACGGCGTTTCAGGCGGTCATATAGGAAGGTCTTGTAGGCCTCCAAGTGGGTCGTATTAGCCGCATTCACGATCTCAAGCTCGCGATAGGCGTCTTCCATCCCGGCGGCGGTCAGCTTGGCCTTTACGTCGTCAGACCGACCAACAACCAACGCTTTGCCCAGACCGGAGCGTTGATAGGTCACGGCAGCGCGCAGCACCTTGGGGTCATCGCCTTCTGCAAAAATCATACGCGCTTGGTTCGCACGTGCACGCGCATTGATACCGCGCAAAATGTTCGCCGTCGGATCCATGCGCGATTTCAGGCTGAGCTCATACGCGTCCATGTCGATGATCGGGCGCCGTGCCACGCCAGTGTGCATACCCGCGCTGGCAACAGCTGGCGGAATGCGGTGGATCAAACGCGGGTCAAACGGCGTGGGGATGATATAATCGCGGCCAAAGCTCAGATTTTTACCATAGGCCAGCGCGACCTCGTCCGGCACGTCCTCGCGGGCAAGGTTGGCCAACGCATGGGCGCAAGCGATCTTCATCTCGTCATTGATGGCACGGGCATGAATATCCAGCGCACCACGGAACAGATAGGGAAAGCCCAATACGTTGTTCACCTGGTTCGGATAATCACTGCGGCCCGTGGCAACGATGGCGTCGGGGCGAACTTCGTGTGCCTCTTCGGGTGTGATTTCAGGGTCAGGATTCGCCATGGCAAAAATCACCGGATTATCCGCCATACTGGCAACCATCGCAGGGGTTACGGCCCCCTTAACCGACACGCCCAAAAACACATCGGCGTCTTTCATCGCCTCTTCCAGGCTGCGCAAATCGGTCGCGGCGGCGTGTGCTGATTTCCACTGGTTCATACCCTCGGTACGGCCCTGATAAATAACGCCTTTGGTATCACACATGATGCAGTTGTTATGCTGTGCGCCCATCGCTTTGAGCAGCTCAAGACAGGCGATCCCGGCAGCCCCGGCACCGTTCAACACAATGCGCACGTCTTCGATTTTCTTGCCCGAAATATGCAGCGCGTTCAGCAGGCCCGCCGCACAAATCACCGCTGTCCCGTGTTGGTCGTCATGAAAGACGGGAATATCCATCTCTTCTTTCAGGCGCTGCTCAATGATGAAACATTCAGGTGCCTTTATATCCTCAAGGTTAATGCCGCCAAAGGTCGGGCCCATCAATTTAACCGCGTTAATGAACGCTTCCGGGTCTTCAGTATCCAGCTCAATATCGATGGAGTTCACATCCGCGAAGCGTTTGAACAGAACCGCCTTGCCCTCCATCACCGGCTTGGACGCCAACGCGCCCAGATTACCCAGACCCAAGACTGCCGTGCCATTTGAAATCACCGCAACCAGATTGCCCTTGTTAGTGTAATCATACGCCAGCTCAGGGTTTTCAGCGATCGATTCACACGGCACCGCAACACCAGGCGAATAGGCCAGACTAAGATCGCGCTGCGTTGTCATGGGGACAGTCGCGGAAATCTCGAACTTGCCGGGTGTTGGCTCTAGGTGAAAGGCAAGTGCCTCTTCGGATGTGATGCGGTTCTTGGACACTGGCAAAGCTTCCCTATTGTTTCAGGGCTTAATATCGACGAACTGCCCTGCGTACAATCATGATGGCGCTCACAGGCCTGCGACGTAACGAAGCCGATCTTGTTAACCGGTTAATATGCCATGCGGGTTTGGGAAATCTGACGGCAGGCGCGCCTTGCCAATCAGGATCGCCCCTTTCATGCCCGCCCGTGTTTTTGTAGACAGTCATATGCCGAACAGGGGTTTGTAGTGAGCGACGAAAAAATCACGCCAATGATGGCGCAGTATCTTGAGTTGAAGGCGCAATATTCCGACGCCTTGCTGTTTTACCGCATGGGCGATTTTTACGAGATGTTCTTTGATGATGCCGTCGCCGCAGCCGAGGCGCTGGATATCGCGCTTACCAAACGCGGCAAACATGGCGGCGAAGACATCGCAATGTGCGGCGTTCCCGTTCATGCCGCCGAAGGGTACCTGCTGACCCTGATCCGCAAAGGGTTTCGCGTCGCCGTTTGCGAACAAATGGAAAGCCCGGCCGAAGCGAAAAAACGTGGATATAAGGCCATCGTCAAACGTGATGTGGTGCGTTTGGTGACCCCTGGCACATTGACCGAAGAATCCCTTCTTGATGCGCGGCGTCATAATTTTCTTGCCGCCTTTGCCGAGGTCCGCGGCCAACATGCCTTGGCTTGGGTGGATATTTCCACCGGCGCTTTTCACGTGATGCCTATCACTTTGGCGCGGCTCGGCCCGGAACTGGCGCGTTTATCCCCCTCTGAATTGATCGTGTCAGAGGCAAAGGAGGACGAACTGCGCGAATTGGTCGCCGATTTTAATTTATCTCTGACCCCCCTCGCCCGCTCCGCCTTTGACAGCACCAGCGCCGAGAAAAGCGTTTGCGATCTGTTCGGGGTCAGCTCGCTTGATGCGTTCGGCAGTTTTGAGCGCGCTGATGTTTCAGCCATGGGTGCCGTCATCGAATACCTCGAGATCACCCAAAAGGGTAAACTCCCCCTGCTCCGCCCCCCGCAAAAGGAATCCGAGGCCCGCAGCGTTCAGATTGATACCGCGACGCGCCGCAACCTTGAACTGACCCACGCGCTATCTGGTGGCCGCGCTGGTACGCTGCTATCTGTCATGGACAAGACTGTTACCGCTGGTGGCGGGCGTCTGTTGGAACGGCGCATTTCGTCCCCATCCCGCGTGTTAGAGACGATTCATGCGCGGCTGGACGCAATAACCTTTGCCCTTGATAACAGCCGCTTGCGGCATGATCTTCGCGCCCATCTGCGCAATGTTCCCGATCTTGAACGCGCATTGTCCCGTCTGTCGCTGGATCGCGGGGGCCCACGCGATCTGGCCGCAATTCGCAACGGCCTCGCAGAAGCGAGCCAACTTGCAGATAAAACCGACAGTAGCGACATGCCCGATCTTTTGTCCCAAGCAATCAAAGGCTTACGAGGTCATGACACGCTCATTGACTTGCTGGATCAAGCGTTGATTGCCGAACCACCTCTTTTGGCGCGCGACGGCGGATTTATCGCACCCGGCTATGACAGCGAGCTCGACGAGGTCCGCACCCTGCGTGACGAGGGCCGCAGCGTGATCGCGCAAATGCAGCAGGAATTCGTGTCTATCACGGGAATTTCCGCCCTCAAGATCAAGCATAACAACGTCTTGGGCTATTTCATCGAGGTCACCTCGACCCACGCCGAGAAAATGCTGTCCGCGCCTCTGTCCGAAACCTTCATCCACCGGCAAACCACGGCGAACCAGGTCCGCTTTACCACGGTCGAACTGTCCGAGATGGAGACCAAAATTCTCAACGCCGGCAATCAAGCGCTTGAGATTGAAAAACGGCTCTATGAAACGCTAAAAACCGCAATTCTGGCCGAGGCAGGCCCCATCGGCGTTGTCTCCGCTGGTCTGGCCGAGATTGATTTGGCCACCGCGCTGGCCGAACTGGCCCAATCTGAAAACTGGGCCAAACCACGCGTCGATAACTCCCGTGCTTTTGATATTTCGGGCGGGCGTCACCCCGTCGTGGAACGTGCGCTGGCCCAGCAATCCGGTGCCGCGTTCATCGCCAACGATTGCACATTATCCGCGACCGACGAACACGCGCATATCTGGTTGCTGACAGGCCCGAACATGGCCGGTAAATCGACCTTTCTCCGTCAGAACGCATTAATCGCCCTGATGGCGCAAATGGGAAGCTATGTTCCAGCGATCGACGCTCATATCGGATTGGTCAGCCAGATCTTCAGCCGCGTAGGCGCGTCTGACGATCTCGCCCGCGGTCGGTCAACCTTTATGGTCGAAATGGTCGAAACCGCAGCAATCCTGAACCAAGCCGATGATCGTGCTTTGGTCATTTTAGATGAAATCGGACGTGGCACAGCGACCTATGATGGGCTTTCGATTGCATGGGCAACGCTGGAACATTTGCACGATGTGAACCGCTCCCGCGCGCTGTTCGCCACGCATTATCACGAAATGACCGCGCTTTCGAACAAACTAGATGGTGTCGAAAACGCCACCGTTACCGTGAAAGAATGGGAAGGCGAAGTTATCTTTCTTCACGAGGTCAAGAAAGGTGCTGCAGACAGATCATACGGCGTGCAAGTCGCGCAGCTTGCTGGTCTGCCGCAATCGGTTATCGCCCGCGCCCGTGTCGTTCTCGAAGCGCTTGAAAAAGGCGAACGCGAAGGCGGCGCCACGCAGAAAACACTCATCGATGACCTTCCGCTGTTCGCGGCCGCACCAACGCCCCCACCACAACCGTCGAAAACATCCAAGGTTGAAACGGCCCTCGCCGACATCCTACCCGATGAACTCACCCCGCGCGAAGCCCTTGATCTGCTCTATCAACTGAAAGAGGCGGCCAAAAACTGACCGCCCCCCTCGTATTCCAAATGGAAATAAATCCTCCCCGAAGGGTCCGCAGCTAGATCAAAGCGCCTTAGCTCGCGGGCATTGACGAAACGCCAACTTGCGCAGGGCGCAGCAGGCGATCGTGCAACATGAACCCTTCCGTCGCGACCTGAATGATCTCTCCGGCGACAGTGCCAGGAACCGGCGCTTCGAACATCGCCTGATGTTGCTGCGGGTCAAACTTGTCACCAACCTCGGGGGCGATCACTTCGATGCCGTGCTTTTTGAACACGTTCAAAAGCTCGCGCATTGTCAGTTCGATCCCTTCCAGCAGCGGCCCGGAAATAGTGCGCTGCTCATCCGTTACTGCTTCCAATGCACGCTTCATATTGTCGTAAACGGGCAGCATATCGCGGGCCAGTTTGGACCCGCCATAATTTTCTGCTTCACGACGGTCTTTATCCGACCGCTTGCGCGCGTTCTCGGCATCGGCCAACGCACGCATAAAGCGGTCTTTCAACAGGTCACGTTCGGCGCGCAGCTGGTCCAGCTCCAGCGCTTCATCGTCAATCTCTTCCATTTCCTCAGCATAGGCCTCGGCCTCTGCATCATCAATGTCGTCCAAAAATTCGTTGTCTCTCGGCTCTGCCATATTCCACCTCTAGCTGCGGTTCGAGATAAGTTTCCCAACCAGCTGCGCCGTGTAATTCACAATCGGCACGATACGTCCATAATTAAGGCGGGTGGGGCCAATCACGCCGACGGCACCAATCACCTTACGATCAGCGTTCATATAAGGGGAAACGACGAGAGAGGAACCCGAAAGTGAAAAAAGTTTGTTCTCAGAGCCAATAAAAATGCGCACACCGTCCCCGCCATCGGCAAGTTCCAGAAATTCAGCGATATCCCGCTTACGTTCCAGATCATCAAACAGCTGGCGGATCAGCTCTACGTTCTCGGCCTCGCCCTCGGTGTTGATCAAATTCGAACGGCCCCGCACGATCAGCCGCTCGGGATGCTCTCCATCGTCTTGCCACAGCGCCAGCCCGCTTTCGACCAGCTGCCTGGCCAAAGTATCAATCTCTTGTCGGCGTTGGTTGATCTCAAGCGTAATGGTCCGCTGAAGTTCAGATATGGTTTTGCCTTCGACCAAGGCATTCAGGAAATTCGCCGCTTCGCGCATGCTGCTGGGCGTTTGTCCGGGTGGCGGCGTAAACAGCCGGTTTTCCACATGGCCGTCCGAGAATACGAGCACAACCAAGGCTCTATCCTGCGAAAGAGAGACGAATTCGATATGTTTGATCGGTGCCTCGTGTTTCGGGGTTAGCACCAGGGATGCGCCTTGGGTTACCCCCGACAACGCCGAACCGACACGGTCCAGAATACCGCTGACATCTGCACCGTTATCGCCCATGGTCGCATCGATTTTCTCACGGTCGATATCCGTGGGATCACCAATTTCAATCATCCCGTCCACAAACATCCGCAGACCTACTTGGGTTGGAATCCGGCCCGCGCTGACGTGGGGGCTGCCGAGCAACCCCATATACTCAAGATCCTGCATCACGTTGCGGATCGTCGCGGCGCTGACCTTTTCGCTAAAATCCCGGGTTAACGTCCGGGATCCCACCGGATCACCGTTCGCAAGATATCCTTCGACCACGCGGCGAAAAACCTCGCGCGACCGGTCATTCATTTCATCTAGAACTGTAGGTGTTTTTTCCATGGTACCTCAATAGAAGGGCTACAGCCCGAAACGTCAATCGGGGTTGCATCAACACGGCGTGCGGCGTTATCCCCGATGTAAATCATAAAGGATAATCTTATGCGCCCCTCTGGTCGGAAACTTGACGAAATGCGTGCCGTGTCTGTTGAAACAGGCTTTACCAAACACGCCGAAGGCTCTGCCATGATCAAGATGGGTGACACGCATGTGCTATGTACAGCCACCATCGAAGATCGCGTGCCACCTTTTATCAAAGGGTCCGGTCTGGGTTGGGTCACCGCCGAATACGGTATGTTGCCCCGCGCCACGAACACCCGGATGCGTCGGGAATCTGCGATGGGCAAGCAAGGCGGGCGTACCGTAGAAATTCAACGCCTGATCGGTCGCGCCCTGCGCGCTGGTGTTGATCGCAGTGCCTTGGGCGAACGTCAAATCACCATCGATTGCGATGTATTGCAGGCCGATGGCGGCACGCGCTGTGCGTCCATCACTGGCGGCTGGATCGCGTTGAAACTGGCGGTGAACAAGCTCATGAAAGCAGGCGATGTGACCAGCGACCCCTTGGTTGATCCGGTCGCCGCGATCAGCTGCGGCATTTACGCCGGTCAGCCCGTTCTTGATCTCGACTACCCCGAGGATTCAGAGGCGGGCGTTGACGGTAACTTTATCATGACCAGCACCGGTCGTTTGATCGAAATCCAGATGAGCGCTGAGGGATCGACATATTCCCGCGAGCAGATGAACCAGTTGATGGACCTTGCTGAAAAAGGCGTGACGGAACTGGTTAACATTCAAAAAGAAGCAACCGCATGACACGCAAATTCACCGGCGATCAAATCCTGATCGCCACCCATAACGCGGGCAAGCTTGAGGAAATGACCGAACTCTTCGCCCCTTTCGGTGTGCGCGTCGTGGGTGCCGCCGAGATGAACCTGGCCGAGCCGGAAGAAACTGAAGACAATTTTATCGGTAACGCCCGGATCAAGGCTGTTGCCGCAGTAAAAGCCACCGGCCTGCCCGCCTTAGCTGACGATTCAGGGATCGAGGTCGAGGCATTGGACGGTGCCCCCGGCGTTTATACCGCTGATTGGTCCGAAACGCCCAATGGCCGCGATTTCGTTATGGCGATGACCAAAACCCATAACCTGCTGGAAGAAAAGAACGCGCCGCACCCCCGCCGCGCCCGTTTTTGCGCCACTTTGGTGCTGGCATGGCCCGACGGTCACGAAGAGATTTTCGAAGGGCGCGTAAATGGGACATTGGTTTGGCCCATGCGTGGCGACATCGGCCACGGCTACGACCCCATGTTCCAGCCTGACGGCTATGATCAAACCTTTGGCGAAATGCCCCACGAAGAGAAAAACAAGATCAGCCACCGCGCTGATGCGTTCACCAAGCTGACCTCGGCCTGTTTTGACTGAAGACTGGCGTCAGGGCGGTTTCGGCCTCTACATCCACTGGCCCTTTTGCGAGGCGAAATGCCCGTATTGTGACTTTAACAGCCACGTTAGTCGCACAATTGACCAACGCGCTTGGCGCGATGCCTATCTGCGCGAGCTTGAACGCGGCGCTGCCGAAACCAAGGGCCGTGTGCTGAATGCGGTGTTTTTTGGCGGCGGCACCCCCAGCCTGATGGACCCCGAGGTCGTCGCCGATGTTATCGCTGCCATCTATCGGCTGTGGCCCGTCGCAAATGACATGGAAATCACACTTGAGGCGAACCCAGGCTCGGTTGAAGCCGGACGTTTCAAGGGATTTCGTGACGCAGGCGTGAACCGCGTATCGATGGGCATTCAAGCATTGAACGACACAGATCTAAAACGCCTTGGCCGCATTCATACCGCAACCGAGGCGATGACGGCGTTCGACATCGCCCGCTCGACCTTTGAGCGCGTCAGTTTTGATCTGATTTATGGCCGGCAGAACCAAACACTGCACGATTGGGAATCCGAATTAAAACAGGCTCTATCTCTTGCGATAGACCATATTTCTCTCTATCAGCTGACGATCGAACAAGGCACCGCTTTTGGCGATCGTTACGCCATCGGAAAGCTACGGGGACTGCCAGATGATGATCTGGGCGCGGATATGTACAGCCTCACGCAAGAAATTTGTAATGACATGGGAATGCCCTCTTACGAGGTGTCAAATCATGCCCGCGATGGTGCGCAGTCACGGCACAACCTGATTTATTGGCGCTACGGTGATTACCTCGGCATTGGCCCCGGCGCCCACGGTCGGTTAACGCAGAACGGCACGCGATTGGCCACCGAATGCTTTAGCAACCCACAGCGCTGGCTGGATGCATCCACTATAGGCAAAACAGAGAAACCTCGCGAAGCCCTCAGCCCCACTGATCAGGCCAGTGAATTTCTGATGATGGGCTTGCGCTTGAAAGAAGGCGTTGACCTGAAACGCTACACTGCGTTGGCTGGCACTGCCCTTTCACAGAAAAAGATCATACGGATGCAAGACATCGGTATGATCAATTTGGTCGGGGACCAATTAAACGTGACAGATCAAGGGTTTATGGTACTTAACGCGATCCTGGCAGAGCTGCTTTCGGACTAACCGCCAGAAACCAGCCGGCAAAGCTCGTCCAACTCATCCATGGTTTTGTAATGCAGCACCATTTGCCCGGATTCCTGGCCCGGCTTGTGATTCAACGTCACTTTTTTGCCCAAACTGGCCGATAGATCACCCTCAAGAGCGCGCGTATCGGCGTCTTTCTCGGCAATCGATTTAGGGGCTTTCTTCTCGACCGCATCGCCGCCGCCAGCCTGATCCTTTTTAACCAAGGCCTCCGCCGCGCGAACGGATAGACCGCCGGCGATGATTTGCTTTGCCAGCTTTACGGGGTCATCCGCAGGCACCAGCGTTCTGGCGTGGCCCGCCGTCAGATCACCAACGCGCACCATCTCCAACACGCTTTCGGGTAGGTTCAAAAGGCGCAGCAAGTTAGCGATATGACTCCGGCTTTTACCAAGCGCTTCGGCCATTTTCTCTTGGGTATGGCCGAACTTATCCATCAATTGACGATAGCCTGCGGCTTCCTCGATCGAGTTCAGATCAGCGCGCTGAATGTTTTCGATGATCGCGACCTCGAGGACCTCAACATCGGTAAATTCACGAACAATTACAGGCAATTCATGCAGCTTGGCCATCTGAGACGCGCGCCAGCGACGTTCACCCGCGACGATCTCAAACGTACCATCGGCGCGTTGGCGTACGATCAGGGGCTGGATAACACCCTTTTCCTTAATCGAATTTGCCAGATCATCCAAATCTTGGGGATCGAATCGCTTCCGCGGCTGCTCCGGATTGGGGGAAATCTGCTCAATCGGAACATAGCGTTCGGCCGCCCCTTCGGATACGACCGTTTGGGTTTCGGCCACATCCGCCATCAAAGCCGACAGGCCACGCCCAAGCCCGCGCCGTTTTTCTTTATCTGCCATTGTTATGCCCCTATATCACGCCATTAACCAAAATTTCCTGAGCCAAATCGCGATACGCTTTGGCACCTTTGGACCCGCTGTCATAGCTTAGCACCGGCATCGAAAAACTGGGCGCTTCGCTTACGCGGACGTTTCTAGGGATTACTGTTTGGTAAACCAGCTCTCCCAAATTCGCACGCGCATCCTGTTCAACCTGCTGTGACAAATTGTTGCGCTGGTCGTACATTGTCAGAACGACCCCCTCAATTCGGAGGTCCTTATTGCCGCTTTGCCGGACTTCCCGGATCGTCAGCATCAACTGAGAAAGCCCTTCTAAGGCGAAAAACTCGCTTTGCAGCGGCACCAGAACCGAGTGCGCGGCGATCATGGCATTCACCGTCAAGAGGTTCAGCGAGGGCGGGCAGTCGATCAGAATATAGTCGAACGCATAGCTATCCATTTGGGTTTGGCGCAACGCATCATGCAAAAGGAAACTGCGCTTTTCATTGGATATCAATTCCAAGTCGGCAGAGCTTAGGTCAACCGTCGCTGGCACGATGTGCAGGCCGGGCGTCTCGGTCTTTAGAACCACCTTATCCAGGGTGATATCTTCGAGAAGAAGCTCATATGTTGTGTATTCCCGATCCTCAACATCAATACCTAGCCCAGTTGAGGCATTCCCCTGCGGATCAAGATCCACCACCAAAACGCGCTTACCGCTCTCTGCCAGCGCTGCGGCAAGGTTAATTGTCGTCGTCGTTTTGCCGACGCCACCCTTTTGATTTGCCACGGCAATAATCTTGGGGCCCACAGGGCGCGAGAGATCAGACATGCGATATATCCTTGATTCTAAGTATTGCCGCGTCGGGGTTTGTTAGGCTTTGAATTACCTCACAGGAATAGCGCCATAGGTTTTGTGCGTCGATATCTTCGACCTTCCAATTTTCGCCTTTCGGGAACAGCGCCACACCATTTTTGCTTAGGTGTAGATCAGCGTATTCAAGCAGTTTAGACAAGTCAGAAAGCGCCCGAGCGGACAAAATATCCGCTTCCAGTCCCGGTATGCTTTCAATGCGTTTATTGATAACCTCGGCGTTTAACCCCAATTCACGGACGGCGGTACGTAGAAAGACACATTTGCGCTGGTCGCTTTCAACCATCGTAAACTTGGTATCACGCCGATCTTGCTTGGCTAATATTGCCAGAACAATAGCCGGGAAGCCCCCGCCACTACCCAGGTCCACCCAACTATCTGCCTCTGGCGCATGCCGGTACAGTTGAACGGAATCGTTAATATGGCGCTCCCAGATATGGGGCACGCTTGGCTTCGAAATCAGATTGATCTTTGCGGTCCACCGCTCAACAAGCTGCGCGAACAGTGTCAGCTGATCAAATGTTTCACGTGAAACATCGTCGCCCTCAAAAGCGCTCACGCTGATTTCTTTCTGCTGCCGCGCTTCAAGTGAGAGAGGACAAGTGTCAACGCCGCCGGTGTCATACCATCGATCCGCGCCGCCTGAGCTAGGTTCACAGGGGCAGCTTTCTCGAGCTTGGAGGTCAGCTCATTGGAAAGCCCATCAATGATGCGGTAATCAAAATCTGCAGGAATAACATGAGCTTCGTCCTTTTGAAGCATATCGATATCCCGTTGCTGACGCGCGATATAGTTTGCATATAATGCATCCCGCTCAACCTGCCGCCGGACATCATCCGCAATATCTGCAAGCGCCGGTTTCAACGCGATCAAATCTTCAAATACGACATCAGGAAAGGCCAACAGCTGGAACCCGGTTCTCTTGGTTCCGTCCTGATTGATCTTGATACCCGCCTCTGCAATTTCTTTTGGCGACCATTCCGTGCCTGAAAGAAGATCCATAGCTTCATTCATCCGGCTCATCTTATCCGAAAAAACCGCTAATCTTTCTTTCGATACACAACCAAGCTGTATCGCAATCGGGGTGAGGCGTTGATCTGCGTTGTCCGCGCGCAGGGAAAGACGAAACTCGGCCCGCGATGTGAACATGCGATAAGGTTCTGTAACGCCTCGGGTCGTCAGATCGTCAATCATTACGCCGATATAGCTTTGCGCACGGCTGAAAATTACCGGCTCTTTACCTTGCGCCTGCAACGCAGCGTTCAGCCCAGCAACAAGACCCTGCGCCGCCGCTTCCTCGTATCCTGTCGTGCCGTTTATTTGGCCGGCAAGATATAATCCGGGCACGCTACGCACCTTTAACGTCAGATCTAATGCGCGGGGATCGACATAATCATACTCGATTGCATACCCCGGCTGCAGGATTTCAACATTCTCCAACCCGGCCATTGACCGTACATACTCCAGCTGCACGTCCTCTGGCAGAGATGTCGAAATGCCGTTGGGATAGATCGTATGATCGTCAGCACCTTCAGGTTCAAGGAAAACCTGATGAGAGGTTTTATCGGCGAACCGCACGACTTTATCCTCAATCGAGGGGCAATATCGCGGTCCAACCCCTTCTATATGACCACCATACATGGCGGATCGTTCAAGGTTTCTCTTGATAATCTCGTGCGTCTTTTCGTTTGTATGGGTGATGCCACAAGAAATCTGCTTGGCCGATATGCCTTTAGATAGAAACGAGAAAACAACAGGTTCTTCATCACCTGGCTGCATTTCAAGGTTGGTCCAGTCGATGGTTCGGCCATCCAAACGCGGCGGTGTTCCCGTCTTTAGACGACCCAGAGGCAGATTGAATGAATCAATACGGTTGGCCAAATCAACCGAGGCCTTATCGCCCATTCGTCCGCCGGAGCGGGATACATCACCGATATGGATCACGCCGCGCAGGAACGTACCTGTCGTTAAAATGACGGATTTAGCACGGATCGATGTACCGTCCCCAAGAATGGCACCACACACGCTGCCCTCTTCAACGATAAAATCGACGACCTCCCCCTCGACGATCTCAAGGTTCTCGCGCTTTTCAGTCTCGGCCAGCATTTCTGCGCGGTAAATACCGCGATCCGCTTGGGCGCGCGGACCCTGGACTGCGGGCCCCTTACGACGGTTAAGAAGCCGAAATTGGATACCGGCCTTATCAGCGACGCGCGCCATAACCCCGTCCATCGCATCTATTTCACGAACCAAATGCCCTTTGCCCAAGCCACCAATGGCCGGGTTGCAGGACATTACGCCGATGCCATCCCGTGACATCGTAATCAATGCGGTGGACGCACCCATTCTGGCCGAAGCATGTGCTGCTTCGGCACCAGCGTGCCCGCCTCCGATAACGATGACTTCAAAATGTTTCACGTGAAACACTCCATCTATTTACCCAAGCAAAAGCTGGAAAAAATCACATCCAGCAGGTTTTCCACGTCTATACGACCAACCAGCGCTTCTAGCGCGCGAATCGAATGCCGCAACTCTTCTGCAGCTATATCATATTGGTCGGGCCCATGATCCAGAACCGACATCGCAAATGCTAACCCATCAGCGGCTTTCTGCAAGGCCACCCGATGACGTTCATGCGTGGCAAGGCCCGCCGTCAAGCTACGTGTTTTCAAAACGGATTGAACCCTAGCGATCAACTCAGAAACGCCCTGCCCCGTCGTCCCTGAAATAGAGCCCGATGGGTCGTCTCGCAAGTCGGCCTTGGGTAAAAGGCGAATATCTTCTGACCTTGCCTTGATAGGAAGGTCTTCGCCCTTTTCAACCAAAAATACCCGTAAATCTGCGGCATCCGCACGAGACATGGCTCGGTCGATCCCCATCGCCTCGACCTCGTCAGCGCCGTCCCTCAGACCAGCGGTATCCAACAATGTGACCGGAAGACCGCCGATATCCATACGAACTTCGATAACGTCACGGGTTGTACCGGCGATTGAAGATGTAATTGCTGCGTCCCGCCCTGCCAAGGCGTTCAAAAGCGTAGATTTGCCAGCGTTCGGCTTGCCAATAATCGCGACTTCGAACCCGGTGCGAATGCGTTCTGCCGTATGTGTGCCCTGAACCTCCCGCAACAGCTCGTCGTTGACCGAGGTTAAGAGCTCACGGACTTCGCCGGAAACATCAACCGGAACATCTTCATCGGCAAAATCAATCGTCACTTCCAACAAAGCTGCGGCGCGGATCAGCTTTTCGCGCCATTCGTCGACGCGTTGACCCAGATGGCCTGACAATACGCGCAGCGCTTGTTTACGCTGTGCTTCGGTTTCAGCCTCGATCAGATCGCCAAGACCTTCGACTTGGGTCAGATCTAGCTTGCCATTTTCCATCGCCCGGCGGGTAAATTCGCCTGGTTCGGCCAGACGCGTATCCGGGAAAGTTGAGAGCAGTTCCAAAACCGCTTTGACGACGGCGATGCTGCCATGCAGATGCAGTTCAACAACGTCTTCACCGGTAAAGCTGCTTGGCTCCTTAAATGCCAAGACCAACGCGCTGTCGATTGTGTCACCGTTCAGATCAACGATAGGCCGAACCGCCGCTTGACGAATAGCTGGCAGCGGAGCCGATATTTTATGTGCAATATCAAACGCTTGAGCACCAGAGATACGAATAACGCAAACCCCAGCACGCCCTTGCGCTGTAGCCTGAGCAAAAATCGTATCCATTGGTCTAACCCACTGTTATAATTTAATAACTTAGGTGTTCATTGAGTCGAAGAAATCCGAATTCGTCTTGGTCTGCTTGAGCTTGCCAATCAGGAATTCAATCGCATCTGTTGTGCCCATGGGGTTCAGAATGCGACGCAGAACAAAGGTTTTCTGCAGATCGACCTTATCAACCAGCAGATCTTCTTTGCGGGTACCAGATTTGAGAATATCAATCGCTGGGAATACACGTTTATCTGCAATCTTGCGATCCAGAACGATTTCAGAGTTACCGGTCCCTTTGAATTCCTCAAAGATAACCTCGTCCATGCGGCTGCCTGTATCGATCAGCGCGGTCGCGATGATGGTCAGTGACCCGCCCTCTTCGATATTACGCGCGGCACCAAAGAAACGTTTGGGGCGTTGCAGGGCGTTGGCATCAACACCACCGGTCAGAACCTTGCCCGACGATGGTACAACGGTGTTAAACGCACGGCCCAGACGGGTAATCGAATCGAGCAGGATAACAACATCACGCTTGTGTTCGACCAGACGCTTGGCCTTTTCGATAACCATTTCGGACACCGCAACGTGACGGGTAGCAGGTTCATCAAAGGTCGAGGAAACAACCTCGCCCTTAACTGACCGCTGCATGTCGGTAACTTCTTCGGGGCGTTCATCGATCAGCAAAACAATCAGGTAACATTCCGGGTGGTTCTGTTCGATCGAGTTGGCAATATTCTGAAGCAGAACGGTTTTACCGGTCCGCGGCGGGGCAACGATCAAGCAACGCTGGCCTTTACCAATCGGCGACACCAGATCGATAATCCGCGAAGACCGATCTTTGACGGTGGGGTCGTTAACCTCCATCGTCAGGCGTTCATCCGGATACAGCGGCGTCAGGTTTTCAAATGCGACTTTGTGGCGGGCTTTCTCAGGCTCTTCAAAGTTGATCTTGGTGACCTCGGTCAGGGCGAAATAACGCTCTGTATCGTCGGGTGCTTTGATCAAACCTTCGATTGTGTCACCGGTGCGCAGCGAGTGCTGACGGATCATTTCAGGTGAAACGTAAATATCGTCGGGGCCCGGCAGATAGTTTGCCTCGGGCGAGCGTAGAAATCCAAACCCGTCTTGCAGCACTTCCAACACCCCGTCGCCCGAGATTTCCCAGCCCTCATCGGCGCGTTCGCGCAGGATCTGGAACATCATCTCGCCTTTACGCATGGTCGATGCGTTTTCGATCTCAAGCTCTTCGGCCATCGCCAAGAGATTCTTGGGGGTCTGCGCCTTAAGATCAGCGAGGTTCAGCGTTTCGGTTGTCATGGAAATATCCTGTACCGGCCCAATCAGATCAGGCGGGTCGTATCGTTAAATTTGGCAGACGGATGCGATCCCAGAACTGGGTGCGAGGGGATACATAGTCAGATACGCGGCTTTCGTCAATCCACTTAGAATTTCACGACGACTGACAGGACGATGATGATCATTAAAACTGTCGGGACTTCGTTCATCATCCGGTATTGTTTGCCGGTTAGGGTGTTCTGACCGTCGGCGAACCCTTTGACCCGTGCGTACAGCCATTCATGGAAGCCTGTCATTGCGATCACGGCACCTGCCTTGGTCCAGGGCCATATCATCGACCAATCGACGATACCGGGCGTAAAAACCAAAGATAGGCCAAAGATCCACGTGGCGATCATGGCCGGGCGCATGATCACATTCGCCAGCTTAAACTCCATCATGGTAAAGAGATCATGCGTCTCACCCGTCAAACCAACGCGTTCAGTGTGATGCACCAGCAAGCGCGGAAGATAGAACAGGGCGGCCATCCACGAGATCACAGCCATGATATGGATTGCTTTGGTCCAAGGGTAAGCGATGGCTAGAAGGTCTGACATATCATTCTCCGTTCACTGCTCTCTTACTAATATAAATAAGAAAAGAAGAAAGATGATGATGTAAGTAGGGAGCGTGATTTCTGTGGATTATCGAGATATACTAGCAGTTATCCACTTGTTAATTATACAAACCGCTTAGGGCTAACAAAAAATTTGAGATTATGAAAATTAAATTAATACAATATCTTACCGATAAGACTCTCGTTAACCAGCTTGTACAAAACTGTGGATAATCTAACAATAAAGCCAGATCACATGCGCGCCAAGTTATCCTTATCCTACCCCGCATAAAATTGAATAGTCGGGTTGGAAATCTAAGATATCCGGCAGCGCTGAAGCCGCTCTCGCATTCTCAAGGATAAGTCCTTAAAAACTCCTACACATCGCACACAGGTTATCCACATGGTTCAAACGCTCACCCTTGCCTCAGGGTCGTCGATCCGGGCGCAGTTGCTGTCGCAGGCAAATATTCCGCATCAGGTGAATGTTGCACGCATAGATGAACAAATGATCAAGGCGGCAATGCTCGCCGAGGGGGCTCCGCCTCGCGACATTGCGGATTCACTGGCCGAGATGAAGGCGCGCAGGGTCAGTGACAAAATCCCCGGAGCCTTGGTTTTGGGCTGCGATCAGGTTCTTGATCACCGGGGGACGTTGCTGTCGAAACCCGAAACGCCGCAGGATGCCATCGACCAGCTAACCAGTTTGCGTGGGGATCGTCATAGCTTGTTGTCTGCCGCCGTGATCGTTGAGGATGGCAAACCGATTTGGCGCCATGTCGGTCAGGTGCGGTTGCGCATGCGCGATGTGTCAGACAGCTATCTTGCCGATTATGTGGACCGGAACTGGCATAGCATCCAGCATGCTGTTGGATCGTACAAGCTGGAAGAAGAAGGTGTTCGCCTGTTCAGCGGGATTGAAGGAGATTACTTTAATGTCCTAGGATTGCCCCTGATTGAGCTTATTAACTATTTAACGATCCGAGGGGACCTACCTGTATGAGTTTGCCGAAAATACCGCTTGCGGCTGTGATAGGATCGCCGATCGCGCATTCCAGATCACCGCAAATTCACGGGCATTGGCTGAAAACGATGAGCCTTCAGGGGGCCTATATCCCGATGGATGTTTTGCCAAAGGATCTGGAACAGGTGCTGCGTACCATGCCCAAGATGGGCTTTGTCGGCGCAAATATTACGGTCCCACATAAAGAAGCGGTGATGAACATCGTCGATACTGTAACGGATCGCGCAGCGTTGATCGGCGCGGTTAATATGCTTGTCTTTTGCGATGATGGCAAAATTTTCGGCGATAATACAGACGGTTACGGGTTTCTGGAAAACCTGAAATCCGGTGCCCCGAATTGGGTGCCCAGCGATGGCCCTGCGGCGATCTTTGGGGCAGGCGGTGCTGCGCGTGCGGTTATTTCGTCACTGCTGGATGCGGGTGTGCCGGAAATTATGCTGTCCAATCGGACACGCGTGCGGGCCGAGAACCTGCGCTCTGTTTTTGGCGCCCGGGTGACAGTTTATGACTGGACCCAAGCGGGCAATATGCTTGAGGATGCTGCGCTGTTGGTGAATACGACCTCTCTTGGCATGTCAGGCAAATCCGAGCTGCGCGTGCCATTGGACGCGTTACGTGCTCAGACGGTTGTGACCGATCTGGTTTATAACCCTCTCAAAACCAAACTACTGGAAACCGCCGAAGGGGTCGGCTGTGTTACGGTCGACGGGCTTGGCATGCTTTTACATCAGGCGGTTCCCGCGTTTGAACGCTGGTTCGGCACCCGTCCCGTTGTTGACGATGAAACGCGCGCGGCGGCCCTGCGCTGATGTTTTTGCTGGGGCTGACAGGGTCAATTGGCATGGGCAAATCGACAACCGCTGCCATGTTCGCCGATGCCGGATGTGTGGTGTGGGATGCTGATGCCGCCGTTCACCGTCTTTATGCCAAAGGCGGTGCCGCCGTTCCCGCGTTTGCAGATGCCTTTCCAGAGGCCGTGATTAATGACGAAGTATCGCGTCCGGCGCTCAAGACGATTATTGCCAATGATCCGAATGCGTTGAAAAAGATCGAAGAAATCGTGCATCCGCTGGTCGGTCAGGACCGTGCCGCCTTTCTCGAAAACACGACCTCTGATATCGTGGTCCTCGATATTCCGCTGATCTTTGAAACGGGCGGTAATAAACGCATGGACGCGGTTGCATGTGTAACGGTTTCAGCGGAAACACAGCAGGAACGGGTTATGGCACGGGGCACGATGACGCTGGAACAGTTCGAAAATATACGGTCCAAGCAGATGCCAAATGATGAAAAATGTGCACTGTCAGATTATGTGATCGAGACAGACACGCTTGAACACGCCCGCGCCCAAGTATTGGCTATCATCGAGGATATCAAAGGAAAGCTAACCCATGCGTGAGATCGTACTGGATACGGAAACCACCGGCTTTGATCCTGAAAGCGGCGACCGCATTGTCGAAATCGGTGCCGTTGAACTGGTGGGTCACGTGGCGACTGGCGAAACCTATCACCAATATATTAATCCCGAACGCAGTATGCCGGACGAGGCGTTTCAGGTGCACGGGCTTGGTGATGAATTTTTGCGCGATAAGCCCAAGTTTGCGCATATTGGGCAGCAATTCCTTGATTTCATCGGTGATTCCAAGCTGATCATCCACAACGCGGCATTCGACATCAAGTTTTTGAACGCTGAACTAAGATGGATGAACCTGCCGCAAATCCCGTGGGAACGGGCGCTTGATACGTTGGCCATTGCCCGCAAACGGTTCCCCGGGTCGCCCGCGTCGCTGGACGCATTGTGCCGCCGCTTTGGGATCGATAACACCTCGCGCACGCTGCACGGCGCTTTGCTAGATAGTGAAATTCTGGCCGAAGTGTATCTGGAGCTGATCGGCGGACGCCAGCCAGACTTTGGACTGTCTGCCAAGCCCGAGCGTAAGGCGGGCGATGTGTCCCAAGATTGGATGCCAAAACCGCGGCCCAATCCCCTGTCCTCGCGGATATCGCAGGACGAAGCCGCCGCCCATGCCGAATTTGTCAGCAAACTGGGCGACAGCGCACTTTGGAAGACGCTTTAGGCGTCTGCTTTTGGTGGGTTCTCGGCCTGACGCCGTGCAATTTCATTGCGGTAAAGCGCAACAAAATCAATGTTTTCCAAGTTCAACGGCGGGAAGCCACCATCGCGCGTGATGTCACTGACAACGCGGCGCAGGAACGGGAAAATCATCCGAGGGCATTCGATCAACAAATACGGGTGCATCTGATCTTCTGGCACGTTTTCAATGTGGAAAATGCCGACATAGTCGATCTCGAGCAAGAACAGCATCGCGTCGCCGTCTTTGGCCTTTGATGTCACTTTCAGCTTGATCGCGGTTTCGTATTGGTTTTCGGCGGACCGCTTTTTCGCATCCAGGTTTACCTGAACCTGAACGTCGGGCTGCACATCACTTGGCGCGCCTTTTTGTGCCATAATATTCTCGAACGACATGTCGCGAATAAACTGGCCCAGAATGCGCATCTGCGGCTGGGCTGCTTGTGTTGGTTGTGCTGCTGCTTCTTCAGCCATATTGCGGGCTCCTTGAGGGTAAAAAATGCGTTTGGCTGGCTTTATCAGACCTAGGGGCGGCCCTCAATGCTTTGTCCAACCAGACGGGTGCTGGGCCCTTTTTTCATCTTCGGACAGCTCGTGGTATTCGCCGTCAATCACGTCACCCTGCATTGGCCGGTGCGGTTGTTTGCGCGTGTTGGCAAACCCGCCGCTGAAATTCACCGATCCGCTGACGTTGACGCGTGATCGGATCGCACCAAATAGCACGGCGCGAATACCCGGCACCAATAGCGCAAAGCCAACCGCGTCCGTGAAAAACCCCGGCGTCAGGAGCAAAGCACCGGCAAACAGGATCATCGCCCCATTGACCAAAGGTTCGGTCGGATCGCGAATCTCGGACAAGGATGATCTGAGCTGGCTTAGCGCCAGGGCACCTTGCGCGCGCATCAGCGAGGTGCCGATCAGCGCGGTCACCACGACGATGGCCAGCGTCCAGCCAAGGCCGATTGCCCCACCTATTTGGATAAACAACGCAATTTCGATCAAAGGTACAGCAATAAATGCCAAAAACAGCCACATGTCGCGGGTCCTTTCATAAGGGCCAGAGTGGACTTGGCCCGGTTCACACCCTACATAAGGGCAACAGACCCACGTTTCCATGTTTCTCACCAAGAGGTTCCTATGAATTCGCCCCTAATACAGCTTCTGGTGCTTGCCGGCATTGCGGTATTCCTGATTTTGCGTTTGAAAAATGCACTGGGAACACGCGAAGGTTTTGAAAAAACACCCGAGGTGGATGGCCCTGTCAAAAAATCCTCAGGCCCTGCTTTCGAAGTGATCGAAGGTGGCCCGGATCTGGACATCACCGATCACGCGGCCGAAGGGTCCGACACGGCGATTGCTCTGGCTGATATGAAACGGGTAGAGCCGTCCTTTGGTGTGAGCGATTTTCTGGGCGGGGCGCGCGGCGCCTATGAGATGATCGTGATGGGCTATGAGCATGCCAATCTCGACGAAATCAAACCGTTCCTGTCCGAAGACATCTACGAAAGCTTTGTTGACGGGGTTGCGGCCCGCGAAGATCAAGGCCTGACAGTTGAATCCCAATTCATCGGTATTCGTGAAATGGAACTGGACAATGCGACGATGGACAACGCCACCAACGAGGCAGAGTTGACCATCAAGTTTGTCGCGGAAATGACGTCGGTCGTGAAAGACAAAGAGGGCAATGTCGTTGAGGGCAGCCCGACTGAAGTGATACGTCAAAAAGACACGTGGGTATTCGCGCGGGTCATGGGTTCGGATGATCCAAATTGGTTGCTCGTTTCTACAGACGGTTAATTCGTGCCTGTGCGGGCACTGTTCTTTGGGCGGGCCTGACGGTGCCGCCCGCTTTCGCAGATGTGACGCATACCATTATTGATTTCGGGCAGTTGGACGGATGGGAATCCGATGACCACGCCACCGCCCTTGCGACATTCCTGAACACCTGCCGCGATATGGAGGATGTGGATTGGCGCAATCTGTGCAGCTTTGCCGAGGCCAACCCGGATCCGCGTCAGTTCTTTGAGCTGTTCTTTCGCCCCGTTATGATCGAAGATGGCCAGGACGCGATGTTCACCGGCTATTTTGAACCTGAACTGGATGGCGACCTTACCCCGTCCTCGCGGTTTAAATATCCGGTCTATGCCATGCCGAAAGAGGCAAAGGCGAAAAACCGATGGCTGTCACGACGGGACATTCTGAATACCGATGTGATGAAAGGCCGCGGCCTGGAGATCGCATATGTCGATGATCCGGTTGAATTGTTTTTCCTTCAAATTCAAGGGTCTGGACGCATCCGCCTGCCGAACGGGGAATTCATCCGCGTTGGATATCGTGGTGCAAACGGCCATCCCTATCGGTCTATTGGTGTCGAACTGGTGCGGCGCGGGGTTTACGACGCGCATCAGGTCAGCGCCGAGGTCATCAAAAACTGGGTGCGCCGCAACCCCAAGAGCGGGCGTAATCTACTCAATCACAATCCCTCCTATGTTTTCTTTCGCGAGGTGAACCAGGTGCCGGCGGACAAGGGCCCGCTTGGCGCGATGAACCGGTCGGTCACCGACATGCGCAGCATTGCGGTTGATCCGAAATTTATCCCGCTCGGCGCACCCGTCTGGATCGAGAAAAAAGGCGAAGCCCCGCTGAACCGTCTGATGGTCGCCCAAGACACAGGCTCCGCGATCAAGGGCGCGCAACGTGCTGATATCTTCTTTGGCACCGGTGAAGAAGCCGGCCGTGCAGCAGGCAAGCTGCGCGATCCGGGCCGGATGGTTGTTTTGATGCCGATCCAACGCGCCTATGCCCTGCTGCCAGAACCGCTGCTATGACGCGCAAACGATTGAACAAAGATGATCTTTCGCTGTGGCAAAAGGTGACGGAACGGACGGAAAAGCTGGACCTGAACCAGTTGTTTCGCGCCGAAATTGACGGCCCTGCCCCCAGCCCCCCCCAGATCCATAAAACGACCTCCGTTATAATGGGCAAACCCAATCCGAAACCGCGCCGTTCCACCCATGATTTGATGCCATCCCTGCCGGATCAAATCCGCAAATCGCCGGTGCAAATGGACAGCAAGGCGTTTACCAAACTCAAACGTGGCAAGCTAAACCCGGAAGGCCGGATCGACCTGCATGGGATGACGTTGGATCGCGCGCACCCTGCCCTGACGCGGTTCATTTTGAATGCGCATAAAAACGGCAAACGCTTGGTCTTGGTCATTACCGGCAAAGGTAAAATGCGCGACGAAGGCGGGCCCATTCCGGTGCGCCACGGCGTTTTGCGCCATCAGGTGCCGCAATGGCTGTCGATGCCGCCGCTGGCCAGCGCCGTGTTACAAGTCAGTCAGGCCCATATCAGCCACGGCGGCGGCGGTGCCTATTACGTTTATCTGCGCCGTCAACGCTGAGCGCGGGCCAGCCTGCCTTGATATTTCAAGACGCCCGTCGTCGCCATGGCGGCGGCAATCACATAATAAATGGCAATCGGGATCATCTGTTCGGGGAAATCCACGCCTAGATCAATGAACAGGCCCGTGACCCCGGGGCCAACCGCCGATCCGAAAACCATCAGCGCGGCGGCAACCGCCTTGATCGACCCGATATAGCGCGTGCCGTAAAATTCCGCCCAGAACACGGAAGTCGCGGTGGCCTGCATCCCCTGCCCGACGCCAAAAATCATCAATCCAACACCTGCCATCGCAATCGTGTCCGCAAAGGCGAGAACTGCAAAAGACACCGCAAAGGGCAGCATTTGCACGGGCGTCACGCGGTTCACCCCGAAACGGTCAACCGCCCAACCCGATACGAATATCGAAATCACCGATGTGACGGTATAAAGCGGCATCAGCGCGACGAAACTGACCAGCGACCAGCCTTTGACCTCGGTCAGGTGGACCTGTTGGAAAAACAATGCCGTTCCCCATGACGACGGGCCGATAATCATCGGGATCATCAGCCAGAACAAACCGTGGCGCATCATCTGCATACGCGTCCAATGCAGCCCGTCCATCCCTGCCACCTGCGTGGTTTCAGCCATGGATTGCGGGGTGCGTTCTTGGCGCAACAGGGCCAGCATCACCGGCATGGTGATCAATATCAGGGCGGCGGCCAACACCCACAGGCTACGCCAATGAAAGCTAGCGAAAAGTGCTACGAAAACAATGGGTAAGATGGCTTGGCCCGCCGCAAACCCCATCGAGGATAGCGAAAGCGCCTTGCCGCGTGTCGCCTCGAACCAGCGGACCATGGCGACTGATCCCAGCTGTGACATCATCCCCTGCCCGGTCAGCCGCAGCGCGTAAATAACAAAGATCAGCGCGATCCAGTTTGGCACAGCAGCCATCGCCAGACAGGCCGTGGCCAGCGCAATCATCACCCAGAATGACAAGTGGCGGACGCGAAACCGATCCGTCAGAACGCCCGCCCAAACCATCGTGATCGCCGAAAGCGTCGTGCCGATGGTATAGATGCCACCCCATTGGCCATCGCTTAGGCCGAAACTGCCCTTAATCTCGCCCGCGAAAAGCGAGATAAAGTAGGTTTGCCCATAGGACGACGTAAAGGTCAGCAGAAAACCTGCCAACAAAAACAGCCAATTGGCGCGGATGAATTGAAAATATGCCATGCGCCATCATTCTCAGGCGCATGGCAGAAAGAAAAGTCCTAAAGCACGTAGCGCGACAGGTCGGAGGAGCGGACAAGCTCGCCCAGGTTCTTTTCGACAAAATCGCCATCCACGGTGATTTTTTCACCGCTGCGATCCGGCGCGCTAAAGGACAGTTCCTCGAACACCCGCTCCATCACCGTGTACAGACGACGCGCACCGATGTTTTCAATCGATTGGTTCACATCAGCGGCGATCTTGGCCAGTGCTTTGATGCCGTCATCGGTGAATGTCACCTCGACTTCTTCGGTACCCATCAGCGCGGTGTATTGCAGCGTCAGCGCATTGTCGGTTTCGGTCAGGATGCGCACGAAATCGTCTTCGGTCAGGGCGCGCAGTTCAACACGGATCGGCAAACGCCCCTGCAATTCAGGCAGCAAATCCGACGGTTTCGCGATGTGAAACGCGCCTGACGCGATGAACAGAACGTGGTCGGTTTTCACCGGGCCATGTTTTGTGGACACGGTCGTGCCTTCGATCAGGGGCAACAGATCACGCTGGACCCCTTCGCGCGAAACATCGCCGCCACGGGCGTCAGACCGCGCACAAACTTTGTCGATTTCATCCAGAAACACGATGCCGTTTTGCTCAACAGCGTCAATCGCTGCACGGTTAACCGTTTCATCATCCAGCAGTTTGTCGGCCTCTTCGCTGATCAGGATTTCATAGCTTTCGGCAACCGACAGACGTTTCTTGGTTTTGCGTCCGCCCATGGCTTTGCCAAACAGATCGCCGAGGTTCATCATGCCCATGCTACCACCGGGCTGGCCGGGGATATCCATTGTCGGGAACGGGCTAGAGGTATCGGTAACCTCAAGATCAATCATTGTGGCGTCGAGATCGCCCGCTTTCAGCTTTTTGCGGAATATCTCGCGCGTGCCTTCGCGGGCGTCTTCACCGGCGATGGCATCAATCACGCGTTCCTCGGCGGCTTTGTGCGCGCTGGCTTTGACATCTTCGCGCATGTGATCGCGGGTCATGAGGATGGCGCTGTCCACCAGATCGCGGATGATCTGTTCAACATCACGCCCGACATAGCCGACTTCGGTGAATTTGGTGGCTTCAACCTTGAGGAACGGCGCGCGGGCCAGTTTGGCCAAGCGGCGGCTGATCTCGGTCTTACCAACGCCTGTTGGTCCGATCATCAGGATATTCTTGGGATACACTTCTTCGCGCAGGTCATCGCCCAATTGTTTGCGGCGCCAGCGGTTGCGCAAGGCCACGGCAACGGCGCGTTTCGCATCGTTCTGGCCGATGATAAACCGGTCAAGCTCGGATACGATTTCGCGGGGGGTTAGATCGGTCATGGTTTGATTTTCTCCACCGTGAGGTTGCCATTGGTGTAAACGCAGATGTCTGACGCGATTTTCATCGCGTCGCGGGCCACGGTTTCTGCATCACGGCTGCTGTCCATCATGCCGCGCGCCGCCGCCAAGGCGTAGTTGCCCCCAGATCCGATGGCGGCCACGTTATGTTCGGGTTCCAGCACATCGCCAGCGCCAGTGATAATCAACAGCTCGGTGCCGTCGGTGACGATCAACATGGCCTCAAGCTTTTGCAGGTATTTGTCGGTGCGCCAATCCTTGGCGAGCTCAACGCTTGCCCGTGCCAATTGCCCTGGCGTCGCCTCAAGTTTGACCTCCAGCCGTTCCAGCAAGGTAAACGCGTCTGCCGTCGATCCGGCAAAGCCCGCAACTACGTCAAAGCCACCGGGGCTAAGCCTGCGGACCTTGCGGGCGGTGCCCTTGATCACGGTTTGGCCTAGACTGACCTGACCGTCGCCTGCAATGACGACTTCACCGTCTTTTTTGACGCCGATGATCGTTGTTCCGTGCCATCCGGGAAATTCTTGGCTAGACATGCTCGGTCTCCTTTTCTGGAATTCTATATGGTCCCCGTAAACGCGCGGGGCAAGGGCGCGGCTCTTGGCACCGGCAGTTGTTTGCGGGTTTGGGTGCGCCTTGGCAGGACCATGCACAAAGGGCGCCCCGTTTCCGGCGCGCCCTTGGCAAACTTACGTAGGTTCAGCTCAGATCGACTCTTCGATCCAGCTTTGAATTTGGCCCTTTGGACGTGCGCCAGACAGGTTGGAAACGACTTCGCCGCCTTTGAAAATGAACAGGGCAGGGATGCCGCGAACACCCATTTGCGCTGGGCTGTTGGGGTTTTCGTCAACGTTTACTTTGACGATTTTTACCTTGCCGTCCATTTCTGCGGAAAGTTCTTCCAGGGACGGTCCGATTTGCTTGCAGGGACCGCACCATTCTGCCCAGAAATCCACCACTACGGGGATATCGGAATTTTTAACTTCAGCGTCGAATGTTGAGTCTGTGACTGCGACCGTGGCCATGATGCTCTCCTACAAGGAATGATTAGAATGGGAACCTATGTAGCCTCTGTGCCTTCGTCAAGATCGGCAGCGCGGGACAAGGCATTTGTGATCAGATCGTCGGGCAGTTCCATCAGGTTAGCGCCCCGCGTCCATAAAATTGCCGTGCGAATACGGTGGTTTGGAAATACCTGCGCCAGTGCCGCGGCATAAGCACCCATCTGACGTAAAATCCCGTCGGGGCAGGCGGCAGGGGTGGTCGGCACAACGCGGTTTGTTTTGAAATCAACCGCCAAGACGTCTGTATCCGACACCAGCAAGCGGTCGATCGTGCCGTGAATGCGCCATCTGCTGATCTGCGCGGTAATCGGCACCTCAAGCAATGCGTCGGGGGCAAAGATGTGTTCCATTTCCGCGTTGGTCATCACGCCGATGGCTTCTTGCAATGCGCTGTTGGCGATGGTCGGATCGTAGCCGTCGCTGATGCTGCGCAACTGATCGTCCCAGCTGTCAGTGGGCAAGGCGGGCATGGTCTCAAGCAGTTTATGAACGAGCGTGCCATAGGCTTTGGCCTCGTCTTCGGTCATGCCGTCTTCTCCGGGCAACGCCTTTGCACCGCCAAGATCCGAAGGAGATTTGGTTTCAGGCCGATGAGGAATTTCGGTCAGTTTATTCTGGAAAACAGGCTCTAACACTGGGGTATTTTGCGTATCGGCCTTGTGATCCCGAATGGGCAGCCCATCCCAATCACCGTATTGAAACCGCAGCTTGCCGGTTTCTCCGACGGGGGTGGCACCGGCCTGGCCCATGGCGGCACCGATCATTTGATACCAGCTGCTGTCATCTTTGGGCAGGTCACCGGCGGCCGCCACAATTAGCCATTTTTCCGCCCTTGTCATCGCGACATAAAGCAGCCGCAGACGTTCGTCGCGTTCACGATCCTTGCGCGCGTCCAATGCATCGCGCATGGCGGCCGGCATATCGGTATCGGACATTTTCCAAACCGGTGTGTCGCCCATTTTGATGATCTCGTCGCGGATCACCAGATTGCGCTTGCCGGTGTCGGGCAGGATCACGATCGGCGCCTCAAGCCCCTTGGCGCCATGCACTGTCATCACCCTGATCTGGTCCGACGCGTTGTCGATCTGGCGTTTGATCTCAAGGTCATCGGTTTGCATCCACACCAAAAACCCGGTCAAACTGGGGATCGCGCCGCGTTCATAAGACAGCGCTTGGGCCAGCATCGCGTTAATGCCGTCTTCAGCCTCAGGCCCCAATCGTGCGAGCAGCTTACGGCGACCTTCATGGCGGGTCAGAATGCGTTCGATCAGGTCATAGGGCCGCAGGAAATCGACCTTATCGCGTAGATCGCGCAGGATTTCGACGGTTTCGGGGTAATCTGGGTTGTCGCGCAACGCTTGCCACAGGTGATCTTCGGTCCTGTAATGCGACAGCTTGAACAGCATTTGTTCGGTCCACCCGAAGAGTGGCGATTTCAGTGCAGTGGCCAGCGACAGGCTGTCTTCTGGCGTGGCCAGAAAGGACAGCAGCGCCGCCAGATCCTTGACGGCAAGCTCGGCCCCAACTTTCAGACGATCTGCGCCCGCGATGGGCAAGCCAGCGGTCTTGCAGGCGCGAATAATCTCGGAAAACAGGGCGCTGCGCCGCTGGACCAGGATCAGAAAATCACCCGACCGAATGCGCCGCCGCGCCAACCCGCCGGGTACATCTGCGCCAACCGGGATATAATGTTCGCCCTCGGTCAACATCTTGATCTGCGCGGCAATTTTATCGGCCAGTACCACGGTATGATGGTGATCTGATTGCTGATCGACAGGATCGGACCACTCGCGATCATCCGGTTCTTCCGACTTCTCGACCAAGGGCCACAGATCAACGCGGCCGGGCAGGGCGGATTTGAACGCGATATGTTTGCTATCTGCGGCAAACCCGGCGCTGGCATGGGGGGTAAAGCTGGTATCGACCAGCTGCAAAATCGCGGAGGACGACCGGAACGAATAATCCAGACTGCGGCGTTGGAAAACCTGCCCGGCATCGGTGATCTTGCCCTCGAACAGGGTTTGTTTGTGGTCAAATTCGCGTGGATCGGCCCCTTGGAACGAATAAATCGACTGTTTTTTGTCACCCACGACGAACAGGGTGCGCGCGTCACCCTCGTTGGCACCATCGCCGCTGTAAAATTCATCCGTGAGCCGTTCAATCACGTCCCATTGGCGCGGGCTGGTGTCTTGTGCCTCGTCCACCAGAATATGGTCGATGCCGCCGTCGATACGGTACAGAACCCACGCGGCAACGGCGGGGTTGGTTAGCAAAGCGCGCGCTTTCAGGATCAAATCATCAAAATCCAGCCAGCCGCGTTTTTGCTTTTCAAGTGCATAGCGTTTCAGGAACGCGTGGGCGAATTGATGCAAAACAAAGGATCGTTGCGCCGCTTTCAGCGACAGCCGCGCGTTGCGGGCGCTTTCCACCCGCGCCATCAGATCATCAACCTGCGACATGATATGTGACAATGCTTTTTGCGAGGCCTTGGTGGGCACGCTGCCAATCTTTGCGCTAAAGGGGGACGCGGCGGACCCACCTGTCAGAAACACCCCTTCGAGGACGGGCAGCGCAGTAATATCAAACGCGCCAATCGACCGCAGCTTGTCGGCGTTTTTCTGATCGGTGACGCCTTTGTCTTTCATGACGCTGATCATCTCGTCGATGATGCTGCGCTCGGACCCCAGAAAAACCGACGCGGCGATGCTGTCTTCTGTCAGATCGGCGGGTTGATCGAACAACGCAAGCGCGTCAGCCCATGCCAAAGGCGTTTCGAACCCTTCGCGTTCGCCAACGATGGCGCGGGTCAGTTTGCTGAAACCTTCGCCAGTGTAATGTCGGGCAAGGGCGACCACGTACTGCCCGTCATCGCTCTCGACCATTTTATCGACAATCTCGGCTCGTAGCAGATCGGCAGCGCGGTCTTCGATTTCGGTGAATTGCGGGCTTACCCCTGCCTCAAGCGGGAAACGCCGCAGTAGGGATGCACAGAATGAGTGGATCGTTTGAATTTTGAGCCCGCCGGGCGTTTCAATCGCGCGGGCAAATAATGTGCGCGCCATGCGCAGTTTTTCGGGGGTAAATGCGTCGGTGACACCCAGTTCAGCCAAGGAACCGCGCAGGTCATTATCCTTAAGCATCGCCCAGGCGCCCAGACGTTTGAACAACCGGTTCTGCATCTCTGACGCGGCGGCCTTGGTGTAGGTCAGGCACAAAATATGCTGTGGTTCGACCCCGTTCAGCAGCAGACGCGCGACACGGTCGGTCAAAACACGCGTTTTGCCAGAGCCGGCATTCGCCCCCAACCATGTGGACGCGTCCGGCCGGGCGGCGTCGATTTGCGCGCGGGTTGCATCATCGAAATGCGCGGTCATGTCAGATCCTCCGGCACGGGGTCATTCGTACCATCCCATTCGCCAAAGCGGGCAAGCTGATCATAGTCACCTTCGAAATCGGTGGTTTTCACCATGCGGCGGGACGTGAAACCCTGATCGTCGGACAGATAGCTGGTCATCAACGCATGCAGTTTGGCCAAAACCTCGTGCGGGGGCTCTTCTTCTAGCGGGGCGGAAAGCTCGACCGGGTTGCTGCCCAGCCCAATATAGGCGGCATTGGCCACTGGGGCGGGCCCGATCTGTTTGAAACCGCCTTCCTCGACCATCGCAGCCTCAAGAAGTAGTTGCTTATCAAAGGCTTTTTGTTCGGCCTTGCTGGGCGGCGCGCCGGTTTTATAGTCATAGATCAGGATGTCGCCATCATCCGTCCGGTCGATCCGGTCGGCAAATCCTGTCAGGGTAAATCCAAGATCGGCAAAGCTGTGGCTGCCTTTTGCGGCCTTTTCAAAGGCGGCGGGGCTGGAATAGCTTTGGCGCTTGGCCTCGTTCTCAATGAACCAATCCGCGATGCGTTCGATTTTGGTCAGCCACATAACACGGGCGGCAGGCCAGGGGGCTTCGGCCTCCAGAACTCGCGAAGCAGTCTCTAACAAGTAGGATTTCGTAAGGTTTTCGGGGTTTGCAGACACCGATTTGATGAACTGTTCCATGATCTCGTGCACGATAATGCCGCGCACAGGGGCGTCGGGCGATTGGACCAGCGGGTTCAGCGCGCGCAGTTTCAGGCTGTGCTTGGCGTAAACCGCATAGGGGTCGCGGATCAGGCGTTTGATTTCGGTCACCGAAAGTGCGTGTGGCCGTGCGGCCCGTGGTGGCCGGGGCGAGGGGCGCGTGGCAGGGGCGACCCGCGTCACCGTTTCCAAGGCGCGCGCCTGTTCAAGCCAGTGATCGCCACGTTTGATCATCGCGTCCCACGCGGTATTGCCACCCTGATCGGGCAATCCGTTCAGCAAATTTCCAAGCCGGTTCAGCCAGCGCGATGGCACGGTTTCAGCCTCGTCCGACCGGATGGCGCGGGTCAGGCAGACCTCGGGCGCGGCGATGGATTGCTGATAATCATGGGCAGACAGGCCGATGCGCCGTTCCGGCAACAGCAATCCCGCTTTAAGGCGCATTTGACGGTTCAGCCACGGATCGGGCGGTGGTGCCTCGGGCCAGGTGCTGTCGTTCAGCCCGCCCATAATGATCAGCTCGGCCCCTTGGACGCGGGCTTCCATCGTGCCCCAGATCATCACATGGGGGTGGGGGGCGTCGCGGTCGCGGATTTCGCCGTTTTGCAGCAAGGCATCGGCCAGATCGGCATAGTCCGACGCAGACATGTCGCTACCGTACTGTGCGTTTTGAACCAGATTGGTCATGACTTTGTCGGCCTGTTGACCCGCTGTATGCTGCCATAACAGGCTGTCCGATATGGGGTTCGAGCCGTCTGCGATGGCTTTCGCCTGACTTAGATGTTGCGCGACCCAAGTTTCGAGCGGCAGGTCGCCAGCGATCTCAAGATCGGTGAAATTTTCGCCGACCCAAGTGGCCCAAGCGTCCATCTGATCGGGCTGCTTTGATCGTGCCACGGATTTTCGCGCCAACCGCAGGATGCCTTCGGCGTCGGGATAGGGCAGGCCGTCGCTCCGCAACTGAAGCTCTAGCCTTTGTGTGTTGAGCTGATGCAGGTTCCGGTCGCCGCCACTGTGGGTCAGCGGATGTTTTAGGATGGTTAACAGCGCCTCTGAATCCAGTTTGCGCAAGAACAGATCGGCGATGTGGCGCAGGAAACGGCCGGGGGGCGACAGGTGCAGGGGCGATCCGGCGCTGTCATCGGGTAGGATATTCCAGCGGTCCAACGCCGACGTGACTTGCCGCGACAACATCCGGTCCGGCGTGATTAACGCTGCGGTTTGCCCGTCTTCCACGGCTTGGCGCAGACGCATCGCAATGGCCAATGCCTCGGCGCGGGGGGTTGGGGCCTGTATAAGGGTTAACCCTTGGGTCGCGCGGTTAAGATCGGGCAGTTTCGGCCCTTCGGTCAGCCACACATGGGTCACGGGGGCAGGGCGCAATGACAATGATACCAATGCGTTACACTCGGGCGATGGGGGCGGTTGATCCGTCCAGGCGGCGACATTTCTGTGCGACATATCAAGCGCGCGCAGCATATCGCGGAACCGGTATTGCGGATGATCTTGCGACAGTTTTTCCTGATCCTCGCCCAGATCTGTCCAGACGTTGCCGGGCATGTCAAAATCAAAACCGGGCAGGATGATAGCACCCTGTGGTAGTCGCGAAACCGCCTGCATCAACAGTGCCGATGTGCCACGTGAACCGGTTGATCCCGCAACGATAATCGGGTGCTGGGGCGGATTATCCTGCCAGCTTGCAATCAGCTGTGCCGCAACCTGACGTTGGCGCGCACGTGGGTCGGGGCGTGTTACGCTTTCCCCCAAATAACGATGCGCGATGTCCAGAAACTGCTTGGCGCGTTCCCAATGGCCTGACTGATCGCTGACATCCAGATTGGTGATCGCCTCGACCGGGACACCTTCGCCCTGCATTTCGTCGATCAAACCGGCCAGACTGTCGGACAGATCATAAAGCGACGCGCGGGGGGCGAGATCGGGCGCTTGATCCAGCAGTTTTGATACCAGCGTGATCAACTCAAGCCGCCGCCGCAACGCGGGGCTGGGGCGGGGTAGGGCCACTCCGGATGACAAGGTATCAAGGTTGTCGATCATGTGGATGCGGGGCAGCAGGCTGGCGGGGCCAGTATCAAAAAAACCACGCAGCCGGCGCTGCATACGACGGGTGTTCACGATCAGATCAATGCGCGCGATGGCCTGCGGCGGATGCTCCTTTAGCCGGTCCAGCAGACCGTTCAGCAGCTCTTGGGGGAAATCCACGCCGGGGGCGAGGCCAAAGATGCGCGGCGTGTCAGAATGGTCAAACATGGGCACCCCTTAGCATGTTTTCCGCAAGGGTGATCCCCTCGGGGTGGCCCACGTCGCACCATTTCCCAGTATAGCGCACCCCGTAGATGCGGCCCATCGTCAGCATCTTGTCCCACAGCAGGTTCAGGGAAAATGCGCGGTCAGGAATAGTCTTTAACAAGTCGGTTTTGATGATTTGCACGCCGCCATAGATCACGCCGGGGCCACGGGTCAGCTGCCCGCATTGGCCCATGACAAAGTCGCCCTTGCCGGAATGACCCACGGCCTGCGCAGGGGGGATGCCGATCAGCAGGGCATCCATGATGTCGGGGTTCCAGACGTCCTGCAGCATCGTCAACGGGTTCGGACCCGCCCAGATCGCATCGGTGTTCATGGTGAAAACCGACCCCGTTCCCAGCAACGGTAAGGCATTGCGCAACCCGCCGCCGGTTTCAAGGATATCTGGCGTCTCAACGATGGTCCGGACGTTGCGGCCCTTAAGATGCGCCAGCAGCGGCTCGGGTTTGTAATGCAGGTTCGCGACGATGCGATCCGGGGCAATCGCGTTCGCCAGATCAAGCGCGTGATCGATCAGCGGCCGACCGGCGACCTTGATCATCGGCTTGGGCTGATCTTGGGTCAGATGTCTCATCCGCGTGCCAAAGCCCGCGGCGAACATCATCACGGATTTGGGTGTGTCGCGCATCGTGCTTTCAAATCCTCAAGGAAATCGGGGCTGGGATAGGGCAGGGTTTCAGTTAAAAACTGCGCCAGTTCGGCAAGGTTGGGGTGTTTAAGATTGCGTTGCAGATAGCCCCAAACGCGGGGGATGAAATCCACATAATGCGCTTTGCCGTCGCGCAGGCAAAGCCGCGCGAAGATCCCCAGAATGCGAAGGTTTCGTTGGGTGCCAAGAAGGGCATATGCGGCCTGGAAATCGTTGGCATCTGTGCGGGTGTTGGCAATGTAACGGGCGATCATCTCGGCCTCGATTTCAGGGGCAACATCGCGGCGGGCGTCTTGGAGGATCGACACCAGATCATAGGCCGGATGCCCCAGCAGCGCGTCTTGGAAATCAAGAACACCTACACGCGCGATACCTTTGCGTTCGGGCAGCCACAGCAGGTTTTCAGCATGGAAATCGCGCAGGATCACGACGCGGGGCGTGTGATCAAGCAGCCGCGCCATGGGCCGGAACAACCGATCAAAACGGGCGAAACCCGCGCCATTATTCGCGTAGAGGTCAAAAACCAGATCGGTCATGCGAACCAGCCAATCGGAATCGCAGATCGGCAATTCCAGCGGTTCTGCCTTATGCAAGCTCACCAGCATATCGGTGGCGGCGGTGTAGAGAGGGCGGCACATGTCCGGCTGCTGAATCATCAACCGCGCAAATAGGTCATCGCCCAGATCCTCAATCAGCAAGAAGCCGTTTTCAGGGTCTTGCGCCAAAATGCGCGGGGCGCTTAGCCCGTTTTGGATCAAGTACTTGGCGATGCGCACAAAGGGGCTGACTTCTTCGCCTTTGTTTGGCGGCGCATCCATGAAAACCGCCGTGCTGCCGTCCGATGCGGTCAGGCGGTCATAGCGGCGGTTTGATGCATCTCCGGCCAGCAGGGATTTTCGGGCCGTTCCCCAACCAGCGGCTTTGACGAACTCTTGTGATGCTGCGATGCGGTCCATCATCTGCGCCAGCTTTTCAATTTTGGTCCCCATTTATCGCCGTCCCACGATGCGGTTAGGATTCGGCTGTCATCGCCCGTCGTTTCTAGCGCTATTTCTAGCGCGTCCTTAGGTTTCAAATCTCCCAATCTATCGGGCCATTCAACCAAACAAATCGCATCTTGAAATGCGTCGGACAGGCCGAGTTCCTCAATCTCGAAAGTAGATGTCAGGCGGTATAAATCCGCGTGCCAAATGGTCCCCGCCGAGGTGTCATAGGTTTGCACCAGCGTGAAGGTGGGGGATGGCACGTCCTCGGGCGTGGTGAGCAGGGATTGGATCAAGGACCTTGCGAAATGGGTTTTGCCAGCCCCCACGTCACCGGTTAGCAAAATGGTGTCGCCAGCCGTCAACCCAGCACCAAGGGCGCGCGCGGCTTGGCTGGTTTCTTCTGCGTTATGCAGATCAAGGGAAAGACTGTGGTCAGACATGCGCCCAAGCTACTTGGCGGGGCAGGTGCGCCGCAAGGCGAAAGCGGAGCTTAAACGTCGCGCGACATATCTGGGGGTGACGTAAGTCTGCCGCGGATGTCAGACCGCTTGATGATGCGGAATCTAATAAGCGTCGCGCCCGCAACAATGGGCGAAATCAAGCATGTCATATGGGTTCCGTCAGTCAGATAGACAGGAATGCTCCAGGTTTTGCGGTCCACAAAGCTGCGCACAAAGGCTTCAATCTCTGGCCACATGGGGTTGTCCGTGGCCTTTCGCTTCCAATCCTGAATGGCATCATGGATCGTTACATCGGCAAAGCTGGTGTCGGGGTCAACCTTCCAAAGGCTTTGGTATGCCTTGTTCGAGAAGGTCAGAACGCCAGTGCCGGAAAACACCGCGATGCCGTCATCCAGCGTGTCGAAAATGGATTGCCCCAGTTCAAGCTCGGCCCGGAAATGACGTGTCAGGCTGACCTCTGCGGTGATGTCTTCGATCAGCAGGGCGGTGGCCCCATCGGGGTGTGGGCGGCCCTTTACCCGAAAGGTTTGACCTGAATCCAGCGACCACGTGTCGTCATATCTGCCATCCTTCGCCGAGTTTACCAGTTCAGAAATTGCAGTGCGCCAATCGGCATAGTTCTTTGGTTCGGGCATTTTGCGGGTTTCACGCAGGCGGTCAAAGAAGGTTTGCAGGGCAGGTCTGGTGCTTAAAAACTGAGCCGGGAGGCCGGTCAGATCGACCAGTGCCGGGTTGAACAACGCCAGCTGCCCGTCCCGGTTAAAAATCGCCAGTCCAATCGACAATTGCGCGAATGTCTTGGTCATGGTCTGCACAAAATTGCGCTGGGCCTCTTCGGCATGGACAAGGTTGCTGATGCAGATGGCTTGATAATTCAGCACGCCATCAACCTCGCGATAACTGACGTTAAACCATTCCTTTTTGCCGGTTGATACGTCGCGCAGGGAAACGCGCTGGCAGGTTGCTTCGAACTCGGGCGGGAAAATCAGTGTTTCTTCGATCGGAAGGTCTGGAAAGACGCGTGCATGCAGCGCCTCATAGGCGGGGTTCCACCAGAGCAATGCACCATCTGTACACACCTGCCAGACCGGTATGGTCAGGCTGGAGGTTAGGCCATGCGATACGATCCGGCTTTCAAGTGCTTCCGGCTGTTGATCGTCTTTAAGGCTCAGGAACTGGACCCAGCTTAGCCCGTTGTTCCAACTGATGTTGATCTGGGTTGGTCCGTTCATGTCGATCGCATCAAGGGTCATGCTGCCGGTGCCGTACAGCTTGGGTTGTTTGGGAAATAGGGTAAACCGGTCTACGATCTTTTCGCGCAGGTCGTCCCATTCGTGAAAGCCAGCCTCAAGCGGGATCAGACTTTGGGCGGCCTCAGACGCATGTTGCAAGATCCCCTGATCAAAAAGATAAACCTGTTCGGTTGTCGTCGCCGTTCGGCTGGGCGCGCGTCGTTGATTTGGGCTGTTCAGCCAAGCAAACGCAATGGCACCGCAAACGGTCGCGACGCAAAAGGTTAAAAAGATATCAACGGGCGGCATCTGCCCAAACTCCTCACGGTTTACGGAAATGTAGGAGCCTAGAGATTAACGTTTCGTTAATCGCTTGAGTGGTGTTGTGATTGTGACTGCACCCTTAGGTGGTGATGGGAACATTTTCGCCGATCGGGACAGCGGCTTCACCGTCTACGGCATCAATTTTGCTGCGTGGCCAGACAACCTCGACCACGGCACCCAAGCGGGGTTGGTCTGTCCGCGACCCCCGGTCCGATCCATTGGCAAAGTGCAGCTCTGCGCCAGAGCGTTCCAGCAAGGTTTTCGCGATGAACAGTCCCAGGCCCATCCCCTCGTATTCGGGGCGCTGGGGTGTGCTGCCTTGGGACCGGCGTCTGCGCATCAATGGGTCGCCAATGCGGCCAAGCAGATGTGGGGGAAACCCCTTGCCGTCGTCAAAAATGCGTATCGAAATCTGCGTCTGGGTCCAGTGCGCCTTGACCCAAACGGTGCTCTCCGCGAAATCGACGGCGTTTTGTATCAAATTGCGCAGACCGTGGATGATCTCTGGTTTACGCAGAATTGACGGTTGATGAGACGCCACATCGCCTTCTTGGCCAAAGGAAAATTCGATGGTTTTGCCGCGGGACATATGGGGCTCTGCGGCCTCTTCGATGACCGCGCTAAGCGGGGCCTGCCGCAGATGCAGATCGTCTTTGCCGGCACGGCCCATATCGCGCAGAATATCGCGGCACCGGTCAGCCTGATTGCGGATCAAGGCTGCATCAGCTGCCAGTTCCGGGCTGTCCTTCAATTCGTCCAGCAGTTCCGCGCTGACCAGTTTGATCGTGGCCAAGGGCGTGCCCAGCTCATGGGCGGCGGCGGCCACCACACCTCCCAGATCGGTCAGCTTTTGTTCACGTGCCAGCGCCATTTGTGTGGCCACCAATGCGTCTGACATCGAATGGATTTCGGTCGTCACCCGCCGGGAATAGGCGGTCGAAAACAAGATCGAGATCACAAGCGCCGTCCAGTGGCCGAATACAAAAATGCCGGGCATCATCAATACGCCGCCGTTTTTAGTGCTCAGCGGAAAGTGATAAACAGCCAACAGGCTGGCAAGGCCAATCGCCGTGCAGCACAAGATCACCGTCGACCTAAGGCTAAGCGTCGTGGCCGAGATCGTGACCGGCCCCAACAGCAGCAAGCAAAACGGATTGTGCAAGCCGCCTGTCAGGAACAACAAGAACCCCAGCTGAAGCAGGTCGAACAGAACCATCGACAGGTTTTCATATTCTGAAAGCCGTTTGTTTTCGGGGAAGACAAAGATCGCGATCAAATTGCCAACGACCGAAACGCCAATGGCAAAATAGCACAGACCCAGTTCAAGTTGGAGCCCGAACAACCGATCCGCTACAGTAATCGCCGTAAGCTGGCCTGCAATGGCAACCCACCGCAGTACGATCATGGTGCGTAGTCTGATCCAATTCGCGCGGGTGCGGTCCCCCAAGGGCTGGATTGTAGCCTGCGTCATTGGCGCGCCTTTTCAAGATAGCCCATTGCATAGATAGATAAGAAGCGTAGGTCTGCTTTAACCAGTGATCAAGAGTGCCGTTCGGCATGGGAGAATGAAGATGAACAAGATAATTGCTGTCAGCGCTGCCATCGTGGTGATCTGCGGACTGGCTCTTACCTATGTTATGGGGCAAAATGATGGCACCGACGATAAATACGCGCAATGCAAAGGCTCTGCTGTTGCGGGTGGTGATGAATTGGGCGGCCCGTTCGAGCTGGTGAATGCCGCAGGTCAGACAGTGACCGATGCGGATGTAATCACAGAGCCGAGCCTGCTGTATTTTGGCTATACGTTCTGCCCCGATGTGTGCCCCCTTGATGTTGCACGCAACGCAAGCGCCATCGATGTGCTGGAAGAACGCGGTATGTCCGTGACTCCGGTCTTTATCTCGATTGATCCGCTGCGGGACACACCCGAAGTTGTGGGTGAGTTTGCCGATAATATGCACCCCAAAATGATCGGGCTGACCGGATCGCCGGAACAGGTAAAAGCCGCAAGCGAAGCGTATCGCACCTATTACAAAGCCCATGACACAACCGATGAATTCTATCTCGTTGACCACTCTACCTTTAGCTATCTCGTGATGCCCGGTGAAGGGTTCGTGGATTTCTTTAGGCGCGATGTTACGCCCGATCAAATGGCCGACAAGATTGGCTGTTTCATCGAAAATCAGTGAAAAGTTGACATAAATTGGGCGGCACTACATAGCTGCTTGGTAGTGTGACGGCGAAACCGATGATTGCGAGGCATTAAATGGCTGAGAATAACGCGCTTGATCTAGGCGAAGATCCTACGTTGCTTTTGGTGGATGACGACGAACCGTTTCTGCGTCGTCTGGCCAAGGCGATGGAAAAGCGCGGGTTTTCCGTTGAAACTGCCGGGTCTGTTGCCGCTGGCCGGGCCATCGCAACCGCGCGTCCGCCTGCCTATGCCGTGATCGATCTGCGTCTGGAAGACGGCAATGGTCTGGATGTCGTCGAAGTGTTGCGCGCACGGCGCCCCGATACGCGGGTTGTCGTGCTGACGGGATACGGCGCAATTGCAACAGCTGTGGCTGCCGTCAAAATCGGGGCGACCGATTACCTGTCAAAACCTGCGGATGCGAATGACATCACCAACGCCTTGCTGGCGACCGGTGATGATTTGCCACCGCCCCCCGAAAACCCGATGAGCGCGGACCGCGTGAAGTGGGAGCATATTCAGCGAGTCTATGAGCTGTGTGATCGCAACGTGTCAGAAACCGCGCGCCGCCTGAACATGCACCGCCGTACATTGCAGCGTATCCTCGCCAAAAGAAGCCCGCGTTAGGGGTTAAATGTCGTAGCGCTTGCTGATCTTGTCCACGACCAAGCCTGAGGCAAGCGTGACCCCTTCGTCATAATGCCAATCACGAAACCCGCGGCTTTGGTAATATGTCAGCCCGCCCGTGTTATCTGCGCGGATGGTTGCGTTGATCCAGACATATCCCAGCTGCTTTGCCGCGTCAGATGTGGCGTTAAACAGCCTTGACCCGATGCCAAGCCCCGTCCGCCCGACCTGCACAAATGTCGCGATATCGCAGGCCTCGGCAGGTAATTCGGTATGGGGACTGATCCATTGAAACCCGACGACCTTTTCATCGCTATCCAAGGCAACATGCCACGCGCTTTGATCCGGGTTTGATGCCATCCGCTCTTTTAGATCATCGCCGGTGACTGGCCGGGTCATCGCCGTGGTGCCGCCAATTTCGATAATTTCATTTAGCAGTTGCGCCATACTTGCGGCGTCCAGTGCGCTGGCGCGTCTTACATTGATCATAACATCTCCGATAGCAGGGCCGTGTGACGGACGGTGAAATCATTGCGGGTTTCAACCGGCGGGCGCAGCACGATTGCCAGGTCTTGGGTAATGCTGGTATCGGGCTTGCCGAAAAACCGTGTGGCTTCGGCCTCCGCAAATCCCGCGATTTGGGTCGCCTCCATCCAGGCGCTGATCCTGTCGGCCTTTTTGATCTGCTGCTTGACCGTTTTGGGGATCGCCGCAGGCAGGCCAAACCGTATGTGAATTGCTGCCGTTAACCTTTCGTCCAACGCGCCATAGCCAGGTCCAACCGCGGCTTTGACCGGTGAAATCATATCACCGATCACATATTCCGGCGCGTCGTGCAAAAGCGCGGCCAGTTTCCATTTCGCAGGGGCCTTGGGGTTTAACCGCGCAAACAACGTTTCAACCAACAGGGAATGTTCTGCAACGGAATAGGCGTAATCGCCGTGGGTCTGGCCATTCCAACGCGCCACAAAGGCCAGCCCATGCGCGATATCTTCGATCTCAATATCGACCGGGGTGGGGTCCAGCAGGTCCAGCCTGCGACCCGAAAGCATGCGTTGCCACGCGCGGGGCTGCTGCGCCATATCTGTTCTCCGTTTCTGTGTGCCGCATTGTTCTTCCCACGAAGCCCGCGATCATGGAACCGTAAATCCACGCGGCATCGATGCAAACTAGCGCTGGTACGCCAGCTTTCCCATCAATCGTTGAGGTTCCTGCCGTTAAGTGCTACGCGCGTTGCGAATATCCGATCTTTTGAAAAGGGATGCCAAATGGCCAACGATTATATCGTTAAAGACATTAGCCTTGCCGCGTATGGCCGCAAGGAACTTGATATCGCCGAAACTGAAATGCCGGGCCTGATGGCGCTGCGTGCTGAATATGGTGAAAGCAAACCGCTGGCCGGTTCGCGCATCGTCGGGTCGTTGCACATGACGATCCAGACCGCCGTTTTGATTGAAACTCTGGTCGCTCTGGGTGCCGATGTGCGCTGGGCGTCCTGCAACATCTTTTCGACCCAGGATCACGCTGCGGCTGCAATCGCCGAGAGCGGTACACCCGTTTTCGCGATCAAAGGCCAATCGCTGGAAGAGCATTGGGATTACCTTGATAAATCCTTTATGTTCCCTGAAGGCCCGAACCTGATCCTCGACGATGGCGGCGACGCGACGCTCTATATTCTGTTGGGTGCCCGCGCCGAAGCAGGCGAAGACGTGATCGCCGTGCCGACATCCGAAGAAGAAGTCGCGATCAAGGCGCAGATCAAAAAACGCATGGAAGCCACCCCCGGTTGGTTCACCAAGATGCGCGACCAGATCAAAGGCGTGTCCGAGGAAACAACAACCGGCGTTCACCGCCTGTACGATCTGGTGAAACAAGGCCAACTGCCCTTCCCAGCGATCAATGTAAACGACAGCGTGACCAAGTCGAAATTCGACAACAAATACGGCTGCAAGGAATCGCTGGTCGACGGCATTCGCCGCGCCACAGACACCATGATGGCCGGTAAGGTCGCTGTGGTTTGCGGCTATGGTGATGTTGGCAAAGGGTCGGCGGCGTCGCTGGCTGGCGCTGGCGCACGGGTCAAAGTCACCGAAGCCGACCCCATTTGCGCGCTGCAGGCCGCGATGGACGGTTTCGAGGTTGTGCTGTTGGAAGACGTGTTGGCCACCGCTGACATCTTTATCACCACCACTGGCAACAAAGACGTGATCCGGATCGAGCATATGCGCGAGATGAAGGACATGGCGATCGTTGGCAACATCGGTCACTTTGATAACGAAATTCAGGTCGCCGCGCTGAAGAACCACAAATGGACCAACATCAAAGAACAGGTCGACATGATCGAGATGCCTTCGGGCAACCGTTTGATCTTGCTCTCCGAGGGCCGTTTGCTGAACCTTGGTAACGCCACCGGTCATCCGTCCTTCGTGATGTCCGCGTCCTTTACCAATCAGGTTTTGGCGCAGATCGAATTGTGGGAAAACAATGGTCAGTACAAAAACGACGTGTACATCCTGCCCAAGCATCTGGACGAGAAAGTCGCCCGCCTGCATCTGGACCGCATCGGCGTGAAGCTGACACAGCTCAGCAGCGAACAAGCGGCCTATATCGGCGTTAAGCCCGAAGGCCCGTTCAAGCCGGAACACTACCGCTACTAAATGCGGGCCAACCGCCCAAGATTACGCCGCTCCGACATTTGTCGGGGCGGCGTTTTTCGTTCTGGCGTGCTGCAATCCCCCGCGTCCTTTAAGCTTGGCTTTTGATTACAGACCGCGTTATCAAAATAGGTGCAAACGCATGTATATCATGCAAGGAGAGCCAGATGCCCATTCGCCCCGCCCGCCGGATCACCGACACCAGCCCGAAAAACTTTGGGATGTTCGCCAAAGCGGTGGGGATGTCGGGGGATTTGATCCATCTGGAACTGGGCATGCCCGCCGAAGATACCCCCCAGCATATCAAGGACGCGACGATTGCTTCGCTGCAAGCCGGGGACGTGCATTATTCCGATCTGCAAGGGCTGCCCGAACTGCGCAGCGCGCTGGCGGAAAAGCTGCGGAACCAGAACAAATTGGACGTCGCAGCCGACAATGTGTTGATCACCAACGGTTTGACCCAAGGGTCCTTTGCCGCGTTCATGGCGTTTCTGGATGACGGCGACGAGGCACTTTTGCTGGCACCCTACTACCCGCAGCATATCGGCAAGGCCGAACTGGCCGGGGCCAAAGTTACCATCGCCCCTTTGGATGCAAGAAACGGGTTTTCGATCAATCGCGCCTTGATAGAGCCGCATATCACCCCGTCGACCCGTGTGATCGCCTTGATCAATCCGTGTAATCCAACGGGCCGTGTCTATACCCGCGCAGAGCTGCAAATCATCGCCGATCTTGCACAGGAACACGATCTTTTGGTAATCTCGGACGAGGTTTATGAAGAGATCATCTATGGCGAAACGCATATCTCGATCGCGTCCTTGCCGGGTATGAAGGAACGCACGATTTCGATGTTCGCCTTTACCAAAGCCTATGCCATGGACGGCTGGCGGCTGGGCTATGTGGTGGCAGACGCGGCTTTGATGGGTCCGTTAATGAAAATCACCACGAACGAGGTCACCCATGTGAACACGTTTATCCAGCACGGCGCGCTTGCTGCTGTCACGGGGGACGCGTCTGTTCTGGCGGGCATGGTCGCGCGGGATCGCGCCCGACGTGATCTGGTGGTTGGACGCTTGAACCAGATGCCCGGCGTCACCTGTGCGCCCGTCGAAGGCACGATTTATGCCTTTCCCAACATCGCCGCGACGGGCCTAAGCGCGCAGACCTGTGCGGACCGTTTGCTGGAGGAAACCGGCGTTGTTGTCGAGGCAGGCAGCTTTTACGGGGACGCGGGCGAGGGGCATTTGCGCGTGTGCTTTGGCTGCGCGGAAATCGACGTGCTGACCGATGCGATGGACAGGATGCAGCGGTTCTTTAACGCACTTTAGATCACCGCATTCAGCGCATGAAACAGGCCCTCAACATGGGTCACTGACGTAATCGCACCCGGCGACAGACGCAGAATTTGGCCGCGACAATCGACGTGGATATTCTGCGCGCGCAACGTCCCAACCAGGGCCTGCGCGTCAATTTTTTGCGGCAGTTGCACCATAACAGACCCGCCGCGCTGACCCTCATCCCGAGGGGTGGCAAGGGTGAGACTGACATCATCCGCGGCCTTGATAATCAGATCGGTCAGCGCGCGGTTATGGACCAACAGATCAGTCTGCCCCGCATGCCACCGCAGCGCCGGAATAGACCCTAAACAGGCCAAAACCGATGGTGTGCCATGATCAAACCGCCGTGCATCGGGGGCGTAGTCAAAACCGTTCAAATCCCACGAAAACGGGTTATCCTGCGAAAACCAGCCGCGCAGCTCGGGTGTAGTCTGTTCGATCAGATCACTACGCATCTGGATGATGCCCGCGCCCGAAGTGCCACACAGCCATTTTAAACTGCTCGAGACGACGAAATCTGCGGCATAATCGTTGAGCGAAAACGGGATGATCCCGATCCCTTGGGTCAAATCCACCCCGATCAGCGAACCCACCTGTCGCCCATGGGCGATCAGACGCTTCAGATCACAGCGGTGCGAACTGGTCGAGGTTACAAAGGTCAGCAAAGCCAGACCAACATCCGCACCCCAAGCATCTAGCAAATCATCATCCGTCACCCAAAATGCGCCGTCGCGTATCGGCACGGTGTGCAGGGTGAAACCCATGCGATCCGCCAGCCCGTTCAGCAAAAAATGCAGCGAGGGAAAGCAATCTGCCCCGATCAACACCCGCTTGCCGCGCAACTGGCCGGCGGGCAGGCCGCCAAGGATCGAAAATAGCGCCGTGGTGACATTTTCGGCGCTGGTCAGGGTATCGTCGGGGGCGTCTATCAGATCGCGCCATAGGGTCAGGAACTCTTGTCTTTTGGTTAAAACAGATGGCCATTGGCTGTCATCTGGCGTGCCCCAGACATCTGAAAACCCGGCCAAAGCGGTGGCCATATCATGTGATTTACCGGGGTATTGCCCGATGGAATGATAAAGAAAATAACCGCGGTCAGGCATAAGACCCTCTGTTTATTGGGTAAAATCATTAGCACGCTAATTTTATTGCAAATGCATATAACGCTACGTAGCATCCTTTATCAACAACAGTGCAACAGCATAACCACGGGAGATATGATGATGAGCGGCGCAGAAACTCTGACGAACCTTGCAATGATGTTGGCCAGCGGCGGTGTCGAGGTGATCGACTGTTCCAGCAGTCTTGGCCCCGATACGCCGCTTTTACAGCTGCCTGAAGACTTCGCCAAGAACACGCCCAAGATCGAAATTCACAAGATCAGCGAATACGACAGCGACGGCCCGTTTTTCGCGTGGAACTGGCTGAAGCTGGGCGAGCATTCCGGCACACATTTCGACGCGCCGCACCATTGGATTACTGGCAAGGATTACGAGGACGGCTATACCGATACACTGGATGTGCAACGCTTGGTCGCCCCCGTTAATGTCATCGATTGCGCCGCCCAATCGGCCGAGAATGAGGATTTCCTGCTGACCGCCGATGGTGTGAAAGCATGGGAAGCTGAATATGGGGCGATCGGCAAAGGCGAATGGGTCGTGATGCGCACCGATTGGGACAAGCGGGTGCACGACGCCGAAAAGTTTCTGAACGCCGATGATACTGGCCCGCACAGCCCCGGCCCGACGCCTGATTGCATTGAGTATCTGTTGTCAAAGGGGATTGTCGGATGGGGCACGCAATGTATCGGTACCGATGCGGGGCAGGCGGGCGGGATGGAACCACCATACCCTGCGCATAACTTGCTACACCGCGATAATTGCTTTGGCCTCGCCTCGCTTGCCAATCTTGACAAGCTGCCCGCCAAAGGGGCCGTTCTGATCGCCGCCCCGCTCAAGATCGAACATGGCACAGGTAGCCCGATCCGGGCGCTCGCGCTTGTTCCAAAAGGTTAACATATACATCACCTTCGGCCCGGCCCTCTGGCCGGAGCGCGGGAAAGGGCCCTTGAATGGACACCAAAGACAGACCTGCAAAACACACTGATCCAACCTTGGCCGAGATCGGTCTGGATCAGTTTGCACCCTATCTGATGAACCGGATCATGGGCCGCTACAATGCGGCCATGCAGGAAGAAATGGCCAAGCTTGGCCTGACCACCCCGCAGATGCGGTCGCTTGCGGTGCTGTCCGTGCATGACGGCATTTTGATCCGTGAGCTTGCGGTATTTGCGGTTGTGCAGCAATCAACCCTTAGCCGGGGCTTGGATTCATTGGCGCAAAACGGGTTGGTACGGCGCCAGCCCGATCCTGATGACAGCAGGGCCACCCGAATTTTCCTGACCGACGATGGTCGCGCAGCATTCGAGCGGCTTTGGCCGCATATGTCCGACGCCTATCAGGCGATGTTCGCGGGTGTTGGCGCGGCAGAAAAACGCGCCTTTGTGAGCACGTTGCAAAAGATGCTTAAAAACATCCGTAAACACGACTTTTGAAAGGGCCCAGATGGCTGAACGCTCCTTCAAAAATGAGGTAGAACATCTGCGCAAAGGCGACGGTGACGTTTTTACCGGCGAAGGTATATTGGCGCTGACCAAGGCGCTGCTTGAGAACGGTGTGGGCTATGTTGGCGGCTATCAGGGCGCGCCGATCAGCCATTTGATGGATGTGCTCTCAGATGCGCAGGATGTGCTTGAGGAACTTGGCGTCCGGTTCGAGGCAAACGCAAGCGAGGCGGCAGCCGCTGCGATGCTGGCAGCCTCTGTCCATTATCCGATCCGCGGTGCGGTCACGTTCAAGGGGCCGGTCGGCGTTAATGTCGCTGCTGATGCTTTGGCCAATCTCAGCTCCTCGGGCGTGACGGGTGGCGCGCTGGTGATTGTGGGCGAGGATTACGGCGAAGGATCGTCGATCATGCAAGAGCGGTCCCACGCCTTTGCGATGAAATCGCAGTTCTGGATGCTGGACCCGCGCCCGAATTTACCTAGTATTACCAAGGCTGTAAAAGACGGATTCGAACTGTCCGAGGCCAGCAATACCCCGGTGATGTTGATGGTTCGGATCAGATCGTGCCACGTGACAGGCAGCTTTGACACCCGCGATAACGTCCCGCCGCCGCTGACCGTGCGTGACGCGTTATCGACGCCGCGCAGTGATTTTGCACGGGTTGTCCTGCCACCGATGAGCTATCTGCACGAGCAGGATAAGGTTCAAAACCGCTGGCCTGCGGCTGAAAAATTCATTGTTGAAAACAAGTTGAACGACGTGTTCGACCCCGAGCGTGCCCCATTGGGCATTGTGGTTCAGGGGGGCATGTACAACGGCATCATGCGCGCATTACAGCGGCTTGGGCTGGCGGATATCTATGGCAACAGCGACGTGCCGCTTTATGTTTTGAACGTCACCTATCCGCTGGTCAAAGACGAATTTGACCGGTTTTGCCAGGGCAAGGAACACGTGCTGGTCGTCGAGGAAGGGCAGCCCGACTTTATCGAACAGCAGCTTGGCAGTTTTCTGTATAAATCGCGCAGTTCGGTCGAATTGCACGGCAAGGATATGTTACCAATGGCGGGTGAATACACCGGGCAGGTCATGCTGGACGGGGTAACGGCATTTCTGAAAACCGCCGCGCCAGAGATGCTGCCCGGCACTGTTCGGGCACCCAATGCCGAGGCACCACAGATACCGGATCTATCGAAAACCGTCCCGATCCGTCCGCCGGGGTTTTGCACGGGCTGCCCCGAACGCCCGATCTTTGCGGCGATGAAGCTGACCGAGCAGGAGCTGGGTAAACACCAGATCAGCGGCGATATCGGGTGCCATCTGTTCGCGGCGCTGCCCCCGTTCGAGATTGGTGGCGCGACCATGGGGTACGGCCTTGGCCCTGCCTCGAACGCGGCATTCGATGGGGGCGGTGAACGGCGCGCGATTTCGATCCTTGGGGATGGTGGATTTTGGCACAACGGGCTTAGTTCTTCGATCGGGAACATGGTTTTCAACAAATCCGATACGGTCGCGGTGATCGTCGACAATTACTATTCCGCCGCCACAGGCGGACAGGATGTGCTGTCGAGCCGCGCCAAAAATGAAACTAAATCGACGAACAACCCGATTTCAGCTGCGCTAAAGGGGGTCGGTGTGGAATGGGTGCGCCAGATCGACCGCACCTATGATGTTGGCAAAATGCGCGAGGTTCTGCACGAAGCGTTAACCACTGATTATGACGGGCCAAAGGTCATCGTCGCATCGTCGGAATGTATGCTTAACAAGCAACGTCGCGAGAAACCGTTGCGCTCTCGGGCGATCAGCGAGGGCCGCCGCGTTGATATCCCGCGTTTCGGCGTAGATCCTGATGTGTGTACCGGCGATCACGCCTGTATTCGGCTGTCTGGTTGCCCCTCACTGTCGCTGAAAAAGCTTGATGACCCGCTGCGCGATGACCCGGTCGCGCATATTGACCAAACCTGTGTCGGTTGTGGTAATTGCGGCGAGGTGGCCGAGAGCGCAATTCTATGTCCGTCTTTCTATCAGGCTGATGTTGTGCATAATCCAACCAGATTTGAATCATGGCGTAGCCAGCAGCGCGGCAAAGTGATGGGCTGGCTACAATCCAGACGTGACGCGAAACGGTTGATGATGCAATGAACAAGCAATTTACAGAACATTCCAATAATCCGGGTGCTGCCCAGATCATCAAGCTGGCTGTTATGGCTGTGGGCGGACAGGGCGGCGGGGTTCTGACCGGCTGGATCGAAGCCATGGCGCATGCGCAGGGCTATGTCGTGCAGGCTACCAGCGTTGCCGGCGTGGCGCAGCGCACCGGGGCCACGATCTATTACCTTGAAATGGCACCGAAGACTGATCAGCAGCCGATTTTCGCGCTCGCGCCTTCGGCTGGTGATGTCGATATCCTGATCGCGGCCGAGATGATGGAGGTCGGGCGCGCCGTTATGCGCGGCTTTGTCACACCGGATCGGACAGTACTGATCGGCTCCAGTCACCGCGCCTTGGCTGTGTCGGAAAAGATGGCTCCGGGGGATGGGATCGCTGACGCAGAGGAGGTCCGCGCAGCCGCTGAAATCGCCGCGCAGAGACTGGTCCTGGCGGATATGGAGCAGTTGGCCGTCGAGCAGAGGTCCGTCATTTCTGCCAGCCTGTTCGGCGCGCTTGCTGCGACGGGGGCTTTGCCCTTTCCCCGTGCCGCGTTCGAGGACGCAATCCGCGAAGGGGGCCGGGGCATCGACGCCAGCTTGCGCGCCTTTAATGCGGGGTTTGATGCGGCCCTGAGCGACGATACCGACAGGGACGAAAAGACAGAGCAGCCGCCCGAAATTACCGGCCCCGCGCGCTTGCTGCGCGCCTATCAGAAGGTGGCTGATCGTATCAGCGCCATGCCGCCCCCTGTGCAGCAGATGGCCTCGGCTGGTCTGCTCAAACTCGTGGATTTCCAAGGGTACGCTTACGGGGCGGTCTATCTGGACCGGCTAGACAGAATTATTGTTCGTGATAGCGCAGAGCACGATTGGCAGCTTAGCATTGCAGCGGCTAAATATATAGCAAACGCAATGGCTTATGATGACATCATTCGCGTCGCTGATATCAAAACCCGCCGCCGAAGGTTCAGCCGGATTCGTGGGGAAATGGGGGCAGAGCCGGACCAGGTCATGCAGTTGACCGAATATTTCCATCCAAGGGCTGAGGAAATCGCCGGGCTGCTGCCCGCAAAACTGGGCGCGTGGGTGGAGCGGCGACCAAAGCTGATGGCGCGGCTGGGCCGGTGGTTTGGCAAGGGGCGGCGATTGCGTACTGACAGTTTGCCAGCCTTTGCGATGTTGTACGTTTTGGGTGGCTTGCGATCCTACCGTCTGAAAACCCGCCGTCACACGGTCGAGGTCGCACATCTTGAGGCTTGGTTAGATCGCAGCCTTGCCCCGCTCGAAGAGGATTACGCGCTATCCGTCGAGATGCTGCGCTGCCGACGGCTGATAAAAGGGTATTCCGATACCCATGCACGGGGGCTGACCAAATTTGACAGCGTGATGAACGGTGCGCAGATGGTAAGGGGGCGCAAAGATGCGGCAGAATGGGTCGCCCGCCTGCGCGAAGCGGCGTTGCAAGACCCCGAAGGCAAGGCGCTTTTCGGCGCGTTAGAGACTATTCGCAGCTTTACCTAACGCGCATCGCGCAATCTGGTGAAACCTGCCATCCATGTCTTCGCCGCATAGGCTCAGGCTATCGATATCAAACGGTGCGGGGATCGTAGGCATCAGATAGGTCTCGATCGCGTGACGCACTCGCATCATTTCCGCGTCGGGTACAGGCCCGGTCAGGGTGATGTGAAAACGAAAGAACTTTTCTACATGAGGATACCCCCATTTCCGCAGGAGCTGGCGTTGCTGATCCGACATATTGGCCCGGTTTTTGCGGTCGAACTCCGCCTGCCCAAGCGGCGCGCGGAAACGATCAAGCGATTGCATGGCGTCGGATGCCAATCCGTTCAGCAATGACATATCACCAACAGGCGTTAGCGCCAAAAAACGACCGATTTGCGTCAGGTCCAATCCGTCCAGCGCGACCGGGGGGTGGCCCGCACAAAATGCGCTTAGCGCATCGGTCAAATCCTGCTCGGTCACGCCATCGGCAGGGGTAAACGGCGCTTTGATCGTCGCATGCAGCCCATATTTACGCGGCCGTTCGGTAATGGCCGCGACATTGACACCGTCGATATCGGGATGCGCAACGTTGCACCCCCGCGCCAGATCCCACCCCAGCCAGGACGCCCCCAACTGGGCGAAACCACCGGACGGGGGCGTGAAATATATGGCGTAGCGCTTGAACATGGGGTCAATTACTCCGCCATTGGCGAGAGGTCAAAGATATCTGTTTGCCAGATTCTCCAACGCTTCTTGACGGCCAGATGCAGGCTGCGGGTTCAGCGCGTCTGCCTTGACCTGCGCGTTGATCGTCTCGAGATCACTGTTAAGCAACCCCTGACCGCGCGCCGATCCCCATCCTGCGTAACGGGCCTCGCGGGCGTCCTCCAGCTTGCCATCTTCCAACATTGCGGCAGCTGCCTTTAGCCCGCGGGCGCAAACATCCATCGCGCCGACATGGGCAAGGATCAGATCCTGCGCGTCCAGCGATTGCCGGCGCAGTTTGGCGTCGAAATTCGTGCCACCTGTGGTGAAACCGCCTGCTTTCAGTACTTCGTAATAGGCAAGTGCGACTTCGGGCACGGAGTTGGGGAACTGGTCAGTGTCCCAGCCCGATTGATAGTCATTTCGGTTCATGTCGATCGACCCGAAAATCCCAAGCGCGGAGGCAAGCGCCAGCTCGTGTTCAAACGAATGCCCGGCCAGGATCGCGTGCCCTTGCTCGATGTTAACCTTCACCTCGTTCTCAAGCCCGAAATCCTTGAGGAAACCATAGACGGTCGCGACGTCGTAATCATACTGATGTTTGGTGGGTTCCTGCGGTTTAGGCTCTATCAGGATGCTGCCTTTGAACCCGATTTTATGTGCATATTCGACCGCCATTTGCAGGAACCTGCCTGCCTGCTGGCGTTCGCGTTTCATGTCGGTGTTCAGCAGCGTTTCATAGCCTTCGCGCCCACCCCAAAGCACATAGTTTTCACCACCCAGCTTGTGCGTGACATCAATGCATTCTTTGACGGTCGCAGCGCTATAGGCAAACACATCCGGGTCGGGGTTGGTCGCGGCGCCCGACATGTAGCGACGGTTCGAAAACAGATTCGCGGTGCCCCACAGCAGCTTGGTGCCGGTCTGCTCCATCTTTTCGCCGAAATAATCGGTGATCTCGTGCAGGCGCGCAGTGCTTTCGGCGAATGTATCACCCTCGGGGCGCACATCGGCGTCGTGGAAACAGAAATACGGCTGGCCAAGGATTTTGAACATATCAAAGGCTGTGTCGGCTTTGATCTTGGCGTGGTCCATCGTGTCGCCGAACCAAGGACGCTCGAAGGTTTGACCGCCAAACGGGTCGCCGCCCTCCCAGGCAAAGCTGTGCCAATAGGCCACGGCAAAGCGCAGATGCTCGGCCATGGTTTTGCCCATCAGCATCTCGTCCGGGTTATAGCTGCGATAGGTGAAATCATGGGTCGCGTCGGGGTCATAGGTGATCGCCGGGATGCCGTCGAAAAAATCAGTCATGGGAGGGGTCCTTATCTCTAGTTCAGCGCAAAGATTTGATTGCGCGGTATGTCTCGGAATAGCGGGCGTGGGCCTCTGCAAAGGCGGGAACCAGCTTTGAATCAGGCTCTATTACGCCAGAAATCGGGGGGGCGACGGCAGTTTCAGCCCCTGCGCCAGTCGCTGCCATGCGGCCCAAACGTGCGGCACCAAGCGCTGCACCAAAGTCGCCAGCCGCAGGCAGCTGAATGGGCATATTTAGGGATGTTGCGATGGCCTGAAGCCAATAACCGGACTTTGATCCGCCGCCGACAGCGATCAGGCTGTCGATTTTGGTGCCGGTCGTCGTCATTGCGTCAAAACTGTCGCGCAGGGCGTGGGTGACGCCCTCAAGCACGGCGCGAACCATCGCATTGCGGTCGGTCGCGTGGCCAAGATGCAGGAAACCAGCACGGATTTGCGCATCGTTATGTGGGGTACGTTCACCGCCCAGATAGGGCATGAAAATTGTCCGGCCGGGGGCCTGCAACGGCCCCAGATCACCGGTCAGGCTTTGCGCATCTTCTTGCAACACACCTGCCAGCCAATTCAGCGCGTCGGTCGCAGACAGGATCACCCCCATCTGATGCCAAAGCCCGGGTAAGGCGTGGCAAAAACTGTGCAAAGCGCTTTCGGGGGCGGCAGCATAGCTGGGCGTGGCGGCAAACAACACACCAGAGGTGCCCAGTGACACAAACGCCTGACCCGGTTTCACGACGCCCATCCCGATGGCCGAAGCAGCATTATCGCCACCACCACCGGCGACAGGAATGCCCGCCGGCAGCCCAAGCTTGGCGGCAATTGATCCGCTCAGGGCACCAGAAACCTCGGACCCTTCGACAAGCCGGGGCATTTGCGCCCGCGACAGGCCGGATAGCGCCAGCAATTCATCGGACCAATCGCGCGCGCCGGTATCCAGCCAGCTGGTGCCCGCAGCGTCGGACATTTCAGATACGGCTTCACCCGTCAGCCAAAGTCGCAAGGCGTCTTTGGGCAGTAAAACCTTGTCGATTTTGGCAAATACATCGGGTTCGTGCCGCCGGACCCATTCGACCTTGGGTGCGGTAAAACCGGGGAACACAATGTTGCCAGTTACCTGCCGCCAGATCGGATCGGCGTCGAATTCAGCCGCCTCAACAGCCGCACGGGTGTCGTTCCATAACATGCAGGGGCGCAAGGCCGCGCCGTTTGCATCAATCAGTGTCGCGCCATGCATGTGACCGCTTAGCCCGATGCCCTGAACGCCGCTTAGATCAACGCCAAGGCCGGCAATTGCAGTTGCGCAGGCGGTGAACCAATCATCGGGGTTTTGCTCGCTCCACCCGTCATGGGCGCGCGATACTTGCAAGGGGGCGCTGGCCTCAGCGATGATGTTCTCATCGGCGTCGACCAGCAGGGCTTTCAAGCCTGAGGTACCCAGATCAAGACCCAAAAACATGCGTTTTTCCCTTTGTCAGAGCCTAAGCAACGTCGCGCGCTTTGCCCATGATGATCATGCTCAGGATGTCATCCTCGGTCACGTCGCCGACTTTTTCGGTGCCGATCAACGTGCCGTTTTTCATCACTGACACACGGTCGCACAGGTCCAGCATTTCGCGAGTGTCGTGGCTGATCAGGAAAATACCCAAACCTTGGGCCTTTAGTTCTTTGATCAGGTCCGCGACCATCTTGCTTTCATGCACACCTAGGGCGGCTGTGGGTTCGTCCATGATCAGGATTTTCGCATTGAAATACACCGCGCGGGCAATCGCCACCGATTGCCGCTGCCCCCCGGAAAGCGCTGAAACAGGCTCGTTTATCTTTTTGAAGTTGGGGTTCAGACGCGCCATGATCTTGCGGGTCTCGGCCTCCATCTGGGCATCGTCGACCAAGCCAATACTGTTGGTTAGCTCACGGCCCAGAAACAGGTTGCTTGCCGCATCCAGATTGTCGGCCAGCGCCAGCGTTTGATAGATCGTTTCAATATTGTGACGGCGGGCGTCGCGGGGGGAATGAATGCTGGCCTTCTTACCATCAATCCAGATCTCGCCCTCGTCCATCTGATAGGCACCCGCAAGGATCTTGATCAGCGTTGATTTGCCTGCGCCGTTATGGCCCAGCAGGCCGACAACTTCGCCCGGATAAAGATCAAGCGATACGTTATCGACGGCGCGCACACCGCCAAAGGACAGCGAGATGTTTTTGAGCTCTACTAAAGGTGTCATCATTTCCCTCCCGTGCGGCGGCGATAGACAATGTCGATCCAGACGGCGAGGACAAGAACAGACCCCACAACGATGTTTTGCAGCGGCGCGTCGACCCCGACCATCGCCATTCCGGATTGCAGCGACTGCATGATCAGCGCGCCTAGGATTGCACCGTGAATGGTGCCGATCCCGCCAGCAAGGGCGGTGCCGCCAATGACAGCAGCGGCGATGACGCGCAGTTCATCCAGCGTGCCAATGTCGTTGGAATGGTTGGTGAGGCGGGCCGATGCGACAACCGCAGACAGCGCTACCAATGCGCCCATCAGGGCAAATACCTTGACCGTCAGCAGCCGCGTGTTGATGCCGGACAGCTCTGCCGCATCAGGGTTGCCGCCGGTCGCAAAGATATAGCGCCCCAGCCGTGTGCGTTTGGCCATTACGGTCATGGCGATTGCAATCGCGATCAACATCAAGACGGAATAGGGAATGCCATATGCGGCGGTATAGCCGTCTGGCATCGCCTCGCCGCGCGCCTTGAATTCGCGGAGCAGGCGGGCGGTCGGCACCTCATAAGCGTTCAGGATAGCGACAAAGCCAAGGATACCCGCGGCGATGATCAACCCGACAACCGCTTCGGCCCAGACGGGTTTGACGGGAAAGCCATGCCCGATCTTGTTGCGCCGCGAAGACCATAGCGCCCAAAGCGCCATCGCCACAGCGATTAGCCCGACAACCCAAGACCATGTTTCACCCAGCGTCCCGTTGATACCGCCGAATTTGCGGAATGTTTCATCAAGCGGGCCAATGGTTTGACCGTCTGTCATGTACCACGCCACGTTGCGCCAGATCAAAAGACCGCCCAGCGTCACGATAAAGGCGGGGATGGTCAGATACCCAACCAGCCAACCCTGCAACGCGCCGATCACGGTGCCGATCAGCAACCCGATCGCAATCGTAATCCAAGGGATCAACGGATGCCCAAGGCCAAGCCCCAGCATCTTGGGCAGAATGTCAGTTTGCGTCATGGCCATTGCGGCAGAGCACGTCGCCAGCATGGCACCCACAGACAGATCGATGTGGCGGGTGACGATCACAAACACCATGCCCGTGGCCATAATGGCGACACTGACGGTTTGGATGGTCAGGTTAAAAATATTGCGCGGCGTCAGAAAACGGCCATCGGTCAGGACGTTGAACACCAGACACACCAGCACAAAGGCACCGATCATGCCTAACAGACGCGTGTCGATTTCAAGTTGCGTTAGAAACGAACGTTTTGGGGCAGTCGGTGACGGATGCGTATCTGTCCCGGATGTTGATGTGTCTGTCATGTCATTGGGTTCCGGATTGGGCCGCGGTGTCTTTCAGCGGTGGGGCTATTGGTCAGGCAAAGGGCCCGCGCTTGAAAGGAAAATGGGGGGTGCATCCCGACCAGTGCCGGGATGCTGTTGTTGTGATTATTCGCAGGCTGCGACGTCTGTAACACCTTGGCAAAGGGCCTCTTTGGTGATCCAGCCGGCGTCTAGCACAGCGTCTAGGTTGTCGATGGTAACCGGCACAGGTGCCAGGAACTTGGCCGACAATGTTGTGCCGCCGGGCGATGTCCATTCGGACGCGCCGTCGATGGCACCCATTTCCGTACCACCAGCAAGGGCAACTGCGATTTCAGCAGCGTTTTTACCCAGATCGCGGGCGTCTTTCCAAACGCTAACGGTCTGTGTGCCCTTGGCAACGCGGTTCAGCGCAGCATGGTCGCCGTCTTGGCCAGATACAGGCGTGCCTTCCATACCTTGAGCTGTCAGGGCGGCAACAACGCCGCCGGCTGTACCGTCGTTGGATGCAACAACTGCATCAACTTTGTTGTCTTGCGCGGTCAGGATCTGTTCCATGTTGCGCTGCGCGTTGGCAGGCAACCAGCCATCTGTATACGCTTCGGCAACGATGATGATGTCGCCCGCGTCAATCGCGGCTTGCAGCACTTCTTGTTGACCGCCACGCAGGAAGTCGGCGTTTGGATCGGTGGGCGACCCTTTGATCATGACGTAGTTGCCTTTGGGCATGGCTTCGTAAACAGCGCGGGCCTGCATGCGGCCAACTTCGACGTTGTCGAATGTCAGGTAAAACGCACGAGGGTCTTCGATCAGGCGGTCATAACCGACAACCGGAATACCTTCGTCAGCAGCGGCTGTGATGGCCGGGCCGATCGCTTGGCTGTCTTGGGCCAGAATGATCAGGGCATCAACACCTTGGGCGATCAGGCTTTCCACGTCCGACAATTGCTTGGCCGAGGACGACTGCGCGTCAGAGCTGACGTATTTGGCACCGGCGGCATCCAAAGCAGCTTTGATCGCTGCTTCATCAGTCTTCCAGCGTTCTTCTTGGAAATTTGACCAGCTTACGCCGACGGTAATGTCTTGCGCGGTGGCGGCATGGGTGAATCCGGCAGTGGCGACAGCCGCTGCCATAAAGAGTTTACGCATTTCTTTCCTCCCAGATGAAATGATTCCGATGTCCTAAGCGGCATCGATTTTTTCCGTGCACTGAGGTTGCGCGTTTTAATTCAGTTGTCAAAATAAATTTTCAAAAAATGGACAAATAATTTGACAGAGATCGGCAAAATGAGGCCTATTTCCGGGGATCTAGGGAGAAGTGATTAGATCGAGAGATATCACGGGAGGATAAAGTTTGGCCAGCAAACTAATTCGGCAAGGCACTCTTGAAGGTAGCGAAACAGCGGTTTCTGGCTGCGGACCGCGGCTTATGCTATCGCAAGACGACACACGCCCGCTGCGCCAACAGGTGTTTGAACAGGTACGCGCCGCTGGCCATATGCCCCGAATGGATGTTGCCCGCACCCTTGATATCAGCCCCGGTTCCGTTACCACCATCACGTCAGACCTGATCACGCGCGGCCTGCTGCAAGAGGTCGAGGACAACCAGCGCGGACCCAGCCGAGGCCGCCCGCCGATTGCATTGCGCGTGGCACCACGTAGTCGTTTTGTGATCGGCATGAAGCTGTCAGACGAACGTCACACTGCGATCCTGTTGGACCTTGCAGGGACCGTCATCGCCGAAGCGCATCTGGCCAGTGGTGCCTTGCGCCAGACCACGACAGAGGTTCTGGCCGAAGTGTCGACCCTGATCCGCAAGCTGTTGCAGAAAGCCGGTCAAACCCATGATTCCATTAGCGCCATCGGCATCGGATTGCCGGGCATTGTGGATGCACAAACCGGTATTGTGCAATGGTCGCCTGTCTTGACCGACACCAACATACCCCTGCGTGAAATGCTGGTTCAGGAACTTGATCTGCCAGTTTCATTGGACAATGATACCAACCTTCTGACGCTGGCGGAATTATGGTTCGGGGCCGGGCGGGGCACGTCGAATTTCGTTGTGGTGACCATCGAACGTGGCGTTGGCATGGGGCTTGTGCTGAACAACCGCTTGTTCCGTGGCGCGCTGGGCCCGGGGATGGAGCTGGGCCACACCAAGGTGCAGCTTGATGGCGCGCTGTGTCGCTGTGGCCAGCGTGGCTGTCTTGAGGCTTATGTCGCCGATTACGCCTTGGTTCGCGAGGCCGGGACCGCCTTGGATAGCGATCCCAGAGCCAGTAATTCGGCCATGACCATGATCGAAACCCTGTATGAAGAGGCGAACGCCGGGAACGAGGCCGCGCTGGCGATCTTTAGACGGGCGGGGCGGTTTCTAAGCGTTGGCTTGGCAAATATCGTGCAGCTGTTCGACCCCGAGCGGATCATACTAAGCGGCGAGCGTATGCGCTATGACTATCTGACCACCGATGAGGTGCTGGCCGAAATGAACAGCATGACCCTGCCTGCGGGGCGTGCGCCTACCCCGGTAGACATCAACGCATGGAGCGGCTCTGTCTGGGCAAAAGGTGCGGGGGCGCTGGCCCTGTCCGAGGTCACGGATGCTTTGCTGGGTGAAACTGCGGCATGATCCGCTTGCTGCCTTTGGTCTGCGTCATGGCGGCTGGACCTGTGCAGGCAAACCCGGTTTTTCAAGACATCACGCACAGGCTGCCAGAGCACCAATATACTGGCGGCTGGGAACATTTCGTGGGCGGCGGTGTGTCGGTCTTTGACTGCTCAAACGACGGGTTGCCCGACATCGTGGCAGCTGGCGGCACGTCGCCGATGATCTTGCTCAAAAACGTCTCTAACGAAGGGGAAATTGCATTCGATACGGTATCTGCCTTGGACGATATGACCGGCGTGACCGGGGCCTATCCGGTGGATATCGATGGTGATGCAGTTCTGGATTTATACGTGATGCGCGTCGGGCCCGACCGTGTGTTGCGCGGGGGGCCTGATTGCGGATTTACCGATGTGACGGACCTCTGGGCCATCCCCCAGATCGATCAATGGACAACCGCCTTTACCGCGTGGTGGGACGCGGGTGCAAAATTTCCTACGCTCGCCGTTGGGCACTATGTGGATCGCGCAGATCCAGAAGGCCCGTTTGGCACCTGCGATACCCACACCATTCTGACACCATCCGCAGGAAACGCGCCACGTTACACCGCGATGACGCTGGAGCCGGGGTACTGCACCTTGTCTATGTTGGCCGCCGAAGATGCCCGTGGAGTAATGTCGCTGCGTATCTCTAACGACAGGCATTACTATCTGACCGGCGGGGCAGAGCAGCTGTGGGACATTCACGAACGCCGCTTTCTGGGCCTTGATGACGGATTTCCGGCGGTGTCTTTATGGGGCATGGGGATCGCCAGCCGTGATCTGACAGGCGATGACCGGGACGAGCTGATGTTGACGTCGATGGGGGATCAATTGATGCAGATCGCGCAGTCCGATGGCAGCTATGTCAACGCGCCCTATGACATTGGCACCTACGCGCATAATCCATATCTCAAGGGGGACGGGCGGCCATCGACCGGCTGGCATGCCACTTTTGGCGACGTGAATAACGATGCCCTACCAGATCTTTTTATCGCCAAGGGCAATGTGGATCAGATGCCGGGTATGGCCATGCGCGACCCGAATAACCTGCTGATCCAAGGGCCTGATGGCAAGTTTACCGAAGCGGGGGAAAGCGCAGGCATTGCCGATGTCGCGCGGTCACGGGGGGCGGGACTGGCAGATTTCGACGGGGATGGTCTGCTTGATCTGATTGTGGTGAACCGCCGTGCGCCAATGCGGCTGTATCAAAACGCCACCCAAGGGGCGGGCAATGCCGTGTCTGTGCAGGTCTACGGGGCAGGCGGAAACCGTTTTGCCATCGGGGCGCGGGTCAGCATACGCGCGGGCGATATGCGGCAAAACCAACAAGTAACCATCGGCGGCGGACATGCCGGTGCTGTTGTCGCACCGTTGCATTTCGGTATAGGGCCCGCGCATCAGGCGCAGGTGACAGTCCGTTGGCCGGACGGATCACAAAGCGACGGATTTACCGTGAACGCGGGCGACACCCTGACCATCCGCCAAGCGGACTAATCCGCGACGCCACCGACCGTCAGACCGCTTGGCACGGCGTCTGGAATGCCCATGCGCCCGTCTAGCGCCGTGTCGTCGTCCAAGGTTTTCAGGAACGCCACCAAGGCCGCGATGTCTGATGGGTTGAGGATAACAGGCGCACGAACCAGCGCCGCCTGAATAATGCGATCGCGCGCGGTTGGATCGTCCATCTCGCGCCAGTCATCGAACTCAATCGGGGGAAGTTGCACGGTCTTACGGGCGTTTGATTCAGCGCTAAACCGATCTGCAGCGGCGCGCGGATCTAGATGATCACCGATGAATTCATCAATCTTGCTATGGGCACCGGCATGGCCCCAAGGCCCGGTTTGCATGACATTGCGCAAAGAGGGCGTGCGAAATGCAAAGGTATCCGCCGGATCACCGGTGACCCTGTTCCGGCCCAGATCATGGACATGGGTTTCGAACGCTGCCGCTTTGCCCGGGCCAAGCTGGGGCGCACCCATGGGGTGAAACTTGTGATCTGTCTGAAAAGGCCCGGCATGGCAGTTGCTGCACCCTGCGTCGCCATAAAACAGGGTCATTCCGCGGGCTGCGTCCACCGGATAGGCCGTTTCGTGATCTCTTAGATAGGCATCAAATACGGATGTGTCCGACCGCCATTCATGCGCAACAAACACAGAAATCGCGTTCGAGATATCGGTAAAGGCGATCTGATCCGGGCTGTCGATATGGTCATACACGGCCAGAAACCGCTGCGCATAGTCGGGAAGGGCGGCAACCCTGCGCGCCAAAATATCCCATGCGCCGCCTTGGCCTGTGATCAGCCCCTGCCGCACGGCCTTGGACACGTCATTCTCAAGCTCTTGGCCGGCCATTTCATCTGGGCTGAGCACGGGAAACATGGTCTGCGCAGACAAAAGCGAGGCAAAGCCATCAAGCATGTCATCGTCCAGCGGCGTGCGAAAGCCAGAGCGTGTGGTGTCGTCGACCTCGATCCGGCCATCGTGAAACATGACGGTGAATTCGGACGCGCCAAGGTTAAACAGCGCGGGCGAGTTGCGGGGGATTCGATCAGGCGGCATGTTGTCTGGATCACCGCGCCGCGCAGGCCCCAGCCCGATGCCGCCTTCGCCGATGCCCAGTGCAACGCCGTCGCTGGTGGCAAACTTGGGGTGGTGGCAGGTCGCGCAGGCGATGTTCTTGTTTCCTGACAGAATAGGATCGTAAAACAGCAATTGGCCCAGCAATGCTTCGTCCATGTTCACGGGGGCATAGGCCGATGCACGGACCGGTTCAGGCAAGGGGCCAGCAATGGCACCAAGGGTGCTCGCGACAACGATGAAAGCGGAGAAACGAAGCAAGATCATCTGGCCAGCATCGCGCAGTTTCGGTCGCGCAACAAGGTCGTCCGACCCCTGTTTAGCGGCCACATTTCACCGCCTGAACAAATAATTATTAAAAATTGGTTAACATCGTCCCTAGGCAGTGGAACATAAATTTCTTTTGCCAAAGCGAAATTGTTAATAGGGTTCAGCGCGAGGCCGCAATGAACGGTCAAGGATAAGCATGGAGCTAAGTAATGGGTAAGAGAGACGAATGGATCGCGAAATACGCGGATGATCTGACAAATAAATGTGGCATGACGCCTGATATGCCGTTGCTAACCAAGGTGACGATTGGTTGCGGGCCAGCGATTTACAACGCGGACGCACAGACCGTCGCAGCGGGCCAGGAAAGCGAACTTGAGCTGGTTAAAAAGAACTTCCTGATGAAAAAGCTGGGCATGGCCGATGGCCCCGAGCTGATGGATGCGATCCATAAAGTTGTCGAAATTTACGGCAAATCCGAGCGCAACAAATACCGCGCCGTGATCTATTACATGCTGACCAAACACTTTGGCAAAGAGGCTGTGTACGGCTAAGCTGCGCGCCCTTTCAAAGTGAACCCGAGACAGAAGCGCCCGATTGGTTAATTGGGCGTTTCTTTATTATATCCCCTTTGAAGCTCTAGATTCTTGCACAGAATCGGCCGGGGTAGTACCACATCCAAGTCGGTCAGGATGGCCAGAACATATTTCGATACATGCGAGGTGGCCTTTCGGGGAACGCGTGGGGTGAGAAAGGGTTCTGGCGCTGCGCCGGAACCCTTTTTACATTTCAGACACCCACTACCCTAGGCTTCGGTATCGCCCATCGCGCAAATCTGTTGCCACTGCTGGTCTGTGACGGGCTGCACCGACAATCGCGGGCTTTTGACCAAGGGCATGTCGTCAAACCTGCCATCTGCCTTGATCTGGTCCAGCGTCACGGGGTTTTTAAAGGGTCGCACCGCTTTGATATCGACACAGGTCCAACGCGCATCATCGGTTGAACTGTCCTGATGGGCCTCGGCGCAGACCTCGACAATGCCGACAATGGCGCGCTCACCTTGCGAATGATAAAAAAACCCACGGTCGCCGATCGCCATGTCGCGCATGAAATTGCGCGCCTGATAGTTGCGCACGCCATCCCATTCCTCGCCCGCATCCCCTTTGGCAACCTGATCATCCCAGCCCCATGTCGAGGGTTCGGATTTGAACAACCAATACGCCATCAGCCGATGACCCTGTTCCACGCGACCAGTTGCACATCCGCAAACAGCCCTGCCTTGGCGTAAGGGTCATTATCCGCCCAGCTTTGCGCGGCGGTCATATCGGCGACATCCAAAATCACCAGCGATCCGCACATTTGACCGTCGTCGTCCAACAAAGGGCCTGCCTGCGCAACGCAACCGGTTGATTTTAGGTAATCGACATGGGCCGGGCGGTTTTCCTGACGCACAGGCAATGCGCCGGGTTTGTCATGGGCAAATAGGGCAACGAGCATATTATTCTTCCTTTAGCGGACGGGTCAAAAGCGATTTCATGGCGCTGGGAACATCTAATCGGTTCTCGATCAACCCTGCAACGGCCGCGGTGATCGGCAGGTCCAACCCGTGTTCACGGGCAAGGGCATCAACTGCGCGGGCGGTGGCCGCCCCTTCGACGGTTGTGGTGCTGTCAAAGGGCAGATTTTCCCCAAAGGCGAGGCCAAGTCGATAGTTGCGCGATTGGGCAGAGGTGCAGGTGAGCACCAGATCGCCAAAACCCGACAGCCCGGCCAAAGTTTCAGGCCGGGCCTTTAGGTGTTTGGCCAGCCGCTGCATTTCGGCGAACCCCCGGGTCAGTAAAGCGGCGCGCGCGCTTTCGCCCAGACCGGCACCCATCACGGCACCGCAGGCAATGGCGACGACATTCTTTAACGCGCCGCCCAGTTCTGCGCCGATTGTGTCGGTCGTTCGGTACAGCCGCAGGTTTTCGGTGGTCAGCGCGGTTTGCAGCGTCTTGCCCATCTCTGCATCGGCACAGGCCAGCGTCAGCGCCGTCGGTAATCCGCGTGCGATATCAGCGCCAAAGCTGGGGCCGGTCAGGATGGCGGGCACCGCGTGCGCCAGTGTTTCGCGGATCACGGCAATGGGGCCAAGCCCGGTTTCCAGCTCAATCCCTTTGCAGCAGGCAACGATGGCCTTACCATCCAGAAAACCGGCATTCTGGGCCAGAAACCCGCGCAGTTTCTGCATAGGAACGGCCACCAGAATAATGTCAGCCTTTGCGGCCTCTGCGATGGCTTCGGTGACAAACAGCGGTGCGGGAAAGGGGCAGCCCGGCAGTCGTTTCGTATTTTCGCGCGCTTGCGCCATGTTGCCGCTGTCGCGCGCCCACAGCGAAACCGGCCCTTTATGCGCCAGTGAAATGGCCAGCGCCGTGCCGAATGCGCCAGCACCAAGAACCGCGATGCTCATGCTTTTGCCCCTTTTTTGCCGCTGCCCAACATCGACGGCTGATTGGTATCCAGCGGCCAGCGGGGCCGGGCGGATAGCGTCAGATCGTCAGGGTCGCGCAGGCTGCTTTGCTCTGCCGCCGCATAGGCGATCATGGCGGCATTATCGGTGCACAGCGCAAGCGGTGGGGCGATGAAACGCGCGGTGTTTTCGTCCGAAACAGTCTCTAACCCGTGGCGAATGGCCGTGTTTGCAGCAACACCGCCTGCCACACACAAAGCAGGTTCAGATGGGGCATGTGCCATATAAATCGCCATCGCGCGCCGTGTCTTTTCGATCAGCACATCCACGACGGTGGCCTGAAACCCGGCGGCTAGGTCGGCCTGATCCTGAACGGTCAGCCCGCCTTTTTCGGCGATCACCTTGTCACGGGCGCGCAGCACGGCGGTTTTTAACCCCGAAAATGACATGTCGCAATCGGGCCTGTCCAGCAAAGGGCGCGGTAAGGCAAAGCGTTTCGGATCACCGTCCACAGCCGCCTTTTCTATCGCGGGGCCACCGGGTTGCGGTAATGAAATAAGGCGTGCAACCTTGTCGAAGGCCTCTCCCGGGGCGTCATCGATGGTGCCGCCCAGCCGTTCAAACCTGTCTGCACTATGTACCAGCAGAAATTGGCAGTGCCCGCCCGACACCAAAAGCATCAGATAGGGATAGGCCACATTGTCGGTCAGGCGCGGCGTCAGCGCGTGGCCCGCCAGATGGTTCACGCCATAGAGCGGTTTGCCGGTCGCAGCCGACAGCCCCTTTGCACACATGACGCCCGACAGCACCCCGCCGATTAAACCGGGTCCGGCCGTCACCGCGATTGCGTCGATATCGGCCAGTGTTAGAGCCGCTTTTTCCAAAGCTTGCTCGACACACAGGTCCAGTTTCTCGGCATGGGCGCGGGCGGCAATTTCGGGGACAACACCGCCGAAAGCCGCGTGCAGATCGGTTTGCCCGACCACAACAGAAGACAAAACAACCCCGCCGGCACCGGATGTATGGCGCACGATGGCGGCAGCGGTATCGTCGCAGCTGCTTTCTAATCCTAGAACAATCATGGCTGTTTCCGTTGCAAGGGTGACCCTGGCCAAGTAACACCTTGGGACAGACGGAACAATCCTTGGGGTGCTGCTGCCGAATGTCGCTGCCTGTGCTGATCATGACCCGCCCTGCCCTGGATTCGCGGCGTTTTGTCGCCGGGATAAAGCCGGACCTGCGGGCCAAACTGTCGATCCTTATCAGCCCTCTGTTGCAGATTGTTCCGACCGGGGCCGATCTGGATATGGCACGCCATCGCGGTGTGATTTTCACCTCGGCGAATGGTGTGGCATATGCACCGCCGGGGGATGGGCGTCCTGCCTATTGTGTGGGCGAACGCACCGCCCAAGTCGCGCGGGCGCATGGGTGGAGCGCGGTCGCGTCAGGCCAGAATGCAGAAGAATTGATTAAAGAGGTGATTAAAACAAAGCCCCCCGGTCCGTTGATCCATATCAGCGGTGTGCATCAGCGTGGCGATGTCGCGGCGCGGCTGTCAGAGGCGGGCATTCAGACCGAGGCTATAGCGGTCTACGATCAACAGCTTTTGCCGCTGTCGCCTGATGCGCAACAGGCGTTATCCTCTGGGCTTCCCTGTATTATACCGGTTTTCTCACCCCGGACTGCGGCGCATCTTGCGAGCTTTTGCACGAAGGCTGATAGCCTAATTATTGTCGCGTTAAGCGATGCCGTCGCACAACCCCTTGCAGATTGCGGTGCTGGGAAGTTGATCGTGGCTGATGAGCCAAGCAGCGCGTGCGTGTATGACGCACTTGAAACTGCTTTGGATTGGGCCACGTTATCTTGAAGACCACCCCAAATGCTGTCTAAGGTTGTATAATACAGCCTGACAAGTAACGAGAATCGGAAAGGTGCCAAGCGTGGCGAAAGCGAACACTCCGAGCACGGGCGGGGAGAAACCTGCGGAAAATCCAACTTCACGCGCCTCTACCGCCGCGACCAAGCCAAAAACCGCCCGTAAGACGCCGGCGAAAAAGGCCAAGCCGGCGATAAAGACTGACGCTGCAAAAGTATCGGCAAGCAAGGCATCCACCACCACGGCGGCCAAAAGTGCCTCGACGTCAGTTGGCGAAACGTCGAGCGCCGCAAAAACGGTGGCGAAAAAGGACGCGCCCCGGAAAGACAGCCCAAAACCGGACCAGCGCGCACCATCGCAGACTAAGGCCGAAGCAGCTTCGCCCGGTACAAAGGCTGAAAAGACAGCGGCTGAGGTGAAAACCACAGCGCCCTCCAGCCCCTCGGTAGCGTCGCCCACAACGGCCGAAGTCAAAGACGCGCCAGCTAAGCGTGGCAGCGTGTTTTTTCCATTGTTGCTAGGCGGGATTGTTGCGGGCGGCATCGGTTTTGCCGCTGCCGAACTGGACCTGCTGGACCTACGCGGCGATACTTATACGCAAACCGCACTGGCGCAGGATCTTGCCGCGTTAGAAGGGCGGATCGCAACGCTTGAAAAATCGACAGCAGAACCGGCACCTGCGGCTGATACCAGCGCCATTGATGCCGCGATTGCCGATCTGACCGCCCGTGTCGATGAAATCGCCAACCGTCCGGCACCCGTTGCGGGCGAGGCTTCGCAGCTTGATACCTCGGGGTTCGAAGCCGAGCTTGCGGCGTTAAAATCATCCGCTGAAACCCAACGGGCAGAGATCCAGAAAATGCTGGATGATGCCCTAAGCGTTGAAGAAGCCACCAAACAAGCGGCGCAATCTGCGGCGGCTCAAACCGCCCTTGCACGTATCGTTGCCGCGCTCAGCACCGGCGCGCCCTTTACTGCTGAGGTTGCCGCATTGCAGGCAAACGGCGTTCAAGATGTCCCGCCCGCATTGACCGATGCCGCTGAAACAGGTGCCGCGACGCTTTCGGATTTGCAGGACCGGTTTCCAGATGCGGCGCGCGCTGCATTGGCAGCCGTGCGCGCGGATGCACCCGCCGGGACTGGCGGCGTGTTGGGACGTTTCGTGAAAAACCAGCTTGGGGCGCGGTCCGTGACACCGCGTGCTGGCGATGATCCTGATGCGATCCTGTCGCGTGCCGAAGATGCAATGCGCCGTGGCCAGCTGGCCGAGGCATTGGCCGAAATCGACACATTGCCCGATACAGCAAAAGCACCCCTTGCCGATTGGACTGCGGCGGCGCAAACCCGCGAAGCTGCGCAAGATGCCCTTGATACCCTGTCGCAGCGCCTGACGGCAAACTAAGGAACCTAATATGCTTTGGTCACTGATTAAGATCATTCTTTTCGTTGTCGCGATTGCTGCGCTGGCATGGGGCGCTGGTTTCCTGATGGAAAGCACGGGCGGGTTGCAGGTGACGGTCATGGGGACCGAATACAGCTTTGGCCCGCTGCAATCTGTCATCGCCGTTATTTTGTTGGTGATTGCAGTTTGGCTGTTGCTCAAGGTGATCACGCTGTTGGTGGCGACCTGGCATTTCTTGAATGGCGATGAAACGGCAATGTCGCGCTATTTTGACCGCAACCGCGAAAGAAAAGGCTACGAGGCGCTGTCCCAAGGGCTGATGGCGCTGGCCAGCGGTGAAGGGCATGTTGCGCTAACCAAGGCCGCCAAGGCCGAGAAATATCTGGAAAAGCCGGAGCTGACCAACCTGTTGATCGCGCAGGCCGCCGAGATGGCTGGCGACCGCCGCCTGGCCGAAGAATCCTATCGCAAGATGGTGGAAAATGACGCGACACGTTTTGTTGGCGTGCGTGGCATCATGAAGCAAAAGCTGGCCGATGGGGATACGGATACGGCGCTGAAATTGGCGCAAAAGGCCTTTGCCCTAAAGCCCAAGCACGAAGAAACGGGCGATGTGCTGCTCAAGCTTCAGGCCGAAAAAGAAGACTGGAAGGGGGCCCGCGAGACCCTGAACACCAAACTGAAGAACGGACAACTGCCCCGCGATGTGCACAAGCGTCGCGACGCGGTTCTGGCCCTGTCCGAGGCAAAAGACGTGTTTGCCGAAGGCAACAGCATTGAAGCGCGCGAAGCCGCAATCGAGGCGAACCGCCTGTCGCCCGATCTGATCCCTGCCGCCGTCATGGCCGCGCATGGGTTTATCGACGAAGGCAAACCCAAATACGCCACGCGACTGCTGAAAAAAGCATGGGCCGTTCATCCACATCCCGATCTGGCCGCCGCCTTTGCCGCCATCGCACCGGACGAAAGCCCCAGCGAGCGGTTAAAGCGGTTCACCACCCTGACCAAGTTGCAACCGGATCACCCGGAAACCAAGATGCTGCTGGCCGAGCTGAACATCGCAAACGAGGATTTCCCCCAAGCGCGGCGGTCCTTGGGTGATCTGGTGGAAACCGACCCCACCGCGCGGTCTGTCACCTTGATGGCTGCGATTGAACGCGGTGAAGGTGCGCCGGACAATGTAGTTAAGGGCTGGCTTGCCCGGGTGCTGACCGTGTCGCGCGGGCCACAATGGATCTGCGAGAATTGCCAGCATATTCACGCAGCATGGGCCCCGACCTGCGAAAATTGCCACAGCTTTGATACTTTGGCTTGGAAAACACCCCCCATGACCGAAGTTGCGATGCCCGGCGGGTTGCAAATGCTGCCGCTGATTGTCGGCGGCCTAGAGGACAAGTCGGGCGCGGATGCCGAACCGCCTGTTGCAACGCGGTCTGACATCGAAGATGCCGAATTGATCGACGATCCCGATGAGGACCAGCCCAGCGACACCAAAGAACCCTGAGCCGCGTTCGAAGAGTTCGGGCAGCGGCAGGACTCTCGCGTGCGCCAGCCGATAACGCCGGTTTCTTTATCTGCTATCAACCAGATGCGTGTCGCGACTTGTTCAACTTTGTATCCGGCATCATATATGGGTGTGGTACACCAGATTTAGGATGCACGTCATGACGCTGGATCAAACACAAACCCTTTCGATCAATGGAATGACCTGCGGCGGATGTGCCGCACGTGTTGAAAAGGCGTTGCGGTCGGTGCCCGGCGTGACCGAGGTCAGCGTTAATCTGGCGAGTGACACGGCGATGGTGACCTATCCGCAGGGTGCCTTGCAGATCGACGCGCTGACCAAAGCGACCAGCGATATTGGCTATCCCGCCACGGCGGCGACCAAAGACACCACCAAGAACCAAGCCGTAAAGCGGCGTGAAGAAGCGGCCGAAGGCGCACGTGCGTTCTATTTCGCGGCGGCTTTGGCGCTGCCTGTGGTCGTGTTGGCGATGGGCGCGCATATGTTCCACGCGATGCATATGTTGATTGCCAGCACCATCGGACAACAGGGCAGTTGGCTGATCCAGTTTGTGCTGACGGCGGTGCTGATTCTTGGGCCGGGACGCAAGTTTTATACGGTGGGCATCCCTGCGCTTCTGCGCGGTGCGCCTGACATGAACAGTCTCGTCGCCTTGGGTACCGGTGCGGCGTTTACCTATTCGACCGTCGCGCTGTTCTTGCCGCAGCTTTTGCCCGCCGCCGCTCGCGAGGTGTACTTTGAGGCCGCAGCCGCAATCATCGCGTTGATCCTGCTGGGCCGCTGGCTTGAGGCGCGGGCAAAGGGGCGCACGGGGCTGGCGATCCAGAAACTGATGGGGCTGCAACCCAACACCGCGCGGGTCAAACGCGGGTCGGACTGGGTCGACGTTGATATCTCGGCCCTGAAGGTAGGAGATCAGATCCTGATCCGCCCGGGCGAACGTTTACCAACCGATGCCACGATCATCAGCGGTGAATCCGGTATCGACGAAAGCATGATCACGGGCGAACCTATGCCGCTGCGCAAAACGGCGGGTGACCCGGTCACAGGCGGTACGGTGAACGGCACGGGCAGTCTGACCTGTCGGGTGACCTCGGTGGGCGACGATACGACCCTCGCGCAGATCATCCGGATGGTGCAGCAGGCCCAAGGGGCGCGGCTGCCGATCCAAGGGTTGGTCGACCGCGTGACGCTTTGGTTTGTGCCGGCGGTGCTGGCGGTGGCGCTGTTGACCGTGGCGGTCTGGGCTATATTCGGTCCGTCGCCCGTGTTTTCGCATGCGTTGGTCGCGGGCGTGTCCGTGCTGATCATCGCCTGCCCCTGCGCGATGGGGCTGGCGACGCCGACATCGATCATGGTGGGCACAGGCCGCGCCGCTGAACTGGGCGTGTTATTCCGCAAAGGCGATGCTTTGCAGGGGCTTGGCAGCGTCAATATCGTGGCCTTTGATAAAACCGGCACGCTGACACAAGGACGCCCTGCGCTGACCGCATTGATCCCGGCACTGGGTCGGTCGCGTGACAGCCTGTTGGCGCAGGTCGCTGCCGTAGAAACGCAGTCAGAACACCCGATTTCCAGCGCGATTACCACCGCCGCCAAAAACATGACCTTGCCCGAGGCCACGGGGTTTCAGGCCATCAACGGCCAAGGCGTCACCGCGTCGGTGAACGGGCAGGAAATTCACATCGGCAACGCCCGGCTGATGGAGGGGCTGCAGGTTGATACAACCGGGTTCGCGCGCGAATTTGATGCCCGTACAGGGCAGGGCGAAACGGTATTTTATGTCTCTATCTCTGGGAAAATGGCCGGATTAATCGCGATATCTGACCCGATCAAACCTGACAGCAAAGCCGCGATAGAGGCATTGCATGATCGTGGGATCAAGGTTGCGATGATCACTGGCGATGATCCCAAAACAGCGCAAAGTGTCGCGGCGCGTTTGGGGATCGACCACGTGGTCGCAGGGGTGTTGCCCGATGGTAAAATCGCCGCGTTAGACCAGCTGCGCGGTCAGGATAGTCACATCGCCTTTGTCGGGGACGGGATCAATGATGCGCCTGCCTTGGCCCATGCGAATGTGGGGATCGCGATTGGCACCGGCACGGATGTGGCCATTGAATCGGCAGATGTGGTGCTGATGTCGGGCAGCTTGACCGGTGTGAACAGCGCCATTGCGGTATCGCAGGAAACCCTGCGCAACATCCGTCAGAACCTGTTCTGGGCCTTTGGCTATAACGTCGCGCTGATCCCTGTTGCGGCTGGCGTGCTGTATCCAATGTTCGGCATTTTACTGTCGCCGATCCTTGCCGCGTCGGCGATGGCGTTTTCATCGGTTTTCGTGCTGACCAACGCCTTGCGGCTGCGGCGCATTAAAGTACAGGTTTGATCCTAAATCAGATGACGCCAACAGAATTGAGCGCTATTCCTTGGCCTGAACGGCTACAAAGGATCCCTCCCATGACATCTGAAACCTACGCATTCGCCCCCCCAATGCAGGCAAGCCTGGCGATCAAAGGATCAGACGCGCGGTTTCCGGTACGGCGCATCTTTTGTGTCGGCCGAAACTATGAGGCCCACGCGATTGAAATGGGCAAAGACCCGACGCGCGAGGCCCCGTTTTTCTTTACCAAACCAGCCGATGCCGCGCTTGATACGCCGTGCACCGTTCCCTATCCGTCACTGACCGAAAACCTGCATTACGAGATCGAATTGATCATTGCCATCGGCAAAGGTGGCAGCGATATCGCCGAAGACGACGTGATGGATCATGTTTGGGGGGCGTCGGTCGGGATCGACCTGACCCGCCGCGATTTGCAGAACGAGGCCAAGAAAATGGGCCGTCCGTGGGATTGGGGCAAAGCCTTTGATCACTCTGCCCCGATTGCCCCGATCGTGCCGATTGCTGATGTACCTTCGGTGGAAACCGGGCGCATCTGGCTGGCCGTGAATGGCGAGATCAAACAAGACGCTGATCTGGCCGATCTGATCTGGTCTGTGCGTGAACATGTGTCGATCCTGTCGCGATCAATGACGCTGGCACCGGGCGATATCATCATGACGGGCACACCGGCGGGGGTTGGCGCAGTCGTCGCGGGCGACGTGATCACCGGCGGCGTTGACGGCATAGGAACGCTTGAGGTCACAATCGGCCCGCGCGCATGACCGATCTGGCGCTGCATAACTATTTCCGCAGCTCGACCTCGGTTCGGGTGCGGGCGGCGCTGAACCTCAAGGGATTGGCGTTTGATTATATCCCCCTGTCGCTGCTCAAGGGCGAACAGGCCAGCGCAGCGCATCTGGTGCTGAACCCCTCGGGGTTGGTGCCCACGTTGGTGACGCCGCAAGGCGCATTGCCGCAATCGCTGGCCATTCTCGAGTGGCTGGACGAGGTGCACCCCGAGCCGTCGCTGCTGCCCGCCGACCCGTGGGGCCGTGCGCGGGTCCGCAGCCTTGCGCATATTGTCGCATTAGACATCCATCCGGTGAACAATCTGCGCATTCTCAAACACCTCGAGACTGAGTTTGGTGCAGACGCAAATGCCAAGGCCGCATGGTTTCGGAAATGGGCCAGCGCGGGTATGGGAGCACTGGAAATTCGGCTGTCATCCGAGCCTGAAACAGGTGATTTTTGTCATAAAAACAAGGTCGGATTGGCCGATCTGTGCCTTTATGCACAGGTGATCAATAACGCGCGGTTTGACGTGGATATGGCCCCCTATCCGACGATCCGGCGCATCCATGAAAACTGTTTGGCGGTCCCTGCGTTGCGCGACGCAGCACCCGAATTTCAGCCCGACGCCAGCTAGAACCCGCCGACCTGTCGATGTTGACTAGTGCCACTCCGCGCTATCTAGATCGTATAGGTTTCTAGGGAGATTACTGATGAAATTGATCTATACAGCACTTGTTGCAACTGTCTTTGCCGCACCGGTTTTTGCAGACAGTCACAGCGCGGGCGATATCGCGGCGGGTGAAAAGAACTTTCGCAAATGTAAGGCGTGCCATGCGATTGTAGATGATGCGGGCGAAGTCATTCAAAAAGGCGGCAAAACAGGCCCGAACCTTTTCAACGTCGTCGGGCGTCAAGCGGGATCCGCTGAAGGTTTTAAATACGGCAAATCGCTGGTTGAAGCGGGCGAAAATGGTCTGATCTGGGACGAAGCAACACTGGCCGCTTATATGACCAACCCTGTCGATTTCCTGCGCGAAACACTGGATGACAGCAAAGCCAAATCCAAGATGTCGTTCAAGCTGCGTAAGGGCGGCGAGGATGTTGCCGCATATCTGGCAAGCGTGTCCCCCGCAGCGTCTGAAGCGACGGGCGACGCAGAAGCACCTGCCACCGAATAATAGACCCTAACAGGTCGAAAATGCCCGCCCGGTGAACGCTTGGGCGGGCTTTTTGTTGCGCCGTGGCCTAGCGGGATTGTACCGCAGCCCGTGTTTTTTCAGCACGCGCGCGGGCATTAGCGGCCTGTTCGGGCAAGCCGGATTTTTCATAGACGTCCCCCAGCAACAGGTTCAGCGGAACACCGTCAGGGTCATAGGTGCGGCGCATTTCCAGCACCTGTTGCGCGGCAGAGGCGCGGCCGTCCTGAACCAAGGCATCCAGATGTATCTGTTCAAACAGATCGCGCTGCGCATGGCTGCCGCCACATTCGGCCATGCGGGGCAATGCCTGACCAAGCTGCGCAATCGCGGTCGGCCAATCCCCCTTGCTGTGGGCGATGATGCCGCGGGCGGCTGGCAGGGCGACCTCGGCCCATGCCACGTGATCATAGGGCGCGGTATCTGCGGCTCGTGCGTCGATCGCGGCCATCAAGTATCGCGTTTCGGGGCGGGCAGTGCGGCCAAGCGCATAGAGATATTGCAGCGTTAGAAAGGCGCTGACCGTGTCCTGACCGCGCAGAGCCACGTGATCTGCCACATCGGCCCAACGGTCTCCGACATCGACGCCTGCAAACTCCATCCGGGCCAGCATTGATACCGCGCCGACCTGATCCTGCGAATAATCCTTTTCGAGGCCCCAGATATGCGTGTCATATGCGCGGCACACATCGTCGTGACGCCCCTGCGACAGATAAAACAACGCCAAATGCCACCAATTATGGCTGCGCATAAAAGAGTTCAAATTCTGCCAAGTGTCCGCGACGCTTTCCAGAAAATCCGCGCCCTCGGCCACGCGCCCTTGGGTTAGCATGACATGGGCCAAAGCGTGATGCGCCCAAGGTTCATCATGGCGCAGGGCCATGGCCTGCTGTGCTGCGGTTTCGGCGTCGTCGAGCAGGTGGCATTGCTCGTATCCGAACGCGATCATACCGTGGACGTAAGGAATATCGGCGGCATCCGGCAGCGCCTTGAGGGCAAAGCGCAACATGCCCGCCGCATCGCCCGTGTTGAACAGGTGGTACTGCGCCAATTTGAGCATGACCACATCGCGTGGGTATTCGGTTGTGATGGCATCGCATCCGGCCAGCATCTCGGGGATATCGCCATCGACCCAAAGGCCGATGGTGTCGATCACCTGCGCCTCGCGCGCGGTTCCCGGCGTTGCAGCGCGTGCGCGGGCCATGTAGGGCGCGGCCTTTGAAGGGGCAGCGGGGGCTTCTAGGAACATCCACAGCATTGCGGCATAGGCATTGGCCAGCCCGCAATCAGGGTCCGCATCGGCGGTCGGGATGATATTGGGGGCTTTGGTTTCATAGGCGATAAAGCCGTGAATGAAATCATTGATCCCCTGCACCGTCTGCGGGTTCTGCGTGGTGATCGGCAGGCCATATAGATCGGTGGTCATAACGCGCGCCTTATCGGATGGGTCTGTGCAAGGGCTTTGACGTGGTCCGCTACGGTGTCAGCGGCGTCCCAATGTATCGAATGCCCTGCGTTAGAGACGATATGAACCGGTAATCCGCCCAACGCTGATTGGGCCAATGGCAGCGGAATAAGCATGTCATCCGCTGCCAACAACGCTTGGGCAGGGACGGGCCATTCGGGTGGCAGACGCGGGGGCTGATAGCCCTCCAACGCCTGCAATTGATGCGCCATGCCCTGAACCGTTTGCGCATGGGCATAGGCAAGCGATGCGGCGGCGGCATCATCAACTGCGCCCGGAATATCGTAAACGGCGGGGGCGAAAAGCCACGGAAAGAACGCGCGCAGCCACGTGTCAGGGGCGGCATTGCTTTGCCGGATCGCAAGTAACGCGTTGAACAGGGCCAAGTTGCGGGTCAGACGGAGGGGCGCGCTGGCGGCTAGGGTCAGACTGGCGATTTTGACGGGAACGGTCTGCATCATCTCAAGCGCGATCATACCGCCCATTGAATGACCCAAAACATGGGCCTGCGGCATGTCCAGATGATCCAACAGCGCGGCGCAATCTTGGGCGTAGATGCTGACCGAAACGGGCGCATCAACTGGCGTGGTCCGCCCTGTTGTGCGGTTGTCTGGCCGGATCAGGGTAAAATAAGGCTCTAACAGGGGGATTAAAGGTGCCCAGCTTGCGCTGTCACTGACCATTCCTGCGATCATCAACAACGGCGGGCCCGTGCCGCTGACCTCGTAGTGCAAGGTGACGTCAGGCAGGGAAAGCTCAGGCATTTAGCTCTCTCCAGCTGGGCAGCAGATCACCGGGGGCTGAGGTGGCCTCGTACGCAGCGCGGGCAATTGCCCGGGCAAGGCACAGGGATGCGGCATGGCCGATAAGCAGGAGCATGCGATCATCAACCTCGTGATCTGCGGTGCTGAGCGCGAAGACCAGATCACCATCATGGGGCGTGTGCGCGGGGACGGTGGCGCGAGCGATGCCGTCATGGGCCGCAACGGCCATCCGCTTGCATTGCGCCTTGGTTAGGGTCGCATCTGTGGCCACGATTGCGATGGTGGTGTTTTCGCGTGGCGACATCGCAGCCATCTTGCGACTGTCGGGATTAAGGCCCAAGCCGCTGCTTGCATCAGGCCCTAACCCGCCGAATTCTCCGTTCATCTCAAAGGGCGCGGCATAGAAATGACGATCACCGGGGGTCGTTACGGCCCCCACAGGGTTCGCCGCGACCAAGGCACCCACCATCGTCCCATCGGGGAGCTGCAGGGATGCGGAACCAAGCCCACCCTTGACCATCGCGCTAAGCGCGCCGGTGCCTGCGCCCACGGTGCCAAGTTCGAAACTGTGGCTGGCTGCATCGAGTGCTGCCCGGCCAAGTGACCTGTAAGGGTTTTCGGTCCAGTCTTTTTCGCCGCCATTCAGCAGATCAAACAGGATCGCGCCGGGCACCAAGGGGATTGTGGCAGGCCCTACCTGAAACCCGCGACCCGCAGCGCGCAGCCCGTCAACCACGCCGGAACAGGCATCCAGACCGTAGGCAGACCCGCCGGACAATACCAAGGCATCCACGGCCGCGACCGATTTATCAGGGGCCAAAAGGTCAGTCTCGCGGGTGCCAGGCGCGCCGCCCATCACATGCACGGAGGCGGTAAAGGGATTGTCGCCCAGCAGAACGGTGGTGCCGGATTTGAGGGCATCATCTTGGGCGTTACCAACATAAAGGCCAGCGACGTCGGTAATCAGGTTTTTGGGCCCGGTTTTCATAAGTATCTGCCTGTTGAGAGGATGGGACGCTCCGCGGGGAGTTTATTTGGCAAAATGAAAGACCTCTAGATACAACGGCCGCCGTCGACTTCCATTGCGACGCCGGTGATCATGCTTGCCTCGTCCGAACACAGAAAGAGCGCCGCGTTGCCCATGTCTTCGGGTTGGCTGAAACGGCCCAACGGGATGGTGGACAGGAATTTGGCGCGCATTTCGGGGGTGTCTTCGCCCATGAAGGTTTTCAATAGGGGCGTTTCGCCTGCGACCGGATTGATCGCATTGACGCGGATGCCTTGGGGGGCGAGTTCAACGGCCATCGTTTTGGTCGCGGTGATCATCCAGCCCTTTGACGCATTATACCAGTTGAGGTTGGGCCGTGGCGACACGCCAGCGGTGGACGCCACATTCAGGATCGCGCCGGATTGCCGCTGTTTCATATGCGGCACAATGCTGCGGGCGGTGAGGTAGACTGATTTCATATTCACCAAGGCGACGCGGTCAAAGTCTTCTTCACTGATTGTTTCAAGCGGGGCAGGCATGTGAGATACGCCCGCGTTGTTGATCAGGATGTCAATATGGCCCCAAGCCTCAAGCGCGGCACTGGCCATCGCTTGGACCGATGCGCCATCCCCGACATCAACCCGTTGGGCAATGGCGTGATCGCCCATTTCGGTGGCAAACTGCCGGGCGGCATTACCGTTGATATCGGCCACCATGACACGCGCGCCTTCTTGGAGGAAACGGCGCACGATGCCCGCCCCAAAGCCAGAGGCACCTCCGGTCACGATAGCGGTTTTTCCTGTCAGTCGCATGTTGGGCTCCTTTATTTGGCGGGTTTCGGCTGCATGCTACGCAGGTTCTTGGCCCCCGCCAAGTGGGGTAAGGAAGAAGTTGCGGGTGCATACCCCGTGGCGTTTCGGGTCAAGCTATTGGCGTTCAATCCTAAAATTGAAGCTGCCGCTTTGATGAGGTGTTTTGGGCGGGCCTGTCGTAATCTCGCAGGCGTTTTCACACTCGGCCAAGCATTGTTCCCAGAACGCCATGCTGCCGGGCGAATTTTCGACGACGCCCAACGTCCAATCCCCGCCAAGCGCGTTAAACACCAGATACGCGGCCTGCGTGCCGATCCCTTGCCGCCGATGATCGGGGTGGATCGTGAATTCGGCCAGCTCATGGGTGCCATCGGGGTGGTTCCAGACAAGGGCAAAGCCGATGGGCATGCCGTCGAGATTAATCACATAGGGATGCCGGCCCTTTTCAACCCAGTAACGGTTCAGCGCAGCAGGGTAATAGTTTGGCCCATCGGGTAGAATTTCGGCGAAATATGCTCTGGCGAGATCATCCAGTACGGCGCGATCTTTTTCGGGCACGGGCGCGATGGAGAGCGTCATGGGTCAACTTCTCCCAATTCCGGCAGAACAGGGGCCGCCGCAAGAAGCGCTTGCGTATAGGGGTGTTGCGGGGTTTCGAACACGGTTTCGGTGTCGCCCTGCTCAATGATCTGCCCGGATTTCATGACCAACACGCGGTCGGTAATGGTGCGCACGACGGATAAATCATGCGAGATGAACAGATAGGTCAGGTCGTAAGCCTTGCAAAGATCGGCCAGCAGATCGAGGATTTGCGCGCGGACCGACACATCAAGCGCGCTTACGGCTTCGTCAAACAGGATCAGGTCGGGGCGGATGATCAGCGCGCGTGCGATGGCGATGCGTTGACGTTGGCCGCCTGAAAATTCGTGGATGTATTTTTGCGCGTCGTCCGGGGTCAGACCAACGGCGGTCAGGGCCTCGGCGATGGCATCGTCGCGGGCGGTGCCTTTGGGCGGGTCGGCCAGCAGGTGAAAGGGTTCGGTAATCAGACGGTCGACGCGGTGGCGCGGGTTGAAGCTGCCGAAGGGGTCTTGGAACACCACTTGCATCTTGCGGCGCACGGCGAGGTTGGGTTTGTTTCCGGTGAAGACGGGTTTGCCGTCCAGAGTGATCGTGCCGCCTTGGACTTGTTCTAACCCCAATATGGCACGTGTTAGGGTCGATTTTCCGCAGCCGGATTCACCGACGAGGCCGAGACGTTCGCCGCGCTGGAGGGTAAAGGACACGTTATCCACGGCGCGGAATGTGCCGGGGCTGCCAAAAACGGTGGTGCGCGGCAGGCGGTAATCCCGGCTGACATTTTGCACATCAAGCAGCGGTGTGGGTGCGGGTGCAGCGGGCAATGCGACCTTGTGGTTTGAGGCGGCAAACAGCATTTGCGTATAGGGGTGGCGCATCTCGCGCAGCAGCGTTTGGGTCTCGCCTTGTTCGACGATTTCACCCTTGCGCATGACGATGATGCGGTCGGCCATGTCGGCCACGACGGCCAGATCATGGGAGATCATCAGCAGGCCCATATTATCCGCTTTGGCCAGTGATTTCAGCAGGTCAAGAATTTGCGCCTGTGTGGTGACATCCAGCGCGGTTGTGGGTTCATCGGCAATCAGCAACCGGGGGCGCAAGGCAATGGCCATCGCGATGACGACACGTTGGCGTTGGCCGCCTGACAGTTCGTGCGGATAGCGCCTGAGGGGGAATTTCGCCTGTGGCAGGCCGACACGTTCCAAGGTTTCGGCGGCGCGGGCCAATGCGTCCCTGCGCGATACAGACCGGTCGTGCACGCGGATCGTTTCGGCAACCTGATCGCCGATGGTCTGCACGGGGTTTAGCGCGGTCATTGGTTCTTGGAACACCATGCCGATGTCGTTGCCACGGATGTTGCAGAGATCCTGTTCGGACAGTTTTAGCAGATCCTGATCGCCCAGCATGATATGGCCGGTGGCTTGCGCGCCCTTGGGCAGCAATTGCATGGCGGCGAGGGCGGTCATTGATTTGCCCGACCCGCTTTCCCCCGTCACAGCGACAATTTCCCCCGGATCCACGCAGATCGTTACATCATGCAAGATCGGATAGGCGTGAATGGCGATCGACAGGTTGGTGATGCTGAGCAATGTCATATGCGCGTCACCCGCAGTCGGGGATCAAGGTAATCGCGCAGCCCGTCGCCCATCAGGTTCAGCCCCAAAACCGTCAGGATAATCGCGAAACCGGGGATCAGCGCCATATGCGGGGCGATTGATACCAGTGTTTGCGCATCGGCCAGCATCCGGCCCCAAGATGGCGTTGGTGGTTGCGCCCCCAGACCGACATAGGACAGGCCAGCCTCGGCCAGAATACCCAGGCTAAACTGGATGGTGCCCTGAACGATCAGCAGATTGGTCACATTAGGCAGGATATGTTCGACCGAGATGCGCGTGGCGGATTTTCCGGCAACGCGGGCGGCAAGGATGAATTCACGCTCCCACAGGCTAAGCGCGGCACCGCGGGTGATGCGAGCAAAGACGGGGATGTTGAAAATGCCTATGGCGATGATGGCGTTGATTGCGCTGGCCCCGAAGATCGCCGTGATCAGAATGGCAATAACGAGCGAGGGGAAGGCAAAGATCAGATCGTTGCCGCGCATGATGACCTCGTCCAGCCATGATCCGCGCCGGGCGGCCGCCCATAGGCCCAGCGGAATACCCAGCCCCATCCCAATCCCCACAGCGACCAGCGCCACCGCGATAGAGGTGCGTGCGCCCACCATGATCATGCTTAGAATGTCGCGGCCAAAATGGTCGGTGCCCAAAATATGTTCACCGCCGATCCCCTGTAGCTTGTTGGGGATATCCATCGCGGTGTGATCAAAAGGTGTCCAGATAAACGACACCAGTGCGGCCAGAATGAAGACCCCTGTTAGGGCAGCGCCAATAATCAGATTGCGGTTCATGTGCGTGACCTCAGACGTGGATCGACAGCAGCATAGGCCAGATCGACCAAGAAATTCACCACGATTACGGAAAACACCAACAGCATTACGACTGATTCAACGACAATCAGATCGCGTGCGGAAATGGATTGGAACACCAGCCGTCCCAAGCCCGGCAGATAGAACACCTGTTCGATGATGATACCCCCGGCCAGCAGAAACGAGAACTGCAACCCGATGATGGTCAGCACAGGGATTAGCGCATTGCGCAGACCGTGCCGCCATAGCGCCTGCCGCGCGGTCAGGCCTTTGGCGCGGGCGGTGCGCATGTAATCTTCGCCCAGAACATCCAGCAATGCAGACCGCATGACGCGCGCCAGAATGGCGGCTTGCGGCAGTGCTAGCGCAATGGCGGGCAAGGTCAGGGCGTGCAGGCCGGCCCAAAGCCCTTTGTCCCACCCGACAAATCCACCAGCGGAAAACCACCTTAGGTTGATTGAAAAGATCAGCACCAGCATCATCGCAAACCAGAAATTCGGAACCGCAACACCCAGTTGCGTGGCCCCCATAACGCCCAGATCGCCAGCGCGACCCCGGCGGGATGCGGCGTAGATGCCTGCGGGAAATGCGATCAATGTGGATAGCGCCAAGGCATAAAGGGCCAGTGGCAGTGACACCCACAAGCGCGCTGCGATCATATCGGCGACGGGGGTCCGGTAAGTATAGGAGGTGCCAAAATCACCGGTCAGCAACCCGCCAACCCAAGACAAGTATCGTTCGACCTTGGAGGCATCGAGCCCCAGTTCGGTGCGCAGCGCGGCCAAGGTTTCGGGCTGTGCATTGATGCCCAGCATGAACGATGCCGGATCCCCGGGCGCGATTTCGATCACTGTAAAAATGACCAATGACGCCACAGCAAGGCTGACGCAAAGAGAGATCAATCGTTTGATTGTATAGCGCAACATGTGCGTAGGTTAGGCGCGGACTTTCGATGCGTCCAGATAAGAAAGCGCTGAACACTGTTGATTTGTGGCCTTTTAACTATCTGAAATAAAATGAGATATCAGATCAGGTAGAAAAATTCGGAACTATACTCCAAATGGTCGAGTTGAGACGGCAGAAACGAGTGATAAGGAGCTTAACGATGAAGACTACATTTAAAACAATCGCAATCGCCGCCCTGATGGGCACCATGTCCGCCCCAGCATTTGCAGCGGCTCACGCCGATCCAAATATGACATGCGCCGACTTTAACCAACTGTCTGCCGACGATCAGGCAACTGTTGCCGCCATGGCAATCGCCGAGGTGGATGACGGCTATAACGGTGAGTCCATGGAAGACACAGCCAAGGCGACTGATTCCTCTACCGATGTAACAGCACGCCAAGCCACGGATGGCGTATCTGAAGAAGGTTCGTTGCTTGATGGCGAAGCCAAAGCAGTTGCCGCGACCGGTGGCAACACCGCCGCATCGAACGCGACAGCAGAAGCCCAAGTTGTGACCGCGACAGAGCAGCTGTACCGCATTTGCGATATCAACCTTGACGCGACTGTTGGCGAAGCCGCAGCTGGCCTTTCTGGCACCAAGTAAGCGTATCTGAGTAACGAGTATCAACGGGCGCAATGTTGCGCCCGTTTTTTCATTTAAAGGCCGTGTTTTGGTTTACAGATATCGGGATCGGGCCGATCGGGACCGGCCTACATATCGCGGTTGTTGTCCATCTTCTGACGCAGCTGTTCAAGTACCGGTAAAATATCCTCCAGCCCTTCGATATCATCGGCAAGCCGAGAGATGGGTTCTTGCATTTCCCCAATGATCTGAAGGTACAAGTTCCGGCCAGCGTCGGTCAGGAATATCTGTTTTTTGCGCATATCATCGGGATGGATACGCATCACTATCAACCCACGTTTTTCAAGCTGCATCAGGGTGTTTGTCATCGATGGTTTGGGTACTTGAAAGGCGCGTGCCAGATCGGCGGGGGTTTTCCCATCGCCAAGCCGGGCAAGATTTCCCAGTAGAGTGAACTGAGACGGATGCAACCCGTCGGGCAACCGCCGTGCAAGCACAGCGGTCCCCAATTGCGAGATAATTCCGATCTCGTTGAATATGCGGAAAAGTGTTGTACGTGGGTCGTTCAAAGGCGGCCTCAGATCAATTTTGCCTCTAGGGGCCAACGCGGGCTTGGGGCAATAGAGGCTGCATAGCCTATTCTGGCAAGCATTTGAACCGTTCCGCCATCGGGCGCGAATTGCATATGAATGTCATCATAGATGCCTTTCATTTCAGGATATTCCTGAAGCGCCTGACTGAGCGGTTGAATTGCCAACCCCTGAGAGGTCGCGGCGAGGTTGATACGCAGCCAATCACGACCGGCGGTAATCTGGTCGAGCCGGGTATTCGCAGGGGTCACTTGCCACAGATGGCCCATGGCGGTGTCGGTGTTAGCAAAGATCGCTTTCATCCCTTCTTTGTAAGAGGCCGAGGATGTATCCAACAGCGCTTCGCGTTCCATCATCCCGGCAGCGCCCAAAAGCTCGAACACAGGTCCGGTGAAATCAATGCCATCTGGGCTTGCGTCCACGGCTTTCGCACCAATGCGGAACAGATCGACGCTTTCAACATAGGTTCTTGGGGTTTCGACCTCGATCCGCAATGCCTCGTGGGTCAATGTGCGCAACGCTTGGACGTGTCGGGACAGGACGCTACCATTGACTTGGGTTTGGACAGCAGCGTCTAGCACGGTTTGCAAGGCAACCGGTGGCACGGCTTTTGACGTATCAAACGGCACTTTGTGAGAGCGGCGGTTCAAGGCATATGCGAAAAGCGGGTCTTTTGGCGCGGTGCCCTCAAATTTCAGGATGGCGACGGGCCTGCCATCAAGCGCTGCGGCGTCTGATCCGTCGGGAAACAGCTGCGCGGTCATGCGAATACCATCATGAGAGGCAGCCAAGCGCGCCATTTCGATAAAGCACCCAAGCCCGATGGTGATTTGCCGGTTAAACGGGTCGGTATGCGGCAACATCCGGTTGGTATCAACATAGAGGGTCGCCTGATCCGGTTCGGAAAGATCAACCATCCAAGGCTGACGGTTATGCGGGTTCGGTGCCAAGATCGCCCAAGACAACGCACGTTTGCGAGGGTCAGAATACTGGGTGCCCGCCGCGTCCCAAGGAAGAAGCGCGGTTTGTGTTTTACGGGTCGCGATCACGCCGGTTGCGGCCGAAACGGCGACAATTGTGCCGCCTCCGATAAGGCTAAGAAAATGTCTGCGTTTCATTGAGAATCTCCATTTGTTCGATATCGAACATTAATAGTTCGAGATCAAACTAAGTCAACAACGAAGTTCGTACCTGTTAAAAATGGGCCCTGAAATGAAAAACGCCCCCGCAAAGCGGAGGCGTTTAAAGCATAATGCTCAGTGTTTTGGTGCTTTAGTCAGCCCAGCTGACGCCAGTCAAATCTACCGCTTGCGTCGGTGCATTTGTCCAAAGTCCTTGAACGCCAGCCTTGGCGACGCCCAACGCAGCAAGCTGGAACAGGTATCCATTCACATAATCCTGCGAGATGATTTGCTGCGCTTCGCCCAGCATTTGCGCGCGCATATCTTCGTCAGTCGTTGCGTTCAGTTTGGTCATCAACGCTTGGAAATCAGGATTATCATACTGGAAGTAATAATCCGGGTTGGCGTAAATTCCGATGTCCATGGGTTCGGTGTGGCTAACGATGGTCAGTCCAAAGTTCTTGCCCTTGAACACAGTCTCAAGCCATTGGGCCCATTCGACGTTGTTGATCTTGGCCTTGATCCCGACAGCGGCCAGCTGTGCGGCGATGATTTCACCACCACGGCGCGCATAGGATGGGGGTGGCAGGTCAAGCGTTGTCTCGAACCCGTCGGGGAAGCCAGCCTCGGCCAGCAGGGCCTTGGATTTTTCAGGGTCAAACGCGCTGATCCCGGTTTCATCGACATATGCCGGATTATGTGGCGCGAAATGGGTACCGATGGGCGTGCCATATCCGAACATCGCGCCGTCAATGATGGCTTGGCGGTTGATCGCGTGGGCAACCGCTTCGCGGACTTTGACGTTGTCGAACGGCGCTTGCTTGTTGTTCATCGCCAGAATGGTTTCGCCTTCGGTCGATCCGACCAACACCTGAAAGCGTGGGTCAGCCTCGAACTGGGGAAGGTTTTCGGGCGCGGGGAAACCGGTGAACACATCGACATCTTCGGCCATCACCGACGCGAAAGCGGCAGTCGGATCCGAGATGAACTTGAACGTTGCCACGTCCAGCGCGGCAGGCGCACCCCAATAATTAGGGTTCTTTTCAATCTTGAGATTGTCGCCTTGGGTCCAGCTGGTGAACTTGAACGCGCCAGTGCCGATGGGCAGCTGTTTGATGTTATCGATGCTTTCCGGTGCCACGATCACAGCATCACCCCAGGCAAGGTTAAACAGCATATTGCCGTTTGGCGCGCTTAGCTTGATTTCAACAGTCGAAGGATCAATTACGTTCACTTCGGATATGGCGCTGAACAGGGCCTTTTGTGCGTTGGCGCTGTCTTCGGCGTTGATGCGGTCAAGGCTGAATTTCACATCATTGGCGTCCATTGTGGTGCCATCGTGAAAGGTCACGTTCTCCTGCAAACGGAACGTATAGGTCAGCCCGTCTTCTGAGATTTCCCAAGATTTAGCGAGACCCGGAACAACCGAACCGTCCCCCATAAAGCGTGTCAGCCCTTCGAATACATTCGAATACAGAACTGAATCGATTGCACCAGCAGCGGCGCTGGTGGGGTCAAGATGCGGCGGCTCTAGCTGCATCGCGACGGTAATTTCGCCTTTTGCAACGGCACCGCCGGCCATCAGCGCGGCAGCACAGGTGCCAAGAATAAGTGAGCGAAGATGGAACATCGGTGTCTCCTGTTAACTTTCTGGGGGGGAGACTACGCAGTTCGATACGGTTTGGCCAGCACTGCATTGCCCGTTACAGATTTGTATTGTGCCGCCTGTTCTGCCGGTTTATGCGCCAGCTTCGTTTTGTCTGGCAGGGGTGTATTATGGCTGGGGTTTCTTCCACTTTGGGCATCGATTTCGGCACGTCCAATTCGGCGGTCGGATATGCCATTAATGGCGTGCCCCACCTTATTGACGTCGAGGCAGGCGAAAACACCCTTCCCACCGCGCTGTTTTTCGACGCCGAAGAAAAACGGATCATCTATGGCCGCGGTGCCCAAAGGTCGCTGATCGGCGGGGATGAGGGGCGGTATATGCGAGCGCTCAAAAGCCTTCTTGGGACATCACTGATGCGCGAAAGCCGGATGTTGCTGGGCAAGCGAATGGATTTCATCGCCATCGTTGCGAGCTTTCTGGCCGAGCTGAAGAACCGCGCCGAGACCGCCACCGGGCAGACATTCGACCGTGCGCTGTCGGGCCGACCGGTGATGTTTCACAGCGCCGATGCCGCACGAAATGCCCAAGCGCTGACCGATCTGACCGAATGCTACCATCTGGCCGGGTTCAAAGATGTGCGTTTCATGCCCGAACCCGAGGCCGCCGCGCTGGCCAATCGCGCGGTGCTAGCGCCGGGTGATCTGGGGCTAATCGTGGATATCGGCGGTGGTACGTCGGATTTTACGCTTTTCCGTCAGCAGGGCGACGCGGGCATTGATATTTTGGCAAGCAAGGGCTTGCGCTTGGGCGGTACCGATTTCGACCGCGAGCTAAGCCTGCATCACGTCATGCCGCATCTTGGCATGGGCAGTCAGATCAAACATGTGTTTGGCAGTGAAACCCATGCCGCCCCCCATGCTGTTTTCACTGATCTGGCGACATGGCAAAAAATCCCGTTCCTTTATACCCGTGAACAACGGCGTGCGGTGGATGATCTGGCGAAATATGCGGTTGAACCTGATCTGTTGAACCGTCTGGTCAAGGTGCTTGAGGATGAGCTGGGCCACGACATTGCCTTTGCCGTTGAAGCGGGCAAAATCGCAGCGAATGATACGGGCGCGACGGCCCCGCCCGAGATCAAGCTGGATATCCTTGAACGTGGTTTGCGTGTGCCACTGCCCGCCGCGATGATGGCTGCGACCTTGAATGAAATGGCCAATAGCATCGCGCAGGTGGCGACCGATCTTGTGGCGCAGGCGGATCTGATGCCTGCGGATGTGAACAAACTGATTTTCGTGGGTGGATCAAGCCTGATGGGCGTGATCGACATGGCGATGCGCCGCGCCTTTCCTCAGGCGGAACTGCATCGGGGTGCCGCGATGACCGCCATCGTTGACGGGTTGGCCATCGCAGCGTCTGATGCATTTCCTGCGGATTAGAACCTAGTCTTTCGGTAAAAGCAGCGTTTCCAAGGCCGCACCCATCACGCAGGCGCTGTCGACCATGTCATCGATGCCGATATATTCATCCGGCTTATGCGCCAGTTCCAATAGGCCGGGGCCATAGGCGATGCAGTTCTTGAGCTTGCCGATCCGGTCGATGTGCTTCTGGTCATATGACCCGGGCGAAGCGACATATTCAGGGGCTTTGCCCATGATGTCTTGGATCGCATTGGCCACGGTCTGAACCACGGGCGCGTCACGGTCGGTCATTGAGGGCAGAACCGAATTTAGCTCGGTCAGCTCATAGTCGAAATCAACCCGTGTTTCCTTCAACCCTTCGAGCAATGCGCGCACTTCGCCGCGCACTTGGTCAAGCGGCTCTTCGAGCAGGAATCGTCGGTCGATGGTGATCCGGCAACTGTCGGGCACACAATGGGCGGGCAGACCGTCGAAATCATCATCGTTTTCCTTTTGACCGCCATGGATCGAATTGATGTTCATGGTCGAACTGCGCGCCCCTTCGGGTACGACGGGCATATCCGTGTGTCGCGCGGCCATGGCGGGGAACAGCTTGTTTTCGAACTCGGTCAGGACGGCCCCCATGTGCCGCACCGCGCAATCGCCAAGGAATGGCATGGACCCGTGGGCAATCTCGCCTTTGGTTTCAATCTCGGCCCACCAGCCGCCACGGTGACCCAGACAAATGCGGTCTTTTTGCAGGGGTTCTGGAATGATCACATGCTGGACCCGTTCGGGGTTAAAGAACCCTTGTTCCGCCAGATAGGCCACACCGCCGTAGCCGCCGGATTCCTCGTCTGCTGTGCCAGAAATTTCGATTGCGCCAGCAAAGTCGGGATGCGTTTCGATAAACGCCTCGGCGGCGATGATGGACGCGGCCAGCCCGCCCTTCATATCGCAGGTGCCGCGCCCGTAAATCTTGCCATCCGAGATTTCGGCACCGAAGGGATCAAAGGTCCAGCCGGCACCGACCTCGACCACGTCGGTGTGGCTGTTGAAATGCACGGTTTCGCCAGCGCGCGTCCCTTCGCGGCGGGCGATGATGTTCCAACGGGGGTATTTCGTGCTGTCACCGGGAGTGCCATGGGCGCGGATCAGCTGTGTCTCGAACCCGTGCTTTTTCAGGCGTTGGTCAAGGTATTCGCAAATCAATCGGTAGTCGCGGCCCGGCGGGTTAAGCGTCGGAATGCGAATTAGATCCTGAGTGAGGGCGATGAGGTCATCGCGCTTGGCGATGATTGCTGCGGAAACTGTGTTTGTCATGGGCGCATGTTTGAACGGGCGCGCCCATATGGCAAGCGGTGTCTAGGAATGGACCGTCGGATTTGAGTTTATTTTGCAAAATGAAACATACCCGGCGCGATTATTCAGCGATGTCCTTGATTGCAGTGAGGAATGTGCGGACTTCGTCCATTGTATTATAGTGGCACAGCGACACGCGCACGGCAGCGTCTAGGCCAAGCGGGGTGAGAATGTTGCCCGAGTAATGATCGGCCTTGCGCAGGTGGGTGCGGATGCCTTGTGCGTTGAGCTGTTCGACGATTTTGGCGGCGGGAACGGATTTGAGGGCAAAGCACACCAACCCTTCGCGGTCGGGGTTGTCGGCACCGCCCAAGATTGTGACATCCGGCAGATCGGCCAGACCGGCGAGGTTGCCCGTGCCGAACAGCATGGCATCGGTGAGTTGTTTTTCATGGCCGTGGATCGCGGCACCGGCGGCTTCGATTCGGGCGCGGGGGGCGGTTTCATCCGATACCTGTTGTCCCAGCCATTCGAAATAGCGCACCACATCGCTGAACGTGGCATAGGAGCCGGTATCACGGGTGCCCATTTCCCAGTTGCCTGCCGGACCGCCCTTTAGCGTTTCGATGGGCAACGCGCTAAGGCGACCAGACGCCCAAGCAATGCCATAGCCGTGGCGCGAGAACAATTTATAGGGCGAGATCACATAGCCGTCGATGTTATAGCTGGCGATGTCGATGCGCCCGTGGCTGGCGTGTTGAATGCCATCGACAAAGACATACGCATCGGGCGCAACCGCGCGGATGGCGGCAGTGATACCGGCGACATCATTGGCGATGCCGGTGACGGGCGAAGTATGCAGGATTGTGGCGACCCTGACCTCTGGTGTCATCAGCGCGGCATAGGCGGCGGGCGTGACCTGCCCTGTCGCATCATCATGGGGGACGTTGATATAGGGTTTGCCAGCCATCGCGGCCCAATGTTGCGCAGCACTGCGCGAGGCAGGATGTTCAACACTAGAGCCGATCACCGCACCATCGGGGGTGCCCATGGCCGCGGTGCGGATCAGACGGAATGTCAGCTCGGTCCCGCTTTCGCCGACGAAAAACTGGCCGCCGGGCGCATTAAAGAACACTGCCATATCGGCCTTGGCCTGTTTGATTTTTGACACAAGCGCATGGGAAGCAGGGTTGTCGCGGCCCTGATTATCGGGGATCGCCGCAAAGAGCGCCGAGGTTTCAACGACCGTGTTCAAGGTCAACGCACCACCTGCGTTTTCAAAGAAAATGCGTGGCCCTTGGAAGGGGCAGCTGTCGACATGGGCGAATTTGGCGCGGATTGCCTGTGTGAGTTCGGAATTTTCGGTGAACATTTTAGGCCCTGCCTGCGTTAGCTTATGTGATTGTGTGATTTCTGCGCTAGATTAACCCCAAATCACAACCACAATTAACTGCTTTGGTCATATGCATCTGCGCGCGACCGGGCGCGGAATGTAACCTATTTGCGGGAGCAGCCAAATGGCCCCTTTGATTCAACGCAGTGTGTCCCGAAAAAAACGCCAAGAGACGGAGGACGAAGAACGTTCCGTCTCGCAGGCGACATCCCTGTCGCCAAAGTTGATCTATGAGGTGATCCGTCGTGAGGGCGAAGAAGAGCTGAAGCGCACAAAGCGGTCATTGATATGGTCGGGTATTGCAGCGGGCATCATGATCAGCCTGTCTGTTCTGGGCGAGGCGGTCCTGAGGACCTATCTACCCGATACACCCCATCGGTTCTTGATCGAGAATCTGGGCTATTCACTGGGCTTTCTGGCTGTGATCATGGGCCGGATGCAACTATTTACCGAAAATACAATCACCACTGTTTTGCCGGTCATGCGCGCCAAAACCTGGCATTCAGTGATGTGTATGCTGCGGCTGTGGGGCATCGTTCTAAGCGCAAATGTGGTTGGGGCTTTTGCCGCGGCGGCGCTGTTTATCTGGACGCCCGCATTGTCGTCTGACATCATTCCGGCGGTTCTGGAGTTGTCGCACCATGCAACGCATATGGGTGCGTTTGAGGGGTTCTGGCGTGCCATTCCGGCTGGGGTCATTGTGGCGTTGATTGTGTGGATGCTGCCGCAAGCCGATGAATCGTCGTTCTTTTTGATCCTGATCTTTACATGGCTGATCGCAGCGGGGGATTTTGCCCATATTGTCGCGGGATCGGTCGAGATGGCCGTGATGATATTGGATGGTCAGTTGGGCCTTGGCGGCGCGCTGTTTGGTTTCTTTATTCCGGTACTTGCTGGCAATATCGTCGGGGGTACGATCATCTTTACCCTCGTGGCGTGGGGGCAGGTGCGCGACGAGGTCGAAGAAGAGGAATAAGCAGTGTCAGGCGCGGCCGCCTCTTGATCGGCAACCGGTGGCCCGTCATAAAAGCTGCAGTTGTTGGGATTTGTGTCGGTGCATAGAGTCAGGATTTACTGGGCGGCTTTCAAGGCAACCATCGCTGATATCAGCGAGTTGAATATCGCAATGGTGGCGGCCGGGGTGGCCTTTTACGGGATGTTGTCGCTGTTTCCGGCGCTGGCTGCGTTGGTGACGCTGCTAAGCCTGATCTCTGATCCGGTCGTGGTGATCGCCCAACTGGAAGAGATGCGCGGCCTGCTGCCCAACGATGTCTATACCATCATGAACAAACAGATCGTGTCGCTGGTGACCACCAGTTCGGAGACGTTGGGCTGGGCGGGGGCGGTCTCGGTTCTTGTTGCGCTTTGGTCGGCGCGGGCCGGGGTCGGCGCAATGATGATCGGCTTGAACAGTGTCTACCACGAGCGAAATCGGAACTTTGCGCGGCATTATCTGCGGGCTTTGGCGTTAACCCTTGGGTTGGTAACGGTCGGGATCATCGCATTGCTGACCGTTGTTGTCGCGCCCATCGTTTTGTCGTTTATCCCGCTGGGCAGGTCCGATGTCATCGTCGCGGATTTGATCCGTTGGAGCATCGCGATCTCAGTGTTGCTGGTGGGGATCGGTGTTTTATACCGCTTTGGCCCGAACCGGCGCGGCGCACGGGCGCGTTGGCTGACAGTTGGTGCCGTCTTTGCGGTCATGTCCTGGGCAATCGTGTCATATCTGTTCAGCTATTACGTTGCCAATTTCGGAAACTACAATCAGGTCTACGGGTCCATCGGTGCGGTGGTAGCGATGTTGGTTTGGTTGTGGATCAGTAGCTTTCTGGTACTGATGGGCGCGTCATGGAATGCGCAGGTCGAATTGCGCATACATCATGATACGACCGTAGGCCCGCCGCGCCCCGTTGGGGAACGCGGCGCAGTGGTTGCAGATGATTTCGTGAATACGGATAGGACAAAGCCCATATAGGCTGCCTCCCGCCCGTGAACCGGACGGGGTGTTGATCCCGTAGATCAGATTTTGGTATTCCTACCCGCGTTAAAGCCGTTGATCAGCGCAACAACAATGCCGATAATTCCTTCGATCCCAGTTGCGCCCATTGCTCTGCGTTCGGCTTCTAGGCGCAGCATTTCGGCGGCTCTTTTGCGTTGCAGATGACGCGACCGGATGCCCATTGCGGCGATCATCACTAGACCGATGCCAAAGAACAGGCCGCCCATGATCAGGCAGGCCGTCAGCGCGGTGGTGAGTGTCAGTAAAAACAGCCATGCCGCGACAGCAAGAAATACGGATCCGACCATCAGGCAGATGCCGGCACCCAGACCGATCGCTGCGGTCTGGGCGGTTTCGGTCGCGCGCAAGGCAACCCTATCTAATAAAATATTCAGCATTACCGACGCGCCGCGATCAGTCCGATCAGGAACCCGACGCCCGCTGCGATACCCATCGCGGTGGCCGGTTGCGTGCGGATGAAATCTTCGGCGTTTTGCTGTGCCTCGGCAGCTTTTGCTTTGCCAAGATCGGCATAGTCATGTGCTGCTGTTTTGGCTTGGTTCGCGGCGTCACGGGTGGCGGTTTTGCCATATGTGCTGACAGAGTTTGTCAGGGCTGCGATGTCGTCCTTGAGAATTGAGATCTGCAGGGAAAGATCCTCTACGGTGACATCCTTGGCCGCTTTCACGTCTTTTGCTGCCGCGTCTTTTGTCATTTCCTTAACCATTGTTTGTCTCCTTAATGAACTGATTATCTTGCCTTACAAACGCTTGGGGAATGATTCAGTTCCAGCATATCATACTTGGCCAGCTGTCCGAAGGTAATGCGGCGGACCGACGCGTGCAGCCTCGATCAGCCCGGCTTGCGGGCTGTTTCCTGATCGGCACCAAACCGTGTTTTGAACCAACTTGGCAATGTGACGCGGTTCTTGAATACGATGGAAAGGCTTCTGAGCACATTTCCTTTTGCGTCGCGGAAAGGCTCTGATGTGATGGCGCTATAGGCCTCATCCCGGGCGCTGGCCCAGTCTTTGTCCTCAAAGCGGACCAGATGCAGATAAAATCGATCGGCAGTTTTATCGGCTTCTTTCCATGCGGCACCGGGCAGCCCTTTTCCGGCGGTGTTGCCAACCCCGATGCGGTGCTGGTTGGCCAGCTCAAGCGCCTTGACGTTGGCGTATTTTAGGTGGGCCAAATACACCCCTTGTGGCAGGTCAAACGGGGCCGAGGCCAGCTTGCTCGGCGCGACCTTGATACCGTGCCGCCACAGGGCGGTGCCGCGTTTGGTGGCCCAAGCTTTGCTGTAATGCCCGCTGAAAACCGCCGTCGATCGGTGGCCGAGGGCCATCTGGCTGCCCGCCAACACCCGGTCGTTTATCGTTTCGGCAACGTTAAGACCCAAGGCGAAAACCGCATCCGACTGCGATCTGTCAAAGACGTCATCGAACGACGCATAAAGCGACGGATCAAAGCAGATCAATTCGTCGGCATCGGTTCGGATCATCCAGTCATAGGTCTGCCCCAAATCATCCGCGAAACTATTGAGATATCTGCCCCGCTTGCGGTCGAACTCTTCCAGGTTGTCGCGGGGAATTGTGGTGACGTTTGCGCGGGGGCATAGGTTGGCAATCATCGGGTCTTGACCGTGGGCGACGATATAAAGATGTTCGTACCCCAGTAAGCGACCGTAATGGGTGTACCATTGGGACAGCGCCCAGTAATCCTTATAAACCATCGTGATCGCACAGGTGCTCATGGCGTCCTTTATGCCGCCTGCAAAACCTGTGACAAGGGGTTTTGCATGTGCTGACCGAATGACCCTGTTCTGCTGTCCCAAATGCAAAAAGGCCCTCCTAGATGCACAAGCCCCTTTCCAGATGTGGTGACGAGCATGACCAATTCGGGAACGATCATCAAAAGGGCGAAGGTCCGGTTTGAGGCCAAAGTCACGGATGCTGCGGTCTGCACGAATGGCGGCTTACGCGGATATTGACGCCCGAATGGTTTTATTGCGAACGGCGCGGATAACCTGAAACGCTAGGAGCCCCGCAGGCCCAAAAAGAAAGACCACGGGCAGGCATGGAGCAGTGAACCAGAAGCTCACGCCTTCCGCACGCGCGGTCCGGCAGACCCATGCGCCGATGAAGAGATCAAAAGCGAGAAAGTGAACCCAAGCAGCAAGTGCGGCTTGTTCATATGAAAACAGCACCATCACATCGGCAAGTGTTCCGAAACCACCGGCACTGTCAGAGGGCGGTATGATGAGCAGAATGACGTAACCCAAGCATAGAATAATTGGCAGGACCATTCCTGCAATCCAGTCCGCCCATTTCGGGATGAGCGGCGAGAAAAGCAAGCATAGCCAGCCGATCATTGCGACGATACCGGCGATTGAGAACGGTGTTTCGAAATCCATGGCGGGTGTTTCCTTCGGTGTGAACAAGTTGAAGCTATTCTTGCTATATGATTGCATATGCAAGCGACTCGCGATAGATATGCCATATGACCGATTTATATACAACCAATGCGCTGCGCCTGCTCCAGGTCGCTGATGACTTCCGCGCCGGGCTGAGTGGCGAATTTTCGGCTGTTCACGGAATATCCGTAAACGAGTTTCTTCTACTGCTTCATCTTGAGCGCTCGGCAGCCAACAGACTGCCCCGAGTTGATTTAGCGAGACGGATGCATGTCAGCGCGTCAACGATCACGCGAATGGCCGCGCCAATGGAAAAAATCGGCCTCATTGACCGTGAAGTTGATGACCGAGACGCGCGGCTGGTCTTCGTCGTGGCAACAAATGCTGGGCGCGCAAAACTGTCTGAAGCTCTTTCCACATTTTCGAAACGGGCAGGTTATCTGTTTGACGACCGTTGCGAAGATGAAGAGATGGAGCAGTTCGCCTCAATGTTGCGTCGGTTGATAGCTGGACCGGGCGACACGTTGGCATGAAATGACGGCGTTGAGATGAAACCTGTAGCGGACCTTCGTAGCCTCAAGACCAATGGCTACAAAGTCCCACGTAGGCGACATCCGGCATGATAAAGATGCCCCCGCAAATTTCTGCGGGGGCATTCGTCTATCCAAGACCATATTGCGTTCGGGTTAATCGTCGCTTTTCTACACATCCAGTAAAGGCCGCGCAGATGACGCGCGGCCTTTTAAATCCGGTCCTGACAAAAGGATCAGGAGTTCAGCGTTTCCGTCGACGAAAAGAACATGGCCTGCGACACAGCCGACACCACTTGATCAACGCTATAAGGTTTGGAGATCAGGAATGCGGGTTCTGGTTTGTCGCCTGTCAGCAAACGTTCAGGGAAGGCGGTAATAAAGATAACCGGGCGGTGGCCCAGATCCGCCAGCAGGTCGTTAACCGCATCGATCCCCGAGGAATTATCCGCAAGCTGGATATCGGCAAGGATCAGGTCGGGTACATCCGCTTTGCCCAATTTGATTGCTTCGTCACGGGTGCGGGCGATGCCGGTCACGCGGTGGCCCATGTCGGCAACAATGGATTCGATGTCCATCGCAATGATCGCCTCGTCTTCGATGATCATGACGGAACCCATGACGCTATCGGCCATTTCACGGCGGGCAATTTGAACCAACTGGCTGGCCTCTTGTTCGTCCACGTTGATGATCTCACCGACTTCGCCAAAAGAGAAACCTTCGATGGTATGCAGCAGCAAAGCTTCGCGGCTGTGGTTGGTCAGTTTTGCCAGATGTTTTTGCGCCCGTGCCCGCGGGCCGGTTTCACCTTCTTCGATCGGGGCACCCGCGCTGGACCAGATGCCATACAGCACTTTGAAAATCCCTGTCCGAACGTCCATCCCGTCCAACATCGACCGATCTACCAGAATGGCCTCGAGCGCTGCCGCAGCAAATGCGTCGCCGCTGGTTTGACTGCCCGTGAGTGCGCGTGCATAACGACGTAGGTATGGAAGGCATTGACCCAACGCATCGCTGACACTCGTGTTTTCTGTGGCGTCCGTCATTTATCGTTGTCCTTTTAAAATAATTATGGAACCAAACCCCGCAGATGAGTGTTTAGTTCCACACGGTGTGCAGAAATATATGTCAAAGTCAGGAAAAATGTCGATGCAGTTGGGCAATAACGAAGAAAAAGAACGTTTCATCGACGAAAACCTTCGGCGCGTTTACGAAGAGACGATGGACGAAGGGATCCCTGACAAATTCAAAGACTTGCTAAACAAACTCAAAGAGCAAGAGAAAAGCGGCGGGAAATCCGAATGAGTGGCTCAGACCCGCGCGATGAACTGGTCGAGCATTTGCCGGCCATGCGCGCATTTGCCATCAGTTTGACCCGAAACGGTGCCATCGCGGATGACATGGTCCAGGATACCGTGGTCAAAGCTTGGACGAATATCGATAAATTCGAAGTTGGCACAAACATGCGGGCGTGGCTGTTCACGATTTTGCGCAACACATATTATTCGTCGCGTCGCAAGTCGAACCGCGAAGTTGCTGATGTGGATGGTGTGTTCACCGAAAGCCTGGCTGAAAAACCTGCACATGACGGCCATATGCAAATGACAGATTTCCGCAAAGCGCTGGGCGAATTGAAAGATGAACAACGCGAGGCATTGCTTTTGGTTGGGGCGTCCGGGTTTTCCTATGAAGAGGCCGCAGAAATGTGCGGTGTTGCCGTAGGCACAATCAAAAGCCGGACCAACCGTGCGCGGGCTCGTATCGCCGAACTTATGGGTCTGCGGGATGACGAAAGCCTTGAGATGACAGATGATGCGACAATGTCAGTTATTTCGTCGTCAAAAGTGTCGTCCTTTTAACGATGACGTCGGGCTTTCCTGGCACTGATATTTTTCGGGGCCTTACCTTTCGGGTATTGCTGTTTTTGTCGCTCGCGTTGTTGCCGATCGGGTTGATCTCGGTCGTGCAAACCCGCGAGATTGCCGAGCAAAACATCATGAACGCCGAGCTTTCATTGCTTGCGATTACGGAACAGGCATCTTCAAGCGAAAGCGGTCTTATCCAAGAGGCGTTCGGCGGGGCGGATGCGCTGGCGTCGGTGGTGAACCTGATCAAGGCCGATAGTTTCTCGTGCAGCGCGTTCTTACGTGAATACCAAAAGTCGTCAAACCTTTATACTCTTGTCAGCTTTGTCAGGGTTGATGGGCAGATGGAATGTGTGTCGAACGGTATCGCCACAGACATGAGCGAAAACCCTATCTACAAAAAACTGATGCAGAGCAAAAAGCGTACTGCGAATATTTCGCTGCGCCCCAGCATCAGCAAGGAGGTGGTGCTGATCGTCAGTGTGCCACTTAGGGTCGATGGTGAATTGCTGGGCTTTGTGAATATGTCGATCCCCGAGCGTGTTTTCCGTGAGGCTGTGGAGCTTGACCTTGAGGTGCGGCCGACAGCGATGGTGACCTTCAACGCCGAAGGGGACATTCTGACAACTGAAAACGATCGTGACCGGGCAAGCCAAGAAATGCCCGCTGTGCAAGAGCTGAAATGGTATGCTGGCCAATCGGGTGGTGTGATCCGTGCTAAGAACCTTCAGGGTGATGACCGGCTTTATGCGATCTTACCAATCGTTCCGGGCGTTGTTTACGCGATGAGCGTCTGGCCCGAAAATTCCCCGCTTCTTACGGCTGGGGCGTCGACACGGCTGAACCTTGTGCTGCCGGTGATCATGTGGATCGCTAGCCTGATCGTGGCATTTTGGGCGCTGAACCGACTGGCGATCAAACACATCCGCAAACTGGGCCGCCAGATGCGCCATTTTGCGTTGAACAGAACCTTGCCGCGCACCACGCTTAGCGGGGTTGTTCCGACCGAAATCGTGAATATGGAAGAAGCATTTGTGGGCATGGCTGAATCCATCCTTCGGGACGAGGCCAAGCTGGAAGACAACCTGCGTCAAAAGAACATTCTTCTGAAAGAAGTACATCACCGGGTTAAAAATAACCTTCAGCTGATTTCGTCGATTATGAACATGCAGATCCGACAGGCCAGCACGCCGGACGCAAAGCGTGTTTTGCAGCGCCTTCAAGACCGCATTCTAAGCCTCGCGACTGTGCATAAAAGCCTGTACCAAAACGATAACCTGACCCGCGTTGATGGTGGCGTCTTGATGCACGAGATCGTAAATCAATTGCTGAGCGTCGGGCTTCCAAGCGGTTCGGGGATCACGGTTACGCAGAAATACGAGGCGATCCAGCTGGACCCTGACGACGCGGCCCCGCTGACATTGCTGGTGTCCGAAGCGGTCACAAACGCGCTGAAATACGTCGCAGTTGGCCAGGCGGACAAAGGCCGGATTGAAGTGACCTTGAAATACACAGGCCCCGAAATGGCGTTGCTGACGGTCAGCAACTCTACCGGTCACGGGGACGTTGAAAAAGGCACTGGTTTGGGATCGCGGTTGATCAATGCGTTCTCGCGACAGCTGAATGGCCAGTTCAAAATCAACGAAGAACCGAACAGCTATACCCTGTCGGTTGAATTCCCCGTGCCCCTGAAATCAAAGATCGTCTACGACTACTAACGATCCGCAGGGCGTGGGCCGGTTGCATGTTCAGCAATCCTTAACGTCATGCGCGGTAGAATGGTGGATATTTGGGGCCGCCGGGCGTCAATCGCGGCATCTATATAGCCAAATTCCAGCGTTGCTCTTTTACCGACTTCACGAAAACGGCGTCGAAACGTGATCGCTGCTGTGGAACATTACGCATTTGGGGCCGTTGACCCCCCGAAAAGCGAAACACATTTTTGAAAGGAGGTAGCTGTGACGATAGATCTATTCGTAGGATCGCTAATGATCCTGACACTAGCTGCCATCGCAATTGTATCTTTGACGACGCGCAAACGGGATGATGAGGAACGAAACCGGTGGTCAAATTTTCAATCTGACGATGACGATCAAAACAACTTACCCGGTATGTGATCCCGCGCGCGATCAGAAACCCGTGCGATCAGAAATCAGAAGCTCGGCGGCGTACAGGCGCTGAACACCACGCAGACCGTGTTGCCGATGTTTCTGAAACGGTGCGGCAGGCGGCTGTCAAATAGATAGCCGTCGCCCGCTGCCAGCACCTCGGCTATACCGTCGACGGTCACTTCGACTTCCCCGGAAATGACGATCCCTGCTTCTTCGCCCTCGTGAACGATCCATTCAGGTCCGGTATCCGCGCCGGGCTGATATGTCTCATACAAAACTTGCAGGGTGTGCTGTTCTGCGTTGCCAAGCTGGCGCAGGGAAACCTGCTCTTCGCTCGACGGGGACACTTCGGTAAATTCATGCTTGCGGTAGAAAACCTTGGGGCTTTCTTGATCTTCCAAGGTGGCAAAGAACTCGGCCATGCTGATCGGGATCGCATCCAGCAAGCTTTTCAGCGACGCAACCGACGGGCTGGTTTTGTTCTTCTCGATCAGTGAAATCGTGCCGTTTGTGAGCCCTGCCAAAGCGGCAAGTTCTCGCTGTGAAAGCCCACGTTCTTCTCGAATCGTTCTTAGCCTTTGACCTATGTTCACGTCTGGCCCCTGAATTTTCTTTTTTGATCTCTAGCCTGTATCTCCGCGCGATCACAGGCAAATTTTGGCGCGGCTTTGAGATAGGCTATTGTTTGAATTGAAACATGATTGACAATTAAATTAAACGCAATAATAGGATTTTAAACGTATCCCCCGCGTCGAAAGAAGGAATTTAATATGTCCAGCACAGTCAAAAAGAAGCCTCGCAAAGCCGCGGCAAAGAAATCGACCAAAAGCACGGTGGTTCCAGATATGCTGGAAACGAAGGTATCGATCGACACCAATGCACAGCTGATCGCCCGCCGCGAGCAGGCGGTGCCGCGTGGTGTTGCATCTGCGGCACCGATCTATGCCAAATACGCGGAAAACGCCGAGCTGTGGGATGTTGATGGCAATCGCTACATTGATTTTGTGGGCGGCATTGGTGTGCTGAACACGGGCCATCGCCACGCGAAAGTGGTTGCGGCCGCGAAAGCGCAGGAAGACCACTATACGCACACCAGCTTTCAGGTTGTGCCTTATGGCCCCTATATCGAGCTGGCCGAGAAGCTGAACGCGCTGGCCCCCGGAGATCACCCTAAAAAGACGCTGTTGGTCACTACAGGTGCAGAAGCTGTTGAAAACGCGGTTAAAATCGCGCGCGCCGCAACCGGTCGTCCGGGTGTGATCGCCTTTACCGGCGGGTACCACGGCCGCACATTGCTGACGCTGGGCATGACCGGCAAGGTGTCCCCCTACAAAAAAGACGTGGGCCCCTTCCCATCCGACATCTTCCGCGCGCCTTTCCCGTCGCAGCGTGATGGCATCACCGTTCAGGACGCAATTACCGGCCTGAAGAACCTGTTCCTGACAGATGCGCAGCCCGAACGCGTCGCTGCGATCATCATCGAACCGGTTCTGGGCGAAGGTGGTTATACGCCCGTTCCCTTCGACATGATGCAGCAGCTGCGCGACATCTGCGACGAACACGGTATTTTGCTAATCGCGGATGAAGTGCAGGCCGGTTTTGGTCGCACAGGAACATGGTTTGCGATTGAACATTCCGGCGTTGTGCCAGACCTGATCACGGTCGCGAAATCCATGGCGGGCGGATATCCGTTGGCTGGTGTGATTGGTCGCGCGGACGTGATGGATGCCATGGCACCGGGCGGTTTGGGTGGCACGTATGGCGGTAACCCTGTTGCTTGCGCTGCGTCCTTGGCCGCCATCGCCGCCATCGAGGAAGAAGGCCTGCTGGCGCGTTCCACCTCCATGGGTGAACATATCAAGGCACGCTTTGCCGAGATCGGCGCACGTTCGGCACCCTTCCGGATGTGGGACATTCGCGGTTTGGGCGCGATGATCGCGGTTGAATTCGTAACAGATTTTGACACAGCGACACCGGATGGTGATTTCACCAAACGTGTTATCGCTCATGCCCTTAAGCGCGGCTTGCTGCTGCTAAGCTGCGGGATGCATGGCAACGCGATCCGCGTGATGGTGCCGCTGACCGCATCGGACGAAATCGTAGAAGAAGGCCTGAACATTTTCGAAGCGGCTGTTCAGGCGGCGATGGCTGAATAAGCCCCAGACCTATCAAATTGAAAAAGGCGCGCGGGGAAACCTGCGCGCCTTTTGTGTTTGGGCGGCGTTTTCTTTCAAAGAAAACGGGCCGGAATTTTTGAAAAATTCCGCAGCCTGCATCAATCGAAGGGCGCGAAACTAGAGGCCTGTGCGCGGTCCCAACGTGTTTTGTTGCCCCTGAAATCCGGTGCCTTGTCATCCAGCAGATACCCTTCGGGCAGGTAGCCATAGACCTCGTCCCCCTGCACCATGCTGTTATCGCCCTGACGTAGCATCAAATGGCGGGGCAGGAATTCACTGGGATTATCAAGCCCGGCAGCGCCGGTCATTTCAGCAAGGGCTTTCAGTGTATTGCGGTGAAATCGTGCGACGCGTTGGCTTTTGTGGCCGACATCCAGCGCACGTTGCCGGGTTGGATCTTGGGTCGCGACGCCGACGGGGCAGTGATTGGTGTGGCATGCCTGCGCCTGAATACAGCCAACCGCAAACATGAACCCGCGCGCCGAATTGCACCAGTCCGCGCCCAGTGCCAGACATCGCGCAATGTCAAAGGCGGATACGACTTTGCCGGCGGCACCCAACTTGACCTGATCACGTATGCCTGCGCCCCGCAGGGTGTTGTGCACAAAGGTAAGGCCTTCGATCATCGGCATGCCGATATGGTTGGCAAACTCAAGCGGCGCGGCACCTGTGCCGCCTTCGGTGCCGTCGACGACGATAAAGTCTGGTACGACCCCGGTTTCCAGCATCGCCTTGACCATACACATGAATTCACGTTGGTGCCCGATGCACAGCTTGAACCCTACGGGCTTGCCGCCTGATAGCTCGCGCAGTTGACCCAAGAACTCCATCATCTCGATAGGGGTGTTAAAGGCCGAATGCGCGGCCGGTGACACGCAATCCTGACCCATGGGAATATCGCGCGCTTCGGCAATTTCGGCGCTGATCTTTGAGGCGGGCAGCATGCCGCCGTGTCCAGGCTTGGCGCCTTGGCTCAGCTTCAGTTCGATCATCTTAATCTGGTTACTGCTGGCTTGGTCCTGAAATTTTTGCGGATCAAACTGACCATCCTCTGTGCGGCACCCAAAATAGCCCGACCCGACCTCGTAGATGAGATCTCCCCCGCCGTCCCTATGATAGCGGCTGACGCCACCTTCGCCGGTGTCATGGGCAAAGCCGCCCATCTTGGCCCCTTTGTTCAACGCACTGATGGCATTGGCGGAAAGGGAGCCAAAGCTCATCGCGGAAATATTGTAGATCGACGCGTCGTAGGGTTGCTTGCACGCGTCATTGCCGATGCGCACGCGAAAATCGCTGTCGGTGATGTGAACGGGTTGCACAGAATGGGTGACCCATGAATAACCGGCATCGTAAACCCGCATCCGCGTGCCAAAGGGCCGTGCGTCCTCTTGGCCTTTGGCGCGCTGATAGACCAAAGACCGGTCATCACGGCTAAAGGGTTCTTCGTCCTGATCGGATTCGATTAGATACTGACGGATTTCCGGGCGTATTCCTTCGAAAAAGAACCGCATATGGCCCATTACGGGATAGTTGCGCAGGATCGAGTGCTTTTCCTGAAAAACATCATAGATGCCCATCAGTGACAGCACCCCGAAAAGCGCGAGCGGTATGATGAACCAGATCGACCAAGTCACCAGAAAGACGAGGGAAAGCAGGGCCAAAAACAGCACCCCCGCAAACGTTCCAAAACGGGCGAGGGACGGGATTCTTTTCATGCATTCTCCTGCGGGTGCGCCCATTTTAGGCAGTTTTTCGAGGCTGACATAGCCTATAGCATAAATACTTGGGTTTTCACGAGGGTGCCACAATTTATCCGATGCGAATAAAAATGAAGTCGTTTGATTTTCTCAACACTGCATTTGTGTTTGTAACTATCGTCACCGATTTTTCAGTCAAAATCATTTTAAAACAAATGGTTGTATTGGTTCCACACTAGCACAAGTGACTGGCGAGCATTAAATCCAACGCGGATACACCAATAGGATGCAGGGGTGCGGTCAGGGTCGCGGACGCTGAAACCGGTGTTTATGGCGTGTATTCAACCTCTAGACTGCAATAAATTGGCTTGTTTTACTCGAAAATATCTGCGCTCATTTCAGGTATCTATGAAACCCCGCGCTGAATGACGGGGGGTCTGGGAAAAGTTGGGAGACTATCAAAATGACAATTTTCAAGTCCATCGCTATTGCTTCTGCGCTTGTCGCGGGCACAGCAGCGACAGCACAGGAAAAATTCATCACCATCGGCACCGGTGGCCAAACCGGCGTTTACTTTGTTGTGGGTCAATCGATCTGCCGTTTGGTCAACCGTGACAGCGCCAAAACCGGCCTAAAATGTACGGCACCTTCGACAGGTGGTTCCATCGCCAACATCAACGCCATCAAGGCGGGTGATATGGATATGGGCGTTGCCCAGTCCGACTGGCAGTTCCACGCCTATAACGGCTCCTCAAAGTTTGAGGGCGAGAAGTTCGACAAAGAGCGTGCGGTATTCTCTGTACACTCCGAACCGTTCACCGTGATTGCACGGGCCGACGCGGGCATCGACAGCTTTGATGATCTTAAGGGCAAGCGCGTGAACGTGGGCAACCCCGGTTCCGGTCAGCTGGCCACTATGGAAGTCGTTCTGGACGCCAAAGGCTGGTCAATGGATGATTTCTCGCTCGCGTCCGAGCTGAAGCCAGCCGAACAAGCCGCCGCATTGGGCGACAACAAGGTTGATGCGATCATCTATACCGTGGGCCACCCGAACGGGTCGATCCAAGAAGCGGTTTCCACAGTGGACGCCAAGCTGGTTCCGGTTGAAGGCGAAGCCATCGACAAACTGGTCGCGGACAACCCGTTCTATGCTTATGCGACCATTCCCGGTGGCATGTACAAAGGCACAGACAGCGATGTGAAAACATTCGGTGTGAAGGCGACATTCGTGACATCTTCGGATGTTGACGATGCCGTGGTCTACGAAGTCGTAAGAGCTGTGTTCGACAACTTTGACCGTTTCAAAAAGCTGCACCCGGCCTTTGCGAACCTCAAAGAAGAAGAGATGATCTCTGGCGGTTTGTCTGCACCTCTGCATGATGGTGCGGCGAAGTACTACAAAGAGCGCGGTTGGATCGAATGATCTGACCCAAGCGAACGTAGAAAGCGGGTACGCCCCGCTTTCTATGGGCCCAAAGGCCCACCAGATACCAAAAAAGCGGCACTCGTCCTAAGATGGGGCCACCAGGGGGACTAAACATGTCAAACAATGATCAACAGCAAGCTGCTGCCGTCGAAGCCGAAGCCGCAGGGCGTGCGGGGTTAAGTCAGGCGGAACTGGACGAACTGGTCGCGTCTTCGGACACTGGCGGACGTTCTGCGACCGGGGGCGTTGGCTTTTTCCTTGCGATGATCGCGCTTGCATGGTCGCTGTTCCAGCTGTGGATCGCGTCACCCATTCCGTTTATTGTGGGTTGGGGTGTGTTTAACGATACCGAAACCCGCTCTATCCACCTTGCTTTTGCATTGTTCCTTGGCATCACCGCATTCCCTGCGGCACGTACCAAAGTGCAACTGGGCCTTGGCCTGATTGTCCCGATTGTACTGGCCTATCTGTTTATGGTGGCGGCGAAAGACGGCACGCCGACATGGTGGATTCCGCTTGTTGCCCTGGGTGTTGTCGCCACTGTTCTGCTGGGTTCCCCCAAAGACCGCGTGCCGGTTTGGGAATGGATCTTGGCCATCGTCGGTGCCGCAGCGGCGCTGTATCTGTTTGTCTACTACCGCGAGATTTCAAGCCGTGTTGGCGCGCCCAACATGCAAGACACCGTGGTCTTCGTGATCGGCATCATGATCCTGCTTGAGGCAACGCGCCGCGCGCTTGGCCCGGCTTTGATGATCGTGGCCTCGGTGTTCTTGGTCTACAACGTGCTTGGTCCGGTGATGCCTGACATCATCGCGCACAAGGGCAACAGCCTGTCCGAGATCGTGAACCACCAGTGGATCACCACCGAAGGTGTGTTCGGCATCGCGCTTGGTGTTTCGACGTCATTTGTTTTCCTGTTCGTTCTGTTCGGCGCGCTGCTGGATAAGGCCGGTGCGGGCAACTACTTTATCCAAGTGGCATTCAGCATGATGGGCCACATGAAGGGCGGGCCGGCGAAGGCGGCTGTTGTGTCCTCTGCGATGACGGGCCTGATCTCGGGTTCTTCCATCGCGAATGTTGTGACCACGGGTACATTCACCATCCCGTTGATGAAAAAGGTCGGGTTCAGCTCTGAAAAGGCGGGCGCGGTCGAGGTTGCCTCGTCCGTGAACGGCCAGATCATGCCGCCCGTTATGGGCGCTGCGGCGTTCTTGATGGTCGAATATGTGGGTATCCCCTATTTCGACGTGGTGACACATGCGTTCCTGCCCGCGGTGATTTCCTACATCGCCTTGGTGTATATCGTGCATCTTGAGGCGCTAAAGGCCGGCATGGTCGGGCTTGAACGCCCCTATACGCCCAAGCCGATTGTGCAGCGTCTGCTGGTCACTGCCTTTATCGTCGCGGCGATCTGCGCGCTGAGCTTTGCGGTTTACTATGGCATGGGCTGGTTGCGCCCTGCGTTCCCGAACAGTGCGGGTTATATCATCTTTGGTGTGCTGACGGCTGTGTATGCGGCGCTGCTGTATATCGGCTCCAAGGAAGAGCCGCTGAAGCTGGACGATCCGAACGAGCCTGTCACACGTCTGCCCATGCCCGGTCCAACGGTGCGGTCTGGCTTGCACTTTATCCTGCCAATCGTTGTGCTGGTTTGGGCTCTTATGGTTGATCGTCTGTCCCCTGGCCTGTCGGCGTTCTGGGCGACCACCTATATGGTGTTCATCCTGGTCACCCAGCGTCCGCTGATGGCGATTTTCCGCGGCGAAAGCCAATTCGCCAATGACGTGGTTGAAGGTGTCAAAGACCTGATCGACGGCTTAGTCGTCGGTGCGCGCAACATGATCGGTATCGGCATTGCCACGGCGACTGCGGGTATCATCGTGGGCGTTGTCAGCCAAACCGGTGTTGGTTCAGCTTTGGCCGATGTGGTCGAGGTTCTGTCGGGCGGTAATATCCTTGCCATTCTGTTCCTGACGGCGATCCTGTCGCTGATCCTTGGCATGGGTCTACCGACCACGGCGAACTATATCGTTGTGTCCGCGCTGCTTGCCCCTGTCATCGTGACCTTGGGCCAGCAAAACGGGTTGATCGTGCCGCTGATCGCTGTGCACCTGTTCGTGTTCTACTTTGGCATCATGGCCGATGTGACACCGCCGGTGGGTTTGGCCAGCTTTGCAGCTGCTGCTGTATCTGGTGGTGATCCGATCAAAACCGGTGTGGTTGCGTTCTTTTACAGCTTACGCACCGCTGCCTTGCCGTTCCTGTTTATCTTCAACACCGAATTGTTGCTGATCAACGTGACGATGGTTCAGGGCATATTCGTCTTCATTGTCGCGACCTTTGCGATGCTGCTTTTCGCGGCCGCAACCCAAGGGTGGTTCTTGGCCAGAAACCGTTTCTACGAAACCATTGCCTTGCTGCTGATCGCGTTCACGCTGTTCCGGCCCGGTTTCTGGATGGATATGGTGTTTCCACCGTATCTTGAGGAAGCACCAGCCGAAATCGTGCAAGCCGCAGCCGATACACCAATTGGCGAGAACTTGCGCCTGCGGGTATCTGGCGTTGGTGATCTGGGTGATCCGATTGAATTCGTGGCGCTGCTGCCGATGGGCGAAGGCACCACAGGTGAGGAAAAGTTGGAAGCAGCGGGTATCGTGACGCGCATGGATGGCGACAAGATGATCATCGATGATGTGCTGTACGATTCTTCTGCGGCTGCTGCCGGTCTGGACTGGGATCAAGAGGTGCTGCGCGTTCTCAAGCCGGTGTCCGTGCCCAGCAAATACTGGATGTTTATCCCCGCGCTTTTGCTGCTTGCGCTGGTCGTGGTGCTGCAAAGAGGCCGCAGTTCGCGCGCTGCTCGTCAGACTGTCACGGGGTAAGCAATACAGCAATGTGCGTGATAAACATACAAGCCATGCACAGAGCGCTTAAGGAGCCACCACATCTGCTGTTTAGTATCCTGAACAGACGGAGTAAGGACTGTCCAACTTGGGCTTTTGGCGGGAATATGTCCCGCCAAAAACGCCCCATTGGACGGAGTAAGTTCTTATGACACCTTTCGCGATTGCGGGCGTGCAAATGTACGTCAACGCCCTGGAATCCAATGTCGATGGCATGATCCACCGGCTGGATATTCTGATGGCGCGTTTCCCTTGGACACAGATGGTTCTGTTTTCCGAACTGGCCCCCTTTGGCCCATTGGACCGCTTTGCCCTGCCGCCGGAAAACGAAACACTAGAGAAGTTTCAAGCCGCCGCGCGGAAGCATCGCGTCTGGCTGATCCCCGGATCGATGTTTCTGAAAAACCCCGAGGATGGCCGCGTTTACAACACGGCCGTGGTGATCAACCCCGAGGGCGAGATCATTCGCCGTTATGCCAAGATGTTCCCGTTCCGGCCTTACGAATCCGGCATCGCGGCAGGCACTGAGTTCTGTGTTTTTGACGTGCCGGAAGTGGGCCGTTTTGGCCTGTCGATCTGCTATGATATCTGGTTCCCCGAAACCACGCGGCAACTGACCAGTCAGGGCGTTGAAATCCTGCTGAACCCCGTGTTGACCGGCACAACAGACCGCGACGCCGAGCTTGCTATCGCGCGCGCAACGGCGGCGCAGTTCCAATGCTATGTCTTTGCTGTAAACGGCCTTGGCGCAGGCGGTGTGGGTAAATCACTGGTTGTTGATCCGACATCAATGGTGCTGCACCAATCGGCCGGCCAAGAGGACATGTTCCCGATCGAAGTTGACCTGTCGATGGTACGCCGTCAGCGCGAAACCGGCATGAAGGGTTTGGGTCAGGTTCTGAAATCTTTCCGCGACCGGTCGACCGATTTCTCGGTCTATGACCGCAATAGTGGGACAGACGCCTATTTGAACACTCTTGGCCCGCTTGAGGTGCCGCAGCAAGGCTCGCGCGCGGGTCTGCATGTTGATGTGCCTGCCCAACGTGTGCCGGACGCGCCAATTTTTAAGGGGCAAGAGGCAACACCAAGCTTTGTCCATGAACCATTACCAAACCCGACTGCTGGAACAGCAACAGCTGAGGGACATCCACCTGCGGCTCCTGCCGCAGCATCACCACCTGTTTCACCTGTGAAAACCGGCGCATCCGGCGGAAGCGGGCCAACACACAGCGGCTAAGCTTTTGCGTTCTGTCTCGGCCCAAGTTGGGCCGGGCTCTGGAATGCAGAAACGGACGCCCTAACCGGAGTACGATTGATGCATTCTATGAACAGCTATTCTTCGGCCATTCAGTTGCGGTCCGACAGGTGGAGCGCGTTTCGCGCGGCGGCGGCGTCTCTGACCCGCAAGGCGACCGCCGCAGAGGTCGAAAAACTGCGGGCCACCTGCCAAGAGCTGCTAGATTCGCTTGCGCTGATCGAACCCTATTGGGCGTTCCCCGGCATGCCCGCGTTCGAACATTTGCAACGGATGCTGAACCACAACAACTTTGAAGATCTCGCATTTGCTGTGAACCGCATTGCCCGTGGCTTGACCACCGGGGCCTATCGCCGCCGGTCCATCCCCCTTGAGCGTGATAGCATCGACAACGAAGAACATGACGACGAGGCAATGCTATCCCCCGAAGCGCGGGCGCTGACAAAGCCCTATTTCGAGGTGTTGATTGTTGACGATGTGAGCGAACAGCAGGAACGCTGGCTGAAATCAAATGTCAGCCGCATGCGCCGCCCCGAAGACCCGTTTCACTACGAGGCGGTGGTTGTGAAATCCATCGAAGACGCGCTGATTGCGGTGCTGTTCAACCACAATATCCAAGCCATCGTTGTACGCCCTGGCCTGACGTTGAAATCCAACATGGATAAGCAGATCTTGGACCGCTATCTGGCGCGCGCGGGCGGTCAGGAAGAGATCGAAAAACTCCAACCTGAAAATTATGGCCCCGAGCTGTGCCGGATGATCGCCAAGGTGCGGCCGGAGTTGGATGCTTATTTGGTTACCGAACGGTCGGTCGAAGACATCGCGGGTATGGATTTGGGCATTTGCCGTCGGGTTTTCTATAACCAAGAAGACTTTATGGAGTTGCACCTGAACATTCTGCGCGGTGTTCAGGCCCGCAATAAATCACCGTTTTTCACGGCGCTTGTCGAATATTCCAAACAGCCGACCGGCGTTTTCCACGCAATGCCGATCAGCCGCGGTAAATCAATCACGCGGTCGCACTGGATTCAGGATATGGGCGCGTTCTACGGACCGAACATCTTCCTTGCGGAAACCTCTGCCACGTCGGGTGGTCTGGACAGTTTGCTGGAGCCCCACGGCCCGATCAAAGAAGCACAAGAACTGGCGTCGCGGGCATTCGGGTCCAAGCAAACGTTCTTTGCCACCAATGGCACATCAACCTGCAACAAGATCGTTGTTCAGGCACTGGTGCGTCCCGGTGACATTGTGCTGGTCGACCGCGATTGCCACAAATCACACCACTACGGCATGGTGCTGGCGGGCGCGCAGGTCTGCTATCTGGATAGCTATCCGTTGAACGAATATTCCATGTACGGTGCGGTGCCCCTGCGCGAAATCAAGCATCAGTTGCTGACGCTCAAGGCGGCGGGCAAGCTGGATCAGGTGCGGATGTTGTTGCTGACCAACTGTACCTTTGACGGGCTGGTTTATAACGTCGAACGCGTCATGGAGGAATGTCTGGCGATCAAACCGGATCTGGTTTTCCTGTGGGACGAAGCATGGTTTGCCTTTGCCCGCTTCAACCCGACATATCGCCAGCGCACCGGCATGAACGCGGCCAATACCCTGCGCGACAAACTAAAAACGGCCAAACATGCCGAAGCCTACGAGGCGCAGCAAGCCACGCTGAAAGATGCGGATGACGAAACGCTGCTGAACACACGTCTGATCCCGCCGCCCACATCGCGGGTCAGGGTCTATACCACGCAATCGACCCATAAAACGCTGACGTCTTTGCGTCAGGGGTCGATGCTGCACGTCAACGACCAGGACTTTAAGGGCGAGGTGGAACAGTCCTTCCACGAAGCTTACATGACCCACACATCCACCTCGCCGAACTATCAGATCATTGCGTCATTGGATGTGGGGCGACGGCAGGTGGAACTTGAAGGGTTCGAGTTCGTCCAACGCCAGATCGAGGCAGCCCTGTCGATGCGCCGTGCCATTGCCGACCATCCACTGTTGTCGAAATACTTTAAGGTGCTGACCGCAGGCGACATGATCCCCGAGGAATATCGTGAAAGCGGCGTCACCAGCTATTATGATCAGGAACAGGGCTGGACAGATATGTGGGACTGCTGGGAGAAAGACCAGTTCGTTCTCGACGCCAGCCGCGTGACCCTGTTGGTGGGCGGTACGGGCTGGGACGGTGACACGTTCAAGACTGATATCCTGATGGATAAATACGGCATCCAGATCAATAAAACATCGCGCAACACCGTGTTGTTCATGACCAATATCGGCACGACCCGGTCCAGCGTTGCCTATCTGATCGAGGTGTTGGTCGAGATAGCCAAATCGCTGGATGATCTGCTGGACGACGCCAGCAAGATGGAACGCCGGTCGTTTGATAATCGCGTGTCGAACCTGATGGAAAACTATCCGCCGCTGCCGGACTTCAGCCGTTTTCACGATGCCTTCCGCGCCGATGACGTAACGGCGGAAGGGGATATTCGCACCGCGTTCTTCCTCGCTTATGATGAAAAGAACACCGATTATCTGGACCTTAACGGCACCCTACGCGAGGCGATGGATGCGGGTGAAACGGTGGTATCGGCCAGCTTTATCATCCCCTATCCGCCCGGCTTTCCGATCCTTGTGCCGGGGCAGGTCGTCAGCCAGGAAATCCTGTCCTTTATGCGCGCCCTGGATGTCAGCGAAATCCACGGCTACCGCCCCGATCTTGGGCTGCGTGTCTTTACCGATGCCGCGCTGAAACGTGTGCGCAAAAAAAACCTCTCGTCTTCACCTGAATAAGAAAAGGAACCAATCCTATGTCCACGACTGTTCTCAAGAATATCTCGGAAATTCGCCGGTTCTTTCACCGCAACGAAGACCCGATCTATTTCATTTCGGCCACCAACTTTAACCTGTTGGGCCTCGATGAATGGGTGAAGAATTTCAAATATATCTGCTACATCGACTGTTACGGCGGCAAACACCCAAATGTGTTCTGCCCGTCCGAACAACCGCATGCCGAATTCCAAAGCATCGAAGACATCAACAACTATCTGTTGCAGCACAAAGAGGTGATTGATTTCATCAAACGCCGCGGCGGCAAGCCCAAGTTTGTGTTCCTGATGTTCGATGAGGAAACCGAACGTCTATCCAAAGAGCTAGGCGCCGATGTCTGGTTCCCTAAGGCCAAACTTCGCACCAAGATGGACAACAAGATCGAAACCGTCCGTATCGGCAACAAAGCCGGCGTGCCATCGGTGCCGAACGTGCTGGCCGAGGTCAAAAGCTATGAAGGTCTGCGCAAGACCTGCGAAAAGGCGGGGATCGGCCATGATCTGGTGCTGCAATCGGCTTTTGGCGACAGCGGGCACACCACGTTCTTTATCAAGTCCGAGGCTGACTTCCGTCGCCACGAGTCCGAGATTGTCGGCGAAGGCGAGATCAAGATCATGAAGCGCATCGATTGCCGCGGTTCGGCGATTGAGGCTTGTGCCACCAAAGAAGGTACAATCGTTGGTCCGTTAATGACCGAGCTGGTCGGTTTCAAAGATCTGACACCCTATCGCGGTGGCTGGTGTGGTAACGAAATTCTTTCCACCGCCTTCCCGCCCAAGGTGCGCCAACGGGCGCGGGAACTGACTTTCAAGTTTGGTGAACAGCTGCGCAAGGAAGGATATCGTGGTTATTTCGAGCTGGACTTCCTGATCGACAAGAAAACCGGCGATCTGTGGTTGGGGGAATTGAACCCGCGCATCACTGGTGCGTCATCCATGACCAACCATGCGGCGTTTGCCCATGCTGATGCACCGCTGTTCCTGTTCCACTTGCTTGAGTTCTCGAAAAAGAAATTCAATCTGGACACCGGCGAGCTGAACGACCGTTGGGCCGACCCCGCGATGATCGACGGCTGGTCGCAAATGGTGATCAAACATACCGAAGACAGCGTTGATATCTGTAGCGATGCACCGGAAACTGGCATCTATAAGATGCTTGAAGACGGTCGCGTGGTGTTTGACCGTTTCGATTATCACCGCCGTGCGGTCGAATCCGAGAACGAGGCGTTCTTTTTGCGCATCCTTCAACCGGGTGATTACCGCTATGAAGGGGCCGATATTGGCATCCTTGTGACCCGTGGCCGGTCGATGACCAAATCATTCCAGTTGAATGAGCGCGCGAAAAAGTGGATTCACGGCATCAAGCAGTCGGTGCACGGTCGGCCTTTGCCAGTGGCAGAGGCAGGTCCCGCGTTTTCAGATCCGGCATTTAAAATTCTCTAAGCCCTGAGAGGCCAGCACATGCTTTGGCGTGCGATATCAGAAGAAACGCCCGGTCCTAAATGGGCCGGGCTTTTCGCCGAATACTGGCCCCATTACCGCAAATGGTGGTTAAAGGAGGGCGAATCCGTGCGCCCGACCTATGCGGAATGCAGGCGCGCGCTCAAAACCCACATGCCCGAGATGGTCCCCCTTTACGAGGAACTGTGCGAGCAGGCCGGCGGCGGCGATTTGGCTGCGCGGTTCCTAAGCTTTTATTGCCCGCCGCCCTATCTGTCGGGGTGTAGTCAGGCCGTGTGGGGCGGCAGAGAACCTGTTTTGGTGCGCAATTACGACTACAACATCAACGCTTTTGACAGCTTGGTTTTGCACACGGGCTGGCAGGGCCGCAAAGTCATGGGCACCTCGGACGGGTTGTTCGGGTTGGTGGACGGTGTGAATGACGCGGGCCTGTCGATCTCGCTGACCTTTGGGGGCAGGCGCGTCGTGGGTGTGGGGTTTGGCGTGCCGCTTATCCTGCGCTATGTTTTGCAAATCTGCGAAACCACGGAACAGGCGGGCGAGGTACTGGCGCGCGTGCCTACCCACATGAGCTATAACGTCACTGTGCTGGACCGAAAGCGCAAGTATTTGACCGCGTTCATGGCCCCCGATCGTGAGACGTTGATTACCAATGCCGCTGTGGCAACCAACCACCAAGAAACCGTTGAATGGATCAGCCACGCGCGGTTCACCGCCACGGTTGAACGTGAACGGTATCTGTTGCAACGCCTGCGTTTCCACCGTGACCCCGAAGAGAAATTTATCGGGACGTTTCTAAAGCCGCCCTTGTATTCGCATGCCTTTAACGCCGGTTTCGGGACGCTTTACACTGCCGTATATCGCCCCCGAAAACGTCAGATGGAACTGCGCTGGCCCGGAACGGTCTGGCCCCAGACAATTGACAACTTTGAGGAAGGGGCGCGCAACGTGTTGCTGCCCGGCGCTGCTTAACCCTTAGCCAAGGATAACCTGATGTCGCATGTCTTTCCCCGTCACACCCGCAACCTGCCCCCGGTCGCCGTCAGTGGCGAGGGGTGCTATCTGACCGACGCCAGCGGCAAGCAGTATTTGGATGCATCAGGTGGGGCGGCGGTGTCGTGCCTTGGCCATGGCGACCACGAAGTGATTGACGCGATCAAGGCGCAGTTGGACAGTTTGGCTTATGCGCATACGGGGTTCTTGACCTCTGAACCGGCTGAAACCCTTGCCGATCTGTTGATCGAACACGCGCCGGGCGATCTGGATCGCGTCTATCTGGTGTCCGGCGGGTCAGAGGCGGTCGAGGCCGCGCTGAAACTTGCCCGCCAATACTACGTTGAGCGGGGAGAGCCCGAACGGGGCCGTATCATCGCCCGCAAGCAAAGCTATCACGGCAACACCATTGGCGCGTTATCGGCGGGCGGGAACGAATGGCGTCGCGCGCAATTCGCGCCGCTGCTGTTGGATATCAGCCACATCAATCCCTGCTATGAATACCGCCTGATGCATGATGGCGAGACACCCGAGGAATACGGCCTCCGCGCCGCCAACCTGCTTGAGGAAGAATTGCTGCGTGTCGGCCCGGAAACCGTGATGGCATTCATTGCCGAGCCTGTGGTGGGGGCGACATCTGGCGCGTTGACCGCCGCACCGGGGTATTTCAAACGCATCCGCGAGATTTGCGATCAATACGGCGTGTTGTTGATCTTGGACGAGGTGATGTGCGGCATGGGGCGCACAGGCGCGCTATTTGCCTGCACGCAAGAAGGCGTGAACCCGGATATCTTGTGTATCGCCAAGGGGTTGGGCGGCGGATACCAGCCCATCGGGGCAATGCTATGCACGGCCCAGATTTACCAGGCGATCCAAGACGGCACAGGCTTTTTCCAGCATGGGCATACCTATCTGGGCCACCCGACGGCCGCGGCCGCCGGTGTCGCGGTGGTTTCCGCCGTTCTCGGGCGTGATCTGTTGTCCAATGTGCAACGTCAGGGGGACAAGCTGCGCAGCGCGTTAAATGCCGCCTTTGGCCAGCACCCTAACGTCGGCGATATTCGGGGCCGTGGCTTGTTCATGGGCGTTGAAATGGTGGCTGATCGCAGTACCAAAGCGCCGTTTGATCCAACCTTGGGTATTGCTGCAAAGATCAAGAAACACGCATTTGAAAACGGTCTGATTTGCTATCCGATGTCTGGCACGATTGACGGGAGAACCGGGGATCACGTGCTGCTGGCACCACCGTTTATCATCACGGACGCACAAATTGATGAACTGGTCGAAAAGCTGGGCAAAAGCATCATGCAAGCCTTGGGCTGAACACCAAAAAGGCAGGGCGCGAACCCTGCCTTTCCGATACGATACGCAAGCCAGAATTAGGCAGCTTCGCGGTCGTGTCTGCCTTCTTCGACCTCTTCAACGATCTTTGCGATGAACGCATCCAGATCGTCGGGGGAACGGCTGGTGATGATCGCCTGATCAACCACAACTTCGCTGTCCTCAAAATGCGCACCCGCATTTTTCAGATCGGTGGCGATGGACCCGTAAGAGGTTGCTTTGCGCCCCTCGATAATCCCGGCCTCGATCAGCAACCAAGGTGCGTGGCAGATGGCGGCAATCGGCTTGCCGGAATCGCCAAACGCTTTGATCAGCGCAACGGCGTCTTTGTTGGCGCGCAGAATGTCGGGGTTCATTTGACCGCCGGGCAGGACAAGCGCGTTGTAATCGTCAACGCTTACGTCGGCCAAGGCCTTGTCAGCGGGAACGGTGTTGCCCCAATCCTTTTGGTCCCAGCCTTTGATGTCTTCGCCATCGGGGGTCACAACATGTACTGTCGCACCTTTGGCGCGCAGGTCATTCAGGGGGCGCTCAAGCTCGGATTGTTCAAAACCATTGGTCGAAAGGATCATGATTTTTGCATTTGAAATCTGTGTCATCGTTACTCTCCTTTTGTGCTCGTTATTTGCTTCTCCCTCCCAACACCTATGTGGTGAATTCGTTCCGCTTTGTGGCCAAAGAACACCCGTTCACGAGCCGATTTTGATGACTAGATCGTGTGAGGAATTGAATATCAAATGCCAAAAACTACTGTATAAAAGTGCAATGAAGGACACCGTAGATACACAAACGCAAACGCCGCTGGCAGACTTGATTGTCTGCCCGCAATGCGATGCCGTGTATCATCTAAAAATCCCTAAAATGGGCGAAAGGGCGGTCTGCCAACGCTGTCATACCGTGTTGATCGCGCCCCGGCACAAAGCAGGGCTGATTATCATCGCTATTTCAATCGCGACGTTTATTTTGATCATTGGCGCGGCTTTCTTTCCGTTTCTTGATATCGATGCGGCGGGCAATAAAAATTCGGTTTCGGTGATCGATGCGGCATTGGCCTTTTCAAGCGGGCCGCTTTTGTTGCTGGCCCTGGCGACCGCCGCTTTGATCCTGATTGTGCCGTTAATCCGGGTGGTGATTACGCTTTATGTACTGGTACCTGTGGTGCTGGATCTGCCCCCCGCCCGATACGCCATGCAGGCCTTTCGCGCGTCCGAGGCGCTGCGCCCGTGGTCTATGGCTGAAATCTTTGCACTTGGTTGCGCCGTTGCGCTGGTAAAAATCGCAGATCTGGCAACGGTCGGTTTTGGGCCTGCGTTCTGGATGTTTGGCGGTCTGGTTGTTTTGGTGGTCGCGCAAGAGAATTTTATTTGTAAATGGTCGGTATGGAACTCTCTGGAACACCCCAAAAAATCCTAAGTGCGCGCCAGATGGGCCTTGTGGCTTGTACGCGTTGCACCAAAGCGTGGCCGATGGGCACACAGATTTGCGGGCGCTGCGGTCATAAAATGGTGTCGCGCGACTATGGCAGCCTGCAACGTGTCTGGGCCTTTTGGGTCGTCGGGCTGATGTGCTATATCCCGGCGAATATCTACCCGATGCTGCGCACCAAAACGTTGTTTCAAAACGACGAAAGCACGATTGTCGGCGGTGCGGTCGAATTGGCTCATCACGGCGCGTTCGGGGTTGCGGCGATTATTTTGGTGGCGTCGGTCGTCATTCCACTGGCTAAATTTTGGGCCATCGCATTTCTGGCAATCAGCGTCAAAACGCGCCGGATGGCATCAAATAGCGCGCGGCATTTCATGTATGAGGTCGTCGAGTATATTGGCCGCTGGTCGATGATCGATATCTTTGTGGTTGCGATTTTATCATCTCTGGTACAACTCAAGACACTTGCGACTATCAATCCTGGACCGGCGAGTATGTTCTTCGCACTTTCCGTGATTTTCACTATGCTTTCTGCACAGGCTTTCGATTCCCGTATGATTTGGGATGACCGGTCGGGGAATGGGGATTCCACACACAATGACTGACACACCACCTGACGTGCCGATCAAATCTGCGCGCAAGATATTTCTTAGCGGCGCATCAATCGTATGGATCATCCCGTTTCTGGCGCTTTTGATTGCATTGGGTGTGGCTTGGCAAAGCTATAGCGCGCGCGGCCCGCAGATTTTTGTCGAGTTCGAAAATGGCGCGGGCATCAAGGCAGGTGAAACCGAATTGCGGTTTCGCGACGTAACTGTTGGTCGGGTCGAAGCGGTTGGGTTTTCCCAAGGGCTGGGCAAGGTTGTTGCCTCAATCCGTGTCGACAAGGATGTTGCCCCTTATATCGATAACAGCGCCGCCTTCTGGATCGTCCAGCCTGAAGTGTCGGCCCAAGGCATCACCGGGTTAAGCACTGTGCTGAGCGGCGTGTATATCGAAGGGTCTTGGAATGATGAAATTGGGCCCTTCGCCAATCGTTTTAGCGGCGCGGAAAATGCACCCCTGATCCGCACCGGCCAAAAAGGTTTGCAGATCGCGTTTCGCACCGTGGGGAATGGTCAGCTTACTGACAACGCGCCGATCTTGTATCGCGGCATTGAAGTAGGTCGTCTGGGCAAAGCCGAGATCGCCCCGCGCGGCAACTTCGCTATCGTCGAGGCGTTGATTTACGAAGAGCACCGCAATCTGGTGAACAGCTCTACCCGGTTTTGGGACAGTTCGGGCTTTAGTGTCTCAATTGGTCCCGGCGGTGCCGAGATCGACTTTGAATCCATCGCCACGCTGATTGGCGGGGGCGTTACCTTTGACACCTTCGTTTCAGGGGGCAGTCGTATTCAAGACGGGACGGTTTTCGAGATTTACCCCACCAAAGAGCAGGCACGCAACGCTGTGTTCAATTCCTCTGCAGTGGATCCGATCGAGCTGAGCGTGATTTTTGACGAGAATATTTCAGGCCTCGCTGTTGGTGCCGTGGTCGAGCTGAGCGGGCTCAACATCGGTCAGGTCGAAGCGCTGTCCGGGATTGTGGATTACAACCAGTTCGGCGACAGTCGGGTCCGGTTGAACGCGACCCTGTCCATCCAGCCTGCGCGCCTTGGTTTGCCGGGTGAAGTGACCGCCGAGCGCGCATTGGAGTTTTTACAAGACCGCGTTGCGAATGGGTTGCGTGCCCGTTTGGCCAACGCCAGCCTGCTGACGGGTGGCCTTAAGGTGGAAATGGTCGTGGTCGAAGGCGCCCCTTTCGCGCGGCTTGAGGCGGCGTCGGATGGCTTGCCGGTCATGCCGACCACAAAGAACGAGGCATCGGACGCGACCGCGAGCGTTGAAGGGGTGTTTACCCGTATTAACAACCTGCCCATCGAGGAACTGCTTAACAGCGCCATTGGCCTGATGAATTCCGCCCAAGCGTTTATTGGCAGCGATGAGCTTCAACAAACACCAAAGGACGTGCGGACCTTGATCAACGAGGTCACGGGGCTGGTGTCGTCAGACTCCGTTCAGAATATCCCCGTCAGTTTGAATGCAACTTTGTCGCGGGTGGAAACACTGGTTGCCACGCTCGAGGAGCAACAATTGGCCAAGCGGTTGATGGATGCGCTTGATGGGGTATCCAGCGCTGCCGATGGCTTTTCGACATCCATCGAAGGCGTGCCTGAACTCATTACAGAAGTGCAAGCTGTCGCCGCCAAAGCCAGCGCACTTGAGCTTCAGGAGTTGGTGGATGAGTTGACCGCACTCACCCGTTCGGCCGAAGCTGTGATTGATACGCCAGAGGCGGTTGCCCTGCCTGGATCGCTGAAAAACGCCTTGGATGAGCTGAATTATACCTTGCAGGAACTGCGCGAGGGCGGGGCGGTTGAGAACGTCAACCAAACATTGGCATCTGCACGCAATGCTGCCGATAATATCGCGGTATCGGCACAAGATTTGCCAGAAATCATTGATCGGTTGTCGTCCTTGTTTGATCAGGCCAGCCGCACCATCGAAGGCTACGACGAGGGCGATAAGATCACCCGCTCCGCACAGGAAACGATGCGAGACATTCAAAAAGCGGCTGACGCGCTTGCATCTTTGGCCAAGACCATTGAACGTAATCCAAATTCGCTCTTGCTGGGACGGTAGATCATGAACGTCGTAAAATGTTTCGCAGCTCTTGGGCTGCTGTTGACCTTGGTCGCTTGCGGATCGGCGGATCGCTATGCTGTGACGCTGCCCCCCGTGACCGAAACCGTGCGGATCGCCTTCCGGTCGGTCGAGGTACGTGATGTTTCCCTGCCGAGCTATGCGGCCGCCGATGAAATCCACATCCGCAAGAATGATGGCACATTGGTCAGCTCGACCGATACGCTTTGGGCTGATGCGCCAGAACGTGCAGTGGCGCTTGAGATCAGCGAAAGCCTGTCACGCTTGACCGGACGGGCTGTTGCATCAGAACCATGGCCCTTTGATGCCTATCCCGACGCCCGGCTTGACCTGCGCTTTACCGAGTTGTTGGCGACCGAGACCGGCCAGTTTCGTGCGACCGGCCAGTATTTCGTTGCAGTTTCAGGGGGTGGCCGGGAACGGTCGGGCCTGTTCGACCAAAGCGTGTCGTTCGACCCCAAAAGCGGCCCCGCAGGCATCGCCACCGCCCGCGGCCAGCTGATCTTTCAGCTTGCAGAATTCATCGCGACTTCGGGGTTGAAGTAACCGGTCATGTCTATTGAAAAGAGCTGACTACTTACGAAGGTGGTGCCTTTTCTAAGTATAGCAAAGGTTACTACCACATCTGATCTGCCAAGCATCTTGCCCAGAAAAAGCCAGATTCATACCTTTGCCTTGCCTTAGCTTCGACGTGGTTTTGTACGACGTTTAGCTGGGAATCATTCCCAGTGAGGTCTTGGACATGTCTCGTACAAAAGAAATCCTTACCGCTGCAGGAACGCTGGGTTGTGCCTTGGGTATCGGCTTTATCATGCAAAGCTCTGACGTGGCGATGGAACGGTACGGCACCGCATCCAAGGCGGACGCGCGTGAACGGCAGCTTGAGGCTTTGGATGCGAAAACAACGATCCTTGAAGTTCAAGATATCGAGCTGACATCGGCTGCTTTTGATGTTCAGGCCGGTCTTACTGGCGATACCCTAGCTGACCCTGATACCATTGTAACTCTGGCAGCGGCATCCAAGGGTGAGAGCCCTGCGCTTGAGATAGTGCCGCAGGCCACCCCCGATTCCTGCGATATCATTGCCGAGGCACGCCCGATGGCGGCGGCGATGGTAAACGTGACGCTTGATGCGCCATGCCTTCCCAACGAACGGATCAACATTCACCACAAAGGCATGATTTTCACCCATACCACATCGTCTACTGGCGGCCTGGACATTCAGGTTCCAGCGCTGAGCGAAACAGCGGTTTTTGTGCTTGCTTTTGGGAATGGCGATGGTGCCGTCGCGCAGACCGAGGTTATCGATCTGGTTGATTTTCGCCGCGTGGTTTTACAGTGGAGAGACGTGGCTGGTTTCCAAATACACGCATTTGAGATGGGTGCCGGTTATGACGACGCGGGCCATATCTGGGCGGGAAATCCGCGCGATAGGGCGTCCGCCATCACTGGCGAAGGCGGCTTTGTCATCCTGAATGGCGATAAAAATGCGGCGTCCCCGATGCTCGCCGAAGTATATACATTTCCAGCCGACCATGGTCATGGAAGTGGCGGTGTCGCGCTTAGCGTTGAGGCCGAAGTAACAACCGCCAACTGCGGCGAAGAGATCGAAGCCCAGACGTTGGAGATGATGCCGGATGATGGCGTCCGCATACGTGATCTGACACTGTCTGTCCCTGACTGTGATGCCGTGGGCAGCTTTCTGGTGTTGAATAATTTGCTTGAAGACCTGAAACTCGCCAGTAACTGAATTAAGCTGAGGTCACATGCTCACTTCCCTACGTGCGGCGGTTTTCGCCGCACTTTTCCTATCTGGCGGAACCGCGCAGCTCGCGGCGCAAGATGTGGCGCTTACCTCACGCGATGGCAAGATTGAACTAAGCGGTACGTTGCTTGGTTTTGATGGTGAATTTTACCGGATCGACACTGAATATGGTGAACTGACCGTCGATGGGTCCGGGGTCCAATGCGCGGGCCCGGGGTGTCCGAACCTTGACAAATACGTCGCAGAGCTTCGGTTGTCCGGGTCGGCGACGATGGCGCAGGTTTTGATGCCTGCCTTGATCGATGCCTTTGCGAAACGCAGTGGATACCGTGCCCTGCGCCAAGACGGCGATGACACCCATTTTAGCTACCGGCTGGAAGACCAGAAAACCAACGAGCCGGTTGGCCGCTTTATGTTTCACGGCAGCAATTCTGACGAAGGGTTTGCCGATTTACTGGCCGATGAAGCCGATATTGTAATGTCGCTGCGTGAAATGCGCCCGCAGGAACGGCTGCGCGCCCGCGAGGCGGGGCTTGGCGACATGACCGGCCCGAACCGCAGCCGTGTTCTGGCGCTTGATGCGGTCGTACCCGTTGTGTCGCCGTCAAATCCGATCAGGTCCATTTCCCCAGCTACATTAGCGCGGGTTTTCGCGGCTGAGATATCAAATTGGAACGATCTGGGCGGGCCCGACGCGCCGATTGATTTACACCTGCCCAACGACAGCAGTGGATTGGCGCAGGCGATCGATGATCAGGTTTTGCGCCCGGCAGGTTTGGAACTGGCGGCGGAAGTCACGCGGCACATCTTGCCCGGTGATCTGGCCAAGGCGGTGGCCCGTGATACATTTGCCTTGGGAATTACCAGCTATGCTGAGCGGCGAAATACTGATGTGCTTACCCTGACAGGGGACTGCGGCTTTGAGCTGGACGCGTCCCGCCGGACCGTCAAAACCGAAGACTACCCCCTGACAGCGCCCATGTTCTTGTATTTTCCAGCCCGGCGACTACCGCAGCTGGCGCGTGACTTCCTTTCCTTCACCCGCAGCCCCACGGCTCAGATCGTGATCCGCAGGGCCGGATTCGTAGACCAAGCACCAGAAGAAATTTCGGTTAACGATCAGGGAAACCGTTTTGCCAATGCAATCAGCGTGGCCGGGGAAGGTACCACGTTAAAAGATCTGCAACGCATGACCAGGACATTGACCCCCATGGCGCGGCTGTCCACGACTTTCCGCTTCGAAGCGGGGTCGGCCCGGCTGGATGCGCAATCACGGTCAAATGTGCAGCAACTGGCCCGTGCGCTGGAGCTTGGCCAGTATGACGCGCGCCGTTTGCTGTTTGTGGGGTTCAGCGATAGCGAAGGGGGCCCGGAAGCGAACCGGAAAATCGCCCTGCGCCGCGCCAAGGCCGTGCGCCGGGCGGTGACGACCGCAGCGGTTACCGTCAATCTGGATCGCGTGACATTGGACGTAGATGCATTTGGCGAGGCCATGCTAATGGCCTGCGATGACAGTTCTTGGGGGCGCCAAGTAAACCGGCGCGTCGAAGTTTGGGTGCGTTAGCGAAACTGCGGCGGATCGTATTTTAACAGCACCGGTACGACCAATTCTTCCTCGTCCGTCAGATGGCGGTTCAGCATCGGTCGAAAGGCATCAAGCTGGCCCTTTAGCGCCGCTGTCGCATCGATAAACCCGCCCGCCGCGCCGTCATGTTGCAACACAGCATTGGCGCTGTTTGCGAGGTCTGACAGGATGCCATCAAGGCTGTGATGATCGGCATCAAGAATATCAAACCCCCGCTCGGCGCTCTTCTCAAGCTTTGACATGATCGGAAAATACTGGGCGTCTTCGATTTGATGATGGCCGTGAAGTTCGTTGATCAACATGCCGCCAAACCGGTGTAGTTTGCGTTTATATTGATCGGGTTCCTCAATCCGGTCCATCGCTGATTTGGCATCGCTGTCCAATTGATCCAGAAGGCGGCGAAACATCAGGTGCCGGTCCAGCCAAAAGGCAATCAGCTGAGAATAATTCGGGTTTTGCGCCCATCCGGCGCGGGGGTACGCCTCGATCAGGCTGCGCAGCGCATCGGGTAAACCGCTGCGCTGCGACAGGGACAAGTCATCTGGGATTGGCATATCAATCATAGAAAACGTCATACTAGCTGCAGCGCGCGTGGTAAATTCCGCAATTCTGAACAGGCTTGTCGCAGCCTATATATACCCGTCGGCGCGAAAGCTGAGCTCGGTTGATTTTCCGATGATTAAATGATCATGCAAGGTCATCCCGAGCGCCGTGCAGGCGGATAAAACCTGCCCGGTCATATCAATGTCCGCTTGCGAGGGGGTCGGATCACCTGAGGGGTGATTATGTACCAAAATCAACGCGCTGGCGTTCAGCTCAAGCGCGCGCTTGGCAACTTCGCGCGGGTAGACAGGAACATGATCAACCGTTCCCTTGGCCTGTTCCTCGTCTGCGATGATGACGTTCTTGCGGTCCAGATACAGCACGCGGAACTGTTCGGTTTCGCGATGAGCCATGACCGTGTGGCAATAATCCAAAAGCGCATCCCAGCTGGACACAACATGTTGCTGCATGATTTTTGACCGGGCCATGCGGTGGGCGGCGGCTTCGACGATCTTTAGCTCCACGATAACGGCGTCGCCCACACCGCAAATATCTCGCAAGCGAGCTTCGGGCGCGGTGATGACACGGTTAAAATCGCCGAAACTTTCCATCAATGCATTGGCAAGGGGTTTGACATCACGGCGCGGGATGGCGCGGAACAACACCAGTTCCAGCAGTTCATAATCGGGCAGCGGGTCCGCCCCGCCTTGCATGAACCGCGCACGCAACCTTTGGCGGTGATTGGCAATATAGGAGGGTTGCTTGCCCGAAGTGGGGGCGATCTGCGTGGCCTCGTCTCGTAGAAACGGGAACACGGGATCAGCAAAAGAGGGGGCATTTTTCCGCATACCCACACCATTTAGCAGGGGTGGTTAGGATTGCGTTAATTTAGGCGTTTCTGTCCGTGCAGCAGGGTCAGGTGGGGCGGACAAGTGCCCCACCTTGTTGTTAGCCCTTCATCGTATCCCAAAAGGATTTGACCGAGGAAAAGAAGCTGCTGGATTCCGGGTTATTGTTCTCGGATTCCTTTTCAAACTCTTGCAGCAATTCCTTTTGGCGGCCGGTCAGGTTCACAGGCGTTTCGACGGCCAGTTCGATAATCATATCGCCGGTGCCACCGCCGCGCAGGGGCGGCATGCCTTTATTGCGCAACCGCATTTGACGGCCCGACTGGCTGCCTGCCGGAATTTGCACACGGCCCCGGCCGCCATCAATGGTCGGCACCTCAATGCTTCCGCCCAAGGCTGCTGTGCTCATCGATACGGGAACGCGGCAGAACAGGTTCGGCCCGTCACGCTCAAACAGCTCGTGATCTTGCACTTCAATAAAGATGTACAGATCGCCCGACGGCCCGCCACGCATGCCGGCCTCGCCTTCGCCAGCCAGACGGATGCGTGTACCGGTTTCGACACCGGCAGGAATGTTCACAGACAGCGCGCGGTCTTTTTCAACGCGGCCTGCGCCCCGGCAAGCCTTGCAGGGGTTTTTAACGATCTGGCCCATGCCGGAACAGGTCGGACAGGTGCGTTCAACGGTAAAGAAACCCTGCTGCGCTCGTACCTTACCCATGCCCGAACAGGTGGGGCAGGTTGTGGGTTCGGCACCGCCTTCTGCACCCGATCCGTTACAGGAATCGCACGCCACTGAGGTGGGAACATTGATTGATTTCTGCATCCCCTTGAATGCTTCCTCGAGGGTGATGCCAAGGTTGTACCGCAAATCGGCCCCGCGCGCGGCACGGCGTCCGCCGCTGCCACCACCGCGTTGGCCCATAAAGTCGCCGAACAGGTCGTCGAACACATCAGAGAAGGCAGACGAGAAATCGCCCTGACCACCGCCGCCGCCGAAACCGCCGGGGCGCTGACCGCCGCCGCCCATACCACCTTCGAAAGCGGCGTGACCATAACGGTCGTAGGCGGCTTTTTTCTCGGCGCTTTTCAGAACCTCATAGGCTTCGTTCGCCTCTTTGAACTGGGCTTCGGCCTTGGGGTTGTCGGCATTGCGGTCGGGGTGCAATTCCTTGGCTTTTTTACGATAGCCTTTTTTGATCTCGTCGGCGGATGCCCCTTTGGCAACGCCTAGTATCTCGTAATAGTCACGTTTGGCCATGAATTAGCTCCTGCGTTGAAACATGACGGGCCGGCCCTGCAATCGGACCGGCCCCATCAGTGGTTTCAATGGCACACTTACGTGCGCTTGTTGTCGTCCAGATCTTCGAAGTCGGCATCAAGGATGTCGTCGTCGCCACCTTGGGGCTCGTCCGCCGCCTCGGCCACGTCTTCGTTGCTGTCTTGAGCGGCCTTATAGATGGCTTCGCCCAGTTTCATCGCTGCTTCGGTGACGTTCTGAATGCCCGATTTGATCTTTTCGACGTTATCGGTTTCCAGCTCATCGTTCAGGGCCGCGATGGCCAGTTCGATCGCTTCGACGGTGGTTGGGTCAACCTTGTCAGAATGCTCTTCCAGCGACTTTTCTGTCGAGTGGATCAGCGATTCCGCCTGGTTTTTCGCTTCGATCAGCGCGCGACGCTCTTTGTCTGCGTCCGCGTTGTCTTCGGCGTCTTTCACCATCTGTTCGATATCCGCATCGGACAAACCACCAGAAGCCTGGATCGTGATCTTTTGCTCTTTGCCAGTGCCCTTATCCAGCGCGCCAACAGCAACGATACCGTTCGCGTCAATGTCAAAGGTCACTTCGATCTGGGGCATACCGCGTGGTGCTGGCGGGATGTTTTCCAGGTTAAAGGCACCGAGGAGCTTGTTGTCCGCAGCCATTTCGCGTTCGCCTTGGAACACGCGGATGGTCACAGCATTCTGGTTGTCTTCTGCGGTCGAGAACACCTGAGACTTTTTGGTCGGGATCGTGGTGTTACGATCAATCAGACGGGTGAATACACCGCCCAATGTTTCGATACCAAGGCTCAGCGGTGTGACGTCAAGCAGAACAACGTCTTTAACGTCGCCTTGCAGAACACCGGCCTGAATGGCCGCACCCATGGCAACAACCTCGTCAGGGTTCACACCCTTGTGCGGCTCTTTGCCAAAGAATTTGGTCACTTCTTCGATGACGCGCGGCATGCGGGTCATACCACCAACCAGAACAACTTCGTCGATGTCAGAGGCCGAGATACCCGCGTCTTTCAACGCAGCGGCACATGGCTTCATCGAGGATTTGATCAGGTCGCCAACCAACTGCTCAAGTTTGGAGCGGGTCAGTTTCATAACCATGTGCAACGGCGAACCGTCTTTGCCCATCGAGATGAACGGCTGGTTGATCTCTGTCTGGCTTGCGCTGGACAGTTCGATCTTGGCTTTCTCTGCCGCTTCTTTCAGGCGCTGAAGCGCCATCTTGTCTTTGGTCAGGTCAACGCCGTTGGATTTTTTGAACTCTTCCGCAAGGTAGTTCACGATGCGCATGTCAAAGTCTTCGCCGCCTAGGAATGTGTCCCCGTTGGTGGATTTCACTTCGAACAGACCGTCGTCGATTTCCAGGATGGTTACGTCGAATGTACCACCACCAAGGTCATAGACCGCGATTGTTTGCGTTTCTTTTTTGTCCAGACCGTAAGCCAGAGCCGCCGCTGTCGGTTCGTTGATGATCCGCAGCACTTCGAGGCCGGCAATCTTACCTGCGTCTTTGGTAGCCTGACGCTGGGCGTCGTTGAAATATGCAGGCACAGTGATAACCGCCTGGGACACTTCTTCGCCCAGATACGATTCCGCTGTTTCCTTCATTTTACCAAGGATGAACGCCGAGATTTGCGAAGGGGAGTATTTCTCGCCTTTGGCTTCGACCCATGCATCGCCGTTACCGCCGTCGATGACTGCGAATGGCAGGTTCTTTTTGTCCTTGGCCAGATCCGGGTCATCATTGCGACGCCCGATCAGGCGCTTAACGCCGAAAATTGTGTTTTCTGGGTTTGTGACCGCTTGCCGTTTGGCAGGCTGGCCGACCAGACGTTCGTCATCTGTAAAAGCGACGATCGATGGTGTTGTACGTGCACCTTCTGCGTTTTCGATCACGCGAGGCTGGCTGCCGTCCATAATGGCGATACAGCTGTTGGTGGTTCCTAGGTCGATACCAATTACTTTGGACATGATTTGATCCCTCATTAAGTTAAGGCGATGACACGGGACTAGGGCCCATTGTGGCACCCTCGCCCCGATCTAGTAGGCTAAAGGCCGGATGCCTTCAGCGGTTCGATGGGTATATAAGGAGCAGTTCTGGACCCTGCAACCGTTGCATGAGAAAGGAATAGAAGAATCTGTATGGATTTTTCCGTATTCGGGCTGTGAGAGGCAAATAAATGACGATTTTGCGGTTGCGTGGCTTTGAAATCCATAAAGGGTTGCTTGATCCGGCTGGGCAGCGGGCGGTGCTGGACGATGTGCGCGCAGTGGTCAAATCCGCCCCCTTCTTTCGTCCCGTCACGCCGGGCGGACAAAAAATGTCGGTCCGTATGACTTCGGCCGGGAAATACGGCTGGATGACGGATTCCAAAGGGTATCGTTATGCAGAGGCGCATCCAGATGGTCAGGTCTGGCCCGCTATCCCGGATCGGATCATGGCCATCTGGGACCAATTGACCGGATTGGAACGCAAGCCTGAATGCTGCCTGATCAATTACTACGCCGTTGATGCCAAAATGGGTATGCACCAAGACCGCGACGAGGCCGACTTTAGATGGCCGGTTGTATCGGTTTCGCTGGGGGACGAGGCCTTGTTTCGCATCGGCGGGCAAAAACGTGGCGGCAAAACCGACAGTGTTTGGTTGCAGTCGGGGGATGTCGTTGTGATGGGCGGCGAGGCACGGTTGAACCACCATGGCGTTGATCGCATCCGCGCAGGGTCGTCCAAGCTGTTGCCCAAGGGTGGCCGTATCAACCTGACCATGCGTGTAGTGGATTGACCTAGCGGCGGGCGTTCCAGCTGGCCGAGGCGTGTTTGCGCGTATAAAATTCGCCCATCAGGCCAATCACCATCAAAACCACACCGACCCAGACGGCGTATTCCCAATTACTGTAGCGTGGGTTGTAATTGATAAACGCAAATCCGCGTGCTTGATCAATGATGTGGAAAAGCGGGTTCCAGTCAAACATGGCCAGCATGAAGGTCGGCAATGTGTTGGCCAGAAACATCTTGCCCGACGCGATCATGTTTGCCCGCTGGTACAGCGATGTGAAGATGGTCGTGAATGAGGGGGCCCATGGTTTGATGGCCAGCAAAACCATGCCCACCGCAACACCGGTAAACCATGCTATCATCATCATGCAAAACACGCCCGACCAGTCGTAGATTTCCACAGGATTAAACGCGAGGTGATAGACCGACATGATCATCACCAGCGAAAGCATCTGGATATAAAGCGACCCTAATGCGGATGCTGCCAGGGCGATCATGGTGGTCATAGGCGCGTGTTGCATCATCGCGCTTGCCGGTCCTTCGGACCCGACCACGGCTGTCACCGTTTTCGTGTGCATCATATACAGGAAAATGCCGCTCATGATGTAGATGACGAAATCACCCCGGATAGCAGAGCCGCGCATCCCAAGGATCGAAAACATCACGTAAAACACGCCAACGAAGATGATCGCCTGAAAAATGTTGATCCCGATTGCGGCAAAGGCATTATTATGCTGCTTGCGCACCTGCCGGACGACGGAATGATACACCAGCTCTGCCATAGACAGGGCGCTTGCCAATGGCCCTTTGGTTGCACGTCGGTGTTGGAACATCTCAAAAGCCTCTATGCTTTAGGTGTTAGCACGGAATTCTTGCTGTTCCGTCAATCTGTAATCATAAGGGGTTTGCGTAAAGTAATCAACGAAACTCAGGGGACCTTGGCATTATGGATTATCAAAAGCTGGTGACAGTTATGCGGGGTCTGTCACTAGAAGCCGGTGACAAGATTATGCAGATCTATGGTCAGGATGACTTTGAAGTTAAGACCAAGTCTGACGAAAGCCCGGTCACCATTGCCGATGAGGCCGCAGACAAGATCATCTCGGACGGTTTACGCGCTGCATTTCCCGATGTGATGCTGGTGACTGAGGAACAATCCGCCACACATAGCGCGCGTGGCGATACGTTTTTGATCGTTGATCCGCTGGATGGCACCAAGGAATTCATTAACCGCCGGGGTGATTTCACCGTGAACATCGCCCTTGTCGAAGCGGGCGTGCCGACCCGCGGCGTCGTTTATGCCCCTGCACGCGGGCGCATGTTCTTTACCCTGGCAGATGGCAGTGCGGTCGAAGAAACAGGTGATTTCCCCAAGGGTCAAATGGGGCCGGTCACGCCGATAACAGTCTCTAACCCGGATAATTCGGCGCTGATGGTTGTGGCGTCAAAATCCCACCGCGACCAAGCGACCGATGATTACATCGCTAAGTATAATGTGCAGGACATGAAAAGCGCGGGTTCATCGCTCAAGTTTTGTCTGATCGCGACGGGCGAGGCTGACTTGTACCCCCGCGTGGGTCGGACGATGGAATGGGATACAGCGGCAGGTCACGCGGTATTGGCTGGTGCCGGTGGGGCGGTTGTTCGCTTTGATGATCTGACGCCGCTGAAATATGGCAAGGCTGATTTCGCCAATCCGTTCTTTATCGCCCACGCGCCCGGCGTTGAGCTAAAGGCGCCCTGATGTCTGTTATTATTGTCATTCCCGCCCGCTATGCATCGACCCGCTATCCAGCGAAACCTTTGGCGATGCTCAAAGGGGCCAGCGGGACATCCCGCAGTTTGATTGAACGCAGCTGGCGAGCCGCTTGCGAGGTGCAAGGCGTCGATATGGTGGTTGTCGCAACCGATGACGACCGGATCAAAACCGCCGCCGAAGCCTTTGGGGCCGAGGTCGTCATGACCTCGGTCGATTGTGCCAACGGAACGGAACGCTGCGCCGAGGCGCATGCGGTTTTGGGCGGTGGCTATGACATCGTTGTGAACCTACAGGGCGATGCGCCACTGACGCCGCATTGGTTCGTCGAAAGCCTTGTACAGGGTCTAATAGGCGCGCCCAAGGCGGGCATTGCGACCCCTGTGTTGCGCTGCGATGGTGCTGCTTTAAACAGCCTGCTGGCCGATCGCAAAGCGGGCCGCGTGGGCGGTACAACATCGGTTTTTGCCGCTGATCATAGTGCGATGTACTTTTCCAAAGAGGTGGTGCCATTCACCTCGCAAACCTATGGCGACGCTGATCCGACACCGGTTTTTCACCATGTTGGTGTCTATGCCTATCGCCCCGATGCGCTGGCCGCATATCCATCGTGGCCCGTTGGCCCGCTCGAACAACTCGAAGGGCTTGAGCAGCTTCGGTTCATGGAAAACAGCCATACGGTTTTGTGCGTCGAGGTCGAAGCCAAAGGCCGTCAGTTCTGGGAGCTGAACAATCCCGAAGACGTGCCCAAAATCGAGGCGATGATGGCGCAGATGGGTCTGGAATGACCGATCTGCCTGTCAGCGTTGTGATCGTCAGCCGTGGACGTCCACAATCGCTGGCACGCACGCTGACAGGCATTTCCCAACTGCAATACTGGAACTTCGAGGTCGTCGTGGTCGCGGACCCCGCCGGGATCACCTCCGCGGCTGCTTTGCCCTTTGCTGAGAAGCTCAAGCTGGTTCCTTTCGATGTGCCCAATATCTCGGCGGCACGTAATCTGGGGATTGGCCATGCGGCAGGCGACATCATTGCATTTATCGACGATGATGCCGTGCCCGAACCGATGTGGCTGCGCCATCTTGTTGCCCCCGCCAGCCAAAGCGACGTTGCCGCGATGGGAGGCTATGTCCGGGGCCGTAACGGGATTTCATTTCAATGGAAGGCAGCCAGCCTTGATCAACAAGGGCTGCCCCACCCCCTAAAATTGGACACGGATCAAGCGACAGTGCTGCGGCCCTCCGAAACCCGTGCGATCAAGACCGAAGGCACTAATATGGCGTTTAGACGCGATGTGCTGGTCGATCTGGGCGGGTTTGACCCTGCTTTTCACTATTTCCTTGATGAAACCGATCTGAACATGCGGTTGGCAAAAGCGGGTCATGCCACGGCGATTGTCCCGCTGGCCGAGGTGCATCATGGGTACGCCGAGAACCGGATGCGAACTGCGGCGCGGGTGCCGACCGACCTCTATGACATCGGGGCAAGCTGGGTAGTTTTTCAACGCAAGCACCTGCCCCGACAAGCATGGTCGGCGCACTGGCACGCCCTGCGGGATGAACAGCGCCGGCGCATGTTAAGATTACTGCAAACCGGCCAGTTGGAACCACGTGACGTGCGGCACCTGATGAAACGGCTGGACCTTGGATATGCCGAGGGACAGGACCGAAAAGAGACATCTACAAACCTGCCCAAGCACGCGCTTTCCCCCTTTCAGCGCTTTCCCGCCGTGCGACGGCACAGCAAGATGATTGTGAGCGGACCGTTCACCGCCGCTGCTGATCGCAACCTTGCAGTTGACGCTTTGGCAGCGGGCCACATCGTGACGTTGCTTATAATTTCACCAACTGCGCTATTTCACCGACTTTCCTTTACTGCGGACGGATTATGGGTGCAAAGGGGTGGGCTGTTCGGTAAGGTTCAGCGCACCGATAGGTTGATTGGTGTTTCGTCAAAGTTGAAAAAGGCGGAGCGTGAGAAACGGCGGGTTGCCGCACAAAGAGGATTTCACCATTAGACGATGATGATGTCAGCACTATATTACAGCTTAGCGATTTAAACCCAATGGATATGATGTTCTGTGTGTTGCAGAGCATAGCCAGTAACGCACAAGGAAGACTGCCGCATGGGCAAGAAGGTAACGAAAGCAATTTTTCCCGTGGCAGGGTTGGGCACGCGGTTTTTACCAGCGACCAAGTCGGTGCCAAAGGAAATTATGACATTGGTCGACCGCCCCTTGGTCCAATATGCGATTGATGAGGCCCGCGCGGCAGGTATCAAGGAATTCATCTTTGTTACCTCGCGCGGCAAGGGCGCATTGGAAGACTACTTTGACCACTCTCCCGTGCTCGAGCAGGAATTACGCTCCAAGGGTAAGACCGAGCTGTTGGAGATTTTGAAGAACACCAACATGGACAGCGGTGCTATTGCCTATATCCGCCAGCATAAGGCCTTGGGGCTGGGCCACGCCGTTTGGTGCGCACGCCGTTTGATTGGTGACGAACCTTTTGCCGTTATGTTGCCGGACGATGTAATTGCAGCCGATAAACCATGCCTACAACAAATGGTCGAGGCGTATAATGAAACCGGTGGTAATATGGTTGCCGCGATGGAGGTTTCCCCTGATCGCGTGTCTTCATATGGTGTGCTGGACGTGGCAGATGATCAAGGTGAAATGGTAAAGATCCGCGGCATGGTGGAAAAACCCAAACCCAAAGATGCGCCCTCGAACCTTGCTGTCATCGGGCGCTACATCCTGTCGCCCAACGTGCTGCGTAACCTGAACCAGTTGAAATCCGGTTCGGGTGGTGAAATCCAGCTGACCGATGCGATTGCGGCCGAGCTGACACAGGGTAACGATGTCTATGGTTACAGGTTCAAGGGGCAACGCTTTGACTGCGGGTCCAAATCCGGTTTCTTGCAGGCAACGGTATCCTTTGGTTTGGCCCGTGCTGATCTGCGCGATGATCTTCATGGATATTTGCAAGATATCATGAGCGTCGATAAAACGGCTCAGTAAGGGTCTAGCAAAGGCAAACGGATGGCAAATGTATTGGTGACAGGCGGCGCGGGCTATATCGGCTCACACGCTTGCAAGGCGCTTGCCGCAGCCGGGTTTACGCCGGTGACCTTTGATAACTTTGTCACAGGTTGGCGCGACGCGGTCAAATTCGGCCCCATGGTCGAGGGTGATCTACTGAACTGCACTGACGTTGACGCGGCTTTTGCCGAATACAAGCCTGTGGCCGTGATGCATTTTGCAGCGCTTAGTCAGGTGGGCGATAGCATGACGCAGCCGGGTCTATACTGGCGTAATAATGTCCAAGGGTCGCTGAACCTGATTGAGGCGGCCATCGCTGCCAATTGCAAAAACTTTGTGTTTTCATCCACCTGCGCCACCTATGGCGATCACGACAACGTCGTGTTTGATGAGGATACCGCGCAGCTGCCGATCAATGCATATGGTGCATCTAAGCGCGCGATCGAAGAGATGCTGCGCGATTTCGAGGGCGCGCACGGCCTGAAGCACGTGATCTTTCGGTACTTTAACGTGGCAGGGGCCGATCCTGACGGCGAGGTTGGCGAGTTTCATCAACCCGAGACCCATCTTGTTCCGCTGATGCTGGACGCCATTGATGGCAAGCGGGATGCGTTAACTATCTTTGGCACCGACTATGACACGCCGGACGGCACCTGCATTCGTGATTATGTGCATGTTTGCGATCTGATTGATGCGCATGTTCTGGGGCTGAACTGGCTGCTGGATGGCAAGCCCAGTCGCGTCTTTAACCTTGGTTCAGGCGCGGGATTTTCAGTGCGCGAGGTGATTGATCGCAGTCGCGAGGTCACCAATCGTGCGGTCCCGATCAAGGAAGGCGCGCGGCGTCCGGGGGATTGTACCAAGCTGGTTTCCGGCTCCACCCGCGCGGCTGCGGAACTGGGATGGGTGCCAAAGCGGTCGACCATGTCGCAAATGATTTCTGACGCGTGGAGATGGCATCAAACTGGTCACTACAATTCATAATATGCCCGCCTCACGATTGCTGGATGTCACGCGGACCTTGCGCCGCGCAGGACGCATGGCAACGGGGGTGGATCGGGTCGAACAGGCCTATCTGGCGCAATTTCTGTCGGATGATACGCCGTGCTTTGGCCTTGCGCGCACGCCGCTTGGCTATCTGTTGCTGGATCGCGCGGGCTTGCAGGGTATTCAGGACCGGGTTGACGGTCGCGCCGGTTGGGGTGCGCCCGACCTGCTGTCGCGGTTCCGGCGCGGCAGGGCGATGAATGTAAGGCGCGCCGAGGCGGATTTCCGGCGGCTCGCCATTGCGCGCGCTGCTGTTTGGCGCTTGCCGCGGTTGGTCAAGAAGCTGCCCATGCCCTGCCAATATTACAACGTGGGCCACAGCAATCTTTCGCCCCGCGTGTTATCGACCCTTCACGAGCATGGGATCGATATTAACGTTATGATCCATGATGTTATCCCGCTTGAGTACCCGCAGTACCAGCGCCCCGGTTCCGTTGAGCCGTTCCGGGAAAAACTGAAAAACGTACAAAAATGGGCTGATAGGATCATCTATAATTCGGCAGATACCAAGGCCCGCGCCGAGGCGCAGATGGCGGCGTGGGGTGAAACACCCGCTGGCATTGTTGCCCATCTGGGAACAGTTTTGCCCCAGCCTGACGCGTCTGAACTGCCACAAGGCCTGCCCCCGGCAGAGCCGTATTTCGTCACTGTCGGTACCATTGAGCCGCGCAAGAACCACAAGTTTTTGCTGGATATCTGGGATGAAATGGGCCCCGACGCCCCGCTTTTGCTGATCTGCGGGGGCAGGGGGTGGAACAATGATGCGGTGTTTGACCGGCTTGATGCGATGGGCCCCAAAAGCCGGGTGCGTGAGGTTGCAAACCTGTCTGATCCGGCCCTCGCGGCCCTGGTCCAATCCGCGTCGGGCAGCCTGTTTCCCAGCTTTACCGAGGGCTTTGGCCTGCCGCCGCTTGAGGCGGTGATGTTGAAAACACCGGTTTTATGTAACGAGTTGGACGTTTTGCACGAATTTTTGGGCGATATCCCTGTTTACGCAGGCGTTTCCGATCACTATCAGTGGATAAGGATCATAGAAAATTGGGCGGACACAGCCGAAATTCGAAAAATCCCGCAGGGGTTTCAGGGGCCGACGTGGAAAAACCATTTCAACATAGTGTTAAGCCCAAGAGCATAGGCTGCACATTCGTGGGCGGTTTTGACAAGGGCGGCAAGCATATCCCGCGGATAAGGGGCGGTTTTTGGGCATAATAAATTCATATCGGCTTCGGCTGCAGCGCAAGAGATGGCGCATTCGCGCGTTTCGTAAACGCCGCGAGCTAAAGCAGATCGCGAACCGCACGGACCGGATCAAGCCCGATGATATTTTGCTGTATTGCACGCAGCGAAACGAAAAAATTCGACTGCCGTATTTTCTGGATTACTACCGCAAAATGGGCGTGGGCCATTTCTTTTTCGTGGACAATGACAGCGATGATGGATCGGTCCAGTATCTGGAACAGCAACCTGATGTTTCGCTATGGGGCGCGCGGGCCAGCTACAAACGCGCACGTTTTGGGGCCGATTGGCTGAACTGGCTGCAGATGAAATATGCGCATGGGCATTGGACGCTGACGGTCGACCCGGATGAATTTCTGATCTACCCGTTTTGTGACACACGCCCACTGCGTGCGCTGACCGACTGGTTGGATGCGTCGTCGATCAAATCCTTTTCTGCGATGTTGCTGGATATGTATCCAAAGGGGCGGCTGGATGAACAGCCGTATCGATCTGGCCAGAACCCGATGGAAATTGCGTCATGGTTCGATAGCGGAAACTATTCGATGTTCCGCAATTTTAAGTTCGCAAACCTGTGGATTCAGGGTGGGCCGCGCGCGCGGGTCTTCTTTAAGGACAACCCTGAAAAAGCGCCCGCTTTGAACAAGGTGCCGCTGGTCAAATGGGACCGGCGCTATGTCTATGTCAGTTCGACCCACATGCTGCTGCCGCGTGGTTTGAATCAGGTTTATGATGAATGGGGCGGGGAAAAAGCATCCGGCGTTTTGCTGCATGCAAAATTCCTCGATACTTTCAGCGCCAAGGCGCTGGAAGAGCTTGAGCGCGGTCAGCATTACGCCGCATCGGTCGAATACAAAGCCTATGCCGATAATCTGCAAACAGATCCCCAGCTTTGGTGCAAATGGTCTGAGCGGTATATCAACTGGCGCCAGCTCGAGATTCTGGGCCTCATGTCCAAGGGGAACTGGGCGTGACGGTCGGTGTTGTCATGTTGGTGCATACCGCGCTTGGCCGTGCAGAGCAGGTTGCCCGCCATTGGTCGGCCGCTGGTTGCCCCGTGGTGATCCATATCGACAAAAGCGTGCCGCGCAAGGTTTATGATAGCTTTGTAAACAGTTTGGCGGACGTGCCTGATCTGTCGTTCTGCAAACGCTTTCGTTGCGAATGGGGAACTTGGGGCATCGTCGCGGCATCGCAGGCCGCGTCCGAGATGATGCTCGCCCAGTTCAAAGATGTGCACCACGTTTATCTTGCATCAGGTTCCTGTCTGCCGCTGCGCCCGGTCAAAGAACTGGTGAACTACCTTGCTGCGCGGCCAAGAACCGACTTTATCGAAAGCGCGACAACCGCTGATGTTCCTTGGACCGTTGGTGGATTGGACGAAGAACGATTTACCATGCATTTCCCGTTTTCGTGGAAAAAGCAGCGGTTCTTGTTTGATAAAGCCGTCGCAATTCAGCGTGGACTGAACCTGAAACGGAAGCTGCCTAACGGAATTGTCCCGCATATGGGGTCGCAATGGTGGTGCCTGACGCGCCAGACCCTGTCGGCCATTCTGCAAGACCCGGATCGCAATGCATATGACAGCTATTTCCGCCGTGTTTGGATTCCGGATGAAAGCTATTTCCAGACCCTGTCTCGGCTTTATTCGACCAAGGTTGAAAGCCGGTCGCTGACCCTGTCCAAGTTCGACTTTCAGGGAAAGCCGCATATTTTCTATGATGATCATCTTCAGCTTTTGCGCCGGTCGGATTGTTTTGTCGCGCGCAAGATCTGGCCCTATGCGGATCGTCTGTACAACGCGTTTTTAACCGATGAGGATAATGCGCTGAGCAAGACCGAACCGAACCCGGGCAAGATTGACCGCATTTTCGCCAAAGCGGTTGAACGCAGAACGCGCGGGCGTGCTGGCCTGTATATGCAAAGCCGTTTTCCCAATGAAGACTGGGAAAATGGCGCGACAGCTGCACCTTATTCTGTGTTTCAGGGCTTTGCCGAACTTTTTGATAATTTTGAGCCTTGGCTGGCCAAATCCACAGGCGCGCGGGTGCATGGCCATTTGTTTGCCCCGGATCGGGTGCAGTATGCCGACCACCAAACCGCAATCAATGGTGCGCTTAGCGACAGTGCGACGATACGCGATTACAATGCCAAGGCATTTTTGACCAATCTGATCTGGAACACACGCGGCGAACGTCAGTGTTTTCAATTCGGGCCGGGCGACAATCAGGATGTGTGCTGGCGGATCGCAAAAGACCCCAATGCGCAGGTTTCGGTCATCACTGGCGCGTGGTCGGTGCCTCTGTTCCGGTCGAATAAGGATTTTGCGGTCATTCGCCGTACCGCGGCCGCGTTGCAAAAGATTGAAAACGAACACATGAATATCCTCCGCTCGCCCTACACCAAGGCGCGGGTGCGGATCTGGAACATGGCCGAATTTATCGAGGCCCCGATGGAGCCGCTTCAGGGGATATTGGACGAAATTGGCCCTGCAAAGCTGAAGCGCATCGCGGAAGTACCTAAAATGGTTGATCTTTCCGGTTTTGGACAGTTCTTGCAGAACCTAAAGAACCAAGGGATGCACCCGCATCTTATGGGGGATTTTCCGGTTGAACGGGGTGTCGCAGCAACCCAGCCTTCGCCGCGCAAACCCTATCTGGTGAAATAGCCATGACATCCAATTTCAAGAGCTTTGTCGTCTTCGCCGAGATGCGAACGGGTTCAAATTTCTTGGAGGCGAACCTGAATGCGTTCGAGGGCATCAATTGCCACGGAGAGGCGTTTAACCCGCATTTTATCGGCTATCCGAACGCCACTGATATTCTGGGCGTCGATCAGGAAACGCGTGACACCGACCCCAATGTATTGCTGTCGGCGATCCGCAGTAAATCAACCGGCTTGGGCGGGTTTCGTTATTTTCACGACCATGATCCGCGTGTGCTGGACACCCTGCTAAACGACGAAAGCTGCGCCAAGGTTATTCTGACGCGCAATCCGGTCGACAGCTATGTCAGCTGGAAAATCGCCCGCGCCACCGGTCAATGGAAATTGACGGACATGAAGGCGCATAAAGCGGGCCAAGCCGTGTTTGACGAGGCAGAGTTTTCTGCCCATCTAGAGGCCTTGCAGGCGTTCCAATTGCTGTTGCTGAACCGTCTTCAGATCTTGGGGCAGACGGCGTTTTACGTAGCCTATGAAGACCTGCAAAACGTCGAGGTGATGAACGGGCTTGCGCGGTATCTTGGCGTGGACGAGACGTTGGAAGCCTTGGATAAACGTCTGAAAAAACAAAACCCTGACCATATATCGACCAAGGTTAGCAATTACGACGATATGCTATCTGCGCTTGGGCGACTTGACCGGTTCGATCTGACCCGCACGCCAAATTTCGAACCGCGTCGCGGGCCGGTGGTGCCGTCATATATCGCGGCGGCCGAGGCACCGTTGCTGTACCTGCCCCTGCGCAGCGGACCAGAACCGCAGGTTCTGGATTGGCTGGCTGCCGTGGATGGCGTGAAACGCAGCCATCTACGCCGCAAGATGAACCAAAAGGAGCTGCGCCAATGGAAGCGGCGCAATCAGGGGCACCGCAGCTTTACCGTATTGCGCCACCCTGTCGACCGCGCCCATGATGCGTTTTGCCGTCACATCGTCACCACCGGCAAGGGCAGCTATACCCAGCTGCGCGCCAATCTGATCCGGCGGTATAAACTGCCCCTGCCCGAAGGGGAGCCGGACGCAAGCTATGACGTAGACGCCCATCGTACGGCGTTTCTGGCGTTCTTGACGTTTCTCAAGGGGAACCTGAACGGCCAGACGGCAATTCGCGTCGATCAAGCTTGGTGTACACAGGCGCAGGCCCTGCAAGGCTTTGGTGAATTCGCCCTGCCTGACCGTATCATTCGCGAGGCTGATTTGGCGCATGATCTGGCTGATCTGGCCGCATCCGTAGGGATATCCAAGCCGCCCGCCATCACGCCGCGCCCCGCCCTCACACCGTTTGAGCTATCAGATATCTATGACGCCGAGATTGAGAAGCGCGCCGCAGATGCCTATCAGCGTGATTATATGATGTTTGGTTTCGACAGCTGGCAATAGCGCGGATCTAGGCGGCTTGCGTGGCCTGCGATTCGGTCAAAATGGTATAAAGTGTGGCGGGCTCTGGGTTGGCGCGCAGCTTTGAGCAGACCGACGGATCACGCAGGGTCCGCGATACCAACGCCAAGGCTTTGAGGTGCTCAACACCGGCGTTTTCGGGGGCGAAAAGCGCAAAGGCGATATCGACCGGCTGGCGATCAACAGCATTGAAATCGATCGGTTTGTCCAGCAACACGAATGCGCCCGAGACGGATTCAAGCCCTTCCAGCCGCGCATGCGGCAGGGCAACGCCATGCCCAACACCTGTCGGGCCAAGGGCTTCGCGTGTCTGCAGCGCCTCGATCACGGCACCGGAATCCAAACCATAGGCGTGAAACGCCAGCTCACCAATATCATGGAGCAGGCGCTTCTTACTTGATGCAGACGTCAGGACTTTGACAGCCGACGGCTTTAGGAGTGTCGCAAAATTCATTCTGCTCGCTCAGTTCTGGGCCGCCTTCATGCGATCCGTTGTGTTAGGACGGGTCGATCCAGCCGATGTTTCCGTCATCACGACGGTAGACAACGTTTATGCCTTCTTTACCCTCTTTGCGAAACACGACGACAGGTGATCCTGAAATCTCCATCTGCATCACGGCTTCTCCGACAGACAAGTTTGCGATCTTGGTCTGCATTTCGGCAATGATCATCGGTTGGAGAGACTCGGGTTCCTGCGCATCTGAATCGCTTTCTGAGGCGAGGATATACGAGGATGCGCCGAAAAGTTCAACAGGCTCCGGCCGCTCCCGGTGGTGATCTTTCAACCGACGCTTGTAGCGCCGAAGTTGCTTCTCCATTTTGGCTGCGCAGGAATCAAAAGATCCATAGATATCAGTAGCATGAGCTTTGGCTGACGCTGTCAGCCCGGTCGACAGATGTACCGTCGCCTCGCAAACGAATTCATGGCCGGACTTGGAAAAGATGACATTCGCATCCGTTGGGCGCTCTGCATATTTTTTAACCGCTTCGCCCAGTTCCGTTTTCACATGAGTCTGCAGGGCGTCGCCGATGTCGATCTGTTTGCCACTGATTTGGTACCGCATATACTCTCCTTATTCATATCGTTCTGAACAGCGTCACAAACCGCAAAATTTGCGGCGTGGGGCGGGGTCAGATGCGGGTGAATGACGATCCGTTCAGATTGAATGCCATTGGCCCTTTATTGAAAGGGTCAGATAGGACAAACATGGAACGTGGTGTCGCCATACCCCTATTGAGCGCCCGAATGACACTGATTGTCAAATGAATCTGCTAGGTGACTGTGCAAAAATCAGCCTAGAAATTTCATCAAAGATTAAGAAATACGGAAATTATCGCCCAGATAGACGCGGCGCACGTTCTCGTTCTGAACGACTTCAGACGGGGTGCCAGACATCAGAACCTTGCCCTCGTGCAGGATATAGGCGCGGTCCACGATTTCGAGGGTTTCACGCACGTTGTGATCTGTAATCAGCACGCCGATTCCGCGTTTTTTCAGATCAGCAACCAGATGCCTGATATCATCAACCGAAATCGGGTCGACCCCAGCAAAAGGTTCATCAAGCAGCAGGTATTTGGGATCGGCGGCAAGGCAACGCGCGATCTCGACACGGCGTCGTTCACCGCCGGACAATGCCAGCGCGGGGGCGCGGCGCAGGTGCTCGATGGAAAATTCCGATAGCAAAGCCTCCAGCCGCTCGTGGCGCGTGCGCAGGTCTGGCACTGAAATGTCCAAAATGGCCGCGATATTGTCCTGAACGTTCAGGCCGCGAAAAATGCTCATCTCTTGGGGAAGATAGCCGATGCCCAACTGCGCGCGGCGATACATGGGCAATGTGGTGACATCTTTGCCGTCGAGGGTGACGGTACCGCCTTCGGGCATGACCAATCCGGCCACCGCGTAAAAGGTTGTCGTCTTGCCTGATCCATTCGGGCCAAGCAGGGCCACGACCTCGCCCCGGTCCAGATGCATCGAAAAATCGCGGATCACGGTTTTCTTGCGATAGGACTTGCGCAGATGTTCGATACGCAACCCGCCGCCGCCCTGTTCTATCGTCAATGGTGGCGTTGGCATCAGTTTTCGCTACCCGTTTGCAAGATTGTTTTAACGCGGCCCGTCATCTGCGCAGTGCCGTCCGTAAGGTTGACGTTCATCTTGTCCGAGCTGAGCGCGTTGCGCCCCTGTAGCAGTAAAACATTACCAGACATCAGGATTGTCCCGCTGTCGATATGGTAATCTGCACGTTCCGATTCGGCCACATCCGGGCCGGATACCAATGTCACGCCGCCGGTCGCCTCAAGCCGTTCGATCCCTTCGGCGTCGGCACGGTAAACGACCAGAACGCGCGGCGCCGTAAGCCGCATTTCACCCTGAGCGATCAAGACATCTCCCGTGAAAATCGCCGTGTCTGTTGCCTGCTCGACCGACAAATTGTCCGAGGTAATCTCAACAGGAAGCCCGGTATCCTGACGAATCGTCCCAAAGGCGACATTGGCCCCTTGGGCCGCCACCGATACGGCAGTGAATAATAATAAAAGCGGCAGCAGAAGGTATTTCACGCAGATTACTCTATTAGAGGTTTCGGTTTATATATCAGCTTCACCCGATTTGTGAAAAACAAATGGGTACTATCGCCGTTTTGTGGTTGTGAAGCGGTCATCGACCCGGCCTCGAGTATGCCTTCGAGGGCGGTGCCATAGACAGGCCCGGGGGATTCGATATCAAGCGACGACAGGCCGGATGTCATGAAATCGCTGGTCAGCCTGTACCCGTTCGAGGTCATGATAATAACGTTACTGGTAAGCTCGGCATGGTTTTTCGCCAGGTCGATCTCGGCTTTGTCAGAAGTAATGCGATAGGTCGTACCCTGCACGGTCTTGATGGTCGCGCGCATATTTGTGGCTTTGTTTGCACCAATTTTGCCGTCCGGCGTGGTCAGCACATCGGCATAGAATCTTAGTTCATCCCCTTGCGCCGTAGATCCCGTAAAAAACGGCGCGGTAATCTGTCTGTCGCGCAGCCTGTCCTGGATCTCTTTTTCTGCGAATTGGATCGCTTCGCCAGGGTCAATGGCACGCGACAACAGGAACAGGGTAGAAAGCAGAGCCAAGGCCATGAGCGGGAACAGTACCTTTAGCAAGGAGACCGTTCTGGTATAGCTGTCCCCCTGCATCGGTTACCCCAATCCGACGCGCAGGCAGTCGTGAATGTGGATCAGGCCCGCAGGAATATTCTGCCCATCGGGTTCCACGACGAGCAGGCAGGTGATCTTGCGCGCGTTCATCATGGCAACGGCCTTTTCGGCCAGCGCATCAGGTGCAATCGTGACCGGCGTTGCCGTCATGACGTCGCGTGTCGTCTTGGACATCAACCCATCCAGATGACGGCCCAAATCGCCACTGGTGATGATGCCGGCAAGGGTACCCGCAGCATCGGTAACGATGACCACGCCGAATGATTTACCGCTCATCATCATCAACGCGTCAGACATCGGTGCATCGTCTTTGACCATAGGTAGCGCATCGCCTGTGTGCATCAGGTCGGCGACACGGCTAAGCCGCGCCCCCAATTTGCCGCCGGGATGAAATTCGCGGAAATGTTCGGCCGTGAACGACCGGTTTTCCATCAGCGCAATCGCAACGGCATCGCCCATGGCCAGCGTCATTGTGGTGGATGTCGATGGCACAACGCCGGTGCCGCAGGCCTCGGGCAGTTGGGGCAGCACCAAAACCACATCGCATTGCGCGCCAAGGCTGCTGCCCTCGCGGCTGGTGATGCCGATCAATGGTATGGAAAAACGCCGCGAATAGGCGATCAGGTTGGCCAGCTCAGGGGCCTCGCCGGAATTAGATATCGCCAGAACCACATCATCGCCTGTGATCATCCCCAGATCGCCGTGGCTTGCCTCGGCGGGGTGGACGAATTGCGCAGGGGTGCCCGTGCTGGCCAAGGTCGCGGCGATTTTCTTGGCGATGTGGCCGGATTTGCCAATGCCGGTGACGATCACACGGCCACGGGTGGCAACCAACAGGTCAATCGCCTGACGGAATCGATCATCCAGACTGTCGGCCAAAGCCGTCAGCGCGTCAGCCTCGGTGCGGATCACGCGTCGGGCAGTATCTAGGAATGGTGTGCTCATGTGTGTGCAAAAATATCCGTGTCGGGCCAGCCTGCCAGATCTAGTTGGGCACGGGTGGGAAGAAAATCAAAACACGCTTGCGCGATGTCCATACGGTCTTCGCGCAGCAGCATCACATTCAGCGCATCGCGCAGCTTGTGCAGGTGCAAAACATCTGACGCGGCATAATCAATCTGCGCATTGGTCAGCTTTTCCGCGCCCCAATCGCTGGATTGCTGTTGCTTGGAAATATCGACGCTCAGCAATTCCTGACACAGCTTTGCCAGCCCGTGACGGTCGGTATAGGTGCGCACAAGGCGGCTGGCGATTTTGGTGCAGTAAACGGGCGCGGCCTTGGCCCCGAAACGGTTCAGCATTGCGGCAATGTCAAAGCGGCCAAAGTGAAACAGCTTGAGCACATCCGGGTTTTCCAGCAGCGCGCACAGGTTTGGGGCGGTGGTTTGGTCCTTGGCGATCTGCACCAGATGTGCACGGCCATCGCCACCGGAAAGCTGCACAACGCATAGGCGGTCGCGGTGCGGATGCAGGCCCATCGTCTCGCAGTCAATGGCGACGATAGCCCCCAGATCAAGGCCGTCTGGCAGGTCGTTTTGGTGTACTTTATGTCTCATGTGTTCCCTATACCGCTCTCGCGCGCGTTGGGAAAGCTCCGCTTTTGTGCGGCCGTTAAGCGGTGGCGATCTGTGTCGGGTCGGGCCGTGGATAGCGCGCCAGCAGGTCCGCGACCAGAACATGGGCTTTGAACCCGACCCAATCTTTGCGGATCAAGGGTTTCGGCAAGGCCGGGTGCTTCAACGCCAGCCGCCGCCAGTTATGCACGATCAAACAGCGCAGCGTTGCGATTTCAAGCGGGGTCAGCGCGTCCGGGGCTGGCAGGTGTTGCACCGCATGTACCAAGGCAGTGTGCAGCTGAGTGTAGCTTTCGGTCAAGGTTTGCGGCTCTAACTCAGCCTGAAGCCACGCGGGCGCATCTGCGCCGACTGTCACATAAGCATCCTTGGGCGTCGCGATATCTGTCGGGCCGACAAAAACGCGGGCATCCACTTGGGTAAAACCGTCGAGATCAAGGCCGCCGGCATCTGCGGATTTCAGCAATAGCATTTGCCAGTTCTGGCACAGATCATCGGGGGGCGTGTAGATGCGCGCGCTTGCATCATCTGCTTGGGCGCGCCCATCGGGGGTCAGGCTGTGCAGGCTGATGCGCCCTTGTTTTTCGGACGCGATCCAGTTGTCCTTGCGCAGCCGGTGCAGTGCGACGCGCGCGGCCTCGGGCCGGACATCCATCGCCGCCATGATTGTGGATAACACAGGCCCGTCGATCACATCGCCCTCGCGCCGCGCAAGATCGCCGAACAGGCTGATCATCAGGGACCAGACCCGCTGCCCGCCAAGTTTTTTCAGCGCAGAGGCCGCGTGGGCGAAATCATCAGTAAGCATTCATCGTCAGCAGTTCATATTCGGCCACAGCGGCATCATCCTGATTGGCCAGGGTCACGTGCCAGCGTACCTCACCATATTCGTCATTGCGAGGGGTCTTTGCCTTGACGCTAAGCCGGACCTTGATGCTGTCGCCCGCCTGAACAGGGGCCATAAAGCGCAGGTTGTCCAACCCGGTGTTCGCCAAGACCGGACCGGGATCGGGCTGCACGAACAGGCCCGCCGCAAAGCTTAGCAATAGATAGCCATGGGCCACGCGACCCGGAAAGAACGGGTTCGCCTTGGCGGCGTCCTCGTCCATGTGGGCATAAAACGTGTCACCGGTGAAATGCGCAAAGGTTTCAATATCTTCCAGCGTGATCGTGCGGCTGGCGGAATTGAACGTCTCGCCCAGATCAAGATCGCCAAAGACTCGCGTGAACGGGTGATCGCGGTCGGATATCTCGGTGGCACCCGGCACCCATTGCTTGCCAATGGCGGTCAGAATGTCGGGGCTGCCCTGAATGGCGGTGCGCTGCAAGTAATGCATGACGCCACGGATGCCGCCCAATTCTTCGCCACCGCCCGCGCGGCCCGGCCCGCCGTGCACCATATGGGGCAAGGGGGCACCATGGCCTGTCGCCTCGGCCATGGAGGTGCGGTTGTTGAAGTAAAGCCGCCCGTGGAACGCACCCGCACCCATCACCATCTGCCGCGCGATGTCACCGTCGTTGGTGATGACAGAGGCGACCAAGGACCCTTTGCCCTTGTTCAGCAGCTCAATCGAATGGGCGGTGTCGCGGTAGGGCATAATGGTCGAGACAGGGCCAAACGCCTCGGTATCGTGGACGCGGATCGCCGCGTCAGGATCGGCGCAATGAAACAGCATCGGCGGGACAAACGCCCCTTTTTCACGGTCGGCCCCCTCGACGGCAAAGGTATCCGGGTCACCAAACACGCGCTCGGCCTCTGCCCCGATCAAAGCGGCCCTTTTCAGCACATCACGGCGCTGAGATTGTGAGACTAACGCGCCCATTTTCGTGGTTTCCAACCGTGGATCACCGATGGTGACTTTGGCCAGCCGTGCAGAGATCGCGGCGATTGTCGCATCGACATGCGCTTGCGGCACCATGATCCGGCGAATGGCCGTACATTTCTGCCCCGCCTTTGCGGTAATCTCGCGCTGGACCTCTTTCACGAACAGATCAAACTCGGGCGTTCCGGGCACCGCATCAGACCCTAACACGGATGCATTCAGGCTATCTTGCTCGGATGCGAACCTGACAGATCGTTCCAGCAATGCGGGATTACTGCGCAATTTATTCGCTGTTTGGGCCGACCCGGTAAAGCTGACAACATCCTGACACTCCAGATGATCCAGCATATCGCCCAAACCGCCCGTCACCAGCTGGATCGCGCCATCGGGCAGGATACCGGACTGGATCATCAGCCGAAAACACGCCTCGGTCACATAGCAGGTCGCGGTCGCTGGTTTCACGATGGCGGGAACGCCGGCCAGCAGGGTCGGGGCGAGCTTTTCCAGCATCCCCCAGACCGGAAAGTTGAACGCGTTGATATGGACGGCGACGCCTTGCAGCGGCGTACAGATATGCCGACCCATAAACTGACCCGCACGGCCCAATTGTTCGGGTGGACCATCCAGAAACACCTGATCATCAGGCGTCTCGCGGCGGCCCTTGGCGGCGTAAACCTGCATCGTGCCGATACCGCCATCCACATCGATCATGTGATCCGATTGGGTGCCACCAGTGTCGAAACTCAGGTCATATAGGCTCTGTTTATGGTCTTTTAGGTAGCCAGCCAGCGCCTTGAGCATCTTAGCACGGTCGTGAAACGTCAGTTTGCGCAGCGCTGGGCCGCCAACATCGTGGGCGTAGGCCAGCATCGCCTGAATATCCAGCGCATCATTACCTGCCTGCGCGATCACCTCACCGGTAATGGCGCTCGCGATGCTGCGTGAACCGGCCCCGGGATTGATCCACTGACCAGCGGCAAAGCTTTGAATATCGCGCATGATAGGCTCCTTAGTGATGATCGTAATCGATGGAGAGTTTGTCGCTGACCGGATAACTTTGGCAGCTCAACCGATAGCCGCGTTCCACCTCGTAATCCTCCAACGCGTGGTTCGACAGCATCTCAACCTCGCCCTCGATCACCTTGCACATGCAGGTCGAACAGACGCCCGCCTTGCAGGCAAACGGCGCATCAAGGTTGTTCTCCAACGCGGCCTCAAGCACGGATTGGCCTTTGCTCATGGTGAAACTGTGGGCGGCACCGTCGATGGTCACGGTCACTTGGGTAAGCGCCTGATCTTCGCTGCGCTTGGCCATTTCCTGCTTGGCCAGGCGCCCTTGCTGGCTTTCACTGAACAGCTCGAATTTGATTTGATCAGGCTCTAAACCGTGCGATTTCAACGCTTCTGCGATGGCCAGCATCATCGGTTCGGGCCCGCAGATAAATGCGGTATCTATGTTTTTGATGTCGATCCAGGTCTTGAACAAGGCATCGCATTTGGCTTGATCGATGCGGCCAGTGAAAAGGTCAATATCCTGACCGGATTCCAGCATGTGAATGACGCTAAGCCGCCCCATAAAGCGGTTTTTGAGGTCTTCAAGCTCTTCGCGAAACATGATCGTGTTCACAGCGCGGTTCGCATAGACCAGCGTAAAGGTCGATTGCGGCTCGCGGATCAGCACGGTTTTCAGGATCGACAACACCGGCGTGATCCCCGACCCGCCTGCAAAGCCAAGGTAGTTTTTGGCCTTATTAGGCTCTAATTTCGTGAAGAACTTACCCTGTGGCGGCATCGCGTGGAGTGTGTCGCCAACCTTGAGAGTTTCATTGGCAAAGGTCGAAAATGCGCCGCCATTGACGCGTTTGATCCCGACCTGCAACACGCCATCATCTAATCCCGCACAGATGGAGTAGTTGCGGCGCAGTTCGGTGTCGCCGAAATCCTGCTTGAATGTCAGATATTGACCTTGCGTAAAATCAAATGCGCCGGGGTCTTCGGGCCGAAGTGTCAGCACCACGGCATCGCGGATCGTGTGGTGAATATCAGTCACTAATAAAGGGAGAAATTGGTTCATAGGTCAGATGCACTTGAAATAATCAAAGGGTTCCAGACAGTCGGTGCAGCGCCATTGCGCCTTGCAGGGGGTCGATCCGAACTGGCTGATCCTTTCCACATGCGTGGATTTGCAGCGGGGGCAATGTTGCGGACCGCCTGCGGGTTGGGGCGGGGCAATCCCGTAACCTTCAAGCTTGGCGCGGCCGCTGTCCGTCATCCAATCCGACGTCCAAGCGGGCGAAAGTTGCCGCTTTAGAGCCAATTTTTCGATCCCATGCCCACGCAGGGCAGTTTCGATATCAAGGTTGATGATCGTCGTGGCGGGGCAGCCGGAATAGGTGGGCGTTACCGTCACCTCGAGCGTATCATCCTGCCATTGGACATCGCGGATAATCCCCAGATCGGTCAGGGATATAACAGGGATTTCGGGGTCTGGCACAGTGTCTAGCCAACCCCAAACAGTCTCTAACGTGGGCCTTTCGACTACCATGTGGCATCCGGATAGGCGCGTTGCAGCCATTGCATTTGCGCCAGCATATGTCCCAGATGTTCGGAGTGACGCTTGCCTGATTTCCCGCCCTGATGCCCGAAATCATCCTGCGGTTTCGTCAGCGTGGCGGCGGCGAAAACGTCGTCCAGCAGGGCGTCATAGGCCGGGCGCAAAGACGCAGGATCTGGGGCAATACCCGCATCAACCATCGCGGCATCCACATCGTCTAAGGTGAACATTTCCCCGACATATGGCCACAATTTGTCCAATGCGGCCTGCATCCGGTTATGGCTTTCCTCGGTCCCGTCGCCCAGACCGATCACCGTTTCGGTGGCGCGTTCCAGATGATAGGTTACCTCTTTCGCGGATTTTTCAGCGATGGCGGCGATCTGTGTATTGCTGCTGTCCATCAGTGCGTTCAGTTGTGACAGATGCCACGCGTCAAACAGGAACTGTCGCATCATGGTCTGGCCGAAATCACCGTTGGGCTGTTCGACCAGCAACAGATTGCGGAAACCCCAAACGTCGCGGTGAAAGGCCAGCTTGTCGGCATCACGACCTGCGCCTTCGACTTCCCCGGCCAGGTCCAGCCACAGGGTAGTTTGCCCGATCAGATCAAGTGCCGTATTGGCCAGCGCGATATCTTCCTCAAGCACGGGCGCGTGGCCACACCATTCCGACACGCGGTGGCCCAGCACCAAGGTGTTGTCGCCCATCCGGCACAGGAATTCAAAGAGGTTGTCGCTCACATTGCACCCACTTCTTCGGGGATGTCGAAAAACGTCGGGTGGCGATACACTTTGTCGTTGGCAGGCTCGTAGAGCGATCCTTTTTCCTCGGGCGAGGAGGCGGCGATGTCAGAGGCTTGAACGACCCAAATGCTGACGCCTTCGTTGCGGCGGGTATAGACATCGCGGGCGTTCTTGATCGCCATTTCGGCATCAGGTGCGTGCAATGATCCGACATGGCGGTGGCTTAGCCCGTGCTGACCGCGGATGAAAATCTCGAACAGGGGCCATTCTTGTGTGGGGTTGGTCATGTCAAATTACTCCGCTGCCAGTTTCGCTGCGCGCTTTTTCGCTGCGTGCGCCATCAATCCGTCACGGACCCACGCGCCGTCATCCCACGCCTTGTTGCGCGCGGCCAAACGTTCTTTGTTGCACGGGCCATTGCCGCGCAGCACATCGAAAAATTCATCCCAATCGGGCTGGGTGAAGTCGTAATGCCCGCGTTCCTCGTTCCATTTCAGATCGGGGTCGGGGACGGTCAGGCCCAGATATTCGGCCTGCGGGACGCATTCATCGACGAATTTCTGGCGCAGCTCGTCATTGCTGTTCATCTTGATCTTCCACGCCATGGATTGCGCCGAATGGACCGAATTTTCGTCAGACGGGCCGAACATCATCAGTGCGGGGCCCCAGAAACGATTCAACGCGTCCTGCGCCATCTTTTTCTGCGCTTTTGTGCCCTTGGCCATTTTCATCATGATGTCGTAGCCTTGGCGCTGGTGGAAAGATTCCTCTTTGCAGATACGGACCATCGCGCGGGCATAGGGACCATAGGAGGTGCGCTGTAATGGCACCTGATTCATGATCGCGGCACCATCGACCAGCCAGCCCACAGCGCCCATATCTGCCCATGTTAGGGTCGGATAATTGAAGATCGACGAGTATTTCATCTTGCCCGACAACAAGTCGCGGGTCAGCTGATCACGGGTGACGCCAAGGGTCTCGGCGGCACAATAAAGATACAAACCATGGCCTGCCTCGTCCTGCACCTTGGCCAGCAGGATAGCCTTGCGTTCCAGCGTGGGCGCGCGGGTGATCCAGTTGCCCTCGGGCAGTTGGCCGACGATTTCGGAATGGGCATGTTGGCCGATCTGCCGGATCAGGTTCTTGCGATACCCGTCCGGCATCCAGTCTTTCGGCTCTATCTTGCCGCCTGCGTTAATCCGTTCCTGAAAGGCGCGTTCTTGCGGTTCCATTTCGTCGAGGGATTTGACGCCTTCGCCGGTGGATTTGATCATCTGTGCATACATCGTTCAGATCCTTTCAGGTGGGATTAGCAGTTAGCTTGCGCGTTCCAGAATGATGGCGACCCCTTGGCCCACACCAACGCACATGGTGCACAGGGCATAGCGACCGCCCGTGCGTTTCAGTTGAAGCGCGGCGGTCATGACCAACCGTGCGCCGGACATGCCCAGCGGGTGACCGATGGCAATCGCGCCGCCATTTGCGTTCACATGCGGCGCGTCGTCGGCAACCCCAAGGGCGCGCAGCGTGGCGATGCCCTGGCTGGCGAATGCCTCGTTCAGTTCGATCACATCCATCTGATCAATGGTCAGACCGGCGCGGGCCAGAACCTTTTGGCTGGCGGGCACCGGGCCGATACCCATGATGCGCGGTTCGACACCGGCGGCAGAAATGCCAATGACGCGGGCAATCGGCGTCAGGCCGTGCTGGTTGGCAGCAGCCTCGGACGCCATCAGCATCGCAGCTGCACCGTCGTTTACGCCCGACGCATTGCCGGCAGTAACCGTCAGATCAGGGCCATTGATCGGGCGTAGTTTGGTCAGCGCCTCCATCGATGTGCCGGGTCGGGGGTGTTCGTCGCGGTCAAAGATAACCGGATCGCCCTTGCGCTGCGGGATCGACACGGGTGCGATTTCATCGGCGAAAACGCCAGCCTTGTCGGCGGCATCCCAACGATCCTGACTGCGCTTGGCAAATGCGTCCTGATCGGCGCGGCTGACGTCATAGTCGGTCGCCACGTTGTCACCGGTTTCCGGCATCGATTCGACGCCGTATTGCGCCTTCATCTTGGGGTTCACAAACCGCCAGCCGATGGTGGTGTCATAGACGGCATTACTGCGCGAAAACGCGGTTTCGGCCTTGGGCATGACGAATGGCGCGCGTGTCATGCTTTCAACGCCGCCAGCAATCGCCAGATCCATATCACCCGCCTTGATCGCGCGGGCGGCGGCACCGACAGCATCCATGCCCGAGGCGCATAAACGGTTGATTGTGGCACCCGGTACATCCACCGGCAGCCCGGCAAGCAATGCGGCCATACGCGCAACGTTACGGTTATCTTCGCCCGCTTGGTTGGCACAGCCAAAGATCACATCGTCCACCTTTGACCAATCTAGGCCAGGGTGGCGCGCCATCAGCGCAGCGATCGGCACAGCGGCCAGATCATCGGCCCGAACCGATGACAAAGCCCCGCCAAAACGGCTGATGGGTGTGCGCTGTGCGTCACAAATGAAAGCGTCCATGAAAGTCTCCCTTGATTAATGAGCCTAGGGATAGTCGCGATTCGCTGCAACTTAAATGTTACTTAAAGAGTAATTATTGTGATAATATGTAACATGATTAGGGTGCCATTAAACAGCAATATACACGCGGTGTCGGAGGGGTGAGACCACGCGTTCAGGACCGCTGTATGCGGCGTAACTATATGAAAGAAGACAGGATTGAAGCGGCAGCTTAGGGCAGCGGCTTACATCTCCACGCCGTTTTGCGCTTTGATACCATCGCGGAACGGATGTTTGACCAGGTTCATTTCGGTGACCAGATCGGCAGCTTCGATCAGCTCTGGCTTGGCATTGCGGCCGGTCAGGCAAACATGGGTCATCGCCGGTTTCTGGTGCAGCAGGAAATCCACCACCTCGTCGATGTCCAGATAATCATAGCGCAGGGCGATGTTGATCTCGTCCAGCAGAACGAATTGAATTTCGGGGTCGAGGATCTGTTCCTTGGCGATCTTCCAGCCGTTTTGCGCGGCGGCGATGTCACGTTCGCGGTCTTGGGTTTCCCAGGTAAAGCCTTCGCCGGACACGAAGAACCGGCATTCATCGGCAAAACGTTCCGTCAGGAACTTGCGTTCGCCAGTGACCCAATTGCCCTTGATGAACTGCACCACAGCGCAGGGCATACCATGGGCAATGCAGCGCATAATCATACCAAAGCCCGAGGATGATTTACCCTTGCCTGCACCGGTGTGCACGATGATCAGACCCTTTTCGTCGGTCTTGGTCTGCATCATCTTATCACGCGCAGCCTTAATCTTGCGCATCTTTTCGGTGTGGCGGGCGTTGATGTCCTTGGTCATTGGGGTTCCTCGTTCTTGACAAGTCTCATCGATTAGGACCATCTGCCCTTATGCTGGTTCCTGTGTAAACAGGTGAAAAGGGAATGTGTATCCGGTTTTGTACCGGTAAACGCAGCCGCCCCCGCGACCGTGAACGGATTGAGGAGGATCAACGCCACTGGCCAGAGGCTGGGAAGGCAGATCCACCGTGGGCCACCGCCCGACAACCGTGAGCCGGGAGACCTGCCAGCAAGAGATGCCAAGACCGGACGGGGTGTTCCGGTGTCGGGGTTTGTTCCGTGTGCCGGTTCGCCTCGTCATCAGACCCGCGTTCCATTTACCAGATGGGACCGAGGACCATGAAAGATACTGAACAAAACGCCACCGGCGGCGGGCAACCAACACAGCTTTTGGTTTGCGTGAAATGTCGTCGTGGCCAAGAAACGCCCGAAGACGACCGGCGGCCAGGCCAAGCGCTCTATGACCGGATCGTCGCACTTGATCTGCCCGATGGGGTGCAGGTGGCCCCAGTTGAATGCCTGCAAAACTGCGACCACGGGTGCACCGTTGCGCTGCGCGGGGACAGTGACAAATGGACCTATGTTTTCGCCAATGTAGACGAGGGCGACCACCCCGAGATGATCTTGGACGGGGCCGCGCGTTATCATGCGACCCGCGATGGTCTGATCCCTTGGCGCGAACGCCCCGAACACTTCAAACGCAATTGCGTTGCCCGTATTCCCCCTCTTTCTCAACCGCTGGAGTCCTGAGATGACTGATTTCGCAAAATTGCCTGTAACTGTGATCACCGGCTTTCTGGGGTCCGGTAAAACGACGCTGATCCGCAACCTGATGCAGAACCCCGGCGGCAAACGTCTGGCGATTATCGTGAACGAGTTTGGCGATGTGGGGGTTGATGGTGAAATCCTGAAAAGCTGTGCCATCCCCGACTGCCCTGCGGAAAATATTCTGGAGCTGGCGAATGGCTGCATTTGCTGCACGGTTGCCGATGATTTCATTCCCACGATCGAGGCTTTGATGGCGCTTGATCCGCGCCCCGATCACATCTTGATTGAAACCTCTGGTCTGGCGCTGCCCAAGCCGCTGCTCAAGGCGTTTGACTGGCCCGATATCCGGTCAAAAATTACTGTGGATGGCGTTATTGCGCTGGCCGATGCCGAAGCCGTCGCAGCAGGTCGTTTCGCGCCCAATGTTGCAGCCGTTGATGCGCAGCGTCTGGCGGATGAAAGCATTGATCACGAAACGCCATTGTCCGAAGTTTTCGAGGATCAGATTTCCTGCGCCGACATCATTTTGCTGACCAAGCCTGACCTTGCTGGCCCCGAGGGCGTTGCCAAAGCCAAAGCATTGATCAACGCAGAAACGCCGCGCCCCTTGCCCATTATCGAAGTGGCCGAAGGTGTGGTTGATCCACGGATCATTCTGGGGCTTGAGGCCGCCGCCGAAGACGACATGGACGCCCGGCCCAGCCATCACGACGGCCATGATGATCACGAACATGACGATTTTGAATCAATTGTCGTGGATATTCCTGAACAGACTGACCCTGCCGCCTTGGTCACCGCCATCGAAGGGTTGGCACGTGACCACAACATTCTGCGGATCAAAGGCTATGCCGCTGTGACCGGCAAGCCGATGCGCCTTTTGGTGCAAGCCGTTGGTGCGCGTGTGCGGCATCAATATGACCGGCCATGGGGCGCTGATGAGGTCCGCCAAGGGCGTCTGGTCGTGATTGCAGAGCATGATGATATCGCCCCCAATGTGATCCGCGCCGCCTTGGGCGCTGTGCAAAGCCAGGCCGCCGAGTAACCTGATATGCATGTCATATTTCGGGAAAGCCATGGGTTGGAGGAGACCGACACACCAACAGATCTGGGGCAGGACGCCGCAGATTTGGTGGTGCTTTCGCTATCTGATTCCGATCTGGGGGCCTTTGCCGAAGCATGGCATCGGGGCGGCGGGGCCGAGGGGCGTCTGCCGTCTTTGCGATTGGCAAATATCGCTGCATTAAAACATCCGCTGTCCGTCGATACCTATGTGGAAAACACATTGTCCGGTGCGCGTGGCATCTTGATCCGGCTGATTGGCGGCGTGCCCTATTGGCCCTATGGGCTGCAACAAATCCGCGCGCTGGCCCAATCGCGCGGTATCGCGCTGGCGGTTTTGCCTGCCGATGGCCGCCCCGATAGCCGTCTTGATGATATGTCGACATTGCCCGTCTCGACCCTGCGCAGGTTATCGCATCTGTGCACGACGGGCGGGGTGGTGGCGGCGCAGGCCGCGCTGGCACAACTGGCGCTGGCGGCGGGGCTATATGCCGGACCGGTGCAAGGGGCCAAAGGGTTGCCATCAGTAGGTGCATGGACGCCTGAAACCGGGCCGGCCTGTCCCGTCGTTGCAATGGGGCAATCGCCTGCTTTGGCAGGGCGGTCGCGGATCGTGATCGTGTTCTACCGCTCGTATCTGGTGGCCGCTGATCTTGCACCGATCACCGCGCTGTTCGACGCGTTTCGCCAGCGCGGGTGCGACGTGATCGCGTTGTTTGCCCCCTCGCTCAAGGCACCTGATGCGGCGGGTTGGCTGCGCAGGCAAATCGCGCAACTGGCCCCCAGTGCCATCGTCAACGCCACCGCATTTTCTGGCAAGGGTGACGATGGCAGCTCGCCCCTTGATGCCGCTGGTGTGCCGGTGTTTCAGGTGGCCTTGGCCACATCCACCCGCGACGCGTGGCGTGAGGCCGAGCGCGGTTTGTCACCCGCCGACCTTGCGATGCATGTTGTTCTTCCCGAGGTCGACGGCCGTATTCTGGCCGGCGTTGCGTCGTTCAAACAACCGGGATTGCGTGATGATCATCTGCAATTCTCCCGCTATGCCCATCAACCCGACCCCAGTCGGATCACTGCGATTGTCGGGCGCGTTATGGGCTGGCTTGATCTGGCGGCCAAAACCCCACAGGCGCGGCATGTGGCGTTGGTGTTATCGACCTATCCGGGCAAGGATTGGAACATGGGCCATGCGGTTGGTCTGGATGCGCCGCAATCGGCCACCGCTATTCTTGAGGACCTAACCGCCGCCGGATATCAGACCGGATCGCCCGATGATCTACCGCTGCAAGACGCCCTGCTGGCCCGCAGCGCCCGCTGGCCGCTCAGCGCATACAAAGTCGCGTTGGCGCATTTGCCGCAGCAAATGATTGATGATCTTGAGGAAACTTGGGGAAGCCCCGATGCCGACCCTGATGTCGAGGACGGCGCATTTTGCTTTGCCGCCGTTCAGCGCGGGCATGTCTTAACGGCGCTGCAACCCGAACGCGGCGGCACTCAGGGGCGCGAGGATAGCTATCATGATTTGTCACGGGTGCCGCGCCATGCCTATGTCGCCTTTTATCTGTGGCTTCAGCAGGAATGCGATGCGCTGATCCATATCGGTGCCCATGGCACGCTGGAATGGCTGCCGGGTAAATCTGTGGCGTTGTCTGACGCCTGTTGGCCCGAAGCGCTGACCGGAACGCTACCAGTGATCTATCCGTTTATCGTCAATGATCCGGGCGAGGCGGCGCAGGCAAAGCGGCGCATTGGGGCTGTGACGCTGGGCCATATCCCGCCGCCGATGCAAGTCAGCGAAACACCGGATCGTCTGGCTCGGCTCGAAGCGTTGCTGGATGAGTTTTCGAACGCGGACGGGCTGGACCCGCGCCGCCGTGACCGGCTTCAGGGGGATATTCGCGCCGAGGCAAAGGCGCAGGGTGTCGAAGCCGATCTGGGCTTGGATGACGCATCGTGCAGCGCCGAGGCGATTGGCCGGATCGACCGCTTTGTCTGTGATATCAAGGAAAGCCAGTTCGGCGTTGGTCTGCATATCTGGGGTCGACCACCTGCTAGTGATACGGCGTTTGCGACCGAAAGCTCGGTTAAGGGGGAACGCCGCGCGCTTTTGGACGCGCTGGACGGGCGGCGCATTGCCCCCGGCCCGTCAGGATCGCCCTATCGCGGGCGGCGCGATGTATTGCCCACGGGTCGCAATCTGTTCACGACCGATCCGCGCGCGGTGCCCACGCGGGCCGCTTATGCGCAGGGTTTGGTGCTGGCAGAAGAACTGGTGCGGCGGCATTTGCAGGACGAAGGCGACTGGCCGCGCGGCGTGATCGTTGATCTGTGGGGGTCTGCCACCATGCGCACCGCAGGCGAGGAATTCGCCATGGCGCTGGCGCTGCTCGGCGTGCGCCCGGTCTGGGATGCGGGGTCAGAGCGTGTTTCGGGCATCGAGGTTCTGCCCATCGCCGAGTTGGACCGCCCCCGTGTTGACGTGACATTGCGGGTGTCCGGTCTGTTCCGCGATGTGTTTCCGACGTTGTCCGCACTTTATGCGCAAGCGGTGCGCGCCCTTGCTGCGCGCAAGGAGGCACCGGATTGGAACCCGTTTGCCGGACGTGCGGAACTTGCCCGTGTTTATGGGCCTGCGCCGGGTCAGTTCGGGTTTGGCATGGGGGCCGCGCTGGAAATCTATGACGAAGCCAGCAGACGCGCGGCGGGGGAGGCATGGCTAAAGGCGAGCAGTTGGGCGCTGGACGGCGACGCTGCCGTGCAAGACCCCGGCGGGATCGCAAGCCGTGTCGCCAGTGCCGATAGTTTTGTCCATCTACAGGATTTACCGGAAACCGATCTGTTGCTTGCCAGCGATTATGCCACCCACGAGGCAGGCTTTGCCGCCGCACAGCGGGTCACGGGCGGACAGGCCAAGCTGTATCATCTGGACAATACCGACCCCGATCACCCTCGCGCGCGTGGCCTGACCGAGGAAATAGCCCGTGTGGTTCATGCGCGTGCGGCGCATCCGGGCTGGATTGCGGGCATGAAACAGCATGGATTTCGCGGCGCGGCCGAGATGGCGGCGACATTGGATCACATGGCCAGCTTTGCCCATCTGGCAGCGGCGGTGCCGCCGCATTTGTTTGATTTGTACCATGATGCCACCTTGGGTGATCCTGAAACCGATGACTTCTTGCGTGATGCAAACCCGCAGGCCCATGCGGCTATGCAGGCGCGGTTTGCGGCCTTGTTGCAGGCCGGGTTATGGCAAACGCGGCGCAATTCGGTGTTGGCAGGTCTGGAGGCATCGCAGTGACCCAAGCGCCCATGGTCAAAGGTTGGTGCCCCGGTGCCTATCAGCCGATGATGGCCGCCGATGGGTTGGTCATGCGGGTGCGGCCTAAACTGGCGCGGATCACAGCGGATCAGGCTGCCGGACTGTGTGATATCGCCCTGCGTTTCGGGTCGGGCCACATCGATTTGACCAACCGCGCTAACCTGCAAATACGCGGTGTGGCCGAGGCCGATCATGATGCCGTTTTGATGGGGCTGGGCGGGCTTGGCCTGCTGGACGAGGACCCCGCGACCGAGCGGCGGCGAAATATTCTGGTCGCGCCATTCTGGACGACCGGCGATATGACGGCGACCCTGACCGCGCAGCTTTTGGCGCGGCTTGGTGATTTGCCAGACTTGCCAACCAAGGTGGGTTTTGCCGTTGATTGCGACCCCGCTGGCCCGCTACTGACCCATGATCCTGCGGATATCCGGTTGGAGCAGGGCGAGGGCGGCCTGATCCTACGGGCCGATGGCTGTGCCACTGGTCGCCCTGAGACCCTGCACACCGCAATCCCTGCGTTGATCGAAATGGCGGTCTGGTTGGCGGATCACGTCACACCACAGGCGCGGCGCATGGCGGCTGTGGTCGCTGATACCCCCTTACCCAAGGCTTGGACGGCAACGCCACCTTTGCCAACTCAGCACCGCCCGCAATTGGGTAGCAACTTCGGTGGCCCCTTGGTCGGCGCGCCGTTTGGGCAAATTGATGCACGTGCCTTGCTGCGCGCGCTGGCTGATGCGCGTGGGTTGCGGGTCACACCATGGCGGGCCTTTGTGCTTGAGGGGGCCACCGCCCCCAGCGACCCCGCATTTATTACCACCGCAGATGACCCGCTGATGCGTGTCGATGCCTGCCCCGGTGCGCCGCTTTGTGCATCGGCCAGTGTGGAAACCCGCGATATGGCGCGGCGCTTGGCCCCCACGGTCACGGGCAGCTTGCATGTGTCGGGTTGCGCCAAAGGTTGTGCACGGGCGCGGCCGGCTGACCTTACCCTCGTCGGGCGGGACGGGACATTTGATCTTGTGCGGGGGGGCTGTGCAGGTGATACCCCCCTTAAAACAGGGCTGCGCCCTGATGAACTGCTGACCGGAGAACTCTGAACCCTCATGTCTTACAGCTATGAAATGGATGGCGCGGCCATCTACAAACAATCCTTTGCCATGATCCGCGCCGAGGCCGATCTGGACGCGTTTTCACCGCAAGAGGAACCCATCGTCGTGCGCATGATCCATGCCTGCGGGATGGTCGGTCTGGAAAAACACGTGCGCCTGTCGCCGGGTTTCGCCGATGCGGCGCGGGCGGCTTTGGCGAATGGCGCACCGATCCTGTGCGATGCGCGCATGGTGTCCGAAGGGGTGACCCGCACCCGGCTTCCTGCGGATAATCAGGTGATTTGCACGCTGCATGATAGCGCCGTGAAAGATATGGCAGCGCAGATGGGCAACACCCGTTCTGCCGCCGCGCTTGAGCTGTGGCGGCCCCATCTGGAAGGCGCATTGGTGGCGATTGGTAATGCGCCCACCGCGCTGTTTCATTTGCTAAACATGCTCGAAGACCCCGATTGCCCGCGTCCGGCGGCGATCATCGGCTGCCCTGTCGGCTTTGTCGGTGCACGCGAAAGCAAGGATGCGCTGTGGGCGGATCAACCCGTGCCTAGCTGCATTGTCGAAGGGCGTCTTGGTGGCAGTGCCATCACCGTCGCGGCGGTCAATGCCATCGCGAGCTATGCCGAATGACCGTCGGCACGGTTCATGGTGTTGGCCTTGGCCCCGGCGATCCCGATCTGATGAGCCTGCGCGCCCACCGTTTGCTGACCGGCGCGCGTCATGTTGCGTTTTTCCGCAAGGCCGGACGTGATGGTCAGGCCCGCAAGATCATCAACGGGCTGTTGCGCCCTGATGTGGTCGAGTTCGCCATGGAATACCCGGTTACCACGGAAATCCCCCTGACCGACCCGCGCTATAATGAAATCTTGTCCGGCTTTTATGCTGACTGCGCCGCGCATCTGCGCGGGCTGGCAGAGGGCGGCGAAGACGTAGTTGTCCTCAGCGAGGGCGACCCGTTCTTTTATGGATCGTTCATGCATGTCTATACGCGGTTGCGTGATCACGTGCCGGTTCAGGTCGTGCCTGCCATCACCGGCATGTCGGCCGCCTGGACAGCCACCGGTGCGCCGATTACTTGGGGCGATGATATCCTGACCGTGCTCATGGGGACCTTGAACGCGCAAGAGCTGACAGAGCGGATGAAAACCACCGATGCGCTGGTGGTGATGAAAATCGGGCGTAACATCGACAAGGTCCGCGATGCGTTAAAGGCCGCGGGCAAATATGACGATGCGTGGCTGGTCGAATATGCCAGCATGCCGGGTCAGACGGTGCAGCGCCTATCGGAAGCCGAAGACCGCGTGACCCCGTATTTCTCTATCATCGTCGTGCACGGACAGGGGCGGCGACCATGACAGGCTGGGTGAAAATCGTCGGGCTTGGCCCCGGTGCTGAAAATCTGGTCACCCCGCAAGTGGCGGATGCTTTGGCCCAAGCCACTGATGTGATCGGCTATATCCCCTATGTCGCGCGTGTTTCTGCGCGCCCTGGTCTGACCCTGCACCCCAGTGATAACCGGGTCGAGCTCGACAGGGCGGCCCATGCGCTGACCTTGGCAGCGGACGGTCAACGGGTGGTTGTGGTGTCGTCGGGTGATCCAGGCGTTTTCGCCATGGCCTCGGCTGTTTTCGAGGCGCTTGAGGACGGGCCGGCTGAATGGCGCGAGCTGAAAATCGACGTGTTGCCGGGGATCACAGCAATGCTTGCCGCCGCCGCGCGGGCTGGTGCGCCACTGGGGCATGATTTCTGCGCTATCAACCTAAGTGACAACCTTAAGCCATGGGCGTTGATCGAAAAACGTCTGCGTTTAGCAGTCGAAGGCGATTTCGCCATGGCGTTTTATAACCCGCGGTCAAAATCACGGCCCGATGGCTTTGTCCGCACGCTTGAGGTGTTGAACGAGGCTTGCGGCGATGCGCGGCCCATCATCTTTGCGCGGGCGGTGTCGACACCGGACGAGAATATTCGTGTTGTGGCATTGCCCGATGCGCGGCCTGAAATGGCGGATATGCGCACAGTCGTTATCGTCGGTGCGTCAAATACACGGGTGATCGACGGGGCGGATGGCCCCATTGTTTATACCCCCAGATCGGTCTTGTCATGATTGATCCAGTCCAGAACCGCAGCCACATCATGGGCCTCGGGGCGGCTGGGCAATGCGGGTCGGTCGATCATGATCATGGGGATTCCAAGGGTACGGGCGGCCAACAGCTTGGCCTGCGCGCCGGTTCCGCCGGAGTTTTTGGAAACGCCGCGCGTGATCCCGTGGCTGCGCATCAGCGCAAGATCGCCCTCGGCGGTGAACGGGCCGCGATCCAGCACGATTTTATGATCGGGAAAGGGCAACGGTCCATCGGGCGCATCAATCAGACGCAGCAGATAGAAATGCTGCGGGTTCGGCGCGAATTCGGCCAGATGCATCCGGCCGACGGCCAGAAAGATACGCTCGGGCGGCCCATCCAGCGCCGCAACGGCCCCGGCGATGTCGGGCACGTGGGTCCAGTCGTCCTGCGCGGTGGCCTGCCACGGCGCGCGGGTCAGCGCGATCAGCGGCGTGCCGGTTTGCTGGGTGGCGATAACGGCGTTGTGGCTCATCTGCGCGGCAAAGGGATGTGTGGCGTCAATCACATGGGTGATGTCATGGTCGCGGATGTAGCGCGCCAACCCATCGGCCCCGCCAAACCCGCCACTGCTTTGCGGCAGCGGTTGGCGGATCGGTCTGGCCACACGCCCTGCCAGCGACACGGTGCCGGACAGCCCCGCGCGGTGCATTGCGTTGCACAGCGCTGTGGCCTCGGTCGTGCCGCCCAAGATCAGGGGGTTGATGTGCATGGCTGACTCGCTTTGGTTGACCATCATTGGACTGGGCGAAGATGGCGCAGATGGCCTTGGCTCTGCAAGCCTTGCGGCGCTGGCCGAGGCAGAAATCGTCATGGGGGCGGCGCGCCATCTGGATTTGCTGCCTGAAGTGCAAGCCGAACAGATCGTCTGGCCGGTGCCCTTTGCCGATGGGGTTGATCAATTGCTGGCGCTGCGCGGTCGGCAGGTGGTGATGTTGGCCTCGGGTGATCCGTTCTGGTTTGGGGCGGGTAGCAGCATGATGCGCCACCTCGCGCCGGATGAATGGCGTGCATTTCCGGGGGTATCGACGTTTTCGCTCGCGGCCAGCGCGATGGGTTGGCCGCTTGAGGCGACACATTGTTTCGGCCTGCATGCTGCCCCGTTGACCCGGCTGCGTCCGGCCCTTGCCCAAGGGGTGCGTCTGATCGCGCTGCTGCGCGATGGGGCTGCGGTTACGGCGCTGGGCGATTACCTGACAACACAGGGTTGGGGCAGCTCAAAAATTAGCGTTCTTGAGGCGCTGGGCGGACCGCGCGCACGGCGTAGTGATTTGGCGGCTGCCGATCTGGGCGACGCTGAATTCGGGCATCCTGTTTGCGCCGCAGTGCAGGTTGCGGGCGATGGTGTTCCGCTGTCGATGGCAAGCGGTCGCCCCGATGAATTCTTTGACAGCGATGGCACCATGACGAAACGCCCGGTACGCGCGTTGGCTTTGTCGACGCTAGCCCCGCGCCCGTTTCAGCATTTATGGGACATCGGCAGTGGGTCTGGCTCCATCGCGATTGAATGGCTGCTGAGCGATCCAAGCCTAAGCGCCACCGCGATCGAGTTAGACCCCACCCGCGCCGCGCGGATCGTGTCAAACGCCGCCGCCCTTGGGGTGGACCGCCTGACCGTGGTCGAGGGTGCCGCGCCGGATGCATTGGCACCACTTCCGATGCCCGATACGGTTTTCGTGGGCGGTGGTCTGTCGGCGTCACTGCTGGACTGGATCTACGATACCGTACCATCCGGCACGCGGCTGGTGGCAAATGCCGTGACACTGGAAAGCGAAACACTGTTGATGCAGGCCCAATCGGCCCGTGGCGGTGATCTGCTGCGGATTGAGTTGGCCCAAGCCGCACCGCTGGGCACAAGACGCGGCTGGAAATCCAGCTACCCGATTGTGCAATGGAGCGTGACGTTATGATCGTCGCTGGCTTTGGATTTCGCAAATCGGCTGATGTAAGCAGCCTGCGCAGTGCCCTTGCGCTGTATGATGTTGCACCCGACTTGATCACCACAGCTGCGGCGAAAGCAGGTGATAAACCCTTTACCGATCTGGCGCGGGTGCTTGGCGTGCCTATCGATGCCGTGTCGCCTGAACGATTAACTGCGCAACCGGTGCTGACCTGCTCGGACGCATCACAGAAAACCTATGGCACCGGCAGCGTCGCCGAAGCGGCGGCCCTTGCGGCAGCCGGACCGGGCGCACGTTTGCTAGGCCCCCGCATGATTTCACCTGACACCTTGGCGACCTGCGCCATCGCTATTGGAGACCCAATATGACCATTCATTTCATTGGCGCTGGCCCGGGCGCAGCCGACCTGCTGACCCTGCGCGGGCGCGATATCATCGCATCCTGTCCCGTGTGCCTATATGCCGGATCGCTGGTGCCTGAGGCGATTTTGGAGCATTGCCCCGAGGGGGCTACGATCATCAACACCGCATCGTTGGACCTGGATGCGATTGTCGCGCATATGCAAGCGGCCCATGCCGCAGGGCAGGATGTGGCGCGACTGCATTCGGGGGATTTATCGGTCTGGTCTGCCATGGGCGAACAGATGCGCCGTTTGCGCGCGCTGGACATTCCGGTTTCGGTGACGCCGGGTGTGCCGTCCTTTGCCGCTGCTGCGGCGGCCCTTGGCACCGAATTGACCCTGCCGGGTCTGGCGCAATCTGTTGTGCTGACCCGCACACCGGGCCGCGCATCCAGCATGCCCAAGGGCGAGACGCTGACCAGTTTCGCAGCAACAGGTGCTACGCTGGCTATTCATCTGTCGGTGCAAAATATCGCCTCTGTTACCGCAGATCTAACCCCGGCCTATGGCGCTGATTGCCCGGTCGCCGTGGTCTACCGTGCAAGCTGGCCGGATCAACAGATTATCCGCGGTACGCTTGCCGATATCGGGGGACGGCTTGGCGCTGACATTACCCGTACTGCATTGATCCTTGTCGGGCCTGCGCTGGCAGGCGAAGGGTTCGACGAAAGCTGCCTGTACTCGGTGAACTACGACCGGCGCTATCGCCCGCAAACGACAGACAGCCCTTGGGCCGGCTGGAGCGAAGGCGATGACTGATAGCGCAGGTTTCCCGCCCGGTTTGATGATATCTGCCCCGTCTTCTGGGACGGGTAAAACAACAGTGATGCTGGGCCTTTTGCGCGCCTTGTCCGAGGATGGACTAACTGTGCAGCCCTATAAATCGGGCCCTGACTACATCGACCCCGCGTTCCACCGCGCCGCCTGTGGGCGTGCGTCGTTCAATATGGACACATGGGCGATGGGGCCGAATTTGCTGGGGGCCGTTGCGGCGCAAGCCGAAGGTGCGGATATCTGCGTCGCGGAAGGGTCCATGGGCCTCTATGACGGTGTCGCAACACGCGGGCAGATCGGATTTGGCAGCAGTTCCGAAACCGCCGCGCGCATGGGCTGGCCGGTTATTCTGGTGGTCGACGTCAGCGGGCAGGCGCAATCGGCTGCGGCAACGGCATTGGGGTTCAAGGCGTATATGCCGGATCTGCCCTTTGCTGGCGTGATTTTGAACAGGGTTGCATCGCCGCGCCACGAACGCTTGGCCCGTTTGGGAATGGAGAAAGCAGGCCTCACGGTGTTGGGGTCTTTGCCCCGGCGTGGTGACCTGGCCCTGCCCGAACGCCATCTGGGTCTGATCCAAGCGGTCGAACATCCTGACCTTGAGGAAGCGATCAAAGGCTACGCCAATTTCCTGCGCGAGCATATCGATCTTGCGGCGATCCGCGCGGCGGCCGCTGGTAAACCGGGGCAGGCAGGCAGGTTCAACCTGCCCAAGCCGCCTGCGCAACGCATTGCCTTGGCCCAAGACGCGGCGTTTTCATTCACCTATCCGCATCTGCTGGAAGGTTGGCGCGCAGCGGGTGCTGAGATATTACCCTTCTCGCCCTTGGCGGACGAAGCGCCTGATGCCAGTGCCGATCTGGCCTGGCTGCCGGGCGGATACCCCGAATTGCACGCCGGACGTCTGGCCAGCGCCGACCGTTTTCGCGCGGGGCTGGTAAAGCACGCGCAAGACCGCCCCATTCATGGGGAATGCGGTGGCTATATGGCGCTTGGCGCTGCGTTGATCGACAAGGACGGGACATCGCACCAGATGGCCGGGCTTTTGGGGCTGGTGACCAGCTATGAAAAGCGCAAGTTCCACCTGGGCTACCGGCGCGTTGAGCTTGTCGCGGGGATGCCGGGCTTTGACACAGGTGACAAGCTATTCGGGCATGAATTCCACTATTCGACGATCCTTGAACAGCCTGACGCACCATTGGCCAAAGTGTCGGATGCCGATGGCAATCCTGTACCGGAAACCGGATCGCAAAACGGGCATGTGACGGGCACGTTCTTCCACCTGATTACGCCACAAGAGGCGCGGAAATGACGGGTTTCGTCAGCTTTGTCGGATCGGGCCCGGGTGACCCTGAGCTGTTGACGTTAAAGGCCGTCGACCGGTTGAAACGCGCTGACGCGGTTTTGTTTGATGATCTCAGCGCCGGGCCGATCCTTGAATATGCGCGCAACGGTGCGGATCTGATTGGCGTGGGCAAACGTGCCGGACGGGCCTCGCCCAAGCAGGATCACGTGAGCCGTCTTTTGGTGGACTACGCGCAAATCGACCAACGGGTGGTGCGGCTGAAATCCGGTGATGGCGGGCTGTTTGGCCGTCTTGAGGAAGAATTGGTCGCCTTGAAAGCCGCTGGTATCCCATACGAGATTATCCCCGGTATTCCATCGGCGGTCGCGGCTGCGGCTGCGATCGGTATTCCACTGACCCGTCGGTTAACGGCGCGGCGCGTGCAGTTCGTGACGGGGCATGACGTGACGGGGAAATTGCCGGGAGATGTAAACCTGCAAGCGCTTGCAGATCCGGCGGCGTCCACGGTTGTATTTATGGGCAAACGCACATTTCCGGCGCTGCTGGAAAAGCTGCTGGCCCATGGCTTGCCCGCCGACACCCCAGCCATTCTGGCCGAAGACGTCAGCCGCCCCGAGCAGCGCATCACGCGGGCGACAGTCAGCGATCTGGCCGAGCAACTGGCGCTTGAGGTCGGCAATAGCGCGGCATTGATCCTATACGGCCCCTTGGCACAGGAAATGCCATGAGCGCCGCCCCTGCCCATATCATTGAAGACCTTTGGCTGATCGGTATTGGCACCGGCAGCCCGGCCCATGTCACGGGTGAAGGCATGCAGGCGTTGCGCGATGCGGCGGTGATCCTTGTACCCGACAAAGGCGATGACAAGGGTGATCTGCTGGCCCTGCGCCATGCTATCTTGACGCAAAGCGGCACGGCGGCGCAGGTCATCCGGTTTGAGTATCCAGTGCGCGATCCGGCGTTACCCTATCAGGATCGCGTCGCGCAGTGGCATGATGAAATCGCGCGCCGCTGGCAGGCCGCCATGGCCGAGGCGGACCGCGCAGGGCCGGTCGCACTTTTGGTATGGGGCGATCCGTCGCTGTACGACAGCACCCTGCGTATTGCGGGGCGGCTTGCCCCGTCGCCGCGTTTGCGCGTCGTGCCCGGGATCACCGCCATTCAGGCGCTGACAGCGGCGCATGCCTTGCCTCTGAACACGGTCAACGGTCCGGTCACGATCACCACAGGCCGCCGTCTGCGCGATCATGGATGGCCGCAAGGGGCCGAAACAGTGGTGGTGATGCTGGACGGCGAATGCGCCTTTCGGGATTTGCCAGCGGATACATTGATCTGGTGGGGCGCTTTTCTGGGTATGCCAGAACAGATTCTGGTTCACGGCAGTGTTGGCGATGTGGCGGACCGGATCGTTCAGACGCGGGCCGACGCCCGGACGCAGCATGGCTGGATCATGGATACCTATCTTTTGCGCAAGGGTGCTGACGGTTCTGGCGAATAGGCGGCCTGAAGGTTTCAGCGCCGCATTAGTGATTGACCTTGCCCGTACCGATCTGCCAAGACTGAGCTATGACCGGTCCCGATCTTTTCGGGCGAAAGAGGGAATGTAGTGCGGCGCATATGTGTCAAATCTACAGCTGCCCCCGCAACTGTCAGCGGTGAGCAGGGCCAAATACGTCACTGGAGCAATCCGGGAAGGCTGGCCCAACGCATTGACCCGCAAGCCAGGAGACCTGCCGGACACGTGCCCTATGGTAAACGGGGTGCATCCACTGGGCGCCGGGGTGTGCGTTTGGCCGTGGCATCCGCGCGCCGATTGAGTGTGTCGTCCCGGTCCAACCCTATCCTTGGCGGTCGAATGTATACGCGCCGGGTGTGGCGCCAAGATGAGACGACTGATGAAAAAACTACTGCTCTCCAGCGCTGTTGCGCTGACACTGCCTGCGATGGCTTCCGCGCATTTCTTGCTGGAATATACCACCGATACCATGATCGACAGACCCGGTGATGTGCCGGTCAAGCTGATCTTTTGGCATCCGATGGAAAATAGCCATGTGATGAACCTGGAACGCCCGCAAGAATTTTACATGATTCACAATGGCGACAAGACCGATCTGATGGATAGTTTAGAGCCTGTGCAATTCACCGGCGGTCAAAACACCGGTGCCGCGTTCAAAGGCCATGTACCTGTGAAACGGTCGGGCGATTACGTTTTGGTCACAGTACCCACGCCGTATTACGAAGAGGCCGAGGATATTTATATCCAGCAGATCGCCAAGGCATTCCTGAACCGTAACCAATTGCCGACGGATTGGATGAACCCGGTTGGCCTGCCCACGGAAATTGTGCCCCTGAACAAACCTTATAACATCATCGCCGGATCGACCTTTACCGGTCAGGTGTTGGCTGATGGCCAGCCCGTCGCCGGGGCAGAGATCGAGATCGAGTATATGGCGGCGGAGCCGGACATGAACAGCGCATCGTCCAGTATGCCCGTCGTCAGCGCCATGCCGGGGGGCGCGATTGTCGCCATATCGGACATGAACGGGTATTTCACCTTTGGCGTGCCACGGGCGGGCTATTGGGGCTTTGCCGCACTTGGGTCTGGACCCGTTACGGAACATGAAGGTAAGGAATTAAGCCAAGACGCCGTGATCTGGATCCGCGCGTGGGACATGGAGTGATACGCGCATGCATATCGTAGACGGAGCGCTGTCCAATACCGTTGTGATCGTCGGGGCGGTTGCTGCGGCGGGCGGCATCGCGATGGGTCTGCGCAGCCTGACGTTGGAGCGTATTCCAACGGCGGGCGTGCTGTCGGCCAGCTTTTTCGTGGCGTCGTTGATCTATGTGCCTGTGGGCCCGTCTTCTGTGCATCTGATTATGAATGGTCTGGCCGGGATACTGCTTGGCTGGGCCGCCTTTCCTGCGTTGTTTGTCGGTCTTTTGCTTCAGGCGATATTCTTTGGATTTGGCGGTTTGACGGTTCTGGGTGTCAATACCGTCAACATTGCCCTTCCTGCGGTTGTGGTTGGGTTGATCTTGCGCAGGCTTGTGGCGTCGGGAACCCCGGTGGCGGGGGCAATCTGGGCCGGGATTGGCGGCGCGTTGGCAATTGCGCTGACAACCGGTGTCGTGGCCATTTCACTGGCGGCTTCGGGGGATGAATTCATTCCGGCGGCCAAGCTGGTGTTCTTTGCCCATATTCCTGTCATGGTCATCGAAGGGCTGTTGACCGGCTTTGCCATTCTGCTGGCCCGCAAGGTGAAACCGGAATTGTTTGAGACCGTGAAGGGGGTACATGCATGAAACGTTTTGCCCTGCTCTTAATGCTCTGCGCGGCCCCGATCCCTGCGTTGGCGCATAAAGTTCTGCTGTCGGTCTTTCCCTCCGGTGACGTGATTGAGGGCGAGGTTGGTTTTTCAAACGGCACCATGGCGGTTGATCAGTTGATTACCGTGAGGGGCCCCGATGGCACCGTGCTGGGTGAAACAACAACTGATTCCGACGGCTTTTTCCTGTTCAAGCCGGTATTGCCCGTCGCCCACATCTTTCGCGGTAATCTGGGGGCGGGGCACGTGGCCGAAGTGAAGATGCCCGCCCAAGAGGTCGCCGCGATTTTGGGGAAACCTGTGTCAGCCGCTGATACGGCCGCTGGCGTTGGTGACGCTGTTGTGGGCACCGTAACCAATGCGCCGCTATCAGCGGAGGAACGCGCAGCAATTGCCGAGGCGGTGCGCGATGAAATCCGCCCGCTGCGCCGCGAGATGGTTGCGACCCGCGAACACCAGAACTTGCAGTCTATTCTGGGCGGGATCGGGTATATATTGGGTCTTTTCGGACTTGGGTTTTATCTGGCGGCGCGCCGCAAACTGGCGGCTTAGACCTTGGCGCATGTGCTAGAGCAAGGGGATACCACGCTGACCGAAACCGGGGCCGCGCAGGTGTCCGGCCTGATCGGCAGCTTGGATCCACGGATCCGCATTTTGGCGGCCATCGGGTTCGGGATCGTGGTGGTTGGCTTGTCGTCGTTGAACGCGCTATGTGCGGCAATGCTGCTTTCGGCGGCTTTGCTTTGGGCGTCGCGCCTGCCCTTGGGGCCGACCCTGAAACGCATGGCAATGATGGATGGCTTTATCATCTTTATGTTGGTGCTGTTGCCGTTCTCCATCCCCGGGGATCCGATCTTTACCCTCTGGGGTTTCGCCGCCAGTTGGCAGGGACTTTGGCGCGCCGTGGAAATTGCCCTGACGGCCAATGCCGTGATCCTTGCGCTGATGACGCTGGTCGGCACGATGGAGCCTGTGACCCTTGGCCATGCGCTGTATAAGATGCGGGTGCCTGAAATTTTGGTGCACCTGTTGATGTTCACAATCCGTTATATCGAGGTGCTGCGCGAAGAATACCTGCGGCTGCGCAGCGCGATGAAGGTGCGCGGCTTTCGCCCCGGCACCAATTGGCACACCTATCGCAGTTTCGGATATCTGGTGGGCATGATGCTGGTGCGCGCCATCGAACGATCCGAACGTATTCTGGGCGCGATGAAATGCCGTGGCTTTTCGGGGCGCATTTATCTTCTAAAGGATTTTGCGCTGACGGCGGCAGACAGGCGCTTTTCGTTAATATTCGTGATAGCGATGGCGCTCCTGATTTGTCTGGAGCTGGCATGGCGCTGATCGAGCTTGATGATATCCATTTTTCCTACCACGGGCAGCCGCCAATCCTGTCGGGCGCGTCTTTGCGGCTGATGCCGGGGCAACGTTTGTCGCTGACCGGCCCGAACGGCTCCGGGAAATCCACGCTTTTGCGGGTGATTCTTGGCCTGCAGACGCCGCAACAAGGGACAGTGCGCGCCTTTGGGGTAGACCGCAGCCAAGAGGCCGATTTTCACGAGGTCCGGCGCCGCATCGGGTTGGTCTTTCAGGATGCCGACGACCAGCTGTTTTGCCCCACCGTCGCCGAAGATATTGCTTTTGGTCCGCTGAACCTTGGCAAGTCCAAGGAAGAGGCGATTGAAATCGTGGACCGTCTGTTAGAGCAATTGCGTCTCATGCATCTGCGCGACCGGATTACGCACAAGCTGTCGGGGGGTGAAAAACGTCTTGTGACCTTGGCGACGGTCCTTGCGATGGAGCCTGAGGTGCTGCTGCTGGACGAGCCAACAAACGCGCTGGATACCCAAAATGAGGCCCGGCTGGTCGAGATTTTGCAAGATTTGCCACAGGCGATTTTGCTGGTGAGCCATTCCGCTGAATTCCGCAGCCAGATCACGCAGGAGAAGGTCGAAATTCGCGCAGGGCAAATTTACGCGGCCTGAGCTAGCGCCGCGGTGCTAATAAAGCAGACGATCAACTGGCAAGCATTGCAAGCGTTGCCCACGCGCTGGTTTCACATATGAACTGCACCGCTCCCAATACGTCACCGGTTTGCCCACCGATGCGGCGGCGGGCAATAGTGGCTACGAGGGTCGCAACCAAGGCGATCATGATCAACACAATCACCCCCTGCCAGCCAAGCAAAAGGACGGCGACAAACGCCAACCCCGCCCAAAGCATCCATTTTGTATCGGTGCCGCTGGAGAGCACACCCAGCCCGTCCGTTCTGGCCAAGGGCAACGTGACCGAGCAAACCGTCATCGCAATCCGGCTGAGCATGCCGATGGCCAAAAAGCTGAAGAGACCGGCCTGTCCGCCAAGCTGCGTCAGGGCAGAAACCCAAACCGCGCAGCACAGGATAAGCGCCAGCACGCCATAGCTGCCGATTGCGCTGTCCCGCATTATTTCAAGCCGTCGCGCCTTATCATGGCCGCCCCAGATGCCATCGGCAAAATCGGCTAACCCGTCCTGATGCATCGCACCGGTGGTCAGTATCATCGACCCCAGCGTCAGCACCGCGGCAAGGGTAGGGCTGGCCCCGAACCACAGGCTTAGGCCGTGAATGGCCCATGCTATTAAACCCACGATCAGGCCCACCAGCGGATAGGCCCACCGTGCCTCGGCTAGTGAGGGTGCGGGGTCTTGCAGATCGCCGACGGGCAGACGCGTAAGCATCATCACTGCCAGTCGTATCTCGGCAAGTCGCCCCGCGAAATCGGTCATCCGCCGGAAACCCCGGCCTGCGCAAAGGTGGCCATACCATTGTGGCACTCCAACGCAGCGCGTAACACGCCAAGCGCCAAGGCGGCACCGGAACCTTCGCCAAGCGCCATATTCATCGACAGGATTGGTGCCTTTTGCATCGCGTCCACCATCAGCTTGTGACCGGGTTCGGCGCTGGCATGGCCAACGAGGCAGTGATCCAGCAGCGCAGGCGCGGTATCGTAAAGCGGGGCAACCGCTGCGGTGCAGATATACCCATCCAGAATGACCGGGATCGAATGCGCCCGTGCAGCTAGGACCGCCCCGCAAATGGCTGCCTGTTCACGCCCGCCCAATGCGGCCAGCATTGCCATGCCGCGCGCCGCGCTGTGCAATGTAACGCCTGTTTCGACGACCCGCGCCTTGAGCGCCTGACCATCGCTGTCTGACCCTGTTCCGCGACCGACCCATTGCGCTGCCCCCCCGCCGAATGTGGCGCAGGCCAGGGCGGCGGCGACTGTCGAATTGCCAATTCCCATCTCGCCGAGGATCAACACCGATGCGTCGGGGTCAACGGCCGCTGCGCCGCTTTGCAATGCTTTGATGGTTTCAGCCTCGGTCATGGCAGGGCCTTGGGTGAAATCCTGCGTGGGCTGATCCAGATCCAATGCGACGACCGACAAATCGGCCCCATTGGCACGGCACAGCTGGTTGATCGCAGCGCCCCCGGCTTTGAAATTCGCGACCATCTGCACGGTTACTTCTTGGGGAAACGGGTTGACCCCTTGGGCGCAAATGCCGTGGTTGCCAGCAAAGACCAAGGCCTGCGCCTTTTTGATCACGGGCATTTCGCTGCGCTGCCATCCCGCCATAAACATCGCCAGTTCCTCAAGCCGGCCCAGTGACCCGGGCGGCTTGGTCAGGCTGTTTTGACGCTCAGATGCGGCGGCTGCGGAGGCCTGATCGGTTTCAGGAAGAACCAGCTTGGCAATATCATCAAGGGACGTCAGATCAGACAGGATGGTCATTAGATTTCACTTTCATTGGATAGCCCGCAACACAGAGCACCACAGAGCCGCACGTCCGTGCAATAGTTTGATTGACCCAGCCAGCGGCATCACGGAAATCGCGGGCCAGTTTGTTTTCAGGTACGATCCCGCCGCCGACCTCGTTCGTGACGAGGATCACGGGGGCAGTTTGGGTCGCGATTGTGTGTACAAGGGTTTCAGTCTGCGCGCGCCAGTCTGCGTCCGATAGCATAAGATTGGTAAGCCACAATGTCAGGCAGTCAACCATACGCGGGTCGCCGCCATCCGATTGTACCAGCGCGTCAGCCAGATCAAAGGGCGCTTGAACGGTCGTCCATTCAGGGCCACGCCGTTTTTGATGTTCGGCGATACGCGCTTCCATTTCGGCATCATGTGCTTGGGCGGTTGCGATATAGATCGCCTTGCCTGTCGTTTCCAAGGCGTAGCTTTCTGCCAGTGCAGATTTGCCTGATCGCGCCCCACCTGTGATCAATAATGATTGTCCCATAGCTATGTGGAAAAGCAGGTTTCGACGTGAAAGGGAAGCCGAAAGGCAGGGGAAATCACGTCAAAAGACTATTCGGTTTCAAGCGTCATCCTTGTTGCCACTTGCATCAAGCGCCCCCTTGATGGCGGCAAGCAAATCGCGGCGCATCACCGGCTTCATCAGCCGGACATCTTCGGGGCGTAGGCCGTTTCCGTGCACCGTCGCCTCTGATGCGTAGCCAGACATAAAGACAACCGGGAGTGTATCTTTCATTTCACGCAGTTCTTTGGCAAGGCCCGTGCCCTGAAGCCGCCCGGGCATGACAATATCGGTAAGCAGCAAGTCAAATTCCGGGTCCGCGTCAAAGATTTCTTTGGCCAGATCGCCAGACCCGGCAGGCTGAACCGCATATCCAGACGCCTGAAGCATGGCGGTTAGAACTAAGCGTACCTCTTCCTCGTCCTCGGCCAGCAAAATCCGTTTGCCTTGCGGCTTTGACTTCTGATCCTGGGGGACGTCCAACGCAGCCTCTGGCGGGGCGGATGTTTCCGCTGGGAAATACAGCTTGAACGTCGTCCCAATGCCGACCTCTGAGTAAACCTGGACCGTGCCGCCCGATTGCCCCATGAAGCCCATCACCATCGGAAGGCCCAAGCCTGACCCATGGCTGACAGATTTTGTACTGAAAAACGGTGTGAAAATATGCTCCAGGTCGTCGTCGGCGATCCCATGCCCGGTATCGGACACAGCAACCAAGACGTATCTTCCGGCCTCTAATTTTTCATCCCGACCATCAATATAACCCGCTTCGACCCTGACATTTGAGGTTTCAATTGTGAGCTTGCCGCCATCCGGCATGGCATCACGGGCGTTCAGAATAAGATTCAACAGCGCACTTTCCGCAGCGACGGAGTCGGCTTTGACCTTCCACAATCTCGCAAGAAGGGATGTCTCGATCTCGACATTTGAAGGGAGCGTGCGACCGGCCCAATTTTTGGTGTCGCGTACCAGCTTGTTCATGTCCATGATTTTGGGATGCAACGGGGCGCGGCGCGAATAGCTAAGCATATTCCGGGTCAACTCAGCCCCGCGCAGGGTTGCGTCGATGCAGGGCTGGATCATCTGCCGTTGCTCCTCGTCCGTGCATTCTTCCTGCATCAGTTCCAGATTACCCAGAATCACGGCCAGCAAGTTGTTGAAGTCATGAGCGACGCCACCCGTCAGCTGTCCGATTGTCTCAAGCCTTTGCGAGGCGGCCAGTTGCGATTGCAGATCCTCGCGGTGCTTTTGATCGGCCAACCGTTTGGTGATGTCGGTAATGTTCGCGCGGATCAGGGTCTTGTTATAGGGCGGCACGCGCAGCAGGGACACTTCACACTTGAACTCTTTCTTGTTCACATCCGTATGGGTCCAGTCGTATGTGGGGTGCCCGCCTCCAATCGCTTCTTGCAGATATTTCGTTGCTAACTCGTCGCTGCGTGCGCCAGATGGCTGAAATTCCGGGGTAAAATCTGCCATCGTAGGGCCGTATAGCAGCTCTTCCCGCGCCACCCCGAACATGCGTTCTGTTTGGGCGTTCACAGAAACCAGATACCCTTTGTCCACATCAAGGGTCATAATCCCGCTGGGCGCATACTCGACAAGTGTTTCAAATCTTCTGTGGTTCTCTTCGACCTCCTCCGAAGTCGTTTCCCAAAACTCACTAATGTTGCGAATGAGAATGATCATCAGAGCACCGGCCAAACAGATACTGGCTATGGCCACGATCCAATTTCGTGGGTTTTGGTTCCACTCGGTAACCGCAGGGTTGGGATGCTCTAAGGCCCCTGAAACAAACAGATAGGCAAGCACGATAAGAAGAGCGGCCAAAACGGCCAAGGCAAAATAGGCGAACCGCCGGGAATAGAATGTCGCCAGCACGGCTAAAATACAGGGAAAACCATATAATGCCGCAGCAGCAAGGCCCAGATTGGCGACGGCTGAAAACATGGCTAGGCTTATACCTGTTACGGCTAGTAAACCTCTGGCTTTTAGATGTTTTTCTGCCCTTAGAAATAGCATTGGAAAGACGCTAAAGATAAACAGGACAACTACCATCGGGAGAAACATATTCCCGAACTGAGAGATCCGAAGCAGCGAGAGCAAAAGCGCAACGACGACGACCAGTGAAACGAAATCAAGTATCCCGCGGAGCGCTTTTTGTAATCCTGCATCGAATACTTTTGTGGATTGGATTTCGTCTCTTTTAGGCATCAAGTTTCCATATTTCCTCGCGATTTTCACTTGCTATCACAATGTTTGATCAAAACTGTACTCTTTTTTTGGTGCAGGTTTTGCACTCCGTTTGGGCGACCCACAAAACGAAGCGCAACCACAGCCAGAGGTTATTGCACGAGGAACCATCAAAGGGGTACCCGATGTCATTGGGTTCTGTGGTCGGCTTAAATCGACGCGCCGGTAATAACTCGGTGGACAGACGGCGTTATTCAGCAGGCTCAGAGGTTTTTGCGGGTGCATCGCGGTAGATAAGCGGGGCATCATCGCGTCCCGAAAATACATCCGCTTGGGTTTGCAGGTCCTTGTGGTGGGGCGACTTGATGCACACCGGATCGGTTGCCGAAGGGTCGCCAACCACAGCCATCGCCTGACAGCGGCAGCCTCCGAAATCGATGGTCTTGCGGTCGCAATCAATGCACGGGTCCTGCATCCAATCGGTGCCCCGATACGTATTAAAAGCCGCACCGTTATGCCAAATATCGGCAAGCGGTTTGTCTTGGACACGGTCAAATGTCAGCTGCGGAATGGTTTGCGCGGCATGGCAGGGCAGCACCAATCCATTCGGCGTAACGTTCAGACCCGTGGTCCCCCAGCCACCCATACAGCGTTTGGGATAGCTTTCGTGATAATCCGCGGGCACATAGTCGATCACCAGCCGCCCCTTGAGCCGGGTGCGGGCAGCGATAACGATTTGCGTCGCTTCTTGGGCCTGTTCGCGTGTCGGCATCAGGGCATCGCGGTTTTTCAGCGCCCAACCGTGGAATTGCACGGTTGCGACCTCAATCCGGCGGGCACCCATTTCCTCGGCCATCTCGATCGCGCGGGGCAACTGATGCAGGTTGCGCCGGTGCAAAACCGCATTCAGGGTCAGGGGGAAACCGATTTTACCAATCCATTCGGCCACCTGCATTTTACGGGCAAAACCGCCGCGATATCCTCCGATGTCATCCGCCATTTCAGGGCTGCTGCCTTGTAGGGACAGCTGCACATGATCAAGCCCCGCCTCATCAAGCTGCATCAAACGCTTTTCCGTCAGGCCAATGCCCGACGTGATCAGGTTGGTATACAGGCCGGCCTCGCGGGCGGCGGTTACAAGTTCTGTCAGATCGCGCCGGGATGCGGGTTCGCCGCCGGACAGATGCAATTGCAGCACGCCCATGTCTGCCGCCTCGCGGAACACACGTGACCAGGTTTCCGTGTCCAACTCGCTGTCTATGGCGGCCATTTGAACGGGGTTCGAACAATAAGGACATGCCAGCGGGCAGCGATAGGTCAGCTCAGCCAGCATCGCGATGGGGGCGGGCGCAGTCATTGTGAGACATCCAGAAATCGGCGGCTGCGCAATGCATCCAGAAAGCCGGAACTGTCCTTGCGGATTTCATCGACAGGCGCGCTATAGCGTTCGGCCAGTGCGCCGGTGATTTCGCCAAAGCTGCGGGTACCGTCGACCTCGTTCAAAATAGCATGGCCCACCGCATCTAGTGTGATCGCCCGTTCCGGGGCCAGCAGCACCCAAGTATCACGAACCTTGTCGTGATGCAGCCTTACGCCGCGGGGCAGGGTGGGGATATCAGCAGCCTGCACGGGTCAGGACGCCTTTTGCAGCAACAGACCCTGATCGGGCTGCCACGCGCCCGGGGGAATGCGGGCGGGGGTGACATAGGCGGCCGACAGCGCATCAAGCTGCGACCACAAAACATCGGTCTTAAAGATCAACGCGGCGGCGGCGGCGTCTTGTTTCTCAGCGGTGTCCGCATTGTCCAACACCCAAGCAAGGCCAAAGGCGACGTCTTTGGGGGCTTCTTTCAGGCGGTTCTTGAAATACGACAGCGAACTGTCATCGGCAAAATCATAGTTCTTCAGCAGCCCTTCGATCCGATTTGCATGGATTTTAGGGGCGAAAAGTTCGGTTAGGGATGCGGCGACAGCTTCCAGCAGGGTTTTCTCGCGCACAAACCGAACATAGGCGTCCACGGCAAATCTGGTCGCGGGCAGAACGCCACGGCACGACGCCACATAGTCGGGATCAAGGCCAACAGCCTCGGCCAGACGCAGCCAACGGCGAATGCCGCCTTCGTTGGTGTCGGTGCCGTCGTGGTCTTCGATACGGGACCGCCATTGCCGCCGCAGCGCGGGATCCTCGACCCGGGACATAAACGCGGCATCCTTCATCGGGATCGAATGTTGATAATAATATCGGTTGATGACCCATGCACGGACCTGATCAGCATTGCACGCGCCGCCATGCAGCATGTCGTGAAACGGGTGCAGATCGTGGTACCGTTCGGCGCCGATCTGGCGCAGGCGGGCCTCAAATTCACTGCGGGTCTGGGTCATGTCAGGTGATCTCCATTCCGTCTTGCCCGATGGTCCAACCAGCGGCCTCTGCCGTGGTTTTTTCAGCCGAATCCGGGCGCAAAACCGGGTTGGTGTTGTTCATATGAACATAGACTTTTTGTGCGATTTCCAGCGCTTCAAAGGCCGCCAATGACCCGTCCGGCCCGTCCATCGACATGTGGCCCATCCGCTTGCCGGTTTTCTGGCTTAGCCCCGCGCGGACCATTTCATCATCCTGCCAAAGCGTCCCGTCGAAAAACAGCAGATCGGCCCCGTATAGCCGCGCGCGCAAATCGTCGTTCAGCAATGCACAGCCGGGGATATAGAATACCGTCTTGTCGGTGGTTTCCAGTTTGACGCCAACAGTTTGATCCCCCATCAGATCGGTCTGGACCTCGTCCCCCTCAAGGTACAACGGCACCTTGCCGGGCACAGCAAACAGCTTAGCGGTCATGCCGGGCAGTAATGCAAATGGGGTATCAAGCGCGATGGTCTGGCGTGTCACCACATTGCCGTTCAGCGCATCAAACATTGGATTTTGGGCCAAGACATCATGAATGCCCGCTGTAGCGAACAGGGTGAATGGCTGCATTTCGCGCAGGGTAAGCAAGCCCGCCACATGATCAATATCACCATTTGTCACCAGAACTGCCTTTAACGGCAAGCGTCGCAGTCCTGTGGGGTGAAGTGGCGGGGCGGCTGCAAACTGTTGCCGAATGTCGGGAGACGCATTCAGCACAGCCCATGAGGTTTCATCCGCCGAAACGGCAAGTGAAGACTGGGTTTGAGATGGGATTGCGCCGTCCCGCGCAAGGTTGCAGTTTTCACAACCGCAATTCCATTGGGGCAGACCGCCACCCGCGGCTGCCCCAAGGATATGTGCGCGGAAAGTCATAGCTGCCACCGCGCGCTGTCTGTCTTAGAACAATACGCCGCCAGCGTCTTCGCCGTCGCCATCTGGTCCGTACATGTTGATTTCCATACCGCATTCAATTTCGCGGATGATTGGTTTGGTCCATGCCATATCGTGTCCTCCTCCTGACTGAAATATACCCCCACGCTGACAGAGAGATGCTGTTCAGGCGACTCTTATTTACTAAGAGGACCTTAGACTTTGGTGGGTGTCAGGTGTCGTTGAAAATCGGAACCTGACCGGAAAGAATAAAGCCCTGATTTCTTAGTGTTTTGATTTCAAATGGAAAATCATCAGATGAGAGCTTTTTACGCAAATAACCGATGTAGACATCAACGACGTTTTCGTTGCCTGATCCATCGCTGGCCCAGAGCGTGTCAAACAAAGATGCGCGCGAAATTGTCGTGCCAGCGTGCTGTATCAACAGCTCCAAAAGCTCGAATTCGCGCTCTGTCAGGGGGGTCTCGGACACCCCGTTATGTAAAATACGGGTCTGGCGTGACAGTTTGCACGGGGCGGGGCGTTCGGTGCTGACCCGGTGTTCCTGTACCCGCAACCGCGCCACCAATTCTTCAAAGTCAAACGGTTTGACGACATAATCATCGGCCCCCGCTTCCAGCCCTGCGGTGCGATGTTCCACGTCAGATAGGGCCGATAGCATCAGGATGGGCAGGGTGGCCCCGCTGGCACGGATGGTGCGCACAAGATCGATGCCGCTGTCTGCACCCAGCATAACATCGACAATTGCGCTAGAATATCGACCTGTCTGTAGCCGTTCCAATGCGCGGTCGGCACGGTTTTCCGTCTCGGCGGCATAGCCATGCAGCGCCAGCCCCCGCGCGAGGGCAGAGGTGATTTCGGGATCATCATCAATGATAAGTAAACGGCCGGGCATGGGTATATTCTAATCCTTGGCGATCGGCAGGCGAACCGAGATTTTAGTACCGGCTGCGGGGCCGAGTGCATCGGAGCGGGGCAGCGGGCTGGTCAGGCTGATTTCGCCCGCCTGTTCTGTGATCACCCAGCGGGCAAGGGCCAGACCAACGCCGAAACCCTGTTTGCCGGTTTTCGAAGACCCTTGCACAAAGCGGTCAAAGACGCGCGACTGGTCCTGTGGGTCAATGCCGGGGCCATTGTCGGTCACGGACAGCCCTGCCATCGTTGGGGTGATTTCCGGTGCCAGCCGCACGGTGACGCCATCGCGCGCATAGCGGATGGCGTTCCGGATCAGGCTCACGGTCACTTGGCGGATCCAGTTCGGATCAGTGCGCAGCGCAATATCGGGCATCTCCGCCACCTCAAGCGTCATGCCGGCGTTATCGATTTCGGCCTGTATTTCAGTCTGCACCTCGGCCACCAGTTCGGGCAGGTTTACGGGCTGTGGTTCCAACGCCAGCTGTCCGGTATCCGACCGCGCCAGCCGCAGCAGATCGTCAATGCGCCGGTTCAGCCGCCGCGCCTGATTTTCGATGGTCGAAAACGCGGTGTGGGTATCATCGGGACCTTTCTTGCCAATCTGTGCCTCCATCAGCATGACGGTCAGCGGGGTGCGCAATTCGTGGCTGACATCCGCAAAAAACCGACGTCTATTGCTGTCGATTTCTTCCAATGCGGCATTTGCAGCGCGTAGCGCTTCGGTGCGGTCGGCAATGGTTTCATTCAATCGCGCCCCTTCTGCGGCAACCTGCTGTTGGCGGTCATGCAATGCGGCAGCCATCCGGTTTGTTTCGGCAGCCAGCAACCCGATTTCATCCTGCCGCGTTACAGGAAGCGCGACGGCAAAATCCCCCGCGCCAATTTGCTGGGCCGCGGCGCGCAGTTGATCCAGCCGCCTGAACTGGGGTCGGATCAGGCCAAAGTAAAAGGCCGCGACCAACACAACCGCAGCAGCCGCGATCAGCACAGCAAAAAGCGCCAGCCGCTGCCGCAACGCGTCGATCCCGGCCAAAATGGTATTGCGGAACATGACTTCGGTGTTGATGGCCTGGCCCAGCAGCGGATCAAAGCCCGAGGCAAAGCCGTCGATATAGGCGCGTAGATGCGATGCGTCGGTTGTGTCGGTCTCCAACCCTTTCAACGTCCTGTCCAGCAAGGCCTGCATCCGTGCCAAGCCAAGCGACTGGGTGCCATATCGTGATTGTTCATCAAGGCCGAGCGTTTCGGCAGCGGCGACCGCTTGGGCAACATCGTCATGCAGTTGCACAAAGGTGCGGCTGATCTGGTCGGCTACCGGGGTAATACGCTCCGTCCGGGTGGTCAGCGGCAGGCCGGTTTGCACGGCTTCGGTTGCGACCACCAAAAAGGTAGCCGCCTGCGTCGACAACCCCGCATAGCGCGACATCCGCGTTTCCGAGGCAAGGGCCGTATCCAGTCTACGCCCAACCTCGCCCAGCCCCAGATACAGCATCAAGGCTATCAGGATCGTCGCTAGCCCCAGCAATGCAGCCCCAATCGCCAGGCGGAGCTTTAGGGACATTGCGGGTTTGAGCATGATACCTGATTGCACCGGATCAGCCCTTGCGTTTGATCAGACCGCGCGCGGGATCATAGCCCCAGACGGCGATCAGGCTTAGCACAAAAGTACTGACAATCACCCAAGCCAAGGCATGTAGGTTCAGTTGCAGATACAGTAGAAACCGGATCAGTTCGACCACATGGGTAAAGGGATTGAACGTGCAGATATCGCGCAGCAGCGGGGAGCTTTCGGCCATTTTCCAAAGCGGATAAAGCGCGGAAGACAGGAAAAACATCGGGAAGATGACAAAATTCATGACGCCCGCAAAGTTTTCAAGCTGCGAAATAAAGCTGGACAGAACCAACCCAAGCGCCCCCAGCATCAGCCCGCCAAGGATCAAGCCGAGCAGCACCGCGACATAGCCCCATGGCGGCATGGTGATGCCAAAAAGCGCAGCAATGCCAAGGAAGGCATAGACCTGCAAAACCGATATGGTGGTGGACCCGAACAGCCTGCAAAACAACAGCCACCATCTGGGATAGGGGCTGGTCAGCAGCAGGCGCATGGATCCCATCTCGCGGTCATAAACCAGACTAAGCGAGCTTTGCATGCTGTTGAAAAGCAGCACCATCGCGCAGAGGCCGGGCACGATATAGGTCTCGTAGGTGATGTAAGTATCGTAGGGCGGAATGATCGACAGGCCGAGGGCCGCGCGAAATCCCGCGGCAAAGATGAACAACCAGACCAGCGGGCGCACCAGCGCTGCGACGAACCGTTCCCGTTGATGCACAAACCGCAAGAATTCACGGATGACAATTGCGCGGGTAACGCCCCAATAGCCTATCATATTCATGTCGGAGCCACGGTGCGGACCAAAAACCAATCGGGCAAAGGGGTATCACCGCGCAATGCGCCCGCTTGCCCCGCATCGATGATCTGCCCTTGGTGCAGGACCAACAGCGCGTCGGTGTCGCGGACTTCGTCGGTTAAGTGGGTCGTCCACAAAACGCTTAGGCCTTGGTTAGCCAGATCATGTACATGATCGGTGATCGACTGACGTGCGGCAGCGTCCAGACCTACGGTGGGCTCGTCCAGCAAAAGCACCTTGGGATCGTGCAGCAAGGCGCGTGCCAGTTCGGTCCGCCTGCGGTGCCCGCCATTTAGATCACGCGCCTTTTCGTCGATACGTTCGCGCATGCCCAATTGCTCTAGCGCGGTATCAATGCGACCGGGGACTTCGCCCCGTGGCAATCCGTGCAGGGCAGCGAAATACGACAGGTTTTGACGCACGGTCAGGCTTAGATCGAGGGTGGATTGCTGGAAAACCACGCCCAGTTCAGCCATCGCGCTGCGCGGCGCGTTGCGCAAATTATGCCCGGCGATTTCAATGTCACCGGCGGGTGCCACCAGCAGACGCGTCAGCAGCGATATCAGCGTGGATTTGCCCGCCCCGTTCGGGCCCAACAGCGCGCAGAACTGCCCCGGTGCCACGGAGAATGACACATCTTGCAGCGCTTGTTTTGCGCCGTAGTTAAAGCTGAGCCGCTGAACCGATAGACCTGTTGTCATTGTATTTCATACACAAAATAGATCGTTGCCATACTGCGCCTTTGGTTTTTGTGTCCTTGCAGATACTGTGCCCCGAAAGCATTCGCACGACAAGCCACGTCGCGGGGCCGGGATTTAACGCCTGTTTTGCAACGCGGCTGATCCGAACTGAACGGGCGGGCGATCTAGGCTTCGACCGCCGTTCTGAGGTCTTCATAACTTTTTACCTCTCGCAGGCCACTGACACCCGCCGCCAAAAAGGACAGCGCGAAGGCCATGAACACCAGCACCAGACCCGCCTGCGGTGACGATGCGCCGACAAATGCACCTGCGAGTACCGCAGCCAGAGGACGGACACCGTAGATGGCTGTTTGGATAACGGCGTTGACTCGCCCAAGCATATGGCCCGGCGACACGATCTGCCGAACCGAATTTTGCGCGATCAGCCACATGGACGGGCCAAATCCGATGATAAAGAAGGCGGCACAGATTGGCGGAAGCGACCCTTGTGCTGGTGCCATATACAGGATTACCGGAGCCAACAGAGAAATGCCTGGCCCGAACAGCAACACCATATTTGGCTGGATGCGCGCGCCGTATCTACGGTTGATCCACGACCCCATGATTGCGCCCGCGCCAAACGCGGCAAGCGCTATTCCGAAACTTCCGGCCCCGATCAAATAGACGTCACGGATCAAAGGCACTATCGTCACCAGCAGCGCAGAAAATGCAAAATTCCAGAAAATCGCGCAAAGCAGGATGGCCCGCAAAAGGCCATGCCTGACCACGTATTTTCCACCTTCCAGAACCCTGCCAAAGACCGTTTCTGTCACGGTGGTTGGCGTGATCTCAAACCGAGGGAGCTGCATAGCAAAGATGCAGGCAACGGTCGCCCCCACAGCGGCAAGAGGGAACAACCAGCCCGCAGAGAGGTATGAAACCGCAACTCCGACAGAAAGCGGCACGGCAAAGGACGCCAGTGCACGGGGCAATTCTATACCTGCGTTGGCTGCCCCAAAGTCCTTTGGGGCGACGGTTTTTGGGATGATGGAAAGCGTCGTGAGCGTAAATAGAACGATGCCAAACCCCGCCAGAATAACGAAAAGGCCGAACCAGAACAGACTGCCAATAGCCACAGCCGTTGCGGCACCGCCAAACCCCGCAAGCGACAGCAATGTCGCGGCAATAGCCAAGGTTCTTTGCTGATAGGTATCGACCAAAATCCCAAACGGAATGGACCCCAGAAGATGCGCCATCGACTGACATGCGACAAGCAATCCGATCGTCTCTGCCGATGCATCGAAGATCAGGGCCGCAACCAGCGGCACCGACACCAGCGCGATCTGGTCCGCAATGTGGATGCCATAAGCTGCGCGCGTTAAGTGTCGTATCGGTGTCATGTCTGCTCTCCTGATTTTGTTAGGGACAGCAATACAATCAGTTGTTCTGCAATCGACCCGAAACATGCGGTAAAGGCGGCGCGATAAAAGCCCCTTGTTTGCGAAGCAGCGCCCAGCATCACGAAATATCAACATCCCCTCATAATAATGGACGCAACCGGCCATGTGACCTACGCTTGGTCAAACCTACAGGACATGATTATGCACCGATTGATAATCTCCCTGCTGCTCGTTTTGGGCATCGCTGCGGAAGCCAGCGCAAATCGGGCGCGGTATCTCGAACTTGCCCGCCGCGGCTGGGGGTACGAGCTGCGCACGGCACTGCCTGGCCGCGCATTTCCTGCGCCGGTCCATATCAACGGGCGCGATCTGGCGGGCTCCAGCCTATGTGTGGTGGGCGATCTGCCCCATCCCAGCTCGCTTAGAACCCTCAACGCGTTTCGCGCGCTGATCGAACATACCTTCGGCAAACCGTTGACCATGCGCCATGCGGGCAGGTCGGCTGAACAATGTGGGTTTGGCCGGACGGTTATCCTAAGGCTGTATTCAGGGCTGCCGCCCAATCGCGCGCTGACGGCTGACCTTGACTGGATGAACCGCGTGCATGAGTTGGGCCTGCCGAAAGGCAGCTATTACACCGCGACGTCGCCCGCCATGGCGCAAACCTTTTTTGGCAAACGCGGGCAGGGAACACATATCATGGTCAAGCAACCTGCGTTCCCCCGTCCGGATGCATTGGCAACTGCGTTTTATAAATCCATTCTGATCGAAGAGCTGTTCCAGTCTTTTACCTTTGGGATGGACATCATGCTGTTTGACAGATCGGCAGCATTTGAAACCAAGCTGCAAGAGACACCCGTTAATCTGCACAGGCTTTCGTGGGAATCGCGGGATTTCATGCGCGCGCTTGTGAACTCAAACCCGGATGGCTTGTGCTTTTTTGACGTTTTCATGCTGCACGCGGTTGCCCAAGCCCCCGTTGATCAGACCGTCGATCCGGAGTTTATCTCATTTATTGATCGCGCTTATGACACCCTTTTGACCCGAACGCAGGGCACCGTGGCTGACCCCAGATTTGCCGATCTCCTTGCGCCGGGCTGCGCCCGTTTAACCCCATGAAACACGCATGACATCCGCCCGATACTTTCGGGGGTGTATGCGCAGGCTGTTGTTCTGGCTATTTTGAGGGGGCCGAAATACCGGCTGGGGGGACGCATGAAAAGAGGATCGGATAATCCACAAGCGGGTGTGGCGGGGCTTGCGGCACATCTTGGGCAGGGGCTTGTGGGCCACGACGCCCTGATCGAGCGGCTGTTGGTGGCGTTGCTAGCAGGCGGGCATCTGCTGGTCGAAGGGCCGCCCGGTCTGGCCAAAACCCGTGCGGTGAAATGGTTGTCAGAGGCGGTCGAAGGGTCCTTTGCCCGGATTCAATGCACCCCCGATCTGATGCCGTCTGATCTGACCGGTACGCCGGTTTATCACCCCCAAGACGGCACATTTGAATTTGTGCCCGGTCCGGTTTTCAACAATCTCGTGCTGGTGGACGAAATCAATCGCGCACCGCCTAAGGTACAGTCCGCCCTGCTTGAGGCGATGGCCGAGCGGCAGGTCACGGCCGGCAATGATACCCATTCGCTGCCTGATCCGTTTCTGGTGGTGGCGACGCAAAACCCGATCGAACATGACGGGACCTTTCCCTTGCCCGAGGCGCAGCTGGACCGGTTCTTGCTGCATATCATATTGGAACTGCCGGGGATCGAAACGGAACGTCAGATCCTTGATCTGGTCGAGGCCGAAGCCCAAGGTGCCCCGTCGCCTGCGCCGTCCCTGTCCCTGACCGATCTGGCGAAGGCCCGCGCGCAGGTGCAGCAGGTCCATCTGGCACCGGAGCTGCGCGATTATATCGTTCGGTTGGTGATGGCGACGCGTGAAGGGCCGCTGGCGCAGGATATCGAACATGCCGTTTCGCCGCGTGGCTCGCTCTCCCTTGCTGCCGCCAGTAAGGCGCGTGCATTTTTGCACGGTCGCGATTTCGCCCTGCCCGAGGACGTCGCGGCCTTGGCAGGTGATGCGCTTGCCCACCGCATGGTACTAAGCTGGCGCGCCGTCGCGGATGGTCGCCGCGCCCGCGATATCGTGGCGGATATTGTCACCGCGATCGAACCGCTGTGACGGCTGCGCTGGAGGCCCCCGGCGTTGCCCTTACGTCTGCGGCGCTGATCGCTTTGCGCGGGGTGGCGTTGAATGCAAATGCGGCCCCTGTATTGGCGGCTTTGCCCGGCGGGTTTGCCACGCGGCGCAAGGGCCACGGGCTAGAGGTCGCATCGACGCGGGAATATGCGGTGGGTGATGATCTGCGGCATTTGGATTGCGGTACAACGGCACGGACGGGCCGGTTGCATGTGCGCCAATTCCAAGAAGAACGTGATCGCGTCACCTTGCTGATCGCTGATTTTCGTCCGGCGATGTTCTGGGGGGTCCGGCGGGCGTTCCGCTCTGTCGCCGGGGCCGAGGCATTGGCGTTAGTTGGTTGGAACGTGGTCGAAAGCGGCGGTCGCGTGGGGCTGTTGGCCCTGACGGCAGCGGGCCCTGTCATTGCCATGCCACGCGGGCGCACCCGTGGCATGTTGGATGTTATCGGGGGAATGGTGCAGGCCCATACCGATGGGTTGGCTGCGATGATCAACGGGCAGGTTGACGATACCCCGCTGGATCAGGGCCTTGCTCGCGCCGACCGTCTGGCCCCGCCGGGGTCTGAATTGGTGATTGCGTCGGGGTTTGATGCACCGGGGGCCGGGTTGGCAGATCGCCTGAATGCCTTGTCCCGAAGGCGGTCCCCGCGGTTATTGCTGATCACAGATGCGGAGGCGGCTGATCTGCCGCGCGGGCGCTATCCGATCCGGTTGCCCGATGGTCGCCGGATCAGGGTGCATCTGGGTGGGCAGGATCATCGTCAGGCTGACCCAATGCGTCAGATCGCTGGGCGTACTGCGCTGGTGCTGGATGCTGGCGAAGCGGTCGAGCAAACGGCCCGTCGGCTTGCGGCCGTCTTTATGGCGGAGCGGGCGGCATGACCGATCAAGCGATGAGCGAAGCCGCGATGCTGATCAGTCTGCGCGATATTACCCTACCCGTTGAAGCAGCGGGCCGTTCTGTCGCGGATATCGTTGTCACGGTGGGGCTTGCCGGCGTCTTGGCCTTGATCATTGCAGGGGTATTGCGGCTGTTTTCCATGCGGCGACCGGCGGCGGGATCAGACCTACGGGCGCAGATATTGGCAATTGCCGACATGCCGGATGACGCCCGCCGCGTCGCGTTGCTGCACCTGTTCCGTGAGGCACAGCCCGAGCGGTACGCTGCCATCAAAGGTGCGCTTTATCAGCCGGAGGGCGGCGTGGATATCGCCACGCTGGAGGCGGAGGTCGCGCGCCTTGTTTGAGCTTGCCGATCCATGGTTCCTGGTGCTGCTGCCGCTGCCCTTGTTGGTGATGTGGCTCTTTGGCGCGGCACCGATGGCTGGGGGCGCGATCAGGGTGCCGGGTAGGATCGGCGAGGCGTTGATCGCGGCGCAGCAGCGCCGGACGCTGGACGGCGGTTTGCGCCTGCGCTTTGGTATTTTATGGGTCATTTGGGGGCTGTTGATCCTTGCGATTTCCGGCCCGCGTGACCTTGCACCTGTGTCAGCGCTCAAGGTCACGGGGCGCGATCTGGCGATTGTTCTGGATCTGTCAGGGTCGATGGTGCGCGATGATTTTCATCTAGGGGGCGAGCCGCTGACCCGGCTTGAGGCGGTCACCACCGTTGGCGCTGATTTTGCCAGACGGCGCGGGGGTGACCGTGTTGCGCTGATCGTATTCGGGTCAGAGGCCTATTACGCCGCGCCGTTTTCCTTTGACGTCGAAGCAGTCGCGCGCCGGATTGAAGAGGCGCAAATCGGCATATCAGGTCGCGCGACCAACATCTCCGATGGGCTGGGCCTTGCGCTCAAGCGGATGGCGCAAAGCGATGCGGCGTCACGGGTCGTGATCCTGTTGTCGGACGGGGTGAACAATGCGGGGGCGACCAACCCGCGCGGTGTGGCCGAGCTGGCTGCGCAAATGGGGGTGCGGGTCCATACGATTGCCCTTGGCCCCAAGGATCTGACGACGGCAGAGGCAGGCGAGCGCGGCGTTGTGGATGCGGCCACCTTGCGAGCGATTTCCGAGATTTCGGGCGGTGAGAGTTTTCGCGTCAAAACCACAAAAGATTTGGCGCAGGTGGCCGATGCGTTGGACCGTTTGGAATCCACCGACAGCGACGGATTGGCCGCAGAGGTGTTTCGCGATTATTGGCCGTGGCCTGCCAGTTTTGCCGCGTTGCTGGGGCTTTGGCTCGCGTGGAGGGAGCTGTCGTGAGCGGCATAGACATCATCCTTTTGCGGCCTTGGTGGTTGCTTGGGTTGCCGGTGTTGGCGCTGGTGGGTTGGTGGCTTTTGACGCGGCGGGGCGGGCTGGGCGATTGGCAAAAGGCCAGCGATCCCGCGTTGCTGCGAGCCATGGCTGCGTTGGGGCGAATCGACACATCGTCAAGCCGCGTACCGGTGTTGGCGATGCTGGCCGTGGTGGCGATTGCATTGCTGGCCCTGTCCGGCCCCGCGATTGAACGGCGCGATACGGTGTCGTTTCGAAATCTCGACGGGGTTTTGTTTGTGATCGACACATCCGCCAGCGTGACAGACGACGTGCGCTGGCCGCAGATGCAGGCGATGGCACGGTTCGGGTCGGCGTCGCTGGGCACCCGCCCCGGCGGGCTGATCGTCTATGCCGGCGATGCCTATGCTGCCGTGGATATGACGCTGGATCACTTGCAGTTGGGCCAGACGTTGTCGTTGCTTGATGCCAAGACCGTGCCAGATGTTGGCACCCGCCCTGAACGGGCGTTAATGCTGGCCCGCGATCTGCTGCGCGAGGCGCAAGTGATCGCGGGCGACGTGATCCTTTTTACGGACGGCGATGGGTTGGGCGCGGCATCATTGCGCCAAGCGGCCACTATCGCGGGGCAGGGTGCGCGGCTATCAGTTGTATCCCTGAACGCGCCGTCTGCGGCGATAGATACCCATGCGGCAGCGGGCGCTGGCAGGGTATTCACACTGGATCAAAGCGACGTATTTGCGGCGTGGATCAATGAAACGGCCCGCACGCGGCTGGAGGCTCAAGACTACCCGCTGATATTTTGGAAAGACATGGGCCGTTACCTGTTGTTGCTGGCACTGTTCCCGTTGCTGCTGCTGTTTCGCAGGCAAATTGCATGAGGGCGCTTGCTATTATATCCGCGCTGGCCTTGGCCCTTGGTCTGATAACGGGAGGCACTGCGCCTTTCGGGCGCGTGTTTTTGGCAATGGGGCTACCGAGCGTCGCGGCACCGCTATTTTATGATCCGACATGGCATGGGGTCGCGTTGTTTCGTGCGGGGGATTTCGATGCGGCGGCAGATCGGTTCGCGCAGGCAGGTGCCTTCTATAATCTGGGCAATGCAGAGGCCCATGCAGGCAATTACGCCGCTGCCCTAGAGGCATTTGATATGGCCCATGCACGTGGACATCCGGACGCGCAGGCCAATTTCGATGTGGTGGCGGCATTTTACGCGGGTCTTGGCATCGATCCAGAGGCGCTTGCCCTGTTTGAAACGCGAAAAGACGGGGCCGAAGCGGACAGCTTTGTCGCGCGGGGCAATGCGCGTGCAGCGGGGACGGGCAGCGACGTGACCAACAACAACACGATGCTGGGTTTGGCGCAACTGGACAGTCGGGGCCGCCAAGGCGTGCGGCGGATATTTGATGACAAGTTCATGCTGGCAGATACCCGTTGGCTTGCCCAACTGGCTGATGTGCCCGGTGACTATCTGGCGGCTCGGATTTTGCAAGAACACAAGCGGCGCAGAAAGCTGGGCCTGTCACCGCCCAAAGCGGAGGATCCGCGATGAGATGGCTGATGGTTTTGATCCTGACGGCCTTGCCGGGGCTGGCGATGGCGCAATCAAAAACGGTGCTGCCGCAAGATCTGGAATTGTCGGTGGAGGTGACCGAAACGGGGTATACGCCGTTTGTGGGTGAAATGGTGCTAATTACGATCAAGGGGATATATCGGCGTCACATCACCCGCGAAAAACTGGTTCAACCGGACTTTGAAGGGTTCAGCTGGAGCCAGTTGGGCGATGACACGTGGCGAGATGAGCGGATCAATGGCGAGCTGGTCAAAACGTTCCGGCGGCGCATGGCCATCTATCCGTCCAAACCCGGTGCGCTGACCGTCGGGGCATTCACACACAATCTGACCCTGACCGACGACAGCGACGATTGGTTTGACCATCAGATTATGTCGGCACCGGTCACGATTGATGTTGTCGCGGCACCGACAAACGAGGATTGGTGGTTCCCAACCCACTCCCTGAAGGTGTCGGACCAGTGGTCGAATGCGCCTGATCAGTTGGTGCCGGGCGAGGGCGTCTTGCGGGTCGTGCGGATTGAGGCCTTGGGTGCCACCGCTGAAATGATCCCGCCGATGCCAACCCTGCATTCGCCGTCTGCAATGATCTTTCCACACCCGGAAAAACGCTTTGTCGAACTGTCGCCGCAGGGGCCGAAAGCATTCGCCTATTGGCGCTGGACGATCCGGCCCAGCAACGACACATCGACCATCGTTGAACCGCTAAGCTTTACCTATTTCGACACGATAAACCGCGTGGACCGGCAGGTTACGATTTCCGCGCAAAGGGTCGCATACGGATCGGTAACGCCTGATCAGGATGACACGGCGACGGGTAAGATGCGTGGGGCTTCAGCGCAATTGCCGGGCTGGCCGATGGCAACCTTAGCCGCCTTGATTTGCGCCGGAGGGGTGTTTGTTGCCCAAAGGGGGCACCGGATTTCCGGTTCGCCCGCCCTCAGGCGGTTTTGGTGGGCCGATCCGCTGGCCCTTCAGCTGCGCCGGGCGGCACGGGCAGGCCACGCGGCAGAAATGCGGAGCTACGCGGCTGCGATGCTTCGGCGCGATGGAATAACCGCGCGCCGCCAAGCCCTGTTACACCAGCTAGATCTGGTGCTGTTTGACCCGAAAGGCCAGCCCGATTCTATAAAAGATTTCGCCCGCGATTTCCTGCGGGCATCTGGCGCGGGCACCAAGGATCAACAGCCGATTTCGTGATTTACGATAAAACAAGTGCGATTGGCAACTTCCCGCATAAATTGAGTTTATTTTGCGGAATCTGTTGAAAAGTTTGTTGTTCTCCGTAGCATCGTGTTTGGGAGGACTAGTTTCATGGAACATTTCGGTGTGCCAATACAGCAGGATTTTGTGTCGTCCATGCTGATTGTTGATGACCATCCACTATACAGCGACGCCTTGGAATCCGCGTTGGAACTGGTGTTTGAGGATTGCGATATTCGCAAGGCAAGCACCCTGAAAGGCGCTTTGGAAATGGCAAAGGGCGGTTTTGAGCCGGACCTTGTTATGTTCGATCTAAAACTGCCGGATGTCACGGGGATTTCCGGTTTTCGTACCCTGCGAAAACATTTTCCAGACTCGCGTGTACTGGTGATTTCTTCGCTGGCATCGTTTGAGCTGGTGCATTCGTTGCTGCGCGATGGGGCGTCGGGGTTTCTGCCCAAAGACACATCCGCGCAGGCCCTGCGTGGTGCCCTGGCTGAGATTATGGCGGGCGGCGTTTATGTGCCCAAGGGGTTTCAGCAACCCAGCGAAGGGGACCGCGATGGGATATGGTCTAAGTTTGACCACCCCAAACTGGCAGAGATGACACCGCAGCAAAAGCGGATCATGCGGCTGATCTGCCGGGGCAAAGCCAACAAGCAAATCGCCTATGAACTGTCGCTGGCCGAAGCAACGGTCAAGGCGCATATCACGGCGTTGCTGCGCCGACTGGGTGTTCGTAACCGCACGCAGGCCGTTGTAATGGTCGAAGGCGCAATCGCGCAGCAGTTCGGGGATGAGCCGGAAGCGCGCGCCTTTCTTAGGCATTAACCATGCTGCACACACCCCCTGGGCAGACCGGCCCGACCTGTGTTCGGGTGGCGGTTTCGCGGGCACCTGATGCAGAGCAAGCGGCACGCGAGGCGGCGGCGCAGATCCAAAACGCCGCCACCTGTTTTGTCTTGTGCTTTGTGCCGGGCCATTTGGATTGTCAGGTCGTTGCATCCGTCTTGGATGATACGCTGCATGGTTTACCGGTTTTTGGTTGTTCGACAGCGGGGCAGATCACAACCCAAGGCTATGAGGTCAATGCGCTGTTATTGATCGCCTTTCCCAAAAGCCATTTTCGCTGTTCTTCGGTCCTGTTTGAACCAATGAACCCGTTGTCATCCACCGATGTTGCCGCCCAGGCGCAGCGCGCGGATCAACGCTTTCAGCACACGGCAGGCTGGCATCGATTGGGGCTGATTTTCGCGGACGGACTGTCCAAGCAGGAAGACATTCTCATTTCAACACTAGAAGCCGTGCTCACCGATCTGCCTATTTTTGGCGGATCTGCGGGCGATGGGCTTTTGTTTGAAAAGACCTTTGTGCTGCACAAAGGCAACGCACTTAGTGACGCGGCGGTGTTGTTGTTGGTGGAAACCGACCTGCCTTTCCAAGGGGTCGGCTTTGATCATTTCCTGCCTGCAGGATTGGACATTGTTGTTACAGATGCCGACCCTGAGCAACGCAAAGTATTCGAGATTAACGGTGCCCCTGCGGCGCAGGAATATGCCCGTTTGGTGGGCAGTTCGGTCGAGGATCTGTCGCCCGAGATTTTTGCCGAGAACCCGTTGTTGATCCAATACAATGGCAATCACTATGTGCGCGCCATTTCCGACGCAGACGAGGATGGGGCGTTGTCTTTTCTGGCGGCCATTGATGATGGGTTGATCATGACGCTGGGGTTAGGACAAGAGATCACCAAGACGCTTAAAACCGGTTTGGACATTCGCGACAGGCGTGGCCAGCGCCCGGATTTCATCCTTGGCTTCGACTGCGTCCTGCGCAAGCTTGAAATCGAACAAAAGCAACTTGGCGGGGCCGTGTCGGAAATATTAGCCGACGCGCGGCTGTTCGGGTTCAACACCTACGGAGAGCAGCATTGCGGCGTGCATATGAACCAAACCCTTGTTGGCGTGGCCTTTTTCGTGCCGGATGAGAGGACATTCTTTTGACGATGATTGATCCTCGAGCACCGCTGCCGGAGCAGGTGGAAAGGCAGTCAAAAATCATCGATGCGTTGGTGCGCCGTGCCAGCCAGCAAAAAGATGTAGGTCCCTCGGCCTATCGCGCATTTCAGTCGGCGATTGATCTGCAACAGCAGGTCGCGGCACAGACCTTGGAACTGGAAAGCGCCCGATATGAACGCGAGCGCACGCGCAAAGCGCTGGTCGAAGCGTTGGCCTCGATGGAGGAAGGTTTTGCGCTGTTCACCGATGGCCGATTGAACATCTGCAATGAACTATTCCAAGAGCTATTGCCCGACATTTCAACTAAGGTTGTGCCGCAGCTTGAGCTGAAGCTGTACTTTGAACTGATGGCGACCAGCCGGTTTTTGGTGTCAACCAACCGCAAGCTGTTGAATGTGTCCGACGAACTGGAAGCGGCGGGCGCATCTGATCCGGCAATGTCCATCGTGGCCGAGCTGCTGCGCGACCGCTGGTATCAGCTGAGCGTGCAGAAAACCTCGCCTGAGAACACGGTGTTGTTGCTGACGGAAATTACCACACTGGTGCAGCATAACAGGCGCGAAAAGGAACACCTGATAGACCAGCAGGAGGACTATCTTCAGGCGGTTTTCCAAAATATGAGCGCAGGCGTCTGCACCTTTTCTGCCGAAGGACAGGTGATGATGCATAACGGGCGCTTTGGTGCCATTCTGGGTGTGCCATTATCCGCCTTTCAACCGGGAACCCCGGTGCAATCACTGATGGGGTACATGACGCATCGCAATCTGATCGAGGATAGCGTGCTGGCGCAGATGGAAGCGTGGCGGCAAGAGATGGTGAACAAAGGGTCACTAAGCCGCCGCGTGCTGCATGGTGCAGATAGGGTATTGGACGTTTATGCCAACGTTTTACCAGACGGCCATTTTCTGGTGGAACTCAAGGACGTGACCCTTGAGGCACGCTCGACCGAGCTGTTGGAAAACCGGGTGATGGAGCGCACGGCGGAGTTGACCCACGCCAATGAACAATTGACTGCGCAATACGAAGAAAAAGCGCGGGTAGAAGAGGAATTGCGCATCTCCAAGGAGCGCGCAGAAGCTGCGGTGTCCTCCAAAACACGGTTTCTGGCGGCGGCGAGCCATGATTTGCTTCAGCCGATCAATGCCGCGAAATTGCTGATCTCTACGTTAGAGGAAACAACCCGTGAGACCCGGTTCTTGCCCATGGTCGAACGGTTGGGCGGGGCATTTGCATCAGCTGAATACTTGTTGCATTCCTTGCTGGATATATCGCGGCTTGAAAGCGCGGACCCCGACATGGTGTCGCCCAGTGATGTGAACCTTGGGACCATTATGATGGGCGTTAAATCAGACCAGATGCTGCTGGCAGAACAAAAATCAGTACAGCTGGATGTGGTGCCAAGTTCGGTATTTGTGCGCTCTGATCCGGTGTATTTGCTGCGGTCGGTGCAGAACCTTGTGGTCAACGCGATACAATACACCAATGTTGGCGGTCGGGTTTTATTCGGGTGTCGGCGCAAGGGCGACAAAATCGTTCTTGAGGTGTGGGATACCGGGATCGGTATCCGCCGCAAGGATCAAGCGCGTATTTTTGATGAATTCACCCGTGCCGAAAACGTACCGATCGGGTCGGGCGTCGGGTTGGGGCTGTCGGTTGTCGACCGCGCGTGCCGATTGCTGGGCCACCGTCTAAGCGTGCGATCCAAGCCCGGCCTTGGGTCCGTTTTCAGTATCGAAATGGACATCGTGCATGACGCAGCGCCTGTCGCGGCGCAGCATATCCCTGTTCGCGAGCTTGAGGCGGACTCAGTGGATCATATTGTGGTGGTCATCGAGAATGACGCGGATGTGCTATATGGCACCACGCAGTGGCTTCAACAGTGGGGGGCGAGCGTCTTGTCCGCCAGTTCCACCCATCAAGCGGTGGAGTTTGTAAAAGACATGGGGATGGCCCCGGATATCATTCTGGCGGATTACCAGTTGGATGGTGCGGATACGGGCATTAGGGCGATATCGGAAATTCGCGCGATGACCGGTGCTCAGGTTCCTGCGATCTTGGTGACTGCAGACCGTAGCGAAACGGTCAGACGTACAGGCGAGCAAAACAACATATCTGTGATGACAAAACCCGCGGATTTGCTGCGCCTTCGTGGCTTGATCGAATGGAAAATCAGCTCAAATAAGCCGCCGGCGAATCCGTCAGGGCAGATCAAACAGGAAGTATAGACAAAAGTCGACGGTGACAGTGATGCGCAAGGTCCGCACAATTGACCACGAGAGGATATAACAATGATCACCAAAACCTTGGCTGCTGTCGTCTTTGCGATCACACTCGCGGGGGGCGGCATGGCTGCCCCGCTGGGGGGCGATCAAACCTATGACATGCTGTTCCGCAATGGGACGCTGGATGATGTCAATCGGGACACGGCACTGGTATATCGACGCGTTGTCGTGAATGCGTTGAACCCCGAAGCTGGCACACGCGACACCGGCCATGTCGCGCTTAGCTTTCGCAAGGGGGATCCTTCGATGGCGATACTGGAATTCCAGCAAGACGGCAAACATCGTGTGATGGGGACGTTTCCAGCCAATGTAGGCAACCCGATGATCATGTATTTCTACGAAGCCGCTGTGCGGGATATGGCGGAATCGGCGGGCGGCAGCCCTTTCTATATTCGCAACCGCGTCAAAGAGGCGCTGATTAATCCGTCTGATATTGAGGTCGGCGAGGCGCAGTTTGAGGGCCGCGTTGTCAAAACCCAGACGATCCGGCTTTATCCGTTTGCGGGCGATAAGAACCAGAACAGGATGAAGGGTTTTGGCGATCTTGAGCTGCGCGTTACAATGTCCGAAGAGGTGCCCGGCTGGTATCTAAGCCTCGTGGCCGAGGCCGCTGGCGGCGACGTGTATCGGTCAGAGCTGTCGTTCGACCACCTAGAGGATACGAAATGAAGCGGCTGGTCAGCGCTATTACAGTGATCGTTATCACCGCGGGGGGGGCTTTTGCACAATCTGTGGCGGACAGATTGAACGACTATCCGACGGCCGCGCGTGCGGATTATGTGTTCGCCTGTATGGTCACGAACGGGCAAACCCGCGAAATGTTGGATCGCTGCGCCTGTTCAATCGACGAGATCGCATCGATCCTGCCCTATGCGCAATATCTGCAGGCCGAGACCGTGTTATCCATGCGCCGTGTCGGCGGTGAACGGATGTCGATTTTCAAAAACGCCTCAATCGCGGAGCATCTGGTCGCCGATATGCGGCGTGCACAAGCCGAAGCCGAGATTGTCTGTTTTTAACGTGACCGCAGGTGCCCTATGCGCGGTTCATCCGTTGACAGATTTGGGCAATACGGTCTCGAATTCATTCCCTTCGGTATCGGTGGCTTTGATCACAAGCACCGCCGCGCCGTTGTCGTTATAGGCGAAGCGGAACACTGGGTTTTCAGAGATTGAAATGCCGCCATCCATGGTGAACAGCAACGCGTCGCCCTGCCAGACTTCCATGTGGTCGATGAAATGTGCGGGAATGAACAGCTGTGTGATCTGATCGCGCTGCAACCCCGAATAATTGGGGTGGCGGATCATAATTTGCGCTTCGCGGCGCGGGATCGACATCTGAACGCTATCGCCGGCGAACTGCCGCAGCTTCATCGCGCCCATACCCGCAAGAGCGGCCTCAGGGTCTTTGGTGGCGGGTGCTGAACAGCCACCCGACGCTTTGACATAGCGGCCCGTCATAAAAAGACCGTCCTGCGTTTCAGCGATAACCCGGATGTTGGAATATTGGTTGACCCGCACCCGCATTTCAAAATCCAGCACGCCCATATCCTTGCCGAAACCGAACACGGCAGCGACGGGCGCGGGGTTGTCGTCAATCACCACCGTGGCGGCGGAAATGGTCGCGGTATCATCTAGTTGTTTCAGGACAATGGGTACCGTCGCGGCATCATGCGCGCGGTAGGGGGCGTCAATACTCAGCAGGTCATCCGCACTTGCCAGTTGCGCATCGCCGACCACATCCCCCCTAAGATCATCCCACGTCGCGCTGGATTGAAGCGGGTTTTGCGCCGTCTCGGTCGCCCAAACAGGGCCCGCGCACAGCGTGGCCAGAATAGCGGTAATTGTCAGTTTAAAGAGCATTGCAGTCTCCTTGGGCATCCAATCACCGGGTTTATCGCATAGTAATCACGAAAAATACATTGATACCTATGGCTGATTGGGCGTCACGATTTCGTGTGAAACGATAGTCCCGGCGTTTTGGGTGGTATGCTGCGGACGCTGTGCCGGGATTATTTCGAGGGGACTACATGTGTTTGAAGCCGTCGTATCACTGTGCCTGACGCTAAGCGACGGGCCGTGCCGCGACCAGTTGCTGTCAGGTCACGAGGCCATGACCCGCGAGGCCTGCATTGCGTCGCTTGCCGCATCCGCGCCGTCCTTGGGCAGCTTCGATGGTCTTGGCGTTCTGGGCGACCCGACCTGTAAACCCATGGCAGAGCCGCTGGAAGTCGCCGAGGTCGCCGCGGGCGTCTTTGTCCATATGGGCCTGATCGAGGAGCCAAGTAAAACCAACCGCGGGGACGTCTCAAATCTGGGCTTCATCATTGGCACGCATGGCGTTGCGGTAATTGACACGGGCGCAGCCCGCTGGACGGGAGAGGCATTGTGGCGGGCGATACGGTTGCGTACAGATCGTCCAGTAACTCATGTTGTGTTGACCCACATGCACCCGGATCACGCGCTGGGCGCGGCCCCTTTTTCGGAGGCTGGCGCGCAGATCATTGGCCATGCTAACCTGCCGCGGGCGCTGTCGGACAGACAAGCCAATTATCTTGAAAGTCTGGAGCGTTTGATCGGGTCTGAGCAGTTTCTGGGAACGCAAGCCGTACCAATAGACCAGGTGGTTCAGGATAGGCTGGACATTGATTTGGGCGGGCGCGTTTTGGAACTTCGGGCTTGGCCCGTGGCCCATACCGCTGCCGACTTCACGGTGCTGGACCAGAACACCAAAACGCTGTTTGCGGGCGACCTGATATTTCACCGCCACATACCCGCGCTGGACGGCAGCCTGAACGGATGGCAGGCGGTGCTGGCAGAGCTGCAAAAGATGGAACTGACCCGGCTGATCCCCGGGCATGGCGGGCCTGCGCTGGATTGGCCAGGCGGTTTGGCTGGAATGAAAAGCTACCTGAACGCGCTGGAAACAGACACGCGTGCCGCGATTTCGGAAGGTGCCAGATTGGGGGAGGCGGTTGAGATAATCGCGCAATCACAGGCCGCCCATTGGGAGCTGTTCGACGCCTATAATCCGCGCAATGCAACAGCTGCCTTTACCGAGCTGGAATGGGAGGACTGACCGCGCCGGATTAACCTTTATCCACCACGACCTGTTGCAGCATCTGCGCGATTCCGAACAGGCGGCGTTCAAGCAGAACCGGTGTCTCGCAAATATACTGAATGCTGCGCTGCCGATCAGTGTAAATGATCTGGTCCCAATCCAGCTGTTCTTCCAACGCGTCTACCCGATCATAATCCGGCTTGGCCTTGGCCATGATCGCATCCATCTCGGAACGGGCGGTGTCGATCTGTTTGGCCAGCGCAATCTGGCTTAGGGAAAAGTCGCCAATGCCGCCAATGATTCGTGTTCTACGCTCCGAAAGCGTCTCGAACGCGCGGGAAAACACCAAACCAAGCAGCTTGGGATCGCCTTCATATGCCTTGGCAAATCCTTCTACCTGCGGCCGAACCGCGTCCAGATTGACCCGCCGCAAGGACAAATGGCTTGCCAGATCGTCGATCTCGGCGCGGGTTTTGGCGTCTTCGGGCATGGCGTCAGGGTCAACCGGAAAGGGCCACATCAACCCCAAGGATAGCGTTTCGACCTTGCGCTGCACACAAGGCCATGTCGGATCCGAAAAATCAGCGGCCTGACCGGGAAGGGCCAGCCCCATCAGAAGAACCGATAGCGAGAGATGCTTGGACAAGGTCATTATGGCCCCCGAATTTGTACCGCAACTATGGCCAAGCATCGCGCGCAAGTCCATTGCACCCAATACCCACCATTGTCCTAGTTGATTTGCAAATCGGGCGGTTACCATACTGATCCAAACGTAAATCTGGCAGCCAATGCCATGAATGCTGGGGGGATTCTGTATGAGAACACGGGCGGCAGTAGCTGTTGAGGCGGGTAAACCGCTTGAGGTCATGGAGGTGAACCTTGAGGGTCCCAAGCGGGGCGAGGTTTTGGTTGAGATGAAGGCCACGGGCCTGTGTCACACCGATGAATTCACCCGTTCGGGCGATGATCCCGAAGGGATTTTTCCCGCCATTCTGGGCCACGAGGGCGCAGGCATCGTGATGGAGGTCGGCGAGGGTGTGACCACGCTTGAGGTCGGCGATCACGTGATCCCGCTCTACACCCCTGAATGCCGCGAATGCGAATATTGCCTGTCAGGCAAAACCAACCTGTGCCAGGCCATTCGCGTCACCCAAGGCCAGGGCCTGCTGCCCGACGGCACCACGCGATTTTCGATGCTCGATGGCACGCCGATCCACCACTACATGGGGTGCTCGACCTTTGCCAATCACACGGTTGTCCCCGAAATCGCGCTGGCTAAAGTCCGCAAGGACGCGCCGTTCGATAAAATCTGCTATATCGGCTGCGGCGTTACCACGGGCATTGGCGCGGTTATCAACACCGCCAAAGTCGAGATCGGCGCGCGCTGCGTTGTCTTCGGGTTGGGCGGCATTGGCCTGAACGTAATCCAAGGGCTGCGTCTGGCCGGCGCGGATCAAATCGTGGGCGTCGATCTGAACGACGACAAGGAAGAAACCGGCCGCTATTTCGGCATGACCGATTTCGTGAACCCGACCAAGGTTGACGGCGACATGGTGGCCCATCTGGTTGAGCTGACCAAGGGCGGTGCCGATTACACCTTCGACGCCACCGGCAACACCAAAGTCATGCGCCAGGCGCTTGAGGCGGCGCATAAGGGCTGGGGTGAAAGCATCATCATCGGGGTCGCCCCCGCAGGTGCCGAAATCTCGACCCGGCCGTTTCAACTGGTCACAGGTCGTGTCTGGCGCGGGACCGCATTTGGCGGGGCCAAGGGCCGCACCGATGTTCCCAAAATCGTGGACTGGTACATGAACGGCAAGATCGAGATCGACCCGATGATCACCCACAAACTGACGCTGGACGACATCAACCACGGCTTCGACCTGATGCACCAAGGCAAATCAATCCGCGCCGTCGTGGAGTTTTGA
>NZ_FPAJ01000011.1 GCF_900116285.1 Sulfitobacter marinus | reverse complement strand
AATGATAGCTTGAGGCAGCGCGGATCGTTAGCGATCTGGTTTGATCCTGAGATGACTTGGGCACCGCCGCCGACCGGCAGGCGTGGTCGCCAATGCAAGTTCAGCGATGCCGCGATCCAGACCTGTCTGACCATGAAAGTTTTGTTTGGGATGCCCTTGATACAAACAACCGGCTTTGTTCAGAGCCTGTTGCAGATGGTCGGCCTGGATTGGGATGTGCCCGATTACAGTACGCTGTGCCGTCGCCAGAAGTCTCTGAACGTGAAACGACCCTATCGCGGGTGAACCGGGCCGCTGAACTTGCTCATTGATAGCACAGGCATCAAATCGGAGGGTGAAGGCGAGTGGAATGCCCGCAAACATGGCGGGCCGAAACGCCGGATTTGGCGCAAGATACATATCGGGATCAATGAAGAGACATTGGAAGTGCGGGCTGTGGAGATCACCACCAGCAATATAGGTGATGCGCCGATGCTGCCGGAATTGCTCAGCCAAATTCCACCAGATCAGGACATTGGATCAGTGACAGCCGATGGGGCATACGACACTCGCAAATGTCACGAGGCGATTGCAGCAAGAAATGCCCATGCAGTGATCCCACCACGCAAGAATGCTAAGCCTTGGAAGCCGACGAGCGCCGGAGCTATTGCCCGAACCGACGCAGTTAATGCGCAGCGATACTTGGGTCGTACCTTGTGGCGACGCTGGAGCGGATACCACCGAAGAAGTTGCGTCGAAACCAAGATGCACTGTTTGAAACTGATGGGCCAATCGCTCATGGCACGGAACTTCGACAGGCAGGTTGCGGAAATCCAAATCCGTATCGCCGTGCTCAATCGCTATTCTGCGCTTGGCATACCTGTCACTGAGCCCGTAGGCTAAATCCGTCTGGGGTAAGGGGAGGAACGCCCTTCACCCGATTTGTGCAACAAAGCCACGTTCACTGGACAGAAAAGGTGCAAGAAATGTTGAAGTGCATCAAAGACCACAGCCCAGTGGAAAACGTTGCAAAGATCTAGGGCGGCACCTGCGGATTTCACGAAGCTGCGATCATTTGTAATTCGTGAAAATGTTCTGTGAGGTGGTAAATATGCTGTTTGCAAATTGCCTGCGCCTTAGCCACGTCTCGAACCGTGCAAGCCTCAAGCATCTCGGTGTGTTCCTGCATGGACCGTTCAAGGCTGATCCCGCTGATGGTGAACAAATGGGTGCGCAGCGCCATGAGCGGACCAATCGTGGTTTCATACGACTTGATCATCGAGCTGTTGCCGCTGTGTGCGATGACAGAGCGGTGAAACAAAAGGTCGCCGCGAGAATAGTGCTTTGTGTCAGCGTCTTTTATGGCCTCCTGCATGTGGCTTATTCCGTTCTGCATGCCGATCAAGAGGCCAGCGTGGTTGTTTCTAACGGCCAATTCGAAACAGGCGACTTCCAGAATGCTGCGATGTTCACAAAGGTCTCGGATTACGCATTCGTCGGGTAAAAATACAAATGACCCACGCTTGGGAAAAACCCGCACAAGACCTTCAATTTGCAGCAGCACCAATGCTTCGCGGACGGGGGACCTGCTGACTTGATACAGATCGGCCAGCTTTTGTTCGGACAGCTTTGTGCCAAGCGGAAACGCCCCGAGAATGATCGCTTCGCGGATCTTTTCTGCGGTTATCTCGGTTACAGATTTTTGTATTGGAGGTTGTGTCATATGCCTGCGGACTTTGATCTAAATACGTTTTCTAGCTCAGTTTTCTACCATGGTAGATTATTGTTGACCAGTCGAGGGGAAATGTAACATGGTAGTTTACGACTCTATGGGGGCGAGTTTTAGGACAATGTGGGATGTGTATGCGGCAACTGGCTCTACTATAAGTCAGCCGGGGGAAATGTTGGCGGGCCTTAAAGAGATTGTTGGTGAGTCACAGGTCTTGATGGGCGATGCAGTTGCGGCTGCGCCTTATTGCAAAGATTGGACGGGGCAATTTGCTGGAACACCGATCGCAGTTGTGCGGCCTGAGAGCACAGCGCAGGTCGCTGCAATCGTAAAGCTGTGCCATGATCACGGTACCCCAATGGTACCCACTGGTGGACGGACGGGACTTTGCGGTGGCGGTGTCTCAATTGGGGATGGCGACAGCATCGTTATATCGCTTGAGCGGATGAACGCGGTCCGCGCTGTGGATGTTGGCGCACGTAGTATCACGCTCGAAGCAGGTGTTGTCTTGCAGGCCGCGCAGGAACAGGCACGCGAACAAGGTCTTGCGTTTCCTTTGACCTTTGGCGCGCAAGGAAGCGCCATGATCGGTGGCGTGCTTTCGACAAACGCTGGTGGGTCTAACGTCGTGAAATACGGAACAACGCGTGAGTTGTGCATCGGGATTGAAGCCGTCTTGCCAGACGGGTCGATCATTGATGGTTTGACCGGGCTGCGCAAGGACAACACCGGATTTGATCTGAAGGACTTGCTGATTGGGGCGGAAGGAACTTTGGGCATTATCACGGCTGCGGTGTTCAAGCTTTCCCCACTGCCACGCGTTCGCACGACAGGTTTTCTGTCTTTGGCGTCCGTTGCGGATGCGCCAACAGTTCTGAACGCCTTGCAAGATCGAACGGGTGGCGCGGTCGAGGCGTTTGAGTATATGCCAGCGGCCGCTGTTGAAGTGATCTGTCGAGAGTTTCCGAAGACACGCCGACCGTTGGATGCGCCAGCAGAAACGGGGTTGTTTTTCGAGGTTGCGTCATCGCGTCCGGATGATGCCGAGGCTGGCGAAGATGGCGATACACGCCTGCAAGGTCTGGTCTTTGAAGGACTTGAAACACTGATGGCAGACGGTATCGTCCTTGACGCCATGATCACGCAATCCGAACAGCAACGGATTGATCTATGGACCATGCGGGAGTCCATTCTTGAGGCTATTACGGCAAACGGTCCCGCCTATCATATGGACATCGCACTGCCGTTGGCGTCGGTCGCTGAGTTTGTCACGACCATGGATTCCGCGGTGGCGGACATGGGATTTGTGCCGCTGACCGTCGGGCATCTGGGGGACGGAAACCTGCATTACGCATTGAGTGCGGCGGAAGGTAAGAACTGGACTGACTTACCTTTGACCCGTGCAAAAGAACAGGCTTTCGCGCTTTTGATGCGTTTGAACGGATCGTTTTCCGCCGAACACGGGATTGGCCAAAGCAAACTGGACGTAATGCGAAACCTCAAACAAGCCAGCCAACTGGACGCGATGCGCAAGATCAAACAGGCGTTGGATCCAGACGACCTAATGAATCCGGGAAAGTTCATACCAAAGGAGAAATCATGAAAGATTCTTTCATCAAAGTAGTTGGAACAGCACTCGCGCTCGGGCTGGCAATGCCAGCCAGTGCGCAAGCACTGTTCGATGGGTGCCCGTCAGATCAGATCCTTGCGCGGTTCGTGGAATTTGGACGCACAGGTCAGATGCCGCCGGATTTAGGACGCTGGCTCAGCACGCCGGACGCTCAGTTCGTTGAGCCTTGGGCACCCTTTGACAATGTCGATTATGTGGGCATCTGTTGGGTGTCAGCTTGGCTGGTGCATACGGATGACGGCACGGTCCTGATTGACACCCTCTACGGTCCGTTCACTCCGATGCTGCTGGATAATATCGCCAAGACGGGCACCGATCTGGCGGATATCAAATACGTACTGATGACCCATGGGCATTTTGATCATGTTGCTGGCGCAGCTGCACTCAAACCGCTCTTGCCAAACGCGACGTTCGTAATGACGCAAGGTGGCTGGGACGAGGCAGTTGAGTCGTCTCAGGCATCACAGGCTGGCCCGCGCGCTTGGGACATGATCGAACCGGAAATGGTTGTGGCGGATGGGGATACTATCACATTAGGCGACAATGTCTTTACGGTTGTAGAAACACCCGGTCATACGTGGGGGACTGCGTCTTACATGTATGATGTGGCGGACGGCGATGAGACTTACCGCGCGATTACGATTGGCGGTTTGGGCCTAAATGCCATCGAAGGGCCGCCTCAGGTAGAGGCCTTTATCGAGAGTTTGGACCGTGTGCGGGCACTAACGGAAGCGCAGGACATGGGCATCGACGTTCATTTGACCACACATGGCTTTTCTAACGGCCTTGACGAAGATCGACAGGCAATGGCTGCGCGGGCAGCGGGAGAGCCCAACATGATGATCGATCCGGACGGGCTTTTGGCACAAATCGAAACCTTGCGCACAGGCGCAGTGGAGCGGTTGGCTATTGAAAACAACCAATAGCGATAGACGGTAAATAGGGAGGAAAACCAATGAAATTTACGTCAACACTCAAGGCAGTAGGTACTGCGGCACTTATCGCATTTGGCGCACCTGTAGCGGCGCAAGACTGGGAGCCGAACGGACCTGTTACAATCGAGATCGGCTTTGGGGCCGGGGGGTCGACTGACACGATGGGTCGGGTTCTGGCCGAAGTGATGAAAGAACAAACCGGCTGGAATGTGATCGTCGAAAACCGCCCAGGCGGCGGTGGTGTGGCAATGTTCACCAGCCTGTCTCAGCGCCCGGTGGATAATCAGACCATCGGCATGGGCGTCGGTATTCCAGTGTTGGTGCAGCTGGTTCAGCGTGGTGACGAGTTGCCTTTCGATATTGACAGTTTCGATTATCTAGGCACGATCGCCAAGGCCGAACTGGCACTGGTGGCCAGCGCAGATGCTCCGTTCGATACCTTGGAAGAAATGATCGCCTATGCCGAGGAACAGGGAGACATGCCGCTGGCGACAATGGCACCTCCGCAAGTGCTGATGATGAACGCCACGACTAAAGCGTCTGGTGTCGACTTTAATCTCGTAACTGCGGATGGCGGTGCTGAGGTTATTCGCCTTATCTTGGGTGGTCAGGTTCTTGCGGGTTTCGCCTCAGGCGAGCATTTCCCCTACCTTGAATCTGGCGACATGAAGGTTATCGCCAGCGCAAACCAATCGCGCCTAAGTTATGCGCCAGAAACACAGACGTTCATCGAATCCGGTGTGGATGCTTACGTCGATGCGGTGTTCTTCTTGGCAATGAAAGCGGGAACCGATCCTTCTGCAACTGCAGCTATTGCCGCCGCAATTGATGAGGCTGTCCAGTCACCCGAGATCGCGGAAATCGTGCGCAACGCGGTGCAGGGTGATCCGATCAACATGGGTCCAGATGGCGCCCGTTTGATGATGGTCGATGGTTTGGAAAACGCCGAACGGCTTTTCGCCAATTAAAATTGAATGCCCCGCTACATCATTGGTGGGGCATTTTTCAAGGGTAGGGAGGCCCGAGCATGAGCAATATGACTGACCGGATATCTGGTGCGTTCTTTCTTGTTTTCGGGTTAGCGATGTTTTTCCTCGTCATCCCTGAATATGTAGAGGACCCGCAGGGCGGCAACTTGTCCCCAAAGACCATGCCGAATATCGTCGCATGGGTTTTGGCGATCTGCGGTGGTTTTTTGGCCCTTCGCCCGACGAACCACGCGGCTCCTGATGCCCGTTTTTTCTTAAAAACAACTGCTTATGTCGCGATACTTGGCGGTGCCATTTATGCGATGTCTTTGGTCGGGTTCCTCTATGTGGCACCCGTTTTGGCGCTGGTCCTGATGCTGATGATTGGCGAGCGTCGCCCGCTTTGGTTGGGGGTAGGGGTTGTTCTCATGCCCGCTGCGATCTGGTTTCTTGTCACGCAACTTCTTGAACGGGCCTTGCCCGGATAGGACGCCACTATGGTCGATTTTTCAATAATTCTGGCAGGTTTTGGGGATGTTTTCACACCCTTCAATCTATTGTTCGTGGTATTCGGTGTTGTGCTTGGACAGTTTGTCGGAGCCGTACCAGGGATCGGACCTGTGATGGCGATGGCGATTGCCATTCCGTTCACCTTCGGGCTTGATCCTTTGCCCGCCATCGCTTTTTTGGTTGGCGTCAACAAAGGCGGGCTTGTCGGGGGGGCGGTGCCTGCGATCTTGATGAATACGCCCGGTACGCCTGACGCCGCGGCAACCGCCATGGATGGCTATCCTTTGACGCAGCAAGGCAAACCCCTGAAGGCCACTAAGATGGCGCTGTTTTCGTCGATCACGGGCGACACATTCAGCGATATTGTTCTAATTACAGTTGCCGCACCGCTGGCGGTTTTGGCGCTCAAGATGGGTCCGGTAGAGATCGTGGCGCTTATGATTTTTGCCTTCTCGATCATATCCGGCCTGATGGGCGAATCCCTGATCAAAGGGGTCATTGCAGCGGCCTTGGGTTTAATGATTTCCTTCATTGGAACCGACCCAGAACATTTCACCCCGCGCCTTATCTTTGGCTTTTGGGATCTGTTTGACGGGTTGGCTCTGCCGTCTGTTGCGATCGGAATGCTGGCCATTTCGGAAATTCTGCGGCGGATGGCCGAAGGGCGCGGGACCGAGGGACAAGGTATTTTGGTCCCTGATACGGGAAATCCTGAAGATCGCCGCGTCTCTTGGGTCGAGTATTGGGCCTGTCGCTATACGATGTTGCGCGGTGCCACGATTGGCACCATTCTCGGCGCTTTGCCGGGCATCGGATCAACCGCAGCCGCTTTCATATCTTATGCGATGACAAAGGCCGCGTCGAAAGAACAGGAAAGTTTCGGCAAGGGCAATCTGCATGGCATCGCAGCGACCGAGTCCGCCAATTCCGCTGTGGTTGGTGCTAACATGATTCCGTTGTTGACCCTTGGTATTCCAGGGAGCGTCACTGCCGCGCTGATCATCAGCGCATTCATGATCCACGGGATGCAGCCCGGCCCGCTCCTTTTCCAAAACCAAGGGCGGCTGGTCTATGGCCTGTTCGGCGCGATGATCATGGCGAACTTCATAAACCTTTGGGTTGGGCAGGCGGGGCTGCGGCTTTGGGTTAAAGTCGTTTCCGCACCTAAAGCTGTGATCTTTTCCTCTGCACTGCTGCTGTGTTTTGTCGGGGTGTCGATGGCGACAAACGGGCTTTTTGGTGTAACCGTCATGCTGATTTTCGCCGTCTTCGGCTTGCTGATGCACAGCTTTGGCTACTCGATGGTCATCTTCATCATCGCCTTCTTCCTCGGGCCACAATTTGAAAAATCGCTATCGCAAGCGATCGCTTTGCTGAACGGTAATTTGCTGAACATTTACACAAGCCCTGTCGCTGTTGCGCTTTTGGTCTTGTCGGGGGTGTCGGTCTTCTGGTTTCTTTCGAAGCGTACAAATGAGGAGGCGGACACGACCAATCTGGGCGTGCCTGATGGCGAAACCCTGGATCAGAAAAACCCGTAATGTCAGACCCGAAAAATATCCTGTTCATCATGTTCGACCAACTGCGGTGGGATTATCTAAGCTGTTACGGTCATCCGCATTTGCACACGCCGCACATCGACAGGCTGGCCTCGAAAGGCGTGCGGTTTGACCGGGCCTATATCCAGTCGCCCCTGTGCGGGCCCTCGAGGATGTCGACCTACACGGGACGATATGTGCACAGCCATGGGGCCTCTTGGAACAACGTGCCTCTCAAAGTCGGAGAGCGCACGATGGGGGATCATCTGCGCAATTTGGGCATGGAGTGCTGGCTGGTCGGCAAAACCCATATGAAAGCCGACGCCGAAGGAATGGCACGTTTGGGCCTTGAGCCCGACAGCGTGATTGGCGCACGAGTGTCTGAATGTGGATTTGACGTGTTTGAACGCGATGACGGGATGCGACCAGAAGGACCGGATGGGTTTTATGACGATGGAGGTGCGCTCAAATATAACGCATACCTACGCGGCAAAGGGTACGAAGGAGACAACCCTTGGCATGATCACGCAAATTCCGCCAATGACGGGGCGGGGAATGTGCTGTCGGGCTGGTTCATGGAAAACAGCGACAAGCCGGCGAATATTGCGGAAGAGGACAGTGAGACTCCATATCTAACCCGCCGCGGGATGGAGTTTATCGAGAGCCGTGGTGATGCGCCGTGGTGCTGCCACCTATCCTACATCAAGCCACATTGGCCCTACATCGTGCCTGCGCCCTATCATGATATGTACGGCCCCGAACACTACCTGCCCGTGGTGCGGAGCGACGAAGAGCGCGACACGAACCACCCCGTTTTCGGCGGGATGATGAAGGCTCCCGTTGGACAGGCGTTTTCTCAGGATCAGGTGCGCGATAAGGTTCTTGGCGCATACATGGGGTTAATTAAACAATGTGACGATCAGATGGGCGTGCTGTTTGACTGGCTCGAAAGCACTGGCCGGATGGAGGACACGATGATTGTCGTGACTTCGGACCACGGTGACTATCTCGGCGATCATTGGCTGGGCGAAAAGACGTTCTGCCATGATACGTCGGTTCGGGTGCCGATGATCGTTTATGACCCGTCAGCCAAAGCCGACGTGACCCGTGGCACTTCATCCGATGCGTTGGTTCAGCTGATCGACCTCGCGCCGACCTTTGTCGACGTGGCCGGCGGCAATATCGCGGACCTTGATCATGTGCTAGAAGGGGCGTCGCTGTTGCCTTTACTGCACGGGGAAGATCAAGGACGCGACTACGCATTTTGCGAATACGATTATTCAATGACGCCTCTGGCCAAACGTCTTGATCTGGACACTGCCGAGGCGCGTTTGTTTATGGTGACCGATGGGCGCTACAAACTGGTTGAGTTCGGCGGGGGCATCCGACCCATCTTGTTCGATTTCAAAAACGACCCCGATGAGCTGATCGATCTGGGCGAAAGCGTCGACTATCAAGAAGACGTCGCTCGCCTATCCGCGGTGCTGGATACCTGGGCGCGTCGCCCCTCTCAGCGCACCACGATCACCAACGAAACGTTGCGCCAGAACCGAACCCAACGCAGCACCAAGGGAGTCATTTTGGGAGCCTACGGTGAGGGCGACGCGGACGCCGACCTCACCGAAAAATATCGCAATCGCAGGGCTCCCCCGGTACGGGGTCACTAGCTACGTGGCTTGGCGAGGCCAGCGATCACCTTTGTACGTTTGACGTATTTACCTCGAATGCTTTCGGCGGCGACGCGGGTGTCGTCTTTGGACGCAAGGCTAGAGGTTTCCCCGACAAAGCGCAGGCAACCGCGGGCGTGCACGCCCTATGTGCAGAGATAACTTCGCTGATGCGATCCAGTTCATCTTCGAAATCCTTGGGCACTCGTTTGAGGACACGTAGGCTGGTCACCAGTTCCTTATGCTCAGCGTAAAACCGTCCCGAGAAATGCGGATCATGGGCCGTCATGTCTGGGCGGATGCGTGTTTCGTAGTCTTCGGTCGAGAAATCGGCAGCCAGATGAAAGGCCACAGCGGACGCCTCCATAAGATCGGCGAAATCGCTTAGGATAGATTGCGTCACAGGGGCGTGTTCACGGTCGAGCGCCTCTTCCAAGACGTGCAATAGATAGAGCATGCCGTGAATTATCAGGAAAAAGAGCTGATGCTGCTGTTTTCAACGGAACAACGCATCCGCAGGCACTGAAGGGGCAGTGTGTTCGGGCATGTCCGTGGGGAACAACGCCCAGTCGGCCAATCGGTTAAGACCGCGTGCAAGGATTTCCAGCTGCTCATCGTTCAACTGAGCCCCAGTTTCAATGTCGGCCACGCAAATTGGCAGTGCCTGCGCCATAGCAGAGCGAAGCATATCGACGGGTTCACCCGCTGCTCGTCTTACTGGAAATTAGCTGTCGAAGGACCGTTGCGCCCCATCAAGCGTGCTTTCGGTTGGATCGAGGTCTACGGCGTCAACCGGCTGAGAGACGCGGGCAGCAAGTCCCTGCATCGCGCCTCCGGCGGCCATCAATTGCGACATGCGAAAACGGGTCTTGGGCAACGCGGTTTGGGCTGCAAACCAATCGTGGGGCAGGGGCAGTTATAGGGTCTGAACGTTTATTGCTTGATCCTCCTTGGGTGGAGTCAAAAACGGCCGCAATCCACTTTCATTTTATCGCCTGTGATGGCGGAGCTTAGATCACAGGCATAGTATAGTGCCGCACGCCCGACTTCTTCCGGGCCAACCCAGCGTTTCAGGGCGGCGACATCCGTATAGTTCTCGCGCTCGATCTCTGCCACTGAACGGCCCTCTGCCTCGGCGCGGCGGGCCAAAATACGGTCCATGTTTTCGCCGGAAACTGCACCGGGAATCAGGGCATTGACGCGCACGCCAACGGGGCCAAGTTCGCGGGCCATGGTTTCTGTAATCCCGATCAGCGCAAATTTCGAAGCGACATAGGCGGACCGCATCGGGTAGCCCTGAATGCCCATAAGTGAGGACATATTGATGATAGACCCTGACCCTTGGGCAGACATGATCTTGGCCGCTTCTTGTAGGCAAAACATCGCCCCGACGAGGTTGATGTTCATGCAGGTAATCCAGTCAGCCATATCTACCTCGGCCACCGGCGCAATCGGGCCGGGTCCGCCTGCGTTGTTCAGCAATACGTCGACACTGCCTGTGATCTCTTTGGCTTTGGCGAATAGCTTTCGCACATCCGCCTGATCGGACACATCGCAGGCAATGGCGTGGCCGCCAACGGCTTTTGCGACTTCTTCAAGCGGCTCCAATCGGCGGCCGGCGACGACAACCGTCGCGCCTGCTTGGGCAAAAACATGTGCCGTCGCCTCTCCGATACCGCTGCCGCCGCCAGTGATTACGGCTAGTTTTCCGTCCAGTCTGCTTGGATATTGCGTCATATCGTGTCCTTCTCAAAATCGCGCCCCGGATCGAACAGAGGCATTTCGGGCTCTCGGCCCAGTATGTGATCGCCCATCAATTGGCTGATATACGGGCCTATAGTGTAACCGCCACGCACACAGCCCAAAACGAAGGCATCTGGTACGCCTGGGAGTGCGCCGGCCAGTGGATAGAAGTCTGGCACATTGGCCTCGAACCCTGTCCAGCTGCGAGTGACGCGGGCAGCGGAAAGGGCGGGGACAGCGTATTGCGCCAAGGCGAGATTGGGGCGAACGGTGTCGGCGTCGACCGTGCCGCGCCCGTCTTGCGGTGTGCCGCGCCCTTGCCAGCCGCCTCCGATCAGGACCGTCCCGTTTGCCTTTTGCTTCATGGTCAGCAGGCCGGTCGCATGTCCGATCACGCTGCTCATAAGGGGCTGCAGACGTTCTGTAACCGACACAGTATTGACCCGCGCGTTCACCGGCAGATCGACGTCGAGAAGGGCAGCCAGAGGTTTAAGCCACGCGCCTGCGGCCAAAAGGATGCGGTTTGCGCGGATCGGGCCTTGGGGCGTGGTCAAGGTGAACCCGTCGCCCTGATCAATGGCGGTCACGGCACAGCCTTCGCGGTAGGGAATACCCGCGTCACGCAGTTTGCCTCGGTAATATTGCCCAGTGAGCGAGGAGTTGGCATAGCCATCCTCGGGGCAGAAACTCGCCGCTTCAACTTTGTGGGTCAGGTTCGGTTCGGCGGCTCGCAATTGGTTATTTGAGACAAACTCAATCGGGGCGCCGGCATTGGACTTAAGGGTCTGCCGCTCGTGCAGCATTTCGGCTTCGCGGGCGTTGAAGGCAAGCGTGTAGCCACCGGTTTTCGCAAAACCGACCGTGTCGCCCATCTCCTCCCAACAATGGTGGCCCTTAAGCGCATAGGGCATCAGTTTCACGCGCTTGATTTGCAGGCTAAGCGTGCCCGCGTTCACGCCAGATGCCCCTTGGCCCAAGTCTCCCTGATCCAGCACGATTGCAGACATACCACCTGCGGCGACGCGCAAGGCTGTAGCGCATCCCATGATGCCGCCGCCGATGATGGCGATTTCATATGTGGGGCCCGTCGTCATAGCGGTGCCGGTTTCGGGATGGGCAGATCGTCGTAGTCAAAATCGCCAGCGGCTTGTCCCAAAGGTACCGGGCGCAGGGGTGGGCGCGGGGTTGGAGGTGGAACGTCTGATGTTGATTTGTCCGTCTGCTCCGCGATCAGCGCGGCAATCGCCGTCTGGCAATATTTGCCGCCACAGGGACCCATGCCCGCGCGCTTACCGGATTTGACGGCATTGGTGCTTGTGGCGCCGGTTGTGATCTCGGTACTGATGTCCCTGCGGCTTAGGCTTTCGCATCGGCACACGATGGTGTCTTGCGTGGTCAGGGCATGCGCGTCGGCATGTGGAATGCTAAGCGCGGTCATCGCGCGGCCAAACCGTTCGGCCCGCTGCCAGGGGCGCACAGGCGGTGAGGGCGCGGAGAAGCCCAAGTCACGGGCGGCACGGGCACCCGCCAACGTCCCCTGTAAGGCGGCAGCCGCTGCGCCGCGAATCCCGCAGCCGTCGCCGCATAGATAGAGACCGTCCACCTTGGTCGCCCCGTCCGGGTCTGCAACAGGAACCCAGCCGCCCAAGGACGGATCATAGCGGATTGCCGCGCCCAGCATTTGCGCGGCCTCGATCTGTGCGATCAAACCATTGCCAAGGCACAGGCTATCGGTAGCAAAACTCAGGCCTGCTACGCCACGTTTCAGATTGATGGTTTTGATGCCGGTAACGTGGTCTCGGCCTTCAACCTCGGACACCGCGTGCCCCCACAAGATCGGGACACGGGCCAGTATCAGGTCGGCCATCCACAGCGCGCCGCGGGCCAGCAGCTTGGGCTGTCCAATCATCGACGGCGTGGCGCGGGCCCAGTCTGCGCGGGTGTTGGGCGTAATAACGGCGGCCACCTCTCCGCCCAAACGGCGTATTTCGCTGGCGACAAAGAACACCAACGGGCCGGTCCCGCTGACGACAGTGCGTTTGCCTGGCAGGGAAAGCGTCTGCTTAAACAGTGACGTTGCCCCGGCCAGTCCAATCACACCGGGTGTCGTCCAGCCGGGGATGGGTTGCACATATTCGCGCGCGCCCGTCGCGAGGATCAATGATCGGCAAGTGATTTGCTCGGTCGCGCCGTTGCGCAGAATTTGAAGGGACCAATGATCCCCATTACGGAGAATATCCCAAACGCGGGTGTCGGCCAGATGGGTGGCAGCACTTTCGGAAAGGGCGCTGCGCAGGCCATTCCCCGCTGTTGTTTCTGGCGTGACGGGGGCCAATAGGATGCTGGCGGTTTTCCCGCGCCAGACCTGCCCACCGGGCGCGGGCTGTTCATCCAGCATCACGACACGCGCACCGCTTTGGGCGGCGACTAGGGCCGCGTTGCCTCCGGCCGGTCCGGCACCAACAACAGCTATGTCGTTAAGATCTGACATCAGGCCCTTTCAACCACGAGGTCCGCCGACACGACTGTGCGGCAGGCTTCGACAACTTGACCATCCACGATGACGGCGCATTCCTGGCATAGCCCCATGCAACAGAACGCCCCACGCGGGGCACTGTCATTGGGCGCCTCGCGAAGGTTCAAATGCCCCGCCCGCATCAGGGCAGCCACAAGCGTTTCGCCCAGGTGGCCCTGAACGGGCTCGCTATCAAAGGTGAATGTCACCGTTTCAGAGCGCTTTATCCGGGTCGCGTGGTTGGGGACCAGTCGGATCATTTGTAAGAGATGCCCAGCTCGTCAAAGGTGCGTTTGATCTTGTCGATGTCGGCCTCTGCCAATGGCATGACCGGATCGCGCGGTACGCCAGCAGGTTGACCAATCAGATTCAACGCAGCCTTGAAGGAGGCCGGCCATGTGCCGGTGCCCATCAACAGTTCATAAAGAACTGTCAGCTGGTGATGGGCATGACGATATGTGTCATCCGGCGCACCGTTCCCGACAGCCGCCATCTCTGACGGTAGCAGGTCGGTGAATTCCGGCCCCGTCGCGATAAAGCCTTTTGCGCCTAGGGCAAAGGCGGGCAGGATGTAGTGGCACGGGCCGGTCATCACAGACAGGCGCTCGCCAAGGCGGTGCAGCAAATGCGTGTGATAGAAAAAGTCGCGCTGGCTTTCCTTGATGCCGATGACATCGTGGTTTTCCAACAGACGCTCGGTCTGGTCGATGGTCAGGGAAAAGCCCATGCGACGGGGCGAATTATACAGAACCAGTGGCAGCTTGGTGGCCGCCGATACTTTGTCAAAGCGCGCCATCAGTTCAGCTTCGGAGGCTTTCAGAACATAGGTCTGTGGCATCGATAACAGGACGTCAGCACCGTTTTCTTCGGCGGCGCGGACATAGGCCAAAGACGCATCGATGGTGGGGGCGGAAATGCCCATCATCACGGGCACGCGCCCTTTGGCTGTGTCTTTGGCAAGGCGGACCAGGCGGCCGCGTTCCTCGGCGTTGAGCGCCCAGCTTTCGCCATTGTCGCCCGCGATGCAGATACATGTCGCGCCGCGCGACAGAAGGAATTCGAAGAGGTCGACAAAGGCGTCCTCCATGATTTCACCGCGCTCATTAAAGGGTGTCGCGATGGCGGGCACGTAGCCGTGAAGGTCTTCTTTTTGCATGGGATCAGGTCCTTGGGGTCGGGATGCGGCAGGTGAAGACGCAGCCGAATTGGGCGTCCACAATGAAAAGGCGGGTCGGGTCCGCGGGATCGAAAGTGACAGATGTGGTCCAGAGCCCTTGGGGCAGGCGGACCTCGGCGATCAGGTCTCCGACCGGGTCGAAAACATAGGCGCGTCCGGCCTGGGCCTGGGCAACCGCAAGCCAGCCATGGCTGTTGCAGGCCAGCCCATCGGGGCCGAGGCCGCCGGACAGTTGCAAGTAAGTGCCGACCATGGGTGCACCGCTCTCGGGCAGGCGGGTCGAGAATTTCCAGACCTGATTGGCGCGGGTCGCGGCGACGTAGACCCAAGCGTCGTCAGGTGAAACAGCGATGCCGTTGGGATAAGGCACGCAGTCCAGTACAAGGCGCAGATTGCCGTCTTGCCAGCGGTAGACCCGCCCGCGCGGGTCGCTCAGGCTGGCGCGGCCGCTGTCGGTGAACCATAGCGCACCATCGGGGCCATGGGTCATATCCGACAGGCCGAGGAAGGGCGTCGGTTCGCCCGAGGAAATCAGGTCGAACGTGGTCTCGCCGGTCAGCTCGATCAACCCGTGCTTATAGTCTACCGCAATACGCTGCCCATCGGGGGTAAGGCGCATGGCGTGGGGTTCGCCTTCGATCTGGTGCATCTGGGTCCAGTCGCCATCGGGTGAGACCCGAAAGACCCGCCCGTAAGGGACATCCGACAGCCAAAGGTGGCCGTTTGCATCAAAAAATGCGGCCTCTAGGAAGGAATGCATTGTCTGGCCGGGGCGGGTCATCTTGGCCCATGCCGAAGGCTCGCCGCGATGATGCAGGTCGTCTGGCAAGGCGCTCCAGAGGGTGGCGGTGAGGTGGGTCATGTCACAATCCCTGCGTCAAAAAGCTGGCCAATCTGGCGCGCGTCCAGCCCCATCTCGGACAGGACTGCATGGGAATGCTGGCCAAGCCGTGGGGGCGCTTGATGCAGTTTGGTACCTTCGCCGCCCATATGAAAGGCCGTCGTCGGGAGGGCCGTTTCAGGGTTGTCAGGGCTGGGTTGGAAATATCCACGCGCGGTCAGTTGGGGCAGCTCGACAGCCTCGGCCAATGCCCTTACCCGTTCTGCCGGCAGATCAGCAGCACGCAGTCGGGTGACCCATGTGTCCGCATCGGCGGTCAGGAAGGCGTCGCGCAGGGCGGATTTGGTCGCCGCGTCGATAGTCCAGACATCGGGCCAGTTGTGGATCATGGCCAAGGCGGGCAAGGGGTGGCCCAGCCGCTCAAGAAGCGCGGCTAATTTACGATATTGTGCAGGGTGGAACGCGCCCAGCATCAGCTGGCCGTCTTTTGTGTCGTAGCTCGCGATGCCCGGTTCTTTGCCGCGCTTGGCGATGGCAGGGCTTTGAGCGGCGGCGGCCTCGGGGGCCATCATCTGCATGGCGACCTCAAGCATCGAGACCGAGATATGTGTGCCTTGCCCCGTTCGTTCGCGCTGTGTCAGCGCGGCGGTCACTGCAAAGGCGGCGGCGTATCCGGTGGCATAATCGACAAAGGAAACACCGGGCTTGACCCCGCCACATTGGCCGATCGTGCCGCTGGTCGCTTGGATGACATTATCATAGGCACCGTGTTCGGCCTGTGGCCCGCCGTCCCCATATCCGGTGATTGAGCAGTGAATGAGTTTGGGATTGATCGCGGCGAGAGCCTCGTAACCGATCCCAAGTGAGGCCAATGCGCCGGTTGTGAAATTCTCGACCACGATGTCCGCTTTGGCGGCAAGCGATTTCAGCAGGTCGATCCCTTCGGAGCTGCGCAGGTTAAGGGCGAGGCTTCGCTTGTTCCCTCCCTGCACCTGATAGTTCAGGCCAAGCCCCGCTGCGTTCAGCGCGTCATCTGGCCCGCGGCCCCGCGCGCAATCTGGGTTGGAGGGGTCTTCGATCTTAATCACATCGGCACCAAGCAGTCCCAACTGGTAGGTACAGAACGGCCCCGCCAGAACATGGGTCATGTCCAAAACAATTATGCCGTTCAATGCGCCTGTCACGTCTGTAAAGCCTTGCGATATGGAATCCTGTCTAATATACAAAACATGAGTTTATATACAAGACATAAGATGAGAGCCATGGCCCAGAGCAGCATTTTTCACCGAGACCTCAATTCTGACCTGTCCGTCGTCGTCGCTGGAGATGGAAATTTCCTTATTGATGCGACGGGTAAGCGGTATTTGGATGCCTGCGGCGGGGCGGCGGTGTCTTGCCTTGGTCATGACCACCCTAAGGTCCGAGAGGCCATCAAGGCGCAGGTTGATACGCTCGCCTTTGCGCATACAGGGTCGTTTACCAACCAGCCCGCCGAGGATTTGGCCGCCCATCTTGTGGCGCGCGCACCCCAAGGGACCGGCGCCGGGCGGGTGATGTATCTGGGCTCCGGCTCTGAGGCGATGGAAGCGGCGCTGAAATTGGCGCGGCAGTATTTTGTTGAGAACGGCGAGCCTGAGCGCAGCCAGATCATTGCACGCAAGCCCAGCTATCACGGCAACACGCTTGGGGCGCTGGCAACGGGTGGGCACGCCGGACGGCGCGCACCATTTGCGCCGCTTTTGATCGAGGTCAATCATATCGACGCGCCGTATCCTTATCGTTTGCAACATGACGGAGAAGGTGAAGTTGACTTTGCTATGCGCATGGCAAACCTGCTGGAGGAGGAAATCCTGCGGTTGGGGGCAGCGACAGTGATGGCCTTTGTTGCAGAGCCGGTTGTAGGGGCGTCATTGGGCACCCAGCCTGCACCTGCGGGCTATTTCAAACGTATCCGGGAAATCTGTGATCAATACGGTGTTCTTTTCATTGCCGACGAAGTGATGAGCGGCATGGGCCGGACGGGCACTTCGTTCGCGTTGGAGCAGGAGGACATCGCCGCCGACCTAACCACGATGGCTAAGGGGCTAGGCGCTGGCTATCAGCCGATTGCCGCAGTTCTGGTCGCGCAAAGCGTGGTCGATGTGATCAAGGCGGGCAGTGGCAGGCTGTGGAACGGGCATACCTACATGTCCCACGCGATTGCCACGGCGGGTGCCTTGGCCGTGCAGAACGTGATCGAAGACGAAAACCTGTTGGACAATGTGGTCAAGCGGGGCGCGCAGCTTGAGGCGGCGTTGCGCGCTGCATTTGCCGACCACCCCCATGTGGGCGACATCCGCGGGCGCGGGCTGTTCTGGACGGTCGAGCTGGTGACTGATCTGGGGACCAAAGCGCCGTTTGACCCCGCCGAAGCGATTGCCACGAAAATCGGCGCGGCGGCCAAGGCGCGCGGCGTCATGACCTATCCGTCGCAGGGCTGCATTGACGGGGTGCACGGCGATCACGTGCTGCTGGCACCGTCCTATACCTCGACCGAAGCCGAGATTGATCTGATCGTTCAGACGCTTTCCGCCGCCGTTGCCGACGTGTTGGAGCAGTAAGATGGCACGCAAGACGATCCTGACCGCCGCGATCACTGGCAACCTGATGACGCCAGAGATCAGCCCGCATTTACCTGTCACGCCCGAACAGATCGCGCGCCAAGCGCTGGATGCCGCTGAGGCTGGTGCAGCCATTGTGCACCTTCACGTGCGCGATTCGGAAACCGCCAAAGGGTCCATGCGACTTGATCTGTACGAGGAGCTGGTGGCGCGCATCCGTGCCGAGAACACGGACGTGCTGTTGAACCTGACCACGGGCGAGGGCGGGCGGTTTATCCCGTCCGACGATGATCCTCAGGTGGCCGCACCCGGGTCGACCCTATGTGTGCCAGAAAAACGCGTGGCCCATGTCGAAGCCTTGCAGCCTGATATCTGCACATTGGATTTTAACACCATGTGGTCTGGGCAAGCCTCGGTGATCAATTCGCCGCGCAACCTCGAAATCATGGCCGAGCGGATTTATGCAGCGGGTGTGAAGCCCGAGATCGAAGTTTTCGACAGTGGCGATTTGCATATGGTCAAGGACTTCGTCGCGCGCGGCGTACTCAAGACGCCGTTGATGGTGCAGATGGTGTTGGGCGTGCGCTTTGGTGCGGTCGCGAACCCGGAAACCATGGCCTACCTTGTCAGCCAGTTGCCCGAAGGCACCGAATGGGCCGCCTTTGGCATTGGCCGCGCGGCATTTCCGATGTTGGCGCAAGCCTGGTTGCTGGGCGGGCATATCCGCATCGGCATGGAGGACACGGCCCATATCGCCAAGGGCCAGCACTGTGAAAGCAACGCACAGCTGGTGGAAAAAGCAGTCCGGATCATCGGCGATCTGGGCGGCGCACTTGCCACCCCCGAAGAGGCCCGCAGCATTCTGGGCATCGCTGGATGAACCTAGCTGCCCTGATACCCCAAAGCCCGCGAGATTTGCAGCGCGGCGTCTTGGGTCTTGGGCAGATAAAAGCTTTCTACCCTATCGAAATCAAACCCGCTGTCGGGGCCGGACAGGTTCACGCAGGCGACAATCGCGCCGGTATTGTCGCGCACCGGCACTGCGATACTGGACCCGCCCGGTTCACGAAAGCCGCGCGATATAACACAGCCCGCATTGCGCGCCTGTGCGACGCGGGCGGCAAGGCTGGCGGCATCCATCGGCGTGTGTTCGGTAAAGCGGTGCCAGTTCTGGTGGGCGGCAAAGTCCTGCAAGGCGGCATCGTCCAGAGCCCCCAACAAGCACCACCCAATCGCCGAGGCATAGGCCTGCGTGCGGGTGCCGGTGCGCATGTTCGACACATAGCCAGATCGGGCTTGGTGGCTCACAAGGTAAAGAACATCATCTCCTTCCAGCACGCTGAGGTGCGTCGAAACGCCCGTCTCGTCACGCAGGCTGGCCAGAATTGGGCGGGCAATGGCGGTAATGGGCTGCTGGTTCAGATACGAAAACCCAAGGTTCAGAACGCGTGCGCCAAGGGTAAAGGTATTGGCCTGCTCCGCCTCGCGGATAAATTCCATCTGCCGCAAAGTATAGACCAGACGAAACGCCGAACTCCGGCTCAGATCCATCGCGCGGGCGATATCGCTCAGCGACATGGGCGTTTCTGCCGCGCCAAGGATTTCAAGAACCCTAAGACCCCGATGCAGACCGGGGACAAAATAGACATCATGATTGGACGCTTTGGTCATGGGCGTATGGTTTCCGTATTGCCTTCCTTGGTGTTTAATCTGCAAAACACACCAAAGACAATGGAGGACAGGTGATGACCGACGCAGCATCCAACCTTTTACCGGCCACGAACGAAGACACCTGCGGGCCGTATTTCCCGATCTATTTCGCGGATCCGGCGCTAGAGGATCTGACTCGTTTTGATCCCGGCGTTGTTGGCGCGGCCGCGGGCACAGCAATCATCCTGCGGGGCCGTGTGCTGGACCGCCATGGGGAACTGGCCAACGGGGCGGTGCTGGAATTTTGGCAGGCCAACGCAAATGGCATCTACCGCACCCCCGCGACCGAAGGGCACGAGGGCATCGACCCATGGTTCCACGGCTATGGCCGGATGCGCATAGCGTCGGGGGCCTATGAATTCCGCACGATCCTGCCGGGGGCGGCACCAGGGCGCGCGCCTAACGTCACGATCACGATCTTTTCCGACGGGATCAACCGGATCGTCACGCAGGTCTTCTTTGACGGGCAGGCGGGCAATGACAGCGACCCCGTTCTGCAAGCGGTCGGCGATGACGCACCAAAACTGATCGCGCGCCACGACGGGCGCACCGCCAGCGGGGCCGAGGTCTATGTCTTTGACATCGTCATGGCGGGCCCCGGCGAAACACCATTCTTTGACGACCTGGAGAGCTGAACGATGGCCAACCAAGGACGCATTCTGGGCATTGGCCCGACCGATAATACATCAGACCAACGCACCCCGCGCCAACGCCTGCGGCTGATCCCCGAGGTCGCGCGCGAAAGCTTTGTGCCGGTGGTGCCTGCGCGATACGCGGCGAATCCGCATGAATGGGACATGACCCGGACGGCCCCGGATCGGCCTCGCGCTGCTGGTGTGCCGATCGAGGTCACAGGCCGTGTGCGCACAGCATCAGGCCGCGCTGTTGCAGGCGCGTTGCTGGAAGTCTGGAGTGCCAATCACTTCGGGCGTTACCGCCACATCGAGGATCATTCGGGCCTGCAACTGGATGAAAACCACCTTGGGCTGGGGCGGGTTCTGACCGACGACGCGGGCCGCTATCGTTTCTGGGCGATCAGTCCGGGTGCCTACCTTGCCCGTCCTGATATTGGTCGCTGGCGTCCAAAGCACATCCATATGTCGATCAGTGGCGGGTCCTCGCGGCTTATCACGCAGATGTATTTCCCGGGCGAGCCGAACAACGAAACTGACCCGATGGCGATCCTCATGGGTGATGCCTTTGAGCGCAATCTGGGCATTCCGAGGGACGCGGGAGACGTGGACGTCGAAGAAGCCTACGATTTCGACATCGTGGTCGGCGGCCGCAACGCGACGTTCTTCGAATAGGAAAAGTGTGCCAAAACAAGGTCTAACAGCGGTGAAGAGGTGCCGTTAGGACTATGTCATGAAGGCATCGAAGAACTGAGAAAGTCCTGTGAAGTCATGGAGCGGCTGAACCTTGGCGACGAATTGATCCGGACGCACAATCAGTAAGGTGCCGTTCTGGCGATCGATGCCACGATGATCAAAGATGTCTGGACCGGTCTTGAGGTTGGGGCAAAATACGTTTTCGTAATCTACCAGCCCGTGTCGGCCCTTGTTTGGCAAAAGCAAGTCCGGCAGGCCCCTAGCTGAAGATCGCGGTGGGAAGATTGGAACACCGCGCGAAAATCAATGACGCTGTCGATGTCAGCGCCCTGCGGCGTGTATTTGACCAAAGGGCTGTGCGCGTCTTGCGTCAGGTAGGTGCAAAGGGCGTCGATGCCCGCGCCGGATTGGCCGGTATCCCCGTCGCATGCAAAGGCGATGAGCCGCCAACGACCATCTGCCTTTAGCGTATGACCAAGATACATGGGCCTGCCGTCGCCTGCGCGGATTACAGGTGCTGAGTGCAAGCGCATTCCGGTTGTCATGCCTCTTGCGAGCGACTGGTTTCCGCCCTCTGCCGTAATCATCGATGGGTCATAGCGTGTTTCGACCCCCGCGGTGTAACGGCCGTGTTTCTTGAAATATTTCTGGAACTGAGCCGCCTCGGAGGCAGTCTTGGGTTTGGCGCTGAACAGCCGCGCCATGTCGCGGTCGAAATCGGTGAGTTCTTTGGCTTTGGCGCGTCGCTCTTCGGAATAGGTATGCAGCAAGCCAGGAGTCGCCTGACCGCGCAAGACCGAGGCCAGTTTCCATCCAAGGTTAAACGTATCTGCCATCGAGACATTTATCCCCTGACCGGCCTTAGGGCTGTGGGTGTGACAGGCATCACCTGCGATGAAGACGTTGGGGAAACGTTCGGCGAGGTCGCTGTCGGGCACATTGTCGAAGGCGTCGCACACACGCCGCCCGATCTCGTAGGCGGACCACTAGGCCACCTCCTTCACGTCGAGCGTATAGGGCGCGAGGATGTCACGCGCCTTCGAGATCAACATCTCGGACAGTGCCCCCTCGGTCAGCGGCGCGCTCATCTCCGTGCAATTCGTCCAGCTCGATATACATGCGCACAAGGTAGCCACCCTCGCGCGGGATGATCAGGATGCTGCCGTGGTCAGCCGATTGGACCGCAGCCTTTAGTCGGATGTCGGGAGAATCTGTGACGGCGAGAACATCCATCACTCCCCCCAAAAAAAAGCTGGCGGGCGGATTCGCCCTTTAGGTCGTGCCCCATGGATTTGCGCACGGCACTGCGGGCGCCGTCACAGCCTACGACATAGCGGGCACGGATCGTTTCGGTCGTGCCATCGGGGCAGTTGAACGTGGCCGTTATGGGGCTTTGTTGCACAAATCCCGTCATGGATTCACTGCGTGAATCCAGTATGATAGGTGGAAGGCATGAGCAGTTGGGCACCCACGAGATACAAGACCACGAATTGGTCGTTATACAATGATAGCTTGAGGCAGCGCGGATCGTTAGCGATCTGGTTTGATCCTGAGATGACTTGGGCACCGCCGCCGAGCGTGATGGGCTACAGAAAGCCTAGCGTACTCTAGTATTAGGGACAGTAACCCATAAGTGATCGGGCCTTTGATACTTCAGGTATCGTCAAAAGATGGCTCATGGGATCTCTAGAATCAGCTGATTGATGACCTTCAAAGCGGCCAATCAATGCCCGGAGCCAACGAAATTTGTGCTTTGAATATGGAATTTCTACGTTGACGGCGGACGTACTCGGGGAAATAACCTGCTTTGCACTTTGCGTGACCCAATCTCTAGAAGGTTCAAGTTCAAAAAAGGATTCAATTTCCTCAAAAAACTCCATTGGGTGGCTTTGCATTTGTTCGTACAACAAATTCATATACTTTAGATCGGCTTGCTTTGCCTGCCATATTGGTTGGGTAGTTCGCCAAGCCCAAAGTTTTGCCATCTCCTCCTCCTCCCCTGGACGTAGAACAAGCGACATATCCTCCGCGTTTATATCATGGTGTCGCATAATATCCGTCCAAGTGTTAACTCCATTTCGTATCTTTAAGAGAAACCCAGGATGCTTCAGCATTGACCTAATGCTCGGCAAAGCATCTCTGGATAAAATGACGACGCGAATACCCCCAAGATGCTTTGCAAAAACTTCTAGATGAGCTCCGTAGCATGGTGTTTTGTCCACTACTATTTTTGCGCCCGTTTTTGCGCGGATGAATGTCTCTAACTTGGCTTGGAATTGTGCGACTGTTAGCAAATCAAAATTCTTTCCTAGTTCGTATTTCCAACCGTTCCACGCTTCCAACGATATTCCCAACGAAGGAAAATTGGCTTCCAAAATATTTCTCCCATCGTGAAAGTGCGTTCCAGCCACGATTTTCATTATGTCGTCCGTTTTTGTTGGCTCGCCTCCAAATGCATCAAGTAAAAGAGGAAGATAGTGTGTCTCGTTCAGGCAAGCTACGGAGGGGTGCTGATTAAGCTGCGTCGCTAGAAAACTGGACCCGGCCCGACCGGCCGTGACAATGAGGTTAAGCATAATTTGGGTACCTTTTTCCTATTGTCCTCCAAGGGATGTGCTTCTGAAATACAAGGCACATACGATTTGGGAGTTCAAAAAATTGGTGGAAGCTTCAGTGGTCGCTTAGCTTCTTTTTCGACCGCATGCGGTAAGCATTTCCAAAGTGTTTCCAAGGGTAACGTTTTGCCTGTTCACGTTCAGCTATTGCGGCATCACGTTCAGCTATTGCGGCATCACGTTCAGCTATTGCGGCATCACGTTCAGCTATTGCGGCATGCTGTGCATCTAGGTATTGGGCTTTAGAGTAATTCTCCCTCTCGGCCTGCTCACCTGGCAACGTCAAGTCATGTGCATAGTCCAGAAGAACTTTTCGTCGCATTTGTTGCTCTTGATCATTTGCGAGGTGTTGGAGGCCTCTGCCCACTTCTTTGTCTAGAGGATCCATTTTTGTTTGAATTTGGGCTTTCCGGGCCACAAATTCGGCTGTCCATGGACTGTATCCATACCACCAAATGCCTAATTCCTTTTTCGAAATGTCCATTAGTGGGGTCAACATCGAGCTGTGCCGACCAGGTGTGTAAGCGCCGAAACGATGTCTATGGAGCAAGCGTGTTCGAGCCCGCGGGAAATACCAAGGAAAGTTTACCCGTTCCAAAGGGAACTCAGATTCCCAGAAGCCATGAAATTTTTGCGCTACTAATGGAACGTTTAGATCAAGTGTCACCTCTGGATTATCGTCGACCATTGCCGTACCGGGGATAGAAGCGCCAAGGTAGTTACCAGTTTCTGCGCGTTCAATGATTTTATCAAGGTGCTTACCAACTAGAAATTCAGTCGTATTAAGGGCAATTTTCCAAGCGCCTGGAAAGCGGTCCTCATGCTTCATCACTTCAAAATCACAAGCCAACGCTGAAAAATTCTTGTTTTCGCTCGAAATGATCTCCCAGTTTGGCACAAGTTCCCGACAAATTTCAATCGAGCGATCCGTGGAGTGGTAGTCGATCAACACTCCATGATCGAAAAGAACACGATGGTGCTTGAGCCACCAAGGCAAAAGGTACTCTTCGTTGAAAAAGTGAGAGATAATAAGCTTCACGGTCTACAAAATACCTAATTCGGGTTGGTGCACAATCAAAGTCACTCGATGTTCCATTGCCGTTCCTCGGATGTTTTCGCCAATTTTTTCCGCCAATTCTGGGGCGAAATTCCAAGCGCCAATTAGCAAGACAACATCTTGGTCAATACTTTCTAGTGCAGAAAGCGGCAAAATTGGTGTTTGTGAGCCAGGAACAAATCGACCTATTTTGAGCGAGGCTTCGTCAAAGAAATATCTTGGTTTAAGACCAGCAGCATGAACAAAAGTCAATGCCTTCGCGGCAACGCCAACCAAGCCCAAGAATTTCCCATCAGCCACATGTTCGTCAAGCAGTTTAGACGTAGCGTACATTTTTTCCTCAGCGGCAGCAGCAAATCTCTCGTAGATATCGGAAGCCGTCCCCTCCGGGCAGTTTGGATTAAACAAAGGTGGAAGCGGGTCTGGCAAAGCAACATAGAACCCTTTCTGGTCGGTATCAGAAAAATCTATTTTCCGTGGATTGCCGCCAGGTTTTCTAAGGGTAAAAAGGAAGCTGTTCCCATGGACCGATACCAATTCAACGCGCTCTAGCTCTAGCCCAACTGAGCGCGCTAGAGTGGACATCGACTTGGCAGTATAGAATGAATAGTGTTCGTGATAGATTGTGTCGAATTCTCCGTTTGCGATCATGTTGGCTTGGCTCGTCTGGATCAGAGCGACTCCTCCGGGTCGCAAACAGTCGTAAATGCCTTGTGCAAAGTTACTTGGATCGGGAGTGTGCGCCGCGACATTCATTGCAACAATCACATCCACCGGAGCATCAGGTCTAACGACAGGAAAGAACCCGCATTTGACTGAATGACCGTTTTTCGAGGCGACCTCGCAAAGATTTTCTGCCGGGTCTATTCCCGTAGGATTAAGGCCTTGCTGTCTGAGCGCATCAAGCAGACTGCCATCGTTTGACGCTAGCTCCAGAACTTCAATGTCAGTTCCAAGTGAGGCAACGATTTTGCCAGCAAACCACGAGAAGAAATCTTTAAGAGTCTGGCTCGTGCCACTGGCGTACAGGTAGTCCACAAATATCTCTTTTGGATCCACAAAATGGGTAAGCTGACCATGGGTACACGATGGACAGACTGAAAGCCCAAGTGGGTAAGTATGAAAGGGATGGTCTGAGTCCTCGATAAGGGAGTTGGCGAGCGGTTGTTGACCGAGGTCTAGGATCGGTTGCACATTCGTGGAGCAAATAATGCAAGACTTCGCTTTTTTGATGGTCGAGTGTGTCAAGACAGTTTCCCCTTATTGAGGCATTTCACGGGCGAAGTCGCCGCAGCGCTCAGAAAGCTTTTTGATTGGAAGAGAGCCGACAATCCCTGTCATTAAGTCTGTCGACATTCGAAATGAGTAGGTAGCTGTATCAGGCAGATTCACAATTTCTGCGCCATACCATGCTGCAATCTCGTGGGCTAAAGACCCAATTTGAGTATCTAGGGACGCTACATTGATAAAACGGGGAAGTGGTGTGTCGCTGTAAATAAGCGCATCCAACACGAACGACAGATCTTCTAAGAAAAGAAGACTACGCCAAGCATTGGGATTAGCTACCCTCACCTGTCGATTGCTAATGGCGCCGATGTTCATGGAATTGAAAACCAGTTCTTCTCTTAGCTTTGGGCTGTAACCGCAAACAGTCCCCAAACGCAGTCCGCAAGTATTTTCTGCAAGTGGGCCAACTAATGCGTCGAATGCAGCTTTCGAGCTGTCATAAGCATTCAGAGAGGTGATCCGGGCCTCTGACTCTTTAAGTGGGTCAGGCCCCTGGTTAAAGTCATTATTGTGGCTGACCGAATACAAGCTGGCTGTGCTTGCATAGATCAATCGAACATGCCCCGGTTTACGCTGAGCGAATTCGAGTAGATCGAAACAGTTGTTTCGCACTGCTCCCGATGGATCCGCAATTGCTTGCCCAACGCTGGAATGGCCTGCTAACCAAAGTATGACATCGAAAGATGCCAGTACATCGGCTGGTAGATCTTGATATCGCCCTTCGATCTGGCTTATTTCCGGCGACTGACGCAACCCAAACGATACCGAGCAAACAGTGAGAGAATGGCCCCTATTAAAAAGCGAAAGAGTCAGATATGATCCGATATAACCCTGACCGACTATCAATATATTCACTACTCACCACCTACTTATTTAACAGCTTCCGCTGTGGGTTTGAAAACTATCGCGTATAGTGAGCCACTACTCATCCTAGCAGATTGTGTTGTCAATCCAATGTTTGTAAAAATCGGATCGAAAAGAGTGTTAGCACAATCTCCGAACCGGTTGAAGTTGGCGGGGCTGTTTCGCGTAAAGATGGTCCATATTCTGGATCAGCTCCAATTCAAGACGTGTTGGTTTTGTACCTCTACGTGGCTTTGTTGCACAAATCGGGTGAAGGGCGTTCCTCCCCTTACCCCAGACGGATTTAGCCTACGGGCTCAGTGACAGGTATGCCAAGCGCAGAATAGCGATTGAGCACGGCGATACGGATTTGGATTTCCGCAACCTGCCTGTCGAAGTTCCGTGCCATGAGCGATTGGCCCATCAGTTTCAAACAGTGCATCTTGGTTTCGACGCAACTTCTTCGGTGGTATCCGCTCCAGCGTCGCCACAAGGTACGACCCAAGTATCGCTGCGCATTAACTGCGTCGGTTCGGGCAATAGCTCCGGCGCTCGTCGGCTTCCAAGGCTTAGCATTCTTGCGTGGTGGGATCACTGCATGGGC
>NZ_FPAJ01000006.1 GCF_900116285.1 Sulfitobacter marinus | reverse complement strand
GGTGGTCATGCCATTCAGCACGCCGTTGAACGCGCTGGTGTTGACCCCGACCAAATCAGCGATTGCGTGTTTGGCGCAGCGTTGCAGCAGGGACATTCTGCCGGCAACATCGCCCGTCAGGTTGCCATGCGCGCCGGTTTGCCTGTTACCGTTGGTGGCATGTCCCTGGACCGTCAATGTGCGTCTGGCATGATGGCAATCGCCACAGCAGCCAAGCAGGTTGTGATGGATGGCATGGACATCGTGATCGGCGGCGGCGTTGAGAGTATTTCAATGGTGCAAACCCCGGAAATGCGCGTCAAAGCGGATCCTTACCTTAAGGAAAACATGCCTGACCTGTACGTTACCATGCTTGAGACAGCAGAAAACGTTGCATCGCGTTATGGCATCAGCCGCGAAGCGCAAGACGAATACGCCGCGCGCAGCCAAGAGCTGACCCACCAAGCGCAGCAGGCTGGCAAATTCGACGACGAGATCGTTGCCATGACCACCACAATGATGACCCAAGACCGAGAGACCAAAGAAATCTCGTCGCACGAGGTCACGTTGGCCAAGGACGAAGGCAACCGCCCCGGCACATCCAAGGAAAGCCTTGGTGGTTTGCAGCCCGTGTTCAAAGACGGCTTGGTCGTTAAAGAAGGTAAATTCATCACCGCCGGTAACGCATCGCAGCTGTCCGATGGCTCCTCTGCCTCGGTGATCATGGAAGCCAAGCTGGCCGAACAGCAGGGCCTGAACCCGCTGGGTCGTTATGTTGGTGTGATGGCCGCTGGCTGTGAACCTGACGAAATGGGCATTGGTCCGGTTTTCGCTGTGCCAAAGCTGCTTGAAGCACATGGCCTTAAGATGAGCGACATTGGCCTGTGGGAACTGAACGAAGCCTTCGCATCGCAGGTTCTGTATTGCCGTGACAAGCTGGGCATCCCTGACGAATTGCTGAACGTAAACGGCGGCGCGATTTCCATCGGCCACCCTTATGGCATGTCGGGCGCACGCATGGTTGGCCACGCGCTGATCGAAGGCAAGCGTCGCGGTGCCAAATACGTTGTCTGCACCATGTGTGTTGGCGGCGGCATGGGTGCTGCTGGCCTGTTCGAGGTTCTGTAAACCGGAATGGGAGAGTTTTTGGTCATCCGCCACGGACAGGCGTCATTCGGGGCTGACAACTATGACAAGTTGTCGGACCTCGGGCACCAGCAATCTGCGGCAGTTGGTCAGGCTCTTCGAGATATGGGCTGGGTGCCGGATCGGACGATTACCGGCACCCTGACCCGCCAGAAAGAAACCCTTGCCTCGATGGGTTTTGAGGCGGGCGAAGAACACGCAGGGTTCAATGAATATGATTTTCAGGACCTGCTGAGCGCGCGCTATAAAGGCGACGTACCGGATCTGGTCAAAGGCGACCGTAAAGTTCATTTTCGCACCCTGCGCGAAACTGTATTTCAATGGCAGGCCGATGAAATCGAGAATCCAGCCGAAAGCTGGGGCACATTTACCGGTCGAGTCGAATCAGCACGTCTTGCCGCCTGTGCCACCGGGGCCGATCGCGTGTTGGCTGTCAGCTCGGGCGGGGTGATCGGGCAGTTGACGGCGGCGTCACTGGGTGCGCCGGATAAGATGATGATGACGCTGAACCTACAGATCAAGAACACGTCGATCACCAAATTTGTTTTCACCAATTCCGCGTTTTTTCTGCATGAATTCAACGCGACACCGCATATGATGTCTGGCGAGGCCGCTGGCATGTTGACCTATAGTTAAGGAATGAACCAATGAGTACCGATACACAAACGCTCGATATTCCAAAGGTCACTGCCTATCTGGAAAAGCATCTTGAAGGCTTTGAAGGCCCGCTTGAGGTGTCAAAGTTTCAGGCTGGCCAGTCCAACCCGACGTTTCTTTTGAAAACACCCAGCCGCAACTTTGTGCTGCGTCGCAAGCCGCCCGGGGTTTTGCTGAAATCCGCACACGCGGTTGACCGCGAATTCCGTGTGCAAAAAGCATTGCAAGATACGGATGTACCGGTGTCGAAAATGCATCTGCTCTGCGAAGATGATGATGTGATCGGGTCGGCATTCTATATCATGGACCACGTCAACGGGCGCAATTTCATGGACCCGCGGATGCTGGACGAGACCAATGAAGTGCGCGCCGGGATCATGGACGAAATGAACCGCGTTCTGGCGGCGCTGCATGATGTCGACATCAATGCTGTCGGGCTGGCGGATTACGGCCCCCCCGGGAACTATTACGAGCGCCAGATCGCCCGATGGACCAAGCAATACCGCGCCTCGGAAACCGAAGATCAGCCCGCGATGAACGAGTTGATCGAACGTCTGACAGCCAACATTCCCGCAGATGACGGCCAGCGTACATTGGTGCACGGCGATTACCGCATCGACAATATGATGTTCGAGAAAGACGGCACCAAATGCCTAGCCGTTTTGGATTGGGAGCTTTCCACCATCGGCCACCCCTATGCCGATCTGGCCGCTGTGATCATGCAATGGCAGATGCCCGCAGGGACCGAAGGGCGCGGCTTTGGGGGTGCTGATCGCGGCGCGCTTGGCCTGCCAACGGATGAGGAATTTATCGCCAAATATTGCGAACGTCGGGGTTTGGACGGGATCGATAACTTTGGCTTTTACGTCGCCTTTTGCTTTTTCCGCATGGCCGGGATCATTCAGGGCGTGTTGAAACGAGCGCTGGATGGCAACGCGTCAAACCCGGAACGCGCAATGAAGGTCGGTGCCTATGTGCCGGTTTTTGCCGCTAATGGCTTGAAAGCGTTGGAAAGATAATAAGATGGCAAACCACGAGTTCGCAACCGATCCGTCGGAGGCAAAGGATAGAAATTTTGTCACGGCCCTGGCGCGTGGGCTCGATGTTTTGCGCTGCTTTCGCCAGAATGAATCCGCGCTGACGAACACCGACTTTTCCGAACGCACCGGATTGCCCAAGGCGACGGTTTCCAGATTGACCCACACCCTGTGCGAGCTTGATTATCTGGTCGCCGATCCGCGCACGGGCACCTACCGGTTGGGTGCTGGGGTGCTGCAACTGGGATTTGGCGTGCTGACCAGCATGGAGATCGGAGACCGTGCAGCCGAAGAAATGAAGGCGCTGCGAGACGGGCCAAACTCTTATATCACCGTCGCGATAGGCGAACCGTACCGCCTGGATGTGGTGTATGTCTGCACCAAACGATCCCGCGAAGACGTGGCGTTGCAGATCCGCGTCGGCTCACGCCTGCCGTTGTTCGATTCCGCGATTGGCCGCGCCATTATGGTGGGTATGGACGACACCATGCGCGAAAGGGCCTTTGAGATCGCGGCACAAACAGATGCTGCACTAGAGGCCCATGGACGCGAACGCTACGCGGCGGCGGTGACTGAATTTTCGGAGAAGGGCTTCTGCTCAAGCTATGGCGATTGGCGCCCTGATGTGAACGGGATCGCTGTGCCTGTCTTTTCGCCCAACGGGTCTTTGGTCTACGGCCTTAACATCGGCGGGCCTGCGTTCCATGTCAAAAAGAAGCAGCTTGAAACCGTCTATGCAAAACGCCTGATCAAGGCAGCAGAGGCGATCAGCATCCGGATTTAACCCGAGCTGAAAAGTAGGTTTCCCACCAGAATCAAGTGAAATTTCAGATGTGAATTCGCGTTCTCCGCGAAAATTATGCCCTGTTGCGAGTAAGATAGCGGTTTTGGCGGCGGTCAGTTAGCATCGGTTAAAAAAAGTGACGTAAGGGAAAAAAAATCGGCTTCATCGTCTGGCGGACGTTTGTCAGGAAGTCGTCCAATTTGTTGGCAACGCCCCAAATATTGAACGATCGGGAAACGATATAAATAACAATTGCTTAACGGCGTCACTGCTCGAATGATCAGCGGTTGGGGCAAATGTGATGAGATATTGTGCAAAAATTTGATGACGCAACATATGACATAACGTGCCCCGTATCACCGCAACTTTTGAACGGAGGCGCTTGACAATGTAAGTCATTGTGCAAGGCTTCGACCAAGGCTTGGCATTCTATAAAAAACGCATCAAAGCGCCGGGCCGTCCTTGGGAGGATTAAAATGAAAAATATCACTAAACTGGGCGCTGTTTCTGCGCTTTCTTTGGTTTTAGGCGCCAGCGCTGCCTTTGCCGAAAACATCAAAGTTGCATTCATTGACCCCCTGTCTGGTCCCTTTGCCAGCACAGGTACAAACGGCCTGCATCAGTTTGAATTCGCAGCCGACTATATGGTCAACGAAAAGGGCGGTTTGCTGGATGGCCAGATGATGGAAGTCATCGGTTTTGACAATAAAATCAGCCCCAAGGAATCGCTCATCCAGCTTCAGGTCGCCATCGACCAAGGTGTTCGTTTCATCGTTCAGGGTAACTCCTCGGGTGTTGCAAACGCGCTGACCGAAGCCGTTGACAAGCATAACCGCCGTAACCCCGACAGCCGCGTTCTGTTCTTGAACTACGCCGCTGTTGACCCTGCATTGACCAACGACAAGTGTAACTTCTGGCACTTCCGTTTTGACGCCAACGCCGACATCAAAATGGACGCGCTGACCGATGTGATCGCCGAAAACGACAGCATCAACAAAGTCTACATCATCGGCCAGGACTATTCCTTTGGTAAGTCGGTTTCCGCCGCCGCGAACAAAATGCTTGGCGAAAAACGCGCTGACATCGAGATAGTTGGTGACGAGCTGCACCCAATCGGCAAGGTAAAAGACTTTACCCCATATGCCCGCAAAATCGTTGCTTCGGGTGCGGATGCGGTCATCACCGGTAACTGGGGCGCAGACATGCTTGGCCTTGGTAAGTCCATCATCGAAAACGGCTTTACCGGCCCGATCTACACCTACTATGCGGCAGGTTCCGGTATCACAGCGGCATTTGGTGAATCCGGTAAGGGTATCATCCGTTTGGTGGGCGAAGGCCAAATCAACCCGCCAGCCAGCCAAGAAGCGTCTGACTACTACAACGCGTACAAAGCAAAATATCCGGACGGCAACATCGACCAGTCGCGTATCTCGAACACAATCGGGATGCTGGCCAAGGCGATTTCAGAAGCAGGCACTGCTGATGATGTAGTCGCAATTGCCAATGCGCTTGAGGGCATGGAATACGAAACCATGTGGGGCGGCAAAGTCTTTATGCGTCCGCAAGATCACCAAGCGATTCAGGATATGCACATCAACGCGCATACCAACGAAGGTGTGACATTCACCTATGATAACTCGGACTACGGTGTTGTCACCGAATCCACAGTTGTTATGGCGTCGATGGACAGCCCAACCACCTGCGAAATGAAGCGCCCATAATCAGCGTTTCTCCGGCCCGTCTGGTACATCCTGACGGGCCAATTTTCTCTCGTTTTTGCCACCACTCACCTGGAGGGGCCTAATGGACCTCATTCTCGTCAATCTGATCGACGGGCTGGTAACTGGATTGCTGTTGTTCATGCTATCCGCCGGTCTGACCCTAATTTTCTCGATGATGGGTGTTCTAAACTTTGCCCACGCCAGCTTTTACATGCTTGGTGCTTACTTCGCCTATCAAATCAGTATTGCCGTTGGCTTCTGGATGGGGCTTTTGATCGCGCCGCTGATTGTCGGTGTTTTGGGGGCAGGGGTCGAACGCTATGGCCTGCGCCGCGTTCACCAATACGGCCACGTGCCGGAACTGATCTTTACCTTTGGTTTGGCCCTGCTGATCGAAGAGCTGGTGCAATTCATCTGGGGCAAGAACCAGATGCCCTATTCGGTGCCAGAGGTGTTGAATTTCACTGCTTTCGCGATATCGGGCAACTCTATCCCCGCGTATAAGATCTTTATGATCTTTATCTCGATCGCGATCTTTATTGGCCTGCTTTATGTCCTGACCAAGACACGCGTTGGCATGATCATTCAGGCCGCCCTTAGCTATCCCCGCACGGTCGAGGCCTTGGGCCACAACGTGCCGTTGATCTTTATGGGTGTGTTTGGTGTCGGGACGGCACTTGCCGGTCTGGCAGGCGTTATCGCCGGCCCCGTTCTGGGTACCTTCCCGGGTATGGCATTCGTGCTTGGCTCTATCGTGTTTGTGACAATCGTCATCGGCGGGCTCGGGTCCCTTTGGGGGGCATTGGTCGCATCCTTGCTGATCGGTTGGATCACAACCTTTGCCAAATCATACAATATCGAAATGGAAGACTTGCTGAACGCGATAGGTATCTCAACGCCTGAAAATCTAAGCGATAGCGTCTTTCGCGACTTCTGGAGCCTGACAAGCCCGCAAATCGCTGACATTCTACCCTATATCCTGATGGTGCTGATCCTCATCTTCCGCCCAGCAGGTCTTTTCGGAAAGCGCCAGTCATGACAGTTTCAGACCCTAAACACGACGTTCCAGAAGGCGCGCGCGAGCAAGATCAAATTACGACTGATCCTGCAAAAGCGTCCGAGAGAATGCGCGCAGGTTCCATGACGCTGACGCTGGCCCCTTGGGTGATTGCGACTGTTGTTTTGGTTTTCTTGCCGATGTTTTTCACAAACAACTCGGCGCTGACGATCATGAACCAGATGTCGATCACCATCGTGTTCGCGCTGGCCTATAACATGCTGTTGGGGCAGGGGGGCATGCTGTCCTTTGGCCACGCGGTTTATGCGGGTGTGGGCGGGTTCGCCTGTATGCACATCATGAACATGTCGGATTTCTTTGAGACAATCCCGCTGGTTATCCTGCCTGTCTTTGGCGGATTGTTCGGCATGGGCCTTGCGATGATTGTCGGATCGTTTTCGACACGGTCGGCTGGCACTGTATTTGCCATGATCTCGCTCGGCGTGGGTGAATTGATCGCGGCGTGCTCTGTGATCATCGTGGCCTTTTTTGGCGGCGAAGAAGGGATCAGCGGCGACCGCACCTATGCGCAACCGTTCTTTGGTGTCGAATTCCTTCAGCAGATCGAGGTCTACTACCTGACGATTGCGTGGCTCGTGATTTCCGCAGCACTTATGTACCTGTGGAGCCGTACACCCGTTGGCCGCATGGCAAACGCGGTCCGCGACAACCCGGAACGCGCACAGTTCTTGGGATACTCGGCACGCTGGGTCCGCTACTACAGCTTTATCGCATCGGGCTTTTTCGCAGGCGTTGCGGGCGGTCTTTTCGCCATCAACTACGAAATCCTGACCGAAGAAAACCTCAATACCGCATCCTCAGGTGTGATCTTGCTGGTGACCTTCTTAGGCGGCGTTGGTTTCTTCTTTGGGCCGATCATCGGGGCGATTGCCTTTACCCTGCTGCAAACCGTTCTCAGCCTTTCGACAGAACTGTGGGCGTTTTACGCAGGTACGCTTTTTGTGGCGACGGTGATGTTCTTTCCGGGCGGTTTGGCCGGATTAATCATGATGCATGTGCCCGCGTTCAAACTGGGCAAGGCCAGCGGCCTTGTAATGCCCTATATCAAGACGTTGCTACCGGCGGCGATTGGGTTGTTGGGGCTGGCGGCATTGGTCGAAATGACATTCCATTTCCGCCACGCAGCCACAGGAGACGTCGAAATGACGCTGTTCTGGACGACCTTTAACAGCCATGAAATTCTCCCGTGGATCATCGCAGGGGCCGTGACGGTCATCGGGCTTGGCATCGCCAAAACCACAGCGCCGGCCCTGAAAGAAGCGTGGAACGAAGCAAACACAGCAGGAGGCGCATCATGAGCACACCAGCCCTTGAACTGACTGGCCTCAAGAAAAGCTTTGGCAAAGCCGAGATTATTCGCGGCATTGATCTAAGCATCGGAAAAGCCGAACGTCACGCGATCATCGGCCCGAACGGGGCCGGTAAATCGACACTGTTCAACCTGATTACCGCGCGGTTCGCACCGACGGCAGGCACGGTGAAACTGCATGGCGAAAATCTGGCGGGGCTAGAGCCGTTCCAGATCAACCGCAAAGGCCTAAGCCGGTCTTTTCAGATCACCAACATCTTTCCGGCGATGACCGTGTTTGAAAATGTACGCTGCGCTTTGCTTTGGGCGCAGGGATACAAGTACAGCTTTTGGCACTTGGTCAACAGCAAGCGTGACCTGACCGAAGGGGCCGAGGCCATTCTGGACCAGATCAACCTACTGGAACGGCGCAACCTGCCGGCTGGCACGTTGTCCTATGCCGAACAGCGCGCGCTTGAGATCGGGATTACCATCGCCGGTGGTGCCGATGTGATCATGCTTGATGAACCCACAGCGGGGATGAGCAACACGGAAACCGATTACATCACTGATCTGATCCTCAAGGTTACGGCAGGCAAAACACTGATCATGGTTGAACATGACATGAGCGTTGTCTTTGGCCTAGCTGACCGTATTTCGGTGCTGGTTTACGGCGAAATCATCGCCACCGGGGCACCCGCAGACGTGCGCGCAGACGCACGCGTTCAAGAAGCCTACTTAGGCGCCGCATTGGAGGCAGAACACTAATGATGCTCGAAGTCACCGATATGCATGCCTATTATGGCAAATCTCACATTCTTCAGGGTGTGAACCTAAATATAAAAGAGGGCGAGATTGTTGCCCTTTTGGGTCGCAACGGCGTTGGCCGTTCCACCACCTGCAAAGCCATCATGGGCGAGGTCGAACCCCACGGTTCGGTCAAGTTCCAAGGTCAGGAAATCTCTGGTAAAAAGGCGTTCCAGATCGCGAATATGGGCATCGGTTATGTGCCGGAAAACCGCGATATCTTTCCCGGTCTGACCACACGCCAAAACCTGACGCTGGGTCTGAAACCCGGCCAAAAGGACGGCGCAGGACGTTGGTCGATGCAGGCCATGTTCGAGATGTTTGAAAACCTTGACCGCCGCGCTGACGTCGAAGCGTCGGTTCTGTCAGGGGGCGAACAGCAGATGTTGACCATGTGTCGCACGCTGATGGGCGACCCTGATCTGGTGATGATTGACGAACCGACCGAGGGGCTTTCCCCGCAGATGGTTCAAAAGGTCGCCGAGGTGCTCAAAGAGATCGCAAACCGCGGTATTTCAACATTGCTGGTCGAACAAAAGCTTTCGATTGCCATGGATATCGCCGATCGTGTCTATGTTATGGGCCACGGTCAGGTCGTGTTCGAAGGCACGCCAGCGGATCTCAAAGCCCGCGATGATGTGCGTAAGGAATGGCTCGAGGTGTGATCCTCGGGGCCGTTCAGGCAGGTTAAAAACGTCGCTATTGGCGGCCTCATCCTCCTGAGGCGCTGATGCGTCACAGGAGGATTTTTTATGAGTTTTGACTGCAATAGATTAGACCGCATTGGCGGCTGGATGGACAGCTATGTCGCGCGGAACCGCTTTGCCGGGTGTTCCGTCCTGGTCGCGCAAGCGGGCAAGGAGGTCTATTTTAACGCGACAGGTCTGCGTGACGTAGAAACCGGCAAACCGTTTGAACGTGACACGGTTGCGCGGATCTATTCGATGACCAAACCGATCACGTCCGTCGCGATTATGATGCTGGCGGAACGCGGGCTGTTTCACCTAGATGCGCCGTTGTCGGAGTTTATCCCTGCCTTTGGTGATATGCGCTGCCTTGTGCAGGGGGCAACCAGTATCGATCAGACCGAAGCCTGTCAGGCGCCAACCCTGCATCATCTGCTGACTCATACATCAGGCCTAAGCTATCCGTTCAATCCCGGCGTGCTGCCCAAAGCGATGGAAGATCACGATATTCTGTTCCGTGCGGATCAAGGATCATTGGCCAAAATGACCGACCGCTTGGCCGCATTACCGCTAGCGTTTCAACCAGGCAGTCGCTGGGAATATTCGGTCAGCATCGATGTACTGGGTCGCGTGGTCGAGGTGGTATCGGGCAAGACGCTTGAACAGTTCTTCATCGACGAAATCCTAGGGCCATTGGGCATGGATGAGACCCGGTTTTCTGTGCCGGACGGCACGCAGGAACGTTTTGCCGCGCTCTACACACCGCTTGCGGGCAGTGCCTATGCGATGAACGAAGCGAAACCGGCAGAACCCACACTGCGCTGCGTTGACCGACCTGGAAAATCGCCCTTCCTAAATGCGCAAATGCATTCTGGTGGCGGCGGGCTGGTCGGAACAATCGACGATTACCTCAAGTTCACCGAAATGCTGCGCACCGGCGGGGCGGGGCTGATTTCGCCCAAAACCCTCGACTTTATGATGCGCAACCATTTGCCGGGTGACATCGCGTCGATGGGTCCAGCCAGCTTTGCCGAGCAGCCGATGGAAGGGATGGGCTTTGGCCTTGGCGGTGCCGTTGTCCTGAACCCCGGCCGTGTGCGCGTGCCCTCCAGCGTCGGTGATTTCAGCTGGGGCGGTATGGCTTCAACCTTCTTTTGGGTCGATCCGGTGCTGGATCTGTCGGTCGTTTTCTTCACGCAACTGGCACCGTCCAGTTCTTACCCCGCGCGCCCCGAGCTCAAGACGCTGATCCACGGAGCGATGACATGAACGAAATCCTGTGGAAGCCGGCACCTGACCGCTATGACGCATCAACCATGGCCGCGTTTGAGAGGTTCTTGAAAGATACCAAGGGGCTGACGTTCGAAGATTACAACGCCATGTGGCGGTGGAGCGTCGATGATCTGGAGGCGTTTTGGGGTGCTATCTGGGAATTCTTGGATGTTCAGGCCAGCGCGCCCTACAGCAAAGTGATGGCAAAACGTCAGATGCCGGGTGCGCAATGGTGCCCCGGCGCGATGCTGAACTTTACTGACCAAATCATGAAACATGTGGACAGCCAGCTAGATGGTGATGCGCTGATCGTGCAGTCGGAAACCTTTGGCCGCAAGGTGTTGTCATGGTCCGAGTTGCGCGCGCAGGTGGCTAGTGTGGCCGCACGTCTGCGCGGCATGGGCGTTGAGAAAGGCGACCGTGTTGTTGCCGTTCTCCCCAATACCGAAACCGCGATGATCGCCTTTCTGGCGACCGCCAGCATCGGGGCGATTTGGTCGCTGTGCGCGCCGGATATGGGCCACGTTGCCATTCTGGACCGTTTCAAGCAGATCGAACCCAAGGTGCTGATCGCGCAAGATGGCTATGTCCATGCCGGAAAAACCATCGACCGGCGCGAGATTTTGGCGGGGATCGAAACAGAGCTGCCCAGCCTGATCCAATGCGTCACAGTGCCATTTGTCGGCGACCTGCCAGCGGGGCATATCGAATGGGATGATTTACTGCATGACAAGGTCGATTATACCTCGACCCAAGTCCCGTTCGATCATCCGCTATGGATCGTTTATTCATCCGGCACCACGGGCAATCCCAAGCCTATCGTGCATGGGCATGGGGGCATCATTCTGGAATCGGCCAAACAATCGCTGCACCATGATTTCAAACGCGGCGGGCGCTACTGCTGGCTCACGTCCTCGGGCTGGATCATGTGGAATTCGCAGTTCACCGCCCTTGGCCAGGGCACGACTGTCGCAATGTTTGACGGGGCACCGAACCATCCTGATATGGGGGTGATCTGGCGGTTCGTCGCGGATGAGAGACTTGATTTCTTTGGTGCTGGTGCCGCGTTTTTCAGCGGTTGCATGAAGGCCGGGATTACCCCGCGGGAAGAGGTAGATTTAAGCGCGCTGAAATCACTGGGGGCTACGGGTTCGCCGCTCAGCTCTGACGCCTATGATTGGATATACAGGGACGTCAAACAGGATGTCTGGCTCGCACCTATTTCAGGCGGGACCGATCTGGCAGGCGCGTTCGTTCTGGGCCATCCGGGGATGCCCGTGCGGGCAGGTGAAATGCAATGTCGCGCCCTTGGCAATGCGGTGCGGGCCTATGACGAAGACGGCAATGAACTGACCGACGTCGTGGGCGAACTGGTATGCACCGAACCGTTACCATCCATGCCGCTGTTTTTCTGGGGCGACGACGATGGCAGCCGTCTGCACGATAGCTATTTTGATACCTACCCCGGGATTTGGCGCCACGGCGACTGGATCGAGATTAACGCCGAAGGCGGATCGGTGATCTATGGCCGGTCCGACGCCACCATCAACCGCAAAGGTTTGCGCCTTGGCAGCGCTGAGATTTATCAAGCGGTTGAAGGTCTGGACGAGGTGGTGGACAGCCTTGTCGTTGACCTCGAATTTCTGGGCCGCGAAAGCTTTATGCCGTTGTTCGTTGTACCTGCCCAAGGCGTGGCAGTCGATGATGCGCTTAAGAACAAGATCAACGCGGCCATTCGCAAGAACGTCTCGGCCCGTTTCATTCCGAACGAAATCATCGAGGTCGCGGAAATACCCCGTACCCTTTCGGGCAAAAAGCTTGAGGTTCCGGTGAAAAAACTGTTGCTTGGGCAAGATCCCGAAAAGGTTGTGAACCGCGATTCAATGGCCAATCCGGACAGCTTTGACTTCTACATCGCCTATGCCGCAAAACGGGCGACCCAAAAGGAATAACCCATGACAGACGTCGCCCGCCAACTGCTTGAACTGCTCGACATTGAACAGCTTGAGGTCGACCTGTTCCGTGGCATCGGGTCGGGCGGGGAAACCACCACGCGTATCTTTGGCGGGCATGTTATCGCGCAGGCATTGATGGCCGCCTATCGCACGGTGCCCGACAGGATGTGCCATTCGCTGCACGCCTATTTCATTCGCCCCGGTGATCCATCTATTCCTGTGATCTATCAGGTTGACCGCGCCCGCGACGGTGGGAGCTTTACCACCCGCAGGGTCGTTGCGATCCAGCACGGTAAACAGATTTTCAACCTGTCTGCCTCCTTTCATGTGGAAGAAGAGGGCTGGGATTACCAGCACGCCATGCCCGATGTGAAAGGCCCCGAACACTGGTTGGATAGGCCCGACCTGCGCGAGCCCTATATCCAGAAAATCCCCGAAAAACACCGCGATGATTTTCTGCGAGAGCGCCCGATCGAAATCCGCGAGGTCGATCCGCGTGACCTTTTCGAACCTGAAAAAACCTCGGATAAAAACTATCTTTGGTTCCGTATGGAAGCGGCCAAAGGCCAATCGCCGATCATGCAGCAATGCTTGCTGGCCTATGCGTCGGATATGAACCTGTTGGGATCATCGCTGCGCCCGCATGGGCTGACGTGGTTTCAGGGCAAGGTGATGACCGCCAGCCTTGACCACGCCATGTGGTTTCACGCCCCCATCGATTTTTCCGACTGGCATCTTTACGAACTGGACGCGCCGTTCACAGGTGGCGCGCGCGGGTTTAACCGCGGGTTGATTTACAACCAAAATGGCCAGCTGGCGGCCACCACAGCCCAAGAAGGTCTGATGCGCCCCTATAAAAAGAGAGACCCTTCCGCATGACCGAGACCGGTGGCCGCTATCCGGGATGGCGCCCCGGTATTGAACTGCGTGACGATTGGCTAGGCTTGGTGGATGAAGAGATCATCGACCCCACCCGCGAAATCGTCGATCCGCATCATCATCTTTGGCGACACGGCACAGCCGAAAACCCCGCAGTCTACGAGATGGACGCGCTGTGGCGTGACACGGGATCAGGGCACAACGTCGTTCAGACCATGTATATCGAGTGTCGATCCTACTGGGATTTGGACGCGCCCGCACATCTGCAATCTGTCGCCGAAACGCGTGAAGTCGTGCGGATGGCAGCGACCGCCAGCGCGGGACAGGCCAAGATTGCAGGCATCATCGGGCAGGCCGAACTCGTGCTCGACCCCGCGCTACTACACGAAGCACTGGATGCCCACACCGAAGCGGGACAGGGCCTATTCAAAGGCATTCGAAATTCCGGTGCGCGTGACCCTGAACCTGCAACCCTAGCCATTCCGGGGCGCGGTGTGCCGAACCAATATGGCGACCCTGATTTCAGACGCGGTGCGGCGATCTTGGGTGAACGCGGCCTTACGTTGGACAGCTGGCATTATCACCATCAGCATCAGGAATTCCTTGATCTGGCCCGTGCGGTTCCCGGCACGACGCTAATCCTTGACCATTTTGGCACGCCTTTGGGTGTTGGCCGGTTCAAGGGCAAACATGACGAGATTTTCGAGGTATGGAAGGATCACATGGCCGAGCTGGCCGAATGCCCCAACGTGATGGCCAAGCTGGGCGGGCTTTGCATGCCCGACAATGGGTATGGCTTTATGCACCGCGATCTGCCGCCATCCTCAGACGAGATCGCCGAGGTGCAGGGCAAGTGGTATGCGCATATGTTAGAGGTGTTCGGGCCAAGCCGTTGCATGTTCGAAAGCAACTTTCCCGTAGACCGTACTGCTGTCAGCTATCCGGTGATCTGGAATGCGTTCAAGAAGATGTCGGCCCATCTAACCGAAGCCGAGAAGACCGCGCTGTTTTCTGGAACTGCGCGCAGGGTCTATAATCTGCCGCCCGCGTGATGCGGACGGCAGTTGGTTCGCCTTACGCAAACTTGAAAAAGCAGATTTTATTGCCGTCATGGTCGCGGACATATGCACCGTAAAAACGGTCCGGCACCCGCTGTCCCGGAGGGCCGTCACAGGTTGCCCCCAGTTCAATCGCGCGCGCATAGATTTCGTCAACCTCGGGCTTGGTCTCTGCGGTAAAGGCGACCATCACACCGTTGCCGGGGCTAGGGGCCTCTTTGTTATATGGTTCACAAACGGCGATCATCGGTGTACCGCGACCGGTACCAACCATCGCGATGCGGCCGGCATCCACCAGCACCTTGGCACCCTTTCTCTCAAACAGATCGCAATAGAACTTTTTGGCGCGTTCCATGTCGGTTGTGCCGACGGTTGTATACCCAATCATGACGATGCTTTCTTGGGATTGCGGATGTCACCAAACTGACGGTTCAGTTTGCGCATGCCACCAATCCAGCGATCATAGTTGTCGGTTTTCTTGCGCATGTAATCCAACACCTGCGGGTGCGGCAGGACAAGGAACGTTTCATTCCTGATCGTCTCGACGCAGGCTTCTGCAACAGGTTCAGGCTCTAACATACCGTCCAGTGCCGCCACAGATTCCTCGTGACCGCGGGTCATTTCACTGCGTACGGCCTGTGGGCACAATACCGAAACCTTGATCCCGTCATCACCATGGGTCATCGCCAGCCATTCGGCCAAAGCAACAGCCGCGTGTTTGGTCACACCATATGGCGCGCAACCGACTTGGTTCAGCAGGCCCGCCGCCGACGCGGTGTTCAGCAGATAACCACCGCCCCGTTCGGTCATACGTGGCACCAGATGACGCGCGGCCCAGACATGGGACATCACGTTGATATCCCAAATACGCTGCCAATCATCGTTGGAAACTTCCATGCCGCCAGCCGTCAAAATGCCCGCGTTAGAGCAGAACAAATCAATCGGGCCGATATCAGCCTCGACGGCTTCGATCATGTCAACGATCTCTTGCTCGACGCCGACGTTGACGCCAAATGCCACGCCACCGATGCTGTCTGCCACCTCTTTCGCGCCGTCTTTGTTCAGATCAACGCAAACAACCTTTTTGGCACCTTCAGCGGCGAAACGAATGGCCATGGCCTTTCCGATACCACTTGCGGCACCGGTGACGACGACAATTTTATCCTTCAGTTCCATATCAGCCCCTCACGTCCACATGTTTGACCCGCCACACACGGTCAGCGCCTGACCGGTCATGTAGCGGCTGGCATCAGAGGCCAGGAAAACAGCAAGACCCGCGAAATCCTCGGCCTCGCCTAGGCGGCGCAGCGGGATCTCGTTTTTGATGCGGTTCTCGACCTCGGGGTTGTCCCACAGTTCGCGCGCGAATTCGGTTTTGATCAACCCGGGACAGATCGCATTAAAACGAATACCTTTGGGGCCAAATTCCGCTGCGAGGTTCCGCACAAGGCCAATCAACGCCAGTTTGGACATGCCATAGGTGCCCAACATCACAGACGGTTTGAACGCACCGATAGACGATGTGAACGCCATGGAGCCTGCGCCTTTTTCGATCATGTCGGGGGCGACCATCTGCGCTAACCACAGGTTCGACTGAACATTTGCGTTCATGGTTTTCTGGTAGGCATCATCAGGAATTTCCGACGTCGGACCGTAATACGGGTTCACCCCCGCATTGCCGATCACGATGTCGATTTTGCCAGCCAGCTCATGGGTTTTATCGACCAACGCTTGCAGCTGATCCTTGTAGCCGACGTTGCAGGCCACGCCATAGGCCTTGCCTTTGCCAAGCGCATTAATCTCGGCCGCAGCTGCATCAAGCTGATCCTGCTTGCGTGCGGAAATCACCACGGTCGCGCCATGTTCGGCAAGGGCCGTGGCCATCGCCAGCCCCATGCCTTTGGAGGCACCCGTTAACAGCGCCACCTTTCCGGTGAGATCAAACAGGGTCATACGCCACCCCGTGTCCGGCCAGTCGCGATTTCCTCGCGGGCGCGGGATGTGCGCAGGTTGGATTCCTGGTAATCCTTGACCTCGGCGCGGGCGATAACGTGGTGGTGCACCTCATCAGGGCCATCCGCATAGCGCAGGGTGCGCTGCGACGTGTACATGCCAGACAGCGGCGACCATTGCGAAATACCGGTGGCGCCATGCACTTGCATGGCTTGGTCGATGATGTTGCAGACTTTTTCTGGCACCATCGCCTTGATCATGCTGACCCAGATGCGGGCTTCTTTGTTACCTAGAACGTCCATCGCCTTGGCGGCCTTAAGAACCATCAAACGCATGGCTTCGATCTCGATCTTGGCACGTGAAATGGTTTCCATGTTCTTACCCAGGTCGATGATCTTTTTACCAAAAGCTTCACGGCTCAGACCGCGTTCGATCATCAGATCCAACGCCTTTTCCGCCGCCCCGATAGAGCGCATGCAGTGGTGAATACGGCCAGGTCCAAGACGGACTTGAGAGATTTCAAAACCTTTGCCCTCGCCCCACAGGATGTTGCTTTCTGGTACGCGCACGTTGGTGAATTTGATGTGCATGTGGCCGTGTGGCGCGTCGTCGTGACCAAACACGTGCATGGGGCCAATGATTTCGACACCGGGGGTGTCGATGGGCACCAGAATTTGCGACTGCTGACGGAATGGTTCAGCGTCGGGCGATGTTTTCACCATAGTAATCATGATCTTGCAACGTGGATCGCCGGCACCCGAGATATAATATTTCTCGCCGTTGATGACCCATTCGCCGTTTTCAAGCACTGCCGAGGTTGAGATGTTTTTCGCATCCGAGGACGCCATATCAGGTTCGGTCATCGCAAACGCCGACCGGATTTCACCGGCAAGTAGCGGCTTGAGCCACGTGTCTTTCTGTTCTTGCGTACCAATGCGTTCCAACACTTCCATGTTGCCGGTATCAGGCGCGGAGCAGTTCAGCGTTTCAGACGCCAGCGGGCTTTTGCCAAGCTCGGCCGCGATGTAAGCGTAATCAAGGTTCGACAGACCTTCGCCAGTTTCTGCATTGGGCAAAAAGAAGTTCCACAGCCCGTTTTCACGCGCTTTCTTTTTGGCCGTTTCCAACAGCTCCAACTGGCCCGGCGCATGGGACCAGCGATCGGCGCGACCTTCACCAAGGCGGAAATATTCATCTGTAATGGGATCGACGTTTTCGCGGATATGTTTGATCACGGCAGCCAAAAGTGGCTTGGCTTTCTCGGACATTTCCAGATTGTTCATTCCGGCCATTGCTTCGTTATGTGACATTCGGTGCCTCCCGGCTGTTAATTTCGGCTATTATTTATTGACCCAGTTGGGTTTGCGTTTCTCGACAAAGGCTTGCACACCTTCTTTAAAGTCTTCCGTTTGGGCCAGATCGCCCTGAACGACGCGGCTGTATTCCAGGCTTTCGGGCAGGCCTTCGGCCACATTCATGCTGTTCAGAATACGCTTGGTCGCTTTGACGGACGACGGCGAGACAGAGCATAGCTGCTCCGCCAGCTCCATCGCGCGGGTCATCAGCTGATCTGCTGGGAGCACTTCGTTGCAGCAACCAAGTTTGAGCGCTTCGGCGGCATCAATCGTGCGGCCCGTCAGCATCAGTTCCTGCGCGGCAAGGCGCCCGATATAGCGCGACAAACGCTGCACGCCCGAGGCCGAGGCGAAAAAGCCAACTTTAACTTCGGGCAGGGCGAATTTCGCGGTATCAGCGGCTAGGATAATGTCGCAGGACAGCGCAGTTTCAAAACCACCGCCCATGGCGAACCCGTTTACAGCCGCGATGATCGGCTTTTCCAGATCAAAGCGCGAGGACAGGCCGGCAAACCCAGTAGGGGCCAAAGTCTTTTTGGACCCGCCCGATGCCGTCGCCTTGAGGTCATTGCCCGCAGTGAACGCTTTGTCGCCCGCACCTGTCAGCACGGCGACCCAAAGATCTTGATCGGCGGCGAATGCATCCCAGCAATCGCTCATTTCCTGATGCATTTCAGCGTGAACGGCGTTGTACACTTCGGGCCGGTTCATGGTGACGATCAGGATATGACCCTTTTTCTCGGTCTTGATGAATTCATAGCTCATGTTTTCAGCCCTCCGGTATCAATCTCGGTAAATTTTCCGCCGTTTTTCGCCAGATCACGCAGCAGTTGCGCGGGGGCAAAGGCCGGGTCTTCTGCGCCCAAACGTTCCATCACGTCCAGCACGGCCTGCGCGCCAACCATGTCGCCATAGAACATCGGGCCGCCCTTGTCTGCGGGCCAGCCATAGCCGTTCAGCCAGACCACATCGATGTCCGACGGGCGCTGCGCCTTGTTTTCCTCGAGGATTTTGACGGCCTCGTTGATCATCGGATAAATGCAGATTTCGATGATTTCATCCGCGGACATCGAAGATGCCTCGGCACCGGTGATGTCTTTGATTACGTCTGCAACCACATCCGATGGGATCGGGCGGCGAGCTTCGTCATAGTCATAAAAACCGGCTTTGGTTTTCTGGCCACGACGGTCCATCTCGCACAGCGCATCCCGGATCGGGTTTTCGGTTTTGGCCCCTTTGGACCAACCGATATCCAAACCGGCAAGGTCGGACATCTGGAACGGACCCATTTTGAATCCGAACGCATTCAGCGCAGCATCGACATCCCAAGGCATCAGCCCCTTGGCCAGCAGTTTGTTCGCCTGAATTTGGCGAGCAAACAGGATGCGGTTGCCAACGAAGCCGGGGCAGACGCCAACCAGTGCCGCTATCTTGTTGATCTTCTTCGCAAGGTCCATCGATGTCGCGACAACGTCATCAGCGGTATGTTTCGCACGGACGATTTCCAGCAGCTTCATCACGTTGGCGGGAGAGAAGAAGTGCAGACCGATCACGTCTTCGGGGCGTTTGGTCATTGCGGCGATTTCGTCGATGTTCAGCGCCGATGTGTTGGTCGCCAGAATGGCACCCGGCTTCATCACGCGGTCAAGCTCGGTGAAAATCTTGCGTTTCAGCTCCATGTTTTCGAACACCGCTTCGATCACCAGATCGCAATCAGCAAGGGCAGAAATCTCAAGCTGACCGTTAAAACGACCCATCCGCGCTTCGACTTCGTCTTGGGGGAAACGCCCCTTGTCACTGCTGCGCTGATAATTGCCGCGCACGACCTTGAGCCCGCGATCCAGCGCCTCTTGGGTTGTTTCAACGATGGTCACAGGAATGCCAGCTGTGGCAAAGTTCATCGCGATGCCGCCCCCCATCGTGCCAGCGCCAATGATACCGACGGATTTAATCTCGCGCAGTTTGGTGCCCGCAGATAGGTCCGGAACCTCCCATGCGGCTTTACCGGCAGCGCCGATATAGGCACCGATTTCTTCGTCTGTGGGGTGGTTCATCTGTCTTCCTTTCAGCAAAGGCCCTAGGGTCCTAAAGTTCCAGACACGCGGCGCGGATCGCACGGCGGTCAATTTTGTCGGTGGCACCACGGGTTAACGGCCCGTCTTGGCACCACAATTGTTCGGGGATTTTGAATTTCGCAATATGGCCATCCAAATGTGCGGCCATCTCAGCGGGGGTAAAAGCCTTACCGCTGCGGGTCTGTACTGCGGCACCTACAACTTCGCCCAGACGTTCATCTGGTATGGAAAAGGCGCAGGCTTCGATCACGTCGGGATGCGTGTGCAGCGCCCCTTCTACATCCAGACAAGCAATGTTTTCGCCGCCGCGAATGATGATGTTCTTCTTGCGATCCAGAATGGTGATGAACCCATCTTCGTCGATCACGCCCAGATCACCGGTGCGCAGCCAACCGTCTTGCATTGTCTCGGCGGTCGCTTCGGGCTTGTTCAGATAACACCGCATGTTGGCAGGGCTTTTGACGGTAATTTCGCCCAATTGGCCTATGGGCACGTCATTGCCGTTATCGTCCAAAAACCGCACGTCTTGCAGCGGGGGATGCAGCTTGCCGGCAGCATTGGGACGATTGTTATACTCCTCACCGACCATGCCGATGCCTAGCGCGTTGGTTTCGGTCATCCCCCAGCCGGTGGCAATCTCGGCCGCAGGGAATTGGCCCTGCAACTGCGCGACTTGCGCGGCGGGGCGTTTTGCGCCACCTGCACCCAGCCATGTCAGCGTGGGCAAGGTTTCCCCCATCCGTTTCGCAGCCTCAAGCAGATCAGCGGATTGGGTCGGAACCCCCAGAAACCGCGTGACTTTTTCGCGGTTGATCACGCGCACCGCCTCCTCGGCATCCCATTTATGCAGAAGCGATATTTTGGCCCCCGCAGGTAAGCTAAGCAGGAACAAGGGATGCGTCGCAGTGACGTGAAACAGCGGTGTGACCACCAACCCCGAAGGGCGCGGCGGTTCAGGATCGCCGGGCTGTGGTGGATTAACCAATGGGGCCGCGACCGCCTGAATAAGCCAGCTGAACACCGCGCTCACGGCACCGCGATGGGTCTGCACGACACCCTTGGGTTTACCGGTACTGCCCGAGGAATACATGACCGCAAAGTCATCATCGGTATCAAGTGTAATACCTTCGACTGGCGCGTCGGGCATATCAGCCGCAAGAGCGGCCAGCGCGTGGTCGGTCATCCCCTCGCCATCCCGCACGCCGATCAGACGCAGGCCAAGACGGTCTTGCAGTGGCAGCATACGCTCAAATCGTGGGCCATCGGCAAAGATCGTTTTCGCGCCGCTGTCTTGCAGGGCATAATCCAGCTCTTCGGTGGTCCACCACGCGTTGACGAACACCACCACCGCGCCCGCGGATGCGGCGGCCAGCGTTAGCATCAAAAGCTCGGGGTAATTGCGCATGGCAATGCCAACACGGTCGCCTTTTTGAATGCCTAGTTTGTCGCGCATTGCGTGGGATATGCGGTGCACCTGCGCGCAGAATTCATCATAGGTCCAGCGTTCATCCTGATAGACCAGAAATTCGGCGGCACCATTGTCGTGTTGTGCGCGGCTGGCGGGGATCAGTGCCGCAACAGTGCCCGGAATATTCTTGAAGGTGCGATATGTGACACCCCCCACATCTGCCTCTGCAACCTCAAAAGTAGGGTTGGTGGCAACGACATGGCGAATGGCTTCTTCCATCGTCATGCCCGTCATAAACGGCCACCCCGCATTGGCAGTCCTTCCGATCTCTCGGCCATATATTCCCCTCCCTGAACAAGCCTTGCGCACACTCCTCCACGATTGTGCGCGACTCTGATTTGCGTAGCCTAAGCCTTAAAATCCAATCTGCCAATACCGCATAACGGAACGAAGTTCCGCAAACTGACATTTGACAGGGTTTGACGTGTCTTCCCCTGTGCCACGGCTTGATCTGCGCAATACTTGCGAAAACTGAACATGCCTGCCCCCAGAAAGAAAGTCCTTCATTACGTCACGAGGGGAATTTCACCTTGCACTGTTAATCAATGGCACACAGCGATATTTACACCAGCCGGTTTAGCCGGGCATCATTGCCCTCAAGCAGGGCGCGACAGTGTATATATCAGGCACCCGCATCAGCCTTGCAAAAAATCATTGGTTGAGACTACTGTTCGGTGTCAGAACATAATGGGGCACATAATGACCAAACCAGCGCAGACGCCGACAGGCACGGCTCAAGACGGCCCTGTCTCCAGCCCCATCAGTAACAGTGCGCTGCCTGATTTTACCGGCTATCTGATCAAACGCAGCTGGGTCACCATCCAACGGGATCTGCGCGACGTACTGCTGGGATTCGACCTAAGCCAGCGCAGCATGTCGGTGCTGTCCGTGGTCATTGGCAACCCCGACATAAACCAAAGTGATGTGGCCGCCGCCCTATCGATCGAACGGTCTGGAATGGTGGTTATCGTGGACGAATTGGAAGGGCTTGATTTGATCCGCCGCACGCGTGCGGCAACAGATCGCCGGGCCTATGCATTGCGCGCGACCTTGAAAGGGCATCAGTTGCATGAACGGGTGCGCGCGGCAATTATAGCCCATGAAGACCGCATATTCGCCAATATCAGCCCGGCTGAACGCGCAAGTCTACATACGATATTGTTAAAACTGGTCGAAGGCTGATCCGCATTCTGCCAGTCTGCTAGCGAAACTTAGGGGCCCGCTTTTCCAAGAACGCGCGCAAGCCTTCGTCAGCGTCGGGACCTGACTGCGATACCGCCGCGCTCAGGCTTTCGACATACAGCCCATCTGCCTTTGACATATCGTCGATCCGGCTGATCGAGTTGATCATCATGTAATTAGACATCGGCGCATTGCGCGCGATTTTGCCAGCCAATTCCATGGCCAGCGCCAATGCTCCACCTTCGCCCACTGCGTAATGTGCCAGCCCCAGCTGCACGCCCTCTTCGGCGTTGAACTTGCGGCCGGTTAGCATCATTTCGGTCATCCGGTCGGAACCAAGGATACGGCCCACACGAACGGTGGCACCACCCCCCACAAATATCCCGCGACGCCCTTCGGGAAGCTGAAAGATCGTAGACGGCTCGGCGATGCGCACATGGGTGGATGTCGCAAGTTCCAGCCCGCCGCCAATGGCCGCGCCAAAGATCGCCGACACCACCGGCAAACCGCCAAACTGGATCATGTCCATCACCGCATGCCAGCTTCGCGAATGATACAGCGTTTCCTCGGTGGATCGTTTGACATGTTCGCTAAGGTCCAGCCCGGAACAATAATGCCCGGCGGTTCCGGTCAGCACGACGGCGCGGGCATCCTTAGGCGGATCCATGAAAAAGGCCTTGAGCGCGCCAAGCAAGTCATCGTTCATCGCATTGCGCTTGTCCGGGCGCGTCATGGTCAGCACCGCGATATTACCTTGCATGTCAACATTCAGAACATCGGGATTGGCAGCGGCTTTGGTCATGGGGGCATTATCCTTGGGACATTCAATTTAGGTGAATAGAACAATTGTTCTATTGAATAGCAATATATTTTGTACCAAAGTTGCGCAAAGCCTAAGCAGGGAGCGACCTTAATGATCGACTTTGACAAAATTCGTGCCATCGATTTTCACACGCACGCCGAAGAACCCTGTGGTTGTCACTCTGACGATGGCTATGACGATTTGCAGTCAACCATGGCCAGTTACTTCGGTGCCCCTTGGAAGCATCCGCCCACGGTTCAGGAAACCGCTGCCCATTACCGCGAACAAAACATCGCGGCAGTGATCTTTCCCGTCGATGCAGAGCGTGAAACCGGATACCGCCGCTATAAGAACGAAGAGGTCGCAGCGATTGCCGCTGAAAACGACGATGTCCTGATCCCCTTTGCGTCGATCGACCCATGGAAGGGCAAGATGGGCGTCCGCGAGGCACGGCGCCTGATCAAAGAGTTCGGCATCAAAGGATTCAAATTTCACCCCACGATGCAGGGGTTTTTCCCCAATGACCGCATCGCATACCCATTGTACGAGGCCATCGCCGAAGAGGGTGGCATCGCGCTGTTTCACACCGGACAAACCGGCGTCGGATCAGGCATGCCGGGCGGTAACGGTATGCGGCTGAAATATTCCAACCCGATGTATATGGACGATGTTGCGGTTGATTTCCCCGACCTGAAAATCATTCTCGCGCATCCCAGCTTTCCTTGGCAGGAAGAGGCGCTGTCGGTCGCGCAGCACAAACCCAACGTTTATATCGACATGTCCGGTTGGTCGCCGAAATATTTCCCCGACATTCTGGTGCGCTATGCCAATTCGATCCTCAAGAAAAAGATGCTGTTCGGGTCGGACTGGCCGATGATCTCCCCCGAACGCTGGCTGAATGATTTCGAGAAAATCGCAATCAAGGACGAGGTACGCCCGCTGATCCTTAAGGAAAATGCGATGCGGTTGTTGGGGGCCAGCTAAGGGCGGTTAGGCCCCAACGGCTCCTTTCACCAACTCGGGCAAACGGGTTGCCGGCGGGGTGTTCCGGCTGCGCATGCTGCGCACGACACCGTCAATCACGGTCATCCCGACGCCTGGCAGGTTTCCCAATTGCACCGATTCCAGCAGGTTCTTACCCGGCGCGTGCTGCGCCTGATCCATCACGACGAAATCCGCGCATTTGCCAACCTCGATCAAGCCGGTATCTAATTTCCGTTGCCGCGCCGTGTTGCCACTGCCAAAGCAGAACGCAATTTCAGCAGGCACGTCGCCCAGTGACGACAGCAACGCAACCATCCGCATGATGCCAAGCGGCTGCACGCCAGAGCCTGCAGGACCGTCCGTGCCTAATATCAGCTGATCCAGCTTGCCCAATTCGCGCGCCGTATTCAGCGTCAGCAATGCCGCACGTTCGTTACCGTTATGCACAATCTCAAGCGCGGCTTGGCAGCCTTCGCAGATGCAAATGATCTGGTCATCGGGCAGGGCGGTATGTCCGCCATTGATATGGCCCACCACATCGGTCCCGGTTTCCAGCACCATATCCGCATCGATCAAACCCGAACCGGGGATCGACGGACCGCCCGTGTGTATCGTGCTTTGCATCCCGTATTTGCGTGCCCAGCCGACCATTTCATTGGCCGTCTTGCCATCTTTGACCGTACCTAGGCCAACCTCTCCGATCAGCGTCACACCCGCTTCGCCCATTTGTTTGAAATGCTGCTCCTCTAACCCTTGTTGCAACAAGGGTGCCCCAGCGTGCACCTTGACGCCGGACGGGCGGAAATTTTCGTACCAGCGCTGCGCGGCAATCGCCATCGCGACGGTGCCAACAGGATCGTTGGGCCGCCCGGGCATGTGGACTTCGCCCGCCGAAATCAGCGTCGTCACACCACCGTGCAAGGTCGAATCAATCCATCCAAGCTGTTGCTGACGCGGGGTATAATCGCCGACAACCGGATGCACATGGCTGTCGATCAAGCCGGGGGCAAGCGTGGCACCATGAGCGTCGACCTCGGTCGTGGCCCCCTCGCAATCCAAATCCTTTTCCTTGCCACACGCGGTGATTTTGCCATCAATCGCGATCAGACAATCGCCGTCCAAAATAGGCTCCTCCATCTTGCCAGACAGGATCATGCCGATGTTGCGGATCACAAGCTTTGCGGGGGTGTCTGACATGGGATCGCCTTTCAAGCAGCTACGTTTCATTTGAACGCTAACAGAAAAATCAGACCGATCAAGACGAAAGGCTTGACAGATATTTATATGTATACAAACAATATGAGGAAAGGTGACAAGGATGACCCGATGGAGATTTCAGCAACACTCGACACCCCGTTCCCGATACCTGCGGGTGTCTATGCCCAGACCGTAACACAGGTGGAACATTATACAGACAGCCTGTTCCGTTTTCGTATTACGCGCCCGGATAGCTTTCGTTTTCGGTCGGGTGAGTTTGTGATGATCGGCCTGCCCAATGCGGAAAAGCCGGTATTCAGGGCCTATTCCATCGCATCCCCCTCGTGGGACGACGAGGTCGAGTTTTATTCAATCAAGGTACCCGACGGCCCGCTGACCGAACACCTGCAGAAACTACAGGTGGGCGATACGGTTCTAATGCGGCGCAAGCCTACGGGAACATTGGTGAACGACGCGCTCTTGCCAGGCAAGCGGCTGTGGATGTTCGCCACGGGCACAGGGGTCGCGCCTTTCGCATCGATCATTCGCGATCCGGAAACATACGAAAAATTCGATGACCTGATTTTGTGCCACACCTGCCGGACCGCGGGCGAGTTAACCTATTCGCGCGAACTGGTCGAAAGCCTTAAGGCGAACCCGTTAATTGGCGAGTTTGCCCAACAGCTGACCCTATACGACACGCTGACGCGTGAGGATTGGCCGCGTATGGGACGGCAGACTGATCTGATGGCCTCGGGCAAAATTTTCACCGACTTGGGCGTGCCACCCATCAACCCCGAAACTGACCGCGGGATGATCTGCGGGTCGATGGAAATGCTTGCCGATACAAAGCCTGCGCTCGAAGGGTTCGGCCTTGAAGAGGGCGCAAACAACCGCCCCGCCACTTTTGTGGTCGAAAAGGCATTTGTGAGCTGACGCGCAGGCGAATTAATTTGACAGAATCCGCTGCATCGAATTCTTATTAGTACACCAACAAGTTTTTTGGCAGATAGGAGCACGCCCCCATGAGCTATATCACCGCAACCACGCTTGAGGATGCGCTGACGGCTTTGGCGGCAGGGCCTGCGTCGGTGATTGCGGGCGGCACTGATTGGTTCCCTTCCCAAGGTGACCGCCCCTTTGATGGTACGCTCATTGACATCTCTCGGCTGGTCGATCTGCACGGCGTGACCCAAACAGATCGCGGTTGGCGCATCGGCGCAGCAACCACATGGACCGATATCATTAATGCCAATTTGCCCCCTGCCTTTGACGGGCTGAAACTGGCCGCGCGCGAGGTTGGATCAATCCAGATCCAAAACACCGGCACAATTGCGGGCAATCTGTGCAACGCGTCCCCCGCTGCCGATGGTGTGCCGCCCTTGCTGACATTGAACGCCTCGGTCGAGCTGACCTCGGGCCAAGGCGTGCGCGAGATTGCGTTATGTGATTTCCTGCAAGGGGTACGCAAAACCGACCGTGCCGCAGATGAAATCCTGACGGCCATTCATATTCCCGACCTGCCAGACGGGTCAAAGGGCGCTTTTGTCAAACTGGGTGCGCGCAAATATCTGGTCATCTCGATCTGCATGGTGGCCGTGCTGCTGCAGGTTAAGGATGATACCCTCACTGACATCCGCATCGCCATCGGCGCAGCGTCCCCCGTGGCGCAACGATTGACCGCGCTGGAAACTGCATTGCGAGGCCTGCCAACTAAGGGACTGACCAATGCGATCACCGATGATTTGATCACTGGCCTTGCGCCGATTTCCGACGTGCGCGCCACTGCTGAGTATCGGCAAACAGCGGCAACACAGGTCATTCAACGCGCTGTTACCCTCGCCTTAGAGGGGGATGCATAATGGATAAGTCCGCAGCCACGATGGCCACGTCATTCACATTGAACGGTGAAATCGTCCAAGTTGATCCGACCGCCGGCGAACGGCTTTCCCATTCGTTACGCGAACGGCTGGACCGCAAAGATGTCAAGATCGGGTGCAATGCGGGCGATTGCGGGGCCTGCACGGTATTGGTAGATGGCGCACCGGTTTGCGCCTGCTTGATGGCCACACAACAGGCGACGGGGCGCAAAGTCGAAACCCTTGCCGGGCTGGTCAAAGCCGATCCAGATGCTCAAGCGTTAATCGAAAGCTTTCAACACCACCAAGCCGCCCAATGCGGGATTTGCACGCCGGGCATGATGGTGTCTGCCGTAGCTTTGCTTCGCAACGCGCCGCGCCCCGATGCAGCCCAGGTCCAAGATGCGCTTGGCGGTGTCTTGTGTCGCTGCACGGGCTATCGCAAGATTATTGATGCCGTCGTGGGGGCCCATGCCGCCGATCAGCTGGTTCTAGCGCCCATCGAGCTTGGTCATAATGCGCGCCGTTTTGATGGGCTGGCCAAGGTGACCGGCACCGAGCGTTTCGGCGATGATGTTGCCCCCGCTGGTGCGCTGCTCGCCCGTGTGATCCGATCGCCCTATCCTTCGGCCAGCTTTACCCTTGGCGATATTGCGGGATGGCAGGCCAATCACCCTGGTATAGAGGCTATTCTTACCGCAAAAGACGTGCCCGGCCTGAACGCTTTTGGCGTTATTCCCGGATTTATCGATCAACCCGTCTTTGCCGTGAACCACGTTCGTTTCCGCGGCGAGGCGATTGCATGTGTTGTGGGTGATGCGGATGCGATGGCGACGCTGGACTTGGGGGGCTTTCCGGTCGAATGGACCCCGCAAACCACACTGTCCGACATTGAGGACGCCATCGCCCCCGATGCCCCGCTGCTATTTGAGGACCGCAAAGGCAACATCATGTGCGGCGGTTTCGTGCAATGCGGCGATGCGGATTCGGCGCTCGGGGCGGCGGATGTCACCATCGAAGCGTCCTATAAAACCAGCTTTGTCGAACATGGCTATATCGAACCCGAGGCAGGGTTTGCAGAGATGGTTGATGGCCGCCTGCATGTCCACGCCTGCACCCAAGCACCGGGGATGGACCGTGATACGCTGGCCGCGGTACTGGACATGCCGATGGCCGATATCCGTATCGTTCCTACAGCGGTTGGGGGCGGGTTCGGTTCCAAGATTGACGTGTCCTTGCAGCCCTTTATCGCCTTGGCCACGCTGAAAACCGGCAGGCCCGTGCGCATGACCTATTCCCGGAACGAGACGATGCAATCGACCACCAAACGCCACCCCGCAGAGATTAATATCACGCTTGGTGCCAAGGCCGATGGTACCTTGTCCGGCATGCGGTTTGATGGCGATTTCAACACCGGTGCCTATGCTAGTTGGGGTCCGACCGTCGCGAACCGTGTGCCGGTTCATGCATCTGGCCCGTACCACATTGCCGATTACCGCGCGCGCAGCCGGGCTGTGCACACCCACTGCCCACCGTCCGGCGCGTTTCGCGGGTTTGGCGTCCCGCAATCGGCGATTGCACAGGAAACCGCCTTTGATCTGCTCGCTGAAAAGCTGGGGATGGATCCGCTGGACTTCCGCCTGAAAAATGCGCTGGAGGACAATATACCAACGGTCTGCGGACAAGTGTTCGATCAGGGTGTGGGTATCAAACCCTGCCTTGAGGCGCTACGTCCCGCATGGGAACTGGCCAAAGCGGAGTGTGCTGAATTCAATGCGACGCAAAGCGCGTTTAAACGCGGCGTCGGCATTGCCTGCGCGTGGTACGGATGCGGGAATACGTCGCTTCCGAACCCCTCGACGATTAAGGCTGGTGTGCGGGCTGACGGCACGGTCGTCCTGCACCAAGGCGCGATGGACATTGGCCAAGGGTCCAACACAGTGATCCCGCAGATATTTGCCAAGGCGCTTGGCGTTTCGATTGACGGGGTGACGGTGCTGGGTGCCGATACTGATATTACCCCTGACGCGGGCAAAACCTCCGCATCGCGGCAAACCTTTGTATCAGGCAACGCCGCCCTGAAAGCGGGCGAGGCTTTGCGGCGCGCGATATTGCAGCAAGCCAATGTGGGACCTGATGCAGAAATCACTCTTGAAGGCGGCAAAGTGACTGTGACCGATACGGGTCAGGCGCAAACCCTTGATCTGTCACGGCTTGAACCGAACGCAGATGGCTATGTGTTGATGGCACAGGAAACCTATGATCCGCCCATTAAACCGCTGGATGAAAACGGGCAGGGCATCCCCTATGCGCAATTTGGCTATGCCGCGCATCTGGTGGTGGTCGAAGTCGATATCGCCCTTGGCTTGTGCAAACCGTTACACTTTATTGCCGCTCATGATGTGGGCCGCGCGATCAACCCCCTGCTGGTCGAAGGACAGGTGCACGGTGGCATCGCCCAAGGTCTGGGCATGGCGCTGATGGAGGAATATATCCCCGGCCGTACCGAGAACCTGCACGATTATCTTATCCCCACAATTGGCGATATTCCCCCGATTGAGACCCTGGTATTGGAAATCGCAGACGCACACGGCCCTTATGGTGCCAAAGGCTTGGGCGAACATGTCTTGATCCCCACGGCCCCTGCGATATTCAACGCCATCTACCACGCGACGGGCGCAAAAGTGACCCACGCACCCGCGACCCCCACGCGCCTGCGTGCTGCCCTACAGGAGGCCGGACATGCCTGATGATCTGCGCGACGCGAAACCCGCCAAAATTCGCTGCGACGCCTGTCCGGTGATGTGTTTCATCGCCGACGGAAAATCCGGTGCCTGTGACCGCTATGCCAATCATGCGGGCGAATTGGTGCGTCTTGATCCGCTGACGGTGATCCAATCGGGGGCCAAGGCCGTCGCGTTTCTGGATCAGGGCAACAACGCGCAAGACTGGGATGGCGATGTTATCCAAGGTGGGCGCGATTTTGTGACCGCCGTCGGCGCGGGCACGACCTATCCCGATTATAAACCAGCCCCCTTTATTGTCAGCCAAGAGGTCGAAGGCGTGGATATGGTCACCGTTGTGACCGAGGGGATATTTTCCTATTGCGGGGTCAAGGTAAAGATCGACACCGACCGCCACATTGGCGACGAACGCGCCGTGGTGCGGGTCGATGGTGAGGCTATCGGCCACGTCATGACCTCTGAATACGGGTCGAAAATGCTGTCCTTGGGCGGTGTCGAACACCTGACCGGCGGATCCAAGAAAGAAGGCCGCGTGACCTGCGATGCGTTGCTGCGTCTGTGCAATCGTGACGCGGTTGAGATGACGATTGATGGTGGCGTGACCATGGTGGTCGAGGCAGGCAAACCCCCGATCATCAACGGCACACCCGAAAAACTGATGCGCGTTGGCTGTGGATCAGCGACCATAGGGATGTTCGCAAAGCAGTGGCATGGCCACGTGGACGAAGTCGTTGTTGTCGACGACCACATCACCGGCGTGCTCAGCGAGCATGAGGCGGGCAAGGGCCTGGATATGACCCCCTCGGGCATCCGCATTAACGGGCGCCGATCCACACCGGGGCGCTATTTTCAGGTCGCTGATCCGGGCACGGGCTGGGGCGGTACAGATGTCGAAGACCCCCTTACAATTCTGCGCCCCGCTGATCCCAAGCGCGCATGGCCCGGGCTGCGGCTCCTCATGATCTCGACCACGGGGGAGCAATGGGCTTATTTCATACTCGACGATGGTCTTGAGCCGCAACCGGCAGACATTACGCCTGAACTGCTTACCATTGCGGAACGGATCGCTGAGAACTGCGAACCGTCGCTGTGTTCGGTGCTGTTTATGGGCGGTGCCGGCGGCAGTCTGCGCGCGGGCGTCACGGAAAACCCGGTGCGGTTGACACGGTCCGTCAAGGAATCGCTGACCCATGTATCTTGCGGTGGGGCCGGTGCCTATGTCTGGCCCGGCGGGGGGATCACCGTCATGGTAGATGTGATGGATATGCCCACGAATTCATTTGGTTATGTGCCCACACCCGCATTGGTCGCCCCCATTGAATTCACCCTGCGCCGCGAGGATTACGGCACGCTTGGCGGGCATATGGAACATATCCAACCCGTCGGCGATGTTGTCACCACGGATGTGCGCCGCGTGGCGCAGCAGGCGCTGCAATCCGATCCGAATGCCCGCGAAAACTATGGCTGGGCAAAGGACGACAGATGAACGCCCAAGCCGCCATTTTGCCCGGAGACAGATTGCATCTGTCACATGGCCCAATTGATCTGATCATCGGTGCAGATGGCGCGCGCGACGCTGCCTATCGCGCGGCTTACACGCGGTTCGAAACTGTTCTGACAGAGCTGATGGCAGAACTTCCCCTGTTGCGCCAACCCGTCAGCACCAAACCAAAAGGCAAAATCGCACGCCGTATGTACCGCGCAGCGCTAGCGCACGCGGATGGGCTGACCACGCCAATGATCTGTGTTGCTGGTGCCGTGGCCGAGGAAATACTGGCAGCCATGGTCGACGCAACTGACCTGACCCGCGCCTATATCAACAACGGCGGCGACATCGCCCTGCACCTGACGGATGGTGCCACGTTTAAGGTCGCAGTTGCGTCGCCTGACGGGCAAAACCTTGGCGCGGTTGCGATCACCAGCACCGATCCTATTCGCGGGATCGCCACAAGTGGGCAACGCGGGCGCAGCCTTAGCCTCGGGATAGCCGATGCGGTCACTGTGCTTGCTCGATCCGCCAGCATGGCCGATGCAGCGGCGACCCGTCTGGGCAATGCCGTTGACCTGCCCGATCACCCCGCCATCAAACGCGGCCCCGCAAACAGCCTCCGCGACGATACCGATTTAGGTGCCGCCTCCGTTGTTACCCATGTTGGCACGCTTTCCCAAACAGATGTTGCGAGGGCGCTTGAACGGGGTGAAACTGCGGCCAGCGGGATGAGCGCAGCACGTCTGATCCACGGTGCTGCACTGTTCCTACAAGGCCAAAGCCGGACGGTTGGCCTGCCCGAGAGAATGAAACACCTAACGAAAGACCCGCACCCATGCCCGACGTCATAATCCGCAAGATGGTCACCAGTATCGAGGAAATCTTTCACGAAGGTGGGCCGCGCGCCAACACCCCGCTGAAACGTGGCTATGTGATGGCTGTGATCCAAAACCCCTATGCAGGGTCTTATGTTGAGGACATCCAACCCTTTATGGAAGACCTTAAGCCGCTGGGTGTCGAGATGGCACAAAAGCTGCTCGCCTCACTTGGGGTCGAGGCACAACAGGTCGAAGGCTATGGCAAAGGGTCCATCGTCGGCACTGGCGGAGAGTTAGAGCATGGCGCGCTGTGGCACGCGCCCGGCGGCTATGCGATGCGCGATGTATTGGGCGGGGCCAAAGCAATTGTACCGTCCACCAAAAAAGTCGGCGCGGCTGGCGTGCGGCTGGATGTACCCGTCACCCATGTCGACGCGTCTTATGTCCGCAGCCATTTCGATTCCATCGAAGTTGGCTTGAACGACAGCCCGCGCGCGAACGAGATGGCCGTGATCCTGGTCATGACCACAGGGGCACGGGTGCATAACCGGGCAGGGGGCCTGGACGCCCAAGACATCAAAGGGGAGGATGGATTAAGATGAGCGCCGAAATTCGCAAAATCGCCGTTTGGGTCGAAGAAACACATCGCGAGATCGGGCAGGTCATTTCGCCCGCAACCCGCAAGGCCATGGCCGTCGCAGTGATCAAAAACCCCTTTGCAGGCTCCTATACCGAAGACCTGACCCCCTTGATGGATATCGGTACCGAATTGGGCGGGTTGCTGGGCGACAAATGCGTGGCCGCCCTTGGGATCGAGCCAGCACAGGCCGAAAGCTATGGCAAAGCCGCCATGGTCGGCGAGGGCGGAGAGCTGGAGCATGCCGCTGCCATTCTGCATCCCAAATTAGGCGCGCCCTTGCGGGTGGCCGTCGAAAAAGGGGCGGCCCTTGTGCCGTCATCGAAAAAGATGGGCGGGCCGGGGCAGGTGCTGGACGTGCCACTAGGCCACAAAGATGCAGCGTATGTGCGCAGTCATTTCGACGGGATCGAGGTGCGTTTGAACGATGCGCCCCGCGCCGATGAGATCATGGTCGCCGTCGCCGTGACGGACAGTGGGCGGCCTTTGCCGCGTGTCGGCGGGCTGACCCATACCGACGCCGAAGGCAAAGATGGCCTGCGATAGGGTCTAAAGTTTGTCCAACAACGTCAGCAACCGCTCAACCTCGCGCGGGGTCAGGTTGCCAACAGTTTCAGCCGAGATATCAAGCGCGGTCTCAACCGCATCGGTCGCAAAGGCGACACCCGCATCGGTCAATGAAATCTCAAGCCGGCGCATATCGGTCGCAGAGGGGCTGCTTTGCACCAGTCCCTTTTTGCGCAGGCGGTCCACTACACCTTTGGTCGTGGCGGCATCCATACCCACAAGGCGACCCAGCTGGTTCTGGCTGATCTTGACCTCGTCGCGCAGCTTGGCCAGCACCGCAAATTGGGTCGGCGTGATGTCCGGCATACGGCGATTGAAAATCTCAAGATGGCGCTGGTTGGCCAACCGCAGCTTGAAACCCACTTGATCCTCAAGCTGGTAGGGGGCCGTTTGGGTTTGTAGTTCCGCCAGGTTGGTCAATGTATCGTCCAGTATTTTACTGCAATCGCGTATTTGTTGTGCATTATCATCCCATGGTTTTTATCTGGGGTCCACAACAGAACCGATCATAAATATTGTTTGACAGCTAACAAGTTTTTGGTCCTTCATGAAGACAGTTAATACAAGGAGTCGCATGTGTCCTTTGTCAGAAACGCCTGGTATGTCGCCGGATGGTCCTCGGATTTTGACCACGATCTTGTGCCGCTGACACTGCTTGCGCAGAACCTTGTGATGTTTCGGTGCAGCGACGGAAACCTTGCCGCTTTAGAGGACCGCTGCCCGCATCGCTTGTTGCCGCTGTCTAAGGGTAAACGTATCGGCGACACCATTCAATGCGGCTATCACGGGATGACATTCGGGGCGGATGGCAAATGCGTGCGCGTGCCGGGGCAGTCGAATTTGCCTGCATCCGCCTATGTCGACAGTTACCCCGTGCTCGAGCGTCACGGCATTGTTTTTGTCTGGATGGGCGATAGCGACAAAGCAGACCCCGCGCTGGCCTTTGATATGCCGGAGCTGTCGCAAGACGGCTGGCATCTTCACCACGGGGACAAGCTGCATATCAAAGCGAATTACCTGAACGTCGCTGAAAATCTGGTGGACCCCGCGCATGTCAGCTTTGTTCACCCGACGACCTTGGGGAATGCCGCCTCGGAAAACGTGCCGGTGCATGTGAAAACCGCGGATGAGGTCATCGTCGCGTGGCGCTGGATCAGGGATGCTGAACCCATTGGTTTTTTTAAGGAATTCGGCGGTTTTGACGGCAACGTAGACCGCTGGCATTATTACTATCTGCACATGCCATCGACTGCTGTGATTGACTTTGGATCCGCCGATGCTGCGCTTGAACTTCCCGAGGAACAACGCAACAAGGGCGTGCGCATTTTTGCGCTGCATTTCGTCACCCCCGTGACCGAGGATTATACGATCGACCACTGGATGCATCTGCGCAATACCGCCATTGGTGATGATGCCGCGTCTGACAAGATGGATGCGATGTTCCGGATTGCCTTTGCCGAAGACAAAGCGATCCTCGAGGCCGTACACGAGGAAGAACAGCGCCCGCAAAAGCGCAAACCGATCCGCATCGCCATCGACAAAGCGCCGAATGTGTATCGCAAGCGCATTCGCGACCGGGTCGAAGCCGAAGCGACGGATGATCTGGGCGATCCCGTCTCGCCGGTCTTTGTCCAACACGATTAATAAAATAAAAATGCCGCAAAAGACGGCACCCACACACCAGAGAGGACACCAAATGAAGAGAAGTACATTCCTAAAAACCCTCGTCGGGGCCGCGGCCCTTAGCATGACGGGCATTGCCGCTTTGGCCCAATCGGGCGAACCGATCAAGGTTGGCGAAATCAACCACTACAAGCGTCTGGCCGCCTTTGCTGAACCTTATAAAAAGGGGATCGAACTGGGCCTTGAAGAGATCAACGCCGCAGGCGGTGTGCTGGATCGCCCGCTTGAGTTTATCTTTCGCGACGACCAAGGCGACCCCGGCGAGGCAATCAAAATCGCCGAGGAACTGATGACCAGCGAAGGGGCCGTGATGCTGACTGGCACGATCCTGTCGAATGTGGGCCTGGCCATTTCATCTGTCGCCGCTGAAAAGCAGTGGGTGTATCTCGCCGCTGAACCGCTTGCTGACGCGCTGACTTGGTCACAAGGCAACCCGTGGACATTCCGTCTGCGCACCTCGACCTATATGCAGGCCGCGATGCTGGCCGAACAGGCCGCAAAAACCGATGCGATGAAATACGCAACCATCGCGCCAAACTATGCCTACGGCAAAGATGCTGTTGCCGCGTTCAAAGAGGTGCTGACCGAACTGAAGCCCGGTGTTGAATTCGTGGGTGAACAATGGCCCGCCTTGTTCAAGATCGACGCAGGCGCCGAAGTGCAAGCGCTGGAACGGTCCAAGCCGGATGCGATTTATAACGTGACCTTTGGCCCCGATCTGGCCAAGTTCGTGCGCGAAGGAACGACACGTGGTCTGTTTGACGGCCGTACGGTTTATGGTCTGCTGTCGGGCGAACCGGAATACATGGAACCACTGGCCGATGAGGCACCCGAAGGCTGGATTGTCACCGGGTATCCTTGGTACGATTTCACCGAAGAAGATGGCGCGAACAAAATCTTTGTGGATGCCTATCAGGCGCGTTTCAATGAGACGCCCAAGCTGGGGTCGCTTGTCGGCTACATGACAGCGGCAACCGTTGCGGCGGCAATTCAGAAAGCCGGATCAACCGATGGTGACGCGATCCGTATGGCGTTTGAAGGGCTGGATGTGGCAACACCCGTGGGCGACATCACCTTCCGCGAGATCGACAATCAGGCGACCATGGGTGCCTTTGTTGGGACAACCGCATTGAAGGACGGGGCAGGGGTCATGACCGACTGGACCTATCTGAATGGCGCGGACTATCTGCCGTCCGACGAAGAAGTCGCAAAACTGCGCCCTGCAGAATAACGGCTGGCACCGCTCCGGAAAGGCTTCCCTTTCCGGAGCGACCAACCCTATTCCCCAAAATGATCGAGGTGGCTGATGGGCCTTTTTATCGCACAGATTCTGACTGGGCTCGCAAATGCTGGCGCGCTTTTTATGGTTGCCTCGGGTCTATCGCTGATTTTTGGCGTGACCCGCGTTGTGAACTTTGCCCACGGGTCGTTCTATATGTTGGGGGCCTATGTCGGCTATTCGCTGATGCAGGTGCTGCCCGGAATGGTCGGTTTTTGGGGAGCTATATTGCTGGCCGGCATCATCGTCGGCCTGATCGGTGTGATCGTCGAAATCTGCGTATTGCGCCCTGTCTACAGCGCGCCTGAATTGTTCCAGCTGGTTGCCACCTTTGGTGTGATCCTTGTTATTCAAGACCTCGCGCTAATGATCTGGGGCCCGCAGGATTTGCTGGGACCGCGCGCGCCGGGCCTCAAGGGTGTGATCCGCATCATGGGCGAACCGGTGCCGCAATATGACATTGCACTAATCGTGATCACCCCGTTTGTGGCAATTGCCCTGTGGTATCTGATCACAAAAACCCGCGTCGGCACATTGGTGCGCGCCGCCACCCAAGACCGCGAAATGGTCAGCGCCCTTGGCGTGAACCAAGCGTGGCTGTTCACCGGTGTATTCTTTCTGGGCTGTGCGCTGGCCGGTCTAGGCGGCGCGCTGCAACTGCCCAAAGGCGGCGCTGACCTGCTAATGGATTTCACCATTCTGGGATCCGTCTTTGTGGTTGTGGTTATTGGCGGCATGGGGTCGCTGCCCGGGGCCTATCTGGCGGCGGTGATCATTTCCGTGTTGAACGTCTTTGGTGTCACCTATGCACCGCAATCCACTCTGGTTCTTATGTTCGTCGTGATGGTCATCGTGTTGATGTTCCGCCCCTTTGGCCTGCTGGGAAAAGAGGAAATTGCGGGCGAACACGGCCAAGTGGGCGAACCCGAGCGCCCCATCAAACCCGCGGGCAACCGTATGCGTTTGCTGGTGGCGGCCGGGTTGCTGATCCTCGGGCTGTTGCCGTTCTACAGCGGCAACTTTGCCGTCGTTCTGGTGACAGACATCATGATCTTCTGCCTCTTCGCCGCATCTCTGCATTTCATGTTGGGTCAAGGCGGGCTGGTCAGCTTTGGTCATGCCGCGTTTTTCGGCGGCGGAGCCTATGCGGCAGCGTTATTCGTGACCTACGCCGACACCCCGATGGAACTGGCGCTGGTGCTGGCCCCCATTTGCGCGGGTCTGGCCGCCATCGTAATCGGCTGGGTCTGCCTGCGATCAACCGGTGTGTATTTCGCCATGCTCACCCTCGCCTTTGGTCAACTGCTCTGGAGCCTTGCGTTCCAATGGGGGGATGTGACCGGTGGCGATGATGGCTTGGTTAACATCTGGCCGTCTGACTGGGCATCCGACAATGACGTCTATTATTACATCGCATTCGTACTGTGTATCGGGGGCATTTTGTTGTTACGTCAGGCCGCCCATGCGCCCTTTGGCTATGCCATGCGCGCCGCACGCGACAGCGCCCGCCAGGCCGAGGCGATGGGCATCAACACCAAGCGCATTCAATGGGTTGCCTTTACCTTTGCAGGTATTATGGCGGGCCTTGCGGGCGGGTTGTTTGTCTTTTCCAAGGGCAGCATTTTCCCCAATGAGCTGGAAACCGCACGCAGTTTCGACGCCTTGATCGTGGTGTTTCTAGGTGGAGTGAAAACCCTGTCCGGTGGCTGGGTCGGTGCCGCGTTCTTTGAAGGGATCAAGGATTACCTGACGCGGTTCGAATATTGGCGCCTCGCCCTGGGCCTGTCGATCATCTTCGTTGTAATCCTTGGCCCCGAGGGCATCGTCGGATCGCTGCGCAAGGCCGGTGAGCGCTTTGGCATTCTCAAGGTACCGGAGGACGCGACATGAGCCCGATCCTGTCTGTTCGCAACCTGTCACGCAATTTTGGGGCCATCAAAGCGGTCGATAATGTCAGCTTCGATCTGGCCAAAGGTGAATTGCTGGCCCTGATCGGCCCCAATGGCGCGGGCAAAAGTACCTGTTTCAATATGCTGATGGGGCAGCTCAAACCATCCTCAGGCACCGTGCAGCTATTGGGCAAGAACATCGCAGGCCTGCAGCCGCGTAAAATCTGGCGCATGGGAGTGGGGCGTACGTTCCAGATCACCGCGACCTATGCGTCGATGACCGTGGTCGAAAACGTGCAAATGGCGCTGATCTCGCATCACAGGCGGCTCTATTCACTGACCAGCTTCGCCCATAAACTCTACCGAGAAGAGGCGCTGGCCCTGCTTGATACCGTCGGCATGGTCGATCAGGCCGAACGCCATTGCGCCGTGCTGGCGTATGGCGACTTGAAACGGTTGGAACTGGCCGTGGCGCTGGCCCATGATCCGATCCTGCTGCTGATGGACGAACCCACCGCCGGTATGGCACCGCAAGAGCGCATCGCATTAATGCAGCTGACGGCGGATATTCTGGACGCCAGAGGCATCAGTGTGCTGTTCACAGAACATGATATGGACGTGGTTTTTGCCCATGCCCACCGGATCATGGTGTTGAACCGCGGCGAGTTGATTGCAAATGGTACAGTCGATGAAATCCGCAATAACCCGCAGGTCCAAGAAGTATACCTTGGCGGCGGCACCCTGTTCAAAGCGCAGGAGGACGCCCATGCTTGAAGTCAAAGACGTCAATTCATTCTATGGCAAAGCCCATGTGCTGAATGACCTGAACTTTCGCGTGGATGCAGGCACTGTTGTTGCCCTGCTAGGGCGCAATGGGGCGGGTAAAACCACCACCATGAAATCAATCATGCAACTGGTGAAGCCGCGCAGCGGGACCGTCACCTACAAGGGTCAGAACATCACCGGATGGCCCAGCCACAAGGTCGCCCGCGACGGGTTGGGCTATGTCCCCGAAGAACGCCGGATTTTCACGCAACTGACGGTTCTTGAAAACCTCGAGGTCGGCCGGCAACCGCCCCGCGACGGCAGCACCACGTGGACAGAAACCATGGTGTTTGATCTGTTTCCCAACCTTGCTGAACGGCGCAACAACCTTGGCAAGGCGCTCTCGGGCGGCGAGCAGCAAATGCTGACGATTGCACGTACCTTGATGGGCAACCCAGCGTTTATCCTCCTGGATGAGCCCTCCGAAGGCATCGCACCCGTGATTGTTGAACAGATGGCCCGCGTCATCCTTCAGCTGAAAAGCGAAGGTCTGACTGTGTTGCTGTCCGAACAGAATCTGCATTTTGCCCAAGCTGTGGCAGATGGGGTGGTGATCATCGAACATGGCACGCAGAAATTCGTGGGCAGCCTGTCAGAGCTTCAGGCCCATCCCGAGATCCGCGATCAATACCTGTCTGTCTAACTCGGCAAGCCTCAGGAAACCCGGCGCAAAAACGCTTTGGTACGGGGGTCTTGCGGGGCCTCAAGCAGTTGCTTTGGCGGCCCTTGTTCGACGATCTTGCCACCGTCCATAAAGATAATCCGGTCCGCAATCTCGCGCGCGAATTGGATTTCATGGGTGACGATCAACATGGTTTGCCGTTTCTCGGCCACCTGCCGCATCAAATCAAGAACCTCACCCACCCATTCAGGATCAAGGGCAGAGGTCGGTTCGTCAAAAAGCATCAGATCCGCATCCAGCGCCATCGCACGCCCGATCCCCACACGTTGCTGCTGCCCCCCGGAAAGCGCGGCCGGATAGGCATCGGCCTTATCCGCCAATCCAGTCTCGCGCAGGGTCGCATCCGCGCGTGCAATCGCATCGGCCTTGGGTTGGCCTTTGACGGTGATCAACGCTTGGGTGATGTTTTCGCGGGCGGTTTTATTGGCAAACAGGGCGTAGTTCTGAAAAACAAACGACGTTTTACGCCGAAGCGCAAGAATATCCGCACGCGAGGCCTTATCCGCATCAACGCTCAGATCACCAATGCGAATAGTGCCGCTGTCAGGATGATCGAGATAGTTCAAACACCGCAGGAGTGTCGATTTACCGGTGCCGGACGGGCCAATCACAACGACCCGTTCACCCTCAGCGATGTCCAGGTTGATATCCTCAAGAACGCGGGTCGCACCAAAGGATTTGCTGAGACCTTTGATAGAAATAGCGGCTGGTTTAGTCATCTTGCGTGTGCCTTGTTCAAATAGATCTCGAGATAGCGCTGCAAGAAGGCCAATGCCTCAACCATGATCCAATAGATTGCCGCGACAACGAGGAATGCCTCGAAATACAGGAAACTGCCTGCGGCTTCTTTCTGGGTGGCCCCCATTACCTCCGTCACGCCAAGGGTAAAGGCCAGCGAGGTCCCTTTGATCATGTCGATGAAGTAGTTAACGAGCGTGGGCGCGGCGACGCGGGCCGCTTGAGGCAGAATAATGTGATACATCATCTGGCCCTGCGTCATGCCAACCGCCTGTGCCGCTTCCCATTGACTACGGTCCACCCCAAGGATCGCGGCGCGAATGCTTTCGGCCATATAGGCGGAAAAATGCAGCGTCAGCCCCATGATCGTGGCGGTCACACCATCGATATTCGTCAAAAACGACAAGACCTGCGGCACGCCGTAGTAAAACAGAAACAGCTGCACCAAGAGGGGCGTCCCGCGAAAAAAGCTGATAAACAGCCGTACAAAACTATCCAACACAGGGATCTTGAAAACCCGTTCCACCGCCAGAATGGAAGCCAGAATAAGCGCAAAGAACATGCCGATGATGGCCATGAATAATGTCAGCGGCACATAGCCCAAGAGCACGGGCACCAGATCCAGCATGTATTCGAAATCCAGTGCCCGCATCAGTTTTACTCCGCTACTGTAATGTCAGTTCCGAACCATTTTTCCGAGATGTCAGCCAATGTGCCATTCTCGCGTAACGTCACAATCGCAGCATCGAATCTGTCGCGCAGCGCTTGGCCTTCTGCATCATCCCGAAACGGCAAAGCGTTGCGAATTTCGCTAAATGGCTTGCCAGCCAAAGCCAATGGCAGCGGGCTTTCGGAGATCAATTGCGCGGATGACACACGGTCCATCACAAACGCATCGACGCGCCCCAATGCCGTGTCCTGTGCGATGTTGCTTTCATAGGTGCGAATGTCGATTTCGTCCGCATTTGGCAATTCGCCAAGCAGTTCTTCGAAATTCGACCCAAGGTTCACAGCGACGGTTTTACCGCTCAAGTCCTCGACGCTGGCGATGGTTGCCTCGTTTCCGGCTTTAACCACGACCTGCGCCCCATCGAATACATAGGGCTGCGAAAAAGCAAATTTCGCCTCGCGGTCGGGCGTGATCGTGATCTGGTTGGCAATCGTATCAATGCGTCCGGCTTCCAGCGCCCCGATCAGGCCCGAAAATGACATGGTGATAAAATTCACCTCATCGCCGGTCTCGGCGGCAATGGCATTGATGAAATCAACCTCGAACCCCTGCAACTGGTCCAGCTTGACAAAAGTGAAGGGAAAATAACCACCAGACATCCCCACATCCAGCGTTTCGGACTGCGCTGAACCGACTGAGGCTGCAAAGGCAAATGTGGTCGCTACAAGTATGTTTTTCATGGTCTGCTCCGTTTGTTCACTGAGCAAATAGTCTAACCACAGCCGCCTTCAATAGAGGCGTTTACGACAAGTCCGCTGTGATCGGATTACAGGCCCTGTCAGAACATTTTTCTGATTCAGGGCTATATTCGGGGACAATTTGAAAAGCATAGAGCCCCATTTGCGCAAATTTCGCGAGCTTGTTCTGTTGAGTGCTTACACAAACCTTTACCCTAAGAGCCGCGCGAGAGAATCGATTTCAGATAAAGATATTACATAATTATGATTATGTGTACTTTCGGTTGAGTTTGGGCACATTCTAAACTGGGTTGCGACAAATCCCCCATCTTGCTGGAAAGCAAGGAGAATGAAGATGGCCCACACAGAGCTAGATTTGCGTGAGAGACGCGCGATTGAAGACATGTTGAATGCGAAAGTGCCTGTGAGCAAGGTCGCCACTGAGATTGGCAGGCGCCGCTCAACTGTGTTTCGCGAGATCAAACGGAACAAATTTGTTGATCAGGAACTGCCAAATCTGAACGGCTACTATGGAATGAACGCGCAGAGATATGCTGTGCATCGCCGCGCCCGACGACGTAAACTTGTTTGGCTTGTTGATCTGCGGCAGCACGTGATCGCGCAGCTGAAGATTGGCTGGTCACCTGAACAGATTGCAGGCCGGTTGCAGTTTGATGGCCAGCCGTTGCGCGTCAGTCACGAGACGATCTACGCCTATGTTTACAGTCCAGATGGACAGTCTGACGAGCTAGCGCGCCACTTGCCACACCGGCGTAAGAAATGTCAGCTAAGATGAAGGCGTACACTGCGCGGCCTTGTGTTTCCGCCTGATCGGTCAATCCATGAGCGGCCAGACTACGTTAAGACACGTGAGACGTTCGGTGAATGGGAAGGCGATTTGATGATCTTTGAACGTGCGCAAGGCAAGGCAAACGTCGCTTCTCTGGTTGAGCGAAAAACGCGGTTCGCCGTCCTGTTCCGCAACAATGATCGCAGCACGACGCATCTTATGAACCGGCTGATGGGCGTGATGGAGCCTCTACCCCAACCGGCCCGAAAATCGATAACCGTGCTGTCTAACGTCAGTACCAATGGGCCCAAATAGCGTTATTTGATAAGAGAGTGTTCTTGGCTCATCGTAACCACTGAGGAGTGGACGATGAGTAAGACAACGAAGAGCCCTGGCGAGAAGATCGTCAAAGATATCAAGGGAGCGGCCCGCAAACACTATTCATCTGAAGAGAAGATCATGCAATCTGCTTTTGAATATGAAGAGATCGTTGCGTAAACTGCGGCGGCTTCCCCATAACGGCCTCCTTGCCACAAAATTAGGGTAGAAAGCGTCTAAAATACTAAGGGCTATTCATCCACCAGCGCATTAAGCGCCTCGGTCAGGGCCGCGATATTTTCGGGCGGATTCGAACACGTCCGTGGACCGCGGCCCGTCGCCCAAACCGTTAGCCGCCGTCACGAAAATGGGGGCTTGGATCAAGCGTCGGGTTTGTGGTACTGCTTTGCGCAGAGCCAGGTTGAGCCAACCCTTGGCAAACGGATTACATGAAGCAATGCCCCCACCCGACGCAATCATTGGACATACCGGTTTCGTGGGCTCGATCCTTTGTCACCAGCGAGCATTCCAGCGGCAGTTCAATTCGAAGAACATCGACCAGATACGCTATGAAACTTTTGGCACCGTCGTCTGCGCCGCCGCCCCTGGGTCAATGGTGACCGCCAATCGCGATCCGGATCGTGACGAGGCGGCGATTGCCGCCCTCATTGAACACCTGAAAAAAATGCAGGCCGAGTGCTTGGTGCTGATCTCTTCGATCGCGGTTTTGGCCGATTTCGCTTCTGGCTCCGACGAGGATGCGGACGACTTTCAGACCACGCTCGCGTACGGCCGCCATCGCCGAATGCTTGAAGAGTTTTGCGAGAGTCATTTCGAGCGCAGTCTCATCGTGCGTCTCCCGGCACTCTTCGGTCCCGGGCTGCGAAAGAATTTCATCTTTGACCTGATCAACCCGGTGCCCAGCATGCTGACAGAGGCGCGGTTTAAGGAGCTCTTTGACCGGCTTTCGGTAGAGCAGGCCAAAAGTCTCAGGGCATATTATCACCCCAACGCCGCTACAGGCATGGTGGTGTTGGACCGCGCGGCGTTCGACAATGATCCGAGGTGCCATGAGCTTGGGGCGGCGGTCGACGCGCTTGAAATGTCCTCTAAGCAGTTCCACAATCCTAAGGCGGAGTATCAGTACTACGATCTCGCGCGGCTTTGGTCAGATATCGAGGTGGCATCAAAAGCGGAGTTGAGCAACGTGCATCTGGCGGTCGCTCCGTTGAGGGCGGACGCTATTCACCAATGTCTTCTGGGCAAGCCTATGCCGCAGACCGGCGCGCGGCTCCACAAAGAGGACATGCGGACTAAACATGCCGCACTTTGGGGTAAAGACGGGCCGTACCTCGAGGAGGCCGAGGTTGTGTTGGACAAACTGACTGACTTCTATGCGCACGAGACAAACGCCCCATGATACCATCGGTGTCGAATATCGCTTGGAGCGTAGAGGACCGGCTGAACTCATACGCTGTCCTTGAAAACGCGGGGGTAGAGGGGCTCGAGATCGCGCCCGGGCTGTTTTTCTCAGCATCCAAGGACCCCTTCAATCCCGACGCCTCCACGGCGCGCACCGCTCTTGGTGAGATAACTGCGCACGGATTATCACTGGTTTCCATGCAGTCTTTGCTGTTCGGCGTGCCCGGGGCCTCTCTGCTGGGCTCGTCTGACGAGCGGGCCGCGCTCGAGCGTGGGATGATCCGGGCAATTGAGCTTGGCGGACGCTTCGGTATCCCCAACCTTGTTTTCGGATCGCCCGCACAGCGGCGTATTCCCGACGGCATGTGCGAAGAACAGTCTTGGTCGGAAGCGGCGGACACATTTCGTCGACTAGGTGATAAGGCCGTGCGGGAGGGATGCGTCATCGCCATCGAGTCAAATCCGGAGATTTATGGGACGAACTTCCTGACGACGCTTGAGCAGGCCGAGGCGTTTGTGACCATGGTCGATCATCCTGGGATCACTCTGATCCTAGATCTGGGTGCAATGCACATCAATGGCACGATCGACACGGTTGCTGGCCGCGTGAACAACTTTGCGCGGAAGCTCAGTCATGTGCATGTCAGCGAACCGCAGCTCGCCCCAGCGCCCAAAGATGTCTCCACACTCGGCCCGATCTTATCGGCACTGGTCTCATCTGGATACTCGCGTGCAGTTTCTATCGAGATGAAGCAGCATGAAGGTGGGCTGGAAATTCTTCGTTCGTGCGTAGATGCGCTCCTGTCGGGGATGCCGGCGAGGGAGGGGGCATGACGATTCGATGCGCTCCATTGACCCCGCCCGTTGTGCGCGATGATGTGCTTGTGTCCGTATGCTTTGGCAGCCTTCACCCGGAGCCTACCACGTTTAAAGCCGTCAGCAGGCTCGCGCAGGAGCTGGATCAGCGCTTTCGCTTCCGAGAGATAATCGTGGTGGCAGATGATGCTCATAGGGATGCGTTTCTTCCCCTTGTCCATCAGGTGGAGAATATTCGCCTGATCGTCGTTCCGGAAAGGACCGCCTTCTACCAGCGTCGGGCGATCGCCGCAGACGAGGCCATCGGCGACGTCCTGCTTCTGACAAATTCGGTCGAGATTGCCCACCTGGACGTAGTAGCGATCCTCGAGCGCACCGCAGATAACCAGTGTGCCGTACTGCCCATTCGCAAGGACGCAAGGATGAGCCGCACCCTCGTTGCGCCATTGGTTGCCATCGGACGTATTGCGGGGTTCAATATTGGCACGGGCGGGTTGCAGACCTTAGCCTTGCCGCGAACATTGCTGAACCGCCTTCTGTCCCATCCCGATCGCGACATCGTCCTGCGCTTCTTGCCGCGCGACGTAAGCATTCCGATCTGCCATTTCGAAGTGGCGTCCGGCATGCCGTCGGTGCGCGAGGCGGGGCAGTGGAAACGGCGTCTTGCCCTCATGCAGCGTCTGTTAGCCTACCTGGCTCCGACTTTGCTCATGATCGTGACGCTGAATTCTGCCCTGTTGACAATACTAGGTATTGTTTACGCGATTTATGTCTTGGGCGCGTGGGTTGTGGTGGATGACCTTGCAGCTGGCTGGCTGACGCTGTCGGCCATGCTAAGCCTGACCGCCCTTTTTCTGGGCATTTCGATCACTGGCCTCAGTCTTGGCTTACAGCAACTGCTGGCCCGCCGAGGGCGAGATGAGTTTGATAGCGTGGCGACCGAGATCAACCGCATTGATCTCTTTGGCCAAGTCTCGTCCGAACTGAATGTCGATCTAGAAAGCGGCCAGACCCAGCCGACCGACCAGGCTCGGCCATGAGCAAGCAGGTCAAGGCAGACTACCTGATCATCGGCGGCGGATTTTACGGTTGTTGTCTTGCACTTTACCTGCGGTCAATTTCGGATCGAGTGATTCTGGTCGAGGCCGGAGACACACTTCTTGATCGTGCTTCGCGCGTGAACCAAGCGCGCGTTCACACCGGGTTCCATTATCCGCGGTCTCCGTTGACGGCGGTGAAATCTATGCTGCTCCACCAGCGTTTCGTGGCCGATTTCCCCGAGGCGGTGGTAGGCGACTTCCAGATGCTGTATGCGATCGCCCGACGGCGATCTAAGGTTTCGTCCAAGCGATTCTATCGGATGTTTCGCGATATGGGCGCGCCGATCCGCCCTGCGCTGCGCGGACAAGCCGCCCTGTTTAACCCGGAAATGGTGGAAGGGGTTTTTGCCGCGACAGAAGCCGCCTTCGACTATTCGGTGCTGCGCCGGCAATTGGCCCAACGCCTGCACGAAGTCGGAGTCGACGTGCGAAATTCCACGGAGCTTACTGGCTTGGACGACCACCGAAACGGTGTCGAAGCGGCTTTGTCGGATGGAACGACCGTAACCGCGCGATATGCGTTCAATGTCACTTACGCGCAGATCAACGATGTTTTGCAGCGGGCTAACCTGCCGCAGGCTCAAGTCAAACACGAACTCGCGGAAATCGCCTTGGTGGAGCCGCCCGAGGAACTGGTCGGGCTGGGCGTCACGGTTATGGACGGGCCCTTTTTCTCCTGCATGCCTTACCCGGCCGACGGACTCTATTCGCTAACGCATGTCCGCTACACGCCCCATGATAGCTGGACCGATCGGCCTGGCGCGCCGTCGGCCTATCAGCGGTTTGCATCAGCCACTCCGGAAAGCCGGGCCCAATTCATGATCCGGGATGGCCAACGCTACCTGCCGTGCCTTGAACGCGCCGTGCCGCACCGCTCGCTCTTCGATGTGAAAACAGTTCTGACCAAGAACGAACGCGATGACGGTCGTCCAATCCTCTATCAGCAGAAACCCACCGGGAGCCACGTCATCTCCATACTTGGCGGCAAGATCGACAACATCTACGATCTGTTTGACCTGGTTCGTGAGACGAACTTGGAGTTCGCCACGGCGGACATGCGACTTTTGCTTGGCAATCCGGCTTGATGGAAGCGGCGCGATTTTTTGCCGTTGCCCTGGCGGGCCTCATGCTGGATCTGGCGCTGGCCTGGGTCGCATCGCGGGTGTTTGGCCTGCCACTTTGGATGGCAGCTTTGCTGGGTTTGGTGACTGCGGCGGGAGCAAATTACATCGCCCATGAGCTCTGGACGTTCCAAAATGCGTCCCGGAAGCTCTCGATTAAACGCGCTTTCCGCTACGGGCTCGGGCTCACAGCGACGGTGGGCACACGTGTGGGCACGGTCGCGATATTGGCTATACTCTTTGGCGAGGAGCACGCATTGGCCGTCCTAGTAGCCGGAGCGTGCGTGTCATATTTGGTGAATTTCCTCATCAGCAAGTATTTCGTTTTTCGCAAGATCCCAGATGAATAGGAGGCAGGCACGTGACTTCAAGTGTCGGAAACGAAACGTCCATAACGAATCTCAAATTCTCAGACGACTGGGACGTGCCGAGCTTCGAATTGGCTAAATATGACGACCGGCGCCACGCCCATGCACTCGTGATCCCAGTCATCAATGAGGGCGAGCGAATCCGCGCGCAACTGATGCGTATCCGGGACGCCAATCTCGACGTCGACGTTATCGTTGCCGATGGTGGGTCGTCGGATGGATCGCTTGAGGCCGATTTCGTGTCGGGTGCCGGCGTGCGCGCCGTTCTAGTGAAAACCGGCCAGGGCAAACTAAGCGCGCAGCTTCGCATGGCCTATGCGTGGTGCCTTCGGGAGGGGTATGAGGGCATCGTTACGATCGACGGCAATGGCAAGGACGGTGTCGATTCCGTTTCAGACATGGTTGGGAAGCTGTTGGCGGGCTGCGACTATGTGCAGGGATCGCGGTACCTGCCGAGCGGGGTGGCTGAGAACACACCCTTAGAGCGAACCATCGCGAACCGGTTCATTCACGCGCCAGTTCTGAGCCTCGCAGGCAGGCATTGGTATACCGACACCACAAACGGGTTCCGTGCCTATTCGGCACGCTACCTGATGGATCCGCGTGTGCGCCCGTTCCGGCAAGTCTTCGAAAGTTACGAGCTTCTGTTCTACTTGACCGTCCGCGCTGGCCAGATCGGGATGAAAATCTGCCACGTGCCGGTGCAGCGCATCTATCCTGAAAACGCAGCCACGCCGACCAAGATCACGGGCCTAAAGGGCAAGTGGGACGTTCTGAAGCAGACCTTCGCTGTCGCACTCGGCGCATACAAACCTTGACAGGGAACGGCGTGCGTTGCCGTTTCACAACCGTTCCAGCATCGCCACATTGCCTAGGGACACCAACGCGCATGCGCTTGGATTGGCGATGTCTATCCTGATCTCTGCGATGGCGGGCAACGACCGCCATCGCAGAGTCGTGTCGAGCGGTACGAGGTTCTTGCGATTACTCGCTTCGAAATTGACCATGTTGCGCTCGGAAAACGGGGTGTCGGGGCTTCTCCAGTAGACGCTCACGATCGGATGCACATCAGATCCGACGCATTCGGCGTCAAGGGAAAGTATGTCACTGCCCTCGGAGGGTATCAGCGGTTCCGGCGGGGCGTAAATCCACATTGGATCACTGTTTGTTACCCGAAAGACATCCGTTGTGCCTGGTTCCGCGACAGTGCCGTAAAATGCCGGATCAGTGAGTTGCTGCAAACCGCCAATTTGGTCCGAAAGGTTCAAGACCGAGCGCCCCCAAGACGATGGAATGCGCCAGAGATACTGCTGATGAAGCACATTGGCCCAGATGAGTTCGGCCGGAAACGTGCGATTTTGTACCGTGAAGATGGGCGGTGTCGGATCATCGGTGAAGTGAGCGGGAAGGGGCGGGGCCACGCGTATGCTGGCACCTTCCACGCGGGTCACCTCACGGTTCACACCATCGGAAAACGCGAGCCTGTCACCCGCCTCCAATAATCCTGTCATGCTTGGCTGCACCGCAAAGGACCACACCGCCGCGTTTTCGCCAACGGCCACGCCATTGTGCCAGTTTGCGTCGGTATAGCTGCCTGTGCGGAAGGTTTGTGCATCGCCCAGGACCGGGGCCTCGCGGTTGCCCTGCCCTGTCAGCCGTTCTGTCAGATCGGTTCTGATACCGTAAACGTTGCCGTTGACCACGAACGGGACATAGTGCGTCTCGACGAATTCGAAGATGTGGTGGCTTCTGAGCGGCAGACTGATGCCGTCGTGCTCAATATTGTTCACGGCCAGAATGGCGAGGGCCGGAAGGCTTAATTCGCTGGCTTCTGTGAACTGCCGTTGAAAGTCTCCGGGTGCAGCGTTGTAGGTGCTGGCGATGGGCACCGGATTCGCACGGTCGAAGTAAAAATAGAAGGCATTCCTGTTGGTGAGATTCAAGAATGTTTCGCCAGGTTCCAGAACAGCGTTCACGACACCGTTGACATCACGTAGCATCGCCAGATGCGCGCCATGTGCCGCGCCCCACCCGAGCGTTGGCATATCCTCCGCTATCTCGCCGCGGAGTTCAAGGTGCACCGGTGGAAGGGACAGCCGCTCGAAACTGGTTCGCTGATTGGCCATGATGCCAATGAGCAGGACGCTCAGCAAACTGGCCACCAAGGGTGGGTTGCGCCTCTTGAAAAACGAAGACAGCCAAACAGTCGCAAACACCATTAGCGCGACAGTCGTGATCATGCCCCGGTCTCCAAAATCGAGGCGGCCGGTGGCATAGGGGTTCATTATGATGGCCAGTGCCGTTGTCGGCACGATCACCAAGAGAGACTTCAGCCAGAAGGGCAGCGCCTCGCTGTCGCGCCATTGCTTGCTACCCACAATGGCCGCTACTGCCAGAGTCAGGACCGGCGCGAAGACATAGAGGAAGTTGTCGAAGTGATGCTCGATCACAGAAAAACTGCCATTCCCGTAGATCGTGAGGTTGGCGGCAGAAGACACGGTGAGGAACGCTAAATACCCAAGGAGCTGCTCATGGAAAAGTACGAGGATCACTACACCCGATGCGATGCTACCTGCGCAAAAGGCTATGAAATCCCAGCGGCCCCGCCTTCCGTGAAGAATGACGCCGGAAAGTGCTATGACGATGGCTGCCGCGGCTCCGAGCCCGCCGTTGAAAAGCGCGCCGAAGACAGCCACCGCCACGCCGCCTGCGCCCGCAACGGAGGGACGGCGCAGGCTCACAATCGCCAAACCTAGGACGAGGTTAAGCGTGAGATAGATGACATGGGGGATTTCGGGAATAACGAGCGCAAAAAGGAGCGCCGGAAGCGGCCCGAGGCGACACAGCAGAAGTACTACCAGCGTCCCCCAGGCGTAAAGCAGAAGAATCCTTTCCCCCACCAAGATGCCGCTCGCCGTCGGATCGCCGAGCAACCAGGCCGCGAAACCGCCCGTTGCGTTGGACAGGCCATGAGGTGAGAAAAATTCGGTGAACCATCCGGCCCCCGAATAAAACGCTTGTGCCGCTAGCAATTTTTCTCCGAAATGATAGTCATCTAACGGAATAACTGGGTGGATCATAGCTGGCCCTGTCAGAACCACAATGGCTAATGCCGTGGAAATGCGGGGGAGCACCCCAGTGAACGAGCCGCCTTCACGCCTTGCGCGAAACACCCACACGGCCTCGATGATCAACACTATAGCGAGAAGTGCGTGCAATCCGTCAAGGATGGACAGGTGCGCCCCCTCCAGCCCGACCCAACGAATAGGTGCCGACGCTGCAGATACTCCTGCCATGATCAGCGCACTTATTGATCCTGCCCAGCGGAGCGCATCTGGCCCCGAAACATGCATCAAGAAAATGGTGGCTGGAAGTGCAACAGCAATGACCCCTACAGCGCTCAACTCAGCCATCTCCTGCGCAACAACACTGGCTGAGACGGCGACAAGAAACCCGATGCCGTACAATTGGGACCAGTTTTCTCTGTCCGACGTAAATGCGATACCACCACTCGCAAGCAGGCTGCCGAAGAGAATTTGAGTCTGAAAAGACGCGCTATCGAGTGAGACAAGTTGTGCTACGGTCAAAAGGCCTGCCACTGCAAGTAGCGAAAAGAATACTCCTCGCCAAATGCCGTAACTCTGCCGCAGCAGTGCTGCGATTACTATCAGAGACGCCATTTGCCACGACAACATCCACCAAAGAAATCTAATATCGCGGTTTTTATCCGCATCTTCCAAAATACCGCCACCGACGGTTAGCTGCTCTACAAAGCCCGAGTGAATTATTTTAGGTTCGAAATATACTACTCCAAAAAGTGACAGCGAAACGAAAAAAAGAACGAAGAAACCACGGTGAAAGGTGAAGCTAAGTAGTCGCAAAATCTGTGGAGTGTTCGGTGTCATGATATGACCTGTGCAGTGGGGCTTGAGCCGACATTCCCCAAGTGGTCTGCCGTTTGAAAGCAACATCACCTAATTCTGGCCACTGAACAAGTGCTTTTCATCCCGAGCGGCATCTGCGGTCGCGCAAACGCTTTGATCTGAGCGGATCGAGCCGCGAACTCGCAACATCCTGATCCGGCAGCGAAATTCTCAGCGGGTCTGACGGACCTGTTGAACCGCTTTCGTTCAGTTTGGGTCGGGATTGCAGTCACACGCTGGTCGGGGGCGCTCGAAGGCGTTGGACGGTGATGGCGCGGGCGTCAATCTTGATCAACTTGAGTCGCGGGCTGGTGAGCGACCAGCCCAATATTTCCTCGGGCAGTGCGATGCAGCGCAAGAAGGTGGCGAGGTTGTAAGCCAGCGCGTGCAACTGCAGCCGCACCTCGTTGTCGCGGAACCGATTGCACGACAGGCGCGTCCAGCGGAAGGCGTATTTGCCATCCTTGATGTGCTGCTCGGCCGTGCCGCGCTGGTTGTAGAACCGCACCACCCAGTCGGGCTCCACGGGCAGGTTCGTGACGATGAAGCCCACACGGGGCACAACTCATCCAGATGCCACTCGATCTTGGCAATGCCCCGGCGGGCTTATCCTAGGATGCGGCCTGATACTGGAAGTCCTCGAAGAACCGCTTCACCTTGCTCTTTGAGGTGCGTCCCACCGGCCGCGTCAGCCGATGTGCGATGCTAGCGCCAAGAATCCTGTGGTTCGAACCAGCGGCTTAGGCGACAATTTGAAAACGGCAGCGGTGATAACGCCCAGCGTACCTTCCGCGCCGATCAGCAAGTCTTTGAGGTCATAGCCCGCGTTATCTTTGAGCAATCTGGTGAGCGCCTCGATGATTGACCCATCGGGCAAAACGGCCTCGATTCCGATCCCAAGCTCGCGCGTTGTGCCGTAGCGCACAACGTTGGAGCCGCGCGCATTGGTCTAAAGCCCGCCGCCGATCATAGCACTGCCCTGCGCTCCGAAGGTCAGCGGGAATATAAGATCGGCATCGCTCGCAGCCTCTTGCGCGGTCTGTAAGAACACGCCGGCTTCGACAGTTATGCTGCGCCCGCCTGAGGGCACCACGGAGATGCCTAACTTGGCACAGGTTTTAACAGTATCCGCGACCTCTTCCGTTGATTTAGGGCTCACGACGGCCAATGGAATTCCCTCGAACTGGTCCGTCCAATCCTCGCGATATGTTGCCGCAAGATCGCTGTCGCCAGCCATCACATGCCACGGCCCGACGACGTTCGCCAACTGCTGCAAAAGCTCCTCCCGAGCGTCTGCTGTCATTTCAGCAACCATATTCATTAGCTGGCTGCCTCCCACGATGTCCAGTCGATTCCAAAACTACCACGTTACATACTACATTGATTTATCGAACTAAATCTAACATGGTAAATCAAGGCCTTTGAGGCGTCACAGCCGATGGACAGTATCGTTGGTTCTGTCGTAAACTCTATCATAGGACGGAATAATCTGTACTGCTGACATATTTATCCAGCGAGTGCCGCAAATTGCTGGAACGCAGCTTGACCTGACGGCTTGAATTGTTATTTGCGGATCATGTGCGCCTCCAACGCAATCATCGGAGATGCAATTGATCACCCAACGTTTCAAGGCTGCATGATCCACAATGACACCGCGTACAGGATCACCGATTGGGGATATTGACTGCCTTTGCAATCAATCGTCACGCTCTAATACCCACCTTCTAATCCAACGTGCGGCGTCTATCACAGGTTCGCTCGCAGGCCCATATATTCCGAAACTTTGCGACAGACTAAATTTTCGCGCTTGAATATTTGCTAATACCTTATAACTATAGTCGGGAATAAGGGCGGGCGATTCACCTGCTCACCGGAACAAGCGGGCACCCCAGCATATGGCGCAACTTTCTACTCTGCACGTGATGGAGCAAACCGCGTTTGAGCGCCCTGCCCCAACGTTTGATATGACGTCTGGGCAACGCGCAATTCTGAACCAGTTGCGGTTGTCTGCAATGACGTGCCGCGCAGCCGCGCGCACCGACCTGTTTGAGGCATGCGCGCTATTGACCATGGATGGCGAAGACGCGAAGCGCACTTTTGTTGAAACTTTTATCAAATGCCTTCCCGCTGCTGCACAGAAGCAAATTACCTGGTTTGCCCCTGGCACGGCCGAGCTGTCGTTTGACGAATCATGGGTCATGCGCTGCCTGTTTTGCATTTGGGACAACGAAACCAGCAATCTCAGCTTTTTATTAAAGTCGCGGATTACCCCCGCAGACCGTAGATATATAGGTTTTCTGCTCGGTAGAATTTCCGATCAATTCTCTCAGATTTAGAATAATTCTAAAAAGACTTGGCAAACCGATTTTGGCGTCTATGTTAATGGTCAGGCAAGCAAGCTGCCCGCCAGCCAGCCACAAATTTTAACACCAAAATTGGGGTGAGCAGATGACTCAGACCGCAGCAGCGTTGACCACCGACGCGAAAACCGCCATCGCAGATGCATTGAACCAGTCCGTCGCAGAAACTGCCGTGACCACGATGCTTGCGCAAAATTTCCACTGGAATGTTAAAGGCATGGGTTTCGGCCCGCTTCATGATCTTTTCCAGAAGATTTACGAAGACCACTTTATCGGCCAGGACGATCTGGCCGAACGTGTCCGCGCGTTGGACGTCCATGCAGAAGGCACGCTTGCCGGTATGCTGAAGCGTTCCAAAGTCAGCGAACATGATGGGCACGCCACAGACAAAGAGATGATCCGCATCATGATGGAAGCGCAGCAAACGCTGGCCTCTACACTTGCGGGTGCCGGCGAATTGGCGGCCGAACATGGCGACACACTGACCGAAGATTTATGTATCTCGCGCGGTACGACACATGAAAAATTCGCTTGGTTCCTGCGCGCGCATCTCGCGGGCTGATAGAGACCAAGTTGCAAGACTAAATCGCGGCTAGAGAACCTTCTCGGCCGCGATTTTGCGTTTCGCCAGCTTTTTGCGATACGCGGCGTCCCAATGCGTATACTTTCCAAGCCGCTCTTGTTGCGCAGTTAACATTTGAATGAAACCGCTACGGTGTTCATCCTTTTTCAGCGACTTGAACAGCGATTTTTGAGCTTTTGTCATCGAACAACCGATGCAATGGCCTTCGCGTTTGAATTTGCACACATCGATGCAGGGGCTTGGGGTTTTAGCCATGAGACACCTTGCTGATCCGTGATCAAGCTGGGGGGGAAAGGTACAAGAGGGAGATTCTGCGGAGTTCTAGGCGGACAGGCACCGCTTGCCAAGGCACCACAGGGTAAATTGTCCCCTGCCCCGCGTTACTTTACCTCGACCACATGTTTGCATCATTGTTTGCGCTCATCCAGCCAATCAAACAGGGCTTCTAAGCAGGCCGTATCGCACACGCCTTCGCACAGCGCGTCATACATCACTTCGCGTCTGCAACATGTTGGTCTGGTCTCCGGATCCGCCGGATTGAACATCCGCTCGCCCTCGGAACGGTTGCGGAGCACCTGCGTTTGGATGATCTGTACCATATGTGCCTCCGGATTGACTGGGTGCCGGGCGGTCCCAATATGGGCGACGCGGGCGGCATAATAGGAGCAAAGTGTTTTCTTACTTAAATACTCAGATACTATCTTGGTCGACAGGTCAAGACATCTCGCCATTACTGGGGCAAATGTGAGACGGCCCGTTAGCCATCCTGATCAAGCAGCTGCTTTTCATAGGCTTGACGCAACAATACACCAAGCTCTTTGAAAACCGCGGCCCGCGCCGATCCCGGCCTCCAGACAAGGACCACCTGACGGGGGCAGGCATCGGGCAGCGGCGTAAGTTGCACCTGAGCATTGCCAATCACCCCCGCCTGAACAGCGAGATTTGGCAAAAGGGTAATCCCCAACCCCTCGGCCACCATGGCGATCAAGGTGGTCAAACTGGTCGCGGCAAAACTATCCTCGTCTGCGGATATGCGCCCGGGATAGGCCTCCAAAGCATGCCGTTGCAGACAGTGCCCCTTTTCAAGCAGCATCAGTTCTCCGCCCTGGGTCAATGCCTTGACCCCGTCAGACACGGGCCGCCCCGGCGGCGAAACGAGCTGATACCCGTCGTCAAAAAGCGGCAGTGTCTCTAGATTTCCGATCTCAAACGGCAACGCGATCAACAACAGATCAAGCCGCCCAGCGTTCAACCCTTCGATAAGGCTGTCGGTCATTTCTTCGCGCAGATACACGTGCAAATTCGGAAAGGCTTCGCGGATTGCCGGCATGGCACGGGGCAGAAGGTACGGACCAATGGTGGGGATCGCGCCCAGCTTTAGGTCACCGGCGAACGGATTTTTATGGGCCTGCGCTACCATCTCGATCTCGGCTGCGTCCAACAACAAGCGCCGTCCCCGTATGGCCAGCTCTTTACCTACGGGGGTCAGCATGACGCTGCGCCGGGTACGTTCGACCAACTGCACGCCCAGCCGGTCTTCAAGTTCTTTTATCCCGGCGCTTAACGTGGGTTGAGTGACGAAACAGATCTCGGCAGCGCGCGAAAAACTTAACGTATCAGCAACCGCTGTTAGATACCGCATTTGCCGAAGTGTGATCATTGATAGATTTCCTCTATATCAAAGAAAGATATATTCAATTTCTCATATCTATGTCCAGATGCTATCTGAATGTCATCGGAGCAAAGACAAAAGGACAGCAGACATGACAGCTTCAGCACAAAAGAATATCGATGCCCTGAACGACGTCTTGGGGAAAACATTCCGCTTGTATGTTCAAACCCACGGTTACCATTGGAATGTAGAAGGCCCGAATTTCCGCCAACTGCACGCCACGTTTGAACAGCAATATCAAAATCTGTGGGCCGCTCTGGATGAAATTGCCGAACGTATCCGCACCCAAGGGGCCTATGCGCCGGGAACCGTCGCGGCGCTTATGGCGCTTGCTGGACCAGAAGACCCACCTGCGCAATCTGCGGGCGATATGGTCAGCAAACTGATCGCCGCCCATGAGGCCCTTGCCACCACCCTGCGCGATGCCATCGCTGTCAGCGCTGATGCGGGCGACGAAGTTTCCGCCGGTATCTTGACCGACCGGCTGGAATGGCATGAAAAAGAGTTGTGGATGATGAAAGCGGGCACCCGTTGATCCACCCGGCCAAGCCACCAAGGCTTGGCCACCGCGTAACCCAATCAGTATGGAACAAGAATATGATCAATCCAGTCGTAAAAAGTTTCTGGGACGAACCAACCGGTAGTTGGCAATATGTTTTTCACGATCCCGACACCATGAAAGGGGCCGTCGTTGATCCCGTGCTTGATTTCGATCCTCTGGCCGGTGCAACGTCTACCAAAAACGCGGAGCAGATTTTGCGCTATATCCGCGAAACCGGGATTGATCTGGAATGGATCCTCGATACGCATCCCCATGCCGATCACTTTTCCGCCGGGCCGTGGCTGAAAGCCGAAACAGGTGCGAAAACTGCGATCGGCGAAAAGGTAACGGGCGTTCAAAACCTCTGGCAGGGCATCTATAATCTGCCCGATGATTTCCCCACCGACGGCAGTCAATGGGATAACCTGTTCGCCGACGGTGATACATTCATGGTGGGCAACGTGCCTGTGACCGTGATGTTTTCACCCGGTCATACGCTGGCCTCGATCACCTATGTTGCGGGCGATGCGGCCTTTGTTCATGACACGTTGATGATGCCCGACAGCGGCAGCTCGCGCGCCGATTTTCCGGGCGGCAACTCAGGCGAGCTCTACAACAGTATCGCCGCTATTCTGGCCCTGCCCGAACATACCCGCGTCTTTGTCGGCCACGACTATGCACCAGGCCGGCCCGCCGCCTGCGAGGCGACTGTCGCACAGCATCGCGCCAACAATATTCATTGGAAGGACAACCCGACCGAAGCTGAATATCGCGCCGTGCGGGACGCCCGTGATGCGACACTCGCCCTGCCAAAGTTGATGCTTGCCGCCCTACAGGTGAACATCCGAGGCGGCCGCGTCCCCGCACCCGAAGACAACGGACGGTCCTACCTGAAAGTGCCGCTTAACTACTTTGAAAGCAGATAAATCCCGCGGCATACGCCCATTGCCCTGACGCGTTATGCGATTGGGCAATGGGCCTGACCCGCCATCTGGGAGGATTGGCGGATTTCTAATCCCACGACATACGCAGGCCAAGCCCCGCCACCGGGCCGCCATAGGCGCGCGCCGCGATATTTGACTCGTTCCTCTCCCACCCGACATAGGCCGACCCACGCAAACGGTTGGAAAACCGCCGGTCAATTTGCACCTTCGCCGAAATACGTTTGTCCGCACGCGCGACGTTGAACTGGTTGGAAAACGCGCCGTCATAATTACGGGTAAATGCTGCGATACGGCCCGACACAAGGGTCTTCTCCGACAAGGGAAGGCTTGCAATCAAACGCCCCCCGATTTCGTCGTAGCTATACTTGCTTTCGTCAGCGCGGCGCAGTTCGCCATATAGCGTTGCCGCGAGCATCAGGCGGTCCTTGCTGGGACGATATTGGTGGGTCACACCCACGAAAAGCTCCCCTTGATCATAACCTCTCAGCAAATCCTCGTTGTGGTTGCGATGGCCAAAACGCATCTGCGCACGGGTCGTATGGGCCGGGTTATGTTTGTATTGAACCCGCGCGCCGATGCGGGTGCGGGAAAAGGCCAAGGTGCCTTGCGCGCGCGAAAACTTCTGTTTGAAAAACGCACGTGCCTGCCATTTCTTCGCAGCGTCCAAGTTGAGCTGATAGCTGCCCGTAAAGGCCAACGCGACTTTGTCGCTCGTGTCTTCTGACGGGTATGCGCTCGCCTCAAGCCCCACGCCAAACGACAGCACCCGCCCTGCCCCAATGCGATTGCTGAACTTCATCCTCGCGTCCACGCTTGCGACATTCGCAAGGTCCAAACGCTGTGCATCCCCCTCGCCCAGCAATTTGGATTCCACGCCAAACGCCAGATCAGCAACCCCCGTCATCTTGAACTCCGCCGCCGCTTGATTGCCCCAAGACCCCGCGCAAATTGCCAGCGCCAAAGCGCGTAGAATATGAATTGAAACCTTCATGCGACCCTCAAAGGTGTGCTGGGGACGATGTCGCGCTTAAAGGCAATCTCGAGGTTTTCACCCTCGGTTTTGATCAAGATGCTCATCATCGATTCAAGCGTGAAATAGGCGCGCAAAATCCGGAAAATCAGGTATTCAGGCAAGCAGATCACGCCCTTGGGCACGCCGTTCAGGAATGATGATATGACCGCAATGATCGCCGGTGCCCCCGTGGTGACTGCCACGATTGATTGCCACACGAGCGGGCTGTCAGGGTTGAAGCCGAAACCGTATTCGATGCAACCGAACAAGATCAGCGGGACCAACATCGCGCGGCGTCCGGAATTGATCAGCATATAGGGCAAGATCATTTTGCCCCGCAGGGTCATCCAATCCGAATAAATCAGATCACGGCACCGCGAACTGATGTGATAAATCGACCGAAACCACCGCATCCGCTGCTCGCGCATATGGGCATAGGACGACGGCACTTCGGACACATATCTAAGCTTTGGATCCACCACAGAGCGAAAGCCCAATTCTCCGATGCGCAGGGAAATATCGGTGTCTTCGCCGTTCATCCCCTCGACAAAGCCGCCCAGATAGCGCGGGTGTTCTGTACGGTAGACCACGAACATGCCCGGAATACCGACAACCCCGTTCACTGCACCCATGGCAACCGAATAAAACCCGTGCTTAACCAAAACCTCGAGCAAACGCGCCCGGTCAAACAAGGCACCACCCGGCGGCACGGGCACGCCGCCCACCACCCCGACGGTCGGGTCCGAAAAATACGCCATCGCTCGCGTCAGGTTGTCTTCGCCCACCAGAGTATCGGCATCGACCCGCACCAAAAACTCTGTCTCCGTCGCATCCAGCCCGGCGTTCAACGCGTTCGATTTTCCCGGTTTGGGAACGTTGATCACCCGCCCTTTTGCTGCCCTGCAGGCTGCCAATGTCTCGCGGGCGATGCTTTCTGTCTCATCCGTGGAATTGTTATTCATGATCAAAATATGCACCTCGCCCCGATAATGGGCGGCGGCTTTGTCCATGGCCTTGATCGTATTCTCGATGATGTATTGTTCGTTATGGGCGGGCACAATGATGCTGACCGGCGGCCGGAAATCGGCGCGTTTTGCGGTTTTCACATCGTAAATCGCCAGGATATACAGCTGGGCAAACAGCGTTGGCAGGAACAAAAACACACCCGGCCCGATCCCGCCCAGCAAGGTCAGGCGGCGCATTTCTTGGACGATCCACAAATCCATGCTGCCTAAACTGGCGGACACAAGCGCCGCGATCAGCGTCACCACAGCCAGCCGCAGCAGCGCCTTTTTGTTGCTGGTAGGACGATGTTCAATACGAATACGCATCGGCATCCGCCCGCGTTCAAGCAGCTTGAATGAATAGACCGCAAACCCCAGTAGGCCTGACAAGAAGGCGCTGAAATGCAGGGAATAGGCCACGGAAAGCGTATCTTCCAACACGGCATTTGCCAGATCGAAGATCCCGCAAACGAAGCCGTATGTCAGCACCAAATCAAATGCGAACAGCGTTTTGCCTTTCCACCCCGCCGATGAGAACACCGCGAAAGAGATGAAAAACGAAATGATAAAAATGCGCACCGCAACCGCGTGGCGCCCCTCGTAGGGGGAAAAAACGATATCGCAGTTGGGGAACATCACGCTGCCCGTGGGCGTGTTCACCAACCACAGCAACACCGCCGAGATGACGCAGAACACCGCCAGCATCGCTGGGGCGCGCAGCTGCGAGACAGGCCCTGCAAACTTTTTCGGAGCGCTGTCGACCGATACAAATGTGATCTGGTCGCGGTTATCTGTCGCTTCTACCGCAGTCATTGGTCATCCTGCGGCGATTGCGCCTGTGAAAACTGCACCAGAATGCCGGTCACAGGATTAAGCTTTAGCGCCGCAATCGCCGCGTCAGACACAGGTTGCGCAATAATCTCGTCGTCATCTTGATGCGTATAAACAAGCCAGCCGTTTTCGGTGCCGTCGTCCTCAAGGCTCAGCACAGCCAAATCAGCACGACTGAACGGTGTGATGTTGGCCCATTGCGGTGCCTTTTTGATTTTCATCTCTTCAGGCAACACTGCGGCGATCAGCAAGGCGACCGCCTCGGCTTCTGCGGGCGTCAGCGCGGGCACCTCGGGCATGCCGACGTTGGCGCGTTTGGCCAATATCGTGCGCAGCTCGGACAGTTTTCCCAGATAGCTGGGACCGCCACCAATCAGTTGCGCATCCGGTTGCATTTCCGCAATCAGCTCGGGCCCGTTGTTGCACACACCGACCAGCAGTTGCGAGGACGAGGCCCTGACTTCGATCACATTCACCGCTTCATGCAGATCGGCGGGCAATTCAACCGTGGCACCAAATGACGTATCGCCGACTGGCACCTTATCCATCTGCACAACGCGGCCATTCAGCGATGTTGTTACAGTCCAATAGGCATCCGCATCCAAAAACCCGAGCAGCAGGTCGAAATCAAACGTCGCGGGCATTTCATAGGCTTCGTATTCCGTCAGATCATAGCGGGTGCGCCAGCTGACCCGGCGCTGGAACCGACGCAGGCCCGCGTTCGGCCCTGTGGCTGCAACGGCCAATGGCCACTGTTTGGGCGGCTCTACGATGGGGCCTTCTTCAGCGGCCAGGATTTTCAGCTCGGGCGTGGTCAGCACGTTGGCCGCATTCCCCGCGACAAAGTTAACCTTGGTATTACGGCGCACCAACTGCGCCGCTGCGATCATCTGGTTCGTTCTACGGGTCGCCGTAAACCACGGTGACCATCCCACAGTCGCGGCCCCGCTTGACGAAATCATCCGGTCGCGTGCGCTCTCGATCGGGCTATCCAATGCAAGGAAAAGCGCGCTGCTCGGCTCGATCTCGACCGTGGCGACCTGGCTGGTTTCAGCGCTACATCCTGCGTTGGGCCGTTCACCGATCATGCTAAATGAAACCTCGATTTTGTCGCCAGCAAGGTCTGCGGGCGTAAGAATAATTTGGACGGATTTCTTAACCTCGCCCGGGCGCAGCAATACTTCGGCGCGGCGGGTCCCGTTCAGCGAGATGCGCAAGGTGCCTTCGACTTCGCTAAGAACTTGATATGTCGCATCAATTTGAAGGTAACCTTCGGTGGGACGCGTATCGACGGGCAACCCGAATATGGCGTTTTGGTAAGCTGGCAAACCGGACAGAATGATGGGGGTTGCCGTGTCGCCGCGGTAAATCACAGTCTCGTTCGAGCCAAACTTTGATTGCAACGGGGCACTGGTTTCAAACACAAGCTGCGGTCCGTTCACAAGGCCCCTGACGTGGTGCATGCCACGCTGCCAAGCATCAAGATAAGACAGGGTAAATGCTGCGCCCATCAAAACAAACGCCAACAATCCGATGCCGATCAAACGCATTTTTCAATTCCAATCTGGCCACCCGGACCGCAAACATCGACGCTGGACGATGTTTGCGGTCCGGTCCGCTAGATTAAGCGGCCGCCACGGCAGACGAGGGGACCAGGCCGGGACGTTGGTTGTCGGTCCAGGTCGAAACGCATGGGATCATATCCATGCGGCACCGATCTGCGAACCGTTGTGCGATCTGCTGGGTTTCTTCACACAGACCTTGCGCCAAAGTGATTGGCTGCAACCCAAGGGAAATGAACGTTTCGTTGGAAACACGCAGCCCGTTTTCAGCTGCCTCATTGCGCGGATTTTCAACATTCGCTACAGGCGCACCCGTCGCATCAGCCACCAGTCCAGCCAGATGGCGCACAGTGTGTGTTTCGGTCATCTGGTTCAGGATTTTGACTTTGTTACGCTCTTGCGGGGGGTTCTCAACAGCAAGGGCAAGGCATTTCACTGTGTCCTGGATGTGGATAAACGCCCGTGTCTGCCCGCCTGTGCCATGCACCGTCAGCGGATGACCCACCGCCGATTGCATCAAAAAGCGGTTCAAAACCGTACCGTAATCACCGTCATAATCGAACCGGTTCATCAAGCGGTCGTCCAGTTTGGTTTCTTCGGTTTGCGTACCCCAAACGATCCCTTGATGTAGGTCAGTGATCCGAAGATGATCGTTCTTGGCGTAAAATTGGAACAATATCTGGTCCATCGATTTCGTCATGTGGTAAACGCTGCCGGGGTTTGTCGGATACAGAATTTCACGCTGGAAGATCTGTTTTTCATCGCCGGGGATGTAAACCTTCAGATAGCCCTCGGGGATTTCCATGCCGTCATCGTCATAGCCATAGACGCCCATAGTGCCCAGATGAACGATGTGGGTATCAAGGTTCAGGTTGGTGATAGCGGCCAGCAAGTTATGCGTCGCGCCAATGTTGTTATCGACCGTATAACGCTTTTCACTGATCCCTTTCATGGAATATGGGGCGGCGCGCTGCTCGGCAAAATGGATCACTGTGTCGGGCTTAAGTGCGGCCAACAGTGCTTCAAAACGGTCATACTCTAGGGCGACATCGATATGTTCAAAGCCGATGGTTTTCCCGGTGGCCTCGTGCCATGCCGCGATGCGAACATCAATTGGCTGGATCGGCGTCAGGCTGTTCGCGCCGAGATCATCGTCGATTCTACGGCGCGACAAATTATCCACGATGGTGACGCTGTGGCCCAGCTGCGACAGGTGCAATGCTGTGGGCCATCCGCAAAAACCGTCGCCCCCTACTACCAGAACATTTTTCATTTTATGGTCCATCTCATTCTCTTCCCAATTTTAGGTTTGGCCCTTGATTGGCCGAGGGGATGCGTTCGTTCGCATCAGTCATGAGACGCTTTTAGAAGAGGGTTCGCCGCCGAGTCTCGCCCCCGGCTGGCTAGAAAAACGATGCATTTGGCCGTGGGACTATCCCTCCGTATAGGTTGGTTAACCGTTCGCCGTGTGAGAATGGCTGTTTTTGCGAACGGGTGGCTGGTGGAGGGGGCTTTAGCAAGAATCGCCTGTGCCGTCAGCGCGGCACGTATATATCTACGGGTGATACCCGGCCCGCCTAACGAACCCAAGGTAGCGCTTGGCACGCCCCCCTGCCCTCACCAGCTTATTGAATCACCGGCCTGTGACCCAGTTTGGTACTAGGTTTGCACCCGTTTCCAGCCCCCGAACCGCGCAACAGCGCATTCGCCTCGCGTCGGCTTATGGGGCAGCGCACATAGGATCCAAAGCCGCGATCAGGGTCAGTCAGGATCGCTGGGCGTACCATACCCACGGTCAGTTTCTGCATCGCGGTCAACACTTCCATCGCGACACGGCCCGGATAAAAGCTTTCGACCAAGGCACCATTTGCGGTGATGATCTCGTGATTTGGCAATAGTAGTGTGTGATAGGTGATCGCTCGCATCCCGCGCATCTTACGCACCCCTGGTACCCCCACAAACCCAAGCGCGGGGGCAAGCACTTCGCGATCGCCATCATGCAACAGAATACGATGCTGGGGTGACACAATGAGCCGGTGCCGCGGCAACCCCGGGCCAAGCGCGTCTGGCTTAAACTCAATCGGTTGCTGTGGGTGATGCTCCCCAACGGAAAAGCTGAGGGTGCGTGCGCCTCGCCACTTTAGCGGTTGTGGCCCATTGTCATGGGTCATGATCATATCGCCGGGTGTCAAACTCTCAACCAGGCGGTCCCCATCTGGCGTGGCAATCATGGTCCCCGTAGCAAAGCAAACAAATTCCGTCTGAACACGTGACAGAACCGCTTCACCCACCGGTGAATTCACTGAATTCAGTGTCAGAGACCGGATCGCCTTGGCCTCCATCGCCGCGATATCAGGGCCCGCCTGATATTCAGGCGCGAGAAACAGATTGCCCTGTGTATCCTGCATGATCACCGCAGTGATCGTTGCGGTCGTGCCGTCAGTATAGGTCAGTGTCGCGTTATATATTGATGCGGCGTCAAAGAAATTGGTTTGCAGACCGTTGCCGTCATCCGCGTCAAATCGCAACTGATCATAATAAAAGCTGTTATCACTATCGAGCATTTGGGATTGGCCACTATTGTTGATAGCCGTGACCTCCGTAACGTGATCCCACAGCGGATCACCGACACTACCATAGGTCTCTCCAACCAATATGGCAGAGTTGTCGGCCTCTTCACCGTCATTTTCAACCAGATCGATATCCCCGGTAATTTTGCCAAGGTAAAGCGCATCCCAAGTTAATGCCATGTAAGGTTCCTTCGGGCAGTCGGCCCAAGGAAATAGGCATTGTGTCCTAATAACCTGTGAAATGTAAAATTGGCGATAGTCGTGGCGCTGCGGTGCTCACAACCGGCCACATTAAAACCTCAAAGCGTGATCTCGCTCCAAAGGGCGCTGACCGGGAGGGCATAGTTTCCACCTCCAAACGACAGCTTTTCGCGCCCCAGATAAAAGACCAGCCCAGTGCAGGTTTTACCCCTGCCGGGGCCATCTTTTACAAACCATTGTAGATGCTTGAAATCATCCGAACTGACAGTGGCTGATGCTTTTACCTCGATATTGACCAGATGATTTCCCCCATCGATCAAGATATCAATCTCGCGCTGATCGGCACTGCGCCAATGGTACATCCGGTAATCCGCGTCTTGCAGCGGTAAGGCGCGCTGCAACTCTCCCACGACGAAACTTTCCAGCAGCCCGCCCAAGGCCTGCGGTGTGTTATCAATGTCAAAACTCGTGTCAGTGAAACGCCGCAAGGCGCAAGCGATCCCCGAGTCCACAAAATGATATTTCGGTTGCTTGATCTCGCGTTTGCCTTCGCCCGACGTCCAGGCCCCCAACTTGGTCAACATCGAAAGGCGCATCAGAATATCTAGGTATTGATCCACGGTCACCCGCTGCAACTTGGTCAGCTTGGCCAACGCCGAGGTGTTGATCTCTTGCGCCGTGCGCGCGGCCATTTGATCGATCAGAATGCGCAGGGCATCAGGTTTTCGCACCGGCGTAATGTCAGCCACATCCCGTTCAACCACAGCATCAATGTAATCGCGATACCCGCGCTGGCGCGACCGCAGCGGCAGCGTTCTGGTTTCCGGAAAACCACCCGCCAAAATAAGGTCGATATAGTCGCCACGGGTCAGCGGTTCGGGTTCAGATATCTGGCTAAGGTGTGGCTGCTTTTGCATCCCCCAATCCACCAGACGGCTGACCGGCGCGCTTTTAATCTCGGTCACGGACAAGGGCCAAAGTTTCAGCGTTCGCATTCTGCCCGCCAGCGAATCCGCCACGTCGGTGGTCGTGAAGACGTTGGACGATCCGGTCAGAACGAACTGCCCTTTGCGGCGATCTGTATCGACAACCTTCTTGATTGTCAGCGCCAGTTTCTTGGACCGCTGCGCCTCGTCAATAATCAACGGTGCCGGCCCCAGTTCCTGCATCAAGCTGGCAAACTGCCCTTCCGGGTCCGCCTCAATAGCCGAAAGGATCGCGGCATCATCCAGCGTGATAAAGCGGCCATGCCCGAATAAATCCCTAACGAGAGTCGTCTTGCCTACCTGCCGCGGTCCGATCAGGTTTACCACCCGCGCCGATGCAACCGCTTCTTCCAGCTCGGTCACAAGGTGCCGCGGTAAATATGGCTCTGTCTGTGTCATCGTCGTTCTTTCCAACACTCCGGCGCGCATCATCTGCTTAACAAAGGTGTCACCGTTTGTACATTAATATACCCACCATTTGTATATACAGATAGTCACCATTTGTATATTAACTCAGCCATCAGATATCAACATACCCAACAAAATGGCCCCCACCAAACGCAGCCTAAAAAAATCGACCAGATCAAGATATTTTTGGAACCCTTCCCTGTCCTGCCGCGTTAGCCGTTGAATTCTTATGTTTTTATAACGCGCATTAGCCCACGCATTTTAGCCATCCAGAAGGACAGCAGGACCAGTGATTTATCAAATGATCTACTTCAGCACCGCTGTAGCACGCCTGAACGAAGCGCAGATAAGTGATCTTTTGAAGCAGTCCAAAGCTAACAATGCCCGAGACGGGCTGACCGGGCTTTTGGTTTATCATGATCGCCTGTTTTTCCAGATTATTGAGGGTGACCGCGACAAGGTGGAAGCATGTTATAACCGGATTCAAAAGGATCAACGGCACCGCAAGCTATTCTTGATGTGGGAAGGCGATAGCGAAAAGCGGGCTTTTGATGATTGGAAAATGGCCTATGAATGCGAAGCCACCCATGCATCCAGCCTAAGCATTCAAAAGCTGAAAAAGAACCCGAGCGACGTAACCGGCGGTGACCCATATATCGCCTGTGCCATCCAAAACGTGCTGTCCGATTTCAGAGAGCTGCGTTAATCGGTTTCTCCAGGCTCGAACAGCAGCGGTGACATGATCCATACGATTTGCACGCTTTGAGTTTCGAAGATGGTGGGCCACAGCTTACACATATTATCATAATGCTGTCATAAAACTGTCGACGGAGTGAAACCGTCTGTCCGGATGATCTCGCCTGTTGAAACCATTCAGGAGGCGCAGTTTATGCCACGTATTTCCTTCACCCGCCGTCAGGCGCTTTTGGGCTACGCTGCTCTTGGCACCTCGCTGGCGATGCCGTCCCTTTCGCGCGCCAAATCGCGCCCTATTATCACGCACGGCGTGATGTCCGGCGATGTTGCCCATAATGGCGCGATGATCTGGGGGCGCGCCGACCGCGAGGCAAAGATGCTCGTGGAATGGGCCACAACCGAAAGCATGTCGAATGCGCAGGCGGTCCCCGCTCTGGCCGTAGGCACACCGACGGATTACACAGGCAAGATGGCGTTAACTGGATTGCCCAGTGATCAGGATATTTTTTACCGGGTCACAATGACCGATCTGGCAGATGGCACCATGTCCGAGCCAACATTGGGTCAGTTTCGCACCGCGCCGATGGGCAACCGCGATGTCAGCTTTGTCTGGTCGGGCGACACCGCCGGTCAGGGCTGGGGCATCGACGAAGATCGCGGCGGCATGACCACCTATGCAACGATGCTCGGCCACAACCCTGACTTTTTCTTGCATTCCGGCGATACAGTCTATGCCGACGGCCCCCTAAAGGAAGAGGTGGAACTGGAAGACGGCACCATCTGGAAGAACATCGTCACGCCAGCCAAAAGCAAGGTTGCCGAAACTCTCGACGAATTCCGGGGCCAGCATCTGTACAACTACATGGACCGTAATGTTCAGGCGTTCAATGCAGCGGTACCAATGATCTCGCAATGGGATGACCACGAAGTAACAAACAACTGGTACCCGAACGAGGTGCTTGCCAGTGACGATCGCTATGCGGTCAAATCGATGCAGACGCTTTCCGCGCGCGCGGCCCATGCGTTTCACGAGATGATGCCAACGCGGCAAAATCTGGCAGAACCGATGCGGGTGTATCGCAAGGTGTCCTATGGCCCGTTACTGGACATCTTTGTGATCGATATGCGCACCTACCGTGGTGACAACACCGCCAACACCGAAACAGAAGCCACCCCGTTTCTGGGGGCCGAGCAATTGGCCTGGCTCAAGCGCGAAATGGTGAATTCCACCGCAACGTGGAAGGTGATCGCGTCAGATATGCCCATCGGGATGATGGTACGCGACGGCGATACCAATATGGAAAACGGGGCGAATGGTGACGGTCCGGTGCTCGGGCGCGAGCACGATATCGCCGCGGTGCTTTCTTTCATCAAGACAGCGGAAATCGCAAACACGGTTTGGCTGACCGCTGACGTGCATTACACCGCAGCGCATCACTACTCGCCTGATCGCGCCGTTTTCCAAGAGTTTGACCCTTTCTGGGAATTTGTGTCCGGTCCATTACATGCCGGTACCTTCGGCCCTTCAAGCTATGACAACACCTTTGGCCCCGAAGTGCGTTTTGCCAAGCATCCAGAAGACGGCAAGGCGAACCTGCCCCCCAGCGACGGTCTGCAATTTTTCGGCAAGGTCGACATTGCAGCCGACACAGGCGTAATGACGGTGCGTTTGATGGACAGCGCCGATGTCGAGCTGTGGTCGGTCGAGTTGGAACCGAAGGTCGTCTGAATAAACACCAAACGGGGCGGCCCTTCACGGCCGCCCCTACTTGGATATCGCGCGCCGACCGCTTGTAGTGCAGCGCGCAAGTGCTGACGCGAACACAGGCTCGACAAAGTATTATACTTCGTCGCTTGCACTTTCATTGGCATGTCAGTTCAGCTAGTCATGCCAACGCACTGCAAATCGGATCTACCAACCATGAGAAAAGTATTTATCACCGGTACCGCTGGCTTCATCGGTTTCCACCTTGCCCAACTTTTGCTCGACGAAGGGTTCAAGGTTCATGGTTTCGATGGCATGACCGACTACTATGATGTGACGCTGAAACAGCGCCGGCATCAGATGTTATTGCAGAACCCGCATTTTTCGATGACCGAAGGCATGCTTGAGGATGACGCGCTGATCACGCAGGTCACCGATGATTTTGCCCCCAATGTGATTGTCCACCTCGCTGGCCAAGCCGGTGTACGCTATTCGCTCGAGAACCCACGCGCCTATCTCGACAGCAACCTCGTCGGAACGTTCAACGTGATGGAGGCCGCGCGACGCTTGAAGGTTGAGCATCTGCTGATGGCATCGACGTCTTCGGTATATGGTGCCAACGAAGACATGCCTTTCGCCGAAACGGACAAGGCCGATACCGCCCTCACCTTTTACGCCGCGACGAAGAAAGCGAACGAGGCGATGGCCCATTCCTACGCGCATCTGTGGGATCTGCCGACGACGATGTTCCGTTTTTTCACCGTCTATGGCCCCTATGGGCGCCCCGATCTTGCGCTGTTCAAATTCGTCGACGCGATCCTCGATGGGCGTCCCATTGATATCTACAACCATGGCGACATGTATCGCGACTTTACCTATGTCACCGATCTGGTCCGCGGCATCCGCTTGTTGATCGATACGCCTCCTGTCCGTCCTGACAACCGAGAGGTGCCAGAAGGTGACAGTCTATCGCCCGTTGCACCCTACCGCATCGTGAATATTGGCAACTCTGACAAGGTACGCCTGCTTGATTTCGTAGAAGCAATCGAAGAAGAACTTGGACAAAAGGCCATCCGTAATTACATGCCCATGCAGATGGGCGATGTGCCTGCGACTTGGGCGAATGCGGAACTTTTGAAGAGCTTGACGGGTTACAAACCCCAGACCGATATCAAGGACGGTATTCGGGAATTTGTAGCTTGGTTCCGCGACTATTACGCCAAGTAGTTTTCTGGACGAGGAGTTTGCGATGCCGACCCTGAATGACGCCCCCATCGCCGTGATCGGCTTGGGGTATGTTGGCCTGCCCTTGGCGGTTGAATTTGGCAAGCAGCGCAAAGTCGTCGGCTTTGACATTAACACAGCCCGCATCGCCGAACTGCGCGCGGGTGACGACAATACGCTTGAGGTCGACGCCGCCGAAATGGCCGAGGCCGAACATTTGTCGTTTACCGACCAGCTCGGTGATCTGGCCGAATGTACCACCTTTATCGTCACCGTGCCGACGCCGATTGATGAACACAAACGGCCCGATCTGACCCCCCTCCTCAAGGCGTCCGAGACGATTGGCGAAGTTCTAAAACGCGGCGACATCGTGATATACGAATCCACTGTCTACCCCGGTGCCACCGAGGAAGATTGCGTGCCTGTGTTGGAAAAAACCTCGGGCCTGACCTTCAACCAAGACTTTTTCGCCGGCTATTCACCCGAGCGGATCAACCCAGCAGACAAAACCCATCGCCTGCCCAATATTGTCAAAGTCACTTCGGGCTCCACCCCGGAAACTGCGGATAAGGTCGATGCGCTCTACGCCTCGATCATCACTGCTGGGACGCATAAAGCTCCATCTATTAAGGTCGCAGAGGCCGCGAAAGTGATAGAAAATACCCAACGTGACGTGAACATCGCCTTGGTGAATGAGCTGGCACTGATTTTTAATAAGCTCGATATCGACACCCAAGACGTGCTTGAGGCTGCGGGCACCAAGTGGAATTTCCTCCCGTTCCGTCCCGGCCTTGTCGGCGGCCACTGCATCGGCGTCGACCCATATTATTTGACACAGAAAGCCCAATCTGTCGGCTACCACCCCGAAGTGGTCCTTGCAGGGCGTCGCATCAACGATGGCATGGGCTGCTACGTTGTTGGCCGCACCGTACGCGAAATGATCGCGCGCGATATTCCTATAAAAGGCGCGCGGGCCTTGGTTCTGGGACTGGCGTTCAAGGAAAACTGCCCCGACCTACGCAACACGCGTGTGGTGGATATTGTTCAAGAGCTTGAGAGCTATGGCATCGATGTGGACATTTACGATCCGTGGGTCGATTCGGCCGAGGCCAAGCGTGAGTATGGTTTGGACATGACCGAAGCACCCGAATCTCAAGGATATGATACGGTCATTGTCGCCGTTGCCCATGATCTTTTCCTAAAAGAAAACATGATAACAGGCTACGTGAAACAAGAGGCCGTGGTTTTCGATGTCAAAGGGATACTGCCGCGCCGCATCGGTGCTTTAAGACTTTAACCCAACCATCTGATCGCGCAGTATATTTAGTCCTTGATCTAGTAAGGCTTGCACCGTCTCAGGACGATCGGCCTCGGCATAGAATCGCAGTTCTGGCGCGTTGCCAGAGGGGCGCAGATGCACGGTTCGGTTTCCGGTACAAATCATCCGCAAACCGTCAGTGCGATCAATCGCGGCCTCGGTCAGATCAAACTGTTTCAGGAAATCGGCACGCGCAATATCATCCGCGCTAAGCGCGGCGATGAAACTCTGGGCCGTTTCGGTGGCGATCCCCTGCAAACGGTCTGAAGCGGTGAAACGCGCAGGTTGAGCGGCCACAGCAACGGCCAGACTGCCAGCTGCTTTGGCCGCGACCAAGCTGGCCAGTATAGGCAGAACTGCATCGCGGGTCATAAGAGCAGGCAACGACCCCGCAGGACAGGTTGCCTCATAACCCAACAAAAATCCGCCGTTCGCCTCATAACCGACAACGCGCGCTTTTGTGGCCTCCATCCCGGCGATGACAAAGGGCGACCCGATCTTGGTGCGAATTACATGTTCAAAAACCTGTTCAGCGCCGGAATTTGATGACACAGGCGTGACAGCGACCTGCGCGCCAAGCGCAGTACCCGTTATCTGGCCAAGCACATCACCCGGCACCACATTACCCGCGCCATCCGCGACCAGAGGCCGGTCGCCATCCCCGTCAGTTGATACAATCGCATCCAGCGGATAGTCTCTGGCCCAATCGCGTAGTTGCGCGCGCACATCTTCGGGGACAGCTTCGGTATCTACCGGTACAAAATGCGTCGCCCGGCCAAGCTCCGTGACTTTCGCGCCCAGCTCGATCAGCAGGCGCGCCAATAAATCGCGTCCGACGGCAGAGTGGCTGTAAATCCCGATGCGCATGCCCGCCAATGCTGATCCATAGGCATTGATGTAGCGCGAGATATAGGTCTCTTGAGAACTGGCGTCAGTGATCGGTTTGGGGCCTGCATGGGTGGGCCGCGCGTCTAGACTGGCCAGAATAGCGGCTTCATGGGCTTTGGTGATTTCCCCCGCCGGGGTATAGAATTTGATCCCATTGCGATCGTCTGGAATATGACTTCCTGTCACCATCACCGCGGCACATCCCGCGTTTGTCGCGGCAAGCGCTAAGGCAGGCGTGGGCACCGCACCTGCATCGGTGACCTGAATGCCCATCTCACGTGCAGCGTTGGCAACCATGTTAGAGATGGCAGGCGATGACTCTCTTAAATCCCTCGCAATCCAGATCCCGTTGCCGACAGGGCAGGATGCGATAAATGCCCTGACATGGGCATCGATCAACTCGGGCGTAAGCTCAGTCACAAGACCGCGTAGGCCACTGGTTCCGAATTTGGGGGGCATAATAGGTCCTTGCCGATCAGTCCGTTATAACCACGTCAGCTATATCAGCATCCACGGCCTGCAATGCAGTGAATACACGTTCTATCAGATGACTTTGTACATAGGCACCGTGAAACCTGCTTGGGGCGCGTAGGGTTAGACGCCCCCCTGCCCTATCCATCCGCTTGAGATTATGTAGCCAGCTTCCGTATACCGCTGCGTCTTCTGCATGCAAAATAGCCTGAGCCAAGGCCCATTCCGTACCATCCTCTTGGGGTGGAGCCGGAGCAACCCCACGCACTGGCATCTGCACGACGCGCGACGGTTCTTTTGGCCCTTGCATACGCAGATCGAAATCGGGGCCAACATTAGGCCACTGCGCGCGCGTTCCTTCTAATATGACATCAAGGTCCAAACCATATTCGGTCACCCTGCCCCGTGCCCCTTGACGTTTCACAATAAGCCAGCCGGTTCCTCTGAGTTTCGCCATCTCACGCTTTACGGTACGTTCATCCACAGACCAGAGCCGTGCAATTTCGCGTTGGCCGACCGCCAGCTCATTGCGCGCCCAGTTATAGCGCGCGGTAACAAGCGTGATAAAGCGCAAGACCAACCGGTGATCATGTTTGCTGCCAGCTAGGGCGAACGCACCAAGAGCGGTTATGATATCGTATTTGCGCGCAGACGCATCACGACCTACGGGTTTTGGTGAAAGCATACTGCCTCCGATTGGCACCAAAGTTTATGGCGCTGACTCAATAAGGTGATCTCTTTGTGGATCGTTTCGGCGCAGACAACGTCTATCACGCCACTTTCCTGATTTGCGTCCTAAACTGCGATTCTGTCAAGGCTTGGTTTCAGACGGTACCCAAATTTACTCAGATCAAAAAAGAAAGATCAGGTATTAATGGTATAGGGGGACATCCAAGCCGTCCCCTATAACTTCACTTTTGTCCCCCAATCTGTAGCGGTGGAACGATGCATGTCCCCCTATATTCTGGCACGCTTCGTTCTTTTAGCTTCTAGATTGCGAATCGGGCTGGCCCCGTTTCTCTTCTTAAGAGCTGTAAAGTTAACTTCTAGCATATAATGCTTTTCATTATGTGCAAATTCGGCGTAAATCCCATAGCAGATGAATTTAGCGTTCTCTAGAGGTTCAAGATAGCGTCGCTTTCAATGCCATCTATCTGTTCCCCGCGGGGAACCAGCGGAAGAAAGGGTCCCGGATGTTCACACACGCCGATCTGGCAAGGCTACAAGCTCAGTCGCTTAAAATGCAGGGTTTCATACGACAGCAGACTTATTCACCAGAAATGGAGAAGACACTGCGCCGGTTCTCCAGCTGGGAGGTGGCGGAGCTGATATTCAAGATCAACCCTTCGACCTTGCGTGGTCGGCTGGCTGCCGATCCTTCCCTGCCAGAGGGCCTGGTAGAAGAAGACGGGCGTCAGCGGTGGTATACTCTGGAAGAGATTAACGAGCTGCGGCGCAAGTTGCGGATCAAAAACAAATCCCTCATGCCGCCTCGTCCTGCTGGCAAACGCGCAGTGCGCGCAGCAATTGCTAACTTTAAGGGGGGCGCGGGGAAATCTACCGTAGCGCTGCATTTTGCCCACGCTGCAGCGTTGGATGGGTATCGCGTTTTGGCGGTCGATTTTGACCCACAGGCGACCCTCAGTCATTCAATGGGTTTGTCCGACGTGTCCGAAGAAGTTACCGTCTGGGGGATCATGGCGCGCGATTTGATCCGCGAGACAGAGCGTATGAATGCGGTTCAGGGGGGGGCCGAGAGCGGGACCGCCCTGCCCCAACGCAAGCTGCCGGCTTCTGTTACGGGCATGGGTCTTGATGAACTGCGGGCAACGGATTTCATCAAGCCGACGAGTTGGCCGACGATTGATTTGATCCCGAGCTGTGCGAATGCTGCATTCGTCGAATTCGCGAGCGCCCAGTATCGTCATCTTAACCCTGAGTGGTCCTTCTTTGCTGCAGTGTCGCGCTATCTCGATACCATTCCACCTGATACATATGACGTCATCATCTTCGACTGCCCACCTGCGATTGGATATCAATCCATGAACGCAGTCTTCGCGGCGGACGTGCTCTATGTTCCGTCGGGCCCCGGTTATTGGGAGTACGACAGCACAACCAGTTTCATCGGCCAGCTTTCCGAGGCGTTAGAAGACTTGGGGAAATTCAAGGGCCGCCTGCCCTCTGGCACGGATCCCATAAAAGCTTTTTCTGATATCAGGTTTTTGCTGACGCGGTTTGAGCCGAACAATGATTTACACCGTGCGATGCAGTCGGCGTTTCAGCAAGTATTCAAGCCACATGTCGCGGAGCATCCGGTTGAGATGACCCGAGCGGTTGAGCAATCTGGCCGTTTTCTTTCGTCGATCTATGAAATGGATTACCGTCAGATGACCCGGGAAACGTGGCGGCGCGCGCGCGCATCGTTTGATCGTGCCTATGATGAATTTCGCGACACGCTGGTTGAGGCGTGGGATAAGCTGGAGGATTAATCGATGGTTAAGAAACGCTCTGTCTTTGACATTAATTTCGATCTCGATGAGGAGGGAGAGGCCGGGTTCCCCGCGGGGAACGCCAGTCCTGCGGGTGATAAACCAGCCGCGGATAAAGGTCAGGGGCGCATCTCGCAAAGCAGCGCCCCTACTTCGGGACGGCGTGGTCCGATGGCCAGCGCAATCTCGGAAACGCTAGAGGCGACGACCGAGCGTGCGAACGCTGAGGCCGCCATTCGCGCCGAGAATGATGCGCTTGCCCATGAGCATGTTCGGTTGAAAAAACTAGGGCTCATTACGGATCTTGTCCAAACGCAAGATGTTCATACGGGCAAGCTGACCCGCGACCGGTCCGCGAATATCGACCCTGAGCTGGCAGAGCTAAAACAGTCGATTAAGGCTGTGGGTCTGTCCAATCCGATCCGTGTAGAGCAAACGGAAGGCGGCTATGAATTGATCCAGGGCTATCGCCGTCTTACAGCCTTTCGCGAGCTTGCAGCTGAAACGGGTGACCCACGATATGCGCGGATACCTGCAGCCTTGGTTCCCCGCGGGGAACCGCTAGAAGCGCTATATCGCAAGATGGTGGACGAAAACCTTGTGCGAAAAGATCTGTCTTTTGGTGAGATGGCGCAACTCGCTCTTTCATACTCGCAAGATGCACAGTGCGATGTCGGTGATGCGGTCAGCGCTCTTTATGCCTCGGCGCTCAAGCAGAAGAAAACATATATCCGGCACTTTGCCCGTGTGATCGCTGATCTGGATGGCTTGCTAAAGTTTCCCGAGGCTATGCCACGTGCGCTTGGGCTCGACCTATATCGTCTGTTTGAGGCAGATTCTGAAAATGCATCCCGACTGAAAAGCGCCCTTAATACGGACCCGGCGCGTGACGCCGAGGCCGAGCTCGCCATATTACGAGCGGCCCTTGCGGAAAAACGCCCGGTGGCAAAAACGGCTGGGCGCTCCACTTCGAAAACCTCGTTACGATTGGGGCTGCCTGAGGGAGAAATGCGTGTAACAGCATCCGATGGAAAGGTGGAAATGCGTCTGCCAAGAGATTTCTCGGCCGTTAGCAAAGCAAGTTTGCAGCGGGGGATCGAAGCATTTCTGGCTGCGTTGGATCAGAAGGACTAGCCGCTAATCCTGATTGGGGGGCTGCTGGGTAAAGGCAGCCGCCCCCCACCTGAGTTAGTAACCATAGCGCTTTGACGCTTAACCCGTTCCCCAGAGCAGAAAACTGGATAGAGCGTCAAAGCCCTGCAGCCTTTGTCAGATTCACCCGATAGCGATCGCGCCGTCGCTGATAGCGCCGTGTCATCTCGGCAGAAGCATGGCCCAGATGCTTTTGCACATGGCGCTCGTCGACTTCGGCGCTAGAGGCAAGACCGGCACGCAGACTATGACCCGAAAAAAGAGCTGCACGCTCGGCATCCGGCAGGTCGCTGCGAATACCAGCATCCAGCACCGTTTGTTTGATCAGTCGTGCCACGTGTTTGTCAGACAGGCGCGCCTCAAGGGCGCGGGTGCCGTCACGGGAGGTTCGGACGAATAGCGGACCAAATTTGATCCTGGCGAAATGCAACCATTGTTCCAGCGCGTGAACAGGACAGGTTTGCTCGGATGAGCCGCGGCCAATCTCGACCTCGCGCCAACCGGTTTTGCCGCGTAGAACCAGAACCGCACCTTCGCTTTCAATCTCAACCCAGCCACCACTATCCGGCGTATCATTGCGGGCAAAGTCGAGGCTGACTATCTCGGACCGGCGCAGCCCGCCAGCATATCCGATCAGCAAAATTGCGCGATCTCGAAGCCCGCGTAAATCAAGGGGCAGGGTGGCAATCATGGCAAGGATGTCCTGGGCCAGCACTGCTTCCTTCTGAACAGGCGGGCGCGCATGTTTCCGGCGGATGCCGGAAAGAACGCTGGCGATGTGTCGGTCCTTGCGGTCGAGGATGAACCCTCGTTGTTGATACTGCCAAGCAAGCCCGGAGAGGCGACGTTCAATCGTCGACACAGAGAGGGCAGGGGCCTTAGTGTCCGGGGCTGCGCAATTGGCGATATAAAGCCCGATGAGTTCGGGGCTGGGTGGCAAAGGTTCTGCGCCACGTCGGCGGCACCAATGCGTGAAATGCGCCCAGTCCGCTTTGTAGGCGGCATTGGTATTTTTCGCCGTCGCTTGGCGTGCATAGTCGCGGGCGGTACTTACCAGTCGGTCGAGGGTACCGGAGCCAGCAACCTGGGCGGGCAGGGCGACCTCATCGGTTTTGTCGTGTTCGCGTCCAGAGGGGCGCTTTTCGGATGATTTGCTCATGATTCTGAGCTTAGTCAATTTATGTCCGATAATGCAAACTTATTGGACATAATGAAGCGGCACGGATCGCGGCGCTTTATGATCGTAAATATTATTAAAAGCGCCGGGTGTTCGGAGTAGTTTATATGAAGGCAGGTGCAGAGAGATCGCCATTTTTATGAGGGCGGTTAAGGCAGTATTGTGTGGTTAAAAGCGCCGCAGTAGAATAGCGTTGGCACATGAGTAGTCGACCAGCACCCACCTTTGACGACCCCGATACCTTGCCCAAACTGCCAGCGTGGGTGACCTCGGGGAGGGCCCAAACCTCTGATCATGTCGCGTTTCTGTCGGGGGCAGCTTTGGCCCATCTTGATGTACTATTGAATTGTGATGATGTCCCGCAGGCCTTGTTGCGGGACCGTTTGGCGCTACGCTCAGCAGAAGCATGTGTCGGGTTTTCGGGCCGTATGGAAAGCATGGCAGACCTACGTGATGAGATACATTTGATACGGCCCGGTGATCTGCCGGGGCCGGCTGGAAAACTCTGTCTGAGTTGGCAGCGCGCCGTTGAAAGAGGCGTTTCAATCAAGGCGTTGTGTCGGGTCGTCCCGGAGCATAATGCGCAACAGCTTGAGAGGTGGCTTGATGCGGGCCGGGTGGCACCCGTTTCGCGCGCCGCAGCCGTTTTGGAGGCCGTTTTGGCAGATGCCCCCCGTAGCGAAACAGCGGGCTTGATCCTCGCGGATGCGGCGTTGGCACAGGCGCTTGGATGGAAACATCTGGTGCCGCTTCTGGCTTTGGGCCTAACTCAAAAAGACTTGCGTAAACGGGGGGACGACCTTCGATTTTCCTGCCATCAGGCGGTGAATAAGGCCGTCAAGGAGGCTGTGCAGATGACACATGATCTGGCTCGGAGAACCAAGCGCTTGAAGTCGGTCACGCCAAAACTGCGGGCTAAAGGGGCAGAGCAAGCAGTTGAATTGTTTCTGACCAGAGACGCGGTAGCGCCGAATGCGCTCGTGTCACTCAATTCGGATCGTGCAGCGCGCCGGTTTTGTGACCGGCTTGTCGATCTTGGCGCAGCGCGTGAGTTGACAGGCCGTGACACGTTCCGGCTGTATGGGGTCTAGTATGGCCAAGCAGCGATCTGAAGGTGATCTTGATCGCGAGCTCGACGGCTTGCCCGCCGAGTTGCGCTGGCGGGAATGGATGCGTCGTATCGAGGCGGTGCTTTTTGCAAGTGCGTTGCCGATGAGCCGCGAGGCACTTGGCCGGGTGGTCGGACAGGGTGTGGCTGTCGACCTTTTGATTGAGGACCTCGCGACCGATCTGTCTGATCGCCCTTATGAAATCGCACGGGTCGCAGAAGGTTGGATGCTGCGAACTCGCCCCACCTATGCGGCCGCGATCCGCCTCGCAGGGGGCATGGGCGATCACGCGCTTGATCTGAATGAGTTCGACATAGCGGTTTTGGCGGCCATCGCGTATTATCAGCCGATCACGCGCGACGGTTTGAAAGACGTCTTCGGCAAGGAGATCAGTCGTGATCTGATCGGCCGTCTGCATGAACGCGAACTGATTGCGAGGGGCCCCAGAAGCCCGCGCCGTGGTGCGCCCTACACTTTTGTGACGACCGAGAAATTCCTAGTGGCGTTCGACCTGCAAAGCTTGAGGGATCTACCAGACCTTGAGCAGTTAGAGGACGCGGGGTTGTCTGGTTAAGGGATAACCAGGTGCCCCTTGCCTGACCGCCATTCTGGATCTGCCGCCCGCCATTTTGAGGGATTTCTATGGCTAGGCATCTATAATAATAGTACGTCTTTGACGATCACCGGCCCGACACAATTGGCGGAACGTATGATCGCGAAGCTAGACGGGGAATTTTCAAGTTGGATACAATCGCACCTAACGTCTCAGAACACGTGACCCTTGCGGAGTGCGAAGCCGCGCTGGATCACATTCTGGCTGCACCCAAAAGCGGTGCCACGATAGGGCAGTTGTGCTTTCGCCCTGATTTTGGCCTTCGGACATTTCCCGACGCACTCGAGCTGACCGTCGATCATGGAATCATTGGCGAAAGATGGACCAAGAAGCCGTGGTTAACCTTGCCTGACGGCGCACCCGATCCCAGAATACAGGTGTCCATTCTTTCGCGGCGGGTCATGGACCTGTGTTGGCGTGATCGCATAAACGCACCCCATCCTGGCGACCCTATTGTCGTTGATATGGACCTAAGCGCCGCTAATCTGCCGGTCGGGGCGCGGCTAAGCGCAGGTTCGGCGGTTCTCGAAGTAAGCGACAAATTCAACACCGGGTGTATCAAATGGAATGAACGATACGGCAACGATAGTTTGCGGTGGATCAACATGCGTGAAAACCGCGATTTTCGTCTGCGCGGTATTCTTTGTAAAATCGTGCAAGACGGAACCGTGACGGTTGGCGACCAGCTGATCAAGCTTTGATACCCGGGATTTAGACAGGAGGCAGAAACCTATCTGGTCGTGGTTATGCCGCCACTTTCCCACGCCACAGAATGAATAGACCCGAAAAAACGATCAAACCAGAACCAACCATCATCGTAGAGCTAAGTTGTTCATTGAACAGGACAACACCCAAAGTGATCCCGAAAAGCAGCCTTGTGTATCTGAACGGGGTTACTGCGGACACTTCACCGGTACGCATCGCTTTCATAAGGCATGAATAGGCTGAGGTTCCGGCCAGAACGACGCCCAACAGATACATACTTGTCCACATGTTTGGTGTCAGAAATGGCAGCCCTCGCCAAACCGAGAAAAATCCGCCTGCCGCGACAATTGCCAAAAAGCCGTACAGTCCAAGGATGGAGGTACTCAGCGCCGCCGGCGCAGCGCGGCTTGCCAAATCGCGCCCTGCAAATCCGATCATGCCGATGACGGCCAAAATCGACAGGGCCGAGAAACTGTCTGTTCCAGGTTGAATGATAACAACGACCCCAATCAAGCCGACGATAATCGCGAACCATCTGCGCCAGCCGACCTTTTCACCAAACACTAATGCGGCGCCTGCAACGACGACCAGTGGGGTCGCTTGCAAGATGACCGTCGCGGCAGACAAGGGGATCAAAGTAATGGCAAGGACGTAGAACAGCCTGCCTGTAATCTCGAATACCACGCGTATCCGCATCGGGAGAGACAGGATCTCGGGGATGAAAAGGGGAGCTTTATTTACACGTAGCACACAGGCGAACACCGTAGCCCCACCCAAGCCAAAGATCACGAGGATCTGGCCAACAGGCAGCGTTGTCGAGGCCGCTTTCAACAAGGCGTCCTCAATGGCGAAAAGCCCCATGGACGCAATCATCCATATGCTGCCGATCAGATTTGCCCTGCGATCAGTTGGGATAGTAGGGATCATACATATTCCAACTCGGGCGTCAGACCGGAAAAAGTTGAGGTTTTAAAATGCTCAGTTGATCGATGCCGCACCCGCCCTGATCTGTCAATCTAGCCCGGTGATTGGGGCGGTGCATTCTGGGGTCCAATTCAACATCGTTTCATCGCATAAGGGGTAGAATGCGCCCCGCCTGGGCTGCGCCACGCATTTGGTATCCGAGGTGGACTGTTCTCTCAAGCTTCCTAATTCAGGCTCTAATATGCTGTGTAGAGCCGGAACTGTGTCTTTTGATATACCTGATAGAAAGGCCGCCAATCTCTCCATAGTATATTGAAACAAAATAATAATAATCGACCTTGCACAACTATTGGGCACTTTTCGTCAATCCGCTTGGAATTGTTGCTTTGGCTGTTGTGCGTTGCTGCCTGAGCGGTGACAATTGACTATGTCACCGATGTTTGCGATCCCGATTTTAGTGTTTACCGATCTCGACGGGACGTTGATTGATCACGCCAGCTATGACGCTTCGGCGGCGGGGCCTGCGCTGGACGCTTTACGCGCCTGCGGCGGCGGGTTGATCATGGCAAGCAGCAAAACCGGTCCCGAAATTGCCCGTATCCGCGACGCGCTAGGCTGGGTCGGTTTCCCCGCCATTGTGGAAAATGGCGCAGGTCTTTTGTCGGCGGGCGAGATGGGGCAGGGGGATGCGGCCCAGTATAAAGCGCTGCGCGGCGTGTTGGATAAGGCACCGCAAGATCTTCGGCAGGGCTTTTGCGGTTTTGGTGACATGAGCGTCGCCGAGGTTGCTGCTGTCACTGGGCTTGCCCAGACGGATGCAGCGCTGGCGAAACAGCGCGCGTTCTCGGAGCCGGGCCTATGGGAGGGCACCGACCCGCAGCTTAAACAATTTTTAAGTTATCTGGCGGGGCAGCGGGTGACGGCGCGCGAAGGGGGCAGATTTCTGACCCTGTCTTTCGGCCAAACCAAAGCCGACCGGATGGCGGATTTGATCGCGGAATTTAACCCCGCGCATACGGTCGCCTTGGGCGATGCACCAAATGATGTCGAGATGCTGCAAGCCGCAGATACGGGCGTGATCGTGGCGAACCCGCACCGGGTGGCGCTGCCTCGTTTACCGGGCGAGGAAACCAGCCGCATCATTCGCACCAAATTGCCCGGACCGCAGGGGTGGAACGCCGCAATCCTTGAACTACTCTTAGAGCTGAAACTTAGATAGGAGCGCGCTGGCATGTCAGACTTTCATCAAAATGGTAATATCGCGACGCTTCACAATCTGCGCACTCGTTCGTTACAGGAACTGACCTACGAGCTGGAAACATTCGCGCAGACCCGCAAGATGACGCTGATTTTGCCCTGCTTGTATTCAGAGCTTGAAACTGATGCGATGCCCAACATTCTGGCGGAGCTTTCCAAGGTGTCCTATCTGCACCGCATCATCATCGGCCTTGATCGCGCCGACGAGGCGCAGTTTCGTCAAGCCAAGAAATTCTTTGAAGGGTTGAACCAGAACCATATCGTGATCTGGAACGACAGCCCGCGGATGCTGGAACTGGGGGCGCGGCTTGATGCTTTGGGGTTGGCACCGTCCGAACCGGGCAAGGGTAAAAACGTCTGGACCGCCTTGGGCTATCTGATGTCCTGCCAGGACAGTTCCGTGATGGCGCTGCATGATTGTGACATCGTAACCTATACCAACGAACTGTTGGCCCGGCTGATTTACCCCGTTGCGAACCCCCATTTCCCCTATCAGGTGGCCAAGGGATTTTATGCGCGGGTGGGGAATAACAGCATGAACGGGCGCGTGACACGGTTGCTGGTCAGCCCACTGTTGATTGCGCTGAAAAAGGTGGTCGGTGACCGCGATTATATCGATTATCTGCGGTCGTTCCGCTATCCGCTGTCGGGCGAATTTGCGATGCGGACGGGAATTTTACCCGATCTCCGCATCCCGTCCGACTGGGGCCTCGAAATCGGGGTGTTGTCCGAGGCATGGCGCAATCTGGCACCGCATTCCGTCTGTCAGGTTGAGATTTGCGATAACTATGATCACAAGCACCAAGACCTGTCTGCCGAGGATGCCTCGGCCGGTCTAAGCCGCATGTCGACAGATATTTGCAAGGCGATTTTCCGCAAACTTGCTGCCGACGGAACCGTGTTTTCCAACAATATTTTTCGGACGCTCAAGGCCACATATTACCGCACCGCGCTGGACCTGCTTGAGGCGTATCACACGGACGCCGTGATGAACGGGCTGCAACTTGACCGTCACAAAGAAGAACAGGCGATTGAGCTTTTTGCCGAAAACATCATGCGCGCAGGCAGCCATTTTCTGGAGAACCTGAGCGAGACGCCATTCATTCCCGCTTGGAACCGGGTGCATTCTGCCGATCCGGGGTTTTTGGCAGATTTGCATGCAGCCGCAGCGGCGGATGAGGCCGAATTTAGCTAGGGTGGTTGGTGATCCAGCGGCACTGATAGGGGGCCAGCGATATGGTCTCGATTTCGGGATGCAGGGCTTCACCTGACAGCAGATCAATCCATGTCTCGTCTTCGATCATATTCAGCGCCGCCCCTTGGATCGTGACAGTTTCATCGCTGACATTGTGCAGGGCAAAGATCGATTGCCGCCGGTCCAGGCTTTGCCGCCAGAGGGCGAAAATCCGGGCGTCTTCAAGGTTAACTGTGAATTGCGTGGCATTGGGGTGAAAGGCGGTTTGGCGGGCGCGCAGCTGTAACCGGTCGGTCAGGGCGGTCATCACGGCAGCTTGGGGGCTGGCCGGATCGGCAAGCAAGCTCTGAAGCGTGGGATAATTCCAGCGGTGGCGGTTGATGGCGCGGTTCATGCCCCGATGTTCAACGCCCGCATGATCGTTTGGTGTGGCAAGCAGCGAATGGATGTAGAACGCAGGGATCCCTTCGAGGGACATCACGATGGTTTGCGAACAGATGAACCGGTCGAAATGATGGTCGTCGGTGCCTTTGAAGGTGCGGCTCATCGCGTCGTAAAATGTGGTGTTCAGCTCGTAGGGGGATTGCCCGCCATCCGGCAGGGCGCGCATGGACACCAGCCCGCCGAGTTCGCGCACGGTTTCGATGACCTTTTCTTTCTCGCCCTCGGGCAGCAACCCCTCGGCCGGGCGCATTCCGATGCCGTCATGGCTTGCGGTAAAGTTAAGATAGGCACAACCCAGCGGGGCAGGCGGCATGGCGCGCTGCCATTTGCGCAGATATTGGGCCGATCCCGACATCATCGCGTGCAAAATCAGCGGCGGGAGGGGGAAGTTATAAATCGCATGCGCTTCGTCCCGATTGCCGAAATAGCTTAGGTTTTCGCCCTTGGGGACGTTGGTTTCGGTCAGCAGAATGATCTTTTCAGGGGTGTGATCGCACAGCAGGCGCATCAGTTTAATGATGGCGTGGGTCTGGGGCAGATGCACGGATGGGCTGCCCACGACCTTCCAGACAAAGGCGACAGCATCAAGGCGGATGATCTGCACGCCATTGTCCACATGCAGCCGGATGATCCGCAGAAATTCAAGCAAAACCTCGGGGTTGCGGAAATCAAGATCGACCTGATCATGGCTGAACGTACACCAAACATGACGGGGGCCTTTGGTGGTCTCGACCTCTTGCAACAGCGGGGTCGTGCGGGGACGTACCACCATGCTCAGATCGTCGGCGGGATCAGCTTCGAAAAAGAACCGGTCATAGGGCGGTTGGCCCTGCCGATAGGCGTTGAACCAATTGCTTTGGCTTGAGACATGGTTCAGCACCAAATCCGACATCAGCGAGAAATCTTTGGCGATACGGTTAATGTCCGGCCAATCGCCCAGTTGCGGGTGCACCGATCTAAAGTCGGACACGGCAAAACCATCATCAGACGTAAAAGGGAAAAACGGCAGGATATGAACGCTGTTCACGGCCCCATTAAGATACCGTAGCAAGAAATCATGAAGCAAATCCAATGGCTTGTATGCGCCATCAATGATTGAATTGCCGTAGGTGATGATCAGTGCGTCTTTTTGGGACCAAAGATTGTTGCCCGGCGCGCGGCCCCGTTTGCGGCGCGGAGCCTGCGCGGGCCAAAAGGCATCTACAATCAGACTGGCAAGCACATTGGCGTCTTGATCAGGATAGATGTCCTGAACAAGACGCGCGATTTTCACGCTAAGAGGCGGTGTCTTGTCTGTCATGAAGGGGTTGCCTGATTACTGCATTGCGCCGTGATCTTAACCAACCCCCGCAAAATGCAAAGCGTTTCAACGGGATCGGGCCGGGATCAAGGGGCTTGCTTGGGGCAGAAGGCCTAACGATTGGGCAGTTTAGGTCGTCATGTGTTGATTACTCATATCCGCCATAGCCAATACCGGCCCCTTGATGGCGGCATTTATTCAGAACCACGCCCAGCATTTCCGCCTGACCAGATAACTCACGTTCACATTGGTCGATCTCTTGGGTTGTTGTCACCTCGGCTGCGGCGACGATCAGGACGCAATCGACGTGGTTGGCAATGGCCATCATATCGTGGCTCTGCAGCATAGGCGGGGTGTCAAGGATCATGACCTCGGGGGCATAGGTTTTCTGGATGTCATTCAAGGCAAGGGGCAGGTAGGGGCTGGCCAATACAGGTGCGGCGTCGGTGGCCGGGACGCTGTTGGTTGCGATGGCAAGATTGTCCCCCACCCGCAGCGCGACCGCGCCAAAGGGCCGATCACCGCGCAAAAAATGTGCCAGATCGATGGGCGGGGCGACCCCCAGCATATCGGCCAAGGACGGTCTGCGCATGTCCATTTCCAGCAGGATACTGCGGCAATCGCGCCGCCGTTGCAGGCTGAGTGCGAGGTTCAAGGCGAGGGTGCTTTTGCCGCATTCCGCCGTGGGCGAGGTGATGGCGATCCGCCGCCAACCCTTGTCGGCCATATAGCGGATCAAACGGCTGCGCAGCATATCATAGGGCATGGCATCAACCCCGGAATTATGGGCGAAAATACGCTGTGATGACAGGTGATCAGGGTCAAGCGTACAGGGTGCCAAAGCATCCCAAGCAGCATGAAATGCAAGGGTTTCTTGCACGGACGGGATGGGTTTGAGACGAGGGTTAACAGGTGCCCTTGGTGGATCGGGTAGGGGGCGTGAAACATTCACCTTGGGGGTTATCCTTGTGGCTTGGGCAGGCCGGTGATGGCATGGGCGCTGCTGGCTGCGGTGGCTTCATAATAGGTTTGAACGGCCCAAAATCCGACAGGCACCCCGGCCAAAAGCATCATTGCCCCGCCAAGTGTCAGCCAGCGATGCCACCGCTTTTCGAGGCGGCTATGTTGATAGGGCAGGGTCGCAAATGGTGTAATGCCCAAGGCACCGCTGATGTCAGCGGGGCGGTGAATGCGTTTGCTGAAATGATCTTTGAGCGCGACAAAGACCAACCCAAATGCCAACCCAATCGCAAGGCCGGCGACCAAGGCTATAAACTTGCTTGGCCCCTGAGGATAGAGAGGTGGCACGGCGGCTTCAAACAAGGAAACATGCTGGCCCTGGCGAAGGGTCTCAATCATCGTTCCGGTTTGGGCGCGGACTTTGTTGGCTAGGGCGTGGTCATGTTGCAACCGTGTATTGGCTTGTGCGCGTTCCAAATTACCGAGGGTGATTGCGTTGGATGGCGTCGTTTTGATCGACGCCGACAGCGCCGCCATTGTGGTCGTGATGCGGGTTTTGCGCGCATCCAGTTCGGCCAAATCCGCATCGATCTCTGCGCGCTCGACCTCATAGCTGGTTAGTGGGTTGGGTGCGGTGCCGCTGGCTGGCCGTATTCTCGCGCGCAGCCCTTTGACTTGGGACATTAACATTTTGACCCGTGGGTTGTTGGGCGACAGCAAGGCCGATTGGGTCGCGAGCTCTTCTTCGAGCTGGGCCAGTTGCACGACCTCGTTGGATGGGGACAGCTTGGCCATTTTTGCGGCAAGTGCGTTTTGGCGCTGCTGCACCTTGGCTTTATGATCTTTCAGGGTGCCGATTTGTCGTTCGACCTGCAGCAGGCGTTCCTGAGCAGTGGTTTGCTGGCTACGTCGAAAGGCGAGATTGTCCGGCAAACTGTTCGAGTTTTGCTGCCGAAAGGCAAGAATTTCAGCGTCTTGAGCGGCGAGTTCAGTCTCGAGCCGTGCGACGTCTTGGGTGAAAAAGGCCAATGTTTTCCGCGCGGTTTGGGTGCGCGTGGCAACGTCTTGTTGCAAAATCATCTGGGCAATATCATTGGCCACATCCGCGGCCAGATCGGGGGAGGAACCCTTGAATCTGATGCTGACAAGCGGGGCGGCATCGCGGCCCGGCGCGTGGGCCATCACAATCCTAGTGCGCAAATCGCGGATCAGATCATGGGTGGAAAGGCGTGGCGTGTGGTAAATTTCGTGGCGCGCGGCAAGTTGCAAAAGACTGTCGCGGGCCAGAATGCGTTGCAGGCTAAGCTCTAGCTGCGCAAGGGCCTGCAGGCGTACGGTGGAGGGCGCCAGATCGCCGGGTATCTGTTCGGATTCCACCAAAATACGCGCGGTGGCGACATAGACCGGGCTGCGTAACCCAATGATGGCCGCGGCACCGGCGAGCCCCAACATGCCAGCAACCAAAACCCAATGCAGTTGCCGCAACAGCCGGGCCATATGAAATCGGATATCCATGCCCTAGCGCAGCGTCGACGCGACGGCTTGGGCGGCAAAGGGCAAGGACTGCTTTTTCGTCATTGGCATCGCGGCTTTCAGTGCGGAAAAATGTGGAAAAGGGGTTCACCAATTGCGCTTTAGTTGGGTCGCATAGTGTTAAATCGTGGTTAACGGCCTCGAGCCTTTTGACCCTTCGTCGGCTGATTGGTAGTGGCCCAGATTTACTTGGTTAATTTAACCTTGTGGTAACCGTGATGGCCTTAGCCGTTTCGCAGCGATTCACTAAAATGATGCCCCAGTTTGCGGAAACTGCGCAATCGCGAGGGGCGAAACAGGAGGGCCTGCGATATGATATTTCACGACTTTGACACAGCAGCAGGGCCGTTCAACATTACCCGCGCTCAGCCACTGGAACCTTACAAAATTGATGATGGTGGCCCAATCAGCCTATACCGCAATGGCGGCAAACGTTTGTTTGATCTGCTGGTTTGTCTGGCCATTGCACCGCTCGTGCTTGCGCTTGTGGCGACATGTGCGGTGATGATTTGGTTAACCGGCCATCGCCCGTTTTATTCCCAGTTCAGGATCGGGCTGAATGGCAAGGTTTTCAAGATGTGGAAGCTACGTTCGATGGTTAACAACGGCGATAAAGTTCTGGCCCGGCATCTGGCACGTAATCCGGCTGCAATACTGGAATGGCATTGTTTTCAAAAACTGAAAAATGATCCCCGGGTGACCCGTTTGGGGGGCTTTCTGCGACGCACGTCCTTGGATGAGCTGCCGCAGATATGGAATGTTATAAAGGGAGAGATGAGCCTTGTCGGCCCGCGCCCGATGATGATTAGCCAGGAGCCGCTTTACCACGGCCGAGACTATTACAATCTGGTGCCGGGGATCAGTGGGAACTGGCAGGTATCGGCGCGAAATCAGGCGGACTTTGTTGATCGGGCGGCCTTTGACAGCGACTATTCAGCGACGCTGTCCTTGCGCGGTGATCTGGGAATTCTGGCCAAAACCGTCGGCGTGGTTCTAAAGGCCAATGGCCACTGAAACGGGCGCCGACGTAACGGTGATCATCGTCAGTTATAATACGGCAAAGCTAACGCTTAGGGCGATCGAAACCCTATATGCCAACACGCGTGAAACGTCATTCGATTGCGTGGTGTTCGACAATGCGTCCGGTGACGGGTCAGCGGCGTTGATCCGCGCGGCCTTCCCTCAGGTTCAGGTGATTTCATCGGATCAGAACATCGGATTCGCGGCGGCAAATAACCGGGTCGCTGCGGCTTTTGATACGCCATATCTGCTGCTTTTGAACCCCGATACTGAAACCCATCCCGCCGCGCTTGATGAACTGATCAGCTTTGCGAAATCGCGGCCAAACGCGGGTATCTGGGGCGGGCGGACTGTTTTTGCCGATGGATCGCTGAATATCTCGTCTTGCTGGGCTGTTCCATCCCTGCGCAGTCTGTTCTTCCGGGCGTTTGGCATCGCGCGGTTGTTTAAAACGTCAGCGTTTGTGAACCCCGAGGCCTATGGTGGCTGGTCCCGCGATTCTATTCGAGAGGTCGATATCGTCGTAGGATGTTTTCTGCTGATTGGCCGCCCTCTTTGGCAGAGACTGGGTGGTTTTCAGCGCAAATACTACATGTATGGAGAGGACGCCGATCTGTGCCTGCGCGCGCGCGATCTGGGGTACCGCCCCTGCATTACACCCAATGCTCAGATCACCCATCATGTCGGCGCGTCCACGGCGCGGAATGAGGAGAAAACCATAGCGGTGATGAAGGCGCGGGCGTCGATCTTGCGTGATCATTGGCCGAAATGGAAGGTGGGGCCGGGGATTGCATTGATGTGGCTGTGGGCCGCCCTACGGTATCTGGGGTCCCGTGCGTTTACAAAATCACGACGCGCCTCTGCGGAGCATTGGCGCGCGGTCTGGGTCCGGCGCGCCGAATGGCTGCGTGGTTATGCATAGGCCTGGATCTGTCGTTTCGCGATGACAAGCGGAGAGTAGCGGTCAACGTCATGCAATTGCGCAAGGGTCATGTTTCCGAGATACGAGGCGGTCACCGAAAAGGTCGAGTGACGCGAATAAATCAAATGATCGCAGCGTGACAAAAGCCACATGTCAGTCAGGGCGTTTTCGGCCTCGTGCACTTTTTCAATATCGGATATCGGCCAATGCAACCTGCTGGCGTCCTTCGGCAGGTACTTTTCTATATGCTGCACATTGGGGAATTCCGACGCGATTTGCGTCTGAACATGCGCGTTATCGGTGGCCAGAAATATCGTGGCGTCTGGCATTTGAGCTAACTTTTGCCTAAGCGCCGCTTTGATGGGCCCTAGCGGAATTTTACGATCCGTATAGCGGATGTGAACACCGATACTGGGCGTGGTGAAAGTCGCCGCCGCCGCGTCGACCTGTTGTAAAATCCGGAGATTTGGCGTGAAGAACTGCGCAAGATATCCCGCGATGATATCTTTTTCGGACCTTGTGGCGAAATTGTGGTCGTGGCGCAGGTGCCGGGAGATCCGTTTGAACTTTGGCAGATAGGACCAGAACACCGCGACGTTTTCGGGTGCGTCAAGACGGCCGAGGTCCACGCAAAATTTGCGATAGGCAACGGGGTTTGAATGGCTGCGCGGGGCGAATTTTTCTATCATCTCTTGCGGTGTCAGGCCCAGATTTCCGGCCCAAATCGCGGGCGTGACCGAGGTCGTTATCGCGTCATAGGTTTCGCATTTCTGGGTGATTGGCGTTTGAAATAGAAGCGGGTAGGCGTTGGTGCCGACGGGGGCATAGCTGCCGTCGCGCCAATCGATAATCGGGGTCCGCCCGGTCAGATCAGCAAAGGCAAGGCCGCAGACGGCGGAAAGAATCCGGTTGCCCAAGCCGCCTTTGCCCTTGATCAACAATATTGGTTTTACCATTGCCCGCCCAGTCTTTTTCCCCTGCGCAAGCCGCGCTTGGGGTCAGGATCATGGTTAACCATTTACATTTCTTTAACCGCTAAAGGGCCAAGCTAAGGCAATCACAATCAGGTTCCGGGGAGAGAAAATGCGCCGCTTGAGTGCTTGGAAAACAGACAATCTGTGCCGGATCGCTTTACTGTGCATTGGGATGGTTCTGGGTGCCAGCAGCCTGACTGCGCAGCCCTATCATATCAGGGCGGGTGATGTTTTACTGATTGAAGTGTTGGAAGATCCCGAATTGAACCGGTCCGTTTTGGTAACGCCGGATGGCCGCATTTCGGTGCCGATGGCCGGAACGATGCGCGCTTCAGGCCAACCGATTGAGGCTATTCAACGTGGATTGGCCGGTCGGCTGGACGCCGCGTTTACCAATCCTCCGACCGTGTTCGTATCGGTCCAGCGGTTGGCAGATCCCCGTTTGGAAGCGGGCGTGATGACCCAGCCCAAGTTGATTTCAATCTATGTCATGGGCGAGGCAAACAGCCCGGGCATGTTGAAAGTCCCCAAAAATACCAACGTCTTGCAAGCTTTTGCCGCGATGGGTGGGTTCACCAAATTTGCGGCGATTAAACGTATCCAACTGCGCCGCGCGGCGACGATTATCCCGCTGAACTATCGACAGATTGAAGCAGGCGCGCAAGAGGCGCATATGCAACTGCGCGAGGGCGATGTGATCGTTGTGCCCCAAAGACGGCTGTTTGAATAAGGGCAGCGCCGTGGGCGGGTGCGTCTTGCAGTGCTGCGCAGTCGCGGTCTTTTGCACGTTATTCCCTGCGCTGGCGCAGGCTGCGGGATTGGGAGGGATGGCGGTCGAAACCTCGGTTGATGTTCAGTCAAATCCGCAGCTCGACGCGGCGCAGTCGCAGCGGCGCGATCAGGCTGGTACCGCATTCAGCTTTGGCGGGCTGAGCGAAACCCGCAGTCAGAAATTATCGTTAATGGGGGGTTTAGCGCTGCGCGGGTCGGATGGGCCGGGCGGTGACGACGTGGCAAACGGAGTCGTCGATCCGTTCCTTGCCATGCAATATGATCGTCAGGCGCGCGACGCGTCGCTCTCTCTTGCTGCACGGTTTCAAGAGACGGATCTGGTGCAAAGCGGCCCCGGAGAGTTTGGGGGCACATTCGAGTCCGGAACCGCAAAACGGCGCAGCTTCGGCGCAGAGATCGACCTGAAACTGAGAGAAAACGCGCGCCTCGGATTTGGTATCTTGGCGGTTGTGCAGAAAACCGATTTTGTCGACGGGACGGCGGTCGGGCAGGGCGGGCAGGCGCTCAGCGGAACTACGCGACACCGTTTGGATGTGCGGGCTAGGTTAGATCTGGACGCGGCCCATCATGTGTCGGCCACACTAGGTTACCGCGTTTTCCGTCAGGAGGCTGCGCCGGGTAGCCGCGAGAGCTTTCACCTTGATGGTATTTATCAGATCGATCGGCCATTGGGGCCGTTTTCGGTCAGGATGGGTTATGTCAGGGCAGAGGCCGGACATCGGGTGAGCGGGGCGGTGGACCGTGTGTTGGCGCTGCCCAACGGCAAGCTGCACGCTGGGATCGGTGCCGCGCGCGGTGCGACAGGTGGCCGATATGTAACGGGGCATTTGGACTATAAAGCCGCGTTTGGCCGGGGGGAATTTGAAGCTCGTTTGCGCAGAAAGCTGGCCAGTAGCGATCAAGATGACAGCGAACAAGTCAACACGGCAATCGCGCTTCGCTATCGGATAGAGGGGACGCCGGTGGATGGCATCGCTGTGCAAATCGACTGGGAGGAGGCAAAGAACCCTCTGTCAGGGTTAACCACGATCAGCCGTATTTTCGCGATTTCATATGTCCGATCGCTGAGCCGCAGAGCGCAGTTCACCGTCGGCCTGCGTCGGCGAGACTTGCGTGACAGTGTCAGTGGTACGGGGCGATCGAATGAAATATTCATGTCGTTCACCCGCAAATTCAGCCCGCGGTTCTAGGGCCGTTTTTCAAACAACCGGGCGTAGGCGGCCAAGAGATTGGGGACTGAATGCGCCCAGGACAGCTGATCAAGCACCCGTTTACGGCCCAGCCATCCCATATCCCATCGCATTGAAGTCTTATCGATCAGCACCTCGATTTTGAGCGCGAAATCAATGGGATCGTTCGGCTTGGCATAAAGCGAAGCAGGCCCGGCAGACACGCGCCCCTCGGTCAGGTCAAACTGTACCACGGGTTTTTCGAGTGTCATATATTCCATCACTTTGTTCATGGTGGAAACATCATTCATAGGGTTTTTAGGGTCAGGGGCCACGCCGATATCGATGGCGTTCAAGGCATCCACAAGGGCGCGGTCATAAAGCGGACCTGCAAAGGTAAAGCGATCCTCTAGCCTGCGTCGCGCCACGTCGCGGATCATATCGCGATGTGCGGGGCCAAAGCCGATAATCAGAAAGTGAACATTTGCGCGGGCTTTGTTAACCAGATAATCGGCCGCCCGAACAAGCAAATCCATGCCTTCTTGCTGCCCGATGACGCCGACATAGCCGATCAAGGTTGCGGCCCCTTTGCGGTAGGATTGATCCCCGGTGGCGGGCAGAAACGTATCGGTTTTTGGTGCGGACCTGACCGTAAACACATCAGAGGGATACATGCGACCGCGGGCGATTGCGATGGCGCGAAAGCTATCATTCGTGGCGATTGCAACATCGGCGGTGTTGAATGTCATACGCTCAAGCAGCCTTATCAGATAATAGAGAAGGCCGCGTCTGCCAAATTTTGCCTCGAATAGTTCAGGGCTGACGTCGTGATGATCAAAGACATAGCGCACGCCGCGCTTCCGGTACCACCGGGCAAGCAGAAACACCAAATCTGGCGGGTTGCACCCCTGAATGGCGTCAAAGGGGCGTCGTTCCCAGATTGTTTCGGCAAGTTTGAACCAGTGCCAAAGGGCGTGCCCGTATTCGCGCGCATAGGCGAAAATGCCTGAATGCGCCTCGAAGGGTTGAGGGTAGCGATAGATATGTACGCCTTCGATTTGTTCATATTCTTGATCCCATCCGCGCCCCATGGGGCAGATAACGGACACCTCATAGCCCGCGTTTTGCAGGGTTGTCGCCTCGAGCCAAACGCGGCGGTCTAGGGGCACTGGCAGATTTTCCACGACGATTAAGATATGTCGATCTGGATGGTCCGTCATATGTCCAACGTGGCTGGGGCAGGGTCCGCCTATTGGGGGTGGAAGACATAAATTTTCGGTAAACCTGCGGCGAGTTATTCTTAAACTGTCGGAATGGGGCCTGCGTTTGACGGCTGATTGCCGCGAAGTTGACACATCTTCGCGGTGTCTTGCCCGCGTTGTCCGCCTTCTTAAATGCCAAGAGAAAACCCATGCACATCGAAGAACAGAATGCGCCTAAAACCAGTCTGGCGACGCTCACCCTTGCGGGTATTACGGTCGCTTTTGTGCTGGTTGTCATGTTGGGCGGATGGGCCGCGCGCACGAAAATTAGCGGTGCTGTCATTGCGCGAGGTCAGGTCGAAGTCGCGGGCAAGCCAAAGATTGTCCAAACGCTGGATGGCGGTATCCTTGCCGAGATTTTGGTGGCGGACGGGGATCATGTTGCAAAGGGTCAGGTGCTCGCGCGACTGGATTCGACGCAGTTGCAAATCAATCTGGACATGGCGCGCACCCGCTTGGCCGCGGCGCTGACCTTGCGCGCGCGGTTAGAGGCAGAGCGCATGGGCGCGGATGATTTGGTGTTTGATTACGCCGATCTGCCAATGCCGGCCCAACATCTGGGTGACGTCATTCGCAAGGCTGAAGACCGCCAGCGGGACATATTCGAGGCCCGGCAAGACATGCGCAGAGGGATGGAAAAGCAGATGCATGGGCATTTGGCGGATTTGGATACGCAGGCGCAGGGGATTTCGGGACAGATGAAAGCGCTGGAACGGCAGCTTTCATTCGTGCAAAGCGATCTGGCCAGTATCAACGCGCTGCTGGCCAAGGGGTTGTCGCGCCGTGATAAATTGACCGAGGCCTTGCGCCGGCAAGCGGCGTTGCAGGGCAATCTGGCGGAACGGCAGGCTGAATTGGCGAGCGTGAACAACCACCGCCGTGAGATTGCGATAAATGCCGATCAAGAGGAACGCGCGTTGCAGGAGAAAACGGCGACAGACCTGCGCGAGCTCTTCGTTGAGATTGAGGAGCTGACCTTAGCGATCGTCACGCGGGAGGCGCAGTTGCAGCGGGTGGAATTACGCGCCCCGGCAAATGGCATCGTACATGAATTGCAAATGACCACATTGGGCGGGGTAATCCCTGCGGGGGGGACGCTGCTGCATGTGATCCCACAGGATGCTGGCCTAGCATTTGAGGTGCGCGTACCGCCGCGGGACATTAACAAAGTGCGCCGTGAACAGCCGGCACAAATCGTAATGACGGCCCTTGATCCGCAGAAAACCCCGAAACTTGCCGGGCGGGTGGCGGCTGTGTCGCCTGAAACCATCACGGATCCGATAACCGCCCAGCCTTTTTATCGGGTGGCTGTACATATCGCGCCCGAGGAGCTGGGCCGTTTGCCCCATGTGGAAAAACTGATCGCTGGCATGCCGCTTGAGGTGTTCTTGCAGACCCGCGAGAAAACCGTTCTGAGCTATCTGACGGAACCTTTGATGGCGCAGTTGAGCCACGGTTTTCGGGAGTAGAGGTCGTGGTGAATTTCACGCGTTAAGGATTAATTAACCGCGGCGATGCCCTAAAAGGGGATGGCTAGCACAGATCAACCTTTTGTCATCACCGTCGTGATCCCGCATTTGAACCAACGTCTTGGGTTATTTCGATGTTTGGAAGCGCTGGACGCGGGCCATCGCCGCGCGGATGAAATTATCGTTGTGGACAATGGGTCAGTGCGCCCGCCCACTGAGATTTGCAACCAGTTTGCGAACGTGCGGCTGCTGCACCAACCGGCACCGGGTCCGGGACTGGCCCGCAATATGGGCGTAGAGAACGCGGCCGGCAACATCATTGCTTTTATCGATGCCGATTGCATTCCAAGTCCGGGATGGTTGGCCGCCGCGCAGGATTTTATGAAATATGAGTCCGCTCAGATTATCGGCGGCGACGTGCGCATCGCATGTGAGAATCCTAAATCGCTTACGATGGTGCAGGCCTATGAGAGCATCTTTGCCTATCGCATGGACCGCTATATTTCGCGGCAAGGGTTCGCCGGAACCGGGAATTTGGTCATGCGGCGCGGTGTTTTTGACCGTGTCGGCCCGTTTGCGGGGCTGAAAAAAGCCGAAGACCGCGATTGGGGGCAGCGGGCGAGTCGTATGGGCTACGAAATACATTTTGCCCCTGACATGCGGGTGTTTCACCCCGCGCGCCCGAACTTTGCCGCGTTGCAGGCAAAATGGGACCGTCAGATATCGCATGACATGGGGCAGGGTACGGGGTGGCAAGGCCGGTTGAAATGGACCGTCAAGGCGCTGGCCCTTGCCGTGTCGCCCGTTGCCGAGATTCCGCGCATTGCAACCAGCAAACGGATCAAAGGTCTGGGCAACCGGGCCAAGGCGTTTATCTGCCTCGCAGGCATTCGGGTGCATCGGTCGCGGCGGATGCTACAGATGCTAACGCGTGGTGATGCGGGTTGCTATCTCTCGCGGTGGAATAGATCAGATGCGGGGTGATCCATCTGCGTTTGACGTGGCGCTTATCAGCCCCACAGCGCCCAAGCCGGGCTAAGGGATTATGCTGCGTTCAGCCGGTTTGATCTTTTCAGGTAACGTCGCAAGCGCTGCCTTGATGATGGTGCGCACCTTGCTGGTGTCCCGGTTGATCAGCCTAGAGGATTTTGGCACCGCATCGGTTTTTCTGCTGGCGGTGGCCCTGGTCGAGATGGTGTCGGCCCTGGGGTTTCAACAGCAAATTGCACAATCGGCCAATGGCGACGCGCCAGAGTTTCAATCGGCGTTGCAAGGGTTTTCCGTGCTGCGGGGCGTCGTGATCGCTGGCCTGTTGGTGGCCCTTGCCGCCCCGCTGGCGTCGTTTTTCGCGATCCCGCATGCGCTGTGGGCGTTGTATCTGATTGCGATCTTGCCGCTCATGTCTGGCTGCGTCCATTTCGATGCGTATCGATTTGGTCGGCAAATGGCCTATTGCGCATCGGTGTGGTTGAGTGTGCTGCCACCCGCCGTGTCGTTGTTATCTGTGCTGCCGCTGTTTCATCTTTTTGGCGACTTCCGGGTGCTGGTTTATGCGATCATGGTGCAGGCGGTGCTATCGCTGTTGATTTCGCATATGGTGGCAACGCGGCGCTATCGCTTGCGGCTTGATGCCGCTTTCATCCGGCAATCCTTCAAATTTGGGTGGCCGTTGATGATCAGCGGTACCTTGATGTTTTTGGTATTCTACGGGGAAAGGGGCATCATTGCGCGCCATTTCGGCCTTGAGATGATGGCGATCTTTTCCATGGCGCTTTCGCTGACCTTGACGCCTGCGCTGGTTCTGACACGCAGTACGATGGGCTTTTTCCTGCCCCAGCTGTCAGCAGCCCTGGGGTCAAGCGGTTATTCGGGCTTGGCGGTTGTCATCTTGCAGACCCATCTGCTTTTGGGCTGCGTCATGGTCATTTGCGTCGCCTTGTTTGGCGGGCCGTTCCTGATTGCGGTGCTGGGGCAGAAATATGTTGCGGCACTGCCTTTGTTGGTGTGGCTGGCATGCCTGATGGCATTTCGTGTGTTCGCGGGGGGATGTGCGATTGCCGCCCTTGCGGCCAGCCATACGAAAAACGAGATACTTGCGAATTTCGTACGGGTGTCGCTGCTGCCTGTTGCGTGGATGATCGTACGAGGAGGCGGCGATGTTATGACATTGATCTGGATCGGTATCGTAGGAGAGGCGGCAGGGTATGCGATCGGTCTGGGCTTGGTGCTGGGCCGGCAACATCTGCCTTTGCGGCCATTAATACTGCCGCTGGCATCGGCAATGGTTCTGTTGATCTCCGCCTGCGCGCTGCAGGCTGAAACAGAATGGGGGATGAGCGCGGGGGTTTTGGCGGTGCTACTGGCACTGACGCTGCTCGGCATGCCGCAGCTGGCGACCTATCTGCGCAAGAATACCGCCACCGGTTTCACGGTAAAACCATGAGCAGAGCCGCGCGTGACACCCTTGTCACAAGTATCATGAGGCGCGCTGGTACCCCTCTGCGAGATGTGGCGCAGGGACGTGATAACAATTTCAACCTGGTTCGGTTTTGTGCGGCGACGGCGGTGCTGGTGTCCCATGCTTGGCCCGTAGCACTTGGGCCCGAGCAGATCGAGCCGCTTAAATCCGCGCTTGGGCATTCTTTGGGGCAGTTGGCTGTCTATGTGTTCTTCGCGCTTTCAGGGTTCTTTATCACGGCCAGCTTTGAGCGGTCGATGTCGCCGGCTGTGTTCATCACGTTGCGTGCTGCGCGGTTGTTTCCCGGCCTTGCTGTGTCGCTGGTTTTTGTGGCTTGCGTTATCGGGCCGCTGGTGACGATCTTGCCTGCAAAAGACTATTGGACAGACGCAGAAACCGGCATGTTTTTCTTTCGCAACATGGGGTTGGTCTGGCCGCAATACACCTTGCCGGGGGTGTTCACAGGCAATCCCTATCCGACAGTCGAGGGATCAATATGGACATTGTCGCACGAGGCCGCGTGTTATTTCTTTGTGTTGATCTTGGGCGTAACCGGCATATTGGCCCGGGGTGGTGTATTGTTTTGCGTGCTGATCCTTTATGCCGCCTTTTATGCGGCCCCGGTCGAGTTCCACCACAGAATTGTGCAGTTGCAATGGCTGTCTTTGCCGTTTGTCGTTGGCATCGCGTTTTGGAAATGGCGTGGTTGGCTACGGCTGTCCCTGCCGGTCTTGGCGGGGCTATGCGTGTTTGCCTATCTTGGCAGAACGACGCCTTTTGCCTATCCGCTCATGATCCTGGCGCTTAGCTATGGGGCGTTCTGGTTGGGTTATGCGCCGTCGGGCCGCGTCAGGCTGTTCAACCGGTTGGGCGACTATTCTTATGGCATCTATATTTATGCCTTTCCGTTGCAGGGTTTGGCGGTTTGGCTATGGGGAGCCGGATCACCAATGGCAAATATTCTGCTGTCGTTCCCGATGGCACTGATCTGTGCGGTGGCATCGTGGCACTGGGTCGAAAAGCCCGCGCTTGAGAATGCGCGGGCGGGGGCTGTTAAATGGCCCCGATTCAAGCGGTTGTGGTGATGGCCCCGATGCGCGACTGTCCGGCAGTGATGGCGTTCCCCATCAGGTCAACTCGGTAGGCCGCCCGCCCGACAGGTATGACCGGCAGAGTGGTTGCCAGCGCCGGGGTATAGTCGCCGCCGCCTGTGTCAAACCCAAGGTGGGATCGATTATCAGCAAAGGCGGTGGCGGTTCCCGTGCTTTCGCCTGCCGATGCGATTTCTCCCAGCCAAGAAACCGGGCTGTAATCTGCTGCGTTGTTCGACCCGTTTGCAACTGCGTTATGCGACCACCCAACCTTGTAGCGAACTGGCCAGTTTCCTGTGTTGCCTCCCTGGCTTGCGAATAGATCGCTTTTGATGTTCAGCAGTTCAAAGAGGTTAAAGCTGACATGGGCGGACTTGGCGACGTTCACCGCACCGTCAAGATACATTAAATTGATGCGCTCTCCGATGATGCTATTATGTTGAAACACAACGTTTTCGGCAGGGTTGGCGTCACTATCCGCATTCAGGCGGACGGCTGCATTGCTGCTGCTCCCCCAGCTTTCGACGATATTGCCGACAAAGGCCAACCCGCGCGGGCCGATGGGGGCGTTGATGTTGATGATCGGATTCAAGGTCGATCCGTTCGAAAAGACATTCCACCCTAGGAAAATACCTTCCATCGCTGGGCGGGCGCTGGTGGGCGCGCGCCAGGTGAATTCGGGCAGGTTGGAACAGCCTGCCGCTTGATAGGTGATCGTGCCAGCGCAGCGGTCACAGCCGATCGCAGTGACCATTGTGGCCTCGGTCGAGAAAAAGTTGCCTTGCTGCGGATCGCCCCCTGCACCGGTCGCGCAATTACGTTGAAAGAACCGCCCGACGCGGTAGACCCAAGCACCGTAATAGCTGGTGTTATTGGCGTCCCAAATGCAATTTTCGGTGACGAACAGATGGCTGGGCGATGCGGCACCGCTGTCTAGAAATACCACGCTCTCCCCGGTTTTACGTAGGGTCAGATCGCGGATTTTCAGCTGGGTCGGGATGGCGTTGAACTTGCTGGTGCCCCCATCCGTCAGAACCGTGCTGCCCCGTTTTGCGGGATCGGCGGCTTCGATGATCAGGGGCACGTGGGTGCTGGCGCCCTGACTTTTGAAGGGGGTGAAATCATGGACGCCTTCGACCAACCTGATGATGCCGCCGCCGGTATCATTGGCCCGCCCATAGGTGTTTGTGTTGAACGTGCGAATGGCCACGCAAGCTGCCACGATAGTGGCAAATGGGGCAGCTGAAGCCGTTGCCGCGTCACTGGCAACCGCGCCGGTGGCGTCATTACCGGCAAGCGCATCGACATAGGCGAAAGCGGTGCCATATGCGCCGGTGCGGTCGTTCAGCAGACGCAAGGTGGTCAGATTGGGCGACGGGTAGGCATCCGCGTCCGTTGAAATCGTAAACGGATCGCCGACCCAAGGGTAAATCACCGCATCAATCGTTAGCTCCGCGCCTTGGGTCAAGGATGTCAAATCCATGTCGGTCGCAAAATGCGGGACATGCAGCCCGGAGGCGTCGAAATGGGCCGAGGTCATCGAAGACACGATCTGCGTTACGCTGGTCACCCCATCACTTGCAACGAACGCCACCGCAGCCACCGGCTGGCCCAGTCTTGCAAAGCCATGGGCCACGGCAAGACGCAAGGTGTGGACGGGTCCGCTTGCGTGCTCGCGGTCATGGTTTAGCCACATCGCCACCGGCTTGGGGTAGGCGCGGGTGCTGGTGTTGGTGACACCGCTGATGCTGTCGCCCGCGTAAATGAAATCAGATAAGGCGATTTCGTCATCTGTCAGGGTTTCATGGTCCGGATAAGGTTCACGGATCCGGGAAGAGAGGGTAACTTGGTCGGTCTGTGTGGCCGGATTGCCGGACCCGTCAAAGCCTTGTCTGGTAACGACAAGGGGGGGTGTCGCGGGGCTTAGAGCGGTAGCTCGCGGATGAACAGCGCGCCAACCGTCGGTCAGAATATGTGAAACGTTTGGGACAGGGGCTGCCGCGTGGTCGCCCGTCGGCGTTTGTCCCAGATGCGTGCCGATCCCGATTGTCATTTGCATGGCAGACCTTCCCGTTACCAATTCTTCAAGATTGCCCGGTATATCAGCGGCTCTGCGGGCGTTGCGCGGGCAGGCGTTTGGCCGGCGGGATGGTTAATCTTCACCGTATTTTAAACTTGACAGGTTTCATTAAAGGGCAGGCGCGGTGCGTGGTTGCGGCAAGGGCAGGATGTAGTGGATGAGCATCGCGGACAGTGAATTTTCGCGCAATTTTAATGGATTATATGACCCGGACCTGCGGCGGCGCAGTTCTGTTGGTGTTGTGATTGGCATCTTTCTTTTGCTCATCCTTTTGCCGATCGGGGTTAACATCGGGCCGCTTTACCTCAGTGGAACGCGTCTTTTCCTGATCGTGGTGATCATACCGCTTGCGGTGAATTTGATCCGGGGGCGATACGGGCCATTTATCGCGACTGACGTGCTGTTTGCGCTTCATTTTATCTGGATGAGCCTGGCATTAGGGGTGAACAACCCCGATCAAGCCGTGCAAAACGCTGGTGCGACGGGGGCTGATTTCCTTGGTTCTTATTTGCTGGGCCGGGCCTGTATCCGTACCCGCGATGACTTTCTAACGCTGATCCGCGCCATTGTTGCGCTGATTATTATTTGTCTGCCGTTCGCTGTGATTGAGGCGGTTACCGGGATATCGCCGCTGATTGAAATGGCCGGGCGCATTCCTTTTGTGTCTGCACCGCTTGACCTGTCCATCGATAGGCGGTTGGGGCTGGAGAGGGTGCAGATGGGATTTGAACACCCGATCCATTGGGGGGTTTTTTGTTCGGTTGGGACGGCGATTTGCCTTGTGGGATTGCAAGCGACGTTAACCTTTTTTTCCCGTGTACTGCTGACAGTTTTGATCTGCCTCAGCGCGCTATTGGCGCTTTCCAGCGGGGCAATCCTGTCTGTCGCAGTGCAGATTGGGTTAATCCTATGGGCCGCAGTGTTTCGTTCGAACCCCAAGCGGTGGCTAATTTTGCTGGTTGTCATGACCCTGTGCTATGGCGCTGTGGATCTTTTGTCGAACCGCACGCCCCTGCGCGTTTTCATGAGCTACGCAACCTTTTCCGCTGACAGTGCGTATTGGCGCGCCACCATTTTCGAATGGGGTATGGTTAACGTCTGGGCACAGCCCATGTGGGGCTTGGGCCTGAATGATTGGGTACGCCCTATCTGGATGCATACGGCCAGCATCGACAATTTTTGGCTGCTGTCGGCCATGCGGTATGGCATCCCCGGCTTTGCCTTTCTGGCTGGGGGCTATGGCTACGCCGTGTGGCGTATCGGCATGCGATCCTTGCGCGAGGATGACGCGCTCTGGCCCTTGCGACGGGCGTGGGTGTTCTGCTTTGTTGGTCTGACGTTGGCGCTGGCGACTGTGCATGTTTGGGGCACGCTTCACGCGCTGGTGTTCTTTCTGTTCGGGTCAGGCATGTGGTTGTTCCCGCACAAGGTTGCCGCGGTGCGCCAGCCAAAAATCTGGTATGTTCCTGAACGCCGGCTGCCCAAGTTCAGCAGAGCAAACCCTGTACAATATACGCAGTCGCTCAGCGTGGATTATGCCGGGGCTGAGGGGCACGAGATGCCCGCTCGACCCGGGACTTTATCCAGTTAGCTAAAGTTTTCCGCGCATAGATGGGGCGGACTTTCAAAAGCGAAAGGTTTTTCCCCTAGCATCGGGCCGACCCAAATTTGTTTCAGGAGCAACTGTAATGGCGGCGGTGGATGCGTCAAATAAATACGCCGCGGCGTTGCGGAGGCAAAAACCGGGCGTTGGATTTGTCCTGATCCTCAGTGGGATTATCAGCATTCTGATGCTCACCGGGTCAATTTATATGCTTCAGGTATACGACCGCGTTTTGTCCAGCGGCTCTGTCGTGACGTTGACGGGCCTTTTTGTGATCGTCGTCATTTTATATCTGTTTTTCGGCGTATTTGATCTACTGCGCCAACGCATTTTGTCGCGCATTGGCACGCGCCTTGAATGCGACCTTGGCCGCAGTGGGTTCTTGGGGCAATTTCAAGCAAAACAAGGGGCAAATAACAACGCTACTGACCCGCTGCGCCACCTGTCTGGGATTAGTCAATTTTTGTCGGGGCCTACGGCGGGTAACTTGTTCGATCTTCCTTTTGTGCCCGTGTTTTTGACAGTCTTATTTATTGTCCATCCGCTGCTTGGTTTTATCGTGGTGGGCGGTGCGGTTGTTGCGGGGGTTTCTGCATGGGTTGCCAGTGTCATCGCCGGCCGTTGGCAAGCGCAGCGCAATCAGGGGGCCGCTCGCCAAGCGGAGTTTACCACCGAAGCCGTGCGCAATTCCGAAGCAGTGATCGCCATGGGCATGGAAAATAATCTGGCAGCCCATTGGCAAAAAATGCAGTTGGCCAGCCTGAAAACTCATCAAAAGGCGGCGCAAGGCAGCGAAATCCTTGCGTCTTTTTCCAAGACATTCCGCTTTCTTCTCCAGTCCTCCATTCTGACGGTGGGCGCAGTTTTGGTGCTGCGTGAAGAAATTTCCCCCGGCATGATCATCGCCTCCTCGGTTTTATCGGGCCGCGTTCTGGCCCCGATCGATCAGGCCATTGGGCAATGGCGGGCGATTGCCCAAACGCTTTATTCGCATCGCGCTTTACTGGAATTTTTTGAAAACACCACTGTTCGAAATGGCACCATTGAACTACCCAAACCCTCTGGCCGGTTGACCGTCAAATCGTTGACAAAGTTCGCCGCCGGGGCCAGCGCGTCAAGGCAGGAGCTCCTGTTGCAAAGTGTTAGCTTCAGCCTTGAACCGGGTGATGGTTTGGGCGTGATCGGCAAATCAGCGGCGGGCAAATCGATACTTGCGCGTCTCTTGGTAGGGGCTTGGCAACCAGACCGGGGTGAGGTGTGCCTTGATGGGGCCGGTTTTGATAAGTGGCCCGCGGGTGCGGTTGGCCGTCACATCGGATATCTTCCTCAAACGGTGACGCTTTTGCCGGGAACAATTGCTCAAAACATCGCGCGCTTTGACAGCGACACAACTGATGCCGATATAGTGGTGGCGGCGCAGCTTGCCAATGTACATGACCTGATCTTGCGCCTGCCAAACGGCTATGCAACCGAAGTGGGAGGTGCGTCTGGATCACCGTTGTCCGGGGGGCAGATCCAGCGGATCGCGCTGGCGCGGGCGGTCATTTTCAAGCCGGCGTTGATCGTATTGGATGAACCGAACGCCCATCTTGACGGGGCAGGTGATACCGCCTTGGAAGATACGATTAAGCAACTGCGCGCGGCGGGCAGCACCGTCGTTGTGATGGCCCACAGGCCAAGCGCAATCGCGGCCGTGAATAAGATCTTGGTCCTTGATCAAGGCCGCATGAGCAAATTCGGCGAAAAGGAGAAAATCCTAGGCTCGGCACCGAGACCGCAAACCCCGCGGCTGCGTCAGCAACTTTCCAATCACGTAAAACAAGGCTGATCATAGGCTGATTTAGCCAAAGTGCAGTGGGGGTCAGCAGCTATCACACTGTTCACGTCGTCAGCTGAAAGGGCAACGCTCTAACGAGCACTCAGCCGCAACAACATGACTAGGTGCTCGCGCAATACCATGTGGATCAGTGTGCCAAAAACACCGGCAGATCTGTCTGTTCGACCAGCGTGCGGGTGGTCCCGCCAAAGATGGCTTCCCGGGTTCTGGAATGGCCATAGGACCCCATCACAATCATATCGGCACCGGATTCCTTGGCATGATCGAGAATGCAGTCCCCGACGGGTTGACCGCCGCTGGGATATTGCTGAACGGTGACGCTGCAGCCGTGGTGCGTCAGCCATTTCGCGAGGTCGATACCGGGGTCTTCACCTTCACCAAACTCGGTCATAACCGGGTCAAAGGTTCCGATAATCACTTCGTCCGCCTGACGTAGCAGCGGCAATGCTTGCTGGACGGCGCGCGCGGCTTGTAGCTGCGTGTTCCAGGCAATGAAAACCCGTTTGGGATGCGGCAGAACAATCCCTTTTGGATCATTCAGCAGAACGCCAACGGGGGACTGAAGCAAGATGCCGTAAAGCGCCTGTTTGAAAAGCGTTTGCGTGGTACGCAGCCCCTCGTCGATCCAGGCCATATCGCAAAGCATCGCGCGCCGGGCAATATGGTCGGCGATGGCGGCAGGTTCAGCGGCAACCGTGGATACATCGCCGGACACCTCATGCTGTTGAAGCAGGTTTTCAACCTCGGTCTCTTTTGCACGCAGCGCGGCTTTGGTGGCGTTAACCTCTTGCTGCCACTGAGGAGAAATATCAGGGGTGCCAAAGGGTTCGACGCTTACGGCATAGTAAGAGAACACCGGCATTTCGCCCACGATGACGATGGCAGCATGGGCAGGAATTGCGCGGATCACCTCAAGCTTTTGCGCCAAGGTAGCGAGCGATGTATCGGTGCCGATCACCAAGAGGATTGTGCTATTTTTCATGTTGAGTCCTGTGTTGGTATGGCGGTTCAGACCGGCACGGTATGGGCTTGGGGCTTGTCCATCAGGCTTTTCCCGATGTCGAGCAGCCTGGCGTATTCAGCGGCATAGTCATCCATCGCCTTTTGGAAAAACGCGGTTTGTATTTTCTGGACGTCGGTTATTTCCTTTGCCTTCAACAGCTTTTGCTGGGTATCCACGTCCTCTTTGATCCGGTCGGCGGTAAAGTTCAGCATCTCATTGCCCATCTCAATCATCGCCTCCATCCAATCAGCCCCGGAAATCGAGGGCGCGTGAAGGCCGTTTCCCTGCATGGATTTCATCAGTTTGACCATTGAAGGGGCGAGATCAGTTGGCTTTTCCGTCGTGCTCATAGCGTGTCCTTTCAGGTTCATTTGAAGTTGAAGCGATTCTAGCAGTTCGCGCGCGCTGCGGATTGACCTGCATCAATCACCGGTCTGTCGCCTGACAACCGGGCCTAAACCCGCCCATGGCCCCAAAATTTTTGCGCTGATTGACGAAGATCAAGCCGCTGCAGTGTCCGTTCTGACAAATCTGTTTGCAGCAAAGCGCGCCGAGTCGGCGGACGGGTGGCACCATGTTCAGTGCCACTTGAATACAGCAGGGGGTCCACCCCCGCGCATCAAAGGAGACAACCGATGACAGCACAAACGGACGCAACCGACGTACAAAACGGTGCGCAAGCGCAGGGCAAACTGGGGCTTATTCCGCTAACGGCTTTGGTTGTGGGGTCCATGATCGGGGGCGGTGTTTTCAGCTTGCCGCAGAACATGGCGCGCGGTGCCTCGGCAGGTGCAGTGACCATCGGTTGGCTGATCACCGGGATCGGGATGCTGGCGCTGGCCTTTGTTTACAGGAACCTGTCCACGCGCAAACCAACCCTTGATGCAGGGCCGTATTCATATGCGCGCGCAGGGTTCGGCAATTTCATCGGGTTCAACAGCGCGTGGGGTTACTGGCTTAGCGCGTGGCTGGGGAACGTATCTTATGCCGTGCTGATCTTTGGTGCGCTGAGCTATTTCTATGCGCCCTTTGGTGAAGAGGGAAACACCTGGCAGGCTATTGTGGGTGCTTCGGTTGCATTGTGGCTGGTCCATGCGCTGGTGCTGATGGGTGTCCGGCAAGCTGCGATCGTCAATACAATTACCACCATCGCCAAATTGGGGCCGATATTTCTGTTTATCGTGCTGGTTTTCGTGGCGTTTAATATGCCCACCTTTGAATTGGATTTTTGGGGTACGCAGACACCTTCACTGGGCAGCATCACGGCGCAGGTCCAAAGCACGATGCTTGTCACGCTTTGGGTGTTTATCGGCATCGAAGGGGCCAGCGTCGGATCGGCCCGCGCGGCCAAACGCAGTGATATCGGCAAGGCGACGATCCTCGGGTTTGTCAGCGTTTTGCTGGTCTATATGCTTGTGTCCTTGCTTTCGCTTGGGGTGATGTCGCAGCCCGAACTGGCGCAACTGCCCGCAGCGGCGTCGATGGCGTATGTACTGGAATCCGTGGTTGGCCCGTGGGGTTCTGTGGTGGTGCGCATCGGTTTGGTGATTTCGGTGGCAGGTGCCTTCCTCAGCTGGACATTGCTGGCTGCGGAAATCCCATTCCGCGCCGCGCAAGAGGGGATGCTGCCCGCGTTCTTCGCGGTTGAGAATAAGAACGGATCGCCCTCTGGCGCGCTTTGGATCACCAATATCTGCGTGCAGGTTGTGCTGGTCGTGACGCTTTATGCCAACTCGACCTACCTCGCGCTGTTCTACATCGCCTCGACTGCCATTCTGGTGCCTTACGTTTTCTCGGGGGCCTACGCTCTTAAGCTGGCAGTGACCGGCGAAAGCTATGGGCCGGGCGAGGGGCGCGGCATGGATATGGCGATTGGCGGTCTGGCAACAGTCTATGGCGCGTGGCTCGTCTATGCGGCAGGGCCGGCCTATCTGCTGATGTGTGCGATCCTCTATGCGGTGGGTATCCCGTTTTACATCTGGGCGCGTAGTGCAAACCGCGAACGCGCCTTCACCGGAGCAGAGCTTTTGACCGCGTTGGTGCTGGTCGGTGCGGCTGTCGTGGCAGCCTACCTGATGTGGATCGGCACCATTAGCGCGCTTTGACCTTACGATAATAAGAGGACCGTTCTCATGGAAAACTTTGGCAAGCTCGGTGTTTATTCGGAAACAGGGAAGCTGCATCAGGTGATCGTCTGCCGGCCCGGTCTGGCCCACCGCCGCTTGACCCCAGCGAACTGTCAGGAACTGCTGTTTGATGATGTGTTCTGGGTCAAGCAGGCCCAGAAAGACCACGATGTTTTCACCCACACGATGCGCAGCGAAGGTGTCGAAGTATTGGACGTCAACGATCTGCTGGCCGAAACGCTGGAGCTTCCTGATGCGCGCGATTGGGTGCTGGATCATCGGCTAACGCCGGAACAGATCGGCGTCGGTATGATGTCAGAACTGCGCGCCTGGATGAACGAGCTGTCGGGGGCCCAGCTGGCCGAATATCTGCTTGGCGGGCTGGCCACCGATGATTTGCCGTTCAAGCCATCCGGCCTGTTCGGCAGCTACTTAGGCACGCATGGATTTATCCTGCCGCCGCTGCCAAACGCGTTGTTCACCCGCGATAATTCAGCTTGGATCTATGGCGGGGTGTCCGTCAATCCGATGCATTGGGCGGCGCGACGCCCGGAGACATTGCTGAACACGGCGATCTATAAATTCCATCCCAAGTTTGCCGACAAAACCACGATCCATTGGGGCGATCCGACTGCCGATCACGGTCTTGCCACCGTCGAGGGGGGGGACATCATGCCGGTGGGCGATGGTGTTGTGCTGATAGGTATGGGCGAACGGTCATCGCCACAGGGTGTTGGGCTGCTGGCCGAAGCGTTGTTCGACACAGGTGCCGCGCGGCGGGTTCTGGCCTTTGCCATCCCGAAATCCCGTGCCGCCATGCATCTTGATACGATTTTCACACTCTGCGGCGGCGATGTTGTGACCACCTTTAAGGAAGTGGCCGATGAACTTGTTTGCTACGATATCCGCCCCGGTGATGGCCCATTACCTTTGCAGTTTCGCCATGATCCACGGCCCATCTTTGACATCGTGGCCGAGGTGCTTGGCTATAAAAAGCTGCAGATCGTCCCCACAGGCGGCAATACCGCCGAGGAACGCGCCCGCGAACAATGGAACGACGGCAACAACGTGCTGGCGCTGCGCCCCGGCGTGGTCATTGGTTACGACCGCAACGATGACACGAACGCCGCGCTTAAGGCGGCCGGGATCGAGGTACTGGCCATTCCCGGTGCCGAACTGGGGCGCGGACGCGGCGGCGGCCACTGCATGAGCTGCCCGACCATGCGCGACCCTGTTTAAGCGGAGAGGAAACCCCAATGGCATACAATCTGAAAAACCGGCATTTCCTGACGCTGCGCGATTATTCCCCGCGCGAGATTTCGTTCCTGCTCAAGCTTGCCGCCGATCTGAAGGTCGCGAAATACACGGGCACCGAAGTGCCAAAGCTGCAAGGCAAGGATATCGCACTGATCTTTGAAAAGGACAGCACGCGTACCCGTGTCGGGTTTGAGGTCGCTGCCTATGATCAAGGCGCGCGGGTCACGTATCTCGGGCCCACGGGGTCGCATATTGGTCACAAGGAGTCCGTCAAGGATACCGCGCGGGTTCTGGGCCGGATTTACGATGCGATTGAATATCGCGGCTTTGGTCAAGATATTGTCGAACAGTTGGCGCAGTATTCCGGCGTGCCTGTCTACAACGGGCTGACCAACGAATTTCACCCGACGCAAATCCTTGCTGATTTCCTGACGATGCAAGAGCACGTGGAAAAGCCGCTGCACCGCATGGCCTATGCCTTCTTGGGGGATGCGGGCAACAATATGGGTGACAGCCTGCTGATCGGCGGCGCCAAGATGGGCATGGATGTCCGGCTTTGCGCGCCCCAAGCCTGCTGGCCCGACGCAGAGATCATCAAGGAAGCCGAGGCGATTGCCAAGGAGACCGGCGCGTGCGTCATGGTCACCGAAGACGTGGACAGCGCGGTCAAAGATGTCGATTTTATTTATACGGATGTCTGGTTGTCCATGGGCGAGCCCAAGGAAAAATGGGCCGAGCGTATCAAGCTGTTGAAACCCTATCAGGTCACCGCAGAGGTGATGGCCAAAACGGGCAACCCCCGCACCTGTTTCATGCATTGTCTTCCCGCGTTCCATAACACGGAAACCACCGTCGGAGCCGAGATCAAGGACACGTTCGGGGTGGACTGTATGGAAGTGACCGAAGAGGTTTTTGAAAGCGCGGCTTCGATCGTTTTTGATCAGGCGGAAAACCGACTGCACACGATCAAGGCGGTTCTTGTCGCCACCTTGGGGGCCTGATGCTGGTTGTCGCAGCCATTGGTGGAAATGCACTGTTGCAGCGCGGGCAGCCCTTAACGGCTGCTGCACAGCGCGCGAATGTCGCCGTCGCAGCCAAGGCTTTGGCCGAGATCGTGCGCGCCGGCCACCAGTTGATCGTGACCCATGGGAACGGGCCGCAGGTCGGTCTGCTTGCCTTGCAAGCCGCAGCATATAAACCCGACGAAGCCTATCCGCTGGATGTATTGGGTGCCGAAACCGAGGGTATGATCGGCTATCTGATCGAACAAGAGCTGGAAAACGCCCTTGGCCATGATCATGCGGTTGCGACCCTGCTAACCCAAGTGATTGTCGACGGCACCGATCCTGCCTTCCACAGGCCCACCAAATTTGTCGGCCCGACCTATTCCAAGCAAGAGGCCGAGGCACGGGCGAAAGCTGCGGGTTGGACCATCGCGCAAGACGGACAGTATTGGCGCCGGGTGGTGCCGTCGCCCAAACCCATCGAAATTCCCGATATGCGGGTGGTGCGAATGCTGCTGGATCAAGGGGTGATTGTTATTTGCGCGGGCGGTGGTGGCATCCCTGTTTTGCGCCGTCCCGACGATAGTCTGGTCGGTGTTGAGGCGGTGATAGACAAAGACGCCGCCAGTGGGCTTTTGGCTGGGGATATTGGTGCCGATGCGTTGCTGCTGTTGACGGATGTTGATGCAGTTTATGACGGGTTTGGCACTGACGCCGCCACCCGCATCTGGTCTTTGACGCCGGATCAAGGCCGCGCGCTGGATATGCCAAAGGGGTCGATGGGACCGAAACTGAACGCGGCCTGCGACTTTGCCGATCGCGGCGGGATTGCGGGTATCGGTCGGCTGGCGGATGCATTGTCGATCCTGAACCGTACGGCTGGCACGCTTGTTACCCCAGTAGCAGGGGCGAAATAATGACGGCCAGCGCCCAGCCTGAATCCGCGCCCACACCTACCGACGGCCGCATCAGTGCCATTCGGGGCGGTGTTGTTGATGTGGTCTTTGACGGGGCAGTGCCACGTATCCATGATCTGCTGTATGCAGGCGATATTGCATTGGAAGTCGCGGGCCTGATTGGCCATGGCAAAGTGCGCGCCATGGCGATGGCACCTGTGCGCGGGCTTGGCCTTGGTATGACTGTGACAGCCACGGGCGGCCCGATCAAAGTACCCGTCGGCGATGCTGTTTTGGGCCGCATGTTGGATGTGTTTGGCGCACCAATTGACGGGCGCCGCGCCCCCATCGCAACCGAACATCGGGCCATTCACCAGCCGCCCCCGATGCTAAGTGAACGCGCACCGCAGTCAAAGATTTTGGAGACCGGGATCAAGGCCATTGATTTGCTCTCGCCCATTGAAAGGGGCGGCAAGACCGGATTGTTCGGCGGTGCGGGTGTCGGGAAGACCGTGCTGATCACCGAGCTGATCAACAACACAGTGCAGCACCACAAGGGCGTCAGCCTGTTTTGCGGCATTGGTGAGCGGTCGCGCGAAGCCGAGGAGCTTTACCGTGAGATGGGCGAAGCGGGTGTTCGCGATAAAACCGTGATGCTGTTTGGCCAAATGAACGAAGCCCCCGGCGTGCGCTTTCTGGTGGGCCATTCTGCCCTGACGATGGCCGAATATTTCCGCGACGACAAAGGCCAAGACGTGTTGTTGCTGATCGACAATATCTTTCGCTTTGTACAGGCGGGATCAGAGGTATCGGGCCTATTGGGGCGCATGCCGTCGCGCGTGGGGTATCAACCGACATTGGCCACAGAACTGGCCGGACTAGAGGAACGGATCACATCGACCAAGAGCGGCGCGATCACATCTATTCAAGCGGTCTATGTGCCTGCGGATGATTTCACGGATCCCGCTGCGGCGCATATCTTTTCGCATCTTTCCGCCTCGGTGGTGCTGTCGCGCAAGCGCGCGAGCGAGGGACTTTACCCAGCCGTCGATCCACTGGCGTCTGCGTCGGTGATGTTGACGCCGTCGGTTGTGGGGCAGCGCCACTATGACATCGCGCGCGAGGTGCGCCGGACCCTCGCCGAGTATGAAGAACTGCGCGACATCATCGCGATGCTCGGGCTTGAGGAGCTTTCATCGGCTGACCGTGCCACCGTGGGTCGTGCGCGCCGGTTGGAACGGTTCCTGACGCAACCCTTCTTTACCACGGGGACATTCAGCGGCGTAGAGGGCAAGCTTGTCCCGATCGAAGACACCCTGACGGGCTGCGAAACGATCCTGAGCCAAACCGAGTTCGAATTCCCGGAAAGCGCCTATTACATGATCGGCGGGCTGGATGATCTGGGGGCCGCATCATGAGCATGGCACCGGATATGACCGTCACGCTGCGTCTGCCCACGGTGACATTATTCGAAGGGCAGGCGACCCAACTGACCGGAATGGCCCCGAACGGGTCATTTGGTATTTTGCCGAACCATATGGATTTTGTTACCGCGATTGTGCCCTCGGTCATGACCTTGCGCCAGGCCGACGGCACCGAAGAAATCTTTGGTCTGGATGAGGGGCTGCTGGTCAAAAAAGGCCATCAGGTCACCGTCTGTGTCCTGCGCGGGGTGCGCGGCGACGATCTGGGCACGCTTCAAAACACGGTAGAGGCGAGCTTTACCCAATTGGACGAGGACGAGCGTCAGGCGCGGGCAGCCTTGTCACGGCTTGAGGCGGATATGGTCCGCAGATTTGCCGAGCTGCAAAGGCCGCAGCTATGACGTCAAAACCGGATAAGCCCAGCGGTGACATCATTCGTCAGGCCAAGCGGATGAAATCGCACCGCGACAACCCTAGCCCCAGCCCACTGCGTGGCATCGGGACCTTTGGCATGATCGGTTGGTCCATTGTCGTGCCGACGGTAGGTGGTGCATTTCTGGGTTTGTGGCTGGACCGCACCGCTCCGCAAGATTTCTCGTGGACGCTTGCCTTGATCTTGGGCGGCGTTGTGATCGGCGCAATCATCGCCGCCTCGTGGATCAACAAAGAAAGGAATGACGAATGAGTGGTATCGATTGGGCGCCGGTCCTGATGGGCGCGGCAGTTGGACTGGCCTTGAGTACATTGTTCTTTGCCGGATTAGCGATTGGGATGCGGCAGGCACTGCGCCGTGAAAATCCGGTCATGATGCTGGCCCTCAGCGCCGCGATCAGAATTTCTGTGTTGCTTGCGGTGGGGTGGCTGGTGCTGGGGCAGGGCGGGCTGTGGGCCGCGGCTGGCTATGCCTTGGCGTTTCTTCTGGCACGCCTGATTGCCACTACATTTGCACGCATGGGCATTCCCGCACGAGGCACAACATGAACCTGTCGCCCGATGAAACCATCATGTTCGAGGTCTGGGGCCTACCGATCAACGCCACGATTTTCTACACGTGGATCGTGATGGCATTGCTGGTGGTCGCGTCGATGCTGATCACGCGTAACCTGCGCCCCGACGTTCCACCAAACCGCTGGCGCACAACGCTCGAGGTGATCGTGCAAGGCATCCAAAGCCAGATCAACGAGGTCGCGCGGGGATCCTCTCGCTATCTGCTGTATTATGCGGGAACGCTATTCCTTTTTGTAGCCACGTCGAACCTTTTGCTCGTTGTCCCGGGGTTTGAGCCACCGACATCTTCGCTTTCAACGACCACGGGGCTTGCCATCTCGGTTCTGATCGCCGTGCCGCTCTTTGGGATTAGCAGTCGCGGGATAGGCGGCTACCTTAAAACCTATGTGCAGCCATCGTTCATCATGCTGCCATTCAACATCATTTCGGAATTTTCGCGCGGTATATCGCTGGCCATCCGCCTTTACGGCAACATCATGAGCGGGGCCGTGATTGCGGCGATCCTGCTGTCGGTGGCCCCGTTTTTCTTTCCCGTGGTGATGGATGTGCTGGGTCTGCTGACCGGCATGATCCAAGCCTATATCTTTGCGATTTTGGCGACGGTCTACATCTCCAGCGCCACCGCACCTTCTCCGAAGCCTCAAAAGGATATCCCATGACAGAACTTGCCATCATCGCCGCTGTTTCAATTTTCACCGCAGGGCTGACCGTTTCATTCGGCGCAATCGGCCCGGCCTTGGGGGAAGGGCGCGCAGCCGCGACCGCGCTCAATGCGATTGCCCAGCAACCCGATGCGGCACCGACCATTTCGCGGACGCTATTTGTCAGCCTTGCAATGATCGAATCCACGGCGATTTATTGCTTTGTCGTTGCGATGATCTTGATTTTTGCGAACCCGTTTTGGACCGCGGCAGTCGCCGCCTCCCAAGCCACAGGGGGGTAGGGCATGTCCATCGACTGGATCACGGTCCTTGCCCAAATCGCCAACTTTCTGGTGCTTGTATGGCTTTTGAAACGGTTCTTGTATCGTCCGATACTGGACGGCATCGATGCCCGCGAAGCCGAAATTTCCAACAGAATGGGCGAGGCGGTAGAGGCCAAGGACAAGGCCGCCGCCGTCGAGGCCGAGTATCACGAGAAGCTACGCGCTTTGCACGTCTCACAGGCTGAAATGTCTGAAACCATTCGGAAATCGGCAGAAGACCAGCGTGATGCGCTGCTGGCCGATGCTGCGCAGCAGATGCAAGCCGAACGCGAAAACTGGCAGGCCCATCTGGGCGATGAGGCCCAGAAATTCACCGCAGAGCTGCACCGCGCGGGGACAGAAACCTTGTTGTCATTGACGCGCAAGGCGTTGACCGATCTGGCGGATGAAACCCTTGAGGAACGCATGGCCCACCACCTCGCGGGCGAGCTTGGATCCATGGGGGATGACCTGAAGAAAGCCGCTGGCGACGCAACCCAAGCCACAATCGTGAGCCATGATGCTTTGCCAGCCCATGTTCAGGACAGTCTGAAAGCCGAAGTTTCGGCCCTATTTCCCAAAGCCGCCGTTGTGTTTAAAACCGAGCCCGCCCAAGCGCCGGGTCTTATGCTTCGGTTGGGCGGTGCGCAGATTTCCTGGACGCTCGATTCCTACATTGAGGGGCTAGAAAGCCTGATGCAAGATCGCTTGAGCACGGGTGCCGTGTCAAAGGTGACAGCCGATGCGCTTTGATGCCCAAAAGATTGACACAAACCCCGATGCGCTGGTGCGCTCCCTGCTGGCGTGCCCTGCGCCGCGCCCGCGCCTCAGCGAGATTGGTCAGGTTGCCGAAATCACCGACGGCATCGCCATTGTGACGGGGTTAGAGCGGGCCTTGTCCGACGAGCTGTTGCGATTTGAAAGTGGCGCGCAGGGCATCGTGCTGGATCTGGAGCCCGGCCGGCTTGGCGTTGTGCTTTTGGGCCCCTCGGAAGATGTCGGCGTGGGGCAGAACGTGTTTCGCACCCATACCGTGGTCAGCACGAAAGTGGGTCGCGCGCTGTTGGGTCGGGTGGTTGATGCGCTTGGGAACCCCGTCGATGCCAAGGGTGCGATCAAAACCGATACCCTCCGCCCGGTAGAGGCCGAGGCCCCGGAAATCCTGAGCAGAAAGGCGATTACCCGGCCGTTGGCGACGGGGATCAAAGCGGTGGATGCGGCGGTGCCTATCGGACTTGGCCAGCGTCAATTGGTGATAGGGGACCGGCAAACAGGCAAGACATCATTGGCCGTTGATGCGATCCTGAACCAGAAAGACACCGATGTAATCTGCATCTATTGTGCGGTTGGACAGCGCGGCGATGCGGTGGCCAAGGTGATCGGTGCCATCACGGATGGCGACATGCTGGACCGCACTATTATTGTCGCCGCCGGTGATGCAGACGCACCAGGCTTGGCTTATATCGCACCCTATGCGGCGATGACGATGGCCGAATTTTTCGCTGCTCAGGGTCGTGATGTGCTCGTGGTTTTCGATGACCTAACCCATCACGCGCGATCCTACCGCGAATTGTCCCTGTTGCTGCGCCGCCCCCCGGGACGCGAGGCATTTCCCGGCGATATCTTTTATATCCACGCCCGATTATTGGAACGCGCAGGGCAGTTTGCTGACACTATTGGCGGGGGATCTATCACGGTGCTGCCCGTCGTTGAGACGCAGGCCGAAAATCTGTCTGCCTATATCCCGACCAACCTGATTTCGATCACCGACGGGCAAATTTACCTGTCGCCGCGCCTTGTGCGCAAGAACCAGTTCCCTGCAGTTGATCTGGGTGTATCTGTCAGCCGTGTTGGGGGCAAAGCGCAAAGCCGAGCATTCCGTTCTGTGGCGGGCAACCTGCGCGTAACCCTGTCCCAGTTCGAGGAGCTGGAGGATTTCGCCCGCTTTGGCACAAGGCTGGATGACGCGACCCGTGCGCGGCTGGTCCGTGGGGCGGCAGTGCGCGCGTCCCTGCGCCAGGCCGAAGGCGACCCCATACCAGCTGTCGAACAATTGGCGGTGTTGGTCGCCGCAATGGAAGGACAGTTTGATGGTCTGAACGAGGCTGACACCTTTGCCGTGATGGCAGCCATCAGAACCGCCGCGGCCCATGATCTGGGCGAGATTGCCGAACAGATTGCCCGGAACGAGCCCTTCGAAGACGCCGCGCGTACGCGGATGATCGCCCTTGGGAAACAAGCGCGCGCTGCATTGGAAAGCCCCAATGACGCAATCGCTTGAAAGCCTGTCGCGGCGCATCACCAGTATGCAGGGCATTCGCAGCGTCGTGCATACGATGAAATCTTTGTCGGTGATCAATTCTGCGCCCTATGAACAGGCTGCCCGCGCGATAGAGGCCTATCATGAAACGGTTCTGACGGGGCTGCATGCGCTGCTGTCGCAATCTGGCCCGATCCAAACCGCAGGTATAGGGGCCACGGCCCGCATTATCGTGGTGTTCGGGTCTGATCACGGGCTGTGTGGCAATTATAACGAGGCGCTGGCCGAGCATGTGCACACCCATATCGCGGGCGATGCTCAGACTGACACGACCGTGCTGTGCATCGGGGCTCAAATGGAAGGGGCGCTTTCTGACATGGGCGTTGCGGTGCACGAGACGTTCTTGCCGCCCGCCTCTGTTGACGGGATCGGGCGGCTTGCCAATCTTTTAACGCAAAAGCTTGATGACCTTCGCCGCGCCCGCCGCCCCCATGATATATCCGTAACTCTGGCGTATTTCGCGCGCTCGGATCTGGGCGCGCAGGCCCCTAAGGTTGACGCCCTGCTGCCGCTTGATCCCGATCTGGTTCGTGACCTGCAGTCTGCGCCTTGGGTCTCGCGCAGCTTGCCCCATTTTTCGATGGCACCCGAGGATCTGTTCATATGGCTTATTCGCGGGCATCTTTTCGCCTCTCTTTTTCACGCAGCCGCCGAAGCATTGGTGACAGAAAACGCGGCCCGGCTGGCGCTGATGCAACAAGCTGAACAATCTGTAGATGACAAACTGGATGCATTGAAATCCGAGACCCGCGCCCTGCGCCAAAATGAGATCACGACAGAGCTTTTGGACGTGATCATCGGCTTTGAAGCGCTCAAGAAAGAGAGAAGACCGGATCAGGATGTGGATCGCTAATGGCCATCATATGGGTGGCAAAACCGCTTGTTGACGCACCTTACAAATGCGCCGAGTTTCTGGGGCGTGTGGAGCACATAATCGCCGTAGGTCGGATCGAAAAACCACTCTCTCCGTCTGACGCTACATGCGCAGCGACAGCATGTTCGCCTCCCTTAATCTAAAGCGCGGCCACATGCGGCAGGAGAAAACTGCTGTTATCCACCGGTGCCTGATTAACCCTTAGCGAGCATCCATATGCCTGCGACAGCACCGTGTCTGTCATCACATCCTGTGGTGCGCCTGCCGAAAGGATGCCGCCCTGAACCACCATGACCATGTGATCGGCAAACATCGCCGATAGGTTCAGGTCGTGCATCACCGCTACAACCCCACCGCCGCGCGCGGTGTAGTCTTTTAGTAGACGCATGACCATCAGTTGGTGACCGATATCAAGGCTGGCAACGGGTTCATCCAGCAAGAGCCACCGAGGGTTGTTCTCTTGAGTAACAGGGGTCCACACTTGGCACAGAACCCGGGCCAGTTGGACCCGTTGCTGTTCGCCGCCTGACAGCTCTTGGTATAATCTGCGGCTGTACCCTTCCAGCCCGACACGGGCCAGCGCGGTCTCGGGCAGGTGCTCTTGCTGGCCCGAATGACCGCTGAGCAGCCCCATGCGTACGACTTCGATCACGGTAAAGGGAAACGCAAGCGTGGTGGATTGCGGCAGAACCCCCCGAATCGCGGCGAGTTCCCAAGGGCGGACCTGCTCGGCGTCGTCGCCATTGAAACGCACCTCGCCCTCGAAATCGATCTCGTCTGTGATTGCTTTGAGAAGGCTCGATTTACCTGCACCATTGGGGCCAACGATAGCGGTAATCTGCCCGGCGCTCGCACGAAAGGACACGTCTTGAAGGATGGTTTTAGGACCAATCCACGCCCTATCTATATTTGCGGTCAGCATCATAGGTCCACCAACCCGCGGCGGCGCAGCAATATCCACAAGAAAACAGGCGACCCAAGAACAGCCGTAATAATCCCGATCGGCAGCTCGGCAGGGGAAATGATTACCCGGCTGATCATATCTGCAATCAGCAAAAGGCTCGCGCCCAGTAATGCAACATTTATCAGCAATGGCCGGTGATCGGGTCCTGTTGCCAAACGCATCAGATGTGGAACAACGATCCCGATAAAGCCGATGCCACCGGACACCGCAACCGCAGCGCCTGTTGCAGCAGCGACAGTCAGTATCGCGGTATTTTTGACCCGCTGAACTGGGATACCCATATGCGCAGCCGTCGCTTCGCCGAAGGCAAGACCGTTCAGGCCCCGGCCCAGACCTATTGCAACCCCAAGGGCAAGGATAACCACCGGGGCGCTGACCAGAACCTTTTGCCACGTGGCCCCCGCAAGTGACCCAAGGCCCCAAAAGGTCAGATCGCGCAGCTGTGCATCATCGGCCATATAGATCAGGATACCCGACACGGCAGCCGCTAACGCGGCCAAGGCGATACCCGCCAGCAGCATGGTCGCCACTGATGTACGGCCCCGTCTGGTGGAAATCCGGTACAGCAACATTGTCGTCCCCCAACCGCCGATAAAGGCAGCAATCGGTACCAGCCAAAACCCAAGCGCACCCCTAAGCCACAGTGGCAAAAAACCACCCAACACGATCGCGCAAATGGCACCCAAACCGGCACCCGCGCTGACGCCGACCAAGCCCGGGTCGGCAAGGGGGTTGCGAAACAGCCCCTGCAAAACCGCCCCTGACACGGCCAAGGACGCCCCTACACAGATACCCATAATAACCCGCGGTAACCGAATGTCCCATAAAACGATCCGTTCCATTTGGGTCAGCGGTTCGCCGATCACCAGCTTTTGCAGCGCACCCCATAGCGACGTGCCCGACGCGCCAATGGCAAGGCTGATAATACTGATGACCACCAACGCACCGGCCAGCCAGAAATGGGCCAGCCGGGCGGTGGTGCGACGGTCGCGTGGCATCGCGATATCTGCAACCTGTGTCATTCGGTCAGCTGCCGTATAGCGCGGCAGACAGATCAGACACGGCATCCGCAGTCCGCGGACCGAACCCCAAAAGATACAGACCATCCATGCGGATCACTGCGCTTTTTTGACCGGCAGGTGTCAATGCAACCGCGGGCAGCGCCACAAGTTCAGCGACTGTACTATTATGGTCGCCCCCCCGGTCCATCATCAAAATCACGTCCGGTGCGGCTGAGATCACTGCTTCGTCTGTCATAGGTTTGTAGCCTTCAAACCCTGTTGCAGCGTTCTGAGCCCCTGCCATTTCGATCATCGCAGATGCAGCAGTGTTTTGCCCCGACGCCATAATCCGGCCGCCTTGGGTGCTGAGGACAAAGAGCACTTTCTTAGGCGCTTGCCCTGCTTTTTGCTGGGCTGTCTGCACAACCGCATCAAGCTGCGTCTTTAGGTCAGCAGCCAGTTGCGCCGCCTTTTCCGGTTCGCCAATCGCCTGACCGACAACGTTGATCTTGGACGTAATACCCTCGGCGGTGTAATCGTCGGGCACGGTCATGAACGGGATATTCGCCGCCTCAAGCACGTTAATCGTCTCAAGCGGGCCAGCACCATCTTCCGAGATGATCATCTTGGGATCGACAGAAAGCACCCCCTCGGGGGACAGCGCGCGCATATATCCAACATCGGGCAGCGCTTGCGCTTCGGCTGGATAATTTGACGTGGTATCCCGCGCAATCAAACGGTCGCTGGCACCCAGAGCGTAAATAATCTCGGTGATTGAACCGCCGATGGCAACGATGCCATCGGGTTTTTCCTGGGCCGACACCGGCAAAGCCGTTGCAACAAACAGCGCAAAAATTGATGCCCTTAGGGTGAAACCTGATCGACAACACATCATGCTGGCACCTCGGACTTCAGACCTTCAAGGCCTTCCACAAGCTTGCCCCATGCCGGACGGCTGTCACGCCCCTCTTTGCCGACGCCAAAGACTTGAAAGATCAGCCCGCCGTCTTTGTTAAATGCCTCAACCGATACGGCCGGGCCGCGCTGCGTTGGTTTCTCGACAGCCCACACTTCGGCGATGTGATCCAGCCGCAGGTGCAGGTTAAACCGCGGGTCCAGCACGTTTTGCCAAGGTCCCATCGCCTTGAGCGTTTCGATCGGACCGGAGTGGATTTGGATACATCCCCGGTTGCCGGTAAACACCATGATTTCCAGATCGCTGGCCGCGACCTGTTGCAGCATCTGATCGACGGCACCCGGCTCCAACGCGCGCACGAACGGTGCCCCAGCGATGCGATATGCCCCCAAACGGTTCATCTTAAGCTTCGATGTCAGACGCATAAACTGATGCGTGTCGGTCATTCTGGCCCATTCCTTGCGCAGGATATCGACTTTGGACTCGTCCGCCTTTGGCGTCTCGTCTGGCTTGCGCTCCGACACCTCCACGGTTTGCGACTGGTCGTCCAGCTTCAGGTCTTCTTTGGCTTGCGCCCATGCGTTCAAATCGGACCCGTCGCGCAGGAAAATCTTGTGAACCGCATCACCTGCCGCATCAAACACCTGCAGACTGCGCCGTACGCCCGTTTCAATTTCTTTTTCAACCATAAAGGCGTGGCACCAATGGCTGGGGAAAATCCTCAGATCGATGTCATCGTTCAGGATCATCGACGCATGCGGGCCTGAACGGTAGTTATCATACACGCCAACCTTTTCATTTACGCAAGATGGGTTGCGCGTCAGGGCCATCACCTCGCCCAGGGTTTGGGCCGCCCCCATCACCTTGTCGGGGTGTGCATCAATCCGGGTGACCCCTTCACCACAGGACGCGGCGATCAACTGTGCCTCACTTATGTTTAGCTTGTCTGCAACGTCGCGCTCGCGCAGTTTGGCATGCTCGGCGCGGAATTCGCGGATATATGCGGGGGTTACCGCAGCTGTATTGGTCATGATGCACCCTATTGGCTGAAATTTATGGTCAGTTGGCAGGCTGGCATCGTGCACCAAAGCACGGGCTGGCAAAGTCAGAGTGAAACACTGATCTTTATTGTTGACACTTTTAGTCAGCCTTTTTAGTAACCGCAAGAGCGCATTGATCATCGATGCAATTATCACCAAACGCCGCTGCCAGCCCATAGCAAGCATTAGGCCCCCTGAACGCTTGCGAGGCAAAAAATGACCCCGACCAGAAAACGTGCCCTCTTATTGGGTACTACCAGCCTATTGTTTATCACGATCCACACTGCGACGTTGCACGCGCAAGAAGCCGACCAAGGGTTTCTAGGCACGCTGGTTCTGGGCGAAAGTAAACGTAAGGTTCAAACAGATACGGCTGTTGCACAGACAACTGTTGATCAGGATGAGATCGATGACCGCCAAGCCGGCACTGTTGCTCAGCTGATCGATTCTGTGCCGGGCGTCAGCTTGGTGAACGGCTCCACACCTCAGGGGTCTGGCATTAACATTCGGGGCTTTGGTGCCAACAGCACTTATGGGACCGACCACAAAGTCGCGGTTCAGATTGATGGCGCAGATGTCGGTGCGGAAGAACTCTACCGGATCGGGACGCAGTTGTTTACGGACCCCTTCTTGTACAAGAACGTTAGCGTCATCCGCGGCACCGTGGGCAGCTTTGAATACGGCTCCGGCATTGTTGGTGGCGTGGTTCGGCTGGAAACCAAAGACGCCTCTGACCTGACGGGCGGCGAGCTGGGATATGTCCTGGGACAAACGCTTGAGTTTTCGAGCAACGGCGATGGCCTGACGTCCTCGAGCGTGCTGGCATGGCAGCCATCCCAGGATATGGAGTTCATGCTGAATTACACATGGCGTGATCAAGATAACCAGAAAGACGGTGATGGTGACGATATCGGCAATAGCGCCTTTACCCTGCCGTCCGGTTTGCTCAAGGCAAAATACACCTTTGGTGAGAATCGCGATCAATCGCTGACGTTCAGTTTGACCAACACCACATCCAGCGAACGCGATGCGCCCTATGACAGCTTTACGACCACAACGGATTCCTTTGGTAACGTTGATCGTGACATCACATCACGCGCTGCAACACTGACCTATAACTTTAACCCCGAAGATAATAATTTGATCGATCTGGACGTGCAGCTTAGCTATGCCGATCAACAAATCGATCAGACCTACATTTCGGGCAGTTCATCGCTTGAGGGCACCTCGCAAGCAGCCAGCCTATTGGCGCTGACCAATGCGGACCACCGCTATCAGACCACCAAACTGTCATTTAAAAACACCAGCCTGTTTGACACCGATGCGATCAGCCATGAATTGCGCAGCGGTCTTGAGCTGATCCGCAAGGAGCGGCTTGACGCGAATTCGGCACCCGGCGGTGTCGACGACCGAGTTGCGCTTTACGTTGTTGATGACATGCAAATTGGCAACGCTTGGACAATCACGCCAGCGTTGCGCTATGAGACCTCTGAAATCACCGGGTCCACTGCTCCCAATAATGGCGTTTATAACAATGAAGCACTGATGGGTGGTCTGTCTCTGCGCTACGCTTTTGACAACGGTTTTGCCGTCTTCGGTAGCGGTGCGTATACTGAATCGCTTCCTATCGTGGACGACCTCAACAACGCGACATATATGACAATGTCCGAAAAGGCGAAAACCTTCGAAATCGGCGCCTCCTATGACGGAAACGATCTGTTCCGCAGCGGTGACAGCTTCGCGATCAAGGCCAATCTTTACAGAACCAAACTTTACGATGTGACATCCTATACGACTGGCGTCGGCCGTCCTGCGCCGGCCCTAGAGGGCGTCGATACAGAAGGTCTAGAGCTTGAGGCCTCTTACGCGATGGAAAGCGGTCTGTACCTTGATTTGAATGCCAACATCACGGACGGCACACAGATCGCCCCCGGTGGTGTCGAAACTGACTGGAAATTTACAGCAGCTGATTCATTGCGCTTCACTGTGGGTAAAAAATTCGGCGAAGAGCTGGACCTGAGCTGGGAAATGGTTGCCAACGCATCAATCGATATCAACGGCACCGAAACAACGGGCTTTGGCGTTCACAACTTGCGCGCCACCTATATCCCTCAGCAAGGTGTGTTGAAAGACACGCAAATCCGTGTCGGTTTGGAAAACCTGTTTGACCGCGATTACACGCCGCATCAGTCGACGCGCGCCGCACCGGGCCGCAACCTCAAGCTGACGTTGTCGCGTACATTCTAAGACAAACGGGGCAGACTGCGCATTCTGCATGGTCTGCCCCTAAAGAATCTGCTGGGCTTGATTGGTGGCTTTAGCAGACGGCGGGGTGCCCATTCTCTCGGGTGGGTGCCTCGTTAACGTTACTTCTCTGCACAACTGAAGCTCTACTTAGGCGCGTGCCCTACATCCCGGGCAGCCAGAGGGCCAGTTGCGGAAACAGGATCAACAGCGCCACCAGCAGCATCGAGCAACCCATATAGGGAAATGCTGACAGATAGATCTCGCGCATGGTCGTGTCTTTGGGGGCCACCCCCTTCATGACGAACAGCAGCAACCCAAAAGGCGGGGTGGTAAAGCTGATCTCGAGCGCGAGCAGGATGATCAAACCGAACCAGATCGGATCAAAGCCAAGGCTTGCTGCCAAAGGAAAGAAGATCGGCACGGTCAAGAGCATCATCGAAATCTGCTCCATGAACATGCCTAGCAACAGCAACACGCCGAACATGACCAACAGCATCGCAACAGGTGCCAGATCAAACGACGTCGCCCAGCGGATCAAACCCGATGACGCGCCCGAAAAGGCCAACAATTGACTGAATGTGGCGGAGCCGAACACGATCAGATAGGCCATCAGGGTGACGCGCAATGCGCCCACGACGGATTTTTTCATCGCTTCCCAGCTTAGGCAACGGAACAGAACGGCAAGGATCAGCACGCCAAGCGCGCCGAATGCCGCCGCCTCGGACGGGGTGATCAGACCGCCGACCATACCAATTACGATCAGGACCATGACCGACAGCATCGGCATCACATCCCCGAACAGCAGCCGCATCTTTTGACCCCAGCTTAGCGTCTCGACATCATAGGCGGGCGCGGCCGACGGGTCGATCTTGGTCTGGATGTAAATCGTCGCGATATAAAAGCTGGCAAGGATCAAACCGGGGATGATCCCCGCAATCAACAAGGCACCCACATCGATCCGCGCCAGTGTCGCCAGCAGCACGGCCAAGGCCGATGGCGGGATGATGATAGCCAGACCGCCCGTGCCGAGGATCGGCCCGATCGACATGTGTTTCTTGTAGCCGCGCGTTGTCATCTCGGGCACCATCAGACTGCCCAGCAACGCCGTTGATCCCATCGATGACCCTGACAATGTTGAAAACGCAGTACCACCGAGAACGGTGACATAGGATAAGCGGCCCGGCAATTTACCTAACAACCGGTCAATCGCGTTGAACATCCGCGCCCCAAGACCGGTGTGAAAGAAAATTTCACCCATCAGCAAAAACAGCGGGATCGGGACAAGCGCATAGTTCGTCAGCCCGCCAAAACCGTTGTTCAGCAATAGGGTAATGCCCTTGGCACCGCCCATAAAGAACCACGCCCCCAGAATATTGGCGGCCAAAAAGGCCAGCGCCACCGGCATTCCAATCGCCATCAAAACAAGGATCGAGCCCAGCAAAAGGGCCAGCGATTCAAACCATTCCATTATTCGTGTATCCCTGCTTCGCCGGAATGCATCAGGTTGTCGCCAAAAACAAAACGGGAAAATTCAATTGCCATCAGGCCAAAGCTGACCGGAAAGGCGATGGTGAGTATCCATTTGGGGAAATAATACGCGCGTACATCCAGATCGTTGCGCGTGATATTTCCCAAGAGCAGCTCGGCCCCTTTCCACGCAAGGATCAGCGACACCAACACGCAAAGCAGGGCCACCAAGCGGCTGACTACCCTCCGCATTCCTATGGGCAATGCCGCCGTCACCAGTTCGATATGCACATGGCCCTTTTCGCGCACCAGCCAAGGGGCACCCAGCATGGTCATGTAAAGGATCGCATATTCAGACGATGTGAACAGCCACGCAAAGGGCTGTAGCCCGCTGTTGCGCATTACGACGGACATGATCACGGAAATCATCAGCCAAACCAGCATGACCCCGGCAATACCCGCCATCGCATAGAGGAACCCCCGATATAATTTGCCGACCGTTTCCATATGCTGCCCCTCGTTCACAAAAATGCGGCGCGCCAGATATCCGGCGCGCCGTCTAGGGTTCTACTATTTATAGAAAAGCTCGATCAGCTTATCATAGTTACCATCACCCTGTGGACTTTCGGCCATCAGGCCTTTCATGCGATCCCAGGTCTTTTGCGTCGCAGCCGCCAGATAGGCGTCAGCAGCATCACCTTCCAAGGTGACAACCTTCATGCCCGCCGCTTCCAGCTTGGCAAAGTCTTCGTCACGCACTGCACCCAGCTTCTCGGAGCTTTCGGCCTCATGCGCGATTGCGACATCCTGAACGATTGTGCGGGCTTCTTCGGACAGCGAATTCCACTTTTCCAGATTCACAACTGTGCCCAAGTCGGTCGAGAAAAAGCACGGCTCGATCCGGTAGTTCAGGAACTCGTTCCATTTCAGATCGATCAGGCCAATCTGGGTCCAGCCCGTCGCATCAACCACACCACGTTCAAGCGCTGAATAAACCTCGGTCGTGGGCAAATCGATAACCTGCGCGCCAAGGTAATCGGTGAAGAACGCATTATAAACGGCGTTGCCGCGCAGTTTCAGGCCCGACACATCAAGGTTGCCGCCATCGTCCAGCGTTGGCTCATTGCGGGTCCATAGGTTGTAGCAAACACCTGAATCGAACCAGCCCAGATATTTCAGGCCCATCTTCTCTTGATGGATCTGGTCGATCAATTCGATACCGCCATTGGCGCGGGTCTCGGCTGCGGTCATGTTTGACGTCACCAGCGCGTCTTTTTCTGGCAATGCGCCCGCGTAAAAACTGCCCGGTGTGTACACCATATCAACGACGCCATCGCGCACCGCGTCAGGCTGTTGGAACATGCCGATGGCCTCTGGCCCGCCGCGCACTTCGATCTGAACCACGCCTTCGCCGGCTGCATTTACCTTGTCGACAAACTCAAGAAACGACTTGGTATAGATCAGTGATTCAGGGAAGGCGTGAACGGCTGTAATGGTTTCTTGGGCAAAGGCCGTCGATGTCAGCGCCGTGGTGGCAAGAATGCCGCCGAAAATTGTATGTTTCATAGTTTCGTTACTCCCAGTTGGTTGGGTTCCTTTGTGGACCCCTTTTGATTTTTGTCTCCGGCCACTGTGCGGCGCGAAAACGTCTTAAGGTGCGGGCAAAGCCCACGGGTGCGCCGCAAATCGTGCGGTGCGAAACTTGGTAATCTGATCGCTGTGCTGGGCCGTCAGATCGATATCATCCCAGCCATTCACCAGCTTTTGCTGCCATGCCGGATCCAGATCAAAAGACAGCTGCTGCCCGCCGATCACCGCGGTGCCGGTGTTCAAATCAACGGTCGCTGGCGCGTCCTTCTGGCCCATCTGATCAATCAGCGTTTCGACTTCATCTTCGGTCAGGCGGGCAGGGAGCAAACCGTTGTTCACCGCATTGCTGGCGAATATATCGCCAAAGCTAGGGGCAAAGACGGCTTTGATCCCGAAATCCACCAACGCATAAACAGCCGCCTCGCGGCTGGAACCACTGCCAAAGTTGCGGCGCGTGACCAGCACATCGGCGCGCTTGTATCTATTGAGCACATGATCCGCCTGATCCTGCTGGGCGTCATGCAACAAGAACCGGCCATACCCTTCACTGCGCGGTGCCGACATGAACCGCGCGGCAATCAGTTGATCGGTATCGATATTGGCCTGCGGCAGTGCCACGGCGCGGCCTGTTATTGTGGTCCAACCGCTCATGATCGCCCCTCCAATAGGGGGCGCACATCGGCGAGGTGCCCGGAAACAGCTGCGGCGGCGACCATAGCGGGGCTCATCAAATGGGTGCGCGCGCCGCGCCCTTGGCGCCCCTTGAAGTTCCGATTCGTGGACGACGCGCAACGTTTGCCTGCATCGACACGGTCGCCGTTCATGCCGACGCACATGGAACAGCCTGAATCGGCCCATTCCAACCCGGCCTCTGTAAAAATCTGCGCCAGTCCTTCGGCCTCGGCCTGTTTCTTGACCCTGGCCGATCCGGGCGACACCAGACCTGGCACCTTGGTCTTGCGCCCCGCCAACACCTTGGCCGCCAGTCGCAAATCCTCGATCCGGCCATTGGTGCAAGATCCAATAAACACCTCATCGACGGCTACATCCTTTAGCGGCATACCGGCGATCAACCCCATATAGTCTAACGCCGCGCGCGCCTGTCCCTGCTTGGCCGGGCCAAGTTGATCAGGGTCGGGGACATGGCCGGTAATGGGCAGCGCATCCTCGGGCGATGTGCCCCATGTCACAGTGGGCGAGACATCCGCTGCGTCGAAGGACACCTCTTGGTCAAATGCGGCCCCTGCATCTGTTTTAAGCTGGGTCCAATATTCAACCGCCTGATCCCACGCTGGCCCTTTGGGGGCAAAGTTACGGCCTTTCAAATACTCGAACGTCACCTGATCCGGCGCGACCAACCCCAGACGGGCACCGCCTTCGATGCTCAGGTTGCACAGGGTCAGCCGACCCTCCATGCTCAGTGCCTCGACGGCGGGACCGGCATATTCAATCGCATGCCCGCGCGCGCCATCGGCCCCCAGCTTGGCAATCCAATGCAGCGCCATATCCTTGGCCGACACCCCCACACCCAAGACACCATCAAAGGTAATACGCATGGTCTTGGGACGTTTTTGCCAGATCGTTTGGGTGGCAAGAATATGCGCCACTTCGGTTGCGCCCACACCAAAGGCAAGTGCCCCAAACGCCCCATGGGTTGATGTATGGCTATCGCCGCAATTGATCAGCAAACCGGGCAAGGTCAGACCCTGCTCCGGCCCGATCACATGCACGATCCCCTGGCCCGGGTCGCGCAGATCGAACAAACGAACGCCATGCGCCTTGGCATTGCGGCCCAACGTGTCGATCATCCGCCGGATATCCGGTGCCACATCCCCCGCACGCGTCGGCGCATAATGGTCAACCACGCCGAACGTCAGCTCAGGGAACGCGACTTTCTTGCCGCGGCTGTCCAGCTTGGCAAAAGCGTGATGCGATCCTTCGTGTACAAAATGCCGGTCCACCCAAAGCAATGAAGTCCCGTCTTCGCGCTGCATGATTTCATGCGCCGCCCAGAGCTTGGCCAACAAGGTTTGGGCCGTGGTCATTCCGCCGCCTCTTTACGGGCCGGCTTGATTACCGGTTCCCAGTGGCGAGCCTTGCCGTCGCCGACGCGGGTCAAATCCATCTCAAGCTTGAACATGTCAGGGCGGTAAAGCGCTGACAGGTATTCAACCCCACGCCCTTCGGCGTCTTTGACAACGCGGTCGAGCGACAACAAAGGCGCACCAACGCTTAGACCCAGCACATCCGCCACATCTGGCGAGGCGAGCGTCGCACTGACCGTCTGATGCGCGGCATCTACCTTGACGCCGGACCGCTCTAACAAGCGAAACAGCGGTGTCGTGGCCAGCTCAGCCTCGGTATAGTTTTGGGCGATTTCCTCGGGCACCCATGTGGTGAGGTGGGAAAACGGCTCCCCCTCGACCAGACGCAGGCGCACAGCGGCCTGCACACGCGATTGTGCCGTTAACCCCAACGCGGTCGCAACCCCGCCCGGTGCACCGCCATAGCTGAACGACAACAGCCGCGCGGTCGTGTTTTGACCCATCTCGACCAGTTGTGGCATCAGCGCGTTAAAGTCCGCCGCCATCGATGGAAATGCTTTTGGCGCACGCACCGTTGTGCCCGACCCTGCGCGCCGCTCAATCAGGCCGTCGTTTTCCAAGGCATCCAATGCACGGCGCACGGTGACCCGCGACACGTCCAGCGTGACCGCCAGCTTTTGCTCTCCGGGCAATAGCGCACCAGCGGGGTAAATGCCGCGCGCAATCTCTTCGTGAAGATGCAAGTATACTCGCCGCGCCTTGCCCCCCTCAGGCAGCCCCCTGCGTTTCAAAGATGTGATTCCATGCGCCATTACGACCCTTTCAATTCAGTTCAACCCTAGCGGCGGATTTTTTAAACGCAAGAAATCTATCTTATAAAACGCAAAATATTTGACCTATGCATGTCATTTAATCTGTATTACAAAAAATACAGTTTGGCGAAGGAGACCCAATGCCCGTAATCGAGCTTCATGTCATGAAAGGGTATAGCGACACCGATAAATCTCGCCTTTGCGAGGCCCTGACCCACGCCGTTCGGATCGTGGTCCCTGCGCCGCCAGAGGCTGTTACTGTCATGATCCATGAGCTTGACCCCGCCGGATACATGCGCGGTGGCCAGTACCGCAAACCCGCCTCGGCTCTGCCTGATCCCGCGACTCTGGTCCGTGAGTATCTCTTTGCGATGGAAGCGCGCGATATCGACAAGGCCAGCGGGATGCTTGGCGCTGGATTTACCATGGTGTTTCCGGGCGCCGAGCCGATGACCAAACTTGAACAACTGATCGACTGGGCCGCACCCCGCTATAAATTTGTTACCAAAACCTATGAAGGTTTTGATGCGCTGCAAACGCCGGGCGACGCCGCCGTGGTGTATTGCCGTGGTACATTATCAGGTGAATGGCCGGACGGGACACCGTTTGACAGCATCCGGTTTATTGACCGGTTCGAATTAACCGACGGCCACCTCACACGGCAGGACGTCTGGAACGACATCGCAGAGACAAAGGCAAACTCATGACCCAAGATATTGACCCGATCACCCTCGCGGTTTTGGCTGGGCGCATGGAGCAGATCGCAGACGAAATGGATGCAACCCTGTTTCGCGCTGCCTTTAACCCGATTATTGCCGAAGCGCATGATGCCTCGCATGGCCTGTATCACGCTGTGTCCGGCGATACGTTGGTGCAGGGCAAATCGGGCCTGCCGATCTTTGTCGGGGTCATGTCCTTTGCCGTAAAGGCGGTGATCGACAAAGCGGCCGAGAATGGCGATCTGGAAGACGGCGATATCTATATCTTTAACGATGCCCATCTTGGCGGCACGCATCTAAGCGATATGCGCCTTGTTAGACCCTATTTTCACGATGGAAAGCTGTTTTGCTACCTCGCCTCTGTCGGCCATTGGCATGACGTGGGCGGTGCGGTGCCCGGCAACTATAATCCCGCCGCGACCGACGCTTTTCAAGAAGCGTTTGTGCTGCCGCCGGTGCGTCTGGCCAAGGCGGGAACGATCCAGACCGATATCATCGACATCCTCATGCGCAACACCCGTTTGCCGCAATCTGCTCAGGGCGATCTGAACGGTCAGCTTGGTGCGCTGGACTTGGGCGTGAAACGGCTGGATGAATTGCTTGCCGAATATGGGGCAGACACTGTGCGCGCCGCGCTTGACGCGCTTGGCGACCGGGCCGAGGTGCTGATGCGCTCGGAGCTGACGGACCTGCCTGATGGTCGCTGGGAGGCAGAGGATTTTCTCGATAATGACGGGATCACTGACGTGCCCCTCAAGATCAAAGCCGCGCTTGAGATCAGCGGTGATACCATGACGCTGGATTTTGCCGGCACCGCCGATCGCTGCGCGGGGCCGGTGAACATCGCATTGCCCACTGCCGTGGCGACCGCCTATGTCGCGATCAAACATATCTTTCCCAGCTTGCCGGCCAACGCCGGTGTCATGCGTCCGATTGATGTGATAATTCCAGACGGCTCGCTGCTCTCGGCCCCTTTCCCGGCCCCCGTAGGTGGATATACCGAAACTATTTTGCGTATGATTGATGTGATCTTTGCCGCTGCCTCAAACGCGGCACCTGATCGTGTGGTCGCCAACGCCTATGGCACGATCAACGCGCTTTCCATCTCGGGCAAGCGCGCAAATGGGCAGCCGTGGGTGATGTTCAGCTTTTACGGCGGCGGTCATGGCGGGTCGATTGAAACGGATGGCCTGAACCACGGCAACGCGCCCATTTCCACGGCAACAATCCCCCCGATGGAGATTCTGGAGGCCGCATACCCCGTCATGTTCAAGCAATGGGCCCTGCGCCCCGACAGCGCCGGTGCCGGAACGCATCGCGGCGGCATGGGGGCCACCTACGAGATTGAAGTGCTTGAGGAATCCGCGACTGCGTTTCTGTTTGGTGAACGCGGCCGCTTTGCCCCCAAGGGCGCGGCGGGGGGCGGCGATGCAGCCATGAACGTGTTTGCCTATGAACAGGACGACGGGTGGCACAATCCGCCGATGACATCGAAAATGGTGGGCATCAAGTTGCAACGCGGCCAGTCCGTACGGCTCGATACGCCCGGCGGCGGTGGTTATGGCCCCGCTGCGAACCGCGCGCCTGCCGATGTGGCGCGTGACGTCGCGGGCGGGTTGCTTACCGACACTTACGCCACAGAAACCTACGGCCCCGCTTGGAAAGAGATCTCGCTATGACCAGTACAAACCGCATGATCGGCGTCGATGTTGGCGGCACATTCACCGATATTTTCGTGCTGGACGAGGCAACGGGCATCGCCGAGGTCGCCAAAGTACCCACCACCCGTCCCGATCAATCCGGCGGTTTCCTTAGTGGGATCGGCCAACGTGTTGACGATCTATCGACCGTTTCGGTGGTGGTTCACGGCACGACAGCAGGCACCAACGCCCTGCTTGAACGCAAGGGTGCCAAGATCGGCGTTATCACCACCATGGGCCTGCGCGACGTTTTGGAAATGCGGCGCCGTGACAGGCCGCAAACATGGGGGCTTCGGGGTAATTTCTCCCCCGTGGTTGACCGCGCGCTGCGGCTAGAGGTGCCCGAACGCACCCTTGCCGATGGCACCATCCGGACGCCCGTCGATCTGGACGCCGTACGCATGGCCGCCCAGCAGTTGATTGACGACGGCTGCCTTGCCTGCGCGATCCTGTTTGCGAACAGCTATGCGAATGCCGAAAACGAACGCCTCGCCGTTGAAGCGGTGCGCGAGATTTGGCCAAACGCACATGTCTCCGCCTCCTCCGAAATTTTGCCAGAAATTCGCGAGTTTGAACGGTTTTCCACCACAGCGCTGAATGCCTACCTCCAACCTGAGGTGTCAGGCTATTTGGCAAGGTTAGAGACGGCTTTGAAGGAAGGCGGCTTTGCCGGTGAATTCATGATCGTCCAGTCAAACGGCGGCGTCATGGATGTGGATACTGCCGCCAAATTGCCCGTACGTACTGCGCTATCCGGCCCTGCGGCGGGGGTGATCGCGGCGGGGTACATCGCCCAAGCTGCGGGTTATCCCGATGTCATCACAGGCGACATGGGCGGCACGTCTTTCGACGTCAGCCTGATTGCCAAAGGTCAGTCGATGCTGTCGCCGCAAACCTCGATCGATTTCGGGATGGTTGTCCGGTCGCCTATGATCGAGATTACCACTATCGGTGCCGGTGGCGGCTCAATCGCGTGGGTCGATAAAGGCGGGTTGCTGAACATCGGCCCCGAAAGCGCAGGTTCAACACCCGGGCCCGTCGCCTATGGTCAGGGCAATACTCGTCCCACCGTGACAGATGCCAATGTGGTCTTGGGCCGGATCGATCCCGATAACCCGATCGGCGGCAAGCTCGACCGTTTGGACGTCGAAGCTGCCAAGGAAGCCATTCTGAAACATGTCGGAAAGCCCCTGAACCTTGATGCGCTTCAGGCTGCTGAGGCGATCTTGCGGGTTGCCAACAGCCGCATGGCCGGTGCGTTGCGATTAGTCTCTATTGAACGGGGTTTTGACCCTAAACGCTTTGCCTTCATGCCTTTCGGTGGGGGCGGGGCCCTGCATTCAGCGGCCATGATGAACGAGGTCGGGCTCGCCAGATCCATCGTGCCCCGCTATCCTGGTGTGACCTCTGCCATGGGCTGCGTCATCGCGGATATGCGGCAGGATTTCGTTCAAACCATCAATGCCACGCTTTCGAGCATCGACTTGCCCGGCCTCACCGGTTTTATGCAAGAGCATGTGGACAGCGGGTTTGCCACGTTGGATGCGGCCCGTACCCATTTTGAAGGGCGTGATACCGAATTTACCTTGGATATGGCCTATCTCGGGCAGACCCATACCGTATCAGTACCTTTGCCCGTCGTACTCACCGACGGCACGGTGACGCCCCCCACGGAACAAGACATCGCCGCCGCGTTTGATGCTGCATATCGCGCGACCTACGGCAGGTTGCTTGAAAACGGCACCAGACGGGTCATCAACCTGCGCTCTGCCATCACAGGTCGCCGCCCGCGGTTTGACCTCGCAACCCTGGCCCCCAAAGGTGGCAGTGTCGAGGCCGCGTTCAAAGGCGCACGCCAAGTGCATTTTGGGGATAGCTGGTATGAAACAATGCTATACAATCGGTTGGAGCTGCCCGTGGGGGCCGAAATCGCGGGGCCTGCCATCCTTGAACAGCCCGATACAACCGTGCTGATTGAACCCGGTCTGGTGGGCAAAGTTGACGCGTACGGGAACACATTGATCGAAAGGGCCGCTGAATGACCCCGTCATCAACCGCATTGCTGACCATTGATCTGCAGAACGACTTTCTGCACCCCGATGGGGCCTATGGACGTGCCGGGCAGGGGGCAGATAGTATTCTTGCGCTGCCCGACCGTATAGCGGCCCTAAAACAGGCTCTAACCCGTGCCGGAGGGACGTATATCTCGGCCCAGTTCACCTTGGTGCCGGGCAGGGATGACGAGCCTTTGATCGCGGCGCATCTGAAAAAGCTGCGCCCGTTTCTGACCAAGGGCGATTTCGCGCCGGGCAAGTTTGGCCATGCGCTGGTTGATACCCTCGCTCCCGCTGATTTCACCATTGAAAAGGTCGCTTATTCCGCCTTTTACCAAACCCGGCTCGAATACATCCTGCGCGCGATGAAGATTGATACGCTGATCATCGGCGGTATCGTCACAAATGGCGGCGTTGCCAGCACTGTGCGCGACGCACATCTGCGCAATATTCATACGGTGCTTTTGTCCGATGGCTGCGCTGCGTTTAACGCTGATGTGCATGACGCAACGCTAAAATCGCTTGGTTCAGTGACTGAAATCATGACATGTGCCGTTGCCACTGAAATGATTGGAAAAGCGACATGACCCTTCGCAAACGCTTGACCGCCCCCGATATTCTGATCGCGCCGGGTGTATATGACGGTCTGACCGCAGCCCTTGCCACCGACGCAGGGTTCGAGGCGCTGTATCTATCCGGTGCGGCGGTTGCCTATACACGTTTGGGGCGGCCCGACATCGGGCTAAGCACCGCATCGGAAATGACAGATACGATGGCCTTGATTGCGGACCGGACGGATTTGCCCGTTATCATGGATGCGGATACAGGCTTTGGCAACGCGCTGAACGCCCGCCGCACCATGCAAAGCTATGAACGGGCAGGGGCGTCCGCCCTTCAGGTCGAGGATCAGACTTATCCCAAGAAATGTGGGCATCTTTCAGATAAGTCACTGATTAAAAAAGATGAAATGTGCGGTAAGATCGCGGCTATGGCGGATGCCCGGCGTCACGACACGCTGATCATCGCCCGCACGGATGCCATTGCCGTCGAAGGGTTCGATGCGGCGATTGATCGCGCGGGCAGCTATATTGATGCCGGCGCTGACGTGCTGTTTATTGAGGCCCCTCGCGACAGTTCAGAACTGTCAAAGATCGCGGATGCCTTTAGGGGGCGGGTGCCGCTACTAGTGAACATGGTCGAAGGAGGCGCGACGCCCATATCTTCCGCAACGGCCCTGCAAGACATGGGTTTTGACATTGTGATCTTCCCCGGTGGCATTGTTCGCGCGCTCGCCAAAACCGCCGAAGATTACTATGCGAGCCTGAAAAAAGCAGGGTCTAACAAGCCGTTTTTGGACAGAATGCATGATTTTGACGGCTTGAACGCCGCGATTGGCACGCCCGAAATGCTGGCCATGGGGAAAAAATTTGATGGCAGCGCCTGACGTCGCAGCGCCGCCCGACCGCTTTGACCTTGAGGTCGAGACGCTTATCATCGGGGCGGGTGCATGTGGACTGGTCGCCGCCCTCGCGGCCCATGAGACTGACCAAGACGTTCTACTCATCGAGGCCGATGCCGTGCCGTCCGGCTCAACGGCGCTTAGCGCGGGCCTGATCCCGGCACCGGGGACCCGTTTTCAGCGCGACGCAGGTATCGATGACAGTCCAGATCTCTTTGCGCGAGACATCCAAGCTAAGGCGCATGGCGAAAATGATCCCGATCTGGTGCAGGCGATGGCCGATACCGTGGGACCGGTGATTGAATGGCTTGCCGACACGCACGGTTTGCCCTTTTCGTTGGTTGCTGATTTTGATTACCCCGGTCACAGCCGCCGCCGCATGCATGGCTTGCCTTCCCGCTCAGGCCGGGAATTGATTGATGCGTTGCGGACCCGTGTTGAGACCTTGGATATTCCCCTGATCTGCGACCGCCGCGCGACGCGGCTGTTTGCCCAAGGATCGCGGATGGCAGGCGCGCAGTTGACCCTGCCGGATGGCAGCACCGAGACGGTCGGTTGTGATCGTCTGATCCTCGCTTGCAACGGCTTCGGCGGAAACCGTGCCATGGTGTCGGAACATATGGCCGAGATCGACAACGCCATTTGGTTTGGTCATGACGGCAATAGGGGCGAGGCTGTGCAGTGGGGGCACGCGTTGGGAGCCAGAACACGCCATCTGGGCGCGTATCAGGGCCACGGTAATGTTGCCCACCCGCATGGCATTCTAATCACTTGGGCCACTGTGACCGAGGGCGGTATACAGGTGAACACCCATGGCAATCGGTTTTGGAACGAGGCCCAAGGATACTCCGAGGCCGCACGTGCTGTGTTGAAGCAACCGGATGGCATCGCTTGGGTCGTTTTCGACGCGCGGATTGCAGAGATTGCCCGCCAGTTTGAGGATTTTAAAAACGCCGAAAATCAGGGGGCTGTGTTAAACGACGAAACCTTGGACGGTTTGGCGCATAAAACCGGCTTGCCAGCGGATGCGTTGCGCGAGGCCGTCACTGACATTCCCGCAGACGGCTCTGACGCGTTCGGCAGGATGTGGGGGCTACCTGCTCTTGCCCCGCCGTTCTGCGCGGTCAAGGTGACAGGCGCGTTGTTTCACACGCAAGGGGGCCTTGAGGTTGATCCCAACACCGCCAAAGTGTGCAAAACGTCGGGCGGCGGTTTTGATAATCTATACGCCGCCGGTGGTGCGGCTTGTGGCGTGTCGGGCAAGGGGGACAGTGGCTATCTTTCGGGCAATGGCCTGCTCGCCGCTGTCACCTTGGGTTTTATCGCAGGGCGCAGGCTGTGAGAATTTCAATCACTTTACACGCAGGGGCAGCACTGGGGGACGTCATCTGATCTGTTTTGCGCCCCGAGACGTTTGACGATATTTAGCTTTGATCATCTGCAGCAAACTAGGTATGAGCATCCCACAGCGGTCCCGTAGCTCAACTGGATAGAGCACCTGACTTCTAATCAGGGGGTTGGGGGTTCGAGTCCTCCCGGGATCGCCAGTATTCATTCTACGTCGTCGTGACAGGATAACGTGGAACATTTCCCCGCGATTTAAACCCTAGCCGTGTGAAAACACCCTCAGCGTGCCAAAACTTGCCTGTTTAGCCGGAGTAAATTTGCGAGAAATCGCCTGTTCTCAATTGGCCGTGCATAATTCTGTGGCGGTGCATCGAAACCGGACATAAGGGATCATCTGGCACGGATATGTCCGGCGCTGAGTCGTTTCGGCGAGGGTCAACTTTCGCTAACTAAGGTATTGGGTTGCAATGTTAAATATGCTTGGATCTCAGGCGCAGGATTTCTCCCGCCTTACCCGCCGCAGCCTTTTGGGTGCGCTTGGCAGCTCTGTTGCTGCGATGGCGGTAACGCGCGGGGTAATGGCGCAGGATATTGCCGCTGCCGACGTCGAAGCAGTGCCTGAAAAAGCGATGTCTACGGGACCGCAAACATTCTCTTTTGAATGGCTCGACGCGCGGATGAAACAAGCATCTGAGGCGGAATATGCGCCCACCGGTGACGCACCCGAGGTCATCGAAAACCTTGATTATGATGACTACCGCAAAATCCAGTTCGATCCGAAGCGGTCGCGTTGGCAGGATGACGGTGTGTTGTTCCATTTGCACGCCTTTCACCCCGGGTGGCTGTACAAGCAAACCGTCGCCATTCACGAGGTCGTGGACGGGATGCAAACGCCGATGGGCTTTTCCACGGATGATTTCCTTTATTACGAAGACCTTGCCCCACGGGTCCCACAGCATGTCGAATTACCCGGCGTGGCTGGGTTTCGTCTGAATACGCCCCTGAACCGGGCCGATATGTTTGATGAGTTGGTCGCCTTTGTCGGGGCCTCGTATTTTCGCGCTTTGGCACGGGATAGCAGCTATGGCCTGTCGGCGCGGGGCCTTGCGATCAACACAGGGCTGGGCCGCGAAGAGGAGTTTCCACGGTTCACCGAATTTTGGCTGGAGCGGCCCACGGCAGGGCAGGAAAACGTTGTGGTTTATGCCGCGCTCGATAGCCCGTCCTGCACCGGGGCCTATCGCTTTGTCATTCGACCGGGCGCTGAAACCACCATCGACGTCACGGCCAAGCTGCATTTCCGCAAAGATATAGAACAGCTGGGCGTGGCCGCGTTGACATCGATGTTCCTGTTTGACGAAAAGAACAGCGACACATTCGACGATTACCGCCCTCAGGTCCATGACAGCAACGCGCTGATGGTTGTGCGCACCGATGGTGACGTTTTGTGGCGGCCCCTGAATAATCCGCCGCGTTTGGCCAGCACCTATTTGAACGAACCGAACCTCAAATCCTTTGGCCTGATCCAGCGCGACCGTGATTTCACCGATTACCAAGATGCAGGCGCACAGTACCAAGACCGCCCGTCCGTTTTGGTCGAACCAAAGGGCGAGTGGGGTGCCGGTGCGATACGGTTGGTTGAGATTCCGTCCGACCTTGAAGGCAATGACAATATCGTCAGCTTTTGGGTGCCGTCGGAAAAACCGCGCGCTGGCGAAAGCCGCGAGTATGCGTACCGCTTGCGGTGGGGGACACTAGGCACCAACCGTGACGGCGACCGCGCGTGGATCGTGAACACGCTAGCAGGGCAGGGCGGTACGTCGGGTGTTTCCGGGGCCAAAGCATCCTTGCGCAAGTTCGTGATCGACTTTGATGGCGGTCTGATGGCCGATCTTCCGCCTGATGCCCAGATGGAGCCTGTGGTGACCCTGTCGCACGGTAAAATCCAGCACATTGCACTGTCCAAGATCGAAAACACGACCAAGTGGCGCCTTGTGATCGACGTTGATGGCGAAAATGAACGTCTTGTGGAACTGGTTGCCCATGTCGCGGGTTTCGGTCGGAAGCTGACCGAAACATGGATTTATCAATGGATGCGAACATGAGTACCCAGAGTGCTATGAATTCACTATCCGACCTCTCGACATTCGAAATCCGCAAAGCGGCTATTTTGCGCGATGCTGCTTTGCCCGATGCCCCGATGGCGATGCCGCAACAGGTGATCGAACTGCCACGCGTCACCACCGTGGATGCTGCAGAACGCGGCTTGCGGCGGATGATGTCTGTCATCGCTCACAGCTTTGGCTTTGTGGCGCGTGGCCGCCCCTAGATGAACGCTAAATCCTTCTCGAGTAACGTGCTGTCGGCGCGGGTCTTTTCATTGGTTATGAGCATCGGCCTCGGCGCTGGTGCCGCTGCGCTGTTTTTACAGTTTGGTGCCGCGGATGGCTATCAGCTGGTCGACGGGGTGCGCGCCGCTTTGGTGTTTATTACAACGTTTTGGCTGGCTTGGGGCGCGATGCAGTCGGTCGCGGGGCTGATTACCATGCGCCGACCTGCCGCCCCGATGATAACACCGATCACCACCCGCACGGCAATCCTCATGCCCGTCTATAACGAAGATCCCGGCGCGGTTTTTGCCCGTGTGGCCGCCATGGATGACGCTATCGCGCGCCTTGGGCTGACGGATTACTTTGATTTTGCGCTCCTGTCAGATACGCAGGATGCTGCCGTGGCGGCTGAGGAGGAACGCTGGTTTGTGCATCTGTGGGAGGATCGCCAGCAAGATGCCCGCAAAGCTGGCGGTAAAGCCCAACGGTTTTTCTATCGCCGGCGCCATCGCAACACCGGGCGCAAGGCGGGCAATATTCAGGATTTCTTTGAAACCTCCGGGGCGAATTACGATTTTGCGCTGATCCTTGATGCGGACAGTTTGATGGAAGGGGCGACCATTGCGGAAATGGTGCGCCGGATGCAGGCCGCGCCAGAGTTGGGGCTGTTGCAGACCTTGCCACGGATCATCGAGGCGCGGTCCCGCTTTGGCCGTGCGATGCAATTCGCGGCGGGGTTTTACTCACCGGTATTTGCCCAAGGGCAGGCCGCAATGCAGGGGGCCACGGGGGCGTTCTGGGGTCACAATGCCTTGGTCCGTGTGCGCGCTTTTGCAGAAAGCTGTGCACTTCCTGAACTGTCTGGCCCGCCCCCCTTTGGCGGCCATATCCTGAGCCATGATTATGTCGAGGCTGCGCTTTTGGCACGTGCGGGCTGGGTGGTGCACGTTGATCCCGACCTTGACGGGTCCTTTGAGGAAGGGCCGGAAAACATGATCGACTTTGCCAAGCGCGACCGGCGTTGGTGTCAGGGAAACCTGCAACATATCCGCGTGATTTCCGCGCCGGGGTTGAAAACCTGGTCGCGGTTCGCGCTGTTCCAAGGGATCCTGAGCTATATTGCGCCGCTGTTCTGGATGATGTTCCTAGCGTCCAATTTATACGCCACGGCAACCGCGCCTGAGCCTGATTTTTTCCCTGAACCCTTCCAATTATTTCCGGTTTTCCCGTCGGATCAAACCTCAAAAGCCGTCGGTGTTGCGGTTGGTGTGTTTGGTTTGCTGGTCCTTCCCAAGGTGCTGATCCTGCTGGATGCGGTCTTGCGGGGGCGGGTGTCACAATTTGGCGGTGCGCTGACTGCCCTGCGGGGGATGCTGCGGGAATTGGTGATGTCGTCGATCAACGCACCGATCATGCTGATGTGGCAAACCCGCGCCGTGCTGCAGGTGCTCAGCGGGCGCGATGGCGGTTGGCCCGCGCAAACCCGCGGCGACGGTCGGTTGACCCTGTCCGAGGCCTTTGCCGCCGGGTGGTGGATACAAGTCTGGGGGATCGGGATCATTTTGCTGACCTATAGTTTTGCAGCCAACCTGCTGCTTTGGGTTTTGCCGATTGGTATCCCGCTGCTGTCGGCCCCTGTGGTGATTTGGTTCACGTCGCAGCCCTCGACCGGGGTGGTTTTCGCTACACCGGAGGAGTTGTCGCCGCCCCGTGTCATTGCGGATCATCATCGGATCATGGGCCAATGGGCGCAAACCCCGATTTCATTCGCGTCGCCCGCTGCGCATTCCGCGCCTGTTCCTGCTTGAAGTGTCTGCACCCATGACCCCAGTCGGCCACCCTGCGTCCGCACGCGACCCGCGTCTTGATTTCTTTCGCGGCTTGGCGCTGGTGATGATTTTCATCAACCATGTGCCGGGCAACCCGCTCGAGGTTTTTACAAACCGTACCTTCGGCTTTTCCGACGCGGCCGAGGGGTTTGTGTTTATGTCAGGCATGGCGGCTGGTTTGGCCTATCCGATGGCATTTGTACGCCTGCCGCTTTGGCGCGCCGTGGCCAAATGCTGGGGTCGCGCCTGGACGCTGTATTCGGTGCATCTGGTCATCACTATGATCAGTTTGGCGATTATGATGGGCGCGGCTTATTGGTTTGGTGCTGAAAAGATGTGGGGCATCAACAATGTCGCCCCGTGGATTGAGGCACCTGTTCAGGCCACCATCGGCATCGCCACTTTGGGGCATCAGTTCGGGTATCTGAATATCCTGCCGATGTATGCGGCTTTGCTGCTGATGACGCCGGCCATGATCTTGGTCGCGCAGCGGAATATGTGGGTCATGCTGGGCGGGTCGTTGTTGTTGTGGGTAGTTACTGGCGAAACCCGGCTGAACATCCCCGCGTTTCCCAATGCAGGCGGGTGGTTTTTTAACCCGTTTGCGTGGCAATTTCTGTTCGCGATTGGTTTGGCCACGGGGATGCGGCTGAAATCCGGCAGACGGCTTGTGCCGAATGTCGCCTGGGCGAAATGGCTGTCGCTGGCGTTTTTGATCTTTGTTCTGGCGTGGATGAAAATCGATATCGTTCAGTTCTACGGTCGGGCCGGGCTGTCGTTCCTGCGCGACCACGGGTTTCCCTTCTACATCACAAGTTTCGACAAAACCTTCCTTGCCGCGCCGCGTTTGCTGCACCTTTTGGCGCTGGTCTATTTTCTGTCGACGCAAACCTGGGTTCTGCGCCTATCGGCAAGCCGTTGGGTCTGGCCCGTTGAGTTGATGGGGCGGTTTGGCCTGGCTTGTTTCGCGCTTGGGACCGTGTTGTCTATCTTGGGCCAGTCGATCAAAGCGGCGTTGATTTACGACCCCTGGATTTTTGACATGGGATTTGTTTTCGTAGGTCTTGCGCTGCAAATGGGGTTCGCGCGGATCAAATGGCAATTGGCGCAAAAACCGGCGTGACGAAGTTAAGAAGTCAGAGCCGTTTCAAAGAATTCCGACAGTTCGGAATATGCGTTCAAGGGCAGGATTTCAGCGATGTACTGATCCGGCCGCACGATCACGATGCACCCGTTTTTCCTGTCGATGTCGCGTAGCGTGAAGATATCGGAGGAGGGATCAACGCTGAAAACTTTTTCATAATCCGTAAGCTGGTGTTTGCCCTTCCGGGGCAGCAGCAACGCGGGCAAACTGCGCAAGTCAATGTCGCGGTGCGGGGTTTGATAAATGGTCCGCAGATCAATAACGGAATCGATATCAGCGCCATCGGGCGTCACTTTGACAATGAGCGAGGATTTAGACCCTAAATAGCTGCATAGGGCCTGTAAATCGCCGTCTTCTCCAGCGAAGGCCAGAATGCGCCAGCGGCCATCCGCCTTTAACATATGCCCCAGATGCACCGGTTTTGCATCTGCGACGCGGATCACGGGTGCCGAAGGAAAACGCATGCCGACAACCAGACCTTTTGCCAGATTTTGGTGCCGTGCGTCGCTGGTCAGGGCGGAGGGGCCATAATGCACGGAGGTTCCGGCGGTAAAGCGCCCCTGTTTTTGGAAATAGCGCTGAAATTCTGCCGGATCTACGGTGTCTTGCCCGGCATCCTGCGCTGTCTTAGGCCGCGCGCTGAACATCTTGGCAAAGGCACGGTCAAAATCGATCAACTCCTGCGCGATGGCCTGACGCTCAGCCGAGTAGCTGTGCAAAAGTGAAGGGGCAGATTGCCCGCGCAACACCGACGCCAGTTTCCAGCCCAGATTAAAGGCATCGCCCATCGAGACATTCATGCCTTGCCCCGCTTTGGGGCTGTGGGTGTGACCGGCATCGCCGGCGATAAACACCCGTGGGTCGGTGCCATCGTCAGCATCATCAAACTGGTCGCACAGACGTTGGCCGATCTCGTAAACGGACCACCACGCAATTTCCTTCACCTCCAACGTATAGGGTGCCATGATCCGCTGCGCGGCGGCGATCAGTTGCGGCGCGGTGATGTTTTTCTGCGAGACGCGTTCATCCGGGTTCAGCTTGTCCAGCTCGATATACAGGCGCACAAGATAACCGCCTTCGCGCGGGATGATCAGAACGGAGCCTTCGGTGGCTGAATGGATCACGGATTTCAGTCGGATATCGGGAAAGTCTGTTTCGACCAGCACATCCATAACGCCCCATGCCTGATTGGCCGCGTCGCCGGTCAGATCGCGCCCAATCGCCCGGCGCACCCCGCTGCGCGCACCATCGCAGCCGATGACATAACGGGCATGGATTGTCTCAATGACAGGGTCCGCACCATCGGGCATATATTCAACAATCACAGTTACGGGGTATTCTGCGTCATTATCGCGGGTCAGGCTGATGAATTTGCGATCATAATGCGGCTCTAACCGACGGGGGCCCTGCCGCATCACATCAAGATAGAAATCATGCACCCGCGCTTGACTTAGGATCGCATGAGGCATTTCCGAAAGACCCGGTTCGGTGTCTTGGATGCGGCCACTGCGGGCGATGTGATCTGGCTGTGCGGGGTCTGGTTTCCAGAATGTCGTTTCATTCACCCAATAGGCTTCGCGCAGCACACGTTCGGAGAACCCGAACGCTTCGAACATCTCGACCGAGCGGCAGGCAATGCCATCGGCCTGTCCCATCTGCAAAGGGCCGGATTTCTGGTCAATAATGCAGGTCGATATATCGCTAAACGCAGATAGCTGCGCGGCAAGGGTTAGCCCGGCAGGGCCACACCCAACGATCAGAACGTCAACCCGCGCGGGCGGTGCGGAGGAATGGCCGGTGCCGGTGGGGGCTGCTACGTCTGGGTTGCCGGTGCGAAAGCCATTTAGGTGATATTGCATTAGGAACATCCAATTTAATAAGTGTACTTACTATAAGGGGTCTTTCGCGCCGACGTCAATATGGTAAGTATGCATATTAATTCGAGGTGTCACATGCCCATAAACGCCATGCCCGGCCATTTGATTCGGCGGTTGCATCAGCTTTCGACCGCCACGTTTTCCGAGCAGATGAAAGCTGCGGGTATCGATATGACGTCGGTGCAGTTCGCGGCGTTGCAGACGATCCACGAAGCGCCCGGCATCGATCAGGCGCGTCTTGCGCATCATATCGCCTATGATCGGGCCACCATTGGCGGCGTCGTTGACCGGCTGGAGCGTAAAGGCTGGGTCACCCGCAGCATCAACCCCGAGGATAAACGCGCACGGCGGGTCGCGCTGACCGGACGGGGGCGGGCGGTTTTGCAAAAGGCCGCGCCGATTATCAGCGCGTTGCAGGGGAATATCCTGAGCGGGCTGTCGGATGCGGAGTGTGCGCAGTTTATCGCATTGGCCGCCAAGGCGGTGGCGGTTGAGGGTGGGTTTGACCCGTCGCGGTGATCTGCTAACACATCTTAAATTTTTTCAAAGGCGGTAAGTATTATGTCCCAACCCCATGTCTTGATCGCTGGTGGTGGCATTGGTGGGCTGGCCCTTGCCCTTACGCTTGATCAGATTGGCGTGCGCTGCACTGTGTTTGAATCGGTGCGTGAATTGAAACCCTTGGGCGTCGGGATCAATATTCAGCCAAACGCCGTGCGGGAATTGTTTGATATGGGCATCACCGCCGCCGATCTGGATCAGGTCGGGTTGCCAGCTCGTGAATGGGCCTTGGTCGGGCAGCAGGGGCAGGAAATCTACGCCGAACCGCGTGGGACCGAGGCGGGCTATCACTGGCCGCAATATGCAGCGCATCGGGGCAAGCTGCATATGCTGATGTACGACACGCTGATCGCACGGGCGGGCCGTGATGCTGTGCAATTAGGGGCAAAGGTTACCGGATATATCCAGAATGAAGACGGGACTGTCAGCGCGCAGATCTCGCAGGCCGGTGGTCGCGAGAGCGTTGAAACAGGCACGTTGCTGATTGGGGCAGATGGTATTCATTCAGCAATCCGTGCGCAGATGCACCCCGATCAGCCGCCGATCCATTGGGGCGGCGCCTTGATGTGGCGCGGCACGACGCGGGCAAAACCCAGCCGGACGGGCTCGTCCTTTATTGGGCTGGGCACGCATCTGCAACGCATGGTGATCTATCCGATTTCGCAGGTGGATGATCAGGGCTATGCCGATATCAATTGGATCGCCGAAGTGACCTTTGACGAAACCGAAGAGCGCAAAAGCGGCTGGTACAAGCCCGCCAAAGTATCTGATTTCATCCATCATTTCGAGGGCTGGACATATGACTGGCTTGATGTACCTGCCTTACTGAACGGCGCCGAAATTGCCTATGAAAACCCGATGATCGACCGTGATCCGGTTGAAACTTGGGTCGATGGGTCTGTGGCGTTGATGGGGGACGCTGCCCACGCGATGTATCCGACCGGGTCAAACGGAGCCAGCCAAGCAATCATCGATGCCCGGACCATCGGGGTGCTGATGCTGGAACACGGTGTGACACCCGCCGCGTTGAAAGCATATGATGACGCGCTTTGTGGCCCTGTGTCAGAGCTGATCTTGCGCAACCGCGGGGCAGGGCCGTTTGGCCTGTTGAATATGGTGAATGATCGCTGCGCAGGGGTCTTTACCGACATTAATGATGTGGTCCCCGAGGAAGAGCGCAACGCCTTTATGGCAAGATACAAAGCCGCGGCTGGTTTTGCGATTGAGCAGCTGAACAATGCATCTCCTACGATTTCCCAAGGTGCCAAGGTAACGCAGTAACGGGCTGCGACATATTCTGCATCTTTCCGGCTTTTCGATTGAATTCCCCCGCGCTCCGCGCAACATTCCCGTGAAATTCAAAAACGGGGGCGGCGCAGGCTGCCAGGGGGAAGACAGACTATGGAACTTCAAGGACAGGCGGCGATTGTAACCGGCGGCGCATCTGGTTTGGGCGGTGCGACCGCTGAAATGCTGGCCAAGGCGGGTGCCAAGGTTGCGATATTTGACATGAATTCAGACATGGGAGAGGCCAAAGCCGCCGAGATCGGTGGCACCTTTTTCAAGGTAAATGTGACGGATGAAGACGCCGTGGCGACCGCGATTGCAGATGCAGAAGGCGTGCATGGCAAAGCGCGTATCTTGGTAAACTGTGCCGGCATCGGGCCACCGGCCAAGGTTGTGAGCCGCGAAGGCGCCGCGCTGCCGCTGGACAGCTTTGCCGGTGTCATCAACGTCAATCTTTTGGGGTCTTTCAACGTCTTGTCGAAATTCGCAGCGGCGCTGCACAAGGCCGACCCCATCGGGGAAGAACGCGGCGTGATCATCAACACGGCCTCGGTCGCAGCATTCGACGGGCAAATCGGACAAGCCGCCTATGCCGCGTCCAAGGGTGGGATTGTGGGCATGACCTTGCCGATTGCCCGCGAGCTGGCGCGCTATGGCATCCGCGTGATGACAATCGCACCGGGTCTGTTCCTGACGCCCCTGCTGGCCAGCCTGCCCGAAGAGGCGCAAACGTCGCTGGGCGCACAGGTGCCGTTCCCAAGCCGGTTGGGTGACCCATCGGAATACGCAAAAATGGTGGGCGCGATTATCGATAATCCAATGCTGAACGGGGAAACGATCCGTATTGATGGCGCGATCCGTATGGCACCAAAATAATATCCGTTTCCGGGAGGGGAATAACAATGGCAGACGCATATATCGTTGAAACTGTTCGCACCGCTGGCGGGCGCCGTGGCGGGGCATTGCGCGATTGGCACCCGGCAAATCTGGGTGCCGAGGTGCTGAATGCGCTGGTTGAACGCAGTGGCATTGAAGGCGGGGTCATCGACGATGTGATCGTCGGCTGTGTGACGCAGGCGGGTGAGCAATCCTTCGCGTTCGGGCGGAATTGCGTCCTCGCATCAAAGCTTCCGCAATCTGTGCCTGCCGTGACGATCGACCGGCAATGTGGCAGTTCGCAACAGGCGGTGCAATTCGCCGCGCAAGCGGTGATGTCGGGCACGCAAGATGTTGTCGTTGCCATGGGTGTCGAAAGCATGACGCGCGTTCCGATGATGTCGAACGTGACTTTGCACGCCAAGGCAGGTTTGGGTGAGGGGCCTTTCAGTGACCGTATCGCCGAACGCTATGGTACCAAGAACTTTAGCCAGTTTATCGGGGCCGAGATGGTCGCGCAAAAACACGGCTTTAACCGCGAAGAGCTGGATAGCTTTGCCTTGGAAAGCCACCGGCGGGCCACTGCGGCCAGTAATGCGGGCGCGTTTGATGCTGAAATCGTGCCACTTGCCGTCGAAGGCGGCATGCACACCCGCGACGAAGGCATTCGCGATGATGCCACATTAGAGTCTATTTCGAACGTAAAGCTGCTGGATCCGAACGGCATGATCTCGGCCGCGAATGCGTCGCAGATTTGCGATGGCGCGGCAGCCGTGTTGGTCGTGTCCGAGGCCGCGTTAAAGAAATACAACCTGACCGCCAAGGCGCGGGTTGTGAACCTGACGGTGACGGCGGGCGACCCGATGATCATGCTCGAAGAGCCATTGCCCGCAACCGACCGGGCATTGGAACGTGCGGGGATGAAGATCGACGATATTGATCTGTTCGAGGTGAACGAAGCATTTGCACCGATCCCTATGGCTTGGCTGAAGCACACGGGTGCCGATCCTGAGAAGCTGAACGTCAATGGCGGCGCTATTGCGCTTGGCCATCCGTTGGGGGCGTCCGGCGCGCGGTTGATGACGACGCTGGTGCACAGCCTGAATGCGCAAGGCAAGAAATACGGGTTGCAAACCATGTGCGAGGGCGGCGGTATCGCCAACGTCACAATCATCGAAGCGGTCTAGGCCCTAAATCATGCCAATAGGGGATGAGGGACGCAACGTCTGTCATTCCCAAATCTTTAGCATCCTGACAAGTTGCAGGGCAAAGAACGCTTCCCGGAGGAACCCCCATGACGCTACCCGCAATTTTCGACAATCTGCGCATTCCGCTGATTGGCAGCCCGTTGTTTATCATCTCTAACCCTGATCTGGTTATCGCGCAGTGTAAGGCAGGGATCGTCGGTAGCTTTCCGGCGCTCAATGCCCGGGAGGCCGAAGGCGAACCGATCGAGCTGGACCGGTGGCTGACCCGCATCAAAGAAGAGCTGGACCGCCACAACCAAGCAAACCCCGACAATCCGGCAGCTCCCTATGCGGTGAACCAGATTGTGCATAAATCGAACGCGCGGCTGGAACGCGATGTCGAAATTTGCGTGAAGCACGAGGTGCCTTTGTGGATTACGTCGCTGGGTGCGCAAAACTGGCTGAACGATGCGGCCCATGGTGCGGGCGGCGTGGTGTTGCACGATGTGATCAACAACCGCTTTGCACATAAGGCGATTGAAAAAGGGGCTGATGGCCTGATCGCTGTGGCGGCTGGGGCAGGGGGGCATGCGGGTGCGTTGTCGCCGCTGGCCTTGATCCAGGAAATTCGCGAATGGTTTGATGGGCCGTTGTTCTTGTCAGGCGCTATTGCAAGCGGTGCCAGTTTGCTGGCGGCGCAGGCTATGGGCGCTGATGGTGGATATGCCGGGTCGGCGTTTATTGCGACCAAAGAAGCGAATGCGGATGAACGCTACAAACAGATGATCGCGGATTCGGGCGCATCTGATATTGTGTATTCCGATCTGTTCACCGGCGTCTGGGGCAACTACCTCAAGCCGTCGATCGAGGCGCAAGGCATGGACCCGAACAACCTTGAGCGGTCGGACCCGTCGAATATGAATTTTGGGACCGACCGTGAAAAACCCAAAAGCTGGAAAGAGATTTGGGGCGCGGGTCAGGGCATTGGCGCTGTTAAGTCAGTGGTCCCCGCCGCGGAGCTGGTTGAGCGTTTTGCGACAGAATACGCAGCGGCGCGCCAGCGGTTGATTGATCAGACTGCATAAGTTGGGTGCGGGAAACCGCATCATTTCTGAACGACCATAATATGCGATTTATCTGCTTGCGTCCGGCTTAATTCCGGTCGCAGGATGGCGTATGAAATTTGATACACCCTATGATATTCGCCGCGGCCCTTTGCTGGCCCGTAATGTGGTCGCAACATCGCAACCTTTGGCCGCACAAGCCGGGCTTTCGATGCTGTATAAGGGTGGAAACGCCATTGATGCTGCCCTTGCCGCTGCGATTGCGCTGACGGTTGTTGAACCTTCGGGCAATGGCCTTGGCAGTGACGCATTTGCGATTTTATGGGATGGCGATGCGCTGCACGGGTTAAACGCATCCGGTAGATCACCAGCTGGATTGACCGCGACTGAAGTCACAGAACGTGGCTGGGGAAGCGTCACAGTACCGGGGGCGGTATCGGGCTGGGTCGCGCTGTCGGACCGGTTTGGCGCGTTGCCGTTCGAGACCTTGTTCGGCCCTGCGATAAACTATGCGGAAAACGGGTTTCCTGTGTCGCCGATCATCGCGCGGCTGTGGGAAATAGCAGGCAAGAATTTGGGCCAGCAACCGGGGTTTGCCGATTGCTTTTTGCCCAATGGCCGCGCGCCCAAAGCAGGCGAGATTTTTCGCAACCCTGCGCAAGCCAAGTCGCTAAGGTTAATTGCCGAAACCAAGGGTGCCGCTTTCTATACTGGTGTGCTGGCCGAGCAGATTGTTGCAGATGCGGCGCGCCATGGGTCGGCCTTGGCTATGTCGGATTTGGCCGACCACAGCCCTGATTGGTGCGGCACGTTGAGCCAAGATTACGCTGGCGTGGCCTTGCATGAAATTCCGCCAAACGGGCAAGGTATCGCGGCGCTAAGCGCGCTAGGTATTCTAGGTCATTTTGATCTGGCCAGCCACGCCCCCGATAGCCCGCAAGCGCTGCATTTGCAGATCGAGGCGATCAAACTGGGCCTTGCCGATGCGGAGGCCTTTGTCGCGGATCCTGCGCATATGGACGTCACGCCAGACGAAATGCTGAACCCCGACTATTTGGCACGGCGGGCGGCAGAGATTGATCCTGACGCCGCCAAAGTCGCGGTTGAGGGCGCGCCAAAACATGGCGGCACCGTCTATATTACCGCAGCGGATGCGTCGGGTAAGATGGTGTCTTTGATCCAGTCGAATTATATGGGGTTCGGGTCAGGCGTTGTTGTGCCTGACACAGGGATAAGTCTGCAAAATCGCGGGGCAGGGTTTGTAGAAACTCCCGGTCACGCAAACCAGATCGGCCCAAGCAAGCGGCCGTTCCAAACAATTATCCCCGGCTTTGTCATGCAAGACGGTGCCCCCCTGATGAGCTTTGGCGTCATGGGTGGACCGATGCAGGCGCAGGGGCATGTGCAGATGGTGACGCGGATGATGGTACACGGGCAATCGCCGCAAGCGGCCAGTGATGCGCCGCGCTGGCGTTTCGTGGCCGGGCTTGAGGTGGCCGTTGAAAGCACCATGCCGGATGAAACCGTCGCCGCTCTGGAAGGAATGGGTCACAAAATCACCCGCGAAGCGCCTGATAACGCGTTTGGATTTGGCGGTGCGCAGCTGGTCGCGCGGCAGGGTGACGGCTATGTCGCCGGGTCGGACCACCGCAAAGACGGTTGTGCGGTGGGGTTCTAGGGTAGGGCAAAGCTATGGCATCCATCGATCCTGAAACGTTGCTGCGCGATCTGTTCGATGTGGCTGTCGAAGTGGCTGACCCGATGCAAAGTCTGGCGCGGTTCCTGCCGCCGCGCCCTGCGGGGCGGGTTGTGGTGATCGGGGCGGGCAAGGCCAGTGCGCGCATGGCCGAGGCGGTCGAGGCCGAATGGGGCCCTTGCGAGGGGTTGGTCATCACCCGCTATGGATACGCACGGCTCTGTCAGGGGATCGAGATTGTCGAAGCGGCGCATCCCGTGCCCGATCAGGCCGGTGTCACGGCCACGAAACGTATGATCGCGTTGATGGAAGGTTTGGGCGACGAAGATTTTGTCTTGGCGCTGATATCAGGCGGTGCGTCCTCTTTGCTGGTGGCCCCGTTGGGAGAAATCACGCTCTCCGAGAAACAAGCCGTTAACCAAGGGCTGCTTGCGTCCGGCGCGCCGATCCAGAAGATGAACGTGGTGCGCAAGCATCTTTCCCGCGTCAAAGGCGGGCAATTGGCGGCGGCGGTTTATCCTGCGCGGATGCTAACCCTGATGATTTCCGATGTGCCGGGTGACGATATGGCGATGATCGGATCGGGGCCTACGGTTGGGGATGCGAGCACCGCGGCCGATGCGCTGGCCATCTTGGAAGATTGGGATATTTCGGTGCCCCCCTCTGTCAGCGCCGCGCTAGCCCAAGGATCGCAGGTGATCGCACCCGGGGATTTGCGACTGTCACGGGTGACTAATCAAATTTACGCGGCGCCCAAGCAATCACTGGACGCTGCAGAGGCGCGGGCTCGGTCGCTGGGTTTCGACGTTGTCCGGCTGGGCAATGATCTGGAAGGCGAGGCTCGCGATGTGGCCAAAGAACACGCACAGCTTGCCCTTGCCACACAGGCCAAGCTGATGCCCGGTGATCCGCCGGTCGTGATCCTGTCAGGTGGCGAATTGACTGTGACACGGCGCGGCGACGGAAACGGCGGACCAAATGCGGAATATTGTCTGGCCTTAGCGCTTGCGCTCAATAGTGCCCCAAACCTGTGGGCACTGGCCTGCGATACGGATGGTGTTGATGGTGGCGATGAGGTTGCGGGGGCACGTATCGGCCCAAATACGCTCAAAAAGGCTGAAAACCTATCAGTCGACCCCGATAAATCATTGATAGAAAATGATTCACACGAATTTTTTATGCAGATTGGCGGCCAAATTGTTACGGGCCCAACCTTGACAAATGTTAACGATTTTCGAGCAATACTTGTGTATCCAATCACTTCGTAAGCCTGAAGGATGCCTTGATTGAGCGTATTGTTTCACCTTTTGCAACAATATCTCGTAATTTGCAGGCTTTTGGGTTGTTTGAGAGTTTTGCTCAACCTATAACTGCATGACGGCGTCCTTGATTAACCGATTATGCGAAAGCGGCGGGTGCTGGCACAAGACGAAATGGGTTAAGTGGTTGTTTAAACGTCTCGATATAATACTGGTGGTCTTGTGTGTTTTGGTAACCTTCGGGGTTTTCGCCGAAAGTTCACGGACGACCAAAGCGGCGGCCAATGCAGAATTTCAACGCATTACTGATGTCGCTCTTCAGGCGTTAAGAACGCGATTGGACATTTACCTCCAAAGTCTCAATGGCGCGGCTGGCATGATGCGCGCATCAGAAAACACCGAAGTTAACGATTTCGATATGTTTGCCAGCAGTCTGGATTTGACAGAAACCCTGCCGGGGATAAACGGAATTGGCTTTATCGAACCGGTACCTGCGGATGAGGTGCCGGAATTTGTCGCCGGTATGCGCGCAGATGGTGTTGAGAATTTTACCGTACATCCGGAAACGGAAAGCGATGTAAAATATATCATCAAGTATATTGCGCCAACCGACATCAACGCAGAGGCGGTAGGCCTAGATATCAGTTTTGAGCAAGGACGCCGGGACGCCGCGAACCGTGCCCGCGAAACAGGATTACCACAGTTAACCCCGCGCATTCTTTTGGTGCAGGATGACACGGCGCAACCCGGTTTTCTTTTGTTGCGGCCATATTTCGAAGCGGACGATTTTAAAGGTTGGGTCTATGCGCCTTTTGTCGGGCGTAACCTGCTAGAGGGCTTGAATCCTCAGCAGGGACAGCTGTTTGAATTCCAAGTATATGATGGTAGCGGAATTGACGACGATGCTTTGATTTATAGCACGCATGAACATGAACACATGGATTGGCTTTATACTGCCAATTATACTGTGGATATGTTCGGGCGCCAATGGACGCTTCACTATCACAGCACGGCCCTATTCGACGAGGTTCACTCGACGCGCGGGCCGTTTTTCATTCTGATTGGCGGATTGCTGCTTTCTATGATGTTGGCGTTCGCAATGCGTGCACTGCGCGTGCGCAACGAAAGCCTAGCTGAGGTCGCCAGATTGCGGGCGAAAAAGATCAACGCTCGCGAGGAAGAAAACCGGTCATTGGTCGAAAACACGGTCGTTGCCGTAATGATCCTGGACGAAGAACGTAAGGTCGTATTTGCCAACCATGCGGCGACCAATTGCTTCGACGGAAAGCGTGACGGACTAAAGGGGCGGCCTTTCTCTGAGTTTGTTACCAAACTTGCCGAAGATGAAGCGCACCAAAATTATAACGCCTTGGGTCATACGCTAAGCGGGCGCGAACTGTTTCTTGATCTGCATACAAACGGCTGGGTGGCATCGTCCGGCAAAAGCCGAACGACCGTGATCTTGCGCGATGTCACTGCCGATGTCGAAATAGCCGATGAACTGGTGGTGACCAAACAACGTTTTGACGCGGCCTTGTCCGGCTCGCAAATCGGGGTGTTTGAAATTGACCTCAAGACTGGCAAGTCGGTCGTTTCCCACACCTGGCTTGATATTATGGACATCGATCAAGAAATCGAAAGCCCACAAGATGTGTTTATGGAGCGGATCCACCCAGATGACATGACCCTGCTGCTGGAGGCAGATCGCAGGTGCATAAGGGGCGAAACGGTCCGTTCTATCGCCGAGTATCGGGTGGCATTTGGTGACAAATGGCGTTGGATGCGATCGGATGCGGTGGTTGTTGAGCGCGACGAGGATGGCAAAGCCATACGCATGGTTGGCACGCAAACCGATGTGACCGAATTGCGCCATTCCCGCAATGCGCTTGAGGCCAGCGAAAAGCGATTCCGCGTTGTGCTTGAGGCGGCCCCCGTTGGCATGGCGACGCTTAATAGTGGTGGTTTTTTTATCGGCGTTAACCCGGCCCTGACCGAATTGACAGGGTACTCAGATGTAGAGATGCTCAAGGATTTCAATATCGAGCGGATCATCCCCAAAGACGATATGGACCGGATGATCGCCGCCGTTCTAAGCACCGTGCGTGCAGGGAACCAAGATGTTTACCGTGAGGAATTTAGAATTCGCCACAAGAACGGCGGGCATCGTTGGGGCTTGTTCAACATCACTTGGACCTATGACAAGAATATCGGCTCTTACGTCTATATCGCGCAGGTCGTCGACATCACTGACAAAAAGAAGATGGAGCAGATCAAGAGCGAATTTGTATCCACGGTCAGCCATGAATTGCGCACGCCGCTTACGTCAATCAAGGGCGCGTTGGGCCTGATTGAAATGGCGGCCCGCGACAAGCTGCCCGCCTCTGCCCTGCGGCTGGTTCAGATCGCGCAATCTAACTCGGACAGGCTGACGGATATCGTGAATGATATTCTGGACCTTGAAAAGATCTCCTCCGGTGAGATCAGCTTTAATCTGGTCGAGATTGAACTATGCGGATTGGTGCGGGCAGCCCAAAGTGAAATGATGCCTTTCGCGGTAACGCATAAGACGAAGCTTGAGCTTATTTTACCAGACGAAGAACTGTTTGTTGTCGCGGATTCAGGGCGCATGATGCAGGTCATGGCTAACTTGATTTCGAATGCGTGCAAATATTCTTATGATGATACCGACGTCACGGTCACGGTCGAAAAGCTGGACGAAGTCGCGATCATCTATGTTCAGAATATCGGGGCAGGGGTGCCTGAATCGTTTAAAGGGCGCATTTTCCAACGTTTCTCGCAGGCGGATGGGTCCGACACACGTGCCAAGGGCGGGACCGGTCTGGGCCTGAACATCACCCGCGAGATTGTCTGGCGGCAGGGCGGTGAAATCGGTTTCGAAAGCAAGCCCGATGGCCCGACTGTGTTCTGGTTCACCTGCCCGATCTCGCAACCAACCGAGGGGGCAGCCCCCGCAACAGAGCGGTTGTCACGGCCCGTTCAGGGAAAGCGGTTAAGAATTTTGCACCTCGAAGATGACGAGGATTTTGCCGAAGTGATCCACGCGGGGCTAAACACCTATGCTGATGTGCATAACGTGACCCGGATAAAATCTGCCCGCAGCTTTCTTTCGGACGAGACGTGGGATGTCATCATTCTGGACTGGACCGTCCCAGATGGGGATGCCGCCAGCTTGCTGGATCAGATTACACAAGAGCAACCAGAGGCACGTGTTGTTGTGCTGACGTCTGATGGTACCCGCGCAAAAGATGATCGAGTCGACGAGCATATCGTGAAATCTCACGCTGATATGGATCGCATTATCGAATGCGTAATAAATTTATCCGAAAGCAAGGCATAGTTTAGCATGATTGAAAAAATCTGGACTGTGTGTGGCGACGAATTGCACCTTTTGGGGCGTTCACTTTTCTCTTGGGAGGTTAATGGTGATTAAAATTCTTCACGTTGAGGACGACGAGTCGATACGCGAGATCGTGGAGCTGGCGTTAGAGATGGCGGGCGGTTTTGAGGTCGTCCAATGTCACAGCGGTGAAGACGCCCTGACGCGGTCGCTAGACTATATCCCCGATGTGTTGCTGCTCGATATGATGATGCCCGGATTGACAGGACGCCAGACGCTAGAGCGGCTGCGGGAACGGCCAGAATTTGTAGAGATTCCTGCGATCTTTATGACCGCGCGGGCGCAGCCTAACGAGATGGACGAATTGCGTCAGATCGGGGCGGTTGATGTAATCAGCAAACCCTTCGATCCGATCACTTTGGGCGATCAGATCAAGGCGGTGGTGGGCTGACGTACCAGTTTAGGACGGTTCCAGCGTTTCGGGATGTGCATCCAGTACGGTCTGGCAAAGCTGCACAAAGCTATCAAGCTGGAAAAACAAAGGGCTTGGGCAGATGGCCAGATCAGCGTCAGGGCCGGCTAGATGTGCATCAATCTCGGTCTCAATGCTGCGCGCTTGGTTTCCCAAGTCCTCAAAGCCAAGCGATCCGGCGGTGCCGGCAATCTGGTGTAGCAATGTGCGCGCCAGTGTCAAACTGCCGTTGATTTCTTCCAGCTCATAGCTTTCCCAAGCCGTCAACGCATATTCTGCAATTGAAATTTGACGGGTCTTCAACATCTCAAGAAATCGACTTCGAATTCGATCAATTCCCGGAAGTGTAAGTTTTTGGTGCATCATCCAGTCAGACCAATTTGCCACGCATTTTTTTGCGCATCTTCATGGGCAGCAACAGACTCCTCGGCCGAGGCATGTGCTGCCGAAATTGCGTCCATAACGGTCGCGCTTGTTTTCCACATTAGCCTAATCGCCTCACCAGCGCAAACGCGCGGTTCGATCTGCTGACCTTGATTGTCGAACAATTCTGTCTTTGCGAGGGTTAGGTTAACACTAAGCCCAAGCGCCTTCATATCAGGCTGCCAGCCGCTTTCAGTGATACAAATGAAAGTGCCGTTGCCCGCATAAGACATCAGGAACTGGCCATCGCCAAGTGTGTCGGAGATCACTTCGGCGACGTCTGTCAAAAGCGAATAGAACTCAAACGGTGACATTGTGGCGTGATACTGCGCGATGTCGCGAATCGTAAACGCAAACGCGGTCGAGCCGAACAAATCGTTCCGGCTGAGTTGACGTATGTAATTTTCGAAAGCCATGAAATCGATCAGATTGTCGATTTCATAAAGTGCCACCGGATCAAAGAGATCGATCGGCGCCGTGCCGGTTTCCTGGCTAGGGTTCAATTTTTGGGCTGCAAAAATTTTTGTTGTGCGTGCTTCACGCGCAGCAAAGGCACGTTCCACAAGCGCCAGCCGTGCCTTGAGCTCGAACATCTCGAAGGGTTTCGTGACATAGTCAGTGGCACCAGCAGCAAACGCCGCGTCAATGTAATCTTTCTCGGACATCGCGGTGAGCATCAGGATGGGCGTATCGACATAGGCATCCATCGTGCGGATCTGACCAGCAAGAGCAATGCCATCTGTTCCCGGCATCTGGATATCCAGCAAGAAACAATCAAAAGATCCAGGGGCATTCGTTTTGATTGTTTCAATAGCATCATCCGCACAAGAGGCCATAACCAGCTTGTGTTCTGTCATTGTCTCGATGAAATGCGCCAGCAGTTCAAGGATGATTGGATCGTCATCAACCGCAAGAATTTTCATTTAACTAGCCCCACTAAAAATAACCTGCAAAGCAAAATTGCCCGCCAAAAGTGTTAACAACTTGTAAGGGAAACATGTCAAAATATGGGCAATATCTATACATTATCAGGGAATCTCTGTGTACAGGTACACTTTATCAGGGAACAGTGGCAGCAAAACAGGTGGTTTGATGATCTATAATTTTGGTGCCGATCTTAATGGTACATTGGTTCAGGCGTGTGAATTGCGCGCAGGTGGCACCTTCGCGAGGGTCCTATCCTGGGGTGCCACAGTTCAGGATTACAGGGTAGCGGGCATTGATCACAGTCTGGTTCTGGGCGGCGAAACGATTGATTCGTACTTTGACCAAATGCAATATTTCGGTGCCATTGTCGGGCCCGTCGCCAATCGTATCGCCAAAGGGCGGATGCAGATTAATGGCGAAACGTTTGAGTTGGACATAAATGAAAACGGTACTACGACCTTGCACAGTGGATGCGCGGGCTTCAGTGATCGCAACTGGACCTTTACCCAAACGTCTGATGATGCTTGTGAATTGACGTTAGAACACCCCGATGGCTTGGGCGGTTTTCCCGGTAATCTTATCGCGACGGTCGTCTATCGGCTGACCGCATCTGGTGCCTTGGAGGTCGAGATTTCGGGTCGAGCAGACGCGGATGTTTTCTTTAGCCCAGCCTTTCACGGATACTGGAATTTGTCCGGACAGGACGATCTGTCGGATCACATGCTGACGGTCCCGGCCGAGACATATTTACCCGTGGACGCTGACCAAATTCCCATCGGTTCCCCTGCACCCGTAAGCAGCACGGCATTCGATTATCGACAGCCGCGCCCTATCGGTCCGGTGTTGGATCACAACTTCTGCCTTGGCCCCTGTGATGCGCCGATGCAGACAGCGTGCCGGGTGGAAGCGTCAGGCATCGTGTTGGAGGTTCAGACCGATCAACCCGGCGTACAGATTTACAATGGCTCTAACATTGATACGACACCATTTAACGGGCATCTTGGCAGGCCCTACGGCGCTTGTGCGGGGTTGGCGATCGAGCCGCAGTTCTGGCCGGATACGCCCAATCAATCCAGTTTTCCCTCTAGCTTGCTCAAGGCGGGGCAGCGTTTCGTCATCCGGTCCCGTTTCGTGGTTTCTGATTTACGCACATGAAACAGCCGCCGGGGCAGCCCTGCGCCTCGTTACGTTAAGTTCGTTAACGATAAAATTTGACAGGGGCGGGACAGATGCTAACTCTCACATATAGTAAGGCAAGCTAACAAAGAGATAGTTACCCCCCTGATGCGCACGAAGATAGACACCGACAGCTTTGGTTTTTTATTTAACGATATTGCGCGGATCACCCGTGGCGTATTCGCCCGCGAAATCGAAGCGAGTCGGCTGCCCGTTACCGCAGCCGAGGCGCGCGTTATGGCACATATGGCCCGGTCTGGTCCCACCCGCCAGCACTTGTTGGCCGAAAGCCTTGGGATGACCCCCATGAGTCTGACCGGATTTCTGGACCGTCTCGAGGCGGCAGGGCTGGTTGCGCGGGAAGCTGATCCAAAAGACCGCCGCGCCAAGATCGTGACGCTTAGCCCGAAAGCGGCGGGTACGTTGGCGCAGATTGCCCAAGCAGGCGAGCGGACGGAACAATTGATTTCAAACGGTCTTTGCCCGGAGGATTGGCAAACTTTCCTCAAAACCGCGCGCCAGCTGCGCGCCCACATTGATGGCCCGCGCGGTGCCGCTTCGAAGGCGGAAGACACGGTATGACCGCCCCCATAATGACCGAACGCAGGGTCAGCATTATCGGCGCGATGCTGGTCGCCATCGGGCCCGTTTCCATGGCGCTTTATACCCCGGCGATGACCGAGCTCGTACGCCATTTCGGGTCAACTGAATCGGTGATCAAGCTGACCCTGACCTTGTATTTTGGGGGGTTTGCCTGTGCGCAACTGGTGGCGGGGCCGCTATCGGATGCGTTGGGGCGGCGCCCCGTCACGATTGCATTCATGGGGCTATACTGCGTTGCAAGTCTGGCTGCGATGCTATCCCCCTCGGTTGAAGTGTTGATGGGCGCGCGGTTTGTCCAAGGGATTGGCGCGTCTGTCGGGGTGGCGATTTCACGCGCGTTGGTGCGTGATCTGTTCACCGATGATCAATCGTCGCGGATCATGAACTTGATCGGGATTATTCTGGCGCTTGGGCCTGCGCTGGCCCCTTCAATCGGCGGTCTGATGTTGCCCTTGTTCGGCTGGCGGTCGATTTTTTTATTAATGACGGCGTTCGGCATCGGGATTATCGCGGTCGTTATCTTTGCGTTGAAAGAAACCGTTGTTCCCGACCGATCGCGGCTGAACTTTCCAGCGCTCGGGCGCACTTACAAGATGCTCTTGACCAACAAGCACTTTATTTCAGCGTCATTGGTCATGGGCGGCGCATTGGGTGCGATTTATGCGCAGGCGACGTTTCTACCGTTCATCTTGATGAATGAGGTCGGCCTGTCCCCCGCGCAATTCGGGGTGTCGATGTTGGCGCAATCGGGCAGCTTTTTCGCAGCTTCGCTGATCTGCCGCAAGCTGATGGGACGATACGGCGCGAACGCATTGGTGGCCCCTGGCCTTGTGTTCGTAGCCTTAGGCAGCATCGGAACGTTGACCTTGCTGATGTGGTCGCCCAGCTTTTTGCACGTGATGATTCCGGTGGGGGTCTATTCCTTTGGCATCGCATTCGTGATGCCCGCCATGTCGACGGCCGCTCTTGCCCCGTTTGGCCGTGCTGCGGGCGCGGCTGCATCCTTGCTGGGGTTCATTCAAATGGGGTCCGGCCTGCTGGTGGGGTCGCTGGGTGCTTTGATGGGGAATGCCGTGATTGCGATGGGCACGTTGATCCCGATCATGGGTGCCACTGCGTGCTTGTCGTTTGTCTGGTATCGCAAGCTTGGCCCCGCTGTGGCCAAGCCTTTGCCCGATCAGGTGCAAGGTCAACGTGGGCCTTTGACTGCCCAATCCACCCCGGTGACGGCCCCCGACAAATAGGCAAATGGCCTAAGCGCCAGAAACGCAAAAGGCTGCCCCATACAAGGCGGCCTTTGTTGCTAAATGCGAAACGATCTAGTCCTTGAAAACGGCAAGTCCCAGCCATTCTGCGATCAAAGCTGGGGTTTCCTCGCCTTCGATCTCGACCGTGAGTAGATTTTCCCGCAACATGTCTGTCGCATTTCGCGCTGTGACATTTTGCAAGGTAAACCGACCACGCAGGCGCGATCCGGCAACAACGGGCCGCAAAAAACGCATTTTATTCATGCCGTAATTGATGCCCATCACCTGACCCGGCATCATGTTAAAACAATCATAGGCAAAGCGGCTGGCCAGCGACAATGTCAAAAAGCCATGGGCAATGGTGCCGCCAAACGGCGTTTCTGCAGCGGCCCGTTCAGGATCAATGTGGATCCATTGCATATCGTGGGTCGTTTTTGCGAACTGGTCGATCATGTCTTGGTCAACGGTAATCCAATCCGATACACCGACTTCGGTTCCGATCAGGGTCTCGCTGTGCTCAACTGCTCTTTTCAATGAAGACATGGTGGCTTCCTCCTATGCTGGATCAGCGGCAACACGCACCATACGCTTGCCCTTGTTTTCGCCTGCCAACAGGCCAATCAACGCTTGCGGCGCGTTCTCCAGACCTTCGACAATGTCTTCGGTGACCTTGATCTGACCGTTTGCGACCCAAGTCTGCAACGCGCGCAGGGCTTTGGCATCGTCATGGGCCCAGTCCATTACGATGAAACCTTCCATGCGCAGACGTTTGACCACGACCAGACCGGGCAGGTTGCGTGGGCCGGTTGGTGTTTCGGTATCGTATTGGCTGATGGCACCGCAGCAGACGATGCGGCCCTTTTCGTTCATGCTGAACAGCGCGGTTTCCAATACAGCGCCCCCGACATTGTCGAAATACACATCAACCCCGTCAGGGCAGGCCGCGCGCAATGCCTTGCCCAGGCCCGGCGCGCGATAATCAATGCAGTCGTCAAAGCCCATTTCTTCTTTGACCCATTTGCATTTGTCAGCACCGCCCGCGATCCCGACAACGCGACACCCAAGCGCCTTGGCAATCTGGCCCACATAGCCGCCGACCGATCCGGCCGCCGCCGATACCAACACGGTTTCACCCGCAATAGGCTTACCGACGGAGATCAGCCCGTGAAAGGCGGTTTTGCCTGCGATGCCGTAAACCGACATCAGGTTGGACAGCTCTGGCACCTTGGGCAGCTTTTCGCATTTGCGTGCCTCGGCGACGATGTAATCCGACCACGTCGCCTCGGCCGCGACGATATCACCAACGGCCAGACGGTCTGACTTGGTTTCGATGACTTCGCAGATTGCATAGGTCGGCATGGGGTCACCGGCATTTACGGCGGCGCGGTACGTCGCGCCCTTCATCCACGACCGGTTGGCCGCGTCGATGGACATCAAAATGACCTTGAGAACCACCTGACCGTCGCCAGCCTTGGGCATATCGGTTGTGGTTTCTTTGAAATGTGCGGGGGTCAGCGCGTCGGTCGGCAGCTCGGCGATAACGATTTGTCGGTTAGTCATATTACGTTCCTTTCAGGATCAATCAACGTCGAGCACGACTTTGCCCAGAACCTTGCGGTCCTGCATGAGGTTCAAAGCATCAGCAGCCCTTTCCAACGGGAAGCGCGCAGAGATGCGGGGTTTGATCTGGCCGCTTGCGTACATGCGGAACAGGTCGGCCATGTTTTCGGCATGGGCCTTTGGTTCGCGGGCCGTGTGTGCCCCCCAAAAAACGCCAACGATTTGGCACCCCTTAAGCAATGTCAGGTTCAACGGGATTTTTGGGATACCGGCAGGGAAACCAACGACCAGATAGCGGCCTTTCCACGCCAACGCGCGCACGGCGGGTTCTGCATATGCACCGCCAACGGCATCATAAACGACATCAACACCATCACCGCCTGCCAGCTTTTTGATCTCGTTAGAAAACTCTTTTTGCGTAGCGCGGTCATCCATATCACGGCTGTAGACGATGGTTTCATCGGCCCCCAAGTCGCGGCAGAACTGCGCCTTTTCCTCGGACGACACGGCGGCGATCACTTTGGCACCGGCAGCCTTGCCCAATTCAATCGCGGCAGCACCCACGCCGCCCGCAGCGCCAAGGATCAACAAAGATTCGCCCGCCTTGATTTCAGCGCGATTTTTCAACGCGTGATGCGATGTGCCGTAGGTCAGCACCAAACATGACGCTTCGTCATATGGCATCGCATCGGGGATTTTCATGACCCGACCGGCATCAATACACATATCTGTCGCAAAGCCACCAAAGCCGGTCATCGCCAGCACGCGGTCCCCGACGGCAACGTTTGTGACCCCTTCACCAACCGCATCAATATCGCCTGCAACCTCGCCACCGGGGGCAAAGGGGCGGGGGGGCTTCATCTGGTAAAGATCCTGAATAATCAATGTGTCAGGGAAATTCAGCCCAGCAGCACGGACCCGAATGCGGACTTCGCCCTTCTTTGGTTCGGGCTGCGGCAGCTCTGTCAGTTCTAGGGTTTCAGGGCCACCAGGTGCGGTGCTTAGCATGGCTTTCATTTCGACGTTCCTCCTCAAGAATTTGCAAAGCAATAGGCGCGGTCAGAAACTGTCTTGTCAATCGAATTTCGAAATGCAATTTTGCAGTGCGGAATTGTTATCCGCAAAATTGAGGGGGGAGAATACGATGCAGTCCAATCAGGAGCTGGAGGGTTTCCGAGTTGAACTGCGCGACTGGCTAGAGGCAAATTGCCCGGCCGAAATGCGCGGTGGCGAAGCCAGTGAATCATCCATTTGTTGGGGTGGCAAGAATTTTGAGTTTGCATCAGACGCACAACGCGACTGGATGGAACGCGCTGCATCTAAAGGGTACACTGTGCCCACATGGCCGGTCGAATACGGCGGTGCCGGGCTAAACCGCGCGCAGGAAAAGATTTTCAAAGAAGAAATGGACCGTATCGGTGCCCGCAGTCCGCTGGACAGCTTTGGCATCTGGATGCTTGGACCCGCCTTGCTGCACTTTGGGTCGCACGAACAAAAACTGCATTATTTGCCGCCGATCGCCCGCGGTGAAATCCGCTGGTGCCAAGGCTATTCCGAGCCGGGTGCCGGGTCGGATTTGGCCAGCGTTCAAACCAAAGGCGAAGACAAGGGCGACCACTGGCTGGTAAACGGCCAGAAAATCTGGACCTCTTACGCCGATAAGGCTGATTGGATTTTCGCGCTAATCCGCACAGACCGCGAAGCGCCCAAACACAAAGGCATTTCCTTCCTGCTGATCAACATGGAAGACGCAGGCGTTGAAACACGGCCGATCAAACTGATCTCGGGCGCGTCGGTTTTCTGCGAAACGTTCTTTACCGATGTGAAGGTGCCAAAGCACCAGATCGTTGGCACCGAAAACCGGGGCTGGGACGTTGCGAAATACCTGCTGACCCACGAACGCGAGATGATCTCGGGCGGCGGTCAGGGTCTGTCAGGTGGGCGTGCTTTGGGCGCGGTGCTGAATGAATCTCTGGGCGAAGGTCAGGAAATGGAAACAACCCTGCGCGCCGATGCAATGCGTTGCGAGGTCGACGCACTGGCCACCGGGTTGACGCTGGAGCGTTACAAAGACCAAGCCGAGGCTGGAACCGGTGCAGGTGATGCATCGGCGATGCTAAAATACATGGGCACCGAACTGAACAAGCAACGCCACGAGTTGCTGATGGCTGCGGGCGGGTCTGATGCGTTGGAATGGGACGGCCCTTTGGGTAACCGTCCTGCGGATTGGCTGCGTACCAAAGCGAATTCCATCGAAGGCGGCACATCCGAGGTGATGCTGAGCATCGTATCGCGTCGCGTTCTTGGGCTGGGGGCATAAATCATGGCAAACTTGGTAATGACCGAAGACGAAACCATGCTAGCCGATGCGGCGCGGGGGTTTCTGGATAAATCCGCCCCCGTCAAAGCGTTCCGTGATCTGCGCGATGCGGGCAAAACCCATGATGCGAAGATGTGGAAAGAAATGGCCGACATGGGCTGGGCCGGTGTGCTGGTCCCTGAATCCGCCGGTGGGTCCGACATGGGCCATGCCGCTGCGGGCGTTCTGGCGCATGAGATGGGCAAAACATTGGTCGTCAGCCCGTTTTTGTCGACAGCCGTGATTGCCGCGACTGCGCTGCGCAATGTCAGCGATGCGCGGGCGGAAAAGGCGCTTGCCGCAATTGCCACGGGCGATGTGACCTATGCGCTCGCGGTCGACGAGACGTCAAAGTTCAACCCCGAAGCGACATCGATGGTTGCAACGCGCGAGGGGAATGGTTTCCGGCTCAGCGGTAAGAAAACATTCGTCGTCGATGGCGCATTGGCCGACCGTTTGCTGGTGCTGGCGAAAACCGATGACGGTTTGACCCTGTTCGATATCCCGGCTGACCGCGCAGGTATCACCCGCAACGCGCAAAACATGATCGACGCACGGGATTCCGCGCGGATCGATTTCGACAATGTCGAGGCGACGGGCGAAGATGTCTTGGGTCAAGTGGACAGCGCGATGAGCGTGTTGAAACCCGCCATTGAAGCAGGTCAGGCAGCGTTGGCCGCTGAAATGGCCGGGCTGTCGGCCGGTGCCTTTGGCATGACGGTCGCCTACCTGAAAGAGCGCAAGCAATTCGGCACTGTCATCGGTAACTTTCAGGCGTTGCAACACCGCGCTGCGCATTTGTGGTGCGAGATCGAAGTGACAGCGTCTGCGATCGTGAATGCAGGCCGCTTGTTGGACGAAGACCCGGATAACGCCATCATGGCCGTATCACTGGCCAAAGCCCGCGCCACATCGACAGCACAACTGGCGGTGCAAGAGGGTGTTCAGATGCATGGCGGGATTGGCATGACCGACGCTTATGACATCGGATTTTATATGAAACGCGCCCGTGTGGGTGCTGAGTGGCTGGGCGATTACGGTTATCACGCGAACCAAGTCGCCAAGCACAGAGGATTTTAAGCCATGGATATCAATACACTTTTCGGTCTTGAGGGTAAAACTGCCCTTGTCACAGGTGGTGCGACAGGCATTGGCCGTATGGCCGCCGAAGGTTTGGTGCGTGCAGGCGCGACCGTGCTGATTGCCAGCCGCAAGGGTGATGCCTGCGAGGCTGTCGCGAAAGAGCTGAACGCCATGGGTGCCAGCGGCAAGGCCATCGGCTTTGCGGGCGATGTCGGCACCGAGGAGGGCGTGGATGCAATGGTGGAGGCCGTGAAGGCCCATACAGATCGCCTTGATATCCTGATGAATAACGCTGGTATTACATGGGGCGCACCCATGGGCGACTTCCCGTTCAAGGCTTGGGAAAAGGTGATGGCGGTGAATGTGGCGGGCCTGTTCGATCTGACGCAAAAGCTGCTGCCCATGCTCAAGAAACACGCGACCATCGAAGACCCTGCGCGGGTTGTGAATGTCGGGTCGGTCATGGGCGAACGCGAGATGGGCGATGGTGCCTATAGCTATTCCGCGTCCAAGGCCGCTGTGATCCACCTAAGCAAAATTCTGGCCAAGGAACTGGCGGGTGACGCGATCACCGTGAACGCCTTGGCACCGGGGCCGTTCGTGTCGCGCATGACGGCGTTTGCCACCCATGACAAAGATATGCGCAGCAAGGTGGGCCAAGACGTGCCGCTGCGTCGCGTAGGAACTGATACTGACATCGCGGGCTGTATGCTGTTTCTTTGCGGTATTGGCGGTGCCTATATCACCGGCGCTGTCATTCCGGTCAGCGGTGGCATCAACGTGATGAGCGGGCCGAACATCTTTGAACAAGCACTGCACTAAGGGGCGATGATGGACATCCGATTTGATAACCGCGTGGCGATTGTCACAGGTGCCGGTACGGGTCTTGGCCGCAGCCACGCCTTGGGGCTGGCCGCACGTGGCGCGCGCGTTATGGTTAACGATCTGGGCGTGACAACAGACGGGCAGGGGGCATCCTCTGCCGCCGCCGAAGCCGTCGCACAAGAAATCCGCGATGCGGGTGGCGAGGCGATGGCCCACGGTTGCGATGTGTCGGACGAGGTTGGCGTGGCCGATATGGTCGCACAGGTGATGGAGGCATGGGGACGCATCGATATCTTGGTGAACAACGCCGGTATCCTGCGCGACAAAACGTTTTCCAAGATGGAGATGTCTGATTTCCGCAAAGTCGTTGACGTCCATCTGATCGGCTCTGCCAATGTGACCCACGCGTGCTGGCCGATCATGCGCCAACAGAAATACGGACGCATCGTGCTGACGTCGTCGGCGTCGGGGCTTTATGGCAACTTTGGCCAGTCCAACTATGGGGCGGCCAAGGCGGCGATGATGGGCTTGATGAACGTCCTGCATCTGGAAGGCGCGCGCGATAATATCCGCGTCAACACGCTGGCCCCCACGGCCGCGACCCGGATGACCGCCGATTTGCTGCCCGAACAGGCGCAGGAATTGCTGGCCCCTGAAACCATTACCCCTGGCCTGCTATACCTTGTTAGCGAGGACGGCCCCAGCCGGGTGATCCTTGGCGCAGGGGCAGGCAGCTTTGCCCAGACACGGGTTTACGAAACGGAAGGCGTGACGTTGACCGGTCAGGACAATACCCCTGAGGGCGTCGCAGCTGCATTCGACAAAATCACGAACGAGGCAGGCCAGCAAGAGCTGACCGATGCCTTTAGCCAGACCAAGAAGTACGCGCTCAATGCAGCCAAGGCCCAAGGTCTTGATCTGGATTGGGGCTAACAGATTAAATTTAAAGGGAGATCACCATGCGTGACGCAGTAATCGTATCCACAGCCCGCACCCCGATTGGCAAAGCCTATCGCGGCGCATTCAATGCCACCACACCTCAGGCTCT
>NZ_FPAJ01000012.1 GCF_900116285.1 Sulfitobacter marinus | reverse complement strand
CTGCTGTCAACGTCGTCTTGCCGTGGTCAACGTGACCAATCGTGCCGATGTTTACGTGCGGTTTATTACGTTCAAACTTTGCCTTAGCCATGATGGCCTCCTTGGTTTCTTAGGTTGGGTGGTGGGTTTGAAACCCACCCTACGGTTTGGGTAGGGCGGGGTTTTCCCCGCCGCCCCAGTTATTGGTTTGGCCTGTTAAGCGAACTTGGCCTGGATCTCGTCCGAGATGTTTTGTGGTACAGGTTCGTAGTGCGAGAACTGCATAGTAAAGTTCGCACGACCCGACGACATCGAACGCAAGGTGTTGATGTAGCCGAACATGTTGGCCAGCGGCACCTGCGCGTCAATCGCGATTGCGTTACCGCGTGTGTCCTGACCCTGAACCTGACCGCGACGCGATGTCAGATCGCCGATGATGCCGCCAGTGTAATCTTCAGGTGTGATTACCTCAACCTTCATGATCGGCTCGAGCAGTTTCGCACCAGCTTTGCGCATCCCTTCACGCATACCCATGCGGGCCGCGATTTCGAACGCCAGAACGCTGGAGTCAACGTCGTGGTATTTACCTTCGATCAGCGCAACTTTGAAGTCGATGACCGGGAAGCCAGCCAAAGGACCGGAGTCCATGACCGATTTAATACCCTTTTCAACACCCGGGATGTATTCCTTGGGCACCGAACCACCAACAACGCGAGATTCAAACGAGTAACCTTCGCCTGGCTCTGTTGGCATCAGGATCATTTTCACTTCAGCGAACTGACCGGAACCACCAGATTGCTTCTTGTGGGTATAAACCACTTCAGCTTCACGAGAGATGGTTTCACGGTAAGCAACTTGCGGTGCACCGATGTTCGCCTCAACCTTGAATTCGCGCTTCAAGCGGTCAACCAGAATGTCGAGGTGAAGTTCGCCCATGCCCTTCATGATGGTCTGACCGGATTCAAGATCGGTCTCAACACGGAAGGAGGGGTCTTCGGCAGCAAGACGTGCCAGACCGGCGGACATTTTTTCTTGGTCCGCTTTTGTCTTAGGCTCGACCGCGATTTCGATAACCGGATCAGGGAAGGTCATTGTTTCCAGAACCACAGGATCGTTAACCGCACAAAGCGTGTCACCTGTTGTTGTGTCTTTCAGACCCGCCAACGCGATGATGTCGCCCGCGAACGCTTCTTGAATTTCTTCACGATCGTTCGAGTGCATCATCATCATACGACCAACGCGCTCTTTCTTACCCTTGGTCGAGTTCAAGAGCGTGTCGCCCTTGTTCAGAACGCCGGAATAGATGCGTGTAAATGTCAGCGTACCAACAAAGGGGTCGTTCATGATTTTGAACGCAAGGCCAGAGAATGCCATTTCGTCATCCGCGCGACGCGCGATGTTACGAACTTCTTCTTCGTCGCCTGGCTTAAAGCCCATGTAATCAACAACGTCCAATGGCGATGGAAGATAGTCGATCACAGCGTTGAGCAGCGGCTGAACGCCTTTGTTCTTGAACGCGGAGCCACACAGAACCGGGATAAACTTGATGGCCAGCGTACCCTTACGGATCAGCGTGCGCAGTGTATCTTCGTCAGGCTCTGCGCCGTCCATCAGGTAGTTTTCCATCGCGTCATCGTCCATCTCGACCGCAGTCTCGATCAGATGCGCGCGCCATTCATCGGCCAGATCTTTCAGCTCGGCGCGAATTTCGCGCTGTTCCCAGCTTGCGCCCAGATCTTCACCGGCCCAAACCCATTCTTTCATGGTGACCAGGTCGATCATGCCTTCCAGCTCGGTTTCGGCACCGATTGGGATTTGGATTGGCGCAGGTGTCGCACCGGTACGGTCTTTGATCATCTTCACACAGTTGAAGAAGTCAGCGCCGATTTTGTCCATTTTGTTAACAAAAACGATGCGCGGAACCTTGTAACGGTCAGCTTGACGCCAAACGGTTTCGGTTTGCGGCTCAACACCGGCGTTGGCGTCAAGAACGGCAACCGCGCCATCCAAAACAGCCAAGGAACGTTCAACTTCGATGGTGAAGTCAACGTGGCCAGGGGTGTCGATGATGTTCATCCGGTACTTTGTGTCGGATGTGGCGCTTGCGTCTGGCAATTCCTGGCGCTGCCAGAAAGTTGTGGTCGCAGCGGAGGTAATTGTAATGCCGCGCTCCTGCTCCTGCTCCATCCAGTCCATTGTTGCGGCCCCATCGTGGACCTCGCCAATGTTGTGGGATTTGCCGGTGTAAAACAAGATACGCTCGGAGCAGGTGGTTTTACCTGCATCGATGTGGGCCATAATACCGAAGTTACGGTAGCGTGAGAGCGGATAGTCGCGTGCCATGGGGCTGCTTCCTCGAATATATCTGAAACGGATAAATCGCGCCCCAGCTTGGGGCGCGACGAAGGCGGGTTATGCCGCCTGAATTACCAACGGTAGTGGCTGAATGCTTTGTTAGCATCGGCCATTTTATGCGTATCTTCGCGTTTCTTAACGGCAGTACCGCGCGACTGAACAGCATCCAAAAGTTCGCCGGCAAGGCGCTCTTCCATGGTGTTCTCGTTGCGCGAACGCGACGCTTTGATCAACCAGCGGATTGCCAATGCTTCGCGACGCTCGGGGCGTACTTCAACAGGCACCTGATAGGTTGCACCACCAACGCGGCGCGAACGCACTTCGACGGATGGTTTGATGTTGTCCAAAGCTTCGTGGAAAACTTCGATGGGCGCGCGTTTGATTTTGTCTTCAACGCGGGTCATTGCGTTGTAAACGATACGCTCGGCGACAGATTTCTTACCGTCGATCATGAGGTTGTTCATGAATTTTGTAAGGACCAGATCACCATATTTGGCATCTGGCAGAACTTCGCGTTTTTCAGCGGCGTGACGACGTGACATTTAAGGCTCCTAATGTTCTAGCGCCAAGATTGGATCCGGCCGGTATATCCCTTGCCCAGTGGCTTGGATTTTCAGCATTTCTCGCAACCCCAGCTTACCCCTAAGGGAAAGTATGCTGGACAGCCCCAAGCGGTGATGAAACCGCCCAAGGCCCACCCAAATTATTTTGGCTTCTTTGCACCATACTTGGAGCGACGCTGCTTACGGTCTTTAACGCCCTGAGTATCCAGAACACCGCGCAGGATATGGTAGCGCACACCGGGAAGGTCTTTTACACGACCGCCGCGGATCAGAACAACAGAGTGCTCTTGAAGGTTGTGCGATTCACCCGGGATGTAGCTGATGACCTCAAAACCGTTTGTCAGGCGCACTTTGGCAACCTTACGCATGGCCGAGTTCGGCTTTTTAGGTGTGGTTGTGTAAACCCGTGTACATACGCCGCGCTTTTGCGGACACTCTTGCAGGTGCATGGATTTCGAACGTTTGATTTTAGGCTGGCGCGGTTTGCGGATCAGCTGTTGGATCGTTGGCATTCCGGTTTTATCCCCGTTTAGCTCACATATGTGGTGCAGCGGGGCGGACCCCAGTGCGGTTTAAATTTCGGTCCCCTCACGCGTCCGCGAAGCTGTTTTCACCATACGCATGCAGCGCAAAGCAAAATCACCGCAACGTTTCCGTACCGAGGAAAACGAGGCGGTGGGGTAACAGAGGATCGGGTCAGCATTAGACCGGATCGTGACCACAGGTGGTATGATTTCGGCACAGCAGGGCGACCCCCACATCCGAGATAGGGCGCGTATAGGCAGAGTCGCCGCCGCTGTCAACAGCAGCGATAACAATGGCTCCGATCCGGCCCAAAGGTGAATTGCCGCTTGCAATGATAGCAGACGCCCCGCCATATTTGAACGGTTCTCATGGCTGATCAAGGGCCCCTTTCAATGCAGATCATTGGTCTTTGCCGATTTTCTTATCCCGCCCATGGCGGTTTTCAGGTTGGCCACGAAACAACCGAGGACCGGATTGCCTATCTCTATGAGGCCGAGCGCCTCGAGGAACGCTTTAGGTTGTTCGAAACGGTCGCCCTGCCCTGTTTAAAAGCGCAGACGGACCCCGATTTTGAACTGGTGATCGTGGTGGGTGACACATTGCCCAGACAGCATCTGGACCGGTTACGCGATATCACCGCTGACCTGCCCCAAGCCCGTATTCACGCCGAACCGCCGCGCCCCCACCGCGAGGTGATGAAGGAAATCCTGAACACCACCCGTGACCAAGATCTGCCCTCAATGCAGTTCCGGTTCGACGATGATGATGCCGTCGCTGTGGATTTTGTCGAACGGTTGCGAGCTGCCCCAGCGGATTGTTCGGGACTCATCATGAAGAACCGCACGGTCGCATTTGACTGGAACAAAGGGTTGATTGCTGAATACGGGGCTGAGGGCATATCCGCGATCGAAGTCTTCCGGCCGTTGGACGTCGCGGCCTTGGGCATGTACGTGCGCCCGCGCTGCCCGATGACGATCATGAACTTCGCGCACAACAAGATTAACCGCTTTATGCCCACAGTGTCCTTTGACACCAAATATATGTTTGTTCGCGGTCACAACGGATCGAATGACAGCCGCCAGAAAGGCGAGAAACCGGCTGATGTCGCGCCTCTGACAGCCGAGCAGGAAGAGATGTTTCGCACCCGGTTTGCAATTGATGCGGACACCGTCCGCGCGGCATTCTCAGCGTCGTGACAGCTTGCGTTCGCGGTAGAGCGTGAACAAACCGGTGGCCGCGACAATCCCTGCCCCGGCAAGGGTCGAGGGCAGCGGCCAATCGCCAAAGACGAACCACCCCAAGATCAGCGCCCAGATCAGCCCCGTGTATCGAAACGGTGCGATAAACGAGACTTCGCCGATCCGCATGGTTTGAACGCTAAAGTAATAGCCCATCAGAACGAATACAGCCGCCGCCGCGATGGCTGTCCAATGCGCACCTGAAACCGGTGCCCAAGGGGTCGCCAGTTGCGCAACGCCTGAGAAGAGAGTGACGGATAAAACCGCCGCCAGCGTAACCGTCATCGATGGCACATCGCCCGACAAACGCCGTGTGCTTAGATCGCGCACCGTCACGAAAAACACCGCAACCAGGGCGTAGATCGACCAGATATTGAACCCTTCCGTGCCCGGTTTGACGATCAACATCACCCCCATGAACCCGACAAGAATGGCCGACATGCGCTTCCAGCCGACTGCCTCGCGGTAAAACAGCGCCGCACCCAAGGTCACGGTCAGCGGTAAGGATTGCAAAATTGCACTTAGGTTCGCCAGCGGCATGTTGAACAAGGCGGTCACAAAGAAAAAGCTAGCCGCAACTTCGGAGGCTGACCGGATGCCGACCAGTTTCCAGTCACGCCGGCTAAGCCGCACATGCATAGGTCCCAGACGGCCCCACAAAACCAGTATGAGCGAGATCGAGATGAGCCCCCGCAGGAACAACAGCTGAAACAACGGGACCTCGCCGCCAGTTGTCTTGGTCATCGTGTCGTTCAACGTGAACGCCGCCATTGCGCCCATCATAAACAGGGCTCCGATCAGATTTGGCGACATGGGCGGGCTTTCGTTGATATTCGTCGCGCGATCATTGGCCCATAGATTGCCAAAGTACCAGCCCCGATCCTGACGGATGACAGGGTCGGTATGCAATATGGCTGGTTTACGCGGTTAACCGGCGATCAGCCCCAAAAGTAAAAAGCCCCCGCTGATCTCTCAGCGGGGGCTTTCGTTTCTTAGTTCAGATCAAAGATCAGTTGCGGCTTTCGTCGTCGCTTGGGGCGGTGTTGAAGACATCCCCACCGGCCACATCATCCGCAGTTGCGGCTGGTGCAGCCAAACGAGCGGCTGTTTCGGCCTCTTCGCGACGCGCTTCGATCACCACGTTGTCGCGATCCGTTGCAACTTTGCGCATCTGCTGGGTCGCACCACCGGTACCGGCTGGGATCAGACGGCCAACGATAACGTTTTCCTTCAGGCCGACCAGCTTGTCGCGCTTGCCCTGAACCGATGCTTCGGTCAGCACGCGTGTGGTTTCCTGGAACGACGCCGCCGAAATAAAGCTGCGGGTTTGCAAGCTTGCCTTGGTGATACCCAGAAGGATCGGTTCGCCCGTTGCCGGACGGCCACCTTTGGAAATCGCCTTTTCGCAGGCATGGTCAAACTCTTGCTTATCGACGTGTTCGCCTTTCAGCAGTGTGGTGTCACCGCTGTCCTGAACTTCCCACTTCTGAAGCATCTGACGTACGATAACTTCGATGTGCTTGTCGTTGATCTTAACACCTTGCAGGCGATAAACATCCTGCACCTCGTCGATCATGTAGTCGGCCAAGGCCTCTACACCCATGATGGCAAGGATGTCGTGCGGTGCCGGGTTACCATCCATGATGTAATCGCCCTTTTGGACAAAGTCACCTTCCGCAACCGGAATGTGCTTACCCTTAGGCACCATGTATTCAACCTTGTGATCCGGATCCTCGGACGATTCAATCGAGATACGGCGCTTGTTCTTGTAGTCTTTGCCGTAGCGCACGTAACCGTCGATTTCCGCGATGATGGCGTGGTCTTTGGGGCGACGTGCCTCAAAGAGTTCGGCCACACGTGGCAGACCACCCGTAATGTCCTTGGTCTTGGCACCTTCGCGCGGGATACGCGCAACGATGTCACCAGCCTTGATTTCAGTCTGATCCTCAACGGACAGAATGGCATCGACGGACATTGGGTAGGTCACCGGGTTGCCCGCATCATTGCGGACCGGCTCGCCATCGGCATCCAAAATCATGATCTCGGGCTTCAATTCGTTGCCTTTGGGGGCAGCGCGCCAGTCGATCACGATCTTCTGTGTCATGCCTGTCGCATCATCTGTCTCGTCACGTACCGCGATCCCCGACGTAAGGTCGACGAATTTGGTTGTACCCGACTTTTCAGCGATGATCGGCAATGTGTACGGATCCCATTCAAACAGCTTGTCGCCGCGCAAGATCGATTGACCTTCCTTGACGAACAGCTTGGTACCGTAGCCAACTTTGTGGCTGGCACGTTCTTCACCGTTATCATCCACGATCGACAATTTCATGTTCCGACCCATGACCATGATCTCGCCTGCGGCGTTCTCAAGGGTTTGGGCGTTTTCAAACACGATCTTACCGGGCTGCGATGCCTCGAGGAAGGACTGCTGGCCACCTTGTGCAACACCACCAATGTGGAAGGTACGCATGGTCAGCTGGGTGCCGGGTTCACCGATCGACTGCGCGGCAATAATCCCGACAGCTTCACCTTGGTTCACCAATGTACCACGTGCAAGGTCACGACCATAACACATGGCGCAAACGCCCTCTTCGGCCTCACAGGTCAGCGGGCTGCGGATGCGTGCGGACAAAACAGCCGCCTCATCCACGATATCCGCCAGACGTTCGTCGATGATGGTTTGCGCAGGGACCAACACTTCGTCGGTGCCCGGACGCAGGATATCATCAGCCGCAACGCGACCCAGCAGACGTTCTGCCAGCGACGATACAACTTCACCGTCGTTAACCGCAGCTTCGGCAGTGATCGCTGTTTCGGTGCCACAGTCATGCATACGAACGATACAATCTTGTGCCACGTCAACCAGACGACGGGTCAGGTAACCCGAGTTCGCTGTTTTCAAAGCGGTATCCGACAGACCCTTACGGGCACCGTGGGTGGAATTGAAGTACTCCAGAACGGTCAGACCTTCTTTAAAGTTCGAGATAATCGGGGTCTCGATGATGTCGCCATTCGGCTTTGCCATCAAACCGCGCATCCCGCCCAGCTGTTTCATCTGCGTAACCGAACCACGCGCACCGGAGTGGGCCATCATATAGACAGAGTTCGGTTCGTTTTCGGAACCGTTGTCGGCATGTGTGGTTGCGGAAATCGCGCCCATCATCGCATCGGTGACTTTGTCGTTACACTTTGACCATGCATCGACAACTTTGTTGTACTTTTCACCCTGAGTGATCAGGCCGTCCATGTACTGTTGTTCAAAGTCTTTCACCTGGTCACGGGTTTCTTCAACCAATGGCCATTTGCTGTCAGGGATCAACATGTCGTCCTTACCGAACGAGATACCTGCCTTGAAAGCTTCGCGGAAACCCATGGTCATGATCTGGTCACAGAAGATGACGGATTCCTTTTGGCCACAATAGCGGTAGACCGTATCGATGACCTGCTGAACTTCTTTCTTGCGCAGCAGACGGTTGACCAGATCAAACGGTGCCTTGGCGTTCAGAGGCAGCAAAGCACCCAAACGGATACGACCAGGTGTCGTATCAAAGCGCTTCATCACTTCGTTGCCTTCGGCATCAATCTGTTTGATCCGCGCCTTGATTTTCGAGTGCAGATGGATCGCACCGCCGTTCAAAGCATGCTCGACCTCTTCAACAGAGCCGAACACCATGTCCTGACCAACCATGCCTTCACGCTCAAGCGTCGTATAATACAGACCCAAGATCATGTCCTGCGACGGAACAATGATCGGTGCGCCGTTTGCAGGCGACAGAACGTTGTTCGTGGACATCATCAAGACGCGTGCTTCCAGCTGGGCTTCCAGCGAGAGAGGCACGTGAACAGCCATTTGGTCGCCGTCAAAGTCAGCGTTAAACGCGGAACAAACCAGCGGGTGCAGCTGGATAGCCTTACCTTCGATCAGAACCGGTTCGAACGCCTGAATGCCAAGACGGTGCAGCGTAGGCGCGCGGTTCAGCATGACGGGGTGTTCGCGGATCACTTCATCCAAGATATCCCAAACTTCGGGACGCTCTTTTTCTACCAGTTTCTTGGCCTGTTTCACAGTGGAAGACAGACCTTTGGCTTCAAGACGCGAATAGATGAATGGCTTGAACAGCTCGAGCGCCATCTTTTTCGGCAAACCACACTGGTGCAGCTTCAGCTCAGGACCCGTAACAATGACCGAACGACCGGAGAAGTCGACGCGCTTACCCAAAAGGTTCTGACGGAAGCGGCCTTGCTTACCCTTCAGCATATCGGACAGCGATTTCAACGGACGCTTGTTGGCACCCGTGATCACGCGGCCACGACGGCCGTTGTCGAACAACGCATCCACAGATTCCTGCAACATACGCTTTTCGTTACGCACGATGATGTCGGGCGCGCGCAGTTCGATCAGGCGCTTCAAACGGTTGTTCCGGTTGATCACGCGGCGATACAGGTCGTTCAGGTCAGACGTCGCAAAACGGCCACCATCCAGCGGCACCAGCGGGCGCAGTTCTGGCGGGATAACCGGAATGACGGTCATAACCATCCACTCGGGCCGGTTACCGGACTCGAGGAATGATTCAACAACCTTCAAACGCTTGATGATCTTCTTCGGCTTCAGCTCGCCTGTCGCTTCTTTCAGATCTGCACGCAGCATGTCTGCTTCGGCTTCCAAATCGATTGCGGCCAGCATTTCACGGATCGCTTCAGCACCGATGTTCGCGGTGAACGCGTCCATGCCGTAGATGTCTTGCGCTTCCATGAACTCTTCTTCGGTCATCATCTGACCATAGGTGAGTTCCGTCAGACCGGGTTCAATCACGACGTAGTTTTCAAAGTACAAAACACGTTCCAGATCGCGCAGGGTCATATCCAGCATCAGGCCGATCCGCGATGGAAGCGACTTGAGGAACCAGATGTGCGCAACAGGCGACGCCAGTTCGATGTGGCCCATCCGCTCGCGGCGAACCTTTTGCAGCGTGACTTCGACGCCGCATTTTTCGCAGACAACGCCGCGATATTTCATGCGCTTGTATTTACCGCAGAGACATTCGTAGTCTTTGATCGGTCCGAAAATACGGGCGCAGAACAGGCCGTCACGTTCTGGCTTGAACGTGCGGTAGTTGATGGTTTCGGGTTTTTTGATCTCACCGAACGACCACGACAGGATACGCTCTGGCGATGCCAAAGATACCTTGATCTCGTCGAACGTCTTCATTGGCGCGACGGGGTTGAACGGGTTGTTTGTCAGTTCCTGGTTCATCTTAAATCCTTAGATTAGTCTCGAAAGCGAAGGGAGTGAGACGTTTTCTTTGAAAGAAAACGGTCCGGAGTTTTTGAAAAACTCCGGCGCTTAACTCACTCGTCTTCCTCCGCATCCAGGAGTTCCATATTCAGGCCAAGGCCACGGACTTCTTTGACAAGAACGTTGAACGATTCCGGAATACCGGCTTCGAAATTATCCTCGCCTTTGACGATGCTTTCATAGACCTTCGTACGGCCTGCAACGTCATCCGATTTCACAGTCAGCATTTCCTGCAGGGTGTATGCAGCGCCGTAGGCTTCCAAAGCCCAGACCTCCATCTCACCAAAGCGCTGACCACCGAATTGCGCTTTACCGCCCAATGGCTGCTGGGTGACCAGCGAGTATGGACCGGTGGAACGCGCGTGGATTTTATCGTCCACAAGGTGGTGCAGTTTCAGCAGGTATTTGACGCCAACGGTCACGGGGCGGGCAAACTGCTCGCCTGTGCGGCCGTCAAACAGCACCGACTGACCCGAGGAATCGAACCCGGCCCGTGTCAGACTGTCATTCACATCTGCTTCCTTGGCACCGTCAAAGACGGGCGTCGCGATTGGCACACCACGGGTTACGTTACCCGCCGCTTCCAAAAGCGTTGCTTCGTCCATGCCGGCGATGCCTTCGTCGTAAACATCCGCACCATATGCGTGGCTCATCGCATCGCGTACAGGGGTCAAGTCGCCGGAGCGCTTATATTCCTGAAGTGCTTCGTCGATGTTGATACCCAAGCCGCGTGCAGCCCAACCCATGTGGGTTTCAAGGATCTGACCAACGTTCATACGCGATGGAACACCCAGCGGGTTCAAACAGAAGTCGACCGGCGTACCATCTGCAAGGAATGGCATGTCTTCCATCGGCACAACCTTGGAAATAACACCCTTGTTGCCGTGACGACCGGCCATTTTATCGCCCGGTTGCAGCTTACGCTTCACCGCCACGAATACTTTGACCATTTTCATCACGCCTGGGGGCAAATCATCGCCACGGCGTACTTTTTCGACTTTGTCCTCAAAGCGGGCATTCAATGTACGCTTTTGGATTTCGTACTGTTCGTTCAGCGCTTCGACGATTTTCGCATCATCTTCGTCCGCCAGCGCCAACTGCCACCACTGACCGCGGGACAATTGTTCATCCAGCAGCTCTTCGGTGATCGGGCTGTTCGACTTCACGCCTTTCGGACCTTTAACAACAGTTTTGCCAAGGATCATCTGACGCAGACGCGCATAGATGTTGCGATCAAGGATACCAAGTTCATCGTCACGGTCGCGTGCAAGGCGTTCAACCTCTTCGCGCTCGATCTGCAAAGCACGTTCGTCCTTTTCAACACCGTGGCGGTTAAAGACACGGACTTCGACAACTGTACCGAAATCGCCCGGCTTCACACGCAGCGATGTATCACGCACGTCCGATGCTTTCTCACCAAAGATGGCGCGCAGCAGTTTTTCTTCTGGCGTCATCGGGCTTTCGCCCTTTGGTGTGATCTTGCCGACCAGAATGTCACCCGGTTCAACATCCGCGCCGATGTACACGATGCCAGCCTCGTCGAGATTGCGCAGCGCTTCTTCACCAACGTTTGGAATGTCGCGTGTGATTTCCTCTGGCCCAAGCTTTGTATCGCGCGCAGCCACTTCGAATTCCTCGATGTGAATCGACGTGAACACGTCATCGCGCGAAACCCGCTCGGAGATCAGGATGGAGTCTTCATAGTTGTAGCCGTTCCAAGGCATAAACGCGACGACCACGTTTTTACCAAGGGCCAGTTCACCCATGTCAGTCGATGGACCATCCGCAATAACCTGACCCTTCACAACCGTGTCGCCCACTTTCACCAGCGGACGCTGGTTAATACAGGTGTTTTGGTTGGAACGCTGGAACTTACGCATACGGTAAATGTCTACCCCTGCATCGCCCAGCTCAAGGTCTTCGGTTGCGCGCAAAACGATACGCGATGCATCGACTTGGTCGATGATACCGCCACGCTTGGCCATGTATGCCGCGCCGGAATCCCGTGCCACAACTTCTTCGATACCGGTGCCCACCAGCGGGGCCTCGGCTTGAAGCAATGGAACAGCCTGACGTTGCATGTTCGAACCCATCAAGGCCCTGTTCGCATCGTCATTTTCCAAGAACGGGATCAGCGATGCCGCAACGGACACCAACTGCTTTGGCGAAACGTCGATCAGGTCAACACTTTCGGAGGGTGACAATGTGTAGTCACCGGATTTCCGTGTCGAAACCAATTCGTTTACGAACTTCATGTTCTCATCAAGGTTCGCGTTGGCCTGCGCAACAGTGTGGCGCATTTCTTCGGTCGCGGACATATATTGAACGTCATCGGAAACCACACCGTTCGATACCTTGCGGTAGGGTGTTTCGATAAAGCCGTACTTGTTCACGCGGGCAAAGGTTGCCAACGAGTTGATCAGACCAATGTTTGGACCTTCAGGCGTTTCAATCGGACACATCCGGCCATAGTGGGTCGGGTGAACGTCACGCACCTCAAAGCCGGCACGTTCGCGTGTCAGACCACCTGGTCCAAGCGCTGAAAGGCGACGCTTGTGCGTGACCTCGGACAGCGGGTTGGTTTGGTCCATGAACTGCGACAGCTGCGAAGAGCCAAAGAATTCACGCACTGCAGCGGCGGCTGGCTTGGCGTTGATCAGGTCTTGCGGCATCACGGTGTCGATTTCGACAGAAGACATGCGTTCTTTGATCGCACGCTCCATGCGCAGCAAACCAACGCGGTACTGATTTTCCATCAGCTCGCCAACGGAACGCACACGACGGTTACCAAGGTGGTCAATATCGTCGATATCGCCACGGCCGTCGCGCAGATCAACCAGCGCTTTAATGCAGGACACGATATCATCGCGGTCCAGCGTGCGTTGTGTGTCTTCTTTGTCGAGCGCCAGACGCATGTTCATTTTCACGCGGCCAACAGCAGACAGATCATAGCGTTCGCTATCAAAGAACAACGTGTCGAACAGGTTCGACGCTGCCTCAACTGTGGGCGGCTCGCCCGGACGCATAACGCGGTAGATATCCATGAGCGCGGTGTCGCGGTTCATGTTTTTATCCGACGCCATTGTATTGCGCATGTAGGGGCCGACATTAATGTTGTCGATGTCCAAGAGTGGGATCTCGGTAATACCCGCGTCGATCAGCTCTTTGGCTGTACCGCCAATCAGCGTGCCGTCTTTGTCATACTCAAGCGTCATCTCGTCGCCGGCTTCGACGTAAATCGCACCGGTTTCTTCGTTGATGATGTCACGGGCAGCAAATTTGCCTTCAATATGGCTGAACGGCAAAAGCAACTCTGTCACTTTACCTTCATCAACCAATTGCTTCACGGCGCGCGGCGTGACCTTTTTGCCCTTCTCGAACAGGACTTCACCCGTCTTGGCATCAACCAGATCATATGTAGGGCGTGTGCCGCGTACGCGATCAGGATAGAACGGCGCAACCCAGCCTTCACCATCTTGAAGCGTGTAGTTCACGGTGTCGTAATAGGCATCCATGATTGCTTCTTGGTCAAGGCCAAGCGCGTAAAGCAACGTGGTGACAGGCAGCTTGCGACGGCGGTCGATGCGCGCGAATACGATGTCTTTTGCGTCGAATTCGAAATCCAACCAAGAGCCACGGTAAGGAATGATCCGGCAGGCAAACAACAGTTTGCCCGAAGAGTGCGTCTTGCCCTTGTCGTGGTCAAAGAACACGCCTGGCGAACGGTGCATCTGCGAAACGATGACGCGCTCGGTCCCGTTCACAACAAAAGTGCCGTTCGGGGTCATCAAAGGCATATCGCCCATGAACACGTCTTGTTCTTTGATGTCTTTGACCGACTTCGCGCCAGTGTCTTCATCCACATCAAATACGATCAAACGCAGCGTCACCTTCAAAGGTGCGCTGTAGGTCATGTCACGTTGCTGACATTCCTCAACATCGTATTTGGGTTTCTCAAGCTCGTACTTGACGTATTCAAGCACCGAAGTCTCGTTAAAGTCTTTGATCGGGAATACCGACTGAAAGACGCCCTGAATGCCGTCACCATCTGTCGGAGTGTCCGCATCGCCGGAGCGCAGGAACAGATCATAAGAGGATTTTTGAACCTCAATCAGGTTCGGCATATCCAGCACTTCGTGGATTTTGCCATAGTATTTACGTAGACGTTTCTGGCCAAGGAAGGATTGCGCCATGTGTCATGTCACCTTTCGTGTCTCTTGCCGAGCACGCCATCACCGGGGCCGTGATGCGCGCCCATAAGAGCGGAAAATCCTGGTCAATTCTTGAAGCACGTCCCACCGCACCTCTTCCGACCTTTAGGACCTATCCAGAGAAGCATTTCCGACGAAATACTTGTCAAAATAGGTTAGGCTGGACAGGGAAACACCCCATCCAGCCTTGTCACTTACGGGCTGACCCGGAATTTTTTGAAAATTCCAGTCCGTTTTCTGTGTAAGAAAACGCTGCCCAGATCAAATGGCTTATGCCAGCTCGACCTCTGCGCCAGCTGCTTCCAGCTTGGCTTTTACATCTTCGGCTTCGGCTTTGTCGACGCCTTCTTTGATCTTGCCGCCAGCTTCGACCAAGTCTTTGGCTTCTTTCAGGCCCAGACCGGTGATGCCGCGAACTTCTTTGATCACGTTGATTTTGGATGCGCCGGCGTTCTTCAGAACGACGTCGAATTCAGTTTTCTCTTCAGCTGCACCGCCTGCATCGGCAGGGCCAGCCATCATCACAGCGCCACCAGCGGCGGGCTCGATGCCATACTCGTCTTTGAGGATGGTTTTCAGTTCTTGTGCTTCAAGCAGTGTCAGACCAACGATGTCTTCTGCCAGTTTTTTCAGATCAGCCATGTTTTAGCTCTTTCCGTTAACGATATGTGTGTTCCAACGCGAGTGTTCAACCCTGCGCCAGCTTGACGATATTGCTTTACGCAGCCGCCTTGTCCTCGATTGTGGACAAGATGGATGCGATATTGCTTGCAGGTGCGCCAATGGCCCCGGCGATGTTGGAAGCAGGTGCGCCCAGCATGCCCGCGATGGTGGAGATAAGCTCCTCCCGCGAAGGCATTTTGGACACGGCTTCGACACCGGCGGCGTCCAGTGCGTTTTCACCCATTGCACCACCGAGAATCACAAACTTTTGGTTCTCTTTGGCGAAGTCCTGAGCAACCTTAGCGGCTGCCACTGGATCTTCGGAATAGGTCAAAACGGTCATACCCGTCAGGAGATCGGCAATGCTTTCGCATGGCTTTCCATCAAGGGCAATTTTGGCGAGCCTGTTTTTGGCAACACGCACGGCCCCGCCCGCAGCGCGAGCGCGCGCACGGAGGTCCTGCATTTCAGCAACTGTCAGGCCGACGTAGTGGCTAACCACAACGACGCCAGAGCTTTCAAAGATTTGGCCGAGCTCGTCGACCAACTGTTCTTTCTGGGCTCTATCCACAGTTTTACTCCAAATCTGGGGGTTACCCCCCGGCTCAATTAAGTTTGCTTTCGCAAACAGTCTTGGTCCATTTTACGGGAATAAGCCAAAATGCCCTCACGCTTGCGCGCTTGGTAATTCTAACGTCTCCCATCTCAGAAAGGAAATTAAGGCTCATCGCCACCCTTCGTCTCGGACAGAAGACTCACCCAAAGAAACTTCGGGTGAATCGAGGGCGTGTTTAGGGGCTGTGGCGCAGAATGCCAAGAGCAAATTTTCCCTGCCTCGTATTAGCCGAGGCACCGAGCCGGTTTCCCTGCCGACATCGCAGCTGCATCAAAACCTCTAGCGGCGCATAGTTACCGGTTTGCCCTTTGAAATCTGCGGCGGTCTTTAAACGAATATACCGGCCATTCGATATATTGCTGCGCCATTGATGACAACACGCGCGGCGCATAGTCGTTCAGCCACATCGCGTAGGGCAAAGATACCTGATCGCGCGGGCACAGGGTTTGGAAAAGCCACCACCATAAGGCATTCAACTTTGCCGTTGCAGGGTCGCCCATCTTTTGGATCATCATAGTGTTCATGTAGAGCCCTGCCTTGGCCGGGAACCCCGCCTCCTGCATCGTGCCTTTGATCTGCTCATGTGCTTCAGGTGTAACCTTTGACATGCGAGTTAACACGCGCAACTCGCGGTAGCAGCACTCCCGATCGGGATGCTCAAAAAGATACCTTCCGGCAGGCGCATCGCCGACATACGCAGCCTCGATTTCGGCGACAATTTCTTTGGGGTCTTGGATCAGCGCCGCCCGATTATCGACATAAATGACCCAGCGGTGGTTCGGGAAATAGGGTTCCGGGAACAGCTTGGCTGAACGTGACGCGATCACCGCATCCGCCTCGCCGCTACCGCCGATGACTTGCGCGCCCGGATATTCTAACGATGGGTCGTCGGTGACAAGGACGCGGTCATAACCTTGACCACTCCCCATCGACTGCAGATTAAGCGGCTCGTATTTGCCGAAATAGCACGAGTACACAGCGATATCACCGTGTACCTTTTCGACGGGTGCAATTTCAGGGGCATTAGCTGGCATGAAATACCACGGTTGAAATCAGGTTGCGGCGATGCTTTCCACCCTCAATGACTTCTTTCACCTGACCATACTCCCCGCATTCGGTGTTCAGAAACGCAACAAGTCCCTCGCGGGAAATCCCGAACGGGTCCAAGGGGCTCACTTTTTCAGGATCATAGCCAATCCCGTGATCCAGAAACATAAAACCGCCCGGCACCAGACATTTCGCCCAAGCGGTAAAGGCGATCTTGGGATCAAACGAATGATCCCAGGAATTCGAGTAAATAAATCCGGTATTGGCTTCCCATTCGGCCTTGGTCTCGTGGAAATCCCATTGGATTGTATGCTCGAACTGCGTGGCAGTATCAGAAATTTCAGTTCCGATGACATCGACATCACCATCCAAATGCGCGCGGAACCATTTCTGCTCGAACCCTTGACGCGTTCCATGACAGATGCCCGTCTTGGGCTTTAGATCACTGGCGTTGATATAGTTCGACAAGATCGTAATGTGATCCTCGCCGACCCATTGCTTGTCCAGTTTGAACTTGTTTCCGAGTGTCTGAATTTCCTTGTAAAGCTCGTAATCGAATTCGCCATCAACCTCATAGGTGATCAACGCGCTTTCATCATTTGGCTTCTCGACGCGGACCTTATCGGCATTATCTTCGACGAACTTCTTAAAGTCGCGGCGCCTGACGCGCTCAACTCTTTTATTCGGATCCTGCATCTTGACTTGGCCTCTCGCTTGTTGCGGAAGGCTAGCACGCAGGTGCCGAATATTTCAACAATTCTGGCGGCCTTAGATCGGCGGCAAATGCCGCCCACGAAATGCAAAAGGCCCCTCGCAGATCGCGAAGGGCCTTTCTTAAAGCTAACGCTAATAAACCGAATAATTACTCGGTTACAGCGTTGTCTACTTCAACAGTCACGCCTGGACCCATTGTGGAGCTCAGTGCGATCTTTTTCATGTATGTGCCTTTGGAGCCGGCAGGCTTGGCTTTGGACACGGCACCAACAAAGGCGCGCACGTTCTCAACCAGTTTGGCTTCGTCAAAGGACAGTTTGCCGATGCCAGCATGCACAACGCCGCCTTTTTCAGCTTTGAACTGAACCTGACCGCCTTTGGCAGCTTCAACAGCGTCTTTGATGTCCATGGTCACTGTGCCGACTTTTGGGTTTGGCATCAGGTTGCGTGGGCCAAGAACTTTACCCAGACGACCAACGATTGGCATCATGTCAGGTGTCGCGATGCAACGATCAAAGTCGATCTTGCCGCCTTGAACAGCTTCCATCAGGTCTTCTGCGCCAACGATATCGGCACCAGCTGCTGTGGCTTCTTCTGCTTTTGGACCACGGGCGAATACTGCAACACGTACAGATTTGCCTGTGCCGTTTGGCAGGCCAACAACACCGCGAACCATTTGGTCAGCGTGACGTGGGTCAACACCAAGGTTCAGGGCGATTTCGATGGTTTCATCAAATTTCGCGTTTGCGTTTGCCTTGATCAGTGTCACGGCTTCTTCAACGGACAGATCTTCTTTGCCTGCAAATGCTTCGCGTGCGGCGCGGGTGCGTTTTCCGAGTTTTGCCATCTTACTTCACCTCAATGCCCATGGAACGGGCGGAGCCCAGAATGATCTTCATCGCGGCTTCAACATCCACGGCGCTCAGATCTGCCATTTTTGCTTCTGCGATTTCGCGCAGCTGCTTTGTGGTCACTGTACCAACAGTTTCACGGCTGGGTGTTTTCGCGCCAGAGTTAATCTTGGCCGCTTTTTTCAGGTAGTAGGACGCAGGTGGCGTCTTGATGTCCATGGTAAAGGACTTGTCCTGATAATAGCTGATCACGGTCGGGCAAGGGGCACCTGGCTCCATGTCCGCTGTCTTGGCGTTGAACGCCTTACAGAATTCCATGATGTTAATCCCGCGCTGACCCAATGCAGGACCAACAGGTGGGGATGGGTTCGCTTGACCCGCTTTAACTTGCAACTTCATCGTACCGACGAGTTTCTTGGCCATTGGCCTTCTCCTTTTGATGTCGGTGGATTTACACCCACCCTACGCAACCACAACGCGTTGTGATCGGTTACTAGCGTGGTCCGGTTTGACTGCGCGCAGCCTTGCCTCCCACAAACGAACGGTGTTGCCACCGCATAGCGGGTTGCCCCGCCGACCCGCTCAGACCTGTTTATTGACCTGAGTGAATTCCAATTCGACCGGTGTTTCGCGGCCAAAGATCGACACAGACACCTTGAGGCGCTGGTTCTCGTCGTCGACCTCTTCGATCATGCCGTCAAAGTCTTCGAACGGACCATCAGCAACCTTAACGCGCTCGCCCACTTCAAAGTGGATCAAGGTGCGTGGTGCTTCTTCGCCCTCTTGGACGCGGCCCAAGATCGCGGTGACTTCGGCATCACGCATCGGCATCGGGCGCCCTTGCGGCCCCAAGAAGCCTGTGACGCGGTTGATCGAGTTGATCAGGTGATAGCCGCGGTCGGACATCTCCATGTGCACCAGAACATAGCCGGGCATAAAGCGCCGCTCTGTCGTGACTTTCTTGCCGCGCCGAACTTCGATCACCTCTTCGGTGGGGACCAGCACTTCGTCGATCTGGTCCTCAAGCTCTTGCTCGGCGACCGTGGTGCGGATCTGTTCGGCGATCTTTTTCTCGAAATTCGACAAAACACTGACCGAATACCATCTTTTCGCCATCTGAACTCTGGTCCCTGTCTTGCGATGCGCATCTATGCCGCATCAAATTCTCAATAAAGCGGCAGACATCTGCCCGCCTTTCCTGAACAAAAAATCGGCGCGCAACTCGAATCGCCGCACGCCCTTTGTCAGGTTAGGGGTGCGGGATAGCCCGCATGCCCAAATGTTTCAAGGGGGCGCGCAAGGTTTTGCACATCCCCTGGCCGATCACCCGAAATAGGCAAGCACGTACTGCAACCCACCGCGGATCAAAATATCGACGATTGCGAAAAACACCGCCGTCAACGCAGCTAGGATGAAAACCATCACAGTGGTCAGCATCACTTCGCGGCGGGTGGGCCATACCACCTTGGACACTTCCGAGCGCACTTGCTGAATGAACTGGAGTGGATTGACTGTGGCCATGACGGGTTTCCTGCTTTTCAAAGGTTTCTGCGATGTATCCGCCAATGCGACCGAATTCAAGACTTCAATCGTATTCGCATGGATACCGTATCAGACCGATGGCCCAAAAGGCGTATATCTCGTAATCACGCTGATTGGAAAACTGGCAGGGGCTGAGGGACTCGAACCCACGACCCTCGGTTTTGGAGACCGATGCTCTACCAACTGAGCTAAACCCCTATGCCGAGTGGTGGGGTAGTCTGGAATCGCCAAAGGATCAAGAGCATATGCGCTATTGAGCCGGAAAATCCTGCTAGATATTGCCGGGGCGACGATACTCTTGTTCATTCACAACGGTTCCCCACATATCACCCGCCTTTTCAGCCTGCAGCACAAAGCCGAAGCTGCGGTATAGATGCAAGGCTGGTTTTAACCCCGCAAAGGTTCGCAGCCACATTTTACCGTTGCTGTGACGTTCCGCATGGGCGACCGCTTGGGTCATCAACTTGCGCCCCATACCGGTGCCCCGGCATCTGTCTGCACATAAAAACCATCTTAGATGTGCGCCGCGGCCATCAGATTGCGCATCGTGAAGATCCAAGACAAGCGACGCGGCAACCCCTTGATAATCCTGCGCAATCAAGACCAGATCGGTGTCCTTCTTGCCTTGGACAAACTCTGAGATCTGATGCGCCACCTTAGCCTCAAAGTAACTCGTGAAGCCCCATTGGCTGGCATAATGCGTCCCGTGCATTTGAATAATCTGGCCAATCGCGCCGGGAAAAAAATCTTGGGTAATATTCATAGGGGCCACCTTTTGTCAGATACGCAACCTACATCCCCTTGTGCAAAAGAAAAGGCCGCGCTGTTTCCAGAGCGGCCTTCGGGTCGGTTTGGGCTGTCGCGGGGCGGGCCCGCTGGCAGCTTACTCGGTGA
>NZ_FPAJ01000005.1 GCF_900116285.1 Sulfitobacter marinus | reverse complement strand
ATGAGAACACGGGCGGCAGTAGCTGTTGAGGCGGGTAAACCGCTTGAGGTCATGGAGGTGAACCTTGAGGGTCCCAAGCGGGGCGAGGTTTTGGTTGAGATGAAGGCCACGGGCCTGTGTCACACCGATGAATTCACCCGTTCGGGCGATGATCCCGAAGGGATTTTTCCCGCCATTCTGGGCCACGAGGGCGCAGGCATCGTGATGGAGGTCGGCGAGGGTGTGACCACGCTTGAGGTCGGCGATCACGTGATCCCGCTCTACACCCCTGAATGCCGCGAATGCGAATATTGCCTGTCAGGCAAAACCAACCTGTGCCAGGCCATTCGCGTCACCCAAGGCCAGGGCCTGCTGCCCGACGGCACCACGCGATTTTCGATGCTCGATGGCACGCCGATCCACCACTACATGGGGTGCTCGACCTTTGCCAATCACACGGTTGTCCCCGAAATCGCGCTGGCTAAAGTCCGCAAGGACGCGCCGTTCGATAAAATCTGCTATATCGGCTGCGGCGTTACCACGGGCATTGGCGCGGTTATCAACACCGCCAAAGTCGAGATCGGCGCGCGCTGCGTTGTCTTCGGGTTGGGCGGCATTGGCCTGAACGTAATCCAAGGGCTGCGTCTGGCCGGCGCGGATCAAATCGTGGGCGTCGATCTGAACGACGACAAGGAAGAAACCGGCCGCTATTTCGGCATGACCGATTTCGTGAACCCGACCAAGGTTGACGGCGACATGGTGGCCCATCTGGTTGAGCTGACCAAGGGCGGTGCCGATTACACCTTCGACGCCACCGGCAACACCAAAGTCATGCGCCAGGCGCTTGAGGCGGCGCATAAGGGCTGGGGTGAAAGCATCATCATCGGGGTCGCCCCCGCAGGTGCCGAAATCTCGACCCGGCCGTTTCAACTGGTCACAGGTCGTGTCTGGCGCGGGACCGCATTTGGCGGGGCCAAGGGCCGCACCGATGTTCCCAAAATCGTGGACTGGTACATGAACGGCAAGATCGAGATCGACCCGATGATCACCCACAAACTGACGCTGGACGACATCAACCACGGCTTCGACCTGATGCACCAAGGCAAATCAATCCGCGCCGTCGTGGAGTTTTGAAAAATATGGAGCTGATCTCGGAAAACCGGAGCTTTGGGGGGAGCCAGAAGGTGTTCAAGCACCCTTCGAACACCTGCGGATGCGAGATGACCTTTGCGGCCTATCTGCCGCCGCAGGTCGAATTTGGCCCCGTGCCGGTTTTATGGTATCTTAGTGGCCTGTCCTGCACCCATGAAAATGCGATGACCAAGGCGGGTTTTCAGGAACATGCTGCAAAACACGGGTTGGCGGTGATCTTTCCCGACACATCGCCGCGCGGGGCCGGTGTCAGCGACGATGAATCATACGATCTGGGTCAAGGCGCGGGTTTTTACGTTAATGCCACCCGTGATCCGTGGAAAAGCCACTATAGGATGTATGATTACATCGTGAACGAGCTGCGGTCGGTCGTGATGTCGAACCTGCCGGTGCAGGATCGACATGGCATTACAGGCCATTCGATGGGTGGCCTTGGCGCGATCACGATCGCCATTCGCAACGCCGATCTGTTTGAATCGCTGTCGGCCTTTGCGCCGATCGCGCATCCAACCCAATCTGATTGGGGTCGAAAGCAGTTTAGCGCATATCTGGGCGATGATGAGAGCACGTGGGCCGAGTACGATGCGACTTTGCTGCTGCAAGAGCATGGCTGGAAGGGTGACCTGTTGGTCGATCAGGGATCACAGGATCAGTTTCTGGATCTGCTGAAACCCGAGGCGCTTGCAGACATGATGGCCCGTCGCAGGCAGCCCGGGCAGGTGCGCATACAAGACGGATACGATCATTCGTATTTCTTTGTGAACAGTTTCGCCGGTGACCATGTGGCATGGCACGCCGGACGTCTGAACTAGTTAAGTAACGAAAGGCCCAGAAAGGCTTGATATGTTGAAAAGAATTGCTGCTGTTACCCTTTTGACGATGCTCCCCGCTGGTGCATTTGCCGATGCTGCCAAGGGTGAAAAGGTTTTCCGCAAATGCAAGGCCTGTCACGCCGTGGGGGCAGACGCTGAAAACAAGGTTGGCCCTATCCTGAACGGGATCGTGGGGCGCGCTGTCGCGTCCGTGCCGGACTTTAAATATTCTTCTGTTCTGACCGACATGGGCGAAGCCGGGAAAACCTGGACCCCAGAAGAACTGGCAGCGTTTCTGGAAAAGCCGCGCGCCTACGCCAAAGGGACAAAGATGTCCTTTGCCGGGCTGCGTAAGGAAAAAGACCGAATGAACATAATTGCGTATCTCGCGAGCTTTGAAGACGGAGGATCGTGAGACCAGAGTTTCCTCGTATTGCCCAGGCTCAATTAGGGCGAACGGAGAAGAACTGATGTCTTTCCCTGTGTTGGGACCGGGCGTCATTTAGCGGCAATACCGCCGCATACTAGGGAGGTACTTTGATGAAAAGGCTATCGCTTTTAACGGCCGGGATTGCCGTTTGTGTTGCCGGTATGGCATCTGCAAACGACGATCTGATGACCCAGATGAGCAACTCTGCTCAATGGGCAATTCAAACCGGCGACTACAAAAACCAACGCTATTCGCAGCTGGACGAAATCAACGCCGACAACGTTGATGACCTGCAGGTTGCATGGACGTTCTCCACCGGTGTTTTGCGCGGACACGAAGGTTCGCCGCTGGTGATCGGGGATATGATGTATGTCCATACACCGTTCCCAAATATCGTGTATGCTCTGGACCTTGCCCAAGACGGCAAGATCGTTTGGAAATACGAACCCAAGCAGGACCCGGATGTTATCCCGGTCATGTGTTGTGACACTGTGAACCGCGGTGTGGCATATGCGAACGGCAAGATCTTCTTGCATCAGGCGGACACCAAGGTTGTGGCACTGGATGCCAATAACGGCGATGTCGTCTGGGAAGTTCAAAACGGTGACGCGTCGATTGGCGAAACCAACACTGCCACGGTTCTGCCCGTAAAAGACAAAATCATTGTCGGCATTTCGGGTGGTGAGTTTGGTGTACGCGGGTCTGTGACTGCGTATAACATGGAAACGGGCGCACAAGAATGGCGTGCCTATTCGATGGGGCCAGACAGCGACATCCTTGTTGATCCGGTGAACACCACGCACTTGGGTCAGCCGGTTGGCGAAAACTCGGGCACGAACACCTGGGAAGGCGATCAATGGAAGATCGGTGGCGGCACCACATGGGGCTGGTACTCGGCTGATATGGACGAGAACCTGTTCTATTATGGCACCGGTAACCCATCCACATGGAACCCTGCTCAGCGTCCAGGTGATAACCGCTGGTCGATGACAATCATGGCCCGCGATATCGATACAGGCATGGCCAAGTGGTTCTACCAAATGACCCCGCATGACGAGTGGGACTTTGACGGCATCAACGAAATGATCCTTTCGGAGCAGGAAATTGATGGCGTGGAGCGCAAGCTCTTGACCCACTTTGACCGTAACGGTCTGGGCTATACCATGGATCGCGTATCTGGTGAGCTGTTGGTTGCCGAGAAGTTCGACCCAGCTGTGAACTGGACCACAGGCGTTGATATGGATCCAAACTCGGATACATATGGCCGTCCTGCGGTTGTCGCCCAATACTCGACCGAGCAGAATGGCGAAGACGTTAACTCGACTGGTATCTGCCCTGCGGCCCTTGGGTCCAAGGATCAGCAACCTGCGGCCTATTCGCCAAAAACCGAGCTGATGTATGTGCCGACCAACCACGTGTGTATGGACTATGAGCCATTCCGCGTCAGCTATACCGCTGGTCAGCCTTATGTGGGTGCCACATTGGCGATGTATCCTGCCCCTGACAGCCATGGCGGCATGGGTAACTTCATCGCGTGGGACAACACCAAAGGCGAGATCAAATGGTCGCTGCCCGAGCAGTTCTCGGTGTGGTCCGGTCCTTTGGCAACGGCGGGTGACGTGGTGTTCTACGGCACACTCGAAGGGTATCTGAAGGCTGTGCACGCAGACACCGGCGAGGAACTGTACAAGTTCAAAACCCCGTCGGGCATCATCGGTAACGTGATGACCTACGAGCATCGCGGCAAGCAGTATATCGGCATCTTGTCAGGTGTTGGTGGCTGGGCTGGCATCGGTCTGGCGGCTGGTCTGACCAACCCCAACGATGGTTTGGGTGCTGTGGGCGGGTATGCCGCGCTTAGCGATTACACCGCGTTGGGTGGACAGCTGACAGTGTTCGCACTGCCGAACTGATACACCAAAACAACCAGGCAGGCGCGACTTTGCGGTCGCGCCTGCATCAACATGAAAAAGGCGAGACGAATGAACACCACAGTAAGATTGTTGGCCTTGTTCCTTGCAGCAGGCATATCGCAAATGGCCTCCGCCGAGGAGATAGATAACCTGACGGCCGTCTATAACGAGGACGGCAAGTATTTTACCGAAGATGATGTGCCGACGTATAACGTTCAGGAAGATGGGACCATTGACTGGCCTACCTATTCGGGCTTTCGCCGCTATCATTCCGAATGCCATGTCTGCCACGGACCCGAGGGCGAAGGATCATCTTATGCTCCGGCGCTGAAGGCATCGGCCATCGACATGGACTATTATGATTTTGTGGATGTCGTCGTGAATGGACGCACGCGCGTTGGTGCTGCGGAAAATTCGGTGATGCCATCCTTTGGAAACAACCCCAATGTGATGTGTTATCTTGATGACATCTATGTTTACCTCAAGGCACGCGGTGCCGAGGTTGTGCCGCGCGGCAGACCCCGCAAGAAAGAACCCAAACATGATGCAATTCGCGAAGCTGAAAATGCGTGCTTGGGGTCATAGATTTTTAGCCCTTTGGGTGACCCTTGTTTTGGGGGTCACCAATATTGGTGAGGTGCAGGCGCAAACATCTGATCTGGTGTCTGGCAATGCGTTGCGGGTTTGTGCGGACCCGGCGAACTATCCCATGTCATCCAAGGATGAGACGGGTTTCGAGAATGATCTGGCGAAACTTGTCGCCAGCAAGCTGGACCTGCCGCTGCAATACACGTGGTATCCGATGGCGACGGGCTTTATCCGCAATTCGCTGGGTGCCAAGAAATGCGATCTGGTGATTGCATATGCACAGGGCCACGAACTGGTACTGAATACCAACCACTACTTCACATCTGTCTACGTTTTGATTGTCCCCAACGACAGTGATTTGGCAGGGGTGGAAACGCTGGCTGATCCGGCGCTCAAGGGGCGGCGTATTGGCATTATTGCGGGCACGCCGCCATCGGCGCATATGGCGCGTAACGGTTTGATCGGCAAAGCCAAACCCTACAATCTGGTGGTCGACCGGCGCCACGAAAACCCCGCTCAAGATATGCTGTCGGATTTGGAGAGCGGCGATATTGATGCGGCGATCCTGTGGGGGCCATTGGGTGGCCCGCTTGTCCATAGTGATCACCCCGATTTCAAGCTGGTTCCCCTGATAAAAGAGCAACTGCCGCCCCGTCTGTTTTACCGGATTACCATGGGTGTGCGTCAGGGCGAGAAAGTCTGGCAACGCAAGCTGAATTCACTGATCCGGCGCAATCAGGGTGAAATCAACACGTTGCTTCATAACGCCGGGGTGCCATTGGTGAACGATCTTGGAACGGAGGTTCTGGAGGTTTCGAATTGAAACGGATTTTGGCAATCGCAGTGCTTTCAATCTTGCCTCAGACCGGCGTGGTGGCGCAGCCGGTGCCGGAACCCTCAGACTACCGTATGGACCATTATCGAAGCCCGGTCCCCAATGTGCTGTCCGGCGGGACGGTCGTGGGGCCGGAAGAAGCATATGATATGTGGCGCGCCAGCAAAGCCGCGTTTGTTGATGTATTGCCGCAACCGCCCAAACCTAACAACCTGCCCAAAGGTACGATCTGGCGCGATAAACCGCGTCACTCGATCCCCGGTGCGATATGGCTGCCTAATGTGGGCTACGGTGCGATTGCCGATGTGACAGAGGAATACTTTCGCACCGGATTGAACGAGGCGGTGCAAGGCGACACGGCACATCCGGTTGTTTTCTTTTGCCTCGAAGAATGCTGGATGAGCTGGAACGCCGCCAAACGTGCCATCGAATGGGGATATACATCGGTCTACTGGCTGCCCGACGGCACCGATGGGTGGGCATTATGGGACTATCCGCTTGAAACGATTACCCCTGCACCGGGTCAGCCACAAACGCAGTGATCAGAAACCGGCAAGGTCCTTGTGCGCTGTGCTGACGGTGCCGCCTGTATCGGTCATGGTGACATCGACAGACCGGGTGCTTTGCGGAACGGCCAACCCGACACGCGGGTTTTCAGACAATGAGATTGATCCGGTCATATCCACAAAACCCGCGCCGTCCAAATCAATCTCGACCTTTTCAACATAGCGCATGGGAATAAACAAAAGCGATATTTGGTCCATCTGCATGCCAGACAATGACGGGTGCGAAATATCTACATCCATCCGGCCCAAACGTGACGCCAGACTGGTCAGCGCACCACCGGCGAACCCCGGCTTTTTGTTCGAAACGCTGATATTCATCTGACCCAGCGTCGCCAGGGCAAGCTCGGTATCGGTGCCGGGTGGGGCCGCGCAGGCCCCCGTGCCGGATGTCTTAACAAAGGTTTCTGTGACAAACAGCCGACCGTCTGTGGTTTCTGCAATCACATGCAGCGGGGTCGGCCCGTTCACGCGCATGGTGATGTCGAAATAGAAACTTGGCTGCGGTGTATTCAGGACAAAAATCGCCGAAACCGGCATCGGGTTTTCATCCAGAACAACGGTGATTTTGCCAAGGTTCACACCCTGCGGTGCCACAATCTGCGCGGCCAGGTTTGCACGCGCATCATCCGGTGTGCGGTAGGGTGCATCGATCGAAATGAACTGTGCACCGTCTAGCATGGTGCGTTCACCATAAAGCTGGGTTTTGACGGCGTCCCATGCGTCGCCGCTGGCAACGACAGGCAGCGCGGTTACGCAGATCAAGGCGGCAGCCAAGGCAATTCGCTTCATCTGAAATCCCTCTGAACAAACTCCCCGAAAGCGCGGGGACCATCGCAGGTCTCGATCTCTTTTATCACAGAAAGCGTTACTGCGTCGATTATTGTGACTGAATTGTCGAACCAATTGGCGACAATGATGGATCGGTTGTCGGTGCTTGTGTCGACCCCTTCGGGGTATTCGCCGGATGGTAGGGTGGCGATGGTCTGGAATGTGTTGGTGTCAACGACGCTGACCGTGTCGGCATATTGATTGGTGACAAAGACCCGACCGTGGGCAAAGGCAACGCCATAGGGCCGCTCCTCCACGGCAAAGGTGGCGACTGTTTTGTCCATCTGCGGGCCAATAACCGTCACGTCATTGCTGCCCACATTAGCAACAAACAATCGGCCATCCGGGGCAAAGCGAAGTCCGAAGGGGCGGCTGCCCACATCGATGCGGCGGTGTAGGGTCAGGGTATCCGCATCAAAGATCGAGACCTGATCCGAATCCCTGTCAGCAGAGGCAAGAAACCGGCCATCATCCGACAGGGCCAGCCCGGCAGGGGCCGCACCAGTGGGTATGTCAGTCAAATGCGCCAAATCGTGCTCTGCCAAAACCCAAATTCGCGCGTTGTACCAATCAGATACAAACAGCCTTCCGCGCTCGTGGTCATATGCGACACCAATCGGCCCGCCATCCAGCTGGATTTCGGCTGTGATCTTGCCCGTTGCCGCCGTATGGCGCCGCACGGTTTTGCTGTCGGGTGCGACGGTGAAAACATCCGCGCCCGCCACCGCGACGCCTGCCGGCTTGCCGAGTACGGACCACTGCGTAATTTGCGTACCAGCGTCCAGATCAAGCAGGCTGACACCATCGCCATTTTGGCAGGTCACAAAGGCCAGATCCCCTGCGATTGCTGGCGTTGCAACAAGGGCAAAACCCGCCGCAGCGACCAATCTAACTGGCAGGCGCACCGAATTTCTCGACCAATGCGTCCAGGCCGGTTTGATACACACCGGTCACGGCAGCAATTGCTGCCGCGTCGTTCAGGTTTTCCGGCGGATCATTGTTGGGGTAACCGCGATAAAAGGCCCCGCGCCATTCCACCAGCGACCCGCCCCCGTCCCGGGGTTTGACCGTCAGGTGCGACGAATAATTCGTCACCGGCAAAACCTCGACCAGTACATCGGTGATCCGGTAGGAATAGCTCATCTTCTTATCGCTGTGTTTGTACAGAATTTCGGAAATTGTCGGGTCGCCGTCTGCGGCTAATGTCAGCATGCGGGTCGCATCAACGTCATTGCCGTTTTCCCCGACCGAGGATCGAACAGCGGGATGCCAGGACATGTCCTGAAAATTTCCAACGGTGGCCCAAACGGTGGCGGGATCTGCGGCGACCTCTACGGTGACGGTGACCTTTTGCCGTGTCGGTCCGTGGGCTTGGGCCACGACGGGCAGCAGTGATGCCGCCGCCAAGATCATCAGGAATTTCCGCTTTTGCATTACTGCTCCTCCACTAAAAGCTGTTTTTTCTACCATCGCGCACACTGCGTCGCTCATGTCACCAAAGCAGATGAAAACATAAGGTTAGCCGCATAACACCGTTCTTATAAAATAAGAGTCGAGCTCTATCGTGGCCCTGTTAGGCTGATTGTCACAACCCGGCCAAAAGTATCGGTTCACACGCCTCTGCAACCAATGCGTAGTGCAAGAACCCGAAACAACCTGATCGGGAAGGGAGGTCTTAGTCTTGAAACTTCACACGCTGTTTGCAGCTGCGGTTGCCCTATTTCTATCGACCCAAATGGCAAGCGCCGTTGAGGTGAAGGCGGCTGTGCTGCGTATCGATTACCCCAGCTTGCTGCCCATCAGCCGCTATGATTTGCGCCCCTCGGATCTCGGCTTTGCCGGGGCCGCGTTGGCGGACGAGGATAACGGGACAACAGGTAGTTTTCTGGGTCACAACTACGAGACACTATCGCGCGCGGTGCCGCCTGCCGAGGCTGACAGCGCGTTAGAGGATATATTGGCCGATGGGATCCGGCTGATCGTGATCGCAGCGCGCAAGGATGATCTGCTGCGCCTTGCGGACAAGGCAGCGCAAAACGGCGCGCTGGTGTTTAATGCAACCGCGCCTGACAATGATCTGCGCAGCGAGGGGTGCCGCGCCAACTTGCTGCATGTGGCACCGTCGCATGGCGTGATGGCAGACACGGTGGCGCAGTTTGCTGTCTGGAAAAAATGGCGCAACTGGTTCCTGATTTCGGGATCAAACCCGCAAGATATCGCGCTGGCAGATGCTTATCGCAAAGCGGCCCGCAAGTTCGGGGCCAAGATCACCGAAGAGCGTTCTTTTGAGGATAGCGGCGGGTCGCGGCGCACGGATTCCGGCCATGTACTGGTGCAGCGGCAATTGCCTGCGTTCACCCAAGGTGCTGCAGAACATGACGTCGTCATTGCGGCCGATGAAACGGATTACTTCGCCCGCTACCTAAGCTATCATTTGTGGACGCCCCGCCCGGTTTTAGGGTCTGGCGGGTTGGTCCCCGTAACATTTCATGGTGCGCACGAGGCATGGGGTGCCACGCAGTTTCACACCCGCTTCGAGGAACTGACCGGGCGCTATATCAAGCCCGAGGATTACAATGTCTGGCTGGCCCTGCGGATCATCGGAGAGGCGGTCACCCGTACCTCAAGCGCCGATCCGACAGCGGTGCGAGATTACGCGATTTCGGATGAGTTCGAGCTGGCAGCGTTCAAGGGGCAAAAAGTGACCTTTCGCGATTGGAATGGTCAATTGCGCCAACCGGTCCTTCTGTATGACGGGTCCATTACGGTTAGTGTCAGCCCGCAAGAGGGCTTCCTACACCAAAATTCACCGCTTGATACGTTGGGTTTGGACCGACCTGAATCCGCCTGCACCGCATTTAACTAATTGGAGTTTGCCATGAGACATCTGTTTTTAGCGACGGTTTTAGCCCTGCTGCCCGGTTTTCCTGTGATGGCGGAAAAGGCGTTTGTATCTAACGAACGCGGCAACACGATTAGTGTTGTGGATACAGCCACATGGGAAGTCGTGCACGAGTTTTTCGCCGGAAACAGACCGCGCGGGATCACGGCCAGCCCGGATGGGACCAAGATCTACGTATGTGCCTCGGATGACAGTCTGGTGCGGGTGTTTGATGCAAACACCTATGAAGAACTGCCCAGCCTGCCCTCCGGCCCTGACCCCGAATTGTTCGTGCTCGAGCAAACCGGCAAGCGGCTGTACATCGCGAATGAAGACGATAATCTGGTGACGGTGACCGACACAGAGACCCGTACGGTGATCGCTGAAGTTCCTGTCGGTGTAGAGCCAGAGGGCATGGGGCTAAGCCCGGATGGCAAGTTCGTGGTGAACACATCCGAGACCACCAATATGGCGCATTTCATTTCGACGGATGACTACAAGATCAAGCATAACGTGCTGGTCGATCAGCGCCCGCGTTACGCGCAATATTCTGCGGACGGTAAACTGCTTTTCGTCACGTCCGAGATCGGCGGCACCGTAACGGTGATGGATATCGCCGAGGATGGAACCCCGACAGTTAAGGGCAAGATCACCTTTGAAGTTGCAGGTGTGCAGGATGAATGGCTGCAACCTGTTGGCGCGCGGGTGACGTCAGACGGGCGGCGCTTGTTTGTGGCTTTGGGGCCTGCAAACCGCGTGGCTGTGGTCGATGTCGAAACGTTGGAGGTGCTGGATTACATTCTGGTCGGCCAGCGGGTTTGGCAGCTTGGCTTTACGTCTGACGAAAAATACCTGCTGACCACCAATGGTAATTCCAACGATATTACCGTGATCGATGTCGCCAAGGAAAAAGCCATCAAATCAGTCCAAGTGGGTCAGCAGCCGTGGGGCGTCGTGGTGGTGAAATGACCTGCCAAAGGGATGCAAATGCTAAAAAATGGGGAGAGTAACGATGAGAAAGACAATGATAGCTGCGGTTTTCGCCGCATTGGCCGGGCCGGCGATATCCGCGCCGCTTTGTGATGACATGGGCTTTGCCGGGCTTTTAGCAAAATGCAATCGAGGCGAAACGATCAACCTGTTGCTCGCCTCTGGCCAACCCTTGGGGGAAGACGTTCAGCTGCAATCCGGGGCCTATTACAAGCTTGAGATCACGGCAGATGGGTCTGCTGAGCTGGCCGTTGAAGGCCCCAGCTTTTTCCGGGCGATCTGGATGAATGAAATCGTGATCAACAAGATCGAAATTCGTCCGATGGCCATCGACAGTATTGAATTCGACAAGGCAGGCACGGTCGAGTTGTCCTTTATCGCGATCAAGCCGGGCAACCATGTTCTGCGCATTCCTGGCAGCAGGGGCGACAGCCAATCTGTGACCATTTCTATTCAATGATACTCTGGGAGGGTAAGATGAAAAAACTTGTTATGATGATAGCCGTCTGTTGCGCGGGGCCTGCGCTGGCCAGCGACGAAATTGATGCCGGAACCGTGGCAAAGATCGAAGCCTATCTGGCGTCGATCGAGTGCCAGATGGATCCCGATGATATTGAGGTCGAGGATGACGGCTACGAGTTGGATGATGTAATCTGCAAAGGCGGCCTTCAGTTTGATATAGAACTGGATAAGGACCTGAACGAGGTAGCGCGCCGCGCAGAATAGGCCGAGCCACCGATAAGGATAACCCGATGCGACTTTTCTATCTTGTCTGCGCCTTTGTGGGGCTGATGTCGGCACCCGCCTTTGCACAAGAACTGCCAAGCCTCCGTGCTGCCGTCCTCAAGATCGGAACGCTGAACTGGGAACTGGCGACGATCTCTGCGAACGGGTTTGACAGGAAACACGGCTTTATCCTTGAGGTTCGGCCCTTTGCCGACAATGGCGCGACGCGCATTGCCGTAGAGGGTAACGAGGCAGATATGGCCGTGGCCGATTGGATATGGGTTGCGCGCCAACGGGCGGCGGGCAAGGACTATGTCTTTATCCCATATTCAAAAGCGGTGGGTGGGATTGTGGTGCCTCAAAGCAGCGGTGCCACAACGCTTAAGGATCTTAGGGGCGGGAAAATCGGCATTGCGGGCGGGCCGCTTGATAAATCATGGCTCATCCTGCGTGCCTATGCCCAGCAGACCTATGGCGTTGACCTCAAGGCTGAGACAGAACAAGTCTTTGGTGCACCCCCGCTGATTTTTAAGACGGCGATCGGGGGCGATTATGCCGGTGCGATCAATTTTTGGCATTTCCTGGCCAAAAGCAAAGCGTCTGGGATGAGAGAGCTGATATCGGTTCAAGAGGCCGGTGCCGCGCTTGGGCTGGATGCCAATACGCCACTGCTAGGCTACTATATGAAGGATAGCTTTCTGGCGCAGCATCCCGGGCTGGCCCAGTCTTTTTTCAATGCCAGCCGCGACGCCAAGGACTTGCTGGCCAGCTCTGACGCCGCGTGGGAGGCGATCCGCCCCATCATGAACGCCAGCACTGATGCGCAGTTTGACCAACTGAGGGCGGACTGGGTTGCGGGCATCCCTGACCGCGCGCCGGTAAACCCTGCATCGGTGGATAAGATGCTGACGCTGATGAACACCCTTGGCGGTGCCGAGCTTGTCGGCAAGGCGACATCGATGCCTCCCGGTCTGTTCGCCGACGTAAACTGATACGCAATGCAAAGCCCGGATACGCGCCTTACGCCGCTCTTTTCGATCCTTGGTTTACTGGCCTTGTGGACAGTTGCCGCGCTGCTGACCAATGATGCGCAAGTGCTGCCGCCGCCTTGGGGATTGCTGGGGCCATTGCAGCAGGAATTTGCCTCGGGCGAACTGATCAAGCACTTGGGCTCGACGTTATCCCGCGTGATCTGGGCGTTTTGTCTGGCGATGATATTGGGCGTGTCGCTGGGCATTGCGATGGGGCGGTCGCCACGGCTGAACGCGTGGTTGGACCCGTGGTTGGTGATCTTTCTGAACTTACCTGCGCTGGTGCTGATCGTGCTGTGCTATCTGTGGATCGGCCTGACCGAAGCGGCGGCAATCATCGCTGTTACCCTCAACAAAGTGCCGAACGTCGCCGTGGTGCTGCGTGAGGGTGCGCGCGCCTGTGATCCGGCGCTAGATGCCTTGGGCCAAGTGTACCGCATGTCGTGGCGTACGCGTATACGCCATGTGCTGTTCCCGCAGCTTGCACCTTTCATCGCGGCTGCTGCGCGCTCGGGTGTGGCGGTGATCTGGAAGATTGTGCTGGTGGTTGAATTTCTGGGCCGTTCCTCTGGGGTCGGCTTTCAGATCCATCTGTATTTTCAGCTTTTCGATGTGGCGATGGTGTTGGTCTATGCGTTGTCTTTCATCGGCGTGATGCTGATGGTCGAATGGTTGATCCTGCAACCGCTTGAACGGCGCGTCAGCAGATGGCGGCGCGCATGATCAGGGTGGATATCCAGTCTAAAAATTTTGGCGCGACGCCGGTTCTGGGGTCAATCCGTTTCGATGTTTCTAATGGTCAAACGATTGCGCTGGTCGGGCCGTCGGGCATTGGTAAATCAACGCTGTTGCGCATTGTATCGGGGATTGATTCCGATTTTCGTGGTACGGTTGTCAGACCTGAAAAACAGGCGGTGGTCTTCCAAGAACCAACGTTGCTGCCATGGCGGTCCGCACTTGAAAACCTGTGTATCATTCATCCTAACCTGCCCAAAGACCGTGCATTGGACATGCTTGAACGTGTGGGCTTGGGGGGGATGGCCGCGCTCTTTCCCGGTCAGCTGTCACTGGGCCAGCAGCGCCGGCTGTCGTTGGCCCGTGCCTTTGTTGGCGCGCCTGAAATGCTGATTATGGATGAACCGTTTGTCTCGCTTGATGCTCAGACGGGGCGGGCCATGTTGACCCTGACCAAGGAACTGATCGCCGAAACCGGCCCCGCGACACTCTTTGTGACGCATGACATCCACGAGGCGGATGTGTTGGCCGACCGCGTGCTCAAGCTGCAAGCTGGCCCGCAGGGGGCAATATTGGCGGTATAGAGCAGATGGGCGGCCCCGGGTGCCTAGGGCCGATGGGCGCGAAGGGCCTCTGGTGCGGCGATCAGCACAAGGATCGCGGCGGCGATGGCAAACAGCCAGTAGCCCACAAACCCAAACAAAACCGCACCGCAGACGCCGCCCATGGCAAAACACGCAAGGGTCAGGCTGTGCAGGCTCAGCTTGGGAAGCGCGTCACGTCGCGATGCAGCCCCGCCCACCAATGCGGCCAGTTCGATTCCGATATCTGTGGCCATCCCCGACACATGGGTCGTGCGGACCCGCGCCCGCGATATCATGGTGGTAACAGCATTCTGAAGCCCCATCACAAAGCTGAGGATCACAACCAAAAATGTCTCGTGCAGGGCAAATGGGGCCATTACAAATGCAACGCTGAGCAGCAACAGGATCACGGCTTGGGCAGTGATCGCCAAAGCATAGATCGACCGTATTTTCTTGCGCTCGCCAGTCTGTATCGCAAGTGCGGCCATACCCGCGCCGCATATGAATGCGACAACCAAACCCGCAAAGGACAGCGATACCAGAACCGCGCCATCTGCCAGCGTATCCGCAAAGGCCGAGATATTGCCGGTCATGTTCGCAGTAAAGGATCCGGCAATCAGGAACCCGACCGCGTTCAGCGCACCGGCAACCGAAGACAGCAGCCCGGCCAGCGCAAGATCGATATTCGCAGTTCGCTCATCGCCGACCCTGATAAGCATTTCGGAACCTTTATAGTGGATTTTCTTGGATGATAGGTCAGTCTTTCGCGCGACGCAAAGTAGTTTGGCCGCGCCCGGTTTGTGCCGCGTTAGGCCCCTTGCCCATCTTGCAGCCAGATCGAGAGAAAACCCTCGTCTTGTGCGGCTGTCGCGGCGGCGTCTGACGCGCGTTTGCGTGCCTCTGCGCGGCGGTGCCTGATCAGGTCGATACGTTTGGCCTCAGCAAACAGATCATTCAGCTGGTTGTGCATGTCGGCGCTGTTTTCCCGCAGGCGGCGGGCTTCAGTTTCCTTGTGCTGGATTGTTTGTGAAACATTGCGAATAAAATCGGACAAAACCCGCGTGGCTTCGACCGCGCCCGGATCACCGCGTTCATTCAATTGCTCCATCAATGCTTGCCGTTCGGCCTCAATCAGGCCAAGGGCGCGGTTTATCTCACCCATCTGAAGCGCCACATTTTCAGTCTCATGGCGTTTGAGGCGCGCCAACACCGCCAGCCCATCGGTGCGCCGTGCCGTCATTCTTTGGGCGTCTGCGATAATATGATGAGCCGATCGCGCATCCGCGCAAGGATATCTGCGTCCAGTATGTCCATGCCATCTGGCAGGGGGACACGACCGATCACCCCATGGCGCTGCATTGACGCGGGCAAGGGTGGCTTTGTTGCGACGGCTTCCGCGTCTTTTGTCGTCGTTTCGGCATCCCCTGCGGCATGGCTGATGTCTGGCATGGCGCAAACAGCCACCACTGCCAGAAGAGCGTAGCGCTTCATACTACGGGCAGTTCCCGCTGCGAGGCTTCTACACTGGAAAAGCCGGGTTGTTTGGTTGTGGGGATATTGCCACGGCCTAGCTCTATGCAGACGCCGGGCGGGTGGCCCGCGACAATGGCCACAATGATGTCGCGGATTACTGTATAGATCGCGCCGTCTTCTTCTTCGATCTGTTCCAAGCGCCCCGCAATCGGTTGAACCAAGCAATAAGCAAGGAAAACCCCAAGGAATGTACCTACAAGCGCGCCACCGATCATCGCGCCCAGGATTTCCGGCGGCTTGTCGATGGAGGACATGGTTTTAATCACCCCCAGCACGGCGGCAACGATGCCGATCGCAGGCAGGCCGTCCGCCATGCTTTGAATGGCGCGCGCCGACACCAATGTTTCATGGTGGTGCTTTTTGATTTTGCGGTTGATGACTTCTTCCATCTGAAAGCGGTCATCAAACTGCATCGACATGATGCGAAAGCTGTCACCAATCAGATCGGTAATAAAGTGGTCCTTCATCAGCCTTGGGTAGCGCTGGAAAATCGCGCTGTTTTCGGGGTTTTCGATGTGTTCGTCCATCGCAACGATGCCTTTGGTCCGGTGCAACCGGGCCAGTTCGAACATCAGGTTCAAGAGATCGTTGTAATCATTGGCCTTCCAGTGCGGGCCTTTGAACACCCGTATCACCCCGGCAAAAGACGATTTGACCACCGCGAATGAATTCGCAATGACAAACGCCCCAAGAGAGGCCCCGCCGATCATCATGCCTTCGTAAGGAAGAGCATGCAGTACAATGTCCAAATTTCCGCCTGACAGCATAAAGCCGCCGAAAACCAACCCAAAGACCATAATAAGGCCAAGTAACAGTGCCATTGGGGTACGCGCCTCCAAAGTAAACTATTCTTAGTTTATCCTTGAGTAGTGGCGTTTCTACAAGTATTATATCGAAAAGAACTTGGATTTATGCAATGAATAGTGATTTTTTGATCAACAACTCTACATCTGAGGATGCGCAAGTGGCCCGCGATGTGGATGCGTTCGCCTATTTTGTAGATCCGGCCGAGCTGTCCCTTCTGGTGCCGGGTTGGCCTGCCGAGATGCGGTTGCTGGTTTGTATGGACGCAGCCGAACTGTGCGAGTTTGTGGTTTTCCATGATGAAGAAGAGGATGCGGTTTTTGAGCGCGTAGCGGAAATTCTGGACCGTCCCGTGGGATCTTTTGCGGTAAGCCCGGATGTCGCCGGCCAGCCGCAGCGGCGGCTGATGTTCTCGGAGGAGAACGCCCTGCTCAAGGCTATTCAGGGGAGCGAGGACCTGAAGGAGATCGCGGCGGATTATTTGATTAACTATAATTTCGCTCTTGAGGAGGGGTTGGATTTCGACGCGCTGATGCGCCCGAGGCAAGTGGCCGAAGACGATCCGGCGCTGCGTGTGACCACGGACAAGATATTCCCCCTCGCCTCGAAAGGCACACGTAAGAAACGCAAGGCACCATCCGGTCTGCCCGAAGGTTATGCTTCAGCCGAAGAAGCCGCGCCTGAGGAGTGTTTCTATTTAGGTCTTGAGATGTGGCCTGCGGGGGGGCGCATCCGTATCGCCGAAAATCGGGACCAAGCCCTGCCGATGGTGCCGTCTCTTGCGCGCGAAGTCGCGTTTCGCGATGATTTTTCGTCCGTATATATACCGCGCAATATTCTGCCAGGGCATTGGCGTCCCGAAGATCAGATGGTTATCGACATTCCGGCCGAACTGTTCCCTGCGGGGTTTTCTGATAATTGCGGCCACCGCAAGGTTACGGTCGCCGTGATGCCGCGGGGCGTGTTTATCGAATTCGGCGCACACGTTGTCGCATCAGATGTGGCAGATAGAACCGCAGATGCGGGCGATGTGGTTGCTGCCTTGCCCCAGCAAAGCGGGCGAAAATTGTCCCTGAGGAACCTATATATCCCGTTGGTCGCGGTCGCGGGGCTAAGTGTAACGGGTTTATACAGCACAATAATTGCTCAGACCACGGCGACAGAAGTCGCAACAAAGCAATCAAAATCAGCGTTTTACGGAAAGATGCCGCAGTCCAAACCATGACGCGGCTACGCTACTTTGGCGAAAATATGCTTGGCGTAACTTGATAAAGTTACAAAAACACTTCGAATCATGTTAAGAATAGATTGCAAAGACGGATTTATCTTTGCGTCATATGAAGAAAAGCTCAATTTTGAGCTTTTGTTGAACTTGCAGAAGGCAAAACTACCTCATCTAACGAAAGTTTTCTCATGCCTACCCTTATTAACAAAAATAGCCTGAGCGAGAGCGGCGTTGCGTCGATCGCGGCGGGCTTTGCAAGCCGCTCAGATGTTTCTATTGACGATATCGTGACACTTGTTGAACGTCTGATGGCAATTACGCCTGGCTCCAGTGCGCAGGCACTGCCGAAACCCAAGGCTATTCCAGCCGTACCTGCCGAACAGAAAATGACCGATGACACGATCTTTTGTCTATGCTGCGGCAAAGGCTTTAAGATGCTCAAGCGTCATCTGGGGGCCGAGCACGGCCTGACCGAAGCAGAGTATCGCGTCATGTTTGACCTGCCACCAGACACACCGCTGGTTGCGCCAAGTTATAGCAGGCGTAAGGCTGAATATGCCAAAAATTCCGGCTTGGGAAAATACAACCGTGACAAGTCCGGCAAGAACGCAGAGATTTCTTAAGCTGGCGGTTTCTCTATCCATGGCTTGTCCGGAGATATCCTTGTGAGTGATAAGAAAAACATGACCGTCATCATCAAACGCTATGATGATGGGGGCAGTCATGCGTCGCATGGTGGTGGTTGGAAGGTGGCATATGCCGACTTTATGACCGCCATGATGGCGTTTTTCTTGTTACTGTGGATTCTTGCTGCGTCGGATGAAGAAAAGCTACGGGGGCTGGCGAATTACTTTACCCCGACCCTGTCTGATGGTGGTGCCGCTTCGGACAGCGCTGCAGATTTGCGCCCCCTGTCCTCAGCCGGTGTTTTGACCGGTGGCGTTGATAATACCGGCAGCATCAAGACACCCAGTTTTGGGCGCGACAATCCGATGATGGTGTTCGATAGCCGCTTGCGCGACAGACCCGCCGAGGTCGTTGTCGAATATGCCGATGCGCCTGAGCCCGCCGAGGCGCAAGAGCCAGTTGATCCTCAGGATCCCCCAAACCCGGCAGATGTCTTGGCGGCCCAGGAGGCTGATCTGCGTCGCCGTGAGATTGATCGCATGGCCGAAGAAATCGCCGAGCGTATTACTTCTGACACGGGGCTGCATGATCTGGCGCGAAATGTTCGACTGGAAAAGTCGGACGGCGCGCTAACCGTGCAGGTGTTGGATCAAGATGAACGATCGCTGTTTGAAACCGGCAGTTCCGAGATCAGCGCGAAAACCCTTAAGCTGTTGCAGGCCATCGGCGGCGTCATTGCAACCCAGTCCGAGCCGGTCGAGATTGTCGGCCACACGGACGCCGCCACATATGGTGCGGCGACAGGGTATTCGAATTGGGAATTGTCGGCAGACCGCGCAAATGCGACCCGAAGAGCGTTGATGGATGCAGGCATCTCATCTGCACGTTTTTTACGCATTTCGGGTGTGGCAGACACGCAGCCAATCAACACAATGGATCTATTTGCCCCAGAAAATCGCCGCATTTCGATCAAGTTGTTTTACCAGGCGGAATGATCGCGCCCGATATACGTCGCGCATAGATATTGAGTATTAGTTCTTTAGTCGCAACAAGATAGGCTAAAAATTTTCAAAAAGTTAACTTTTCAGTCTATGCGAATGCATGGAAACGCTCTACACTTCTTGCGAGAACTCACAAACGCGTAGCAGCCAGGGTCAACGCAAGCGCCAACGTTGGTGGGTTTGAGGTTAAAATAACCAAGGTGGGGGCCGAGGTGTACGAGGAATTTGTTATTGGGGGTATCTGGAAGGGTACCTGCTGCTTAGGTGATGCTGTAGATAATCAGCTTCTGAAAACGTGGATTAAGGCGCTTGTTCCGGTTCACACGTCATTCTTTGAGATGCAGGGGTGGTCCTTTGATCCCGCTGCCATGCCCGAAGATGTTGAACCGTTTCCGGGGATTTGCCTGGGCGACATCTTGGCCGAAGAACTGGACGCGGATGTGCCTTATGGATCGCTCGTTGTGATCCGAAGCAAGGATGCATTTCCGAACCTTTCCAAGGCAGCTGGAACGCTGGTGGGGGAAATTTTGTTGCGCGTGGTTGGTCGGGGTTTGTTCCCGTTGATCGATGAGGACGGTCTGCTCTATGCATTGGGGCTTTCCTATTATCGTGCCGCATCAGCCGATGAATTGGTGCGTTTGGGAATGGACCCGATCGCATTCCGGGCTGGGTTGAGCGCGGTATTTACCAAATATTGGGCGCATCCCTGCGAGGACATTTGCTTTTTTTCCTCGGCCGTAAGCCCAAAGAACCTGCCCGCTCAGCGCCGCGAGTTTATCCGCCGGAATATGGCGACGCCGTCCTTGGCTGCCTTGAACGACTTTGACGTTATGCCGACGCTGAACCAATGGACATTGAAGCTAAAGATGTTGGTTGGTGGTGATCCGGGACGTATGTCGCAGCCGCCGCTGCATGGAAACGTTGGGATCGCCTGACCAAACCACACAGGCGCATGACTGATACGGAGGGCTCTTATGATACCCCAGGCACTGCCCGCAAATACACCGCAAAAAGCGGCTAAAGCCAACGCGGTGTCTGAGGTCGGTAAGACCTCCGAATTTGCATCGCTCATGCAGCAGAACACCGCGCAGCAATCTACTCCGGGGGGGCAATTGCCGCAGCCGGGCAAAGATGTGCAAGCGCAGGCTACGGCAGATATTTCTTTGCCCGAAGGCATCGACCTCGAGAGCGCCGAGGGGCTTGTCGCGCTGCTGGATCATATCATTGCCGAACTTGATAACGCGGGTGAAAAGCTCACGAATACTAAGGTTCTGGCAGAGTTTTCCAAGGCTCTGGGGGTCGATCCCACCGCGCGTTTCGGCGATCTTGCCGCCGTATCGCAGTTGGGTGGCCCTGACCTTGAGGCCGCTCTGGCCGAGCGCATTTCGGATGCCGTGCAAGCAGCGACCCCAATCAGTCAGTTAAGCATCGCCGCCGCTGGCGTACCCGCTGTTGACCGTTCGGTACCGTCGAGCGGGTCTTTGGCAGCCGAGGTGGCGACGATTGGGGCAGGGCAAGACAAGGCGAACGCGGCTGCAACCGCCGTGGTGATGCATGATTTTTCGAATAAAAACGATGCGCAGACCGCCGGTTTGGCGCTGAATCCTTCGGGCAAAAACACAGTAACGGATACTGGGACCGCGACGCAAACTCAGGCGGGGAACGTCGTTGAAGGCACGCGCGAGGTGTCTCAGCCGCAAGCCAGCGTCCCGTTGTCGCCTGAAATAAATCGTGGAGCCCCGACGCCGGAACGGGTGCAGGCCCCGACCGCCGCTGCCGATGATCAGTTGCGCCAGCATGTTGCGACGCAAATCCGCACGCTAGACACTGGCGATTCAAAATTCCGCTTTGCGCTGTCGCCTTACGGTATGGGCGAGATCGAAGTCGAGATTGGCCGCTCCGAGACCGGGCGGGTGCAGATCTCGATGGTGACGGAAACCGCATCGGTGCTGAATGTTTTGCGTCAAGATCGCGAACAACTGTTGGACGCGCTGCAATCGCGCGGGATCACGGCCGAAAGCTCGGACCTTGATTTCCAGACCTTTGGCGAACGGGGTGCTAGTGACCAGCAACAACCCGAAGGCGGCCCTACGAACACTGACCATGCCGATGCACAAAACGACGCCAGCGAACCTTTGCAAGCCCCCGAGCCGACAATCGGTGCCGGTTCGCTTGATATCCTCACATAAAGGGACACAACCATGATTGATGCGACCACCACGAGCGGCGTTGCCGCAGCCAGCACAGCATCGTCGACTGCCAGTTCCAAATTGGCTGAGAATTACGAGAGTTTTCTGACACTGCTCACGGCGCAGATATCCAATCAGGATCCGCTGGAACCAGTTGATTCAACCCAATTTGTTTCTCAGTTGGCGCAGCTGACACAGGTTGAACAAAGCGTGGCGACCAACAGCAATCTGGAATCCATTGGTGGCATGTTGTCCGCCGTGGCCGCGATGTCAGATTTGCAGCTGATTGGCCGCGATGTTCTGGTCCCATCCAACCAAGTTCGCATGACCGACACGGAATTCCCGCTTAGCTATCAGGTGGGCGCGGGTGCGTCCGCGGTAAACATCAAGATTTATTCGGGCGACAACTTGGTCCGCGAGCTTGACGGCCCCTCAACCGCAGAGGGGGAGCTGATCGATGTGACATGGGATAGATTGGATGCGGCCGGAATGCCTGTGCCCCCCGGAACGTATCGTGTTGAACTGACTGCCGTGGATGCAGAGGGTGATCCTGTGCCTGTTGCCAGTCTGACCACCGCCCAAGTCGAGCGCGTCGACTTTACCGCGCAGGGACCAGAGTTATTGCTGGGGAATGGCGAAACTGTGCTGTCACAGGTTGTTCAATCGGTTCTCTGACGCGAACCCAGATTACAGTCGGGCGACGTCTTGTTTGTAAAGCGACACAAACAGCACGTCCTCGACGCCTTCATACTCTTTGCTGAGTAAATCACGCAGCGTCGCTGACAGCGCATCACTGTCGATCGACACACCGCGCAGCACTGCGCCTTCTGCGGCCAGGTTCATCGCTGTCAAAAGGGAGTCGCGAAGTCGCGTTGCGTCTTCTACCCGCTTGTAGCGTTCTGCCAGCTCGAGATTTTCCAGTTTCAGCGCGAAATCTGCAACAACATAAGACACGCTGTTGGCCTTTTCGACCGGGATTGTCATCTGCCCAAGGCGAATGATTGTACGGTCCTCTGTCCACAAAGGACCGGTGCTCTGGCCCTCTGCGATCTGCTGGGCGTCGTTGGTGGCGTCCAATGCTTCGGATGAAACATCAAGGCTTTCGCTGGCGGGAGGGGCCAGAACCATTCCAGTTGCATAGCCGCCACCCAAACAGGCCAAAGGCAGCGCTACCATCGCTATTGCAAGTTTGTTCATGATCGACCTTTCCACAAATGCTTAAGCAATTGATACCGGCCGATTTAGACAGTTTTGGTGTAACTTTGTGACTAAGTTATGATTAATATGGGAGGACCACGTCCAGCACGTCTTCGCCATAACTGCGCTTCTGCGTGCGCGACAAACTGCCCCGACCCCCATAGGCGATACGGGCCTCTGCGATCTTTTCATAAGAGATCGTGTTGTCGTTTTTGATGTCCGCAGGGCGCACAATCCCGGCCATCCGCAGTTCTCTTAGCTCGTGATTCACCTTAATTTCTTGACGTCCTGCGACCACCAGCGTTCCGTTCGGCAATTTCTCGATCACCAGCGCGGCGACTTTCAGATCAATCTGTTCGTTGCGGTTGATGGCCCCCGAACCGCTGGCCTGAGTTTGCGAACTCACGTCGACAATGTCGCCTGTCGGTAAATCGGCGCGGCTGATTCCGGGCAGAATTGCGGCGATCTTTGCCCCATATCCAAAGAATGTCGGAAATCCGACCGTGCTGCCGCCTTCACGTTGGCGGTCGGTCGAATTGCTAAGTTGGGCGCTGTCATCGATCGAAATAATGACGGTGACGATATCACCCACATTGTCCGCCCGTTGATCGGCAAAAAGCGGCGCGCGCATGTTCGAGAACAGCGACGCTCTGGCACTGCCGGACCGGGGGGCAGCGGTTGTTGCCGCTGGCATCGGAATCTGCACCCGTGCGACCTCGGGGATGGTCGCCCCATCCACCACAATTTCCGAGGTTCGGGGTTCGCGGTCAAAATGCTGGGCGGGATCACAGCCGGCCAACGCCAAAGTCGCCCCCAGAATAAATGTCGACTTATGGCTGCGTAGGGAAGTCATCGTTGAATCTCCACGGTGCCATCGCCGGTGGCGACAGCAAGGACCGTCTTGTTGCTAATGAGGTTGAGGATGCGGATTTCTTGCCCCTTATGGGCATCGCTTAGGGCGCGCCCGGGGGAGGACAGGGCCAAAACCCCGTCGCTAAAGTGGATGTCGACCCAGTCACCGCGGTCGATGATCAAGGGTTGAATGATGGATTGCGTTTGAATGGGTCGCCCGGGCGATAGGACGCGGCGGACCTGCTTGCCTGTCACCTCGGCTGGGCGTGTGATCGTATAGCTGCCAATCCGGCCCATAGGCAATCTGGCGACAACCAGGTCGGCCTCGCCCACGATTTCACCGGGCAACAGCCGCCGGTTTGGCACCGGGACGGGTATGGTGATCTGCGCCAGCCCGGAAATACGCTGGACGTCGCCGGTGCTAAGCACCGCATTGGCCAGAAACTTGCCGGTGCGGGGATCCATCCAGAACTCGGCCAGGGCTGCGACATCACCTTGCAGCGTATCCTTAACCAAGATGTCGAACTCGCCCATCTCAGGTAGATCGAGACCATAATCGGCGCGCGCACGTTCTTCTATCAGCACGTTGACTGATGCGGCGAGGGCCGGACCTGCCAATAAGACCACTGCCGTAAAGAGCGCCGCGAAGAACCGCATTAACGGATTTGGTTCGCCGAAGACAGCATTTGATCTGCTGTTTCGATGGACTTCGAATTCATCTCATAGGCGCGCTGCGCCGAGATTAGATCGGTGATTTGCTGAATGACGTTGACGTTAGACGCCTCAAGATACCCCTGCCGGATTAATCCGGTACCGGGGTCACCGGCATTCACGGTTTGCACATCACCCGATGCTTCGGTCGCCAACAAGAGGTTGTTGCCAACCGGACGCATACCCGGCTCGTTGATAAAGGTTGCGATGCTTAGTTGTCCCAGCTCAACAGGCTCCGGGTCATTTTCGACATATGCCATGACGATACCCTGCTCGCTGATGTCGACCGAGGTGGTATTCTCGGGCACGACAATGCCGGGGTCCACTTGATACCCTTGCATTGTTACGAGCTCGCCCTCGGCGGACAGTTGAAAAGACCCGTCGCGCGTATAGGCCTGACTGCCATCGGGCATCAGAACCGAGAAAAATCCGCGCCCGTCGATGGCAACATTCAATGCATTATCGGTGGCGAGCATGCCGCCTTGGGTGTTCAAGCGTACCGTACCGGCGGTTTGCACGCCCAGGCCGATGTCGATCCCCACGGGGCGGGCCGACCCGGTTTCGGCTGTCAGCGCCCCTTCGCGTTGCAAGGATTGATAGATCAGATCCTGAAACGCGGCGCGGCTGGATTTAAATCCCGTCGTATTGGCGTTGGCGATATTGTTGGAGATGACATCCACGTTCGTCTGCTGGGCCATCATACCGGTCGCGGCGATGCTAAGTGCCTTCATCGTTTCACTCCTTCCGTTAGGGGATCAGACATTTTGCGCGATCCGCTTGAGCGCGTCGCGGCGCAGGGTGTCAGAATTGCCCATCAAGGCGTTGGTCCGCTCATAGGCGCGCTGCACGTCGATCAATCGCGTCATCTCTCGGACCGGGTTAACGTTGCTCATTTCCAAGGTGCCTTGCATGACTTGGGTGCTTGCTGCCGGCTTTGGCGCGTCTGCACCTTCAGGGGCGGTCAGCATGCCAAATCCGGCGCGCTTGTAGCTTTGGATATCGGGGATGTCGAAAACCCCGATGCGGGCCAATGGCCCTGTGCCCTCGCCCGAGATTGTTCCGTCTTCAGAGATGCTTAGCGCACCGATGCCTTCGGTCGGCAGCGTGATCGGCCCGCCAGCTTGGTCCAATACCTTGGCACCGGACAGCAGGGTCAGATTCCCCTGCGGGTCCAATCGAAAACTGCCATCGCGACCAAACGCTGCCTGACCTTCAGGCGTTTGATAGCTGAACCAGCCTTCGCCGTGCAGGGCCACATCCAAGGGATTGCCAGTTTGAGACAAGGCACCGGGGCGCGTGTCTATATAGGATCCTGTATCACTGACAAAGGCAGCGGGGTCTTCACCTGCGCCGGGATCGTTCTGCAAGAGACTTTCGAAAACAACATGCTCGCCTTTAAATCCAGCAGTGTTGGTATTGGCGATATTATTTGCCGTCATGTCTAATTGCCGCTGCAAGGACGATGCTAGGGACATGCTGATATGGCTTGTTTCTGTCATCAGTGGCCTCAAGGTTAGCGCGTAAATGTGGCGACATTACCCGGCAATGTGAAATAAAGAATGGACCTTTACAAGAATAAATTGCATCTATTCATAGAAATGGTGCATTTATTGAAAATTATTCTTGTTTTTTTCTTGGTGTTGGCCCCGCCCGTATCAGGCCAAGAAGGAAGTGTTTTTGCGCCATTAACACTGGCGGAGTTCGGCCAGCGCGACCTTTTGGAAACGCGGCGGGCCCTGTTGAATGAGCTGATCCCATCTGTATCGGATGAAAGCCCAATCCCACCTGCCGAAGCAGAGACACGGGTATATCTTGATCTGGCGGAGCTTCATCTGGCCAAGATGTTGCGGCCCGAAGCGGCGGATTATCTTGCGGCGGTTGATGTGGAAACAGTATCGCCAGAACAGTTGCGGCGCCACAGGACCTTGCAAGTCGCGCTTGATTTGATGGCGGAACGTGCCGTGTTGGGGCAGGCGGTGTCACGTTCTGTCGGGTGGGCGCAGGGGCAAGCGCTACGTACCGCAGCATTTGCCCGGCTGGGCGAAGAGGGCGAGTCCGCAAGGTTGCTTCCGGTTGCTGTTAACGCCTTGTCGGGGCTTTCGCCGGCCATGACGGCCGAGATCTTGCCCGATCTGTTCGAGGCTGCCCTTATCGCGGAAAACTGGACCGTGGCCGAGGCATTGGCCGCGCGCTTTCCCGATCACGTAGAGCTGCGCGATTCAGCGGCCTATCGGTTCTTGCTTGCCCGCGCGTCAGAAATATCAGGTGACTTTCTTATGGCCTATGATGGATATGCCCATGCTGCGCGTGGACGCGATGCCTATGCACATCGGGCGCGGCTGGCCCTGATACAAATGGGGCGGCGCACCAACACCTTGCCCCTAGAGGACGCAGTGACGCTTTTGAAAACCGCCAGATGGGCGTGGAGCGGCGACGCGTTTGCGAATGAGGGGGTGGCGCTGCTGGCCGACTATGCCTTGGAGTTGGGCGACCATCAGATAGGGTTATGGGCATTGGGGCAATCGCTGAGCCATGCAACATCGCCGAAAGAGGCCGAAGCTGTGCGCGAGCGTGCCAGAGTGGCGATTGATGATTTCTATCAGTCGGGGGCCGCTGGTGATCTTGGTCTGGCAGGGTTCATAAAGGGGCACGCCGCGATCGCGGCAGGATGGCGTTATGATGATGCCTTTGTGCAAAGCGCCGTCGCCCTTCCGCAGAGATTGCTTGCCTCCGGTATGACCGCGCTTGCCGCGCGAGAGTTTCGGAACTTGCGCATGATTTCCCAAGCGGCTGAAGAGTTGGAGCTGTTCACCCCTGACCCCAAAATGATCCGGCAGCTGTTGCACGACGAGGCCCGCGCCCTGCTTGCCGGGGGGCAGGGCGATGCGGCCGTTGATTTGCTGGGCGGCTTTTCGCAGGGGCCGGGGGATGATCTGGAGACAGAGCGTTTGTTGGTACGGGCGCTTAGCCTGGCTGGCCGATCTGACGAATTGGCGACGTGGCATGGGCGTGCGCTTGATATTGATTCGCGGCGCGCCAGGGCAGTCGCGTTATACGAGACCGGCAATTGGGCCGCGGCCCGTCAGGCGTTGCTTGAGCTGTGGGATGCCTATCCCGCGCAATTCAGCTTTTCCGACGCGACCCGTCTAACGCTTGCTGCCTATGAGCTTGGCGATACCAGTACTGTCAGCCGGGCGGCGACGGCGTTTCCGTCGCTGTCGGACATGCCTGGGTGGGCCGAGATCGCCGCGCGGCTTGAGGCGCATACACCCCCGCCTGCCGATCTAAACTCCGGCACCATCCGTTCAAGCGTGGAAAGCGCCAACCGCGTTCTTGATGCCGTAAACGAAGTCAGTGCGGGCATGGATAAAAATTGATTTAGGTGGAAACATAATTTTATCCTTGATTTATGTTTATATAATTGCATTAATCATGTTAAAATCAAGAATAAATACCAACGGAAGCAGGATAAGTGTATGAGCATTACTGGCGCCCTTCAGATCGGGGTTAGTGGATTGCAGGCCAATTCCAACCGCGTTGAAAATATTTCGAGCAACATCGCAAACGCCAGCACGGTCGGTTATCGCCGTACCTTTTCTGAGTTTGTGACGCAAAATACAGGCAGTTCGCAGGCCGGTGTACTGACCGAAGTACGTGCCAGCATCAGTGCAAATGGCAACCTGCAAAATACTGGCCGAGCAGCTGATCTGGCCGTGGAAGGTGGGGGTTTCTTTATCGTGTCGCGGACCCCGAATGATCCGGTTGAATCGAATTATTACCTGACGCGTGCCGGTTCCTTTACGCCCGACCAAGACGGCAATTTGCGAAACACGGCAGGGTATTACCTAAGCGGCTTTCCGGTTGATGATGCAGGAACAGTCGGCGCGATTGCTGGCGGCGATTACGGTGATTTGCGGACTGTTAATGTGTCGTCCTATCAGATGGAGGGGGCACCAAGCACGCAGGTCATCATGGCCGGTAATGTTCCCGCGCAGGAAACTGGTCTTGCCACGCCCGGCGATCCCTTCACGTCAACCTTGCGCTACGTGAACCAGCTTGGCGGTGCCGAAGAGTTGACGCTTTCCTGGCAGCCCAGTGCTACGGGCAGCGAATGGACGGTTAGCATCACCGATCCGGCTGGCACGAACTATGGTACTGCCACCGTCGCGTTCAATGACAGTGGTGCTAATGCCGGCAGTCCGGCCAGCTATGTGTCGACCGGCCTGCCCATTGACCCCGCAACCGGTGTTGTCACGTTGAGCATAAACAACGGTGCAATACCGCAGGCGCTGGAGATCTCGCTTGGTGCACCGAACAGTTTTGAAGGTATGACGCAGTTTTCTGGTGACTATACACCGCCGAGCTATAGCGGTGACGGTACAGAAACCGGCAGTTTGGTACGCGCCGAGATGACCGAGTCGGGCGTGCTGTATGGGGTGTTCAGCAATGGCGCACGGCGCGCCATCTTTGAGGTTCCACTGGCGAATGTCACCAACCCTGATCAACTGCGTTCGGTTGCGGGTAACGCCTATGTCGCCACCCGCGGTTCAGGTGCTGTCAGTATGAATGCGGCAATGACCAATGGAACAGGTGCCGTGGTGAGCGGCGTGCTTGAGGGATCCAATGTGGATATCGCCCAAGAGCTTACGGATTTGATCCAAACGCAGCGGGCTTATGCCTCAAACGCCAAGATCATCACGACCAGCGATGAGATGCTGGATGAAACCCTCCGTATCAAACGCTGACCCGGAGCGCTGAATGAGCATCTCGTCCGCATACACTATCGCGCGCAGCGGCCTGCACTCTACCGGAGGGCGGGCCAGCTTGGTTGCGGGCAATATCGCGAATGCGCAGACGGCAGGATATGTCCGCCGCGAGGGTGTGCAGGTCAGCGGCGGCGGGGTCCAAGGCAGCGTGGTGGAATTGCGCATGGTGCGGCAGATCGACGAGCGGCTTGCGGGTATGACGCGGGGTGCAAGCGCAGAGCTGGGCAGCGCCAAGGTCACCGGAGAAATACTGGGCGGGTATCTGTTGACGTTGGGCCAGCCGGGGGACGAGGTATCGCCCGCCGCCCGTATGGCAGATTTTCAGGTTGGGCTCGACCTTTTGGCCAACAATCCTTCGGATGCCTCTGTACAGGGAGATGTGCTAAAGCGCGCCAATAGTCTGGTGACCAGCCTGAACAGCGTGGCCAGTGCGCTTGAGCGCAGCCGCGCACAGGCATCGGACAGTTTTGAAACAGGCGTGGCGCAGGTGAATGATGCCCTGTCCGGTATCGCCGCGTTGAACAAGCAGCTAAGCGGCGCGAGCACAGACATATCGGGCGCTGGTGGCTTGATGGATGAGATGAACCGGCGGCTGGATGCCTTGGGCGAGCATTTGGATTTTCAAACCCGGTGGGAGGCAGATGGCACGTTGACCCTGCACACATCCGGTGGCACCGAGTTGGTGCAGGGCGATGAGGCGTCCTTGCTTACGGCCAACGGGCAAACCGGCGCACTGTTTGCGGACGGTGTTGATATCACGCCCGGTCAGGCAGGCGGGCGAGGGTTCACATCTGGGCGGCTTGCCGCGCTGAGCGATATGCTGTCGTCGGTTATTCCGCAAATGAACCTTCAGTTGGACGAGCTGGCGCGCGGTCTGGTCCAAAGCTTTGAGGCTGCGGACGCGACGGTCGCACCGGGGGACCCGGGCCTGTTTACCGACGCTGGTGCGGCCTTTAATCCGGCAAATATTGACGGGTTGGCGGGCCGTTTAACGGTCAACGCAAGTGTGCAGCCCGAACAAGGTGGCGCGCTGTGGCGGTTGCGTGATGGCGTGGGCGCTGTGGCACCCGGCGCGCCTGGGGCCACTGACCAGATCAATGCGCTGATCGGCATCTTTGACGAAAGCCAAGCGATGGATGTCGCGGCGGGGCTGGGGACGAACCTGCGGTTGGGTGATTACGCCGCCGAGCTGGTTGGCCATCACCATAATACCCGCGTGACTGCCGATGCCCGCGCGCAAACCGCCAATATCCGGCTGGTATCATACGAGGATGGCCGCAGTAATGTTGAGGGTGTGAACGTGGACACCGAGCTGCAAAAACTGCTGGAGATTGAACAGGCCTACGGTGCGAACTCTCAGGTGCTTAGCAGTCTGACCGATATGATTGACAGTTTGTTGAATGCGGTGTGAGGGCGGTAGATGACTGAAATATCCCGCACAGTATCGACGGCGCTGCAAAGCCTGCGTCAGCGCGAAACCACAAGCCGTCTGGCCGCACAAATCTCGGATACGTCCTATGAGGTGACAACAGGTTTGAAGGCCAAGCCCTATGACGCGCTTGGTCATAAATCTGCCGATGCCATCGCAATCCGCATGCAGATCACGCGCAACGATGGTTTTCTGGCATCGAACGCGCTGCTCGACCGCCGGTTTCTTGCGGTAGAGACATCTCTTGGCGCGATCCGCGATGCCGGCCAAGATGTATTGGAGCAGTCGTTTCTGGCACAATCCTCGGCGGGTCAAACATCTGCACAACTATCGCAGGCGGCGCGCGCTGCAATCGACACATTGATCGAACGTAGCGGGGTTAGCGACAGCTCGGGGTATCTGATGTCAGGCACCTCAAGCGACACAAAGCCCTTGCAGGGATGGGACATGCCCCACCCTAATACAGGCTTGTCGCCGTCGGAGATCGTAGATGATGTGGTAAATGGCGGGCTGAATACGCCGGCCGACGTGCAGGTTGCGATAGATGCGCTGAGCGACATTTTCAGTGATCAAAACGCAGGTGACCCGGCGCGCAATTTCGAGACCAGCTTTTACAATGGTACCCCGGCGCTGGATGGGGGCGGTCTGCTGAACCCGCCGCTGACGGCAAGGATTTCTGAGACGGAAACGATTGCCCAAACGGCGCAGGCAAATAATCCGGCGATACGTGATCTTATGCGCGGTCTGGCGATGCTTAGCGCTGTCGACGTCAATCAGATCACCGATCCCGTCGCCCGCGAGGCATGGGCAAGTGAAGCACGCAACGCGATCACCAGCGGGTTAAGCGGGTTGACGGAGCTTGAGACGAACACCGGATTGAAACGTACCCGTCTGGCCGACACTGTTGCTGCCCAAGAAAGCCGGGCCGGTTTTCTGAATGGCGAACGGTTGTTGCTGGAAGGGGCGGACCAATATGATGCGGCGACGCGTCTAACCCAACTGCAAACACAGCTTGAATCCAGCTACGCGGTGACTGCGCGGCTTTCAAACCTGTCATTTCTGAACTTTATGTAGGCCGGCAACGCAGACCATGAATATCATCCTCAAATCCCTACTGGTCGGCCTGATGTTCGGCCTTTGTGCGCCCGCCAGCGCGCAGGTACGGATCAAGGATATTGTCACGGTCGAGGGCGTCCGGTCCAACCACCTGGTCGGCTATGGTTTGGTCGTCGGGTTGAACGGTACCGGAGATTCACTGCGCAACGCGCCTTTTACGCAAAACGCCATTGAGGGCATGCTTGAACGGCTGGGTATCGGCAATCTGAGCGAAGAACAGATGCGCACTGCAAATACCGCTGCGGTCATGGTGACGGCCTCATTGCCTGCCTTTGCACGTGCAGGCAGCACCATCGACGTGGTCGTGTCATCCTTGGGCGATTCATCTTCGCTGCGGGGCGGCACCCTGATTGTGACCCCGCTTTCCGCCGCCGACGGAGAGATCTACGCCGTCGCGCAAGGACCGATTGCAGTGGCAGGCTATGCGGCGCAGGGTCTGAATGCATCTATTGTTGAGGGCGTTCCAACGGGGGCCCGGATTGATAACGGAGCCATTGTCGAACGCGAGGTACCCTTTGCCTTTAAAGATATGGGCCGTGTTCTTTTGGCGCTGCGCAATCCTGATTTTGTCACGGCCAAACGGGTTGAGAAGGCCATCAACGATGCAATTGGCCCCATTGCAACCGCGCTGGATCCACGCACAATTGCCATTGAAGAAGGCGGGAAGGTTTCGCTGTTCGACCTGATGGCCGATATCGAACCGCTACTGGTCGAACCCGATCAGGTCGCCAAGGTTGTGATCGACGCGCGATCCGGGACCATCGTCATCGGGGCCGACGTGCGGATTGACCGGGTCGCGGTCAGCCAGGGTGGTCTGACGGTCACCGTGCGCGATGATTTCGACGTCAGTCAGCCCGAAGCGCTGTCCATCGGCGGGACCACTGTGATTGTCCCCAATTCAACCGTCGAAGTTGAAAAACGCGATGCGCAGTTTGCTGTCATTGATGGATCGGTCAGTTTGCAACGTCTGGTCGACGGGTTGAACGCCATTGGCGTCGGCGCGACCGAGACGATTTCGATCCTTCAGGCGATCAAGGCGGCAGGTGCTTTGCATGCCGATCTTGAGATTATTTAGGAGGTATTTGCATGGAACTCCCTCCCCTTTCCGCTATCGCGACTTCCTCTTCCGCCGATACGACTGCTGCCCGGAACCGGCAGGCACCGTCACAATCATCGACGGATTTCGAAGCCATGTTTTTGGGCCAGATGGTTGATGAAATGTTGTCTACGGTGAACATCGGAGATTTCGGCGGTGGCCACGCGGAAGAGACCTGGCGCAGCTTCCTGTCTGACGCCATCGGCCGCAGCATTGCAGAGCAGAATTCAACAGGCATTGCCAAAGGGATCGACGCCGCAATCCAGCGTTACCAGACGGGGCAAGACCTATGAACAATCAACGACAAGCGCTGGCCGCAGTTGATGCATTGGGTAACTTGCTGCGCAAGGAAATTGCAGCGATTGAGGGCGGACAGTTTTCTCAACTGGTTGAATATTCGGGGGAAAAAGCACGCCTAAGCGCGGTTCTGGAGAAACAATTGCAAGAGAACCCCGAAGCCGTCAGCAAAGAGCAACTGAGCGGTCTGAAAGAGCTGATCCTGCGGGACCAGCAGCATTTGCAACAGGCACAACGCGCGACAGCGGAAGTGATCCAAGAAGTTACCGACACGCGGGAACGCCATAGTCTTGCAGGCCTTTACGGCCGTGAAGGCGCGAAGCGTGTCAACCGCGCAACACCCTCTCCATCTGTGGACAAAAGCTTTTGATTTGCCTCAATGTTGACAGATTTGCGCATAACAACAGTTTACGCGGGCAACCCCCGCAGTTGTCAGAATGACGACATGACGTACTAAGAATAGTCAGGAATACACATGTCCTCAATCCTCACAAACAGCTCCGCAATGAACGCACTCTCCACTCTTCGGAGCGTGAACAATAACCTTAGCGAAACCCAAAACCGTATCTCCACCGGTATGAAGGTTAACTCCGCCAAGGATAACGCTTCTTATTTCTCGATCTCTACCACGATGAAATCAGAAGGCGGCATGAATAAAGCTGTAAACGAAGGTCTGACACTGACCAAAAACTCGATCTCAACCGCACGTCTTGGCGCGGAAACCATGGTTGATTTGTCGCAGCAATTCGTCGACCGTCTGGCATTTGCTCAGACCGAAGGCGTTGACCAAGCAGATGTTCAAAAAGAACTTACATCCTTGGCTGCGCAAATGGCGACCGCGATCAACCAGTCTTCCTTTAACGGTGAAAACCTGATTTCGGCTGCTGGTGCAGGTGCAAAAGACGTTGTTTCAGGTGTAAGCCGTTCAGGCGCTGCATTGTCGACAACCAAGATCTCGTTCACCTCGACAGATCTTGAAGCCGTACAAACGAGCTTTGCCGCGGTTGCGATCGATAACACCACGACCGCAGCGGATTTGGAATTGGCACTGACAAACGCCGAAGGGTTTCTTTCGGCTGTGACAGATGCTGCAACAGATCTTGGTATCGCGGAAAAGCAGGTTGAAACTCAGCAAACATTCCTGAGCGAGCTGGGCGACCGTCTCGACGTGGGTGTTGGCTCGATGGTTGACGCCGATATGGAACAAGAAGCGGCACGCTTGCAGTCCCTCCAGGTGCAGCAGCAGCTTTCCACACAATCTTTGTCAATCGCAAACCAAGCTCCACAGAACATCCTGAGCTTGTTCCGTTAATGGTAACCTAGGTAGTAAAAACTCTTCCGGCCCCGGATGAAAATTTGGGGCCGGAACTCGACCAAACTAGGACGGACTATGGCTTGCGGTTGTCAGAAGACGACTTGAACGAAACTAGAACAGTACGGAGACCACATGTCCTCAATTTTAACGAATACATCGGCAATGCACGCTCTTTCGACATTGCGCGGAATTAACGATCAGCTTAGCGAAACCCAAAACCGGATTTCCACCGGGATGAAGGTGAACTCAGCCAAGGACAACGCTTCGTATTTCTCGATCTCGACGACGATGGAATCTGAAAGCGGCATGAACAAAGCCGTTTACGAGGGTCTGACACTGGCGAAAAATTCGGTCTCGACTGCCCGCCTTGGTGCGGAAACCATGGTTGATCTCGCGCAACAATTTGTGGATCGTCTGGCCTTTGCCCAGACCGAAGGCGTCGATCAGCTGGATGTCCAGAAAGAACTAAGCTCTCTTGCCGCGCAGATGCAAACGGCGATTGAACAGTCTTCGTTTAACGGCGAAAATCTGATTTCGGCTGCTGGTGCTGGTGCAAAAGAAGTCGTTTCGGGCGTCAGCCGTTCTGGCGGTGCGCTGTCAACCACGACCATTGAGTTCAATTCGGTGGATCTTGAGGCTGTGCAAATCAACTTTGCTGCAATTGCGATTGATAACACGACCACCGCGGCCGATCTGGAAATCGCTCTGACAACCGCCGAAGGGTATCTGACTGACGTGATCAATGGGGCGACGGACCTTGGTATCGCCGAAAAATCCATCGAGACTCAGCAGAACTTTCTCAATGAATTGACCGACCGCTTGGATGCGGGCGTTGGTTCGATGATCGATGCCGATATGGAAGAAGAAGCCGCGCGCCTGCAATCGCTTCAGGTGCAGCAGCAGCTTTCCACGCAATCGTTGTCTATTGCGAACCAATCACCACAGAACATCCTGAGCCTCTTCAAATAGGCCGTAATAACAACAGGTGAGATATGCCTCCGGATGGGGGCAAGACGAGCAGGAAATACAGTAAAAGAGGCAACCACATGAGCTTGGCCGCATATAAGAAGACCATCCGGGAAAGCGAGACGCCCCGGCAGATCGAACGTCGGATTCTGTCGCGCGTGACACATGACCTAGCCGAAAAAGGCAAGGCATTTGACGCAAGTGACAGTCCGGCGGATCGTCTGGCGATCCTTTCCGAAGGGTTGCGCGACAGCCTGTACGAAAACCAGCGCTTTTGGTCCACCCTGCGCCATGATCTGGCCGAGCCCGAGAATACGATGCCTGCCGCACTCAAGGCCTCGCTGATCTCGTTGGCGCTTTGGGTTGATCGTCAGACATCGGGCTTGATGGCGGGGCAAGGCAGCGTTGCCGGGCTGGTTGAGATCAACACAAATATTGTGGCGGGGCTTTCGGGTCAGGCGGCCACAACTGCGGTGCAGGAGGTATAATATGCTGAAACTAACACTGAAACCGCGCGAACGGGTCGTGGTAAATGGCTGCGTGATCCGGAACGGTGATCGCCGTCAGGCGCTGACAGTCGAGAACCGCGCCGACATCGTCCGCGAATCCGACTTGCTAAAACCCGAGGCGCAATCGACCCCGGTCTCCAAGGTCTACTTTCTGTTGCAGACCGCTTTGATCCGGCCAGAAACCCGCGATCAGGTGCTTACAATGATACAGCAGGGCCTTGCCGAACTGGCCTGTTGTTTTGGCCCCGAAATGCGAATCCGCATCATGGAAGCCGCCAACTACGTAAGCATGTCAGACTACTACAAAGCGATGAGCGAATTGCGTGGTGTGTTGAAGTACGAGGCCGAGCTGATGCAAATCAGTCCGATCAAGCGTCCGCCCCCTCAGGAAATGGTGCACGTGTGATATCACTTGGCGGGATGGGCACGCAGCTGGCCGTCAAACTGTTTGACGCGACCCGCGACAAGCAGCTTGATCTGGTGGCAAGCAATGCCCTGAACGCCCGGCAAGTCGCTGCGTTCAGCGAACGTATCGGCTCTATTGGATCGGCCAAGGAGCTGATTGCGGATACCGAGGTCTATACCTTTGTGATGCGCGCCTTTGATCTTGAGGACCAGATTTTTGGCAAGGCTTTGGTGCGCAAGGCGTTGGAAAGCGACGTCTCAGACCGCACATCCTTGGTCAACCGCCTGACCGATCCCAAAATCCGTGAGATGTACGACACGCTTGGGTTCGCCCCCGATGGCGGGGCAAGCGCGAATTTTGACGATCCGGACTGGCAGGCCGAGATGATCACAAGGTTCAAAGAACGTCTGGTGCTAAACAGCGCCGCCGAAGATAACACCGGGGCTGGTATCGCGCTTGAATTCAAGGCCAAAGCGTCTGAGATCAATACATGGTTCGATGTGCTGAAAGACGAAGACCTAGGCACGTTCATGCGCCGCGCACTTGGCCTGCCGGATGAGGTTGTTCAGGTTGATATCGACCGTCAGGCAGAGCTATTCGCGCAGAAATTTGACATCGAGAAGCTGAAAGACCCGGCAGAGGTCGACAGGCTGGTGTCGCGTTTCTCTGCCATATACGACGCGATTGAAGGGATCACCTCGCAATCGAATGCTGCCTTAACGTTGATGCAAAGCGCGGTGTCGTCGTCGCAGGGTGGCAATTTGAACATTATCACAATCGATATCCCGACGATCGTGCGAAATGGCTCTGGCAGCTACAGCTAACCTGAACCGTTATTCGAACAGCTCGTCATCGTCGTCAATATTGGACGGCAAGTCGATCTCGCCTTCATCGGCGAGAGTCTTGGCATAGTTCACCATTTCCGCCTGAGCAGCACGCACATCGCGTCCGCGTACTGGACCGGCTGCCTCCATCTCATCCATCAACATCTGGCGTGACCGCTGCGGCAGGCATTCCATCAGGTGATCGCGCAGTTCTTTCTTTGCGCCGCGCATGGCCAGGGGCAGGATTTCGCCTTCCAGCCCGCGCATCACCTGTGCAATGTCCTGCATGTTCAGCTTGATCAGATCGTCAAAGACAAACATGCGTTGTTTGATGGCATGAAACGCCTCAGGGACACGTATGTTCAGGGCACCAGACAGTTGTTCAAAGGCCTGAACATCCAGTTTGTTGAACAGATCGGCCATGCGCTGATGTGTTTCGGCCGAACTGGTGTGTATCGCGTCCGACATGATGTCCAGTTTCAGCGTTTCCTCGATCTGCTGCATCATATGCAGGGGAACAGCCTCCATGGTGATCATGCGCTCTGCTACGTCATGCATGCGGTCGGCCCCCAGAAGCGGCAGAACCTTGGCTGCGACTGCGGTGTCGACGTTGTTCAGGATCGCCGCCGCCGTTTGATCATGCTCGCCCTTCAGGTAGTTCGCGATGACCGTTTCGTTCAGTGCCCCAAAACCGCGCCACATGGCGTCTTCGCGCTTGTTGGTGCGGACATTGTTCAGGATATCGGCCACCTGGTCCTCGGGCAGGAATTTACGCAGCATGGATTCCGCTGTCGACATTGACCCCACGACGGCGCTGGTGCCGCTGATCACCTTTTTTGTGAATTCGCCCAGCACAGCCTCGACCACCTCTGACGGGATTGGCCCCAGTTGGCTCATGGCGGCGGTCATACGTTCGATTTCGGCACTGCCAAGCTGTTGCATCAATTTTGATCCGGCCTGTTCGCCCAAGCATAAAAAAGTAATGGCTGCTTTGGTCGGGCCTTTCATCTTTTTTAGCATGATCGCGGCGCTGCGATCTTTGGTAGGCGTAGTCGGGGTCATGGAACACTCCTTTTCAGGTGCAGGTCATCCGCTGGCCAACGGCACGTAACTTTCAATCAGCGACCCGGCAAGCATGTACCAACCGTCAATCAGCACAAAGAAAATCACCTTGAAGGGCAACGAGATCAGCACGGGCGGCAACATCATCATCCCCGCGCTCATGAGGACCGACGCGACAATCAGGTCGATGGCGACAAAGGGGAGGTAAATCAGAAAACCTATGGTAAAGGCACGGCGCAGCTCCGAGATCATGAAAGCCGGTACAAGATGGGCAAAGGTTGCCTCTTGCGCAGTGGCGGGAAGCTCGGATTGCGCGGCCTCTTCGTCGGTTTTGGAAACGTTAAGGAACAATGCGTAATCCTGTGGCCGGGTATTAACGAACATGAAAGCCCGGAACGGGTCCGCGATCCTCTCGATCGCCTGTTCTTCGGCCAATGTGTTGTTCAACAGCGGGACAACGCCGCCTTCATACGCGTCCTCAAACACCGGTTGCATCACGAAAAAAGTCATGAACAGCGCAAGTGACGTCAGCACGATATTGGGTGGTGTCTGGTTCAACCCCAAGGCCGAACGCAGCATCGAAAGAACGATCACAAACCGGGTAAAGCTGGTCATGACAACCAACAGGCCCGGCGCGATGCTAAGCACGGTGATCAGGGCGATGAACTGTACGATCCGTCCTGACAGATTGGCGTTCTCGTCGCTGCCTTGGGCTGCATTGCCGACCACATCGGACAATGTTCCCAAAAAACCGCCATCCTGCGCGGCTGCTATGCCAGCACTGGCAAACAGTAGCAGTCCGGCCAGCAAAAGCCGGCCCGGCACAAAGCGCTGCGGATGATCAAGATCAGTCAGGGACATAGTCCTTAACGATCTGGGTCAGGGACACGCCTAGACGGTCCTCTCCGACTTTGACAAGATCGCCGCGCGCGACCAAACGGTCACTGACCATCAGATCAACGGGGGCACCGATTTTGCGGTTCAATTCCACAATCGACCCGCGCGTCAGTTCCAGCAGACGCGAAATCGGCATGCGGGCCTGCCCCAGCACGACCTGGACATCCAGCCCGACGTTCAGCATCGCGTTGATGCCTGCGCCGCCCTTCCCAAGCTGCGCGGCGTCAATCCCGTCTTGTTCCGTGTCTTGTTGATCCAGATTGGGAAACACGCTTTTGTCGGCGTCTTGATCCGGCGTAACCGGCTGGCCAAGCGCATCGGCAAGTTCGGGTGACGCTTGGGATTTCGTATCGGCGTCAGCGTTGGTTTTGGGGGTTTGCTTGTCAGGCTTGTCCATGTCCGTCCTTATCCTTCTGGGCATTTATCGCCCGTTGATGAGTATCGCGAAGTTCGGCCAAAAGCCGGTCGCAGATTTTCTGGAAACCGTAATCGAGACCGCCGTGGTCCCATTCCATTCGGGCATCGCCTGCATGCAGTTCAGGATCGGCCTGCAGCTCCAGCGCATGATCACATTGATGTTGTGCGGCCTGCATACGCAGTTCCGGCCCGATCTCGGCCAGCGTGTCAGGTGACAGCCGGACCCGAATGCGGCTTGATCCGATGGCCATCTTAAGCGACCGCATAGCCGTTTTCCTGACCCGTTCGGCGGACATGCGTTCGATGATCTCGGGAAAGATGATCTCGCAGGTCTGAAGCGTAAAGCCGACGACCTGTGCCACCAGCGCCTCGTGTCGTTGTTCGGCGGCGATGGCAAGGCGGGCCAGTTCCTGCGCCAGCATTTCGACCATTTCGGTCTGTGCCTTTTCCATCGTCTTGGCCATCTCAGCACGCCCGGCGTCGGCACCGGTCAGGTATCCTTCGATGTGGCCCTGTTTATGAGCCTTCGCAATCCGCGCTTCGATTTCTTCGTTGGTCGCGGCATCGGGGTCACCGGCCGTGCTGGAGCCGTCGTCATCAAAATTGCGCAGGTTCAATCTGCTGATCATTTGTCTTCCCTTTCGGCCAACCATTCACCCAGCACGCGCAAGGCTTCGTCTTCGTTGTTTTCGGCCAAGGCCGCGACGGCCTTGATCTGGCTGTGACGCACCGCACCATCGACCGATGCAAGCTGGACCATTTCACGGGGCGCTTCTTCGTCTGGGCCTAGCAAGGTGCCGGTCTGCCCGGCGGATTGCGTTCCCAGTTGTTGCGGCGCATTTTGGTTGGGCAGGGCGCGTTGTTTGGGCTCTGGCCCGGTAAGCAACGCAGCATCCGCGCCAGCCCCCGCCAAAGCCGGGGTAAGCGTTGCGGCATCAAGAACCATGCGCAAGGGTTTGGCCCCGAGCACCATGATGATAGAAACCAAGGCCAGCCCAAAGACTGCGCGCAGGATCGACATGGTATTATCCGCCAGAATAGCCATGATACTGCGCCCCACGGGGGTGTTGAACTCGGCATCGAAATCCAGAAATTGCAGGGTATCGACCTGAACCTGATCGCCGCGCGTCTCGTCAAAGCCGATGGCGGTGCTGACCAATTGCTTCAGGCGCTGCATTTCTTCTTGGGAACGTTCGATGTAACCCTCAGTGCCGTCGGGCAGGGTGCCGTAGCTGCCATTGACCAAGACGGCGACGGATATCCTTTCGATATCACCGGGTTCGCGGACCACTTCGCTTTGGACCGACCCGATTTCATAGTTGATGACTTCGTCGTTTTCACTGCGGGTGGATTGCCCGCCAGCCCCGGGGCCGTCTTCGCGCAACTCGTCTGGGATGTTGTTGGCCACGTCCACGGTGCCTTCTGCGGGGTCCGTTTCGTTCGAGTTGCGAACGCGGGTTTCGATCGAACGGGCGACCTGCTGGTTGGGGTCAAAGCTGCGCGACACGCGGACTTCGCGTTCTGTTGTCAGGTCGACGCTGACCCGCACACGGGTGTTGCCGGGGCCGACGCGGGCGTTCAAGATGGCCTCTACCTTTTGGGCCAACTGCTCTTCGATCATGCCCCGTTGGCTTTGCAACGAGAAATCAGATGTCCCGCCGTCTTCCTTGGCTAGGATCGTCTCGCCCGAGGCCGAAAGCACGGTGACGTCTTGTGCATCAAGGTCAGCCACAGCCGAGGCGACCAGCGCCTGAATGGCCTGCGCCTGCCTGCGGGTCATGGTGGTGTTGGCCTGCGACCGGACGATGACCGATCCGCTGGCCTCTGGCCGTGACCGCGAAAAAGCAGCCCGTTCCGGCAGGACCAGATGAACACGTGCGGCCGTGATGCCATTGATGGTTTGAATGGAACGGGCCAATTCGCCCTCAAGCGCGCGCAGGCGGTTCACCTTTTGCATAAAGGAGTTCATCCCCATCCCGGACATGTTGTCGAAGATTTCCCACCCCGGCACGCCCTCGCCCGGCAATCCTGCATCGGCAAGAGCCATGCGCGCCCTCGCGATGTCGCTTTCTGCGACCGAAATCGTATCGCCATTGCGCGACAGATCGACGGAAAGCCCGGCCTGCTCGAGCGATTGCATCATCTGCGACGCGGTGCCGGGGCTAAGCTGGCTGTAAAGCGGGACAAAGGCAGGCGCGAATATTGTACGGGCACCGATGAACACGGTCGCAACAATGGCCAAACCGATACCGCCCAGCAGGGCCAATCTCCGTGGGCCTAGATCTCTTAGGTTATCGACAATCTGACGCACATGTCCTCGCTTGGCAGTATGATGTCCTACTTCCTCGGATGACCCGCAGAAGGTAAGTACATATAGATTTATACTTGATCATCAAATAAATAAACATGTTTCTGTTGCATTAAAACTTGTTTTGAGATCTATCTATCCTTGTTTTACAAGTAATGTACAGGTCTTTGCCAAAGCTATGAAAGTGAAAAAGACTCTTGTCATCGTTGCAGTCATTCTTCTGTGCGTCCTTGCAGGGGTTGGCGGGGTCACGCTTGCCATGGGGTCGGACAAGATGTTGTCGATGGTCGGATTGGGCCAAGATACCCCCGCGGAGGAACAGGGCGCCGCGCAAGGCCAGGGCGACGCAGAAGCAGGTCAGCCGCGCAAGGCTGATGCAGGGGATATGCCGGTGATGCCTTTTCCAGAAATCATCGTGAACGTCACCGACACCGGGATAAACGGGCGTCACTCAAGCCGGTTTTTAAAGCTGAACATGCTGATGGTGTATGATGACACCCGTGAGGGGGCTGACCGGTTGTTGGCCCGCGAGATTTATTTGCGTGATACGTTTCAGGATTTTCTGCGCCAGCTGCATGTCAGCGATTTGAAAGGCAGTCAGGGGTTGGCCCTGATCAAAACCGAATTGCTGCGCCGCGCGCGCGCTGTGGGCCACACCGAAGCCCCGGTTGAAATTCTCATTGCAGATATGGTGGTTCAGTGAGCATGACAGCAACCCGGCCGGACGAAACACTAGAAGAAACGATGATCCGCGAGGCGCGTGAAAGCTTTGAGCGGCTGCCCACTCTTGAGATCATCATCGACCGGCTGCTTTTGGCGCTGATCCCGGATTTGAAATCTTATTGCACCATCGCACCTGAAATTGAACTGACATCGCTTGATTACATGCCCTATGAGGACGCGATGGAAACGATCCAGACGCCATCGCTTATTGCGATTGCTTCGGCCGATCCTTGGGACAGTCAGGTGGCCTGCGTCATTGAACCCGATCTGTTGTTTTCGGTGCTCGAGATCATGCTGGGTGGGCGCCGGGCATCGCCCAATGAATGGAAACCACGCGGGCTAACCGCGATTGAGCAAAAGCTGGGGCGCCGTCTGGCTGATCTGTGCTTAACTGGTCTAAGCAGTTGTTTTGCTGAAGTTAGCCCGGTCACGTTCACGACGCACACGCTGGAATCCAACCCAAGGTCGGTATTGCTGGTGCCGCCAACCACGGCAACGCTGCGTGTCCGGTTGCGTCTGAACTTTGAAGATCGCATCGGGCATTTGGCGTTGATCCTGCCCTATGGCGCGCTGGACGAAGTCAGCGCACAACTGGCCCAACCGTTTCTCGGTGGCCGGTCGGGTGGCGACAGCAGTTCGCGCCGCGAGATGAACACGCAAATATCGGGCACCACCGTGACGGTCACCGGTGTCCTGCGCGAGATGACGGTGCCGCTGCACGAAGTCCTGAACTGGAACCCGGGTGACATCCTTGATCTGGGGATGACATTGGACACGCCTGTGGTGGGCATGGTGAACGCAAAGCCGATGTTTGAGGCATCGTTCGGTCAACGCAGCAATGGCGCATTGGCGCTGCGGGTAATTCATTCTTTGCTACCAAAGAATAAAGAAGAGGGGATCGCGGATGCTTCCAGCTTTGATTGATGTCATTATCGTTGTGTTGCTGATCGGCACGCTGGTCTATGCCTATATTTTGGATCGACGCGTGCGCAATCTGATGATGACCCTGCGCGAAATGGGGCCGATGGTTGGTGCATTTTCCAGCGCTGTGGAACAATCCACCAAATCGGTCGAAGATCTGCGCAGCCTGAGCACGACCAACCGCCGTGTCGAACCGCCGGTGAAAAAGACCCGCCACGCGATGGCAGGCCGAGACACTTCCAAGGCTCCGGCCACGCAAGAGCCGCTTAAGGTGAAAAAGCAGGTTCGGGGTCAAACCTCGGTGCCGGGGAAATCTGATCTGGTCCGCACGTTTTTTGATGTCACCAAGGAACGCAAGGGATGAGCTGGCTTTCAGTGCCGAAACTTATCGTGCTGGGGTTAGGCATGACTGCGGTGTTGAAGCTGTCCGTTGGGCTGCTCCCGATGGCGGCGACAGCACAAACCCCCGCCAGCAATGCGCCTTTGTCTCTCGATATTGACCCGCCTGCGCAGGCCAAGATCTATGATTCCACGGCCCCCGGCAGCAGCGGGATGTGCGAACCCAGTCACGTGATTGCCGAAGCGATCGCCGAAGAACGCGCTCTTCTTAACGAGCAGCGACAGGCCGTCGCAGATAGCGAAGCGCGCCTGACCCTCGCGCAGGAAAGCCTGAAGGCCGAACAGCTGCGCCTGGCCAAGGTACGTGATGAAATCAGTGCCCAGTTGCAGTTGATCCAAGATGCCAACGCGCAGGACATGACCAAACTGGTGGAGCTTTACCGCAACATGAAACCGCAGGTGGCTGCGGGCATTATGGATGAAATTGACGTCGAAACCGCCGTTCAGGTGATCGGGGCCATGCCCGAACGCGATGCGGCCCAGATTATGGGGGCCTTTAGTCTGGTCCGTGCGCGATTGATCACCAAAATCATTCTTGAACGGTCCAAGCTACCGGCTGACAGAAACCTTGAAGGGTTGCGTCTGCGCTAAATGCTAGTCCTCGCGCAGGCTTGACCCCTCTGGCGGCTTGCGCCGCACATTCCGCCGCATGTCCATCACAAAGCCAATGATTTCCGCCACCGCTTGCCAATGTTCCATCGGGATACGTTGATCGACCTCAACGGTCGCGTGCAGCGCCCGTGCGAGAGGACGGTTTTCGATCATCGGGATGTCGTTTTCGCGGGCCAGTTCGCGGATGCGATGTGCCATCACGTCGGCCCCTTTTGCCACGCAGACCGGGACATCATCCTGCCCCTGCTCGTATTTCAGTGCCACGGCGAAATGTGTCGGATTGGTCAGAATAACGCTGGCGGTGGGGACCGCTTGCGCAATGCGCTGGCGCGCGCGTGCCCGACGCAAATCGGCGCGTCTGGCACGAATATGCGGGTCGCCTTCGCTGTCTTTATGCTCGTCGCGGACTTGCTTCAGGCTCATCATTTGTTTTTTCTTCCACTGGGCGCGTTTCCAGATGATGTCAGCCAGCGCAATGGGAACCAGAAACACAGTTGTAGCGATGAAAATCCAACGCACCTTATGCAGGGTCATCTGTGCCAGGCTTTCGGGCACCAACCCTTGGGCCTGCCCCAACTGTTGCGCCACGTCGATCACGGCCCAAATGGTGAGCGCACCGATCACTAGAACTTTGCCCGTGTTCTTGAGGAATTCCACAAAGGCATCGACCGAAAACAGCCGTTTGAACCCCGATAACGGGTTAAGCTTTGACAGCTTTGGTTTGATACGTTCAACCGCGACCACAGTGTCGCCTTGGACCATAACGCCAAACAGGGCGGCCATCACCATGATGGCTGCGATCGGGATCAGTGCCAGACCCAGGGTGAACCCCAGCGTTTTGATCACATTGCCTGCCTCGATCACGCCCGTGTCGCCGGTGCCGATGACGGTGACGCCAGCCCCTAGCAGGGGGCTTTGCAATGCCTCGATCAGGCGGCTGGCCGATTCTGGCAGCACAAAGGTGAGGATCATCAGCAGCGCAAAGACCACCATAGCGGTGCCGGTTTCACGTGATTGCGGCACATCCCCTTTTTTGCGAGCGTCCCGTAACTTCTTTTCCGTTGGCTCTTCGGTGTTTGAGCTTTTGTCTTCTTCCGACATCTATCTAAAACCCATAGGTTGCCAGCCATTCCGCAAAGGGTTCAAGGAACCCGCGCATCATGGTCGGAATGGCCAGCACCATCAAAGCCAAGCCCGCAGCGATCAGCAAAGGCTGCGCGATAAAGAAGACCTGCAGGCTTGCCATCATGCGGTTTGCCAGCCCCATGCCAACGTTCAGCACCAGCCCTGCCACATAGAAAGGGCCGGCAATCGACAGACCAAGGTAGAGGCTGTACTGAACCGCACGCGCGTATTGATCCATCATATCAGACAGCATGAAGCTGCCCGGCTGAAACAGCTGATATGACATCAGCAGCGATTCAATAATCAGATGGTGCAGATCGGTGGCAAAGATCAATGCGGTCGCCCCGACCAACAGCATTGCCGCCATGCTCGTCGCACCTTCAAACGCACCGATATTGGGGGCAAGCGCGTTGGCGAGCCCCGACATCAGCGCCACCTGATAGCCCGCAAATTGCAGGGCTGACATCAATGTTCTCGCCACCAGACCAATCCACAACCCGATGGTGACCTCAGCCCCAAAGATCAACAGCAGGGCCGCCGGGCGGTCTTCGCTGATCGGCCCCACGCCGGTGGCCGGGTACAGTGCGGCGCTGAGGACAAGGCCGAAAAGCAACCGCTGGCGGACGGGGACCGTTTGTTCGCCAAAGGCGGGCATAAACAGCAAAGCGCCCCCAAGCCGCGCGAAGACCACAAAATACCCCAGCAGTGCGTCGGATATAAAGGCAGAGAGATCCACAGCTTAGGTTCCGATGGTGGCGACCGTCCGCAGTGACACTTTGCGGTGCACTTCGGCGTTGGAAATAACCGGCGTCATCGGGCTGACCCGTTCCAGCATGGACCGCACATAGGTTCGGGCCTCGGGGTTAACCATCAACGCGGGCCAGGCGTCATCGCTGGCAAAGCGTTGGATTTGTTGGCGGGCTTGCAGCACGAATTCCTGCACCCGTTTCGGGGACATCACAAATGTGCGGTCGTCACCGACGATTTTCACTGCCTCGATAAACTCGGTCTCCCAGGCGGGCGACAGGGTGATGACCGGCACGAACCCCTGATCATCGGCCAGCCCTTGGCAAATCTGGCTGGACAGGCGGCGGCGCACGGTTTCAAGGATCAAGGCTGGCTTGCTGGTTTGCCGCGTGGCTTCGGCCATGGCTTCGACGATCAGGGGCAGGTTTCGAATAGACACGCGCTCAAGCAGCAATGCCTGCAACACTTGCTGCACCATGATCGCCGGCGAGGGCACAGGCAGGTCTGTCACCAGTTTTTGATAGCTGCGGTCCAGCCCGTCAATCGCCTCTTTCGCACAGCCATAGGTCAGCAGTTCGGCCATGTTTTCCTTGACCACTTCGGTCAGGTGCGTGGTGATGACGCTTTCGGGGTCAACCACGGTGAAGCCGCTGGCTTCGGCCTGACCGGCAACAGTTTGATCCACCCACAAGGCATCCAGTCCGAATGTCGGCTCGCGGGTTTGCTCGCCCGGCAGGTGCAGTGCGGCACCGTCGGGATTGATCACCATCATCTGGTTTGCGCGGATATCACCGCGGGCCACATCGACGCCGTGCACCTGAAATGTGTAACTGTTGATTGGTAACGCCGGATCATCCTTGATCCTGACCGACGGCATCGGAAAGCCGTATTCTTCTGCGAAATGTTTGCGCAGGGATTTTATCTTGCTTGGCAGCACCGCGTCAGGCCGGTTCGCCAAACCGACCAAGCCTTCGCCCATGACCAGCCGCAGGTCGTCCAGTCGCATTGGGTTGGCATCCACATCTGGGGCCGCTTTTTGGTGCTGTTCCAGCGCCTCGACGCGGCTTTTCTCGATGGCGGCTTCGGCGGCGGTACGTTGGATGAAATAGCCCAGAACGCTCATCGCGGCGGCAAGAGCGGCAAAGACCAACAGCGGAAAGCCGGGCAATAGACCAATGCCAAACAGCAGCATCGCCGCCATATAAAGCGCCTTGGGGAAGTTTGAGAGCTGGTCAAGAACCACCTCGTTCGCCGCGCCGCGTGTTCCGCCCTTGGTGACGATCAGACCGGCAGCAAGCGACACAACAAGTGCGGGAATTTGGCTGACCAGTCCGTCGCCAATGGTCAGAGAGGTAAAGACGCTGGCCGCATCGCTTACCGACATGCCCCGTTGCAAAACTCCGATCAGAATGCCGCCAATGACGTTGATCAAGGTGATGATAAGCCCCGCCACCGCATCGCCGCGCACAAACTTTGACGCGCCGTCCATGGCACCGAAAAACGCGCTTTCGTCTTCCAGCTCTTTGCGACGCTTGCGGGCCTCGTCTTCGTCGATCAGCCCGGCACCCATATCGGCGTCAATCGCCATCTGCTTGCCCGGCATCGCATCAAGCGAGAACCGCGCCGCGACCTCGGCGATCCGGCCCGAACCTTTCGTGATGACCACAAAGTTGATCACGATAAGGATGGCAAAAATCACCACCCCGATGACGAAGTTGTTGGCGACGATGAATTTGGAAAATCCTTGGATCACATCGCCCGCAGCATGCAAACCGGTATGGCCCTGACTAAGGATCAACCGTGTCGAGGCCACGTTAAGCGACAGCCGCAGCATGGTGGTAACCAGCAGCAATGTGGGAAAGGAGTTGAACTGCAACGGCGACGGAATCCACAGCGCGACCATGAAAATCAGCACGCTCAGCGATAGCGACAGCGCCAACCCCAAATCCAGTAGGATCGGGGGAAGTGGCAGGAACAGGACGGCCAACACCAGCGCCATACCAACAGCAAAGCCGATATCTTTGTTGGCGCGCAGCAGCGCAAGGCGCGGCAGCGTGGAGGGGGGCGTATCGCTCATCCGGTTGTCTCGGACGTCATGATGGTGAATTGCGGCAACACCGGTTGAATGTCTTGCGCCGAATAAAGCGAACTACGTGCATTAGCATCCCCGCCCAGCTGCGCGCCCCATGTGCCCCGCGCCACGGTCACGCGGCCCGCAGGCTCACGGGGAACTACTGCACGTGGGACATCGTGATATGATCCCGTGGCATTGGCAAGCGCGACAAATCTGGGCAACCCGACATTCGCAGCCGAAATATTCTTTTGTAAGCGGCTTAGATAGGCATCGCGGTATTCCGGTTCAAAGGAATGATATGCCCCTGCGGCCTGCATCCAATCGCCTGTGCGCTTGTACAGCCGTTTCAGAAACCGTGCCGCATAATCGACGTTTACATGCGGATCGAACCCTTGGTCCGCAGTGGCAAAGGCATCGGGATGCCAGCGCAGATTAATCTGCATGCAGCCAACGTCGATTGATGCGACGCCAGCCCGCTGCTGCGAAGCGACCCATTCAACCGCGGCAGCGCGGGTGTCAAATAGCCGCCCCGTACCAGCGGCATTGACCGCAAAAGGCCAGACCGTGAAGTGACCGCCTCGCCGGGTGCCGGCTTCTTGCAATCCAATGGCCAAGAGCAAGTTGTCTGGAATGCCATGGCGGGTTTGCGCGGCCAGAATTTCGCGAATGCAAATGCCCATGCCGTCGCCCTGCGCGGGGCGGGTTGAGATTGCGGATTCGACCGTGGGTTTCGGGGTCAACCTATAAAACCGCGCCCAGCCATCCGCCGCCGCCGCGTTGCCCAGCAGCAGCGCCAAGAGCCCAGCACAGGTGAATGACCGCGCCCGCTTCATAGCCCGCCGCTTCCGATGAGATCGAATACCGTGTCCGACAGGCTTTTGAGCGTGGCATACATGAACGGGGTCGCAACCAGCAGTGTCAAAAAGATCATCAGGATTTTGGGCACAAACGTCAGCGTCATTTCCTGAATTTGCGTCAACGCCTGAAAGAACGCGATCACAAGGCCGATGATCAATGCAACGCCCAGCACGGGGCCAGAGGCCAGAAGCACGGCCAATACAGTGTCCGAGATTACTTCATAGGCTTGGATTTCTGTCATACCCTAGATCGGCATCCGCAAGATTTCCTGATAGGCTTCGACAAAGCGGTCGCGCACCGAAACGGCCACTTTGACGGTGGATTCCATTGCCAGCATTGCTTCCACCACATTTTGCGTGTCCGCCTCTCCGCGCAACCCGGCCTGCGCTGTTGCCTCGCCTGTGCGCACGGTTTCAAGTGCGGCCTCCGAGGCGCTGCGCACCATGTTGGAAAAGCTGCTTGCGCTGACTTCTTCGGCAACGCCTTCGCCCTTTTGGCCCGTTAAAGACTGTGACGTGCGATAGGCACCGCGAACGGCGGCAGAGGAGATAAGAGAGGCGGGATCGCTCATTTTGATATCACTTCAGCAGGTCGAGCATTTGGCCACGCATTCGGCGACCGGCCTCGAACATGTTCATATTGGCTTCGTAGTTCCGCGACGCTTCGCGCATGTTTGCCATTTCGATGATCGGATCGACATTTGACTGTTTCACATAGCCGTTTTCATCAGCAGCAGGGTGCGAAGGGTCGAAATCGAGCCGGAAATCAGATTGGTCGCGCCCGATGCGGCCTACTTCGACCAAGGAGGCACCGTTGTTACGGTCCACCAGTTCCGAAAAGCTGATGGTCTTGCGGCGAAACGGGTCTGCTCCGGGGGTTGTGCCGGTGGATTCAGCATTTGCAACGTTTTCCGAGATCACCCGCAGGCGGGCCGTTTGCGCGGTCATGCCGCTGGCTGCGATACGGGCGATAGACTGAAGAGGATCCATGAGTTTTCCTTACCTGCTGCCTGTGACTGCCATTGTCAGAAGATCATAGCTCTTGCGGTAGAGCTGTGCGGCCATTCTGTACTGATCGCTGATATCGGCGGATCGGATCGCCTGATCTTCCAGATTAACAGTGTTCCCGTCCAACGTCGCGGCCGTTGCCGAGCTGTCAGTAACTTCGCGGATGCCCGAGGCGTTCACGGATCTGCCGGAAATATGGTTGGCATGGGTCGTGACTAGCCCGGCATCGGTGGAGGTCCGGTTTTCCAGCATCGATTGGAACGAGGTCACATCGCGCGCCTGAAAGCTGGGCGTGGCCGAGTTTGCGATATTTTCCGAGGTGACCTGTTGCCGTGCCGCAAGCCATGTCATCCGGTCAGAAGCTAGGCCAAAGATAGAAAGATTAGACAAGTTCATTTTTTTACTACCCCCTAGTTAATTCTTGTATAGTAAATAATAAGCTTCTCTCAAAGAGGAAATTATCCATGCAAACCATCTTTTCTGAGCTGACAAGCTTTGCGCGGAACGCAGGTGACGCCCAAATCACCGGTGAAGTTCGCGCGATCACGGGTATTACGCTGACGGCGGTCGGGCTGGAACGGGTGCTTGGTATCGGGGATCGTTGCATTGTTTATGGTGCGGATCGGCCTGTTCACGCCGAGGTCGTGGGTCTAAGCGCGCAAGGCACCGAGCTGTTGCCGTTCGGATCGTGGCGCGGTGTGGCGGCGGGGGACCGCGTCGAAGTTGAAACCAGCGGCGATGTGATCCGCCCGGACGAAAGCTGGAAAGGTCGGGTGATCAACGCATCTGCCAAGCCACTGGATGGCAAGGGGCATTTGCCCGAGGGTAGCATAGCGCGCCCCTTGCGCGGGTCGCCGCCCGGTGCCTTTGACCGCAAGCGGATCGGGCCGAAACTGGCCACTCATGTGCGCGCGCTCGATGTCTTTACGCCGCTGTGTCGGGGTCAGCGGCTGGGCATCTTTGCCGGGTCGGGCGTTGGTAAGTCAACCTTGATGGCGATGCTGGCCCGCCACACCGAATGCGACGTGGTGGTGATGGCCTTGGTCGGCGAGCGTGGCCGCGAGGTGCAGGACTTCATCGCGTCTGATTTGGGGCCAGAGGGAATGAAAAAGGCCGTTCTGGTCGTGGCGACAGGGGACGAACCGCCCCTCACGCGGCGCCAGGCAGCCTGGACTGCGATGGCGGTTGCCGAATATTACCGCGATCAGGGGCAACATGTGCTGCTGCTTATGGATAGCGTCACACGTTTCGCCATGGCGCAGCGCGAGATCGGCCTTGCCTCGCGCGAGCCACCAACGGCAAAGGGTTATCCACCGACCGTATTTTCCGAATTGCCCCAGATGCTAGAACGCGCCGGGCCTGGGCCCGAAGGCAAAGGCGACATTACTGCGATCTTCACGGTGCTGGTGGATGGCGACGACATGAACGATCCGATTGCCGATGCCGTACGCGGGATCACGGACGGTCATATCGTTTTGGATCGGCGCATCGCGGAAAAGGGCCGCTATCCGGCGATCGATCTTTTGTCCAGCGTGTCTCGGACTCTGCCTGACTGTCACAGCGATCTGGAATTTACCCTGCTGAGCGCAGCGCACCGGGCGCTGGCTGCTCATGCCGATATGGAGGAGCTGATCCGCATCGGTGCCTATCGCAGCGGCAGCAACCCAGAATTGGACCGTGCAATTGCCTTTGCCGGCCCCTGCGAGGCTTTCCTGACGCAACGCAAATCAGAGCAAACCACCCCCGGAGAGGCGTTTTCGTCGGTGGCAGCACTGCTGGACAACGCCGGCATCAGCCCGGAAGCCTGATCTGAATGGTTGCGATAGACCGCTGGGCGCTTTGGATGAAAGCCATTTGGAACATATAAGGCTAGAGGGTTTTTGTTGAATTATGGTGGCCAGAAAGACCATGGAATTATTGTATCAGATTGCGCCAAATTCCCTGCTTTAAGAGATACTTATATAGGCTATCTGTTTCTTACGGCTTCATTTCGTTTTCGGGTATGCTGGCAGACATTGCTGCCGACGCATGCGAAAGTCGCAAGGCGGACAAAGTCGCCGTTGGAGCCACTCTCAAGAACGCCCGTTTCGAACACATTGCCCGACAATAGGTACGTCTTTCTTAGGTGCGGCGAAGGCGATTGTTGACAAATATTTAATACGAATCTAAATTTCGTATTATGAGAAAAGATACAACCGCAGAGTCCGCGCTTCACCTAATGTTATTGTTGGCGTGTGGGCCAAAAAATATCGAACTACCTGCAACCAAGCTTGCTGAGTTTCATGCATTGTCTGCCGGTGGCGTGGCAAAACTTATGCAGAAGTTAACGGCTGCTGGCCTTGTGATCGCGTCAGCTGGGCGCAATGGCGGATACAAGCTTGCGCGTCCGCCAAGTCAGATCTCGACACTGGACATTGTCGCCGCGTTAGACGGGATTGTTCCTGAATTTCACTGCCGCGAAATCCGGCGCGATGGGGTTTGTGCGAATGTTTCGGGGCATTTCACGTCGCGGTGTACTGTTGCTGCCGTCATGGACACGGCAACTCAGGCGTGGCGTGAAACCTTGCGCCAAGTTTCCCTCGAAGACTTGGTCAAAAAATCAGCACAAGCAGTAGACCCAAAACATCAGGCAGCAACCGCAAGCTGGATTGCAACCAACACAAGATAGGAACGAAATGTCGACACGATCAGAAAATGCAAAATGCCTTCTCCTTCACACGAGGGCAGAAGACGCCCATGATATGGCTGGGACCTTGGCCACGATCCACCCGGAAGCTGTTTTCGAAGATCAGCCCGTTGGTCTGCGGCTAGAAGGTCGGCAAAACGCTCGCAAGCACTATGAATTGTGGTGGAATGCCTTTGGCGTGCAAACTGAAAATGCCAGCCTGCATTGGGTTAATGATGATATGGCCATTGGGGAAGCCGATTTTGTTGGCACTCACAAGGGATCGTTCCTCGGCATTCCTGCGACCGGCCTGCCGATCCGGTTCAGGTTCACTGTCGTGGTTCAGTTCCGGGACGGACTGTTGTCTGGCGAGCGTTTTAGCTATGATTTGAACGACATTTTGCATCAGATCGGTTATCCTGCATTCAAAGTCGAGCATGCCGCGTGACCGATCTGGCATCGCCAAGAATCGGGGTTTTCACGAACTGGCCGGAAGGTCGAGCGGCGTTGGCTTCGGTGGGATCCACCACTGGAAGCCAAAGCGTATCCCCGCGATTGCTGGAAATTGTGCGACTATATTGTTCCGCCCTCAACTCATGCGGATTCTGTGTCGCAATGCATAGCGCGCTCAGCAGTTCGCAAGGCGTTTCTGAGGCGGAGATTGATGCGCTGAAACGAGCAGATCCAAGCCAACGGTTTTCTGCCCGCACCCTAGCTGCACTCGTTCTTGCGAAGAAAATGACCGGCCTAGACGATTCAAATGAGCTGTCCCACGCTGTAGCTGAAGCCAAAAAACACTTTGACGCACAAGAGCTATCCGTCATCTGCTTTCAAATCGCGGCGATAAACGCATGGAACAGGTTAGCAATCGCTGACGGGTTGGAAGCCAAACATTTCAAGCCAAGTAAGTAAGCGTGACAAGGTGGAAACAGGCATTCAACACGGATCGTAATTCTAGGATGCCGGATTTGCGGCCGGCACCCTATCGAACTGGTGTTTTGTCTTAGGCCCGTTTCCGCCGCACCCGCACACAGAGGTTTGGCTTGCCAGGCAGTTCGACACCAAAGCCCGCGTCTGCCTTGCCGCCAACCGTTTTCTCGGCGTGTTTGATCGCGACGGGCACATGCGCCTCAACCCGTTTGGCAGGTGTGATGGTCATGTTCCACGTATCGATTATATCGACCTCCCAATTGGTGCCGTCGTCTTGTGGCAAGCCGAGCGTCCAGGTCAGCGGGCGATGCTCGGCGAGGTAGATATATGTCACATCACCATCGCGTGCAGCACCCAGGCTGGGCCATGCTTGCAGCCCGTCGATTTCCTCGAATGGGGTCAGGCCGTTCGTCGCGTCTTCCTCAACAATACCGCGCAGGAATGCGATGCGCTCGGCACTTTGGCCGCGCAGCTCGCCGCCCTTGGCCCACCATAGCAGATCTTGCGGGTGCGAATAGGTTTCGCCGTGCCCTGCATAACCGCCCTTCATCACCGTCATCCAGAACCGATGCACCAATGTTTCAGCTGTAATGCTGCCCCAACACTGGACGATATCGCCCTCGTAATGCATTTCGTCATTCACGATTGGTTTGCCATAATCGGCTCGCCATTTTGCAGTGTCCGTGGTTTGAAAATGCTGGATGGACGCATGCGCCACCCAAGGCTTGCGGTGGTCGTAGCTGTTTTCGATATAGCCTTGGTGGATGGATTTGGGATGACGCGAAGGGTCCCCTTCTTCGATGATCGAAAAGAACCTGTGCCAGCGCGACATCGGTTTCACATCGAGCATAAAGTCGTATTCATTCGCCAGTGACCACCAGACGTTCCGATAAGCCGCAATCCGTGCCACAAGATAGCGCAAGTAGCGGTAGTCTTGTTCTTCGGTCCAGCGACAATGGCCCCAGCGATCATAGGGATGGAAAATAATCACATCGGCTTCGATCCCCAATGCGCCCAACCGCGCGATCTGGTTTTCAAAGTGTTGGAAGGCTTCGAAGTTGGGTTGGTCAGGGTCATATTTTCCATCCGGCTTGACGGCATATACATCATGCAGCGGATCGTTCTGGTTGTAGGGGTAATGCTTTGGAAACACGCACATCCGCATCTTGTTGAACGCACCGCATTCCAAAGATTTCAATGTCTGTTCTTGCATCTCAACCGGTTGGTGGGTCCATGCGTAGCAGGTGGTGGTAAACGGCGCATAGGGCGTGCCATCGGCATAGGCAAAGTGAAATTTATTTCGGACACCCACGGGGCCATGCACGCCTTCGCGGGCCTCGGTCACTGTAAAATTTGCGGTTTTACCGTCTAGATCGGCGACATCGGATTGCGTTGTAACGGACCAGTTTCCCGTCTGGTCGGGGCTGAATCGCACCTTGAAACTACCGTCTCCATCATAAAAACCCGGCACCCGAATTTGACGGTTTCCTTGCGAAAAGACCCCCCAGATTTCTGTATCCAAATAAGGATTGCCGGGGACATCTGCCTTGGCTTCAAATTCAAAAATGTCCCATTTAGCGACCTGTGTCGTGGCGTTCATTTTAGACTCCTTTCGGTTGGGTTAGATGTTGGCAGTCGGGCCTCGGTCACCGCATCAAAGAAATGTGCGTTCGGTGTTTTGAACGAGATCCGGATTTCGTCTCCGACGGACATTGCGACACGTTGTGCCAAAACGCAGGTCACTTCGTGGCCGGCGACATCGACCAGAACATGGGTGTCCGCGCCTGTCGGTTCGATCAGCTTGATGGTTCCGGGCGTGCCGTTTTCTGGATCGATCTCTATGTCTTGAGGGCGTACGCCCAAGGTAACGGGCGCTTCGGCTGCACTGTCGGGGCGCACGGCAAGCTCCACCGTGGCACCATTACCAAGGGTCAAGGAAGACGATCCATCCTGCGCGAGATGACCTTGCAAGAAATTCATCGCGGGTGAGCCCAAAAACCCGGCCACAAACAGGTTCACCGGATTATCATAAAGCTCAAGCGGGGATCCGATCTGTTCGACCTTCCCGGCCCGCAGCACAACAATCCGGTCCGCCATCGTCATGGCTTCGATTTGATCGTGGGTGACATATACGATTGTCGATCCCAGACGTTGATGCAGCGCCTTGATCTCAGCGCGCATTTTGACCCGCAGGTTTGCATCGAGGTTGGACAGTGGTTCATCGAACAAGAACACATCCGGATCACGCACAATGGCCCGCCCCATCGCGACCCGCTGGCGTTGCCCGCCAGACAGCTGCGAGGGCTTGCGATCCAGCAGCGGCGTTAACCCAAGCGTTTCGGCGGTTTCTTCGACCTTAACCGCGATCTCCGCTTTGCTCATCTTATTGAGCTCGAGTGAGAATCCCATGTTCTGGGCCACGGTCATTTGCGGATACAAAGCGTAGTTCTGAAACACCATCGCGATGTTGCGTTCCTTGGGGGACAGGTCGTTAACCACTTGGCCGCCGATTGAAATGGTGCCGGCGGTGATGTCCTCAAGCCCTGCAATCATCCGCAGCATGGTTGATTTCCCACATCCTGACGGGCCGACAAGGATAATGAACTCACCATGGTCAAACGCCATGCTCACGTCATGAACAACCTCAAGCCCGCCATAGCTCTTGTGCAGGCCATCTATGTCTAGTGTTGCCATTTTCTACGCCCTCTTTCGCGTGTCGTATGTGTTGAATTGCATGGGTCAGCCTTTAACCGCGCCGGATGTCAGCCCGCTGACAAAGTATCGTTGGAAGATGAGGTAAACGAGTGTCGCAGGAAGAACCGTCATCACGATCGCTGCGTTTAACTCACCATAATTGCTTGAAAACTGCCCTTGGAAGGACATCAACCCCAAGGGAAGCGTCCACATGTTTTTGTCCTGCAACAACACCAGCGCCATGGCGAATTCGTTCCACGTGGACACAAAATCTAGGATCAGCAATGCCGCCAGTACCGGCAGTGAAACCGGCAGGAATATGCGCCGGAAGATCGTGAAATGCGTAGCCCCATCGATCAACGCAGCCTCTGTTAGCTCTTTGGGGACGGCCCTAAAAAAGCTGTGCAAGATAAAGACCTGATACGGGACGCCAAATGCCAGATAGGGCAGGATCACACCGGGATATGTGTCGATCAGATCAAGCGAGTTCACAAGGTTGAACAGCGGTGCCAGCATCACCTGAAACGGCAACATCGCCCCGAAAAGAACGAACAATAGCAGCGCCTTGTTCCATCCCAGCTTGATTTGCGCCAAGGCGTAGGCCGCCATCGCCGAGATCAGCAGTCCCAGCGGCACCTTGACCAGCGTGATCACCGTACTGTTGAAAAACGTCTGGCTGAAATTGCCCTTGATCCATGCGACGCCAAAGTTTGACCATTCGATTGCGGATGGCACGGAAAACGCCGCTGTGCTGAATATCTCGGCCTCGGATTTCAACGCTGTGAAGGTGATAAAGACAACGGGGGTCAGCCAGACCAGTGCCACCAGCGCCAAGGATATCCAGAGGCCGATCAGCACCGGATCGCGCCGCTTCATGTTCAGTGCGGGGGCGATCATTGCGCATCACTTTCTTGTTTTTGTGACCAGCGCATGTAGGGGATCACGACGGCCAGCGTCAGCAATAGAAGCACCACCGACACTGCGGACCCACGGCCGTAATCGAAAATTTCCATTGATTGCGTAAAGGCCCAGAGCGCCAGCATCTGCGTAGATTGCGCCGGTCCGCCGCCTGTCATGCCATAGATAATGTCAAAGGCTTTCAGCGATGAGATCGTCGACAAGACCAGCACAATGGTAATTGTCGGCCGCAGTGCTGGCAGCGTGACATTCTTGAAAACCTGCCGCCGGTTCGCGCCGTCAATATGCGCCGCGTCGATCAGCGAACTATCCACGCTTTGCAAGCCGGCCAAAAACAACACCATCGAAAACCCGACGTTCTGCCAGACGTAAGCCACGAAAATAGAATACAGCGCCACATCTCGATCACCTAGCCAATCAACCGCCCAGGATGACAGCCCTAAATCTGCAAGTAACTGGGCAAACAGGCCAAAGAACGGATCATACATCCAGCGCCACATCGTCGCCACCGCGATCGGTGCGATGATCACGGGCAGATAATAGATCGCCCGCAATGGCGCGCGCAGGATCAGTTTCTGGTTGAGCCCTAGGGCCAATCCAAGGCCAAGCAAGGGGGGAATAACCACCGAAAGAACGGTCCAGATAAACGTGTTCTTGAACGCGACCCAGAACACAGGGTCGTTATAAAGGATATGGTAATAGTTGCGCAGCCCGACCCACTCGCGGTTTTCGGTGATCCCGTTCCAGTCCTGAAAACTAAGGATAAGCACGTCAATCATCGGCCATATGGCAAACATCGCGTAGACCCCAAGCGCGGGGGTCAAAAGCAAAATCCCTTGGGTGCGAGGGCTCCGGAACCGTGAAATCAACGTCATTTTATATCTCTCAGAACGACTGCCAATAATCGTAATTGGGTCCGCAAAATGGTCGTATTGCCATCCTGCGAACCCCGCTCAAACCTTAGTGGTTTGAGATGAACCCAGCCATTGCGTCGGCTGCGGCCTGCGGCTCCAGATCGCCAGAGGCGAGTTCATTGATCACACGGAAGTATTCCGTCGTGACATCCAATGGGAACGCTTGGTCACCGTTAACGAAGGTTCCTTCGGCTTGGGCAAACACCTCCAGCCATTCACGGTGCAATGCCAGCGCATCGTCACCCTGCTTGACGTTCTTGTTCACAGAAAGCGCCCCGAACGCACCCAAGTGGGCCGTCTGGAATTCGTCCGATGTGAACATATCAAGGAACTTTGCCGCCAGATCTGCTTGGTCCGATTTTGTCGAAACATACATGTATTCGGCAAAACCATACAAACGCCCGGTGCCGGTTGGGAATGGGAACAGGCCAAAGTTTTCCATGTCGGCATTTTCGTCAATGGTCGGAACGTGCCAGTCGCCTTCCAGCATCATCGCGGCCCGGTTGGCAAACCACAACGTAGTCGACTGACGGTTATCGATGCCCATGAACGGTTTCAGGAAATGATCATCCGTCCACCATTTCATCTCGGTAAATGCTTCGAGGGCGCAAGGCTCTGTTGCCCAATCCAGTTCCATCGCCATCAGGGCGTCATGTTTGTCTACACCACAGGTGGTTTCCAAAATAACGTCCATAAGACGCATGACGTGCCAGTTGACCGTGCCGCCAAAGGTAAATGCCGGAATGCCCGCTGCTTTCAATGCAACCGCGGCTTCCTTCAGTTCCTCATAGGTTTGCGGCTCAGACTCGATGCCCGCCTTCGCAAACAGCTCTTTGTTGTAATAGACAGCCTCGCCCGAGAACCGGAACGGGATGCCGTGTTTGCCTTCTGCGAAGCTTTCGGAGAACGCCTGCGATGGGGCTGTCAGGCGGTCAGACCACCCGTAGCTTTCATAGTATGGCGACAGATCGGTGCTAAGCCCGGCCTGCACATATTCCCCGCCAAGGCCCAGACCGGCCCAGTAGGCATAGATATCCGGACCAGTATCGGACCCGGCAGCGACCCGCAGCGCGGTTTTGTGTTCGTCGGTGCCGCGCATCACAATTTCCACGTCCACGCCGGGCATCAGCGCCTCGAACTCGGCCTCGGCCGCTGTCAGTGCGGACACTTGCCGGTCAGATGTGTAGTTGATCGTCCAGATTGTCAGTTCTTCAGCGCTAAGCGAAGTGCCGCACAACAAAAGTGCCGCCGCAGAGCCTTTAAGTAATGTCGTAGCTTTCATCTTCTCTCTCTCCCTTGTTATTCGTCTTGTCGTTTTCACCCGGCCTAAGCATGTGAATGCGCAGCCGCGTGAGTCACCAATTGGCGATAGTTCCGTCCTCCAAGATCGCATCCATTGCCAGTATATGTTCTGGCTTAAACGGATGTTTTGCCGCCTCTCTTTCGTCAATTTCGATACCTGACCCGGGCGCATCGGGAATATCCCAAGCACCATTTGTTAGCTTGATCGGATAGGTCGCGCAGATGTCCTCGAACCATGGCACAACGCCGACGCATTCTTCCTGAATGACAAAGTTGGTCGTCGCCGCGTCAAACTGCAGTGCAACGGCGCTGGCCACGGGACCCATAGGATTATGCGGACAAACCCCGATGCCCCGGGCCTGTGTGATCGCGGCAATCTTTCGACCACCGGAAAAGCCCATGCAATGCGCCAGATCGGGCTGCGCAAACGTCACAGCCCCCAGTTCGGCAAGTTCTGAAAACTGCGCAGCTTCAAAAAGCCGTTCTCCCGTCGCGAGCGGGCAATCAACCCTGCGTCCCAGCTCTGCCATAGCCTGTGCATTGCCCGGTTGGAGCGGCTCTTCGATGAACATCGGATTGATCGGGGCAATAACGTCAATATAGGCCTTTGCGGCCGCCAAACTTTCGGGGCGACCGTGGAAATCCGTCATAATATCGACGTCATCGCCGACCCTCTCGCGGATCGCTTCCGCAAGCTTGGCCACATGGCGGACGTCCTTTAGCGGCGCGTCATAGCCCGTGTAGGGCACCAGACCGACCTTAACGGCGTTGTACCCCATTTCGACAGTCGCTTGGATGTCGTCACAGACCGCAGATATGTCACTGCTTGGCACCAGCCGCTTTAAATCACCACGCAACGGGTGCGTATAAACCCGCACGTTGTCGCGCACCCGTCCGCCCAGCAATTGCCAAACCGGAACACCAAGGGATTTACCTTTGATATCCCACAGCGCCATTTCGATCCCTGACGCCGCACTCATCCCGATTGCGCCAAGATTCCAGAAGCTGAACCGCGACATCCTGTTGACCAGATGATCAATGCGCAGCGGATCCTGCCCCACCAGAAAAGGCGCGAGATCTTCAATACACCCAGTCACGGCGCGGGTCTTCCATTCCAGCGTCGCTTCGCCCCATCCCCACAGACCGGGCTGATCGGTTTCGACTTTTACAAAGACCCAATTGCGGATGAATGCATTGACGATAACGGTTCTGATTGCTGTGATTTTCATCAGACAGACACCAGACACGGCTTGGATAGTAATGCTGGCTTACTCCGGTGCATCAAATCTGTTGTGTCCCTTTTGCGCCCGTCAAAACCAAGGTATCGAAGATTGAAACGGCGGATTTTTACTTTAGCTTAAGATTTGCTATCATAGATACCATCTAGAGTCTAGATACCATCTAGAATTTGTGGATATGTCGACGGAAAAGGAAAGCTCGGATGATAAAAAATGTTGCTGCACGTGGGCTTAACTTTACAACGCCACTGGATGCGGGATCGTCTTTGCCGACCGGCGTTGCCAAAGAGGCTGTTGAAAAACTGGGCCGTGCAATCGTTAACGGTGACTATCCAGAGGGTGAACCTATGCCGATGGAATCAGATCTGGCTGATGCATTAGGCTTCAGCCGGAACACCATCCGTGACGCAATTAAGGTGCTATCCGGCAAGGGAATGGTTCGCACGGCGCGCCGCTACGGCACCCGCGTGCGCCCGGTCAGTGAATGGAGCCTGTTGGATGCTGACGTTATTTCGTGGCACAACGTCGCCCAGAGCGGCATCGGCAGAATGTTTGTCGAAACCACCGAGCTGCGATGCATCATTGAACCGGCCGCTGCCGAACTTGCCGCTGAACGTGCAACACCTGAACAGGTGGGCGAGATATTAAAAGCCGCCGACGCCATGTCGCCCGGCAGCATGGATGTGACCGAACTTTACGCGGCCGACTGCCTGTTCCATTGCACAATTCTTGATGCGACCGGTAACCGGATGATGCGCCAGCTGCGGCCCATCATCATAGGTATTCTACGAATTTCTTACGAATACGGCGTTCAAACCGACAATGGCACACCCGTTTCAAGAGAAGGCCACACCCGTGTTGCAGAGGCTATCCGTGACCGAAGCGGTGCCGACGCCAAGCGCGAAATGGAAAAGATGCTGGATGCAAACCGGCACACCGCGAAAGAGTACTGGGAAAAACGAACGTCCGGCGCAGGCACTACAACCGAAGAATGAGAGATATGCTCAGGCATTTGAGGGAAGCTCGCGACCCTGCAGTCCGGCTTTGTTGCACAAAGCCAAAGATCGTGCCCGATCCTTACTCTTGGCGGCATCTTTAGAATGATGTCTGAAAGGGGGATTTAAAGGTGGATGAGGAAATTACAATTCCAGATAATGTTATAATAAATTATTTGGAAAAATTGGTGCCCAGAAGAGGACTCGAACCTCCACACCGTTGCCAGTACTAGCACCTGAAGCTAGCGCGTCTACCATTCCGCCACCTGGGCACAGGGGGGTTGTGAAGGCTGCTCTAATCGTGCGGGGCGTAGGTGTCAATTGGATTCGCTGACATTCTTTGATCTAGTTGCCATGCGCGGCAAACGCTGGTGTATGGTCTTAACCAGTTCGATCAAACTGGTCTGATTTGAAGCTTGTTCCCAAACTGGCAAAACTGTATCTATCGATCATATTTTCTGGACAGGAGCATCATCATGTCAAAGCTGGTCACGATCTATGGTGGCTCGGGGTTTGTGGGGCGTTACATTGTGCGCCGTATGGCCAAGGCAGGATGGCGTGTTCGTGTTGCGGTACGCCGCCCGAATGAGGCTATTTTCGTGCGCCCATATGGTGCCGTCGGTCAGGTTGAGCCTGTTTTCTGCAACATTCGTGACGATGCGTCGGTGCGTGCCGCAATGCAGGGGGCCGATGCTGTTGTGAATTGCGTGGGTATTCTGGCCGAAACGGGTAAAAGCACCTTTGAGGCAATTCAATCGGATGGTGCCGAACGGATTGCACGAATTGCGGCCGCGGAGGGTATCAACCGGTTGGTTCATGTCTCGGCGATTGGCGCGGATACTGAATCGGCAAGCGAATACGCGCAGACCAAGGCGATGGGCGAGGCGGCTGTATTAAAGCACGTACCTGATGCCGTTATTTTGCGTCCCTCGATCGTGTTCGGGCCGGAGGATGAATTCTTTAACCGGTTTGCGGGTATGACACGGCTTAGCCCAGTTGTGCCCGTGATCGGCGCGGATACGCTCTTTCAGCCGGTATATGTGGATGATGTCGCGCGCGCGGCTGAGATGGGCGTGCTTGGTGATGCGCCGGCAGGCGCTTACGAACTTGGCGGCCCGGATGTGGAGAGTTTTCGCGCCCTGATGAAGCGGATGCTGGATGTTGTACATCGCCGCCGTTTGGTATTGGCGGTCCCGATGTTCGTGGCCAAGATTATGGCATTCGCCTTTGATCTTTTGCAGTCGGTTACGCTGGGCTTGGTCAAAAATGGCGTGGTGACCCGTGATCAGGTCAAAAATCTGGGCAATGATAATGTGGTCGCAGAGGGTGCTAAAGGCTTTGATACGCTTTGTATTACTCCTGTGTCGATGTCATCGGTTCTGCCGGATTATCTGTGGCGCTTCCGCCCTGCGGGTCAATATGATGACATCATGGCCTCGGCCAAGGATCTGCGCAGCTAATTAACTTATTTTTGTGGAAAAGGCCCTGCCGAAACTGGCGGGCCTTTTTGCATTTATGAATAGGCGTAGGTCAGCAGCGCAATCCCCAAAATGATGCGGTAAATCACATAGGGTGTAAAACTGACGCTGCGCAGCAGGCGCATCATAAATACCAGCGCCAACAATGCCGCGACAAAGGCGAATGCGGCAGCAATTGATGCGTCTTTGGCTAGTTGCCAGTTGGCCTCACCTATGACGTCCAGAGACAGCAAGGCACCAGATGCAAGGATCGTCGGGATCGACATGAGCATCGACAGCGTGGCAGCGCTTGTGCGGTCATAGCCCAGCTTGCGCGCTGCCGTAATCGTGATGCCCGAGCGGGACGTTCCGGGGATCAGCGCAACGGCTTGGGCAAGACCCATCCAGACTGCATCCTTCATTTGCCAATCACCGGCATCGCGTGATTTGCCGCCCGTTTTGTCAGCCCAATACAAGAGAAGGCCAAAGATCAACATGGTCCAACCAATCACGGCGACTGACCGTAGCATTTCATCGATGCCCAGCAGTTTGAACAGCAGCCCCACCACCAAAACTGGAATGGTCGCGAGGATCAGCAAAAGCGCGGTGCGCGCACCGGGGGTGTCGACTTTGCCCCGCAGCAGGCGGCCAAGGCCAAGGGTGGCTTCGGCGACTTCGGCCCGGAAATAAATGATGACTGCCAGTAAGGTGCCAACGTGAACCGCAACATCAATTGCCAGCCCTTGATCGGGGCCACCTGTTACGAAGGGAAGCAGAATGAGATGACCTGACGATGAAACCGGCAGAAATTCCGTCAGGCCCTGAATGATTGCGACGAGCAAAAGTTGAAACAAAGTCATTGTCTTGGCCTGCGGTTTTTATGGTTTGCATGAGGTATAAACCCACCACAACGAATGCAAAGCACTATATTTAAATCCGAATCGGACCTAATTTGTGGCGAAATTTACGGTGCGCACCCTGACCCACCAAAATTATTTACATAAAGGTCAACAATACTGCCTTTATTATCTTTCACCACCTGTGTAAGGGAGGTTAACACAGTTTTTCTGGCGGAGATTTCAACCATGGCCAAGCAGCCCATGCTCAAGTTTATAACGGTTTCACGGGACATGCCTGAAAAAAGGCTCCCGAATCTGCGCCGTGAAGATTTCAACGAAATCTATGCCGAATACGCGGATGAGAAAGCGAAAGAGCAGTCCAGCCGTTGCAGCCAATGCGGCGTTCCCTATTGTCAGACCCACTGTCCGTTGCACAATAACATCCCCGACTGGCTGCGCCTGACCGCCGAAGGCCGCCTGAAGGAAGCGTATGAAGTGTCGCAAGCCACCAATACTTTCCCCGAGATTTGCGGCCGCATCTGCCCGCAGGATCGCTTGTGCGAAGGCAATTGCGTGATTGAACAATCCGGCCATGGCACCGTGACAATCGGGTCGGTCGAAAAATACATCACCGACACCGCGTGGGAAAAAGGCTGGGTTCAGCCGATCTCACCCCGGGCCGAGCGTTCCGAATCCGTTGGTATCATCGGCGCGGGCCCCGGTGGTTTGGCTGCTGCCGACGTGCTGCGCCGTCAGGGCGTTCAGGTCACCATCTACGACCGCTACGACCGCGCGGGCGGGTTGCTGACCTACGGTATCCCCGGCTTTAAACTGGAAAAAGACGTGGTGATGCGCCGCAACGACCAGCTTGCCCAAGGTGGGGTCAAGTTTGAACTGAACTGCGATGTCGGCGTCGACATCAGCTTTGCCGATATTCGGGCCAAGCATGACGCGGTGATCGTCGCGACCGGCGTTTATAAAACCCGTGAAATTCAGGCCCCCGGTGTGGGCGGCGTCGGGCTTGAGCGCGCGATTGATTTCCTGACCGTCAGCAACCGCAAAAGCTTTGGTGACACGGTCGAGGAATTTGAATCCGGTCGTTTCAATGCCCATGGCAAAAAGGTCGTTGTCATCGGCGGCGGCGATACGGCGATGGACTGTGTGCGCACATCTATCCGTCAGGGTGCTACATCGGTGAAATGTCTGTACCGCCGTGACCGCGCCAACATGCCGGGCAGCCAGCGCGAAGTACAAAACGCCGAGGAAGAAGGCGTGGTCTTCGAATGGCTTTCCGCGCCCAAAGGTTTTGTCGGCGATCCAGTGACCGGCGTCATGGTGCAAAAGATGCGTCTTGGTGCGCCGGATGCCACAGGCCGTCAGGCACCCGAGGTGATCGAGGGGGCTGACTACGTAGAAGAGGCCGATCTGGTCATCATGGCGCTTGGCTTTGAGCCTGAAGATCTGCCAACGCTTTGGAACACGCCGGAACTGCCCGTGAACCGCTGGGGCACGATCAAGGCCGATTACATTACGGGTGCAACCGAACTTGATGGTGTCTATGCCGTGGGTGACATCGTACGCGGTGCGTCACTGGTTGTATGGGCGATCAAGGACGGGCGCGATTGCGCGCAGGCGATCCTCGAGAAGATGGGCGCGATGACCGCTGTCGCGGCCGAATAAGCGACCAATCGCCACCAGACTAGGAAGCACAGATTGAACGAAGATAAGACACCATTGGAATTGTCAGGCCGCTGCTTATGCGGTGCAGTCACGGTCACAGCGACCGCGTCTGACCCCATTTTGCGGGCCTGTCATTGCACCATGTGTCAGCAACATACGTCTTCGGTTTTTGTGAACATCCGCGCGGATCAGGACAGCATTGTTATGAATGGCCCTGTCAAAGTCTTCAAATCCTCGGATTGGGCACAACGCGCCTTTTGCGAGGATTGCGGATCGACGCTTTGGTACGGGTTGATCCACGACAATTCGCGCAACCTGGCCGCTGGCCTGTTTGAAAACGCAGGCGGTGCCACTTTGGCGATAGAATATTATACTGATGTCTGCCCACAGGGATACGCCCTTGCTGGTGATCATCAGAAACTGACTAGAAAACAAACTCTCGCGCTGTTTGCGCCCGATGAAGGAGAAGCCCAATGACCAAGTATGATGACGCCTGGGTGGCCCGCGAAGAAGCGAAACGCGCATATATGGCCGAGAACGGTCTGTATTCCGAGGAAGAAGAGCATTCTTCCTGTGGTGTTGGCCTGGTTGTAAACATTGACGGTTCGTGCAGCCGCGATGTGGTTTTGTCGGGGATCAAGGCGCTCAAGGCGATCTGGCACCGTGGTGCTGTCGATGCCGACGGTAAAACCGGCGATGGCGCGGGTATCCACGTGCAAATCCCAGTTAACTTTTTCTATGATCAGGTGCGTCGCACGGGTCACAGCCCTCGCGAAGGTGAACTGATTGCCGTTGGTCAGGTATTCCTGCCGCGCACCAACTTTGCCGCGCAGGAAACCTGCCGGACCATCGTCGAGACCGAAGTCTTGCGTATGGGGTACTACATTTACGGCTGGCGCCACGTGCCGGTCGACATCTCGGTGCTGGGTGAAAAGGCCAACGCGACCCGTCCCGAGATTGAACAAATTCTGATCTCGAACGCCAAGGGCGTGGACGAAGAAACATTCGAGCGTGAGCTGTATGTGATCCGCCGCCGGATCGAAAAGGCCGCGCTCGCCGCGCAGGTGCCAACGCTGTATATCGCGTCGATGTCCTGCCGGTCGATCATCTACAAAGGCATGATGCTGGCCCAGGATGTGGCCACCTTCTACCCCGATCTGATGGATGACCGCTTTGAATCCGCCTTTGCGATCTATCACCAGCGTTATTCCACCAACACTTTCCCACAATGGTGGCTGGCACAGCCCTTCCGCATGTTGGCCCATAACGGCGAGATCAACACCCTTAAGGGTAACCTGAACTGGATGAAGTCGCACGAAATCCGCATGGCGTCTGGCACATTCGGCGACATGGCCGAAGACATCAAACCAATCGTCGCTGCGGGGTCGTCTGACTCGGCTGCTTTGGACGCGGTGTTCGAGGTTCTGGTCCGTGCAGGGCGCAACGCGCCGATGGCAAAAACCATGTTGGTGCCTGAATCATGGTCCAAGCAAGCGGTTGAACTGCCCGAAGCATGGCGCGACATGTATTCTTATTGCAACTCGGTGATGGAACCATGGGACGGCCCTGCTGCCCTTGCCATGACCGATGGCCGTTGGGTCTGTGCCGGTCTTGACCGCAACGGCCTGCGCCCGATGCGCTATGTTGTTACCGCCGATGGCATGCTGATTGCCGGGTCCGAGGCCGGGATGGTCCCGCAGGATGAGGCGAATGTCGTGCACAAAGGCGCGCTTGGCCCCGGTCAATTGCTGGCTGTGGACATCGAAGAAGGCAAGATGTTCGGCGATACCGAGATCAAAGACAAACTGGCGGCGTCCCGTCCGTTTGGCGAATGGGTCGGCAAGATCAACGAACTTGACGAAGCGCTGGCTGACATTGACGAAAAGCCATTGTTCGAAGGCAATGAACTGCGCCGTCGTCAGGTGGCCGCAGGCTATACCATCGAAGACCTTGAGCAGATCCTTGCCCCGATGGCCGAAGATGGCAAAGAGCCGTTGGCCTCCATGGGCGACGATACCCCGTCTGCGGTTTTGTCAAACCAGTACCGCCCGCTGAGCCATTTCTTCCGTCAGAACTTTAGCCAGGTCACCAACCCGCCGATCGACAGCTTGCGTGAATTCCGGGTGATGAGCCTGAAAACACGCTTTGGTAACCTGAAAAACGTGTTGGATGAATCCAGCGCCCAGACTGAAATTCTGGTGCTGGACAGCCCGTTCCTTGCTAACGCGCAATTCGATCAGCTGATGGGGGAATTCAACGCGGATTCCGTCACCATCGACTGTACCTTTGAACCCGGAGGCAGCAACCTAAGCGCAGGTTTGGCCCGTATTCGCGACGAGGCAGAAGACGCCGTGCGTTCCGGTGCAGGGCACATCGTGCTGACCGATCAGTTCAGCGGCGAGGGCCGCGTGGCCATGCCGATGATTCTGGCGACCTCAGCCGTACACAGCCAGTTGACCCGCAAGGGTTTGCGTACATTTACATCGCTGAACGTGCGATCGGCGGAATGCGTTGATCCGCATTACTTTGCTGTTCTGATCGGCTGTGGTGCGACCGTGGTGAACGCCTATCTTGCCGAAGATTCGCTGGCTGACCGTATCGAGCGTGGCCTGCTGGACGTGAACCTGACCACAGCAATGGCCCGCTACCGCGAGGCGATTGACCAAGGGCTGCTCAAGATCATGGCCAAGATGGGCATTTCCGTCGTGTCGTCCTATCGCGGCGGTCTGAACTTTGAGGCTGTTGGCCTAAGCCGTGCAATGTGTGCCGAATATTTCCCCGGTATGACCAGCCGTATCAGCGGCATCGGTACCACAGGTATTCAGCGCAAAGCTGAAGCCGTTCATGCCCGTGGCTGGCAAGGTGACGGCGCCGTGCTGCCCATCGGTGGCTTCTACAAGGCACGTACATCGGGCGAGACCCACGCATGGGAAGCGTCGTCAATGCACATGTTGCAAATGGCGTGCAACAAAGCGTCTTATCAGATGTGGAAACAGTACAGCGCCAAGATGCAAAGCAACCCACCGATCCATCTGCGTGACTTGCTGGATATCAAGCCGCTCGGTGCGGCGATCCCGATTGAAGAGGTCGAAAGCATCACCGCGATCCGCAAGCGTTTCGTGACCCCGGGCATGTCGCTGGGTGCCCTGTCGCCAGAGGCGCACAAGACATTGAACGTCGCGATGAACCGTATCGGGGCCAAGTCGGATTCCGGCGAGGGCGGCGAAGATCCTGCGCATTTTGTACCTGAATCCAACGGCGATAATCCGTCGGCCAAGATCAAACAGGTGGCATCAGGCCGTTTCGGCGTGACAGCAGAATACCTAAACCAGTGCGAAGAGCTTGAGATCAAGGTCGCCCAAGGCGCCAAGCCCGGCGAAGGTGGCCAGCTGCCGGGGATGAAGGTCACCGACCTGATCGCCCGTCTGCGCCATTCGACCAAGGGTGTGACGCTGATTTCCCCGCCGCCGCACCACGATATCTATTCGATCGAAGACCTTGCGCAGCTGATCTATGACCTCAAGCAGATCAACCCGCGTTGTAAGGTCACCGTGAAACTGGTGGCATCCTCCGGTGTTGGCACGATTGCCGCAGGTGTGGCCAAGGCCAAGGCGGACATCATCCTGATTTCTGGCCATAATGGCGGGACTGGCGCATCGCCTGCGACCTCGATCAAATATGCGGGTTTGCCGTGGGAAATGGGCCTGACCGAAGCGCATCAGGTTTTGTCGATGAACCACCTGCGCGACCGTGTCACCCTGCGCACCGATGGCGGTTTGCGCACGGGTCGCGACATTGTCATGGCGGCGATGATGGGGGCCGAAGAATACGGCATCGGCACTGCTGCGCTGATCGCCATGGGCTGTATCATGGTACGTCAGTGCCAATCGAACACCTGCCCCGTGGGCGTCTGTACCCAAGACGAGGCGCTGCGCGGCAAGTTCACCGGCAATGCGGATAAGGTCGTAAACCTCATCACCTTCTACGCCACCGAAGTGCGCGAATTGCTGGCGTCCATCGGCGCGCGCAGCCTTGATGACGTGATTGGTCGTGCCGATCTGCTGGCGCAGGTCAGCCGTGGCTCTGCACACTTGGATGATCTGGACCTTAACCCGCTGTTGATCACCGTCGATGGCGCGTCCGAGATCGTTTATGACCGCAACAAGCCACGCAATGCTGTGCTGGATACGCTGGATGCAGAGATCGTGCGCGACGCCGCGCGGTTCCTTGAAGAAGGGGAAAAGATGCAGCTAAGCTATGCGGTGCAAAACACGCACCGTACCGTTGGCACGCGGACATCCAGCCATATCATTCGCCGCTTTGGCATGAACAACCAGCTGCAACCTGATCACCTGACGGTGAAGCTGACAGGCTCTGCCGGTCAAAGCCTTGGCGCATTTGCTGCACCGGGTCTGAAACTGGAAGTGTCCGGCGATGCCAATGACTATGTCGGCAAGGGGCTGTCGGGGGGTACAATCGTTGTGCGCCCGTCGATGGCCAGCACGATCACAGCGGCTGAGAACACCATTATTGGGAACACCGTTCTATACGGTGCGACCAAAGGGTTCTTGTTCGCAGCGGGTCGCGCCGGTGAACGTTTTGCCGTTCGCAACTCGGGCGCGCATGTCGTGATCGAAGGCTGCGGCAGCAACGGGTGTGAATATATGACCGGTGGTGTTGCCGTGATCCTTGGCAGCATCGGTGCCAACTTTGGCGCGGGTATGACAGGTGGTATGGCCTATCTGTATGATCCAGAGGGGCGGGCGGATTCGATGTTGAACACCGAAACGCTGGTGACCTGCCCGGTCACTGTGGATCATTGGGAGGCCGAGCTAAAGGGCCTGATCGAGCGGCATTTGGAGGAAACCAACAGCCGTAAAGCCGCTGATATCTTGCAGCACTGGCCGATTGAAAAGGATCACTTCATTCAGATCTGCCCAAAAGAGATGCTGGTTCATATTCCGGCACCGCTAAGCCACGATAACAAGGCGATCCCAGCGGAGTAAGCCCTTGGTACTGGCCGGGCATGATGCGCAATCATGCCCGGCCCATGATGCCGCGCACCCGGCAAAAGGCGCGTTCACGGTGTAACACCCGTTCACAACCTCCGCGCTGGGCAGTATAGCTGGTGCCCATGGCAAAACGCGCATCATCGAAAAAGAACAAGGCTGCTGTGAGACAGCGCCGAAGCTTTAAGCAGCGCGTGGTGCGTGCGGCGCTGAAGGTGGCGCTGGTTATTGTCGGAATTTTACTGGCATTTATCCTGCTGTTCGCAGTCATAAATCCGCCCACGACACCCTATATGTTTAGCGAAGCACGCAGGTTGGGCGGCGTCGACCATCAATGGGTCCCGCTTGAGAGTATCGCGCCGGTTATGGCCCGGTCTGTCGTTGCGGCGGAGGACGCGAATTTCTGCAACCATTGGGGTTTTGACCTGCCAGCGATCAAAAAGGCAATTTCCGAAGGGTCAAACCGTGGCGCATCTACCCTTAGCCAGCAGACAGTCAAGAATGTCTATCTTTGGCATGGCCGGACATGGGTGCGAAAAGCATTGGAGGCGGCGATCACCCCGCTTGTTGAGGCGATCTGGTCCAAGCGCCGTATTGTCGAGGTTTATCTGAACGTGGCCGAATTTGCCGAAGGCGTGTTTGGCGTGGATGCTGCGGCACAGTATTACTTTGGTGTGACCCCTTCCAACCTTTCAGCGACGCAAGCCGCGCGGCTTGCCGCGATATTACCCTCCCCGAAAACCCGCTCTGCTTCAAATCCCGGCAGCTATACCAAAAAGCGCACCGCGCGTATCCGCGACGGGGCGGCGACAATCAGCAAGGATGGGCGTGCTGCTTGTTTCGAGAGTTGAAAATGCCAGTTAACACAGGCATGAGTGGAAAAACCTAACCCTAGTTCTGGATCCTCATATGGCCCGCCTGTTTCATGTTCCTCTTTCTCCTTTCTGCCGAAAGGTCCGGCTTAGCCTTGCCGAAAAGAAGATCGAGGTAGAACGGGTAGAAGAAAGATATTGGGAGCAAGACCCTGATTTCATGCGTAGAAATCCCGCTGGAAAGGTGCCCGTTTTGCAACTCGACGGGGTTATGATGTCGGAAAGCGCGGCGATCTGCGAATATATCGAGGAAACGCGCCCCGAGCCGCCGTTGATGCCCAGCGATCCGGCACAGCGCCTTGAAGTGCGACGCCTGGTCAGTTGGTTTGATGATAAATTTCACGCCGAAGTCACATCAAAGCTGCTCTACGAGCGGGTGAATAAAAAGGTCATGGGGCAAGGTTTCCCTGACAGCCGCAACGTCAAGGACGGTGCCAAAGCGATCAAATACCACATTGATTACATGGCGTGGTTGCTGGACCATCGCCGTTGGCTGGCTGGCGATGTCATGACGCTGGCCGATTTCGCGGCGGCCGCGCATCTGTCGTCGCTTGATTACATCTCGGACGTGGATTGGAACCGATCTGACGTGGTCAAGGACTGGTACGCCAAGATCAAATCGCGCCCGGCCTTTAGATCGCTATTGGCCGATCAGGTGCCGGGATTTCCGCCGCCAAAGCATTACAATGACCTTGATTTTTAAGCGGAAAGCGTTGGGGGCTGTCTGCCCCCAAACCCCCGAGGATATTTCGGAGCCAGAGAAGACATGGACGATTTAAAGGATCGTTTGGTGTCTCAGGCTTTGGCCGAGGGGTTTGTGGCCTGCAAGATCTGCCGCCCCTGGGATGTACCGGAGGTTCCCGCGCGGCTCGCCGCCTTTGTTGAGGCCGGGTATCATGGGCAGATGTCATGGATGGCAGACCGGATGGCATGGCGCGGCAATCCGGCGGATTTGTGGCCCGAAGCGCGGTCGGTCATTATGTTGGCTGAAAGCTATGCGCCTGAGCATGATCCGAGGGCTGTACTCGCGCATTCGGATAAGGCCGCAATATCGGTATATGCCCATGGCCGCGATTATCATGATATCGTTAAAAAGCGGCTCAAGCGGTTGGCGCGGTGGTTGATCGAACAGGAAACCTGCGAAGTGAAGGTTTTTGTCGATACCGCGCCCGTGCCGGAGAAGGCGTTGGGCCAAGCGGCCGGGCTGGGATGGCAGGGCAAACACACCAATTTGCTGAGCCGTGATTGGGGAAACTGGGCTTTTCTAGGTGCCATTTTCACCACGCTTGAGCTGCCTGTGGACGGTGCTGAGGTTGATCATTGTGGGTCTTGTAGGTCTTGCTTGGATGCCTGTCCGACAGATGCATTTCCCGCGCCCTACCGGCTGGATGCGCGGCGCTGCATTTCCTATCTGACGATTGAACACAAAGGCCCCGTTGATCTGGAGCTGCGCAGTAAGATGGGCAGCCGGATTTACGGTTGCGATGATTGCCTGGCCGCTTGCCCCTGGAACAAGTTCGCCGTCGCCGCCAGCGATATGCGCTATCACGGCGGGGTGGGGGCGCCTGATCTGGCAGAGCTTGCCGCGCTGGATGACACAGCATTTCGCGCGCGGTTTTCAGGATCGCCGATCAAAAGGATCGGGCGGAACCGGTTTATTCGCAATGTCCTTTATGCCATTGGGAATTCGGGCAAGCCGACGCTTTCTGATACCGCGCAAAGCCTCGTGCAGGACCCCGATGCAACGGTGGCGGAGGCCGCACGTTGGGCAGTGGCCCGCTTGGCCGCAAAATGACGCAAACGGGCTGGACCTGAACGGGGTTATCACTACACCCGTGCCAAATAGTTCAAGGAGAAGACGATGGCGTTGCTTCTGGGTGTTGATACCGGCGGAACCTATACGGATGCGGTTTTGATCCGTGACGAAAAGACTGTGATTGCATCTGCCAAGGCGCTGACGACCCGGAATGATCTTGCGATTGGTGTCGGAAATGCCCTGCGTGCGGTGTTGACCAAGGCGAGTGTCCGCGCGGCTGATGTGTCGCTGGCATCCTTGTCGACAACGTTGGCGACGAATGCGCTGGTCGAGGGTCAAGGCGGTCGTGTCGCGCTGATCTATGTCGGCTTTAAGGAACGGGATTTGCAGGCCCATGGCTTGGCCGACGCGTTAAAGGGCGATCCGTATCTGATCTTGGCGGGCGGTCATGACCACGCGGGCAGCGAAGCAACCCCGCTGGATGAGAGTGCATTGGTTGCGTTCCTTGAGCAACACAAGGGTGACGTTAGCGGTTTTGCCGTCGCCAGCCAGTTCGCCACGCGCAACCCTGCGCATGAGCTGCGTGTCGCCGATCTTGTGACGCAATTGACGGGCAAGCCGGTGTCATCATCGCATCAATTATCGGCCAAGTTGAACGGGCCAAAACGCGCGCTGACGGCTGTTTTGAACGCGCGGTTGATCGGGATGATAGACCGGCTGATTGGCCGCGCCGAAGATGTGCTGACCGAGATTGGCGTAACGGCCCCGTTGATGGTGGTGCGCGGGGACGGGGCGCTGATTTCGGCGGCCCAAGCCCGCGCCTGCCCGATTGAGACGATCCTAAGCGGGCCTGCGGCATCCATCGTCGGGGCGTGTTGGATGACGGGGGCAGATCATGCGTTGGTCAGTGACATCGGGGGGACCACCACAGATGTGGCCTTGGTGCGGGGCGGGCGGCCTGCAATTGATCCTGCGGGCGCGCAGGTCGGCCCTTATCGTACGATGGTCGAAGCGGTTGCCATGCGAACGACCGGTCTGGGCGGTGACAGCGAGGTGCATTTCCTGACCGAAGGGTTACAGGGCGGTATCACGCTGGGGCCAAGGCGTCTGCTGCCGGTATCGTTGGTCGCCGTTGATGCGCCGGACGTTGTGCATGCTGCCTTGGACGCACAGTTGCGCAGCGCGACACCCGGCGAATTTGACGCGAGATTCGTGCGTGCCGTTGCCGGACAAACCCATGAAGGTATTGGCCCCCGCGAAACCATCCTGTTGGAACGTATCGGTGATGCTGTGCATCCGCTTGGCACTATCCTGCGCTCGCGGATCGAGACGGGCGCGTTGCAACGGTTGGTGGAACGCGGGCTGGTTCAGATTGCGGGGGTGACGCCAACGGATGCCAGCCATGTATTGGGCCGGGTGAATACTTGGGACGCAGATGCAGCGCGCAAAGCCTTGGCCCTGTTCGGCCGTCGGCGGACGGGGGCGGGCAATATGTTGGCACCTGATCCTGATTTAATGGCGCAGATGATCGTTGATCAGCTGACCAGGCAAACGGCACTGGCGCTGCTGGAAACCGCCTTTGCCGAGGAAGATCCGGCATTTGATGTCGCCCCCGATGTGTTGGCACGGCATGTTTTGCTGCAAAGGGGTTTAGCAGGCCATCGCGGGCTTTTGCGGATTGATGCCGCGTTAAATGTCTCGGTGATCGGACTTGGTGCCTCGGCGGCGACCTATTACCCGGTTGTTGGAACAATGCTTGGGGCGCAAATGATCTTGCCGGAGCATGCGGATGTGGCAAACGCCATTGGCGCGGTGGTTGGCCGCGTCACAATGCGTGAAAGCGGCACCGTTACATCGCCGGGCGAGGGCAGATACCGGGTGCATTTCGACAGCGGGCCACAGGATTTCACGGATCAAGCCAGCGCGATTGCGCGGCTGGAGGAGGCCTTGCGCCAAAAGGCGATAGCGGCCGCGCAAGCCGCTGGTGTGGGGGACATCCAAGCAAATTCAGTACATGACATTCGCACCACCAAGGTCGAGAGCCGCGAGATTTTTATCGAAGCCGTGATTACGGTCGAGGCGACGGGACGCCCCAGGATTGCAAATGAATGAAAAGTAATGCAAATTTATTTGCGTTAACCTTTTATTAATAATTGCGTTGTGACCATCGTATCGCCATATTTGAATTTTAGTCGTGCGCGCAGCATCGGGGCGCAGCGACTATAATTGCTGACCACCCTGGTGCCAGATAACCAGTAGGCGCGTGTTTCTCATGCGAAAGTTGCGGGAATGCGTGACCACACGTTAAAAAGTAAGCCGCCAGTGAAGAAATTCACTGGCGGTACTTTAACGAATAGGGGCAGCTGCCACAGTTTTAGCCGGTCGTTATCGTCGCTTATTCAGCGGCAGCACGTTTGGGCAATACCCAGTCCGGACGGGGGAAATGGCAGGTATAGCCGTTTGGAATACGCTCAAGATAGTCTTGATGCTCGGTTTCTGCTTCCCAGAAATCGCCAACGGGTTCGACTTCGGTCACGACTTTGCCAGGCCAGATGCCGGACGCGTCTACGTCAGCGATTGTGTCCAAGGCGACGGCCTTTTGATCGTCGTTCTCATAGTAGATTGCCGAGCGGTAGCTTAGCCCGCGGTCATTCCCCTGACGGTTTAGGGTCGACGGATCATGTATCTGAAAGAACAGTTCAAGCAAGTCACGATGGCTGAGCACCGCGTCATCAAAGATCACTTCGATCGCTTCTGCGTGGGTGCCGTGATTGCGATAGGTTGCGTTGGGCACGTCGCCGCCGGAATATCCGACACGGGTTGAAATGACCCCATCGCGTTTACGGATCAAATCCTGCATCCCCCAAAAGCATCCGCCTGCCAATACTGCGCGTTGTTGTGTCATGCTACGTCCTCCACCTGATTGATGTAATCGCCATAACCCTCGGCCTCCATATTGTCGCGATGAACAAAGCGGAGCGAGGCCGAGTTTATACAATACCGTAGCCCACCACGGTCTGGTGGACCATCAGGAAAGACATGCCCCAAATGGCTGTCGCCATGGGTGCTGCGCACCTCGGTGCGGATCATGCCTAGGGTGTCGTCGCGCAATTCGTTCACATGTGCGGGTTCAATCGCTTTGGTAAAGCTGGGCCACCCGCAACCGGATTCGTATTTATCGGCGGACGCGAACAGCGGCTCGCCTGATACGATGTCTACGTAAATGCCCGGCTCTTTGTTGCTTAGCAGTTTACCGGTGCCGGGGCGTTCGGTTCCGCTTTGCTGGGTGATGCGATATTCTTCGGGCGACAGGGCCGCGACGGCGTCGGGTGTCTTTTGATACTTTGCCATGGAGGTCTCCTTTGCGATCTTCATACATTAGATGGGGTGGCGATGGAATTTTTCAAAAATTCCAGCCCGTTTTCTTTCAAAGAAAACGATGGTGTCTCAGGCCGTCCGTTGCCGTGAAATTTGAACGGCGAGAATGCCAAAGGTGATGATGGCCACGCCGAGGAGATCTTGCCCGCCCAAGGGTTCACTGAGCAATACACCAGCAATTGCCACGCCGAAAAACGGATTCAAAAAGTGGAATGTCGCCGCCCGCGTTGCGCCGATCCGGTTGACCAGCCAGAACCAGACCACAGTTGCCAGCAGGCCGGGCACCAGACAGGTATAGGCAAACGCCGCCAACAGCGTCCAGCTTGGTGTGATGTGCGGGGTTTCGAACAATACTGTCGCGAGCGATAGCGTCACGCAGCCCACCAGCATTTGCAGCCCCACAACCATCATAAAGTTACCGCCCGACGTAGCACCGCGCACCAGCAAGGTCGCCGCGGTCAAGGCCAGTACGCCAATTCCGCATAGCATCAAGCCCATGAGATCAACGCCACCGCTGATCCGGGCACCCATGATAATCGACACACCGACAACGCCCGCGACCAAACCGGCAATGCCCAATGGTTTTAGCTTTTCACCAAGAAACAGCCATGTCGCCAAGCCAACCAACAAGGGCATGGTCGACGCAATAATCGCGGCCAGTGAGGCCTGCACCGTCTGCATCGCGATAAAGTTCAGGCCCAGATATACAGCGTTTTGCAAGATGCCAAAGATGATCGTCGCGCGCCATTGAGTCTTGGTCAGCCGCCATGTTTGCCCCATGGCCAGCGCAATACCTACGCCCAGCAAGCCCGAAATGAGGTAGCGCGCAGAAAGCGCCATCAGGGGCGAGGCATCTGCCACGATGATACGCGCCGAGGTAAAGGCCGAGGACCACATAAAGGCAAAGGCCAGCCCCACGAGAATTGCGCGAATGTCCATGGCGGGGCCTTTCTGAAACCTTGGTCGGCCGACCTTTTCGCAGATGGGTTTGATGCGCAAGGGGCGGTGCGCGCGTGGCAACAAAAAAGGGCCGCCCGAAGGCGACCCTTTTGGATAAATCAGTTGCCAGACTTAGCCGTTAACGCTGTCTTTCAACGCTTTCGCGATGGTCATCTTAACGACCTTGTCCGCTTCTTTTTTGAACTGTTCGCCAGTCGCAGGGTTGCGTACCATGCGCTCTGGACGCTCACGGCAATAGATTTTGCCGATGCCAGGAAGGGTCACAGCGCCGCCGCCGGAGACTTCTTTTGTGATCAAAGCACATACTGCATCAAGTGCAGAACCAGCCGCTTTTTTGTCTGTGCCCATTTCATCGGCCAGAGCTGCGACGAGCTGGGTTTTTGTCATTGGTTTTGTAGCCATCTTTTTTTCTCCTTCGTCCGCCCGAATTAGGGCCTCACGTGCAGAATGTAACGGTATGTTGTGTCAGAACACAACGAATAGGTGCTGATAATGAGCGAAAACATGCGCTTTTATGCGTTTTTACACGTTTAAAGGAAGGCAGTTTCCTCAAATGAACGTAGTTTTCGGCTGTGAAGGCGTTCAAGTGGCATATCACGCAGCAGTTCCATGGCGCGAATTCCGATCATCAAATGGCGTGCAACTTGCGTTTTGTAGAACCCCGACGCCATGCCTGGCAGTTTCAATTCGCCGTGCAGGGGTTTGTCGGACACGCATAAAAGCGTCCCATAGGGCACCCGGAAGCGATATCCGTTTGCTGCGATTGTGGCGCTTTCCATGTCCAACGCGACGGCGCGTGATTGCGACAGGCGTTGCACGGGGCCGGATTGATCGCGCAATTCCCAGTTACGGTTGTCGATGGTTGCCACGGTGCCGGTGCGCATGATGCGTTTCAGCTCATACCCTTCAAGTTGGGTCACCTGTTCGACCGCGTCTTCCAGTGCGATCTGGATTTCGGCCAGCGCGGGGATAGGCACCCAAACCGGCAAGTCATCGTCCAGCACGTGATCTTCGCGCAGATAGGCGTGGGCCAGTACAAAATCGCCAAGCTGCTGCGTGTTGCGCAGACCTGCACAGTGGCCGACCATCAACCATGCATGTGGGCGCAACACAGCGATGTGGTCGGTCGCTGTTTTTGCGTTCGACGGACCAACACCAATGTTAACCAGCGTAATCCCAGACCCGTTTGCCCGTTTCAGGTGATAGGTAGGCATTTGCGGTGTCTTGCCCGTGCTTGGCAAAGGCGCGTCGCCATCGGTGATCTCAACATCACCGGTGGAGACAAAGGATGTATATCCACTGTTGGGATCGCGCAGCATGGCGCGTGCATATTCTTCGAATTCGGTCACATAGAACTGATAGTTGGTAAACAGCACGTGGCACTGGAAATGATCGGGATCGGTCGCCGTGTAATGAGCCAGCCGCGCCAATGAATAGTCGACACGTTGGGCCGTGAATGGGGCCAAAGCGCCCACGCCATCTAATGGCGTATACGTGCCGTTTACGATGTCGTCGTTCGTGGTGCTTAGGTCAGGAACATCGAACACATCCCTTAGGGTGAATTCTGCGGCACCATCGTGAGGGACCGTAATCGCGGCATCGCCTGACACAGCAAAGTGCACAGGGATCGGCGTATCAGAGACGTCAATGACAACAGGCTGGCCATGGTTCTCAATCAGCAGGTCGATTTGTTGGGTCAGATAATGCTTGAACAATTCGGGGCGTGTAATGGTGGCGGCATATGTGCCGGGGTTCGAAACATGACCAAATGAAAGCCGCGAATCAACCTGCGCATAGGTTGATGTGGTAAAGCGGATTTCAGGGTAGAACGCTCTGATCCGGGTGTCCGGCACCGCGTCATCCATCGCTTTCTGAAAATGTTCCGTCAGAAAACTTGTCGCTTGCTGGTAAAGCAAGATCAGCCGCTCGACTGCTTTTGTCGCATCGGTAAATTGCTCAGCGGGGGGGCTGTCGGGGCTTAGGATACGGGTCATGACTGTGGCTCCAACAGTGGGATAAATTCAAAACTACGGACATCGACAAGCCCAAGGTCCGAGATGCGTAATTCGGGGATCACGACAAGGGCAAGCAGGGAATGCTGCATATAGGCGTTGTTCAGGGTGCACCCGCAGTCGCGCATCGCTTGCATCATGGCTTCTGTCTTTTGGGCGACTTCGGACGCCGGGCTGTCGGACATCAGGCCAGCGATGGGTAGTTCGACCAGCGCCAGTTCTTTGCCGTCTTTAAAGATTGTGATGCCACCGCTGACCTCGCCCAGCCGGTTCGCAGCCATCGCCATGTGCTCGGCATCGGTGCCGACAACAATCATGTGATGGCTGTCATGGGCAACGGTTGATGCCATGGCCATCGGTCCCGTATAACCGAACCCCGAGACAAATGCGTTCACCACAGTACCCGTTGCGCGGTGCCGTTCCACCAGCGCGATCTGACATACTTCGCCAGTGGCCTGCACACGTCCTTCGGTCACAGGCAGTTCGAATTTCAGCGCGCGGGTAGGGGCCTGATTTTCGACCACGCCAATGACATTAGCGGTGACCGCATTCGCGCCCTTGGGGGCAGCAATCTCAAAGTCTGACGCATCAAGCGTCTTGCCCATATGCACGGTTTGTCGCGCGGCGTCCGGCCAGTCGTAATGCGGACAATCCGCCACACATTCGCCAGCCTGCGCCACGATCTGCCCGCGGGCGATCACAGTCTCGATCGGTAGGGTCTTCAGGTCAGAGGTCAGGATGACATCCGCCCGCCGGCCGGGGGTCAGCGAGCCAATCTCGCGTTCTAATCCGAAATGCGTTGCCGTGTTGATCGTCGCCATTTGCAAAGCAACAAGTGGGTCACAGCCACACTCAATCGCGTGACGCACGACCCGGTTCATATGCCCGTCATTGACCAAGGTGCCGGAATGACAATCATCGGTGCACAGGATCATATTGCGCGAATCCAGCCCCTTTTCCGTGATCGCTGTAATTTGCGTTTCCACATCATACCATGCCGACCCGAGCCGGATCATCGACCGCATCCCCTGACGCATCCGCGCAATCGCGTCGGCCTCGCAGGTGCCCTCGTGATCATCCGCTGGCCCGCCCGCCACATAGGCGGCAAAGGCCGGCCCCAGATCGGGCGAGGCATAATGCCCGCCAACCGTCTTGCCGGCCCGTTGTGTCGCTGCGATTTCAGCCAGCATCTTCTCGTCGCCGTTGGTCACGCCGGGAAAATTCATCATCTCGCCCAGACCAATGATGCCGGGCCATTCCATCGCCTCGGCCACATCTTCGGCGGTGATCTCAAAACCCGTCGTCTCCATCCCCGGCGCTGAGGGCGCACAAGACGGCATCTGGGTGAAAATATTGATCGGTTGTAAAAGTGCCTCGTCATGCATCATCCGCACACCTTCGAGGCCCAAAACATTGGCGATCTCATGGGGGTCAGTGAACATCGACGTGGTCCCATGCGGGATCACCGCGCGGGCAAATTCAGCGGGCGTTAGCATGCCGCTTTCGATGTGCATATGCCCGTCACATAAACCGGGGATCATATAGCGCCCCTTGGCGTCGATCACCCGTGTGTCATCGCCCTTACAATGCTGTGCATCGGGGCCAACAAACGCAATGCGGCCTGCGGCAATGGCAATGTCATGATCGGGCAAAACTTCGCGCGTGTGCACATTAACCCACGCGCCGCCGGTAATGATCGTATCCGCTGCCGCGCGCCCCGCTGCGACTGATACCAGTTGGGCAGCCACATCGGGCCAGGAGGGAAAAGGAGTATGTGTCATGCCTGACGTTGACACGAAGATTGCACGAGGTTCAAGGTGATGCGACGCAAGGGCAGCCGATCACTTGTGCAAAACAGGGAGACACCGATGACCGTGACGCAAATCCGTCATAACATGGACCACTGGCAGGAACGGGTGGATATGGCCGCCGCGTTTCGTTGGACAGCGCGGCTTAACATGCATGAAGGCGTGGCGAACCACTTTAGCCTTGCTGTCAATGACGATGGTACCAAGTTCCTGATGAACCCGAACCAAGTGCATTTTTCCCGCGTCAAAGCCAGTGATCTAATCGAGGTGGATGCCAATAACCCCGACACGCTGAAAGGCCCCGATGCGCCTGATCCCACCGCATGGGGATTGCATGGCGGCGTGCACCGCGCCTGCGCCCACGCGCGTTGTGTGATGCATGTGCATTCAATCCACGCGACGGTGCTGGCATGCTTGCAAGACAGCCGTCTGCCACCGATTGATCAAAACTGCTGCACGTTTTTCAACCGCGTTGTAATTGACGAAGACTATGGCGGGCTGGCGTTCGAGGACGAAGGCGCGCGCTGTGCCGGATTACTGACCGATCCCAAGCAAAAGGTGATGGTCATGGGCAGCCACGGTGTGCTGGTGATTGGCGATACGGTGGCCGACACATTCAACCGCTTGTTCTATTTCGAACGCGCCGCCGAGACGTATATTCGCGCCCTGCAAACCGGCATGCCCTTGCGACGCATCCCCGACGATATCGCGGAAAAAACCGCGCAAGAGCTTGAGGCTTACCCGGAACAAGATCAGCGCCATCTGGCAGAGCTTAAGGCAATACTAGACGAAGAAGGGTCGAATTATGCGCAATAACCTTGGTGGTTCAGGAGGCCAGAAATGAATTACGGTCTGTCCGAAGAGAACCTGATGATCGCCGACACCGTGCGCAGTTTTGTCGAAAAAGAGATTTACCCTCACGAGACATTGGTCGAACAAACCGGCGAGGTCCCGCAAGAGATCGCGGATGAGATTAAGCGCAAGACGATCGAGCTAGGGTTTTACGCCTGCAACTTCCCCGAAAGCGTCGGCTGCGCGGGGCTGAACCATCTGGAATTCGCCTTGGTCGAACGTGAGTTGGGGCGCGGGTCGATGGCGCTGAACCACTTTTTCGGACGCCCGCAGAATATACTGATGGCCTGCGAGGGCGAGCAAATCGACCGCTATCTGATGCCGGCTGTGCGCGGCGAACGTATGGATGCGCTCGCGATGACAGAACCCGGTGCCGGATCGGACGTGCGCGGCATGAAATGCATGGCGCGGCGCGATGGCGGTGATTGGGTTGTTAACGGGACCAAACATTTCATCTCGGGGGCGGATCACGCCGACTTCATCATCGTCTTCATCGCAACCGGCGAAGATATGACGCCCAAGGGCCCCAAAAAGCGGATCACTGCGTTTTTGGTGGATCGCGGCACGCCGGGCTTTACGATCCGCGACGGGTATAAATCCGTCAGCCATCGTGGCTATAAAAACATGATTCTGGAATTCGACGATTGTCGTCTGCCGGACGCGCAGGTGTTGGGCGAAGTCGATAGCGGGTTCGACGTGATGAACACATGGCTTTATGCAACCCGTATCACGGTCGCGACAATGTCGGTTGGGCGTGCGCGCCGGGTGTTTGACTATGCAATGGACTACGCGGCAACCCGTGAACAGTTCGGTCAGAAGATCGGCAAATTTCAGGGTGTGAGCTTTCAACTTGCCGATATGATCACCGAGATTGACGCGGCTGATCTGCTGACATTGGCCGCTGCAGGCCGGCTCGACAAAGATTTACCCGCCAACCGAGAGATCGCCAGCGCCAAGCTCTATGCCTCGGAAATGCTTGCCCGTGTGACTGATGCAACACTCCAGCTACATGGGGGGATGGGCCTGATGGACGATTACCCGATTGAACGTTTCTGGCGTGATGCCAGAGTAGAACGGATTTGGGACGGCACCAGCGAAATCCAGCGCCATATTATCAGTCGCGAGATGTTGCGTGCGCTGGGAGCCTAAAGTTCCGCTGCCTTGCGGCATCGGCCGGAGAGGGGGGCCAGCCCCCCTGGGCTTGCGCCCCTCCCCCCGGGATATTTCTCAGCCAGAGAATGCGGGGTTTAAGCCTTTATTCAGCATAAGTGGGATAGCTTATCTGGGCGGTACAGGCGGGGACGCCGATGGCCGCAGCCGGAGAAGCCCCTCATCTGAGCGAACGGGTGGGGGGCGGACCCGTATTCTCTGGCTTTTAAATATCCTCGCCGAAGGCATAGAATCTCTTTTCCGGCGTGGCAGGATATGAGGCGTAACCTTGATAGATTGTTGCGGCCAAAATCGATTGTTTTGATCGGTGGGGGCGCGTGGGGCGCGCAGGTTATCCGGCAGTCCCAAAAAATGGGATTTCAAGGTGCGCTTTATGTTGTGCATCCAAAAGGGGTGAGCATAGAGGGTATCAACGCTTTTCGATCTCTGGATGAATTACCTGAGGTCCCAGATGCTGCTTTCATTGGTGTTAACAGGCGCGCCACCGTTGACGTGGTTGCCCAGTTGTCGGCTATGGAGGCGGGCGGCGCAGTGTGTTTCGCATCGGGGTTCTCGGAGGCGGAAGCCGAGGATAACACCGCAAGTGCGCTGCAGACGCAGTTGGTGACAGCGGCAGGGACGATGCCGATTTTGGGGCCTAACTGTTATGGATTAATCAATGCCTTGGATGGCGCGCTTTTGTGGCCGGATCAGCATGGCTGTACGCCTGTGGACCGCGGCGTCGCGATTCTGACCCAGTCGTCAAACATCGCGATCAATTTGACCATGCAACAGCGTGGTTTGCCGATTGCCTATATGGTGACCTGCGGCAACATGGCCCAGACCACGCAGGCCGAGATTGCTTTGGCTTTGCTGGACGACCCGCGTCTCACCGCCATCGGTCTGCATATCGAGGGGTTTTCGGATACCTCTGCATGGCACAGGCTGGCCATCGCGGCAGCAGCGAAAAACATCCCCTTGGTGGCGCTTAAGGTCGGCGTGTCGGATCAAGCGCAGCAGGCAGCCGTATCACACACCGCGTCCCTTGCAGGTGGGGATGCGGCTGCGGGTGCCTTGTTGCGCCGGTTGGGGATTGCCCGGCTGAGAGATTTGCCCAGTTTTCTGGAAACTCTGAAGGTTCTGCATGTAAACGGGCACCTGAACGGTGCGCTTTTGTCGTCAATCAGCTGTTCCGGTGGGGAGGCAAGCCTGACAGCAGACACAGCGCATGGCGCAGAGGTGTCGTTCCCCGCTTTGACCGAGGGGCAAATGTTGGCATTACGTGATACGCTTGGCCCCATGGTCGCGCTTTCCAATCCGCTTGACTACAACACCTATATTTGGCGCGATGTTGAGAAAATGACAACGGCGTGGTTGCCGATGGCGGCTGATCATATCGGTCTGACATTGGTGATTGTTGATTATCCGCATACGGACGCTGATGATTGGGAATGTGCAACACAAGCTGCGCTGAACCTTCGCGAACGTTCCGGACGGCCGGTTGCTGTCGTTGCGACATTGCCAGAATTGATGCCCACTAACGTGATGGAGCGTCTGATTGCTGGGGGCGTCACCCCGATCTGCGGCCTGAGCGAAGCAATCGCAGCGGGAGAGGCGGCGGCGTTCGATGTGCCACCTGACCCAGTGCCGCCCTTACAGCCCGGTGCTGACCGCGACGCGCAGTTGATATCCGAGGGCGCGGCGAAACAGATGTTGGCAGAGTTTGGGCTTCGGGTGCCGAAAGGGCATGTCGCAAACACCCCTGCTGAGGCTGGCGCGATTGCCATCAAAATTGGCGGTTTGGTTGTGCTGAAAGGCCAAGGGTTGGCCCACAAATCCGAGGCAGGCGCGGTGGTCGTGGGGATTGCCTCTGACGCGGTCGAGGCTTGCGCCAACGACATGCCGACCGACAGTTTTCTGGTTGAAGAAATGGTGCAGAATCCCGTTGCAGAGCTGCTGATCGGTGTGACCCGTGACCCCGTCCATGGGTTTTTGCTTACCATCGGGGCGGGCGGGGTTCTGACCGAGCTTTGGCAAGATACCGTTTCAATGCTTTTGCCCGTGACGCCTGCGCAGATCCAAGACGCGCTGCAAAAGTTGCGCATTACGCCGTTGCTGAACGGGTATCGGGGCAAACCGGGCGCTGATCTTGGGGCGATTACCAAGGCGATCATGTCGGTTCAGGCCTATGTGATTGCGCATCAAGATGCGATCAGCGAGGTTGAGGTTAACCCGCTAATCTGCGGGACCGGCAGCGCCATCGCTGTCGATGCCCTGATCCGCCGCAGCTAAAAGGAACATGTCATGAGTGTTGTGAAAACCGAAACCGACGGAAGCATTCTGCTGGTGACTTTGGACCGGCCCAAAGCGAATGCAATCGATCTGGAAACCTCGCGGTTGATGGGCGAGGCGTTTCGCGATTTTCGCGATAACCCAGACCTGCGCGTGGCAATCATCACGGGGGCGGGGGGTAAATTTTTCTGCCCCGGCTGGGACTTGAAAGCCGCCGCCGGGGGTGATGCGGTGGATGATGACTATGGCGTGGGCGGCTTTGGCGGCTTGCAGGAGCTGCGCGGTATGAACAAGCCGGTGATTGCGGCGGTAAACGGTATCGCCTGTGGTGGCGGGCTTGAACTGGCGCTGAGTGCAGATATGATTTTGGCAGCGGATCACGCGACGTTTGCGCTGCCTGAGATCCGGTCAGGCACGGTGGCGGATGCCGCGAGTGTGAAACTGCCCAAGCGTATACCTTATCACATCGCGATGGAGCTTTTGCTGACCGGCCGTTGGTTTGACGCCCCGGAGGCGAAAGGCTGGGGTCTTGTAAATGAGATCGTGCCTGCCGACCAGTTGATGGATCGGGCATGGGAACTGGCGCGGCTGTTGGCATCAGGCCCGCCGCTGGTCTATGCCGCTATCAAAGAAATCGTGCGCGACGCCGAGGATTCCAAATTTCAAGATGCCATGAACCGGATCACGGGGCGGCAGTTGGAAACCGTTGACCGGCTTTATGCATCCGAGGATCAGTTGGAAGGGGCCCGCGCCTTTGCCGAGAAACGCGACCCCGTTTGGAAAGGTAAGTAACGGCAGTGTTTGCAATGCGCGGCTGGCTTGGGCTATCTGAAATCGCAGCGGTCACTTTCGGGCGAAACTTATGAAGATCATGTTTGTTCACCAGAATATGCCGGGCCAGTATCGCGAGCTGGTGCAATGGCTGGCGCATACAGGTGAACATCAGATCTACTTTCTCACGCAGCGGCAAAAACCGCCCAGCTTTGAGGGCGTCGCCACACGTATTTACAAACCCCATCACAAACCTGCCGAAGGCGCCTATGGTCTGTCCAAGAACTGGGAAGAATCTGCTGGCAATGGTCTGGGGGCTGCTCGTGCTGCGCGCCGGATTGAGAAAACCGAAGGGTTCAAGCCGGATATCGTGATTGGGCATGTGGGCTGGGGCGAGCTTACCTTTTTCAAAGACGTTTGGCCGGATGTGCCTATCATTGGTTTCTTTGAATATTTTTACAGCGACAAAGGCGGCCCTGTCGGGTTCGATCCAGAAGATCCGGTGACCGATGATACCGCGTTCTTGCTGCGGGCGCGCAACGCTGTGCCGTTGGCGAATATCGAAACCGTCGATCTGGGGCTTAGCCCGACGTATTGGCAGCGCGACCGCTTCCCCCAAAGCTTTCATGACAAACTATATGTGTGCCACGATGGTATTCGCACAGATCAGCTGAAACCGAACCCCAAAGTGACGTTAAAGCTGGGCCGGCTGGACCAAGAGCTGACCCGCGACGATGAGATCGTGACTTATATCGCCCGCAATCTGGAACGGACGCGAGGGTTTCATGTGTTCATGCGCGCCCTGCCCAAAATCCTGAAAGAACGCCCCAATGCGCGGGTGTTGGTGCTGGGGGGGAATGAAACGTCCTATGGGAGCAAAAGCAAACACCCCGGCGGGCTGCGCGCCGAGATGGAGGCCGAGGTTGGCAAAGACATCGATTGGGGCCGGGCGCATTTTCTGGGCAAGTTGCCGTACGCTGAATACCAGAAGGTCATTCAGATCAGCCGCTGCCATCTTTATCTGACGATGCCTTTTGTGCTGTCTTGGTCCCTGCTAGAAGCCATGTCGATGGAGGCAACAGTTGTCGCGTCCGATGTGGCACCCGTGCGCGAAGCGATTACCCATGGCGAAACCGGTTTGCTGTGTGACTTTTTCAAACCCGAAGCGCTGGCCGATCAGGTGGTTGACGTGTTGGCCAACCCCACCAAATACGATCACCTAGGGCCAACAGCACGTAAGCATGCGATTGAAAATTATGATTTTACAACAAAATGTCTGCCTGAGCATATCGCGCGGATCAACGGTTTGGTCAGCGAAGAAAAGCAGATAAAACTGCCGCTGGGAATGTGATGGGGTGATGGAAAAAACGCTTTTATCAATTGGCCATGGCTTTAGTGCGCGGGCCTTGGCAGCGCGGTTGGTGCCGCAAGGGTGGCGCATCGTTGGAACCACCCGCAGCGCCGATAAGGCAGATCAGATCGCGGCGACTGGCGTCGAACCCGTGGTCTGGCCGGGCGCTGATTTATCGGCGTTGGTGGCAGAGTTTCCCAACATCCTGGTGTCAGCCGGACCAGGGCCGGACGGTGATCCGGTGTTGAACGCGGTGCAACAAGATATCGCCCGCGCAGCGCCCAATCTGCGCTGGCTTGGCTATCTGTCGACCACGGGCGTTTATGGCGATCATGGTGGCGATTGGGTGGATGAAACCACGCCGCTCAGCCCCGCTACCAAGCGGGGGCAGGCGCGAGTAGAGGCTGAGGCACGCTGGCAGGCGATACCTGATGTGCCGCTGCATATTTTCCGGCTTGCGGGCATTTACGGTCCCGGCCGCGGCCCCTTTGCCAAAGTACGCGCGGGGACGGCGCGTCGGATCATCAAGGACGGTCAGGTGTTTTCACGTATCCATGTCGATGACATCGCCCAAGCGTTGGAGCTGTCGCTGAACAGCCCGAACCCCGGCGCGATCTACAATCTATGCGACGATGATCCGGCCCCGCCCCAGGATGTCATAGCCTATGCGGCCGAACTGTTGGGGGTTTCGATCCCGCCTGCCATCGCGATTGAAGACGCTGAGATGACCCCGATGGCGCGCAGTTTTTATGCCGAAAGCAAAAAGGTTCGGAACGACATGATCAAGCAGGCGTTGGGTTGGACGCCGAGCTACCCGACATACCGTGCCGGGTTGAACGCGATGCTTGCCTTGGAAGACTGATCTTGAGGGTCTGATGCTGACTGCGACCAACAACAGTTTGAACGACCTGCTGGACGGGATGCAAAGTGCTGCCGAGCGCGATAACGTTACGCTGCGCGATGTTCTGGACGAATTCGGCGACCGGTCGATCACCCCGTTTATCTTGCTGGCGTCCCTCTTGCTGGTATCGCCCCTGTCCGGTGTGATCGGGATGTCGACCTTTATGGCTGTCTTGGTATTTATCCTGTCGGCGCAGGCGCTGTGGGGGCGTAAACGGCTGTGGCTGCCGGAATTCCTGCTGAGCAAACAGATGAAATCAGCCCATCTTCATCGGGTTGTTCAGTGGCTACGCAAGCCGTCTTCGTTTTTTGATCAGCATTCTGGTAAACGCTTGCAGTTTATGACGACGGGGCCGATGCGCGCGCTTACATTGCTGGTGTGTACCGTTTTGCCCATCGGGTGGCCGTTTCTTGAGTTTGTGCCCTTTGCGTCGTCAACTGGCGGGGCCACGGTGGCGCTGTTCTCCTTTGGGCTTTTTACGCGGGACGGGCTTTATGTGCTGTTGGGCTATCTGATGATGGTGGCCGTCGCGTTGGCATTTTATCTGGTGTTTTTCTAACTATCCCAGATAGCTGCGCAGTTCTGCTGGCGGGTTCTCCATCAACGCCTTGGCGGGTTGCGGGGCATGTGCGATGCCGCCCGCGACAAATATTACCTCATCCGCGATGCGCGCCACGTCTTTGGGATCATGGGTGACCATGATCAACGATGCGTTCGTTTCCGTGACCAGTTGTTGCACCAAGTCCAACATGCCATTTCGCAATGCAGGCCCAAGGGCGGCAAAAGGTTCGTCCAGCAATACCAGCGGGCAGCCCTGAACCAAAACGCGCGCAAGGGCGGCACGGCTTTGTTGCCCGCCTGACAGCGATCCGGGCATTCTTTGTGCCATGTCCGTCAATCCGACGCGGCACAGCGCGCGTTCAACATTTTCCTTGTCCTTGGCTGTCAGTCGCAAGTCACGGCGCAGGCCCAGCCCGACGTTTTGCAAAATGGTGAGATGCGGAAACAGGTTGTTGTCCTGAAACAGCATCGTCATCGGCCGCACGCCGGGGGCATCATCGGTGATGTCGCGCCCATGCCATGTCAACCGACCCTCTACCATGGGAACAAACCCGCAAAGCGCCCCCAGCAGCGATGATTTGCCAGCGCCTGATGGACCGATGACCGCATATTTCTTTTGCGGCTCAATCGTCATATCTGCGTGCACTGAAAAATTGCCTTGGGTGATCAGCACCCGTTCAAGCTTGAGCATGGGCGCGTCCTGCCTTGTCGAAAATCCAAAAAATACCCAGCGATAGTGCCAGAAGAATAAGCGCCGCCCCGGCCGCGGCATCGATCTGGTAGCTGCCCATAAGCCGGTACATCTGCAATGGCAATGTGGTGTGGTTTTGAGCTGAGAATAGCGCGATCACGCCCAGATCGCCCATAGAAAGCGCCCCGGTCAGTCCCATCGCAAAGCCGATTTGGGGACGTAGCCGCGGAAGAATGACCCAACGCCAAAATGGCCAGCCCTGTAGGGACAGCGCTTGGGACAGACGCCCATAAACCTGCACGGTGTCGCGCAGCGGTGGCACAAGGATGCGCAGCGCAAAGGGCAGGGCCATCAACGCGTTTACCAAGGCCGTTACGGGCAGCGCAAATAACACAGGGTCCGCGACCGGATGGATCAGGATAAACCATCCGGTGCCGATCATCAGCGGCGAGGCCGCGATGCCAAAGAGCCCGATTGCCTCGACGCTGCCGCGTTTGGCGGTGGCGATCCAGCCGGCCATCGGCAAAGCCAGCAATAGCAAGACAGCCACACTGCACAAAGCAACACCAATGGAGATAACCGCCGATTGCCAGACGCTTGCCGGTGTTACCAATAATCCGCCCAAGCCCCGTATGATGACCGCGCTTAAGGGCATCAACAAAAACAACGCGCCGATTGTGATCGCGATACTGTCAACCAGTCGCTGAACGCCACCCCTTGCATCCCAACGCTGATGTGGGCGGTCCTGGCCGCCGCCTATGCTGATGTTCGGGATGATCCAAAGCGCAAGGAATGCGGCACTGCCGGCCAAGACAAGTTGGACCAAAGACAACAGCGCGGCGCGGCTTAGGTCGAAATCAAATCGAAATGCCTGGTAGATAGCCAACTCGATGGTTGTAGCGCGCGGCCCGCCACCAAGGGTCAGTGCGACGGCAAAGCTGGTCAGGCAAATCACAAAGATCAATGCGGCCGTACCCGGCAATGTCTGGCGCAGCATAGGCCATTCGATCGCTCGGAAAACGGCGCGCGGCGTGAGATCAAGCTGTCCCGCCAACCTGAACCGTTCAGCAGGAAGCGTTTGCCAGGCTTGCAACAACAGCCGCGTCGCAAGCGGGAGATTGAAAAATACATGCGCCAACACGACCCCATGCAGCCCGTAAATGGATATCGTGGGCAGGTTCAAACCAGCCAGCGCCATGTTCAGCCAACCCGCTCGACCAAAGACGGCCAACAAACCCAGAACAGCAACGATAACCGGCAGAATGAAAGGCGCGCCAAGCAGGGTGACCAGCAATCCGCGCCCGGCGAACTGCCTGCGTGCCAATGCGCGGGCAACAGGAATGGCCATCACCGTTGAGATGCCGGCAGACAGCGTGGCTTGGACGATGGTAAAGTGGATTGCTGACCATTCAGCGGGGCCCAAGCCGCTGCCGTACTCTGCGCGCGTCAAAACGGCCCAAAGTGCGGCAAGGATCAGCAGGGCCACCAAAGCAGCCGCGCTGACCCCTGTTCTTGTACTTATTGCGAAAGGGCGGAGAGCCATTCAGCCAGCGCCTCTTTTCGAAGGGCAGGGACGGCTTCGTTAGGGATCAAAAGCGCCTTTCCGGGTTCAATGGATTGGTCAAAGGCGGCTGGTAGTCCTTCTTTTGGCATCACGGCAGGATACATCCAGTTTGTTGTTGGCAAGATGGATTGTGCTGCATCCGACACCATGAATTTCATGAACGCGTCGGCCAGATCGCTTTGATCGCTGTTCGCAAGTTTGCCGACAACCTCGACCTGCATATAATGACCTTCGTCAAAGGGGGCCGCGACCTTTGTTTCATCCTCTTCGGCGATGATGTGGTAGGCGGGCGATGTGGTATAGCTTAGCACCATATCGGCCTCGCCCTCAAGGAACAGGCCGTATGCTTCGGACCAGCCTTTCGTCACGGTGACGATATTGTCGGCCAAGCTGTTCCATATTGCAGGTGCTTCATTGCCATACGCCTCTTTTACCCACATCAGCAGGCCCAAGCCGGGGGTGGAGGACCGCGGGTCTTGGATGATGATTTTGACATCGCTGTCGCCTAGCTCGCGAAAGTTGTGGGGCGGCGTCAGATCGGTCTCGTGAACAAATGCGAAATAGCCCCAGTCGTAGGGGACAAAGCTTTCGTCGTTCCACGCGATGGGCAGGTTATACTCGGCGCTAACGTCAGTTGATGCAAATAGGTCGGTTGCCTTGGCCGCCGCGATCAGGCTGGTGTCCAGACCCAGCACGATGTCGGCATCAGATCGCGCGCCCTCAAGCTTGAGGCGGGCCAGCAATGCAGGACCATCCCCCATGCCGACAAATTTCAGATCGCAGGCGCAGGTTTCCTCAAACGCCTTTTCGATCACCGGGCCGGGGCCCCATTCAGCAACGAAGCTGTCATAGGTATAGACCACCAGTTCGGGCGTGTCGGCATAGGCCGATGTGGCAAGAAACGTTGTGGCAGCAAGTGTAAGATACTTCATGGCATCCTCCAAAATGCGGCGTCAGAAAGCGTTGGAAGCATGTCCAGACCTTCCCTCCGCCGGTGTTAACCGGTTCAGGTTCTACGGGTCAGCTTTCGCAATCTCAGCACAACAGTGCCCCCCGAGGTACCCAAAGACGTAGGAGGCTTGTGCGCCCTTGGCAAGCCAAAACCCCTTGAGGCATGCCGCCAGCCCCGTTAATGCGGAGGGCAAAGGAGCATCCCATATGTCGATCAACAGCTTTGGCCATCTTTTCCGCGTGACCACCTGGGGCGAAAGCCACGGGCCTGCTTTGGGTGCCACGGTTGATGGCTGCCCGCCCGGCGTGCCGGTCGATGCGGAGATGATCCAGCACTGGATGGACAAGCGTAAGCCTGGCCAGAATAAATACACCACGCAACGCCGCGAGGCCGATGAGGTGCGCATTCTGTCGGGTGTATTCGAAGGGGTGACAACCGGAACGCCGATCCAGTTGATGATCGAGAACACCGATCAGCGGTCAAAAGACTACGGTGATATCAAGGACAAGTTCCGTCCCGGCCACGCCGATATCACCTATTTTCAGAAATACGGTATCCGCGATTATCGTGGCGGTGGCCGGTCATCGGCGCGGGAAACCGCGTCACGGGTGGCAGCAGGCGGATTGGCCCGCGAGGCGATCAAGGCGATTGCCCCGAACGTCCGGATCACCGGCTATATGGTGCAGATGGGTGCCCATAAGATTGACCGCGATGCCTTTGATTGGGACCAGATTGAACAGAACCCGTTTTGGGTGCCCGACGCCCGCGCGGCGGCGGATTGGGCTGACTATCTGGACGGGTTGCGCAAGTCCGGTTCGTCGGTTGGTGCGATCATTGAAGTGACGGCGCGTGGGGTGCCTGCCGGTATTGGTGCACCTGTATACGGTAAGCTTGATACCGATCTGGCCGCCGCAATGATGAGCATCAACGCCGTCAAAGGGGTAGAGATCGGCGAAGGTATGTCTGCCGCGATGCTGACGGGCGAATTGAACGCCGATGAGATCAGCATGGGCCCGGATGGCCCTGTTTATTCGTCGAACCATGCGGGCGGTATCCTGGGCGGGATCAGCACAGGGCAGGATATTGTCCTGCGGTTCGCGGTTAAACCGACATCGAGCATCCTCACGACGCGCAAGACGATCACGAAATCGGGCGAAAATACCGAGATCATTACCAAGGGCCGCCATGATCCCTGCGTGGGGATCCGCGCGGTTCCAGTGGGCGAAGCGATGATGGCCTGTGTGTTGCTGGATCACATGTTGCTGCACCGGGGGCAGGTTGGCGAAAATCAGGGCGTCATCGGCTAAGTCAGCCAAAAAATTCAAGTTTTTTGGATCGGAACATTCGAAAATTGCTGCATGCGGCGCGCGGGGTCTTGAACTTTGATCCGCAGGGGCGCAAGCATCCGGTATGGCAGCAACAATGACTGAACACCGCCCGGGACGGGCAATTACCCTTAAACTGGGGGCGGTCTTTTTATTCACGGCCATGGCGGCCATCATCAAGACCGCGACCGATACGGTCCCGGCCGCGCAGGCTGTGTTCTTTCGGTCGTTCTTTGCCTTTCCGGTTATTATTTTGTGGCTCTGGCAGCGTGGCGATCTGCGCCACGGGTTAGAGCCGTCAAATCTGATGGGGCATGTCTGGCGCGGGGTGTTTGGCACCACGGCCATGGGGCTGACCTTTGGCGGGCTTAGTTTGTTGCCGTTGCCCGAAGTCACAGCAATCGGTTATGCGACGCCCTTGTTTACCGTTGTTTTTGCCGCGATCTTTCTGGGCGAACGGGTGCGCCTGTTCCGCCTGTCTGCGGTTGCCGTCGGCTTGGTGGGGGTTTTGATCGTGCTCTACCCGCGCTTTACGATTGGGGGCGATACGGTGTCGCAGATGGCGACGATGGGCGCGTTTATGGTTCTTGGCGCGTCGATCATGCGGGCCATGGTGCAAATTCACGTACGCCGGTTGGTGCAAACCGATAGCACCGCAGCGATCGTGTTCTTCTTTTCACTGACGGCGACTGTGCTTTCCTTCCTTACATTGCCTTTGGGGTTGATCCTGAATTGGTCGCCTTTTGTATGGGTCATGCCGGGGCTTGGGGTAAGTGCCTTGTTGGTTGTCGCCGGGCTGATTGGTGGGATTTCGCAAATTATGATCACGTCCTCTTTTAGGTTCGGGCCTGTTTCGATGCTGGCCCCGTTCGATTATGCGTCGATGATTTTCGCGACCCTGATCGGGTGGTTGATCTTTAGCGAAGTGCCGACGCCCGCCATTCTGATCGGTGCCGGATTGGTGATGACCGGCGGCGTGCTGATCATTTGGCGGGAACGGCAACTGGGGCTGGATCGGTCAAAAGCCAAAGCCAGCAGCCCCCCGCAAGGCACGCCCAGCTAGGCTATTCGACGTTGCGTCACACGCGCGTTGGTGGAAATCGTGTTAGCCTGATCTTCTGGACATGCGGAATCATCCTCAAAGAAGGGGCCGCATTTATTTTCTGGGAGGAGAAGAACCATGACGTTGAAATCAATTATCGTGGCGACAATCGCATGCGGCTTTGCGGCCAGCACCGCTTTTGCGCAGGATTGCGCGCCATCGAAATGGGGTGCGGATGATCAGATCGGATCGGCCAACCTGATCAGTGCCGAGCGGACGCTGGAGGCGTCAAAGCTGATCAAGCGCGGTAAATCTATGCCGCTTGGTATCGTGATCGGCCCTGACACGCCGGCCTTTCCACCACGGTCCCTGAACCTGCAGATCGTGCAGCCGAACCAGCAAGGCGGGCAAAAACTGTCTGCCTTCGGGTATGAAGGGAATTATAACGACGACATCATCCAGACGTGGATCGGCATCGGTTCGCAACTGGATGGTTTGGGGCACTTGGGTGAAAACGGCCGGTACTACAACTGCCTGGATGAGAAAGAGATTTCGGCAATTGGCGGGCTGACCAAATTGGGCACACACGCCGTGCCGCCGCTTGTTGCACGTGCCGTGATTGTCGATATGGCGAAACATTTCGGCAAAGACGTGTTGGCCGCTGGCGAGCATTTCGGCGAGGCCGAGATCAAGGCAGCAATGGACGCCCAAGAGATCACGGTGAACGAAGGCGATATCGTCATGTTCCACACCGGATGGACCGACGGCATGCTGGAAAGCAATCCTGCCGCATGGGGGTCCTCCGAGCCGGGTTTGGACAACGAAGGCGCTGTTTATCTGGCATCGTTGAACCTGATGGCCGTCGGTGCGGATACCTGGGGGCTAGAGGCCATTCCAGCCAAAGAGGGTGACAAGGTTTTCTATGGTCATGTCACACTGCTGAAAGACAACGGTATCTATATTCTTGAGGCCATGAACACCGGCCCCTTGGTACGCGACGGCGTGAAGGAATTCATGTTTGTTCTGGGCCAGCCGCTGATCAAAGGCACGGTGCAGGCGATGATCAATCCGGTCGCGTTGTACTAAGGCTTTATCGAAACAGAAAACGGCGCGGGGATGAACCGCGCCGTTTTTGTTTGGTTAAGGTGGGTTGGCACCCACCCTACGTCCGTACCAGCTTTTCGTAGGCTTCCGAGATATCGCGGGTCAGGGCACCGACCTCAAACGTGTAATCAGCTATCTGGCCAACGGGTGTAACCTCGGCGGCGGTGCCAGTGAGCCAGCATTGTTCAAAGCCTTCAAGCTCTTCCGGCATGATCCGGCGTTCGTGAACCACCAGACCTTTTTCCTTGAGCATCCCGATCACCGTCTGACGTGTCAGACCGTTCAGGAAACAGTCAGCCAGCGGCGTGTGCACTTCGCCGTCTTTGACGAAAAAGATGTTCGCGCCTGTCGCTTCGGCCACATAGCCGCGGTAATCCATGAACAACGCGTCAGAGCATCCCTTGGCCTCGGCCGCGTGTTTGGAGGTGGTGCAGATCATATAAAGACCGGCGGCCTTGGCGTGCACCGGGATCGTCTCGGGCGAGGGGCGTTTCCATTTGGAAATATCGAGCTTTGCCCCCTTCATCTTGGCGTCGCCGTAATAGTTGCCCCATTCCCAACCGGCAATTGCCAGACGCACGGGGTTGCGCGCGGCAGAGACGCCCATGTCAGGGCCAGCACCACGCCACGCCACTGCGCGCACATAAGCATCTGTCCAGCCATTTGCCTGCAGCATTTCGTATTTTGCGGCCTCGATTTCATCGACAGTATATGGGATCTCGAAATCCAGATATTGCGCGGATTTGCGCAGACGTTCGGAATGCTCAGGGCCTTTGAAAATCTTGCCGTTATAGCACCGCTCGCCTTCGAATACAGAAGAGGCATAGTGCATTGCATGGGTCAGAATATGGACATTGGCGTCACGCCAATCGACCATCTTGCCATCCATCCAGATCTTGCCGTCGCGATCATCATATGCACCGTCCATGGTGAATCCTTCCTTGATCCGTCATTGTATTTTACGAATGTTGCGCGATTTGCGTCCATATCGGACATTTTCTTACGCAAAACTTGAGATTCGTTAGCCTTTGCCACTTGGAAAGTCAACAAGGCTGACGTAAACTCTGAACCAAAGTTGCAGGAGACAAGAATGGCAGACGGACGCGGCACATCTTCTCACTCCGGTGAAAATCTGCTTTTTTTGACGGATGAACAGTTGCGACAAGCAATCGAGGCGATGTTTTTCGCCTATCGTGGCTTTACCGCTGACCCTGACCGGATTCTGGTGGATATGGCCTATGGCCGCGCTCATCATCGCGCGATCCATTTTATTAACCGTGCACCGGGTACAACAGTGAATAACCTGTTGGGCCTGCTGGGTGTTACAAAACAGTCCCTAAATCGTGTGTTGCGCACCTTGATTGCCGATGGTCTGGTGGAAAGCCAGGTGGGAAAATCAGACAAGCGGGAGCGGCATTTGTACTTGACCGAAGCAGGCCGCGCGCTTGAACAGACATTATCGGACGCGCAGCGGGTACGGATGCGTAGCGCCTTTCGCGAAGCGGGCCCCGAGGCCGTCGCAGGGTTTCGCAGCGTGCTGGAAACGATGATGGACCCTGAGATGCGCCATAGCTACCAGCGTTTGAAAGAAAATAGCGGATGAATAGCATGGATGCGCATCTGCTGATCGTTGACGATGACGAACGTATTAGGACGCTGCTGCAGAAATTTCTGATGCGGCATGGGTTTTTAGTGACTGCTGCCCGCGATGCGGCGCATGCACGGCGTATTCTGGCCGGGCTTGATTTCGATCTGATCGTGCTGGACGTGATGATGCCGGGCGAAGATGGCGTGAGCCTGACCCGCAGTTTACGCGAAACATTGGCGACGCCGATCTTGTTGCTGACCGCCAAGGGCGAGACGGACAACCGGATCGAAGGGCTTGAAGCGGGTGCAGATGACTATCTGGCCAAACCGTTCGAGCCAAAGGAACTGCTGCTGCGCATCAATGCGATTTTGCGGCGCATGCCCGATACGAGTGTGTCAGATAATGCGCCAAAGGTGCTTTCGATGGGGCCGATCCGCTATGACATAGAGCGCGGGGAGCTGTGGCAGGGAGATGATCTGGTCCGGCTGACGGCAACCGAGATTCAATTGATGCGTATTTTCGCAGCGCAACCTGGCGCGGCGCTGAGCCGGTCAAAGCTGGTTGAGGAATTGGGTCGCGATCGCGGGCAGGCGCAGGAGCGTGCTGTTGATGTGCAAATCACCCGGCTGCGGCGCAAGATCGAGGACAATCCAAAACAACCGCGCTATCTGCAGACCGTGCGCGGTGCGGGCTATATGCTGGCACCTGATTAATTCAGCTGCCGCCCGATGGGGGTTTCACACCCCCAAACCCCCGTGGGATATTTTTGAGCCAGAGAAGTTGTGATCGGCGACTGGAAGGCGCGGGCCATGCGAGGTATGGTTGGGAAAGATTTAAGTATGAAGGTTGGCAGACATGACTGAAACTGCGGTAGACGAGATGAGCTTTGAAGCGGCGATGGCCGAGCTTGAAAAAGTATTGGGCCAGCTGGAACGTGGCGATGTCGCCTTGGATGAGAGCATTGCGCTGTATGAACGTGGAGCTGCGTTGAAAAAACGCTGTGAAACCAAGTTGAAAGAAGCAGAAGAGAAGGTTGCCCAGATTACCTTGGACGGGGAAGGTAACCCCACAGGGGTGGCGGCCGTTGGCGGGGTTTGACGTTCATTTGGACGCAGAGCTGACCCGCAGGCCATTTGATCAGGCACTGGGCCATGCCGCCGATTTGGCGACCGGACAGGTTTTGCATGGGCTTGGCGGTGTGGACGGTACGGTTGCCGAGGCGATGCGTTATGCTGTGGCAGGTGGCAAAGGATTGCGCGCCTTTCTCGTGATCGAGAGCGCCCGGTTGCATGGTATTCTGGATGCGCATGCGGCCCCCTGTGCCGGTGCGATCGAGGCGCTGCATGCCTATTCGTTGATACATGATGATTTGCCGTCAATGGATGATGATGATCTGCGCCGCGGGCAGCCGACGGTCCATGTCAAATGGGACGAAGCGACGGCCATTCTGGCCGGGGACGCATTGCAAACATTGGCGTTTGAATTGCTTGCCCATGCCGGATGCCCTGATGCTGCGCGTGTGGCTTTGATCGCGGGGTTGGCCGGTGCGGCCGGCGTGCGCGGTATGGTCGGCGGGCAGGCGATGGACATCGCCGCCGAAACGGCCAGCCAGCCACTGACGCTCGAACAGATCAGCGTTTTGCAGGCGGGCAAAACAGGCGCGTTGATTGAATGGGCCGCGACCGCCGGACCGGTGATGGCAGGTGCCGATGCTGGCCCGCTGCGGCGCTATGCCCGCGATCTTGGGCTTGCCTTTCAGATTGTCGATGACATCTTGGATGTTGAGGGCGATGTGGCAACCGTTGGCAAAGCTGTCGGCAAAGATGCAGGTGCCGGTAAGGCGACATTCGTATCGCTGCTGGGGTTAGAGCAGGCCAAGGCGCGTGCTGGTGCGTTGGTGGATTCTGCTTGTGACGCTTTGACCCCTTACGGCGACGATGCTGAAACCTTGCGAGACGCGGCACGCTTCGTTATTGCGCGCAAAAGCTGACCCTTCGGAGGGGCCGAGATGACTGACAGACCCAAGACACCATTGCTGGACCGTGTGGCCCGCCCTGCGGACCTGAAACAGTTTTCCGACCCCGAGCTGATCAAGCTGTCGGACGAACTGCGCGCCGAGACGATTTCGGCTGTGTCTGAAACTGGCGGGCATCTGGGTGCGGGCTTGGGTGTGGTCGAGCTGACGGTCGCCTTGCATGCGGTTTTTGACACACCACGTGACAAGTTGATCTGGGATGTGAGCCATCAATGCTATCCGCATAAAATACTGACCGAACGGCGGGATCGCATTCGCACCTTGCGGATGAAGGACGGGTTGAGCGGTTTCACCAAGCGCAGTGAATCCCCCTATGACCCGTTCGGGGCCGCGCATAGTTCGACATCTATCTCGGCGGCGTTGGGCTTTGCCGTTGCGCGTGATCTGGGCGGCGTGGTGCCCGAGGGGCTGGGCGATGCGATTGCGGTGATCGGTGACGGGTCGATGTCTGCCGGTATGGCCTATGAGGCGATGAATAACGCGGGCCATCTGAAAAAGCGGATGATCGTGATTTTGAACGATAACGAGATGTCGATTGCCCCGCCTGTTGGCGCGATGTCGTCTTATCTAAGTCGTTTGTACGCCGAAGAGCCTTTTCAGAATTTCAAAGCGGCGGCCAAGGGGGCGGTTAGTCTGCTGCCCGGCCCGTTCCGTGAGGGGGCAAAGCGCGCCAAGGATATCCTGAAGGGCATGGCCGTTGGTGGCACTTTGTTCGAACAGTTGGGGTTCTCGTATTTGGGGCCGATTGACGGGCATGATCTGAACCAGTTGCTGCCTGTGCTGCGCACGGTTAAGGCGCGGGCGACGGGGCCGACGTTGATCCATGTGATCACCAAGAAGGGCAAGGGCTATGGCCCGGCTGAGGCGGCCCGCGACAAGGGGCACGCCACGGCCAAGTTTAACGTTCTGACCGGCGAGCAGAAAAAAGCGCCGTCGAATGCACCCAGCTATACGCGTGTATTTGCCGATAGCCTGATCGCCGAGGCGGCCAAGGACGATAAGATTTGTGCGGTCACGGCGGCGATGCCGGATGGTACCGGGTTGAATCTGTTTGCTGAACGCTATCCCAGCCGCTGCTTTGATGTGGGCATTGCCGAACAACATGGCGTGACATTTTCAGCCGCTTTGGCGGCAGGCGGGATGAAGCCGTTTTGCACAATGTATTCGACGTTCTTGCAGCGCGGCTATGATCAGGTTGTGCATGATGTCGCGATCCAGCGCCTTCCGGTGCGCTTTGCGATTGATCGCGCCGGATTGGTTGGTGCCGATGGGGCGACCCATGCAGGCGCATTTGATGTGGCGTTCTTGGCCAATTTGCCGGGTATGGTCGTGATGGCCGCCGCGGATGAGGCTGAGCTGGTGCATATGGTTGCTACCGCAGCGGCGCATGAGGACGGCCCGATTGCATTCCGTTTCCCGCGTGGCGAAGGCAATGGGGTTGATATGCCCGAGCGCGGCGTACCGCTTGAGATTGGCAAGGGGCGGATCATCGCAGAGGGCAAGCGCGTGGCCTTGCTGTCATTCGGCACCCGTTTGGCCGAGGTTGAAAAGGCCGCCGAGGCGTTGCGCGCCAAGGGCATTACACCGACCATTGCGGACGCGCGTTTTGCCAAGCCACTGGACCGGGACATGATCCTGACGCTTGCCGCTGATCACGAGGCGCTGATCACGATTGAAGAAGGCGCTGTTGGCGGCTTTGGCAGCCATGTTGCGCAATTGCTGAGCGATGAAGGCGTGTTTGACGAAGGGCTCAAGTATCGGTCGATGGTGCTGCCTGATACCTTTATTGATCAGGCAAGTCCGGCAGATATGTATGCTGTCGCCGGCATGAACGCCGAACAGATCGAGGCCAAGGTGCTGGATGTGTTGGGCGTTGCCAGTATTGCAGCGCAGCGGGCCTGACGTGCAGGCCCGCGCAGTATCAGGCGTCTAGCAGCTGACGCGCGGCAACGATACCAAGGGCTGCGGATGCGGCCTCGCGGCCTTTTTCCACAAAATGTGCGCGGTAGATCGCGTTGTGGTGGTCGGTTTCCTGATAATGATGTGGCGTCAGAGATACGGACAGGATCGGAACGCCGGTATCCAGTCCTACGCGCATCAACCCATCTACAACGGCTGATGCCACAAAATCGTGGCGGTAGATGCCACCATCCACGACAAAAGCCGCGCAAATAATGGCGTCGTATTTCCCTGATTTTGCAAGCGTCTGCGCCATCAAAGGCATCTCGAATGCGCCGGGTACATCGACCACGTCGATTTGGCCGGCTGGGATGGTTTCAGAAAATCCGTCATAGGCACGATCCACGATATCGGCATGCCAACGGGCTTTGATAAAGGCGTAGCGGGTGTGTGTCATAGTGATCTCCTTTTTAACGTCAGCGACACAAGTCACCCAAGGCGATCACGATTGCGGACGGCCCAGAATTGGGTCCGCGCAAACGCATTCTCTTTCATCCGGACTATGACCGTCGGCTCTGGCATCTCACCAGATCTGCTGACCAACCGACCCAAAAGGGGCGGTCGCGCTCGCGGGCTCGTGACGCAAGGCCACATACCGCCGGTGGGGAATTACACCCCGCCCTGAGAATATGTCTAAGTTGCCAAGCTGTGCGCGGGTCTGCAATACCAAAAGTGCACTTGCACGAAAGACGTAACGCCATGCACCCGAACCCGGTCTTCCATGATGCCGATACAGCCAAGAACATCACCTTTGCGCGGAAACGTGGATTTGGTGTGCTTGCCACGAATGGGGCTGCGGGGCCGTTGATGTCGCATGTGCCGTTTTTGTTGAACGATACGGGCGATATCGCCGACCTTCATTTGGTGCGATCCAATCCGATTGCGCGTGCACTGGCCGAACCGATTGCCGTGAAACTGGCCGTGGTTGGTGGCGATAGCTATGTCTCGCCAGATTGGTACGGGGTCGAGGACCAAGTACCGACGTGGAATTATGTTGCTGTGCATTTGACCGGCGTGTTGGAGCTGCGCCCCACCGAGGAACTTCTTGATTTGCTGAACCGTCAATCAGCGTTTTACGAAGACAGGCTGCTTCCGAAGCCGCCTTGGACCACGGACAAGATGCAAGATGAGACGATGCGCAAGCTGATGCGGATGATCGTGCCCTGCCGGATTACCATCACCAGCGTCGACGGCACTTGGAAGCTGAGCCAGAACAAACCGGACGCGGTGCGGTTGGCTGCAGCTGATGGTGTCGATCTGCATGGTTTCGGGGCCGAGACGGATATCATCGCGCAGATGATGCGCGCGGCCACAGGCGGCTGAACGAGCGGAACAACAAGTGATTGCACCAGCCTGCGTTGCCAGTGATATTGGCATAACTCTTGGAGGAGACAACGATGAAGCTCTATTATTCCCCGACCTCGCCCTATGTTCGCAAGGTCATGGTGTTGCTGCACGAAACCGGCCAGATCGATGATGTGACACTTGAGACTATGAACACAACGCCGTTGGCCCCTGATGCAGCGTTGCTGTCGAAAAACCCGCTGACCAAAGTCCCTGCACTTGAGCGCAGCGAAGGACCGACCTTGTATGACAGCCGGGTAATTTGTGCCTATCTGGATGACCGCGCCGGCGGCAAGCTGTACCCGGCGGCACCGCGCCGCTGGGATACCCTGACGCTTGAGGCGACGGCAGACGGAATATTGGATGCCGCGTTACTGATGGTGTACGAGGGGCGGATGCGCCCCGATGACAAACAGATGCCGGAATGGGCCGAAGGACAATGGGGCAAAATCGAACGCGCCGTTGCCGTGCTGAACAGCCGCTGGGTCAGCCATTTGTCTGGCCCGCTGGATATGGGGCAAATCGCTGTCGGTTGCGCGCTTTCCTATCTTGATTTTCGGCATGACGCGCGAAACTGGCGCAAGGGCAATGATGCGCTGGCGAATTGGGCAAAAACCTTTGATTCGCGGCCCTCAATGCAGGCAACCGTGCCACCTGCTGCATAAATTAGTAAAATTTCAGGATTTTAGGCCCATTGAAACACTAGCTGCGGCGGTTTGCGCATCAAAGGCATCTGGACGTGCGCAGTCCTTGAGGCTAGTAAACAACAGAACGACGGGAGGCGTGTTTTCGCCGCCCCTTGGATTAATGGCCTTTTGGCCCTCGATTTGGAGTTAACCCGTGTCCCAAGCAGAAGATCACGCAGGCACCCGGAGGGATTTCCTCTATTACGCTACGGCAGGTACAGGTGCAGTTGCAGTAGGTGCGGCAGCCTGGCCTTTGGTCAATCAAATGAACCCATCCGCCGATGTTAAGGCTTTGTCGTCCATCCGCGTAGATGTTTCCACGGTTGAGCCGGGCACCCAATTGACGGTCAAATGGCTGGGCAAACCAGTGTTTATCCGCCGTCGCACCGACGACGAGATCGCCAAGGCGCGCGCCGTTGAATTGTCTGAGCTGCCTGACCAAGGTGCCGAAAACGCGAATATCGCGGCTGATTCACCTGCAACCGATGAAAACCGCGCAATGGTTGGCAACGAAGAATGGTTGGTCATGATGGGCGTGTGTACGCACCTTGGCTGTGTGCCTTTGGGCGACGCGGGTGATTTCGGCGGCTGGTTCTGCCCCTGCCACGGCTCGCACTATGATACTGCGGGTCGCATCCGCAAAGGTCCAGCACCAACCAATCTGCCGGTGCCAATTGCAGAATTCGTGGACGAAACCACGATCAAACTGGGTTAAGGGAGAACTAGAATGGCTGGCATTCCTCACGACCATTACGAGCCAAAATCAAACGGCGAAAAGTGGCTGCACAGCCGCCTGCCGGTTGTTGGACTAATGTATGACACATTGATGATCCCGACCCCTAAGAACCTGAACTGGATGTGGATCTGGGGCATCGTTCTGACGTTCTGTCTGGCGTTGCAAATCATTACCGGTATCGTTTTGGCGATGCATTATACGCCGCATGTTGATCAGGCGTTTGCCTCGGTTGAACATATCATGCGCAACGTGAATGGCGGCTATATGCTGCGTTACATGCACGCAAACGGCGCATCGCTGTTCTTTATCGCTGTATATGCGCATATCTTCCGCGGCCTTTACTACGGTTCCTACAAAGCACCGCGCGAGGTGACGTGGATTGTCGGCATGCTGATCTATCTTTTGATGATGGGCACCGCCTTCATGGGCTACGTTTTGCCGTGGGGTCAGATGTCTTTCTGGGGTGCGACCGTTATTACCGGTCTGTTTGGTGCCGTACCATTCGTTGGCGACGCGATCCAAACCCTGCTTTTGGGTGGACCAGCGGTTGATAACGCAACGCTGAACCGTTTCTTCAGCCTGCACTATCTGTTCCCCTTTGTGATTGCCGGTCTGGTTATCGTTCACATCTGGGCGTTCCACACCACGGGCAACAACAACCCAACCGGTGTTGAGGTCCGTCGCGGATCGAAAGAAGAAGCAGAGAAAGACACGCTGCCTTTCTGGCCATATTTCGTAATAAAAGATCTGTTCGCGCTGGCCGTGATTTTGGTGATCTTCTTTGCGATCGTCGGTTTCATGCCAAACTACCTTGGTCACCCTGACAACTACATCGAAGCGAACCCGCTTTCGACACCTGCGCATATTGTTCCTGAATGGTACTTCCTGCCGTTCTACGCAATTTTGCGCGCCTTTACTGCCGAAGTTTGGGTGGTTCAGATCGCGTCCTTTGTGACGGGTGGCATCATTGACGCCAAGTTCTTTGGTGTGTTGGCTATGTTTGGTGCGATTGCCGTGATGGCCTTGGTGCCTTGGCTCGATACATCTTCGGTGCGCTCGGGTCGGTATCGTCCGATGTTCAAATGGTGGTTTGCCCTGCTGGTTATAGATTTCTTTGCGCTGATGTGGCTGGGTGCCATGCCTGCCGAAGAACCTTATGCCAGCCTTTCGCTGATCGCTGCGGCCTATTGGTTCGGTTACTTCCTGGTCATCATGCCGTTGCTTGGTGTGCTTGAGAAACCTCTGGCTCAGCCCGAAACCATCGAGGCCGATTTTGCATCGCATTACGACGCGAAAACCGGCGGCACCAAGACGCTGGTCAACCCAGCAGAGTAAGGACCATGACAATGATCAAGAAAACTTTCATATCGGCTGTTGTCGCCTTGGGCCTTACCGGGTCTGCCGCTTTGGCGGCGGGTGGTGCAGCGCATGTAGAAGACTTTGACTTCTCTTTCGAAGGCCCGTTTGGGGCCTACGACACCAACCAGCTTCAACGTGGTCTTCAGGTCTATACCGAGGTCTGTTCGGCGTGCCACGGTCTGAAATTCGTACCTCTGCGCACATTGGCAGATGAGGGCGGCCCACACATGCCAGAAGACCAAGTGCGCGCCTATTCGGAACGCTACGAAGTCTTTGACGCCGAGCTGGACGATTTCCGCCCGGCAACACCGGTTGACCACTTTCCGGTCTCTGCGCTCGATACAGCGCCTGACCTGAGCTTGATGGCCAAGAAGCGTGCTGGTTTCCATGGCCCTTATGGTCTGGGTATCAATCAGTTCCTCAAAGGCATCGGCGGGCCGGAATACATCGCGTCCCTGATGGTCGGCTATGAAGAAGCGCCAGAATGCGCGCCCGAGGATTTCCCCGGCTCGTATAACAAAGCGTTCGCAAATGGCGGGATCCCTGATTCTTGTAAAGACGATCACGGCCACTCCATGGTCGAGGGTAGCTGGATCTCCATGGCACAGCCGCTGTACGGCGATGATGTTGAATATGCCGACGGTCACTCGGCCGATCTGCATCACGAGGCTGCGGATGTTGCCGCCTTCCTGATGTGGACAGCGGAACCCAAGATGATGGCACGCAAGCAGGCTGGTTTTGCCGGCGTGATTTTCCTGACGCTGCTGTCGGTGCTGCTGTACCTGACAAACAAGCGGCTTTGGGCCCCTGTAAAATACAAGAAAGACTGATCCAGTCAGTCTTTCGATACCGCGAAAAAATAAAGCCTTCTGGACCGGGACTGATCCAGAAGGCTTTTGCGTTTGTGCGAAGTGGGGAGCCTTCTTGTGATGCACAAACAAAATGGCCGTTTAAAAAGAGAGAGAAGGGCAAGCATTCAGATCAATTGAACGCCCTGACGAAGGCGGATAACTACCTTGGCCGAACCCTGTCCCTCTGTCTCTAAACCGGGCCAACATCATCCAGACTAGAAGGATGATTTTTATCGCTGTCCCGCGTTTCAATGTATTAATTTTTAGTTAACTAAAGCTCACGCGTCTGTGATCTGGATCACATAACGGTCAGATAATCTCGGAAGCGGCTATTTTTTCGAGATTTTCTTTCTCAAGAATACGCAAGGATCCGCGGCTGAGATCAATCACCCCTTCGCGCTTCCATATGGCGAGGGTCTTGGAAACCGATTCCCGGCTGACCCCGACAAATTCGGCCAGTTCGGCCTGTGATAGCTTGAGAACGTTATCATGGGTGCCATTGTGCATGGCGAGATATAGGATTTTTTGCGCGAGCCGCATCGTCAAAGGCAAGAAAACCTGATCCCGAAGTTGTTGACCCATCCACCGCATGCGCCGCCCGGCCAGCTGGATCATATCCACCCCCAGTTCGGGGCGTTCTCTCAATGACGCCAGCACATCAGTGTTTTTGACCCCCCACACGGTGGCCGCTTCTAGGGCGATAACCGTTGCAGTTCGGGGGCCGGGGGAAAACAATGCGATCTCGCCAAAAATCGCGCCCTTGTTCATCACGTCAAGGATCAGCTTGCGGCCATCGGGCGATAGTACGCTAAATTCCAATGTACCGCTTCCGATTGCATACAAGGTCTCGCCGGGGTCGCCCTGTTCAAACAGGACCTCGCCCTTTTCCAATCGCTTTTCAGTCGCCAACTCTGCCATAAACTGTTTCAGAACGTCCGACTCGTTCGAGAAGACGCCGTTCTCGATCAGTTTTCTTAGGTTCTTGGGCGGTGAAACAGGCAATGTTGGATATCCATCTTGGGCGAGGTGAGGCTATGCCTTCAACCTTCTACAAACCCACTGGAAAACGCAATCATAGGTTATGCTTTAGAACAGCATAATGTCAGCTAACCGACCAACAGATGCTTATTATTGTGATCTGTGATCTTCGCACCGACGATGTTCCCCTCGGTTTGGGGGGTTGAAAAATGCACTTCGGTGAACTGTTCTGTCCGGCCCATAACTGTGCTTTCCATCAGCACACGGTGATCGACACCCTGCTGGGCGGTCAGGTGTCTGGCCACTTGCCGTTCTCCTGCTTCCCGCAGCCGGGCTGCACGGGCTTTGATCAAGGTACCGTTCACGGCGGGCATGCGCGCGGCTGGCGTGCCTTCGCGGGCCGAGTAGGGGAACACATGCAACCAGGTCAGATCGCATTCATCGACCAGCTTGAGAGAGTTCGCGAACATCGCCTCGGTTTCCGTCGGGAAGCCCGCAATAATATCGGCCCCAAAGGTCATGTCCGGCCGTAGTTTACGCGCCTCTTCGGCAAAGCGGATCGCATCATCGCGTAAATGCCGCCGTTTCATCCGCTTGAGGATCATGTCATCGCCATGCTGCAAGCTAAGGTGCAAATGCGGCATTAACCTGGGTTCGGTTGCAATGGCCTGCATCAGGTTGTCGTCGACCTCAATCGAATCGATTGAGCTGATTCTCAGTCGAGGCAAATCAGGGACGAGCCGTAATATCCGCATGACCAGATCACCCAGTTTCGGTTCTGATGGTAAATCAGCCCCCCAGCTCGTTAGATCCACGCCGGTCAGCACGACCTCGTTAAAGCCCTTGTCGACCAACCGCTTGATTTGATCGACGACAACACCGGCAGCGACAGAGCGCGAATTGCCCCGCCCATAGGGAATGATGCAAAAGGTACAGCGGTGATCACAGCCGTTTTGCACCTGAACATACGCCCGGCTGCGCGTGCCGAAGCCGTCAATCAAATGGCCAGCGGTTTCGGTGACCGACATAATGTCATCGACCTGTACGGTCTCGCTTTCGCCGATAAAATCGGCAGCCAGCCCTTGCCACGTCGCGCCAACCATCTTTTCGGTGTTGCCGATCACGGCATCCACTTCGTCCATTTTGGTGAAGGTGCCGGGTTCCGTCTGGGCAGCGCAGCCGGTGACGATCAACCGGGCATTTGGGTTGGCTTTGCGCAGCTTGCGGATATCCTGACGGGCCTTGCGCACGGCCTCGGCGGTGACCGCGCAGGTGTTAACGACAATAGCATTTTCCAGACCCGCCTGCTGGGCAAGGTCCTTCATCGCCTCAGTCTCATACGCGTTCAGACGGCAACCGTGGTTTGAGAAAATCGGCGCGGTCATTTCAGGCTGTCCAAAAATGCAGGTGTCAGGGTGCCGCTGAAAACATGGGCGGTGGGCCCTGTCATCCAAACGCCATCCTCGCGCCAGTCAATCTGCAGCGTGCCACCATCAAGATCGATGCGCAGTTTGCGCCCTGTCAGCCCCCTACGGGCCGCAGCGACGGCTGTGGCGCAGCTGGACGACCCGGAGGCCAGTGTAACACCCGCGCCCCGTTCCCAGACGCGCATGCGGATATGATCTGGCCCGACAATTTGCGCGACCTGTACGTTGGTACGTTCGGGGTAGAGCGGATGATGTTCGATCTCGGGGCCAAAGCTGGCCAGATCGACGGCGGCCACGTCATCCACAAAGAACGTGCAATGTGGATTGCCCATCCCGGTCGCCGTTGGCGCGCCCTCAATAGGCAGCTCCAAGGTATCCATCGCATGGGCCAGAGGGATATCCTGCCACTCAAGCTGCGGCTGCCCCATGTTCACGGATGTCTGGCCGTCACCCAGATCGCGGGCTTCCAGATCGCCTCGATCCGTGGTCAGATGCAGCGATGATTTCCCTGTCTCGTCCATCAGAAACCGCGCAATACAGCGGGTTGCATTGCCACAAGCCGCAGCTGTCGAGCCATCCGAATTATAGAACGTCAGATGCGCATCGCCCTTGCCATTCGAAATGATGGCAAGCTGATCGAAGCCAACACCAAAATGCCGATGTCCGATGGCTTTGGCCAAGGTGGGTGTTACGGAAAACGATTCCGCACCCGCCTCGCGCCCATCCAGCACGACAAAGTCGTTTCCCAGCCCATGCATCTTCATAAAGGGCAAACCGTTGGTGATATCACTGCACATTTGGCGCATATAACGTGGCGAATGAAACTTATCCAGCATGTGCGGAAAATTTCGTACGTTAAGGGCTTGACCCCACCGCGCCACCTTTCTAGTAAGCCGCCTAGTGGGCCTGTAGCTCAGTTGGTAGAGCAACTGACTTTTAATCAGTAGGTCTCCGGTTCGAACCCGGACGGGCTCACCATTTTTACATACGAATTTGAGCAGTCGTATATTTTTCGCTCCAAACCGGTTGAACATCGCGGATGTCTGCAAGCGTTTTAGGGTCTGTCTGTAAATGGGTGATAGTTTTGGTGACCCCGGCAGGATTCGAACCTGCAACCTGCCCCTTAGGAGGGGGCTGCTCTATCCAGTTGAGCCACGGGGCCGATGATTTAGCTTTAGCAAGCCAGGATAGGGGCGTCACCTGCAAAAACGGGGTGGTGGTTTTGGGGCGCGGCATCGTGATGCCTTGCGCCCTGCTCACAATCTACGTTAGCGTAAAGTTCTGGTTGAATAGTAGGATATTGCGTTGTCACAGACCCCAAAACGCCCGTTAACACTTCGCGATGTATCTGATGCCTGCGGCGTATCCGAGATGACAGTCAGCCGGGTGTTGCGCAAACGGGGTGATGTGTCAGAGGCGACGCGCCTGCGGGTTTTGGCCGCCGCGAAAGAGCTGGGATATGTGCCCAACCAGATCGCAGGATCGCTGGCTTCGCAGCGGGTGAACCTTGTTGCCGTTATCATCCCGTCCCTATCGAATATGGTGTTTCCCGAGGTGCTGAACGGCATCAATCAGGTGCTCGAGGATACGCCGCTGCAGCCTGTTGTCGGGGTGACGGATTACATGCCCGAGAAGGAAGAGCGTGTTTTATACGAAATGCTGTCCTGGCGGCCGTCGGGTGTGATTATCGCGGGGCTTGAGCATTCGGACGCCACCCGTGCCATGCTGAAAAACGCGGGCATTCCGGTCGTCGAGATTATGGATGTCGATGGGCGTCCGATTGACGCGGTCGTGGGGATTTCGCACCGTCGCGCGGGTCAGGAAATGGCCAAGGCGATCCTGAAAGAGGGCTACGAGCATATCGGGTTTATGGGCACGAAAATGCCGCTGGACCACCGCGCCCGTAAGCGTTTCGAAGGATTCACCGAAGGTCTGGCGAAGGCCGGGATCGAGATTGAGGACCGTGCGTTTTACTCAGGCGGGTCGGCGCTGGCCAAGGGCCGCGAGATGACCCAAGACATGCTGGAACGGTCGCCCGATCTGGATTTTCTGTATTACTCCAATGACATGATTGGTGCGGGCGGCCTGCTGTACCTGATCGATCAAGGCATTGATATTCCTGGGCAGATCGGGTTGGCGGGTTTTAACAACGTCGAGCTGTTGCAGGGTTTGCCACGACAATTAGCTACAATGGATGCCTGCCGCGCCGAAATCGGGCGTGCTGCGGCGCAGATCATTCTGAATGATACATTGGATGAACCTGACCCTGATTTGCAGACCCATGTGACGATGACGCCAACCCTGTCATTGGGGGATACGTTGCGCCGCAAACGCAGCGGATGAATACGCTCACGCTCAGCAACAAAGATGCGCGACGTCTGTTCCTGCACCGTCATTTGCTAAGTGACACGCCGCAGGGCGATGCAAAAGGGGACGCGCTGCTGAAGGTGATCGAGGGCTTGGGCTTTGTCCAGTTGGACAGCATCAACACGGTCGCCCGGGCGCATGATCTGATCCTGTTTTCCCGCAAGCCCCGCTATCGCCCCAGCGGATTAAAGCGTCTCTATGAAAAAGACAGCGCGTTGTTCGAGCATTGGACCCATGACGCGGCTGTCATTCCGATGGGCTATTATTCCTATTGGGAAATGCGCCGACAGCGCGATGCTGAAACCCTACGCAAGCGGTATCGCAACTGGCATCAGCATGACTTTGAAACAAGGTTCAGCCAGCTGTTGGATCAGATCCGCGAACAGGGGCCGGTTTGTTCTGCCGATGTCGGCAAAGATGAGAAACGGCCAAACAGCGGCTGGTGGGATTGGCACCCGTCAAAGACCGCGCTGGAATACCTGTGGCGCACTGGCGCGCTGCATGTGGTTGGCCGGGATGGTTTCCAGAAACGCTATGACCTGACCGAAAACGTGCTTGAGGCGCATTTATGTGATCCCGCCGCGGTGCCGGATGAGGCGGCGACAATCGACTGGTGCTGCAACGGCGCGCTTGAGCGTCTTGGCTTTGCCACCCATACCGAATTGGCCGCGTTCTGGGACCACATCAGCCCCGCCGAGGCGAAGGATTGGGTGCGCGGAGAGCTGACCGCAGGTCGGTTGCAACCTATTCTGGTCACCTGTGCGAATGGCGAAACGCGCGATGCCTATGCCCGCCCGGACATCGCGGATGATCCAGCGGTGCACATCGAGCCGATCCAGCGGTTGCGCGTGCTCAGTCCCTTTGATCCGGCCTTGCGTGACCGCAAGCGGGCGGAACGGCTGTTTGGCTTTAACTACAGGGTGGAAATGTTCGTGCCCGAGGCCAAGCGTACCTATGGTTATTATGTTTTCCCGATCCTGCAGGGTGACAGTATCATTGCCCGCGTCGATATGAAGGCGTTTCGCGATCGTGATACACTGGTGGTGCGGGCGCTTTGGCCGGAACCGGGAACGCGGTGGGGCAAGGGTAAACAAAGCGCGTTCGAGGCCGAACTGGCGCGGCTGACCAAGCTGGCGGGGGTGTCACAGATCAGCTTTGACGACGGTTGGCTCCGCGCGCCGAAATCGAAATAATCAGCACGGTTTATGGGCACTAGTTCTGTCCGTTTTGCACTACGATGGCATTTTATCAACATTTTGTTGACGTATTGCATTTCTCTGCCAGAGTACTTTCAAAGGAATCATGACCATGCGTAAGCTTAAACCCTCTCAGCGGGGACACTTTTGATGACCCGCCATGTGGCCGTCATTGGTGCGGGCATTGTGGGTGTTTCTGCGGCCATCTGGTTGCAGCGTTCCGGCGTGAATGTGACGATTATTGATCGCGCTGGGCCGGGTGCTGGGACGTCTCATGGCAATGCTGGCGTGCTGGCCGCAAGCGGTGTTGCACCGGTTACTGGGCCGGGATTGTTGCGCAAGGCACCGTTCATGCTGCTGGACCGCGACGTGCCGCTGTATTTGCGCCTATCCTATCTGCCGCGTTTGCTGCCGTGGTTGGTGAAATATATGGGCTATGCCAATGACGCTGATACGCGGCGCATTTCCGCAGCGCTTGCCCCGATTGTCAGCGATAGTGTCGAACAACACAAAAGCCTGACCGCCGATCTGGGTCTGTCCGATTGGGTGACTGACAGCGATTATGTCTTTGCCTATCGCAGTCGTGCCGACTTTGACGCCGAGGCCTATACTTGGGCATTACGTGCGCAGGCTGGTTTTACCCCTGAATTGATCGAAGGGGCGGCAGTGCTTGACTATGAGCCCGCGTTAGGGCCTGAAATCACCTGTTTGGCCACGCTCAAGGATCACGGGTTTATCCGCGATCCGGGGGGGTATGTCGCTGTTTTGGCGCGGGCATTTGAACAGGCTGGCGGCACGATCATGCAGGCCGAGGTCAAAGATGTCGATCTGACCAGCGGCACCGTAACTGCCGTGCAGACGACGCAGGGCACTGTGACCTGCGATGATATCCTGCTGGCGACGGGGGTTTGGTCAAAGCCTTTGATGGCCAAGCTGGGGCTGAACGTCCCATTGGAATCCGAACGCGGCTATCATGTGATCTTCGAAGGCGCGACAGGCGGGCCATCGCGCCCCGTTATGATCGCCAGTGGTAAATTCGTGGCCACCCCGATGACCCAAGGTGTGCGCTGCGCGGGTATCCTTGAGTTCGGCGGGCTTGAGGCTGGCCCGTCCAAGGCACCACTTGCTTTGCTGCGTCGTCAGGCCAGGGCCGCGTTTCCGAACCTGAAAGCCAGCAATGAAATCGAATGGCTGGGGCATAGGCCTGCCCCCAGCGACAGTCTGCCCCTGATCGGGCAGATTGGCACAAGCCGGGTCTACACCGCATTTGGCCACCATCATATCGGGCTGACTGGCGGGCCTAAAACCGGTCGTCTGATTGCGGGCATGATCCTGGATCAGCCGACCAATACCGATATGAAACCCTATCACCCACAACGGTTCAGCAACGTCTGAATTCCCAAAATCACCAACAAGGAGAGTACCATGAAACTGACCAATAAACTGATGACCTGCGTGGCGACTGCTGCGATCGCCATGACAAGCGCGCTGCCCGCACTGGCTGCTGAAAAGTGGGACATGCCGATGGCCTATTCCGCGTCCAACTTCCATTCTGAAAACGGGATGGCATTTGCGAAATGCGTGACCGATGGCACGTCTGGCGATATCGAGATCACCGTTCACCCCGGCGGGTCGCTGATTGCCGGCGCAGACATTAAACGCGCCATCCAGACCGGCCAAGTGCAACTGGGCGAACGCCTGTTGTCCGGCCACCAGAACGAAAACGCGATGTTTGGTTTCGATTCAATCCCGTTCCTTGCGCCGTCCTTTGACGATTCCGCAGCACTTTGGAAAGCGGCCAAACCCAAGATCGAAGAGTTGCTGGCCGAGCAGAACCTGACGCTGCTTTATAACGTGCCATGGCCGCCCCAAGGTCTGTACTTCAAGAAAGACGTGAACAGCGTCGAAGACATGAAAGGCGTCAAGTTCCGGTCGTATAACAACGCCACCAGCCGTCTGGCTGAACTAACCGGCATGTTGCCCGTCACCATCGAAGCGGCGGAGCTTAGCCAAGCCTTTGCCACTGGCGTTGCTGAATCGATGATCTCAAGCGGTGCGACAGGCTATGACCAGAAAGTATGGGAAAGCCTGACGAACTTCTACGAAGTCGACGCATGGTTGCCGCGCAACTATATCATGGTGAACAGCGATATTTGGTCTGACGTGTCTGATGCAAACAAGGGCGTCATCACCACCTGCGCAACCGAGGCCGAAGCACGCGGTTTGCAAGCGTCCAAGGACTATACCCAGTTCACCTATGACGGTCTTCGCGACGGCGGCATGAAAGTCGAAGCCGCCAGCGAAGAGCTGATGACGGGCCTGCGCGCTGTCGGGGATACCATGACGTCTGAATGGCTGGAATCAGCTGGCGATGACGGCAAGGCCATCGTCGATAGTTATAAGTCGATGCAATAAGCATCCCTTTGGCGGCTCGTGATCACGGGCCGCCATTCTTCCGCCGACCGGAGAGACACCTATGAAAGCCCTGCGCAAATCGCTTGATGCCCTTTATCTAATCTCAGGGGCTTTGGCTGCCATGTGTCTAGTTGCGATCTTGTTGTTGATCGTTGTGCAAATGGTTGCACGCTGGACCGGCGAAGTGTTCCCCGGTGCCGCAAGCTATGCCGGTTATGCCATGGCGGGGGCCAGCTTTCTCGCCTTTGCCAATGCGCTGAACCGCGGCTCGCATATCCGGGTGTCGATCCTGCTGAATGCTTTGCCCGATGGCCCTAAACGCCTGCTCGATATCTGGTGCTTTGGGTTGGCTGCGGCGATTGCATGGTATTTCACCTATTACGCCTATTGGTTTGTCTACTGGTCATGGAAGTTTAACGAGGTAAGTCAGGCCCAAGATGCCACGGCCCTTTGGATCCCGCAATCGGTGATGGTGGTTGGCGGCGCGATCCTTGCTATCGCCCTGACGGATAATCTGCTCACTCTGATCGTGAAGGGCGAGCATCGCCTGACCCGCGATATTGTCGATCAAAGCTTTGGGGAGTGACGCGATGACTGAACTTTACGCAATCGTCCTCTTCCTCGTCGTTCTGTTTTTCCTGCTGGGCACCGGCGTCTGGGTCGGCCTTGCCCTCATGGGGGTTGCCTGGGTCGGGATAGAGCTGTTCACGACCCGCCCCGTTGGCGACGCGATGGTCACCACGATATGGGCCAGTTCCAGTTCTTGGACCCTGACCGCGCTGCCGCTGTTCATCTGGATGGGCGAGATATTATTTCGCACCCGCCTGTCCGAGGATATGTTCAAAGGTCTGTCGCCGTGGCTGGCCAAGCTACCCGGCGGGCTGGTGCATACAAATATCGTCGGCTGCACGGTGTTCGCCGCTGTGTCAGGATCATCCGCTGCGACGCTGACCACGGTGGGCAAGATGTCGATCCCCGAACTGCGCGCGCGCAATTACCCCGAAAAGATGATCATCGGTACGCTGGCCGGTGCCGCCACCCTTGGCCTGATGATCCCGCCGTCGCTGGCGCTGATCGTCTATGGCGTGACCGTCAATGAAAGCATCACCAAACTGTTCTTTGCAGGTGTGTTACCCGGCTTGTTTCTGGCGCTGATGTTCATGGCCTATGTGGCGTTCGTCTCGCTCACCTCCAAAAACTGGAACCCCACGGTTGAACGAAACATGAGCTTTGCCGACAAGCTGCGCAATTCGCGGTTTCTCTTGCCGGTGTTTGCGCTGATCTCGGTTGTGATCGGGTCAATGTATCTGGGTTTTGCCACCGCGACCGAAGCCGCCGCAATTGGTGTGATTGGTGCGTTGGTGCTGGCGCTTCTGCAAGGGTCGCTGAACTGGGGCAGCTTTCAACAAAGCCTGATGGGCGCGATGCGCACCTCGGCGATGATTGCGCTGATCCTCGCGGGGGCGGCGTTCCTAAAGCTGTCGATGGGGTTCACCGGTTTGCCCCGCGCATTGGCCGATGGCATCGCAGGTATGGAACTGTCGCGCTTTGAACTGCTGATGGCGCTGCTGGTGTTCTATATTGTGCTTGGCATGTTTCTGGACGGGATTTCATCTGTGGTGCTGACCATGGCGGTGGTCGAACCCATGGTGCGCGACGCCAGCATTGATCTGATCTGGTTTGGTATCTTTGTCGTCGTGGTTGTCGAGATGGCACAAATCACCCCGCCGATTGGGTTTAACCTGTTTGTGCTGCAAGGCATGACGGATCACGAAATGGGATACATTACCAAGGCCGCATTGCCGATGTTCGCGATCATGGTGGTCATGGTGTTCGTGTTGATCTTCTTTCCGGACATTGCCACATGGTTGCCAGACAACCTTAGACAGGGGCCATCATGAGCGCGTTTCCGAAAATACAAACGGTTGGCCTGACCGGTATTCTGATCAGCTTTGCCGATACCATGTCCGAACCGGCTAATCGCGCGGCCTTGTCGTTTCGCGCAGCCGTTGATTCGGCGGATTGGGCGCAAGTGTCCGAGACCAGCACGTCGCTGGTGTCGACCTTTCTGCAGGTCGATCTGGTCACGCAACCGCTGAACGATATGCTGACTCGGCTGAATGATCTGCTGGCGACGCAAGACTGGTACACCGCGCCTTTGCCCTCTGGCCGCACGCTCTGGCATATCCCGACTGTCTATGGCACCGATCTGGCCCCCCAGCTTGAGGAAGCTGCCGAACTGGCAGGCCTTGATCCTGATGCCGCGATTGCGGAGCTGTCGCGGGCCCGTGTGCGCGTGTTGACCATCGGTTTTGCCCCCGGACAGCCCTATATGGGCGAGCTGCCAAAGAACTGGGATATCCCGCGCCAACAGGCGTTGACGAAATCGGTGCCCGCCGGTGCCTTGATCGTTGCGATCCGGCAGTTGATCATCTTTACCAACGCGTCGCCTACGGGGTGGCGACATATCGGGCAGACCGCTTTCAAAACGTTTCGCCCGCTCAGCGATCGCCCGTTTTCGCTCTCTCCGGGGGATGAGCTTTGCTTTCCGTCCATTTCGCGAAGCGAATACGACACCATTCTTGCGACTGATGAAAGCGGCGCTGGCGGCGCAGAGACCGAGGTGCTGTCATGACCACAACCCTCACCATTGTGCAGGCCGGTCCGGCACTCACGATCCAAGACCGTGGTCGCGCCGGATGGTTGGCCCAAGGGCTGACGAAAAGTGGCGCGGCCGATCTGGTTGCCGTCCACGAGGGTGCCGCATTACTGGGCCAATCCCCCGATTTGGCCGTGATCGAGATGACCGGTACCGGCGGCACTTTTACCGCAGATGCCGATATCCGCATCGCCCTGACCGGGGCTAGCATGACCGCGACTATTGACGGTGAAACCATCGTCGGCAATGCCAGCCACCTGCTGCCCCCAGGGGCCAAGCTGACCATCGGCGGCGCGACCTCTGGCACCTATGGTTATCTGCATATCGGTGGCGGTATTGCGACTGAATCGGTCTTGGGTGCCCGCGCCAGCCACCTAAGCGCCGGTCTGGGCACCGCGTTGAAATCTGGTGATCGCTTGCCGGTGGCCCCTGACAAGGGCCGCGCGACGGGCATGCAACTGCCCCGCGATACCCGTTTTGACGGAGGCACTGTCCGTGTGGTCGCCAGCATGCAAACCGATCGTTTCACCGCGGATGAACGCGACCGCTTTACCAGCACGCAATTCGCCCGCGACCCCCGGGCCAACCGCATGGGCGTGCGCATGGATCATGACGGTGCGGGGTTCTATGCCGAGGGTGGGCTGACCATCCTGTCCGAAGTCATCGTGCCGGGTGATATCCAGATCACCGGGGATGGCGCGCCCTTTGTGCTTATGGGGGAATCGCAAACCACAGGTGGCTATCCCCGTATTGGCACCGTGATCCCGCGCGATCTGCCGCGCGTCGCACAGGCCCCGGCTGGCACAAAGATCACCTTTGAATTCGTCACGCTTGATCAGGCTATTCAGCTTGAGACTCAACACCGCCGCGACATCAAGGAGCTGCCGGGCCAGATCACCGCCTTGGTGCGTGATCCGGCAAGCATCAATAACCTGCTTTCCTACCAATTGGTGGGGGGCGTGATCTCGGCCACCGATAACCCGTTTGAAAAGGATACCTGACATGATCACCGTCGATCTGAACGCCGATATGGGCGAAAGCTTTGGCCCGTGGAAAATGGGCGATGACGCGGCTTTGCTGAAAATCATCAGCTCGGCCAATATCGCCTGTGGCGGGCATGCGGGCGACGCCGATGTGATGGCGGCGACGATGAAGATGGCGCATGAAAACGGCGTCGGCATAGGCGCGCATCCGGGGTTCATGGATATCGCCGGCTTTGGCCGCAACCGCATGTCCGTGCCGCGCAGCACGTTGCAAAATCAGGTCCGCTACCAAGTCGCCGCAAGCGTCGGCATGGCGCGCAGCATCGGGGCGCAGGTACGCCACCTGAAACTGCACGGTGCGTTGGCCAATATGGCGTCCGAGGATGAAACCCTTGCGCGTGATCTATACGAGGCCGCGCTAAGCGTGGCCCCTGATCTGATCGTCATGGTGCTATCCGCGACGGCGCAACAGGACGCAGCGCAATCGCTGGGCTGTAAATGGGCCGGAGAGATATTTGCGGATCGCGCCTATAACGACAACGCGACGCTGGTGGACCGGTCCCAGCCCGGTGCCGTGATCCATGATGCAGCCCTTGCCGGGCAGCGGATGGTCAAAATGGTTCAGGCGGGCGCGATCATCACAGAAAGCGGCAAGGAAATTCCCGCCGCGATCGACACGATATGCCTGCACGGTGACACGCCAGAGGCGGTCGATATCGCACGGTCGGTCAAAGCCGCACTGCAAGAGGCTGGCATCGCATTGAAGTGTTTCGAGGGGCGCACAGAGGCATAACGCGGCCCCCTTGAAGGGTCGAAGCCTATGCAGCGTCGATCCGGTTTTGCTTTTTATAGGTGAACACGCTGCGCTTTGAATTGGCCGCGTCCAAGATGAACCCTTGGCTGGCAAAAGCGCGTTTGCATTCCTGCATGCCGGGGCGGTGATATACTTTGCGGTGCAATTCGATAATCACAAGATCCACGTCCGACAAATCTGCAGCGCGTAGGAAATCCAGTTCGGCCCCCTCAATGTCCAACATCAAAACATTATGGGGGAACTCTTTGCGCAATGTCTCGTATTGGACGGTTTCGACCTGAACCATCTGGGTTTCCGGTTCGTTATTCTCTGCAAATACCCGTGACCCAAGGAAGTTTTTCCGGACATAAAAATTGATCGTTTCAGGGGCGTCCTCGCCAGCAACCACTGCGTTATTTCGTACGGTATTGCGGTCGCTTAACCCGTTGTGTTCGTAAAGCGCGTTGATCGCGGGCAGTAGGTTCGGGTTCGCTTCGAAGGACAGGATCTGAACTTCCGATATGTTCTTGGTCAGGATCGCACCCACAGTGCCCGATCCTGCACCCATTTCAATAACCCTGTCGCCCGGCTTGATGCAGGCTAGACCCGCGTCAATTTCGGGTTTTTCGAATGACCCGTCGATCATGGTTTCAATAATGCGCCGCTTAAGATGCCTGCCGCCCAAAACCTCGACGTTATGAAGGGTGGCGCGCACGTCGGCCGCCGGTTCAGGTGTGGTGCCCGCCATGATCGTTCCCCTGCTGTATTTTGCACTGCCTTACGTATTATCATGCGACAAGGCGGGACAATTTCGCAAGTGCCGTCTGCACTGCGTTCAATTGACGCGCGGCCCTATTTGAATTGTACATCAGCTGCTAAGATCACCCAACAAAGCGGCCCAAAAGGGGAGGATGGCAAAATGAATATATCTCCCTCAGCGCCGCCGGCGTCTTTTGCAATCGACCCTCGGGTGCCGTTGGTGGATGGCATCATAACTGTTAACGACGCCGTCCTTGCGCATCGCCCCAGAACCCAAGGGTGGCGGATCAAAGCCAGCGTTTACGATGCGCACCAATGCGAAGTGCCCCAAGCGATTTGCTGGCATTCCCAAGGGCAACCCGCCACGGTAGAGGCTGGACACCCAAGGCCGGGTCGCATCACGTCTTTGCCGGGGACATGGCTGTTTGGCGGCGTGTATAATCCGCAATTTGGCCACTTCTTCAGCGAGACATTGGCCCGCGTTTGGGCCTTGGATCACATAGACGAAAAGATCGAAGGCGTTTTGTTCTTTCCAGTCTACAACACCTACCAAGACACGGCAAAGGCCAGCTTTGACGAACTGTTTTCCATTCTGGATGCGCCTTTCAGCTGGAAGATCGTGGATCAGTTCTATCAGGTGGATAGGTTGATTATCCCGCCCCAAGGCAGCGGCATCAAAAGCGACATGATGTCTTCGCCCGAATACCGCGCCTACCTTCGCGGGCATATCCGGGACGATCTGTCGCCGACCGGGCACGAGAAAATCTATATCTCGCGCTCCAAGTTCACTGAGAAACGCCGCAGCATTTTAGGGGAGGGCGCGCTAGAGGATTTGTTGCGCGCTGAGGGCTATCTGATCTTTCATCCGCAGGACCACAGCTTTGCCGATCAGATCAGGCACTATCGGTCGGCGCGCCATATCATCGGGCCGGACGGGTCGCCCTTTCATCTGGTGAATTATGTTTGCGGTGCTGACACAAGCATCGCAATCATCAAGCGGCGCAAATCGAATGAGTATCAATACATGCTGGATCAAACCCGCTGGTTTGAGGCGGGCACCGGGATCGGGCTGGATCACTGCATATCCTACTGGGCCCCGGCTGGCGTGCGCCGTGCGGCCCTGATGATGTCAGCCGAGGTTGATTTTGCCGCGATGGGACAGACGCTGTTGAAATACGGAATGATCGACAATGCGGAGCCATGGCATCGGCTGGATAAAGCAGCGCTTGAGGCTCACCTGAAGCGTTTTGGGGCCTCCATGGGCTGTGATATGCATCAGGTCCGCGGGGACGGGCAGTCACTGGCGGATGTGCCGCTGCTCGCGAATGGCGAAAGCCCGCAGGTGTTCTGGCGATAACCTCACCTAGTCCAGAAGGGTAGTGGCACAGTCACCGCGCAGGGCGGCTTCCAAAAGCTCAAGATCGGGCGAGCAGTTGGTGTATTGGGCCACCATTCCCGGTGGGATGACAAAGGCATCGCCGGGTTGCAAGTCGCGCGGGTCTTGGCCCTCGGCGGTCAGGGTCATCGTCCCCTCCATGACAAAGGTGAAGTGAATGTCTGCGTCATGCTTGCTGGGCGGCGGGGTGTGTCCATCGGTGCGGACCACTTGGATACCGGCCACCCCTTTGGTGCCGTCGCTGATCCCCGTATCGCGCGCCGTAAAGCCGGGGATGCGGAACGGTTGCCAGACAGCACCGTCTTTCAGGTGATGCACGAAACGCTGGCCGTCCCATTCACGCATTGGATCACCCTTGCCATTGGGCAGGGTCATCTCGTGATCGATGGTGGTGACATGTTCGGCCGGCACGCCAATCTCGATGACTTCGATATTGGCAGATGCTTCGACGACGCGGTGGCGGATGCCGGGCGGCTGAGTAACGCAATCGCCCGCGTGCAGGCGGATCAGGTCGCCTTGATCCTCGTACAGGACATCGACCCAGCCGCGATAGCAAAAGATCAGCTGAAACCCGACCGTGTGGTAATGAACCATATCCGGTACAGGGCCGCCATCGGGAATGCGGATGTGGCTGGCGATTATCGACCCGCCAAGGCGCGAGGGGATCAGATCACGGTAATGCATGCCCGCCCGGCCAATGACCCAAGGGGCCTCGTCGCGCAGGCGGCGCACGGCGAATTCGTGCTGGGTTTGCGGTTGATCAACAGTTGGCGATAGCGGCGCGATTTCGATTTGGGTGCCGTTGGGTGCCACCAACGCACGCGCGCCATCCGCAAAGCCATCAGGATCATCGGTCAGGATGCGGATTTTTCCAGGCGGAACATCCGCGCCCTTTTCGATGCGGATGCGCAACCCGTGGCCCGAGAAGCTGGCCACCGACGGATCATCCGCAGGAAAGATACTGTCTAGCCGCAGGCCAAGCGTTCTGGTGTAGAACGGCAGATCATCGCGCAGTTCTTGGGTGGGCAGCAATACTTCTGCTTGGATAGGTGTGGTCATGTGGGTCTTCCGGCTGGGATCAGCGCGACACTGGCACTAATCGCGGGCATCCTCAACGGTCTGCTGAATTTCGGGATTGGCAAGGCTGATGCGGGGCAGACCGCCCATTTCGGGGCGGCGGCTTAGGGCGCGCAGCACCGGCTTGTTCAGCGATGCGGAGCCACTGGTTTCGCGCACAACAATATAAATGCCGCTGGTGATAATCACCCCCGCCCCGACAAAGGTCATCACATCGGTTGTTTCATGGAAAAAAAGCCAGCCGAACAGCGCGGCCCAGATGATCTGGCTGTATTGCATCGGGGCGACCAGCGCCGCATCGGCAAGGGTATAGGCGCGGATCATCAAGCTCATCGCCAGAACCGCCAGCACGGATACTGCCAGTACCAGACCCAGATCGGCCATCGGCATTGGCACATAGACGAGCGGCAACAGGCACAACATCACCACGAAATTCGCCAACAGCGGATAAAGCAGCAGCACCTCGCGGCGTTCGCCGCCGCCAATCTTGCGCATGACGACGGCTGTCAGCGCGGTGCAAAAAGCCGATACGAATCCGGCCAGATGGCCAAGCCCCAGATCAGCAGTACCGGGACGCAAGACGATTAATACGCCCAGCATCCCAAGGACGACAGCAACCCAACGATGTGCGCGCACGACCTCGCCCAGAATTGGAACAGAAAGGATTGTGATCAGGATCGGGGCGGCGAAAAGAATGGCATAGGTTTCGGCCAAGGGCAGGACAGAGAATGCATAAAAGGCGCAGAACCCACCAACCACAACGGCGACGGTCCGCACCATGATCAAGAAAGGGGATCGTGGTCGCAAGTTTGCAGCGGTCTTGTCGCTGATCAGCATGAGGGTGACGACAGGAAAGCTGAGCAGGACAACAAAGAACACGATCTGTACGGGGGAGTATTTTTCGCCCAGCTGTTTGATCGCGGCGTCATGTGTGGCGTAGACGGCGAACGCAGTTAGCCCCAGCAGCATCCCGCGTAGGGTTGTGTTTCGGGGGGCAGACGGTCCAGGAATTTCTTTTGTGTCGTCCATACCGTATGCCCCTTGTCTTGTGTGCGGCCCCCCGAACGGTTCTCAATTCGGGGGTGTGCAAAGCTTAGAGGCTGGCGTCTAGCGCCTCAAGGATGGCGTCGCCCATCTGAGTTGTGGAAATCGGTGTGCCACCTTCGGGGCCCATCAGGTCGGCCGTACGCGCGCCATCGGCCAGCACCTTTTCAATCGCGCTTTCCAGACGTGTGGCTTCGTCGCCTTGGTCAAAGGAATAGCGCAGCGCCATCGCAAAGCTCAGGATACAGGCGATGGGGTTCGCCTTGCCTTGGCCTGCGATGTCAGGGGCAGAACCGTGCACGGGTTCGTACATAGCTTTGGGGTGGCCATTGGCGTTCGGCGCACCCAAAGACGCGGATGGCAGCATGCCCAGCGATCCGGTCAGCATCGCGGCACAGTCAGACAGGATATCGCCGAACAGGTTGTCGGTTACGATCACGTCAAACTGCTTGGGCGAGCGGACCAACTGCATCGCGCCGTTATCTGCGTACATATGCGACAGCTCAACGTCTGGGTAATCTTCGTCGTGGACCTTTTGCACAACTTCGCGCCACAGGATGCCGGATTCCATCACGTTGGCTTTTTCCATGGAACAAACCTTGTTGCCACGGCGACGGGCCAGCTCAAATGCTGACCGGGCAACGCGGTCAATCTCGGATTCCGTGTAGCGCTGTGTGTTGATGCCAACGCGTTCGTTGCCTTCTTCGAAGATGCCGCGGGGTTCGCCGAAATAGACGCCGGACGTCAATTCGCGCACGATCATGATATCAAGACCGGCAACCAGCTCTTTCTTGAGCGACGAGAAATCCGCCAGAGCGTCAAAGCATTGTGCAGGGCGCAGGTTGGAGAACAGATCCATTTCCTTGCGCAGACGCAGCAGACCGCGTTCGGGCTTTACGCTGAAATCCAGATCATCGTATTTCGGGCCACCAACGGCCCCCAGCAGGACGGCGTCGGCCTCCAGCGCCTTGGCCATCGTGTCGTCATGCAGCGGCGTGCCATGCTTGTCATAGGCGGCACCTCCGACCAGATCATGTTCAACGTCAAAGGCTAGGTCGCGTTTGTCGCCATACCAGTCAATTATGCGGACAACTTGGTCCATGACCTCGGGTCCGATGCCGTCACCGGCGAGGATAAGCAATGTTGGGTTGGCCATGGGGGAACTCCTGCAAAATATGTTGCAAGCGGCGTAGCGCGAGCAGCTTGGGGCGTCAAGAACGGCTAACCATCCAGATCGACCCAGATCAGGCTGTGGCGGCTGGCAGTGGGGTTTCTGACAACACCCGAGGCAATGACGCGCCAGTCACTTGAGGGCAACAGATAATCCACGCGCATCTCGCCCAACCTGCCAAACAGGGCGGTTGGCCGGCCTTCTAGCGGGTCTTGAAGTTGGGGATGATCCAGCAATCGGTAGATAGCGGGTTTCAACCCTTCGCCCTTGTCCGGATCGTTGTTCAGATCGCCAAGCAGTATGAATTTCTCGGACGGAGGCACGGCAAAAGCACCGCCCATGTAGTGATCCCAGAACAGGATCTCGTCTTGGTTGCGCAATCCATTGCGGTCCTCGGCACCATCAAAGACCGGCGGCGTCGCGTGCGAGGTCATCAGTGTGACCGCGCCAACTGTGGGCGTTTTGATAGGAACGACCCAATGCCCGTGCGAAGACAAACGCTGTTCTTGCTGTGCCGCGACGGATGGAAACGGCCCCGCATCTGTTTGGGGTAAGGCCGCACCGGGCAGATCGCGCCACAGCAGGGTGGAATAATCCTGAACTTGGTCCGGCACGATAGGATAGCGCGACAAGATCGCCATCGCACCGTCGCCGAAAAACCGGCCATAGCCCTGCGCATCGCGCGGCCCACCGGTTTTGCCATCGCCATCCATGTCTAACGTTGTCTGCAAGCCTGCGTTGGGCGGCAGTGCAAATCGGGTGGGGTAAGCGGCCCCATCATCTGCCAATAGATCAGCAAAGGCGGATAGGGCCGCGCCACCCAAATCGAAATCGAAGCCCTGGATGACCAAAATATCGGGGGATACTTGCGCAATGGTTTGCACCACCGCGTCAATCTGCGGGTCAGCGCCTCTCACGATGTCGCGCAGCAATAGGCCGGGGCCATCGCGTGACAGTTCGGTGTTAAAGGTGGCAATGCGGAGAGGGTCGGCCCATAGGGGGGCTGGCAGAACCAGCAGGCAGATGGCTAGGCGGGTTGCATGGTTTTTTTGTCGCCGTCTTTTCCTGCCTTCTTGTCGGCAGCATAGGCCCGGCGGCGCTTTTCCCCGATCATGTCGGCGATCTTGCTCAGCGCGATGCCACGTATAATCATGCTGGCAGGAAGAAACGCCCATGCGGCAACAGTCCAAATCTGGGTTTGCGGATTTTGCAATGTGATCGGGTCTATCAGATCAGAGGCTGCCTTGACCACTGCGGGGATCACGAAGGGCAGCAAGAAGCCCACAACGATGTTGATCCGGGCATCACGGCGAAGACGGTATATCACATCACCGCCCGCTGTCGGATCAAACAAAGGCATGTTGACCCAGACGTTAAACGCGCCCTTGCGAGTCGGCCAGTTCATCACACGTACCAACACAAGGAAGGCCGCCATCGAGAGGAGCGAGATCAGGTAAGCCATACCGGCAGAGACCCGAACGGATTCCACCCGCGCAAAACTGGTGTTCTCCGGCAACATGAGGACAATCATACGCACCGGGGAGAAAGGGAAATCCATCGCGTTGCCAAGGATTGTGCCGATTGAGGTCAACGCCTGCGACATCTCGGACGGGTCGACCTTGTGTTTTAATATCAATGTCAGCACGATCACGATTGCGAACAGGGATGCAAAGCGCAGCCGATTGAACGGCGGTGCGTCACGGAATTCGACGATGCTGGGGTATTTCGAATTATACTCTACGAAAGTCAGAAAAGACGCCAAGAGCGCGATCAGCATGGTGATTTGGTCGGCATCATGAACGCTGTTTGGCAGCATCAAAGCTGGCGTGGTGACTAACAATGCCACAAGGATGCCACGCGCTCCCGCGCCTGCTATGCGTGCAATCACAAAACTACCCTTCCAAGACTGGCCAGCCACGATTCAATGCCGCGTGCTTGTTCCAACTTGTTGCCCTCTGACGAAGAAGGCCTGCCTCATTATTGCCCAATTGATGCCTTCTTTTGCCGGAGTTCTCAAGACTGTTGTTAACAAAGACATAATCTATGGGGCATTTTGAGGGAGCAGGTGGTGCGATAATGCACCATTGGTGGGTCAAAATTAAGGCAGGCACCATATGTAGTGGGCCATATTAAGTGGCCCACTATAGAAGCGAAATTCAGGTCGCCAATTCCAGAAATTAATTTAGACCCAAGGGCGGGCCTGCGACGCACTGGCCTCAAAGCTATCGATCGCTGCGGCCTTTTCCATGGTCAGACCGATGTCATCCAACCCGTTCATCAGACAATGCTTCTTGAATGGGTCGACCTCGAAGGTGAAAACCTCGCCGTCAGAGCTGGTGATTGTTTGTGCCTCAAGGTCGATTTCGATGCGGGCGTTCGCCCCTTTTTCGGCATCTTTCATCAAAATATCCACCTGCTCTTGCGGCAATGCGATAGGCAGAATGCCGTTCTTAAAGCAGTTGTTATAGAAAATATCGGCATAGCTGGGGGCAATCACACATGTGATACCGAAGTCCGCAATCGCCCATGGCGCGTGTTCGCGCGACGATCCGCAGCCAAAGTTATCGCCCGCAACAAGGATTTGCGCCTCGCGGTACTGTGGCTTGTTCAAAACGAAATCGGGGATCTCGTTGCGGTCGTCATCATAGCGCATTTCGTCAAACAGATTCACGCCAAGGCCGGACCGTTTGATGGTTTTCAGGAACTGCTTGGGAATGATCATATCGGTGTCGATGTTGATCAAGGGCAGGGGGGCGGCGATGCCGCTGAGCGTGGTAAACTTGTTCATGGCTGAACTCCAGTTTGTGAACCGTCAGGTTGTGTTTCTGCGGTTTGTTCAATGGGTGCGTCACAAGCGCTGTCAGTGATCTGACGAAGCGCTTTGCGCACATAAGGTTTAGCTGTGATGCGGTTTTGGGACAGAGTGACCGCGCCGGAAGCGCCGCGGGTTAAAACGCCAGAGGCTGACATCTCACCCATCATGGCACGTGCCTGCGCCGGGTTGACCCGAAGCTTGGCGATCAGGTCAGCGGCGTTCAATTCAATGCGTGTACGGGCGTGGAATACCGCCAGCCCGTATTGGTAGCGGTTATAGCCGCTCGCCATTGCTGCCGCTGGCGCGGATGCACCGACGGTTGGCAATAGTGGCGTCAAGCTGGCCGCGCCGATCATGGATAGAAAGCTGCGTCTTTGCATGCTGTGTCCCTACTGTCCGGCAAGGGTCGAAACCCCTGCCAACAATTTACATCATCTCGCGTACATCGGTCAGATGGCCGGTAATCGCCGCTGCTGCAGCCATTGCGGGTGACACCAGATGGGTGCGCCCACCCCGGCCCTGACGGCCCTCAAAGTTGCGGTTCGACGTTGCCGCACAGCGTTCGCCCGGTGCCAGTTGGTCGGGGTTCATTGCCAGACACATCGAACATCCCGCCAGACGCCATTCAAAACCGGCCTCCTTAAAGATATCGGCAAGGCCTTCTTCCTCGGCCTGCGCACGCACAAGGCCAGAGCCCGGAACGATCATGGCGCGCATGCCTTCCTTGACTTTTTTGCCCTTCAGGATCGCGGCCGCTGCGCGCAAATCCTCAATCCGGCCGTTGGTGCAGGACCCGATAAAGACCGTGTCGATTGTGATGTCAGTCAGCGGCATGCCTTCGGTCAGGCCCATATATTCGATGGACCGTTTGGCGGCGTCGATCTTGCCGCCTTGGAAATCAGAAGCCATAGGAACTTTGGCTGTGATCGGCAGTACGTCTTCGGGCGATGTGCCCCATGTGACCGCTGGCGCGATGTCTTCGGCCTTGATGGTGATGACCTTGTCCCAATGGGCGTCGTCATCGGAATAAAGCGTCTTCCACCAGGCAAGGGCGGCTTCCCATTGTGCGCCTTTGGGCGCATGGGGGCGACCCATGCAATATTCGAATGTCTTCTCATCCGGCGCGATCAGGCCAGCGCGTGCGCCGCCTTCGATGGCCATGTTACAGACGGTCATGCGCCCTTCCATCGACAGCTCGCGGATCGCTTCGCCGCAATATTCGATGACATAGCCGGTGCCGCCGGCGGTGCCGGTTTCGCCGATAACAGTCATGGTGATGTCTTTGGCGGTCACACCTGTTGGCAGCTTGCCGGTGATCTCGACCTTCATGTTTTTCGATTTTTTCTGGATCAGCGTTTGCGTCGCCAGAACATGTTCAACCTCGGACGTGCCGATGCCATGGGCCAGTGACCCGAATGCACCATGGGTCGCCGTGTGGCTGTCACCGCACACAACGGTCATGCCGGGCAGGGTCCAGCCTTGCTCGGGGCCGACGATGTGCACGATGCCCTGACGGACGTCGGACACAGGGTAATAATGCAGGCCGAATTCCTTGGCGTTGGTATCAAGCGCGGCGACTTGAACGCGGCTGTCTTCGGTCATCGTGGCCGCATTGGCGCGGTCCAACGTGGTGGGAACGTTGTGATCCGGCACCGCGATCGTCTGGTCCGGGCGGCGCACGGTGCGACCGGTCATGCGCAAACCTTCAAAGGCCTGCGGGCTGGTTACTTCGTGAACCAAGTGGCGGTCGATATAAAGCAAGCAGGTGCCATCATCGGCTTCATCCGCAACATGGGCATCCCAGATTTTATCATAGAGCGTTTTGGGGGACATGTGGTCCTCTCCCGTAAATAAGTGTGATTGGTGGTCGTCAGACGGAATGCGCCGAGGCGCGCGCAGGCTTTATAGTCGTGCCAGCACAGTGTGGGTCGCCCCGAAAAAGCGTTCGCGCAGGCGTGCGCGGTCGCAGATGTTGAACAGGTTGTCTGAAACATGTGTCATAAAGCGCTAAGTAGACCCTTTCAGCCCTACAGGCAAGGTATCTGACAGCCCATCGGGGCCAGTATTATATGGCCCGCGCTTGGCAGAACACGGGGGCGCAGGATCACCGCTTGCTCAATCGTGCTGATTGTCACACCATCACAGGATGAATTATTCACCCTGCGCCCGAGGTTTTTGCCAATGAGCCCTGATCCCTTTGCCACATTCATGGAAAGTATTCAGGCGTTGATTACGGGTGGTTTCGGCATGGGCGAAAGCCTGCTGCAACCCGGATGGCGGCAATATCAGATTTTGATCCTGATTGCCGTGGCGCTGATTTCATGGGCGCTGCACCATCTGTCAGGAAACTGGATACAGGCTTGGGTGCGCCGCCGTGATGGTTGGTCCAAATGGCAACTGCGTATGATCGTGCAGATCAAACGGCGGCTTGGGCTGATCTGGTTTGCTGCGATTACGAGCATGATTTATCTGGTCATGCAGAACATCACCTGGCCGTCGCGGTCCTATCTGATCGGTATCTTTGCAACGTTGGTGTCGGTCTGGGTCTGCATTGCCTTTGCCACCCGGCTGGTGCGCAACCGCCCGATGCGCCGCTTGGTCACCTGGGGGCTCTGGATTTATGCGACGCTTTATTTCCTGAATGTGGTCGACAGCGTTTCGGTATTTCTAGACTCACTGGCCTTGCATGTCGGAGATTTCAGGTTGTCTGTCCTCACGGTGATTACGGCGCTTGTGGTGATCGGCCTGCTTTTTGCAGTCGCGCGGATTTTCAGCCAAACCACCGCCGCGACCATTCGCAAAAACCAAGACATCAGCCCGTCGATGCAGGTGCTGGCGGTCAAGGGCATTCAGCTGACGTTCTACGGGATCGCGTTCTTTATGGGGGTCAAGGCCGTTGGCATCGACCTGACCGGGCTTGCGGTCCTGTCAGGTGCGATCGGTGTCGGCCTTGGTTTTGGCCTGCAAAAAGTCGTGTCCAACCTTGTGTCCGGCATCATCATCCTGATTGATAAGTCGATAAAACCGGGGGATGTGATCAGCCTTGGCGACACCTTTGGCTGGATTCAGACTTTGGGTGCGCGTTACGCGTCTGTTGTGACCCGCGATGGCAAGGAATACCTGATCCCGAACGAAGACCTGATCACCGGCCAAGTGGTGAACTGGTCGCATTCCAACGATTTTGTGCGTCTCGATATCTATTTCGGCACGGCCTACGGCGACGATCCGCATGTGGTGCGCAAATTGGCGATTGAGGCCGCCCAAGGTGTTGACCGCGTGTTGTCCTTCAAAGCGCCGGTTTGCCATATCGTTGGGTTTGGCGATAGCAGCGTGGACTACATCCTGCGGTTCTGGATCAAGGATCCGACCGGGGGTCTGACGAATATTCGCGGCAATGTTTATCTGGCGCTTTGGGATACGTTCAAAGAGCATGACATCTCGATCCCGTTCCCGCAGCGCGAGGTCAGAATGCTTGAGGCTGACCTGCCCGCTGGGGTTGAAAAATAGCTTGTTGCCGGGCTTGCATCTTCTATCATCTTGGCACCGCGCAATAGAAAAGTGGCACAGCCCATGACTGGCGAACAAAAAGTAGTGTTGATATTGGGCAGCGGCCCGAATGTGACGGCCAGCCAAAACTGGCCTGCCGCATGGTTTGACCACATCGTCGCTATGAATAACGCGTGGCGTGTGCGCCCCGATTGGACCGCACTGGTCTATCCCGAGGATTTCCCGGCAGACCGCATGCCGGATCGCGTTTCCTCGGACCAATGTTTGATCGGGGCAAGGGCTTTTGTGCCAGCGCAGAACGGTTTCGGCGGGTTTGTCTATGCGGGCGGGACCATGGCCTTTACCACGGGGTATTGGGCGCTTTCGGCTTTGCGGCCCACGGTTCTGGCCTTTATGGGCTGCGACATGGTGTACCCTAAATCGGGGGACACACATTTTTACGGCACAGGGACGGCTGATCCGCTGCGCGACGATATCACGCTGCGCGATCTGGGGGCGAAATCTGCACGTCTGGCCTTGGTCGCGGCGCGGCAGGGGTGCTCTTGCGTGAACCTTTCTCAAGATCCGTCGGCGTTGCTTTTCCCTCGGGCAAAGCCAGAGAGCCTGCGCAACCGCCGGGTCAGCCTTGATCTGGACCGTGCCCGTTATGCAGCGCTGCGCGCGAAAGAGGACGCGCTGGGCTATCATACGCCAACGGGACGGTACTGGGAGGATATGCGCCATGTCGATCCAAATGCCGTGGCGGTCTTGGATCAGGGTTGGCGCGATTTGTTTGTACGTCACGCAGCACAGATGTGAGCGCGGCGGTAGCCCCAGTTTACACGCAGCGATTCTCGGCCCGCGACAATTATGGGCCAGGCGCGCCGGGATCGGCGGGAAAAGGCTGTATTTTACGCAAACGCCACATCGGCACAGGCGAGCGCGGTATTATTTTTGGGAGCGCGGATTTATGGCCGCAGAAATAGTGGAAAAGCGACCCTAATAAGAGCTTTGTAAAGAAGAGCTTATACGCTGTTTCAGCCATCGCACAGCACTCGCGATACAGGCGCTTTGCCAGCTGCCGGTTGCATTGCATGGAAACCGCTATGCGCGCAAATATACCGGATTGTTTCAAAAGGCCGCTGGTCAAGGACTGTTCGCCTTGCTTGTCATTGAAATTTCACCCATGTGGGCATATCGTAAAGTATCCCCAGCGCCGGGGGACTGTCGGCGCGCCTAAAGGAGGACAATGTCCTGTCTACTCTCTCAAACGCAGCACCCGCTGCGGATCCGCAGGCAGCAATGATGACTGCCGACACAAATGTAACAACAAGCGACGCACTTCTCGCTTCGATCCTATCCCAACTAGACGACGACAAGGCCGAAGATATCGTGCAGATTGATCTGCGCGGCAAAACGGCCATCGGCGACTATATGGTCGTGTGCTCTGGCCGGTCTTCGCGTCAGGTATCATCGATTGCCGAAAAACTGGCGCAGATGGTCAAGGATGAATACAAACGCACGCCGCGTGTCGAAGGCAAAGACACAGGCGACTGGGTTTTGATCGATACAGGTGATGTGATCGTTCACGTATTCCGCCCCGAAGTGCGCGAATTCTACCAGCTGGAAAAGATGTGGATGCCGACCGACACACCTGAACCACCAGCCGTCATGCCGCACTAAGCTCGCAAGGCTTTTGGTATGCGTGTTCATATCTGCGTGGTCGGGCGTTTGCGCGCCGGACCAGAAAAAGACCTGATTGATGATTACCTGAAAAGGTTTGACCGAACAGGTCGCGGGCTGGGCCTTGGCCCGGCGCAAATCCTCGAAGTTGAAGATAAGAAAAACGGCGGAATGGCAGCCGAGGCTGTTTTGCTGCGCCGTGCGATCCCGGACGGATCGTTGATCTGCGTGCTGGACGAGCGCGGGCGGATTGAAACGTCACCCGAGTTTGCCGACCGGCTAGGCGGTTGGCGCGATCAGGGGCGTGGGGACGTCGCGTTTGTGATTGGGGGTGCTGATGGCATTGCCAAGGAATTGCGCAAGGATGCAGACCACGCGCTATCGTTTGGCAAGATGGTCTGGCCGCATATGTTGGTGCGCGTCATGTTGACCGAACAGCTGTACCGCGCTGCATCAATCTTGTCCGGCGGGCCGTATCATCGGGTCTGAGCTTACTTCAGTTTTACTTTTTTGATGTCTTGGCCCCATCCAGCAATGGTATCGCGGGCCTGAACACCGACTTCTGTCACGCCTGGCGGAATTGCGACGCCGGATAGCGACCGCGTCAGTGGCTGTTCATCGACATGCGGGTGAATAAGTTCGCGGATCGCGATCTGGTTGCCAGAGCCATCCAGAATACGCCACGCATCGGCAAAATGGCCCCACCCTTCGTCGCCATGGCTGATGGTTACGTCAAACGTCCACAAGCCATCCGTTTGCACGGCGCGAACGTTTTCAATCACCGCATTATCTGCAGCGGCGTATTGCGCGCTTAAGACAAGTGCGGTTGCGAATGCGGTCTTGAACATAATTTCACCAAAGGAATTGAAGAATACATATAGGCCGTCGCCGTCAGCTTTCCAAGAGTATGCGCCGGGACTCTGATTTAAATTCACGCCGTCCGACAATAATAAAAGTTACAACTGAAGCAAGTATCAGGGGGATGGGGCCGATCAGCCATGGCAGGCTGGCCAGTGCGAAGTAAAGCGACCGCAGACCTCTGTTGAAACTGCGCGCGGCTGTGATGTTAAGCTCTGCTGCTTTTGCAGCCATTTGGGTCGCGCGGGGATCATCAACGTCATTCGGGACAGCGGCCATTAAGACTGAGCAATAGCCAAACAAGCGGTTTGACCAGACGAATTTCAGAAAGCCGTTGGCTAAAAAGAACAGCGGCAACAGCATCTTTAGCTCCCAAACGACTGTGGGTAGATCGGTCAGGGATAGATCCTCGACCACGGTTGCCATCTGTTCTGAATTGCCCAAAAGCGCCAAGGTCCCGCCCAGGGCGATGACACTTGTAGAGGCGAAAAATGCAGTGCTTTGGCGTAATGTTCCCAGAATATGTGCATCAAAAATCCGCGGCTGGCGCGTAATCATTTGAACCATCCATTCGCGCCGGTGCGCCGCCATCAACTGTGACATCGATGGGCGTTTCGGACCTGCGTTTTCGGTCAGCCAACCAATACAGAGCCATAGAACAAAAATGCAGGCGAGTGCTGTGTAATCAAGCGGCCCAAAAAGGGCGAGGCGATCCATCCAAGTCATGCCATGATGCATACGCCGGACGGTTCCAGCTTGCCAATGGTTTAAATTGGTAATATTATTTTACCAAAATATGAGGTGCGCCATGGAAATGCCTATTCCCAACCCCGACATCGTTGCCCGCAAGGCGCGCGTGGTTGAGCGGTTGCAAGGCGTTTTGCCGCCCGATGCGGTCATTCATGACGAACGTGAAACCCGCGCTTATGAATGCGATGCCCTAACCGCCTATAAATGCCCGCCCATGGTGGCTGTGCTGCCGTCATCCACACAGGAAGTGTCGGATGTGCTGCGCATCTGCCACGAGGAAGGCGTGCCGGTCGTACCGCGCGGGTCGGGCACATCCCTTGCGGGTGGCGCGCTGCCAACGGCGGATTGCGTGATCTTGGGCGTGGCCCGGATGAACGATGTGATCGAGACAGATTACGGAAACCGCATCATTCGCGTACAGACCGGGCGCACGAACCTCAGCGTGACCGGCGCGGTCGAGGAACACGGGTTTTTCTATGCGCCTGATCCGTCCAGCCAGCTGGCCTGTGCCATTGCGGGCAATATCGCGATGAATTCGGGCGGGGCGCATTGTTTGAAATACGGTGTGACCACGAACAATCTGATGGGCGTCAAAATGGTGCTGATGGATGGTGAAATCATCGACATCGGCGGCGCACATCTGGATGCAGGGGGGCTTGATCTGCTGGGCTTGGTCTGCGGGTCCGAAGGGCAGCTTGGCGTTGTCACCGAAGCAACCCTGCGCATCTTGCACAAACCCGAAGGCGCACGGCCCGTTCTAATCGGCTTTGACGATAATGAGGTCGCGGGCACCTGTGTGTCCGACATTATCAAGGCCGGTGTTTTGCCTGTCGCAATCGAATTCATGGACCGGCCCTGTATCGAGGCAACCGAGGCTTTTGCCAAAGCGGGCTATCCAATGTGCGAGGCCCTGTTGATCGTCGAGGTCGAGGGATCGGACGCCGAGATTGACCACCAGCTTGAGCTGATTTCGGCCATTGCGCGGCGGCATAACCCGGTCGAGCTGCGCCAATCCAAGTCTGCCGAGGAAAGCGCCAAGATTTGGCTGGGCCGCAAATCCGCCTTTGGGGCGATGGGCCAGATTAATGATTACATGTGTCTTGATGGCACGATCCCTGTGTCGTCCTTGCCGCATGTGTTGAAACGCATTGGCGAGATGAGCGACCATTTCGGCCTGAAGGTCGGAAATGTTTTCCATGCAGGCGATGGCAATATGCATCCGTTGATCCTGTTTGATGCAAACAAACCCGGTGATCTGGAATTGTGTGAAGAGTTCGGTGCCGAGGTGCTGAAGCTCTGCGTCGAGGTGGGCGGTTGCCTGACGGGCGAGCATGGCGTCGGCATCGAAAAGCGTGATCTGATGCATGTTCAATACGCCGCGGCCGATCTGAACGCCCAAATGGCGGTGAAGGACGTGTTTGATCCCGCATGGTTGTTGAACCCGGCCAAAGTGTTTCCGCTTGATGCATCCGAAACTCGTCGTGCGGTGAAGATCGCCGCAGAGTAGGCTGACAACAGGCCGCCCGTGCGCGGTTTAGGGTGGGATTTGGATATTTAGGAGCCAGAGAAGAATGGACATCACTTCAGAACAGGCGCTTGTGGACGCGGTTAAGGGCGCAGATGGTCCATTGGCGGTTCGGGGCGGCGGCACGCGCGGCGTTCCGGTTCGCGGGGCAGTGATGTCTGTTGCGGGGCTGAGTGGCATTTCCCTGTACGAGCCGGGTGCCATGACTGTGGTGGCCAAGGCAGGCACGCCGGTGGTTGAAATCGAAGCGGCGCTGGCCGGCGAAAACCAGCGGTTGGCGTTCGAGCCGATGGATCATCGGGCGCTGCTGGGCACAAAAGGCACACCAACGATTGGTGGGGCGATGGCTGCGAATGTGAGCGGCCCGCGCCGTATTTCTGTGGGGGCCGCGCGGGATTTCCTGTTGGGCGTTCGCTATGTCGACGGCACTGGCGCTGTCATCAAGAATGGCGGGCGGGTGATGAAAAACGTCACGGGCTATGATCTGGTAAAGCTGATGGCGGGGTCTTACGGCACGCTTGGTGTGCTGAGTGAGGTATCGCTGAAGGTGCTGCCCCGGCCTGAAACCCATGCAACACTGGTTTTGAATGGTTTGGATGATGCGGGCGCTGTGGCTGCCATGGCACAGGCGCTTGGCAGTCCGTTTGAGGTCACAGGTGCGGCGCATGACCCGTCCCGTCAGGAGACCAATTTACGGGTCGAGGGGTTTGAGGCCTCGGTCGCGTATCGATTGGAAAAGCTTCGCGCGTTGTTGTCGGCGACCGGTGCGCAGATCGATGTTCGGGATGTCGCAGCATCTGATGCGATTTGGGCTGATATCCGCGATGTGGCAGCGTTTCACGGCAAGGAAGGCGATGTCTGGCGGGTGTCGTGCAAACCCTCTGACGGTCCGGCCATTGCGGCGCGGTCGGGTGCGCAGACGTGGTTTTATGACTGGGCGGGTGGGCTGATTTGGCTGCTTACGATCCCCGGCCATGATCTGCGCCAAGCCGTTGGTGCGTTTGATGGGCATGCGACCTTGGTCCGGGCAGATGCCGCAAACAAAGCGCGGCTGGGTATGTTCCATCCGGAGCCTGCCGGCCTGGCGCGGCTGACATCAAAGTTGCGCGCACAGTTTGACCCCAAGGGCATTTTCAACGCCGGTCTGATGGATCCTGCAGCATGACGTTGATCGTTCTCTTTGTGTTGGGTTTTGCCAGGCTGGGGCTGCGCTATGCCTGTCCGGATCAGAAGGTCCGGCGCTGGACGGCTGTTATTGGTGCAATCGGTGTCACCACCCCTTGCTTCGGGCTATCCTAGCCCCCTGATTTTTAATGGTTCACGGGGCCGTGAGCTGACATCGCTGGAGTATTCATGCAGACGACATTCACCCCAGAGCAATTGAAAAACCCTGCAATCAGGCGCAGCAACGAGATATTGCGCGCCTGCGTGCACTGCGGGTTTTGCACGGCCACATGCCCGACCTATCAAGTGTTGGGGGATGAGTTGGACAGCCCGCGGGGGCGTATCTACCTGATCAAGGACATGCTGGAAAACGATCGTGACCCGGATGTCAAAACGGTCAAGCATATTGACCGCTGCCTGTCCTGCCTTGCCTGCATGACGACCTGCCCGTCGGGTGTGCATTACATGCATTTGGTGGACCACGCGCGTGACTATATCGAACAGCGCTACAAACGCCCCTTTAGCGATCGGGCGTTGCGTTGGGTTTTAGCGCGGATCCTGCCATATCCGACGCGGTTTCGGTTGGCGTTGTTGGGTGCCAAGATCGGGCGGCCCTTTGCGCGGCTGATGCCGGACGCGCGGCTTAAGGCGATGCTTGAGATGGCCCCCAAGACCATCCCGCCGGTCAGCCGCAACGACGATCCTCAAAGCTTTGCCCCGCAAGGTGCGCGCAAGAAGCGTGTGGCATTGATGACAGGCTGCGCGCAAAAGGCGCTGAACACGGACATCAATGACGCCACGATCCGTCTGCTGACGCGGTTGGGGTGCGAGGTTGTGGTGGCGGAAGGGGCCGGATGTTGCGGGGCATTGACCCACCACATGGGCAAGACCCGCGAAAGCCACGCAACAGCGGCCAAAAACATCAAAGCATGGTGCGCCGAAATTGACGGGCAGGGATTGGATGCCATTGTCATCAACACCTCTGGCTGTGGCACCACCGTCAAGGATTACGGGCATATGTTCCGTAATGAACCGCTTGCGGCGGATGCGGCACGGGTGTCGGCCATTGCGCAGGATGTGTCTGAGGTATTGATCGCTCTGAAACAGGCCGAGGATACCAGCCCGGCACCGCGGCCCGCCAAAGACAATATCGCTGGAACAGATGCCACCCTGCCGCATGCGCCCGTAGATCACGGGATGGTCGTCGCCTATCACGCGGCCTGTTCCTTGCAGCATGGTCAGCAGATCAAGACCTACCCCAAAGATCTGCTAAGGCAGGCGGGTTTTACCGTCGTCGAACCGGCTGACCCCCATCTATGTTGTGGATCGGCTGGCACGTATAATCTGATGCAGCCCGAGATTTCAAAGCAGCTAAAAGATCGCAAAATCAAAACCCTGAAGGCCAAGAACCCCGACGTGATTGCCGCGGGGAATATTGGATGCATGATGCAAATCGGGTCGGCTGCGGGGATACCTGTGGTTCACACGGTCGAACTGCTGGATTGGGCCAGTGGCGGGCCGAAACCGCCTGCGCTGACCGGCACACATGACCCCAAGGGCGAGATTCCCAAACTGCGCTGAGGTATTGCCCTATTTATGCCTTATCTAGCCATTAGCGGTTTTCTAAATCTTGAGCGAACTCCAAAGAAAGGGAGCCGTGCCATGCGCCGCTGGGTCGCCCTTTCGTTTGCCTTGCTGACCGTTGCCACATCCGCCCTGTCACAAGATGCGTATCTGCGCAGCTTGGAGACTGGCGTCGACGCGCGTGCGTGGGAGGCTGTTGGCCGCCTCGACATTGCCGGGGCAGGGTTTTGCACCGGCGCATTGATTGCGCCGCGTCTTGTATTGACGGCGGCACATTGTCTGTTCGACCGCAAAACCAAGCAACGTATCGATCACAAATCGGTCAAGTTTCGCGCAGGCTGGCGCAACGGGCGTGCCGGGGCGTATCGCAATATCCGCCGCGCTGTCGTGCATCCTGATTATGTCTATGACGGGGCGGTGTCGCCCCAGCGGGTGCGTTATGATCTGGCCCTGCTCGAACTTGATCGCGCAATCCAAAATACCACGATTGTTCCGTTTGACACGGCACCGCGCCCACGCCGCGGTGACGAATTGGGTGTGGTCAGCTATGCCAAAGACCGCGCCGAGGCACCATCATTGCAAGAGACGTGCAGCGTGCTGGCCCGCCAGGAGGGCGTGTTGGTCACCACGTGTTCTGTCGACTTCGGATCGAGTGGCGCGCCGATTTTCACCTTTTCAAATGGTGTGCCGCAGATCGTGTCGGTGGTGTCCGCCAAGGCGCAGGTCGAGGGGAATGAAGTCTCATTGGGTACCGCATTGGGAACACCTCTTGCGTTGTTGCAGGCTGAACTGGTGGCCGGAAAAGGTGTTTATCAAGCGCCGGGTATCAAGCGAAAAACGATATCGGCATCGGATCGTCGCCGCACAACCGGTGCAAAATTCATAAAACCTTAGGTTAGATCGCGGGGTCTATTGCGTGACTGACCCTCTTGAAACTGTATTTGTTCATCCCCACATCATTCTCACCAAGACGCCTAATTAGGGTTTTGGATCATGAAACATGGGCCTGTCCGCAGTGGAAGGTCCAGCTCTGTAAATCGCTCAAACGAGGATGAACACCTATGCGTAATTTTGATTTTGCACCCCTATATCGTTCCACCGTTGGCTTTGACCAAATCGCCAACCTGATGGATCGCGTCGCGACCAATGATGTCGCGCAAAACAGCTACCCGCCCTACAATATCGAAAAGCTTGACGATGAATCCTATCGTATTTCGATTGCGGTTGCGGGCTTTTCCGACGCGGATCTAAGCGTCGAAGTGCGTGAAAAATCCCTGATCGTTTCGGCCCGCAAGGCGGATGACGCAAACGAAAAAACCTATCTGCATCGCGGTATTGCCACACGGGCGTTCGAGCGTCGGTTCCACCTTGCCGACCATGTGCAGGTGACGGGTGCCACCCATGTTGATGGGATGCTGAACATCGATCTGGAACGCCAGGTGCCCGAAGCACTAAAGCCGCGCCAGATTCAGATCGCAAGCGCATCAGCAGGCGCGATTGAAAAAGATGTCGTTGATGCGAAGTCTGTGAACTAAGCTATTTTCAACACATGTGAATTGGACCCGGGGCAGTGCCTCGGGTCTTTTTGTTTCTGGCGTGTCTGCGTGCGGAGGATTAGGTCAAAAGTATTGACTTAAATGTGGTCACGCGCCAATCTGCGGCAAATCATTGGGGAGGGGGCACCATGTCCTTGCAAGAAATCTTTGCGACACGCGCCACACGTATGAAGGCGTCGGAAATCCGCGAGCTGCTAAAGCTGTTGGATCAACCTGATATCATATCCTTTGCAGGTGGCATTCCCGACCCTGATCTGTTTCCAAAGCAAATATTCCAAGAGGCGTTCAATGCTGCATTAAGCGGCCCACTTGCGACGCATGGCCTGCAGTATTCGTCCAGCGAGGGACACAAACCGTTGCGGGTTTGGATTGCTGGCCAAATGCAGAAAATCGGTATCCCTGCCACGCCCGACAACATCCTGATCACGTCCGGATCGCAGCAAGCGTTGGATTATCTGGGTAAGCTGTTCCTGTCGCCCGGCGACACCGTCTTGGTCGGGTGGCCGACTTATCTGGGCGCATTAGGGGCGTTCAACGCCTACGAACCGCGTTATGATAAACTGGACCCGCTGAGCAACCGTTCAGCCGCCGATTATACGGCAGAGGCCGAGGCCGCAGGTGGTAAGGCCAAGTTTGCCTATCTGTCCGTTGATTTTGCAAACCCCACCGGGGCCACCGTTAGCCGCGCAGCGCGGGAGCGGGTCATTGATCTGGCCGACGAGATGGATATCGCGGTGATCGAAGACGCGGCTTATCAATCGCTGCGCTTTGACGGGGAGGTGATCCCGCCAATTCTGGCGCTTGAGGCCGCGCGCAAGGGCGGGGATATCGAAGCCTGCCGGACGATCTATTGCGGGAGCTTTTCCAAGACACTGTCGCCGGGCCTGCGTGTCGGTTGGGTCTGCGCCGCGATGCCAGTGATCAACCAGCTTGTGTTGATGAAGCAGGCGGCAGATTTGCATAGTGCGACACTAAACCAGATCGCTATTGCCGACGTCGCGGAGCATCATTTTGACAGCCATGTTGAAGTGATCCGCGCGGCCTATCGCGGACGGCGCGATGCGATGCTGAACGCGCTTGAGGAACACATGCCGGACGGTGTCAGCTGGACAAAACCCGAAGGTGGGATGTTCATTTGGGTGACGCTGCCCGAGACATTGGACGGGGCCAACTTGCTGGCCGAGTCGCTTAAAACCGAACGGGTCGCCTTTGTGCCGGGGCATGCATTCTTTGCCGATGGATCAGGGCGCAATACGCTGCGTCTTAGTTATGCCACATCAGACGAGGCCAAGATCGCCGAGGGGATCAAGCGGCTGGGCAATCTGATCACCAGGGCGCTGGCTGCTTAAACGAAAACGGGCGGCAGGATCATCTCGCCGCCCGCAAAGCGCATATCAGATATCAGACCGACATGCAGATGTATTTCATCTCAAGGTAATCCTCGATCCCGTGGTGGCTGCCTTCGCGGCCCAGACCGGATTGTTTGACGCCGCCAAACGGTGCCACCTCGGTCGAGATCAGGCCGGTGTTTACGCCCACAATGCCGTATTCCAGCGCTTCGGCGACTTTATAAACGCGGCTTAAGTCCTTGGCATAAAAGTACGACGCCAGACCAAAGATCGTGTCGTTCGCCATCGCGATCACGTCATCGACGCTGTCGAATTTGAACAGCGGTGCCAGCGGGCCAAAGGTTTCTTCGGTCGCAACCATCATGTCTTGGGTCACGTCGGTCATGATCGTGGGCGGCAGGAAGTTTCCGTCCATCTCGCCAGCATCGCCCAAGATCACGTTAGCACCCTTGGATTTTGCATCCTCGATATGCTCTTTGACCTTTTCACCCGCGGCGGGGTTGATCAGCGGGCCAAGCGCCACGCCGTCTTCAAAGCCGTCACCAACCTTGAGTTTCTCGACCGCGACCTTCAGCTTTTCGGCAAAGGCGTCATAGACACCGGCCTGCACATAGATGCGGTTGGCGCAAACGCAGGTCTGGCCGTTGTTGCGGAATTTGCACAGGATCGCGCCTTCGACAGCAGCATCCAGATCGGCATCATCAAACACGATGAACGGTGCATTGCCGCCCAGCTCCATCGAACATTTCATGACCTGATCGGCGGCTTGCTTCATCAGGATACGGCCAACTTCGGTCGATCCGGTAAATGTCAGCTTGCGCACGGCAGGGTTTTCGCAGAATTCCTTACCCACGGCAGAGGACGATGACGATGGCACCACATTGAACACGCCCGCCGGAATGCCCGCACGTTCAGCCAACACGCCCATGACGATGGCAGATAGCGGCGTTTCGGCTGCAGGGCGCGCAACAAATGCACAGCCAGCGGCCAGCGCAGGTGCTGCCTTGCGGGTGATCATTGCGTTGGGAAAGTTCCACGGCGTAATCGATGCTGCAACGCCGATGGGTTGCTTGATCACGGTGATGCGTTTGTCGCGCTGGTGGCCGGGAATGGTTTCGCCGTACACGCGCTTGGCCTGTTCGCCCATGAATTCGATAAACGACGCACCATAGGCGATTTCGCCTTTGGCCTCGGCCAGCGGTTTGCCTTGTTCCGCGGTCAGGATGGCCCCCAGATCGTCCTGGTTCGCCATCATCAGATCGAACCATTTGCGCAGCACGGCGGCACGTTCTTTGCCGGTCCAGGATGCCCATTCTTTCTGGGCCTTTTCGGCTTGGGCGATGGCACCGGCGACTTGGGCACGGCTAAGGTCGGCCACTTTGGCAATCACATCACCACGCGCAGGGTTGGTCACATCAAAGGTACCGTCGTCGCCATCTACCCATTCGCCGCCAATATAGGCACGGGTTTCCAGTAGGCTGGGGTCTTTGAGCATAGATTTCAGGTCGGTGTTTGCGTCAGTCATTTTGATCTCTCCGCTTTTGTTTGTGGAACCCAAAGCAACATTCGCTATGATTGTCTAGTTCGAGTTTGTTTTGGCGTGTTAAGGGAGACCCAAATGCAGTTAGATGATGCTTATGCCAATGCCGCTTATATCGAGGGTGCCGAGGACTATCCGCCCCGCTGGCAAAAGGCAGCAGCAGCGTTCCGCAAGAAGCTGGGGTTTCGCGCGCAAAAGAACATTTCCTATGGTGCGTCAGACCGCGAGCTGTATGACTTCTTCGAACCTGAAGGGGTTTCCCGGGGTACTGTCGTTTTCATCCATGGTGGGTATTGGAAGGCTTTTGCGCCGTCTGATTGGTCCCATTTGGCGGCAGGTGCGCTGGCGCGTGGGTATGCGGTTGCGATGATCGGCTATGATCTGTGCCCCGATGTGCGCATCAGCCAGATTACCAGCCAGGTGGCCAAAGGGCTGGCAGATGTCGCCAAGCGGACCCAAGGGTCGATTTCACTGGCCGGACATTCCGCTGGGGGCCAGTTGGTCGCCCGCATGACCGACCCGCTGATCCTGCCCGGTGATGTGCGCGAACGGATTTCCAATATCGTGACGATTTCCCCCGTGGCCGATCTGGAACCGCTGCTACAAACCACCATGAACGAGGTTTTGCAGTTGGACGAAGCAGAGGTCGCAGCCGAAAGCCCCGTCAACATGACCCCGCCGCATGGGGTGAATGTCACGATCTGGGTCGGCGCGGATGAACGCCCCGCCTTTATCGAACAGGCAGAACAGTTGTCGCGCGTTTGGGGGGCCAAGATGACCGCAGTCGAAGGGCGGCATCACTTTGATATCATCGATTTGCTGGAAGACCCCGACAGCGACATGATGAAAGCATTGCTTGGCATCAAGTGACCCCTTGATCGGTGCGCTGAAATAGGAGAAAGGTTGCATGGGCTAGGGCGATGGCGTCGTCCTGAACTTAGGCCCTTGCGTCCTGCACGCCGGGACCTTTCTGAAAAGGAGGGTCTGATATGACCAATCCATCCAAAGTTTTGCGCCCCGATATGTACCGCTTTCACAATGGTGAGAAATCGCCGTTGCCTTTTGATGCGACCGAATACGAGGCGCGTTTGGAAGAGCTGCGCGAACGCATGGAAAGCGCGGGGGCGACCGCTGCCGTTTTCACCTCAATGCACAATATCGCCTATTATTCGGGGTTTTTGTACTGTGCCTTTGGCCGGCCCTATGGGTTGGTTGTGACGGACACCGATTGCGTGACCATTTCCGCAGGCATCGACGCGGGCCAGCCGTGGCGGCGCAGCTTTGCCGACAACATCACCTATACTGATTGGCAACGCGATAACTACTGGCGGGCCATTGCGTCCGTTACGGGTAAAGGGGCGGTCATCGGCTATGAGGGCGACCACCTGACCCTGATGCAGCGCGACAAGCTTGAAGATTTTCTAGAGCCTGCCGTGATGGTGGATCTGTTCGAAACCACGATGCGTCAGCGGATGCACAAGTCAGAGGCCGAGATCGCCCTGATTCGCCAAGGCGCGCAGGTCGCCGATGTCGGTGGTTACGCCATTCGCGACGCGGTCAAAATCGGCGCACGCGAGATCGACATCGCTATGGCGGGCCGTGACGCGATGGAGCTTGAGATCGCCAAACGCTTTCCCGATGCCGAATACCGCGACACCTGGGTGTGGTTCCAGTCTGGGCTGAACACCGACGGCGCACATAACCCCGTAACCGCACGCCAGTTGGAATGCGGTGATATCCTGTCGCTGAACACCTTCCCGATGATATCGGCATATTACACCGCGCTTGAGCGTACGATGTTCGCAGGCGAAGTCGATGCGGCCAGCCTCAAGATTTGGGAGGCCAACGTCGCCGCCCATGAATACGGGATGAGCCTGTTGAAACCGGGGGCTAGCTGCGCCGAGATCACCCATAAGATCAACGATTTCTTTGCTGAGCGTGATTTGCTGCAACACCGCACCTTTGGGTACGGGCATTCATTCGGGGTGCTGTCGCATTACTATGGCCGCGAGGCCGGGCTGGAACTGCGCGAAGACGTCGACACCGTGCTTGAACCCGGCATGGTCATTTCGATGGAGCCGATGCTGACGGTTGCGGCGGATAAACCGGGTGCCGGCGGATACCGCGAGCATGATATTTTGGTGATCACGGATGACGGCAACGACAATATCACCGGCTATCCTTATGGGCCCGAGTTTAACGTGGTAGGGTAATCCCTAGGCCCTTGGGCCCGATCGGCGTTTGGCTAAGGTCAGCACCTATCGGGCCGCGTGGGGCGAAACGCGTGTCAGGACACAAGGACATCTAACCATGGTGGCATTTCTTCAACTGATTGTGGTCGGTTTTGTTGTCTTAACCATCATCTTTGTTGGCCTGTCGATGTATTCCCGCCGTATCCGCCGTGGCAAATTGCACGAGAAATGGCGCAATGGTCCACGGCTTGTGGATTTGGACAGTTTCGTGCAACGAGGGCTAAAGAGATATGACAGCTCGATCCGTCGCAAATTGATCTGGGGTGTCTATATTGTACCGGTGGGGCTGATCATCCTGATCATTTACCTCACCAACTTTAGCTAGGGGGAGCCGGCGCTATGAATGTCATTAAATGGGTGTTCTGGATCACGATCTGGACGATTGTCGTCGGGTTCTTTCACTATACGCTGCCGCAGGTCGATATCGTGCGGATCACCGACACCTATGAGAAACGTGTCGATTTTGGTGACAACTCAATCTTTTGGTCCAATGCGGATGTGGGAAACAACAACAGCTTGGGCAACCGCGATGTGTTCTTTATCCAGACCCGCCGCGCCAAGGGCGATGTGATGGTGTACCGCAACGAAGACACGGGCTGGGGATGGCCGCCCTATTTCAAATTCGACACGACCAACTTGCAGGCCGAAGCCTCGGATTTACGCTCGGCCTCGGGCGCGCCGCAATATGTGGCGCTAAAGCATTACGGTTGGCGGAATGAATTCCTGTCGATCTTTCCCAATGCGATTTCTGTGCGCCCCGTTGCGGGGCCGGATGTTTCAAAAGGCATTCCGTTTTTGAACATCATTATCCTGACGCTGTTTGCCGCGCTGATCTATGCGATCTGGGTGCGCTGGCGCAGGTTCAGAGAGAAACGGATTGATCCAACTCTAGAGCGGATCGAAGATGACTTTGCCGAAAAACAGGGCCGCTTTTCCCGCTGGATCACGAGCTGGAAAAAGCAACCTTAGCCGCGCACGGCGGACGGGAGAGGGGGCCAGCCCCCGCCCTTCGGGCACCCCCGGGATATTTTTAAGCCAGAGAAGCGAGGGTCAGTTGAGGCGGGCAACCATGCGGCCCATGGGGCGACCGCCCAAGATATGAACGTGCAAATGCGGAACCTCTTGAACGCCATCAGCACCTGCGTTTGAGATCATCCGGAAGCCGTCGCCGTCCTCAAGCGTGACCCCTTCGGCCTTGCAGACTTCGGAAATTGCGCGGATGTATCCGACGATCTCGGCGTCCGAGGCGTGGGCGGCAAAGTGATCAAAGCTGACATAGGGGCCTTTGGGAATCACCAGCACATGGGTCGGGGCCTGCGGTTGGATATCGCGAAACGCCAGCGCGTGTTCGGATTCATAAACGGTGTCGTTGGGGATTTCACCGCGCAGGATTTTGGCAAAGATATTCTGGTCGTCGTAGGCGTAGGCCATGGGGTGTCCTTAGTCTGAAAAGAGATAATGCATTTTGGCGATATCTAACGCTTTTTCCGGGGGTATCTGCAGAAAATCAGACAAGACATCAGCATTTTCCTGGGGGGATGCGTTTTCCCGCATCCGCGCGTAATTTTTGAACTGCGCGTCGCGAATACGGTCGCATTCGAATGTCATATCGTTGCGGATTGTCGGCAAAATCCGGCCCAGCGTTTCCGCCGACGTACGTTCGCCCGCAAGGCCGACCCGCACGGCATGGCCAGCCAGATATTCGTCAGAGAACTGGCATTCGATTTCGAGGATGCGCGTTGTCGACCGGTCAGAGGCGAAATCATGCAGCAGTTCGATATTGCCCGGGTCCATGCACACAATCAGCCGGTCCGTTTCGTAGTAATCAAACAGCATGCGCATCAAGGCGCGCCGGTGCCGTGTGCGTTTTTCCAACGTATTCTGAATGCCGCCAAGATCGGGCAGAGGTGTGCTTTCTTCGTTGAACAGATATTCAATAGTCGGCAGATTCGTTGTTTTGCGAATACGTTCAAGAACGCGTTTTGCGACGTGCCATTTTTTGCACACAACGATCAAGAGTTCACGCTCGCGACCCAGAGTGCTTTCGGTTTCCCAAAAACGGGTGGCAAAACGGCGGCCGATCCGGCCCCGCCCGCTGAGGAAATTGAACAGACTGCGGCCTTCGTTGCTGATCTGGAATTCGACACCTTGTGCGGTATAGAGCAAGCCAAGCCGGCGCTTTAGGTCTGTCGCTTCACTGCTGATTTTGCGCGCAAACAGGTAATCCTGGGCCACAAGCAGGTCGTAGTGGTCATTATAGAATGTCAGCGGCATACCGTAATCACTGAACATCAAGAACGTCAGGGTGCGGGTGCGGATTTCATCTTCGGCAATGAGATGGCGCACGATGGTTTGGAAAAAGGTTTCATCCGGAATCCAAGTGGTGCGAAAGAACCGCATGACGTCTTTGCGACGTTTGGTGAATTCCAGAACTTTTTCAATGGTTTGACGCCGCAGGCACCACCACTGACTGCCGATCTGCACCTGTATATCCTCAGGGATTTCGCGCGTTAGACCCAGACGTTTTTGCAGCCCGAACATCCAGTAAAAGCGTTTCTTTTGGGTACGTTCATTGAACCAATGCCGATAGATCAGCCGCTCTTCCTGCCAGCCTGTCTTGATCCAGTCGCTTTCGAAATAGTCAAAGCTTTCGATGAAATCGAAGTCATTATCGTCCAGATAATTATGGGTGTATTCGGCTGATTTGATCGCCATGCAATCGCCAGACAGCATATAGAAATGCGTCGCCCGGGGAAATGCCTTAACCGCGCTTTCCACGGCGTTCAAAGTGGCCTGAACCAGCGACCATTCCCCCCAGCCGCAGCGAATGCGCTGGCGTGTGAAAACCACATTCGGGTTGCTGCAAAGCGCCTTGGTTATCTGTGCAAAATCGGCTGCGCTGGCAGAGGCGTCAAAGTGAATGGACATATAGTCACCTGACGACGTCAACCGTTCCGCCTGCTTGATGATCGCAGTCGGGTCCTTGTGACAGAGTAAGATGTAGGCGATTCTGGCCATGAATGACGAAGCTGCCCTTTCGTATCGCTCAGACGGCAGGTTAAAGATGATCTGCAATTGAATAAACCGCGAATATTTGCTTTTCTCTAACTCAAGCCATTCTCTTGCCCTAAACTGCGGTAATTGTGGCCAAAAATAAGGGGGCCGGGCAGAAAATGGGTTTTCCAGGGACTTGGATGACGGAAAGTGAAAGCGTTGTGTACCGTGTGGTGCCCAAATGCGCCTGCTCGACCATTGGGCAGATCATGTATTATTCGGATCATGGTCAGTTTTTCGATGGCGATATTCATGATGCCAAATCCGGGATGCACAAATGGGCGATGGATGAATCCCAAGAGCCGATCACCAGAAATGTGCAGGGTCATGGATCTTATGCATTCACCTGCGTGCGAAACCCGTACACGCGCATTCTAAGTTCATTCTTTGACAAGATCTGCGGCATTCAGCGCAATGGCAAGCGGTATCGCGGCAATCTGGTGCCGCTGTTGGTGCAGAAATACGGTATCGAAGTCGGCGGCATCGACGGCAAGCAAGAGTTCGACCAAATTGCCAGCTTCCGCCGGTTTTTGCTGTTTGCGCGCGACACCATCCGCTGGCGCCGGCCGATGGATCCTGACATTCACTGGTCCGCTCAAGCCGGGCATGTCAGCACGTTTATTGTAAACGGCGGCACCTACGACAAGATCATCTGGACCGAGAGTTTTAACGACGGGATGCAAGACGTGCTGGACGCAATCGAGACACCGCACCCGGTTGTGTTGGCCGATATTCCGCGGTTTAACGAATCCGAAGGGCACGGGCCCAAACGGGCGCACCCGGTTGAGGATTATTTTGACGATCTGTCGATGCATCTGGTGCGAGAAATCTACAAACGTGATTTTGAGCTGTTCAGATACGATATGGACAATCCAGCCAATAAAATGCCCATTTGCGAGATCGACCTGAAAGAAGTTCACGCGAAACTGGGTGAGTAAGGCCTTGGTGGCAGAGCTCTTGTGACCTGTTCTAAGCTTACCGGCGGTTTAGTGACGTTTCAAAACCTGCGCGATGCGGTCTGCGGCGGCGCGGGTGCCTTTGACGGAGGGGTGGATCATATCGGCGGCATGAAATGACTTGTCCCCCGTCGGCACCAGGTCGGCCAGCGATATAAAGATCACCCCGTGGTCACGCTGTGCCATAGCCGCGATCCGCGCCTCCAGCGTGTCGCCCTCGTCTTTGCAATGCTCAATCGGGGACCACGTGCCGGGGCTGCGCAAATAGCCGACATAGGCAACTTTGGCCCCTGAACGCCGGGCTTTGGCCACCAGCGTCGGAATATCCCCGCCCGTGCCGTCTGCGCTAATCAGCTTGTCCATCCGGCGGGCGCATTTCGTGCAGCCGCACCCCATCCACATGTCATTTCCGCCGCCATTGATGATCACCCAATCCCAAGGGCCTTCGCGGTATTGCTTTGAGATATTAAGCCCTAGCGCGCCTGTGATGGGCAGAAAGTACCGGTATCGCGCACCGGTAATCGCGCGATTTTTGACGTATGCGCCAAATGCTTTTTCCAGATGATGTGCGACGGATTGCTTGGCTTGAGAGTGAGAGGTCATGAAAGAATCCCCCAATATCAGAATGCGCAGGGGGTCCTTTGCATGGCTGGCCGTGACTGTGCACAACACCAACAGAACGGCAGCGATGATCTGGGCGGTGTAATGGCGCATTTCGAATTCCTATCTTCGCTCCTGCCAGTCATTGGGCAACCTGACATCGGATCGGGCGCACGCGGCACCCTTAGCAGCGCGGCGGATTTGATGCATCGTCTCAAACGATGCGCAGCCCATCTTGCGCCGCCCGTCGCTGCGCCCTACATCAACAACATGTCACAGGTAAAATCATCCTCCAAATCCGACCCCAATTACAAGGTCATTGCCGAAAACCGCCGCGCGCGGTTCGACTATGCCATCGATGATGACGTTGAATGCGGCATTATGCTTGAGGGGTCCGAGGTGAAATCCCTGCGCAATGGCGGGGCGAATATCGCCGAAAGCTATGCAGCGGTTGAGGATGGCGAACTTTGGTTGGTGAACTCGTATATCGCGCCCTACAGTCAGGCCAAAACATTCAGCCACGAAGAACGCCGCCGCCGCAAGCTGCTGGTGTCGAAAAAGCAGCTGTCGAACCTGTGGAACGAAACGCAGCGCAAGGGCATGACCCTTGTGCCGATGGTGATGTATTTCAATCATCGCGGTATGGCCAAGATCAAGATTGGCATCGCCAAGGGTAAAAAGCTGCACGACAAACGCGAGACAGAGGCAAAGCGCGATTGGTCGCGCCAAAAGCAGCGCTTGCTGAAAGACCATGGCTGAGGGGCTTACCCTCATCGGTTACAGATACAGCGTTTACACCCGCATTGTGCGCGTCGCCTTGATCGAGATGGGTTTGGAAGCGACCTATCACGAACTAAACCCGTTCTCCTCAGCGCCCAACCCCAAGCTGTTGGAATATACGCCATTTGGCCGGGTGCCCGTATTGCAGCATGACGGGTTCACGCTCACCGAAACCAGCGCCATATTGCGATACCTTGATGCGGTCGGGCCGGGCCTTTCCTTGGTCCCGACGGTCCCGCATCAGATGGCACGGATGGCGCAGGTCATCGCGATCACCGATTTCTATGGCTATGTCCCCTTGGTGCGGCAGGTTTTTGCAAATGCCGTCTTTGCGCCAATGATGGAGGAGCCTGCCGATCCGATCGCCGTTTCAGATGGGCTAAAGGCCGCCCTGCCCGTGTTGCAAAGCCTTGATATGATCGCAGCCGAAGGCCATCAATTAAACGGGATTGATATCAGTCTTGCAGACCTGCATCTGGCACCGATGATTTCCTATTTCGCTATGGCACGGCAGGGTGCCGCGATGCTGGATGGTTTTCCGGCGCTTCAACGATGGTGGCAAGGTGTCGCAGATCGCCCCAGTCTGCTGCAAACCGACCCTTTTACAGGCCCCTAGGCCCGCCGCACCCTTGCCTGCTCCTGCCAGCGCGGTTAGGCATAGCAAAACCTGTTCTCAAAGGGGGGCTGACCGATGTCCGACGATCCCAAAACACTTGTTTCAACCGACTGGCTGGCACAGCATATCAAAGATCCCGACCTGCGTTTGCTGGATGCGTCATGGTATCTGCCGGACATGGGCCGCGATCCAAAGGCCGAGTATGACGCGGCCCATATTCCCGGCGCGCGTTTCTTTGACATAGACGAGATTTCCGACGCGCGATCTGACTTGCCCCACATGGTACCTCCGGCAGAAAAATTCATGTCGCGCATGCGGGCGATGGGCGTCGGCGATGGCCATCAGGTTGTTGTCTATGACGGCGCGGGCCTGATGTCTGCGGCCCGGGTCTGGTGGCTGTTCAAGCTGATGGGTCAGGACAACGTTGCAGTTTTGGATGGCGGCATGCCCAAATGGGTTGCCGAGGGGCGCAAGACCGAAGATATGCCCCCGATACCGCGTGACCGTCACATGACTGTTCGCTTTCAAAACCAGCTGGTACGCGACGTGACACAGGTGGCCCAAGCCTCCAAGCTTAAGGATCCGCAGATCGTTGACGCCCGCGCGGCGGGCCGGTTCCGTGGCGATGATCCCGAGCCGCGCGAAGGGTTGCGTGCAGGCCATATCCCTGGCTCGCGGAATCTGCCCTATACCGATTTGCTGAACGCAGACAAAACCATGAAATCCGTCGACGCGATGAAGGCCGCCTTCGAGGCGGCTGGCATTGATTTGTCGCGCCCGGTTATCACCAGCTGCGGCTCGGGCATTACAGCGGCGGTTCTGGGGTTGGCGCTGGAACGGATGGGCCACAAAAGCTGGTCTTTATATGATGGATCTTGGGCCGAATGGGGGATGTTCCCCACAGTGCCCGTTGCGACCGGAGACGCATAATGCTCGAAAACCTTCAGGCGCAGCCCGCCGATAAAATCCTTGCTCTCATGCAGATGTACAAGGACGACCCCCGCGAGACCAAGATCGACCTTGGCGTGGGCGTCTACAAAGATGCGACAGGGCTGACCCCGGTCATGCGGGCCGTTAAATCTGCCGAACACCAGATCTGGGAAAACCAAGACAGCAAAAGCTATACCGGTCTGGCCGGCGATCCTGCCTTTGGCGACGCGATGGTCAAATTGGTGTTGGGCGGTGCGGTGCCCCGCGCCAATGTTGGGGCCGCTGCTACCCCCGGTGGCACAGGTGCCATTCGTCAAGCGTTTGAACTGATCCAGATGGCACGCCCCGACGCGCGTGTCTTCGTGTCAAACCCGACCTGGCCAAACCACCTGTCGATCCTGAAATACCTTGGCATGGCGACCGTGCCCTATCGTTATTTTGATGATGAAACCCGTGGCGTTGATTTCGACGGTATGTTGGCCGACCTCAAGACCGCCAAAAAGGGCGATGTGATCTTGCTGCACGGCTGCTGCCACAATCCCACCGGCGCAAACCTTAACCCTGCGCAGTGGGACGAGGTGATCAAGGTCTTGCAAGACACCGGCGCAACCCCGATGATCGACATCGCCTACCAAGGTTTCGGTGACGGTCTCGATGCAGATGCCGCAGCAACCCGCAAGGTCGCAGCGGCGGTGCCCGAATGCCTGATCGCAGCCAGCTGCTCCAAAAATTTTGGCATCTACCGCGAACGCACCGGCATCTTGATGGCCGTTTCCTCGGATGCCTCCGCGCAGAACCTGAACCAGGCGACGCTGGCTTTCTTGAACCGCCAGAATTTCAGCTTCCCGCCCGACCACGGCGCGCGGATTGTGGCGACGATCCTGAACGACGATGCCCTGCGCACCGACTGGATGGCCGAGCTTGAGGATATCCGTAACACCATGCTGGGCCTGCGCAGCCAGCTTGCCAGTGAATTGCAGCGGCTCTCGGGCTCTGACCGCTTTGGTTTTCTTGCTGAACATCGCGGCATGTTCTCGCGCCTCGGCACCTCGCCCGAAATGGTCGAAAAGCTGCGCGTTGACCATGGCATCTATATGGTCGGTGACAGCCGCATGAACATTGCAGGGCTGAATACCCAAACGGTTCCTATCCTCGCCAAGGCAATCATCGACGTGGGCATCTAAGCCGACCTGTCGCTTCACCCTTTCTTAAATATTCAATAGCGCCGCGCTGTCCCCCAGCGCGGCGCTATTTTTTTGCCCGTCCGCCCTGCGGCAAACGAAAAAACCCGGACGCGAACGCCCGGGTTTCTAAGTTTCTTAATGTCAGATATCTTAGCTCTTCGAGAACTCAGGATATGCTTCCATACCCAGCTCCGACACGTCGAGGCCTGTAATCTCGGCTTCTTCGCTGACGCGGATGCCCATGGTGGCCTTCAGGATCAGCCAGACAACCAGCGACACGATAAAGACGAATGCACCGATGGACGCAAAGCCGATGATCTGTGTCACAAAGGACGTACCGTCGGTGTAGACTGGAACAACCAACGTGCCCCAGAAACCGGCGATCAAGTGTACTGGGATCGCACCGACGACGTCATCGATTTTCAGCTTGTCCAGGAATGGAACCGCGAAGACAACGATCACACCGCCAACTGCACCAATCCAAAGCGCGCCAAACAATGTCGGGTCAAGCGGACCCGCAGTGATGGACACCAGACCCGCCAGCGCACCGTTCAGCAGCATGGTAAGGTCGATCTTTTTGTACAGGATCTGCGTCAGGATCATCGCCGCAACAGCACCGGCAGCCGCCGCCATGTTGGTGTTGGCAAAGATTTGCGCAACAGCGTCAGCGTCGATCATCGAACCCATAGCAAGCTGCGAACCACCGTTAAAGCCGAACCAACCCAACCACAGGATGAACGTACCCAGCGTGGCGAGCGGCAGGTTCGAACCCTGCATTGGGATCACACGGCCGTCTTTGTACTTACCGATACGTGGCCCAAGGATGATGGCACCTGCAAGGGCTGCGAAACCACCAGCTGCGTGAACCAATGTGGAACCAGCAAAGTCAGAGAAACCTGCGTCAGACAACCAGCCTGCGCCCCACTGCCAGCTTGCTTCGATCGGGTAGATAAAGCCGGTCAGAACGATCGTGAAGATCAGGAAGGGCCACAGTTTGATACGTTCGGCCAAGGTACCGGAAACGATGGACGCCGTTGTCGCGCAGAACATCAACTGAAAGAAGAAGTCGGACGCGTTGGAATAGCCGCCTGCGTCGATCGCTGTCTTGATGTCTTTGGTGCCAAAGGTGCCGAACACGCCTTGCATGATCCAGGCGTCGCCCGGGTACATGATGTTATAGCCAACCAGCCAATACATGATGGCGGCCAGCGAAAACAGCGCTATGTTCTTTGTCAGCTGTGTAGTCACGTTCTTGGAACGGACAAGGCCCGCTTCGAGCATGGCAAAGCCAGCGGCCATCCAGAAGACCAGGAAGCCACCGATCAAGAATAGCAATGTGTTGAAGATGAATGCAGTCTCGGACGCGCTTGCAAACTCGGCGTCCTGTGCAAAGCCCAATGTCGGCAACAGCGCGGCTGTGGCGGCCATGGGAAGGAGAATTCGTAATTTCATTTCGTCATTTCCTCAAGCGTTAAGGGTCAAATGGCGTCTTCGCCGGTTTCACCGGTGCGCACACGCACGGCCTGCTCGACATCGAGCACAAAGATTTTGCCGTCACCGATTTTGCCGGTGTGGGCGGTGCGAGTGATGGTTTCGACCATCTGATCGGCCAACGCGTCCGCGACGACCAATTCAAGTTTTACCTTGGGCACAAAGTTCACGACGTATTCAGCGCCGCGATAGATTTCTGTGTGGCCAGACTGGGCGCCAAAGCCCTTGATTTCTGTTACCATCAACCCACGTACGCCTGCGTCGGTCAGCGCTTCGCGGACCTCTTCAAGCTTGAAAGGCTTAATTGTTGCTATGATGAGTTTCACCTAAAGTCCCTCTTCTAGAATGCAGGTTCTTCCTGCGTGATGCCTGAGAAGAGAAGCGGGACTTTGGATTGATAAGATAGGTTAAAGGGCGCGTGACGGCCTCATCACTAGGCACATTTGCACATTAATTGTGCTAAAAGGTAAAAATGATTAAATATTGTGCAAAAAATAGACGCGCGCCAACAGCCTCAGCGCTAAACAATCGATAGCATGCAGGGTAGAGTGGCGAAAAAGAACGGTCGAGCGAGCAGTAAATGAGTGATTCATCCAAGCGGAAGCGGCCTATGGTCGCCGACAAGCGATATAGCAGCAAGGCGGCAGTCTCGGCCAAAAAGAAGCCTGCCAAAAAGACACCTGCAAAACGCAAGCCGGTCAAACGCCGTGGCGGTATCCTTGGGTTTTTCAGCGCTGTGATCCGTTGGATATTGAACCTGATTTGGAAGATCGTCTCGCGGGTAACGCTGGTGATCGTGCTGTTGCTGGCCTGTGCGGTAGGGTATTTCTATACGACGCTGCCGCCGCTTGATGCGCTGCTTGACGGTCGCGCGCGCGGGTCGGTCACCTTGCTGGATCGCAATGGCGACGTATTCGCGTGGCGCGGGGACCAGTTCGGCGGTGTTGTGAACGCGTCAAACGTATCACCACATCTAAAGAACGCGGTCATCGCGACAGAAGACAAACGGTTCTACCGTCATTTTGGTGTGTCCCCGCGCGGGATCGCCTCTGCCGTGCGCATCAATCTGTCCGAAGGGCGTGGACCGCTGTCGGGTCATGGGGGCTCGACCATCACACAGCAGGTCGCAAAACTGCTGTGTCTGGGAGAACCTTACGATCCATCCTCGGGTCAAACAGAACGCGAGTACGAGGCCGACTGCCGCCGTTCTTCGCTAAGTCGCAAAGCCAAGGAAGCGTTGTATTCCATGGCGATGGAGGTGAAGTATTCCAAGGATGATATCCTGTCGATCTATCTGAACCGCGCCTATATGGGCGGCGGCGCATTCGGGGCCGAGGCCGCCGCGCAACGTTTTTTCGGCAAGCCAGCAACCGCTCTGCGCCCTGCCGAAGGCGCAATGTTGGCAGGGTTGCTGACGGCCCCCACCACATTGTCGCCCACGAACAATCTTGACCGCTCGCAAAGCCGTGCGGCCACGGTTGTGCGTCTGATGGAAGAGCAGGGGTATCTAACCCAAGCCGAGGCAGAGGATGCGATTGCACATCCGGCGGAGCTGTCAGAGGCCGCCGAAGCCGAAGCAGGCGGGTACTTTGCGGATTGGGTTATGTCGTCGGGGCCTGAATTCTTTACCCGCAACACGACCGAAGACGTCATTATCAAGACGACGCTGGATCAACGCATCCAAAAGGCCGCCGAGGCCGGGTTAAGCTGGGTGTTTGAGAACAAGGTGCGCGAAGGGTCCAAGGCGCAAGCTGCTGTTGTGGTGATGTCTGCCGATGGTGCCGTGCGCGCGATGGTCGGGGGGCGCAAGACCAAGGTGGCTGGTGCGTTCAATCGCGCGACCCAAGCAATGCGCCAGACGGGTTCGTCGTTCAAGCCGTTCATCTATGCTGCGGCGCTTGATCTGGGGTACTCCCCCAATGATCTGATCGAAGATGCGCCCTATTGCCTAAACATTCCCGGATCGGGTCAATGGTGCCCGAAGAACTATACCAAAGAGTTCAAAGGCGAGGTGTCGCTGACCACCGCGTTAAAGGATTCGCTTAATATTCCGGCGGTCAAAGTTTCGGAAAGCGTGGGCCGCGATGTGGTCAGCCAAGTTGCAACACAGTTCGGCATCCAAAGCGACCTGGCCGTCGGTCCGGCGCTGGCGCTTGGCGTATCCGAAAGCACCCTGCTTGAGATGACGGGTGCTTATGCGGGGATATTGAACGGCGGGTCTTCGGTGAAGCCCTACGGTTTGATTGATCTAAAGCTGCTTGGTGATAGTGAGCCTTTGATGGGCACGGGCGGCGGTATTGGCGAACGGGTGATCCAAGAAGATGCCGCTCTGCAACTGGTCTATATGATGGAGAAAGTCGTGTCGGAAGGCACCGGCGGGCGGGCGCAGTTTGGCGGGCGCGAACTGGCAGGCAAGACAGGCACCACACAAGCCAACCGCGATGCGTGGTTCATCGGGTTCTCGGCTGAATATGTAGCTGGCGTCTGGATGGGCTACGACGATAACACGCCCCTGACAGGTGTATCGGGCGGCGGATTGCCGACGGAAATCTGGAAAGAGGTGATGGAGCGGGTCCACGAGGGGCTGCCTGTGCGGCCCTTGCCGATGATCATACCGGCCCCCGCCGTGACCGAAGTTCCGGTCCCCGCACCGCAGCCGCAAAACCCGCTGAGCCTGATTGATCAGGTCCTGCGCGATATCTTTGGCGGCGGATCAAGCAGCGGCGGGCAAGACGGCGACCGGTAGGGCGGGTTGGTCTGTTTCTTAATCACTGCAAAGCGCCTGTAGTGGTACCAAGGGTGTATCGGGTGCCGCCGTTGTCAGAACCTGCGATTTTCTTGCGTTGATGCCCCCTTTCCGTTTTGCCGTTGCAGGGTTAACCTGTCGCTCGAAAATACCTGATTTCAAAGGAAGAACCCCATGAGCTTTACCAAACGTCTCAGCGATCTAGGCGTCACCTTGCCAGACGCACCTGCCCCTGCGGCCAACTATGTGCCTTTCGTAAAGACCGGGAACACGGTCTATGTCTCTGGTCAGATTTCGAACGGACCAGACGGTCTGATCCAAGGCAAGCTTGGTGATACGATGGATGTTGATGCCGGTGCGGCTGCCGCCAAAACCTGCGCGATCAGCCTGTTGGCGCAAGTCAAAGCGGCCTGTGGTGGCGATATCGAACGTCTGGTGCGTGTGGTGAAACTGACCGGTTTTGTGAACTCTACCGCCGATTTTACCGATCAGCCCAAGGTGATCAACGGCGCGTCTGACTTTCTGGTCGAGGCCCTAGGCGATGCAGGGCGGCATGCACGTTCTGCGGTATCTGCTGCATCCTTGCCCTTGGGTGTCGCCGTCGAAATCGAAGGCATTTTCGAGATCGCATGAGCTTTCCCAAATCTCTTGTAAAAGCACCTTTTACGCATCGGGGCTTTCATGATCTGAACGCGGGACGGCCTGAAAACAGCCCGACCGCGTTTAGCGCTGCGATTGACCGCGGCTATGGCATCGAACTGGATGTGCAACTGAGCGCCGACGGACAAGCGATGGTGTTTCATGACTATGCGCTGGATCGTCTGACGGCTGAGACAGGACCGATCCAGCAACGCACCGCGGCCGAGCTGGCACAGATCACGCTGAAGGGCGGTACCGATACGATACGGACATTGCCAGAAATCCTGACGCTCATTGGCGGGCGTGTGCCGTTGCTGGTCGAGGTCAAGGATCAAGACGGGGCCATGGGCAACAATATTGGTCCTCTGGAAAAGATGACCGCCCAAGCGTTGCAGGGCTATGACGGCGACGTTGCAGTTATGTCGTTCAATCCGAATTCGGTCGCCTTAATGGCGCAGCTTGCACCAAACCTGCCGCGCGGGATCGTCACCAGCGCCTATCGTTATGCCGATTGGCCGCTGTCCAAGGCGACCTGCGACCGACTTCGCGAGATACCCGATTACGACCGGTCCGCCGCCTGTTATATCAGCCACGAGGTCGATGACCTGTCGCGGCCCCGCGTGGCCGACCTGCGCAAGGCGGGCGCGATGGTGTGTTGTTGGACCGTCCGCAGTGCCGAAATCGAAGCGACGGCGCGGCAATATGCCGACAATATCACGTTCGAGGGCTACGACGCTTTGCCAGCCGCTTGAACCGGCGCACTTTGACCACAGATAGAACCCATGGCAACCGGGACACCCGCATGAGCGCGCAAGAAATCGAAATTCGAATATTTCCGAAGATTGCCGATATTGGTCAGGCCGAATGGGATGCCTGCGCCTGCCCCGAGACCGCATCAGGCGGGCGGCCAAATGATCCGTTCACCACCTATCGTTTCCTATCCGCGATGGAGGACAGCGGCAGCGTTGGCCCAGGTACAGGCTGGCAGCCGCAGTATCTGGCGGCGTCAATCGGCGGGCAGATCATCGGGGTCGCGCCGATGTATGCGAAATCCCACAGTCAGGGCGAATATATCTTTGACCACAACTGGGCCCACGCGTTGGAACGTGCAGGCGGGCGGTACTACCCCAAACTGCAAATTGCCGTGCCCCATACTCCCGCCACAGGCCGCCGCTTCCTGACCCGTCCGGGATTTGAAGACGCAGCCATGGCCGCGTTGATCCAAGGGGCTGTACAACTGACGGACAACAACGGGCTGTCGTCACTACACATCACCTTTTGCACTGAGGCCGAGGCGATGGCGGCCGAAGAATTGGGATTGATGGCGCGCAAAAGCCAGCAGTTTCATTGGCAGAACCACGACTATGCTGATTTCGATGATTTCCTTGCGACGCTCAGTTCGCGCAAGCGCAAGAACATCCGCAAAGAGCGTCTGCAAGCGCAGGATTTTGGCGGCACGATTGAAACCTTTACCGGTGACCAGATCGAGCCTGAACATTGGGATGCGTTCTGGGAGTTTTACCAAGACACCGGCGCGCGCAAATGGGGCACGCCTTATCTGACGCGCCAGTTCTTTGATATTGCTCAGGAAACCCTGCGCGATGACATAGTATTAGTGTTGGCAAGGCGGAATGGGCGATGGATTGCCGGTGCGCTGAACTTTGTCGGGGCTGACGTGTTATATGGACGGTACTGGGGGTGCAACGAGCACCATCCGTTCCTACATTTCGAATTGTGCTATTATCGCGCAATCGACATTGCGATCGACATGAAACTGGCAAGCGTAGAGGCAGGAGCCCAAGGCGAACACAAATTGGCGCGCGGCTATCTGCCCACCGCAACATGGTCGCTGCACTGGATGCGAGATCAGGGATTTGCCCGCGCGGTGGGGGATTATCTGCAGCAAGAACGTGCCGCCGTAGATCACGAAATCGACATACTGACAGATTATGGCCCGTTTAAGCGGGTAAATATTGAGGAACAACAATGAGCGAAAAATTAAGCGAAGAGACCCGGAAAACCGTGCTCGCCCCCTTGTTTGCAACAGGCTGGGCGATGGTCGATGGGCGTGACGCGATCGTGAAGACGTTCAAGTTTAACGATTTCTCGGACGCGTTTGGCTGGATGACCCGCGCGGCCATCTGGGCGGAAAAATGGAACCATCATCCGGAGTGGGAAAATGTGTATAGCAAGGTGATCGTGACGCTAACGACCCATGATTGTGACGGGCTAAGCGCGCTGGACGCCAAGCTGGCGCGCAAGATGGATGGCTTGTTCGGCACGGCCTGACAGGGGCATCGACCCGCAAAAATCAAAAACGCCGCCCATATCGGGGCGGCGTTTTGTGTTTTAAACCTTAGGCGTGAGCCGGATCACATATTGTCCAGCAGTGCCTCGCCACCGGAGGTTTCGCAAACGCCGGGGCTTTCTTCGGCTTGGAACAGGGTGACTTTGCCGTCCTCAACCAGCATCGCATAGCGCTTGGACCGCGCCATCAGGCCAACAGGTTCAGCGGTGAAGTCCATGCCAATCGCCTTGGTAAAGGCGCTGTTGCCATCGGCCAGCATGGTGATGCCGGCAGCCGAGGCACCTGTCGCATCGCCCCATGCCTGCATCACGAAGGGGTCATTGACGGAAATGCAGATGATCTCGTCCACGCCTTTGGCGTCGAACTGGTCTTTGGTGCGGATAAAGCTGGGCACATGCGCAGAATGGCAAGTCGGTGTAAACGCGCCCGGCACCGCGAAAACCACAACTTTGCGGCCTTTTACCTTGTCGGCCATTTGCACGGGCGCGGGGCCGTCGGCACCCATTTGCATCAACGTAGCGTCGGGGAGCGTATCACCTTGAGAAATCGTCATATGTCTGACCTTCCATGTCATTGCGTTTGTCTTGTGCTTAGATATAGGTTTTGGGCGCAGGCGGGAAACCGATTTTTTAAGTAGGGGTGCAGCATGGGACATGTCGTTGTTATCGGGGCAGGTCAGGCGGGGTCGTCATGTGTGGTCAAGCTGCGAAATTCCGGCTTTGAGGGGAAGGTAACGCTGATTGGGGCCGAGACCGTGCCGCCTTATCAACGTCCACCCCTGTCCAAGGCGTATCTGCTGGGCGACATGACGCTTGAGCGCCTGTTTCTGCGTCCCGAAAGCTTCTATAGCGATTATGATATCGATCTGATGCTGGGCACCCATGTCGACAGCATTGATACCGCTGCCCAAACGATCCGCGTGAACGGCGATGATATGGCCTATGACAGCTTGGTGCTGACCACAGGATCGGTGCCGCGCCGTTTGCCTGCCAGCGTTGGCGGCGCGCTGGAGGGCGTGCATGTGGTACGCGATCTCGTCGATGTCGATACGATGGGTTCGCGTTTTACGAAAGGCGCGCGCGTCTTGATTGTGGGTGGCGGATATATCGGCCTTGAGGCGGCATCGGTAGCATCCAAACTTGGGTTGCACGTGACCTTGGTTGAAATGGGCGGCCGTATCTTGCAGCGCGTCGCAGCCCCGCAAACCTCGGATTTTTTCCGCGATCTGCACCGGTCCCACGGCGTCGACATCCGCGAGGGTGTGGGCCTTGAGCGGTTGATCGGCGACACTCATGTTACAGCGGCACATCTGTCCGACGGATCCGAGCTGCCGGTTGACTTTGTGATCGTCGGGGTCGGTATTGGCCCAGCGACAGAGCTGGCCGAGGCGGCAGGGATCGAGATTGATAACGGGATCAAAACCGACAGCCATGGGCATACATCCGCGTCGAATGTCTGGGCTGCGGGTGATTGCACATCTTTTCCCTATCATGGCACGCGCATCCGGTTGGAATCGGTACCAAACGCCATTGATCAGGCGGAATGCGTCGCCGAAAATATCATGGGCGCGGATAAGGAATACGTCGCAAAGCCTTGGTTCTGGTCAGATCAATACGATGTGAAATTGCAGATTGCAGGCCTGAACACGGGGTATGACCGTGTGATTACCCGACGGACGGATGAGGATTCAGTTGCTTTTTGGTATTACAAAGGGGCCGAATTGCTGGCCGTGGATGCCATGAATGACCCGCGCGGCTTTATGATCGGGCGACGGCTGATCGAGGCGGGTAAATCCCCCGCGCCCGAGCTGATCGAAAATCCTGAAACTGACCTGAAAGCATTGCTGAAAGCATGAGGATCATCGCCGGAAAATCGCGTGGCACGCAACTGGCCGAGGTCGGCAAAGGCGATGCAGAGGCGCATTTGCGACCCACGTCAGACCGCGTGCGAGAAAGCTTGTTTTCGATGCTGATCTCGCATAATGTGATCAACGGCGCGCATGTACTGGACCTGTTTGCAGGCACCGGCGCACTGGGCCTCGAGGCGCTGTCGCGTGGCGCGCGGGATGTGGTGTTTGTTGAAAACGGGCGTGTCGCGCAAAAACTGATTACCGAGAATATCAAGAAACTGCGCGCCGAAGGTGAAACAACGCTAATGCGGTCTGATGCCACGACGCTTGGCGGTTGGATCGCGGCCCCCTTTGATCTGGTGTTTCTTGACCCGCCTTATGGCAAAGCGATGGGGCAGGCGGCCCTTGCCAAGGCGCTGGCCGGTGGGTGGTTGGCCAAGGGCGCGATGATCGTGTGGGAAGAAAGCACGGCGATAGACCCGCCCGACGGATTTACCCGCATCGACAAAAGAAAATATGGCGACACCTGGATTACTCTTTTAAACGTGAGCTGATCGAAAATCTGTTCAGGCTTTGCATTCACCCCGCTTACGCTTATGAGCTAGTCAATTATTCCAATGGAAAGACGCCCCCATGAGCCTGAGCATGACCAGTACCTTTATCAAACCAATGCACCCAGAAGGGCGCAAGTTTGTGGCGATCTTTGCCGCAATTACTTTGGTTCTGTTTTTGCTGGCCGAGTTTCTGGGGTGGATCGGCGTCGGGGCAACAGTTTGGTGCTATTACTTCTTCCGTGATCCTGAGCGCGTGACGCCAAAGGGCGACAATCTGGTGATCAGCCCCGCAGACGGTATTATTTCGCTTATTGAACCCGCCGTTCCCCCGGCCGAGTTGGGGATGGCCGATACGCCGCTGACCCGTGTGAGCGTCTTCATGAACGTGTTTAATTGCCACGTGAACCGCGCACCGGTCGCGGGCGAGATCACCAACATTGCCTACCGTGCTGGCAAGTTCTTTAACGCGTCGCTGGACAAGGCGAGCAAGGACAACGAGCGCAACAGCCTGCGTATTAAAATGGACGATGGGCGTGACGTTGCCGTGGTGCAGATTGCGGGCCTCGTGGCGCGGCGCATTGTTTGCTTTACCAAGCCCGGGGCGCATACGCAGGCAGGCCAGCGTTTTGGTTTGATCCGTTTCGGATCGCGGGTGGATGTGTATTTGCCCGAAGGGGTCAATCCCAAGGTAAGCATTGGCCAGACGATGGTGGCTGGTGAAACCATATTGGCAGAGCTGTCATAAATGCCGGATAAAAATCTCGCCCCCAACGATAAAGCAAAGGTCGAGTTTTCGCTGTTTCAGCTGCTGCCGAACATGCTGACGATTGCCGCGATTTGTGCGGGTATCTCGGCGATCCGTTTTGCGGCCGAGGATAAATTTGCGCTGGCGGTGTTTCTGATCACGCTGGCCAGTATCCTGGACGGCATGGACGGACGCGCCGCGCGCTATCTGGGCAGCGATAGCAAAATCGGTGCTGAACTGGACAGCCTCGCGGATTTCGTCAACTTTGGGGTGGCACCGCCCTTGGTGGTGTATTTCTGGGGCTTGCAAGATTTCTATCGCGCGGGCTGGTTGGCAGTGCTGGTATTCGCCGTATGCTGCGTAATGCGGTTGGCGCGTTTCAACGTGGATTCGCGCACCAAAACACCATTGGATGATGGCGGGTATTTTACCGGCGTTCCATCGCCAGCGGGCGCAATGCTGGTGATGCTGCCGATCTATCTGCCTTGTGCGTTTGGCCCCGGCGCGGCGATGCCAGACTTGCTGGCCTGTCTTTACATCGTGTTTGTCGGGTGGGTTATGATCAGCCGCATCCCGACATGGTCGTTTAAATCCGTCAGCTTTTCGCGCAGCAACGTGACCTATTTCCTGATCGCTTTCACAAGCTTTATTGCCTGTCTGGTCAGTTTCCCTTGGGCCACACTTGTGATCTGCTGCTTTGCCTATGCAGGCAGCGTGCTTTGGGCTGTGATCGAGCTCAAGATGGCCAAGCGCAAAGCTTAGTCTTTGGAATAGGTCGGGTGGAACTTGCCGGCGGGCGACAGGGTGAAAATCTCGCACCCCGTTTCGGTCACGCCGATGGAATGTTCAAACTGCGCAGACAGCGATTTGTCGCGGGTTACCGCTGTCCAGTCGTCCGACAGCACCTTGGTTTCCGCGCGCCCCAGATTGACCATCGGTTCAATCGTAAAGAACATGCCCGGTTCCAGAACCGACCCCGTGCCGGGGCGACCATAATGTAAAACATTGGGCGGGGCGTGAAAAACGCGGCCCAAGCCATGCCCGCAGAAATCGGTCACGACGCTCATCCGGTGGCTTTCGACAAAGCTTTGGATCGCGTGGCCGATATCGCCAAAGGTATTGCCGGGTTTGACGGTTTCAATGCCGCGCATCAGGGCGTCATGGGTGACATTGATCAGGCGTTCGGCCTTGCGGGGCAATTTGCCCGCGACATACATCCGCGAGGTGTCGCCATACCAACCGTCGACAATCACGGTGACATCAATGTTCAGGATATCGCCGTCTTTCAGTTTCTTGTCGCCGGGGATGCCGTGGCAAACGACATGGTTGATCGAAATACAGCTGGCGTGTTGATAGCCCTTGTAGCCAATTGTCGCAGATTTTGCGCCTGCGTCTTCAACCATCTGGGTGATCAGGCCATCAATCGCTCCGGTTGTCTGACCCACGAAAACATGCGCGGCGATATCATCCAGAATCTGCGCGGCAAGTTTGCCAGCCGCATGCATACCTGCAAAATCGGATGGGTCGTAAATGCGAATACCGTCTTTTGTCTGGCGTCCTCGGTGTTCATTCATCACCGGTATCTCCGTAGGTCTGTATTGTTTCGTTCGGGATGGTCCAAGGGCCCGTGCAGGTCAACCCTTTAGGGCCAACTCTGTGCCCAAAGTCACCTGTTGAGGGCTGATATGGGTACCGATGACCAATGTTTCCAGCCCTACGGCCCGTGCTGCGGCAAATGCGGCGGCATATGTGGGGTCAATATCATGGGCGACGGAAAAGGCGGTGCAATCGGTTCGCTGCACCAGATACAGCAAAACGGCACGATGTCCTGCCCGCGCTATCTGCGCCAGTTCGGCCAAATGTTTTGCCCCCCGTGCTGTGACGCTGTCGGGGAATTCCACCAATCCGGGGGTCCGCGACAGGGTCGCTGATTTCACCTCGACATAGGCATCGGGCAGACCGGGTTGCGTCAGCAGGAAATCGATGCGCGAGTTCTCACCGTATTTCACCTCGGGCCGAACGGTTTCATACATTGCCAAGGCAGACACATCCCCTGCCATCAACGCGGCCTTGACGGCGCGGTTGGGCAGGGCCGTATCGACGCCGGTGAAATGCCCGTTTTCGTGATCAACCAAGCGCCAGCCATAGTTCAGCTTGCGTTTGGGGTCGTCATTGGGTTCCAGCCAGATCCGCATGCCGGGGTCGGCCAGCCCCATCATTGATCCGGGGTTGGCGCAATGGGCGGTCACTTCGCGGCCATCGTCCAATGTGCAATCGGCTAGAAACCGTTTGTAGCGGCGGATCAGACGGGCGGGGACAAGTTCAGTTTGAAAGCGCATAGGGTGTGACCTATACGTCAATCACAGCCCCCTCAAGGAGACAGGCCCATGCCAAACCCCACCGCAGCCATGATTGTGATCGGCGACGAAATTTTGTCGGGGCGCACGCGCGACAGCAACATGCACCATCTGGCGGGGCAACTGACCAGCGTGGGGATCGACCTGAAAGAGGTGCGCATGATCGGCGACGAACACGGCACGATTATTGCGGCGGTCCAGGCGATGTCAAAAGTCTATGATACTGTGTTCACCAGCGGCGGTATCGGGCCGACCCATGATGACATCACCGCCGATTGCATCGCGGCGGCCTTTGATAAACATATCGACGTGCGCGACGACGCTCGTGCGATTCTGGCAGCGCATTACGCGCGATCCGGTACCGAGCTGAACGAGGCGCGGTTGCGCATGGCTCGTATCCCCGATGATGCGACGTTGATTGATAATCCGGTTTCAGCGGCACCCGGCTTTACGCTTGAGAACGTGCATGTGATGGCAGGGGTCCCGTCTGTGTTCGAGGCGATGGTCGCCACCGTCCTGCCCACCCTGACCGGCGGCGCGCCGCTGCTAAGCGCCACGCTGCGCATCGACCGTGGCGAAGGCGATATTGCGGGGCCGCTGGGGCAGATTGCCAAGGATCATCCGGCCCTGTCGATTGGATCATACCCGTTTCAGAAAGATGGCAAATACGGTGCGCATATTGTGATCCGGGGGAGCAATCAGGCCGACATCGACGCGGCTGTGAAAAAACTGGAGGCGGCGTTTTGACCACGCTGACGATCCCACAACTGTATGAAGTGATTGATCAAACCTGGCCCGCAGCGCGGCGTTGGACAGAGAACGGCTGGACCCTGCGGGACGGGCAAGGTGGGGGCAAACGTGCCTCCGCCGCGACGCTGGCCACCCCGGGCGCGGATATCGGTGTTGCCGAGACCGCCATGCGCGCGATGCACCAAACGCCGCTTTTTATGATCCGGCAGGGCGATGATGCGCTGGATGCTGAACTGGCCGCGCGGGGATACGAGATTATCGATCCCGTGAACATCTATATCCTGCCCGTCGAAGGGTTGACCGACGTGCCGATCCCCCCTGTCACCGCGTTCGAGATTTGGGAACCGCTGGCCATCATGCTTGAGATTTGGGCCAAGGGTGGCATTGGCCCGGCCCGTATCGACGTGATGCGGCGCGCCGCGAAAAAGACAGCGATATTGTCGCGCTGGAAGGAAAAACCCGGTGGCGTGGCCTTTGCCGCGATCCATGATGGCGTGTGCATGGTACATGCGGTCGAGGTGCTGGAACACCAGCGTGGTATGGGCGTCGGCAAATGGATGATGCGCCGCGCGGCCACGTGGGCGCAGGCCCAAGGTGCTAGCCATGTGGCGGTTCTTTGCACAAAGGCGAATGTGCCCGCGAACCGGCTTTATCAAGGGCTGGGCTTTGCCCATGTGGGCGACTATCATTATCGCCAATCCGCTGAATAAAGGAGCCACAAGATGGCCAACGACGCCCCGACCGCCCTTGACCTGCCAATGGTTGATCCGCTGCCCGAAGCGACGCAAAAATACTTTGACGTTTGCCAGCAAAAGCTCGGCATGATCCCGAATGTTTTGCAGACATATGCGTTTGATATCGACAAGCTGAACAGCTTTACCGCGATGTATAACGATCTGATGCTGGGCGCATCGAACCTGTCCAAGCTGGAACGCGAGATGATTGCGGTTGTCGTGTCGTCGGTGAACAAATGCTACTATTGCCTGACCGCGCACGGGGCTGCGGTGCGGCAATTGTCGGACAACCCGATCTTGGGCGAACAGATGGTGATGAACTGGCGTGTCGCCGATCTGGATGCGCGCCAAACCGCGATGTTGGAGTTTTCCGAAAACCTGACCGTGGCCAGCGCCAAAACCACCGAAGCCGACCGTCAGGCGCTGCGCGATGTGGGGTTCACCGACCGCGATATCTTTGACATCGCATCGGTCGCGGCGTTCTTTAACATGACCAACCGTGTGGCCAGCGCCACCAACATGAAACCAAACGAAGCCTATCACGCGCAGTTCAGATGATCCTGCGCGTCACAGCTTTTGTTTTGCTGGCCTTTGCGGCACCTGCCGCTGCGGTAGAGTTGTCATTGCCGCAATCCGCGCGCCTAACGGTTGAGCGAAATACCGGACCTGACAGCTATGTTGCACCGGTTGGCCCGTTTTTGAATGGCACGCTAGATACGGTGACCGTTGAGGGGGATGTCGCGCGCTCTGCATGGCGGCTGGAGACGTCGGGCCTGACGCCTTTACAGGTGTTGCGACCGCTGCGGTCGCAGCTGACTGCGGCGGGGTATGACATCGTGCTGGATTGCGGTGCTGTGGCCTGTGGCGGTTTTGACTTTCGGTTTGCCGTTGAAACGCTGCCGGGCCCGAACATGTACGTCAACATTCGGTCCTATCATTTCGTCACCGCCGTTCAGGGCCCGCTAACGGCACCTACGTCGATTATCACTGTGCTGGCCAGCACGGCGGCGTCTTCGGCTTATGTGCAGATCATTCAGGCGGACGCTGTAGGGACTGTTCGGGCCCCCGGCGCGCCCGCGTCAGATCCGGGGGGCAATGCCATCGCCGAGCTATTGCTAAGCCAAGGACATGCGGTATTGGGCGGGCTGGATTTCACCTCGGGCACCGCCACATTGGGCGATGCAGGCGCAGGCACCCTTGAACGGCTTGCCACTTTTCTAAAAGATCAGCCCACCGTTCGAATTGCGCTGGTCGGGCATACCGACAGCGTTGGAGCGCTTGACCCGAACATCGCCTTGTCGCGCAGCCGGGCGGCGGCTGTCCGTGACAGGTTGGTTGAAAGCTACGGCATTTCAGGCGACCAGATCGAGGCCGAAGGCATGGGCTATCTTGCCCCCGTCGCATCAAACCTTACCGCGCAGGGTCGCGAGGATAACCGCAGGGTCGAGGCAGTTTTGCTGTCGCGGGATTGACCTTCAAGAAGTGATAAACCCTCGCTTCCTAGGTGGTGAGCGAGGGTTGATATCATTTTGCTTAGGTCAGTTGCACCGCAGGGGTGTATTCACCAGTTGTTCGGGCCTTTGTCCGTAAATTCATGCGCCAGAAAATCAATGAAGGCACGAACCTTGGGCTGGGTGAAACGACCGGGCGGGTAGACGGCATAGATGCCTTGGGTTTCCAGCGGCAGTTCAGGAATGGCATCCTCAACAAGGCCTTTTGCCATCGCGTCGGCATATAAAAAGCTGGGCAAATATGCGATGCCAAGGCCCGAAATAGCGGCGTTCAGCAGTGATTGCCCATCATTAACAGACAACCAGCCGGCGGTGCGCACCTGACGCTTTTCGCCCGATGGCGATGTCAGTTTCCACATGTTTCCACTCGATTGGTTCGAATAGTGCAACAGCTTGTGGTCGTTCAGATCATCAATCTTTTCGGGACGCCCGTATTTTTCGAAATACCCCGGTGACGCGATCATGCGTTTGGTGGTTTCAGTCAGCTTGCGCGCACGCAGGGTGCTGTCCTCCAACTCTCCGATGCGCACGGCCATATCAAACCCTTCGCTGATCAATTCAACGTAGCGGTTGTTCAGAACCATGTTCACGGTGATATCGGGAAATTCCTCAAGGAAGCCGGAAAGGGCGGGGGAAAGATAATTTACCCCGAAATCCGTCGCGACCGAAATGCGCAAAAGGCCCGAAGGGGCCGATTGCATCGAGGTGACCAACGCATCTGCTTCGCCTGCATCATTCAACACGCGGCGGGCGCGATCGTAATACGCAAGGCCAATTTCGGTGGGGCTGACCCGGCGTGTGGTGCGGTTCAACAGGCGGGCACCAAGGCGTGCCTCGAGCGAGGATACATGTTTGGATACGGCTGACTTTGAGATGCCCATCTTCTTGGCCGCATCAGTAAAACCACCCTGATCGACGACTGTCGCGAATGCTTCCATTTCTGTCAGGCGGTCCATTGCCGTCCCCTTTTCCATCATCTGTGTCGGCAGAGATATGCGGGCCAAATCAGGCAAGATCACGGCAGCCATGGGTCAGTAGCAAGGTTATTACGTGAATCGTTTGCGTCTGGGAAACAATGGAAAACCGCGCCTATTCGCAGGGGTTTTAGATCCAGCGCAGCTTTCTGAGCAGGGCGAACATCAAGACGGCAAGAGCCCCCATGCCGAGACAAAGCAAGGTAAAGGCCCAGGGATGGCCGGTACCGGGCATTCCACCAACATTCACCCCAAACAGGCCGGTAATGAACCCCAGAGGCAGGAAAAGTGCGGCCGCCACAGAGAGAACATAGCCGTGGCGCGCTTGGCGTTGGGCGACGTAAACGTCATGCTCTTCCTGCACCGACACAAGGCGGTCGCGCAGTTCGTCCAATTCCTCAACCGAGATCATCGCGCTGTTTGCTTGTTCGTGCAGCTCAAGCTGGCTTTCCTGCGGGATCAGGGGGATGTCGAGGGCTGCAAGTTTGCTTAGTGCCGCGCGTTGCGGGCCAAGATAGCGCCGCAGCCGGATCACGCTGCGCCGGATTTCGGGCAACTCGCGCGGCATCTTGGTTGTCGTGTCTTCCAGGTCGACTTCGAAAAAGTCGGTCTGTTCATAGATGCCCGCGACATGTTCCTGAACCCTCGCAGTAAGCCGCGCCACCAGCCCCTCAAGAAACTCGGCCGGGCTGGGGGGCGCGTTTTGCACTTCGGCCAATTGGCGAAGTGTATCAAGTGCGAATACGCGCGTGCGGCGGACGGTGATCAACAGATCGGATTCCACGAACATGCGCACCGATACCATTTCATCGGCATCCTGCCCTTCGTTCATATTAATCCCGCGCAGGTTCAGGATCAGCCCGCCATTGAACTGATCACAGCGGGGGCGTGTTTGTTTCTGCACCAGTGATCCGGCGGGGATGTCATGCAAATGTTCACGCGCCCAAGGTTCAAGCATTTCGTCGGACAGATCAAAATGCCACCATCGATATGCCCCCGGACCCGTTAGATTGGTGTCGGTCGGGACCGTCGTGGTGCCATCGGGGTAAATGTCAAAAACGCAAATGGGCATGGATCCGCTTTCTATCTGCTTTTGAAAGCAAAGTTTCGCATCCTATCGGCCCAAGGGCAATATCACAGTGCCGCGGCGAGCCTTGTCCCTTGATTGATCGCACGTTTCGCGTCCAACTCTGCCGCGACATCGGCACCGCCGATAACGTGGCAAGGGATGCCTTTCGCCTCAAGCGCGTCTGCAAGGGACCGATCCGATAGCTGACCCGCACAGAGCACGATGGTATCCGCTTCGATCAGCTGAGGCTTCTCGCGTGTCTCGCCAAAGCTGATGTGCAGCCCGTCTGCATCGATCTTTTCGTAATTCACGCCGCCAATCATCTGGACGTTTTTCATGGTTAGGGACGCGCGGTGAATCCAACCGGTGGTCTTGCCCAAACCCTTGCCGACTTTGGTGGCCTTGCGCTGCAACATCGTCACCTCGCGCGCAGGCGCATGGGGTTGCGGCCCTTCGGGGGCCAGACCGCTGCGATGGGCGGCAGGATCGGTGACGCCCCATTCCTTCATCCATTCGGGCAGGTTGGTGGTGGTGCTGTCGCCATCGTGGACCAGATATTCGGATACATCAAAACCGATGCCGCCCGCCCCGATGACCGCAACCTTTTGGCCCGCCGTTACCTTGCCGTTCAGGATGTCGATATAGCTGACAACATTGCCGGTGTTTTGCCCCGGTATCTGAGGGTCACGAGGGATGACGCCGGTTGCGATAATCACCTCGTCGAAGTCATCCAGATCATTGGCGGAAACTTCGGTGTTCAAGTTGACGCTCACGCCACGTTCTTTGACCATGGCGCGATACCAATCGACCAGGCCCCAGAATTCCTCTTTGCCCGCGACTTGCTTGGCAAGGTTCAATTGTCCGCCAATCTCGGGCGCACGGTCAAAGACGGTCACCTTGTGGCCACGTTCAGCCGCTGTGATGGCCGCCGACAGACCGGCAGGGCCAGCACCGACAACCGCGATTGTTTTGGCATCAGTCGTCGGCTCTACCTTCAACTCAGTCTCGTAACAGGCGCGCGGGTTCACCAAACAGGTTGAGATTTTGCCACCAAATGTGTGATCCAGACACGCCTGATTACATGCAATGCAGGGCGCGATCTGATCCGCTTTGCCCGCAGCGGCCTTGGCTACGAAATCCGCATCCGCCAGCATGGGCCGTGCCATCGACACCATGTCGGCGCAGCCATCGGCCAGCACCTGTTCGGCAACTTGGGGTGTGTTGATCCGGTTGGATGTGATCAGCGGAATATTCACCTGACCCATCAATTTCTGTGTCACCCAAGCAAAGGCCGCGCGGGGCACAGACGTGGCAATCGTTGGAATACGTGCCTCGTGCCAACCGATGCCGGTGTTGATGATTGTAGCACCTGCGGCTTCGACCGCCTTGGCCAGTTGCACAACTTCTTCGAATGTTGATCCATTGGGGATCAGGTCGATCATCGACAAGCGGTAAATCAGGATGAAATCGGGGCCGACAGCCTCGCGCACGCGGCGCACAACTTCGACCGGCAACCGCATGCGGTTCTCATAAGACCCGCCCCATTCATCGTTGCGCTTGTTGGTGTGGGTGACCAAAAACTGGTTCAGGAAATACCCTTCCGATCCCATGACCTCGACCCCGTCATAGCCTGCCTGCTTGGCACGCAGGGCGCAGGCGGCGATGTCACTGATCTGTTTTTCGATACCTTCCGCGTCCAGTTCCTTGGGGGCAAACATCGAAATGGGGGATTTGATCGCAGACGGGGCCACACAATCGGGGCTGAACGCATAGCGGCCTGCATGCAGAATCTGCATCACGATCTTGCCACCTGCCTCGTGCACACGTTGGGTGACGATGCTGTGGTGATCGACATCCTTTTGCGAGGTCATCATCGCCGCACCATGGGCGACCGATCCTTCGGGGTTCGGCCCAATGCCGCCAGTGACCATCAAGCCGACATCGCCCCGCGCGCGGGTCGCGTAAAATTCGGCAACGCGATTCCAGTTCTGCGTTTCCTCAAGTCCGGTGTGCATCGATCCCATCAACACGCGATTTTTCAATGTGGTAAAGCCCAGATCAAGCGGGGCCAGCAGGTGTGGATAGTCGGACATGGGACGAACCTTTCGGGTGGATGGGGACGTTACGGCTGACTTCATCTTAAGCGTGGGCATCTGTCACGCACAACGCTGCGTAAGCCAATATACATGGGCGCGGCTTTTGTGATAGGCCCGCGCTGAACCGATACAATTCAAAGGCCTCGCCATGACACCCGAAGAGATTGCCAAGTTGCCCTATCGCCCCTGTGTCGGCGTGATGCTGATCAATGCCGATGGCCATGTGTTTGTCGGGCAGCGCAGGGATCGCGACCAAGATGCGTGGCAGATGCCCCAAGGCGGCGTAGACAAGGGCGAAGAGGCCAAGGCCGCCGCCCTGCGTGAGCTTGAGGAAGAGACCGGCGTGCGCCCGACATCTGTGTCTGTCGTGGCCGAAACTGAAAACTGGCTACCCTATGATTTGCCGCGTGATCTGGTGCCCAACATCTGGAAGGGCCGCTATCGCGGTCAGGAACAAAAATGGTTTTTGTTGCGGTTCCACGGTGAGGATTCGGAGGTCAATTTGGAAACCGATCATCAAGAGTTTTCGGAGTGGCGCTGGCTGCCGGTTGACGATCTGGTCGGCAATATCGTGCCGTTTAAACGCGAGGTGTATCAGGCCGTCGTCGCGGCGTTCCGTCCACATATTACGCCCGCCGATATCTGATCGGTTTTCATACTGCTTATTTCGTAGCAAATACCGCCCATTGTGCATGATCGGAAACCACCGCGTCGCTTAAGGACACGCGTGACGCTGCTTTGATGCGGCATTTGCGTATGGGTCTATTGACGGCGCAAATGGCTTGGGAAACACAGGCCTGTCGAAGCCATGTGCCGCTTCCTTTCTGACTGGACCTGAACTCATGAAAAACTTTGCCCTGACCGTCGCATGTCCTTCGACCCGTGGTGTCGTCGCCGCGATTGCGAATTACCTTGCCGATAACGCCTGTAACATCACCGACAGCGCCCAGTTCGACGATAAGGAAACCGGCAATTTCTTTATGCGGGTCAGCTTTGAAAGTGATGATGCCGTCGATCTGGACCGCTTGGCGGATGGGTTCGCGGCCACGGCCAAACCCTTCGAGATGACCTATGATTTCCATGACCAGACGGAAAAGATGAAAGTCGTCATCATGGTGTCGCGGTTCGGGCATTGTCTGAACGATTTGTTGTATCGGTGGCGCATTGGTGCGCTGCCCATCGATATTGTTGCAGTGGTGTCCAATCACATGGACTATCAAAAGGTCGTGGTGAATAATGACATCCCGTTCCACTGCATCAAGGTGACGCCCGAGAACAAAGTCGAGGCCGAGGCGCGGATTATGGCCGTGGTCGAGGACGCAGGTGCGGAGCTGATCGTATTGGCGCGCTACATGCAAATTCTGTCAGATGAGATGTGCCAGAAAATGTCGGGGCGGATCATCAACATTCATCACTCGTTCCTGCCCAGCTTTAAGGGTGCGAACCCCTACAAGCAGGCGTTCCAACGTGGGGTGAAACTGATCGGCGCGACGTCGCATTACGTGACCGCCGATCTGGATGAAGGCCCGATTATCGAGCAGGATATCGTGCGTGTGACCCATGCCCAATCTGCTAATGATTACGTGTCACTGGGCCGTGATGTGGAAAGCCAGGTGCTGGCCCGCGCCATTCACGCCCATATCCACCGCCGGGTGTTTTTGAATGGTAACAAGACCGTCGTTTTCCCTGCCTCGCCGGGATCTTATGCCTCTGAACGTATGGGTTAGGGCGTGCGGTCCGTGTCAGCCGATGATCGGCACATGGGCCCCATTATCTTTGTCCAACAGGTTGATAAGGCGCGGGTCATCCGCGATCTCAACCTGCCGTTTGAACGGGGTAAACCCGCTGCGGATGTAAAAGGGAACGGCCTGTGGGCTGTCTAGCGTACAGGTATGAAGATGTAGGCGCGAAATGGGCCGTTCCCAGGCCGTGCGGATGGCATGGTTCATCAGGTAGCGCCCCGCCCCTGACCCGATCATTGCCGGTGTAAGCCCGAAATATGCCAACTCGCAGGTGCCTTCTGCGGTAAACTTCAGCTCTAAAAGGGCTTCGTCTTGGCCGTCTTTGGCCAGCGTGTAAAACAACGTGTCTGGGTCAAACAGCTGCGCTTGTAATTCCGCATCGGATTTCTTGAGCCGCCCGAACCAAAGCCAGTTTTGCCCGACACGACGGAACATGTCGCGGTACCAGTCCAGCGTCGGCGTCACCTGCCGCAAGCGTACATCATCAGGCAAAGACACCTCGCGCAGTGGTGTGGGCGCGCGCATTTCAAAATGGGTCACGACCATCGCCAGTTTGCCGTCAGGCACATCATGAAATCCGTCACTTAGCATGGTTCACACCAGCCCTTGTTCTTTAAAAAGCGCCATGATGTCGGTCTGGGGGCGGGGGCCTACGTGGCTGATTACTTCGGCCGCGCAAATGTGGCCCATTCTGCCGCAGGTCTCCAGATCGCGACCCATGGACATGCCGAACAAGAAACCAGCAGCGAATTGATCGCCTGCACCTGTTGCATCCACGGGGGTAATCTTGGTCACGGGAACTTCGACGCGCTCGCCTTCGCGGATCAGCGTGACGCCATCGCCGGAACGTGTGCAAACGACCAAGCCGCATATTGCGGATGTTTTGGCCAGCGCTTCCTCCAGATCATCGGTCTCGAACAGGGATCTGATCTCGGCCTCATTGCCGATAACATAGTCCAGTTCGTCCGTGATCATGCGCAGGAAATCGTCACGGTGGCGATCAACACAAAACGGATCGGAAATCGCGATACCGGCCTTGCCGCCCGCAGCGCGGGTCAGGCGCGAGGCTTCAAGGAAGGCCTGCTTGCCCTGATCCTTGTCGAACAGATACCCTTCGAGGAACATGATCTTGGCGGATGTTGCAACGGCGTCAGGCACATCCGCAGGCCCCAGATCGGTTGAGATACCCAGATAGGTGTTCATCGACCGCTCGCCATCAGGCGATACAAAGATCATAGAACGCGAGGTTGGCAGATCACCACCCGCGACAGGGGCGTTCACGAAATCAGTGCCGCCGTCGATCATGGACTGGGCATAGAACTTACCCAGATCATCGTCATTTACACGGCCGATAAACGCCGTCGGCAGGCCAAGCGCACCGATACCAGCGATGGTATTTGCAACCGATCCGCCGGGGGTTTGCACGCGGTCCTTCATTGCGCCGTACAAATCTTCGGCGCGGTCACGCTCGATCAACTGCATGATGCCTTTTTCGATATTCATATCGCCAAGAAACGCGTCTTCGGCATGCGAGATTACATCGACAACGGCGTTGCCGATGCCAACTACTTCATATTGGGTCATTCGGTTTTGTCCTCATAGGGGCAGAGATCACGGATGATGCAGGTTCTGCACAGCGGTTTGCGCGCTTTGCAATGGTAACGACCGTGCAAAATCATCCAGTGATGGGCATGTTGCTGGAAATCAACGGGAATATTATCTTCGATGGCGCGCTCAACCGCTTCGACCGTTTTACCGGGGCAGATGCGCGTGCGGTTTCCCACGCGAAAGATATGGGTATCGACGGCTTGGGCGGGGTAATGCCACCACATGTTCAAAACGACATTGGCTGTCTTGCGCCCGACGCCGGGCAGCGATTGCAGGGCCGCGCGGCTGTTTGGCACGATGCCCTCATAGTCATCGACCAAAATCTGGCTCATTTTCATGACGTTTTTGGCTTTTTGACGGAACAGGCCAATGGATTTTATATGATCGGTCAGCCCCTCCAACCCAAGGTCCAGCATCTGTTGCGGAGTTTCAATGATCTGGAACAGGGATTTTGTGGCCTTGTTAACCCCCGCATCAGTTGCCTGGGCGCTTAGCGCCACGGCAACCAGCAAAGTGTATACATTTGTATGATCTAATTCGCCTTTCGGTTCGGCATCTGCTGCCTGAAACCGGGTGAAGATCTCTCGGATGGTATGATAATCAAGGGGTTTTGCCATGGGCGTTGGTATGGGGGGAATTTTCCATCAGGGCAAGGCCGGGCGCGTTCCCGAATGCCCGTTTACCTAATTTGCACATTACGGTCGCTAGATTGAGGCCACGGGCAGTAAGCTGGCAGTATTCAATGGGCAATCGCCCGCAGTAATAAGGGAATTGGTAATGGCTGTTGAGGCGATCTTTTCAAAGATTTCAGGTTTTGGTCCGGGCGCGATGATCATGACGCTAGACGGAGAAATGCCAGTGGAATGGTTGGAATCCGGCGATCACGTCATTACCCGTGACCGCGGTGCGCAACCGATTTTGGCGATCAAACGGTCCCGCGGCATCGGGCCGGATGGTTTGCCCTTGCCGTCCCCGGTGCATCTGCGCCCCCGCGAAAGCGTCGCACCAGAAGGGTTGGTTGAACCCCTGCGCCTGTCGCCTCATCACAACGTTTTGGTCGCATCACATCATGTCGCCCTGCACTTTGGCCATACCGAAGCGATGGCGGAAATTGGCGCGTTGTCCCGGCGGTCGACCCCGCGTTTTGAAATGGGCGCGCCTGCGCTAAGCTATCACCACATTATCACTGAGCATCACGATCTGATTATGACCTGTGGTATCTGGGCGGAAACGACGGGCAGCGACACGGCATGGATGCTGGATGTCACACCGGAACTGCGCCGCGCGAGCAAGATTTTTGATGGTGTTTCCACATCCCCGCGCACCTGTCTGAACAAGGAAGAAGCCGGGTTCCTGCGTGATTTGCTCAGCCCCGAGGAAAATCTTTTGCATCTTCTGGCTGCGTAAAGCTTCAATTGGCGCAAGTTTCGGGTCGCTTGAGCACGGGAGACCTCTTAGTTTGAGGGTATGATACAAGACCTTACCCCCCCGACTCATGCCTCTGATGATGGCTACCACTATGGTGTGATGCGCCGTGCAATTGATTTGATTGATCACGCTTCCGATCCCTTGGCGCTTGATCAGATTGCAGATCAAATGGGCATGAGCGCCCCACATTTTCAGCGCGTCTTTTCGCGCTGGGTAGGCGTGTCGCCGAAACGGTATCAGCAATACCTGATGTTGGACCATGCCAAAGACCTTTTGCGCGACCGTTTTACCACCCTTGGGGCCGCACATGAGGTGGGTCTGTCGGGATCTGGGCGGTTGCATGATCTATTCCTACGGTGGGAGGCCATGAGCCCCGGCGAATTTGCCCGTAAAGGGGTAGGACTTGAGATATCATGGGGCTGGTTCGATAGTCCTTTTGGCCCTGCATTGGTAATGGGCACGGATCGCGGCATTTGCGGACTCGCGTTCTCGGCCGAGACAGGAGAGGCCGAAGCGATGAGAGATTTGCGCAGCCGTTGGCCCGGTGCAACTTTCGTTGAGAACCCAGACCTCTTGCGTGATTGGGTCGAAACCGCCTTTGGCGCGCGGGCAGGTAGCAACGAAAAAGCCCCGATGTATCTGATCGGCGCGCCTTTCCAGATAAAAGTATGGGAGGCGTTGCTAAATATCCCGTCGGGCAATGTCACAACATATTCCGAGATTGCGCAAAAAATTGGCACGCCCAAGGCCGTCCGCGCCGTGGGCACCGCCGTGGGTCGTAACCCGATCAGTTGGCTGATCCCTTGTCACCGTGCCCTGCGGAAATCGGGCGGTTTGGGCGGCTATCACTGGGGTATCCCTGTCAAACGCGCGCTGTTGGCCTATGAATCTGCCCGCGCCGATGCTGGGGCATAGGCGGCTAGGCGCCGACAGCGGTGTCAAAATATTTTTCTTGGGAACCTGTCTTCGTGTAGGGCGTTAAAAGGTGACATGCCTCGCCCGAACGGGGCCCCAACAAAGGCAGAAAGAGACTATGACATTTTCGAAAACCACAATCGCCGTCGCCCTGATCAGTGTACTTGCCCTGAGTGCTTGTGAGCCGGGTCCAATCGGCGGTAACCCGAATGATCCAAATGCTAAGACCCGCAATGGTGCCCTGATCGGCGCAGGTGCCGGTGCCGTTATCGGTGCCTTGTCCAAAGGCGACGGCAACCGCGCAGATGGTGCTTTGGTTGGTGCGTTGGCCGGCGGCGCCATTGGTGCAGGTGTTGGCTATTCGCTGGACAAACAAGAGGCCGAACTGCGCCGCCAATTGGACAGTGACGTGATCATCACGAACACGGGCGACCGTCTGATCGTGACATTGCCCCAAGACATTTTGTTCGCGACAGACAGCACAACCGTCCAAGCCGGCATGCAGAGCGATCTGGCCGCATTGGCGCGTAACGTGAACGTTTACAGCAACTCGACGCTGCAAATTATCGGGCACACCGATAGCGACGGGGATGCGTCCTATAACCAGCAACTGTCCGAAGGGCGCGCGCGCGCTGTCGCGAACGTGCTGGTCAACAATGGCGTTCCTGGCTCGCGTATTCTGTCAATCGGTCGGGGCGAAAGCCAGCCGGTTGCAAGCAATCTGAACGCAAGCGGCAAGGCACAGAACCGCCGGGTTGAAATCGTTATTCTGCCCAACGCGTCCTGATCCTGTCTGAGATCTGAGTAACAGAGGCCTCGGTAATCGCCGGGGCCTCTTGCTTTTTCGGGGTAATGGAACACTTTACCTCACAGTGTTGTCGCCAAAAGGAGTGCTGGAATGGCCAACTTGAAACTGATCGGGTTTTCTGGATCGCTGCGCAAAGAATCGACAAATTCGATGCTTTTGGCCGAGTCCGCCCGTCTTTTTGGCCCCTGCGATTATACCGAAGCGGATATTCGGTTTCCGCTTTATGACGCTGACGACGAGGCCGCGAGTGGTGTTCCGGCCGTGGTGCAAAAAGCGGCAGATCAGATTGCAGGCGCAGATGCGATCCTGATTTCGACCGTTGAATATAACAAAGGCCCCTCGGGCGTATTGAAAAATGCGCTGGACTGGATCAGCCGAACCAAGGGCAATCCCTGGGTCGGCAAGCCGTTGGCTGTCATGTCTGCGGCGGCAGGCCGGGCGGGCGGCGAACGCGCCCAGCTGATTTTACGCAGTTTTATGGTCCCGTTTCGCCCACGCATCTTGCAGGGGCCAGAGATTCATCTGGCCAACAGCTCTAACGCGTTTGATGAGAACGGTCGCCTGACCGGCGAGATTTACGTAAAAGAGCTAACGCAACTGATGCTGGCCCTGCGGGCCGAGATCGGGCGCTAGGCTGTTGATGGGGGATCGGTTGCCGCGCCGACCCTAAAAATTGTCTGACACCCGAAAGCCGTCGGGGATCATGTCGCGCCCCTCAAGCAACAGGTCGGCCATGACCTCCGCTATCTTTGGGGCCATGCCGAAACCGATTTTAAAGCCCCCGTTTGCGATAAAATGACCCGGCCTGTCCGGCCAAGCCCCCAGCATCGGTGCGCGGCTATGGCTACGCGGGCGCAATCCGGCCCAGCGGTTGATGATCGGCGCATTTGCCAAAACTGGCACCACGGCGCGGGCGCGGGCGATGACGTCATCCAACAGCATATCGGTTTGACCAGGGTTGTCGAAATACCGTTCAGTTGTCGATCCGATGGCGACGGTGCCATCGCTATGTGGAATGACGTGCACACCATCCGCAAACAGTTGCGGCAATCCGCGTGCGTCATGGGCCAGCAAGGCGGCTTGCCCCTTTTCCCCCGCACCGATGACACGGTCGTAGGTGGCTGACATCTTGGTCAATCCGGCCACACCGGTCGCCCATAAAACATGCCCCTGATCGTCGCCTTCGGCTTTTACCGTTATGCCCTTTGCCGCCAAGGCCTGTACCAATGCATTGCAGGCTTGGCGCGGATGTATCAGCGCGCTCAGGCTGTCATAGATCAAGCAGCCCGTCGGGCTTGCGGGTTCCCAATCGGCACCCGTGGCCTGCACGACCTGCCAGACTGCGTTGTCGTGCCAGAATTCATGGGCCGCTTCCGCACGGCGCTGTGCCAGTTCTACGCCACGGTCGTTCATGATCGGCTGCAAACGGCCCTTTCGCGCATAGCCAGAAGGGGTGCCGCCTATCGCTTCGACCTCGCGCCAGAAGGTTTCGGCCATCAAAAGACTGTCCAGTTGGAACGCTTTCTTTGCGCTCCATTTCTCGGGCACATGCGGGGCGAGCGCGCCGACGATTCCGCCGCTGGCACCGGATGCGGCGCCAAACGGGTCGATGATCTGAACGGTCGCGCCACGTTTGACGCAGGCCCAGGCCACCGACAGGCCAAAAATTCCTGCGCCGCGTATCGTGATTTCGACCATTGCTAATCCTTGCCCTTTTTGCGCAGTGTTTTCAAAACTTCCGATAGCACAAGGCCGCCGCATGGAGAACCAGACAGCTGATATCGAATGGAAAGAAAGCGGCGTTCCGGTGTCGACCAAATTTGATGATCCCTATTTCAGCCTTGAGGATGGTGTCGCGGAAACCCGTCATGTGTTTTTGCAAGGTAATGACCTTCCCCACCGGTTCCGTGACGGGTTTCGCATTGGTGAATTGGGGTTCGGCACGGGGCTGAATTTGCTGGTCGTCTGGGACGTTTGGGTGCAGTCGGGCCAGCGTGGCACGCTAAGTTTCACGTCGTTCGAGGCCTACCCGATGTCACGCGAGGACATGGCACAGGCGCATCAGACCTTTCCCGATTTTGACGGCAAGCGCGATGCGTTGCTGGACGCATGGGCCCCGACGGGCGGCGAAATGTCATTTCCGGGGCTTGAAGTGAATGTGATCCTTGGCGACGCGCGCCAAACCGTGCCGCGCTGGCATGGCTTGGCCGATGCGTGGTTTCTGGACGGGTTCTCGCCTGCCAAAAACCCCGAGCTGTGGGAGCCGGAACTGCTGCGAGACATATACCGGCACACCGGCCCGTTTGGTACGGTGGCGACTTATACAGCCGCAGGTGCAGTTCGGCGGGCGTTGGAGGCGGCGGGTTTCGCCGTGCAACGCACCCAAGGTTATGGTCGTAAACGCCATATGACACAGGCGGTACGCACATGAGCCGCGCCACCAACAAAGCTGCCGCATTGGCCCAGTCAAATAACATCCCGCTTGGCATCACATTGATGGTCCTGACGACATTTGTCTTTGCAGTCCAAGACGGGCTGTCGCGGCATTTGGCGTCGGAATATAACGTGATAATGGTTGTGATGATCCGCTATTGGTTCTTTGCCGCCTTTGTAATTGCCATTGCCAAGCGGCATGCGGGCGGTCTGAGCGCTGTTGCCCGGACCAGTCAGCCGGTCTTGCAGGCCCTTCGTGGCTTGCTGCTAGCGGTCGAGATTTACGTGATGATTGTTGCCTTCACACTTCTTGGGCTGGTGGAAAGCCACGCGGTATTTACCTGCTATCCGTTGTTGGTTGCCGCGCTGTCCGGCCCTGTCTTGGGGGAAAGCGTGGGCTGGCGGCGTTGGTCTGCTATTGGCGTCGGGTTCATCGGGGTTTTGATCATTCTGCAACCGGGCGCGAATGTCTTTGATCCCGCCGCGATTATTCCGCTGATCGCGGCTGCCTTGTTCGCGGTGTATGGATTGCTGACCCGCTATGTGGGCCGCAAAGACAAAACCGCAACCAGCTTTTTCTGGACGGGGGTCACGGGATCAATCGCGATGACTGCGGCAGGCATCTGGTTTTGGGAACCGATGATCGCAACCGACTGGATTTACATGCTTTGCCTGTGCGTTACCGGGGTGACGGGGCATTGGCTGCTGATCCGCTGCTACGAGGTGGCCGAGGCCAGCGCGGTTCAACCCTTTGCCTATCTGCAACTGGTCTTTGCCAGCATCATCGGCATCAGCGTCTTTGGTGAAGATGTGCGGACGAATGTGGCCATCGGCGCGGCGCTGATCGTGGCGGCGGGCCTATTTACCTTTTGGCGTGAAAGACAGCAGCGTTGATCCGGTCAGCTCTTCGGTAAAGGGGCGCGGCAAGGGGTTTTTGCCCAGCCGCGCGCGATAGACGGGCAAGCTTTCGGTGACGCGCATAACGTAGTTCTGGGTTTCGCGGAACGGAATCATCTCGATCCAGTCGACGATATCAATGTCACCCTCGCGCGGGTCGCCATAGCTGTCCATCCAGCGCGTGGGGCGGGTTGGGCCGGCGTTATAAGCCGCAGACATCATAACGACGTTGCCGTTAAACCGTTTCGCCATCTGCGCCAGATATTCCGACCCCAGTCGTGCGTTATGGTCCGGGTCGGCGGTCAGCCGGTCCGTGGTGTGCAAATCACGGATCCCCAGATCCCGTGCCACATCATCGGCTGTACCGGGCATCAATTGCATTAATCCGCGCGCGCCCACATGGCTTTGCACAACGGGGTCAAATTCGCTTTCGCGTCGTGCAATGGCCAGCACCATTTCGGGGGCCATATTCAGATCCAGCTTGATCGCGGGGTGCAGCGGGTAATAGGGCGCGGCAATTGTGATACCACGCTGGGCAACCCGTTTGCCAATCATCACCGCAAGATGGGGCTGCTTCATATCAATCGCGGCCTGACCTAGCAGGGCGGCATCATCCTGGATCAATTGCTCTGCCAGATGGGTCCAAAACCGTTCTGCCAGGCTCAACTCTCCGGATGCTTGCAACAACATGCCCGCCTGAAACAACGGGGCGCGGGCCAATGCGGAATTGCGCCAATCCTGCGCGGGTTTTTCCCCAGCCAATGATTGGTCAAAGGGCAACCCGCCGCGTTCCGCTGCCAACAATCCATAGAACGACGACTGAAATTCCGCGCCTTGGGCATAGGCCTTGGCAGCACCTTCAGCGTCACCCATGGCCTGCAAGGCGCGACCCTGCCAATAGCCTGCCCGTCCTTTGCTGATCGGGGATTCCACGGCACCGTCATGGGCCTTGAAATGGGTCAAAGCACGCTTTGGATCGTTCAGAAACCGCAGCGCGATGTAGCCGGACAGCCATTCAAGATCGGCAAAGTTCGAACCGCCGTCGAGGAAATGCTGCGATGCCATTTGGTAGGCGCGCCTAGGATTGCCATTGCGCATGTCATCGCGTGCCAGCGCACGACGGCGGTTGGCCCATGCCTCTGGCTGACCAAGGGCGTCGGCGCTGATCGACTGGGACAGCAGCAAATCCTTGGCGCTGTCTTCGAACCCTTTGCGGATACGCCATTCAAACCGGTCTTTCTGGAGCCCCGGGTTGCCACCCATGCGGGCGGGCAGGGCATTGATCAGTCTGTTCACGTCGCTTTCGCGATTTTGCAGGGCAATGCGGGTTTCAGCCAGTGCGCGATCAGCGTCACTTACCAGATCAAACATCTGCCGCGCGCCTGCGTGATCGCCCTGCCACAACAGCTCGTCCAGACGGGCAGCGTGATGGGGGGCGAGTAAACGGGCATGGGCGGCGATGAACAAAGCCTGCGATGCAGCATCCATCGACATTGTGCGCCACGCCAACACCAACCTAGCATCAGCCTCTCCCGAACGTCCCGCGTTCTTGAGAACGGTGGCATGGCCAAGCACCCCGACCGGCGTTTGCGGGGGCCGACCCGCAAAGAACGCAAGCACGGCCGCGTCGCCATGGGCAACCACCGCATCTTCGGATTTCATGCGCAGATAGGGTTCTCCGGGCCAGTCGGGACGACGGTTCAGGAATGCCATGACATCTTCGTAAGTGCCCAGTCCGGCACGCAAGCGGTGCCATTCAACGACATCTTGCGCCACCGCGCCATCGCGCCTTGCGATGCGTTTTGCGTTGTCCCAATTGCCTGCCCGCACAGCATCCATCGCCCACCCTAGCGGTCGGGGACGTTCAGCCAGCGCAGGCATAGCAAGGGCGAATAGCAGTATCAGCGTCAGCGCGGCGCGTGTCATCTCTTGCATTTCCTAGTGATCAGAGGCTACAGCCTTGCAACATACTGTAAGGCGGGTGGGTTTCAACTCACGTTGCCGCCAATCAGCAACCGGGCGCCAGCCCAGCAACGCAAGAAAAGGAGCGTGCATATGTTACAAGGTTCTCTGCCTGCACTCGTCACGCCGTTTATGAACGGCGCGCTGGATTTGGACACGCTCAAGAAACTGGTTGAGTGGCACATCGCCGAAGGATCAAACGGGTTGGTGCCTGTTGGTACCACCGGTGAATCTCCTACGTTGACCCATGCCGAACATGAAACTGTTGTCGCCGAAGTGGTCAAGGCCGCTGCAGGGCGGATCCCTGTTCTTGCAGGCGCGGGATCGAATAACACGACCGAAAGCATTCGCTTGGCCAAGCACGCCGAAAGCGTCGGGGCTGATGCGGTACTGGTGGTGACGCCATACTATAACAAGCCGACACAAGCGGGGCTGATCGCGCATTTCACCGCGATCCACGAAGCCTGCGGTTTGCCGATCATCATCTATAACATCCCCGGCCGTTCGGTTGTGGACATGATGCCCGCCACCATGGCCGAGCTGGCCAAGTTGCCGCGCATCGTCGGTGTCAAGGATGCGACCGGTGATCTGGCGCGGGTCTGTGACCAGCGGATGCTGTGCGGGCCGGATTTCGTCCAGCTTTCGGGCGAGGACGCTACCGCGCACGGATTCAACGCCCAAGGCGGTGTTGGCTGTATTTCGGTAACCGCGAATGTCGCGCCCAAGCTGATCAGCCAGATGCAGGCGCTTTGCCTTGCGGGGGATTATGCCGCCGCGTTGAAAATTCAGGATGCTTTGATGCCATTGCACAAAGCAATCTTTACCGAACCGGGTCTTGTTGGCGTGAAATATGCGATGGCCCAGCTGGGTTTGTGCTCGGACGAGGTGCGTTTGCCGCTGGTGCCGCTGACGGACGGGACCAAGGCATTGGTGAATGCCGGTCTGCGTCACGCCGGGCTGATGAACTAACAAACGCGGATTCTAGACCATGGCGGCGTAAGGTGTACCCTCACCCTGCGTCGCCTTTTTAACGTTTGCCGTAATAGAGGCCGACAACATGTTCGGCCTGTGCAAAGAACAGCCAGCGCGCCGTTAGCACCCCTGCCACATGTGCCAGAACAGCCAAACCGCCAGCGACATGTGAAAACGGAATCAACAGCAGGATGACGGGCAAGATGGTCATCAGCAGCAAGGCAATAACGCGCAGTTTGAAGGCGTGTTTGCGCCCGATCACATAGACAAATTCACGCAACAGATAGTTGGTGCCGGTGTGCGGCGGCTCGAACGCGCGCACGGATCCGATTTGACCCAACTGCGTCGCTGTGGCGAGGGTGGTGCCTGACGCCGTAAAACGCCTGTCGCCGATGATCCACGTCGCCAGTTGAACGCCGCCCGCGATGACGATCAGCCAGAGCGCCCAAGTAACTTGCCCCGCAAGCAAGGCCCCGCCCGCAATGGAAAGCGACAGAAAATTCAGCGGGGTTAGGGGGCTGTGCCACCGAGGAATCGTCTTGAGCTGCGTGTAAATCATCGAGGTGGTGAAAACGGTGCCAAGTGACAGCACGCCACCCAGAACGCCGATGACGCGCCAGTTCTCATCTAGGAACACGGCACCGGCCCCGTAGATCGCCATCAGCAGCAAGGCCGCCACGGCGCAGATTGCTTCGCGGCTAAGCCAGCTGGTTTTCCACTGGGTAAATGCCTTGAGCGCGCGTTCGGGACGGCCCAGATGGAAGGTGGACGCAATAAGCCCACCAACGGCGAGTAGATAGGCGATGGCGAAAAAGACAAAGGCCACAACGCCGGTCGGCGAGGGCCAGCCCAGCCCCAACCAAAACAGAAGGCCGAACCCAAGTCCGGAAAATACGCTGAAAAAGATGACTGAGGGTGCGGGATGCATCAGAGCCTATCCAAAGTACGGTCAAGCCAGCCAAGGAACCCTTTGGGTTCTTGGTCTATCGGCGCGAGGAAAGGGGCAAGTACATCAATTTCGGGCATTTGATCTTTGGGCCGGGGGGGCAGGTATTTGTTCACCGGCTTGGTGCCTTGTTCGGGCATCAGATCGACGCCGCCCCGCGCGGTAACCAACTGGCTGACGTCGCTATCAGGATCGCCCAAGTCTCCAAAATGCCGAGCACCCGACGGGCAAGTGCGCACGCAGGCGGGAATACGGTCTTCCTCGGGGAGGTTGTCGTTATAGATGCGGTCAACGCAGAGGGTACATTTCTTCATCACACCAGCGGCTTGGTCCAACTCGCGCGCACCGTAGGGGCAGGCCCACGCGCATAACCCGCAGCCGATGCAGTCGGTCTCGTTGACCAGCACGATCCCGTCCTCTTTGCGCTTGTAGCTGGCCCCGGTAGGACAGACGGTGACGCAGGGTGCGTCCTCGCAATGCAGGCAGGATTTGGGGAAATGCACCAGTTGCGCGGGGCCAGTGTCGGGCTGGACCTCGTAACTGTGCACGCGGTTCAGGAAGGTGCCAGAGGGGGCCGCACCATAAGCATCTTGGTCCGAGAGCGGCGCGCCGTAGTTTTCGGTGTTCCACCCTTTGCACGAGATCACGCAGGCATGGCAGCCGACACAGGTATCCAAGTCGATCACGAGACCGAGTTTTTTCTGGGTGATTTGTGGCAGTTCGGTCATGTGGTGTTTGCTTTGCTGTTGGGGGAGTGGGGGCCAGCCCCCATACCCCCGGGATATTTAAGAGCCAGAGAAGGGGTTATCTGGATTTCCAGGCGAGGTTTTTCGGCGCGGCGGGGGCGGGTGAATTTTGGTTGGGAGTGACGGGTTCGGATTGTATTAGCGGTGCGGTTTTCTCGATCCTGACTTTGAGGTCGAACCAAGCGGCTTGGCCTGTGATCGGGTCCGAGTTGGACCAGCGCAGGCCGTCGCCCTTGGGTGGCAAAAGCTCGTGGATCAGGTGGTTCAGCAGGAAGCCTTTGGTCGCTTCGGGTGCGGCATCATCGAGCGCCCAAGCGCCTTTGCGTTTGCCGATGGCGTTCCATGTCCAGACGGTGTTTTCGTTCAGCGCGGCCATTTCGAGAACCGGTACTTTGATTTCACCATGGGGGGAAGTGACGCGTGCCCAGTCACCGTCTTGGAGGCCATTTTTGCGCATCAGCTTGGTCGGCAGGTAAAGCGGGTTATGGCCGTGGATCTGGCGAAGCCATGCGTTTTGGCTGCCCCAACTGTGGTACATCGCCATGGGGCGTTGTGTGAGCGCGGTGATATTAAAGCCTTCGTTGCCGTCTTGGTCCGTCTCGTACCAGATTGGCAGCGGTGACATCGTGTGTTTGATGCGGTCGCGTAGATGATCGGGGGGCTGGCGATCGCCGTGGCCTTCGGCTGCGAGCTGAAAGCGGCGCAAGGGTTCGATATAGAGCGAAAAGAGGTAGGGTTGCGGCGTGTCGTAGATGCCGGTTTCCACGGCCCAATCCTGATAAGCGGTGTTCCAAGGTTTGTAATACAGTGCAGCGTCGGGGATGTGATGGGTGAAAAAACCGCCGTTTTCGATGTATCGTTTCAGTTGATCAGGGTTTGGCGCACCGCGGCCTGCTTGGTTGCCATCCTCACCACGAAAACCGGCAAGCGGGCCAATGCCGGGTCGGCGTTCGTGACTGGTAATGTAATCCGCATAGTCAGCATATTTTTGCGCGCCCGTATCGTCAACAAAACCGGGCAGGCCAAGCCGCGCACCAAGATCACAGAGCACCGATTGAAAGCCGCGCACGTCGCGGTCGGGTTCGACAACCGGCCAGCGGATCGCATCAGCGGCGGCGTCTGCCTCGCAGATCGGACGATCAAGCAGGCTGATGCAGTCATGACGTTCCAGATAGGTGGTGTCGGGCAGGATCAGATCAGCAAATGCCACCATTTCCGAGCTATAGGCATCGGAGTAGATAATGCGTGGGATGACATAGTCGCCGCTGTCATTTTTGTCCGTTAGCATTCTCATGACGCCGCCGGTGTTCATCGACGAATTCCACGACATATTGGCCATATACATGAACAGTGTGTCGATCTTGTACGGATCACCGGAATGGGCGTTCGAGATTACCATATGCATCAAGCCGTGGGCGCTCATCGGGTTTTCCCAAGTGAAGGCTTTGTCGATGCGTACGGGGCTGCCGTCTGCCTTTAGGGCCAGATCTTCAGGGCCCTGGACAAAGCCCAGATGCGGGCCATCCAGCGGTTGGTCGGGCGTTACGCCGCAATGGGGTTTGGGATGCGCGGTGGCGGGTTTGGGGTAGGGCGGCTTGAAACGAAAGCCGCCGGGAACCTCGACCGTGCCAAGAATGATCTGGAGAGTATGGAGCGCGCGGCAGGTTTGAAACCCGTTGGCATGGGCGGAAATTCCGCGCATGGCGTGGAATGACACCGGGCGACCGGTCATGGTTTTGTGCACGTCGCCGCGGAAATCCGTCCATTCCTGGTCCAGCTCGAATGCCTCGTCAAAGGCGACGCGCGCGATTTCAGCGGCGATGGCCCGGATGCGAGTGGCGGGGATGCCGCAGCGTTCGGCCACCGCTTCGGGGGCATAATCGTCGCTTAGGTATTTTTCGGCCATCTGATGAAAGACCGGGCGATGGGTGATGCCTTCAGCGACATGGGTGGCGGACAGATCAGGACGCACGCCGGGTTTGTCAAATGCGGTGAGCGTGCCGGTCTTGCGGCAGATCACCTGCTGCTTGCCATCTGCGTCGCGTAGGAACAGGCCGAACTCGGGCGATGCGGGGTCACCGTTTACCAGAACCGGCGCATCAGTGAACCGCGCAAGGTAATCCAGATCCATGCGCCCCGCCTTCATCAGGCAGTGGATCATCGACAGGATAAACAACCCATCCGTGCCGGGGGTGATGCCGACCCAATCATCGGCCACGGCGTTATATCCGGTGCGAATGGGATTCACACCGATCACCCTCGCGCCGCGTGCCTTGATCTTGCCGATACCCATCTTGATGGGGTTGCTGTCGTGATCCTCGGCGACGCCGAACAGCATGAACAGTTTGGTGTGGTCCCAATCGGGTTGGCCAAATTCCCAGAACGCGCCGCCCATCGTATAGATGCCCGCCGCCGCCATATTGACCGAACAGAACCCGCCGTGTGCCGCATAATTGGGGGTGCCAAAATTCTGCGCCCAAAACGAGGTGAAGCTTTGCGACTGGTCGCGGCCGGTGAAAAACGCCAGCTTTTCAGGTGCATCGGCGCGCAAAGGCGCAAGCCAATCGGTCGCGATTTCTAGCGCCTCGTCCCATTCGATTTCCTCGAACTCGCCCGAGCCGCGTTCGCCCACCCGTTTCAGGGGTTTACGCAGCCGGGCGGGGGCGTTGTGTTGCATGATGCCGGCGCTGCCCTTGGCGCATAGCACGCCCTTGTTGATCGGATGATCGCGGTTGCCCTCGATATAGGCGACCCTCATGTCGCCATCGGCGTTGGTTTTCATATGCACGTTGATGCCGCAGCGGCAGGCGCACATATAGCAGGTTGTCTTGCGAATTTCGTCGGACACCGGCGGGCTAAGGTCAAGAACGGGTTGCTTATGCGTCATTCTTGCTCTCTTTGATCAGCGTTCAGAAGGGTCCGGGCGTCGCGCGCGATCTGAATTTCTTCCTGCGCCTCAACGGTATAACTGGGAAAGTTTCCCATCCATGAAAGCTTGTCAAGAATGTCGTTCCGAATGCGGGCTGAATTTTCGCCGATGCCCCCTGTAAAGGCGACAGCATCCAGCCCACCCATGGCCGCAATCATGGACCCAGCCTGCCGCGCGGCCCAATAGCAGAAATGATCAATGGCAAAGGCCGCTTTTGGGCTATCGCTCTGCTCCAGCGTACGCATGTCCGAGCTAAGGCCTGACAGGCCCAGCAGGCCGGATTGATGATGCAGCAGCGTTTCGGTTTCATCCAGCCCTAGCTGGCCGACAAGGCGCAGCACGGCACCGGCGTCGATCTCGCCAACCCGCGTCCCCATGGTCAGGCCTGACAGCGGAGAGTAGCCCATCGTCGTTGCCACGCTTTGCCCCTCAAGGATCGCGCAAAGCGACGCGCCGTTGCCAAGGTGGCAGGCCAGCAATCGTTTCGGCAGTGTGCCGATTTGCCGGGGCAGAGCGCGCACAAGGGAGGCATAGCTGGTGCCGTGAAAACCGTAGCGTTGCAGGCCCTGCAGGTCGGGCCGGTCAGGCAAGGCATAGCGGCGGGCGACGTCAGGGATCGTGGCATGAAACGCCGTGTCGAAACTGGCGCATTGCGGCAACTCCGGTGCGAGGGCCGCGACGGCGTCAATCGCTGCCAGATGATGCGGGTTGTGCAGTGGGGCAAGGGGCACGCAGTCCGCGATGGCTTGGCGGATTTTTGGCGTGATACGGCGGGCCGCAGTCAGCGTGGCACCGCCATGGACCACCCGATGCGCGACAGCACGTAACGAACTGAGAGAGATACCTTGCTGCGTCAACGCGGCAAAAATCGCGGCAAGCGCTGCGGCATTGTTGGGCAAGTCGGCGGGGTCAGTGGTCGCCCCGATTTTGACGGCACCTGTTCCACCAATACCTGTGGCCTCGACCCGCAGGATTTCGGTCAGGTCATCGTCAAACAGGGCCGTCTTGATCGACGACGACCCTGCATTGATCACAAGGATATGGCGGGCCGGCACGCGCTAGACCGTCTGCGGGCGCATGTCATCTTTGCTGATACCCGCGACCGAGACCGGCTTTTTCATCGCATCGCGGCGGAAAGGCTCGCCCAGTTCCTGATTGATCATCGCCTCGATCAGGGTGGTTTTGCCATGGTTCATCTGATCGTCGATCGCCTTGTTCAGCGCTGCGGTCAGTTCGTCCATATTGCGGGCGATGACACCTTGCAGGCCACAAGACTGCGCGATCCCGGCATAGGATACATCTTCGTCCAGCTCGGTCCCGACAAAGTTATCATCGAACCACAGGGTCGAGTTACGCTTTTCAGCACCCCACTGGTAGTTGCGGAAGACGACTTGGGTCACCGCAGGCCATTCGCCGCGCCCGATGGCGGTTAGTTCGTTGACCGAAATGCCAAAGGCACCATCGCCGGCAAAGCCGACAACCGGCACATCACGGCAGCCGATCTTGGCACCCACAATAGCAGGCAGGCCATAACCACAAGGGCCAAATAGGCCCGGTGCCAGATATTTGCGGCCCTCGTCAAATGATGGATAGGCGTTGCCGATTGCGCAGTTGTTGCCGATGTCAGACGAGATAATCGCGTTGGCTGGCAGCGCCGATTGGATCGCGCGCCACGCCATGCGAGGGCTCATCCAGTCGGGTTTGTCCGCACGCGCGCGTTCATTCCAGCTGGTGCCGGGATCGTCGTCTTCGTGGTCCATGCCCGACAGTTGTTGTGCCCATTTCGATTTGGTCTCGCCGATGGTGGCTTTGCGGTCTTCACGCCCCTCGTCGCCAGCGGTGCCGAACAGGTTTTCCAGTAGCGCGGTAGCCACTTTGGTGGCGTCGCCGACAATACCGACGCTGACCTTTTTGGTCAGGCCGATGCGGTCGGGGTTGATGTCGACCTGGATGATTTTCGCATCGGCTGGCCAGTAATCCATGCCATAGCCGGGCAAAGTGGAAAACGGGTTCAACCGGGTGCCAAGGGCCAGCACGACATCGGCTTTCGCGATGAGCTCCATCCCTGCTTTGGACCCGTTATAGCCCAAGGGACCGGCAAAAAGTGGGTGCCCGCCGGGGAAAGCATCGTTATGTTGGTAGCCGACGCAAACAGGCGCAGACAGACGTTCGGCCAACAGTTTACTCGCTTCGATGCCGCCTTGCGCCAACACCACTCCAGCGCCATTCAGGATCACCGGGAACTTGGCATTCGATAGCAGCTTTGCCGCCTTGGCGATGGCCACTTCACCGCCTGAGGGGCGCTCGAACGCGACAATCTCGGGCAGGTCGATGTCGATGACTTGAGTCCAGAAATCACGCGGCACGTTGATCTGCGCGGGGGCCGACGCGCGTTTGGCCTGCATGATGACACGGTTCAATGTTTCTGCGATGCGGGACGGGTCGCGAACCTCTTCTTGGTAGGCGACGCAATCGGCGAACAGGTTCATCTGCTCCATCTCTTGGAAACCGCCTTGGCCGATGGTTTTGTTCGCGGCTTGGGGCGTGACCAAAAGGCAGGGCGTGTGGTTCCAATAGGCGGTTTTCACGGCTGTGACAAAGTTGGTAATACCGGGGCCGTTTTGGGCGATCATCATCGACATCTTGCCGGTCGCGCGGGTGAAGCCGTCGGCCATCATGCCAGCGCTGCCTTCGTGGGCGCAATCCCAGAACGTAATACCCGCATCCGGAAAAATATCAGAGATCGGCATCATGGCCGAACCGATAATGCCAAACGCATTGTCGATGCCATGCATCTGAAGTGTTTTCACAAAGGCTTCTTCGGTGGTCATCTTCATGTCTGGGGGCATCCTTGGCGGTGATTTTGAATTGTGGGCACAGTAGGGGTTGGGGCAGGTACGGGTTAGGGCCAGCAAGGGGTGCTGAATAAGGCCAGTTTAACCCATGTCGTGAATTTCCTGTGCGATATGCGCAATGCCAGCTGCGATCTGCGTGGACGGGATCGATGAATAGGCCAAACGGTAATAGTTTTGCGGCGGGGCATTGCCATTGAAAAACGGGGCACCGGGTTCGATCAGCACGGATTTTGCCCGCAACCGAACGGCCAGATCTTCGGTTCGGACATGGTCGGGTGCCTGCATCCAAAACGACGATCCGCCATAGGCACCACGCCCGGCGATTTGCAGATCATTGGCCTTGATCGCGTCCTCCATCACCGTGCGGCGGCCGTGCAAAGCGTTGCTCATCCGGCGCACCAGTGCGTCGTAGTGACCAAGCGACAAGAAATAGGCCGCCGTGCGCTGGATGTGCCCCGGCGGGTGGCGCAGCACGGATGCGCGCAGGGCGCGCGCCTCGCGGATGAATGGCTCTGACCCGACCAGATAGCCAAGGCGCAGACCGGGAAACAGCGATTTGGAAAAGCTGCCCACATAGATCACACGCCCGTCCTGATCGAGCGATTTGAGCGACGGAGAAGGGGATTTCAGAAACGACATCTCGAACTCGTAGTCATCCTCGACGATCAATGCATCCAACGCACGGGCCCGTTCCAGCAAGGCGCGCCGCCGCTGCATTGGCATGGTCGCTGTTGTGGGGCATTGGTGGCTGGGTGTGGTAAAGATCACATCGGTATCATCCGGGATGGCATCGGGTATCAGCCCCTCGTGGTCGACCTGCACAGGCGACACATGGCAACGCGATTGCGTCAGGATATCGCGAAGCGCGGGATAACAGGGATCTTCAAGCGCTGCGCGCCGCCGCTGTGTTAGCAGGACTTGTGCGGTCAGCCACAAGGCATTCTGCGCCCCTAGCGTGATCAATATCTGTTCGGGCCGGGCCGAGATGCCCCGGCGCGGCAGGGAATGGCGGGCAATGAATTCGATCAGTTTGGGGTCGTCCTGATCATAGTAATCTGTCGTCAGCGTCGTGAAATCGCGTTGCCCCAAGGCCTGAAGCGCGCAAAGCCGCCAATTCGCGTGATCAAACAGCGTGGGGTCTGCTTGGCCGTAAATGAAAGGATAGCGGTATTTCCCCCAGTTTTGCGGTTTGACTGGGGTGACGCCGCCACTGAAACGTTGCCCGATGGCGCGCGTCCAGTCGACGGCGTCGGGTGTGTCTGCTGCGGGGGAAAACTGTGGCGGGGCTGGCGCGTTTTCCGAGACGTAATAGCCGGACCTTCCCTTGGAGGTCAGATAGTCATTCGCCAGCAGTTCAGTATAGGCAATTGTCACCGTAATACGGCTGATCCCAAGATGTCGGGCCAGACTGCGGGTAGAGGGTAGTTTTTCACCGGTGCCGAAGCGCCCGGTCAGAATCCCTTGGGCGATCATCTGCTGTATCTGCTGCTGCAGAGTGCCCTGCGCATCGGGGTGCAGAAAGAATGTTTCGACAGGAAGGGCCATAGCGCCACCCTAAGCTGGACTTAGATGTGTCGCAATCTGGTATTATCCGCATACTGAATGAAATGCGGCACAACGAAAAAGGCCCCGGCGTATGCCGAGGCCTGATGACGTGCCGGTTGCACGGCAGTAATTCTTATGGGCAAGCAGCCGTGTAACGTTGGCCGGCAGAGTTTTGGTAAACGCACTGACCATTCGAGGCACGGCCCAGATATCCGCCAGCGGCCGCGCCAGCCAAGCCACCCAGAACAGCGCCTTTAGCGCGATCACTGTCGTTGGAAACGACGGCACCCAAGGCGGCACCTGCAGCGGCACCGGTCAAAGCAGACTGGTTTTGTGTTTCGCAAGCGGCAACTGCGCCGACCAGCGGCAGGATCAATAGAAACTTTTTCATGGCATTCTCCAAGTTGTGTTCATTTACTAAACGCAGCATGGTCAAAATAGTTCCAGCCTAATTTTAGGATGGGCAATAATTGGCTGATAATGTGCGAGATGCGCCCGCCTTGGGCACATCTGATAGCAGCGTTCTTTTAGCCGAACACGCGGCCCATGGCATTATCTACAGCTGTGATGATTTCGTCGATATCATCTTTCTTTGCGATCAGGGCAGGGCTGAAACACAGCGTGTTGTTTTTGCCCGGCAAGGACCGGTTGGTGGCCCCGATAATCACCCCTTGCGCCATACAATCGGCGACGACAGCCTGCACGAGTTTTTCAGCGACTGGCACACGGGTGGTGCGGTCTTCGACCAGTTCGGCCCCCAGGAACAAGCCTTTGCCGCGGACTTGACCAATGACCGAATACTTGTCGGACAGCTCTTCCAGCTGCTCCAGCATATAGTTACCCATATCGGTGGTGTTCTGCAGCAGGTTTTCACGCTCAATGATCGCCATGTTTTCGATGCCCGCTGTCGGGCCTGCAGTACAGCCACCAAAGGTGGAGATATCGCGGAAATAGTTCATCGGGTCGGCGGCATCATCCTTGAACATGTTGAACACCTCCTCGGTGGTCACAAGACAGGCGATGGCGGCATAGCCGGAGGCCACACCTTTGGCCATCGTTACCATATCAGGTTTGATGCCGTAGTGCTGATAGCCGAACCATTCTCCGGTGCGACCCACGCCGCAGACGACCTCGTCGATGTGCAGCAGAATATCATATTTGCGGCAAATTTCCTGAACACGGTCCCAATAGCCATCCGGTGGGGTGATGACACCGCCGCCAGCGGTCACAGGTTCAAGGCATAGCGCGCCAACAGTATCGGGCCCTTCGGCAAGGATAACCTTTTCGATCTGATCTGCGGCCCACACGCCGTAGTTTTCATCAGGCGCGCCGTCTTGTTCGAATTTACGATACTCAAGACAATGTGGCACGCGCACAAAGCCATCGGTGAAGGGGCCGTATTGCGCATTACGCTCGTCCTGCCCGCCCGCCGACAAGCACGCGATTGTCGTGCCATGATAGTCGCGGTCGCGGTACAGGATCTTGTGCTTTTTGCCACCATAACGCTTGTGCGCGATCTGGCGTACCATCTTGAAACCCTTTTCGTTCGCTTCCGAACCTGAGTTGCAATAATAAACGCGGCTCATCCCCGGCATTTTTTCGATCAGCTTTTCGGCAAAAATCGACCCAGGGATCGACCCGGCAGAACCCGCAAAGTAGTTCAACTTGACCAGCTGGTCGCGCACGGCGTTGGCAATGCTTTCGCGGCCATAGCCGACGTTGACGGTCCACACGCCACCCGACACGGCATCCAGATGCTCTTTGCCGGTTTGGTCCCAGACCCGCATGCCCTTGCCCTCGACAATGATGCGGGGATCGGTGGTTTCATAGGGTTTATGCTGGCTTAGGTGATGCCAGATATGCGCGCGGTCTGCCTCGACAATACGGGAGATGTCGTTCTCATTGAATGTACCGTCCATTGGCTGACCTTTCGAACATGAGGAAAATGAGGGGGTAGGTATACAGCCCCTTTGACATAACATCAGCCTAAATGGGAAGTGTACTGTAGGGCCAGTCGATACCTACCTTTAGGTCCAAATGGCGTGCCAATCATCAAACTTTCGCTAATATCAGCTATGTGGCGACGTTTTCTTTGAAAGAAAACGGGCCGGAATTTTTGAAAAATTCCGAATGGTTTCGCTAATGTTGGTTAATACTTGAGCACGCGGTGTCGTCCGCGTGCTCAAGCGTATCTTACTTTGGACGGAAGCTGCTTTTCGCGCGCTTTGGTGCGCCTTCGCCGCCCTTGGGTCGGCCAGCGGGTTTACCACCCTTTGGCTTACTGCCAGCTTGGCCTAGTTTGTTTGGCGGCACGAAACGTTTCGACGGATCAGACGCGCGTGCTTTGAACGGCTTGTCTGCCGCCGGCTTTGCATCACCGCGCGGCGCGGCTGGTTTCTCTTTTTTCCAGACTGCTTTTGCCTTTGGCTTGCCTGCCGGTTTGTCAAATGCGTCGGGTTTCGGGTTCGACTTTGGTTTGGGCGCGGCACCCGGCTTCATCGGGCTGCGCTCGGTCTTGTGCGATTTTGGCGGGCGCTCGCCTTTGCGTGCGCGCGGCTTATCGAACTTGGGTTTATCGCCTTGCGGTTTTGAACCGCGTGGCTTTTCAGTGTAGGCAACTGGCGCTTCTGCGGTCTCCGCGCGCGGTTTGCGCGGGGCCCGTGGGGCATCAGGATCATAGGCAGGGCGCGGCGCGCGATCGGGACGGGGGCCGCGATTAGGTCTTGGTCCGCGTTTGCCGCCGGGTTTTGGTCCGCGCGACAGGTCAGGTGCCTTGTCCAGCTTGGTAACAATCGCGCCGTCTTCGACCTTCATATCGGGGCCAAGCGCATTGGTGAATTTCGCTTCGGATGTGGCAAGAATTTCCACGAATGTATGGCTGGGCTGTACGCGGATTGCGCCCACGTCATCCTTGGTCAGATCGCCCATGCGGCAAATCATCGGCAATATGGTGCGCGGTTCGGCGTCCTGATTGCGCCCGACGGAGATCGAGAACCACACAGACGGGCCGAAATCGCCACGCGGTTTTTCATCGGCAGGTGTGCCGGGTTCGGCTAGTTGTTCTGGCGCGGATTGGCGTGCGCGGTATAGGTTCACAAACGCCGTCGCCAATTGCTCTGCGCTGAATTGGTCAACCAGATTGGCGACGAAACCAGTCGCGTCATCGGGAATCGGGTCCGACCAAGCTGAATCCGCCAGCAAGCGTTTTTCATCTTCGGCATTTACTTCTTCGGCCGAGGGTGGATTGGCCCATTCGACTTTCAGCTTGGCCCCACCAATCAGACGGTTGGCTTTGCTGCGCAGTTTTGCTGGCACGATCAGTGCCGAGACACCCTTGCGCCCTGCGCGGCCCGTCCGGCCAGAGCGGTGCAACAATGTGTCAGAGTTCGATGGCAGATCGGCGTGAATCACCAGCTCGAGGTTGGGCAAATCGATACCGCGTGCCGCAACATCTGTCGCGATGCAGACGCGTGCACGGCCATCGCGCAACGCTTGCAATGCGTTGGTGCGTTCGGATTGCGTCAACTCGCCCGACAATGCCACGACCGAGAAACCGCGATTGGTGAACCTGGTGGTCAGCCGCGCAACGGCTGCGCGGGTGTTACAGAACACGATGGCGTTTTTCGCCTCGTAGAACCGCAACACGTTGATGATCGCGTTTTCTGTGTCGCGCGGGTGCACGTTCAATGCGCGATATTCGATATCGCTGTGCTGCTTTTTCTCGCCGACGGTTTCGACGCGCTGTGCATCGCGCTGATAGGATTTTGCCAGTTTGGCGATGGCAGCGGGAACCGTGGCCGAAAACAGCAAGGTACGGCGTTCTTCTGGCGCTTCCGACAGGATGAACTCAAGCTCTTCGCGAAAGCCCAGATCCAGCATTTCGTCGGCTTCGTCCAGCACCACGGCGCGGATGTCCGACAGGTTTATGTTATTGCGTTTGATGTGGTCGCACAGGCGCCCCGGCGTGGCGACAACAACATGCGCGCCGCGGTCCAGCGCACGCCGTTCTGTGCGCGTGTCCATGCCGCCGACACAGGTCGTGACAATTGCGCCCGCTGGTCCATAAAGCCATGTTAATTCGCGGCTGACCTGCATGGCCAATTCGCGGGTGGGGGCAATGATCAATGCAAGCGGCGCGCCAGCATGGCCAAACTTTTCAGAGCCGCCAAGCAAGGTTGGCGCGATGGCCAGACCAAAACCAACGGTCTTGCCTGATCCGGTTTGTGCCGATACCAAGAGGTCAGCGTCGGCAAGGGCCGGATCGGTGACCGCCTGTTGTACGGGTGTAAGTGTCTCATAGCCTTGTTTGGCAAGCGCGTCTGCGATGGTTTGGATCAACGGTAAGTCCTGACTGAATAAAAAGGGCGGCAAAAAATGCGCGCGGCACGGCAATGGCGCCAGCGCCAGCCGAGTGTTGCGCTGTCCCTAATCGCTTGTGTCTGGAATGTACATGGCTTTGTCTAAAGCGGTGAATGCTAGGCATATCACCGCTTTTCCAATTTTTTGTGCTAGGTTAGGCGGCACTGAAAATACGCAGACACGTCAAGGCTGACGCCGTTTAGCTTCCGCGCTCCATCAGGGCAAAGACAGGTTTGGATGCTGTCCGCTTATTTCGATGAAGATGGTCGTCGGGATAGATGAACCCATTGACCGGATACACGCTGCCGTATGAGTTTGACTGGCTTTCCAACCGTACCGAGGTCCAATCATTGCGCGGTGACACGTCAATGACGCTCATCTGAAGCGAGATTTTATTGCGTTTCCAGTTCGCGTGGTCGACCAGAACTTCGCGAGGTGAAACCACTTTGGATACCACTGCGACATGACCCATCGGATTGCGGCGGGTTGCCTTAAAGGCCATGACGGCACCTGCGGTCGGTTCCTTGCCGCGGCTATACTGGCCCTTGGCTTTGCCCCACCAGGTGTTTGCATTACCGCGGATATTCACCCCGCTTGCATTGCGCGCGAAAGGCACACACCAAACGCGGCGCCCCTGGGACTGCAAACTGCGCACTTCGCGAATCGCTATGGCGTGTAGTTCGGGGTTAATGTCTGCCGAGGAAAGTGTCCGCAGCCCTGACGGCGACTGTGAACAACCGGCCGCGAAAAGGAGACCAAGACATAGAAATGGAATGCTGATTTTTGTCGATAAGGCGTGTTTCACGCTCATTTTGTTGCTGCCCTCAATGGTTGTCCAAGCTGTGCGCCGCCGTCCCCGTGACACTGGGCGAAGCTTTGACGATTTGAGGCGAAAATCAAAGCGTCCAGTTAACCAACGGCAGAAATCCGCCAGTTTTATTACAAATTGTTAATCAACAGGAACCGGCTGTAACCCACCAATTTGAATGATCAAATCCAGCACTTCGGTAATGCCTTGATCTGTTTTCATCGCCGCAAATACAAACGGCCCTGCGCCGCGCATCCGTTTTGCGTCGCGGTCCATCACCTCGAGCGACGCGCCCACATAGGGCGCAAGGTCGGTTTTATTGATGATGAGAATATCGGACTTGGTGATTGCAGGCCCCCCTTTGCGGGGGATTTCCTCGCCTGCGGCCACGTCGATCACATATAGGGTGATATCGGCTAGTTCGGGGCTAAAGGTTGCAGACAGATTATCGCCGCCCGATTCAATCAAGACGCAGTCCAGATCGGGATGGCGTTCCTGCATCCGCGCCACAGCTGCCAGATTGATCGACGCATCCTCGCGAATGGCGGTGTGCGGGCAGCCGCCGGTTTCGACGCCGATGATCCTGTCCTGGGGCAGCACCTGCATGCGCATCAGGGCTTCGGCGTCTTCTTGGGTGTAGATGTCATTGGTGATCACGCCGATGGACCAGCGATCGCGCATCGCACGGCAAAGCGCGGCTGTCAGCGTTGTTTTGCCTGCGCCCACAGGGCCGCCAATTCCGATCCGCAAAGGGCCATGGGGTGAAGTCATGTTTGGAACATCCTTGAGTAAAGCGTTTCATGTTGCATCGATGCGATGTCGGCCAGAAAGCAAGCGCTGCCGATGTCGTCAATGGTTTGGGTCAGGGCGGTGTCGACCGTTTGGCGACACAGCGGTGCAAGGGCCGTGATCACGCGTTGCCCATCGGTCTGGCCCAAAGGCACCGCGCGGATCGCGGCAGAGACCAGCGCGCTAATGAATGCGTGCAGGAACATCTGCGCGGCGTCGCGTACGGGTAATTCCTGCGCTGCGCAGGCCGCGCCAAAGGCGACGGGCAAAGTCAAATCCGGCAGATTATGGCCCCAGACGTCATTCACCACCCGCACGAAAGCCGCGCCTTGTTGTGCGGTCTCGGATAGCCGCTCTGCCGACGGTGCCAAAGCACGCGCCAGCGCATCCACGTACGCTAACCCCTCACCCTGAAAGCCAGCGTTTAGAAGGATCGCATCGGTCCGACCTGCACCGTGGGCGATTATATCGCCCAGCCAAGCTTGCAGCGAAGCCGCATCATGGACGGTACCATCATGCACAGCCATCTCAAGCCCGTGGCTATAGCTGAACGCGCCAATCGGAAAACTGGGCGACAGCCATTGGGCCAACGTGATGATGTCTTGGGTCTGCATCAATGGGCGTGGCTATGGGTGCGCCCTTGGCCATAGGCCCCGCCTTCGGGAAGGAAGGGTTCGGACACATCGCGCAGGGTGGCACCAAGCTTGCCCAGCATGTCGCGGATCACGTGATCGTTCTGGATCAGCAGCCGCGTCGGTTCGATCTGACAGGGGTAATGGCGATTGCCGATGTGCCATGCCAGCCGCACCAGATCGTCACCGCTGATTTCCAGCAGCGCTTCTTCGGCGGCGATGACTTCGACCAGTTTGCCGTCTTCCAACAAAAACGCGTCCCCGTGGTTCAGGGATTCCGTATGGGGCAGATCAACGAGGAACCCTTGATCGCGGGCGGTTGTCAGACGTTTGCGGCGTAAGAACCGGTCGTCATAGGTCAGCACACAGCTGTCATCTGCATCGCGCCAGTGTCCGCTGCGTTTGATGGTGTGGGCGGGGGAAAGATCGGTCATATCTGGGCCTTAGAACATGAAATAGCGTTGTGCCATGGGCAGGGTTTCGGCGGGTTGGCAGGTCAGCAATTCGCCATCCGCACGTACCTCGTAGGTTTCCGGGTTTACCTCGACCTTGGGGGTGGCGGAATTGTGGATCAGGTCGGATTTCCCGATGTTGCGGGTGTTTTTGACGGCGATGGTCTGCTTGGACAGGCCAAGGCTGTCGCGCAAGCCGTTTGATTGCGCGGCTTCGGAAATGAATGTCACCGCACAATGCTGCAATGCGCTGCCGTAGGCACCAAACATGGGGCGGGTATAGACGGGTTGCGGGGTGGGGATAGATGCATTCGGGTCACCCATTTGTGCAACCACGATCATGCCGGACATCAACACCATTTCAGGTTTCACACCGAAAAATGCGGGGTTCCACAGCACCAGATCGGCTTTTTTGCCGACCTCGACCGACCCGATCTCGCGACTGACGCCATGGGCAATCGCGGGGTTGATCGTGTATTTCGCGATATAGCGTTTGACGCGGAAGTTATCATTGTCGCCGGTTTCCTCTGGCAGTCGCCCACGTTGCTTGCGCATCTTATCGGCAGTTTGCCACGTACGGATCAGCACCTCGCCCACGCGGCCCATGGCCTGACTGTCGGATGCGATGATCGAAAACGCGCCGATGTCGTGCAGGATATCCTCGGCGGCGATCGTTTCGCGGCGAATACGGCTTTCGGCAAAGGCGACGTCTTCGGGGATGGATTTATCAAGGTGGTGACAGACCATCAGCATGTCCAGATGCTCTTCTAGCGTGTTCACCGTGAAGGGGCGCGTTGGATTGGTGGACGAGGGCAAAACATGTTCTTCGCCGCAAATCTTGATGATGTCCGGCGCGTGACCACCGCCCGCGCCTTCGGTGTGGAAGGCGTGGATGGTACGGCCTTTCATGGCGGCCAGCGTATGTTCGACAAAACCGGATTCGTTCAACGTGTCGGTGTGGATCATCACCTGCACGTCCATGTCATCGGCGACCGACAGGCAGCAATCAATGGCGGCAGGGGTGGTGCCCCAATCCTCGTGCAGTTTCAGCGCGCAGGCCCCGCCATTGACCATCTCGACCAATGCGCCCGGCTGGCTGGCGTTGCCCTTGCCCGATAGCCCGATATTCATCACCACACCGTCCATCGCCTGCAACATGCGTCCGATGTGCCATGGGCCGGGGGTGCAGGTGGTGGCCAGCGTGCCATGGGCAGGGCCAGTGCCGCCGCCAAAGCAAGTGGTCACGCCGGAATGCAGCGAATCCTCCATCTGCTGGGGCGCGATAAAGTGGATGTGGCTGTCAAACCCGCCTGCGGTCAGGATGCGGCCCTCGCCCGCGATAATCTCGGTTCCCGGTCCGATGATGATATCCACATTGGGCTGGGTGTCCGGGTTGCCTGCCTTGCCGATCCCCGCGATGCGCCCGTCTTTGAGCGCGACATCCGCCTTGTAGATGCCCGAATGATCCACGATCAGTGCGTTGGTGATCACGGTATCCACCGCCCCATTCGCCCGCGTGACCTGAGACTGCCCCATGCCGTCGCGGATCACCTTGCCGCCGCCGAACTTCACCTCTTCGCCATAGGTCGTCAGGTCGCGCTCGACCTCGATAATCAGATCCGTGTCGGCCAGATGTAGACGATCACCCGTGGTCGGGCCGTACATGGCAGCATATTCAGAGCGGGGGAGTTTGGTGGTCATGGTCGGTCTCTTTCCTTGTTGCGCGTTACAGCGCGCCCATCACTGCGGCGTTGAAACCGAAAACTTTGCGGTCGCCTGCTAGTGGGATCAACTGCACTTCGCGGCGCTGGCCGGGCTCGAACCGCACGGCGGTGCCAGCGGCAATGTCCAGACGGCAGCCGTGGGCGGCGGTGCGGTCGAAATCCAACGCGGGGTTGGTTTCAGCGAAATGATAGTGGCTGCCGACCTGCACGGGGCGGTCGCCGGTGTTGGCGACCATCAGGGTGATTGCGTCGCGACCCTCGTTCAGGGTGATGTCGCCCTCGGCGCAGAGAACCTCGCCGGGGATCATTTGCGGGCCGCCGCTTTGGCTTTGATACGGGCCCGTAGGGCAACTGCCGCAGCGGTGCCGATGACGGCAAGGCCCATGAATACGGGCATCCATTCGGCACCGTGCGGGGCGATGTGCAAGCCCGGATGCGCCACCGCGGGAGAGGCCAAGAACAGTGCGGGCAGGATCATTAGTTTCTTCATATCGGGACCTTTCTAGCGGATCGGGTTGTGGACGGTGACCAGCTTGGTGCCGTCAGGAAATGTGGCTTCGACTTGGACGTCGTGGATCATCTCGGCGATGCCCTCCATGCAGTCATCGCGGGTGATGACTTGGGCACCGGCCTGCATCATGTCGGCGACGCTGCGGCCATCGCGCGCGCCTTCGACGACGGTGTCGGTAATCAGGGCGATGGCTTCGGGGTGGTTCAGTTTCACGCCACGGGCAAGGCGCTTGCGCGCGATCTCGGCTGCCATGGCGATCAGCAGTTTGTCTTTTTCACGGGGGGTTAGTTGCATGTCAAAGCATCCATGTTTTGGGTGGGGCCGCGCCGTGCAGGCGGGCAATGATTGGCACCAGTGACTGGCGCAGGATGTAACTGTCGGGTGCCAGAATGCGGGCATACAACACGCCGGGCCGGATCAGACTGGCACCGGCAGTTGCGGGCAACAGGGCGCGGAGCGGTTTCAGCAAGGCATCGGCATCCGCTGCGGCATAGATCAAGCTGGCCATGGCAAACTGGCCCGCTGCTGTGGCAGGGCCGGACATTTGTCCGGCGATATCGCCGGACAGGCGCACCGCATCGGCAAAAATCGGGACGCCATCGCGCCGGATGGTGATGTTGTCGGCAAATTGGCCCTTTGTCAGGGTCTCGCCCATCGACACGCGGCCAAACACCAGCGGCTCCACCCCAAAGAACGCGGCATCGGGGGCCAGATCAACCTCAAGCCGACGCCTCAGGGCGGCACCGTTGAACAAGATCGTTTCTTGGGGGAGCCAGTCAATCCGTGCGGCGTCAGCGACGCGCAGTGTCGTGGTCAATTGCGCGGGCGGGCCGGGTTGGGCAAGGTACACACGCTCTGCCGCTTGGGAGGTCAGGATTAACCGGCTGTTTGCCTCGGCTGTCGCATGGAGTGTCAGGCGATCCCCGCCCGTCATCCCGCCCGAGGTGTTCAGAAAAACGCCCGTCAGGCCCGTCGCATTGGCGCGGGGAAACAGCGCTTTGAGGCATCCGGATTGATACAAATCACCCAGCACGGACGCATCGCCATATGTCTTGCTTGTCACAGACAGATCGCCCAAGGCGCGGGGCTGTGGCATTGCCTCTGGCACAGGATCGATATGTGTGGCGATATTAATGGACCCCTCCCGTCGCGGCGCTAAAGCCTGATCATGGATAGCGGGATTCGCAGTCGGGGCGATGGCAAACGGCTCTATTCGGGCAAATAAGAGGCTAAATTTTATGGCGCGCACAATTTTTAGGCATAGGGGCGCTGGCTACTAGGTGACAAACCGCTGGCGGTAGACGGAAGGTGTTTCCTTTTGGACTGTTCGAAATCGCCGCGAGAAATAGGACGGATCGGAAAAGCCCAGCCTGTATCCGACCTCGGCCACTGAAAGCTGGGTGAAGGCCAGCAGGCGGCATGCCTCTTGGATGATATGTGCCTCGACATAGGCCGAGGCGGACAGCCCGTTGGCGGCGCGGCAAAGACGGCTCAGGTGCCCCGTGCTCAACCCCATTTCAACGGCATATTCTTGCACGCGCCAGCCAGCTGTTTTCGGATTGCTGATCAACTGGTCAAGCTGCGCAAGCCTGCGATCCCGCTTGGTGCCAGCGTGCCATTGGGGGTTGGCGTTTAGGGTGGCGGTCATTGATAAAACCGCGTGTGCTAACCCCACGGCTGTTTGCGTTCGATAGGGTGCCCCCTCGGCCAATGTGGCGTCGAGCAGAGTCATCAGCGTTAGCAGTTTTGCGTCCGGCGTCGTGACAAAGGGCAGCGATAAGGCGCGTGCCACGTCGTCATGCGCGGGGGTGATGCTGCGCAGCACTGAGATCGGAAATGACTGCACCATGCCTTGGGTGTTCGGGGCAAAAGCAAAACTGTGAACGGCCTGCGCAGGAACATAGAACAACTGGTTATCGGAAAGCTCGAATTCCTGCCCGTCAACAACTGACGTTGCATGGCCGGTTTGAATGAAAAATACCTGCGCCAATTGTGCATGCCGATGCGGCGCGATGTGCCAGCCATGATCCGGGGCGCGATCTTTGATATGTTCGCAATGTACCACATCGGGAAAGGCCTCTGTCTCTCCATATAACGCGTAATCAGGGATCGGGGGTAAATGCGTCATGCACGCATAGTACCAGTGAATGCGCTGCCGGTCCATTCACGCAATGCCCCGAGCGCCCTAGTCTTCGATCAATACCACGAAGGGGAATAAGAACTTCATGAAAACCGAAGTCGTTATAATCGGGGGTGGCCCTTCGGGCTTGCTTTTGTCGCAACTGCTAAACCGCGGAGGCATCGACACCGTTATTCTGGAACGGACCTCGCGCAAGCGTGTGTTGGATCGCATCAGGGCAGGCGTATTGGAAAGCGGCACAGTGCAATTGCTGCGCGAGGCCGGGGTTGGCGACCGCATGGATCGCGAAGGTATCCCCCACGAAGGGTGTTACCTGAGCGACGACGATCTGATGGTAAGGATCAACTTTCACGAGCTGACCGGTAAAAAGGTGATGGTCTATGGCCAAACCGAGGTGACGACCGATCTATATGAGGCCCAAGATGCGATGGGCACGCGCATCATTCACAATGCGGCCGATGTTGTGATCAACGATGTGACGACGGATGCGCTTTATGTCGAGTATACCGTTGACGGCGCGCGCCAGCGCATCGACTGCCAGTTTGTGGCGGGCTGCGATGGTTTTCACGGGGTAAGCCGCCAGACGATACCGGTGGATAAACGCGAGGAATTCGAAAGGGTCTACCCCTTTGGGTGGCTGGGCGTGCTGTCACGTACGCCGCCTGCCAATCACGAACTGATCTATGCCAATTCGCGTCACGGATTTGCGCTGGCGTCCATGCGCAATGAAAACCTGTCGCGTTATTATGTGCAGGCACCGTTGACAGACAAGGTCGAAGACTGGAGCGATGATCGCTTTTGGGAGACGCTGAAGATACGCCTGCCGAAAGAGACCGCCGATACCTTGGTGACCGGCCCGTCGATTGAAAAATCAATCGCGCCATTGCGGTCGTTTGTCAGCGAGCCCCTGCGCTGGGGAAGCCTGTTTCTAGTTGGCGATTCTGCGCATATCGTCCCGCCCACCGGGGCCAAGGGGCTGAATCTTGCTGTGTCAGACGTGTACTATCTGCATGACGCGCTGATCGCCGCGCTCAAGAAGGGCGACCGCGCTGGCGTCGACAGCTATGCGGAACGGGCCTTGGCGCGGATCTGGAAGGCCATGCGATTTAGCTGGCAGATGACCACAATGCTGCACCAGTTTGACGGCGAAGACAGCTTTGCCGCGCAGATGCGCAAAGCGACCCTAAGTCATTTGTCACAAAGCGAAACGGCACGCCGCGATTTGGCCGAAAACTATATCGGCTTGCCATTTTAGCCAGTTGCCTTGTTACGATTGGGAAGCCCGGCCTTTGATACCTTCAAAGGTCGGGCTTTGCCTGTTTTCGGTCGTAGCAGATTAACCGCGGATCATGACTTTGCCGGTGCGACCCGGTGTCAGGGCCGCTTTCATCGCTTTGGAAACGTCATCCAGATCAAAGATGCCACCGTCTTCCAGTACCAACTCGCCTTTGGCGACCAGCGTTACCAGTTCAGTGATCAGGCGCTTACGCTCTTCAGGGTCCATATCGCCGCTGACGCGCGAGCCCCAGAAGCCTTTGATGGTGATGTGTTTCATGATCAATGCGCCCGAAGACAGCGGCATCGGCGCGCCTGTCGCGGTACCGAAAACAACCAGTTCACCATCAAGGCCCAGCAGTTCAACGAGATCTGCAGATATTTCACCACCAACTGAATCTATCGCGGATGCAGCACCAGCGGCACCAATGATATCACGTGCCTTTTGCACCCAGTCAGCATCGGATGTGGATAGAACGTTTTCAATCCCCATGTCTGTCAGCTCTTTCACCGCTTCGTCGCGCCGCACGAGGTTCAGCAGATTGATGCCGCGCGCCTTGGCAAGTGTCACCATGATCTTGCCCACAGCACCATTGGCGGCGGTTTGGATGATCCAGTCACCCTTTTTGGCCCTGAGCGTTTCCAGCAGCGAAATGGCGCTAAACGGCATCGCGATCAGCTGTGCGCCTGCGACGTCGGAAATCATGTCGGGCAGGGGCAGAACGCCTGCCGCGGGGGCCACGAAATATTCGGCCCAAGTCCCATGCACACCCGCGACTGTGACGCGTTTACCGATCATGGCATCGTCAACGCCTTCGCCGACAGCCTCGACTGTGCCCATTGCTTCCGAGCCGCCAATCGCACCGGGCAGTTCGGGCTTGTAGCCATAGTTGCCACGGATGGTCCACAGATCGTGGTTGTGGATGGGCGACAGTGTCATCTTGATCAAAACTTCGCCCGCACCTGCGGTAGGTTTGTCGATCTCGGCGGTTTTCAAAACGTCGATTGGTTCGCCGAACGTGTCGTGAATTGCAGCTTTCATGTGGTTTCTCTTCTTTGGTTTACGATGTTGAAAGGGTTTTCTTTGTTTCGGAGAGAGCCCGCCTAAGAGGGGTTTCATCACGCGATAGCTTTGCCAGAATCGCGGCACCCAGCCATTTCGCGTAGAGCATTTGCGCCGTGGCCTGCGGATCGTCGATGGCCACGACAGAGCCGTCCTTGGCCCCCTGCACCAGCAGTGCTGCGATGCGGTCGACCAGCGCGCTCACGCCAGCATCAAGCACTTGGCGCATGTCTTCTGACAAATCGGCCACCTCTGCGCCCAGCTTGACGACCAAGCATTGGCTGGCAATGCCTTCGGCCTCTGCATGTGTCAGCCAGGCCGACCAGAAGGCGGTCAGTTTGTCATGGGCAGATCCGGGGCCATTCGAAAGGGCATCGACCCGGCCAAGATAATCGGCCACGTAATCCGTCAGCAAGGCTTGGCCAAAGGCTTCCTTGGAGGGGAAGTAGTAGTAGAACGATCCTTTCGGAACGCCGCTTTCCTTTAGGATACGCGCCAACCCGACCCCGCCAAACCCATGCTGGCTGACCAGGCTGCGCCCTGCTTGCAGGATATTTTGACGTGTAACGTCTGATTTCTTTTGCTCTAACATGTCGGGTAGATAGGAAGTAATAGACCAGTCGTCTAGTGCCGCATTTGAAAATATTTCACTATTTTGGCACAGCGCCTTGGAGAAGGGGGGCCGCTGCGCCAGTCGTCCAAAGAACTGCTATCGAAGGGGGGAGAGCGAACTTCTGAGACATTCGCTGCAAGCGCAAAAGAAAGGTCGTGATCGGTTCGGCACCGACCTCAACAGATATTTTTCTGCCGTTCCTACCGTATCTGGCATCTCCCCGTGCGCCGCTGAAACGGAAGTTAAGTCCGGTGTGCAGGATGTCTCCAAGCTGCTTTTCCTAATAAGCAAAGCCCCTATAGCTCCACATTTGAATTCTCAGACTCACTGGAGCGTCTTGTAACGAAATACAGCAGGGATGCCGCACTGGCTGGAATTGCGAGCCCAAGAGCCATTGGCAAGGCGGTGGACGCCCCGCCTATGGCCACGAAGCTGGAAACGGCGAAAGCGAGGGCGAACTGGATCGCACCCAGAAGCGCCGATCCCACCCCTGCCGCGGCCTTGGTCGTTTCCATCGCAAGGGAAATCGCATTAGCCGAAAGCAGGCCCACCAAGCCGATCGAAACCCACAGGGGCACGACAAACACCAACAAGGAGTCTGTCTGAGACAGCAAGGTGAGCAGGATGGTAGACGCGGCAAAGAGCGGCAACACGGTCTTGAGAATTTGTTCTGGTATGAAACGATTGAGCAATATCCCATTGATCCGGCCAAAGATAATCAACGCGGTCGCGATGATCGCGAACATGATGCCAAAGCCAATGGAGCTTAGCCCGAAAATCCCTTGGAATACCCCCGATGAGCCAGTGATAAAGGCAAACATACCGCTTGGGATAAGGCCCGCCACCAAGGCCATCGTGACAAACCCGCGTTGCGAAAGCAGGCGTTTCGCGGCTTTTAAGCCATTTCGAATGGGCGCGGGCTGGCGATCCTGAGCGGGTAGGGTTTCGGGCAGGGTGACCACGGAGAGGGTCAAGGCCACGAGGCTGATAAGCGCCATCGTTGCAAAGATTGACTGCCAGCCAAACGCTTCGAGAAGCAGGCTGCCCATCGTCGGTGACGCGATGGGCCCGAGTGTCAGCAACATGACCAGCACGGTCATAACCTTCGCGGCCTTTTGCCCCTCATAAAGATCTTTCACCATGGCGCGCCCGACGACCATTCCCGCACTCGCGCCGATTGCCTGTAGGAACCGTAGGGCATTGAACCATGCAATGTCATTCATCAGCGGCAGTGCAATCGAGGTCACGGTGAACAGAACGGTCCCTACAAGAAGCGGGCGCTTGCGTCCGTAGGTATCGGTCAATGGGCCAATGAGGATCTGCCCAAAACAGAGGCCGAGAAAGAAAATCGAAAGCGAAAGTTCAGCCGCCGTATGGGTGGCGTTCATCGAGGCCGCGAGCTCACCAAGTGCGGCGAGGTACATATCCGTGGCCAATGGGGGAAAGAGGGACAAAAGGCCCAAAGTGGCGGTAACGGCAAAGGCCCGTTTCGGGGTAAGGAAAATCTGTGACATCTCGGTTCCGGCGATAATATTGGACTGCGGTCTACTTGCGGATAGTGGACTGCAGTCTAATCTTCAATCACGGACTAATCTGCATCTATGAACAGGAACTGTGCATGTCGGGAAAAAGGCCAAGTGGGCGGCCCGCAAATCAAGACGCCAGCACGGCATTGAAGGCTGTGGCTCTACGTCTGGTTCGGGAACTGGGCTATGAGAAAGTCTCGGTTTCGGCAATCATTGAGCAGGCTGGCGTGGCGCGCCAAACGCTCTACAACCGCTGGAATACGAAGGCCGACCTTGTCCTCGAAGCCGTTTTTGAGCAGACCAACACCTATGCCGCCGAACCTTCTTGGGACGGGGCAGAGGATTGTCGGACCTTGCTCGAAGACTTCCTGATCCGTATTTTCGAACACTTGCGCATCTACGGGGACACCCTCCGCGCGCTGATCGCGGCCTCTCAGCAGGATGCAAAGTTCCACAAGTCGTTTCATGCAAATTTTGTTCTGCCTCGGGAGCAGATGATCACCGCTTTGCTCCGCCGGGCGCAGGACCGCGGAGAGCTTTCGCCGGGGCGGAGCGTGGAAACACTGTCGACCTTGATACATGGTGCGTTCTGGTATCGCCTGCTGAACCGCGGGGTGTTGAACGCTGGGTTCGCGAAGGAAATAGTGGCGGAAACCTTCGCCTGATCATTCGGCACTCGGACTGCCTTCGGCAAAGGGATGCCGTGGCAGGTAAACCTTTTGCTCGAAGCGTCCGAATACATCGTTCGGCAAAATCACGATGTCGACGTTAAGAGGGCTGCCGCGGCGATTGTTCCTTCCCAGACCACGTCTAACGCGGCGCTCAGGGATAGGTTTTCTTCGTGCTCCCAAAGGACGATCGCTCGGCCCACTGCGTCGGTTGTGTTGCTTGCAAGTGCTGCGGCGGCTTGAGGGTTTTGAACGCGATGGCTTAGGCATTCCGTAAGCTCTCTGCGCTCCATAATGAGAAACCCCTGCAGGATGCCTCTCGCTTTTTCGTTTGAACGCAGAACCGTGCCGATCATCTTGAGAATAGGTTCATCTTTGGTCAGTGCAGCGACATGTTGGTCCAGAAACAGTTTGAGGTCGTCCGCAAGAGGTCCGCTCCCGTCGCGCAGTGCTTCTTTTGCCGCTTCCGTAAAGGCTGGCGGTGCCCCCACCGCAGCCGCTTCCTTATTGGTATAGTAGTTGAAGAAAGTCCGCGTACTGATGCCGGCTGCAGCGGCAATTTCCTCTGTCGTGACATTCTCCAGCCCTTTTTGAACGGCCAAATCCAATGTCGCCAGTTGGATGTCATGCGCCGTTTGCTGTCGTCTACGCTCTCGTAACGAAAGTGTCATTACTGAAATCCTTGCGTATAGTGCAATATCTGCGTAGATGGCATAAATTTTGCCGAAAAGTCAAGGATCGAGAAGCACATGAAATTCAGCGTTTGGAAGATGTTTGGCGCAGCAATTGCGTTGGGGGCGGCTGCCACAATGGCAAGCGCGCAAGGGGGGCCTCCCGGTGGGATGCCCGTTGCAGGGTCGCTTGAGGTGGGTGTGATCGAAATGCAGATGCAGGAGATCCCGCGTATCGTTACCGCGCCGGGGCGGGCTGTTGCTTTTCAAAATGTTGAGGTGCGCCCGCGCGTCGGCGGTGTGGTCGAAGAAATTCTCTACACGCCCGGGCAATTGCTTGAGGTTGGGGACCCGCTTTTCCGGATCGACGATTCGTCCTATCTCGCGACCGTTGCGACGGCGCGTGCCAACTTGGCCACTGCCGAAGCCAACTTTCCGGTGAAGCAGGCGGCCTATGACCGGGCCGAACAACTCGCCGGACGCGGCTACACCGAAGCCGAGGTCGAAGTGGCGCGTGCCAGCCTGGCCGAAGCAAAGGCAGCCCTCGACGCAAACAAGGCAGCACTTGAGTATGCCGAGACCGAGCTGTCGTGGGCAACCCTGACCAGCCCGATTGACGGGCGTGCAGATGTGTCAACTGTATCCGTGGGGGATTTGGTCACGGCAGGGCAGACCGACGCCCTGACCAGCATTGTCACCTCTGATCCGATCTATGTGGATATGATGGAAGCCAGCGCGCGGATCCTGTCCTTTCGCAAGGGCATTTCCGAAGGCACTCTCACGCAGAACGACGTCCTTGAGGCAACGCTGACGCTGGAAAACGGCGACGTGTTTCGCGGCACGGGCAAATTGGTCACGCCCGGCAACAATGTGTCGACCTCAACCGGAACCGTGACCATCCGTTTTACCTTTGACAACCCTGATCACATCATCCTTCCCGGCATGTTTGTGCGTGGGGAAATCGTGCTTGGCACGATGCAAGCCTACCTTGTTCCGCAACGTGCGGCGACGCGTGGCAACTCAGGTAAACTGACTGCTTATGTTATCGGTGAAGACGGCAAGGCAGAACAGGTGACGCTTGAAGATGACGGCACCTATCAGAACGCGTGGATCGTGCGCGAGGGATTGAGCGAAGGGGACCAATTAATCGTGGACGGTCTCTTGTCGCTGAGCGCGGGACAGGCGGTGACACCGGTCGCCGTGACGATCAACGAAGATGGCGTTGCGCTCGATGCCGACACCACAGCCGTGGAGGAGTGAACCATGGCCTCCTTCTTCATTCACCGCCCTGTCTTCGCCTGGGTGCTTGCCATTGCGACCATGCTGCTCGGCGCCTACAGCCTGACCAGCCTGCCGATTTCCCAGTATCCCGACATCGCGCCAACGACGGTGCGGATCACGGCGTCCTACACCGGAGCCTCGGCCGCAACGGTCGAGAACTCCGTCACCACGGTCATCGAAGACGGGATGACGGGGCTGGACGGTCTGACCTACATGACCTCCTCTTCGAATGAGGGGACCGCCAGTATTTCCCTGACGTTCGATGACAGCATCGACCCCGATATGGCGCAGGTGCAGGTGCAGAACAAACTGCAACTGGTGGAGTCGCAACTGCCGGATGTGGTGGCGAACTTGGGTATCTCCGTCACCCGCTCGACCACGTCCATTCTGCTGGTCGGCGCCCTCGTCAGTGAGGATGACAGCTATTCCTCTCTCGAACTGGGCGATATCCTGAGCAGCACGATTCAAGATGCGGTGCAGCGCACGGACGGCGTGGGGTCGGTCAACACGTTCGGGACGGAATATGCCATGCGCATCTGGTTGGATCCGGATCGATTGTATCAATACCAATTGACCCCAAACGATGTGACCTCGGCCGTCTCCGAACAGAACACCAACGTCACCGTTGGCAGTCTGGGGGATCAACCTGTTGTCAAAGGCCAGCAGTTCACGGTGTCGCTCTCCGCGCAATCCCAGCTTGAATCGGTCGAGGACTTCGAGAACATCCTGCTGAAAACCAATGCGGACGGATCGGCAATCTATCTTGCCGATGTCGCGACAATCGAACTGGCCGAGGAAGACTATGGCAGTGTCAGCCGCTTCAACGGCCATCCCGCAGCGGGTTTTTCCGTAAACCTTTCCACCGGCGCCAATGCGGTCGATACCGCCGAAGCGGTGCGCGCCGTGGTCTATGGCCTGTCCTCTGCCCTGCCGGCGGGCGTGACGGTCGAATACCCCTATGACACGTCGCCCTTCGTCGAGGAGTCGATTGACCAGGTCTATGAGACGCTGATCGAGGCGATCTTTCTGGTCTTTCTGGTGATCCTTCTGTTCCTGCAAAGCTGGCGCGCGACGCTCATTCCGACCATTGCGGTACCGGTGGTTCTGCTGGGAACGTTCGGCGTCTTGTCGGCCTTCGGCATGTCGATCAATACCCTGACGATGTTCGCGCTGGTGCTGGCCATCGGACTGCTTGTCGATGACGCGATCGTCGTGGTCGAAAATGTAGAGCGGGTCATGGAGGAAGAAGGACTCGATGCCGTTGCGGCGACGGAAAAGAGCATGGGCGAAATCTCACCCGCGCTGGTCGGGATCGTGATGGTGCTGTCCGCGGTGTTCCTGCCGATGGCGTTCATGTCCGGATCGACCGGGGTAATCTACAAGCAGTTCTCGGTCACGATCATTTCGGCGATGGTGCTGTCGCTTTTCGTTGCGCTGATCCTGACGCCTGCGATGTGCGCGCAGCTTCTCAAACCGAACCATGACAAGAAGCCTCTGCTTCCGCTGCGGTGGTTCAATGGCGGCCTTGACCGGCTGACGGGTGGCTATGCTTCGGTTGTCGGGCGGTTGTCCATGCGGCCTTTCCGTATGGTGGTGGTATTGCTCCTTGTCGGCTTTGGCGCCTATTGGGTCTACGACCGTCTGCCGTCGTCGTTCCTGCCGACCGAAGATCAGGGCGTCCTTATGACCATGATCGAACTGCCTCAGGGATCAACAGTCCAGCAAACGGCCAACACGATTGAACAGATCGAGCAGTATTTGCTGACCGAAGAGACTGAGATGGTTGATGGCGTATTTGCCAACGTCGGATACAGTTTCGGGGGGTCAGGTCAGAACTACGGGATGATGTTCATCAGGCTCAAGGACTATGAAGAGCGTCCCGGTCTTGATGCGGCCGATCTGATGATGCGGGCAAACGGGAAGTTCTTCCAATCCCGTCTGGGCAGCATCTTTGTCCTCCAACCACCTGCCATTCCGGGACTGGGAACGTCCTCGGGCTTTGCGATGTACCTCGTGGATCAGTCAGGCGCGGGTCAGGAAGCGCTAAGCGAGGCGGCAGATCAACTGGTTGCGGCGGGGCTTGCCGACGGTCGCGTGACCAATCTGCGCGGCAATGATGCGGCGACGGAGCCTTCGTTGAAACTGCGTATCGACCAGCAGAAAGCTGAAGCTTTGGGGGTGTCTTTGTCGAGCGTGAACACCATGCTCGCGACCGTGTTTTCTGGCACTTATGTCAATGACTTCCCGCTGGGCAACAACCTGCGCGAGGTCATTGTGCAGGGCGGGGCAGACTGGCGCATGCAGCCCGATGACATTGACCACTGGTATGTGCGCAACAACAGTTCGGAAATGGTGCCGCTGTCGGCCTTTGTCAGCCGTGAATGGGAAACCATCACGCCCAAGCTGTCGCGCTATGGCGGCACCCGCGCGTTGGAGCTTTCTGGCGAAGCGGCAGCGGGTATCAGTTCGGGCGACGCGATGGAGGTGATGGAACAACTTACCGCAGATCTGGACGGATCTTATGCCTCGGCTTGGACAGGGTTAAGCTATCAAGAACGGTTGTCCGGTGATCAGGAAGCCACTCTTTATACGATCTCGGCGTTGGTTGTCTTCCTCTGCCTCGCCGCCCTCTACGAAAGCTGGGCCGTGCCCTTTGCGGTAATGCTTTCCGTGCCAGTGGGTATTCTGGGCGCGCTTGTGACGACGTGGTATTTCGGACAGTCGAACGACGTCTATTTCAAAGTAGGCCTGCTTACCACGATCGGCCTTGCGGCGCGAAATGCTATTCTGATCGTCGAATTTGCGGAATCCCTTCGGGCCGAAGGCAAAGCGTTGCTGGAAGCCACCGTCATGGCAGCGCGTCAACGTCTGCGTCCCATCTTGATGACATCTCTTGCCTTTGGTTTCGGCATCATGCCGCTGGTATTGGCATCCGGGGCCGGGGCCAATGCGCAAAAATCCATCGGTACGGGGATGCTCGGCGGGATCCTCTTTTCGGCGGTCATCGGGATCGTGATGGTGCCGGTCTTCTACGTCGCCGTAATCCGAACAACAGAAATATTCCGTAAGCGAGTGGAGAAAGCTCAGTGAAACCTTACTATCTCGTACTGGGTTTTCTTGTCGCTGGCTGTGCTGTCGGCACTGATTATCAGCGCCCCGAAATGGCTATGGAAAGCCGTTTTGTCGGTGGCAATGCGGAAGAAATCGGGGCGGTCGCCATCCAGCAATGGTGGCGGAACTACAAAAACCCGATCCTTACAGGTTTCGTTGCCCGGGGCCTTGCCCAGAACCTTGATGTGATCGCTGCGGGCGAGAGGATACGCCAGGCACAGGCCGAGTTGCGCAAAACCGGGGTCAATGCAGCGGCGGACGGATCGCTGACCGGATCGGTGACGAACTCCGGCGGTGACGCAACAAGCGGTACAAGTACCGTCAAAAGCGGGTCTCTGGGCGCTTCGCTGGTGATCGACCTGTTCGGCGGCATCCGGCGCGAGCGCGAGGCTGCTGTCGCCTCTCTTACTGCAGCCCGCGCCGAGGAGGAAACTACGCGTCTTGCTTGGCTGGCCGAACTGATCGCGGCCTATTCCGATGCGCGCTATTATCAAGAGGCGATGGCCTTGACGCGCACCGCAATCGCCACGCGCGAAGAGACGGTGGACATCACTCGCAGCCAGTTTAATGCGGGAGCAGCAACGGAATACGAAGTTGCTGAAGCGCGGGCTTTGCTTTCGACAGCGCGGGCTGATCTGCCGCAGTTCGCCGCCCTGTTTGACGCGAACGTCTATGCCATCGCGACATTGCTGAACGAACCGGCGGGTCCGATTAAGGCGCAGATGCAAAAAGGAGCCCCCCAACTCTCCAGCCCGGGGGGGGCGCGCACCGGCGTACCAGCTGATTTGCTGCGCAATCGCCCCGATGTGCGCAGTGCCGAAGCCGGTTTGGCCGCTGCTGTTGCCAAGGTGGGCGTCGCTGAAGCCGCGCTTTACCCTGCTTTGTCTCTGTCCGGTACGGTAGGCCGGACGGACGCCACGGACGCGTGGAGTTTCGGGCCGCAATTGTCTCTACCCGTATTCAATCAGGGTCTCTTGAAAGCCAGCCGTGACGCGCAACTCTCTGTCGCGCGACAGGCCGAGATCGCTTGGCGGGCCTCAATCAACGAAGCGGTTGAGGATGTTCAGGTGGCACAGTCCAACCTGTCGCGGGCGCGGCAGAGAGCGCAACTGCTGAGAACTGCCGCCAGCGACTACAGTCGTGCGCTGTCATTGGCGCAGGAAAACTATCGGAACGGTGCCATCACGCTGTTGAACCTCCTGGAAACTGACCGAAATACCAATGCCGCAAGGATCTCGGCGGCCTCCGCCACGAATGAAGCGGCGCAGGCTTGGGCCACGTTGAAGATCGCGACCGGAGCGGGGGCGGCCGTGACTGGTCAGCCGAGTAATTAAGCAAATATTAACGCTGGTCGTGAAAGGCCGAAGACATGAAACATACTGGAAAAATTGCAGCCTTGATTGCCGTCGCAGGTGTAATCTGCGTCACACTGATCTTGTTCGGGGCGCGGTTGGGGCTTTGGGAGCCGATCATAGGGTTCGGGCTTTACCGGAGCTACTTCAACGCAATCGGGGCGGGCATCTTCAGCGCGGGGCTGATCGCTTTGGCCATCCATTTTGGCCGGGGCGAAAAGGGTTGGGCTGCGGTCGGCGGCGTGGTCGCGCTGCTTGGACTGGGGATCCTGTTTCCTCTCATCTCAAGCACCGTGAACCCCCAACCACGCGCTGCACCAATTCACGACATCACGACCAACACGGCCAATCCTCCAGCCTTTGAGGTGCTGAATGAGACCCGTGCGGGTGCGAAGAACACCCTGGAATACGGTGGTGCAGAGGTGGCTGACCTGCAAGCGACGGCCTATCCCGATATCGCGCCGCTTCAGACAACACTGAGCGCGGATGCCGCCTTTGAACGGGCGCTGGACGTGGCTGGTGAAATGGGGTGGGAAATCGTCGCGACTGACCCGGGCCGCCATCGGTTCGAGGCCACCGCGCGCACCTCTGTCTTCTATTTTGCCGATGACGTTGTCGTTGCGATTACCCCTGCCGAGAACGGTAGCCGCGTGGATATGCGCGGCGTTTCACGGGTCGGGCGCAGTGACCAAGGCGTCAATGCAGAACGAATTCGTACCTTTCAACAACAGTTCTCAAAGGGGTGAGCTATGAGATTTCCGAACTCAAACCTTGCCTTTGCCGCGCTGATCGTATTGGGCCAAAGCATCCCATTGTCAGCCCATGCGGAGGCACCAACCCTTCAGACCGACGGGCCCGTCATTCATCTTGCCGATAACCTTGACGAGGAAGCGTCACTCGGCTGGTGCATCGATACTGAAGGACGAGAGTTGAGCGATCAGCTTCACGCCCATTCATGCAAACCGGAAGGAGACGACGTGTTCTTCACCTATGCGGCAGAGACGGGCATGATCGCGTCGGCGACCTATGATGGTCTATGCATGGCGTATAATGACCCGGAGAATGCCGAAAACCCATTTGGTCTGGTTTCTTGTGACGAGGGCGATCCCGCACAGCAGTTTGTTTATGACGACGCGAGCATGGAGATGAGTTTGGCCTCGGACCCCGCGCAATGCGTCACCGTTGCGGAAACAATCGACGATGCGGGCCCATACCAGTCTCGCGACCTGATCCTCGCGCAGTGTGGCACCTTAGATGTTAACTTCAAGCAATGGGTTATTCAAAGGTAAGAAGTACTAAATGTTTGCCGTCACCGAATTCCGCGCGGTACCGGTAACGCATATCGGTAAGCACTTGGTTTAGTCGGTGAAGATCGTAGCGGGAAAGCTTGTGTTTTATAGTCAGCCGAAAAGTCTCTGAAGGAGACGTTCCTTGCCCGCGGCCCCAAGGTCCGTTCTGGGCCGTTCATGTCGGCGGCACTAAGGACGGTTCTTGTCGATCAACACCAAGGGCGAATGCGGGACGTTCGCCGCGGCGCATCAGGAAATTATTAGGTTTCACAATGCAGACACTCGCTTGCCGGCTTTCAGAAGGTGCTACATAACTGAACGCTAAAGAACTCGATTGCATGTTCACGCAGCGCTCTCGACTTGGCGCTTGGGTGACAGGGTCGATGGCAAATACCGAGACACCGTCACTCATGGTAAAAGAAATGAAAACCTTGCAGCGGTCGGATGTGATTTTTCGGATATCCCAATCGCAGATTCTTGGGCCCAGATATGGGGGCGGCGCGGAACCGCCATCAGGGCATGAGGCGGCTCATGTGATAGCATTACCTATGGTAAATGAGATTGACGATAGGACTGAAACGGACGGGGAAACATCGTCAGAATGCCGCTGGACCAGTCGATCCAGCGGTAAATGTTTAGCGACTGTGAGGGCTAACCTCTTTACTGCGCTGCACAATTAGGATTTGTTCCTGGGATGACCGTAACTTGGGGATCATTTTGGGCGAGGTATCGGAATCCTTCTGCTGCCACTTTGCTTGCTAGATTATTGCTATAATCAAAATTTGGGAGAATATTAGCAAGAATAGTTGCGCCCAAAATACTCCAGTGACCAGGTGGAATGTTGTCATTTATGATCTGCCATGGGAAATTTGCATTGAAGTTTTGGCGTACTCCACCATGCGTAATTTGGAGTTGGATATTTACGTTTTGCCCAACTGAAAGATCATTTTGTCTAGGATTAGGGAGCATAACTCTAATGTAGCAGTCAGGCTGTCCGCGCAATTCAATATCTACAGCTTCCATGCTGTCATAGAAGGACAGTCCAGGTTTCGGCTGGCCCCCAGCACTAACGCCAAAATTGTTAGCGTCATGTTCCCAGAGGACAACACCATTGTCGTGAGCCCGAACGCCGTGAAAAACCTGGGCTGAACTGCTGCTTGCAATTGCCGCGCTGGCTGCAAAAGCAGCAACAACCAGTTTAGTATGGATCTTGTAGTGTCTCATGTGATTTTTCCTTTTGTTTGAGGATGAAATGCGCCCCAAGTCATAGGGGGAGCGCTGACCAACAACGGATGCTGCGGCCTTGGGAAGATGACTGGCGATTATTAGCCGCCAGCCTGGATTTTATGGTGATTGCAGAGCCGCAGTTTGAACGGTCTCAGCACCGCACCTTATCTTGGGTGCGCGCGTCGAATGTAGGCATCAGAGGAGCGTTTTAAACAGCTCTGCTGGAACTGCGGCTCTTCGACAATTTGAGTGTATGATATGGACCCAGATTGAAGAGAGAGCAGCGTAATGTTCAACTGCACTCGTTCTGTATGAGATTAACTCCCGACGGGCTCCACCTTGCCATAGCCATGGAAAACATACGCCTGTTTCGGCTCTACCAGAAACTCAGCCTTCCGGTTGTTATTCGGGTGGATTTTGAAGTAGACACCTGATGCAGCGACGATTCCCTGATGACCCGGCGCAACCAGTACTTTTTGTGCCGGTACCAAGTTGATCCCATCACTGTAGTTGTAGACGAAAAATGTTACAGGGTTGGGTGAGTTGTTAAAGATCACAGCGGCTTTAATGGCTGCGCCCCCAATCAGTTTTGTGATGTCGTCGCGCGCGTCCTGATAGAACTTGTTAAGGTTCCCATCAAGTTTCACGTCTAGGTTTGCTTTAGTGTTCATTTCGGTTTCCTCTTCTTTATGCCAACGGACCATCCGCTAGGCACTTTGAGGTTATCTTTTAGGTTGAGTTTTCGTAACCGTATGCAGCTTCCGCGATACGCAAGAATGCGGGCTTTCGTTTGCGCCACGCGCAATTACTGTCGGAAATTAAGGCTTAAAATGAATTTTCTTAGATGCTCCAGAGCATCTTCGGGTAGCTCATTAAGGAATTTTGGAAGTTCGGCCAGACTCCCACTCGCTGGAGGATCCGAGTGCGCGGCCTCAAGACGCTCTGCGGACCGAAACAACCAGTCCATAGAGATATCCATTTCATTACAAAGCTTGATCGCATTCTCAATGCTAATACTTTCGCCAGCGGCCCATCTTGAGATGGTGCTCTCACTTACGTCCAGCGCTGCAGCAAGAGCGGTGAATTTGTTATATCCTCGTTTCGAAATCGCCTTTTTTAACTGAACACCCCAATGCCGATCCATTTTGTAAACTCCCAATGCAAATAGGAAATTTTGCGCGCGCTAAGCACTAACGCAAAGGGTGCATATGGATTTCGATAAACAATCTGGGGTTATTGTGGGGCGGTCGTGTTTCAAGAGGTGGACGAGACGTGGTGCAACAATTTCAATCACCACCGCACTCATTCCAGCCTCGCTGGTATGACAACGTCGGAAAAGCGGGCTGCGACTGCGGCATCCCAATCGAATGACCAAGGTCCGCAAAGGGCCGTGCGTGACGGGGGGCGACCTTGCAAGCGAACATGCTGCGGTCGATCTAATGGCGGCAGAGAGCCCATTTAGTCAGATGCTGCAGTGCGCGCGAATGTCCGATTCTCAAATTCCGGCCGGTTTTGTGACAGATCTAAGCAAGCTTTGCCAAGAGTTGTGGGCAAGACATTCCGAGCGCAGCAAAACATGATGTAAAGGTGGCTTTACATCAGTGAGATTCCGATGCAATGTAAAGCGTGCTTTACAAATGGAGGCTCCTGATGCCCAAATTTTTATTGATGATCGTCGGCTTGACTGCCTATGCATCCGCCTTGTTCATTTCCAATGCTCTACTCGACCAAGGTGTTGATAGCCAACTGGTTCGAATAGTGGTTGTTCTGATCCCAATGCTACCTGCAGCATTCATTTGTGGTGTCTGCATCTTTGCCATTCGTAAGCTGGACGAGATGCAAAGGAAATTACAATTCGAAGCGCTTGCCCTTTCCTTTGTGGGGACGGCACTCATAACGTTTTCATATGGTTTCCTTGAGGCTGTGGGCTTTCCAAGAATCTCGATGTTTGCCATCTGGCCGTTGATGGCAGCTCTCTGGTTTGTCGGCGTTATGATCGGTCGGTTGCGTTTCGGATGAAAAGTCGCATACGGGAACTTCGACAACTAAGCGGTCGATCGCAAGCAGAGCTCGCGGAAAGTCTAAGCGTCTCTCGGCAGACCGTGAATGCCCTTGAGCGTGGACGATATGATCCTAGCCTTCAGCTGGCATTCATCATCGCTGGGTATTTTGGTTTGACCATTGAGGAGATCTTTTTGGCAAACAAAGAATGACAGCACTCGCGTTGAATGGAAGGCTTGGTAAATCTTGTTGCGCAAACTGGTTGGTACCGTGGCACATGTTTTTCAGTCACTTGCGAAAGCGACCGCTTCTAGCCGACCAACCGAAAGCTGACTTTGGCGCAGCTGCAACCAAAGCCCGGTTTGTCCGGCGAACTGTGAATTTACTCCCAGCTGATTTTGCGGCTGCAGCGAATGTCCAGAAAACGGGCTGCATCCGCAGCGTTCAGGGCTGAGGTCGAACGGCAGGAATGGGTCGCCCGCGAAGGCGACCCGGAAATTGCTAGATTTCAATGGCCTCCGCGATTGCCAGCGCATCTTCAAGTTCAACGCCAAGGTATCGCACCGTGCTATCCATCTTCGTGTCCCCGAGGAGAAGCTGAACTGCCCGCAAGTTGCCGGTCTTCTTGTAGATCTGGGTCACTTTTGTCCGCCCCATCGAATGCGTGCCATATGCACTCGCGTCTAGGCCGATTGATGTGACCCAGTCGCGGACGATCCGCGCATACTGGCGTGTCGAGATGTGCAGGCGTTCATGGAACCGACCCGGCCAAAGGTACTCCGAGCCAACCATGAGCTCATCTTCCATCCACTTTTCGACCGAGGCGCGTGTGCCTTCGGATATCTCAAATCGCACAGGTTTCTGTGTCTTGCATTGTAACACCGATGCCCGTTCCTTGATCTGACCCGACGCCATGACGTCGACGACTTTCATCTTCACCAGGTCACAGCCGCGCAGCTTGCTGTCGATCGCCATGTTAAACAGCGCGAGGTCGCGATGGTTCTCTGATAGTTCTAGACGAACCCTGATCGCCCAAACGTGTTGAGGCTTCAAAGGCCGTTTCTGACCAACGATACGACCCTTGTTCCAAGCGGGGCGAAGTGCGCGAATGGCTGGTAGGTTTGGTGTTTCCATGACTGATCCTCCGATCCGCCATGCCCTCCCACAACGACAACCCGACGTTGACTAAAGCAGTATATCACCGGATGCTGCGTTGCATCTGAGGACCGAAAGGAGCCCTAATTTGACCGATGCTGCG
>NZ_FPAJ01000004.1 GCF_900116285.1 Sulfitobacter marinus | reverse complement strand
CTGAACAAAGCCGGTTGTTTGTATCAAGGGCATCCCAAACAAAACTTTCATGGTCAGACAGGTCTGGATCGCGGCATCGCTGAACTTGCATTGGCGACCACGCCTGCCGGTCGGCGGCGGTGCCCAAGTCATCTCAGGATCAAACCAGATCGCTAACGATCCGCGCTGCCTCAAGCTATCATTATATGACGACCAATTCGGGCCTTGTATCTCGTGGGTGCCCAACTGCTCATGCCTTCCAGCTATCATACTGGATTCACGCAGTGAATCCCTGACGGGATTTGTGCAACAAAGCCGAGGCAGACCACCATCAACGACAATCGTGAACGCGGTACCGGCATCCTGAATAATGAGCTCTACATTGGACGGCGTGTTTGGAATCGGCTGCGCTATTCCAAACATCCTGAGACTGGCAAACGGGTCTCGCGGCTGAACCCACAGGAAGACTGGATCACGTTTGAGGTCCCGGAACTCCGGATTGTCGAACAGTCTGTCTGGGAGTCCGCAAAGGAGCGCCAGACTACCTAAGAAAGCCTACGAACCAAACAAGCGGCAAGCGACCCCAACGGTCTATCCGTGGCTCAAGGAATGCGACGTCGCAAGGATCTGCTCTCCGGCCTGCTGTCTTGCGGGCAATGCGGCGGCAATCTTACCATCGCGGGGAGCGGCAAGGCGCGGCGCCATTACTGCGCCAATGCCAAAGAAAAAGGCGCGGCCATCTGCACCGGAATGCCAGGTTTGAAAGAACAGGATGCGGCCATCTCAATCCTCTCAGGCCTCAAAACCGGGCTGATGCAAGACGAAGCCTATGCCGAGTTCCGGGCGAAGTTTCTGGCGCGTATGAAAGCCGCCGAGAAGGAGCGTGAGGATATGCTACGCATTCACGACCAGAACATCCGCAAGCTGGAGACAAGGCACGTAAACCTGATGAAGGCGGTTGAGGATGGCGATTTTTCCTCCCCGATTGTCGCACAGCTTAACAAAGTAGACGCAGAGTTAAACGAAGCCCGCGCGAAACGCACCGCACTCACACCAGAACCGATCACCTTGCCTACCGATCTGCCTGCCCTTTACCGAGCCTATGTCGAAGACATTGTGGCAACCCTGCAAGACGAAGAGGTATCAGGCCCCGCTAGCGAGGAACTGCACAGCTTGGTTGATACAGTGTCGGTTGATTGGGACGCTGACGAGAAGGTTCACCATCTCGAACTGCGCCGCAAACTGTTGCAGATCATAAACGCAGCAAGGCCCGCCGGAGAGGCGGGCCTTGCTGAAAGCGAAAGTTCGCTAAAGTTGGTTGCGGGAGTAGGATTTGAACCTACGACCTTCAGGTTATGAGCCTGACGAGCTACCGGACTGCTCCATCCCGCAGGGGTGTGCTATCTCTGTTGAGCGCGGGCTGCAAGGCGGTTTTTGCGGATTTTTTCAAAATTGTTACATTAATTTCAAAAAGCCAATTTCATTCGGGCTTCCAACTGAACGGCCAAGGGCTGACGTAGATTATAGGCGTGCATTTTGGGTCCCTCGTACCACCGATGCTGCTTGAAACCTGAACTGCGTCCTATTCCAGTTCGCTGATCTGATAGGCTGAGCGGGCAAGCCATTCTGGCGAGATTTCAACGCCCCAGCCGGGCGCGTCTGTGACACAGGCTTGTCCGTCCTTGATCGCATAGGGGTTTTCGACAAATAGGTCATATTGCCACGGATAGTAATCCGGCCCCTCAATCGAGAACTCCAGATATTTGCCCGCATTCGGGATCGCCCTCAGCAGGTGCATGGTGAACAATGTTACCAGCGACCAATTCGCGCAATGCGGGGTAACGGGTAGACCAGCGGCTGCTGCCATTTTCACCACCCTAAGCGTGCGACTGATCCCGCCCAGATACAGGATATCGGGCTGCACGATATCAACGGCGCGCATATCGATCATCCGTTTCCATGTCGGCAGGTCGCAATCCTGCTCTCCGCCGGTCACGTCGATATCAAGGGCCTCGGTGACTTGCTTGGTTTGCTCCAACTCCCAATAGGGGCAAGGCTCCTCGAAATGTGTGAAACCGTTGCCTTGCAACATATGTCCGACCTCAATCGCGCGGTCGGGGGAATAGCAGCTGTTGGCATCAATAAGCAGATCAACGTCATCACCCAGTTCGCGGCGAATTGTCGGGATGATCTCCTCTGTACGGCCGGGCCATTCGTCCTTGTTGCGGCCGACCTCGGCACCGGCGCGTACTTTGAAGGCGTCAAACCCTTGGGTGTCGCGCAGATGCTTTAGACGTGTGGCTTCGTTCTCGGGGGTGATGTCGCGCCTCATCGAGGACGCATATGCGCGGATCAAACCGGGGGTGCCCCCCAGCAATTCGGCCACAGATTTGCCCTGCTGTTTGCCGCGCAGATCCCAGATCGCTGTGTCCACGCCCGCCATCGCGCGGCGCAGATACGAGCCCGGAAATTTATGTTCACGCTCGGCCACGATATCGAGCAGATCATCCAGATCGGTGGTGTCTTGCCCCAGCAGATGTGGTGCCACCTGCCGGTGCAAAACCTGACAGGTGATGTCGGAATGATAGGTCGACACCTGCCCCCAGCCTTGCGATCCGTCCTGGGCTGTGACGCGCACAAAGCCGACATCGGGGGTGGTGAATGTCTCGATCGATTTCAGCTGCATCTGGTGCCCTTTTTATCGCTATGCGTCGGAGAGAATGATATCGGACGCTTTTTCCCCCACCATGATGGCAGGCGCGTTGGTGTTGCCAGTCGGGATTGTTGGAAAGATCGACGCATCCGCGACACGCAACCCTTGAATGCCATGCACCCTAAGGCGCGGATCCACAACGGATGTGGCGGGGTCACTCCCCATGCGACAGGTCGAACACTGGTGGAAAACGGTCCACGCTTTTTGCTGGTTATACGCCAAGATATCTGCGTCGGTGACCACATCCGGCCCCGGATAAAGCTCGTTTTCGATGACAGATTTCATCGCGGCAGTTCCGGCGATGTCGCGCATCAGTTTGGTGCCTGCCAGCATCATGGCGCAGTCGTATTCCGTATCCAGATAGTTGGGATGCATTTCGGGGGCATCCATGGGATCGGGTGATTTGATCTGCAGGTGTCCGACGCTAGTTGGCTTGCAGGGGTTGAACCCCATCAAGAAGCCCGCAAACGGATCGGGGTTCATCAAAGGCCGGACGCCAACCGGCGCGCGGGTATAGCTGACGGGGGAAAAGTACAGCTGCAAATCCGGCCCGTCCGAGGTTTCCGACAGGCGTACAAAACCGCCCCCTTGATTAAGGCTCAGCGACAGCGGGCCTTTGCGCGAGATCGCATAGCGCGTCGCGGCTTTGACCTTGCCCAGCAGTGGGCCCAGCTCTTGGTTCAGGCTCGGCACGCGGGAGATATAGAGGTTATCGCTGCCCAGATGATCCTGAAGATTGCGGCCAACTTGCGACGCGTGAGACACCACGTCGATCCCGTGGCGCTGTAGGACAGCCGCGGGCCCAATACCAGATAGTTGCAGTAATTGCGGCGAATTGATCGCACCACCGCATAGGATCACCTCGGCCCTTGCCCGCACCTTGTGCGTTTGACCGCCTCGCCTGTATTCAACGCCCGTCGCGCGTGTCCCCTCTGACAGCACCCGCGTGACATGCGCCTTGGTGCGCAGTTCGAGGTTTCCGCGTTTTTTGGCAGGGTTCAGATAGCTGCGCGATGCCGAGGCGCGATAGCCGCCTTTGGTCGTGATCTGATAACAGGCAGCGCCTTCCATCTTGGAGCCGTTATAGTCGCGGTTGGTCGGGATACCCGCCTGCGCGGCACCTTCAAGATAGGTTCGGGTCAACGGGTGTACTTCGTCGGTGACGTCATGCACGGCCAAGGGGCCGCCCACCCCTCGCGCATCACTTGGCGGGCCATCCCAGTCTTCCATGCGGCGAAAGATCGGGGCGATGTCATCCCAACCCCATCCGGGGGCCACCGCATTCCATTCTGCGTAATCGCGGGGGTGGCCGCGCACATAGACCATGGCGTTGATCGAACTTGATCCCCCCAGCACCTTGCCCCGCGGCCAATAGGACCGCTGGTCACCAAGACCAGGCACCGGTTCGGTCGTGTATTTCCAGTTCACCCGCTTATCGTAATACACTTTGCCATAGCCGATGGGCACCTGAACCCAAGGGTTCAAATCTGACCCGCCGGCCTCTAGCAACAGCACGCTGAACCTGCCGCATTGCGTCAGCCGGTTGGCCAAAACGGACCCTGCCGACCCTGCGCCAACGATTACATAATCAAACTCATCCAAGGTACTTCTCCGAAGGCGGGTCGCGGCGTCAGCTGCGATCATGCATTCACCACGATTCTCAATAGGGCTGCAATAGGCACGCCTGATCCGGGGCGTGAATTCAGATTGGCCCGGCTTACGAGTCTAACACCAATAACGGTTTCCGCAGATCGGTTCAGTTCTCAAAACGTGTATTGTGTTTGATCCCCATCATCCTAAGCTAACCTTACTTATTCACGTTGGGCGCGGCCTGAGTGCTGAACTGCCCCCCTAGGAATTTTATAAATGGACAGGACAGTTCAAGAAGACGCAACTTATCTGGCCCACCAAATCGCCACAGGTGCCGCGTCTGCCGATGAATTGCTGGACGATGCGTTAGCGCGGGTTGCGGCGTTTAATCCGCAGCTGAATGCCGTTGTCCTGCTACAAGAAGAAACCGCGCGTAAGGCGATCAAAGCAGGCCTACCAGACGGCCCGCTCAAGGGCGTGCCGTTCTTGATGAAAGACCTAGGGGCCGAGGCGAAAGATTTCCCGTCTCATAGCGGATCCAATTTGCTGAAAGACACGGTCTATTCCTACGACAGCGCGATTTACGACCGCATGCGCAACACGGGCGTCGTAACGTTTGGACGCACCACATCCCCCGAAGGTGGCATTGGCCCGGTCACTGAATCGAGCGTTTACGGTGCCCCGACGCGCAATCCATGGAACCTGTCGCACACATCCGGTGGATCATCCGGCGGGTCAGGTGCCGCGGTGGCGGCGGGCATCGTGCCGATAGCGCACGGGTCTGATGGGGGTGGCTCGGTACGCATCCCTGCCTCAAGCTGCGGATTGTTCGGGTTCAAGGCGACCCGCGCGCGCTTTCCCGACGGCCCCGCCTCGGGCGAGGGGTGGGGGGGCATGGCGATTGACGGGTTTCTATCCCGCTCAGTGCGTGACAATGCGACGATGATGGATGCTTGCGCTGGCCCTGACGCCGGTGCCCCCTATGCGGCCCCCGCGATGGAGATGAGCTATAGCCAAGCCATCACACGCCCGCCGCGCCGCCTGCGCATTGCGCTGTGCGATACGACATTTACCGGCGAGGCCATTGACCCGGCGTGCCAAGAGGCCGTGCACAAGACCGCAAAGATATTGGCAGACCTTGGCCATCATGTGACCCCCGCCTGCCCCAAGGCGGACCACGACGGGATGATGCATGCCTGGACCAAGATCGTCGCCTGCGGCACCGCGCTTTGGATCGAAAACACGCTCAAGTCTAAGGGACGAGATCTGCAGCAGGGTGACATTCAGGGTATTGCGCGCGGGGCATTGAAATATGCAGGCGAAATCTCGGGCGCGGCCTATCTGGCGGCGGTCAACAAAGTCCACGCCTATGGCCGCCAGATGGCGGCGGCATTTGATGGGATTGATATCATCCTCTCCGCGACCTTGGCGCAGCCCCCGGCCCTTGTCGGGCGGTTCATCCATGACCGCGAAGATTATGAAAATTACCGCGTCGGGCCGGGGGGCGTGTTTGAATATTCACCGTTCTGCGCCGCGTTTAATGCCAGCGGCCAACCCGCCGCATCGGTGCCCCTGCATTGGACGGATGATGGCCTGCCCGTCGGCGTTCATCTGGCTGCACCCTTTGGCGATGACGCGACGCTGATCGCCCTTTGCGCAGAACTTGAGCAGGCATCACCTTGGGCACATCAAAAACCCAAGATGCTTGCAGATTATCTTGCTTAGTGACGAGCCGAGGACCACGGTAAAGGCCGAAACAGGGGAAACTTAAGTGAACACAGATATCGCAATTGATGCCCGCAATGTCGGTAAGATTTACGGGTCAGGCGCAGGCGCTGTCACCGCACTTGGCGATGTTTCGATCAGCATTAAGAAAGGTGAGTTCTTTACCTTGCTTGGCCCATCGGGCTGCGGAAAAACCACATTGCTACGGTGCATCGCAGGGTTCGAGACGCCCACCAAAGGCTCTATTCATTTGTCAGGTACAGACATCACCTATGACCCGCCCTATCAGCGCCCGGTCAATACGGTGTTCCAATCCTATGCATTGTTCCCCCATTTGACCGTTGCGCAGAATGTGGGGTTTGGCCTGAAAATGCGCGGTGCCGCAGCGGCAGATGTGGCGCAGGCCGTCGACCGTGTGCTGGCTCTGGTCAAGCTTGAGGATTTCGCCAACCGCCTGCCACAGCAACTGTCCGGTGGGCAGCAACAACGGGTGGCCCTGGCCCGCGCGCTTGCCCCCGAACCGCAGGTGCTGTTGCTGGACGAGCCGCTGTCGGCGCTGGATCTAAAGCTGCGCAAGGAAATGCAAAGCGAATTGAAACGTCTGCAAGCCGAAACCGGGATTACCTTTATCTTTGTGACCCATGACCAAGAAGAAGCGCTGACCATGTCAGACCGGATCGGCGTCATGTCGGCCGGTGCGCTTTTGCAGGTCGGCACGCCGCACGATATTTATGACCGTCCCACCACACGGTTTGTAGCTGATTTTATCGGCGAGACGAATTTTCTGGAGGGCAGCGTTGAGGACCATCAGGTGCGGATTGGCACCGGCGATCTGCTGGCCGTGCCACTGGAGGGTGAAACAGGTCCCGTGACCCTGGCCATCCGCCCCGAACAGGTCAGCGTGACATCGGCCCAAGCCGACATGAGCGGCAAGATCACCGACGCCACCTATATGGGCACCGACACACATTATACGATTGAACTGAAAGACGGCAGCCCGCTGGTGGCACGCATTCAGTCAAAGTCGACAGCCACATTTGATGTCGGTGATACAGTGGGCGTCGCAATCGATGCCCGCGCCGTGCAGGTGTTGAAATCATGAGCCGCCCCGAGACAGGGCGCAAAGCCCCGCGCAGCAAAGGGGTCGATGGCTGGCTTTTGTCGGCACCCGCCCTGATCCTTTTAATCGTCGCGGCAAGCGGCCCCTTGCTGATCGTCGCCATATATTCCGTGCTTGAAAAAGGCGACTATTCCGGTGTTCGCTGGATTTTATCCGGCGAAGGCTGGTTCCGCGTTCTGTTTGAGCGGGATATCTTTGACCAGACAATCAGCCTTGCCGACGCGAACCTGTCGATCTTTTGGCGGTCAATCAAACTGTCCATAGCGACGACGATCATCACCTTTGGCTTTGGCCTACCCACCGCCTGGTTCATCGCCACCCGCCCAGCCAGATCGCGGGCATTCTGGCTGTTTTTGATCACCGTTCCGTTTTGGACAAACCTGCTGATCCGTACCTTTGCGATCATGGAGGTGATCCGGAACCAGGGGATCCTGAACACATTCCTCACCCACTTTGGCCTGATCTCCGAGCCGATCCAGATTTTGTACACCGACACCGCCGTCCTAATCGGGATGACCTATGTCTATCTGCCGTTGATGGTTTTGCCGCTTTATGCCGCCATCGACCGCTTCGATTTCCGACTGATCGAGGCCGGGTATGATCTTTATGCCTCGCGGTGGCAGGTCTTGCGCGGGGTGATCCTTCCCATCATCAAACCGGGCATTGTGGCTGGGTCCATTCTTGTGTTCATTCCCAGCCTTGGCGCCTATGTCACGCCCCGCGTTTTAGGCGGTGGCAAGAATATGATGATTGGCAACTTTATTGAATTGCAATTTGGCCAAGGCCAGAACTGGCCTTTGGGGGCGGCACTGTCCACCTTGTTGCTGCTCGTCGTTCTGGTGTCACTGATTGTCTATACACGGGTCTCGTCCAAGGATAACACCAATGGGTAAAACACGCGCCTTTGACGTCACCACCCTGCCCGGCTTTACCTTTATCGCGATCCTTGCGTTTGTGTTGCTTTACGCGCCGATCGTCACGTTGGTTATCTATTCTTTTAACGGTGGTAATTCGGTGAACCAATGGGGTGGGTTTTCGCTGGAATGGTACGCCGTCGCCGCCCAAAACGAAGCGGTGCAAGACGCCACCGCCCGATCGCTGATCATTGCGGTATGGGCATCGGTCATATCGACTGCTTTGGCCACAATGGCCGCCCTTGGCACGACGCGGCGCGGCAAATTCACCGGACAGACCGTAATATATGTGATCATCAACCAACCCCTGATGGTGCCGGAAATCGTCACGGCTGTTGCCCTGCTGATCTTCTTTTCTTCAGTCAAGGTTGCAACGGGGTACAGCGGGCTGGGCTATCTGATTTTGGCGCATTCGGCGTTCTGCATTCCCTTCGCCTATCTGCCGATAAAAGCCCGGCTTGAAGGGATGGACACCACCATGGAAACTGCCGCGGCCGATCTGTACGCAACGCCTTTACAGACGTTCCGCTATGTCACATTGCCCCTGTTGCTGCCCGGCGTGATTGCGGGGGCCATGCTGGCGTTTATCATCTCGCTTGATAACGTCATCATTACGGAATTCGTGAAATCCGCCGGACAGGATACGCTGCCGACCTATATGCTGGGCCAATTGCGCCGCGCACTGACGCCAGAGGTAAACGCGATATCGACCGCGCTGCTTGCCCTGACCATCCTGATCCTGACGCTATTCGTTTTCGTAACCAAAAAGCGGGGCTAACCCGTCAACAATCAACATTGGAGAGCCACATGAGAATCATATTAGTCGCGACCACAGCTTTAATCAGCAGCACCATCGGTGCCTATGCCGAAGGCGAGCTGAACCTGTTTAACTGGGGCAACTATACCAGCCCCGAAATGATCGAGAAATTCACCGCCGAGACTGGCATTTCTGTCACGATCACCGATTACGACAGCAATACAACTGCGCTCACCAAGGTCGAAGCCGGCGGGTCGGGCTTTGATCTGGTTGTGCCATCCGCCAACTATATTCCGGTCTATGTCCGCAAGGGTCTGATCGCCGAACTGGACCATTCCAAGATACCCAACATCAGCAACATCGCGCCCGAATGGAAAGACGTACCATGGGATCAGGGCCGCACCCATTCCGTGCCATGGCAGTGGGGTTCTGTCGGCATCGCCGTTAACACGACCGTTTATGGCGGCGACGTGAACACCTCAGAATTGTTCATGGACCCACCCGAGGAACTGGTCGGCAAGATCAATGTCGTTCCTGAAATGACCGACGTCATCAACATGGCGATCTTCAATCAGGGCGGCGAGGCCTGCACCGAAGACCTTACCCTGTTGAAAAAGGTCCGTGACAAGATGATGGCCGCAAAGCCCAAGTGGCTGTCGATGGATTACGGCACCACAGACAAACTGTCTTCGGGTGACTACGCGGCATCGGTGAACTGGAACGGGTCAACCATGCGGGCGCGGATCAACAACCCCGACATCGTTTATGGCTACCCCAAGGAAGGCTATCCCCTGTTCATGGATTCGGTGGCCCTGCTGTCCGATGCCAAGAACGTGGACGAGGCGTATCAGTTCATCAACTTCATCCTCGAGCCTGAGAATGCCGCGATGATTTCCAGCTTTGCGCGCTATGCCAATGGTGTTGCCGGGTCGGACGCGTTCATGCCTGAAGACATGAAAACCGCACCCGAGATCGTGGCACCAGCCGAGCTTGCCGCTGCGGGTCAGTTCATTCCCACCTGCCCGCAATCAGCGACGGATCTTTATACCGCGATCTGGACTGAATTGCTGAAGTAAAACCCATATGGCGGGGCCGCGCATGGCCCCGCCAATTCATTGGATGATGACTGTTTTCGGTCGCAGCGGGTTAAACCTCGACCAGATGGTTATCCCACCGCAGCGCATCTGACTGCGCAAAGGCCGGGCCATCACGGCCCAAGCCGCCGATGTCACCCCTGCCCGATGTAATCGCGAAACCGCGGTCTTGGGGCGCGACGCCGCAGACGTCTTGCAGCTCGAACACTTGATCAAGCGTCAGATCGTTTGCATCATATTGATGCACGACGCCGCCGCGCGGCGATGTCACCGCGATCATTTTGCCATTTCTCGAATAGGCGATACTGCCGATATATCCGCCCAGTTCGCGGGCGTGATCATCATCCGCCCCGATCAGCTGAATGGGCTGGCTCTGCCGGTGCTGCCCGATCAAGGCCGACATCTGACCGTCGCCCTGCCACTGCATGCCAAACGCCACCTGCCCCCTTGGCCCAATCGCCAAATGACGGATCGAATTCTTGTGCATTTCAGGCGGCAATTGCGCAACCTCAATGATCTGTCCTTGGTCGAGATAGGTCAGGTTCGGCTGCATCGTCGCAATGTTCAGCTTCACCCGCCCTGAATCGGGATGTGTGTCGATCCCACCGTTTGCAACGACCAGAACATCCGACCCCGGAAGCCGCTTGATATCATGCGGCCCGACACCGCCGCTGTGAAACTCACCGACGCGGGTATAGCCTTTGCTGACATCCCAAACGCCAATGCGCCCCTGACCATGCTCGTAATCATTCTCGGTTGTGAACAACCAATCGCCATCTTGAGAGAACGCGCCATGGCCGTAAAAATGCCGCCCCTGAGGCGCATCTAGCTGTGCTTTGACGGCCCCCGAAACGCAATCGATCACCACGGCAAACCTGCCCGGACGCCGCGCGAATGCAACGGCTTGGGGGCGTGTGGGATGAGCCGCAGCAGCATGGCCGCGCGCAGGCAGTGGAATTTCAAACGTGATATTCAGCGCCCTGCCGATCCCGCACAGGGCAAATGACCCGTCGGGCTTTGCCGCAGCGGCCAGATAGGCCGGGCCGCCCGCATCAGCCCATGTCGGTTTCGGGATCAGACCCGCGGCCAACATGCCGCCCAGAAAACGCCGTCGGTTGGCCTGCATATCAATCCCCGTCCAGCGCGTTAAACCCCGCCGCGACACCCAATTCCGGCCCAAGTTCCTGGCGCGCAATATCCCGAATGGCATCGACGGATTGTTGCACGACCTCGATTTTCAGCCGGGTTTGCGGATCCGTGACCCCTGCAAAAACCGGATCGTTTAAAATACCAAGCTTCGACAACGTCGTCTCGAACGCATGCTTTGATCGTGCTGCCAGATCGGCATTATCCCCCACCAAAAGCAGCATCAGGTTCTCAAGGCTTTCAAGGCTAATCTTCACATGGCGCACAGAACGGCCCGAACGCCAGACCTCGGCCCTTGTGGGCCGTGGTTTGTCAAAGCTGCCCAAGGGCCGGCCAAGCCGCGTATCCGATGTGAACTCCAGCCCTGTGGTTAACGCTTTGAACAGCTCTTGAACGGTTTCCTCTTGGCTGCGGTAGGTTCCGTTTGGGCTGGGGTTCAGCAGACGGGCGGCATAGTCGCCCTGCCAATCGGCCAAAATCTCTGCGCTTGTTGCTGCGATATCTGTTGCTACCGCTTGCACCAAGGCGCAGTGATAGGCGGCATCCCCTGCCGTGCTAATGGTATCGTCATACAGTAAGAATTCCATCGCATAGAAGCCGCGCCCCGCGATCGAGACTTGGGAAAATTCTTGCGGTGTCGCGATGACCGGGTCTTGGTCCGTGATCAAGCTGGCAAGCGTGCGCGGCGTCACGCCCCGACTGTCTGGCCAGAACGCCAATGCAAAAGCGCGGTCGTTGGTTTCCGTCGGGCCAAAGCGCAGATGGCTGACGGCAACCCACGCATCAAACGCGCGCCCATAGGCGGCGCGCAATGTTTCAGACTTTGGCGTGCAGTCTGTCGCGGCCGCATCTGCCAACTGACCCGAGCTTTGCGCCAATGTCTCGAACCTTGGCAAGATATGCGTGTCGATGATCTTTGCCACGACAGGATCAGCGGCTTGCGCGGCTGTGATGCAAGGTGCAGCGACGGCGAATGCGATCAATAGAATGCGTCTCATAAGCTCTCCAAATAGGTGATCAGCGCGTCCCGGTCTGCGGTCGTCATCTCGATCACTGCGTCACGTTGGGTCTGCGCCTCCCCCCCGTGCCACAAGACGGCCTCGAGGATAGATCGCGCGCGGCCATCATGCAGGAAATACGTGTGCCCGCTGACCTGCTGCGTCAAGCCGATCCCCCACAAGGGAGCTGTGCGCCATTCGCTGCCCGATGCCCGCGCTTCGGGGCGGTTATCGGCAAGGCCCGGCCCCATGTCGTGCAGCAATAGATCTGTGAAGGGCCAGATCAGCTGAAAGCTTTGTTCCGGCTGGTCTTGTAATCTGTGGGTCACAAAACTGGGCGTGTGGCACGAGGTACAGCCAGTCTGATAAAATAGCTCCTTGCCCCGCAAGACCTGCGGATCATCCGCGCCCCGCCGCGCGGGAACACCCAGATTGCGGCTGTAAAACGCCACCAGATCTAGGCCCTCGCCGTCGATTTCGTAAACGCGCTCATCGCCGTCACCGTGAATGGCAGCTTGGCATTCTGTCTGGGCCTCGGTGCATTCTCCGGCCCCCGACGGGTGCAGCGGCGACGAAATGCCAATGTCGCCAGCAAATGCCGCTGCTGATTGTTCCAGCACGGTGGGTGCCCCGGCCTTAAGACCGAACCGGCCCAGCATCGGCTTTTGATAGACCGCTGACATCACCACATTGGGACGCCCCGAAATGCCATCCCCGTCCAGATCGTCAGGGTCCGCAGCGGCAATGATATCGCGCGCAGGGATCGCCTCAAGCAGGCCAAGGCCGATCATTTGCGGTGCAACCCTCGGGCTGAGCATGGCATCCGGATGCAAGGGACCATAGCCCAGATTATCGGCGCTATAGGTCGGTGCGCGCAGGTTAACAATTGTGCCGTCTGCCAATTCTACAGGCTGTTCTTGATAGCTGACCCCAAAGCTATATTCGGCATTGTATCCCTGCACCGCGAAATCCTGCAGTTGCGTGCCATAGGTCGGGTCCGGCAGGGTGGCAAAATATCCTTGAATGTCGGCCATTGCATCCTCTGGCGTGCCAGGGATTGACACGCGTAAGAAAATCGAAATCGCGTTGTCATCCGCGTTCTCCGGAGGATGGCCGCGCCCGTCTTTAAGGTGGCACCGCTGGCAGGACCGCGCGTTAAACAGCGGGCCAAGCCCGTCAGAGGCGAGGGTCGAAGACGGTGCCGATACCCATAGCTTGCGGAACAATCCGTTGCCCACCTTGAACGTCAGTTCGTCTTCAAAGCTGATGTTCCCCGAGGGCTGTGAGAACGCATTGGCGTCCCTGCGCGCGCGCACGGTGGCCGCGCCTGCGGGCTTGTCTTCGAACCGCTGCGGTTTGGAAAAATCATCCGTCAGGGCCGTCACATCCGCGATGCGCGCGGTTTCTAGGGGTGTTCTGGGAATAACGTCCAGATGCGGATCGCCCAAATCCCATGCCCCTTCACCAGAAATGGCGGCGGTTCCCAGAACCGCCGCCATCATCGCCCCACCTATGATCATTATTAAACTATGAACTTTCACGTAAGGCATCTGGTCTTTCACTGCTCTTAACTGTGGTCGCAATTGCGTGGCCATCGACAGCAAACCCGTAGTGCCGTCTTGGTTGGGTCGGGCTTGCCATGTTTAATGCGCACAAACAATTGTCAAAACTTTCTAGAACGATACCACTGCCGCCAGACCGGCGGAAGTCGATTTGACCCCATCCACATCAAAACGTGCCAGACCAAAGTTGATCTCGGAGTTTTCGGTCAGTGCACGATCAACACCAAGTGCGATCATGCTGTCGGTGCCAGATTGGGTGTCAACAAGGGTGCCGGTTGAAGAGAATGTCCAATCGCCCATAGCATAAGCGCCGCCCAATGTCGCATAGGTCGCATTCGCGTCTTCACCGCCCGCGCCGTTGAAATGTGCCACCTCAAAGATGGTGTCGAAACCATTGCCGAAATCATGTGTCAAACCAACGGTAATACCGCTTTCGTCAGACGCATCATCCGTGCCGGCCGACAGTTGCCGGGCACCGATCCATCCGGTGCTTGCCCCAAACTCCTGAGAGTACTGGACGGCAAAATTGTCCAGCTTGCCCGTGTTGCCAACACCGCCATCCGCCACAGATGTGCGGCCTCGCTTGGTCCCAACGCTGTTGCTCAGGCTGGTGTCATCTGCATAGAACAGGGCAAAGGACAACACGCCGCCGGTGCTGGCCACTGTGGTTTCCGTGCTGAGGCCGATCATCTCGGCCAGTTCATAATCCTCCGCCAGTGATGTGCCATAGAACCCAGGCGCTGCATCCCATGCGACGGCAAATACCGGGCTGATTTTACCGGCAGAAACCACCGCTCCGCCCAGATCGAACCGCAAACCCAACTGGTTGGCGTAAAGACCCAGATCATCAAATTGACGGCTTGCCGTCGCATCCGTGACGGATTCAAACGTAAGCTCACCAAAAGCCGAAATGCGATCGGTCAATGCGGCTTCGAACGCGGCGATAATCGACACGTAGGTGTCGGTCAGTTCGGCCGATGCATCATCCGATGATAGGGTGCTATCAACGCCGATCTCGACGCTGCCTTCCCACTCAAACCCGGTGTCTTGGGCCGATAGACTTGTTGCACTGCTGATGCTGACGGCGCAAAGCGCCGCCGTGAATACTGTCGTCTTCATCGCTATTGTCCTGATTTTTTGTTGTTCGGTCAGCCCGGGATGGGGCTGGCCAATCAGCTTATTGGAAAACCGCGTTGGGATCATCAAGGCTGTCCGAACCTTCAAACGCAATTTGATCAAGGCCAAGTGCCTTCACCACACGTTCAATCGAACGTGTCTGATCGATCAGCCCGTTCACGCCGCCCATCACCAGCGCTTCGCCTGCTTCATTGCCGCGCTCAAGCATCTGATCATAGGAAAAGCCAGCTTCGGCTGCGGTTTTGATGCGACCCAGCGCCATCATCGTCGTACTCAGCTTGCCCTGCATTTCTGCGTCTAGGTTCGCGTCCGCTTCGGCAACCATATCGGACAGCGACGGCCCTGAAACCAGCGTGCCGTCAACGCGCACATATTCGCCAAGATAGACGTTTTGCACGCCCAAGCCATCGTAGTAGTGGCTGTTATGCGTGTTGTCCGAAAAGCAGTCGTGCTCTTCCTCTGGGTCATTCAGCATAAGCCCCAGGCGCATGCGTTCGCCGGCTTGTTCGCCATAGGAAAGCGATCCCATGCCGGTCAGGATTGCCGCCAGACCTGCGTTTTCATCGTCCAAAACGCCGGTGCGTGCAGCGCCGCCATCGGCCCATTGTGCCACCATCCATTCCAGGTCCGACACCAGCAGATCGGTCGCGGCTTTCAGGTATTCACCCCGGCGGTCACAATTGCCATTCGTGCAGTCATCGCCCGTCGCATAATCTGTCCACGGGCGGTCGCCCGCGCCGTGATCATTGCCATTGAGGTCCTGACCCCAGAGCATGAATTCAATCGCGTGATACCCCGTGGCCACGTTGGATTCGATGCCATCCGCTTCGTGCAACGTCTCTGAGAGCAGCTCTGGCGTGATCGCGGTTGCGTCAATTTCCTTGCCGGACAATGTGAACTTGGGGCTGGCGACGACGTTCAGAACCGCAAATTCATTTTCGTCGGACGCACCGCCATAGGACGCATCGACATAGTCAATCAGCCCTTCGTCCAGCGGCCACGCATTTACCTTGCCCTCCCAATCATCAACAACAGCATTGCCAAAGCGGTACACCTCGGTTTGCTGATACGGAACGCGGGCCTCAAGCCATGCAGCACGCGCGGCGGTCAGGTTTTCAGCCGAAGGAGCATCCAGCAACGCATTGACGGCAGTTTGCAAACGCTGGGCCGTGATCAGGCTGTCTTGATACTTGGCCTGCGCGATTGTGACATACGTGTTCAACACCTCGGATTTTTCCACCGCCAAAGCAGGGGTTGCAAGCGCCAGCGCAGCGACTGTGGTCAAAAATGCCATACGTGTCATAGGATTCTTCCTTTAGTGTAAGGTCGTTGGATAAGCAGTGTGGCTTGGCGCCGTTGCCAGATTCATCCGCTTAAGCGCCAACCCGAAATCAGCGGCGCAAGATACGATAAGCGGTGCAACGTCGGCCCGGACGAGTAAAGTTGCAATCAGCATTGCATCCTCGTGTTCGCCATCTGCCGCCGATGTTACGAAATTCGCGAAACAAGATTCGTCAGCGCCAAGGCATTTGCACTGCACCGAATGACGCATCAGCGGTCTGCGGCCATGACGGGCGCATAGATTGCACAATTGCTCAAAGGAATGCAGCGCCTTGCGGCCCCGGACCGGCCCCAGCGCCGATGACAGATCCTTCCAGACTTTTGCCTGCGCATCGGCCCCATCGGACCAAAGCCGCAAGAATATGACTGACGCCGCACCAATGTGATCAAGCTCGGTCACGTAGCCGACGGGCGCTCCGCCACGATTGTGCTGAGGCTGCGTCATTTTGTTAAGATCAATTTGCCAGCCCGCGTGATCCGCAGCGTATAGGTCTGGCCCTCCAGAACGATCTGGGCCAACTCGCCGCTTTGGGTCAGGTCACGGGCATCGTAGGTCGGCAAAGACGACGGGTTTGATGTCGTTTGAGGCGGGGATTGCAGCAGAGTCATTGGATCCCCCCTGCACCGGCGGCGTTTTTGTGCAGCGCATGCCCCCGTGCGAAAAGTTTCGTGTGTAGCAGTGGTGTCAGTGGGGACATTTTCAAAAGACCTCGCGTATCGATTCTCTTGCCAGCACCGCAATCGGAATCGGGATGGCTTGCTCCCATCTTTCCTGATTTATTTAGTAAGGTATGTCAATCCGACAAAATTAGTCAGATAAAGAAAACTGCGTTTGACTGTAGAAATTTTACCTTTAGGCAAAAAGGATATCAGTCCTTAGTACCGTATACCGCCATGATCGTATGCACCGCGCGCTCGACATTGCGATCGATGCCGTCATATGGGGCATCACACACACATAGCATCGCACGTTTCATGCCCGACCCTGTAAACAATGCCATAAGATCTTCAGAGATTTCCTGCGGCGTTGCGGTCAGGGTCAAAAGGCTGTTATCAGCAGCTTCTTGGACTATCCGGACCAGTGTTTCATGCGTTTTGCCATATGCGGCCAGAAAAAAGGCCTGCCCCATGTCAGGGTTCTTGCGCGCTTCCTCGTGAATAACGCGGCCAAATTCGATTGTATCGCTCGCGTTGAGGAAATTGAGCAGCCGTAAACCGAACTGCGTTAACGCGACCTCTAGCTCGGCGCGAGTTTCAACTTTCGGCTGTTCCGTACCACTGATTCCGGCTGTTTCAAGCTCGGTCAGGCGGCGCAGAATATCGGTCATATTCTCGAAGTGCCTGTAAATCGTGGCCTTGGATACCGCCGCCTCTCGGGCCAACAGATCGGTGGACACATCCGAAAACCCGCGTTCAAAAAACAGCCTACGGGCCGCGGTCAAAATTCTCATCTCAGCTGAAATCATACGCGTAACTACACCAAATTGGACTTTTATCGGACTGAAAGTACTAAACAGTACTTAGGTGCCTTGCACCTGATGTCAAACAGCTTAAGTACCAGCCCGTACCCATCAGGAGCCCGGCATGATCAAACCTGTTTTAACCGCACTTATTTGTCTTTTGCCGCTGGCAAGCCACGCACAAGACGCAGCAGTTTTGACCCCTTCCGGCGATCCCGCGCCGATGCGCGCGGTAAAGCTGATCACGCCAAGCGGCTCTGTACAGCCAGACAAACGCGTCTTTTTCGGACAGATTGTGGCCAAGGAAACCGTCGATGTATCCTTTGAGGTGGGCGGACGTCTGGTGTCGTTTGATGCCCAAGAAGGCGAGTTTCTGGAAGCCGGCACCCAGATCGCCGCGTTGGATCGAGCCCCCTTTGAGCGCGCGGTTGAACGGGCACGGTTGCAGTTGGAACAATCCGAGCGTGATTATGTCCGGTTGCAAAAGCTGGCCCAGTCCAACACCGTGGCCGAAACTCAGGTTGAAGATTCCAAAACTGCCCGCGATCTTGCCGAGGTTGCCTTGGAAGAAGCGCAAGACGACTTGGATGATGCCACATTAATTGTTCCGTTCCGTGCGCTCGTGGCCTCGCGCCTGACGCCGAACTTTGCCAATGTGTCCCCCGGTCAGGCCATCGTGCGCCTGCATGACATGTCCGAAGTACGCGTGGAAATCGACGTGCCCGAACGGCTGTTCCAGCAACGCGGTCACAAGGACAGCCTGTCTTTTACGGGTAAATCGCCCTTATTCCCGGCCGAGGTGCCGCTTGAGCTGCGTGAATTCAACGCCGAAACCCAAAGCATCGGCCAAAGCTACCGCGTCACATTCGCCTTGCCCGCCGATATGGTCAGCCCCTCAATTATCCCCGGCGCATCCATGACCGTGACCGCAACGATGGCGACTCCAGATACGCCCATTGCAATTGTGCCCCCCTCTGCCGTGACGATCGACAGCGGCAGCACCAAGGTGATGGTTTACACCCCCGATGAGAATGCGCAAACCGGTACGGTTGATTGGCAAGACGTCGAAGTCGGGTCGATCACCGGGACCGACATTGCCCTGTCCGGGCTTGCCCCTGATACTCAGATCGTGGCCGCGGGGGCGCATCTGTTAAGGCCTGGTGAAACGGTGCGACCCTATGCCGGGCTAAGCGCGGAATAATCCTATGAAAATTGCACGCTTTTCGATCCAATATCCAATCTACACTTGGATATTCATTTTGTTTGCGCTGTTTGGCGGGGTTTTTGGGTATTCCTCCGTCGGCAAGCTGGAAGACCCCACATTTACGCTGAAAAGCGCGCTGGTTATCACGGCCTACCCCGGCGCAGATGCCGCCGAAGTATCCACCGAGGTGGCGGAAGTGCTGGAGGCTGAAATCCAGCAGATGGACGAGATCAAAAAAGTCACATCGCGCAATACCTACGGCCTGTCGGTTATCGAGGTCGAGGTTCAGGATACATATGGCGGGGATGAGCTTATTCAGGTCTGGGACGATCTGCGCGACCGTGTCTCGGATGCACAGGCTGACCTGCCGGACGGGGCCATGCCCTCAAGCGTGAATGACGATTTCGGCGATGTGTATGGCATATTATATGCGGTATCCGCCCCCGGGTTTACCGACGCCGAAATCTGGGAAATCTCCACCTATCTGCGCCGAAACCTTTTGACCGTCGATGGTGTTGCGAATGTCCAGATCGAAGGGTTGCCCGAAGAGGCCATATTTGTTGAGCCATCTTCGCAAATTCTGTCGTCGCTTGGCGTCGATCCCAGCCTGATCATCGGGGCGATCAGCGCCTCTACCGAGGTTAATCCAACCGGCTTTGTCTCAAACGGAACGAACAATCTGCGCGTCGTGGCCCCCTCGGCCGAAGACAGCGTCAGCGAGATCAGCGGCCTTACATTCGGGTTTCAGGGCGAAGTGATGAACCTGTTGGACATTGCCAGCGTCAGCCGCGGCCGTGTCGACGAACCTGAACATATACTGCGCCACAACGGCCACGAGATATTCACCATGGGTGTGTCTGGCTTGTCGTCCGAAAACATCGTGGCGGTCGGCCACCGGGTCGAGGCCGAACTGGAAAAGCTGCAAACGCTTTTGCCCATCGGCGTCACAGTTGAACCGATTTACGAGCAACATCGCATTGTTGAGGCCTCAAACGGAAGCTTCCTTGTGTCGCTTGCTCTTTCAGTGGGCGTGGTGATTGCCGTTTTGGCCATTTTCATGGGCCCGCGTGCCGCAGTTGTGGTCGGTGTTTCTTTGCTGCTGACAGTGCTGGCGACGTTCTTTTTCATGTATCTTTTCGAGGTCAAAGTTGAACGGATCAGTTTGGGCGCGTTGATCATCGCCATGGGGATGCTGGTCGACAATGCCATCGTGATCGCCGAAGGCATGCAACAAGATATGCGCAGAGGGCTGTCGTCAAAGGACGCAGCTGACAGCGCTGCGAACAAGACGCAGATACCGCTGCTGGGGGCCACCGTCATCGGGGTCATGGCCTTTGCCGGGATCGGATTGTCGCCAGATGCAACAGGCGAATTTATGTTCTCGCTCTTTGCCGTGATCACCATTTCGCTGATGCTGTCGTGGTTGGTCGCCGTGACGGTCACCCCCTTGTTGGGGCATTATATGTTCAAGGTCGGCGGGTTGTCGGCCGATGACAGCGGTTATGACGGGCCGGTTTTCCGCAGCTATGGTTGGGTCGTCCGGACGGCGCTTAAAATGCGCTGGCTCGTGATTGCTGCTTTGATTGGCACCACTGTTGCCAGCGTCATTGCATTTGGTAGCGTCAAACAGCAGTTCTTTCCACCGGCCACCACGCCCCTATTTTACCTAGAGTACAAAGGGGTACAAGGCACCTCGATCGAGACGACGTCGAGCGATGTGAAAGTCATCGAGGACTGGCTGGCCGCGCGCGACGACGTCGATGCCGTGACCACCACGATTGGCAAAGGACTTAGCCGGTTTATGCTGACCTATGCGGCACCGGATTCCGACAGTTCCTTTGCGCAGCTGGTGATCCGCGCGAAAACCAAAGAGGACATTCCCGCCTTGCGCGCCGAGCTGGATCAATTTGCGATTACAGCGCTGCCTTGGGCCGAACTGCAATCGAAACGGATCATCTTTGGCCCGCCCGTCAGTTCGGATATCGCGGCGCGGTTTTCCGGGCCAGACGCGGATGTGCTGCGGGAATTGGCCAACGAGGCCAAGGAAATCCTTGTGACCGCGACGCCAAACCTGCACAGCGAATACATCGACTGGCGCGAGCAAGAGATCGTGACCAGACCGCTTTATGCCGAAGACCGCGCCCAGGCAGCAGGCATTTCGCGCAGTGATGTATCCAGCGCAATTGCGCTGGCCACCAACGGTATTCCGGCGGGCACCTACCGCGAACGCGACCGGCTGATCGACATCATTGTGCGCACCCCGCGCAGTGAAACAGCGCGCGACGGTCAACTGTTGGATCAGATTGTATACTCCGCTGCCATTCAGGATTACCTGCCCTTGGTCCAAGTGATCGACGGGTTCGAGGTCGTCACCCAAAACCCCGTGATCGAGCGGCGTAACCGCGTGCAGACGATCACTGTGAACGCCAACGTCATCGACGGGCTGACCGCACCAAGCGTCTTCTCCGAGGTGCGCGCACAAATCGAAGCCATCAAGCTGCCACTCGGCTATTCCCTCGAATGGGGCGGTGAATTTGAAAGCGCAGGCAATGCGCAGGCGTCGCTGGGCAAGCAAATGCCGCTCAGCTTTGGGACGATGCTGCTGATCACGGTCTTGCTGTTCGGCAAGCTGCGTCAGACTGCCGTGATCTGGACGATTGTTCCGATGTCTATCATCGGTGTGTCGCTGGGTCTGCTTTTCACGGGGTTGGCGTTCAGCTTTACCGCGCTGCTGGGGCTGTTGGCCCTGTCGGGAATGCTGATCAAAAACGCGATTGTTCTGGTCGAGGAAATCGACGTGCAGAAAGCCGAAGGGCTTTCCCAGAAAGAGGCAATCATCAAGGCCAGTGTTTCGCGTTTGCGCCCTGTGATCTTGGCCGCTGGTACAACAATCTTGGGTATGATCCCATTGCTTTATGACGGGTTCTTTGCCGCAATGGCGGTGACGATTATGGCCGGGCTTGGCTTTGCTTCGGTACTTACCCTGATCGGGGTGCCAGTGTTGTACCACACGTACCTGCGCAAAGAACGCGCCGCCGAGGCGCAAGCCGCCTAAAGACGGGGCACTTCGGCGTGACCAGCAACCCCCTCCGTACCCCAATTGGGCGTGCGGAGGGGCACGGTTAGCGGTCCGGTCTGAACGCCCGCAAAATACCAATTATCTTTTTGATACTTCTCGGAACTTTCCGGGCATTTCTTTCGTTGATCTCAGTGGTGTTAATTTTTGACGCCCCTCGCAAGCTGCGCGCGCGCCAACAGATCAAGGATATCCCCATGCTGAAAAAAATCTTCCTCGGAGCTATTGCCCTAGGGGTCATCGGGGCATTGGGGTTTGGCGTTTATGCGTATAAGTCACCGATTGATCCGATCACTGCCGATCAACGGGATGAATTTGATCCTGATACCGTCGAAAAGGGCCGCATTCTCGCGGCCGCTGGGTACTGCGCCACATGTCACACGGCCGCCGATGGGCCGGCCTATGCGGGCAACTATGCGATGGATACCGGGTTTGGCATCATCTATTCGACCAATCTGACGCCTGACGTGGAAACAGGCATCGGGTCCTATTCCCCCGCCGCGTTCCGCCGTGCCATGCACGAAGGGGTGGATCGCGAAGGCCGCCATCTATTCCCCGCCTTCCCCTATGACCACTTTACCAAAATGACCGACGAAGATGTGGATGCGATTTATGCCTACATCATGACCGAGGTCGAGCCTGTCAAAACCGTTCAGAAAGAAAACAAATTGCCCTTCCCGCTGGACCAACGGTTCTTGCAGGCCGGATGGAAACTCCTGTTTGCCGACTTTGGCCGGTACGAACCTGACACGGCCCATTCGGATGCGTGGAACCGTGGTGCATATCTGGCCGAGGGGCTGACCCACTGCGGGGCCTGTCACACACCGCGCAACTTGCTGGGTGCGGAAAAACAATCGCAGCAATACGCCGGGGCCGAAATCGACCGCTGGAGCGCCCCTGCCCTGACAGCGGCCAACGCCTCTGCCGTGCCTTGGACAGCGGCTGAATTCAAAACATATCTGATTGAGGGCACAACGACCTATCACGGTGTCGCTGCTGGCCCCATGGGCCCCGTTGTGCACGAAGGCGTGCGCGAATTGCCGCAAAGCGACATGGATGCATTGGCGATCTATCTGGCCGACAAGGTCGGGGCGGCCGACGATGATCCCGCGCGAAGCGATGTCGTCTTGACCAGCTTGCAACGCAACCAGCCCGACCCGCAATATCGGCGCGACCTTGGTGAACGGCTTTATGCAACGGCCTGCGCATCGTGCCATTACAACGCCGAACAAATCCGTCAAGGGCGTCCCGACTTGGGTATAAACTCTGCCACCAACATGGAAGAGCCGAACAACCTGATCCACGTGATACTGGACGGCGTCAACGGCCCCGAAGGCATTTCAGGCGTTGTCATGCCGGGCTTTCGTGGCGCGCTGAACAACAACGAAATCACCGCGATTGCCGCCTATTTGCGCAGCAACCGCGCAGGCAAACCTGACTGGCCCAATCTGGCCGATACGGTTGCTGATATCCGTGTGAACGGTCCCACCGCACACTAATCCAAAGGAAGACAAGATGATAAAATTTCAGATCAACGGACGCGATGTCAGCGTCGACGCAGATCCTGATACACCACTGCTGTGGGCCATCCGTGACGAAGTCGGTTTAACGGGTACAAAATTTGGATGCGGCATCGGCATGTGTGGTGCCTGCACGGTTCACGTGGGCGGGCGCGCCACGCGATCCTGCATTACGCCGCTGTCCGATGTTGCCGGCACCAGCGTGACAACCATCGAGGGGCTGGATGAACAATCCAATCACCCGGTCCAAGAAGCATGGCGTAATTTGCGCGTGCCACAATGCGGCTACTGCCAGTCTGGTCAAATCATGCAAGCCGCTGCTTTGCTGCAGGACATCCCCGACCCGACCGACGACGATATTGACGCTGTTATGACCGGCAACCTGTGCCGTTGCATGACCTATCCGCGCATTCGCCAAGCCGTCCGCGAAGCGGCAACCGCAATGACAGGAGCGCAAGATAATGGGTAATAAATTGCTTTCACGCCTCACCAATTCCGCCAAACCGGTCGATCTTAGCCGTCGTGGTTTCCTTGTTTCGATGACCGCCGCTGGCGTTGCATTCGGGTTTCCCCGCGCATCGCTTGCCGCGATGGACCCTGCCGCCGCTGACGGCATACCGGTCGCACCCACTGGCGAAACGTTCGAGCCGTCCTTGTGGTATTGGATCGACAGCGAGGGCAAGGTGAACGTTAACATCATCCGTGCCGAGATGGGCCAACACGTTGGTACTGCCATCGCGCGTATTCTCGCGGACGAGCTTGAGGTCGCGTGGGAAAACGTCAACATCACCCACGTGGACACAGCCGAAAAATGGGGCCTCATGGTCACCGGCGGCAGCTGGTCGGTCTGGCAAAGCTGGCCCGTTTACCGCCAAGCCGGTGCCGCCGGACGTGTTGCACTGATCGAAGCCGCCGCCGAGAAATGGGGCGTTGATCCAAGCACCTGCACGGCCCGCGAGGGGACCATCACAGATGGCACCAACAGCATCACCTATGCAGAGCTGGTTAGCGACGGTTTAACCCGCAGCTTTACCGAGGATGAGCTAAAGGCATTGCCGCTTAAGCCACATTCGGAATTGCGTTTGGTCGGCAAGGACGTGACCGCGCTGGACATCGGGACCAAGACCAATGGTCAGGCGATCTATGGTCTGGATGCCAAGATTGACGGGATGGTTTATGGCGTGCCTCTGTTGCCGCCGACACGTCTAGGATCATCGGTCACCTCCGTAGATGACAGCGCGGCCAAGGACGTCAAAGGGTACTTGCAAACGCTAACATTGAATGATCCGTCGGGCACCGTGCCGGGCTGGGTCGTTGTTTTGGGTGAAACGCTGATGGCCGCCAAATGGGCGTCGCAGGCGATTTCGGTAGAATGGGACGCAGGCGAAACCGCTGGCGTATCCGAGGCTGACATCAACGCGCGGTCCCGCGAGTTGATTGGCGATGCGTCCGCTGGGGCCATTTTGCACACTGAAACGCCCGATACGACTTCCGCCTTTGACGGCGCGGCGAATGTGATCGAGGCTGAATATACCACCCAGACCGTTTTGCATTTCCAGCTCGAGCCGGTGAACGCCACCGCGTTCCAGAACCAAGACGGTATTTGGGAAATCCACACGGGCAACCAATGGCAGTCGCTTATTCTGCCCACACTATCGTCGGCACTGGACACGCCTGCCGACAAGATCGTGATGCGCACCTATATGCTGGGCGGCGGCTTTGGCCGACGTCTGAACGGGGATTACACGGTGCCTGCGGCGCTTGCCTCAAAGGCGATTGGCGGCAAACCGGTCAAGCTGGTGTTCTTCCGCGAGGATGACGCCCAGTTCGACAGCCCCCGTTCGCCCAGCGTGCAAAAGCTGCGCATGGCCTTTGACGTCAATCAGCAGGTTGTCGGCATGGAACATCACGCCGCAGCGGGCTGGCCCACAGGTGTCGTGGTGCCGTCTTTCATGCCCAAGGGCGTGAACGGCGAACCCTATGATCCCTTTGCCATTGATGGTGCCGATCACTGGTATTCCGTGGGCGCGCATCAGGTGCGGGCGATCTCGAACGATCTGGCAAACCAGACCTTCCGCCCCGGCTGGTTGCGGTCTGTCGGGCCGGGCTGGACCAACTTTGCCGTGGAAAGTTTCATGGACGAGGCGGCCCATCAGATCAAAACCGATCCGTTGGAATTCCGGCTTCAGCACCTGAAGGCTCAAGGCTATAACGCGGGGTCTGCACCGAATGCGGTTGGCGGTGCATCCCGTCAGGCAAACGTTTTGCAAAAGGTGGCAGAGATGTCGGGCTATGGATCAACCGATCTGCCTGCCGACACGGCCATCGGGATTGCGACCACCTTCGGCCAATCGCGCAGTATGCCAACATGGACCGCAGGTGCCGTTAAGCTGCACATCGACCGCAAAACCGGTGAGATTGACGTGCAAAAGATGTGGCTCGCATTTGATTGCGGCACCGTTGTGGACCCGGATAGCGCCCGCGCCCAATGCGAGGGTGCGGCACTTTGGGGTCTGTCGATGGCGCTGTATGAAGGGACGTTGATTAAAGACGGCAATGTCGCTGACCGCAACCTTGGCACCTACACGCCACTGCGCATGATCGACACGCCTGACATGGAAATCGCATTCGTTGACAGCACCGAAGTGCCTGTTGGCCTAGGCGAACCCGGCACGACCGTAATCGCCCCAGCAATTGCCAATGCGATCTATAGTGCGGTTGGCGTTCGTATGCGCCAATTGCCGATCCGTCCTGACGACATTCTGTCAGCGATCAACGGCTAAATATAACGCAGGTGCCCGGGCAATCGGGCATCTGCCTCATTCCATCACCTTTCGACACGTCGCCCTGCTAAAACTTCGTCCTGTTAAACGAGGGCGGTGTCCGCATCCCCCGATAATGTGCCTAGAAGGCAAGTGGGTCGTGGCCAATTTGGCGGCGAAACCATGGCCAACTGTTCATTACTATTTGCAGTTGTGTAACGTGATGCGCGCCAAAAACTGCCTTGACTCACTGCCCTAAGTATTCGCAATAATGTCCAACATTTTTTGAAATGGTGGGCAAATTGCTTTTTGGTGGTCGGAAATCTGAGGACGATACTGTCGTCGAAATGCTCGCCTCCGCGATCCGGCGCGACATCTCTTTTGGTGTGTTGCACCCCGATCAAAAACTAAAGCTCGCAGATTTGCGCCAGTCCTATGGTGGCTCGAACCATTCAATGCGCGAGACGCTGCGCATTTTATCCTCCGAAGGGATGGTCGAAGCCATCAGCCAACGCGGGTTCCGCGTGACCTCGGCGACCGAGGATGATCTGCGCGACATCTTGTTGGTGCGGCTAGAGGTGGAAAAACTAGGCCTGAAACGGTCGCTTGAGCGCGGCGATGTCGCCTGGGAAGGCCGTGTGATTGCCGCGCTGCATGCCGTGAGCCGCGCCGACACGGTCGTTCAGGATAATCCTGATGACGTCACCGCGTTGGAGTGGGACGAGGCCTGCCGCGATCTGAGCATGGCGCTGATTTCGGCCAGCGGATCGCCCAGACTAATGGATATGGCCGCGCAATTTTATGGTCAGTCTCGTCGCTTTCGTTTGGCGCTTTTACGCGAGGGGCGCATCGATTTTGCCACCCGCGCGTCACGTCGGGCCTTGCTGCAAACTGCTGTCATCGCCCGCGAGGAACAAAGCGCGCTGGAGATACTGGAAGAAGAAATCGGAGCCGATTTAGGCACCTAAAAAAACAAACCAGATCATTTAGGGAGGAATCAATGATCACTTTTAACAGACGTCAGACACTGGGTCTGATCGGGGCCGCGGCGGCATCAGGCCTCGCAGCACCAGCGCTTGCGCAAAACAAAAAGATTGTGGTGGGCGCGCTGCGCTTCACATCGCATTCCGCAAGTTTTATCGCCGCCGAACGCGCCTATTTCGCCGATGCTGGCCTCGACGTCGAGCTACGGTTTTTCCAAGCAGCACAGCCGATGGCGGTCGCGATTGCATCGGGTGATGTGGACTATGCCGTGACGGCCATTTCTGGCGGTTTGATTTCGCTGGCAGACAAAGGCGCGATCAAGGTTATCGGCGGCGCGCTGAGCGAAGAGCCGGGCATTGACGGCCAGAAAATCCTTGCTTCGGATGCCGCGTTCAAGGCGGGCCTTACATCGCCCGCGGGCCTAGGTGGCAGGAAATTCGGCATCTCGACGGCAGGTTCCTCGTTCCACTATATGGGTTCGAAAGTCGCACAAGCAGAAGGCGTCGATGTGTCCTTTACCCCGCTGCAAAAAGTGGGTGCCATCATTGGCGCGCTAAAGTCGGGCCAGATCGATGCGTGGTCCATCGTCCCCCATATCGCCAAACCATTGGCCGGTTCCGGCGCGGTGCATATCATCGGAAATATCTCTGATTATCTGCCGAATTATCAGGTCACGACCGTGTTCACATCGGCCAAGAACGCCAATGACGAACGCCAGCAGACATCTGATTTCCTCAAGGCATTCAGCATGGGGGCTTCTGACTACAACTCGACCATGATCGACAAATCCGGCGGCGAAGAAGGCGTAAACGAGATGGTCGATCTGATCCATAAATACGTCTACACAGATCGCGAGCGGGCTAAAGCCGCCCCATCGATCATCAACGGAACCATGCGGATCAACGAAGGCGCGCGTCTGAACGTTGCTTCGGTTCAGGATCAGCTAAGCTGGTTCCAGTCCGAGGGGCTGATTGACGGTGACATCACCCTCGATACCTTTGTCGACAGCAGCTATGTCGAGACATTCGAAGCTTAAGACCAAACCCGTGACTGGCCGCCAAGCGCGCGGCCAGTCATCCCATTTCTTAAAGGCAGTTTTATGGACATTCGCTTGGATGCGATCAGCCATTCCTATGGCGGCACAGAGGTATTGCGTGATATCTCGCTGGATATTCCAACCGGCAAGATCGTCTGCTTTGTCGGGCCGTCGGGTTGCGGCAAGTCCACCCTACTGCGCCTGATCGGCGGGCTGGAACGCGCTACCAAAGGCCGTGTTCTGCAACTTGGCACCCCGCCTGCCGGATGCCTCAACCCGCTGACCTATGTATTCCAGGATTTCGCCTTGCTGCCTTGGCGCACCGTACACGGGAACATTTCCCTCGTGCTTGAGGACCATGGTATCAAGGGGACCGCTGCCGATGCGATTATCTCTGACGTTTTGGCCCGTACCAAGCTCAGCGATTTCAGCAATGCCTTGCCGCGTCAGCTATCCGGCGGCATGAAGCAACGCGTGGCCATTGCCCGCGCGCTGGCCGTCAAACCCGCCGTGATGCTGATGGACGAACCGCTGTCTGCTCTTGATAGCCAGACGCGCGAATTGCTGATGGACGATCTTGTGGGCTTGTGGACCCGCCAGCCTTTTACCGCCGCCTATGTGACCCATAATTTGGCCGAGGCCGTGCGTCTGGGCCACCGCATTGCGGTCCTCTCGCGCCGGCCCGGCGAAATCCGCGAAATGGTCGAGATTGATATGCCGCTGGCAGACCGCAGCCACGGCAACCCAGAGCTTGAGCAGATCCAGAAACACCTGTGGGATATGATGCGTGATGAGGCCCGCGCGGCTGATGAGGAATTGATAGATGTCTGATGCCACACTCAAAACCCGACCGATCGAGGTTCGGTTTCGCGGCGGCGGGTTTGCCCCCAAGGCGCGGCGTTGGGTCGGGCTGGCTGTGTTTGTTGTGCTCATCGCGATTATGGAAATCGGCACGCGCAGCGGCTGGATATCCGCGCTGACCCTGCCCAGACCTTCCGACGTGCTGGCAACGTTCAAAGAACTGTGGGACAGCGGCTTGCTGTTCAAACATCTGCTGCCTTCGCTCAGCCGCTTGGCTGTTGGGGCTGCAATCGGGGCCACTGTGGGCATTTGTGTTGGCGTGATGATTGGCCTCTTTTCCTATGTCCGCGCGGGTCTGGTTCCGCTGGTCGCCGCGATTTTCCCGATCCCCAAAATCGCGTTGCTGCCGTTGTTTGTGATCTGGTTCGGCATCGACGAGGCCAGCAAATATGCGCTGATCGCCTTTGGCACGTTCACCCCCACCGTGGTGGCCACCTATGGTGCCGTCGATAATGTGGACCGCTCCTTGATCCGCATGGGTCAAAGCTTTGGCTTGTCGTGGTTTTCCATCGTGCGCAAGATCGTGCTGCCCGGTGCCATGCCCGGTATCCTGTCTGGCCTGCGCATCTCGCTTGCCATCGCGATCATCTTGTTGGTTGCCGCTGAAATGCTGGGGGCCGAATACGGCATCGGCGCATATATTCTCGAAGCTGGCTCGCTTTATGATCTGGAGCGCTTGTTCGCAGGCGTTGTTATTCTGTCCCTGCTCGGCGTGATCCTAAGTACGGTCATTGGCGTTATCGAGCGTCGCCTGCTAGGCTGGAGAGGATAAGCCGCGTATCCGCATATGGGTGGCGCAAATGGTCGACATTTTCACGAAATAACTTACTTTTCTTTACAGCCCGCTGACCCCATAAGGCAGCAGCCCGTTCGGCGGGCGCAGCACATCGTTTGGTGTGATCAATAGGACTGATAAAGAAAGTGACGATAATGAACCTTTCCAAGGCGACTGCCCGCCCCGGCAAAACTCTACACCTTATTGTGGCGGCCTTGATCGTCAGTCTGATCTCGTTGTTTCCCATCACCACGCAGGCGCAATCGCTGTTTCCGGGCCTGAGCGGCTCGGGATCAAATGACGCAAGCGCAGATACCGCTTCCGAGGGCGATCAGACACCGCTGGCGGCGCTGCTTGAAGTCCTAAAGGACGAGGGTGCCCGCGCCGAATTGATCGAGGAGCTGGAGAAAACAGTCGCACCGGAAAACGATGGCGAAGGTCCCGCCAAGGACGACAGCACCACGCAGGCCGATGGCGAGGAAGGCATGTCGATTGTCGGCCAGATCGCGACAACGACCCAAGAGTTTGTTGAAGGTTCTGCCGCAACGGTGACGGCATTATGGGCTACGCTCAAGGGTGGCGTGGCCGGTGGCGAAGGCGTTCTTTCCGGGCTGAGCGGCACCGAACTGTCCGTGCTGAGGGACGCGCTTCCAAGCCTTTTGGCGGTGATTGGGATCACCTTTGCGCTTTTCTTTGCACTGCGTTATTTCGCCCGCCGGCTGTATATGCGCATGGGCGAGAGAGCTGGAAATGTTGGCATTTTCCGCTCAATCGCGCTGTTCATCCGGTCGAACCTTCTTGACGCTTTGATTGTGATCGTCGCGTGGGCTGCGGGCTATGTGATCGCGCTCTATGCTGTCGGGGAGCCGGGGGAAATTGGCATCCGGCAATCGTTGTATCTGAATGCCTTCCTGCTGGTGGAAATGACCAAGGTCGTGATCCGCGCGTTTCTTTCCCCCGTTGCATCCGGCTTGCGTATTGTTCCGGTCAGCGACTTCGCGGCACGTGCTTTGAACCGATACCTTGGCATTATCATCAGCGTATTGGGCTATGGGCAATTGCTGATCGTGCCGATCATCAGCCAGAACGTGAATGCTGCTGCGGCCTCTGCCGTGTCTGCGCTGCTTTCGGTGATTGTACTGCTCTATCTGGTCTATGTTGTCCTGCGCCGCCGCAAAGATGTCGCCCGCTGGCTCCAGGATGAGCCGGATACGAATCTGCCTGCCAATGCGGCGGATCAAGCCCCGGCACAAGATCGCCAGAACAGCATCATCATGCGGTTCTTACGTGCGCTGGCGGGCATCTGGCACTGGGTCGTATTGGCATATATCGCCGCGATGTTCCTTGTCGTGATGACCCAACCCGCCGAAGTCACATGGGACGCCATTGTGGGATCGGGCAAAATTCTGGCGGCAATCATCATCGCCGCTCTGTTGTCGGGTGTGCTGGCGCGCGCCGTGCATCGCGGTATTTCGCTGCCTCAGGATATCAACGAAAAACTGCCGCTGCTTGAACACCGGATCAATGCCTTTGTCCCACGGGCCTTTAGTGCCTTGCGATTGATCCTGCTGATCTGTGTGCTGATGTTTGCGCTGGATGTCATCGGCATGATCGACATGAAAGCCTGGCTGGAAAGCAAATTCGGGCTGGCAGTGACAACGGCGTTGGTCTCCGTCGGTTTGATCCTGACCGTGGCCTTTGGCATTTGGTTGGCTGTCACATCCTTTGTCGATTACAAACTGAACCCCGAATACGGGGCGGTGCCGACCTCTCGCGAGACGACGCTTTGGGGGTTGATGCGCAATGCCGCGACGATTGCCCTGATTATTCTGACGCTGATGTTCGTGCTTAGCGAAATCGGTCTGGATATCGGCCCGCTGCTGGCTTCGGCTGGGGTGTTGGGCCTTGCCATCGGTTTCGGTGCGCAAAAGATGGTCCAAGACATCATCACCGGTATTTTTATTCAGTTCGAAAACGTCATCAACGTTGGCGATGTGATAACCGTTGGCCGCACCACCGGCACGGTCGAAAAGCTGTCCGTGCGGTCGGTATCGCTGCGCGATGTGCAGGGCGTGTTCCACATGATCCCGTTTTCGACGGTAGATGTGGTCAGCAATTACATGCGCGGCTTTGCCTACACGGTGACCGATATGGGCATCGCCTACCGCGAGAATATCGAAGAGGCCAAGCAAGCCATGTTCGATGCCTTCGACCGGATGACCGAAAACGAGGCTGATATCGCGGATGATATCATCAGCGAATTGGAATGGTTCGGTGTGCAATCCCTAGGCGACAGCGCAGTTGTGCTGCGAACCCGGATGAAGACCAAGCCCGGCAAGCAATGGGGTATTGGCCGGATGTTCAACGGCTATCTCAAGATGGTGTTTGACGAGCGCGGTATTGAAATTCCGTTCCCGCAGCAAACCATCTGGCTGGGCGAAAACAAGGATGGCACCACCCAGCCGTTCAAGATCGAAGGCCCGCAAAAACAGCAAACCCCACCGTCCAAGAAAACAAAGACAAAGCCGATCAAAAAGGACGATGTGCCCGACAGTGATGATGCGAATGATGCAGAGGGCGGCGCAGATCGCTAACCTTGCCCCGCAGATAGAAAAAGCCCCCCGCTTCACACCGAGGCGGGGGGCTTTTTGTTACTCGGCTGATAGCGGTTATAGCACGGCTTCGATCAGATACGGACCCTTGGTCGCGAGACCTGTTTCAATCGCAAGCTCCAACGCCTCGCAATCGGTGACCTGCGTTGCCTCGACCCCCATCGACTGCGCCATTTCGACGAATTTCAGCGTCGGTTGGTCCAGCGACAGCATATCCATCGCCTTGGGGCCAGCGTTGGTGACACCCACATTCGTCAACTCTCCGCGCAAGATTTTGTAGACACGGTTGGCGAAGATCACGATCGTCACATCCAGTTGTTCGCGCGCCAGCGTCCAAAGCGCCTGAATGGTGTACATCGCGCTGCCATCGCCAACCAAAGCCAGAACCTTGCGATCCGGGCAGGCCACCGCCGCACCGATTGAGACCGGCAAGCCATAGCCGATGGAGCCACCACAGTTGTTCAGCCAAGTGTGTCTCGGGGCACCTGCGGTGACCGGAAAAAACGCGCGACCCGTAGTAATCGCCTCGTCCACGACGATGGCGTTTTCAGGTATAACGCGGCTCAGAACCGATGCAATCCCGTCGGGGTCCAGCGGGCCGTTGGGCTTATCCGGCACAACAGATTGGGCGACTTTTGCGGGCGCTGTGTTTTGCGCATCTGCGCCCGTGCACAGAGCATCCAGCGCCCCCGCGATGTCTTGGGACGTTTGGCACAGTTCAATAATATCCGTCCCCGGTGCCGTCAGGATCGCAGGCTTGCCCGGATAGGCAAAGAACCCGATGGGTGCACGGGCACCAACAAGAACGATCCGTTTGAACGGCGCAAGCGCCTCGAGCGCCTGATCAATCGGGTATGGCACACGGTTAATGATGACCCGCCCTGCCCCGCGCTCAAGTTTGGAGTTCGCCCATTCGCAGAGCAACTTGCAGCCCGTTTTCGCGGCAATGCGCCCGGCTGTTTCCAACGTCTGTTCATCCAACGCGGCACCGCCCAGCAGCAACAGACTGTCAGGGCCGGACAACGCTGCGATGGCGATTTCCAAGGCGTCTTGGTCATAGCTGGGCCGCGGTGTCGCCGCGAGCGGCGCAGCCACTTTACCGCCGTCGTTCCACGCCGTGTCACTGGGCAGCATCAACGTGGCCACCTGCCCCGGTGCCACATTGGCCGCATGCACAGCCTTGGCCGCATCCGCGCCTACATCAGTGGCCGACAGCGACGTGTGCACCCAATGCGATACCGGCCTTGCGATGCCTTCGATATCCGAAGTCAACGGCGCGTCCAACTCGATATGGCTGACCGCATGTTCACCAACGATGTTCACCACACCGGAGCCCGCCTTTTTCGCGTTGTGCAGGTTCGACAAACCATTGGCGAGACCCGGACCAAGGTGCAGCAATGTGCAGGCGGGTTTCCCAGCCATGCGGAAATACCCGTCGGCCGCACCGGTGGCGACGTCCTCTTGCAGTACAAGGATCGACCGCATGCCCGGCACATGGTCAAGCGCCGCAACAAAGTGCATCTCGGACGTGCCGGGGTTGGTAAAACACGTATCCAGCCCGCTATCGAGCAGGGTTTTCACAAGGCTTTCGGCACCGTTCATTGGCGTATCGTCTTGGGTACTCACGTTATATTCCTTTGGCTCAGGTGTTCGCATTTTCCCAAAACGGGATGCGGAGTTCTTTTTTCAGGATTTTCCCGATGGAGCTGCGCGGCAATACCTCGCGCGCTTCGACCGCTGACAGGCGTTGGCTTTTACCCAGTTTCGCATTCGCATCGGCACAGATTTGTTCGGCAGTGCGGGTGGCCCCATCGCGCAGGACGACCAAGCCATACGGCGTCTCGCCCCAAGCGTCAGACGGCACACCGATCACGGCGGCATCGGTCACGTCAGGATCGGCCAGCAACGCCAGTTCAAGGTCATCTGCATAGATGTTCAAGCCGCCCGAAATAATCATATCTTTCTTGCGGTCTGACAGGATCAGAAACCCATCCTCGTCAAAGCGGCCCATGTCACCAGAGCGGAAAAATACCTGTCCTTGGGTATCGCGCCAGATGTAATCGGCGGTCAGATCATCGCGTCCGAAATATCCCGCCATCATGGTGGGGCCGCGGCCGCAAATCTCTCCCACCTGGCCTTGGGGCACTTCGTTACCGGCCTCGTCAATCAGGCGGATGTCATTGCCGGGGGCCAGTTGCCCAACGGTGTGCAGCTTGTCAGGATGTTCGGACGAGTTCAGCACCGTCACGCCGCCGCCCTCGGTCAGGCCATAGTATTCCAGCAGCTTGCCCGGGAACCGGGCCAACACATCAGCCTTGAGTTCGGCGCGCAAAGGGGCCGAGGTCGAAAATTTGACCTTCATGGAAGACAGATCAAAACTGTCAAAATCGGGGATATCCATGATGCGCTTGTATTGGACGGGCACCAGCATTGTGTGGGTGATCTTTTCCCGCTGCACGATCTCAAGATATCCGCGCGCGTCGAATTTCGGCATCAGATAGACGGTCGATCCGCCATAAAGCGTGGGCAGGAACGACACGATTGTGGTGTTGGAGTACAGCGGCGTCGACAGCAGCGTGCGCGCGTCATCGTCGTATCCGTTCGGCGTCACCCGTTCCATTTGCGCGGTTCGCATCGCGTGATTGTGCAGGATACCCTTGGGGGTGCCAGTGGTCCCTGACGAATAGATCAGGTTGAACGCATCCGACAAATCCAGCGCGATATCGGGATCAGTATCATCCGCCGCCTCGACCGCCGCATCATAGGCAGTAAATGCAGCATGGTCGAAATCAATCGCAAAGCGGGCGATATCCAGATCGGCCACAAAACCGTCCACCAGATCAAGGTACTGCGCTGCGACAAATATCGCCCGCGCACCGCAATCGGTCAGCATCTTTTGCAAGGCATCAGGCGACGCCATTGTCGATAGCGGTGTCACGCAGGCCCCTGCCCGCAAAATACCCATGAACAATTCCGCATAGGGGATCGAGTTCGGAGAGATGATCGCGATATTATCGCCCTTCTTGACCCCAAGCGACAGGACCAGGTTGGCGATTTTGTTGATCCGCCTATTGAACGCGCCCCATTTGACCCGCTGCCCCTCGCAAACCAGTGCCAGCTTGTCAGGGTTCGCCCGCGCGTTGGCACGCACGGCTTCTACGATATTCTTGGCTGGCATGCTGGGTGGTATGGGTGGGTTGATCGATATCATCGGTTATTCCTGAACTGGCTCCTCCGCCATCTGCGGAACAGTGTTTCGCAAATGGCCCTCGGGACCGTTGTAACGATCAGAAATAAACTTGCAAATGGATGTAACTTACGTGGCGGAATTTTTTAGCGCATCATAGGCCGCATGCTGGGACAAAAACACTTGGCCCGTCAGGTCTGCTATAAAGTGATGCTTTTGCAACCGGTCCATCACAGGGCCTTTGACCTCGGACAGGTGCAGCTTGATCCCCATATCCCGAAGGCGGGCATTGATCGCCTCAAGAGATTCCAGTGCGCTAAAGTCGATTTCATTGATGGCAGAGCACATCAGAACAACGTGTTTGATCGTCTCGTCACCCGCCAGACGATCATAGATATAATCCTCAAGGAAACGCGCATTGGCGAAATACAGGCTTTCGTCGATGCGCAGGGTCAGAATAGCCGGGTCCGTTTCAACCTTGTGGCGGTTGATATTGCGGAAGTGTTCGGTGCTTGGCACCAACCCCACCTCGGCGATATGCGGCTTGGTGGTTTTATATAGATGCAGAAATATCGACAGAACCACACCGCAGGTTACGCCCAGTTCCACACCGCTGCCCAAGGTGACCAACATCGTGGCAAGAACCGCTGCGAAATCGGCTTTGGAATAGCCCCATGCTTTTTTGAGGATGCTGAAATCAACCAAGCTTAGCACCGCAACGATGATGGTCGCCGCAAGCGTGGCCTGCGGCAGGAAAAACACGAGTGGCGTCAGCGCAAGCGCTGCAATGGCCAGCCCAACGGCGGTGAACGCCCCTGCCGCAGGGGTTTCGGCACCGGCATCAAAATTCACAACAGAACGGGAAAAACCACCCGTCACGGGAAAACCACCCGTAAACGCCGCGCCAAGGTTGGCAGTGCCCAGACCGATCAGCTCTTGGTCGGGGTCGATGCGCTGGCGCTTTTTCGCGGCCAAGGTCTGCGCAACCGAGATTGATTCAACAAAGCCGATGACCGAGATCAGGATGGCAGGCAACAACAGCGCGCCCATCAGATCGAATGAAAAGTCGGGCATGGTCAACGGCGGCAAACTTTGCGGGACAGCGCCGACAATTCGTACGCCGTGATCGGATAGACCGAACAGCCACACAACCACGGTCGTGAGAACCACCGCCGCCACAGGTCCGGCTTTGGTCGCGACATCTGCCGCCCCTGCACTGACCCCTTTGGATTTCAAAAACGGCTTGAGCCCCTTGCGAACCCAGAACAAAAACGCCGTCGCGGACACACCGATGATCAGCGTGATCCAATTCGTGCCCCCCAGATGAACAACGATGGAATGGAGCAGCTCGATCAGGTTTTCACCCGACGCGCTGATGCCTAAAATATGTTTGATTTGGCTGGCGGCAATAATGACACCTGACGCGGTGATAAACCCTGCAATAACCGGATGGGACAGGAAATTGGCCAGAAACCCCAGCTTGAACACCCCCATCGCCAGCAAAATCGCCCCCGATAGAAATGCCAAGGTCAGCGCCGCGACAGCATAGCCCATGGTGCCTTGATCCGCGATATGGCCCAAGGCCGCAGCCGTCATCAGCGAGACAACAGCAACAGGGCCAACAGCCAAGGCGCGGCTGGTGCCAAAGATCGCGTAGAGTATGATCGGCACAATCGATGCATAAAGCCCCGCCTCAGGGGGCAACCCCGCCAACAACGCATAGGCCAAAGATTGCGGGATCAGCATGATCGTCACGATCACAGCGGCCATCAGGTCATTAGACAGCGCCACTTCGTTATAGCTGCGTCCCCAGTCAAGGATCGGCAGATATCTGGTGAGTTTCTGAGACATTGTCGCGCTGGCTTTCGTTATGTGATGGCAGACCCGATAGCATCGGGCCTGTTCGGAGTGTCCCTTGACCGGGAGGCGCTCCCTTTGATCTTAGTCAACTTTGGCAGAGATCGGTTCGGGCTTGGCCAGCCATTCATGACCCTTCAGCATCCCTTGCCAATAGATGGGCGGCAACAGCCGTTCCTTTAGAAACCACGCGGCCCGGCTGGGTTTTGTCCCGTCGATGATCGCCTTGGGAAAGCTGGGCAAAAGCACGCCGCCATAGCCGAATTCGGCCAGCACGATTTTGCCGCGCTCGACCGTCAGCGGGCATGACCCATAGCCGTCATACTGGCTGGTGGCTGATTTCCCGTCCATGTCGGCGACCATATTGCTGGCGACGACCGGTGCCTGTTTGCGCGCAGCGGCCATTGTCTTGGCGTTTGGTGCGTTCATCACATCGCCCAATGCCCAGATGTTATCATAGCTTTTGTGGCGCAAGGTGGCCTGATCGACATCGACCCAGCCCGCCGCATCCGCCAAGGGCGAGACGCGGATAAAATCGGGGGCGGATTGCGGCGGACACACATGCATCATGTCGAAATCCATCTCGACCCGTTCAACAGGCGTGTCAGGTTTGGTCACCTCGAAACACGCCTTTTTCGCCGGTCCGTCAACCGCAACGAGATTGTGAAAGAAGTTCAATTTGGCGTCGTATTTCTGCACATATTCCATCAGCGCAGGCACATAATCCTTGATCCCAAACAACACACCGCCCGCGTTGTTGAATTGAATGTCGATGTCCTTTAGCACGCCACGGCGATGCCAAGCGTCGCCTGACAGGTACATCGCCTTTTGAGGGGCTCCGGCGCATTTTATCGGCATCGGCGGTTGCGTGAAAATCGCGCGGCCCGACGTCATCGTGCTGACCAGTTCCCACGTGTAGGGGGCCAGATCATAGCGGTAGTTCGAGGTAACGCCGTTTTGGCCCAGCGTCTCGTTCAGTCCTTCGATTTTGCCCCAATCCAGCTTGAGACCCGGACAGACGACCAACCGCTTATATTTCACCACGCGGCACCCATCGAGGATGACGGCGTTGTTTGCGGGCTCGAACGCGGCAACGGCGGCCTTGATCCAATGCACACCCTGCGGGATCAGGGATCCCATTGTCTTGGCCGTTTGGGAGGCATCGAAAACCCCGCCGCCCACCATGGTCCAGCCGGGTTGATAGTAATGCACGTCGGCGGGATCGATGATTGCAATCTCAAGGTCCGGTTTGCGCGCCTTCAGGCTGGCGGCAGTGGCGATACCGCCCGCACCGGCCCCCACGATCACCACTTCATATTTGACATCGCCGGTATCCGTAGGGGTTTTGTCACCATTCGCAATGCGCCGTACCACGCCAGACATGTCGTAGCCGGCGGCCTTGGTCTTGGACAGAATATCGGCCAGATCGGACTTACCTGCCTGCGACAACGACCAAAGCGTGGCCGACCGCGTACCCGAACGGCAGTAAGCCAAAACCGGCGCTGGCAACGCATCCATCGCCGCGCCAAAGGCATCAGCCTCGGTATCGACAACTTTGCCAGCGGCGACGGGAATATAGACCGCCTCAAACCCCTGTTTCTTCGCCGCCGTTTCGATCTCGGCAAAGCTGGGTTGGTCGGTGCCCTCGCCGTCGGGGCGGTTGCAGATGATGGCGCGAAAACCTTCGGCTTTCAGCTTGGCCATATCATCAGCCGTAATCTGAGGGCTTACTGAGAGGCGTTCCGTGAGTTTCTTGATTTCCACAATATTAACTCTTTCTTACAAGCCGTTAACTGGCACCTTGAGCATTGTATTTCCGTCTTTGTCCTTGGGGATATTGCCCGCACGCATATTGACCTGAAGCGATGGGATGATCAGCTTCGGCATATCCAACTGCGCGTCACGTTCGGTGCGGAAGGCGATAAATTCATCGCGGGTTTTGCCGCCGCCGACATGAATGTTGTGGGCCTTTTCCTCGCCTACTGTGGTTTCCCACTGAATATCACGACCATTGGGGCCATAATCATGGCACATGAACAGGCGCATATCGTCCGGCAGGCTCAGAACCTTTTGGATGCTGTCGTACAATTGGCCCGCGTCGCCGCCGGGGAAATCCGCCCGCGCCGATCCGCCGTCGGGCATAAACAACGTGTCCCCGACAAAGGCCGCGTTGCCCATCACATGCACCATACAGGCGGGCGTGTGGCCGGGTGTGTACATGGCAAAGCAATTCATGCCGCCGATTTGATAGGTGTCACCATCTTTGAACAATGCATCAAACTGCGATCCGTCCCGTTGGAATTCGGTGCCCTCGTTGAATACTTTGCCAAAGGTGTCCTGAACCACCATGATCTTTTCGCCAACGCCAATTTTACCACCCAGCTTTTGCTGGATATAAGGCGCTGCTGAAAGGTGGTCTGCGTGGACATGGGTCTCGATGATCCATTCCAACTGCAGCCCCTTGTTTTCGATCTCGGCGATCAGGTTGTCCGCGTGGTCATAGGTGATGCGACCCGCTGCATAATCAATGTCCATGACCGAGTCGACAATCGCACAGGCATTCGAATTGGGATCGCGCACGATATAGCTGATCGTGTTGGTTGCTGGGTCGAAATGGCCGGAAACCTCTGGGGTTACGCTCATATCTACTGGGTAGTCCGTCATGGCATCATGCTCCTCTAAGGCGGGGAAACGCGCCCAGAACATGTCTTGCACGAGGGCGCGTCTTAGGACATATTCATACTATGGAATTTTTAATTTGGGAAGTGGGTTATGGTCACAAATAGACGCGACTTCATGCTGCAAGGTGTCGCAGCCAGCGCATTGATGGGTCTGCCCGGTTTACTGCATGCCCAGATGGCAATCGGAAACATGACGTTGGATGTGGTGAGCGATGGGCATCTCACACTTCCTGGCAGTTTCATCTTTGCCCCCATGCCAAAGGACGAATTGATGCCGGTCCTGAACCGGCTTGGTCAGGAATATGAACAGCTGACACCGCCTTGTAACCTAAGCTTGCTGCGCGGGAACGGACGTGTGGTTTTGTTTGACGCGGGATCAGGGTCTGAGTTCATGCCCACCGCCGGCAAGATGCTCGACGCGCTAGACGCTCTGGGTGTTGCCCCAGAAGACATCACCGATCTGGTGTTAACCCATGGCCACCCTGACCATCTGTGGGGGGTGCTGGATGATTTCGGTGATCCACTGTTTACCAACGCGGCCCATTATATCGGACAGGCCGAATGGGATTATTGGACTGATCCAAACACCGTGAATACCATCGATAGTGGCCGTCAGGCCTTTGCTGTGGGGGCCGCTCGACGGTTGGGTATAATCGCCGAACAGATGCAGTTCTTTAACGACGGCGACGAAGTTCTGCCCGGCGTTGGTGCGCGCATGACACCCGGCCACACACCCGGCCACATGGCGTTTGAAGTCCGCGCAGATAATACAGCCGTGATGATCGTGGGTGATAGTATCGGCAATGATCACATCGCCTTGGCCCGTCCCGCGTGGAAATCCGGATCGGACCAAGATCCGGTGCTGGGCGCAAAGACACGGGTTGGTTTGATCAATGATCTGGCCGCGGCCAATATGCCCATCGTCGGGTTTCACCTTGGCCATGGCGGGCTGGGGCGGATCGAAAAAACCACTGATGGTTTCACATTCAGGACAGAGCTATGACAACGCGCGCGCTGACGGCTGTTACCCTCGCTCTTCTCGCCCTGCCCGTCTTCGCCAGCGAAGATATCGCAGATCAATACCCCGGCTCGGTTCTCTACTCCAAACCCGTGGAATTCATCCCGCATGTGTTTTCCGCGATCGGGGCCACTGCCCCGCCGACCTATGAGAATGCAGGCCACAATAATAACCTGAGCTTCATCGTGACCGGCGATGGTGTTGTGGTCATCAACAGCGGCGGCTCGTATCAACTGGCCGAGGCGCTGCATCACGAAATCAAGGCGACCACCGATCAACCGGTCAAGCTGGTGTTCAACGAAAATGGCCAAGGCCATGCCATGCTGGGCAACACCTATTGGGCTGAACAAGGCGTCAAGATCATCGCGCAAACGGACGCAGCAGAGGCGTTTGAGGATGAAGGCCCCGGATCGCTGCGCGCGGCGCAAGCCCGGTTAAAGGAACGTGCAGACGGCACCGAATTGACCCCACCCACAGAAACCTTTGACGATGAATATACCGTTGATATGGGTGATTTCCATATTGAGGCACTGCATCTTGGCCCCTCGCACAGCCCCGGCGATATTGTGATCTGGCTGCCCGAACAAAGTCTGGTCATTGCCGGTGATATGGCATTTCACGAACGCATGCTGCCGATTTTCACCGACACGTTGACCGATGAATGGCTGGAAACCTGGGATGGCCCGTTCGAAGCCTTGGGCGCGACCTATGTCATTCCCGGTCACGGACACCCCACCAACATGGCGCAGGTGCGGCGCTATACCAAAGGGTATCTTGAATATCTGCGCGGTAAAATCAGGGATCATCTGGATGCAGGTGGATCACTGGCCGACGCATATTACGTCGACCAATCGCCCTATGCCCATCTGGATACATTCGAGGAACTGGCGACTAAAAATGCGGGCCGCGTGTTCGAACAGATGGAGTTTGAATAAGCTTTAGAACCCGTCGAGCGCGTTTTGTGCGAGATCGTTCAGAAACGCCTGAACCTCTTGCATCGGCCCTTCGGGATAGGTGGGGTAGCCGATGGAAACTTGGCCATCAATGTCGGTCACGAAAACGCTGTAAGGGCAGTGGGCAATGTTCATCGGATCAAGCTCCATCACCTTGCGTGACAACACAGCCGAGCAGAACAAAAACACATCTGCGGCTGCGTAAATCTCGACATCGCTGCCGACATCGGCACCGGTGCGGTTCAGCATGTCGCCCACGTGACTAACGTGATCGATCACCAGCCCCTTGCCGATGATTGCATTTTCAACGGCAAAGGTCGCATCCTCAAAGCTGCCATCATAGGGGAACGTGATCGCCTGATCTTGGGCCGCGACGGGCACGGCAGCAAGACAAAGCAAAAGGGCACCAAAGGTTCGTTTCATCTTATGCATCCTTTCAGGGTTGGGCACGGCGGCACCGGTACAGCCCCGCCTGATACCTTACGTAATCATAGCCACGACAGCGCCCGAATACCAACAGTCAGATTATCCGCCTCTGGTAATGCAGGTCACGCAGGCTACCCTGCGCGACCTGCAATCAGGCATCATTTCTCCGAAAAGGTAGCGAGATAGGCGATGACCGCCTCGATATCCGCGTCTTTTTTCAGACCAGCAAAACCCATCTTTGTACCCTTGATGTATTTTTTTGGCCCCGCCAGAAATGCGGCAAGGGTTTCATCGGTCCAGACCAAACCTTCTTCGGCCTTTGATTTAAAGGCTTTGGAGTATTTGAAGCCATCAATATGAGCAATTGACGCACCGATCACCCCGTTCAGGATCGGGCCAGACCGGTTCTTGGCACCGTCACCGACTTGATGGCACGCCTTACACTTGCGAAATACCTTTTCCCCCGCAGCAATTAAGGCAGGATCCACAGCGGCAACTTCCGGCTCTGGTGCTGGCTGCGGCTCTGGTGCTGGCTCTTCCTGCGTTTCGGCAACGACAGGTTCCGCTGCGGCGGCAGGTTCTTCGGCTGCAGCTTCTGTTGTTTCCTCTTGCGGGGTAACATCCAGAACCAACGCCCGCATGGTAACTTCGACACTGTCTTTACAGTCGGTCATGCAGGGTTCGCCCGACCACATCGCGACCTCGCTTTCCATCCGGTCATCCAGAACGAACCCGTCCGCGTTGGGCATTTCGACGTCCAGAAACGTTTCCTTGGACAACACGAAGTCGTCTTCGATCAGGTCGTTGGAATACAGGATATAGGCCACAATCGCATAGGTTTCATCAGCCGTGAGCGTCCCTGCATCGCCATAGGGCATTGAACGCCGGATGTAGTCAAAGCTGGTGGACAGGTAGGGCCAATACGACCCGACCGTCTTCAAGGGGTCTTCGTGGTCCAGCGTATCCATACCACCTGCCAGTTTCGGCCAGTTGCCGATGCCTTCTGCGAAATCACCATGGCAGGCGGCACATTTGGCGGCGAATATTTCCTCGCCTACAATCGCGTCCCCTTGGCCTTCGGGCAGGCCCGTGCCGTCGGGAAGAACGTCCAAATTCCACGCCGCGATTTCTTCGGGTAGTGCTGCGCGGCCCAAGCCATAGGTCTGCGCAACCGCAGGCATCGCCAGTGTTGTGACAATGGCACCGACAGAGATTGATTTAAGAAACTTCGACATTTTCAGCCTCCCCATTGGGGCGGACCCACCAGGTTTGTATACAGTTATTGTGATAGATCGAATTCAGCCCGCGCACCTCGCGCAGTTGCGTTTTGGTGGGCTGGACATATCCAGTCTCATCCATCGCGCGGCTTTGCAGGAACATGTCCTCGCCGTCCCAATCAACGTCGAGGTAAAAGCGCGTCAGCGCCATTTTCTCGCCGGGTTTGGCAAGGCGCGCGGTTTCCCACGTTTTGCCGCCATCCTTGGACACGTCAACGCGGGTGATCGCGCCGCGGCCTGACCATGCAAGACCCGTGATAACCAACGGACCTTTGCCATGTTTGATCGGTGATTGCGGGCTGGGCGAGGTGACGACGGATTTCGCGTCCATCTCCCACGTCCACTTGCGGCTAATGCCGTTCGCCAGCGTGTCTGTGTATTTGCTGGTTTCTTCACGGCTCTCTACCGGGGCGTTCATCACCTCGATACGGCGGATCCACTTGACCCACATATTGCCTTCCCAACCGGGCACGACAAGACGCACAGGATAGCCATGTTCTTTGCGCAGCGCCTCGCCGTTGGCTTTGAAGGCGACCAAGACATCGTCCAGTGCTTTTTCCATCGGGATCGACCGCCCGTTCGAAGAGGCATCTGCGCCTTCGACATAGACCCACTTGCCCGCCGTTTCATAACCGGCTTCTTCCAGCAGGGTACGCAGCGGCACGCCGGTATATTCCATGTTGTGGATCATGCCGTGGGTGAACTGCGCGCCGTTCAACTGCGCACCGGCCCATTCCATGCCCGTGTTAGCGGCACATTCCAGAAAATACGTGTGGTTTTCACGGGGGAAACGCTCAAGATCGGCGTAGGTAAAGACCAGCGGGCGATCGACCAGCCCATTGATCATCAAACGGTAGTCTTCTTTTTTCAGCTCAATCGCGCCGGAATGGTGACGCTCGAACGCGCAGCCTTGGGGGGTGATCGTCCCGTCTAGCGCGTGGATCGGTGTAAAGTTAATTGAGCTGACCGTGTCAGCCGTGAGCCATTCGACATTGCGACGAACGACATCATCCTCGTATTTGATTGGCAAACCGTATGGCGTGGCATCGACCCCATCGCCAAAGGACTGCGCCCATTCTTGGGTTTCGGTGATCAGCGGATCGGGCGTCTGAGCACCCGCAGATCCGGCGGCAAATGCGCCAACCCCTGCGGTCGCGGCCCCGCGCAAGAACGCGCGGCGGTTTGGTGTCTTAGTTTCAAAGGTGTCTGACATGACAAACCCTTCCCTTTTTTTGATTGGTATCGGCGTTAGACGCCGTCGACGGTTACGCTGGTATTTTCGGCAAGCGACACGGTGCCCAATTTGCGAATATGGCTTTCCACCACATCCCAGATTGGCGGCCCTTCGGTGCCTTGGTTTACACTCGCCCAACCGGCAACCTGATAGGTCTTGGCCGGGTCGATCAGCTCGCCCGTTTTCAACAGCGTCATTTCGGTGATCCGGCTGCCTTGCGGTTTGGTCACGTCGATCCGGTAACCCAGCCCACCAGTGCGCACCATATCGCCGCCCTGTTGATAATAGGGGTTAGGGTTGAACAGGTTATCCGCCACGTCTTCCAACACGACATGCAGAAATTCACCGGTCATTTCAGTGCGGTATGCCTCGGGATAGGTCATGGAGGTGACGTTCCAGATGTCTTCGCGGGTGATGTCCTGACCGGGGAGGATCGACGGCCCCCAACGCACACCAGGGCTTAGCGCTATATCGGCCTCGCGTTCAGACAGCAGCGCATCGCAGATCAGATCGTCCCACGAGCCGTTGAAATTGCCGCGGCGGTACAGAAGCGTGTCATCGGCCGTTTTGCCGATCACCTCGCTCAGTTGTTCTGCATAGGGCGCGCGCTGTTCATCGATCAGTGTGGTGATTGCCTTGTCCGGCGTAATCACATCCGAAAAGATTGGGATCAGCTTGTGGCGAAAACCCATCATGCGGCCGTTCTGCACGTCCAAATCAACGCGGCTCACGAATTTACCGTTCGATCCCGAGGCAACGATGATCGTGTCGCCGACCAGTACAGGTTCGGGCAGCGCGTCATGGGTGTGGCCCGACAAGATCACGTCGATGCCAGTGACGGCACCAGCCATCTGCTTGTCCACGTCGAAACCGTTATGGCTAAGGCAGACAACCAACTCGGCCCCTTTGGCGCGAACTTCGTTGACCATTTCCTGCATGCGTTCATCGCGAATACCAAAGGTGTATTCGGGGAACATCCAACCGGGGTTGGCTATGGGCATATAAGGGAATGCCTGCCCGATCACAGCGACCTTGACGCCACCGGATTCAAAGAACTTGTAAGGGGGGAACAGTTCGGTCGGTTCGTCCCATTCGGCGTCAAAGATGTTCTGACCAAGTGCCGCAAAGGGCAGCCCTTCGACGATTTCATTCACCCGGTCCGACCCCAGCGTGAATTCCCAGTGGAACGTCATCGCATCAGGCTTGAGCGCGTTCATGACGTTGACCATGTCCTGCCCTTGGGTCTGGTAGCAGGTATAGCTGCCGTGCCACGTATCGCCGCCATCCAGCAGCAACGCGTCGGGGCGATCGGCACGGATCTGGTTGATCACCGTGGACACCCGATCAAGGCCGCCCATCTTGCCGTAACCTTGGGCCAGTGACGCAAAATCATTATAGGTAAGCGCATAGGCCGAATGGCTGCCGTCATCGATGCCATATAGTTTACGGAAATCGGCACCGGTGATATGGGGCACCGCGCCTTTGTTGTCCCCTACGCCAATATTGATGGACGGTTCGCGGAAATAGATCGGTTTAAGTTGCGCGTGAATGTCCGTGATGTGGATCAGACTGACGTTTCCAAAGGTATCAAACTCCAACAGCTTGTCTTGGGTCAGTGCTTGCTGTGCGGCCAGCTTGCCCCAGTTACCAAAGGACGATGCCCCGTAAAGAGCGGTTGCAGCCATGCTGGCTTGGAGGAAATCACGGCGAGAAATCATGCGACTGGCCTTAATCTTGCGCATTCACATGCGCATGTTTGAATGAGTATGGGTCGAAAAACCCCGCCCCGCGAATGCAGGACGGGGCGTTGATTATTTAGTTGCGGACAGACGGCCCTTCGACAGACAATCCGTTGCCGCGTGAACCAACATACATTTCCAGCGCCACAAACTCTGGGCTGCCGGGGTTGAATGTCTCAGCGCGTGTATCACGTACACACCCCTTGAAGCGGGCATGTGCCGAATTCAGCTTGGCGTTTTTCAGACGGTAGGTTGGAAAACCGTTGATCTGGCCTTGGCTCAGGTGATCCGCGCGGATCATGTTGCCGTAGTTATCTTCGTGGCAATTCGCACAGGACAGTTCAAGCTGACCAAAACGGGTGTAATAGATTTCCTTGCCCTGTTCCCAAGTGGACTGGGCAGGACCGTCAGTGGTAATGTTCACAGGCATGCCGCGTGACACCGACGAAATCAGGGCCGTCATGTTGACCATGTCGCCGCCCGTGTATTTCCACTTTTCGGCACCCATGCGGTTTTCACGGCAATCGTTGATCTGCATTTCCAAGGTACGCACTTCGCCAGCGGCTTCGACGTATTTTGGATATACTGGGCGCACGCCCGCCATTTCGGTGGATTCGCCGTGGCAATCTGCACAGGATTTACCCGCAGACCCATCAGCCGTGTTCCAGGCGTCTTCGGCCTTTTCGACAAAGATCATGCCAGCATTATCGAAGTCATCGCGTTCCATGTCGCGGGTTTCTGCGCCCCGAAACAACCAACCCGACATGACCTCGTCCAGCGCATCGGAAAGATGCGCAGGGGCTGCTGTGCGTGTGACGATTTCAATCTCATCATTGATGACCAGTGTATCGTCTGCTGGATCGGCCAGCGCACCTGATGCCACGATCATCGCGGTCATGCAGGCCCCTAACCCTTTGGTGAATTTATTCATTCTTATTCCTCCCGAGAATGCAGACGCTTAACCGATTGCGATGTCTTTGCTGTCTTCATAGACGTCGCCATCATCGTCATACCAAGTAAAGGTGAACGTCCCAGCCTCTGGCACTTGGGCGTCGAATTCAAGGTATGGGTTGGTCGAGATCGCTGGCTGCAATGTGAAATCCACCACATTCTGACCATTAAAATCGCAGGTAAAGCGGTTGATGATTGAACGTGGAATTGCATTGCCATCGCTGTCTTTGCGCTGGCCGGATTCCATCTTGTGGCTGATCAGCGTCTTGATGGTGATCGTGTCACCTGCTGCAGCGGATTTTGGTACTTTGACGCGGGGTTTTACACCAGATGCCATTTCATTAATTCCTTATAATACCTTAGCCGCCGCAGCCGCCGATTGTCACTTTTACCGTGCTCGATGCTTTCGCAAAGGAGCCGTCAGCCAGTTTGGCGATGGCCACCACATCTTGGGTACCCGCAAGGCGAATACGTGTGGACGCGTGCTGCGATCCGGCAAGCGGACCGAAACCAAAAGTCGCAACGCCCGGCGTTGGATTGCCCATGGCCAGAACCATAATCTCTGTCGCGCCGGGGGCGTCGACTTCGATTGGCACTGTGTTACCGTTTTCAGCAATCTCGGGCGCGGTAAGCGTCACACCCGTGTCTGCCAAATCAGCGCCGCCCGTAAAGGCAGCAATTGCGTCTTCGCCTGCGGCTGCAACAGCCAGTTTTGGCAACGCCAGCGCAGCAAATGCACCTGCGCCCATGACGATTGCACTACGTCTTGTGAATTCCATTGTCATACTCCTGAACAAACCCTTAAGCGGGCTTTTAGTCTTTGAGGGTGGCGAGATACGCCACTACATCTTCGATTTGCTGTGCCGACAAAAGCGGCCCCAGCGTGTCATCGGCGGCTTTGCCGGTATAGGCTTTGCCCGGGCGGATATAGCCTGTGTCCTTGTAAAAGGACGGCATCATCGTGCCTTCGAACATGATCTTGGCGTTCGCCACGATCCCGCGCAGCTCTGCTTCGCTCCACCGGTCGCCAGCGCCGTCAAGCGCGGGACCTATCATCCCTTGGAAAGCGATGTCCGGCAAAGCGCTGACTTCGTGGCAGGCCACGCAGTTACCCAACTTTTTGCTGCCAACAATTTTCGCACCCTCTTCAGGGTTACCCGCCACACCGGTCAACGACATTTCGACGGCCCCGTCATTATAGCTGACGGCAGTCGGTTCGATTTCGGCTGCGAATGCGCTTGTGGTGACAGCAACGGACGCCACCAAGGCGTATATTGAAACTCTCATGTGTCCTCCCAAAGACTCTTATTTGTATACCAGCGTAGACCCACCGCCATATCGACGCAACTATAAATTCGCTTTTGTGAATTTTAAATTGATTTTAAACTGGCAGCATACGGAGCGTCTTGAAGGCAGGCTAATTGTTCTGCTCGGTCATTTTGCGGGCAAGGTATTTTTGAAACGGCTCGTCGCCCTCGTACTCTTTGTCGACAACCCATTGTAACATATTAAAAGTCGTGCCTGGCCCAAATGCCCCCGGCACTGTCGCGACCGCAGCTTCGGCCGCCGTTTTGCCTTGGGGCACCTCTTGCGGCAAGAACACGAGCGTCGGGGTAAACATCATCCCCCATTTACGCACCATCTCTTTTTCGGGCAGGGATTCGCCGTCGAAATCCGTGACTTCGACATCACCGAACATGTTGATCTGCACGACAAAGAAATGCTCTTTCAGGTAGGCGTCGATATTGGGAAGGGGAAACACCTCTTGGTGCATCTTTGTACAGTAAATGCAGCCCCGCTGTTCGACCGTCAGCATCAGCCGTTTGCCTTCTTCATTGGCCTCGGCCAGATCGTCACGCAGATCCTTGAACGTGTCGCGCATCCATTCGGTTTTGTGCAGGCCATCATCACCCAGTTCGACAGCGTATGCCGACCCGGCAAGGGCCAGTGAAACAACGGTCAGGCAAGCTTTCAAAAGTTTCATTCTAGATACTCCTGTTTATTCAAGCTCATCCGATGCCGCCGAAAACCGGAAAGGTTTCAAGCATCCACTGAGCGATGTAATTCATTGAGTTCGTGGCGATCAGCACACCGAAAAGGATCAGCAAAGCGCCCATGATCTTCTCGACCGTGCCCAGATGCTGGCGAAACCGTACCATCCACCGCATGAATGGCCCGATGAACATCGCCGCAAGGACAAAGGGGGCTGTCATCCCGACGCCATAGGTGAACAACAATAGCGCGCCATTGGTCGCGGTATCTGTACCGGCGGCGGTGAACAGGATCGCCGCCAGCACCGGACCCACGCAGGGTGTCCAACCGAACGCAAAGGCAAGGCCAATCACATATGCGCCAATCAGGCTGGTGGCCTCGGTATTCCCGGCGTCAGCGCGAAACTGGCGGTATAAGAAACCGATACGGATCACCCCCAGAAAATGCAGCCCCATGGCGATGACAATCGCCGCGGCGATCCAACGCAGATAGTCGAAATATTCGCGCACAACCTGGCCAAAGCTTGATGCTGCAGCGCCCAGCCCCACGAAAATCGTGATCACGCCAGCGGCAAAAAACAGGGATGCCAGCACGGCGCGACGGCGCACCGATGCATCAACGGGACCATCTGCGGTGATCTGGTTCATCCCGACGCCGGCCAGATAACTAAGGTAGAATGGGACGATAGGCAGAATGCAGGGCGACAGAAAGGACAACAATCCAGCAAATGCCGCACCAATGAACGTAATTTCAAGCATGTTGACTGCCTTTATCTTGTGTCATGCACATATTCGCATTATGTTATGCGAAATCAATAGGTCTTTTAATGACACGCATCCGCGCAATCCTTTTTGCTTTTCTCGCCCTGATCACCTTGTCAGGACCGGCTCTGGCCGAGGTGTCCTTGGTCATGGTCGAGGAAAAAGGCTGCATCTGGTGCGCCCGTTGGGATCAGGAAATCGCGCCGATCTATCCCAAGACCCAAGCCGGTAAAATCGCTCCCCTACGTCGCATCGATATCAAGGCAGAGGTGCCATCGGATCTTAACTTTGACCGTCGTCTGATGTTCACGCCGACCTTTGTTCTGATGGTTGATGGCCATGAATTCTCGCGCATCGAAGGATATCCAGGCGAGGATTTCTTTTGGGGAGTCTTGGAAAAAATGATGTTTGATGCCAAACTAATGCAGCCACCGAACGGAAGCTAAGGCCCAGCCGCTGTGTTGGATCGCCAACGCAATTATGAATTTTGACTATTTTGCTAAGGAAACCATCCCGTGGGTCTACCCGTTTTTGACAAAAATATGTGTGCCGAAGACCTCGACAAGATGGCTTCGAACGCAGTGCAAGCCTCCAACTTTCTTAAGGCCATCAGCCATGAAGGCCGGTTGATGATCCTGTGTCATCTGGCATCGGGTGAAAAGTCCGTGACTGAACTCGAAGAGCTGCTTTCCGCCCGACAGGCAGCCGTATCCCAGCAACTTTCGCGCCTGCGGCTTGAAGGTTTGGTGATCCCGCGCAGGGACGGCAAAACCATCTATTACCGGCTTGCCGATGATCGGCCCAAGCAGATCATGGAAGTCGTCTATGATCTGTTCTGCCGCGCCGATTGATCTGACATGACCGGTATCGGCGTGCAGCTGTTAGAGCGGTTTTCCGAACCGACACTGATGGCCTGTGCCGGACTATTTGGCGGCATCCTGCTGGGCCTTGCCGCACGCCTTGGCCGTTTTTGCACTTTGGGTGCTATCGAAGATTTGTATTACGGCGCAACCTCAACCCGTTTTGCGATGTGGGGCATTGCCCTTGGTGTCGCGATGATCGGGGCATTCGGGTTATCGGCCGGCGGGCTGCTGAACATGAGCGGCACGTTATATCTATCGCTTGCGTGGAACCCGTGGGCCAGCGTCATAGGCGGGCTGGTTTTCGGCTATGGCATGGCGATCGCGGGCAATTGCGGCTATGGCGCACTGGCCCGTATGGGCTGCGGCGATCTGCGGTCCTTCATGATTGTGATTGTCATGGGCGTCTCCGCTTACGTGGCGCTTGGCGGGCCTCTTTCTGGTTTGCGGCTGATGCTGTTCCCCACGGCCGAGGCGGGCATGACACCCCCCGGTATTGCCCATCTGATCGCCCGACATCTGCCTGTCGATCTGCATCTTGTTGGCATCGTCGCGGGCAGTATTTTGATCGCCGGCACCTTACTGCACAAGGGGCTGCGCAGTAGTCCTGCGTCCATCCTGTGGGGTACGGTTGTGGGCATTGCCATCGTGTCGGGCTGGGCCGCCACCCAGTGGATCAGCGCAAACGGTTTTGACCGCAGCATCATCATCTCGCACACATTTACCGCCCCTGTCGGTGAAACGCTGCTGTATGTCATGACATCCTCTGGCAACACGATCAGCTTTGGCACCGGATCGGTTGTCGGGGTGGTTCTGGGGGCGCTGGCTGGATGCCTGATCAAGGGCCATATGCGGTGGGAAGCCTGCGAAGACCCCCGCGAATTGCGCCGCCAGATTGGCGGGGCCGTCCTGATGGGCTTTGGTGCCGTGGTGGCTGTTGGGTGCAGCGTTGGTCAGGGGCTGTCCGCCTTTTCGGTCCTGGCCTACAGCGCGCCGGTGACATTAGCCTGCATTGTTTTAGGTGCCTTGATCGGCCTGCGGCAACTGGTTGAGGGGTTTCGCCCTATTGGTTAGGTCCAGCGACCTGCGATAGCGCTCAAGCAACGTCCACTTCCGAGCACAGTTTTAACACCTCGTCGCCGTCCTCCTGTTCGATCAACAACGCGGGATCATCCTTGGTGCCATTGCGCGTGACCTCGGTGCCTTTCAAGCTGCGCGTAACGCTTTTTGAATATGTCTTTTGCACGGTCCCACTGGCCGTGCCTTGCCCCCAATTCCAAGTAACTTTGGTACCTTGCAAAATCTCTGCCATCTGTGTTTCCTTTTCAGTGCCGCTGCCGCCCCCGAGGGACCATTGGTAGACTAACGAGGGTGGGCGCAGATCGGTTCCCAGCAGGGCTGTTTCGCGCAATTGTGCGATCTTTGCACTGTCCTTTCCCCACCCCCAATGTCACGATCACCGTCATGAAGTTATTCTCCGGAAAATCACGTCCCGTTCATCTTGGCCCCTACCCGCTTGAGCGGCTGCACAGGGAAACCCAGCCGCATGTGGATTTACCAGATTTAACGTTTCCCGAAGTCTCGTTTTCAGCGCCCCACCGCCCCGCAAGCATCATCAATGCGATGGGTCCATTCCAAGCGATGATGGATGCGCTGCGTTCAGGCGCGGTGAACAGTACACACGCCGAGATCCCCGATGATCCGCTCGAACGGGCGCGACACCTCAAGGCTTTTGGCTATTATAATGACGCCTCGATGATGGGCATCTGCGCCCTACCGCCAAGCGCACTTCTAACCGCCCCCCGGACCAACCCTGATGTCGCCGCATTGGTCGAGGATCTGAAGCATCGCCAGACAACGACCCTTGCCACAGGCATTGACGCGATCATGGCCGACCTGCGCGATACTGCAGGCGCAGATGCTGGCGCGATTGCACACCATACCCACGCGATTGTTGTGCTGGTCGCCTACCCACGCGATCCGTCCAAGGACGAAGCTGGCAGCGATTGGATCACCGATGCACAAGCCCAACGCGCTGCGTTGCGCGCGACCGAGAACGCAACCGTTCTGGCTGAATATCTCCGCATCCTCGGCTTTGACGCGCGTGCCCATTCGGTAACCTCCAGCGATGTGCACCTCCCCAAACTGGCGTTGGCGGCGGGCCTATCGGTGATGCAAGACGGCACGCCCTGCGTACCATGGCTGGGCCAGCGTTTTGGCCTTGCAGCGATCACCACTGACATGACCTTGGCCCCTGACCTGCCGCTATGTCCGCTTGCGCAGCAACCCGCATCCGTGTTGCGCGGCCACGTCTGGCAGCTTGGCACCCACGGCGGGGCCAGCGCGCGCAGTCACGATCCCTATGCGCGGCGCGCCTTTGTCGATGGCCCGCATCCGTTTGAAACGCTCAAACGCGTAGACAACCCCACCACCTATATCGATGCCCCAAATGTGCCGCGCATCCCCAAGCGCACGGACATGTTTGCGCGCGGCCAGTTTGGCGACATGGGTCCCAAGGTGCAGGACGCCATGAAAGGCGGACAACATATCGTCAAATCCGCCCCCGCATCGGCACAGCGCCGATTGCTGGGCGCGCTGATCCTGCTGCAAAAAGGCACGCCAGCCCCAACCGTTCTGGACGCAGACCCGCAGCGCAATGCCGCCAATCTGAAGGCGGCGGCATATTTTCTTGGCGTCGATGCCGCCGGGTCCTCTGCCTGCCCGGATTGGACATGGTACAGCCATGACGCCACCGGCACCCCTATCGTACCGCCCCACGATCAATCGCTTGGCCTGATCATTGATCAAGGCTTTGAAACCATGGAGGGCGCATCCGGCGATGACTGGATCAGCACCGCCCAATCCATGCGTGCTTACCTACGGTTTTCGGTGCTGGGCGGCATTCTGGCACAGCATCTGCGCAACCTTGGTTTTGACGCCAAGGCACATACGGTAATGGATGGCGACGTTCTTCAGCCGCCGCTTTTGCTGCTGTCCGGCCTGGGCGAGGTCAGCCGGATCGGCGAGGTGATCCTGAACCCCTTCCTTGGCCCCCGCCTGAAATCCGGCATTGTGACCCACACCATGCCCGTGACCCATGACAAACCTATCGATTTCGGCCTGCAAAAATTCTGCGAAGCCTGCAATAAATGCGCCCGTGAATGCCCGTCAGGTGCGATCACGGCAGGCCCGAAAAAGATGTTCAACGGCTATGAGATCTGGAAATCAGATAGCCAGAAATGCGCGACCTACCGGATCACCAACAAAGGTGGCTCCATGTGTGGGCGCTGCATGAAAACCTGCCCGTGGAACCTCGAAGGGCTGTTCGCCGAGGCCCCGTTTCGCTGGGCCGCCAGCACCATCCCAGCTGCCGCACCGCTGTTGGCGCGGCTGGATGATGCCTTGGGCCGTGGCGGGCTGAACCCTGTCAAGAAATGGTGGTGGGACATCGAACACCAGCGCGGCGGCGCGGTGACGGCCCCCACCCATCCGGTCAATGCCCGCGACCTCCAACCCGACTTGAAGCTGCGGGCCGAGGATCAGACCTTGGCGGTCTACCCGGCCCCGCTTGCCCCGCATCCGTGGCCCTATCCTGACCCGATGAACCGCGAGGCCGGGATCAAGGCGCATGCCGCCCTGCTTACCGCAGACGAACACCGCGCCCGCAGTGCCGCTGGGGCAACCGATCACTTGCATCTTTATGATGCAGGCACAGACACGCCGGTGCTGGATCTGCGCATCGGACGCGTCCAACAGCTAAGCGACGCGGTCACCCTGTATGATCTGGTGCATCCGGACGGCCACGACCTGCCGGAATGGACCGCAGGCGCACATCTTGATCTGGTGGTGGCCCCTGAATACTTGCGCCCCTATTCGCTGCTGGGCGATCCTGCCGACCGGACACGCTACCGCATTGCCGTCCTGCGCGAAGAAGAAGGGCGCGGGGGTTCAGCGCTACTTCACCGTATCTTCACCCAAGGCCGACGTGTGTTTGTTTCAGCCCCCACAAACCACTTCGAACTGATCGAAGACGCCCCCCACAGCCTGTTGTTCGGCGGTGGTATCGGCATTACGCCCATGATTGCCTTTGCCCACCGTCTTCATTCAATCGGCCAGCCCTTTGATTTGCACTACTCTGCCCCGTCCCGCGCGGCGGCCCCGTTTATCGACATGCTTGCGCGCGTCCCTTGGTCAGACCGTGTTCGCATACATATAAGTGCGGAAAACACCCGTGCCGATATGCCAGCCCTACTCTCGACAGCGGTCAAAGGAACCCATGTCTACACCTGCGGCCCTGACGCCTATATGCAAGCGGTGATGGACGCTGGCAGAGCAAGCGACTTGCCGGGTGACAACCTGCACCTAGAATACTTCGCGCCCCCCACGGTGCCCGAGTACATCAACCATCCCTTCACCCTGCGCCTGACCGATGGCCGCGAAATCCCGGTTACCGCTGATCAATCGGCCAGCGACGCGCTGATCGCCGCGGATATCAAACTGAACATTAAATGCGCGGATGGCATATGCGGTGTGTGCAAATGCAACCTGCTGTCAGGCAAGGCTGAACACCGCGATTTCGTCTTGTCCGCCAAACAACGAGAGACCGAGATTATCCTTTGCCAATCCCGCGCGGCAGACCCAAACGGCGTATTGGAGATCGATTTATGACCCGCGCCGCTTTTGGATCCGATGCACCCTTCTGCACGATTTCGCCCACGGTCATAGCGCCGATGATAAAACCTGACCCTGATTTCCAAATGGTCTAAAATCCTCGCCGAAGGCTCCGCCGATTGCCACCAGCGCTGACAGCGCTTATATCGCGGCTAACCCTCCCAATAAGGCCAGCAAACATGACATTCGACCGCTCTATCAAAATCGCCCCCTCTATCCTTGCCGCTGACTTCGCGAATTTCGGGGCCGAATGCGAAGCTATTGAGGCGCAAGGTGCAGATTGGGTTCATGTCGATGTGATGGATGGGCATTTCGTGCCCAATATCAGCTTTGGCCCAACCACCTGTGCTGCCATCCGCCCGCACATCAAGGGCATCATGGATGTGCATCTGATGATCGCCCCTGTTGATCCCTATATCGAGGCCTTCGCAAACGCCGGGGCCGACTTCATTACCGCCCATGTCGAGGCAGGCGCGCATATTCACCGTACCTTGCAGGCGATCCGTGGCGCGGGCGCAAAGGCGGGTGTAGCGCTGAACCCCGGCACGCCAGCCTCGGCTGTCGAACACCTGCTGGATATCACCGATCTGGTTTGCGTGATGACGGTGAACCCCGGCTTTGGCGGGCAGAAATTCATCGATATGTCGGACAAGATCAAAACGCTGCGCGCGATGATTGGTGATCGTCCGATCCATATTGAAATTGATGGCGGCGTCGATGTGAACACAGCCCCCACTGTGGCGCAGGCGGGTGCCGATGTTCTGGTTGCAGGCTCTGCCGTGTTCCGGGGCGGGTCCGTGTCGAACCCCGGCCCTTACGGCGATAACATCCGTGCGATCCGCGAAGCGGCGACAGGCGTGTACGTCTAAACGCGAAGCGACACCGAGACTAAGAAAGAAAAAGGCCGGTGCCCCCACTACAGGGCCCGGCCTTTCTTGTGTCATGCGCGCCAGCTTAGGCCATTTGGTCTTTAAACGTCTCAAGCAGCTTGTGCTTCAGGATCTTGCCTGTTGGTGCCGCCGGAAGGGCCGTGCCAATGATGATATGTTTGGGCCGTTTATATCCCGTCAGCCGCTCCCGCACAAAAGCGCGCAGATCTTCCGGGTCCAGACTGTCCCCTTCAGCGATCTGCACAAAGGCCAGCACTTCTTCATCGCCATCCTTGCTGCGTCCGATTACAGCGGATTGGATCACTTGCGGGTGGTCGTTGATCGCGGCTTCGACCTCGGGGGGGTAGACGTTAAAACCGCCGTGAATGATCAGCTCTTTCGAGCGGCCCAGAATATGCAGGAAACCGTTCTCGTCCAGCTTGCCCAGATCGCCGGTGCGCAGCCAGCCATCCGCATCGACCGCTTTCGCAGTCTCGGTCGGGTTTTTGTAGTACCCCTTCATGATCTGCGGGCCACGGGTCATCACTTCGCCTGCGCCAACCCCGCCGCCTTCGACCGTTTCGTCAATCTTGACCTCGATCCCCGGCAGGGGCGGACCGACCGAGATATCAGGCGATCCGATCGGGTTCGAGGTCGCTGATGTTCCTGCCGCCGTTTCGGTCATGCCATAGCCGTTCTGGATGGCAACGCCATAGAATTCTTCCGCCTTGCGTTTCCATGTTGGGTCAAGCGGTGCCGCCCCGGATGAGACATAGCGTAACGTCTTCGAGTTCAGCTTCGTCAGGCCTTGTTCCTTGGTGTATTGCATCAACAGGGCATGCATCTGCGGCACAGCCGACAGGAAATTCACCCCTGATGTCAGCGCCTTATATAGCTTCTCCGCCGAAAACCGCGCCTCCAGACGTACTTCGGCACCGATATAGCAGGACGCCGTCAGCACCGAACACAGGCCGAAAACATGGGTCAGGGGCAATACGCCATACACCACATCCCCTGGGGCCATGCAGCGCAGGTTTGCCGATGTCATACCGCCAAACCGCACATTTTCATGGGTCAGCATCACCCCTTTGGGATCGCCTGTGGTCCCCGTAGTGTACAGCAAAACCGCCACATCGCTTAGGTCAGCATCTGGGTTGCTGGCGGTGGGCGTGGCCAGATGCAACGATCCGAATGCGCCGGTAATTTCAGACGCGCCCATCCGTTCCGCGTGTTTGACCGCATCGGGCGACGCGCCCGTTGTCATCAAGATGGCGGCAGGTGTGGCATGGTCCAGAATGCGTTTGACTTCGCCTTCACTTTGCCGCGCATTGACCGGGATGATCACCGCACCGGCCTTCCAGGTGCCAAAGACCGTGGCCACCGCAGCGCCGCAGTTTTCAGACAACATCAACACCCGGTCATTGGGTTTGACCCCTGCCGCTTTTAGCGCCTCGGCGATGGCGTCTGACGCTTTACCAAGCTCGTTAAAGGTCCAGCTTGTTCCCACGCTGTCCGACAGCGCCTGAGCATCGCCTCGGGATGTGATTTGTTGTGCAAGATATTCCTCTACACGTGCCATAAGCTCTGCCTCCTCGCAGGTCATTTCCGCCTTTGGTCTTTTCAAACCTCAAAGCACATATTCACGCCGACTGGTTTTCAGCCGCCATAATTTGGTTTGCGTTTTTCCAAGAACGCGGCGATGCCTTCAGCGGCCTCGTCTGCGCCAGCCGCATGGGCCATGGCGTTGCGTTCTGCATCCAGTTGCGCGGCTTCGGTCACGTCATAGCCTTGTGCGACCAGCCCCCGGATCACCGATTGTGCCTGCCGTGGGCCTTGGGCCAGACGGTCGGCATATGCCATCGCCCCGTCCATCGCCGTGCCCGGTTCGGCCAGCGCATTTACCACGCCCAGATCATGCATGCGATCAACCGTGACAGGCTGCGCCAACAGGCACATTTCCATCGACAGTTGCCGCGGCAATGCACGCGCAAGCGACGCAGTCAGCCCGCCATCGGGGACCAGCCCTGCCTTGACATAGGCAGCCGTGAATTTGGCACCCTTCGCGGCGACAATCAGATCGCAGGCCAACGCAAAGGACAGGCCCGCACCAGCGGCACCCCCTTCGACAGCGGCAATCACAGGTACAGGGCAACCACGAATGGCGCGCACCACATCATGCAGTTCGTCGATCTTGCCGCGACGTTCGCCTTCGGCCAGATCGCGGCGTGCGATCAATACGTTCAGGTCACCGCCAGCGCAGAAAAAATCGCCCTCGGATGTCAGGATCACGGCACGTACGCGCGGCTCAGATGCGAGCGCTACAGCCTGCGTGATGCAGGCATATAGTTCTGGCGACAGCGCGCCGCGTTTATGGGCATTGCCGTTCCAGACGATGATCCGGTCGCCCTTGTCTTCAATCCGTGCGCTCATGTCAGTTTCTCCTGTGGGACACGTTTGAACACGCCCGTCGATGTAGCGATCACGGTGCCGTCTTCGTGGACCAGTTCGGCATCAATATACAGCAAGCTGCGCCCGCCGCCCTTGATATAGCCGGTCGCAGTTACCCGCCCCGGTTTACCCGCAGCCAGAAACTGCGTGGTCAGCGAGATCGTCAAAAACGGGTTTCTGCCGGTTGGATCAACACTTAGCGATCCGGTCATGCCGCAGGCATTGTCGAGCAATGTGGCCGCGATACCGCCATGAAGAACCCCATGGCGGTTAAGATGTTGCGGACCCAAATCAAGATAGCAGCGCCCGTGGGCCGGATCGGATATGTCAACGACATACCCGACCAGCGTTTGGGTGCCTGTCTCGTCCCGGATCAGCAAGCTTTCGTCAGGCTGCTGCAATGGCAATGTATCGCTCCAGATGGTGGTCTGTATCGCCAAAGCGGTGGTCTGACATGATGATACGCTTGGCGATATGGGCCAGTTCGTATTCCTGGGTCATGGCAATGCCGCCGTGCATCTGAATGCTGTCTTCGGCAACCAGACGGCCCGCGCGGCCCAGCAGGTTTTTCGCCGCAGACACATGGCTTTCACGGCTTTTATAGCCTTCCTCCAGATGACCCGCTGCAACGATCACGGCAGAACGTGCCTGCTCCATCTCGATCAGCAAATCGGACATGCGATGTGCCAACGCTTGGAACGTGCCGATTGGCTTGCCGAACTGTTTGCGCGTCATCAGATAGTCGCGTGTCAGACGGCACGCGGTTTCCATCGCACCCAGCGTTTCTGCGCAGATCGCAACGTTCGCCGCGGCAACGCGCGCTTCGATTGCTTTGAACGCCTTGCCTGCTTCACCCAGACGGGCCGAGGCAGGAACGCTGACATCATCCAGCGTGATTTCGGCCGCACGGCCACCGGCCAACAATGCGTAGCCTTGCAATGTGATGCCTTTGGCGTCCGCAGGAACGAGGAACAGCGAAATGCCATTTTCATCGCCAGCGTCACCGCTTTCGCGGGCCGAAACAACCAACATGTCTGCGTTCTCAGCGTTCACGACAACAGCCTTGCGACCGTTCAGTACGACGTTGTCGCCATCGACCTTAGCCGTGGTGGTGACGCGGTTCGTGTCATAGCGGCTGGCAGGTTCACCATGGGCGAATGCCACTTGCAACGCGCCACCGATAATTTCCTCGACATGGGCTTTTTGGTCATCAGTGCCCAAATCGGCAATCAGACCACCGCCCAGAACGGCAGTGTCCAAGAACGGTTCAACCACGCCCGCGCGGCCCAACTCTTCGAACACAACCGCGATGTCGAAACCAGCGCCGCCAAAGCCGCCCTGATCTTCAGTGAACAGCGCGCCGATGACGCCCAGCTCGGCAAGGCCGTTCCAGATATCAGCGGAAAAACCCGTGTCGCTTTCAAGGATCTTGTTGCGCGTTGCGGTATCGTATTTGTCACGCAGGAAACGGCGCAAGCTGTCTTGCAGCATTTGGCGCTCTTCTGTCAGGTCAAAGTTCATGCTCCACCTCCCATCGTTGTTTTGGCAATGATCTGGCGCTGGATTTCGTTCGAGCCACCAAAGATCGACAGTTTACGGTTGTTGAAATATTGCGCGGCGACGGGGCCGGCATTCAACGGATCAGGCAGGTTAAGGTTCGACCCTTCGATCGCCTCGGATGCGAACGGCATCGCATAGGCACCCGCAGCGCGGCGGGCCAGATCATTGATTTCCTGACGGATGATCGTGCCTTTGACCTTGAGCATGGACGATTCAACACCCGGTGCCGCACCTGCCGCCGCCTTGGAGACGATGCGCAGGTTTGTCGTGCTCATCGCCATCAGGTCAATCTCGACCCGTGCTACACGTGCCGCAAAATGCGGGTTTTCGATCAGGGGACGACCGCCCGCCATTTCGGCGCGCGCGATGCGTTTAACCGCAGTCAGACCCGCCTGAGAGAACCCGACGCCCGCAATATTCGTGCGCTCGTGGGTCAGCAGATACTTGGCATAGGTCCAGCCTTTGTTCTCTTCGCCGACCAGATTTTCGACGGGCACTTTCACATCGGTGAACCACACTTCGTTCACCTCGTGGGTGCCGTCCAGCAGGATGATCGGGCGCACTTCGACGCCGGGTGTTTCCATGTCGATTAACAGGAAGGAAATGCCTTCTTGCTGTTTCACGGTCTTGTCGGTGCGCACCAGACAGAAAATCATGTTGGCGTGCTGGCCAAGCGTGGTCCAGGTTTTCTGACCGTTGACGATGTAATGCGTGCCTTCTTCGTTCAGCACGGCCTCGGTCTTGAGCGACGCAAGGTCGGACCCGGCACCCGGCTCGGAGTACCCTTGGCACCACCAGTCTTCACCCGCCAAGAGACGTGGCAACCAGTAATCGTTTTGCTCTTGCGAGCCGAATTTTTGCAGCACGGGGGCCAGCATGGACAGACCAAACGGCACGATGCGCGGGGCGTAATGCGCGGCGGCTTCTTCCTCAAAGATGTGACGTTGAACAGCATTCCATTCGGCACCGCCAAATTTCTTGGGCCAGTTCGGGGCCAACCAGCCCTGCTTGTTCAGAATGGCATGCCATTCTTCCTGACCCGCTTTGCCCAGCTCTTCCCCTTTGCGAATTTTGTCGCTCATTTCTTTGGGAAGCTTCTCTTCTAGAAAGGCGCGCACGTCGGCGCGGAATGCCTTTTCTTCGTCGCTATAGCTCAGATCCATTAATCTTTCCTCCGGTTTATGTCGTTCGGGCATTGCGCCCTTGTTCATTTATTTTGCGGCGTCTTTGTTCAAATCATCAAAGCTGCGACCCTCGACCACCAGCTGTTTCAGCAACGGTGCGGGCTCCCAGAACCATGCGTCTTCCTTGGCGTAGCTTTCGATATCGGCCAGCACCGCCGGTAGCCCTTGCAGGTCCGCCCATTTCATCGGGCCACCCCAATAGCGCGGAAAACCATAGCCAAACAGCAGCACCATATCGATATCAAGCGGGCGTTTCGCGATGCCTTCCCCCAGTAATCTGGCGGCTTCATTTACCATCGCAGCCATGTAGCGGCGGGTGATCTCCGCGTCGGTGAAATCACGCGGTGTTATGCCCAGCTCAGTACGTTCGGCCGCGATCAGTTCAGGAACTTCTGGGTTGGGCACAGAGCCTCGGGTGCCCTTTTCGTAGATATAGAAACCTTTGCCGGTCTTCTGGCCAAAGTTACCCGCTTCGCAGATTTTGTCGGGGTATGTCGGCACACGTTCTGCCGGATGACGGGTCGCCGCCTTGCGTTTGCGCGTGGCCCATCCGATATCAAGACCCGCCAGATCGCCCACGGCAAACGGCCCCATGGCAAAGCCGAAATCAACCAGTGCCTTGTCAATCTGATAGGGCGATGCGCCGTCCAGCACCATGTGATCGGCGGCTGTCCGATAGGTCGCCAGAATGCGGTTGCCGATAAATCCATCGCAGACGCCAGCGCGCACAGATATTTTGTTCAGCGCCTTGCCAAGGGCAAAGCCTGTAGCGACCACTTCAGGCGCGGTCTTGTCTGCGACAACGACCTCGAGCAGTTTCATGATATGCGCCGGAGAGAAGAAATGCAGCCCGATTACATCCGCCGGGCGCGACGTGCTGGCTGCGATTTCGTCGATATCCAGATAGGATGTATTCGACGCCAAAATCGCGCCGGGTTTGCACACGGCGTCCAGCTTGCCGAACACCTCTTTCTTGACGCCCATGTCTTCAAACACGGCCTCGATCACCAGATCAACCAAGGCAAGGCTGTCATAGTTAATCGACACTTCTAGCGCCGTGGTTGTCATCGCGTCGAATTTCATCTGGGTGATCTTGCCACGTTTCAGGGCACCCGACAGGTTGCCCGCAATGCGGCCCCGTGCAGCTTCGGCGGCGTCGGGTGTCATCTCGATCAAGATAACGTTGAAACCGGCCAGCAAGGCGGCTGTGGCAATGCCGGCCCCCATGGTGCCACCACCGATGATCCCGATGGATTGCAGCGCGCGTGGCTCAACGCCTTTCAGCTCGGGCAGGTTACCGACAGCACGTTCGGAAAAGAACGCGTGGATCATGCCCTGACGCTGATCCGTTTCCATCAGGTCCATGAACATTTTACGCTCGGCCAGCATCCCCTCATCAAAGGGCAGCTCCGACGCGGCTTGAACCGCACGTACCGCTTGGGCGGGTGAAATCTGGCCACGGCCCTTTTTCAGCGTCCCGTCATAGGAAGCATCCCAGTCAATCGGTTCGGGTGCAGGCATTTCGCTAACCGCGCGGCGCGGGGCCGCGTCAGCGATCAAGCTTTCGGCATAGGCCAGACCGACCTCTTCAGGGTCGCCCTCGGCAACCTTGTCAATAATGCCCAGCTTCAACGCTTCATCCGCTTTGACCTGACGGCCTGTGGTGATCAGATCAAGCGATGCATCCACACCAACCAAACGCGGCAAACGTTGGGTGGCACCGGCACCGGGGATCAGACCCAAATGCACTTCTGGCAGGCCGACACGGGCAGAGGGTTGCGCAACGCGGTAATGGGCGGACAGTGCAATCTCAAGACCGCCGCCCAAGGACACGCCATGCATCGACGCGACCACGATCAGCGGAGATGCTTCGACCCGTTTGCACACGTCGGGCAGATAGGGCTCCAGCGGTGTTTTCCCGAATTCGGTGATGTCAGCACCGGCGATAAAGGCGCGGCCCTCGCCAACGATCAAGACAGCTTTGACGCCGACGTCAGCCTCGGCCTGCGCCATGCCCGCAACCAGACCTTCGCGCACGGCATGTGACAGCGCATTTACCGGTGGGTTCTGAATACGCAGCACGGCAACGTCGCCTTTGCGTGTGTATTTGATCTTATCGCTCATCTGTCAAATTCCTGTCTGTTCTTTTAGTCGCGGCGGCTCAGCGCCGGGGTGCGGCCTGTGCGTTGTTCAAGTGCGCGCACCAGATCGCGCAGCGCGGGGCCGACTTCGTCTCGGATCCGGTCATCGGATAGATCGCTGGGCATTGCCCCGCAGGTAAACGCCACCGGTTCGCCAAATTCCTCGGCGAAATAGGGAACGCTTACGGCATTAATGGTGCTGGCATAACGCGTACCCTTGAGTGCGTATGTGAAACCATGCTCGACCAATTGTGAATATCCCTCCGAACGGAACTGTCGCATATCCTTTTCGGGCGTCAACTGCGCAAAGCGTTCTTGGCCAAGTGACGCCACGACGGCCATGCCAGACGAGGACCCAAACACCGGAATCCGGTGCCCCGGCTCGAGCCAGATGGTGGATGCATTGCGCGGACGCCACGTGCGCACGAGCAACATTTTAGAATCGTCACGCACCGCGACCAGCGCCAGCGTGCCCGTGTCATCGGCCAGTTTCTGCATCGCGTCAGACGCCAGATCGAGAAAGTTCACCGCAACAGATGCAACAGACCCAAGCGCAATGGCCGACGGCCCCAAACGAAACCTGTCATTGCGCCCGCCGTGGCTAAGATACCCCAATTCGCACAAGGTATAGGTCAGCCGCGACACGGTGGGTTTTGGCAGGCCCGTCCGGTCAGATATCTGCGCATGGGTCAGCCCGCTATCGCTTGCCCGAAAGGCCCGTAAAATGGCCAAACCACGGGCAAGCGTGTTTGCAAACTTGCGATCTGTCCTGTCGGAGTTCATCGCGCGCCCAAGGGGATCAGCAATGAGATCATCGGGAACGACATGATCAAAGCCAGGACGATAACATCAACGCTCAGAAAGCGGGTGATCCCGGCAAAGATCTTGTCGATCGGAGCGTCTTTGCCGACCACGTTGGCAATCACGAACACGTTCAGACCAACGGGCGGGGTAATCAACCCGATCTCAAGCAGTTTGATCACCACAACACCGAACCAGATCAGGTTCAGGTCATAACTTTCGACCAGAGGGATCATCAGCGGCAACGTCAGAACCATGATCCCAATCGGATCAAGGAACATGCCAAGCACCAGATAGATCACCGCAATCGCCAGCATCAGAACCACAACAGACAGCTGTGCATCGGATACGACGTTCACGATCATCGGGGCCACGTTCGTCAGCGCGATAAAGGCCACGAAAATCTTGGCACCCGCGGCGATAAAGAAAATAGCAGATGTCTGAATGCAGGTTTCCTTGACCGCGTCCCACAAGCCTTTCAGGTTCAGTTTGCCTTGGGCAAACCCGATCAGCGTGGCCGCAACGACGCACACGGCTGCCGCTTCGGTTGCGGTAAAGATACCACCATAGATGCCACCGATGATCAGCACGAACAGCATGACCGCAGGCCAGCTTTCCATCGCTGCCCGAAAGCGTTCCTTTGAGGAATAGCGCACATCGGTTGGTGGTGCGATTTCCGGCGAACGCCAGACCCAGATCGCGATGACAAGGATAAAGCCGGCCAACGTCAACAAGCCCGGCAAAACGCCTGCAAGAAACAGTGAGGAGATCGAGGTTTCAGTGAAGATGCCGTAAATGATGAACAAAACCGATGGCGGGATCAGCGACCCCAATGTGCCGCCCGCCGCAACAGATGCCGTGGCCAGACGCGGGTCATAGCCCATGCGCAGCATTTCGGGCGTGCAAATCCGACCCATCGTCGACGCGCAAGCAATCGAGCTGCCGGTAATGGCCGAAAACCCACCACAGCCCATGACCGATGCCATGGCAACGCCGCCGGGCAGACGGGTCAGCCAGACCTTGGCCGCGTGGTAAATCTTGGTCGTGATATCCGCGCGATAGGCAATATGCCCTAGCGCCACAAACAAGGGGATCATCGATAGATCATAGGAATGGATCAGGTCGAACGAGTTTGAAAACACCATAGATGTGGTGGCGCGGATTGCACGTTCCGGCATGAAGGTGCCGGTGCGAAACGCAAAGATAAAGAAGGTGCCAACTGTCGCGACCGACGCCAAGGAAAAGGCGATCGGCACGCGCATGGCCAGCAAGAAAAGAACCGCGCCAAACGCAATCAGACCGATGGTTGCAGCGTCCATTACAGCACCTCTTTTTCAGCAAGGGCATCAATTGTGTGGTTTTGTTCGTCCGATACGATACCCCCCGACAATATCGTGCGGGTATCACGGATCGCCAGTTCGGCCAGACGCAACCAACAGGCCCCAATACCGATGATAAACAACAGACGTCCGGGCCATTTCGGCAGGTTCAGGTCACCATAGAAAAAGCTGCCTTTTTCCCAAACACTTAGGAATTCGCGGGTGCCAGCGTAAAGCAATGCTGCCAAGGCAATCAGCCCCATCACCGACCCGATCACGATCAGCCAGGACCGCAAACGTGGCCCAAACTGATCAGAAATAAACGCGACACTGATATGTGCGCGGTTGGCCGTCGCGGCACCAAGGGGCAGAAGGATGGCCGCGACCATCAATTCCCGCACCATGGTGACGCTGTCGGGCACGCTTGAGGAAAAGACAGCACGCGCGACCACATTGGTTGTAATCAAGACCCCCAACAGGATGACCGCAATCGCACCCAACCCCAGCAGGATTTTCTCTAGTGGTACCAACATGGTCCCGTCCCTCCCTCAAGATATGTGCTTAGTTACCGGACTGTGCCCAAGGATAGCCGTTTGTATCACGCTCCTGCGTGTATTTGGCGATCAACGCGGCGTAGTCTTCGAGCATCTTATCACCCGGCAGGCCGGATGCTTCAGCTGTTTCGACCCATGCAGCCAAGAACTTTTGACCGCCCTCAACCAACTTTGCCCGCTCCGCGTCAGGCAGTTCGATGATTTCAACGCCTTGCTCTTTCATCGACGCAATAGCCTTGTCGTTGGCGATGGTGATCATACGGCCAAATTCGTCAGCCATATCTGCGCCAGTTGTGGTCAGAACCTCTTGTTGCTCGGCTGTCAGGGAATCGAACATGTCTTTGTTCATAAAGATACCCACGCCGCCAACCTGGCCCCAGTTCAACATCGTGTAGTTGTCCATGACCTCGGCCTGCTTAAGCGCAGAAACCGCGTAGGAATAGCCTTGGCTACAATCGATCAGGCCGGTGTCCAGACCTTGGTACGCGTCATAGATCGACATGTTGACCATGTTCGCGCCTGCTTCGCCGAACACTTTGCCGTATGCGCCCACACCGCGCACTTTCTTGCCTTCGATGTCAGCTACGGAACGGATCGCGTCGCCTTTGCAGCCGATGTTAACCTGGCTGGTGGTCCATGTGCCGATATAGACAAGGTTCTTTTCGGCAAGGTTCTCGGCGACAGCTTCGTTTGTGCGCATCAGTTCGTCTGTGGCGCGCATGCCAACCCAAGCATCGGGGTTGTTGACGGGCAGATCGGCGATGCCATAGGCGGCCATCTCTTGCGGGTAGTAAACCGCGATAACGGAACCCGTGTCCGCAACGCCATCAGCGAGAGACTGAACCGCTGCGTTCGCTTTGAACAACGCGCCACCCCATTGGATGTCCATGCGCAGATCGCCGGACGAACGCTCTGCCACTTGGTCGGCGAACCACTGCAACGCATTTGCGCGCGCGCCGCGGTTCGGGCCTGCTTCACCGTGGATCAGCACGGTTTCTGCGCCAGCCACAGAGGCGGCAAACCCCATGGCAGCGGCGAAAGATAGTTTTTTGATAAAGGACATGAATTTCCCTCCCAAGAAATTTGTTTTACTATGTAAAACTTGGTTTCACTATGTCACGACGGAACCTAGAACCGGAGATGGGAACGCGCAAGCGGATATTGCGCCCCCACGCAAATTACGTGCGGAGCGCGAATATAGGTTAATCTTTCAACTACTTAGACGGTTGGCGCGATATCAGCCGCGCTGATACAGAAAGCAACGCCCCTCGACCGCAGCTTGGGGCAAGGGAATCTCTTGCAGGTAGTCGAAATACATCCGGTCGCTTGAAACCATGACCCCGCCGCGATCCAGAAGCGGTTCGATATATGGCGATATCGCGCGGGCAAAGGCATCGTTTTTCGCCAGGTTATGACCGCCCAGATCTGCATGGATAAGCCGCGCCGTGGCACCGAAACGTTTCAACGCCTCGGGAAGCGTTTCGTATACATCCCCCAGAAACACCCGGTCCTCTGCCGGGGTACTGTCCGGGTTTGACGCGATTGCCCGCTCGAAAACATAAATATCACGCTCTGGCATGATCTCTCGCATGTGGTGGAAAGTGCGGCCATTGCCCAAGCCCAGCTCGAATACCGGGCCGGGTTGGCCTGCGGTGATTTCAGCGGCGTGATCAAGGCAGGCGCGCTGCGACACCATGCGGTCGATAAATAGATCCAGACGACTCATTTTTAGGCTCTCTTTCTCTTTTGCCACTCGGGCATTCACTGCTCGGGCCGTTCATAGGTAGTGCCCTTAGGTTAAAGACCAAGGCCCCTAGACGCAGAAGCGTTTATCGGCTTCACTCACTAGCGTGACAACATGTTTTAACGCTTTTGGATCCAAATGACTGTCCTGTTGGAAGTGAATGACCTGGCAATCGGGTTCGGCGACGCCCCTTCGGTTGTGGATGGCGTTAATTTTTCCGTGAACGCAGGCGAAACGCTGGCCTTGGTCGGTGAAAGCGGGTCTGGTAAGACGCTGACCTGCCGGTCTGTATTGCGCATTCTCCCCGATGCTGCGCAATTGCGCAGCGGGTCAATCAACTTTCACGGTGAAGGTCGGTCTGCCGATCTGATGTCTTTGCCGGAAAAGACAATGCGTAACATTCGCGGCGACTGCATTTCGATGATTTTCCAAGAACCGATGCGCGCGCTTTCCCCCCTGCACCGTTTGGGCAATCAGGTGGCCGAAGTCTTGTGCCTGCACCGCAGCATGGGCCGCGCCGAGGCCAAGCGCCGCGTTTTGGAACAGTTCGAACAGGTTGGATTTGTAGACCCTGATCGGGCGTGGTGCAGCTACCCGTTCGAGATGTCAGGCGGTATGCGCCAGCGTGCGATGATCGCCATGGCGATGGTGGCAAAGCCCGAATTGCTGATCGCAGATGAACCGACCACCGCCTTGGATGTGACCACGCAGGCGCAGGTCTTGGGCCTGATCCGTCGCCTGCAAAAAGAAACAGGTATGGGCGTGATCCTTGTCACCCATGATCTGGGTGTGGTCGCCAATATGGCGCAGCAGGTCGTCGTTATGAACAAGGGCCGCGTCATGGAAAGCGGGCCTGCAACAGATGTGTTGGGGGCACCGGCACATCCCTATACGGCCAAGCTGTTTGCCGCCGCACCGATGATTCCCGAGGTCGCGGCCCCGGCCCGCGCGCCCAGTCATGATGATGTCATCCTTGATCTGCGCAACGTATCGAAGACCTATACCATGCGGGCGGGCGGTTGGCGCAAACCCGTCAGCATCCCCGCATGCCAAAATGTTGACCTACAACTGGAACGTGGCAAGACCCTCGCCATTGTCGGTGAGAGCGGATCAGGAAAAACCACCTGCGCACGGATAGCCATGGGTGCCGAAACGCCCGATCTAGGCGGCGAGGTGTTATTCCGACCAGAGAGGAACGCCAACACCATACCGGTTCACACGATGAACAGCGCCGAACGCATGTCCTTCCAACGCCAAGCGCAAATGGTGTTTCAAGACCCATACTCATCGCTTAGCCCGCGGATGCGCATCCAAAAGACGTTGACCGAACCAATGGAAATTCATGGCATCGGGACGGCCAGCGAACAGCGTGAAAAAGCGGCCGAGATGTTAACCTGGGTCGGGCTGGATGCCAGCATGATGCGCCGTTTCCCCCACGCTTTTTCCGGTGGGCAACGCCAGCGATTGTCGATTGCCCGCGCGCTGACCTTGGACCCGAAATTGCTAATCTGTGACGAACCGACCTCGGCCTTGGATGTGTCAGTCCAAGACCAAATCCTGTCGCTGCTCGAAGACATCCGCGAACGTGCGAACCTAAGCTATCTGTTCATCAGCCATGATCTGGCCGTTGTGGCGCGGATCGCGGACGAGGTCGCGGTGATGCGCGCGGGCGTTATCGTTGAACAGGCCGCCCCCGATACATTGTTCTACAACCCGCAACATCCCTATACCAAAGCGTTGATTGCCGCCCAGCCAGAGCCTGATATCAGCCGCCCGATCGACCTTGATCTGGTGGCCCGGGGGGCCGGATCGCCGCGCCTGTGGCCGGAGGCATACCGCTTTGAAGGGATAGAGGCCCCCGCGTTGCGTGAATTGGAACCCGGCCACAAAGTCAGATGCCATGCGTAAGCTCGCCCTTGCCCTTTCGCTCCTCACCTCGCCGCTTTGGGCGCAACCCACGTTGCCGCCTCTCCAAGAAAGCTCGTTCTGGGCGCAAGAGGTCGACAGCGGCAACATGCCCCCGATTGAAGCCCGCCTGCCCCGCGAACCGCTGATCATCGATCTGGCGGCAAAGGGGCGTAGTTTTGGCACCCAAGGCGGCACCTTGCGTACCTTGGTGTCGCGATCCAAAGACGTACGGCAGATGGTTGTCTATGGCTATGCGCGACTGGTCGGGTATCAGTCGGACTATTCGCTGGCCCCCGATATTCTAAAATCGGTCGATGTCGCAGAGGGGCGCAAATACACGCTACATCTGCGCGACGGCCATCGCTGGTCAGACGGTGCGCCGTTCACGTCGGATGATTTCAAATACTGGTGGGAAAACGTCGTTAACAACGCCGAAATCACCCCCAGTGGCCCGCCCGATTTCATGTTCGTCGAGGAAAAACTGGGCCGCGTCACATTCCCTGATCCGCTGACGGTTGTATTTGAATGGGACGACCCGAATCCCGATTTCCTGCCGCTTCTTGCGCAGGCCAGTCCGCCCTTTATCTATCGCCCTGCACATTATCTGAAGCAGTTTCACATCGATTTTGCCGACCCTGACACCCTATTCCAAGAAGTTACAAGCGCCCGCGTCAAAAGCTGGGCCGCGCTGCACAACAAGCGCGACAACATGTATAAATTCGACAATCCGCAACAACCGACATTGCAGCCCTGGATTAACACCAGCAACAGCGATGGATCACGCCAGCTGTTTGTCAAAAACCCGTATTACCATCGCATCGACAGTCGCGGCATCCAACTGCCCTATATCGACGTGGTGAATATGGATATTGTCGGTGGCGGGTTGATCGCGGCCAAGGCCAATGCGGGCGAGGTTGACCTTCAGGCGCGCGGTTTGGATTTTCCTGACATTTCGATATTGAAAAAGGGCGAGGTGGACGGCGGCAAATACAAGGTCCTTTTGTGGGCCAATGGTGCCGCCAGCCAGATCGCCATTTACCCCAACCTGAATTTTGCTGACCCGGTCTGGCGCGAGGTGATGCGCGACGTGCGGTTCCGCCGCGCGCTTAGCCTTGGCATCGACCGCCGGATGATCAACCGCGCGCTCTATTTTGGCCTCGCCCAAGAGGGCGGGATGACCGCACTGCCGCAAAGCCCGCTGTATAACGAGGCCGATTTACACGCATGGGCGGCGTTCGACATCGACGCTGCAAACGCGTTGCTCGATGACATGGGTCTGACCGAACGCATGCCGTCAGGATTGCGCAAACTACCTGATGGCAGGCCGATGGAATTCGTGGTGGAAACCGCCGGCGAACGTAGCGAGGAAGAAAACGCGCTGGCCATCATCACCGACACGTGGCGTGACCTTGGCATTCGTCTGATCATGCGCCCGCTCGACCGCGATATCCTGCGCAATCGCATCTACGCAGGCACCACGATGGCAGCCGTCTGGTTCGGTTGGGATAATGGCATCCCCGGCCCGGCAACATCGCCCAAATACCTCGCCCCGACCACTCAGGAATTTTTTGCCTGGCCCAAGTGGGGGCAGTATTATCAAACAATGGGCCAATTCGGCGAAGCCCCCGGTCTGCAACCGGCCCAAGAGCTGATGGATTTGGCAAACGCTTGGACCCGCGCTGAGGAAACCCGAGAGCGTACCGAGATTTGGAAACACATGCTTGCGATCCATGCCGAACAGCAATTTGGCATCGGGATACTTTCCAAGGCACCGCAACCCGTTGTCGTATCCAACCGTCTCATGAACGTGCCGCAGGAAGGCGTTTGGGCCTATGACCCCGGCGCGCATTTCGGCATCCACCGCATTGATGAATTTTATTTCAAAGACCCCCTCGTACAGGTGAGCAAATGATCTTTCTCAGATACGCAGTCTGGCGTTTTATCACCATGCTCCTGACCCTCGCGGTTGTGTCGGTTCTGGTCTTTGTCATCATCAACCTGCCGCCGGGCGATTATCTATCAAACCAAATCGCCGAATTGCGCGCAACCGGTCAGGCCTCAGGTGTGGCAAAGGCCGAATTTCTCCGCCATGAATATTCGTTGGATCAGCCACTTTGGAAGCAATATTTGATCTGGGCCGGTGCTGCCCCCGGACCGCAAGGATACGCAGGTCTGCTGCAGGGCAACTTTGGCTGGTCGTTCGAATTTGACCGCCCCGTCGGTGAAATCGTGGGCGATGCGCTGTGGATGACGGTGTTGGTCAATCTTTCCGCGGTCTTGTTTGTGTACCTCATCGCCCTGCCCTTGGGCGTTTTGGCGGCGGCCAAGTCTGAAACATGGGTCGATTATACCGCCGGGTTTATCGGCTATCTTGGGCTTGCGACGCCCAATTTTCTGCTCGCGCTGATCCTGTTCTACTACGGGCATCGCTATTTCGATCTGCCCATTGGCGGCCTCATGGCCCCCGAACTTGAGGGCCAACCGATGTCTTGGGCCAAGGTACAATCCATCCTGTTGCATCTGATTGTGCCCACCTTTGTGATAGGTACCGCCGGTGCGGCTGCAATGATGCAGCGGCTCCGCGCGAACATGCTGGACGAGCTGGACAAGCCCTATGTCGATACGGCCAAAGCCAAAGGGCTAGGCCCCGCGCGACTGTTGGCAAAATATCCGCTGCGCATGGCGTTCAACCCGTTCGTGGCGGACATCGGTAATCTACTGCCTGCGATGATCTCGGGCTCGGTTCTGGTATCGGTTGTGCTGGGCCTGCAAACCATCGGCCCGGCGCTGCTGATCGCGCTCAAATCCCAAGACCAGTTCCTTGCCGCCTTTATCCTGATGTTCGTGGCGCTGCTGACGCTGATCGGCACGATGATCTCAGACATGTTGCTGGTCTTGCTGGACCCACGCATCCGCTATGGGGCACGTGGATAATGGCAACGCAGCCCGATAACCGCTTTATTGACACCACGCCCTGGACGGATGTGGTTGACCTCTCCGCGCCCGAACGCTCGGATATGGATGCCTCGGTCGCGCGGCTGATGTGGCGCAAATTCCGCCGCCACAAACTGGCGCTGGTGTCCGGGCTGTTTCTGGCCTTTTGCTATCTGATCCTGCCGATCGCTGGTTTCATTGCGCCCTACACGCCGAACGAGCGTAATGCCGAACATCTCTATTCCCCACCGCAAAGCATCAATCTGTGGCACGAGGGAGATTTCATCGGCCCCTACGTTTACGAGACGACAGGCACCGCTGATCTGGTGAACTTTCGCTGGGTCTATGAAACCGACAAAACCAAACCGCGCCCGCTCGAGTTTTTCTGCAAAGGCGAGACCTATCATATCTTCGCCCTGATCCCCTCGAACACCCATCTGTTCTGTGCGCCAGAAGGGGCAACCGTTTTTCTGTGGGGATCCGACCGGTTGGGCCGCGATGTGTTCAGCCGCATCCTCTATGGCGCACAGTTATCTTTGACAGTTGGCCTGATCGGCATCACGGTTTCATTCGCACTGGGCATCTTCTTTGGATCACTGGCCGGCTATTTCGGCGGCAAGACTGATTGGATCGTGAACCGCATGATCGAAGTGCTGCGTTCGCTGCCTGAACTCCCGCTCTGGCTCGCCCTCTCTGCGGCTGTCCCGTCCAACTGGGGGCCGGTGTCCGTTTTCTTCATCATATCGATCATCTTGGGTATTCTGGATTGGCCCGGCCTTGCCCGTGCTGTCCGCTCCAAATTCCTAAGCCTGCGCGAAGAGGAATATGTAAAGGCCGCTGAAATGATGGGGGCAAAACCAGCGCGGGTCATATGCAGGCACCTGTTGCCCAACTTCATGTCCCATCTGATCGCCAGCGCGACTCTGTCCATTCCTGCAATGATCCTTGGCGAAACCGCGCTCAGCTTCCTTGGCCTTGGCCTGCGCGCACCCGCCGTCAGTTGGGGCGTCATGCTGAACGACGCGCAAAATCTGGCCAGCATCGAAATCTACTGGTGGACGGCCATCCCGATGCTCCCGATCATCGTTGTAGTACTGGCCTTCAACTTCCTTGGCGACGGCCTGCGCGCCTGCCTGGACCCTTACAAAAGCTAAGCCATCTTCTCTGGCTCATAAATATCCCGGGGGGTGCGGGGGGTGGCCCCCGCGTCGGTCCGGTTGCCAAAGGCAACCGGAAACCAGAACTCAGTACCAGTTCGCAATTTTCACTTCGGTCTCCGCAGCAACCATTTTTGCAAACTCTACCGGGTCTTGCGTACCATCCTCGCGCCCACGGAAATGGTAGGGGTACACAAAGGACGGCTTGAACGCTGACACCGCCGCCGCAGCGGCCGCTGCATCCATAGTAAAAGGCAGGTTCATGCACACGAATGCCAGATCAATATTCTCCAACGCGCGCATCTCTGGCGTGCCTTCGGTATCGCCCGAGATATAGACCCTGAAGTCTGGCAGGTTCAGGATATAGCCGTTGTCGCGCCCCATCGGGTGGAACTTCATGCGCTCTGGCGTGGTGTTATAGGCCGGAATCGCCTCGATGCTCAGCTCCTTGAACATCGCGGCTTCGCCATTGGCGACCATGCTTGCCTTGGCTTTCAACGCCTCGGGCAACATCTCGTAAACGGCGGGATTCGTGATGATCTGTGTGTTTTCACCCACCACAGCGGCAAGCGTATCTGCGTTGTAATGGTCCCCGTGTTCATGGGTGATCAAAACCAGATCGGGGGTCGCAAAATCGGCATAGTTTGCGGCGTCGCCTACCGGATCATTATAGATCACGCCAATCGGCGTCTCCATCACAAAGGACGCGTGATCGACCGGGTGCACTGTGATATCGCCACCCTGAGTCGGAAAGGTGTTGCCGCCATGGGCGGCGGCCTGCGCGGCATAGGGCAGCATGGTAATCACACCAACGGTGGCGGCAGAAGTGGTTAGAAATGTACGTCTGGACTGTGTCATTGGAACCTCCTGTTAAACTACAACCTCAGATAGCCCGCGCCGCATCCATTTCAATTTCGAAATCAATCACACCGCCGCTATCGGTCGTCCCCGTTTGTTTCAGGCGCGTCTAACGGATCTTCCTCGAGGGATGCTTGCGCGGCAGCGGTGACGGCTTTGCGTTCCTGATCGCTTAGATCATCCACCTTGCCGTCGGCCAAACGCACGGTGACCTCGCGGTGGGCAAAACGTATGCCTTCGCGCTCAAACAGGGATCGGATTTCTTCGTAGACGCGTTTGCGGATCAGCCATTGATCCCCCGGTTTGGTCATAAACTTCACCCGGATGATCATCGCGGAATCCTGCATTTCAATCACGCCTTGTGATTTCAACGGTTGGATAAAGTTGTCGCCAATCACCGGATCATCCAGCAGTTCCACACCAAGCTTCTTGATTAGCTTACGCACCTTCTCCACATCGGTGTCATAGGTCACGCGCAGGGGCAGTTTCATAATCACCCAGTCGCGGGAATAGTTGGTCATCACCTGCAACTCGCCGAACGGAATAGTATGCAGTGGCCCCAGATGGTGGCGCAGTTGAAAGGACCGGACCGAAATTTTTTCAACGGTGCCTTTGACCCCGCCAACGTCCAGATATTCCCCCTTGCGGAACGCATCATCGAATAGGAAGAACGCGCCCGCAAAGATGTCGCGCACCAGCGCCTGAGACCCAAACCCAACCGCGACGCCCACAATACCGGCACCCGCAAACAGGGGGCCGACGTTGATGCCGAATTCCATCAGAACAATCAGCACGATGGTGACGACGACCACAATCAGGATAAAGTTCCGAAACAAAGGAAGCAGCGTGGCAAGGCGGCTGGCCGAGGATGCGCCGCTACCTTCATCGCCCAGCTCCGCTTCGGGCTGATCGCCTGCTTCGGCTTCGATTTTGGTATCAATCCAGATCCGGAACGCGTGGTAGATGATATAGCCGATAAAGATGATGACCATGACATCCAGCAGCCGATCGGCAACGCTTTCCACGATCTGCGCGCTTTCATTATCCCAGATGAAAAAGAACGCATAGGCCCCGGCCACAAATGCCAAAATGGCCGCGACCCGTCTGGCCAGCGCCTCAAAGGTGTTCAGCGTCCGGCGCGGCGCGATCTGTGCGCGGGCCTCTTCTTCAGCAGCAAACAAACGTTCTTCTTCTGTTATATCCGGCGCGCCATCACCCGTTTCAGTGCCAGGCCCCGCGCTGTCCGCAGCGTCATTGATACGTGCTTGTTCGCTGCGGATCTCGTTCAGCCGCCGCATGTGCCTCGCCCTTGCGAAACCGCGTTCAATGGCAAAGTTGATGACCCCGTAGACCACAATAATCGAGACCAGAATGCCGTAGGCACCCGCAATCAGCGGGATGGAGCTAGGGTTGGCCAGCACCAAATCATAGGTCAGCTCGACCCATGCGAACAGGACATAGACGATAACGACAGGGGCCCAAACCTTCGACAGGATCCGTGCGACAAAACTGACTTCTTCCACCGGTCTGCCGTGGCGCAGCGCGTTCGAGATCGCCCGCCTGTTCACCAACACCATCAGGATATTGGCCAATACGATTGCCGCGGAAAGCAGCGAGGATATAAATGCATAAACGTCGTAGTTCAGGCCCAATTCGCCGATCCACAGGCCAAAAAGAATGGCGCATGTATCGAAGCTGGCCAAAATCCACAGCCAGCGGTGCAGCCGTCTTGCATCTTTGTCACTAAACACCGGGATGCGATATTGCGACAGGAAGGGGGACAGGATCATCCGCCACAGCACCGCAAAGAACCGGCACACGAAATAGCCGATATTAATCAGCGTGACGGTGAATTGCATCGCCGTATCTTCGAGGGCACCAAACAAAAGCGCGCCCAACAGATAGGCCACGACCATCGATACCAGAATACCCAGAATGCCCATGAGAAAGCGGAACACCAGAAATGGCATTTTCTCGCCATAGCCGACCGGGTTTTCCATAACGCGCGAGGTGACAAATTGCCGTGCAAAATATCTGGCGAAAACCTGTAGTTCGACAATCGCGCCAACGGCAAACAGCCCCAGCGAATACAGCAACGCCTTGCCAAAGGCCCACAAGGTTCCGTCGGGGCTGGCCGCACGCAAGATATAAAGAACTTCGTTAATCGCATCCGGCAATTGAATGATACGTTGGATCAGGGCATTGCGAAAACCGTTCGTGCGCTCTTGGAGCGCCATGAGCGCGGAATGCTGCTGCTCAACGTCGATTTCACCATCCGCCGCCGCATCAGGTGATGTGGGCATGGCATTTGACTGGTTCAGCAGGTTGCCGTTGGCGTCGATGACCACCACGCCAACGCCATTTTCAGCGGCCTGCTTCATGATCTCTGCCACGCGGGCATCGTCGTCGTTCGTGTCAGATTTTACTGTGGGGAACAGGGTTTGCAGCCCTTGCGCATCCCCCTGACCAGCAAAAGGGATCAAAAATAATGACAGCAAAAATACTGAAATAATGTGCCGCATATTGCCTCGCTGTCGCTAAAATACCTCAAACGACGCTAAGCCAGCGCCGCGGCCATTGCAATTGCGCCATATGGAACTAACTCGCGGTCTCGGGCCCGGATGGCCTGTTCGCGTGCCCGAACGCATTCAAACGTGCCAATCGCGCAAAGTAATGTTAACTATTCTTAACGCGTTGGCGTCACAGACCCTGACAAAGGAACCCATATGATCAGCCCTGTTTGCCGCCGTGATCCCGGCACATACCTCTGCAGGCTGCATCCGCTGAAAAGTTGAGCATAAACCCGAGCAGTTTTGCCCCCATCGGCAAAGTTGTTTTTGACATTTCCGGGGTCTTTCGCAACACAGGACGTGACCTGTGCCGCAAGGCTTCCAGACCAAGTTAGGACCGGCGCATGAACCAATCGCCCACCAGACCAAGCCGCAACGGGCAGTCTTCGCACCGCATCATGTTCTACAGCCATGATACGTTCGGGCTGGGCCATTTACGCAGGTCCCGGGCTTTGGCGACGGCGCTGACCCAAGGTGATGAAACCGCATCAGCGATTATTCTGACAGGATCGCCCGTTGCCGGGCGCTTTACCTTTCCCGAACGCGTTGACCACATCCGCCTTCCTGGTGTGACCAAGCTGGCCGATGGCAGCTATGTGTCGCAAACCTTGGGGCTGGATATTGACGAAATCACAGCGCTGCGGTCCGGGCTGATCAAAACCGCGATCGAGAAATACGAACCCGATCTGTTGATCGTCGATAAAGAGCCATCAGGCTTTCGCGGCGAGCTGCTGCCCAGCCTTGAATGGCTGCGTGACCACGGCACGACAAAAACCGTTCTGGGCCTGCGCGATGTCTTGGACGAACCTACGGTGCTGGCCGCCGAATGGTCGCGCAAAAACGCCGTTGAGGCGACGGAAGAATTCTATGATGAAATCTGGGTCTATGGGGATCATGACATCTATGATCCGACCAAGGGTTTGGCCCTATCGGATGAAACCCGCAGCCGGATGCACTGGACCGGATACCTGCGCCGCGAAACCACCGACGAGGTTGACCTGCCGGAACACCCTTATGTTTTGATCACGCCCGGTGGCGGCGGCGATGGTGCCGCGATGGTATCGCTGGTGCTTGAGGCCTATGAAAAAGACCCAGATCTGGCCCCGAATGCCGTTCTAATCTATGGCCCCTTCCTGTCCGGCGACACCCGCGAGGCGTTTGACGCACGAGTGGAGAAACTGAACGGACGGGTCACTGCCGTCGGGTTTGACAGCCGGATCGAGGCGCTGTTCGTCGGTGCAGAGGGCGTCGTTTGTATGGGCGGCTACAACACCTTTTGCGAGGTGCTGTCCTTTGACAAACGTGCCGTGATCGTACCGCGCACCGTGCCCCGGCTTGAGCAATGGATCCGGGCCAGCCGCGCCGAAGAATTGGGCCTTGTGCGGATGCTGGATGAAAACCGCGACGGCATGACCGCGGATGCGATGATCGCCGCGATACGACACCTGCCGCATCAAAACAAACCGTCGCAAGCCGGATCAGACGGTATTCTGGACGGGCTGAAAGTGGTCATTGAACGTGGCACCGCGCTGATGGATGCCGCGAAATGACCGACGCGCCCCTTGCCATTGTTGTCAAAGGCTGGCCGCGCCTGTCAGAGACCTTTATCGCGCAAGAGCTTGTCGCACTTGAGGAAGCTGGCCTGCGCTTTGACATCTGGTCGCTGCGCCACCCGACAGACACGAAAACCCACCCGCTGCATGACCGTCTAAACGCCAAGGTTCGGTATCTGCCCGAATATCTCCGCGACGATCCGGCCCGCGTTTCAGCGGGCCGCGAAGCCGCACAATCTATGCCGGGCTACGGCGAAGCACTTGACGCCTTTGAACGGGATCTGGCCCGCGACGACACGCCCAACCGTCGCCGCCGTTTTGGTCAGGCCTGTGTCATGGCGCATGAGCTTCCCGCAGACACCCGCGGCATCTATGCCCATTTTCTGCACACGCCATCCTCGGTCGCCCGCTATGCCGCGATCCTGCGCGGCCTACCGTGGAGCTTTTCCGCCCATGCCAAGGATATCTGGACATCGCCCGAGTGGGAATTGCGCGAAAAGCTGAACCCGGCGACGTATGGTGCCGCATTTGGGGCCACATGCACAGCGTTCGGGGCGGAACATCTGCGCGATCTGGCCGCCGATCCTAGCCGGATTGATCTGGTGTATCACGGCCTTGATCTGTCGCGTTTTCCCGACGCGCCCGCCCGCGAACAGCGCGGCACAACAGACACCTTCCAAATGATGTCTGTCGGCCGCATGGTTGAAAAGAAGGGGTTCGATAACCTGATCGATGCGCTCGCGCTTTTGCCCAAAACGCTGGATTGGCACTGGACCCATATCGGCGGCGGCACATTGTCGGACGCGATGAAAGCCCGCGCCCAAGACCACGGCATCAACGACCGGATGACATGGCGCGGTGCTTGCGACCAGCCCGAAGTGATTGCCGAAATGCGCAAGGCCGATCTTTTTGTGCTGCCCTCGCGGATCGCCAAGGACGGCGATCGCGACGGTTTGCCCAATGTGTTGATGGAAGCCGCAAGCCAAAAGCTGCCCATCCTGAGCACGCCTGTGTCAGCGATCCCCGAATTTATCGACAGCGGCACCAGCGGTATTCTAAGCGACGATGCCCCCGCCGCATTAGCGCAAGCGATGCAAGATTTCGCCGCCGATCCAGAACTGGGCCCGCGCCTTGCCGAAGCCGGGCACAAGCGTCTGCATGCCGAATTCACCATGGCCCCCGGCATTCGCCAGCTTCACAAGCGGCTTGGGGCGATGCTGGCGCGCTCGGTCTGATGCATCTTGGGTTTTACGCGCCCCTGAAGGCACCAGATCATCCCACCCCGTCAGGGGATCGCGCGATGGCACGGGCGTTGATTGCAGCGTTAGAATATGGCGGAGCGACTGTCACTTTGGCCAGCACCCTACGATCCCGCGACGGAACGGGGGATAGTGCATTACAGACCCGGCTTCTCGATCAGGCGCAGGGTGAAATTGCCCGCTTTTCCCAGCTTGGGCGGGCCGAGGGCTGGCAGGCGTGGGTTACATATCACAACTACTACAAAGCACCTGATCTGATCGGGCCATCCGTCGCGCGCCATTTGGGCATTCCCTATCTGCTGATCGAAGCATCCCGCGCGCGCAAACGTCTGATCGGCCCGTGGGCGCGTTTTGCCAAAGCTACTGAAACCGCCAGCGACGCCGCTGATGTGATATTTTATTTCACCCATCGTGACGCCGAAACGCTGGAACGCGACCGCGCCGGTGCCCAGCAGTTAATTCACCTGCCTCCGTTCTTGATGCGCAGCAGCGTGGATGCGGCGGCAGCGCCAGACGGCCACATGCTTGCTGTTGGGATGCTGCGGGAGGGCGACAAGCTCGCCTCGTATAAAATCATCGCCGATACATTGGCGCAACTGCCTGACACCGGCTGGTCGCTACGCATTGCGGGCGACGGAGCCGCGCGCGCGCGCGTCGAAGCGTTGATGGCCCCCTTTGGTCCTGCGGTGCAGTTCTTGGGTCAGTTAGACGCCGACGCATTGGCCGATGTCTACCGCACCTCGTCGCTGTTGTTCTGGCCCGGCGTGAACGAAGCCTTTGGTCTGGCCTATCTTGAGGGGCAGGCCGCGGGCTTGCCCGTGGTGGCGCAAGACCGGCCCGGTGTGCGTGACGTGCTGGCCCCCGGTGACTATCCCGATCCCGCAGGAGGCATCCCGCCCCTCGCCGCTCGTTTGCAGAAGTTGCTATCTGACTCGGAGCTAAGACATCGTCTGGGGCGTAAAGCCCAAGACCATGTAGCCGCCCATCACCTTTTGCCTGCGGCCTCGGCCACGCTGTTTTCGGGCCTCGCGAAATGCGGAGTATACCGATGATCCAGCTTGCCCTTTTGCGTCATGGCCATACGGACTGGAACCGCGCAGGGCGCATCCAAGGGCGGACCGATATTCCGCTGGATGATGATGCGCGCGCGCAACTGGCGGGGCTGGGCCTGCCAGCGCCTTGGAACGGTGCCGATCTGCTGTCCAGCCCACTGTCCCGTGCTGTTCAAACCGCCGAATTGGTCGCAGACAAACCGCCTCAAACCAGCGCCTCCTTGATGGAAATGGACTGGGGTCGCTGGGAAGGCCTCCGCGGCGTTGACCTGAAAGCGGACCCGTCGAGCGGGTTTCGGGACATCGAATATTGGGGCTGGGATTTCACGCCGCCCGGCGGTGAAAGCCCGGCCGATCTGCGCGTCCGGTTGATCCCGTGGGCCAATGGCCTGCCCCGTGATACGGTTGCCGTGTGCCATATTGGCGTCATGCGGGTGTTGCTCGCCCATGCGATGGGATGGGATTTCAAGGGCGATCCCCCCTTTCAGGTCAAACGGAACCGCCTATATCTAGTCCAGATCGACCCCGCCGGATGGCAGGCATCTCCCGACCAAATCCGACTGGAACCCCGCGTATGAAAGTTTGCATCGTCGTCACGCATCTGCTGGGCACAGGCCATCTTGCCCGCGCCCTGACACTGGGTCGTGCCTATCGCGACGCTGGCCACGAAACTATTGTGGTCTCGGGGGGGATGCCCGCGCCGCAACTGCGCCGCGATGATGTAGAAGTTGTCCAGCTTCCGCCGCTTCGGTCCGATGGGGTGAACTTTGCGCGTCTGCTGGATGGCGATGGTACGGAGGCTGATGCCGCCCTGTTTGACACCCGAACAAGGATGCTAATCGACACGGTGCAATCGCAGGAACCTGACGTTCTGATCACCGAACTGTTCCCCTTTGGCAGACGTATCCTAAGGGCCGAATTCACCGCCCTATTGAATGCGGCGCAGGACCTGCCGCGCCGTCCCCTGATCTGTGCGTCAGTGCGCGACATCCTCGCGCCCCCCTCCAAACCCGCCAAAGCGGCCCTTGCCGATGATCTGATCGCTCAGTTCTATAACGCCGTGCTGGTCCATTCGGATGCGGAGCTCGCCCCCCTGTCGCTTAGCTGGCCGGTGTCGGACGCCTTGGCAGGCAAGCTGCGCTATACCGGATATGTGGCCCCCCCCGCCGCCGCACCGCATGTGGATGGGTTGGGCAGCGGCGAAATCCTCGTCAGCGCAGGCGGCGGCGACGTCGGCCAGCATGTGTTTGATACCGCCCTTACGGCGGCAAAATTGGACCCCGAAAAACGGCAATGGCGGTTTTTGCTGGGCGGCCAAGATGCCGCAGAGCGCAGCGCCGATCTGATGCGCAGCGCGCCCGCAAATGTCACCGTTGAGCCCGCACGGCCCGAGTTCCGGCAGATGCTCTATCACGCCGCCGCGTCTGTATCGTTGTGCGGGTACAACACCGCTTTGGACATCCTGCAAAGCGGTACGCATGCAGTGTTCATCCCCTTTGATGCGGGCAGCGAGGTGGAACAAGGGCTGCGCGCGGATGCATTGGCACAGATGGATGGTATTGCGGTTCTGAGGAACGCGGACCTGTCTGCGGATACATTGCTGAATGACGTGACTGCCGTGCTGAACGCCCCGCGACGGGCACCGCGAACAAAGGGTTTTGATGGCGCAGCTCAAACCGTGCAAATCACCCGTGACATGCGCGAGACCCAAACATGCGGATAGATTGGGCCCCTCTGATGGCTGAGCTGTCCATATGGCGTGCAGAGCAACGCCAACTGCCGATATGGTGGCGCGATGACGATGCAATTGAACCGACCCCGGCGCTGGATCGACTGACCAAAATGGCCGAAACACTGCACCTGCCTGTCCATCTGGCGGTGATCCCAAAACACGCGCAAGACACCTTGCCAACGTTCTGCGCCAATCATGAAACTGTCGTGCCGCTTGTCCATGGCTGGCAGCACATCAGCCACGCCCCCGACGGGCAGAAGAAAGCCGAGTTTGGCCATCCTCGCGACACCGCCCTAGCCGACGCGGAACGTGCACTGACCCGGATGAACGCGCTTTTTGGCAAAGATTTCCTGCCGATGTTTGTCCCGCCTTGGAACCGTGTGGGCGCATCCTTGCTGCCCGAGCTCGCGCCCTTAGGGTATACTGCACTGTCCACGTATCTGCCGCGCCAATCTCAATGGGCAGCGCCCGGCCTTGCGCAGATCAACACCCATATTGATCCGATATTCTGGCGCGGCGGGCGCGGCCTTGTGCCGCCAGACGACATGATCGCGCATATCGTGCAGCTGTTGCAGGACCGTAGACAGGGGATCACCGATGCGAGCGAACCCATGGGGTTTCTCACCCATCATCTGGTGCACGATCAAGATATCTGGGATTTCACGCAAAGCTGCCTTGCCACATTGTTGGACGGCGGTGCGATGGCGGCGGATCTAAGGACGGTGTTGGCCTAGCGTGACGGGGCAAAGGATGGGAGCAGCCCACGTGCAATCCTTTGTTTACCAAGATCAAACAATATCAAAACATGAGCAAATACCGCCGGATGTACGTGCCGGGAGGCACCTATTTCTTCACCGTTAACTTGTCCGACCGCGGATCAGACCTGCTGGTCCGCGAAATTGACCTTTTACGCTCCGCCTATGCGTCGGTCGTGGCGGAATACCCCCTGACCTGCGACGCACTGGTCGTGCTGCCGGACCACATACATGCAGTGTGGACATTGCCTGACGGAGACGCTGATTTCTCTGTTCGCTGGAAGAAGATCAAATCGACCTTTTCGCGGCACTGCCCACAACCTGAATATGTCAGCGCCAGCAAGCAGCGCAAAGGGGAGTGCGGCATCTGGCAGCGGCGGTTTTGGGAGCATTGCATCCGGGACGAAGCAGATTTCGCCGCCCATGTCGAATATTGCCATTGGAACCCCGTGAAACACGGGCTTGTCGAGCGACCGGAAGAATGGCCATATTCAACGGTCCATCGGGAAATCAGGCGTGGCGAGTATATAACGTAGGGTGGGTGAAACCCACGCGTTGCGCACGGTTGAGGGGGAGTGACGCGTGGGTTTTACCCACCCTACGGGTACCAAATAATCCGTTCTAGCCGTCCATCTTCAAGGCGCTAATAAACGCTTCCTGCGGGATATCCACCTTACCAAACTGGCGCATCTTCTTTTTACCGGCTTTCTGCTTGTCCAGCAGCTTCCGTTTCCGAGACGCATCCCCGCCGTAACATTTCGCCGTCACGTCCTTGCGCATCGCGCTCAGGGTCTCGCGGGCTATGACTTTGCCACCGATGGCCGCTTGGATCGGGATTTTGAACATGTGGCGCGGGATCAGGTCTTTCAGCTTTTCGACCATCGCACGGCCGCGCATTTCGGCGCGGTCGCGGTGCACCATCGTTGACAGTGCATCAACCGGTTCGTCGTTAACAAGGATCGACATTTTCACCAGCGCGTCTTCGCGGTAGCCAATCATCTGATAATCAAAGGACGCATAGCCCTTGGTCACCGATTTCAGACGGTCATAGAAGTCAAACACCACTTCGTTCAGTGGCAGGTCATAGACCACCATCGCGCGGCTGCCCGCATAGGTCAGGTCCAGCTGGATACCACGGCGGTCCTGACACAGTTTCAAAACGTCACCCAGATAGTCATCGGGCACAAGGATCGTCGCCTTGATGCGCGGTTCCTCAATGTGGTCCACGAACGTCAGGTCGACCATGTCCGCAGGGTTGTGCAACTGCGTAACGGTGCCGTCTTTCATGTGGATGTCATAGATCACCGACGGGGCCGTAGTGATCAGGTCAATGTCATATTCGCGCTCGATCCGGTCGCGGATGACTTCGAGGTGCAGCAGCCCCAAGAAACCGCAGCGAAAGCCAAAGCCAAGTGCCGCGGAGGTTTCCATCTCGAAACTAAAGCTCGCGTCGTTCAACGCCAGCTTTTCAATGCTGTCGCGCAGATCTTCGAACAGTGCGGCGTCCACAGGGAACAGGCCACAGAAAACAACCGGCTGCGACGGCTTAAAGCCCGGCAGCGGGGTCTCGCAGCCCTTTTTCTCGTGGGTGATGGTGTCGCCGACCCGCGTGTCGCGGACCTGTTTGATCGACGCGGTCAGGAACCCGATATCCCCTGGCCCTAGCACATCAATTGTCGTCATCGCGGGGCGGAATACGCCAATGCGGTCAACGTGATGCACGGACCCGTTTTGCATCATCCGAATGCGGTCGCCCTTTTTCAGCTGACCGTCCATGATCCGGACCAGAACGATCACGCCCAAATAGCTGTCGTACCAACTGTCCACCAGCATCGCCTTGAGCGGCGCATCCAGCGTGCCCTTGGGGGCAGGCAAACGGTGCACGACGGCTTCAAGCGTGTCGATGATCCCTTCGCCGGTTTTGGCCGATACGCGGATCGCCTCGGACGCATCAATGCCGATCACGTCTTCGATCTGTTCGGCGACGCGGTCGCAATCGGTGGCGGGCAGGTCGATCTTGTTCAGGACCGGCACGATCTCGTGATCCGCGTCCAGCGCGTGATAGACATTGGCCAATGTCTGCGCTTCAACGCCTTGGGTGCTGTCGACAACCAACAGCGATCCCTCAACCGCGCGCATGGACCGTGACACCTCATAGGCGAAATCCACGTGGCCGGGGGTGTCGATCAGGTTGAGAACGTAATTCTCGCCATTCAACGCAGTGTAATCGATCCGCACGGTTTGTGCTTTGATCGTGATGCCGCGTTCGCGTTCGATGTCCATGCTGTCTAGCATTTGCTCTTTCATATCGCGCAAGGCGACTGTGTTCGTCTCTTGGATAAGACGATCAGCGAGCGTGGACTTACCATGGTCGATATGCGCGACGATGGAGAAATTGCGGATGTGTGAAAGTGCTGTCATGGATAGGGATATGGTGCGGTTTTAAGCGCTGGTCAATGGGTCCGATTGCCTGTTGTCCATGATGAATAAGCGCTATTTCAGGGAGCATGGGCCATTTGCCGCGCAATATGCTTGGTTGCGGCCTGCTGAATTCAAGTGCCCGGATCGGGAAGCACCCATGCAAATTCCGCATATCACCCAAAAAATGCTTTAAAAACATAGGCTGCACGCGTTCTCACTTTTGCTTGAGTAGAGCCTTCGTGCAACAGTCGGATTTAGTTCGCCTACCTTATGGTTTTAAGCGCCACATCTCCTTCCTAGATTTGAGTTCTCTAATGGCCCGCGACGGCGTGGGCCGGGTGAAAAAGGAACTCAGAGATGAAGATCAAACAACAGCTTGCACCTGTCGCGGCCGCTGCCTTCGGCCTATCGTTTGTACCTGCGCTGGCACAGGCCCAATCCGCAGGGCCCGTTTGGGACTTTTACGGGCAATTGAACATGGGCGTTGTCAGCGTTGATGACGGTGTAGACAGTAATTCTGCCTTCACGGACAACGACAATTCCAACAGCCGCATCGGCCTGTCTATGACGCAGGCCATGCAAAACGGATCCGAGCTTAAGCTGACCTTTGAGACCGGCTTGGGTCTGACGGGTTCGTCCAGCATAAACGGCACCGATGACGACTTTGACGCCGAATACCACCGGACTGAACTGCGCAAATTTGATCTGGCGTATAAGACACCAACCATGGGGACGTTCTCCTTGGGTCAGGGCAGCACGTCAACTGACGGCTCCGCTGAGGCTGATTTCTCGGGCACTGGTGTGGCCGCATATGTTGGCATCAGCGACATCGCAGGCAGCCAATCCTTACGTTTTGCCGATGGCACGCTTTCGACCGTAAACATTGGTAACACGAACGGCTCTTTCGACGGCAGCCGCCGCCTGCGCGTTCGGTATGACACACCCGTCTATAGCGGCTTCTCGGCGTCGGTATCCGCTGGCCAAGAAGTCCTGAAATCGGGTGACGATAACGATTACTACGATGTGGGCACACGCTATGCTACGGATTATGGTGATTATAAGATCGACACGCGTTTGGGCTACTCCTTCCGCGACAGCACCAATGATCTAGTCATGGGCTCTGCCGCTGTTCTGCACGCGCCAACCGGTCTGAACCTTGCTGTGTCAGCGGGCCGTCAAGTCGCGGGTGACGCTGATTATGCCTATATCAAAGCAGGTCTGACACGCGATTACTGGGCCATCGGCTCGACATCATTGTCGATCGATTACTACGACGGCAACGACTTTACCGTCGCAGGGTCCGACACCTCGTCTGTGGGTGTTGCGGTTGTTCAGCGTCTTGATGAATACAATACTGAACTTTACGCGACTTACCGCACCTATGAATTCGACAGTGCTTCTGCGTCTTACCAAGACATGGATGTCACATTCGTCGGTGCCCGCTGGAAGTTCTAAACGGCAGCCATATCAACGCCTTTGCCCGATACCAATGGGCAAAGGCAGCTCAATTTGCGTTATCGTGAATTGCCCAACCGCAGATTATGCGGCATAGTTCGCCCAAGCAGATGGCGCAGCAAACGGGATCAACCCGGCGCGCCGAAGACGAGGCGATAGATGTTACGAATTTTTACGATGATTTGCGCGTTATCCGCATTGGCCGCTTGTGGCGGGGGGCGCGGCTATAACCCCGGTGGCGGCTATCGCAGCGCACCTGTTTTATTCGCGACGGGTCCGATCCAATCGGCCTGTATGTCTGCGGGGCGTAAACAGGCCAGCCGGTCGCGCTGTGGCTGCATCCAAGCCGTTGCAGATCGTTCGCTTTCCCCGTCCGAGCAACGGCGCGGCGTTCAGGTATTCAAAGACCCCCACACCCTGCAAGAGGCCCGCCAGTCGGACAGCGCAAGTGACAACGCGTTCTGGAGTACATGGAAAGCGTTTGGAAACACCGCCGAGACCTTGTGCAGCGCCGCCTGACATCCCGGCAGAGACGATCCTACAAAAATGTTCAGATTTGCGGGCGGGTCGGTTCTCCGAAACGCTCGATCAGCCGTTCTTTGATCTGATCGCGGGCGGCGCGGTATTGCACCATCTTGGCCTCGCGGGTTTCGCCCAGTCCGGTGGGGTCAAGGATGGGCCAGTATTCAACGGTCAAATGATAATACCGCGTCAGTTCCAACGCGCGGCGCTGGCTGGCTGGGCTGAGAGCAATGACCAGATCAAAGGAACTAAGGTCGTCACCCCAATTTTCCATTTCGTCAAAACTGCGCGACCGGTGGCGCGATAGCTCCACGTCCAGTTCCTGACAAACGGCGATGGAAAAGCCGTCAATCTCAAGATCATTCATGACGCCAACGGACTGGACATAGGTGCCCGTGCCGTAAAACTTTTTCATCAATCCTTCGGCCATGGGGGACCGCACTGCGTTGTGATCGCAGCAAAACAGCACCGATTGGGGCAGTTTTTCGTCCATTTATCCGCCGTAATGCAAGACGCAGATCAGGGTGAAAAGACGCCGCGCCGTGTCTGTGTCAATCTCGGCTTTGCCTTCAAGACGTTCCTGTAATACCCGCGAACCTTCATTGTGGATACCGCGGCGGGCCATATCAATCGTCTCGATCTGCGCGGGGGCGGATTTTTTGACCGCCTCGAAATAGGATTCGCAAATCTGGAAATAGTCTTTAACGACCTGACGGAACGGCCCCAGCGACAGATGAAACTCGGCCGCCTTTTCATCTTGTTCCGTGTTCACATCAAACACCAGCCGCTTATCGCGGATGGACAACCCTAGATGATACGGCCCTTGCGGCACATCCCGGTCACCCCTGTTGGGCAGGGTGAACACGTTGTCCTCAAGCAGATCAAACATCGCGACCTTGCGTTCTTGTTCGATCTCAGGCGTGGGCGGTGGCAGGTTTGCGTCGTCAAGCGCGATATGCGTAATCCGAGACATGGGCTTCTCAATTCATTCTTTGGTTCGGGCGACCATAGGCCGCGCGATAAGGTTGTTCAATCTTGGTCGCCGCGTCACTCGTTCAGCTTAGCCAAACGGGCCGTGACGGACAGGCCATGCGCCTCAAGGCTTTCAGAGCGCGCGAGCCGCTCCGCTGACGGCCCGATTGCACGCAATGCTTGGGGGGACATGCGGGCAAGGGTCGTGCGTTTCATGAAATCAAGCACGGACAGACCTGATGAAAACCGCGCCGAACGTGCGGTGGGCAGAACGTGGTTCGGACCGCCGATATAATCACCGATAGCTTCGGGCGTCCATTGGCCAAGGAAAATCGCGCCAGCATGGGTAATCTGCGCGCTCAGCGCATCCACATCCGCGACGCATAGCTCAAGGTGTTCAGGGGCGATCCGATTGCTAAGCGCGGCAGCGACCGCAACATCAGGTACCGTGATGATCGCGCCGTTATCGCGCCAGCTTGCCCCGGCGATCTTGCGCCGCTCAAGCGTTTCGAGACGTTTTTCGACAGCCACTGCAACAGCCTGACCAAAGGCGGCGTCGGTGGTGACGAGAATGGACTGCGCGCTTTCGTCATGTTCGGCCTGCGACAACAGATCAAGGGCGATCCAGTCGGGGTCATTATCGGCGTCCGCAATCACAAGGATCTCCGAAGGTCCTGCGATCATGTCGATGCCGACCTTACCGAATACACGGCGCTTGGCCGCTGCGACAAACGCGTTACCCGGACCGGTGATTTTATCCACCGGCGGAATGGTTGCGGTGCCGTATGCCAAGGCGGCGACCGCCTGAGCCCCGCCAATGCGGTAGATTTCATCGACACCAGCGATACGAGCGGCAAGCAACACAAGCGGGTTAAGGACGCCATCAGGTGTCGGCACCACCATGGCCAGACGTTCTACCCCAGCAACCTTGGCCGGGATCGCGTTCATCAACACCGACGACGGATAACTGGCAAGCCCACCCGGCACATAAAGCCCGGCCGCAGAAACCGCTGTCCAGCGCCATCCCAAAGTCGCGCCAGCCTCATCCGTCCATTCAGCATCTTCAGGCAGTTGGCGGGCGTGATAATCACGAATGCGGGTGGCGGCCATTTCCAACGCAGCGCGGTCTTCCTGTGATACCTGCGCCACGGCGGCATCAACTTCGGCGGTTGTGATGCGAAGGGTTTCGGGCGTCGGCGCGATGCGGTCGAATTTCTGGGTCAACGCGATCACCGCCGCATCCCCGTTCTCGCGAACCTGCGCGATGATATCTGCAACGGTATCGTCAACATCCGTGCTTTCTTCGCGCTTGGCAGATAGCAGGGCTGTAAACGCCGCTTCGAAATCAGGCTGTGAATAGTCTAGAAACTGGGGCATTTAAGATCCCTTTCAGCCATGTGCCCTATTATGGGCGGGGCGATGCAAGGTGATGTTGAATTTGGATATTTAAGAGCCAGAGAAGCGGATCAGACCGGATGTTCCGGCAACTTACGTGAAGGTGCGACATAGGGCTTGGTCACGTCTTTTAGGGTGACCTCGAGCGCTTCGACGCGAAGCCGGATCGCGCCATCACCGGCAAGGGTCAAAAGCACGTCGCCCGACGGCGCATCGGTTTCATTGAATTCGATATCGAGCAACGACAGGATCATATCACTGTCGCCCTTGGTCACACCTTGGGTCGATACGCGCTGAACATTGTTGAACATCAAGACCGATTGAACACGTTCAGGTGCATGGCGTGTTTTACCTTCGTCTTCCCAGCGAACACGGTTCAAAAGCAGCGCGAACCGCGCGCCTTTTTGATGCCAGCGCATTTCGGAAGCCGGAAAAACCGCGTCTTGGGTCAAGGAGGAGATCACCTTGAGATCATCGGCATCCAAAACGCCAAGGTTCAACGGTGCCTCGCGGCCGTCTTCGAAACGTGCGTCCTGGGTCATTATTCTTTGATCCGTTCAATATTTGCGCCCACGCCGCGCAGTTTGGTCACCACATGTTCGTATCCGCGATCCAGATGATAGACCCGGCTGACTTTGGTTTCGCCCTCGGCCGCCATCGCCGCAAGGATCAGCGATACAGAGGCGCGCAAATCTGTCGCCATGACAGGCGCGCCTTTCAATTTCTTGACACCGTTTACAGTTGCCGTGCCGCCGTGGACCTCGATATCGGCCCCCATGCGGATCAGTTCGGGCGCGTGCATAAAGCGGTTCTCGAAAATCTTTTCTTCCAGCACTGAGGTGCCTTCGGCTGTACAAAGCAGTGCCATCATCTGCGCCTGCAGATCGGTGGGAAAACCGGGGAACGGTTCGGTCGTCACATCAACCGCCTGTATCCTGCCGTTGCGGCGCGCCACTTTCAGGCCCTTGTCAGTCTCTGTCACGTCGATCCCCGCGGCGTCCAGTTTTTCACAAAACGCCTGCAGCAGGTTGATGCGACCGCCCAGCAATTCAACCTCGCCACCACAAATGGCAGGGGCCAGCATATACGTGCCCAGCTCGATCCGGTCGGTCACGACGCGGTGTGTGGCGGCGTGCAGGCGCTCAACGCCCTGAATTTCGATGCGGCTGGTGCCGTCACCTTCGATTTGTGCGCCCATGGCACGCAGGCAATCGGCAAGATCGACAATCTCGGGCTCGCGGGCAGCGTTGTTGATGACGGTTGTGCCTTTGGCCAACGTCGCGGCCATCATGATGTTCTCTGTCGCGCCCACGGATGCAAACGGGAAATCGATCACTGCGCCTTTGAGTTTACCACCCTCGGCCTTGGCATGCAGATAGCCGTCACGCAGATCGATCTGCGCGCCCATCAGCATCAGGCCGTCGGTGTGAATATCCATCGGGCGGGCACCAATGGCGCAACCGCCGGGCAACGATACTTCCGCATGGCCTTCGCGTGCAAGCAACGGACCAAGCACAAGGTTGGATGCCCGCATTTTGCGCACGATATCATATTCGGCGCGGGTGTTGATGTCGCCGTGGCACGACATCGCCAGCACGCGGCCATCTTGCATCGACGTGACTTCGGCCCCAAGCGAGCGCAACAATTCGGTCATGGTGCGAATGTCGGACAGGCGGGGCGCATTGGTCAGCGTCAGGGGTTCTTCTGACAAAAGACAGGCAGGCATCAACGTCAGACACGCGTTTTTGGCCCCTGCGATTGGAATTTGTCCCGACAGCGCACCGCCGCCTTTGACCACAATCGAATCCATCGTTCAGCCTTCCGTGTCTTGGCCAGGTTGGCCGTTGCCTGTCTTGGTCTCTGCCTTGCGTGCGCGTGCTTGCGCCTTGCGCCGGCCCATATTTGCCTTCAGCGCCGCCTTAAGCCGATCTTCGCGGATGGCTTTGGCGTTCTTGGGCTTTTGAGGGGCGGTACCTTGTGACATGTCGATTGTCTAGCGCAGCGGGCAGTCAGGGTCTAGATAGCCCTTGCACCATATTGCGAATGCGTCTAATCAGCCGCCATTCGTGCTGGAGTAGCTCAGTGGTAGAGCGCGTCATTGGTAATGACGAGGTCGGGAGTTCAATCCTCCCCTTCAGCACCATTTCCCCAACATCGGCTGTTTCCCTCTTATACCTTTGAATTTATGGGTATCTCGAGCCTTTAGTGCCATTTAGCCATCGTTGGATGGGCCGCATTTCAATAATATGGCCCAAGCGAATCTGCGCGGGGGTGCGTATCTCATGGATGCATTAAACTGCCACCACCGATAGATTTGGTGCCCAATGCGGGCAGCACGTGCAGGCCCTGCACAAAATTTTATTGATCCATGCCGATATGCCGTCATTATCCTTTTAACGAGGAGAAACCATGCCGCATCCACTGACGCTCGACGCCGTAGAAACCCTGGCCCATGACACATTGATCGCAGCGGGGGCAACGGATGCCGCTGCGGGTTCGGTTGCGCGGTCCACCCGCCTTGCCGAGCGTGACGGCATACGCAGCCACGGCTTACTGTATCTGCCGATCTACGCCGAGCATCTGCGGTGCGGCAAGGTATCGATAACCGCCAGTCCCAGCGTGACCACCCCGCGCCCCGGTGCCGTGCGGGTGGATGCGGATCACGGGTTTGCCCATGCTGCGATCGATGCGGGTTGGGACGGCTTTACAGCAGCCGCAAGGACGAATGGCATCGCGGCGATGAGCATTCACAATTCGTATAATTGCGGTGTGTTGGGACATCACGCGGAACGCCTTGCCCAAGACGGGTTGATCGGGCTTTGCTTTACCCATGCGCCGGCGTCGATTGCCCCGCCCGGCGGCAGCAAGCCCGTTGTGGGGACCAATCCTTTTTCTATCGCAGTGCCCGATGGCGCTGGCGGTGCGATGCTGGTGATTGACCAATCCGCGAGTGCTATCGCCAAATCCGAGATTCTGCTGCGCAGCCGCGAGGGTAAAGCGATTGAACCCGGTTGGGCGCTGGATTCCGATGGCAACGAAACATTGGATGCGGATGCCGCCCTTGCCGGTTCCATGATGCCCTCGGGCGGGTACAAGGGGTTCGGTGTCGGTCTATTGGTCGAAATTCTGGCCGCAGCGTTATCAGGTGCGAACCTAAGCGCCGAGGCCAGCCCCTTTTCCGGCACACAAGGCGGGCCGCCCGGCACAGGACAGTTCTTTATCGCGATTGATCCGACAAGCTTTGGCGGGGACGGGTTTCACGCATCAATGCTGCGTCTAGCGACGTCGATCACGGATCAGGACGGTGCCCGCCTGCCCGGCCAACGCCGCGCCGACAACCGCACCCGGATTGAGATCGAAGGGGTCAGCGTTGATGATGCCTTGCTGGCGCGGATCAAAGCCGCCGGAGCGCCCGCCACATGAGCCCGGTCATTGACGGGCTGCAATATGCGAACTGGTCGGAAAAGATATTCCGCGAAATGCGCGCGGGCGGTGTTGATGCTGTGCATGCCACGATCACCTATCACGAGAATTTTCGCGAAACGGTGCTGAATATCGAAGCGTGGAACCGGCATTTTGAACGCCATCCCGATCTGATCTTTCAGGGATTTACTGCCGACGATATCACTTTGGCGCGTGGAACCGGGCGTACCGCGATATTCTTTGGGTCGCAAAACCCGTCCTGCATCGAAGACGACATTGGACTGGTCGAGGTGCTGCACCGTCTTGGCCTGCGCTTTATGCAACTGACCTATAACAACCAATCCCTGCTGGCGACCGGTTGTTATGAGGATGACGATACAGGGCTGACCCGCATGGGCCGTGAAGTCGTTGCGGAAATGAACCGCGTCGGGCTGGTCGTCGACATGAGCCATTCTGGCGAGCGATCTACGCTCGAGGCGATTGACCATTCCACCCGCCCTATTGCCATCACCCACGCCAACCCAGCCGCGTGGCACGCGGCGTTGCGCAACAAGTCCGATACCGTCTTGCGGGCCTTGACGGGCACAGGGGGCATGTTGGGCTTTTCGATCTACCCGCATCACCTGAAAAATGGTGGTGCCTGCACGCTGAATGAATTTTGCGAAATGATCGCACGCGCCGCAGATCGCTATGGCGTCGAGAGTTTGGGGATCGGGTCTGATCTATGTCAGGATCAACCCGACAGCATCGTTGAATGGATGCGCACGGGGCGCTGGACCAAACGTATCGACTATGGCGAGGGCAGCGCGGATGCGCCGGGGTTTCCGCCCATGCCGGACTGGTTCAATGGCAACGCCGATATGGCCAACCTGACCACTGGCCTGCGCGATATCGGTTTTTCCAAGGATGACACCGCCGCGCTGATGGGCGGCAACTGGGCAAGGTTTTTCCGCGATAGTTTTGGCAGGGCTGTATGACCCGCGCGCCGCTGTCCCCTGCCCGGACGGCGGCGATGTTCCGCCGTGATCCGGTGCAGGTCATGCAGTTGGCGCGCCTCGGTCTTGCCCATCCGACGCGGCTGTCATTTCTGCGTATCCTGCTGCGCCGGATGCAACGCGAAAACTGGCGCTTTGATCGACCCCTATTTGATATTGACGCGAATGGTGTGGGCCGTGCGGTTTACCGCGCCATCGGCTCCGAGCGCACCTATAGTCTGGTTGCCTTTGCCCATGATCTGCCTGCCGATCTACGCTCGGACCGGGTGATTGCCACCGCATGGGATGCGACCTTTGCCTTGCATGACGGGACACCCGATGCGGCTGACCTAGGCCGGCTGGCGGCAAATGTACCGCTGCAAGAGGCCGGGCGCGTGACGCAAAAAGAGCTGACCCTAAGCCGGGCAAACCGGTCGGTGCGGTTGTTCGATCACGTCGTCCAATGTCTGTCCGAGGGTCGCCAGCCTGATTCAGATGATTTGGCCGCGACGGGCTATCTGATGCGAACCACAGCGGTTTACGGTTCGGGGAAATTCGGAGCAGCTACCCATCGCAGCCTGAGTGAGCGAGCCGAAACTGCCGCGCCATTCCAAGCGGAAATGCTAACGGTCTGGCTGATCCGCGCCTTTACCGTTGATTTGGTCAACCACATGGCGCGGGATCGCGGCGGGGCGATGGCTGTTCCGCTTGCTGACGGCCTGCGGCGCATCCTTGGGGTGGGGAATTCAACCGGCCTTGGCATGGCACCGTTTCTTGTGCGCCACCCGATATTGCTAAACAATTGGATGATGGTGCGCGAAGAGGCCCTTGCCCGCGTGCGGGCGCAACAAGCGGCGATGTCCGACACGGTTGAACGCTTTGGTCTGGCGCTGATGGCCGCGCAAGAAAACGCGGCTGTCTGGACAAGTGCGCACCCGCTTCAACAAGACCGACTGACGACCTTGCGTTCGGGGCTTGACCAGATCGCGGCCTACGCCGAAACCGGCTGGGATCGGCGGGCAGAGTATCCGTGGGACGCGCTGTGGCATTGGGGCCAAACGCATCTGGAAACGGAGGCGCAGGAAGCGCTTTTGTCGCTTATGCTTGAGCCGCATGGCCATCTGATCGACGGGCTCGAAGATTGTCTGAGCGAGGATGAAGCGGCAGCATTTGCGATTGACGGAAGCCAACAGATTGGCGCGTTGAAAACGATGTTGGCGAGAAACTATGATTGGGCGCTTGAGGTCGATTATACTGACCACAAGGCATCTGGGCGGTTTTGGTACGTGTCCGAAGACAAGCTTGAACCCCGGTTGGGTGAGCGGTTCGATGAACCGGGCAACGACCGCGAGCTACCGCTTGATATCGGGCGGCAAGCGGCAGCGCTGCACGAAACGCTAGAGAGTTTCCCCGCTACGGCCCCTATCGCCGAGCTGCTGTTGGCGCATCCCGAACACCGGTCCATAGTGCGCCGGGTGCAGTTGACAGCCGCGCGCCCCTTCGCCGAAATCCGCGACAACCTGATTGATGCGAACATGCTGCCCATCGATATGCTGCGTTGCAAGCTGGCCTGTTTCGGCGCGTCACGCTTTGACCCCAGATCCGACCGTTGGGTGCGTATCAGCCTGTTTCAAAACGCGCCCTACCCCGATGATCTGCATGTGGGGCCTGACCTTTGACCAAGGCGGATCAAACGCAGTTGACGATGCCCGAGATCAACGCCTTGTGTCTGCGGGCCGCGCGCGGTGCGGGGCTGGGTTGGGGCATGGCCGAAGACTGCGCTCATGCCGCGACCTGGTTAGCTGCACGTGATTTTGATTGGGCAGACACCGTTTTGTATCAGCTTGAAACATCAGGTGGGCGGCAGTTTACGCCCAAGGTGCGCCGATGGGATACAGTTACCCCCGCCTGCGCGTTGCACGTTGGCGTGGCGTTTTCGGATTTTGCAACATTGCCAGAGGGGCCGGGATCTGATGGCGTATGCGTCGGGCAGGTAAGCGGGCCCTTGATGATAGTGCCGTTCGCGGCACGGGCATCGGCGGTGCTGGGTACAGCCCTAGAGATCACCTTGGACGGTGCGCCGTGGCTGCATCTGTCGGGTGATAACCTTCGAATTCAGGGCATCGGATTGATGGAAACAAGGATTGCAGAGGTGTCTGTGACCCCTGCCCCTCTCGATCCCACGCCTCCCACACAAGCAGCTTTGCAAAGCGCGACCATATCTCGCCACCACTTATCTCGTCTGGACGAATTGGCGTTGAAAATGACGGTGCCGTCATCGGCAACATCGGCCAAAGGGGCCGGCGCTGATGATGACTAGTTGGTGATTTTCACAGCGAGAGGTCTGCGATCAAATCAGCCTTTGTGTAATCGGCCTTGAGTTTACGTGGGCTGGTCCGCCCTCCTTCGACCACGATAAAGCTATCCCCCAGCGCATAGGCGAAATCCGCGTTTTGTTCGACCAGCAGGATCGCCATCTCGCCCTTGCTGCGCAGCAATCGCAAGGCGTCGCCGATCTGTTCGATCACGTTGGGCTGAATGCCTTCGGTCGGTTCATCCAGCAAAAGCACGCGGGGCTTGGTGATCAGCGCACGGGCAATTGCCAACTGTTGTTGCTGGCCGCCCGACAAATCGCCGCCGCGCCGCGATTGCATGTCGCGCAGGACCGGAAACAGATCAAACACCTCGTCTGGAATGAAATGTTCGGCCTTGGGCAGGCAGGCAAATCCGGTCTCAAGGTTTTCGTGCACGGTCATCATCGGGAACACTTCGCGCCCCTGTGGCACATAGGCTATGCCCGCTTGGGCCGCCTGAAACGCAGTATTCAAAAGCACGGGCTTGCCATCGATTTTGATCGTCCCACCGGACGCGGCATGCCGCCCTGCAATCGCCTTGAGGGTACTGGTCTTTCCCACGCCGTTGTTGCCCACCATCGTAGTGATCTGGCCCTGCGGCGCGGTGAATGACACCTCGTACAGGATGCGGCTTTGGCCGTAGTGCAGGTCAAGGTTTTCGACTTCAAGCATGACCACGCCCCAAATAAACTTCGATCACAGTCGGGTTAGATGTCACGTGATCCAAGCTGCCCTCGGCCAGCACCGACCCCTCGTGCAACACCGTTACCTTGCAGTTCAGGCGGCGTACGAATTCCATGTCATGTTCGACCACAACAACGGCACGGGTCTGCGCCGCACGTTTCAGAATGTCCGTGGTTTTCTCGCGTTCCTCGACCGTCATGCCAGCGGCAGGTTCATCGACCAGCAAAAGCCGCGGTTCTTGGGCCAACAACATACCGATCTCCAACCATTGTTTTTGACCGTGGCTAAGTTCGCCCGCGATGCGGGGCAAGCTGTCGGACAGGCCAATTTCTTCGGCAATCGCTTCGATCCGCGCGGCATTTCGCGACGTCTTGCGATGCAGCAAAACGGCCAGCGGACTACGTGGATTTTTCAAAGCCATGGCAAGGTTCTGCCGCACGGTTTGCGCCTCGAACACTGTAGGCTTTTGAAACTTGCGCCCGATACCTGCATTGGCGATGTCAGCCTCGGACATCCCTAACAGCGAAATATTGCGTTCTCCCCAGATCACCGTACCTTCATCAGGTTTGGTCTTGCCGGTGATGATGTCCATAAAGGTGGTTTTTCCCGCACCATTCGGCCCGATAATGGCGCGCAATTCCGGCTCTGCAATCTGGATCGACAGGCTGTTGATCGCCTTGAACCCGTCAAAGGACACCGACACGCCCGACACTTCTAGCAAGGTGTTGTTCATGACGGTTTCCTTACCAGATAGTCGAACAGACCCCCGATGCCCTTGGGGAAAAACAGCGTGACGCAAACAAATGACACGCCCAGCAAAACCAACCACCAATCGGTCCACAGGATCGTATAGAACCCCAGATCAATGGCAGGCGCACCGCCCCCCGTGAACCAGCTGGACAGCAGCGATACGAACGCCGCGCCAATGACCGCGCCGTATAGCCGTCCGCGCCCGCCAATGGCGACCCAGACCGCCAGATAAATCGATGCGATGGGGGCAAGCTCGGCCGGATTGATGATGCCCGCCTGCGGATAATACAGCGCCCCCGCGATGCCTGATATCACAGCCGTCAGCGTAAAGATGAACAGTTTGTAGCCCTCAACCCGGTAGCCCAAGAAACGCACGCGCGCCTCGTTGTCGCGAATGCCTTGGATGACGCTGCCCATCTTGCCCGAGACAATCCAAGCAAACAAAAGATAGCCAAGCGCCAAGGCAAGAGCCGAGCCTAGGAAGAAAGCGAGGCTGATATCCGCTTGGGAAGCCGTTTCGAAGCCCGGTATATTTTGCAAGCCGGACAGGCCGTTGTTGCCGCGTAAGCCGCTATCATTCTGGAACAACCATAGCGACAGCGCGAGGGTCATCGCTTGGGTCAGGATAGACAGGTAAACGCCCGTCACACGGCTGCGAAACGCAAGCCAGCCGAACACCAACGCCAACAGGCCGGGCACAAGGACAACCATCAAAAGCTGGAGGAACAGATTGTCGGCAAAGGCCCAGAGCCATGGAAAATCAGAGCTGCCCACCACGCCGAATATCTGGTTGCCGATGGCATCCGAAATCTCTTGGGCCGTCGACGGGATTGCCTGACCCGACAAGCTGCTTAATACGATGCCTTCGGTACGGGCATACATCAGCCACATGCCGATGGCATAGCCACCAATGCCAAAGAACGCGAAATGGCCCAGCGACAGGATACCGCAATAGCCCCAGACCACATCCATCGCGATGGCGATCAGGCACAGGCAAAGCGTCTTGCCCAAAGTCTTGACCATCGAGGTCGAGATCAACCCGGTGCCAAATGCTTCGGACCCGACGGTGACGGCTAGGGTAAACAGCCCCAACAGGGCGATGAACCAAAGAACAGACGGGTTTTGTGCGATGAATGAGCGGTTCATTCTGCGATCTCCAATACAGATAGCTTGCGGGTCATGAAGACGCTGTGCGGATCGACAACATAATCGCCAAACGGCGGGCATTCGTTAAATTCGAAACGGGTATATAGGGCGCGCGCGGGTGCGAAGGCCGGGTGCGTCCCGGTTTCCAACGAAAGCACCGTCATATTTGCGCTCTCGGCCTCTTTGATAAGATGTAGCAGCATGGCTTTGGCGACGCCGCGGCCTCTGGCTTGCTCTGTGGTGTGCATGGATTTGATCTCACCTCCACCGTCGGAGAGAGTTTTTAGCGCGCCTATGCCCAGCAAAACGTCGCCCTCATACGCCGCCCAAACGATCAGGTCTGGCGTGCGCAGGCATTCGATCGGCAGGCGGTGGCAGCTTTCGGACGGGGATGTCCCGTCGCAGAAACTGGCGTGGGCGATAGCGAGATCCTGTATGTCCTGCGCGGCGTGATCAGCCTTTGAGATGGTGATCATGGGTCAGTCCGCCGCCGCCCGGCCTTTTTGGGCGACGATGCCCTTGGGCCGGAATTGAATGAACAGGATGATGAACAGCACCATATAGGTTTGCGCCGCCAGCGTGTTAGACGGGTTGAACCATTCGATGCCTTTTTGCAGGAAGCCGATCAGCGATGCACCTGCAAGCGTGCCCCAGACGTTGCCAACCCCGCCCACGACCACGGTCATAAACGATTGCACGATGTAATCGGCCCCCATTTCGGATGTCACTTTGGCGTATAGGCCGATGGCAACGCCCGCGATCCCCGCAATGCCGGACCCAAGGCCAAAGGTCATCATGTTGATGCGGTCGGGATTGATGCCCATGCTGGCCGCCATGCCGGGGTTTTGCGTGACGGCACGGACCTCAAGCCCCAGCCGCGTGCGTTTGAGAACGAACAGGATCAATGCCAGAAACATCAGGGCCATCACGAAAATAGCGATGCGGATATAGCTGATCTGGATCACGTCCGACACGACCCATGCGCCATCCAGCCAGCCGGGTGACGTGAGGGGGCGTGCTTGGGTGCCAAAGATGTTTTTGGCCAGTTGTTGCAGGGCGACGGAAATCCCGAATGTCGCCAACAGCGTTTCAAGGGGGCGGTGATACAGATGGCGGATCACCAAGCGTTCCATCACCACACCAGCGGCAAATGTCACCGCAAAGGCAAGCGGCAGCGCGACAATGATCGACAGGGTATAATCGGGCACGAATTGCTGCACGACATAGCCGGTATAGGCCCCCATCATGATGAATTCGCCATGGGCCATGTTGATGACCCCCATCACACCAAAGGTGATCGCCAAACCGATCGCAGCCAGAAAGTAGATCGACGCAAGCGACAGCGCATCCAGCGTCAGGTCAACGGCCTGCGCGGCACCGACACGGGTTTCGATGCTATCAAGGGCCGCGCGTGCGGCGTCTGTGATAGCGGGATCGTTTTCCTCATACACTTCGTAAAACGAATGGGCAGCGACGGCGCTGATCTGCTCGTCCAGCGTTACCAGCGGCGGCACGATCCCTTGGTCTGCAAGCACGGCATAGGCGGCCTCGCGCATGGGTTGGGTGCCAAGCTGCGCAGTGGGAATGCCACCGACACGACCGCCCTCGATATTGGCCGCCAGCGCATCGCGAATGGCTGATGGTGAGACCGTGGGTGGTGCCAATTTTGCAGCAACCAACTGGGCATAGGCGTCATCTTGGCTTAGGTCGCTACCCACTTTTAGAACGCGGGCAACATTGCCTGTTGGAGCATCGGCAGACACCGCCTGCTTGGCCGACAACAGCTGGTTTAGCACCGCCCGTGCCTCGATCGAGGTGTCGCTGGACAGCGAATTGATCGCTGCAACTTTGTCGTCCGTATCGGGTGCAAAGCTGGCAGATAGAAAATTAGCCAACTGGATTTTGCGCGCTTTCAGCGTGGCATCGGTTTCAGGATCAATGGATTTCAACAGTGGTTCAAGCTGGCTGGCATTCGGCCTGCGGGCGATTGATTCAATTGCCGATTGGCGGCGCGACAGGTCCGGATCGGTCAGTTGGAACTGCACCAAAGCGGTACCGATCAGGCGGCGCACCCCGCCGTTTGGTTTTATCTGAGAAAAGCCTGCTTTGGGCGCGGTGATCTCAGTACCCGTATCAATATCGCGCAAGGTCAGATCATCGCCACCTTCAACCGCGAAAAAGAAAACCCCATCGGCGTCGCGTTGCCAAACCGTTTTATCCTGCCAATGTTCAAGAAAATCACCAACCTGTGGGGCACCCGACGCAACAATATCGTCCAGCACGGCAGATACGCTGCTGCGCGACGGTTTGGCAATTTCATCAGCGTGTGTTTGCAACACCGGCTGCAGGTCTTGGGCAAAGGCCATTCCCGCAAACCCGAGCCAAATAAAGATAGTCAAAAATTGGCGCAGCATGGGATACCCTTGATCAAGAAGTCAGACGGGCGCAGGAAAACCCCGCGCCCGTCATCGATTTTAGTAGTTGGATGTCAGCTGAACGCAGGTCTTGGTTTCAGTGTTGTACATCCCGCATTCCAGCTCTTTCCAATCAGAGGTCAGAACAGCGCTTTCGGGCAGGAAATCTGTCCATGCGTCGCCCGGAACCGGATCGGTTTGGCTGATGATGTCAAACTGTCCGTCTGCTGTGATTTCACCGATCAGGACCGGCTTGGTCAGGTGGTGGTTTGGCAGCATTTCAGCCATGCCACCGGTCAGGTTCGGGAAAGTTTGGCCGTACATCGCGGTGCGCACCGCGTCGACATCTGTGGTGCCGGCCTGTTCGACCGCGTTCACCCACATGTTAAAGCCGATGTAATGCGCTTCCATCGGGTCGTTGGTCACGCGGTCCGTGCTGCCAATGAAGTCTTGCCATGTCTTGATGAACTCGGCGTTGGCAGCTGTGTCTGCGGACATGAAATAGTTCCACGCGGCCAGGTGACCGACAAGGTTCGTTGTATCGAGACCGGACAGTTCTTCCTCGCCAACCGAGAATGCGACGACAGGAATGTCATCGGCAGAGACATCCGCCGCTGCCAGTTCTTTGTAGAAGCCGATATTTGCGTCGCCGTTGATGGTCGAGACCACACCAACCTGTTTGCCATCTTCGCCAAGTGCTACAACATCGCCCACAATCGTCGCCCAGTCAGAGTGACCAAAAGGCGTGTAGTTCACAAAGATGTCTTCCTCGGCGATGCCCTTGGACATGAGGTAGGATTTCAGGATGTTGTTTGTCGTGCGCGGATACACATAGTCGGTGCCCAGCAACGCGAATTTCTCAACGCCCAGTTCCTCGAGATAATAGTCAACCGCAGGGATCGCCTGCTGGTTTGGTGCGGCACCGGTGTAAAACACGTTCTTGGAGGATTCCTCGCCCTCGTACTGAACCGGATAGAACATCAAGCCATTCAGCTCTTCCAGCACGGGCAACACAGATTTGCGCGACACGGACGTCCAGGCCCCAAAGATCACGTCAACTTCGTTCACGGTCAAAAGCTCGCGGCCTTTTTCAGCAAACAGCGGCCAATCGGATGCCGGATCAACAACGACCGCTTCGAGATCACAGCCCAGAACACCACCTTTTTTGTTTTGCGCATCCACCAGCATCAGCATGGTGTCTTTCAATGTCGTCTCGGAAATTGCCATTGTACCGGACAGCGAATGCAGAACGCCGACCTTGATTGGTGCGGTACAGGCCAAGCCCATTGACGTGGTGCCCAGCAGGGCCGTCATTGCGCAAGCAGCTAGTTTCGTTGAGTATTTCATATCGTATCCCCTGTTACTTGCTACGCGCTTGAGTGCGGAAAACACACTTTCGCAAGAGCCCTGAACAAGATAACTAGGGGCCGCAGCAATATTGTTGTGGTCGTCGCACGGGGGAGAAATCTGCCAGGATAGCCCTCTGTGCGGCGAAGCTGCCTTTACGGCATGACGACAAGATGTGTCTGCATTTCGTGCAGTTGCCAGATATAATGCGGCCTTCCGCTGATATGCTCGGGTGATCCGCCTATAATTCCAGCACAGGTAAACACGAGCGCCTATTTTTGCGCCGCTCCGCTAAGCGTATAGATAGATAGTTTCCAGCCACATGTGCCGCGACACGGTGTTCAAATCCGCCCGCGCTGCATTTTTACGCAGGTTCTAGGGTGATAGAATCGCGAAATGCCGCGCACTTAGGCATTAAGCGCGCGGCATTCTGTACAATGCATTGTAGGGGTGCGGGCAAAGTTGCCTCGCAAAGGGTTCTAGTCGTTGCGCCTAACACGGGCAGCCGTTTTATCGGCAAAGGCAGCAAGCCGTGCACGGGCGTCTGGTTGCGTGTTCACAACCCCCGCTACCACGGCCTCGGCATAGGCCGCATCCATCGCCGACATATTCTGCATGTGGCTGACAGCCGAACAGATCGCAAAATTGGACAGCGGCAGGTTCTGCGCCGCTTTTCGCGCCAGCTCAAGCGCCGCATCATAGCTGGACCCTTTGACGATATATTGCGCAAGCCCAACATCCATCGCCTCATCCCCCTGATAAACACGTCCAGTGAGCATCATATCGATCATCCGTGACTTGCCGACCAGGTCGGTCACACGGATTGTCGCACCGCCGCCGGTGAACAATCCCCGCTGCCCTTCTGGCAATGCGAAATAGGTCGTCTCATTCATGACCCGCACATGTGCCGAGCTGGCCAGTTCCAGCCCGCCGCCCACAACGGCACCTTGCAAGGCCGCAATGATCGGCACGCCGCCGTATTCCATCTTATTGAACGCCTCGTGCCAGCGCAGACAAACATGCATGAAATCGGCGGGGCTGCGATCTTCGTCATGGTGTTCGATCAGATCAAGCCCGGCACAAAAATGATCCCCCGCGCCGGCCAGCACGACCGCCCGCACATCCGCACGCGGTGCGATCGAAAAGAAATCGACCAGTTCTTCGATGGTCTCGATATCCAATGCGTTGCGCTTAGCCGCCCGGTTCAAGGCGACGCCCCACACACCATCACCAAGGTCTTCAACTTTGAGATTGATAAAGCGGGCGGTATCGATGGAAAGAGGCATTTGATGTTCCTTAGCAATTCTCGCGGCGGCGCAAAGGCCCCATATTTGCGCTACAGTATTCAGCAAAACGGACAATGCCCAGTGGCGATCTGCTTGTGATTACCAAGAATTCCGCAGCGGGCTGGACCTGCTCTTGACTACTCTTTCAGCTGTGACGGGTCCAAGCGCCTTGTCGATCACAAGGGGATATCAAAGCGACAAGCCCAACCCGCCAAAACTGGCGCGGGACCAACGGGGAACAGGTTCATTAAGCGTGGTTCCTAAATGTTTCCCGCTTCATGGAAAAACTGGCCTGGGTCCCCTTGACACCATCCCTTGTATGTAAGATTAGCTGCGACTGAGTTGAACGACGTTTGATGGTCACACCCCGACCACAACATGCAGCGGCATAAGGCTATCTAGATAGCTTGACGTCACTTCATTAAGTTTAACTTAGAAGCCTTTGGTTTCATTGGCGTGCCCGGGTAGCTCAGGGGTAGAGCAGTGGATTGAAAATCCTCGTGTCGGTGGTTCGATTCCGCCCCTGGGCACCATTTTATTTAGAAAACCATTTAATTCCAAAGACATAGTGCTTGAATTTGTCCCACTTTTTCGACCTCTGAATTTCGGTGGGACACTTTTGTTATTCTGCCTCACTACTCATACGGCTCAAAGCGCTTTTGGCGCGCAGCTTTTGAGATGCCGCCCGCGTATATCGTACAACCTCTTTGCTCGTGCGATGACCTGTAATCGCCATAATCTCTTGTTCAGTGCAGCCAAGTTCGGCCAAGCGCGATGCTGCGGCTTTACGCAGGCCGTGGACCGAGCAATGGAACAAGCCAGCTTCATCACACCATTTGCGGAAACGGTTGCCAAAGCCGTTAGATGTGAAAGGCTTATTGAAGGCCGTCGAAATGAAGGTTGTTCCGGCCGAGGGTGTGACGTCGATCAATCTTTGTAGTTCTTGGATTATAGGTATTTCGAGGTGAACTGGCTTTGTTTTGCGTCCCTTGTGCTGTCGAAAGACCAGCCAGCCGTCTTGGACGTGATTGGGACCGAAATTGACAAGATCGGACCGGCGCTGTCCAGTGTAAAGGGCGAGGCCAAGCGCGAGGCGTGCCATCGTACCGACCGGATGGGTGGCTTCGTATTTTGCCACTTCAGCTATGGTCCATGTGTGAAGTCCTTCAGGGTTTCCTCTGAGGTATTCGACCTTTTCAGCGGGATTGCCGTCGTGATGATCATAGTTGATCGCAAAGCGATAAAGCTGCCTGACCGCTTTGATCATCCCATTTGCTGCCTCTGGAAATTCAGACATATCGTCTCGGCGTGCGCGTATATGTTTGGGTAGAAGCATGGCAAACGGCTTAGTGCCGTCGTTGTTGTTGTTCAGGCAAAATTTTTCCAAGATCGCGCGGCGAACTTTCTGTGTTCGCGGATCTAGGCTGGTGAACATAGAACTCTTGAAATATTGTACGCAAAGCCAGCGAATACTCGTTCTCTCCGGCTCCTTACAAACCTTCTTTTGTACAGGCTTTCGACCATCGACAGCCAAAGCTTTCTGATAGTCTGTAAGAAATTCATCCGAGCCGTAAGGGCCGCGTAGGCGCGTTTTCACACCATGACGACGGAAATAGATCCGCTCGTTCCCATGACGATCCGTGTCGATCGCAAGATATTTAAGGCGACGTGTCATCAGCGCGGATCAGTCCCAAGGGTTGTCAGAAATTGTGTTGCAACCGGGGAGCCGATCAAAATAGCTATCGAGCTGACGAATGTCCCAGATTCGACGACCGTCGATGCGCCTTGCGGGCGGCATGCGACCATCCAGGACCATCTGGTCGAATTTTGACGTGCTGACACCGATGTATCCGGCTGACTCTTCGCGAGAGAGCCCGCGCTTGGTCGGGGTTGGTACCGCATGTCGTGTATTGTGAATATGCTGGTGCAGTGTCTGAGCGTTCATTCTGAACACCTGTCGGTTTGCGAACGAATTGCGCCAGCAAAATTGCGCGCGTCGGAATGAGACTGGTGCGTGCTCTGCCCTATGCGATGGGACAGGTCAGATGTATTAATCAGCATTTTCCAACTTCCTTTCGGATTTTGGCCCAAGCATGAGATGCATAGTCCTGCTCGCAATCGCTACGGTAAGCTTCTCCAGATCCTGTTGAAGAGTGGCCAAGCATTGTTTGAATGACGTTTGCTGCGGTCTCGGGGGTATGCCGGCGCATGTGGTCAGCAAGTAGCGTGCGAAGGTCGTGTAGTGGAATGCCAACCGCCTCTTTGAACCTCAGCGAAGGCCATTTGGATTGGTATGCTTTGTTGGTTAGCGATAGCCAGTTCGTTCCAATACACTCATTGTATCGCAGGGATGTGAGGCGCTGCGGTCGACCACCCAGAATGTGCTCATCAAGGGATTCCGCGACCTCTTGCCAAAGCTTTCCGGCTCCCGTCGATTTCTTGGTTTTTTCTTGAAACCAATTCAGGGACCATTCGCCAGTAATTGATCTGGTGAGTTCTTTGCCGATGACCCACCGTGACATGTCACCTGTACGTGCAGGCATATTCAATGCCACGGCGCAAATGGCAGCGGATTGGAGTGCTTTTGTGCGCTCAAATGAATGACCGGGCGCGTGGGCTGCTACTTCGCGCAGTTGGGCGATCACACGACCGATGTGAGTGTAAGCGCCGCGCGCCATGAGACCGTCTATGCGGGAAAACTTCTTCTTTTCTTGACCTTTGGAAAGGCAGAGCTGGTTCTGACTGACGAACGCGAGGCCAGTCAGACCATCGGGATCAGCGCCTCCATGCCGTCCTAGCATACCAAGAGCATTCAGGTAATTTGCAATAGTTATCGGTGAAAGACGCTTTTTCTGCGCAGTCAGGACTTTCGCGATTTCGTAGCCGGTAAGGAACGACAGATCATCTGACAGCCCATTTTCAGAAACGACATCTGCGCATCGGCTAATCGAAGCGACATAGCGCTTTAACGTTTTGGGTGTAATATCCGCACTACGTAAACCGACTAAAAAAACTTGCCAGGAGGCTGGCCAGTGCGTGATGTCGAACTCTACGTGAGGCCGTCTGTTGGCAGTCTTATTGCGCGCTGCACTGCCCTTAGGGCGTTTGGATACCCAGTCGGCCTTCACGCTAAGCGCCGCCGCTGTCGAAACCTGTGGCGCATGTGCTGCGAGAGTGCGCAGCAGGAGCCTGAATGTCGATTCTGACGCGCATGCGTAGTGGAAGCTGCTCGCAGATGGTGCGTCCAGTGGTTCCCCTCTAGATGCTGCAATAACGAAGAAACGGTTGATAACCGTAGCGGCCCCAGCTGGTAAGCTGTCATGGGCTTCCAAAAGCGATTTGCGGATTGGAGCTGGCGTCGATGAGAGGCGAGCTTCTAGGATAGATTTCTTCATCAATACTGGCCTCCGGTATTTTTGAACAAACTGGGGTATTGCGCCAGCAGCACACTACGGACCGCACTTGAAGCGCTCTCGCCGCTATCCTTGCCATAATGTTTGCGTACAGTTGCTTCGGAGTCTGCAAGGACCGCAGCAGCTTTGGCGAAGTTTCCGGGCTCTTTGGCGAGCACCAGAGTGGCTATCGCATGTCGGCAGGAATGAGGTGTAAGTCCAAGCCCAATAACCTGATCGCCCTTCGCCCACAATTCGGCGAAAGAAGACGGCGACATAGTTCCGTCGGGTAGAGTGAGGCCGTTCTTAACAAGCCGCGGCGTGGCCGCGCCGGGAAACAGATAGGGGCTGTCATTACAGCCTGACAGCTCGATAAGTCGCGGGCGGTAGATATTCTGCCAATTCCACAGGATCTGGGCATCTTTTCCGACTACAGCGACCCTAATCGTCCGTTCATTTTTCGTTTCGAGAGAGTTGAAACGAATTTCGGCATGTTCGCCGTCCTTGAGCCAGCGGAGGTTCTTGCCCAGGTGCGGGGATAAACGATGGCGCAAGGTAATCAGATTGCGCGTACGCAACGGGCGGGATAGTTGGATCGCATAGAGCGCGGCGACAGCATAAAGACGCAGAGCGTAAAGTTCGTGGAGCTTATTATTTGTCTCTTGCGCCGCTCTTAAGACTTCGCCGGCTAGGTGAGTAAGTGCGGTAGGTGCGTTAACAAATCGCGCAGCCAAATGTGGATTGTGCTGAAGTGCTGTGCAAATGGCATCGGCATTGTCGGTCATTTCGCGTTGTTTTATAATATAATCTTTGTAGGCTGCAGAAAGGACTTCGATGTCAAGCACCACCGCTTCGGAGCGGAGGCCATACAGAGCTAGTGTTTTAAGGCTGACTAGGCGATTGGCCAACGTGCAGCTCTTGTTAGCATCTTTAAGTTTTAACGACGTGTTTGACCGGGTAATTTGGTCGTCAATCGCGCGCCGGATGATATCTCGATCAAATAGCTGCTGTGGATCTACAAGTTCTGTGAGTGGGTGGAGAGTTGCATAGGCTCGGGCAACCCAAGTGATCGCTGCGCGATAGGTTGCTTTCGCCGCTTCGTGGTTCTTCGAAATATGCTTGCGACCCATAGTGCGGTCGGTGACGAACTTGTTGATTGCCTCAGATGATACTCCGTCGGTCATCATCTGCTTCGCCCTTTGTGCAAGACTTTCTGGGGTCACCAGGGTTTCTGCAAATAACGCATCCACTTTCTCGCGGAATTCGGGCGTGAATTCGCTCCACTTCAAGCGATATGCGCGTTCGCGACCAGAAGGGACTTGCAACTCGGTAGGCGGTAGAAGACACCCGATCTCCGGCCACTTGCTTTGCCCATCACGGAGCATGTTCAGAGCCTTGATCCCCTTCACCAATGATCTGCGGGTTTCAGGAGTGCTCCCCTCGACCATCTGGTTGACCTCGGCCTGATCAAGGTTAGCAAGTGGCACTCGGGACAGGCGACGCAATGTATAGATGGGCAGATGTTGGCACGTTGGCAGATCGGCACCACATGCTGAAAAACCCTCGCGATCTTTGACCGCTTCAATTAGTTTCAGGAATGATTCTGAGACGTCGCTGCAAAGATTCGGCTTCGATCCGCCGAACTTTTTGAGGCAGCTCCGCAGTCGAGAATTACCGCGTTTCCGCGCAGCTTCAATGTTCGACGCATTCGACACACTTCCATAGGGTGTAGGCGCGATGCTCGTTTCAAAGTAAAATAAATCCGCTGGTATCGCTGAAAGGTCTTCTTCGGTAATCCCAAGACGAGCTGCGATCTTTCGCAGTTCGTAGATGGTGTCGCGATGCAAGTTAGCATCAGTGGCCCAAACGACTACATCTGCGATGGTCGCGCTGTTGGTATTAAGTTCAGAGGTCTTGTTAAGCATTTGTTCTCCTTTTTGGTGCTGCTTAGGCGTCGCCGCGCTGTGCGGCGACGGCTGAGAAGCACTATTGAGTGGCATTAAAAAAGTTTGGAGAGAGGCGGAAAGCTGTCGGCGTTTCGCACATTCTGACGGGATTCTTCCGAATTTCGCACAAGCGGTCCAAAACATAACGCCAATAGATATTTGGTCCCGTTTGTGCGACTGTCGGAAGATGGTGGCCCGTGTCGAGGTTTGGCTTTTTTGGTTGTGCGAAGCTTGGCGATCATTGCTGCCACCAACTGTCTCTAACAGCCACACCGCGCCCGAGGTGCCATTCAGTAACGTCGTGCGGGTTGCAGCGCACGTTACTGAAAACGTTACGCGTAGGCATGCCGTTTACGATCCAGCGCTCTACAGTTCGAACACTGACCTGAAAGTTAGTGGCGATTTCAGACTTGGTAAGAAGATTTTCTTTGTAGCGTGTGCTATTGGAGGCGCGCGGCATTTTGGCGCTTTCGCAAGACCATAGGTCGACCCATTCAAATCGGTATTCCCTTCCAATCCGAATGGCGTTGATATCTTTCTCAGCGGCTTTCCTGCGAATTGTCGCGCAACTCAAATTAAAGTGCTTTGAAACCTGTTCGACCGTCAGCATTGGCTTCCAGTGCCATCGACCGTAGTTAATTTCGGCGATATGCCTAATATGTATTTGAAGAACATTTATACCTTCTGCAGTTGTTTCTTGTGCAGAAGGCAGGTTGGAAATAACCGCGTTCTGCGATCTCTCCAATAATAGATAAAGTTTTCAATAAATTTAAAGTTTACACCCTTTCGAAAAGATGAGGTGAAGTGCCCCTAGTATTATAGACGCTTTCTTCCATAAAATTAAGGCAAGAAGGCGATTATGGGGAAGCCAAATTTCAGTAAAGGCTTCAAGCGTGATGCTGTGTATGAGATCGCGGTACGTGGATATCCTTTCAACAGCAGCGTGATGTCCTACCACTGGGGCGGAGCAAAAGTCGGCCAATTGTTAGCGCGCCTTGGGACGTGGCGCGTTTGATATTTTTGACGATCTTCCCGCCAGGGCTCTTCGTTGTCTTTCTCATCGTCCACTCCTCAGTGGTTACGATGGGCAACAAACCCTCTCTTAGCAAATCGCCTTATTTGGACCCATAAGCGCTGACGTCACACACTTTTCCAACAAACGTCATCAACAACGGCCATCCCATGCCTTAATGACAGAAGAGTGTATGAATATTACGCAATCTACCACCCAGGAGGTTTTCCTGGGAACACAAAACCTACCTTAAAGCCAAATGGTCGACAGACCTTTACAAGTGTTTCTAATGTTGGGTTTGCCCTACCGTTCTCGAGCTCGATAACTTGTTTTCGTGTCAATCCAAAATGGTAAGCGAAGTCTACCTGGGTCATAGCAATTGCATTACGCATCTCTTTGACTGCATCCGGCAGGAATAGCTCCCCTTCGCAAGCTCTTATGTGCAACTTCGTTCGACGTTCGCGAATGATGTCCTTTGGTACCGTCTTTTGGCGGGGCATAATATTGTCTCCGATGTGGTTCTCATGCTACTAAGCTTTTCTGTTTAGGAATCTTGAGTAGCTAATAAGACTAAAATTAGTATAGAATTTCGTTGCTAAGCTCGAACTGCACCCTGCATGGCAACTGTCATCATGGAAAAAAATTAACTGGGCGAAATATTTAATAATTTTTTTTGATCTTCCACTCATTTTATATCTATCGAGCGGACCGAAACTTTTGATAGTGAACGGTCGCATTCTGATATTTAATTGCGTCGAAACATTCTCCGAGTTTGAAATTATCAATCCCTTTTGCAGAGCCAACAATCCCTGCCTCGTCGACAACCTACCGAACCACATAAGGTGGAACGGCAGCAAGACGCTCGGACGGGTACTCTTACGAGTTAGTAAAATTTAAGGCACGGGCACGAATCAATCCTATTTTGGGAGTATTTTGTGGCTGAGCTAAGCGTGCTTGTCTAGGACGTTTGTGAAGTGGTCCTGCTTTTTAGGACAGTTTTGCGGCTTTGACCTGCTACCCTGAAATGACCGTCGTTTGGGGTTAGCCTGTTCTCCAACTGAGGAGACAGACGATGAAAAGAAGCCGTTTTAGCGAAGAGCCGATCATTGGGATATTGAAAGAGCATCAGGCGGGGCTTGGTACGAAAGAGCTGTGCCGCAAACATGGGGTCAGTGATGCGACGTTTTATAAGTAGCGGTCCAAGTATGGCGGCATGGAAGTATCTGATGCGAAAAAGTTGAAGGCGCTTGAGGCTGAGAATGCCAAACCTAAGAAGCTATTGGCTGAACAGATGACGGATGTCTCAACCCTCAATGAAATGCTGGAAATTTTTTTTGGGGGCACGGTTCAAGGCGACGCGCTGTGGATTGGGCCATGACTGAGAAACGATACAATCAAAAGCGGGCCTGCGCCTTGGCTGGCATCGATCCACGTGTTTATCGACGTGTATCAAACCGCCCAGCCGATACCGAGTTGCGAGGGCTGCTGAAGAAACTGTCGTCTGAACGCGGCGGTTTGGCTATCGTCGTTTGCACATATTGCTGAAGCGGGAAGGCCGGCAGATGAACCATTGCCCGGCAGGGTATCGCGCAGCAATGCACGAGAGGGTGAAAAAACTGTATCGGATCTACCGCGAAGAAGGGTTAACAGTATGTAAACGCGGCGGGCGCAAGCGTGCCGTGGGTACCAGAACGCCGATGGCGATCCCGCAGGGACCGAACCAACGGCGGAGCTTAGACTTTGTGTCTGACAGCCTGCGTCATGCCCGTAGACTTCATCGCCGCATGGCGTACCGACTTCAACGACCACCGCCCACACACAAGCCTCCCTGGCTTGACACCAGCAGAATATGCTAACCGGTCAAAGAAAAACCAAAACCTGAACAGAGCTAACCCAAATTAGCGGACTCAATGGGGAGCAGGTCACTTCGCACGCTGTCCGAATTTGCCGGACCACTTCACTCTTGACCGCTACTTCAGAATGTCCCATCTTTAGCCTATGACTTTGACCCCACATACCTCGTACCGAATATCCTGAATTCGGGATTTCCCTCGTTAAATCGCGTGGGAGGGCACAGGTGTGGCGATGGGACTTATAAACCCTTTTTTTGCGCCAGATTAGCGTATCTGCGAGGGTTCGAGTCCCTCCCTTCCTACCATCTCTTGGTTTTCTTCGACGTCTTTTATGGGCACCCTTTCGTCGATATCGGGCTGGCACTGAATAACGAAAAAGCATTATTGTAAATTGTCTGACGTCAGCTTCTATGGGTCCAAATAGCGATACATGATAAGAGAGTGTTCTTGGAACATCTTAACCACTGAGTAGTGGAAGATGAACAGACAGCTGGAGCATGTAGAAGCCCTAGCGACGGACAGTCCGCCTTTCATGGTCCCGCCCTACCCGCTCAGTAAACTAAACGTTCTGGGACAGTGTGAGACCCTCCATGTCACATTGCTAGTTCAGCTTCGAGATATTGACGGACACGGATGATCGTAGGTAGTCCGCCTGCAATCATCACCGTTATTGCCGGTTGACCCGCAAAAAACGCAGCGCGGTTCGGTAGCCGGAGCCAATTATAGCACCGTGGCTTGGTGAAGATCGTGCCGAGTGCGACGTGGATCCCTATTAGCGTACCTGCTCGCATACTTTGGTCTTCAGTTAGCGGCTCCTCACAGTGTCCCGCTTGGATTCTATTCCACTTTTCGCGAGAGACGCCGAGGAGCTCAAACGACTGCTGCTCGGTGAGCTCCCAGCGGGTAAAGAGTTTGGGAATGGCGCACAAAATTGCCTGTTTTTCATCCGAAGTCATCATATTCGCCACCGTCTCACCTTAGGTTCTCAAAATCACGCTCTGTTGCATTAGGAACGAAGCGTGATTTTGAGAACTGTATTAGCAGCCTCTGACTGCGAAAAGCCTGCACTTATAACCAACCCGATACCGGTCGTTAAAGGTCTTGGCATTGACTTGCTCGTGATACCACTCTGCCCGCCGCACGATCACTCTTCGTTCTTCTTGTGCCTCCAAGACTCTAGCAATGGGGCATTCGCGTAGATGTAGAATTGATCTTCGGTGACGTGACCTGATTTGCTCAGAAGATGTGCAAAGACGCGTGGAATATTGGACTCTTCTGAACCCAAAATGTCTTCTATGCCGCGTCGTCCTCTTTTCGTCATCTGAACCGTCCGACCGGAGCGTTCGGACTTGCTTGATGAGCGAAGGACGACGATCAACCCCTTCTGCAACGCTATGGCACCCTGTTTTTTTGACAATCTGCCGAACCAAACAAGGTGAAATGGCAGAACGACGCTCGGGCGCAAGCTTTTCCGCGTCAGAAAAATAGTTGAATTGTACACGAATCACTCCCATTTTGGGAGTATTTTGTGACTGAGTTAGGAGTTCTTGTCGAGAAGAATTTTGGGGCAAGCACATTGGCAGGCGCAGTTCACACAGATGCATACCGTTTGCTACGGCAAGAACTAGCAAGGTTGCGACTAGCCGCAGGAATGTCGCAAGCTAAACTTGCGGAAATTCTTGGCAAACCGGCATCTTATGTTGCGAAGTACGAACTCGGCGAGCGGCGTCTCGATGCAGTGGAACTTTGCGTTATTTTAAGAATAGTCAGCGCTGATCCGAAACTATTCTTTGAGAATCTATTCGAAGCTTCACCAGATAAATTATGAAATCGGACTAGTTTAGATTGCTTTCGAAGCCCAACTACCGACCTGGGTTCTTTTAAGGGACACTTCCGCCAACGCTGGCATTGCCATGACACTAATTGCTTTGCTGACCAGCCAGATCGCGCAGCTTCAGATGCAATAATTGGTTTAAACGCTTCTCAACTCACTACTTTTGAGGAGTGCGGTTCGGAGTAAGTGTTCTTGGGATTTGGCCGCCATCTCGAGCGCCTCTATTGTCAGGAACTCCATCGGCCCATTGCGGACCTTCGTCGCCCCTCGGCCATGCTGCGGCGCGGCCCGTTGAAGGAGACATTCGCTGCGGGCGCGAAATATGAAGCACAGCGAATTAACAGCTTGAGGACGAAGGAGTCACAGACATAGCGCGGTACAAGCGGGTGTTTAGGGTGGGCGAGCAAGAGAAGGTCGAGGTTTAGGGTTTTGTTTCCGTAGAAGAGCTAGAGTGCATAGCTGCAAGTTTGGGAATTCCCATTACGCTTAGGCGGGTTTCGTCAGAAGCGTTCAATAGCTTTCGGCGTAACCACCTATCGAAATCCAGAAGTTTCTTAGCCGCTTTCAAATCGATTTTCCCAAACGCGTTTGAGTCAGTGACGAAGTCAAAAGACTTTTGCCAACCATACATTTTGTCAGCAATAGTCCTAGTTATTTGAGTGGATGAAAGTTTTGGAGGAACTAATTTGTTCTGTTGAATGCTCTCAGTAATTTCTTGCTTCGACGAAATAATATGCTCTTCAATTCCTGCGAGTAATTTACTGACTGAATCACTGCTTGGCACGCAACGGTTTCTTTGAAATGTGCAGCCAAGAAAATCGAAAGAATCTTCAATTTTCCCTGCCGCTGATTTGGGAGAACCGACTGGATACAATGAGAAGCCAAAGTCTTTCATTCCCTTCGTCGCAGTCTTGATCGCCCAATCTCGCGCCGCCTCAGACTTACAGATCACAAGTAAATCATCAATGTAGCGCACGGCGGTTGTATCTGGAGAATTCAATTGATGATCAAAGTCGTAAAGTAGCAAATTGCCAGCAAACGCCGATAGAGAAGAGCCTTGAGCCACTCCAATCCCTAGTTTTGGGAAAAGCTCAGTAAATCTACCCAGTTCTTCTGGGTTGGATAAATCCACTCTCAGAGCTTCCTCAAGTAAGTCGGCAAGAAGGTTGTCATTAGTTTCCTTTCTTACAATGTCGACTACGCTGGCAGTTGGGATGTCTGTAAAAAAAGATTTAATATCCGACTTATAATAGTATTTTTTCCCGTCGTTCATTTCATCCAGCAACAGATTGACCGCAGGCTTTACTCCTCCAAATTCCCCTAATAAACCTCCGACACCATACTTCGACTGGTTAACGTTGTTGATTGCTCCTAGTCTAGGATCAGTCGTTTGGATCGACTTAGAATTTAGATTGGAAAGGTCAGTTATGCGGCGGGGCTGCAACACTTGTAGAATTGCACGTTGAACAACTCTGTTCTTAACGCTTGCAATGGCAATTGGTCGTGGGTCTTTGTTGAGTGCTAGGCGTGCCCTTTTATCTTTAAGGACTCCCTTGGCCGGATCAAATTGAAACCTATGTTCTCGCAATTGTCGCCCAATTTTGCGCAGATGTGTTTGATGGGCATGCTCAAACTTAGATGCGTTACCCCGGATTTCGCCATTACTTGACGACAATGCGCTCTTCTTTACATGCCTCCATGCGGCGAAAAGATTTGCCTCACTTTTAACTTCATCAAAGAGGGTTTTTGATGTCTTCGCTCGGGTCCCCAACTCATATCCTCCCGACCGTTGACTTCTGTCCATCTACTGAGCACGAGCATGCCGTGACAACAGCAACCTCGGCAGAATTGTCCACCTTGGCTGGTCCGTATCTTGCCGTGATGCGCAGAGAGAACTCCAACGTCACTTCGGGCGCGACAACGAAACTAGATGTAGTATAATTAAGGGCGTGCCAGCGCGAAAGCAAGCTACAGGTTGATTTTTTTCGAAAAAATGCAAGTGAACCTAATCATCCTCAACCTTCCGCCACAAGGCCTTCACAGCCTCGCGCACTTTCTTTTCCTCTAGCCGTCGTTTGACGGATCTGCAGCCAATCGACAGACTATGACTATTGGTGTTTCAATGCTGCACGGTAGCGTGTCTAGGTAAACACCGTGTTGATTGGATGAGTAATGCAAACTGACTATAATGGTTGTCAATGCTTGTAGACTGGTTTCATATAGAGTCAGAATACTCAGGTCGCCGGTATTGCCCAAACGATTGACCACTGCATGAAAGAAAAAATGAAACGTGATCCGGACGAATTTTTTGAGCTTAATGAACCATACTTAGAAATAGCTAGCCCAGATGCCTTTTGGGCACTAGCCGCGACGCGCGACAAAGCTACGCTCAAAGATTTATTGTATCGGCCTGAAAAGCTTGTCAGCCCGAAACCACCTGCAAAGTGGATGGTACGAAACAAGACTTTCATTAATGTCTCATTTTCCAAAACTCAAATTCAGTACATTGAGTTTACGGATTGCAATTTCGAAGACTGTTTATTCATTGGTTCAATAATTACGGATTGCCGTTTCAACAATTGCGAATTTGATTGGTGCAACTTTTTCCGAGCCGAGTTCAAAAATTGTTACGTAGACCCCAAGGTTTTTGAGAGGTGTAACGATAGCGTCAAGCACCCCAATGTCGGTATGAGTTTGTACCAAGAGCTTCTGAATAATAGTCGTCAAGAAGGTCAGCCAGACTTTGCACTTGAGGCACAGTATCAGTTTAAACGATGGCAAAGATACCTAAAGTGGGAACAGCTAAAGGATTCTGACGCTGGTTTTTTGAAACGGGGCTTACTGCTTGCGGCAATCATGAAGGCGAAGATACTGGAAATTACGACCGGTTCTGGTACACGCCTTTTTAACTTTTCGGTGACTGCGGCGTCGCTCCTAATCTTTCTTACTGTGATAAACCACACGTTTGCCCAGTGTTTTGGACTGATGATTGATAAAGAGCCAGTTGTGGACTGGTCAGAGGCATTTTACTTTTCAACAATCGTCGTTACTTCTCTCGGTTTTGGAGACATTACTCCGACAACGGTGTCCGGCCATGTAGTCATTGCATTTGAAGCAATTGTTGGTTTCGTCACTCTCGCGACACTAGTCTCAATGCTCTTTCGAAAAATAACAAGCTGAGGTTAAGGATGGTATCGATATACATTATTGGATCTGTTGCTAGAAATGAAGACGACTATCTTAGTGACAAGGACCTGCTAGTTGTCGACGGACCTAGTCGAAATAGTGCTACAGTTGACCGGTTTGTTGACGAAGGCTGGAATGTATCACGCTATACTCGAGCCGAATTTGAAGCGATGACGGCGGCCCAGTCATTGTTCGTACAGCATGTAAAACAGGATGGAGTTGCGATCAGGGATGATGGCGGGTATGTCGGTTCTCTGCTCGCGCGTAGCAAACCTAAAAAGAACTATATCGGACAACTTAAGTCAGCAATCCAACCGATTTTCCGCTTAAGTGAACTTGACGTACAGTATTGGAACCGCCTCCTACAAGCAGACATCATGTTTGTCGCGGTGCGAAATGCATGTGTCTTCCATCGCGCGACTTATGGTGAACCCGAGTTCGACTATGACCGGCTAATCAACTGGACCTCGAAGTGCGCGGATGTTTCCGCCTCTGATAAAGAGGCTCTTCTCGAATTGCGTTCCCTCAAACATGCTTACCGAAACCGATTGTATGACATTGATGTGTCTGGTGTTCCGGCGATTAAAAAAGCCGTCTTAAAGCTCGCCAAATATTGGAACTCAGAGGTCAGCGCACCCTCAGTAAATGCGGACCTATCAAATGGGTATTTCGAAGTCAGGGAACTCGAGGTTAAACTCGTATCGTTGTTTAACCCGACGTTCTTGGACAATTTAAGTCACGATCACGACCTAGCGGAACTCTGGTCGGTGATCTGCAATCCAAGTCTTTACGATAAACCCCGAAATTCAAATCTACCGAAGTGGTCGGCGCTCGTCTCAAAGTTAGAAGAGTAACCAAAGTCGGCTTACTGTCCTTGAAGTCGCTTAACTCGCACCAGCAGCGAATGACCGCTTTCCGCCCTTGTGCCGACCTACACGAACGGCCCAATGTATGTACCGGCTGCTGTTCGCAAATGATTTCTGACATGTTCTCGGAAGTCGCTCATATGTATCCGGCCTGTTGATCGACACGCGGGTCGTGGCCTTGTTGGGGTTACGCTCGCACCGTGATCTCATTAGCTGCAAGGTCGATTATGACCATTTGGGCCGTCAGACTCTGGGGACGTAATATTTCCGTTCCATGCTTTCTATCTATCGCGAACTCCTTTGGACCGTGGTGGTGCTTTAGACGCCAGCCATGATCTCATCTCTGGGCGCATCAAACGCCGTTTTATGTCTCAATATGCTCCACGCCATCCGGGCCAATTTATTCGCCAAAGCGATTGCCAGCTTATTGCGATGCATGCGCTCTGATGCGCGGGTGAGCCATGCACCGAAGCTGAAGTCCGGCCATCGGTGCGGCCGCATCAGGATGACCTTGGCCGCCTGAACGAACAGCATGCGCAAATACCTGCTTCCACGTTTCGTGATCCGTCCCAATATAGTTCGGCCGCCCGTGCTGTATTGTCGGGGGACCAATCCCACCCAGGCCGCAAAGTCACGACCTCGATCGAAGGCCTCACCTTCACCGATAGCGGCCACCATCGCCGTCGAGATCATCGGGCCAATCCCAGGCACCGTCATCACGTTGACGCAGTTCTCTTCCGTTCGACTGATGTCCTCGATCTCTTTTGAGACTGCATTGATCCGATCATCCATCCACATCCAATCGCCATAGAGCCCGATGAGTATCTTGCGCATCCGCGGCGATATCTCATCTTTGCGGTCTTCAAGGATGGCCTCAAAGGAATTTTTCAACGCACGCAAACCTTTGCGGACAGTGATGCCCTGTTCAATCAAAAACGCACGGATCTGATTGATCGTTGCCGTCCGTCGCGACACCAAGCGCGACCTGACACGGTGCAACGCTTGTAAATCGAGCTGATCTTGGCTCTTCTCAGAGACTGTATTCAAGTTCGGACGTAGCGCCGCCTCAGCAATGGCTTCCGCATCATTGTAGTCGTTCTTCTGGCCCTTATTAAATGGCTTTACGTAGATCGCTGGAATAATCCGAGGCTCAAAGCCCATCTTGCGCAGCGTGCGACTGACAAAGTGGGCACTCAGACACGCCTCCATGCCAACAATACAACGCTGCAACTTTTCGAACGTCGTGACCAATGCAAGACGTTTGATCTGCTTACGCAGAACGCGCTGCCCTTCGTGATTAAACCCAACAATGTGAAATGTGTCTTTACCAATATCGATGCCGACCGACTTCAGATCATCAAACTCAACCTTCGCCATGCTACTTCTCCTATATGCAGGTGAAACTAAGCTCAGTCTAACCTGCTGGGTGAAGCAGCCGGTACATCCCATTACCTGCCGTTCATTCATTGTCAGGTTTTTGCAGTGCAGCTTTCGTATTGCGGACCTTCGCTTTTCTGCAGGGCTTTGGACAAAGACTAGGTTGGTTGATGGAACTTTTCTGCCATTGTCTTTGCAAAAGTGAAAGTCAGTCAATTTGGCAGCCTGATAAGTCAAGGCTCTTCAGCTGTTCGCTAGTATTTGTTGGAGGTATGATGAACCGTTACCCAGTTTTTACTGTTAAAGGTCGATCCTTTGGCCAGGTTATTCTACCGGCAGTCAACACTTCAAGCTGGCCCATAAGAGGTCGAGGGGATTCCCTGACGCACGTAAGGCCGGCTTTGGTCTTTTCAACTTAACAAAGGCCATCACAAATCACGGCAAGCCGCAGATGATGAGCAAGGTGCCAATAATCAGTTGAACAAAGATACAGTAAAGACAACTAGTTCATCATCATAATTGCCACCATACACGCGCAGATCAGCCGAAACATTATCACCAAGATCCCGCGAAAGGCCGATATCCATAGCGTATTTGTCGCTGGACAGGTCGTCACGAGACCCAAGGTCGGTGCCTGCCCCACCCGAAAGCGTGAGATCCCATGGAAGTGCAGCCAGCTCGGCACCGAGATACACCCAATTTTGGTCTGCATATACTTCGCGGTAGTAGTCTAGTCCAAGCGTGACGCGATCAGAAACCGCCCAATCGGTCTTGATGTAAGCTTCGCCGTAATTTGTATTGTCATCGCGATAGAAGTAACGCGCAAAACCCATGTCAAAATCGACATTGCGCCAGCTCGGTGTGATGCCTGCATAGACGTCGTACTCCATATCTGTCGCACCACCAAATTTAACATTGGACGCCCACAGTCCCCCGTAAAACAGACCGTATGCGGCTTCAACGTAAGGCTGGACGGCGGGGTGATCTTCGGTTTGTGTACTGCCTTTGGAGATATAGTTAGATGTCACGTCGACACCGTAGCTGAGTGCTAGGTCTTGTGCCAAAGCACCCGTTGCTGAAAGACAAACCGTGATCATACCAGCCACAACGGAGCGCGTGCGCAGACCGCATTGGCTGCTTTTAGGCTGTGCCGTTAAGAATTCAGGTTGTTCAGTAAAGTTCATTGCGCGGTTTCCTTATCGCTGATCTGCATCGCAACGAAGGCCGAGGCCCCATCTGCTTCAGAACTATTCGTTGTGTTTTTTGCGAGGACTTATGCCAGAGGTTTCCTAGCGGTATGCCCCTGCACACTAGCCAATCCGACACCTGCCGAATTGATGCGCATCAATTCTCGAACATGGCTCAAGCGTTCTGATGGTTGCTATCTTTAAAATTTAGATAACCAAATCCGAAACATTGTCATTCTGCGTCGATCATCAGGTCAGCCGCGCATTAGGTGCAACATTACTCTTGGGCCCATGATCTGGCGACGGCACCACGTTGCAAATCACGTGAATAAGTCGCGGCTTGTTTAGGATGATTGATGTCTGTCAATCGCTGTGACCCAAGGAACGGTATCTACGACCAACCCAAAAGGACGTCGTGATGATCAAAGGTGCCCAGACCATAACAAACACACCCGCAGCTCTGCCCGTTTTGATTGTCGGTCTAGCCGACAGCAACGCCATACCAGTATGGACTGCACACTTCCAAACTTTGACCACTGAATATTGAGAATGCGACCCCAGCCCAGACCCGTTTCGGCCAAATGTTTTGATCGTACTGAAACGACCTTCTTTGGCTTCGTGTGGGAAATGGGCGGCTATCATCAAATTGTGGTCTCAGCCGGGTCGCTGTTTGTCGGCGCGTTGGCCGTGGTCCCGGTCGAGATTAACCGACGCATCATCGACGGTATGATCGACCAGAAAAACCAGCAATTGGTCCTGGCGCTGGTTGCGGTACTGTTGATCGTTACACTCATCAATGCGGTGACCAAAATCGGCATTGGTCTGTATCAAAGTTGGCTGTCGCAAAGTGCGTTGGTCTATTGCCGAAAAACGTTGGTTCAAACGGAACTCGAACGCCGGGCGTGCCAGAGCACAACCCATGGATCTAACAATGGTCGTTCTGACGACGAAATCGTAGATAACCATCCAGATCGACAAGTGGGAACGACTGCGTCTGTTCTGGGCACAGAAATCAGTGAGGTTTGTGATTTTGTTGGGTCCGGAATTTCAGAACTCGTTGCGAACGTGGCCAGCCTTGTATTTGCTTTGGCGTATATGACGTACGTCGAGCCTAAGATCGCTTTGATATCGTCGCTCTTACTCATCCCTCAACTTTTTTCCGTACCGCTTGTCCAAAAGCCATTGAACAGATTGGTCAGAGAACAAACCGAGCAGACGCGAGCGCTTTCACAATCAGTGGTGAACCTAACTGATTTAGATCATCACGATGCTGACGGGTTTCGTATGCAATTGATAGGTATCTACTGGAACCGTCTGCACATAGCCGCTTGGAAGCTACTCGGAAAAGCGATCGTTAACCTGGTCAACTCTCTGGCCGTGCTCAATGTTCTCGCGGTTGGTAGCTATCTTTACTTTCAAGGGCAGACGACAGTCGGGGTCATTGTGGCGTTTACCGTGGCGTTTCAAAAGCTGGCTGATCCAATCAGTGCTCTGGCCACTTTTTACCGCACTACATCCATGAAGGTTCAACGCTTTGACAAAATTGTTGATTGGATGCGTCAGGGTTCCGCTTCTCAGCAAGAAATAATTGCGCCCGCTGATCCACAATAGAAACCTCTGCGCATTCATTCTAACGCGGCCCAGATATTTTTTGTTGTATGAGCCCCGTTAGATTAACACGCCGCCCAAGCTCTGCGGCACCAGAAATCGACAAGTGACCAGTGTCGCGATAGATGCTGATTTGATCAAAGTTCGTTTTACAGGTCGCCTGATCGCATAGAAAGTCGTCAAACCAAATCACAGGGATACTTACCTCTACGCGCTTTAGAATCCGGGTGATTGCCGTATTTCTGGCTGTCATTTCGTCAGGATCGAAATTGCAATCTTCGTACGGCTGACCAAAAATGCGTTTTCTAATATAGCAAAGGCCGAGGGATCTGCCGTTTTGTGGTGGCGGAGAGACAAATATCATCAACTTGCCGCGACCATTGAGATAGCTTTGTGTACTCACGATATTCTTGATTAATCTTTCCTCGACCTCTGCAGGATCAACAACTGTGCCATCTCTTTCGTAAGTTGGATAAAGCAGCTGTGAAAATGCCGAACTGACAATAACCGTTCGAATTTCGTCCGTGTTTGATATCCAGCCCAAAGCTTGGTCATTGAAGTCCGTGCACTGCCACCAGCGCGCTTTGCCAAAATGAGCAGAGATGCCGGGAAACGGGCCGCAAGAGCTCTTAGTCACTTGGACAAAGTCGACCCTTGTCTCACTTGCAACAAGCGCTGGTGCCAATTGCATCGCATAGCTATCACCCCAAAGAACTGTCTGGGGATGAGGTGAGGTGCGACAATTGGATGGAAGGGCAAAGTGTTTGGTATCACAGTCAGAATGCAAACCAACATTAGGACGTAAATTGTCGTGAACGAGTGCGATCTCGGCAAAGCTTTCACCCGCTGGAGTCTGTCTTGAAGGGTGCCCGTCGAACGCCGAAAGGAAAACCCCCAAACTCGCAACTGCTACAAGCGCCCCCGATCCCAACCAAAGAACATTACCTCGGGAAAGCGGATTCTGAGGAGACGCGCGAAAAGGTCTTTCTACATACCGCCAACTGAACCAAGCTAAGGTGAAGGTTGCCATAACCAACGCAACCAATGATGCACCTTGCGGGTCGTCCGAAGTGCGCAACCGAAAAAATGCAATAAGCGGCTGGTGCCACAAATACGCACTGTAACTGATAAGCCCGATGAATACGAAGACAGGGTTGTCCAGAATGGCTGCGATACGATTGCCGTCCCTGGCAAACAGAATAATCAACGCGGTACCAAAAACGGGGATGACCGTCCAAATGCTTGGTGTCGGTGTGGCTGCCGTAAAACTGAGCATTGCGAACACAACAAGTGCTACCCCCACGGCAGCGGCGGCTACATTTGGCCGCACGACGTCGCGCCAAAGCAACACAGCGCAAATTGACCCCGCAACAATTTCCCAAAATCGCATGGGTGCAAGATAGTAGTTCGCAGTTGGCAGGTTCTGCGTGGCCCACTGCGTCAACGCCAAACTGGCCGCACCCAGAACAATAAAGCTGGCAAGGATCAAACTACGTCGAACCCTCCAAACAAAGGCCAGAAATATAGGGAAGAAGATGTAATATTGTTCTTCGACCGCAAGGCTCCAAGTGTGCAGCAACGGTTTTAGTTCTGCGGACGCCGCAAAGTAGCCAGACTGTTGCCAAAACAAGATATTGGATGTGAATGTGGCGACACCGACCAAGCTTAGCCCGAAATCTTCTAACTCGGATGGCATCATCCACAACCAAGCGAATGGGATACAGCAAAGTACGACAAAGCAGAGGGCTGGAAGAATTCGGCGCGCCCTGCGTTCGTAGAAAGTGAGTAATGAAAACTGCTGTTCTTGCAGATCGTGCAACAAGATACTGGTGATCAGGTAGCCACTGATGACAAAGAATACATCTACCCCGATATACCCACCGCTAAAGGCATCAACGCCAGCATGGAAGAAGATTACAGGTACAACTGCAACAGCACGTAACCCGTCAATTTCACCGCGATATTTCATCTAAATATGTGCCCTGACCGTATACGTTTGGTTTCAATTCTTTCATAACTATCCACAGAAAATTGATCCCATCCACGCCAATACGGCCAATAGCGTACCTAACCCTTCACGTGGCCTTATGTTCCGTTAATTTATGTGTTCAGTGAAATGCGAAGGCTGTACAGAGACAACGGGACGCTGTTTATCAGCAACCTCAAGACCAATATGATCGATTATGACCGAGTCGATGGAGTGCCTGCAGTAGTCAAGTTGGTCAGGATCGACCGTAACCTTCGCCCATTGACAGGCAGGGTGATCCGTTTCGAATAAACACAATTGAGGTTAGCGGCTTTCGATCACGACAAGATCATAGAAAAGTAGCCGCCAATGAGTGCCAGTACGGTTGTTAGGGCATAACTCACCGGATAGGGAACCGCGGCGATAGAGCTGCCCGTTTCTTCTATGATCGCATTCAGGCCCGGTGTGCTATTACGTCCGCCGGTGGTGGCACCGTCGGCAATGATCGAATTAAGCCCGAAGAGTTTAACCCCTACCCAAAAGGCGATCAGTGGCGGGATCAGCGCACCAGCGGTCCCGATAAGTGCCAACCAGAAAACTGTGTCGCCCCCGAGAGCTGAAATCACCTTTGGACCCACGTTCGCTGACAGAACGGCGACGAATGCATTCAACCCAAAATCCTGAAGGAAGCTGCGCGCACCTTCATGCACCGGACCACCAAATTCAGGGTTACGGCTGCGAAAGTAACTGACACCGACGCCTGCGAGTATGCACCCGGCGGACGTTCCCAAGGCGAAGGGGATGCCGGAAATATGTACAGTTGCGATACCGACTAAATATCCAACCAACATGGCAAGTGAGAGGTAGAGCACTTCGGACTTTAAGGTCGGTAGAATTGCATGGCCGCCGAGTTGGCGGGCTGCAGCCTTAAGCGCCCCATCGGGTCCGCTCAAGCGCAGCACATCGCCAAAGCGCACGTCGCTTTTGGGTCCAAGTGGGAGTTCGTTGCCTGCCCGGAACAGAGCCTGCACCGCGACACCGCCTGTGCCATGGCGCTCTAAGTCTTCCAGCGTCTTACCCGAAATGGCGTGCGAACCCAAGTGAACGTCAGCAACCTCCATCGGTATGTTCCGGGCCAGCAGGTTATCGGATTCGGGGCCAATTAACTCCCCTTCCTCCAATATCAGATCATGCACATTTGCGCGCACAGTCACGATGTCGCCTTTCAAAATAGTGGGGTTTTTTGTCTGATCCAACACGACACCACCGCGCACGACACGCAGGATCGGGACTTGCGGAAAGTCACTTGCCAACTGTGTTATTGTACGGCCAACAAAGCTCTCATGTGCGACCTCGAAAGCGCGAAGATCATAGGGAGAGAACCCCATTGTCAGCGCACCCGGCGCGCCTGGAACAGGGTGCGTGGCGCCACCGCTAAAATCGGCCTCCGCCCGCTTTGCATCTGCAACAGCATCAAAGCCAAAGATGCGCGGCAGGTAGCGGATCAGCAGGATAATGCCCACGCTGGATAGAACGTAGCTAATCGCATAGGCCGCCGCCATATTTGCCCCGACTTCTTCAATGGTCATCCCCGCTGGCGGGACATAAGCGCCACTATCAAGCGCGTTCTGCCCCACACCTAAGATCGCGGTGATGGTGTAACTGCCGGAAATGAGCCCCGTCGCATACCCCGGTGCGAGCCCGGCCCATGCCGCCCCAAAATAGCAGATCACCCAGTTCAGGACGAAAACGATCAGGCCGACACCGACAAAAGCCAAACCACCTTTGCGCAAACCTGAAAAGAACTGCGGCCCGACTTTAAGGCCAAGCGCATACATGAACAGCAGCAACATGAAGGACGATAGAATGCCGGGGATGGAATAGGTTATGCCATAAGCCGCTTCAGCGGTCATTGAGAGGATCACTCCGACAAGCAAGGTGCCCGCAGTTGACCCAAGTGAAATGCCTTTCAGGCTGAATTTTCCGATCAATGACCCTATCGCAAGTGCCAGAAGGACGAAAGCAATAGGTTGGTTTCCCAAAAGCTGAAAGAAATCATGAAGGCTTGCCTCGGACCCTGGTTCGATCCTGTCGAATACCTGCCCCACCACAGTCTTTGAGGGTGAGGGTCGGTCACTTTGGGCGACAGCCGACCCACCAAGCAAAATCAGTGGCACGAGAAGAAAATAGCTGGCGGGCCTCGCAATTGTGCCAAATCTGCGAGATATTTCAGCCATGATGGAATCCCGGTTTCGCTGTGGAATTCGGGATCGGGTTCTTTGACAGGTGCTCGATCGCGCGCTTCATATCCTCCAGAAGAAGGCTGGCTAGGTCACGGGTGACCCCGTGCCGGATCAGAATGCGCTGAACCACAGTTTCCTGACGGTTCGATGGCAGCGGATAGGACGCGATCTGCCATCCGCGCATCCGTACCCGTTCTGATAGATCGTAAAGTGTGAAGCCATGATCTGCGTCAGTCAGTTTGTAAGCAACAGCTGGTAGGCCGCCATGACCGTCATAAACCATTTCGAATGGCCCGATCTTGGCCAGTTCTGCCCCCAACCATTGCGCTGTATCAGAGCATGCCTGTTGAATTGCAGTATAGCCGTCGCGGCCCAACCGTAGAAAATTGTAATATTGCGCAATAATCTCACCGCCCGGACGGGAGAAGTTCAGCGCGAATGTCGGCATGTTGCCGCCCAAGTAATCCACGTAGAAGATTAGATCTTCAGGCAGATCTTCTTGTGACGCCCAGATGACCCAGCCAACACCCAACGGAGCCAGCCCGTATTTGTGCCCTGAGGCATTGATCGACCGGACGCGAGGGATCTGGAAATCCCACACGAGGTCGCGCTGAATGAACGGTGCGATGAAACCGCCCGATGCCGCATCGACGTGGATCGGAATATCAAGCCCAAGATCACGCTCCATTGCGTCCAATTCGCGTGCCAAGGCTTCGACCGGCTCGTAGATGCCAGTAAAGGTAACACCCAATGTAGCAACCACGCCGATGGTGTTTTCATCGCAATATTTGCGTAGGTCTTCGGGCTGTATGCCAAGCGCATCGCCTTCAAGCGGCACCTCACGGATTTCGACGTCGAAATATCGTGCGAATTTTTTCCAACAAATCTGCACTGGGCCGGTGACGATATTGGGTTTGCTTGCGTCCTTACCCTCGGCCTCGCGCCGCGCACGCCATTTCCATTTGAAGGCCAAGCCACCTAACATGGCCGCTTCGCTTGAGCCTGTGGTCGAGCACCCGACAGTCTCCCATGATTTTTCAGCGTGCCACAGGTCCGCAAGAATGTGGACGCAACGATTTTCGATCTCGGCGGTCTGAGGGTATTCGTCTTTGTCGATCATGTTCTTGTCGACAGCATCAGTCATCAACTGTTTAACTTCATCCTCAACCCATGTTGTGCAAAACGTCGCGAGATTTTGACGCGCGTTACCGTCCAGTAGCAGTTCGTCACGAACAAGCGCATAAGCTGCGTGTGGTTCTGTTAATCCATCTGGCATCCGATATTTCGGCAAGCGACGCTCTGACGAGGCTGTCGAATAGATATCTTCAATTTCGTTGTGCTCGTGATCTTCTACTGCGTGGATCGGCATGCCTTGTGTCCTTTTGAAAAACTATCTCAACCGCCCAGTGATAATTTGGGCATTGAGACACCTTTGGCAGGGTCAGCATCTGCAGTATTGACATGCGTCAATCAGCAAGCAACCCGTTACAAAATTCAGTGGTCAGCAGCCATAGTCTGGCGAAAGCGGATAAGGGCGATGATAAAGAAAACGGCACTTAACCCCACCATGACAAGCATATTGGACCAAACCGTTTCAAATCCGGCACCACGATACAAAATCGCTTGGGAAAACGCGACGAAATGCGTGGAGGGCGAAACCTGCATGGCAGTTTGAAGCCAATTTGGGATACTCTCCATCGGTGTGGTGCTGCCCGACAAAAGGTTCATGATGACAAGAACGGGCAATGCCAAAAGACCAAACTGCGGCATCGACGTGGTGAAGGTTGCCAGTAGGATACCAAGGCCGGTGACCGACACGAGATACAAAACCGTACCCGCCACAAATAGCGGAATGGACCCGGCAACGGGAACCGCCAAAATACCCTGGACCACCAACCACAGCGACAGCACTGCGGCAAGGATGATTGCAAGGCCGTTTGCCCAAATCTTGGCCAGCATGATCTCGGAGGGCGAGACTGGCATGACCAGAAGGTGTTCGATCGTGCCGTGTTCGCGTTCACGGATCAGGGCCGCACCCGTCAACAGTACCGAGAGGATGGTAATGTTATTGATCACCTGCATAACCGATGAAAACCATGTCGATTGCAGGTTTGGATTGAACTGCGCCGTCACAACCAGATCAATGGGCAGAGAGGTCGATGTATCGTCGCGCGCGACGAACTTGGTGATTTCAGCTGTGATAATCTCTTGAAGAAAAACCGATCCGTTCCCCGCCTGCACCATCGCCGTCGCGTCCACATTCAACTGAACTTCCGGGAGCATCCCCGAAATTACATCCGCCTCAAACCTTGGAGGAAAAGACAAGACAAAGACATAATCGCCGTTGTCCATCACGCGGTCGAGATCAGAGGCCGCAATTTCTTGTGGGGTGTCAAATTCAGGTGGCAGGATTGCCCCAATGATTCGCCCCGTCAAATCGGATCGGTCCAGATCAACATAGGCAACCGAGGCGTTGATCACTTCCAGTTTCGCACCGGTTGCAACAGCATAGACCGCAAAACTAAAAACATACGCGATCAACAGGATCAGAACCGGATCAGCGTAGAGGCTGCGCAGCTCCTTTAGCCCAAGCCGGAAGATGTTAGATAGCCACTGCATCATCTTATTTCTCCTGCTTGCGGAGCATTAGGATCGACGCCCCAATAAAGAAAAAGGCAAAGCCAAGCAGCACAACATGGTTTTGCCAAAGTTCTGCAAACCCGAGGCCCTTAGTGAAAGTGCCAACGCTGATCTGTTGATACCACGCAGCCGGAAATCCCAGACCAATCATACGGCCGCTTCCGGACAACGAGGAAACCGGCACCAGCAGGCCCGAGAAATTCACCGCAGGAATAATAGCAATCACGGCAGCCGCAAAGGTCGCCGCGACTTGGGTTTTGGTAAAGGTCGAAATCAAGATACCAAAACCAGTCGTCGCTAAAACATAAATTAGTGTTCCGCCCAGCAATGCGATACCGGATCCCCGGATCGGCACATGGAATACGCCATAAGACATCACCAACAGGGTTAGAAAACTTAAAAAGGCAATGACCACATAGGGAAGCTGCTTACCCAGAACGAATTCGGTTTTAGTGACGGGGGTAGATCGGAAATTGGCAATCGATCCGGTTTCTTTTTCCCGCACGACGCCCATCGCTGCCATCATCGACGGGATCAGGACCAGCATCAGCATGATGACCGATGGCACAATTGCATACACGCTCTTGAATGCCTGATTATACCGAAAACGAGTCTCGATCTCGGCACCGCTGGTATCAATCGCTTCGCCGTAGGTGCGTTCGATTTGGTCCTCCATATAGGACAGGGCCAAGCCTTGCAGATAACCGCGCGCAGTCTGAGCACGAAAGGGCATTGCAGCGTCTATGGCAACCCGCACTTCGGGTTGTTCGCTTCGCAAAAGCAATCGGCCAAAATCAGGAGGTATCTCAATGGCTATGGCTATCTCTCCGCTCTTGAGTCGCGCGTCCAATTCCACCGCCGTTGAGGCCGGTGCCTGTTCTTCGAAATACTCCGAGCCCGAGAACGCTTCAAGAAGCCCACGGCTCTCTGCGGTCTGGTCTTGATCATGCACAGCATAGGGCAGGTCTGTTACATCAAAACTGATGCCATAACCGAAAGTCAGCATCAAAATAACCGGCCCCAAAAAAGCAAAAGTCAATCGCATCGGGTCCCGCAAAATTTCCATCGTTTCGCGCAAAGCAAAGGCCCAAAGACGCGCCAATGCAAAACCGCGCCGCTGCACAGGTGCTGGGGCTGCCGCGTAAGAAGAGGGTTGCGGCCCGCTTGATCCCCTTGCCTGAGTATCTTCGCCAGCGGCCTCCTGCAGATAACTTACAAAAGCGTCATTCAGCGTCTCGGCATTCTTGGACCTCACAATTGCGGCAGGTGTCCCGACGGTCAGAACGCGCCCCGCATGCATCAGTGATATCCGATCACAGCGCTCCGCTTCGTTCATAAAATGAGTAGAGACAAAAATTGTCACACCGTCATTTCGCGATAACCCTATCAAATGCTGCCAAAACTCATCACGCGCGATCGGATCCACGCCCGATGTCGGTTCATCAAGGATCAGAATTTCAGGCGCATGAATGACTGCCACAGCAAGTTGGAGGCGCTGCCTAATACCAAGCGGAAGCGCGTCCGGTTTCTGATCCGCCTCGTCTTGCAACGTGAATGTATCGAGCATCTCGGACACCCGCGCAGCCCGTCCGGTCTTGGGGATTTGATACAATTCCGCATGCAGGTCGAGGTTTTGGCGCACGGTCAATTCACTGTATAGAGAAAACGATTGCGACATGTACCCGACGCGCTGACGCGTACGCATGTCATTTGCATCCAGACTTTCCCCGAACAAAAGCGCTTTGCCATCGCTGGCAGGCAACAGTCCCGTCAGCATCTTCATCGTGGTGGTCTTGCCGCATCCGTTGGACCCCAGGAAGCCGAATATCTCGCCCCGCTCGATTTCAAAATCGACACTGTCCACGGCAACAAAATCGCCAAACCGACAGGTTAGTGATACCGCTTGAACCGCAGGTGTGCCGCCTTGGGTTTCGCGCGGTGGCACGATTACTTCACGATGGCCCTGCCGTACGGCTTCGGGCAGCAAAGCGATGAACGCTTTCTCTAGCGTGGGTTGACCCGTTTTTATGCGCACATCTTCTGGTGTTCCGGTCGCGATAACCTTGCCATCAGACATGGCGGCCAGCCAATCGAAACGTTCGGCCTCTTCCATATAGGCCGTCGCGACAATGACGCTCATCGTTGGGCGCTGCCCCCGAATGCGGTCGATCAAATCCCAGAACTGCTGGCGCGACAATGGATCAACGCCAGTTGTGGGTTCGTCAAGGATCAACAGATCGGGGTCGTGAATAAGCGCCGAACACAGCGATAGCTTTTGCTTCATCCCGCCTGACAGCTTGCCCGCGGGACGGTTCGGAAACGGGTCAAGGCCAGTGGCTTTCAACAGATCAGCGATACGCGCGCGCCGTTCCGCGATGGATTGCCCGAAAAGTCTACCAAAGAAATCGAGGTTCTCCGTCACCGTCAACGTCGGGTACAGGTTACGACCAAGGCCCTGCGGCATATAGGCAATACGGGTGTTGCAGTCCCTCAGATGGTGGCGGTCACGAATATCGCCCCCCAAGACCTGCACTTGCCCCGTCTGCACCTTGCGCACACCCGCAGCAAGCGCCAGCAATGTCGATTTACCAACACCGTCTGGTCCGATCAAACCAGCCATACAGCCCGCAGGAATATCCAGGCTAATGTCGTCCAGCGCCGCCGTCGCACCATAACGATGGATCACGTTGGACAGTTGGACGATGGGTGCATCGGTCATTGTGGAAGACGGACAGCAAGATTAGCGGGCCACACAGCTCCGTCTTTGACCAATACATATCCAACGCCCGGAACCCCGGCACGCGCCCGATCCTGATAATCGACAAGAAGCTCCGGCGCGATAGTCAGTTTGACCCGAAACATCAACTGGTTCCGCTCTTCTTGAGTCTCGACAGATCTAGGCGTGAACTGAGCAGTGCTTGCCACGAAAGTTACGGTGGCGGGAATGACGTAATCGGGAATTGCGTCCAGAATAATCCGGGCCTCGGCTCCGATAGCCAGACGCCCGGCATCACCGGATGGCAGGAATATCGACATGTACATGTCAGATAGGTCAGTGAGCGTCACCACCCGCCCGCCTGCACCAAGTATTTCACCTGAATGCGCCAAAACATACTGAACACGCCCGGCCCTCGGTGCGGTCAATTTTGCATCTGCAATCAAACTTTGGAGACGTTCGACCGACGCCTCGGCCGCCGCGATGTTTGCATCTGCCAAAGGAATTCCCGCCTCAGCTGCCGCAAGGGCAGCCCGCGCCGTGTCCAACACGGTCCGCTGCGCATCCAACTGTGCCTCACTGTGGAAACCGTCCTTCGCGAGCTTCTCGACGCGGCGGAACTCTGCCTCGGCCGTTAACACCTCTGATCTGCGCTGACGTAAAAGGGCCTCTGCCTGCAGCTTCTGCTGTTCGGCTTGACGTACTGCTGCTTCCGACGCGTGCAACTGGGCATCGAGATCGAATGTTTCCATCTCTGCAATCAATTGCCCAGCTTCGACCCAGTCTCCTTCGGTCACAAACACTTTGGCGATACGCCCGGCCAATTTGGTGGCAATCTCAATCCGTTCAGCTTCAATGCGACCATTCGAAGAGCTAATGCCATCAGGCACCGCCATTCTAAGGGAATTTTGCCACCAAAGCGCACCAGCGCCAGCAGCTGCCAACAGGACAAAAACGAAAATCAGCAGTTTCTTATTCATAATCTGTAACCCATCAATGTGGTGCCAATAGACGACAAGCAGCGTCCTTTGTGCAGAACTGCACCTGTCACGTCATTTGCCATGAAGACTCGTTCGCAGATTGACGAAGATCAATTTCCATCCTCACTATTCCAGATAGCACGAACCCAAGTTCAGTCAGCTTGGGAAAGGCTTGGGCAATGGTGAGCATCACACCACTTCGCGACGAAACATTACAAAAGAAAAACGGTACCACGCCTATTGTTGATCCAGTGCTTACCCGCACCGCCGCAAGCGCGCCATCTCATGCGCACACGACGATGGAACAAGCCTTGGACAAAGGATTGAAAGCCGCCCAGTCACGTTTCACTGGTGGGCTGTCACCGATCGCACTTGCCACTGCCTATGCAGATTGGGCACTGCATCTTTCGTCAGCCCCCGGCAAGCAACTGGAACTTGTGGAAAAGGCTGGCAAAAAGACATGGCGCTTGGAAAACTATGCAGCTCATTGCGCTAGAAACCCCAGCACGTCTGAAACCTGCATCACTCCCCTGCCCCAAGACAAACGCTTCCGCGACGAAAGTTGGCAAAAATGGCCATTTAATGTGATCTCTCAGGCATTCTTGCTGAATCAGCAATGGTGGCACAACGCCACCACGGACGTTGAGGGCGTAACCCAGCAGCATGAAAACGTTGTGGAATTTACCGCGCGCCAAATACTCGATATTTTCTCTCCCTCGAATTACGCCCTGACCAATCCAGACGTGCAGGCACAAACTCTTAGCCAAGGCGCAATGAACCTGTTTCGGGGCTGGCAGAACTTTGTCGAAGACGTATCGCGCGCCAATACTGGGAAAAAGCCTGCGGGCCTCGACGACTTTGAGGTCGGACGCAACCTGGCAACTGCGCCGGGCAAGGTCGTGTATCGCAACCGATTGATCGAATTAATCCAGTACGCGCCGACCACAGGCAAGGTTCATCCGGAACCCATTCTGATCGTGCCTGCGTGGATCATGAAATACTACATCCTAGATCTGAGTGAGCAGAATTCTCTGGTGCGATACCTAACAGCACAAGGGTTCACCGTTTTCATGGTCTCATGGAAAAATCCCGACGCCGAGGACCGTGATCTCGGCATGGACGACTACTTGTCACTGGGTATCATGGATGCGCTGGACGCGGTCGACACCATCACGGATGGGCAAAAAATTCACGCGATGGGATACTGCATTGGTGGCACGCTGCTATCAATTGCCGCTGCCGCGATGGCGCGCGACAAAGATGAACGGCTCAAGAGCCTGACTTTTCTTGCGACCCAGACCGACTTTACTGAAGCGGGTGAATTGATGCTGTTTATCAATGACAGTCAGCTTACCTATCTCGAAGATATGATGTGGGACAAAGGGTATCTGGACACCAATCAAATGGCCGGCGCATTTCAACTGTTGCGGTCAAATGACCTTATCTGGTCGCGCGTCGTACATGATTATCTGATGGGCGAACGCACCCCGATGATCGACCTGATGGCGTGGAATGCAGATGCAACACGGATGCCCTACAGGATGCACTCGGAATATCTGCGGCAACTGTTTCTAAACAACGATCTGGCTGAAGGGCGCTATCAGGTTGGTCACCGACCTATTGCAATTTCGGATATCCGCGCCCCTGTCTTTCTTGTGGGCACTGAACGCGACCACGTTGCGCCTTGGCATTCGGTTTTCAAGTTTAACCTGCTGTCTGACACCGATGTGACGTTCCTCTTGACCAGTGGTGGGCACAATGCGGGCATCATATCGGAACCTGGGCACCCGCGGCGTCATTACCGGATCAATACCAAAACCAAGGATGCCCCACATCAAGATGCTGATCGCTGGATGGCCGAAAACAATGCCGTTGACGGGTCATGGTGGCCCGCTCTTGCGGAATGGCTGGCGGATAAATCGGGCAAACCGGTGGCACCACCAATGCTTGGTGCGCCAACAATGGGATACGCACCCGTTTGCGACGCGCCCGGCACCTATGTTTTTCAGGAGTGAACGATATGTTGGAAACCCTTTTAAAAGGCAAACGTGGATTGATTGTCGGGATTGCAAATGAGCATTCCATTGCGGCTGGATGCGGTGCCGCCTTGCGGGCCGCAGGGGCTGACCTTGCCGTGACATATGGCCATGAAAAATCATTGCCCTATATTGAACCCGTGGCCACCGCGCTGGAAGCACCTATTTTCCTGCCCTTAGATGTTCAGGTGGAAGGCCAGATGGAAGCCGTTTTCGAGGAAATTACCCAGAAATGGGGGCAACTAGACTTCGTCTTACACTCAATCGCCTACTGCCCGAAAGAGGACCTACATGGTCCTGTCAGCGAATGCTCCAAGGATGGCTTCGCGCAGGCCATGGATATCTCGGTTCACTCCCTGATCCGAATGACGCGCCTTGCGGCCCCACTGATGACCCATGGCGGCAGCATCGTCACAATGAGCTACTATGGTGCCGAAAAAGTCGTCGATCACTATAATATTATGGGGCCCGTCAAATCCGCGCTTGAGGGGACGGTGCGCTATTTGGCAGCCGAGCTTGGCCCGAAACAAATCCGGGTCAATGCAATCTCGCCCGGGCCTCTGCAAACCCGCGCTGGCTCAGGTATCGACCACTTCGACGAATTGATAGAATCCGCCCGTCTCCGCGCCCCCGAACAAAGTCTCGTAAGTATCGAAGATGTCGGCCACATGGCTGTCGGACTGGTGAGCGATCTATCACGCAAAGTGACTGGCAACATTGCCTTTGTCGATGGCGGTTATCACGTGCGCGCATGATGCGGCACACTAGTATCTAAGGAAAATAACATGACACGAATAGCAGTTGTAACAGGCGGAACACGCGGCCTTGGGCGCGCAGCCGCAATCGCGTTGAAAGAAAAAGGCTGCACCGTTGCTGTTACCTATCATGGTAATGACGCAGCAGCGCAGGCCTTCAAAGATGAAACCGGGATTGCCGTTTATAAATGGGACGTCGCGGATTTTCCTGCCTGCAAAGCAGGGCTTCAGAAAATCGAAGATGACCTAGGTTCCGTTGACATTCTGGTCAACAATGCAGGCATCACTAGGGATGCAACCTTGCATCACATGGCCCCCGAACAATGGGTCGATGTGATCAACACAAATCTGGGATCAGTTTTCAACATGTGCCGCAATGTTGTTCCGGGCATGCGCGAACGCGGGTTCGGGCGCATTATTAATGTATCTTCGATCAATGGGCAGAAGGGTCAATTTGGCCAAACTAATTATTCGGCCGCCAAAGCTGGCATTGTCGGATTCACAAAGGCTCTCGCGCAAGAGAACGCAGCCAAGGGCATTACAGTTAATGCGGTGGCACCAGGCTATTGCGATACTGACATGGTTGCGGCGGTGTCTGCTGACGTCATACAGCAGATCATCGCGGCAACACCGGTAGGCCGCCTTGGACAGCCCGCGGACATTGCGCGCGCAATCATGTTTCTCGCAAGTGACGACGCCGATTTTGTCACCGGCTCAACCCTCAGTGTGAATGGCGGCGAATACATGGTGTGACCAGTCCTCACAGAAAGCAAAGGAGCTACAAATAACCAATAAGAAACTCAAATGAAAACCAGACCTCACTGACCCCGCTGGCAAAGGAGCGACTGAGCAGCCCTTCACCTCAACGGCGAGTGGCAATAATCTGGAAATCGTCACGCATCCCTGGGGCGAAGCCGATCTGAAAATCAACGGCACACAAACGACCCATGTCGATGGCAAAACCTCGGCCGGGGACGCGTTCCGCGAGATCGAGGACGTTGCCGAAAAGGTCGAAGCGCAGAAATCAAAAGACCATCAGGCATCACGTGAGTTCTGATGTCCGACGAAGAAGAAAGGCCGGCATCCATGCAATTCATCGAAAACAAGACCTTTGACGAGATCAAAGTTGGTGACAGCGCCGAACTGACGCGAAAACTGAAACTGGAAGATATAGAGTTGTTTGCCATCATGTCAGGCGATGTGAACCCGGCACATGTCGATGCAGAGTTTGCCAAGTCCGATGTCTTTCATAAGGTAATTGCACACGGGATGTGGGGCGGCGCGTTGATATCAGCGGTCCTTGGCACGGAATTGCCAGGACCCGGAACGATCTACCTCAATCAAAATCTGAGCTTTCGCAGCCCTGTTGGTTTGGGCGACACAGTCACTGTTCGCGTGACCGTCGCGGAAAAGACCGCTGAAAACCATCACGTCACCCTCGACTGCCTGTGCCTGAACCAGAACGGGGGAATCGTGATCGAAGGCCAAGCACTGGTTATAGCACCAACCGTGAAGGTACACCGGCCACGGACCCAGCTACCGGAAGTTCATCTTCATGAACGCGGCGCACGGTTCAATGAGCTTATCGCGGCAACGAAGTCGCTCGCCCCGGTACCCACCGCCGTCGTGCACCCCTGCGATGTCCTATCACTGGGAGGAGCACTTGCAGCCGCCGAGCAAGGAATGATCGTCCCGATATTGATCGGCCCCGAAACCAAAATACGGGCCGTCGCAGATGCTGCCAATCTGGATCTAACGGGTGTGGAGATTATCGACGTTCTGCATAGCCATGCAGCTGCAGAAAAAGCCGTTGAACTCGCCCGTGCTAGCAAAGTGAACATGCTGATGAAAGGCAAAATCCACACCGACGAACTGCTCGGACCGGTTGTGAATCTTGAGACAGGTTTGCGCACCGAAAGGCGTATGACCCATGTCTTCGCGCTCGATGTTCCAAGCTATCCAAAGCCGCTCCTCATTAGCGACGCTGCGATCAACATCTGTCCGAACCTACAAGTGAAACGTGACATCGTTCAGAATGCAATTGACCTTGGTCACGCGCTTGGGATTGTCTGCCCAAAGGTAGCGGTCCTATCTGCTGTCGAAACGGTTACCCCGAATATCCCGTCGACTGTGGACGCCGCCGCATTGTGCAAAATGGCCAATCGCGGACAGATTACTGGCGGGCAACTCGATGGGCCACTTGCCTTTGACAATGCCGTGTCTCGTGTTGCGGCAGATGCTAAGGGGATTGTATCGGAGATTGCGGGCAGCGCGGACATTCTGATCGTGCCTGATCTTGAAGCCGGGAACATGGTGGCCAAACAGTTGGTCTACCTCGCAGGCGCAGATTCAGCGGGTGTCGTCCTCGGGGCACGGGTACCAATTGTATTGACGAGCCGAGCAGATGGCCTGACATCACGCATCGCCTCAGCCGCGATAGCTCAGTTGTTTGTTCATCATTTTGCCAAAAGTGAGCTGTCATGAGCAAGGCTATTCTGACCCTTAACTCGGGGTCCTCCAGCTTAAAGTTCGCCGTCTTTGGATTTGATGCAACGCAAAATACGCCCGGTGTCAGCGGAAAAGTCACGGGGATCGGTGGAGCTCCTGAGTTTTCAGCTCGTGGTGGCGATGGGGAGTATCTTGCGAAAGGCATACTTAGTAATCTCAACACCACATCGAGCCATGAAGACATCATTGCGCATCTGCTGACTTGGCTGCCGCAACATCTTGAGGGCCGCCCGCTCATAGCAATTGGGCACCGTGTCGTTCATGGTGGCAGCTTTTTCGCAGCACCAACACTTGTCACCAATGACGTCTTAGACAAGCTCAAAACACTCATACCCCTCGCCCCGCTGCATCAACCGCACAATCTTGCTGCTATTCGGGCGGTAACAAAATGGCATCCCGAGGTACCCCAAATTGCCTGCTTTGACACAGCGTTTCATCGAACTCAGGATCGTTTGGCATCGCTTTTTGCCCTGCCGCGGAGTTTGAGCGACGAGGGCATCATGCGATACGGGTTTCACGGTCTGTCCTATGAATACATCGCGAGTGTCCTTCCCCAACATCTAGGATCGCAGGCGGACGGGCGCGTGATTGTGGCGCATCTCGGCAATGGTGCCAGCATGTGTGCCATGACGAACAGACAGAGCGTTGCGACCAGTATGGGGTTCACGGCGCTAGATGGTCTGATGATGGGAAGCCGGTGCGGAACTCTCGATCCGGGCGTCGTGCTTTACCTCATGCAATCCAAAGGCATGACTGCCAGTCAGGTTGAAGAGATGTTGTATCGCCAATCGGGCCTGCTTGGTGTCTCTGGTATCAGCAACAATATGCAGGTTCTGCAAAACAGTAGCGATCCGCATGCACGCGAAGCCATTGAACTTTACTGTTTTCGTGCCGCCAGCATTCTCGCGGGTCTCGTTTCAGCCATCGGCGGTCTCGACGCCTTGGTGTTCACAGCGGGCACCGGCGAGAACTCTGCACTGGTGCGCAAACTGACCTGCGACCGGCTCGCTTGGATGGGCCTCCACCTAGATGCCGAGGCAAACGACAAGAACCAAATCACGCTCAGCTCAAGTCAATCAACCGTGGCGGTTCTGAGGCTTCCGACAAACGAAGAAGCCGTTGTTGCTGAGGCATGCCGCAGCTTTGTTACCAACAATCAAATACAAGATCAAAAATTTTGATGTAAAATCTCATGCTGTCAGATAATGATTTTGTAAGACCTAGAATTTGAAAACAATTTTTTGGTGCAGGCAAGCATGCGATACTTAGCTTCTCCTTGTCGCTCCTTGCAGCCTGTAATGGCGTTGGTCCAGATTATATTCCGCCAATTATTGCTCTTACTGTGTCTGACATCAGCAGCCGTTGGACAGATTTGAGGATCTGAATAAGGGAGGATTTCTTGTTCATCTTATCGACTAGGAGATCGAGATGACGAAGAAGCCCGGCGCGATCATTCCCGCTCCCTTGTGGCTGAAAACGCCATTGCTTCATTTCTGTCGCCAGATGCCGCCGGACGCCAAGAAACGGCAACGACCAAACGCCTTGACCAAATTTACCGCCGCATGTTCCGCTTGGAACGCGACGTAAGCATCTCGGTGGAAACCCTGGCGCTGTTCGCTCGGTTTTGGCTGACCACCAACCCGCCACTGCCTGAACCCGCCCGGGCTGCGGCCAAAGCGCAGGCAGGCGAACGCTATGATGCATTCATCGTCGCACTCGGCAGACGCCTGGCAAAGGGACCAGTTCTTCGTCAGGAGGTTTCGGAAGATGTACCACACTAGTTTTTGCTTCGGCGCGTTGATGCGTAATAACGAAAGCCGAATTACGTTGAGTGTTTCTTACGTATAATAATTTCTTGCGATAGAATTCGCTCGAAACGCGAGGGCAAGTAGCTTGGCTCTCTCCGCGCCCAAGACCGCGGGGAGAGAGCCACATTTTAATTGAATGCCTTAATTACGGCATCGAAATTCACTTTGAGAGATTTGTCATGGTGAAGTATAGCTGGTACTTCCCGGTCGATCTCAAGCAATTCATAGACCGCCATCTGGGCCGCACGTACCGAATACTCAACAGTAAAAACTACATCTTCCGGAACTTCAACGAACTGGCTTACGAAGGCAAGATTTCTGGAATTCTTTGGAACAGGCAGAGGTCGGTCAGATCGCGCACGAGGCATAAACATACTTGTAATGTAAGGCATCCTGCATGGTATACAGTTTGCATGTGCGAAAGTCGTCTCCATGTCAAAGTTGAGATGGCCACAAAGTTCCCGAAGGATCTCCTCGCCTGAGCAATCTGACATCGGCTTAGCAACATAGTTACCTATCCTATCGGGATGCAGCGCATACCCCCACAATATCTGTACGTCGGTGGGCTGGCCAATAAAATGTGGTTGATGATACAGAACCACAGACATCAGCCAGTTTGAATCCTTCAAAGTCACAAGACCTCCAGTTCCAGCTTCGTTGCCGGAAAAAGCCTGCATCTTGTCAAAAAAGGCTGTGTCTTTGAGAGTCACAGTAAATGAATGCCAATAGGACTCGGGGATGCTATTGTTGAAAGGTGCCGGATTGCCGAATTCTGGGCGGCCCTCTGCCAATTTTTCCCAAAGCGTCCAACCGCCACTGTCGGCTTTGGTTAGCCGCTTTGGGGCCTCTGTCATGGAACCTACGCTCGATGCATCGGTCATGGAGCCATTTTGAAAGAAGACCAGATCGACTTTCCGAACTGAAATCGTCTTTTGTAGCCCGGATTGGTGGAGCTTAATCCCGACAACCGTATGAGATGCTGTATTGGCTTGAAACTCAAAGTCAGTCACAGTGGACTCGTTCTGGAAGTTGACATTCTCCGCTTCGAGCCAAGCGACCAGAGGTCGAACGAGTGAATCGTATTGATTGTAAACAGTGCGCTTGACGCCAGCCAGGGTTTCAATTCGAGAGAACTCTTTCATAAAGCGATGTAAATAACGTTTGAATTCAACCGCGCTATGCCAGGGTTGAAAGGCAAATGTCGTCTGCCACATGTACCAAAACTTGTTGGTAAAAAATTCTGGCGAGAGCCAATCAGTAATGACACTCGTGCCCAGCCTTTCTTCACTCGCCTCAGTAAGTTTTAGCAACTCCAGCCGGTCCGTCATCGTGAAACCCATCGACTCTACATCTACGATTGAGCGATTTCGATCCACTAATCGCGCCTTGGAATGCGCTTTCATCCGCTTGTTGAATGCGATTGTTTCGTCAAAGATAGACTGTTGCGGATCAGTGAGTGAGGGGATCGTCTTAAACAGGTCCCACGTGCATTCGTAATTGTCGGTCGTCAACATCCGACCACCACGCATCGAATAACCATCTTCCGCATTTCCGGCCCCGTCAAGGCTTCCGCCCAGCTTTGAATTGGCTTCGTAGATGGTAATGTTCTCACCAGGCATCCCACCGTCGCGGATCATAAATGCGGCAGCGGCCAAAGAGCCTATACCACCGCCTACGAGGTAGGCCTTTCGATCAAAAATATTCATGTTGCATCCCCTTATGCATGATTTGAAAGTTCGGTTCGGGGCGATGAAGCAAGCTGTCTTACATTGAAGGAAAACTGACCCGTATGCTGCTCAGCTGCGCCCGGAAGGTGGCAGATGCTGGGTTCATAGGCGGTATCGATTTCATCAAATTGACGAACGTCAATTGCCGGGCACGACTGGTCTGCATCGACTGATCGATGCGCGTGAGTTGCACTCTACGCGGGGTGGGCTAAAAAACGACGCTTTCGGTAGGGTAAAGACGAAGGTCGGAAGCGGCTCGCAATACACATAAAGTAACTGGGGGCGTGCACGCGACGCGATCTGCGCGTCGATCAGCCTATCGCCCACATCAGCGCGGTGACATCGTCGGTTATAAACTCTTTTCGTCATTCCTGATCTCTAATCTCATAAACATCTTATCTCGGAGCCCACGAAGTCGGCAGCAGGCCAGATTGGTGATTATTCACATGACCGGCACGAAGCATTGGTAACTGTCTCGAAAGCAACTCTCGCAGACATTGACGAGAGCGTCGACGAGATGAACACAAAACTCCGCGATGACTGGAGCGAGATTAGAAGCGGTTTCTCCAAATCTCTTTCTGACCTGGAATTGTCTTGGGAGAATGCAAAGCAGGACAACCCCTCCGACGACGGTGCGCTGTTGATTGAGGAGATCGACGAGCTTTACCGGTCGTTCACCCGCTCGCGCATGGTTGATGCCCTCCAAGCTCTGGACAGCGACGGCGACGGCCAGATCGCTCCCGAAGAGCTTGACACCCGCATTGCACGGCTCGTCGAACGGCGTGACGGCGATGGCGATGGCGCGCCGACCTTGCAGCGGCCCGGTGCCCCGCAAGGCGACAATTGATGATGGCCGGGGCGGCGCATTGCCGCCCCGCATTTCGACGGGGCGACGTTTACAATCCAGCCGAGTTTTGCGTTGCCTATTAGGGCAACCAACAGCGCGGCTCCTACCTGCTAGGTGGTTTCCTTGGTTCTCGACTTGCCCTCAACGGCTTCAGTCTTCGCTTTCAGGTCTTCCTTGAGGTTCCACGTGCTGAAGTCGGGATCATCTGGCATCAGGACTTTCCAAGCCTGAAGCTTGTTGACCTTAATTTTGACGTCCTTCCCGGACACTTCGAGGATATGCCCGCCTTTCTTGAAATCCTTCGACAAGAAATGAACGTGCCAACCGGGAAGGTTCATGCCTTCGACGTAGTTGGGCGAAAAGACTCCGATCACTGCGCCTTCGATGTCGTGATACTCGAATTCTCTCTGATCGCCCGCGACCTTGTAGAGCGGCTCATAGGGTTGCTTTTGTTTGAAGTTGCTTCTGACCCTGACGGAAAAGACGCCTTCCATCTTGATCATGAAGAAGTAGTTGTGTGAATCGAGGTACTCTTCCAGCTTCGCCTTCAGATCTTCAATGGATGCGAAAGATATCTCGTCCTCATCCACGCTTTCATCGAAGCGTGTCGTGATCGAGAAGGCGAATGTGTCCTCCGGTGTCATTTCACTAACTTCGCCATCGGCCCTTCCGACATAGGCATGGCCCTTGTAGATGATTGCCTCGCCATCGAGCCCCTCATAAGTCCCGACACCGGTATCGGTGGTTTTTAGGACGTCTTTGACCGTCTTGCTTCCGCGATAGTCGCCTTCCATCAAGGCATTGAGCGTCGAGACCTGCACCAGCGTTCCATCGTCATCATGTGACCTGGAGCGAAAAATCCGGCCGAAGATATCGTGATAGTGATGGTGGTTTCTGTAATTGCCATTTTCATCGTAGACTGCGGCGAGAAGCTCAGGGTGTGTCTGCGAAAATACGTCTTCTGCAGCGGCTTTATGGTGTTTGAAATACGCGTTCATTGTCCATTTCGTGAAGAACGGCGACAGAACGTTGGTGATAAACAGGACGAATGCAAGGATCGAGACCGCGTTCGCGGTGATGACTGAGCCGAGTTGACCATCGAACGTGAAATTGCCCACCATGGCAGGGAGCACGAGCGAAACGCCCGCCAGTGCGGTGGAACCCATCGCGGCATAGCCAGGCCTGCCCAGAACGTATCGATCGACAATGAACGGGATTATGATCGTAACGGCCCAGTAGATTGCGGTGAGCAGAAGCGCGACGACAATGATGTCTGCCTGAAAGGCGTCTACGAGGTCGATCGTGGAGCCGAACTGAAACCCAAGGAAGGGTAGAAGAATAGTGTTTCCCCCGCGGAAGACCTCTTTGATCTTGGGGTCGAGGTTGCCCAAGGCAACTCCGAGGAAAAAAGGCAGCAAGAGCGAAAGCACCTGCATGATTTGACTCGTGAATCCGCCGCCGCCACTTCCGAAATACGACAGGAAGATGAAGGGTAGCAGTGGCATCGAGAAGATCAACATGATCGGGAATGCGCCCCGGTCCGGTTCATCCGCATAAGGTTTGATTATCCCCATATACAAGGCGGCGTTTGCCGATGTCAGGCAGCAAGCCAGCGTAATGGCGTCGATTCCGGCGAACCCCTCCGGGCCGAAATAGAGGAACACGAACGCGCTGATCGCGTATGCTGGCAAAAGCCTTGCAAAAATGACCCAGATGCCCCTTTCGCCGACTTCCACGAAATCATGGCCCGAGATCATCGTGCCCGTGCAAAACAACATAAGGCCGATCACCAGCATCTGCCCGGAAGGGCCAAAGAGGCTCTTCATCGGTTCGCCCAGGTAATCCCACAGGGACATTCCGAGGCCGCTATGCACGGACAGTGTCACAATGATCGCACTTATCACGAGCGGAACGAACATGGTTCCGGCCGGGATCTCATTCAGAGAATCCCAAATTCCGAGACCGGAATGGGTCTTCTTTTTGTCTATTAACGTCATGATTTTCTCCTTGGTTAGTGTTGCGGCTTCAGGGCGTCATGCTGGCTCGGGCCAAGTTCCGAAGGGTTGTTTGGTAAGCTGCATCGTACCGTCTTTGCCGCGGTGGATGTTGATCCAGGCGCGCCAATTCTCGTCATCCACCTCGGGATAATCGAGGCGGTAGTGGCTGCACCGGCTTTCGGTGCGAAACAGTGAGGCGCGCAGTTTCATCTCGGCGCTCTCGATCATGTTGCGCGTCTCCCACGCCAGCCGCAGCTCGTGCATGTTGGCCGCGCGCAGCATGGGCGCGTGGTGGTCGCGCAGCTCCTCGATATATGCCAGCGCGGCCTGCATCATCGACGCTTTCTTGATGTAGAGGACGAAGTTGGGGATCATCACTCCTTGCAGCGTTTGCGTGACCCAGGCGGGGCCGTATCCCGCCTCGCGCCGCAAGGGGGCGAGGATGTCGACCGTGATCTCAGCCAAGCGCGCGTCGGGGATTGTCGGGGCGTCGACACCAGCGGCATATTCGGCTGCTGCTTCGCCCGCGACCGCGCCTTGCACGGCAGAGCCTGCCAGCGATGAGCCTATCTGTGTGTAGATCCCGCCCGCCATATGACTGCCGAGTGCATCGCCTGCCGCATAGAGACCTGGGATGTTGGAAGCGCAGCGATCGTTGTAGGGTACCAGGCCTTCGGATTTGTGGATCGCCATGCCCGCCGATGCGCCCCCGACATTGGCACCTGGACCGAAGCCCGGAGGGGGGCCGTCGCCACCGGCGGGCGCGTCGAATGTGCGCTGGAATTCTTCCGGCACGATTGGGCCGCCGTTGACCTCTTTGACCTCTGCATCGGGCGGCGACCCCGGCCCGCCCGCAACCGGGTTGCCGAGCCGGTAGGCGCGGTAGTTCAGGTCCACACCCAGATCGTGATGCACTTCGACGCCGGTGGTGGAGGGCGCACGCTCGAACATGTCGCCCCACCCGTCGAATGTGGCCGCCGGATGGTCAACGCGGGTAGTGTGGCCGTCGTTCCATTCCTTGCCCGTGACCTTGGCCCCGATCCGGTAGGCCATGACTGTGCCGTCATGGGTCAGGTCACCCAGCGGAAAGCCGTTCGGCTTGAAGCCCCCTGCCCCGGTGCACAGGATCACGGATTTTGCCCGGATCGTGACCGTTTCCTCGGCATCTAGCCGGAAGCCCGCCGCGCCTGCTATGCGGCCACCTTCCTTGATCAGGTGGGTAATCGTCACCCGCTCCAGCAGGGGGATTGCGCGCTCTTCGATGGGCTTCATGAACGGGCGGTTGGCCAGTGTCTGGTCGAAATAGCCCCAGTCTTCTAGCTCTTTAGCGCGATCGAGCGAATGCGCGGCAAGCTGGCGGGTATAGGTGGCGTTATTAGTGCCGAGCGCCGAGCGTGAAACGGTGTCGATGAAATCCTCGATGCTACCGGTCTCGGTTTCGGGATCAAAGACAAAGAACCCCTTGCCAAAGGGTGTGAGGCCCGAAGACCCCAATCGCCCTTTGGAAACGATCATCGTGGCGGCACCCGCGTCATGCGCCTTCACGGCCGCGAAAAGCCCCGCCATGCCGCCGCCGATCACCAGCACGTCGGTGGCATGGTCAGTTTTGGCAATGGTGCCAGGGTCGATCTCGGCCGCGTTCTGCGCCCATCCGGCCACACCGACCGTGGCAAGCCCGGCCGTCGCGCCGGTGAGCGCGAGGAAGTCGCGGCGGGTGGGGGCGACGGTGTCTGCTTGTTCGCTCATGACATGGCTCCTTTCTGCGGAGGGGTGGGTTTGACGGGCTGCGCGCCCCAGTAAAGCCGCGCGAGCAACCCGAAGCCGACCAGCGCCAGTGTCAGCAGCAGAGCAGACATCGGTGTATCCGTGTGACGGCCAAGGATGATGGAATGCCACAGTGCCAGCACCGTGAAGCTGACAGCCAGTCCACCATGGACATACCGCCAGCCGCGATAATGACTGGCGAGGCGTTTGATGATCGGCTTGCGGAAGAAGGCGGTGACGACCAGTACCACGAGGATCAGGTATGCGAAGAACCCCGCTAGCAGCGCGAGGTTGTCAAATGTGGTAAACATCGTGATCAGTGCATCCGACGGGCGAATGCCGCCCTCAAAAAACCTTGGCAAAACGATCAGCGCAGGATGCGCCAGGATCACCGCAACTGCCGCGTAGGCGATATACTTGTGGACCTTTTGTATCTGTACCGGCTTGAAGACACTCAGAAGCCAAGTGTTGCTACGCGCCATGAAGAACTGGCCGAGCAACGCCGTGAAGGCGAGCAGCGTCGCGACGGAGATCACCTCTTTCAGCAGCGAGCGGCGCGGGGTCTCGCCAAACGCATAGAACATCAGCGGGAGGCCGACGAAAATGGCCAAGGCGACAAGGATTGTGGCGCGTTGAACGGTGAATTTCATGGCCTTAACCCCAAGGCACGATGACAGGGATGGATTTCTCAGGCGACATCTCGATGGCGTCGACCGGGCAATACATCCGGCAGAGATGGCAGATCTGGCAGTCGGCGGCATAGGTGATCACCGCCTTGCCGCCCTCCATGCGGATCACGTCGCAGGGGCAGGATTTGACGCATTCCTCGCAGCCGATGCAGCCGTTGATGCTTTTGATCGTCATAAGCGGTCTCCTTGGGTGCGCGCGCGTCAGCCCATGTTGAAAAGTTTCTGATGAAAGTCCGCGGGCTTGAGGCCGTGCGCGACCTGATCCTGACGCAGCGCATGGCCAAAGGCGGCGGGGCCCAGAACCAGATGCTGGCATTTGTCCAGTCGGGCAGCATGTCGCGCAGGCGGGCACCGTCGAGAAGGCCGTCGTTCCATCCCGCATGAGCTGCAACTTGACCCCTGCCGCTGCCACGTCTGCTTCGAGCAACGCCTGAGGCTCCGACGCGATTTTGGGCGCCGTGTGGAAGGGATCAATCTTCTTGCCATCCAGTGCGGCGACCAGATGGTTGAGCCGCGCGATAAAGGGCGTGATGCCGATGCCGGCACGGATCCAGATTTGGCGCTCTTTGGCATTGTCGAAAGTGAAGCGGCCGTACTGCCCTTCGACAATGACCGCGTCGCCCGCCTTCACAGTATCGGGCCAGCCTTCGGTATAGTCGCCAAGCGCCTTCGAGATGAAAGTGATCGCCCGGCGTGCCGGACCCCAGGCCGAAGCGAATATGAACTCCGGCGGGTTCCCTGGCGCGCGGACCTCTGAGAAGTCGGGCAAGAGCGGCAAAGCATAGACGACGAACAGCCCGAAAGCCGCTAGGATCAGCAGCAAGGCCAGCCCTTCGCGCGCCACGCGATCGCGCGCCAATACGTTTGCGAACAGCGCCCGGAACAGCCAGGCTGCCAGCGCGGCCCAGCCAAGGTAGTAGGCGGCGAACAGGATCGGCGCGCCGTCATAGCCCCGTTCAAGCCCGAGAACGCTCACAAGCGCGTAATAGCTTTGACTGGATACTGTCCAGAGGGCTGCCACGATCAGAAGCGTTCGCGCAAACAGACTGATCTTTCCGCCAGGTTGGTCCTGCGTCAAAGCGCGCTGCATATCGGCTGCTGCTATCATGTCCTTGTCTCGCCGCATCGCTCTTCCGGGGCTGGGTTGACGCGAGGTGCCGGCACAAGAACCATCCTATGGGCCAATTCGAGCACATTTTTATGGAGCACGTTTTTGTTTCTTGCTTCGGGTCGCATACCTCTGACTACGCACACGGCTGCGCGCAGGTTTGACGAACGTCAATGCACAGACGCGCACCCTTTGGCATACCCCCTAAGGGTGCGTGGAGGATCTATTTGGTACTGGAGGGCTGTGAGAACGCGCGCCTCTTGAAAGGCATGCCACGGCGAAGTCGACCTAGGCGATATATAGCCCCACTTTTTGGCAAGCCGCGATCGCCCGGTCCGCAATTTCATCGCAAAGACAGATCGCATCGAAATAGCGGCGTGTGAACTGCTCGACATCGGGTGCGATATCGAGCAATCGGCCCTTTTCCATCTCGGCTTCTTTCATGTTGCCCGCCTCGACTTGGAGCCACAACAGAATGTAGTGAAACGCGAACAGACCAGGCATTGGACGCTTCGTGAACTCCGCGATAGCCGCTTCGGGATTTTGCGTCATCATCAGATGCATCGCTTTCGGCATGTGATACCAGTCAGGATGCAGCGGGTTCAGAGTCAGAGCGCGGTCGAGCAAAGGCATCGCCTCATCCCACTCGGCAAGCCGGACAAAGCACATACCGAACATTGCCAGCATGTCGGCGTGCCCCGGATTGAGCTGCAGAGCACGTTTGACCGATGCGCGAAAATCGACAAACCGCTTCGCATGAAATTGTGCAAGGGCAAGGGATTGATAGGCCATGGCGTTTTGCGGATCACACCGCACAGCAATTTGCGCTTGTTTAATTGCCTGCTCAAGACGAATAGGATCACCGACATCCGCTGACATCGTCCGGTAGTATTCGACTTCAATCATCGCTAGCGCGGCATGGGCATCGGCAGATGAGGGTTCACTATCGACAGCACTTTTAAGCCCGGCTTCAATCTCGTCGCGCTCGGTCTTGTCCAACTGAAAGCCGTATTCAAAGTATCGAGACGTCCATGAATATGTGTCCCACCTGATCGCGGGCCGCGATCGCTGAGACTGTCGTGCGGTCTGCCCAATGGAGCTATCTACCCCTATGCGCGCGGCAATTCGAGCGCATAGCTCATCCTGCGCATCGAAGATATGCTGCGGGTTCAGCTCCATATCAATTTGCGTGGTCATAAGGATTGAGTCTTGTGCGGCATCGATCAGCTTGATCCGCGTTTCGATCAGTTCATTCCGAACGCGAAAGGTGCCCTCCAGTACGAAATCCGGACGAAACCGTTGGAACATCTGCGCTATGCTCAATTGTAGTTCTTTTGCTTTCTCCGTCGTCGAGCGCGAAAATACGGAGAGGTATTTGAAACGGGACAGGTCTGAAATAACGCCCTCGTTCAGGCCGAGAGACAGAAAATCATGCTCGACCCCGAGCCCGATATTCTCAAAGGGCAAAACCGCAATCGACGGTTTGTCAGATGGCGTAGGCGCAGAAGGTCTATCATCGCCTTTAACGGATGTGTCATCCGCATCCGCTTGGTCATGGACTACAGGCACATAGTATTCCGGCACGTATCCGCCCTTGGCGATGAAAATATGCACCGGGTCATCCGCACCGTTCTGCTGATAGTACTCGCTCAGCTTTTGACGCAACGCCCGGGCCTGCACACGCACAATGGTGTCGGTTTGCGGATCGAAATCCTCGTCCTTGTCGAAAACCTCTACCCCAATCGTATAACCTTTGAGCTGGTCTGATCGTCCGGCGAGGTTTTGTTCGACCACGTAGGTGAGGAAGCGCGACAAGCGCGGGGCGTTTCGAAATTGCCGACCGTCAACGATATGCGCCAGTTGTGCCTTCACAGCGTCGCAGGGCAGTGAAGAAGCAAGCTGCAAATCCACGTTCCACTCCCTTTTCAATGCCCGATGGGCACTTGTGTCTACCATTCCTCACAATGCGCCTCACTGTGAGTCACTTCATGCTTGATCCAACGGGCTTAGATTGAAGATGCTGGATACCAAAGTCTCCATGCTGGATTAACACCAGCTCAGAGGTCCTGAATTGATCTAACGCATGCCGGGAGGTCTCTACGGGCAGTCCATTGCCTATCAAAGGCCGTTTCAATCACGGCCAAACCAACGAGAACGGGGGGTTACCGCATGACAAGCACGACCGCATCTTTGGCGCACGCCGCGTCCGGAGGCTGGATCGCGCCGCGGCCAAAATTGGTTCCTGCAACACGTGGTTCAGCGACCAAAATCAATTCGACAGCACCTGAAGCACCAAACGAAACGACTGCGTTGCTTACATTGTTCCGGGCCCACGCATTCGAACAGCATTTCCAACCCGGCAGCACCGTATTGCTGCACGGAGACACAGCAGATGCGATCTATCTTGTTGTTTCAGGAACAATTCGGTGCTGTACCGTTGATTCAGAAGGTCACCGGCAGATTTTCTCCTTTTCTAAAAAAGGGGAATTCGTTGGCATTTCCGACATGGATATTTGGCACTTTACGGCCGAAGCCGTCGACCATGTGATCCTGAAGTCGATACCGAGGTCAACGCTTGAGCAAGAGCTCGCTGTCAACATGTCGCTGCGACAGGAGGTCAGGGCTTATGTGCGGGCCTTGCTGATGCGTCGCGAGAGGCAGATGCTGACGCTGATCATCGCCAAGGGTCCCGACCGTCTATATCAGTTTCTGAAAGAATTTGCCGCCACACGCTCTGGCACCGGCCACGTAGTGCTCCCCATGTGTCGCCGCGACATCGGGGACCACATTGGCTTATCGATGGAGGGTGTCAGTCGCGCTTTCAGTCGACTCAAGCGCCAAGGCCTAATCGATCTGAAATCTCATGATAGATTCAAAATCGTCGAGGATACCGATAGAACCGCAAGGCCTAGACCCCAATTGGCGCGCGCATAAGGCGTTCGCTACGCTTGTGCGCATTGGAAGGGTTTGCCTGATCGCTGAGAATGGAGCCAGAGCTGGCGAAACCATTGTCAGCAACGTGAGGTCAGACCAGCGGTGCACAGTCATTTGCATCAAGATCAAGCACCGGGTCATCGGCGCTGCATTCCTGACCGCTGATCGGGTAATGGTCGAGATCAGTGCATCCCGCCGCGCCCAAAAGCAGTACGATCACAGTGAGGGTGGTCATGATTTCCATTGGTTCCTTTCTTGGTTGGGTGTCGTGTTGGATAGCTTGTTGGGGTCGGTCGGAGTTGCGCGCCTGAATTTTTCCAGGGCCTCAAACCCGATGATCACATCCAGAAGCTCGGTCGTGATGCCGCTCTGACACAGCGCGTTCGCCTGTGACTTGCGCACCTCCAGCCGGTCTTTGACGGATTGCTCCTCTTGGCTCATCAAAGCGAACTCAAGCTGAATAGCCCCTAGTTTCCTAGACGCCTGCTTTGTTCAGTTTTAACTCTCTTGCTTCATAGTCAATCGGTGACAGCATGCCGTTGTTTGTGTGGTTACGTGTCGGATTGTAGAACATCTCGATGTAATCGAACACGTCCTGTCTAGCGGCGTCAAGTGTGAGGTAGGTGCGCCGCCGGATCCGTTCTCGTTTCAAAAGCTGGAACTGCCCGTGTCGTATGCGCCATCCGCGATCACGCTGCCGATCTCCTGATCGTGCGGGATCTGGTTGAGGAGATAAGGTAGCATCCGTGTATCCCGAGTGTTGCTGCCCGTAATCTCGACGGCTCTGATTTCCAGCATTTTCTCGTCAACTCCGATGTGGATCTTGCGCCAGACGCGCCGTTTGGGGCCGCTGTGCTTGCGCGTGTTACATTCGCCTTCACTCTTGACCTTGATGCCGGTGCTGTCGACCAACAGGTGTAACGGGCCCTCAGTGCCACGATGCGGAATGTTGACCGCAAGCGTCCTTTAGCGTCGGCAAACGGTGCTGAAGTCAGGCACGGCCCAAGCGAGTCCCGTCAGCCGCAGGAGACTTTCTACAAAGCCGGTCGTCTGACGTAGCGCCATCCCGAACAGAATTTTCATCGTGAGGCACGTCTGGATCGCGGCGTCGTTGAAGGTCCGCGATCTCCCCCTCTTGTCGGAGGGTTTGGCATCCCAATTCATCTCGGGATCGAACCAGATGGTCAGTGACCCGCGACGTTTCAAAGCCTCGTTGTCGGCAGCCCATTTCGTGGTCTTGTAGGTCGGAAGTGTCGGTTTGCTCATGCGGACCAGCTACCACACTGGATTCACGACATGAATCCCTTATCCGCTTTGTGCAACAAAGCCATGTAGCGTTGCCACAGTACCTCGCTCCGACATGCTTCGTTTAGACGACCGAATGCCTTTGCGCGCGACCTTCTGTTTCAAAGGGCACCGCATTTATTGACGCCGGACAACCTGTCCGCGCGGCAATGGTTAGGGTCATAGCAGCTCGAATATTTGCTATCAGGCCCACGTCGGTGGTGATTGGGAGGGGATATCTTAGACATTTATCTGTTCTCTCATTCTTGCGGTACCGGCAACGCGTGACAAGTACTACATTATGACGATCTAAGCCGCTTGGCCCGCCACATGCATCACCGCAGCTTGCGTGTGGTCACCGCCGATGTTCAGCTTGGGGCCCATAGGAAGCGCGTTTAGGCCCAAGCGGTTCATCCAGCGCTGAAACACGGCTGGTACGATACCGATCACATGGGTTGCGCCCTGTTCGGTGGCGGCACGGGCCATTGCCTTGATCAGTTTTGTCTGAATGAACAGGCGCCGCTCGGCGGGTTCGTCCTTGGTCAGGAAAAGCCGCGTGGCTTCCCAAACGTGAGGCATGACGGGGGCCCGCTCGTAAAGAACATGTTCGGGAATATTGGGTAGCAGCCCAAGCTGCGCATCGCGAAGCATATAGGAATAGCAGCCGCAGCGCGCTGTTGTCGGCAGCAACCGAACACCCGCCAGAACGCGGCCATATTCGTGAATCACAACCGAGCGGCTTTGCGGCGTGTCGTATTGGTCGAATTCCATCCCGTCGGTATGCGGAAGCTCCCAGGATTTCTGGTCAATAAATACCGCTTTGCGCGCACGTAGGTTATCGGTGTAAAGTTGCCCATAACGATGCTGGTTGCTTGCAGATACAATGGTTTCATCAATTCTCGTTACAATCGAGGGAAGCGCTGGCGGGACGTCACGCGCGTTCGATTGCTGCTTGGACGAGACATTGAGCTTTACCGATTCAGCCTCATCGATCGTCTTTACCTTATGGAAACCCATATTTTACTACCTACGCCTTGGTTCCAAGACCGAAAAAAGTTAACAATTCGTATACAGCCACGTTTCTGCCTTATTCGCAACAAAATTTCCACCCACAGTAGTATGATCGCATGAATTATTTAGCAAATGCCCGTCAGGGCAACGGGACGCTCTAAGAATGGTTAACTTAAAAGAACTAATTTCCGTGCCCGGCATGAACGCCACCGAACAGCGATCTATCCTTAAAAGACTGAGTGATTATGCGATTGTCGGGCAAAAATTGTTCTGGCAAAGGATCATCATTTACGGTGCAGCGCTTGGCCTTGCGGGATTTTACTACGACCATAGAGTGGCGCTGTTTTTTCTGATCGCGATTGGTATCTGTGAGATATATGACACAGTTTTGATGCGCCACATTCTTGCGACGGCCAAGTCAAAGACGATGAAGCCGCGGAAATTATTCTACAATCTCTACGCCGGAACCATTCTCAGCGCGATAACCATTTCATCGTTCTGCATTGCAATTGCGATACAACAAGGTACTGGCGGCGGGCACTTCCTGCCGATGTTTTTGCTGGTATCAGCATCAATCTTTGCGACGATGAACAACCACCAGTTCATTCCTGTCCTCGTTTCGCGGTTGGCAATTTACGTGTCAGCACTCCTTTATATTGCCATTCGTGATGTGTGGATCGTCAGGCCACCTATTACATCCGAAATCTGGCTTAACCTCTTCACCATACTCTTTGTGTTGGGCTTTGTTCTTGAACTCGCGCGCACCTTTATCTTGGGCTACTCGGTCCTTCTCAAAAACCGCATCGCCCTCCAGATCGAACATAAGAACGCGCTGGCCGCGAGTGAGGCGAAAACACGCTTCCTTGCTACGGTCAGTCATGAACTGCGCACGCCTTTGACATCGATCAAGGGCGCGCTTGATCTTATTGACGTCGGCTCTGCCGGAGAGGTCCCCCCCAAGATGACGCGCCTTTTAGGCATTGCCCGCAGCAACAGTAGCCGCCTCATTGACCTGGTTGGTGATTTGCTTTTGTTGCAGTCTTCCGACGCGGGCAAGTTCACGCTAAACTTGGAAATGGTAGATATGGGCAGCCTTGTAACGGCCAATATACATAACTTTCAGCCCTATGCGAAAACGCTGAATGTCGAGGTCGATGTCGATATCCCCGAGGGCAAATTCTTTGTTCTGGGTGACAAAAAACGTCTGGGCCAGGTCGTAATGAACCTGTTGTCAAACGCGGCCAAGTTTTCCGAGACAGGCGGGGTCGTACGGGTGGCCCTGAGCACAGCGGATGAAAACATCGTTCTGTCTGTGGCAGATCAGGGCATCGGCATCCCCGAGGGCAGCGAAACGCAAATCTTCGAAGAATTCGGCCAAATCGATTCAAGCGATCAACGCAAGTTTCAGGGGACGGGCTTGGGCCTGTCGATATCAAAGCGCATCGTTGAAGGACATGGCGGCAGCATCGAATACGATAGCGAGCTTGGCACGGGAACGACATTCAAGGTGACGTTGAAGTCAGCCGGCTAATTTACTGGTGGCTGTCCTCGCATCGATCAAGGCCCCTAGATAACAGGCGCAACCCGCGTGCTTGCCGATGCTAGGATCCATCCATGCACATCGGTGTCAGCGTGGATCATCCATCAGCCTGATCAATGCAGTAACCTCGGCCCGCAAGGCGGCATCGTCAGCAGAGTGGGAGCCCGCAGTGCCAAGGATCAGCCGTTCCGTCCGTGCCGCCTGCTCGCCCAGTTCTTTGAACCCGAGCGTCGCAGCCGAGCCAGAGACTTTATGTGCGATCCAGGATATGTCCTCGATCGCGTTCTCATCTGCATCTTCAGCGGTCAGTCTGGAAAACGCATCCTTCAGCGATGCATTGCGCTGAGATAGCTCAGCCAAGAATTTTTCGCGCAGTTTTTCCAGGCCAGCAAGAAAATTGGCATTCATTGGGGACCTACCCTTCTTACTAGTGACCCGGCTTCACGGGGGGGCGAATCTCGATCAGGGCATCCGCAGGCGACAGGGTCTTTTGCTCTGCGTTGCCCACAGCCTCGAGCAAGGCATTGACCGAGCTGCGCGACGACCGCCAATCCAACTGGATCGGATCACTTGCTGAAATATGCACCACCATCGGGCGGCCGTTGGAATAATACAGGTCCATCTCTCGCAGCTTTTGCCCGACTGCAAGTTCAAATTCATCGGCATCAAACTGACGCCCTGCATCGGTGATCCCCGCGAAATCCCCGCCGCCAATATGCGCCAGAAAAAACCGGTGGGGTTTCAAACACTCCGACAGCGCCTCGGCAACATCTGTAACAGCAGAATGGAACTCGTAGTGGCTCAGCCCCTCAAACAGGTGCTTTGAATCCTTGATTGCCACCCCAAACGCGCAATTCCCAAAGAGCGACAATCGTGACAGTTGTAGCAAGTAATTCTCAAGCGAAAGATAGTCGATAACACCGTCGATATTCTCAATATGCAAACGCTCGCTCGTGTCCGCCAGAGCGGTGGCACCGTCGGTCCCATCGGTGCGTTCACTTTTCGCCTTTTTACGCTCGGACACCAGCTCGGACACCAGCTGCAACCGCGCATGCATCTCTGAGACGTCAATGGGCTTGTTCACATAATCCGTGGCACCGGCGGCAAAAGCACTGTCGACATAAGCGCGCTCGGCCATCGAAGTGACCATAAGGATAGGTGTTCGCGCATAGTCGGGCATTTTGCGGATGTGCGAAACCAAGGTGATGCCCGTCATTCCGGGCATCTCGATATCCAGCAGAAAGCAATCGAAAGGACCTTTTGCCGCCTGCAAAATATTCAGGGCTTCCTTTCCTGACGCAGCAAAGGTGACATCCCTAAATCCGATATTCGTTAAAATCTCGGACATAAGTCTGCGGATGACCTCATCGTCGTCAACAGCAAGTATTTTCATTTCACATCCTTCAACATGGCGTCAACCGCGGGCGGCACCTTGTATGATCTATATCACGTTTCGCACTATAGATAGAATACGGCAGAAATATTGCGCGCCCGGCACATGGTTGCACGACCGATCCCATTTTTCCATTTATGATCTTCCATGCACCTGCGGCCGCGCATCTCCTTGGGGGTTCACACCACGCATTTTTTCATCTGCTCGATCAAACGCAGCCTGGACTGATGCCAGTCTATCACCAAGGGCATCCGACCTTTGCAGCCGCTAAAAAGATGTAGAAATACGGCACCGGAGTATGGCTGCTTCTTCACGGCGACTATAGGATTGTGCTGAATAACCACCATAGGATCAGGAGAACCCGATGCCAAAATCCAGTCTCAAAGCGCTAATTGCAATTGCTATCGGGGCCGTACTCATGGGCGCACCTGCAAGCGCGCAGCAGCTTGGACGCCATCAGGTTTTCGGCGTCGAAGACGGTGACATGCTGAAAATGCGCAAAGGGCCCGGCACTGGTTACCGCACTGTTCTTGGCCTTCCCAATGGCACCGTCCTGCGTGTCAAAAGCTGCCAGCAAACCGGCAGCACCCGCTGGTGCAAAGTCGCGCTGAACGACGCACGCGCTATGGTTGGTTATGTGTCTTGGGCCTATCTGCGCAAATACTAACTAACGCGATATCTCCACGATATCTTTGGGAAAAATGACCGCTGCTGGCCCTGCGGCGATCTAAACCCTCGCCTATTTTGTCAGCTACAATTATAGCGGGGGAAATGTTCAAATTGACGCAGCCCTTTCGCAACGCTCTGACCGCTTTCGCGCTTGTTTTCGCGATGGTGTTTTCCGGCGTGGCGCATACTGGACTTGCGCGCGCGATGTCGCCGGACCTTGCCGCCTATGTTGCGACGGGTGGATCGCTTGAGGATCTGTGTACCCCGGCGAGCGGTAATAACGGTGCCCAAGCGAAAAAATGCGAAGTGTGTCGGCTGCTGGGGGCCGCGTTGGAACCGCGCCCCTGTGTTGGCGCACCTTTGGTCGTTACCGAAAAAACGCGCGTGCTCACTTTTGTCGCCAAGCGTTTGCACCACAGGCACCCGCTTGACCCGGCCCGTCTGACCCGAGCACCACCCCAAGCCTGATCTCTCATCCACCCAGAGTTCAAATTTCACCCGCCAAAGATGCGGGTTTTCCAAGCTTGGAGCCAATACATGACATCAACCGATATACAAGTGCAGCCCGAGGGCCGCACAAATAAACTCTATTTCGCCGCATGGCGTTGGCATTTTTATGCTGGCCTTTTCGTGCTGCCCTTTCTTTCAATACTGGCAATCACGGGCGCATCCATGCTTTGGATCGCGTGGATTGACGGGCGCGACGGCGAGCGTACCCCAGTCACCCAGCAAGAAATTATTCTGCCTGTTTCTGATCAGGCTGAAGCCGCCCTTGCCGCCATTCCGGACGGCACCTTAAAGCAGTATGTTGCCCCCCGCACCGCGGACGTTGCGGCGCTGTTTCGTGTCGATCACGACGGTGACGCGACAATGGTGGCCGTCGACCCGTATTCCGCCAAGGTGATTGAAACATTCCCCCGCCGCAGTGGGTGGTATGATTTCGCCGATGGCATTCATAGCGATCTCATGCTCGGCGTGACCGGCGACCGAATGCTTGAAACCGCAGCATCCCTCGCCCTCGTTCTTATCGCGACCGGGCTTTATATGTGGTGGCCACGCGAGGCCGGATGGCGCAAGGCGTTCATCCCCAGCTTTGGCCGCGGCCGTGCCATGTGGAAATCCCTGCATGGTGTTGTTGGTATCTGGCTTTCGATCTTTCTGGTGTTCTTCTTGATCTCAGGTCTATCGTGGGCCGGAATATGGGGCGGCAAGATGGTCCAAGCCTGGAGCCAGTTTCCAGCGGAAAAATGGGATGCTGTCCCATTATCCGACGACATCCACGCCAGTATGAACCATGACCGCCGCGAGGTACCATGGGCGCTTGAACAAACCCCGATGCCCGCATCAGGCAGCGATGCCGGGATCGACGGCGTACAAGATGGGCCAGTCACGATCGACACGGTCGACATCCTCGCCCGCGAGATCGGGTTCGACGCGCGCTATCAGTTGAACCTGCCACAGTCGGCAACAGGTGTCTGGACGCTAAGCCGCGATTCCATGAACACCGACAGCACCGATCCGATGTCTGACCGCACGGTCCACGTGGATCAATACACAGGCAAAATTCTGGCCGATATCCGCTATGGGGATTACTCTCTCGCGGGCAAGGCAATGGCCGTGGGTATCGCGCTGCACATGGGCACAATGGGCTTGTGGAGCGTGCTTGCAAACACCCTCGTTTGCCTCGCGGTCTTGTTCCTATGTGCCAGTTCCGTCGTACTTTGGTGGAAACGCCGTCCGGCGAACACAGGCCGCCTGTCTGCGCCGCCCATGCCGAAAGAGCTCCCCCTTTGGCAAGGTGCCGTGCTGGTGGGTTTGTTTGTTTCCATGGCCTTTCCAATGGCCGGTCTGGCATTGATCACTGTGCTGGCGATTGATGTGCTGATCCTGTCCCACTTACCAAAACTACGCCATAGCTTGACCTAGAAAACACGGTGCAGTGCCTTGGTTAAGGCGCTGCACATACCAACGAGAACGGGTTCGGGGGCCGTAGCCTTACTACTGACGACGGACAACGCCTGATAGACTTCTTATGCTTGCAAAATGGCCATTCTAACCCGGTCGGTGGCCACTAATTGATGGTCAGAACAACAAAAAAGAACTTAGTTCTTCATCAGGAACATTTACTATAGCCGCAGCTGCCGCAAGTCATGCAGCCTTCTACCATGCGCAGGTCGTACTGACCGCAGCTGCTGCATGCTTTGCCCCGAGGTGGATTTAGACCCACGACTTGGGCACTTGGGTCAGATTTCAGCCCCTGCCCCTCGCCAGCAATGAAACCGGTGGCGATCAGGTGTTGTTCAATCACCCCACCAATCGCGGCCAGCATTGACGGGATGTATTTGCCCCCCATCCATGCACCACCGCGCGGGTCGAACACCGCTTTCAGCTCTTCTACGACAAAAGACACATCCCCACCACGACGGAACACTGCCGAAATCATGCGTGTCAGGGCGACGGTCCAGGCGAAATGCTCCATATTCTTGGAGTTTATAAACACCTCAAACGGGCGCCGATGGCCTCCGATGACAACATCATTGATCGTGATGTAAAGCGCGTGCTCGCTGTCGGGCCATTTGATTTTATAGGTTGCGCCCTCCAATTCCTCTGGGCGATCCAGCGGTTCAGACATGTACACAACCTCGCCACCGTTCTGGGGCGTGGCTTGGGCCGCGGTTTCGCCGGGCGCGCTGTCGGTACTTTCAGAAACGGAAAGAACCGACCCTGTGACATCATTGGGGCGATAGGTCGTGCAGCCTTTGCAGCCTTGATCCCAGGCGGCCATATAAACGTCTTTGAACGCGTCAAAGCTGATGTCTTCGGGGCAGTTGATTGTCTTGGAAATACTGCTGTCGACCCATTTTTGCGCGGCAGCCTGCATTTTGACATGGTCCAGCGGCGCAAGCGTTTGCGCGTTCACAAAGTAATCGGGCAGCTCGGCATCACCCTTCAGATCACGCCACATCTGAACGGCGTAATCGACAACTTCTTCTTCGGTGCGACTGCCGTCTTTTTGCAGCACTTTACGGGTGTAGGCATAGGCGAACACCGGCTCGATCCCGGAACTAACATTGCCCGCATACAGACTAATCGTACCTGTGGGCGCAATTGAGGTCAGCAATGCGTTGCGAATGCCGTTTTCCTTGATGGCACCGCGCACGTCCTCATCCATTTGCTGCATGGTACCCGACGCCAAATAGGCATCCGCGTCGAACAATGGAAACGCTCCCTTTTCCTTGGCCAGATCGACAGACGCCAGATAGGCGGCTCGCGCAATCGCCTTCAACCATGCCTCGGTCTGGGCTGCGGCCTCGTCCGAGCCATAGCGCAATCCAACCATTAACAACGCATCCGCCAGCCCAGTAACACCAAGGCCGATGCGCCGTTTGGCTTTGGCCTCAGCCTCTTGAGCGTCCAGTGGGAATTTTGACACGTCCACCACATTGTCCATCATGCGCACAGCCGTGGCGACCAGCTTGTCCAAGGCATCAACATCTAGATGCGCCGCGTCATTGAACGGATCCGCAACCATGCGCGCCATGTTGATCGACCCCAGCAGACAGGCCCCATAAGGCGGCAAAGGCTGCTCTCCGCAAGGGTTGGTCGCGGCGATGGTCTCGCAATAACTCAGGTTGTTGGCGCTATTGATCCGGTCAATAAATATCACGCCGGGCTCTGCGAATTCATAGGTGGCCTTCATGATCCGGTTCCAAAGATCACGGGCCTGCACGGTCCGATACACCTTGCCATCGAACACCAAATCCCACGGCGCGTCCGCCTTGACCGCATCCATGAACGGGTCGGTAATCAGTACCGACATGTTGAACATGCGCAACCGCGCAGGGTCCGACTTGGCCGCGATAAATTTCTCAACATCAGGGTGGTCACAGCGCATGGTTGCCATCATTGCACCGCGGCGCGACCCGGCTGACATGATGGTGCGGCACATTGCGTCCCACACATCCATAAAGGACAGCGGCCCCGACGCGTCGGCAGACACCCCCAGAACATCCGCCCCTGCAGGACGGATGGTTGAGAAATCATACCCGATCCCGCCGCCCTGCTGCATGGTCAACGCGGCCTCTTTGAGCATGTCGAAAATGCCGCCCATGCTGTCGGGCACGGTCCCCATGACAAAACAGTTGAAAAGCGTCACACGCCGCGCAGTCCCGGCACCCGCTGTGATGCGCCCAGCAGGAAGGAACTTGAAATCCTCCAAAGCTTCAAAAAACGTATCTTCCCACGTCTCGGGTTGCTTTTCGACTTGCGCCAAATCCCGGGCAATCCGCCGCCACGTGTCTTCGACAGTCATATCTTTTAGCGTACCATCGGCGTCTTTGAACCGGTATTTCATATCCCAGATTTGTTCGGCGATAGGGGTGGCGAATCGTGACATGCTCGGTTCCTTGGCGTTTTCGGGATGGGCTTTACCTTACCTCAAACCGGCCCAAAAGCACAACAGCTTGAAGCTTGGGACGGGCCAGCTACATTATGTACGCAAGGCGGAGAGATTCTGTGGATAAGTACGTAAACATCTTGAAATTGTCGGTAGGTACAGAAAATACCGATGATCTTGCCCTGTGGCAAAAAACAAAGCGGGCGCAAGCCGCCGATGGTCTGCCCCGTCATGTCACCCGCATGTGGCCGAAACGCGAAGCGGAATTAACCAATGGCGGCTCTGTTTTCTGGGTCATCAAAGGTGTTATCCAATGCCGGCAAAAGATTATCCGGCTGGACGAGCACATCGGGCAAGACGGCATTCGACGATGCGCGATCGTTATGGATCCGACGCTTATCCGCGTCCAAAGCAGCGTCAAACGCCCCTTCCAAGGCTGGCGCTACCTTAGCCCCGACGATGCGCCAGCTGATCTGCCAAAAAACCGCGAAGAGGAAGAGCCGCTTCCTACCGATCTCAACCGCGCCTTGGCAGAAATCGGTGTGCTCTAAACTTCAAACACACCATATGCGGCAAGGTTAGAATTTGAGTTTATTTTGCAAAATGAACTAGCTGCAGACCTAGCGTTTCATTTTGCCCGCAAAACTCCCGCCGGAGGCAAATAAACAAAGTAATCGCGCACTAGCACGGCCTTTGGACTACGCCAGCTTTTGGAGCAATGCCGCGAGGGTAAGACGTTCTTCATCATCCATATCAGCCGTGCGGCTGCGCCAAAGCGTCGCTTGCGATTTCAAGATCAAACCGTCGGACAGAATTTTTAGATGGTTCGCCCGCAAGGTTTCGCCGCTTGATGTGATGTCGGCGATCGCTTCTGCGGTTTCGTTTTTCACGGTGCCTTCGGTCGCACCCTGGCTGTCGACCAGCGCATAATCCGCGACCCCCGCACCGCGCAGGAACTCGCGCACGAGGCGGTGGTATTTTGTGGCGATCCGCAGGCGGAACCCGTGTTGCGCGCGAAAGGCTGCGGCTGCGGCATCAAGATCATCCAACGTATCCACGTCGCGCCAAGCGGCAGGCACAGCGATAATTAAATCGGCGTGGCCAAAAGCCAGTTCCTCTACCGGTGCCACCAACTGATCCCACAACGCCAGCTTTTCCTCAATCAAATCAGTCCCAGTGACCCCAAGATGTATGCGCCCTGCTGCCAGTTCGCGCGGGATTTCTCCGGCCGACAGCAGCATAAGCGACACGCCGTCAATGCCGCCAACCGCTGCTGCGTATTCACGATCCGAGCCCGTGCGCTGCAAGGTGATACCGCGCGCCGCGAACCATTCAAACGTTTTCTCCATCAACCGGCCTTTGGAGGGCACACCAAGTTTGATCGTCATTGCGCAGCCTCCAGTTCCAGCATCAGGCCCGGGCGCATCACCCCGCCGACAGCAGGAATTTCATCCCCCTGACCCAGCCGTTTTGTCAGCGCATCATAGCGGCCACCGCTGGCAATGGCAGGCAAGTCTGGCCGTTCTTCCACGCGAAAACCAAAAACAAACCCGTCATAATACTCCATCGATGCGCGGCCATAACTCGCCTCAAACGCCAGTTGATCCGTATCTATACCACGCGCAGCCAATGCATCCGCACGCGCTGCGGCCAGATCCACGGCACCTGCAATCGCGGGCAAATCAACCGCTATGTCTTGTAACCGGCTTAGCGCATGGGGCATTACTTCGCGCACGTCCAACAGCGCCGCAATCAACGCTACTTGCTCTGCCGACAAAACAGGCGCTTGGGCATCTTCGCGCAGCGCATCAATCCGCGCTTCGATCTCTTTCGTGCTGCGCAAACCTATCATCGGGGCATCGCTTTCTACTGCTCCAGCGAGCAACGCAGCCCGAGAGACCGGCACCGGCGTCTGGCCTGCGAACCGCTCCAGCAAGCTGCGAAACCGTCTGGGCCGCCAGATGTGTCGCATCAACGCGGCCTTGCGGCGCTCAGTTGTGTCCAGCCCTTTGACGGCTGCCATCAAGATACCGATGTCGCCGGTGACAGACTGAACCGGCAGCCCGCGCAACGCTTCTGATATCAGCGCAAACACTTCGGCATCAGCCGCTGCCGGATCTGCCCGATCAAACACTTCGTATCCGACTTGGATAAACTCATTTGCACGTGCAGGATCATGTTCCTGACGGCGGAAAACTTCGCCCGCATAGGTATAGCGCGCCGGGTCTGCGCCATGGGCCATATGCATTTGCACCACGGGCACCGTATAATCAGGCCGCAGCATTTGCTCGCCGCGCAGCGCGTCCGATGTCACATAGGCACGCGCCCGGATGTCTTCGCCGTATAAATCCAGTAGTGTTTCAGCAGGTTGCAAGATCGGCGGCTCCACCACCATCGCGCCCTGCGCCTCGAACATCGCGCGCAGTTGCGCCGCCTTGGCAAGCGTCTCTGAACGGGTTGGCATCAGCGGTTCAGCTCCAGTATTTTACGCACTTTCGCGACCAGATCGGCGCGTGGTACTTCATATTGGCTGGGCTGGTCTTTCCATTCCTCAAGCGTCGCATTCTCGGCGATTTTGGCCCCGAGGATCAGGTCTTTAATCTGTATCATACCGCTGTCGAATTCATCCCCGCCCGCGATCACGGCAACGGGGCTGTCCCGGCGATCCGCGTATTTCAGCTGATTACCAAAGTTCTTGGGGTTGCCCAGATATACCTCGGCGCGGATACCCGCCTGACGCAGTTCGGCCACCATCGCCTGATAGTCCGCCATGCGCGCCTTATCCATCACGGTCACAACGACGGGACCAACGGCATCACTGGTCAAGCGCCCCTTCGCATGCAGCGCGGCCAACAGGCGATCCACGCCAATCGACACGCCGGTCGCGGGAACTTCTTGGCCGGTAAAGCGCTTGACCAGATCATCATAGCGCCCGCCCCCCGCAACAGAGCCAAAGTTGCGCACCCGGCCTTTGTCGTCTTTGATCTCGAACGTCAGCTCGGCCTCGAACACAGGTCCGGTGTAATACCCAAGACCACGCACAACTGACGGGTCAATCTCGACCCGATCCGGGCCATAGCCACCCGCTGCCATCAGATCGGCAATGGTCTCCAACTCGTCTACGCCTTGTAGCCCAACGGCTGATCCCTCAACCAGTTCACGCAAGCGCTCCACGGTTTCCGCACCGGTCTCGCGCTTGGCTTGCATAAAGCCCATAACCACATCGGCCTGCGTATCTGTCAGACCGGCACCATCGGTAAAATCACCGCTATCGTCTTTGCGCCCCGCGCCAAGCAAGGCACGCACGCCGTCAAGGCCCAAGCGATCCAGCTTATCAATCGCGCGCAAGACGATCCCGCGCTCGGATGCAAACTTGTCAGGGTATGACGGATCAAGCACGCCAGCCACTTCCATCACGCCGTTCAGCACCTTACGGTTGTTCACGCGCACGATGTAATCGCCCCGCTCAATCCCGACCTCTTCCAAACAATCCGCCAGCATCGCGCAAATCTCGGCATCTGCCGCGACCGAAGGTGCGCCAACCGTATCCGCATCACATTGGTAAAACTGACGAAACCGCCCCGGGCCGGGCTTTTCATTGCGCCAGACAGGGCCCATTGCATAGCGACGATAGGGTGTCGGCAAATCATTGCGGTGCTGCGCGTAAACTCGGGCAAGCGGCGCGGTCAGATCATAGCGCAACGCCAGCCAATCACCGGTCTTGTCCGCATCCGCATCTTCTTGCCACGCAAAAACCCCTTCGTTGGGGCGGTCCACATCGGGCAAAAACTTACCCAAGGCCCCAACCGTCTCAACACCCGAACTCTCAAGCGCGTCAAACCCGTAACGGTGATAGACCCCGGCAATCTTGCGCAGCATCTCGGCGCGCTGCGTGACTTCGGCACCGAAATAGTCGCGAAAGCCTTTTGGCGTTTCTGCCTTGGGGCGAGGGGTCTTCTTTGGCTTGGCCATGGGATCACATCCTGCGGGCTGAACTTTGCGCTTCGCGTCTACCCCACCCCCCCGATAAGAGCAAGCAAACCACACGGCTTTCGCCTCCACTGACCTTGGGCCTTCTCTGGCTAGAAAATATCCTCGGGGGTCAGGGGGCAGACAACCCCCTGACGGTTGTCAAAGGGGCTGACCTCACCTATCTGCGGATTAGTCAAACGAGAAGGATCAGAACATGGACAAGCTAGAAGAACAAATGGCCTATCTTATCCGCACAGTTGATGATTTGTCGGATATGGTTGCCCGCCAAGAAAATGAAATCGCAATATTAACCCGCCGCGTTTACATGTTGATGCAACGCGAAGGTGAACGCGAAGCCGCTGGTAACGAAGGTGTCGTGATCGGAAACGAACGCCCGCCGCACTACTGATCTGCCCGCCACCCCGCCCGTTAGATCTCCTCGACCTCCAAAACGCCGCTAAGCGACCGGATCGCGCCCTTGATCTTGGGCGTGACCGGATATTCCGCGCAAAGGTCCACTTCGACTTCGCCCGGAAGGCTTGGGTCCATCAGGCACAGCTGGATCGGGCCCTTCCCTGCCGATTTGGCTGCCGTTCGCGCGCCTGCCAAAACCTCGGCCACAGCCTGAATAGCAACGGCCTCATCCACAAAAATACGCAAACCCATGTTACCCGCATCCGCCACGACAGAGTCAATCGGCGCGACCGATCTGCCAAGCAATTTCAACTGGTCACTTTCCATGGTCGCCTCGACCATCACGACAACTTTCGATCCCGTCTCAAGGTGATCGCGCGCCAGTTCAAGCGTATCCGAAAACAGCGTTACCTCATAGGCACCAGTGGGGTCGGAAAGCTGCGCAAAGGCAAAGCGGTTACCACGGGCGGATTTACGTTCCTGCCGCCCCGCGACAATCCCGGCGAGCCGTGCGTTCATCGCGCCTTTGACCGATACTTTCTCGGTCAACTCATCCAAGGTCAGGAATGGTACCCCGCCGCTGCCGGCTTTGCGTTTCATCGGGCCCATATAGTCGTCCAACGGATGGCCGGACAGATAGAAACCCACTGCTTTAAATTCCTCGGTCAGGCGCTCTGCGGCCTCCCAATCATCGCAAGGCAGGATACGTGGTTCGGGCAAATCATCGCCCGCCTCGCCAAACAGCGACACCTGATTGCTCGCCTTTTGCTCGTGGATTGCGGCGGAGTAATTCACCAGCCCGTCCAGCGCGTTCCAGACACGACGGCGGTTGCTGTCAAGCTGGTCAAACGCGCCCGAGCGGGCCAGCATTTCCAGCGGCCGCTTGCCGACACGCTTCAGATCGACGCGCCGCGCCAAATCAAACAACGTGGCAAAAGGCTTATCCACGCCCTCAACTTTGCGGCCTTCGGTGATCAGCTTCATCGCCTCGACGCCGACGTTTTTCAATGCGCCAAGCGCATATACCAACGCACCATCGACCACCTTGAAGGTCGCGTCAGAGCGGTTCACGCAGGGCGGCACCCATGGCAATTCCAGCCGCTTGCGGACTTCTTCGAAATACACTGCCAGCTTGTCGGTCAGGTGGATATCGCAGTTCATCACGCCGGCCATAAACTCGACTGGATGGTTCGCCTTTAGCCAAGCCGTTTGATAGCTGACTACAGCATAGGCCGCCGCGTGGGACTTGTTGAAACCGTAGTTGGCGAATTTTTCCAAAAGGTCGAAAACTTCGGACGCTTTTTTCTTATCCACGCCATTGGCCATCGCACCCTTTTCGAATTTAGGGCGTTCCTTGGCCATTTCCTCGGCGATCTTTTTACCCATCGCACGGCGCAACAGGTCAGCGCCGCCAAGGCTGTAGCCCGCCATGACCTGCGCGATCTGCATAACCTGTTCTTGATAAACAATAATACCTTGGGTTTCTTCAAGGATATGGTCAATAGACGGATGCACAGATTCGCGTTCTTTGATCCCGTTTTTAACCTCGCAATAGGTCGGGATATTCTCCATAGGGCCGGGGCGATACAGCGCCACAAGGGCCACGATGTCCTCGATGCAGGTCGGCTTCATCCGTTTCAGGGCATCCATCATGCCGCTGGATTCCACCTGAAACACCGCCACGGTCTTGGCGCTGGCATAGAGCTTATATGATGCCTCGTCATCCAATGGGACGGTGGCAATATCGTCGATCAATCCCTCTGGTGGCTCGAACAATTCGGTCCCGTCGGCGGCAATATGCAAATGACGGCCCGAGGCCTTGATCTGGTCCACAGCGTTCTGAATGACGGTCAGGGTTTTCAGGCCCAAAAAGTCGAACTTGACCAGCCCGGCCTGTTCCACCCATTTCATGTTGAACTGGGTCGCTGGCATATCGGATCGTGGATCCTGATACAGCGGCACCAGCGCATCAAGCGGCCTATCGCCGATCACAACACCCGCCGCGTGGGTCGATGCGTTGCGCAACAGCCCTTCGACCTGCTGACCGTAATCCAGCAATCGCGCGACGACCTCTTCGTTACGTGCCTCATCGCGCAGCCGTGGCTCATCCGCCAAGGCTTTTTCGATGCTCACCGGCTTTACGCCTTCGACGGGGATCATTTTGGACAGGCGATCCACCTGGCCATAAGGCATCTGCAAAACGCGCCCGATGTCCCGCACAGCCGCCTTGGACAGCAAGGCACCAAAGGTGATAATCTGCCCCACCTTGTCGCGCCCGTATTTACGCTGCACGTACTGGATCACCTCTTCGCGGCGATCCATGCAAAAGTCGATGTCAAAGTCGGGCATCGACACACGTTCAGGGTTCAAGAACCGTTCAAACAGCAATTGATAACGCAGCGGATCAAGGTCGGTAATGGTCAGCGCATAGGCCACCAGTGACCCCGCACCCGACCCGCGCCCCGGCCCCACCGGAATATTCTGATCCTTAGCCCATTTGATAAAATCCGCAACGATCAAGAAGTAGCCGGGGAAACCCATGCCCTCGATAATGCCCAGCTCAAAGTCCAACCGCTTTTCATATTCCTCAACGCTGGCCGCATGAGGAATAACTTTCAGCCGTTCCTTCAAACCATCATGAGCCTGACGCTTCAGTTCTTCGATTTCGTCATCGGCAAATTTGGGCAAAATCGGATCGCGGCGATAGGCCATAAAGGCGCAGCGCTTTGCGATCTCAACGGTGTTCTCGATCGCCTCTGGCAAGTCGGCAAACAGCGTCACCATCTCGGATTGTGATTTGAAATAATGCTGGGCCGTCAGGCGGCGGCGGTCTTGCTGCTGGTCGACATAAGCCCCGTCCGCAATACAGATCAGCGCATCATGCGCCTCGTACATCGTCGCCTTTGGAAAATACACGTCATTGGTGGCGACCAAAGGGATACCCATATCATAGGCCATCTCGACAAAGCCGCGCTCGGTCAACCGCTCTGCCTCGGGCTGTCCGTTCTCATCGGGATGCCGCTGCAGCTCAACATAAAGCCTATCGCCGAACGCCCCATGCAAGCGTTTCATCAACGCCTCGGCTGCGGGCCGCTGTGCCCCTTGCAGCAACTGCCCGACAGGGCCGCCAGCGCCCCCGGTCAGGCAGATGGCCCCCGCACTATATTGCTCAAGCTCGTCTAATGTCACTTCAGGCACTGCACCGCCCTTGTCGATATAAAGACAAGAGTTCAACTTCATCAGGTTTTCATACCCGGCCTCTGACTGCGCCAGCAGCACAACAGGGGCAGGATCGCGCGCTTTCTCGCCCGGTTGGGCTGCCACATAGGCCAGATCAACCTGACAGCCGATGATCGGCTGAATACCGGCACCAGACATCGCCACAGAAAATTCGAGCGCCGCAAACATGTTGTTGGTGTCGGTCAACGCCATGGCAGGCATGTCAGCCGACTTGCATAAATCAGGCAGCTTTTTCAGCCGCAACGCCCCTTCCAACAACGAATATTCGGAATGGGTGCGTAGGTGAATGAATCGGGGTGTGTTTGCCATTTCCCAAGCTTAAGCGACCAACCCCCAAGCCGCCATACCCGCTGTCACGTCATGCCCATAATTTCGGCATGCCCCGGTCAAAAGCCGGCCGGAAACCGGAAAACCCTTGCCAATGCCCAGCCCCAGCGCATAGCTTCGATCAGCATTTGCCCGCGCCGCGTTCTACGTCGCATCGAACCCCGCGCATATCTTGGGCTCCGGTACCGCGGCGGAACGAACCTATGGACATCACTTTTCTCCTCAACGGGGAAGTCGTGTCGCTGACCGGCATTTCTCCGACAACAACCCTGCTTGACTGGCTGCGCGAAACCAAACATCTGACCGGCACCAAAGAAGGGTGCAACGAAGGCGATTGCGGTGCCTGCAGCGTAATGATCCGCGACGATGCTGGTCACCGCGCTCTGAACGGATGCATCCTGTTCCTGCCTCAGATCAACGGCAAGTCCGTTACCACCGTCGAAGGCCTCAGCGCGCCCGACGGCACGCTGCATCCCGTCCAGCAAACGATGATCGACCACCACGGCAGCCAATGCGGATTTTGCACCCCTGGCTTTGCTGTCACGATGGCCACCGCCCACCTGAACGGGGCCACTGACCACGACACGCAACTGGCTGGCAATCTCTGCCGTTGCACCGGCTACGCCCCGATCATCCGCGCAGCAGAAGCTGCCGAAAACCACCCCGTGCCCCGACACCTCAAAACCCTTCAACTTCCAAATGGACAAAAATCCTCGGGGGGGCCGGCGCAGCCGGATGGGGGCAGACAGCCCCCTCAACATATCCAACCCACCACAACGGATGAACTGGCCCGCTGGTACGCCGCCCACCCCGATGCGACACTGATCGCGGGGGCCACTGATGTTGGCCTTTGGGTCACCAAACAATTTCGCGATCTGGGAGCCACAGCATTTCTGAACCAGCTCACCGATCTGCGCGGTATCACTGACGCGGGCGATCACTGGCACATCGGGGCGATGACCACAGTCACGGAAATTGAATCCCACTTCGCCCCGCATCATCCCAGCCTCGCCACAATGCTGCGTCGATATGGGTCAACCCAAGTGCGTAACGCTGCGACCATCGGCGGCAATATCGCAAACGGGTCCCCCATTGGGGACGGCCCGCCCGCCTTGATCGCAATGGGGGCTACCTTGCATCTGCGCCAAGGCAACAGCCGCCGCAGCCTCCCGCTCGAAGAATTCTTTATCGACTACGGCAAGCAAGACCGCGCACCTGGCGAATTTGTCGAGGCGATCACGATCCCCAAGCAAGCCGACACGCTGCGTTGCTACAAGCTTAGTAAACGCTTTGATCAGGATATCTCGGCCGTGTGTGGCTGCATTAATCTAACCCGCGAGGATGACAACATCACAGATGCACGTATCGCCTTTGGCGGTATGGCAGGCACCCCGAAACGGGCGGCCCAGACCGAAGCGGCGCTGGTAAACCAGCCTTTCACCGAAAGGACCTTCCGAACAGCGATGCAAAAAATCGCGGAAGATTTCCAGCCGCTCTCGGACATGCGCGCCTCTGCCAGCTATCGTTTGCAAACCGCACAAAATATGGTGCTGCGCTATTTCTTTGACATACAAGGCGTCGACACAGACGTGCAGGCGGTGTCCGCATGAGCGTCGCCAAGCCCCTGCCCCATGATGCGGCGAAACTCCATGTGACGGGTGCGGCGCGTTACGTGGATGACATCCCAACGCCCGCAAATACGCTCCACATTGCCTTTGGTGTCAGCAAACCCGCCGCTGGCCGTTTGATGTCGATGGATCTAAGCGCCGTGCGCACCGCACCGGGTGTAGTTGCGGTGTATACGGCGGATGATCTGGCTTTTGCCAACGATGTGTCCCCGTCGAACCATGATGAACCTTTGCTAGCTACGGATGCCGTGCATTATGCGGGTCAGCCCTTGTTCATGGTGGTTGCCACCAGCCATCTGGCCGCCCGCCATGCAGCCCGCCTCGGGCAGATCGAGATTGAGAAAACCGATCCCATCTTGACCATCGAACAGGCGCTCAACGCAGACAGCAGGTTCGAGGACGGCCCGCGCATTTACCAAAAAGGCGATGCCGCCGCAGCCTTGCAACAAGCGCATCAAACCCTTTCGGGGTCTATCAACATCGGCGGGCAAGAGCATTTCTACCTCGAAGGGCAAGCCGCCCTTGCCCTGCCCCAAGACAATGGCGACATGGTCGTCCATTCCTCGACCCAGCACCCGACCGAAATCCAACACAAAGTCGCCGAAGCCCTTGGCGTGCACATGCATGCGATCCGCGTAGAGACACGGCGCATGGGCGGCGGGTTTGGCGGCAAGGAAAGTCAGGGCAACGCGCTGGCCATCGCCTGTGCGGTTGCGGCCTCCAAAACCGGGCAGCCCTGCAAAATGCGCTATGACCGCGACGACGATATGATCATCACCGGCAAACGCCACGATTTCCGGATTGATTATACCGTCGGTTTCGATGCCAAGGGCAAGATCACCGCGCTGGATTTCACCCATTTCACCCGCTGCGGCTGGGGCATGGATTTATCGCTGCCGGTGGCGGACCGCGCGATGCTGCATGCGGATAACGCCTATCATCTGGATCACATTCGCATCACCTCGCACCGTTTACGCACCAACACGCAAAGCGCGACTGCCTTTCGGGGTTTCGGCGGCCCACAAGGGATCGTTGGTATTGAACGCGTGATGGATCACATCGCCCATCATCTGGATGCCGACCCGCTGGCAGTGCGGCGCGCAAATTATTATGCTGACGCGCCAAGCGATCAGGTACAAACCACGCCCTACCACCAGCCTGTAAAAGACGGGATCATCAACGCCCTGACCGACCGGCTCGTCGCCTCGTCCGATTACGCCGCGCGCCGTGCGGCAATTGAGGCGTGGAATGCCAGCCAGCCCATTTTGAAACGTGGCATCGCGCTGACGCCGGTGAAATTCGGCATCTCGTTTACCCTGACCCATCTCAATCAGGCTGGCGCATTGGTGCATGTCTATAACGACGGCTCGATCCACCTGAACCATGGCGGCACCGAAATGGGCCAAGGATTGTTTCAAAAAATCGCCCAAGTCGCAGCCTGCCGCTTTGGCGTCAATGTCAGCGCGGTCAAGATCACGGCGACGGATACTGGCAAGGTGCCCAACACCTCTGCCACTGCTGCGTCCTCCGGCACTGATCTGAACGGGATGGCTGTACAAGCCGCGTGCGATACGATCCGCGACCGGATCACGGCGCATCTGGCACAAGTGCACGGCGTAGCACCTGAAGCGGTTACATTTGCGGGTGGCATGGTGACGGTGGGTAGCGAAAAAATCACCTTTGCCGAGGCCGTCATGTCAGCCTATCTCGCGCGTGTCTCGCTCTCCTCAACCGGGTTTTACAAAACGCCAGACATCGAATGGGATCGCATCACGGGGCGCGGCAGCCCGTTCTTTTACTTTGCCTATGGGGCCGCCGTGACCGAGGTGGTGATTGACACGTTGACCGGTGAAAACCGCATCTTACGGGCGGATATCTTGCATGACGCAGGCGCATCCCTGAACCCCGCGCTTGATATCGGTCAGATCGAAGGCGGGTACGTCCAAGGGGCGGGCTGGCTGACCACCGAAGAACTGGTGTGGGATGATCAGGGCGCTCTTAAGACGCACGCACCGTCGACCTATAAAATACCCGCCATTTCGGACCGGCCCGACATCTTTAACGTCGCACTTTGGGATCAGCCGAACCCGGCGCAGACGGTTTACCGGTCCAAAGCCGTCGGCGAGCCGCCCCTGATGCTGGGCATATCGGCGTTTATGGCGCTCTCGGATGCGGTGCGTGCTTGCGGGGCGACCTACGCGGATTTGCAAGCACCGGCGACCGCTGAAGCAGTGCTGGATGCGAGCCTCAAGGCCCGCGCATGAGTGACGCAATATACATTGAGATCACCGCGACGCGCGGCTCGACCCCGCGCGATGCGGGCACCGCGATGAAAGTGACAGCGAACGACATCGCAGGCACCATCGGCGGCGGGGCTTTGGAACATCAAGCCACTTTAACGGCCCGTGAAATGCTTGCTCAGGGATGCAAGGCGAAAACGCTCAAGGTCCCTTTGGGCCCGAACCTTGGGCAATGCTGCGGCGGGTCTGTCACGTTGAATTTCACCGACCGCCAACGCCAGACCGATCCGATCATGATGCCGCCCAAGTTGAATATTTCAGACCACGCGCCGCTTGATCTGTGGCTGTGGGGGGCGGGCCATGTCGGACGTGCGGTTGTGCGCAACAGTCCGAAAGGCGCGTTTAATATCACGTGGGTCGATACCGGTTTTGACCGCTTTCCCGCTGATATTTCCCCTGACATAACCGTGCTTCCCGCCGCCGATATGCCGCGCGTGGTGCAACATTCCCCGCGCTCTGCCCATCACCTGATTTTCACCTATTCCCATGACATCGATCTGGCGCTGTGCGCGGCGTTATTGGATCGCTCCGCCGCCAGCATAGGCCTTATCGGTTCAGACACCAAATGGGCACGTTTTCGCAAAAGGCTGCGTGCGGCCGGCCTTGATCCTACGCCCATCATCTGCCCCATCGGTGATAAATCCCTTGGCAAAACCCCCGACGCTATTGCACATGGGTGCGTGAGCAGGCTTGTTGACCAAGTGAAAACCAAGGAACTTCTATGACGACTCCCCCCCTTCTTACGCTGTCTGGGCTGACCAAGGCCTATCCGGGCGTCGTGGCCAACGACGATGTGTCGCTAACAATCACCCCCGGCGAAGTTCACGCGCTGTTGGGGGAAAACGGGGCAGGAAAATCTACGCTGGTCAAAATGATCTATGGTCTGGTCAAGCCGGACAGCGGCACGATGCAGATGCATGGTGCCGCTTTCCATCCCAATGAACCTCGCGCGGCAAGGGCCGCTGGTGTGGGGATGGTGTTCCAACATTTTTCGCTTTTTGATGCGCTTAGTGTTGCGGAAAACATCGCACTGGGGATGGAAGACGCGCCCAAACTGGGAACCCTGAGCAAGCAAATTCGCGACGTGTCCGAAGCCTATGGCCTACCGTTGTCCCCCGACCGTATTGTCGGTGATCTTTCTGCAGGTGAACGCCAGCGGGTGGAGATTATCCGCTGCCTTTTGCAAGACCCCAAGCTGTTGGTCATGGATGAACCCACATCGGTTCTGACCCCGCAAGAGGTCGAAATCCTGTTCAAGACCCTGCGCAAGCTTAGCGCCGAGGGGACCGCGATTTTATATATCTCGCACAAGCTCGAAGAGATCCGCAGCCTGTGTGACAGCGCCACGATTTTACGACTGGGCAAGGTCGTCGGCCATTGCACACCGTCAGAGACATCCGCCCGCGACATGGCAGAGATGATGGTGGGCAGTATGCTGAAAACGCCGCTACGGACGGGCAAGACACAGGGGGATGTGTTGCTGGATTTGCAGGGCTTGAATGCAAAATCGCCATCGGCCTTTGGGATGCCACTGCGCGACATATCGGTTCAGGTGCGCGCTGGCGAAGTATTAGGCATTGGCGGGGTCGCGGGCAACGGCCAAGACGAATTGCTGGCCGCGCTGTCGGGCGAAAACCTGTCTGATCCCGGTATGATCCTTTTCAAGGGCAGCGATATTGGACAGCTTGGCCCCATCGCGCGGCGCAGTCTTGGCGTTCTGGCCGCCCCCGAAGAACGGTTGGGCCATGCCGCCGCGCCCGATATGACGCTGACCGAAAATGCGATGCTCACCGGTGCCGTGCGCGAGAAGCTAGAGCGCCGCGGTATGCTGAACTGGCCCGCCGCAACACGTTTTGCCGAGCGGATCATTCGAAAATTCGACGTGCGCACCCCCGGTCCCGGCAACGCTGCGCGTTCGCTATCTGGCGGCAACCTGCAAAAATTCGTTATCGGTCGCGAGGTAATGCAACGCCCCGAGGTGTTGGTCGTAAACCAGCCCACATGGGGCGTTGACGCCTCAGCCGCCGCATCGATCCGGCAGGCTTTGCTGGATTTGGCTGACAATGGTGCCGCTGTTATCGTGATCAGTCAGGATCTGGACGAGTTGATGGAAATCTCTGACCGGTTTGCCGCGCTGAATGAGGGTCGGTTGTCAGAACCGCGCCCCGCGCAGGGCCTAAGCGTCGACGAGATCGGGCTGATGATGGGCGGTGCCCATGGGATGGAGGTCGCGCATGTTTAATTTGGTGCAGATGGGGGTTTCACACCCCCATACCCCTGTGGGATATTTAAGAGCCAGAGAAGGGGCAGTCCAGTGATCAGATTGGAAAAGCGACCCCAGGCAAGCCAGACGTTTTCATGGGCAGCGCCGGTTTTGGCGGTGTTGGCAACCATGGTGTTTGGCGGGCTTTTATTTGCCGCTTTGGGCAAGGACCCGTTGGCGTCGATTGAAACGATTTTCTGGCAGCCGCTGTTCGGCGATTTTGCCTTTTACTACCGCCCGCAATTGTTGATCAAAGGGGCACCTTTGGTTTTGATCGCCATCGGTTTGTCCCTAGGGTTCAAGGCAGGCATCTGGAATATTGGCGCAGAGGGCCAGTACATCATGGGGGCAATCTTTGGTGCCGCTACGGGATTGGCATTCTATCCGACCGAGAGTTTCCTGATCTTTCCGCTGATGATTTTGGCAGGTGCATTGGGTGGTTGGATCTGGGCCATGATCCCCGCGCTGTTAAAGGTCAAATTCGGCACCAACGAGATTTTGGTATCGCTGATGTTGGTCTATGTGGCCGAACAATTTCTAGCTTCTATGGCGCTTGGGCTTTTGAAGAACCCCGAAGGCTTCGGGTTTCCCGGCAGTCGCAATTTACAGCAGTATGGCTCGGCTCATAATGCTGAGTTGATCACGGGGTCAGGGATGCATTGGGGTGTCGTCGCAGCGCTAATTGCTGTAATCTTTGCCTATATGCTGCTGGCGCGGCACCGGCTTGGCTTTGCCATTCGTGTCACCGGAGAGGCACCGCGTGCCGCCAAATTTTCTGGCGTAAATCCGACGCGTCTGGTTTTGTTTTGTATGGGCATGTCCGGTCTGCTTGCGGGCCTTGCCGGTATGTTCGAGGTCGCAGGCCCCTCGGGGCAGATCACCATTGATTTCAACGTGGGCTACGGGTTCACCGCCATCATCGTTGCCTTTCTGGGCCGGTTGCACCCTATCGGCATTCTGTTGGCCGGTGGTTTGATGGCCCTGACCTATATCGGGGGCGACATCGCGCAAAGCCAGTTGGGTTTGCCCGCCGCCGCTATTCAGGTGTTTCAGGGCATGCTGCTGTTTTTCCTGCTCGCCTTTGATCTTTTCACCAATTACCGGCTGCGCCTTGGCCGGGCGGAGGCCGCATAATGGATCTATCAGCCATCAATCCAGTCTTGTTCGTTGCAGGCTTTCTGATTGCCGCAACGCCGCTGATCTTTGCCGCTTTGGGGGAACTGGTCGTTGAGAAATCAGGCGTCTTGAACCTTGGCGTCGAGGGCATGATGATCATGGGGGCCATTTGCGGTTTTGCCACCGCCGTGGAAACCGGGTCGCCCCTGCTGGGATTTGCTGCGGCGGCCTTGGGCGGTGCCCTGCTAAGCCTGTTGTTTGCGTTTTTGACCCAGATCACCCTGGCCAATCAGGTGGCATCGGGGCTGGCGCTGACGCTGTTCGGGCTGGGGTTTTCCGCACTGCTGGGCCAAAGCTATGTCGGGATCAAACCACCACGTCTAGCTGAAGTGAACTTTGGCCCCTTGCATGACATCCCGGTTATCGGACCGATTTTATTCTCGCATGATATTATTCTGTATCTTGGGTTCGCTTTGGTCGTCGCCGTATGGGCGATGTTGAAATTCACACGCGCCGGATTGATCCTGCGTGCCGTCGGCGAAAGCCATGATGCGGCACATGCGCTTGGCTATAAGGTTGTGCGCATCAGAACCTTGGCGATCATGTTCGGCGGGGCCTGCGCGGGGTTGGGCGGGGCCTATATCAGCCTGATCCGCGTCCCCCAATGGACCGAAGGCATGACCGCCGGTGTGGGCTGGATTGCGCTGGCCTTAGTCGTGTTTGCCAGCTGGAAACCATGGCGTCTGCTGCTGGGTGCCTATTTATTTGGCGGAATCACCCAGTTGCAGTTAAATCTGCAAGGTGCAGGCGTTGCCATTCCGGTCGAGTATCTGGCAATGTCGCCCTATATCATCACCATCCTTGTGCTGGTGGTTCTTTCCGCGGATAAAAGCAGTGCTCCGGCATCGCTTGGCCGCACTTTCCATGCCTCGTCATAACGGGGTCACACTTCAAAATGCCCTATAAAAGGGCAGAATACTCAGGGGAATATGTTATGAAACTATCAACACTCCTCGCCAGCGCTGCGCTGGCGATCGGTCTTGCCGGCGGTGCTTATGCCGATGACAAGACCAAAGTCGGCTTTGTCTACGTCGGCCCAGTGGGCGACGGCGGCTGGACATACGAGCACGACCAAGGCCGTTTGGCCGTTGAAGCCGAATTTGGCGATAAGGTCGAAACCGTATATGTTGAAAACGTCGCAGAAGGTCCCGATTCCGAGCGTGTGATGACGCAGATGGCGCTGGACGGTGCTGATCTGATTTTCACCACGTCTTTTGGTTATATGGACCCAACAATCAATGTTGCGGCCAAATTTCCAAACGTGAAATTTGAACACGCAACCGGTTACAAGCGCGCCGATAACGTTTCTACATACTCCGCACGTTTTTACGAAGGTCGCGCCATTCAGGGCCACATCGCGGGCAAGATGACCAAGTCGAACATCGTCGGCTATATCGGGTCCTTCCCGATCCCCGAAGTTATTCGCGGCATCAACTCGGCCTTTATCCACGCCAAAAAGGTTAACCCCGACGTCGAATTCAAGATCATTTGGGCCTACACATGGTTCGACCCCGCAAAAGAAGCGGATGCGGCAAACGTACTGATCGAACAAGGCGCAGATGTTGTGTTGCAACACACCGATTCCACAGCACCTCAGGCGGCGGCCCAAGAAGCAGGCAACGTGATCACCTTTGGTCAGGCGTCGGACATGGGGCAATATGCACCTATGCCCCGTGTCTCTTCGATCATCGATGACTGGGCACCTTACTATGTCGCACGCACCAAGGCCGTAATGGATGGTACATGGGCGTCGACCGACACATGGGACGGCATCGGCGCTGGCATGGTTGGCATCGGCGAAATCACAGATGCAGTACCTGCAGATGTGAAAGCCGAAGCATTGGCACTGAAAGCATCCATTGCCGACGGTTCCTACCACCCGTTCACCGGCCCGCTGAAAAAGCAGGACGGCTCTGACTTTTTGGCCGAGGGCGAAACAGCTGATGACGGCACACTTGCTGGGATGAACTTCTACGTTGAGGGCATCACAGGCGACATCCCGAACTAATCGGACCCGCTTTTGAAGTTTTAAAAGGCCCTGCTTATGCGGGGCCTTTTTTTATGCCAGCGCTGTTTGGTGTAACTATCGTCGGGCTCTGTAGTCGATTAACCGGTCTGCTGCCATTCCTGCCAACCACATGGATAGCAAAGCCACCCATGCGGTCAGGGCAAAGGTCGACCCGCCGGTCACGCCTGCCCCGATGGTACAACCGCCCGCTGTCATCGCACCAAAGCCCATCATCGCGGCCCCTGTCAGATAGCGCTGCATCGACCGTGCGCCATCCCATCCCTGCCAGAACAACCGCCGCGCCATAAGTGCCGACATAAACGCCCCCACGGCCACGCCAGGAATAAGGCCCACATCGAATTCCAGCACGGAATTGGCAGATAGCAGATACATCAGCGTATCCGCAGACGGTCCGGAAAAGGTCAAACTGCCTACCGGCACTGGATCAAAACTAATCTGCGAAAGCGTATACGTAAGATACCAGCCCACGGCGACCGAAAACCCGACACCGCAGCCGAACAAAAGCACGATCCAAGACACCCGATTATGAAATGCAATGCCAAGCGCCAAAGCCGCAAAGCCGATACCTATCGCAATGCCGCTGGCGGTCGGAAGGTGCAATGCCCACAGGATGTTCGGATTTGGCCCGTGGGTGATCCATCCGCCCGATATCCATTCGCGCAAGGGGGACAATGCGCCTTCCAGGCTCATCTGTGCAACGACGGCAAAGACAAGGCCGGACAGGATCGCGCGCAGGTTTCCCGTTGCCCCCAGAACCAGCAACCGCCCGGGACATCCGCGCGCAAGGATCATCCCGACGCCAAAGATCACGCCACCGATCACAGCACCTGAAATCGTGCCGGGGGACGCAAGCCAACGGCTGGTGCCCAGATCAATGACACCGGTGGCGTGCATCACCTGCGTCCACAGCAGCCCGGTTGAAAAGGTCAAAAGCCATACCGCCATGCGCGGCCCCAAAGTTACGCGCGCGACTTCGACCGCGGCGGCGCGCAGACAGAACCGGCTTTGTTCGGCGGATATGCCAAAGATGATACCGGTCACAACGCCAGCCAAGGCAGAAACCCCGGGCTCGCCCAACACTTCGATGACTGATGTCAGATCCATAAACACATCCCATTTTCCGCATATATCGCGGATTGATGCATCGCAGACATTGATCTGTGTCATGGTTGGCTGCAAATGTCTGGCTCTGCGGTGATCTCGGGACAAGCTGCGCATCATTGCACTACCCATTGCGCAGTAAAACGCTATCGTCGGGCCATGATAAAAATCCACCACCTTAATCGGTCCCGCTCTCACCGTATTTTGTGGCTGCTCGAGGAAATCGAACAGCCTTATACGATCGTTCCCTACAAACGTGACGCTGTCACAAACCTTGCCCCACCCGAGCTGAAACTGGTGCACCCTTTGGGCAAATCGCCGATGCTGGAAATCGACGAAGTGTTGGTCGCCGAAAGCGCGGCAATCACCGAAACGCTATGTGCGCGCTTTGCGCCGCAAATGATCCCCGACCAAGATACCCCCGCCTATCTGCAGCACCTCGAAATGATGCATTTCGCCGAAGGCTCCGCAATGACGCCGATCTTGTTGAACCTTTACGTCAGCCGCTTGGGCGATGCCGGTGCGCCGCTACACCCCCGCATCAAGGACGAACTGCACAGTCACTTTAGCTATATGAACAGCCTTGTGCGCCCGTCCGGCCATTTTGTCCAAGACAGCCTGTCAGCAGCGGATATCATGCTCAGCTTTCCCGCCGAGATCGCGATGCGCGACGGTGACGGGGCAGCGCGCTATCCGGCACTGGCCGGTTTCGTCGACATGATCCACGCCCGCCCGGCCTATCAACGCGCCACTGAAAAGGGGGCGATGAACGACTAAGATCGCCGTTGCGAAGGCGGGCGTGCCGTGGCACGGTTTGCGGATGAAACAGACCCTGACCAGCCCCAACGGCACCCCCGCCAGCCGCCTTGCTTTTGGCACCATGCAATTTGGCGGGCGCGCCGATGCCGATGCATCGCGCGCCATGTTCGACGCCTGCCTTGATGCGGGTATCACCCATTTCGACACGGCCCATGTCTATACCGGCGGGGCCTCGGAAACGCTGCTTGGCAGTTTTCTAGGGGATCGCCGCGATGACCTGATCATCGCAACCAAAGCCGCCTATGATGGCGGGTCTGGTCGGGCTAATCTGCTGCAATCCTGCGAGATGTCGCGCAGCCGGATGAAGCTGGACACTCTTGATGTGCTGTACCTGCATCGCTTTGACCCCGACACCGACATGCACGAGACCTTTCAAACCATGGCCGAGCTGAAAACAGCAGGCCACATTCGCAAAATTGGTCTGTCAAACTTTGCCGCGTGGCAGGTCGTCAAGGCCGCCGGTATCGCCGCGAAATTCGATCTGGATATCGCGGTGATCCAACCGATGTATAATCTGGTGAAACGTCAGGCCGAGGTCGAGATTCTGCCAATGGCAGATGATCTGGGCATTCTTGTTGCGCCCTATTCCCCGCTTGGGGGCGGCTTGCTGACCGGAAAATACGCCAAGGGCGAAGCGGGCCGTCTGACCCAAGACGACCGCTATGCCGCGCGCTATGCACCAGATGTGATGCACCAAGCGGCAGTGGGCCTGTCCGATCTGGCCGCAGACATGGGCATGCATCCCGCGACATTGGCCGTTGCATGGGTCGCGGCGCATCCCACGGGGCCATCGCCGATCATTTCGGCCCGGTCGGCGGAACAATTGGCACCATCGCTTGCGGCTATCACCTATGACATGCCCGCCGATGTTTATGCCAAGGTCACGGCCCTTTCCCCCACACCGCCCCCGGCCACGGATCGGATCGAAGAACAGTCATGACAAAGATCATTGTCATCGGTGGCGGCATTGCGGGTATTTCTGCCGCTGCCCGCCTGTCAGACGACGCCGATGTAACTCTGATCGAAGGGGAAAAGGCGCTTGGCTATCACGCCTCGGGGCGCTCTGCAGCGTTGATTGAACAGAATTATGGCGCGCCGTCTGTCCAAGCGCTGAACCGTGCAAGTGTCGACTATCTAAGCGACGCCAACGGCGGATATCTGACGCAGCGCGGCTTGATGATCATCGCTGACACGCACGAGGAAGCCGCCTTAAACGACGATTTGATCACGATGGGATTGGAGCGGATCACCCCGTCCGACGCGCTAAAGATGGTGCCGGTCCTTGATCCTAATAAGGTGGCTTTTGCAGGCTACCACGCCGATGCGCACGACATTGATACGGATCGGCTAATGCAGGATTTCGCCAAAACCCTGCGCAGCAACGGCGGCAGCATTCTGACGAACCAGCCAGTGACCGGCATCACCCGCACGCCGCAAGGTTGGACGGTTATAGCGGGGGGCGATACATTGCGCGCCGACAAAATCGTCAACGCCGCCGGCGCTTGGGCCGATCAGATCGCGATGATGGCGGGCATACGGCCTGTCGGGATCACCCCCTGTCGCCGGTCCATGGCGCGGATCGCTGCCCCCGGTGGGCATGATCCCGCGCGCTGGCCGATGTTCTTTGGCGTGAACGAAACCTGGTACGCAAAACCTGATGCGGGCGCTCTGATCATTTCGCCTGCCGACGAAGACTCTGTTGAACCGCATGACGCATGGGCCGACGACATGGTGCTGGCCGAGGGGTTGGAGCGGTATCAGAACATGGTCACGACCCCGCTGACAAAACCGATCTCGACATGGGCTGGCCTGCGCAGCTTTGCTCCTGACCGGACCCTTGTGCTGGGCCCCGATCCTGATCAACCCAATTTCATCTGGTGCGCCGGGCAAGGGGGCTATGGTTTCCAGACCAGCCCTGCCGCATCGCAGCTGGTGGCCGATCTGACCTTGGGCCGACTGTCACCTCTACCTGTTGAAATCGTCGATGCCTTGCGCCCCGACAGGCTGCGCCCATGACCCCGAAACTGCCGCCCAGCGCCAGTGTTGCACTGCCCGCAGGGGATGCAAAGCTGCATGCGCCTGCTGCGGATCGCAACCGTGCCGCGTTGGTTGAATTACTAGGCAACCATGCCCCGCGGCATGGGCAGGCCTTGGAAATTGCGAGCGGCACCGGTCAGCATATCAGCGCCTTTGCAACGGCTTTCCCAGACCTTCACTGGCAACCGACCGAACCTGACGCCGCACGCCGCGCCAGCATCGATGCCTATACCGCCCAGTCACTTGCGAAAAACGTCGCCCCCGCGGTTCCGCTTGATGCGACCCAAGCTGGCTGGCACGCGCAGTTCGCAGCACAAAACCTGATTTTTCTATCCAACCTTCTGCACCTCATTCCCACAGACGCCGCGCAGCGGCTGATCGTCGGGGCCGCACTTGCCACCGCACCCGGCGGCTGCTTCATCCTATACGGCCCGTTCCGGCGCACGGGTCAGCTAACCTCAGAAGGGGATGCAACATTCGATCGCGAGCTGCGCGAAGCCGATCCCAGCATTGGGTATAAAGACACAACGGATGTCACCACTTGGCTTAGTAACGCGGGGCTTAGCCCGATTAATCAGGTTGAAATGCCCGCCAACAACCTCGCCTTTATCGCGAGAAAGCCATGACCGTGTCGCCCCTACGCATCCTTGTTTTGCTCACTACCGTTGCGCTCGCCGCTTGTGCAGCGCCGCCAGTGTCAGTTCCACTTGGCATGGTAACGACAGCAAACTTCAGCGACCGCAAACCACATGATTGGGCACGGCGCACCCCGCAAAGCTATGCGGTACACGGCATCGACGTCGCGCGGTTCCAACGCCCGCTAGACTGGGGACAAGCACGCATAAATGGCGTAAATTTCGCATTCATCAAAGCGACCGAAGGGGGTGATCTGCTGGACCCAATGTTCGCGGATCACTGGCGGGGTGCAGGACGATCCGGCGTCGCGCGCGGGGCCTATCATTTCTATTATTTCTGTACCACGCCCCAAACACAGGCGCGGTGGTTCATCCAGAACGTGCCTAAAACTCCCGGAATGTTACCGCCGGTGCTGGATATGGAATGGAACCCGTTTTCCCCGACCTGCACCTTGCGCCCGCCAGCCAATATCGTGCGCCGGAACGCACAAATCTTCTTGCGTATTCTCAAGGCCCATTACGGCCAGCAGCCCATTGTCTATACCACCCCGGATTTCTACGAAAAGAACCAGATGGGCCGCTTGGGCGGAACAGAGTTCTGGCTGCGCTCAACCGCCGCCCACCCGTCTGAGAAATACCCCAACGAGCGTTGGACCTTTTGGCAGTACACCAGCACGGGCCGCGTGCCCGGTGCCTTGGGTGATCTGGACATCAACGTATATGCAGGCTCCCCGGCCAGCTGGGAAAATTGGCTAGCGCGCCGCCAAATCCGCTAATCATCCTGTGCTCGAGCGTTAACCGTCCATTCGAATGGTGGCGTTTTTCGGGTCATAGGGGCTGTCCTCGACCACCTCGGCATCCCACAGCTGATCAAACATTTTGACCTTCAGCTTGGTGCCAACCGCGGCTTGTTCCGGTTTGACATAACCCATGCCAATCGACTTGCCGAACGCCACCGAATACCCGCCCGAGGTCAAACGCCCCACACGCGTGTCACCATGGTACAAAACCTCGCGGCCCCACGGATCAGCATCGTCCGGCCCGTCGATCAACAAGGTCACGCATTGCGCGCGGATGCCGTGTTCCTGCATCGCATCCTTGCCGTAGAAGTCCTTGGACAGGTCCACAAACCGCGGCAGATCAGCCTCAAGTGGCGTTGCATCACGGCCCAGTTCAGTGCCAAACGCGCGATAGGACTTCTCCTGACGCAGCCAGTTTTGCGCCCGCGCGCCGACCAGCTTCATCCCGTGCTTTTCGCCCGCCTTTTCCAGCAGATCAAACAGATGGTTTTGCATTTCAATCGGGTGGTGCAGTTCCCAACCCAATTCACCGGTATAGGCCACGCGAATGGCGCGCACCGGCACCATACCCAATTCGATATTGCGCATGGTCAACCACGGGAAACGCTTGTTGGACAGTACGGTTTCCGGATCGGCGTCCTTGATCACCTCTTTCAACACATCGCGCGACTTCGGCCCGGCGATGGCGAAAACACCCCATTGCGTGGTCACATCATGGCATTCGATATAGCCGAATTCAGGTGCCTTATCCGCAATCGCCTTGCGCAGATAATCGCTATCATAAGCCGTCCACGCCCCCGCCGAAACGAGGTAGTATTCGTCTTCCGCCAACCGCACGATGGTATATTCCGTGCGTGTCGTGCCATGGCTGGTCAGCGCATAGGTCAGGTTGATCCGGCCAACCGACGGCAGTTTGTTGCAGGTAAACCAGTTCAGGAATTCAGTCGCCCCAGGCCCTTTGACCAGATGCTTGGTAAAAGCCGTTGCATCAATCAGGCCGACGCCCTGGCGGATTGCCTTGGCCTCCTCGACCGCATATTGCCACCAGCCCCCGCGCCGGAACGACCGGCTGTCGTGGTCATTAAACCCCATCGGCGCGAAATAGTTCGGACGTTCCCAGCCGTTCACATGGCCAAACTGCGCCCCCCGCGCAGCCTGACGGTCATAGGCTGGCGATGTGCGCAACGGGCGACACGCAGGGCGCTCTTCATCCGGATGGTGCAGGATATAGACATGCTCATACGCTTCTTCGTTCTTGCGCGCGGCATATTCCGTGGTCATCCAATCGCCATAGCGTTTGGGGTCAAGCGATGCAATGTCGATCTCGGCCTCGCCCTCGACCATCAGTTGCGCCAGATAATAGCCCGTACCACCCGCCGCTGTGATTCCGAATGAAAACCCTTCGGCCAGCCACATGTTACGCAAGCCCGGTGCGGGCCCAACCAGCGGGTTGCCGTCGGGCGTGTAACAAATCGGGCCGTTGAAATCATCCTTCAACCCGCAGCTTTCAGCCGACGGGATACGATGGTTCATCGCCATATACTGGTCTTCGATCCGGTCCAGATCCAGCTGGAACAAATCGGCGCGGAAACTGTCCGGCACGCCATATTCAAACCGCGCAGGCGCGTGTTTTTCGTATACCCCCAAAATCCAGCCACCGCGTTCCTCGCGGACATAAGATTGCGCATCGGCGTCGCGAATAACCGGGTGCTCCACATTGCCCTCACCCTTGCGGAACGCCACCAACTCGGGGTCCTGATCCATGACGATAAACTGATGCTCGACCGGAATGGCTGGCATCTTGATGCCCAGCATCTTGGCGGTGCGCTGCGCGTGATTACCCGACGCGGTCACCACATGTTCGGCGGTAATCACGATCTGCTCGTCTGACGGCACAAGATTACCGCCGCGCTCGACCATCTTGGTCACGGTCACTTCCCACGCCTCGCCGTTCCAGTGAAACGCATCCGCCTGCCATTTACGTTCAATCACAACGCCCCGCTGGCGCGCGCCCTTGGCCATCGCCATGGTCACATCAGCGGGGTTAATATAGCCATCCGTCTGGTGATAGATCGCACCCTTCAGATCCTCGGTGCGGATCAACGGCCATTTCGCCTTGATCTGATCAGGGGTCAGCCACTCATAAGGTACCCCACATGTCTCTGCAGTGGCCGCATAGAGCATATATTCATCCATGCGCTCATCCGTCTGCGCCATGCGGAGGTTGCCCACCACGGCAAAACCCGCATTCAACCCGGTCTCTTCCTCAAGCGTTTTATAAAACTTGATCGAATAATCATGAATATGCGTCGTGGCATAGGACATGTTGAAATAAGGCAACAGCCCCGCCGCATGCCAAGTCGATCCGCTGGTCAACTCGTCACGCTCCAGCAGCATGACATCATCCCATCCCGCGCGGGCCAGATGATACGCAATCGACGTGCCAACAGCACCGCCACCAACAACCAATGCTTTGACTTGAGTTTTCATGTATCCAATGCTCCGACGGAATGACGTTGCGCCGATAATTAACAGTCCCAGCGTAAAACGCACAGCCCAGCCGACCCATGACAGCCCAAATGCGACGCGGCCCAAAAAACCAGCCTGCAAACCCTTTCCAAATGGAAATAAATCCCCGCCGGAGGCATCAAACACCCCTGCGGGATGCAGGGGCAAACATCATGTCGCGCGTTAGCGCGTCCTTTGGATCAGTTTGGCAGGATTTTACCGGGGTTCATGATATTGTCCGGGTCCAACGCGCGCTTCAGCGTGCCCATCACATCCACAGCAGCACCAAGTTCAGACACCAGATAGGGGCGTTTGCCCTGACCGATGCCATGCTCGCCGGTGCAGGTCCCCTCCATCGAGATCGCCAAACTGCTCAACCAGCTGACGTATTCTTCGGCCCGTGCAACCTCATCCGCATTGTCCATGTCCAACAACAGCGACGCGTGGAAATTACCGTCGCCTGCGTGGCCGACAATCGGTGCGATCAGCCCCAGTTCATCCGCCTTGGCATTCGCAGCCACCACTGCATCGGCCAAGCGCGAGATCGGCACACAGACATCCGTCGCAACAGCCTTACACCCGGGGCGCAGCGCCAGCATTGCCCAATAGGCGTCATGACGCGCCTGCCACAGTTTGTTACGTTCCTCGACTGTGGTGGTCGCCTGATAATCGGATCCGCCGTTTTCATCCGCCAGCATGCTAAAGGTCTCCGCCTGCTCTGCCACGCCCGCTTCCGATCCGTGAAATTCCAGCAGCAACATCGGCGTTTCGGGCAGCGACAGCTTGGAATAGCCATTCACCGCCTTGACCACCATCGCATCCAGCAGCTCGATCCGGGCCACCGGCAGCCCGAACTGGATGACGCTCATTACAGTTTCGCAAGCCGCTTCAAGGCTCGGAAATGAACAGCGCGCGGAATTGATGGCCTCGGGGATGCCCTGAAGTCTCAGGGTAATTTCGGTGATAATGCCCAATGTCCCTTCGGAGCCCACCATCAACCGCGTTAAATCATAGCCAGCAGATGATTTACGCGCCCGCCCGGCCGTGCGGATCACAGTGCCGTCCGCCATCACCGCCTCGACCGAGATCACGTTATCCTTCATCGTGCCATAGCGCACGGCATTGGTGCCTGACGCCCGTGTCGCCGTCATCCCGCCAAGCGATGCGTTGGCACCGGGATCAATTGGAAAAAACAGCCCCTGATCTCGCAAATGCGTGTTCAGCGCCTCACGGGTAACGCCCGGTTGCACGCGGCAATCCAGATCACCTGCGTTAACCTCTAACACGCGGTCCATCTGCGACAGGTCAATCGAAATGCCCCCAGCCGGCGCGTTTACGTGCCCCTCTAGCGATGTGCCTGTGCCAAAGGCAATTACTGGCACTTTATGTGCTGCGCAGACTTTTACCGCATCCGCGACATCCTGCGTTGAGCGGGCAAAAATCACGGCGTCCGGTGCCTGATTTTTGATCCAGGTCGTGGTGTGACCATGCTGTTCGCGGATCGCCTGACCGGTTTGAAACTGCTCTGCGAATTGCTGTTTTAGAATGCCCAAAACGGTGGCAATGCCAGTTTCGTTTCTCGGCAAATCTGTCGGCTGTACCATGTAGTCGTCCCTTGGTTACTGACCAAGGGCGATGCCTTCGCGGCGCGGATCGGCACCGCCGCTTAGACCGTCACCGATGGCGATCATATGCAGGCCGGATGTCAGCGCCCGCGTCGATGTTTTGTAGCCGAGGTTTTCCAACGCGTCGACCGAAACCACCATGTCTGTCCCCTCCTCCAGATCATAAGTTCCGAAACGGTTCACGGCGTGCGGCAGGCTTGCTGCTTGTTGCACGTCCATGCCCCAATCAACATGTGCGATGATGGCCCCCGCCACATAGCCAATGATGCGGCTACCGCCCGGGCTGCCGACGGCCAGCACGGGTTTTCCATCTTTCATCACAATCGTTGGTGCCATAGAGGACCGGGGCCGTTTGCCCGGCTCAACCCTGTTGGCAATCGGCACGCCGTCCACATGGGACCGGAATGAAAAATCGGTCAATTCATTGTTCAGCAAAAAGCCACGCACCATCAAACGGCTGCCAAATGCGTTTTCAATTGTTGTGGTCATGCTGGCGACATTGCCCATGCCATCCACAATCGAGATATGCGAGGTCGAGGGCAATTCAATCGCCATGTCATCGGCCCAATTCAAGGCGTGATCAAAGGCAGGTGTTCCGGGCGCAACCTGGGGCAACGCATCATCGCCGGACAAGAGTTTGGCACGCTCGGCCAGATAGCTGGGGTCCAGCATGCCTTTCACGGGAACGGGTACATAATCGCTATCAGCGACATAGCGGCCACGGTCTGCAAAGGCCAAGCGCGACGCGTCACCGATCAAGCGTAATACATTGGGGTCTTGGGGTCCGGCGCTTAGATCGTACCCGTCAAGCAGGCCCAATATCTGCCCGACAGCCAAGGCACCCGAGGATGGCGGCCCCATGCCGCAAACGTCATGTGCGCGGTAGACGGCGCAAACGGCGGCCCGTTCCCTGACCTGATAGATCGACAGATCCATAGCTGATAAAATGCCGGGGTTGCCCTTGGCCCCTTGGACGGTGGCAACGATATCAGCCGCGATATCGCCGGTGTAAAACCCATGCGCGCCCTGATCAGCGAGGACCGACAGCGTGCGTGCATATTCGGGGTTCTTCAACATCGTCCCCGCCGTGATCGGCTGACCGCCCGGCAGGAAATACGCCGCAGTGGTGGCAGATTTGGCAAGCCGTTCCGCATCATAGGCCACAAGCCCGGCAAGCCGCGGCGATACGGTAAAGCCCTCTTCTGCCAGCGTCATCGCGGGGGCGAGCAGATCGGCCCAGTTCTGCGTGCCCCAGCGGGCATGCGCCGCCTCTAACAATGCAGGCGTGCCGGGCGTTCCGACAGAGCGCCCGCCAACAACAGCGTCAAAAAACTTGAGCGGCGCGCCCGTATCATCCTGAAACAGTTGCGGTGTCGCGGCCAAGGGTGCCGTCTCGCGGCCATCCAAGGTGTTGATTTCGCCGCTCGCCGCGTCGTACCAGACCAAAAACGCCCCACCGCCAAGGCCAGAGCTTTGCGGTTCAACCAGCCCCAATACGGTTTGTACCGCGACCAGCGCATCCGCCGCCGTGCCGCCCGCAGCCAGCACATCCGCGCCCGCCTTAACCGCATAAGGGTTCGCGGCGGCAATCATCCAGTTTTCCGCCATCACCGGTTTGCCCGCGTCCTTGGCGACAAAAGCGGCAGTCACGTCGGACGATATCGCCTCGAACGCCCCTGCCCCCGCCGCCTCTGGCGCGACGCTATCGGCGGCCTGTTGGGCAAGCGCCCCTCCGGCCAAACATACTGCTAAAGCTGTCAGGGTCATGCGCATTGGGGAAACTCCGTCTGTTAAAATGGATTATAACATTGAGGGAACAACCTGATCCGGTGGACGGTGGCCATCTTCGAACGTCTTGATGTTAATAATTACTTTCTCGCCCATCTCGACCCGGCCTTCCAGCGTGGCCGATCCCATATGGGGCAGCAAAACCACGTTATCCAGCTCGCGCAGGCGCGGATTGATATCGGTTCCGTGCTCATAAACGTCCAGACCAGCGCCCTGCAATTCCCCTGCGCGCAACATCCGCGTCAGGGCATTTTCGTCAATCACCTCACCCCGCGAGGTGTTCACGATTACCGCCTCGGGCTTCATCAGTTTCAAACGGCGGGCGTTCATCAGGTGAAAGGTGCTGGGGGTGTGCGGACAGTTGATGCTGAGCACATCCATACGCGCCACCATCTGGTCAAGACTTTCCCAATAGGTCGCACCCAGATCTTTTTCGATCTCGGGGCGCAAACGGCGACGGTTGTGGTAATGCACCTGCATGCCAAAGGCGGCCGCACGGCGTGCAACGGCCTGACCGATACGGCCCATACCAAGGATACCCAAACGGCGCCCGCTGATCCGACCACCTAGCAAAGCGGTGGGGGCCCAGCCTTTCCAGTCGCCAGATTGCATTTGCGCCATGCCCTCGGACATGCGGCGGGTCACGGCCAGAATAAGCGCCATTGTCATATCGGCGGTATCATCGGTCAGAACACCGGGGGTGTTGGACACCAGAATGCCGCGCTGGCGGGCCGTGGTGACATCAATATGGTCAACACCTGCACCATAATTCGCGATCAATTTCAGCTGATCGCCCGCTTGCGCCAAAAGCGCCGCGTCAATTTCATCCGTGACCGTGGGCACCAGAACATCCGCCGACTTCATCGCTTGGACCAGCTCGGCACGGGTCATGGGCGTGTCATCTTCGCGCAATGTCACCTTGAAAAGTTCCGATAGTCGCTTTTCAACGACCTCCGGCAACCGTCGCGTGACTACAACACTTAGCGGTTGCTTCGACATTTTGAGCCTCCCAAATCTGGCTTTGCGCTTTGCTTGATGGCATGGTGTCCCAAGCGGCGACCAGGCACAAGAACTTCGCGGCGTAAAAGAGCACAAAATCAACGACCCAAGACCAGGCAGGCTATCATGACACCCAGGTTCCGTATCGCCCTGATGGGGGCGCTTGTATCGATTCAATTGGCTTTCAGCACCGCCCACGCGGCAGAGGAGGTTGGCCAGGTCACCAATCTGCCCCTACCCCGGTTCGTGTCGATGAAGGCCGCCGAAGGCAATGTGCGGCGCGGCCCGTCCCTGACACATCGGATCGACTGGGTATTCAAACATCGCGACATGCCTTTGCGCATCACCGCCGAGCATGGCCATTGGCGCCGCGTCGAAGACCGAGATGGCATGGGCGGCTGGGTACATTATTCGTTGCTGTCCGGCACACGTACCGTGCTGATTGAACAAGACAAACTGAAGCTCTTGACGCGCCCTGATCCGAATGCGCCCGTTATCGCAGAATTCGAAGTCGGCGCAATCGCACGACTGGGGCAATGCAGCCTTGAATGGTGCTTCTTGCGCGCAGGTGGGTACAAGGGCTGGGCCCCCAAGGCACGACTTTGGGGCGTTGGCGCCCGCGAGATACGCGACTAGAGTTACCATGCGGGCCGCCCCCGATGACATTTAAAAATACGAAGGACATATCCCATGCGCGCGATCACCTATTCTACCCTGGGCGAGGCCCGCGATGTTCTGAAACTGACCGAAATGACAACGCCTGCCCCCGCGCGGGGAGAAGTCCTGGTACGTTTGGCGATGTCCGGCGTGAATCCGTCAGATGTCAAATCTCGGCGCGGCAGACCGGGCATGACAAAGCCCCCCTTTGATCAGGTTATTCCCCACAGTGACGGCGCGGGCGTGATCGAGGCTGTGGGCGAAGGCGTTGATGCCGCGCGGATTGGAAAACGCGTTTGGATTTGGAACGGTCAGTGGCAGCGCCCCTTTGGCACAGCCGCAACTCATATTGCACTGCCCTCCGCTCAAGCGGTCGATCTGGCCGATGATGTGTCCTTTGAAGCCGCAGCAAGCTTTGGCATCCCTGCCCTTACCGCCTGCCACGCCGTATTTAACGGCGAGGACGTCAAAGGCCAGACAATGCTGATCCAAGGCGGTGCAGGTACCGTAGGTTATCTGGCCGTTCAACTGGCCAAATGGGCAGGCGCGCGCGTGATCGCCACCACCGGCAAAGATAGTGCCAGCCGCGCCAAGAAAGCCGGGGCAGATGTCGTGCTTGATTATGCCGCAGACGATTTGTTGGAACAGGTGTTGGCCGCCAATGACGGCAAGCCGGTCGATACGGTGATCGAGGTAGAGTTCGGCGTAAACATCGAGCTGGATGCCGAGGTGATCAAACCAAACGGTCGCATCGCCGCCTATGGATCGGCCAAAGAAATGAACCCAGCCCTGCCGTTCTTGCCGCTGCTTTTCAAAGCGGTCACCATCGACATCATTCTGGTTTATCTTTTGACGGAGACCCAACGCCGGGTCGCGATCGATAGGGTGCATCAGGCACTTGCCGAGGGCGCGCTTGAGTGTCCGGTTGAACAGATCTTCCCCTTGTCAGAAACAGTCCGCGCCCATGAGGCCGTAGAAGCCGGTGCGAGAACGGGTGCTATTTTGGTGGATTGTTCGGCGTAAAATATCAACGCGAGACGGAATTTTTCAAAAATTCCGGGCCGATTTCTTTGAAAGAAATCGCGCAATACGTCACAGTATCCGGCAGATAGCACGGCTTGCGCCTCAGGAGACCTCCTATGAAATATCTTGCGTTGTTTCTTTGCCTGTCGTTGCCCCTAAGCGTGGCAGCACAAAACAACACGGTTCACCCCACCGGCGCAATCACCGTAGAAGAAAGCGCCGCCGGTGACCGCGCCATAGCAAAGCGTATCCGCGAAATCATTGCCGAACTGGATGGCTATGACGGCGTCGATGTCGCTGTCTCTGCTGGGATCGTGACCCTGACGGGAACCACCGTTGATGCCCAAGCGGCCAAGCAGTTGACCGATCTGGTCGGGCGGATCGAGGGCATTGTAGCCATCGAAAACGAGACTTCGGAAACCACGGATGTCACGCAACGCCTGAACCCGGCGCTGGACCGTTTCAGAGCCCGCATGGCCCAAACCGTATCGTTTTTGCCGCTTGCCGGTGTCGCGCTGGCGATCTTTTTGCTTGTCGTCGTCCTTGGGTTTTTCATCGCCAGATGGCAGCAGCCTTGGGACAGGCTGGCCCCGAATGCGTTCATCGCGGACATATATCGCCAAGTTATCAGGCTGGTGTTTATCATTGCCGCCTTGGTTTTGGCGCTTGATATTGTTGGCGCGACGGCGCTGCTATCTGGCATCTTGGGCGCGGCGGGGATCGCAGGCCTCGCGATCGGATTTGCGGTGCGGGATACGGTCGAGAATTTCATCGCCTCCATCATGCTATCGGTGCGCCAACCCTTTCGCCCCAACGATACCGTCGAGATCGAAGGCGACACCGGCAAAGTGATTCGCCTGACCAGCCGCGCCACGATTCTGCTGAGTTTTGACGGCAATCACATCCGCATCCCCAATTCGACCGTTTTCAAGGCCCGCATTGTGAATTTCACCCGCAACGCAGAGCGCCGTTTCGCATTCGAGCTGGGCATGGCCCCCGACACGGATTTCGCGGCAGCCCGCCAACTGGGGCTAGAAACACTACTGGTGCTGCCCTTTGTTCTAAAGACACCAGAACCCAGCGTTTGGATCGAAACCGTAGGCGACAGCACCATTTCACTGCAATTCACCGCTTGGGTGGATCAGACAGATACCAGCATTAACCTTGCCCGCGGCGAGGCTATTCGCCAGATGATTACCGCCTTTGAGCACGCCGGTTACGCCATGCCAGAGCCCACCTACCGCGTGGTCAACCCTGTGCAAGCCACCGCGGACGAGCCCGAACCTAAAACGCAGCGTGTATCGACAACACCGGCTCCTACGGCCCCACAAGACGTCGAAGCAAACGCCGAGAAAGCACTAGAGCAGATTGTCGACCAAGAGCGCGCCGGTACCGAGGATGACTTGCTTACCGAAGAAGCCGCAAACGAATAAGTTTCGGGGAAAAACAGTGCATTTTTCTCCATTCAGGTCTTGCACCATCCTCAATCCCGGACTAAATAACGGCCAGTGATGGGATGTGGCCTAGCGGTAGGGCACCTGTTTTTGGTACAGTAGATCGTAGGTTCGAATCCTACCATCCCAGCCACTACTCTTCTGAACATTGTTGTAAGAACGTCAGCGACCCGCCCGTGCTGATTGTTGATCAGCTATGTGTCATTGCGTTCCAAAATACATGCTGAATAAGTGCCAGCTAAAGCCCCCGCTTGATTTAGCGGATCATTTGCTGACGACATCAATGCATGATGTCCGATTGGGTATTATCCAAAAAAATGCCCCGCGCCGCTAAGGGTAAGCAGCGCGGGGGTGGGGGCAGAATTATGCCGCGACGTCGAAGCGGTCAGCGTTCATGACTTTGACCCAAGCCGCTACGAAATCCTTGACGAATTTCTCGGCATTGCCGTCTTGGGCATAGACTTCGGCATAGGACCGCAGGATCGAGTTCGAGCCGAACACCAAATCCGCACGGGTTGCTGTCCATTTCACATTCTCGGTGCCACGTTCCCGAATCTCATAGATACCGCCCTCGACAGGATGCCAAGAGTAGCGCATGTCTGTCAGGTTGACGAAGAAATCAGGTGTCAACGCGCCAACACGGTCTGTGAACACACCATGCTTGGTGCCGCCATAGTTTGTCCCCATGGCGCGCATACCACCGATCAAGACTGTCATCTCAGGGGCGGTGAGGCCCATAAGCTGTGTGCGATCCAGCATCATTTCTTCGGGGCTGGTCACATAGTCCTTCTTCATCCAGTTGCGGTAGCCGTCTGCCAAAGGCTCAAGCGGTTCAAAGGATGCGGCATCGGTCATCTCGTCTGTGGCGTCGCCGCGACCCGGGATGAACGGAACCGAAATGTCGAAACCGGCAGCTTTCGCCGCGTCTTCGACCCCTTGGCTACCTGCCAGAACGATCACGTCAGCGATGCTTGCACCGGTGTCGTTTGCAATGCCTTCCAGCACACCAAGAACCTTGGCAAGACGCGCAGGTTCGTTGCCTTCCCAGTCTTTCTGGGGGGCCAGACGAATGCGTGCGCCATTGGCACCGCCGCGCATGTCAGAACCGCGATACGTGCGTGCGCTGTCCCAAGCAGTTGATACCTTTTCTTCCAGTGACAAGCCGCTGTCTGCGATGCGCGCCTTGACGGCTTCGACATCATAGCCGGTGTTGCCTGCGGGAACCGGGTCCTGCCAGATCAGCGTTTCTTGGGGCGCGTCGGGTCCAAGATAGCGTTCTTTGGGGCCCATGTCGCGGTGGGTCAATTTGAACCAAGCACGTGCGAACGTGTCCTTGAAATACTCGGGATCGGCCATGAACCGTTCACAAATCTCGCGATAGATCGGGTCCATCTTCATCGCCATATCGGCGTCCGTCATGATCGGGTTACGACGGATCGTCGGGTCGCTCGCATCAAGAGGTTTGTCTTCTTCCTTGATGCCGATCGGTTCCCACTGCGACGCGCCGGCGGGGCTTTTCTTCAGCTCCCATTCATAGCCGAACAGCAGTTTGAAATAGCCCATATCGAATTTAGTTGGGTCAGTTGTCCACGCCCCTTCAATACCGCTGCTGATCGCCATGCTGGCCGTGCCGGTGCCCTTTGGGTTGCCCCAGCCAAAGCCCTGCGTTTCGATTTCGCCTGCTTCTGGTTCGGCCGCCAGAGTGCCAGCATCGCCATTACCGTGACATTTACCAACGGTGTGACCGCCAGCGGTCAGCGCTGCGGTTTCTTCGTCGTTCATCGCCATCCGCTTGAATGTTTCACGGACGTGCAAACCCGATCTGATCGGGTCGGACTGGCCGTTCACCCCTTCTGGATTCACATAGATCAGGCCCATTTGCACAGCGGCCAAGGGGTTTTCCATCGATGCGGGGTTTTCCATATCTTCATAGCGGCCATCACTGTCCGCCAGCCATTCTTTTTCGGCACCCCAATAGGTGTCGATTTCCGGGTGCCAGATGTCTTCGCGGCCAAAGGCGAAACCAAACGTTTTCAGGCCCATCGATTCATATGCGATGTTGCCCGCAAGGATCATCAAGTCGGCCCAGCTAAGCTTGTTGCCGTATTTCTTTTTGATGGGCCACAACAAGCGGCGTGCTTTATCAAGGCTGACGTTGTCCGGCCACGAGTTCAAAGGCGCAAAGCGCAGGCTGCCTGTGCCGCCGCCACCACGGCCATCGGCCAAGCGGTATGTCCCGGCGGAGTGCCACGCCATACGAATCATGAAGCCGCCATAGTGGCCCCAGTCTGCAGGCCACCATTCCTGGCTATCCGTCATCAACGCGTGCAGGTCTTGCTTAAGCGCCTCAACGTCAAGATTTTGAACCTCTTTGCGATAATCAAAGTCCGAATCCATCGGATTCGTCTTGCTGTCTTTCTGGTGCAAAATGTCGAGGTTCAGCGAATTAGGCCACCAAGACATCACAGAGGATTTGCTGGCCGTATTGCCGCCGTGCATTACCGGGCATTTGCCCATTGAACCGTTATCATTTCCGTCCATGTCCATCTCCGATTGGTGTTTTAGGTATTTGTTTTTCCGCGTGGTGCCGTGGTTGCGGGCATCAAAACATCGCTCCAACAGGATGTCAGCATGATGCAACCATCGTCACTGCTTGGCCGCAGTCCTACACCATCCAGCACATTAAGAAAAATTGCATTTTCTAATCACCGTGATAACTAAAGATTATGGACATTACGATCAAACACTTGCGCTATTTCGAAGCATTGGCACGGCATCATCACTTTGGCCGGGCGGCTGATGACTGTGGCATTTCGCAGCCCGCCTTATCCATACAGATCAAAGCGTTGGAAGACATGGTTGGCACGCCGCTGGTGGAACGCTCGGCAAAGCAGCTGCGCCTTACCGGGTTTGGCGAAACCTTTGTCGCGCGGGCGCGGGAAATACTGCAGTCGATGGACGAATTGGGCGATCTAGCGCGCGCCTCGCACAGCCCGCTGATCGGGCGATTGCGTTTTGGTATTATCCCGACGGTCGCGCCTTATTTCCTGCCCCGTTTTATCAAATGCCTGTCCCAAGATTACGCGGGCCTTGATCTGCGCCCGCGCGAAGCGGTCACGCAAAAGCTGATCGAAGGGTTGTTGGGTGGACAGCTGGACACAGCAATCGTCGCCCTGCCGATTTCAGAGCCGACCTTGCATGAAGAAGTGCTGCTGGACGAAGAATTCGTATTGGTACGCCCGAACGAAGACCAAGACAAACCCGTGCCGAATTCCCAATTGCTGCGCGAAATGCGCCTGCTTTTGCTGGAAGAGGGGCATTGTTTTCGCGATCAAGCGCTGTCCTATTGCAGCATGCCATCCGCCGTTCCGCGTGACTTGATGGAGGGGAGTTCACTGTCAACGCTGGTCCAGATGGTCAGCGCAGGGATCGGGGTGACGCTTATTCCCGATATGGCTGTCCCGATTGAAACCCGATCAGCCGAAGTATCCATCGCACGTTTGCCGGCGCCGCGCCCGTCGCGGACAATTGGGATGGTGTGGCGCAAAACAAACCCGCTTGCGGGGCAGCTAAAGCAGATCGCGCAAACCGTCCGCGAGACTTGCTTATCTGCGTAGTCGTCAGTGGGGCTTGGCGGGTGCGTTCAACGCAGCCTCGGTGGCGTCAATCGCGGCCTCAATGTCTTCTGGGTCACGGCTGGGCACGGCGTAACTGCCGTTCATCCACTTCGCCAAATCAATGTCGGCGCAGCGGCGCGAACAAAAGGGGCGATAGGCCGGAGACGTATCATTTGAACAGATCGGGCAGCTCACTTTAGAACCTCGGCTATGGGCAGGCGTGCGCGTTTGCGCTGCAACTCATAGTGGCCCAATGGCGTCCACCCGATCAAGGTGGTTTCGACATCATCCGTACGGAATGCCTGACGCAAGGCGGTCTCGAACGGACGGCGGTCTTTCTTGGGCATGGGGGCCAGATCAAGGGTGATTTGTCCGCCCAGCCCACGAATGCGCAGGGCACGCGGCAGGGCACGGGCACAAGACATGTTCGCCTTGATCCCCGCAGCCAGCGACACATCCGCACCGGTGTTCACATCAACGGCAACCAAAGCGCGGGTCGGCTCAACGAACATCGACGCACCGCCCTCAAGCTGAACCCGAGGCTGCCGTAGGGCTTCGACATCGTCCAGCACACCGTGCGCATCAAAGCTGCCGGGCTCGGTCACTACATCGGCGGGGGCCACCCAATCGCGCCACGCCAGAATATGCGGGCCATCGCCTTCGGCAAGCAATTCCATCTCTGCCGCTTCATCGCCCAGCACCTTGTCGGCAAGGGTCAGCATCGCATCAATGTCATCGGCAATGTCATCGCCATCCGCACCCGCACAGGACGACCGCAAGATCAGACCATGGGTCGCACCTTGGGCGGCCTCGTGTGCGACCTCAAGCAGGCGGTCACGTTCTTCTTCGTCACGGATGGACCGCGAAATGTTGGTGCCGGGTGCGCCGGGCGTCACGATTGCATAGCGGCTTTTGAACAGCAGTTTTTGGGTGACGGGGATCGCTTTGCCGGGTTCGGCATATCCAGACACCTGAACCAAGATCGGCTGGCCGGGCGCAAGTCCCTTGATCTGGCGCAAAAACGCAGACCCGTCAGGCGTTTTCAGGAACATACCGCCCTGCCCTTTGACGGGACGGTCAGCAATCGCACGGTAAATCGTACCGGGGCGCGGGCCATCGCTGTCGACCAGCAGATCGTCCAGCTTGCCATCCACCATCAACGCGGCGGCCTCGACGTCGCCCAGATGGTCCAGAATGATCGTGCGACCTTTCATGATGTCTCTCCGTCAAAGATGTATCCCGCTGCACGCAGCAGGTTTGCGGTTTCGGCAAGGGGCAGACCCACGATGCCGGTAAATGATCCGCTGATCCACGGGATCAACGCGCCTGCGGGGCCTTGGATGCCATAGCCGCCGGCCTTGCCCTGCCAATCGCCGGTGGCAAGATAGGCGGCCAATTCCGCATCAGACAACCGTTTCATGCGCACGGTGCTAACCACGTCGCGTTCCCACAGCTTGTCGCCGCGTTTCACCGCAACGGCTGTGATCACCTTGTGACGACGCCCCGACATCAGCCGCAGGAAACTGGCGGCCTCATCTGCATTTTCGGGTTTGCCGAGAATGCGGCGGCCAACAGCAACGGTGGTATCGGCGCACAGCACAATATCATCCGCCTCCGCTTGCACTGCCGCCACCTTTTCACGGGCCATGCGCGCACAATAGAGGCGCGGCAATTCGGCTTTTTGCGGGGTTTCGTCAATATCGGGCGCGCGAATATCATCGGCCACAACGCCAATTTGCGCCAGCAATTCCTTGCGGCGCGGACTGCCTGATCCGAGGATAAAGGTCATATGCAAACCCAAAGCGCCAACCGCGAACCCGAAGGTTCTCGGTAAAGCACGTTATTTAAAGCGATAATTGATCCGGCCTTTGCTCAGATCATAGGGGGTCATTTCCACCTGTACTTTGTCGCCTGCCAGAACACGAATGCGGTTTTTGCGCATTTTTCCTGCCGTATGTGCGATAATCTCATGGCCGTTTTCAAGCTCGACCCGGAATGTCGCATTCGGCAGGAGTTCCTTGACGATACCGGGGAATTCGAGCGTGTCTTCCTTAGCCATGGTCTCTCCTTGAACACTTTGCCCTGCAAATGCAGAGCGCAGGCTTAAATGGGCGCAATTTTCCCTTTTTTCAAGACCTATTCACAGCAAAGACGTGTTTATCGCCACGCTATCGCGGCCAGCTTGATCTGCCCAGTGCCTGCGGTTCAACACAACACCATCGGCGCGCACATTGGCAATCTGTGCGATATCCACCTCGGCATAGGTCCAACCGGGCACGTTAATCTGCGCCGCAGCCAGCACGCCCGTTGACGGAAACCCAACGTCAGGCGGGCAAAAGATGCCCCCCGCCCCATAGGAATCGCCCAATGCCTCGGACCAATCGGCAGGCCCGACACAAGAAGACATGGCCGTGATGCACTGATTCTCAAGCGCGCGGGCCATGGACCCGATGCGCACGCGCCAATAGCCGGCCAAGGCTTCGGTGACGCTAGGAACGGCGATAATATCGCAATCGGCCAGCGCGCGACCCAAAAGTGGAAATTCGCTGTCGTAGCAGATCAAGATGCCAATCTTGCCGATCGCCGTCTCGAAAACCTGCAAGGGGTTGCCGCCGACCACGCCCCAAACCTCGCGCTCGAAACGGGTCATGATTTGTTTGTCTTGCACGCCGATCTTGCCATCCGGCGTAATCAACCGCGCGCGGTTCACGGGCCGTGTGGCCGTCGCGGCGGGTGCCGATGCAGCAACAATATGCACCCCGTATTCAGCCGCCAACCGCTGGTGCAGGGCATCCGCGTCAGGCAGCCGGTCAGACACGGCAAATAGCGATGCCTCAAGATCACCCGCAACGTCCAGCCCTGCCAGCGTAGCCAGTTCCATCGCGCCATATTCAGGGAAAACCAACAGATCGGCCCCGTTTCCAGCGGCGGTTGCGACCCAATTGGCCAGCTTGTCTTCGAAATGGGCCCAACTGGTCAGGATATCTTGGGGATAGGCGGCTGTGGCTATTTTCATCGCTTCGGTCTCTGTCAGAGTTCACGGTAATCCTGCGCTTGTTCTGTAGCCGCTTCAATGGTCAAATGACCCGAAACGCTCTATTTTGATTTCCTGAATCTATAGGCACGACAAGGCCAGCCAGCAACGACCCATCCAAAAGCGGTTTTGAAAACTGAAAACTGTCAAAAGGCGACTACGATGTTCAAAAAAGGTGTAACACTGCGCGGCATCGAAGTGTTCGAGGCATTGGCTAGCACGGGATCCGTCGCCCAAGCCGCGGCGGCGACCGGCCTTAGCCAACCTGCCGTCAGCCAACAAATGACCAACCTAGAGGCGGCCATTGGCGCGCCCTTGATGGATCACAGCCGCCGCCCGATGCGCCTGACCCCGCAGGGCGAAAACTTTCTAAAACATGCAAGTGCTGCATTGGTGCAGTTGCGGTTGGCGCAAACTGAACTGACGGTCATGGACTTGGCCAATCTGTCGGATCTAAGCCTTGGCGTCATTGATGATTTCGAGAATGATCTGACGCCACGCCTTGCCACCATATTGGCAGACAGCATGGCGGATTGCCGGTTTCGAATGATCACCGATGGCAGCAAGGATTTGATCCAAGCCGTTCAAGACAAAACCTTGCACATGGCCATCGCCGCCACCAGCGGGGATGCCAAGAGCGGGCTGATTGAAATCCCCCTCGCGCGCGACCCCTTTATTATTGTCGCGCCGCGTGACAACGCCGCGCCGCCTGCGGATCTTTTGTCGGGACAATCCTCCTTGCCCTTTATTCGGTACGACGCCGATCAAATGATTGCAGAGCAGATCAGCAATCATCTGGCACGCAGCTCTATTACCTTGGCCTCACAGTTCGAGATCGGCAGCCATCTGGCACTGATGGCAATGGTCGCACGGGGGATCGGCTGGGCGATTACAACCCCCTTTGGTTATTGTCGGGCAGAACGCTTTCATGACGCATTGCAGGCATACACGCTGCCAGCGCCGGGCGCATCGCGGCAAATATCACTGTTTGCGGGTGCGGATTGGGCGGGGTCTGTACCTCAAAACATCGCGGGCACCATGCGGCAATTGTTGCAGACGCATATGATTGCCCCGACGCTGATGCAGATGCCCTGGCTTGCTAGCAGCTTTCATACACTGGACGGATAAAATGATAAAAGACATCGAAAGGCAGTACAGATGAGCAAGATTATCATTCTCACCGGTGCCGGTATTTCCGCCGAAAGCGGCATCGAGACATTCCGCGCAGAAGACGGACTGTGGGCGCAGCACCGGGTCGAAGACGTCGCCACCCCCGAAGGTTTTGCGCGCGATCCCAATCTGGTCGTCGATTTCTATAATGCCCGTCGCAAACAGGCGTCAGAGGTTATGCCGAACGCTGCGCACAAAGCATTGGCCAAGCTGCAAAAGGACTATGACGGCCAAGTCGTGATCGTGACCCAGAACGTGGATGATCTGCATGAACAAGGTGGCGCATCAGAGGTGATGCATATGCATGGCGCGCTGAACTCCGCGCTTTGTGCTGCCTGCGATCATCGCTGGCCTGCCCCCATGGTGATGGCCCCCGGTGATCCTTGCCCGAAATGCCGTGCCCCCGCCGCGCGGCCTGACATCGTTTGGTTCGGCGAAATGCCCTATGATATGGAGTTGATTTTTGACCATCTTGCCGAGGCGGATATTTTTGCGGCTATTGGCACCTCGGGAAATGTGTATCCTGCCGCGGGGTTCGTCGCCGACGCCCGCCGCAACGGGGCGCATACGATTGAAATGAATCTCGAACGCTCTGCGGTAGGAAATCAGTTTGCCGAACACCGTACCGGCCCTGCCACCCGTATCGTCACAGACTGGGTGGAAGAACTGCTGGGTGGCTGTCAGCGGCAGCAGCGGCCAGAGCTGAGTTAAATTCGCCCTCTAGCCGCCTGATCGTACTTAGTCAGATGCTTTTCCGTGGCCGGAATGATCTCCGGAATGATCCATCTTGCCGTGGTTCATTTTGCTATGGTCCATCGCGCCATGCTCTGGCTTGCGATCCTGATCGACCATGATTTCGACATCTACCGGACCTGCCTTTTCGAACTCAAGGGTCACTTTAATCATTTCGCCTTGTTGCAAAGGGCGCTTTAGCCCCATGAACATCAGGTGGTCGCCGCCGCGCTTGAAGATGTGGGTCTCGTGATTTGCAATCGGCACGCCACCTTCGATCTCGCCCATACGCATCACGCCATTGGAATCTTCTGCGTGCTGGTGCAGTTCGACTTTTGCAGCCACATCCGACGATGCGCCGATCAGCCGGTCATCGCTGCCCGAATGGTTCATCAGCACCATAAATGCCGCGCCAGAGGTCGAGGCAGCGGTCGAGCTGCGCGCATAGGCGTCATTGACCATAATGCCTTGAGCCGCCAAAGGGCCAGCGGACAGCAGAACAATCGCGCAGACCGCGCGGGTAAAAGAAGCAAGTTTCATTGGGTATTCCTGTGTTTTGAGATGTCTAAGATAGTTTTAAATTAGACAAGTACAGGGGGTGCCCGCGTATCAGGCCAGTGCTGCGGGCGAACAAATTGCCGCGCACCGGGCTGCGATACGAATACCCGGAAAACAATCAACTGCGCGGGCGGGTCAAGAAGCGTTACGGCACCATCGACCAAGACATTCAGCGCCGCGTCAGGACAAATATGCGGGGCCGATGTCGGCTGACCCTCGGCATCCAGATAGATCGCGACCGGTCCGGTGCCCGTGCACAACACCATCTGCCCCGTCGCAGCAGAGGCACCGCGTGCGACCGCCATGCTTTGGCTGGTTATTCCCAGCACCAAGGCAAGCAGGACAGCAATGAAGGAACGGTTCAACATATCATGCTCCTTAGCGCAAATGCGGCAAAGGTTCGACATGTAAAAACGACGCAACCCCGGCGGTTAAGCCAGGGTTGCATCGAAAAACTTTAGGACGCCTTAGGAAAGTGCTTCAGCAGTCGCGCTGGACTTTGCGATCGCCTTTTTCACTTTCAAAGCGTTGTCGGACAGCTCGGTGTCCTTTGCTTTGGCCATGAACTTGTCCAGACCACCGCGGTGGTCAACTGTGCGCAAAGCTGCCGCAGAAATGCGGAACTTAAAGCTGCGGCCCAATGCTTCGGACTGCAAGGTCACATCGTTCAGGTTCGGCAAGAACCGACGGCGTGTGCGGTTTTTGGCGTGGCTTACGTTGTTGCCCGTCATCGGGCCTTTTCCGGTCAATTCGCAAACGCGCGACATGGGTTCATCCTTTTGCTACAGAGGTGTCATCGGCGATCCGACGCAACACCCAGATGGGCTGCACAAGGGCAACCCTAAAATTGGTTGTCAGGCTTTAGGCGGAATCACCTGCGGGGTCAACCCAACGTGGCGTGGTTCAGTGCGCTTTTCCTTTTGCACTTGTTAGAAAGATTTGGCATCTGTTGCGCATGAGTATCCAGTCACGCGCCCTTCTTGTTCATTTGTTCACTGCGACCGGCGCGATATTCGCCATGTTGGCCATGTTGGCGGCCGCCGACCAGCAATGGGATATGATGTTCCTATGGTTGGTTGTCGCGTTTTTCGTAGATGGAATCGATGGCCCCCTGGCCCGCAGATATCATGTAAAGGCGAATGCACCAGAGTTTGACGGGGTGCTGCTTGATCTGATTATCGACTATCTGACTTATGTGTTTATCCCCGCCTTTGCCCTATTCAAATCCGGCCTGATGGACGGGTGGAGCGGCTGGGTCATGATCATTATCATCACCTTCGCCAGCGCCATGTATTTCTGCGACACCCGCATGAAAACCAAAGACAATTCATTCTGGGGCTTTCCGGGATGCTGGAACATGCTGGTGCTGGTGCTGTTCGCCCTGTCCCCACCTTGGTGGGTTTCGTTGATCTTGGTGACATTCCTTGCCATCACCATGTTCGCCCCGCTGAAATTCGTCCACCCCGTGCGGACCGAACGCTGGCGCGTCGTGACATTGCCCATGGCGCTGGCCTGGACCTTCTTTGCAGGCTGGGCGGCGTGGGTCGATTTTCATCCCGACAGCTGGGCGCATTGGGGTCTGATTCTGACCAGCCTGTACCTGACCTTTGCCGGTGTCGCGCAACAGTTCCTGTACGAGCGCACCCCGTAGGGTGGGTGCCAACCCACCCACGCACGGCACGCAAACCAAGCCTCTAAATCAGCAGCCCCGCCGCCCCTTCGTGGCGCAGCAGGGCGATTTTTGTCTCAACGCCCCCTGCCCCTGAATATCCTGTCAAACCCTTAGCACCCATCACACGGTGGCACGGGATGATCACAGGGATAGGGTTCTGACCGCAGGCCTGCCCCACGGCCTGTGCAGGTGCGTTCAATTCTTTCGCGATGTCGCCATAGGTACGGGTTTCGCCAAAGGGGATCGCGAATATCGCGTCACAAACCGCCACGAGGAAATCGCTCCCCTCGACTCGCAGGGGCAGCGTAAATTCGGTCAGGGCACCTGTGTCAAAACCAGCCAACTGACGCACAGCGTCCTCCAGCAGATCGCTGCTGTCCTGCCTCAAAGCATCCCCCCAAGACAGGCGCGTGATTGCGCCTGCCTCTTCGGTTACTGTCAGCACACCGAATTGCGTCTTGATGGACCGTCGCAGAGCCACCTAAACGTCTGTGGGGTGCAACCCCGGCTTAAGACACCGCATCGTCGCACCGTTTGCACACGGCGGGGTGCGCATGCGTGCCCACATCAGGAAGCACTTTCCAGCAGCGGGCGCATTTCTCGCCCTCGGCCTTGGCAAACACCACGGCGACGCCCGCAACATCATCTGATGTCCACGCCCCTTCGGGTGCGTCCCCTGTCGTCAGGGTGATCTGGCTGGTAATACACAAATCGGCAAAGGTTTCAGGGTTGGTGATGACCTCTGCATATTCTGGCGCAAGATAGACGGTTGGTGCCGCCTCCAACGACGACCCAATCACCTTGGCAGTCCGTTGTTCCTCGAGCGCACCGGTGACCACACGGCGTACGGCACGCACCTTTTCCGCGCGGGCCGCCAGCACATCATCGCGCCATTCGGCAGGCGTCTCAGGAAAGTCCTGCAAATGCACCGAAGCGTTCTCGCCGCCGTGACGTTCCAGCCAGACTTCCTCCATCGTGAAGACAAGGATCGGCGCAAGCCACGTGGTAAGCCGGCTGTACAAGTGATCCAGCACCGTCAGCGCGGCCAGTTTGCGCGTTGTTTCACCATCGCAATACAAGGCATCCTTGCGGATATCGAAATAGAAGGACGACAGATCAAGCGTGGCAAATTCGAACACCGCGCGGAACACGCCCTGGAAATCGAACTTGGCATAGCCTTCGCGCACGACCCCATCCAGAATGGCCAGCTTGTGCAGGATTAGACGCTCCAGCTCGGGCATATCTTCGGCCGCAACGGCTTTGGACTTATCGAAATCTTTGAGCGACCCCAGCATATACCGCATCGTGTTGCGCAAACGGCGATAGCTGTCTGCCACGCCTTTCAGGATTTCATCCCCAATCCGCTGATCCGCAGTATAATCAGTCTGCGCCACCCAAAGCCGCAGGATATCCGCGCCATATTGCTGCACGATCTTTTCGGGCACGATGGTGTTGCCGATGGATTTGGACATCTTCATGCCCTTGGCATCCAGCGTAAAGCCATGGGTTACCACATTGCGATAAGGCGCGTGGCCCGTGGTGCCAACCGATTGCAACAGCGACGAATGGAACCAACCGCGGTGTTGGTCGGTGCCTTCCATATACACATCAGCGATGCCGTCTTTGGTGCCATCAGGACGGTCACGCAGCACAAACGCATGGGTGGAGCCGGAATCAAACCACACATCCAAGATATCGAACACTTGATTATAGTCATCGGGGTTCACGATCCCGCCCAAGAACCGCTCTTTCGCGCCATCCTCATACCACACGTCGGCACCGTCGGCCTCGAACGCATCAACGATCCGCTTGTTCACCTCTGGATTGCGCAGCAGGAAATCAGCGTCAGTCGGCAACGCGCCCTTCTTGGTAAAGCAGGTCAGCGGCACGCCCCACGCACGTTGACGTGACAACACCCAGTCGGGCCGTGCCTCCATCATCGAATGCAGGCGGTTACGACCCTTCTTCGGCACCCAGTTCACATTATCGATCTCGGTCAGGGCCCGCTCGCGTATGGTCTTGCCAAAGGTGTCCAACCCATCGCCAACAGGCTTGTCGATGGCTGCAAACCACTGCGGCGTGTTGCGGTAGATGATAGGTGCTTTGGAGCGCCATGAATGCGGGTAGCTGTGCTTGATCTTGCCACGTGCGAGCAGCCCACCGACCTCGACCAGCTTGTTGATCACAGCAGTGTTGGCGTCGCCCTCCTTGCCCTTGCGGTTCAGGATGAACTTGCCGCCAAAGAACGGCAGATCGGCGCGGAACATACCATCATCATTGACGTTGTATGTGATGACATCCTGCAGCATGCCCAGACCACGGTAGAGCTCATACTCCTCCATCCCGTGGCTCGGTGCACAATGCACAAAACCTGTGCCTTCGGTGTCCGTTACGAAATCAGCGGCGCGGAAATCACGCAGATCATCCCATTCGCCGTTTGCACCGTCGGCACCGGCGAGAGGGTGTTGCAACTTGATTTTTGCCAAATCATCCTGCGTCACGTCACACAGACGGCGCACCATGGTTTCATCCAGACGCGCGCGGCCAAAGACCTCCATCGCCATGGCGTCAGACAGAATATAGCGATCCCCGATGCTAACCCAAGATTCCTCGGGGCGGCCCGTAACTTCGTACAGACCATAGGAAATGCCCTCGCCATAAACGACAGCTTTGTTGCTGGGTATGGTCCAAGGCGTCGTGGTCCAGATGACTACCTGAGCACTGTCCAACGTCGCGTCGCCAGTACCCACAACCTTGAACTTCACCCAAATGGTAAAGCTCTCCTTGTCGTGATACTCGACCTCAGCTTCGGCCAAGGCTGTTTGTTCAACAGGCGACCACATCACCGGTTTTGAACCCTGATACAGCGTCCCGTTCATCAGGAACTTCATGAACTCTTCGGCGATCACACGCTCGGCATGGAAATCCATCGTCAGGTAGGGATCGGCCCAGTTACCTGTGACACCCAGACGTTTGAATTCCTCGCGCTGGATATCAACCCAGCCCGCCGCGAACTGGCGGCATTCTGCGCGAAATTCGTTGATCGGAACGTCGTCCTTGTTGCGGCCTTTCTTGCGGTACTCTTCCTCGATCTTCCATTCAATTGGCAAACCGTGGCAATCCCAACCGGGGATATAGCGCGCGTCAAACCCCATCATCTGATGGCTGCGCACGATCATGTCCTTGATCGTCTTGTTCAGCGCGTGACCGATGTGCAGATGCCCGTTCGCATAGGGCGGGCCATCATGCAGCGTAAAGGGCGTGCGGTCCTGCTTTTCACGCAACCGGTCATAAACGCCAATTTTCTCCCACTGTGCCAGCCACTCGGGCTCGCGCTTGGGCAGGCCCGCACGCATCGGAAAATCGGTCTTGGGCAGGTTCAGCGTGGATTTATAATCAACTGTTTCGGGGGTGTCGGCGCACATGTGGGGCGTCCTTTGGCAAACAAATATAAAAGGGATGGTCAGCTGCGGCGCGAGTATCTCTTAACACCTAAGGCCCGGCGTCTCGTCAAATCAGAGCGCCGGGAAAATAATTCGAATAATGATCACGGATATCCGGCTCATGACGCGCCTTATAAGCCCCCCTACCACAAGCGACAAGCCCCTACGCCCCTTGTTCTCTGGCTCTTAAATATCCCGGGGTTTGGGGCAGCGCCCCAATCCGGCGCACCGATCAAACCTCAGTCTTCGATCCTTTGCCGAACAAACCCGACAAGGCCCGCTTGATAATGCTTCGCACCTTGGGTCTGCGCACCGGCGAAAACGGCATCGGGCGGCACACCTCCATGGCTGCAACACCAACCCGTGCGGTCAACGCACCGTTGACCAACCCCTCGCCAAAGCGCCGCGACAGCTTGGCCAGAACCGTCCCGCCAAGGATCGGTTCCAGCATGTCATCGCCCACAGCTACCGCGCCGGTGGCCACCAGATGCGACATCACCACCCGGGTCAGCCGCCATGACCCAAAGAACCCTGACCGACCGCCATAGATTTCGGCGATACGGCGGATCATGCGCAGGTTGCTGGTCAGGGCAGCGGCCACATCGGCCAGCGCCAGTGGCACCAATGCGGTCACTGTCGCCACCTGCCGCGCTGCGGCTTCGACCTCCCGGCTGGCGGCGATGTCCAGCGGGCCAAGCAATTCAGCCTCGGTCAACGCCAGCAGGCTTTGCGCATCCAGTTGATCTGCTCGCAACTCAGCCAAACGGTCGCGACCCCAGCGGGTATCCTCGCGCCCTTGATAAAGGCCCACCAGCCGATCCGTCACCGACCGCGCGGCTTTCAAATTATCCTGCGCCAACGCTTCGCCAACGTCGTGATGCAATCCGTCCAGCCGCGCCAACCGGCTGAACGCCGCAAGTTCGCGCAGGCACAGCAATGCGACCACCAGCAGCAACGCGCCAATCAACACGCTCATCGCAAGCCCGACCACCGGATAACTGGCCATCAGACCGGCGATAAAGTTCCATGCCGAAATCGACACCAATGCCCCGATGAACGCCGTCAGCAACCACCAGAACAGCTTGACCAGTTTCGACGGTTTCCGCGCCCCGAGCCGCGCTGCGATTTGCATCGCTTGGCCTTGCGGCGCGGGCGCGCCGGCATCTGGCACGGGCGGGGCTTCAGACACAGACGGGCGCGGTGCCGCGTCTTCCTCCAGGTCAAATAATACCGGACCTTTGGCCATCACACAGTCTCCCGTCGCCATTCGTATTGAATATCCGGCAAGCGTTCATCATTGCCGCTGCCATCCGTGCGCTGCACCTCAATGAAGCCGTGGCGCAGATAAAACCGCTGGGCCGCTTCGTTGGCCTGAAATGTCCATAGTTCCAGCTGGTCCACCGCGGCCTTCTCATGCTTTAACAGGGCTTTGCCAATACCTTGCCCGCGATTTTTTGCCGCTACATATAGCGCGTCCAAATCCTCACCATTTCTCGCGCAGAAACCGACAACTGCGCCGTCTTCCTCAGCCACATGGACCCGCCCCAAATCAATCATGCGCGCCGCATGGGCGATATCTTCGGCGCGGGTATGAATGCGCGGCATCCAGTCTGACGTGTCTACGAATTCCGACAGGATCGCGCCCACGGCCCCCGCATCCAAGTCGCGTGCCAAACGCAATGTGGTCACAACCGGTCTCCGATCAGAAATTCTGCCGCGCGGTCCAGCCGGATATGTGGGGGCCCGTCGCCGGGGCGCAGGTTCAATTTCGCCGGGGCAAAACGCATGATTTTGTAATCCTGATCCAGCCATTTTTCTGCCCCCGCCCGCGCGGGGCTCAGCAGATACGCGGGGTCTTTAGGCAGCTCACCGGGATAGAACGCCGCCTCTTTTCCGGTCTCAAGCAGACTGCCGCGTACGACATCCAAAGTTTCACCATCATGCTGCATCGACGCTTCGGTCGTGGCCCGCAAGGACGCCAACGACATGGCAGAGGTCGCCGCCCCCGCAAACCGCGCACGGTCTCGGGCGTCGCGGGTCAACGCCTCCATAATCGCGGTCAGGCTGGGATGTTGAGAATGATGCAAATGATCGGCCTTGGTCGCGGCGAACAGGATTTTCTCGACGCGTTTCCCGCGCAGGATTTGCGTCAGGAAGCCGTTGCGCCCGGGTCTAAAGCTGCTCAGAATTTCGGTCATTGCGGCGCGCAGGTCTTCGACGGCACGGGGGCCTTGATTGATCGCGCCCAACGCATCGACCAGCACAATCTGACGGTCGATCTTGGCAAAATGGTCGCGGAAAAACGGCTGCACGACTTTGCGTTTATACGCCTCGAACCGCCGTGCCATTTCGCGCAGCAACGATCCACGGGGGCCACCCTCGCCGGGTAATGGCGCGAAGGTCAACACTGGCGATCCGGCCAGATCACCGGGCAGCAAAAATCGTCCCGGCGTACAATCGGAATAGCCATTGGCCCGCGCGGCCTGCAGATATCCGGCAAAGCTCGCGGCAAGTGCCTGTGCGGTGGGTTCATCAAGCGCCGCCTGCGCATCCGTGTCTGCGACCAAAGCGCGGTAGGCCTCCGCCTCGTCGCGCCCTTCGATCCGCTGCAAAACCTGCGCGGACCATTGTGCATAATCTACATCCAGCAACGCCAAATCCAGCAGCCATTCGCCCGGGTAATCCACAATGTCCAAGTGGATTGTGCGTGGCCCCTGAAACCCAGCGAGCAAGCCATTTGGCCGCACACGCAAGGACAAGCGCAGCTGCGATATCGCGCGGGTGCTTTCGGGCCAATGAGGCGTGGGGCCTGTCAAAGCGGCAAGGTGGTTCTCATATTCAAAACGCGGCACGGTATCGTCGGGTTGCGGCTGCAAAAATGCGGCCTCGATCCGCCCCTCAGAGGCGGCGAGCAATCCCGGCATCCGGCCCCGGTCCAGCAGGTTTGCCACCAGCGATGTGATAAAAACCGTCTTGCCTGATCGCGCCAGCCCGGTGACGCCCAGACGGATAACCGGTTCAAAAAACGTTTCCGACACGCCGTCCTGAACGTTTTCCACCTGTCGCCAAATACCATCGGCAATTCTAGAGAGTACCAAAGCCTGCGCCCGCCCTTACCTTACTGTTGAAAGTGAACATAAGCACGGGGTGCAGGGATTGCCAGAAGACACCACCCGCGCTAAGCCCCCGCCATGTATCGCTATGCCCTGAAAATCGAATACCACGGCGAACCCTTTCACGGGTGGCAACGCCAGAACGACGTGCCCTCGGTTCAGGGCGTGATCGAGGCTGCACTGGCCAAGATCGAGCCGCGCGACCACAATATTGCGGCGGCGGGCCGCACCGACAAAGGCGTTCACGCAACGGCACAGGTCGCCCATTGCGATATGGAGCGCGACTGGACCCCGTTCCGGCTGTCCGAAGCGTTAAACTATCATATGAAGCCGCACCCGGTGGCGATTGTTGATTGTGTGCAGGTAGATGACACATTCCACGCCCGCTTTTCCGCGCAGGAACGGCGCTATTTGTTTCGTATCCTTATGCGCCGCGCGCCAGCGACCTTTCAGGCGGGGCTGGTCTGGAATGTGAAAAAGCCGCTCGATCTGGATGCGATGCGCGAGGGGGCGAGCCATTTGCTGGGTCAGCATGATTTCACAACATTTCGGTCGACAATTTGCCAATCGATGACGCCTGTCAAAACCGTTGATCGTCTGGACATGAACTTGGTGGATACCCCTGCAGGGCCCGAGGTGCATTTCGATGTGCGCGCGAGGTCGTTTTTGCACAACCAAGTGCGCAGTTTTGTTGGCACGTTAGAACGCGTCGGCGCAGGGTCTTTACGCCCCGACGACGTCAAAACCATGCTTGAGGCCCGCGACCGTCAGGCCTGCGGACCGGTATCGCCGCCACATGGTTTGTATCTGTCCCATGTCGGGTATCCCGTAGACCCCTTCGCCGGTTAGGTTTTGGCGATTGGTGCCCAATCACCGTGATGCGGACCATCTTGATCCAGACGTTCAAACCCATGCGCGCCAAAGAAATCACGTTGCGCCTGGATCAGGTTGGCAGTGCCCCGCCCGCGTCTGATGCTGTCGTACCACGCCAAAGCTGCACCAAGTGCAGGCACTGCCACGCCGGACAGCACAGCCGCCGCAACGACTCTCCGCAAAGCCCCGATTGAGCCGTCCAGCATATCCCGAATAGCAGGGGCGAGGGTCAGCTCGCCAGCGGGCAATTCGCTGCGGAATGCGCTCGCAAAATCATCCAACAAGGCCGAACGGATAATGCACCCTGCGCGCCAGATCTCGGATATGCGCGCCATGTCCAAGTCCCACGCGAATTCGTCAGAGGCTGCCGCTAAAATACGAAATCCCTGCGCATGGCCGATGATGCGCGCGGCCAGCAACGCCTGTTGCAGGTCATCTGCATCGGGCACTGATGCCGTTTGGGGGCTCGCCGCCAACAGCGGCTCGGCAAGCTGGCGGGTTTGCTTTTCGCTCGACCAGCCACGCGCGCCGACCGCGGCCTCGATTGTGCTGGCAGATTGGCCCAGTTTCAGCGCCTCGATCAATGTCCAGCGGCCGGTGCCTTTCTGGCCAGCTTGGTCCTTTATCACGTCGACAAGCGGGCCGCCCGTGACAGCATCAGTCGTTTGCAAAGCCGCCGCCGAAACCTCGATCAGGTAAGAGCTTAGCGGGCCATTTTGCCAGCTTTCAAACAGACGCCCGATGTCAGCAGCCTCTTGCCCCCCTGCGTCCCGCAGGATGCCATAGACTTCGGCGATCATTTGCATGTCGGCGTATTCAATACCGTTGTGCACCGTCTTGACGAAATGGCCTGCACCGTCCGGGCCAAGGTGGTCGACGCAAGGCGCGCCTTCGAATTTGGCAGCTATGGCTTCGACCATGGGACGCAGATGTTGCCAGCTTTCCTTGGTGCCTCCGACCATAATCGACGGGCCATGCCGGGCACCCTCGGCGCCGCCGGAAACCCCCATGCCAACAAAATGGCATCCGGTCTTCTCAACAGTGATGGACCGCCTGCGGGTATCGTGAAAATCAGCATTGCCGCCGTCAATGATCGTGTCACCGCTGTCGAGATGTGGCAAAATCACGTCAATCATCGCATCCATTGGCGCGCCCGACGGGATCATAAATAGAATGCTTCGAGGGCGCGAAACCGCTCCTACAAATTCGGCCAGATCAGCAGCGCCGGTAAATTGACCCGCCAGCGGGCCGGATGCAGCAATAAACGGGCCGATCCACTCCGCTTCCTTGTTGCTGACCGCAACCTTGAAACCATGTTCCGCAAGGTTCAACGCGAGCGCGCTGCCCATTGTGCCTAATCCGAAAACCCCGATATCGGCACTGGTTTCACGGTTATTCATGACTATATCCTTTTCAAGAAAGCCCGGCCAAAGTGGAATGCACAGCGCGCGACCGCAAGGGGGCAAATCCTAAGAAATTGATTCCTTTTACAAATTCGTTTACTATTTAGGAATAATAACAAAAAACTCTATTGGCAGGTGAACTAGAATGATGCACGTCTTTAAACGCGCATGGGATGAAATGTTGCTTCCTATGTGGCAGCGGCCAAAACGGCTACAAGTGGCCGCGTTATGCTATCGCGAAACCCCCAAGGGTAAACAAGTGCTGCTGATCACAAGTCGTGACACAGGACGCTGGATCGTGCCGAAGGGCTGGCCGGTAGATGGTCTTGATGGTGCAGAGGCAGCCCTGCAAGAAGCCTGGGAAGAGGCGGGTGTTTCGAAGGCCGATATCGAAAGCAGCCCAATCGGATATTACGATTATGACAAGCGTCTGGATCATGGGCTGACAACGCCGGTGAATGCGCAAGTTTACCTGACGCGGGTGCGCAACCTCGAGGACGAATACCCGGAGGTAAACGAACGCACGCGCAAATGGTTTGCACCTGCTGAAGCGGCAGAGCTTGTGGACGAACCCGATTTGCAAGACATTCTTCGCGCGCTTTGACCTTGGTTCCAGCCTTTCAGTGCAGACTTGTGTAGCAGCCCTGTTTCTGGCAGGACGCGCCAATCGTATTGATCGGAGCAGCCATGAGTGACGCGCCAAAAGGCCAGCAATGGAAGACGCTGGACACTGACCTGCACCGTATTTCACGGGTGGAACAAGCCGCAACCTATGCCGCCCGTCCGATGGTCGGCTTCGGAATTGCACTGGTGTTCATCGTGTTTGCCGCGCTTTCTGCTGGCATCTTCTTTGGCTATTCCTCCTCAACCTATGTGGTGATCGCCGCTGCGGCTTTTGGGGCCTACATGGCCGTCAATATTGGGGCCAACGACGTCGCCAACAATATGGGCCCCGCCGTCGGTGCCAAAGCACTAAGCATGGGCGGTGCCATTTTGATTGCCGCGATCTGCGAAAGTGCGGGCGCATTGCTGGCAGGGGGCGATGTCGTATCGACCATCTCAAAGGGGATCATCGACCCGACATCGGTTGCAGATGCGCAGGTGTTCATCTGGGCGATGATGGCCGCGCTGATCTCTTCCGCGCTTTGGGTGAATCTGGCCACTTGGGTCGGCGCGCCGGTGTCCACGACCCATTCGGTCGTTGGCGGCGTGCTGGGTGCAGGCATCGCGGCGGCTGGGCTTTCGGCGGTTAACTGGTCATCGATGAGCATGATCGCCGCAAGCTGGGTCATCTCGCCGGTTTTGGGTGGGGTCATCGCCGCAGGGTTTCTGGCGCTCATCAAGGCGCAAATCCTGTACCAAGAAGACAAAATCGCCGCGGCACGCCGCTGGGTTCCGATTTTGGTTGGCGTGATGGCCGGAGTTTTTGCCGCCTATCTGTCGCTTAAAGGTCTGAAAAAGATCGTACATATCGACATGGGTATGGCGCTGTTTATCGGTTTGGTTCTAGGAATCGTGGCCTATGCCGTGTCGCGGCCGGCGATTATCCGCGCCTCTGTGGGGATGGAAAACCGCAATAAGTCGGTCAAGATATTATTCGGCCTGCCACTGGTTTTCTCTGCCGCTTTGCTCAGCTTTGCCCATGGCGCCAATGATGTTGCGAACGCGGTTGGACCCTTGGCGGCGATTGTCCATGCGTCCGAGTTTGGCGGTTTTGAGGCCAAGGTTTCCATTCCCACTTGGGTGATGGTGATTGGGGCCTTCGGCATTTCGTTTGGCTTGTTCTTATTCGGGCCGAAACTGATCCGCATGGTCGGCAGTCAGATTACCAAGCTGAACCCGATGCGCGCCTATTGCGTGGCATTGTCTGCGGCCATCACGGTGATTGTGGCGTCCTGGCTGGGGCTGCCCGTCAGTTCTACCCATATCGCTGTGGGCGGCGTTTTCGGCGTGGGCTTTTACCGCGAATGGCATATGGAGCGGCGCTTGCGCGGGGCGGGTGCCAACGTTGTGCGGGTCAAACGGATTGCCGTTGAAGAACGCCGCCGCCGTAAGCTGGTTCGACGGTCTCATTTCATGACGATCATTGCCGCTTGGGTGATCACCGTTCCAGCTGCCGCCGCAATGTCTGCGCTGATCTTTATCGTACTGACCAAGTTCGTTCACTAACGCCTGGCTGCGGTCAGGTTCTGCATCCCCTACCCTGCGGCCTATTATGGCGCATAAAGTAACACCCCATCGCCCCCTGCATATGCAAGGAGGATGGGGTTTCCATTACTTACCCAAGCACCAGCGCATGATCGATTTTTGCGCGTGTAGCCGGTTTTCAGCCTCGTCAAAAATCACGGAATTGGGTCCATCCATGACAGCGCTTGTCACCTCGTCATCGCGATGGGCTGGCAGGCAATGCATGAACAAGGCGTCAGGTTTGGCCTTGGACATCAGTCCGTCGTTGACCTGATACCCGCGCAATTGGTTGTGACGGCGTTCCCGCGCGGATTGCGGGTCATGCATCGAAACCCATGTATCGGTGACCACCAGATCGGCACCCTCGACTGCTTTATTCGGGTCGCGTTCAGTGGTGTACAGACCGTCCAGCGCAGCCTCGGGATCCAGGGTCGGCGGGCCGGTAAAGACCAGCTCAAAGTCAAAGCTTTTGGCCGCATGGGCAAAGCTGGCAAAGACATTGTTGCCGTCACCGGACCAGACGACCTTTTTCCCTTTGATCGGGCCGCTATGTTCCTCGAAGGTCATAATATCAGCCATGATCTGGCATGGATGGGTGCGGTTGGTCAGCCCATTGATAACCGGCACCGTTGCATATTCGGCCATTTCCAGCAGGGTTGCTTCTTCGAAGGTGCGGATCATGATCAGGTCGACATAGCGTGACAACACGCGCGCTGTGTCGGCGATCGTCTCGCCGTGGCCCAGCTGCATGTCGGTACCGGACAGAACCATGGTCTGGCCGCCCATCTGGCGCACACCGACATCAAAACTGACGCGCGTACGGGTAGATGGTTTTTCGAAGATGAGCGCGACCATATGATCTTTGAGCGGCTGTTCATCGTCGGCTGCGCCGCGCGGACGGCCTTGGCGATTGGCCTTCATTGTGGCGGCATTATCGATGATATCGCGCAGATCAGCAGCGTCGGTTTGGTGAATGTCGAGAAAATTTTGCATAGGTAATTCTTCTGTTTGAAAGGACGGGGGGCCAGCCCCCCGAACCCCCCGGAGTTTATTTGGCAAAATGAAGATCAGGCAGAGGTCAGGCTGCTGGCGGTTTGATCGAGCCGCGCGATCGCTTCGGCGATCTCTTCATCGGTGATTGTCAGAGGCGGTAGCAAACGGATCACATTGTCGGCAGCCGGTACGGTGACGACCTCGTGTTTGTAACCCGCAGCGACCACATCGCTGTTCGTTGCTTTGCATTTCAGACCGAGCATCAGCCCGTTGCCCCGAACGGATTCGAAGACATCAGGATGATTGGCGACGAGACCTTCGAGCTTTTGGCGGATCATGCCAGCCTTGCGGTTCACCTCGGCCAGAAAGGCCGGGTCGCCGACAATATCAATGACCGCATTGCCGACGGCGCACCCCAGTGGGTTACCGCCATAGGTCGATCCGTGGGTGCCTGCCGTCATGCCAGACGCCGCGTCTTGGGTGGCCAGCACAGCCCCCAAGGGGAAACCGCCACCGATGCCTTTGGCAACCATCATGATATCAGGTGTGATCCCTGCCCATTCATGCGCAAAAAGTTTGCCTGTGCGGCCAACGCCGCATTGTACCTCATCCAGTATCAGCAGGATGCCATGTTCATCGCAAAGCGCGCGCATGTCTTTCAGGGTTTGGTCCGGCACGGAGCGAATGCCGCCTTCACCTTGGATCGGTTCGATCATAATCGCCGCTGTGGTATCTGTTATCGCCGCTTTCAGGGCGTCTTCGTCACCAAACTCAAGATGCTTGAACCCCGGCAAAAGCGGGCCAAACCCTTTGGTCATTTTCTCAGAGCCCGCCGCCGCAATACCCGCAGAGGAACGGCCATGAAACGAGCCGGAGAAAGTGATAATCTCCACCCGGTCGGGCTGTCCTTTGTCATAGAAATACTTACGCGCCATTTTCACGGCCAGCTCGCAGGATTCCGTGCCTGAGTTCGTGAAAAACACCGTGTCGGCAAAGCTAAGATCAACGAGTTTATCGGCCAGCGCCTGTTGCTGAGGAATTTGGTAAAGGTTCGACGTGTGCCAAAGTTTGCCCGCCTGCTCTGTCAGGGCAGCGACCAACGCAGGGTGAGCATGGCCCAATGCATTTACGGCAATACCCGCCCCCAAATCCAGAAATCGGCGGCCGTCTTCCTCGATCAACCAGCTGCCTTCGCCTTTGACAAAGCTAAGGGGCGCACGGGAATAGGTCGGCAGAACAGATGGGATCATCGGGATCATCCTTGTGGGGTTGGCCGCATCAAAGCCACAAAAGGCCACGCGAGGCGGAAAGGGTCAATGGATTTTAAGGGGTTTTGCGGATTATTACCGCATATGATCAAACACATCCCTTGATAGGGATAGCGAAGCTAGGTCAGCTTTGGCGTCGTCGCGATATATGTGCTACGCAATTGATCATTCAGCTTTGTTAATGGAAGCGGCCCTTATTGCATAGCAAAACTTTACCGCCCCTCCACTTTTTGGCCCTATCACGGCAAAGCGAACGATTTTGATGTGGTTTTTGGCACCGGTTGGGAACACAAGCCGGTCAAATTCCGCTTCGCCGCTTGCACCCAAGCTGTCAGTGATTAGTATAAGGGCTTGAGATTTTCCAAAGCGGTCCGGGTTGGGCCGCTTTTTAGCTAAGGACGCCAAATGTCTTGGACTGATGACCGCGTAGAAATACTAAAGAAAATGTGGGGCGAGGGCCAATCTGCCAGCCAGATCGCAAAAGAGCTGGGCGGCGTCACCCGTAATGCCGTTATTGGCAAGGTTCATCGCCTGGGCCTGTCGAACCGCACGACGACTGGGGCCGCAGCCCCCGCCGCCGCTGCCCCCAAAGCAGAGACCAAGCCCAAGCCAGCCGCAAAGGCTGCTGCAAAGCCAAAGGCCGAGCCTAAAGAGGAAGAAGTCGAGGCTGCACCCGCGCCACGGCCCAACCTGCCAGCACGTGCCAAGATCATTCCAGCCGGTCAGCCGCTGCCGCCGCAACCCTCAGCCAATGAGATCAGCCCCGAGGCTCTTGCCAAGGTGAGCGAGATCGAAAAGAAATCGAAGAAAATCGGCCTTATGGAACTGACTGAGCGGACCTGTAAATGGCCGGTTGGCGACCCTGCGACAGATGATTTCTGGTTCTGCGGTCTGCCCGTTCAACAAGGCAAGCCCTATTGCGAAGCCCATGTTGGCGTGGCTTTCCAACCGATGAGCGCACGCCGCGACCGCCGCCGGTAAAAAAACCGTTTGAATTAGGATGAGGTAAGGGGGGCTTTGGCCCCCTTTATTTTTGCCCGATAGTGGCGGCAAGACTATCCCGCAGCAGTCTTGCCACGCCGGTCACTACGTAGTTGGGCATAAAGCACATGATTGCGCCAACGGCCGTCGATCTGCAGATAGCTTTGCGCGACACCCTCGTATTTGAAGCCTGTCTTTTCCAGCAACCCGCGCGATGCGACGTTTTCAGGCAGGCAGGCCGCCTCGACCCGGCTGAGGTCCAGCCGCGTAAACGCATGATGTACCGTGGCCTCGATCGCTTCGCGCATATACCCACGGCGCGCGAACCTTTCGCCAGTCCAATAGCCAAGCGTCCCAGCCTGCGCGGGCCCGCGGCGAATGTTATCAAGGGTGATGGCCCCGATCAGCACATTGTCTTTGCGCCGGATCAGAAAAAGCGGCAGCGCCGTGCCCGCCGCCACTGACCGCGAAGCCCAATACACCCGGTTGGTAAACGACTTACGCGACAGATGATCACTGGCCCAAGAGGGCTCCCACCCGGTGAGATAATCAATGCTGTCGGCCCGCAAAGAGGCCCAAGGCCGGAAATCGGAATGAACCGGAGGACGCAAGGTCAGCCGCTCTGTCTCAATCGCGAGTTTCCGTTTGGCCAATAACATCAGGCGGCGCGCCGCTCTTGCAGCGCCTCTAGGGTTGGTGCTGATTCTACCGGACCATATAGGGCCAAGGCGGCCGGCGCGGTTGATGCCATCTGCTGCGCAAAATCACGTACATCGCCTGTGGTAACCGCGTCGATCTGGGCAATGGTTTCTTCCAAGGGAGGGATACGGTCCCAGATCTGCATAAGTCGCGCAAGGCGTTCGGCGCGGTTTGACGGGCTTTCCAGCCCCATAAGCAACCCGGCTTTCATCTGCGCGCGGGCGCGGGCGACCTCGGCGGGGGTCATATCTGACGCCGCGCGCTTCATCTCATCTATAGTGATGCCCGCAAGTTCCGGCAGTTGTTCACCACTGGTGCCCGCATAGATCGTCGTCATACCGGTGTCGGCATAGGCCCCCGCTTGGGCAAAGATCGTATAACATAGCCCGCGGTTCTCACGGATTTCCTGAAACAGGCGGCTCGACATGCCGCCGCCCAGCACGGATGCATAGATTTGCGCGACATAGATATCATCGGCACGGTAGCCCGGCGATTCAAAACCAAGGGCAAAATGGGCCTGCTCAAGCGGTTTGATATGGCGGACTTCTCCGCCTGCAAATCTTGCGGCGTTCACATCGAACAGCGGTTTTGCCGGCATGTCGCCAAACAACTGCTCGGCGAGGCGCACGATCTCGTCGTGATCGACGGCACCGGCGGCAGACAAGATCATCTGCTCAGGCCCGTAATGCTGCGAGATGAATCCAGACAGATCATCGCGTGTGAAATTCGAAACGCGTTCTTGGGGCCCAAGAATGGTACGACCCAACGGCTGATCAGGATAGGCCTCTTCCTGCAACCAATCAAAAATCACGTCATCGGGCGTGTCCAATGCCTGGCCGATCTCTTGCAAGATTACCCCACGCTCGACCTCGATCTCGTTCTTGTCCAAAATCGGATTGCGCAGAATGTCGGCGATCACATCCAACCCAAGAGCCACATCGTTCTCGAGCACCCGCACGTAATAGGCCGTCACCTCGCGCGAGGTATAGGCGTTGATATAGCCGCCAACATCCTCGATCGCTTCGGCGATCTGTAGGGACGTGCGTTTTGCCGTGCCCTTGAACGCCATATGCTCAAGAAAATGCGCGATGCCGTTTTGTTTTGGCGTTTCGTGACGCGCACCCGCCGTCACCCACACCCCGATGGAGGCCGAAGCCAGACCGGGCATATGCTCGGTCACGATGCGAAACCCGTTGGACAGGCGGTGATGTTGCAGGCTCACTGGGCGATGCCCCCTTTGATGATGTCCTTGAGGGCGGCCAGATCGTTGGGCACACGCGTCATACGTTCCTCACGCTCGAACAGGTCAGCCATATGCGGCGGCAATGGGGGGCGCACGCCTGTGGCCGCCTCGACCGCGTCGGGGAATTTCGCCGGATGTGCGGTGGCCAATGTGATCATCGGTGTCGCCGGGTCACGCAGCGCTTGCGCAACGCGAACACCGATGGCGGAATGCGGGCACAGCAATTCGTTGGTGTTGGCATAAAACTCTTTGATCGTGGCCGATGTTTCCTCTTCCGACACGCGGTCAGACTTGTAGGTGTTTTGTAGATCGCGCAAGGCATTGTCGCCCACGTCAAAGCCACCATTCGCGAGATCGGCCATCAAACCATTGATCGCGTCGCTGTCCTGCCCATAGGCGAAATACAACGCGCGCTCAAAGTTCGAGCTGACCTGAATATCCATCGACGGGCTGATTGAGGGATGGACATCGCCCTTGTGATAACCGCCCGTCGTCAGGCAGCGGTGCAGAATGTCGTTCTGGTTTGTCGCCACCACCAGATCGGCAATCGGCAGCCCCATTTCGCGCGCGATGTAGCCCGCAAAGATGTCGCCAAAGTTGCCCGTTGGAACGGTAAAGCTGACCTTGCGATCCAGCGCGCCCATCGCCAGCCCCGCGGTGAAATAGTAAACAACCTGCGCCAGCACACGGCCCCAGTTGATACTGTTCACGCCAGCCAGCTTTACGCTGTCGCGGAATTCATGGTCGTTGAACATATCCTTGAGGCGGGCCTGACAATCGTCAAAATCCCCGTCCAGTGCCAAGGCATGTACGTTGCTTTCCGATGGTGTAGTCATCTGGCGGCGCTGCACGTCGGACACGCGGCCATGCGGGTACAGGATAAACACATCGACATTATCCAAACCGCGAAATGCCTCGATCGCGGCCGACCCTGTGTCGCCAGAGGTCGCGCCCACGATGGTCACGCGCTCGCCCTTGCGCGACAGAACCGCCTGAAACATGTGGCCGATCAACTGCATGGCAAAATCTTTGAAGGCCAGCGTAGGGCCGTGGAACAGCTCCAGCAGGAAATGCCCCTGATCCAACTGCACCAATGGTGCACGGACCGTGTGGTTGAACCCGGCATAGGCTTTGGCGATCAACTGTTTGAATTCGTCATCCGTGAACGTGTCACCGACAAAGGGGCGCATCACTTTGAATGCGACGTCTTCGTAGGAAATCGTCGCCATCTCGGTCAGGCCTTCGCGTGATAAGGTCGGGATCGTTTCGGGCACATAAAGACCGCCGTCACGGGCAAGGCCGGTTAGCAACGCTTCTTCGAAATTGAGAATGGGGGCAGATCCACGAGTAGATACATAACGCATAAGAAAGGTCAGCTTTCGACTTTGGATGCGCCACGGCGGCGCAGGAAAAATAGGCTCATGCCAAGCCAGATGGCGGCAAGAGAGAACCAGGTGATCGCGTATTGCAGGTGATCATTGGGGATACGGGCCGTATCAACAGGCAGGGCGCTTACCCCCGGCGCGCGCAGAGAGCTCGACCGTGCCACCAGCAAGATCGGCAGGGTTTGTAACTGAGCGGCCATTGCATCGACATCGCGGGCGAACCAGATGTTGGCGTTCATGTCCGGCGCAGGGGTAAAGCCGTCGGTCTCTTGGGGCCATTGCAGATTGCCAATGACCGTAGCTGGTCCGATGGCGCGCTCAGCGTCCTTATCTGCGGCAAGGGCGAAGCCACGGTCGACCATGATCTGCCGACCGTCTTGCAATTGGAACGGCGCGATAATGCGGTAGCCGGCACCGATGTCCTTTTGCGAAACCAGCACGTGAATTTCACCATCACCCATGACGCCATCAGCGACAATCGGCAGGTAGGCATCGGTCTGGGGGGCAACGGTTTCAGGCAGTGCAACAGGTGTAGCAGTGATACGCGCGTTTATATCAGCGATGATTGCCTGCTTCCAAGCAAGCCGCTGTACCTGCCAGAACCCAAGCGAGATCAGGATAGCAGCCCCCCCAAGGCCGATAATCAGCAGGAATAGCGTGCGGCGCATACGGCTCTCTTGTGGTTGGTTACCACCGGGGCAACATCAAGACAAAGGCGCGCAAGGTTCCCCCTTACGCGCCTGTTGCTTTTAGTGATTACCTGCCGGTTTGCAAGCAGGCGGAGCGTTTAGATGCCCCACATGTAGACGGCGAAGAAAAGAAACAGCCATACCACATCAACAAAGTGCCAGTACCATGCAGCGGCTTCGAACCCGACATGCTGCTCAGGCGTGAAATCGCCCCGCATTGCGCGGATCAGACACACGCCAAGGAAGATCGTGCCGATAATCACGTGAAAGCCGTGAAAGCCGGTTGCCATAAAGAAGCTGGAGAAAAACAGATCACCGCCAAAGGTCCAATCGTCATGGGCAAGCAGCTCATAGTATTCGTAGGCTTGGAACGCCGTGAACATAAGACCCAGACCAATTGCGACGGCCAGGCCAGTGACCAGGTCTTTGCGGTTGTTTTCATGCACCAAAGCGTGGTGCGCCCATGTGACCGCACAGCCGGACAGCAGCAAAATAAGCGTGTTGATCAGCGGCAGGTGGAATGCGTCAACCGGAATGATATCGGGCTGCACATAGGTCGAGCCCGGGAAAGCATCCATCGGGTACAGGGCTTCTTTGAAGAAGGTCCAGAACCACGCAACAAAGAACATCACCTCGGACATGATGAACAGAATAAAGCCATAGCGCAGACCGATGCGGACAACCGGGGTGTGGTCACCAATCTTGCTTTCGGCCACAACTTCGGACCACCAGCCAAACATGCAGTACAACACGCCCGCCAAACCAGCAAAGAACACGAACGGTGTAATGTCGTGCATCCAGAAAACGATGCCAGCCAGCATGGCACAACCCGCCAAAGAGCTGAGCAGCGGCCATGTCGAGGGCGCTAGAATGTGGTAATCGTGGTTTTTTTCATGGGCCATGGTGGCGTCCCTCACCTTTTCCTAATTCAGGTTTGTCTGGCTGCCTTGGTCAAGGGCGGCATATCCCTCGGGCAGATCAATCTCATAGAAGGTATAAGATAGTGTAATCGTATGTACATACTTGCCATCAAGGTCCGTGACGATTTCTGGATCGACAAAGAAGCTTACCGGCATCTGAACACGCTCACCGGGGGCAAGCACCTGTTCAGTAAAGCAGAAGCATTCGATTTTCTCGAAGAATGGGCCTGCCGAATAGGGCGTGACATTGTATGACGCCTGCCCGGCGACCGGTTTATCGGTCGGGTTATAGGCCTCATAAAAGGCAAGACCCGTTTCACCGATGCGCAGCTCCATCTCTGTTACGGCAGGTTTGAATTGCCACGGCATGCCCTGATTCAGGCTGCCGTCAAACCGGACCTTGATCGTTTGATCCAAGACATCACCGGCATTGGCGCTGACCTGGCCTGGCGTGCCACCAAACCCGGTAACCTTGCAAAACCAATTGTAGAACGGCACCGACGCCCAAGCCAGCCCGCCCATCAGCAGGACCACTGATACGGTCTGTGCTACGGTTTTTGCTGGGCCGGACATGGCCATCAGTTGCTCTCCTGCGTCTGAATGGCCCCACCGGGCAAATCACCAAAATCAATATTGGTAATCTTAACAAAGGTCAGGGCCATCACCAGAAGGACGAAAGCGCCCAACATCAGACCAATTCCCAGATTGCGGCCACGACGCCGGCTGTGAAGCTCGTGCTCAGCGCGAATGCTCATGACCACCCTCCCAGCCCATAGGGCCGCAATGTGGCCTCGGCCAAAATCGCACCGAAGTGCAAAAAGAGGTACCACAGCGACAATCTGAAAAACTTGCGTTCGACCAGGAAGTTATCGGCCTCGCTGTCATCCTCGTTGCGGTTCCAAATCTTCACCGCACCGATCAAGAACAGCACATTCAACACAACTGCTGTTGCCAGATAGATCGGCCCGCCGATTGATGTGAAACCCGTGCCAATCGCAAGGATCACCAGCAAAACAGTATAGGCAAGGATATGACGGCGCGTAGAGGTGCGGCCATGGGTTACGGTCAGCATCGGCACTTTGGCATCATCATAATCATTGCGCATGAACAGCGCCAACGCCCAGAAATGCGGCGGCGTCCACATGAAGATAAGCGCGAACATCAGCCACGCCTCGACCGAGAAACTGCCCGTTGCGATGATCCAGCCAATGACAGGCGGAAACGCACCAGCAGCCCCACCGATGACGATGTTTTGCGGCGTCGCGCGCTTCAGCCACATGCTGTAGAAAACAGCGTAGAACAGAATTGTGAATAGCAGCATGCCCGCGGCCAGCAAATTCGCGGCCAGCCCCAGCATCATCACCGACAAACCAGACAGCGCGACACCTATGGCCAAGGCCTCGCCCGGCTGGACGCGCCCTGACGGGATCGGGCGCCCTGCGGTGCGGCGCATGATTGCGTCGATATCCGCATCCCACCACATGTTCAAAGCACCAGACGCACCAGCGCCAATCGCCACGAACAAGATCGACGCGAATCCAATCACAGGATGCACGGATACCGGCGCGGCCAACATACCGACCAGCGCCGTGAAAACGACCAGCTGCATCACGCGCGGCTTCAGCAGTGCGAAATAGTCGCCCAGCTGCGACTCATAGTCGCCAGAGGTGGTTGTGCTCGTGTCTGACATGTCAAAAACTCAAATACGGAAGGGCCGGGCCACGCAGCGCGCCCCGGCATCTTACATTTAGTTACTTCGAAGCGACGGTCAAAGGCTGTGCAATACCTGCGTATTCCGCTTTCGCCTCGTTCAGCCATTCTGCGTATGCGGCTTCGGAGACAACCTTGACCGTGATCGGCATGTAGGCGTGCGCGTTGCCGCACAGTTCTGAACACTGGCCAAAGTACACGCCTTCTTTCTCAGCGGTGAACCATGTTTCGGCCAGACGGCCCGGAACAGCATCCTGTTTCACACCAAATGCTGGAATGGCCCAAGCGTGGATCACATCAGACCCTGTGACCTGAACAACAATTGTCTTGCCCACGGGGATCACGACGGCGGTGTCCGTGGCCAAAAGGAACTGCTGCTCGGTATAGCCTGCGGCTTCCAGCTCGGCGACGACCTCGGGTGTTTTACGGTTTTCACCGCCCAAAGCCGGCGCACCGATCATGTAGCTGTCAAAGCCGAAACCTTCGTCGACATATTCGTAAGACCAGTACCACTGGTTACCGATAGCCTTGATGGTCAGATCAGCCTGCGGGATTTCCTGCTGGCGGAAAAGGATCGGCAGCGAATAGGCACCGATCAGCACGAGAATCAAAATCGGCGCAATGGTCCACGCAATTTCAACCGGCGTGTGGTGCGTAAAGGATGCCGAAGTCGGGTTGCGTTTCTTGTTGTAGCGGACCGCGACCCAAAGGATCAGCCCCGTTACAAACAAGGTAATCAGCGTGATGATTACCAAAATCAGATAGTCCAAATCATGGATATCTTGTGCAATGCGGGTTACCGCTGGCTGAAAGCCCATTTCCCCGTCAACCGGTTCCCCGATGATTTCGAGGCCGTCGATGCGAAGGTTCTCCTGCGCCCATGCGGGGACGGCGGAAAAGGCGGCCATGAGACCTGAAAGTTTAAGAAGGTGTTTCATATGTCGTCCTGATCTTGTGACCATTGCTAGCGAATCTTAGCAGCAGGTGCCGTTTTGGGCCACGTGCCGTTGTAATCTCTATGCTTACAATCATATTCTAACTTCAAGATAAAGACTTCTGCTTGTGTCAAACGGACGCGAAGCGATCTTTTTGACACAAATCTGGGAACATCTTGATGAGCCAACCTCGTTTTAACCCTTTTGAGGGTGACCTTGACCGCGACACAGCCCTTGCGATGTTGAAAGATGCCGTTGCGGGTGCCGATGATGGCGAATTGTTTTTCGAACGGCGCAGGTCCGAGGGGCTGATGTTTGATGATGGGCGTCTAAAAACAGCAAGTTATGATGCGTCCGAGGGTTTTGGCCTGCGCGCAGTGCGCGGCGAGGTCGCAGGATATGCGCATTCTTCGCAAATCACCGAATCTGCCCTGCGCCGGGCCGCCGAAACTGCGCGTCTGGCCGTGGGTGATGGCGGCGGCACTTGGGCGGACGGGCCAGTTGCGACCAATCGCCACCTCTATACCGACGAAGATCCGATTGCCGGGGCCACATTTTCCGTAAAAGTTGAAACACTTCGTGAAATTGACGATTTCGCCAGAATTTTGGACAAACGCGTGGTGCAGGTGTCGGCCTCTATATCCGCATCAATCCAAGAGGTTGAGATTCTGCGCCCAGAAGGCACGACCGTCCGCGATATACGCCCGATGACGCGTGTTAACATTTCCGTCATCGTTGAACAGGACGGTCGGCGCGAAAGCGGCACTGCCGGTGGCGGAGGGCGTGTCGGGCTAGATGGCTTGATCGCCCGGTCCGATTGGCAGGCGAAAACCCGCGAAGCGTTGCGGGTTGCGTGCGTTAACCTTGAGGCCGTCCCTGCCCCCGCAGGTATGATGGATGTGGTGCTTGGTCCCGGCTGGCCCGGTATCCTGCTGCACGAGGCGATCGGCCACGGCCTGGAAGGGGACTTTAACCGCAAGGGAACAAGTGCCTTTGCCGGGCTGATGGGCCAGCAGATCGCCGCCCAAGGGGTAACAGTGCTGGATGACGGTACAATCCCCGATCGGCGCGGTTCAATCACCATAGATGACGAAGGCACGCCGTCGGCCAAGAACACATTGATCGAAGACGGAGTATTGGTTGGCTATATGCAAGACCGTCAGAACGCCCGCCTGATGGGGGTGCAATCAACGGGGAACGGCCGGCGCGAATCTTATGCGCATATTCCAATGCCGCGCATGACCAATACCTATATGCTGGGCGGCAACGTGGCCCCAGGTGATATCGTCGCCGACCTCAAGGATGGTATCTATGCGGTCGGATTTGGCGGCGGGCAGGTCGATATTACAAATGGCAAGTTCGTGTTCTCTTGTACCGAGGCCTACCGCGTTCAAAACGGTGTTGTCGGTGCCCCGGTAAAGGGCGCGACATTGATCGGTGACGGGGCAACGGCCCTAAAGCATATCCGCGCCATCGGGAATGATCCGACCCTGGACCCGGGCATGGGCAACTGCGGTAAAGCCGGTCAATGGGTGCCTGTGGGTGTCGGGCAACCAACCTTGATGATTGGCGGACTGACTGTCGGCGGTGCCGCAACATAAAGGGGCCTCCCCGCCCATTTAGCGAAAATGGGCGGGGAACCATTCACGCGTTGTTAACCACCACTACCTATACCTGATTCTGCAACAAGCGGAGATACGGGATGACTGACAAGGACCACAATCCTTCTTCCACTCACCCCCCAATCCCACCCACCTCGGAAGACGAAAGTTTTGACCGTCTTCGTTTGTTGCGCTCGCGCCGGGTCGGCGTAGCAACGTATAAACGACTGCTGACCGAACATGGCACTGCGCAGAATGCGCTGGCCGCGCTGCCGATGGTGGCGCGTGCCGCGGGCGTCCAAAATTACGAAATATGCTCCGAAACCGTCGTTCATGCAGAGCTGCGGGCAGGCAAGGCCGCCGGTGCACGGCTGGTCATGCACGGCACAGCCGATTATCCCGCCATCCTTGCCGAGCTAGATGATGCCCCACCCTTTCTTTGGGTCATGGGCAATGCTGACCTGCTGAACCGCCCCACCATTTCAATGGTGGGCGCGCGCAACGCATCCTCACTGGGTACGCGCATGGCCAAAGCGCTGGCAAAAGGTCTGGGCGAGGCTGGGTATATAGTGGTGTCTGGTTTGGCGCGCGGCATTGATGCAGCCGCCCATCATGCGGCGCTTGGCACTGGTACGATTGCCGTGCAGGCAGGCGGCATTGACGTGATGTATCCAGCCGAAAACACCCAATTGGCCGAGGACATTGCAAAATCAGGCCTTCGGATATCGGAACAACCGATGGGCCTGCAACCGATGGCGCGCCATTTCCCAAGCCGCAACAGAATTATCGCCGGGCTTAGCCGTGCCACAATCGTTGTAGAAGCCGCAGCAAAATCCGGTAGCTTAATCACCGCACGCGACGCGTTGGATCAGGGCCGCGATGTTCTGGCTGTGCCCGGGCACCCTTTTGATGCGCGCGCCGCTGGCTGCAATATGCTGATCCGGGATGGCGCAGGCCTGATCAGAAACACCGCCGACGTGATCGAGGCCTTGGGAAAGGAATGCCAACCCACATCGCACTCCCCTCAAGCGGAGCTTAACCTTACACCCGCCAAAAAACAGGCGACCACGCAAAGAACCCTCAGGGAAACCGCCGCCTTGCATATGCAAATCCTGTCGCGGCTGGGGCCTAGCCCGATCGCCGAAGACCAACTTATCCGGGATTTACAAACCGCCCCGGCCAATGTCGCACCAGTCTTGATTGACCTTGAACTGGAGGGGCAGGTATTGCGCCAGCCCGGAGGTCTGATTTCACGCGCAGGATGACGGGCATCAGACTAACTTGGCCCGTGTCTCCTCATGTCGATTGAACACAAAATCATTAAGCGAAAGCATTCATTACACCGCCTCCCAGAACTGGCCACCCGCAAAACATCCAGCGTGATCTGGCTGCTGTGCCCGCCCCCGCTTGCGATCAAGCGGTCCAGTTTCACACGTCCTGCGCATTGACAAAACAACCGCTACGCCACATGTCACAGCACACGCAGACCTATTTCAATTGATCCAAGGTACGGAAATATATGCCAGTTGTTGTCGTAGAATCACCTGCTAAGGCCAAAACGATCAACTCTTATCTGGGCAGCGACTACACTGTTCTAGCCTCATATGGCCACGTACGTGATCTTCCGCCCAAGGATGGATCGGTCGACCCGGAAAATGATTTCGACATGCTTTGGGAGGTCGCATCGGCCAGCAAGAAGCACGTCAAAGCAATCGCCGACGCGTTGAAAGAAGATAACGAACTGATCCTCGCGACTGACCCCGACCGCGAAGGCGAAGCGATCAGCTGGCACCTGCAAGAGGCACTAACGGCCCGTAAATCGATAAAGAAGGACACGCCAGTCAGCCGCGTGGTTTTCAACGCGATCACAAAGTCCGCTGTAAGCGAAGCGATGAAACACCCGCGCCAAGTGGATATGCCGCTGGTCGAGGCGTATCTGGCACGGCGCGCGTTGGACTATCTTGTCGGGTTTAACCTGTCGCCGGTGTTGTGGCGCAAACTGCCCGGCGCGAAATCAGCCGGACGCGTCCAATCGGTGACCTTGCGACTGATCGTCGAACGCGAAATGGAAATCGAAGCATTCCGCAACCGCGAGTACTGGAGCGTGAAAGCACTGGTTGCCACACCGCGCGGTCAGGAATTCGAAGCGCGGCTTGTCACCCTTGCCGGTAAAAAGCTGGACCGTTTTGATCTGGGCAACGAAACGCAGGCAGAAATGGCTGTGCAGGCGATCACCAGCCGCGATCTGACGGTTACCAGCGTCGAAGCGAAGCCCGCCAGCCGGAACCCGTCAGCACCCTTCATGACCTCGACCCTGCAACAAGAGGCCAGCCGCAAATTCGGCATGGGTGCCCGCCAAACCATGAGCACCGCCCAACGTTTGTACGAGGCCGGTCACATTACGTATATGCGGACCGACGGTATCGACATGGCCCCAGAGGCGATGACGATGGCGCGCGATGCGATCAAGGACCGCTTTGGCGCAGAATACGTGCCGTCGTCCCCCCGCATCTACAAGAACAAAGCCAAGAATGCCCAAGAGGCGCACGAATGTATCCGGCCAACCGACATGGCCAAAGATGCAACCGCCTTGAAACTGACCGAGCCGGATCAGCGCAAGCTGTATGATCTGATCTGGAAACGCACATTGGCGTGCCAGATGGAAAGCGCACGGTTGGAACGCACCACAGTCGAAATCGGCAGCAAAGACGAACAGGTCGGCCTGCGGGCAACAGGTCAGGTTGTTCAGTTCGACGGTTTCCTGCGTGTCTATGAGGAAGGCCGCGATGATGTCGTTGACGAGGACGACAAGCGCCTGCCGCAAATCACCCAAGGCGATAAGATGGACAAACGCTCGGTCACGCCCGAGCAGCATTTCACCCAGCCCCCGCCACGCTATACCGAAGCGACATTGGTCAAGCGCATGGAAGAATTGGGGATCGGGCGGCCGTCGACCTATGCAAGCGTCGTGACCACCATCCAAGACCGCGAATATGTCCGCAAGGAAGGCAACCGTCTGTTCCCCGAAGATAAGGGGCGGCTTGTGACCGCATTCCTCGAGAACTATTTCCGCAAGTATATCGGCTATGACTTTACAGCCGATCTTGAAAACCAACTGGATAAAGTCAGCGCGGCGGATGCGGATTACAAAGACGTTTTGGGCCGCTTCTGGAAAGATTTCTCGGCGGCGATTGCTGAAACGGCCGATCTGCGGATCACCGAAGTGCTCGAGAAAATTAACGAAGTTCTAGAGCCGCACCTGTTCCCGCCCACCGAAGATGGCTCGGATCCGCGTCTGTGTCCTAACTGCGGTGTGGGTCGATTGTCGATGCGCACAGCGCGGTCGGGTGGCGCGTTTATTGGTTGCTCGAACTATCCCGAATGCCGCTATACGCGCCCCTTTGGCCCACCTGACCCCGAGGCAGAGAAATCGGCTATCCCACCGGATGGCAAGCTATTGGGCGAAGACGATGACGACGAAATTCGCGTGTTCAAGGGACGTTTTGGCCCCTATGTGCAGCGCGGAGCCGTCACCGAAGAGAACAAGAAACCGCCGCGCCAATCGGTGCCCAAAGACTGGCCCGCAGAAGAGCTTGAGCTGGACCGCGCATTGATGCTGCTGTCCTTGCCGCGCGAGATCGGCCCCCACCCCGAAGACGGGATCATGGTTTGGGCCAATATCGGGCGTTACGGACCTTATATCAAACACGCGCCCAGCACGTCGGATCGTGGCGGCACAAACGCCAACCTTGAAAGCCTCGACGAAGTATTCACCGTGGGCATGAACCGTGCCGTGCAATTGCTGGCCGAAAAGGTTGCCAGCCGGGGCGGGCGTGGCAAGGCCGCAAAACCGATCCGCGAGATGGGCGAACACCCTGATCTGGGCGGCGATGTGAACATCATGGAAGGCAAATACGGGCCCTACGTGAAATGGGAAAAGGTCAACGCGACCATTCCCAAAGAAGTCGAGCCTGCCGACCTGACTATGGAACGTGCCGTCGAGCTGATCGAGGAAAAATTGGCTAAGTCACCGGCCAAGCGTAAAGCGGCGACCAAAAAGGCACCTGCAAAAAAGGCCGCCGCTAAAAAGCCCGCAGCAAAGAAACCTGCAGCCAAAAAGAAAGCGCCCGCGAAAAAGGCACCAGCCAAGAAGGCCGGGTAACCATTTCGTGAATGCATTGCAATTCATGAATACGTGAATTGCCGTCTCGCCATCCAAGTGTCACCTGTGCAGTGAATGCCACAGCATAAGGAGCACAAGGATGGCCGAGCAGAAGATTTCACGTCGTAAATTGTTAACGGTGGCCGGTGCCACCCTATTCATGCCCTCTATTCTTCGCGCCCAGTCGGCCGAGCCGGAAAGGGAGGGCGACCCTGTGCGCCACAACACCTCGAGTTTTACCCAGCAGCGCTGGCAGGACCACTTTGACGACCTTGGCAAGGCCGCCATCGTTGCGGACACCACATCGCGCGCCCTGCATTTCTGGAGCGGCGACGGCGAAACCTACAATATCTATCCGACCTCTGTGCCGCGCAGCGACGAGCTGACCAAGCGCGGTTATACCAAGATCATGCGCAAACGTGTTGGCCCTGACTGGACCCCGACCGCCAGCATGATCGAACGCAACCCCGATTTGAAATACATGCCCCCAGGCCCGGACAATCCGTTGGGCACCCATGCGATGTATCTGGGCTGGCCCGCCTATCTGATCCACGGCACCCACGACACGCGCAAGATCGGGCGACAAAGCTCGGACGGGTGTATCGGTCTTTACAATCACATGATCGAAGCGCTGTTTCAAATCGCCCCCATCGGCACCCAGGTTCGTATCGTCTGAGAAAAAGCAGAGCGCGAATGAGCGGCAGAGCAGCCCAATAATCTCTCTTCACTTGCAATTAGAACAGTTTTCAGGCGCATCTTAACCGGTGCGCCTGAGCCATATTTGACACCTGCGAAACGTAGCGTCATAGAAGTCGATATGCATGGAGACGCGCGGGATGGCCCCGCTATCGAAAGGACCCGGAATGAAGAAAATCTATGGTAGCGCGGCCGAAGCGCTGGACGGCGTATTACACGACGGCATGCTAATTGCCGCTGGCGGTTTCGGCCTCTGCGGCATCCCCGAACTGCTGCTTGCAGCGATCCGTGACGCGGGCACCAAGGATCTGACATTTGCCTCGAACAACGCGGGTGTGGATGATTTCGGGATCGGTATTTTGCTTCAGACCAAGCAGGTCAAAAAAATGATCAGCTCCTACGTGGGTGAAAACGCCGAGTTTATGCGTCAATATCTCAGCGGCGAGCTTGAGCTTGAATTCAACCCCCAAGGCACGCTGGCTGAACGGATGCGCGCCGGCGGCGCGGGCATCCCGGGTTTCTATACCAAAACCGGCGTCGGCACCGTTATCGCCGAAGGTAAAGAGCACAAGGATTTCAACGGCGAGACCTATATCATGGAAGAAGGCATCTTTGCCGATCTGGCCATCGTAAAGGCATGGAAAGCGGATGCGACGGGCAATCTGGTGTTCCGCAAAACCGCCCGCAACTTTAACCCACCCGCTGCGATGTGTGGCAAAATCTGCATCGTCGAGGTCGAAGAGATCGTACCGACAGGCAGCCTTGACCCCGACGCGATCCACCTGCCCGGCATCTATGTGCACCGCATCGTTCAGGGCGAACATGAAAAGCGGATCGAACAACGCACGGTAAGGAGCGCATAATATGTGGGATCGCAATCAAATGGCGGCACGCGCCGCGCTCGAACTACAAGACGGCTGGTATGTGAACCTTGGCATCGGCATTCCGACGCTCGTGTCAAACTATATCCCCGAAGGCGTCGAAGTGACCCTGCAATCGGAAAACGGCATGCTGGGCATGGGTCCCTTCCCGATTGACGGAGAAGAAGACGCCGACCTGATCAACGCGGGCAAGCAAACCATCACAGAACTGCCCCAGACCGCCTATTTCGACAGTTCGACATCTTTTGGTATGATCCGCGGCGGCAAGATCGCGATGGCGATCCTTGGTGCTATGGAAGTCGCCGAGAACGGCGATCTGGCAAACTGGATGATTCCGGGCAAGCTGGTCAAAGGGATGGGCGGCGCGATGGACCTGGTGGCTGGTGTTGGCCGCGTGGTTGTTGTGATGGATCACACCAACAAACACGGCGACAGCAAAGTCCTTAAGGAATGCACCTTGCCGCTAACGGGCAAGTCCGTGGTGGACCGCATCATTACCAACCTTGGTGTGCTGGATGTTGTAGAAGGCGGGCTAAAGATCGTGGAATGCGCCGATGGCGTTACCGAAGACGAACTGCGCGCCGCGACCCAAGCCACAATCGTCTAATCGACCAAGACATTAGAAAAGGGGCGCGCCACAGCTGGCTGCGCCCCTTTTTCGTGGGTTATTTCATTGCCACAAAAACGCAGCCGTCTGAAATAAGCTCTGGCGGGGTCTGGCACAGCCCTTTGGCCACTTGGAAGGCGGCCAACACCTTGGGCACATAATCGCGGGTTTCTGCGAAAGGTGGTACGCCTGCATGGTCGCGCACCGATCCCTCGCCCGCATTATATCCTGCCAGCACCAAAATGGGGTCACTGTCAAAGTGGCCCATTAACCAATCCAGATATTTCACACCGCCCAAGATATTTTGCGTGGGCTTCATGCTGTCATCCACACCAAACCGGGCGGCTGTGTCTGGCATCAATTGCATCAACCCTTGGGCTCCAGCCCCGCTGATCGCATCTGCACGCCCCGCGGATTCGACGGTGATCACTGCCAATACCAGCGCCGGCGACACCTTGGTCCCGATGGTTGACCGTAGAATATCCACTCCGTTCGCTTGGGCGATCTGCTGCATTTGCTGCATTCGGGGCGCTGGTACCTTGCTGCTCGCCGTGGCGAGTGTCGTCATGGCAACTTCTAGTCGTCCGGGTCCCGACTTGGCCCGATCAGGCGATACCTTATCCCAGAACCAGTCAAACTGCCCCGGGGCAATGGGCGCGATAGCCCCTGACGGCGTTGCCACGACCTGCGGGGTGGTGGGTGCTTGGGGTTCAATGAAGACGTTAATCCTGTTCCGGCTTCCCGGTTTGGGCGGCTTGACGCGTTTTGCTTCAAACTGAGGGAAAGGTTTAGGCGCATCAGCCCAGAGCATTGGCACCGCCAATACCCCCGCCATGAGCGCGATCACAAATAATCGAAACATCTTTGCCTGCTTTTTATGCTTATTCTGCTCGATAGCCTGAACATCACATGGAAAACCCTTAAAAACCAGCCAATCATGGCGAGGAATGTGGCCAAATCGCCTTAATTTACATCCCAAACGCAGCCGCCGTCACTGATTTCAAAAAAGTTGCATTATTTTTTCATTTAGATTCAGGCGCGTAAAATTAATCTGCGGTTAATCGTTGCGCAAAGCGTAAATGTCACATTTGACGCCAAATTCATGCCTTATTCAGGGGGCTATATAGGGTCATACCAAGTCGGACAGACGCTGAATAAAAACACTCAGCGCCATGGACGGCGACACGGTTGAGATTGAAATTCTTTGTGATCCTTGGAGGGACATACCATGATGAAACTTATCAAAAACTTTAAGAAAAACGAATCCGGCGCAGTAACCGTTGACTGGGTTGTTCTGACTGCCGCAGTTGTTGGCCTGGCCGTAGCTGCTTATTCGTCCATCGAAACTGGCGCGTCCAACCTGACGAGCAACACAGCAACTTACTTGGGCGCTGTGAAGCCCGGCTAATCTGGCCCTAAAGCCAAGATATAATTAGAAAGTTTTGATTTTTCAAAGCTAACTGGCCACATTTTGCACGACAAGATGTGGCCAGTTCTATCAAAACTTCCGGCATCCACAGGGCATCGTTCATGTACAACAAATTGAAAAATTTCATCACCAAATCTGACGGTGCCATCACCGTTGACTGGGTTGTATTATGCGCTGCCGTTCTCTTCTTTGCGCTCATGATTGTCGCCGCTACACGTGACAGCACTGTCGATCTTGCCGACCGGACAATCGTCATGAAACCTGGCGGCTCCTGAACAAAAACTTGAACAAAAACTGGCGAATATCCTACTGCGGAATTCCGGCGTATTCACGCCGCTGAAGCTCCATATTCAGGACATAATTGGCCTGCACTTTGCAGCATGAAGTGAATGCCAGAACATTTCTGGTGAATAAATTTACGAGGGAAACGACATGCGGATGCTATTTGGATTGGTCCTGTTGGCGGGCATCGCTCTTGCGGGCGGCGCTGTCTATCTGGCCAAGAGCCGCATTGGTGAATACCAGATGGCCAACGCACAGGCGCAGGCCGCTTTGGCGCAAATCGTGCCAACTGTTAATGTCTTCGTCGCCGACAAATCCCTTAAATACGGCCAACAGCTGACGCGTGATGATGTGCGCCAAGTTGCCTGGCCCCAAAACGCAGTCCCCGAGGGGACATTTTTGGACGAAGCCACTCTTTTCCCAGAAAACAGCGATCAATTGCGCGTGGTCCTGCGCGCGATTGAAAAGGACGAAGCCATTATGGCCGTTAAGGTCACCGAGCCGGGCCAAGATACCGGCCTGACCTCGCGCCTGGAACGTGGCACACGCGCCTTTACCATTATGGTTGATGCGTACAGCGGCGTTTCCGGTTTCCTGCGCCCTGGTGACCGCGTTGACGTCTATTGGACCGGCCGCATTAATCTGGACGGGGCCAATCAGAATGGATCCGGTGATGTAACCAAGCTGATCGAAGCCGGCATCCAACTGATCGCGATTGACCAAAGCGCGGGCGGCGAACGCAGCGAAGCCGAAATCGCACAGACAGTTACTGTCGCCGTCAAACCAGGTCAGGTCGCTGCATTGGCGCAGGCCCAATCCACCGGCAAGTTGTCGCTGTCACTGGTCGGCGCAGAGGATGACACCGTGGCATCCAGCATTGAGGTCGATCAACGCAAGCTATTGGGTATTCAAGCTAAAACCGCGCAGGCAGTCGTCGAAAAAGAACGCGTATGCACCATTCGGACGCGCCGCGGGGCCGAGGTTATGGAAATCCCGATCCCCTGCACAAACTGATGTTCAATAAATGAAACCAAATGCCGCGCCGCAATGCGCGGTTTTTGCCCGTTGAAAGCACATGTTGCCCTTAATCCACAGCATATTGGACGCTTGACGCATTGATTCTTGCAAAAATGGCCAAATACGCTCAAGATGTGGGAAACGACGGGCGCCAAGACCCATCCCAGAGGCGTGATCACAAAGGCAGGTCACATGAAAATCGATAGATTCTTTACCGCGGCCCTTTTCGGGCTGGCGCTATGTGCGATGCCATTGACAATGGCCCTCCCGACCGTTGTGCAGGCCGATACCCTGCGTGTGGTCAAAAAGGGCACGAACCGCACGCTTGAAGTTCCGATGAACCGCGCGGTCGTGGTCGAAAGCGACATTCCTTTTGCCGAACTTAGTATCGCTAACCCCGGAATCGCAGATATCTCGTCTTTGTCTGAACGCACGATCTATGTGCTGGGCAAATCCCCCGGTCTGACCACCTTGACCTTGCTCGACGCGGCGGGCCAACTGATCACGAATGTCGATGTGCGCGTCGCCTCTGACATCTCGGAATTCAAAGAACGGCTGCGCCAGATCCTTCCCGGTGAGAAAATCGAAGTACGCACAGCAAATGACGGCATCGTCATGTCCGGCATTGTGTCATCGACACAGCGTTTGCAGCGCGCGCTGGATTTGGCGGAACGCTATGCGCCAGAACGTGTGTCGAACTTGATGACCGTGGGCGGTATCCAGCAGGTCATGATGAAAATCCGCTTTGCTGAAATGCAGCGGTCTGTTTCCAAATCGCTCAGCGCCTCTTTGGCGCTGGACGGTCTGGGCGGCACCAATCGCAGCCTAAGTGGCGGGTCCAACACAACAAACACGTCCGGGGCGATTGCCAATTCGCTGGCCGGAAGGACCCCGGCAACCAACACCAATGCGGGCGCGGTCCTTTTCGGCTTTAACGCGGGGTCGACGCAGGTCGGTTTGCTACTGGAAGCGCTTGAGCAAAAAGGTGCGGTGCGTTTTCTGGCCGAACCCAACCTTGTCGCGCTATCCGGTCAAGAGGCGAAATTCCTAGCCGGCGGTGAATATCCAGTTCCAGTGTCACAGTCTGACGACCGCGTGACAGTCGAATACAAACCCTTCGGCGTGGAAATGAACTTTATACCCCGTGTTGTCGACAAAGATTTGATCAACCTCGAACTGAACGCAGCTGTTTCAGCTATTGATGCGTCAAATTCGGTGTCTTTGGGCAATGGCTTTAACATCGCCGCCTTTACCCGCCGCGAAACCTCTACCACGGTCGAGATGCGCGATGGCGAAAGCTTTGCCATTGCTGGGCTGTTGCAAGACGACTTTACCGACACCTCCAGCCAATTACCCTGGATCGGCGACGTCCCTGTTTTGGGGGCCTTGTTCCGTAGCGCGAATTATCAGCGCCAGCAGACCGAGCTGGTGATCATCATTACGGCACATCTGGTCACGCCAACCCGCGGCGAGGCATTGGCCCTGCCAACGGACCGCATCACCCCGCCCACCGAAAGCGATTTATTCCTTAATGGACGGGTGAGCAGCGGCACACGGGCACCCACGAAAGGCGCTGCAGGCGAAGTCGCCAAACAGGACTTCAGTGGCTCTTACGGCTACGTACTGGATTAAAGCGATGAGTTCTCAGATCACAGCCAAACTTGGTTCAGCCAGCCTGATCGCAATCCTTTCGATGCTCGCCGCTTGCGGGCAAAGCTCTGACCCCGTGTACACGCAGTTTCACCGCCAAGCAGGTTCAATCACTGATATCGGCACTTTTGGCGACGCAACCCTGAACAACCGCCTGATCATGACAGGTGAGAAACAATATACTTTTGATCTGGCAAACCGTTTTGCCAGCGAAGTGCAATCAACGGTGACGTTTGCGTTTAACTCTGCACAGTTGGACGGGGCTGCGCAAGCCGCGCTGCGCCAGCAAGCCAGCTGGATCCGGCAATTCCCCGAGGTACGCTTCCGCGTCTATGGTCATACAGATGCTGTCGGATCGGACCAGTATAACAAAGCATTAGGCATGCGCCGTGCACAGGCTGTTGTTGGCTTTCTCGCGACCCAAGGCATCGGGCGCGCCCGCCTAGAAGCCGTTGTTTCCTTTGGGGAAACACAGCCTTTGGTCGTTTCGCAAGGGCGCGAACGTGCAAACCGGCGGACAGTTACCGAAGTCAACGGTTTCGTCAAACGTCACCCGACCGTTCTGGACGGCCAATACGCGCAGATCATTTACCGTGATTACGTGGCCAGCGCCGTGCCGCCAACGCAGCTGACAAGCAGCACAACCTTACTGGTCAGCGAATAGCCGATACCAGTGCATCCTGATCGGGCGACGCGGCGATCAGGGAACGGCGCTAAATCACCAATCCACCGAACGATCCGTGATCGTTTCAAAATTCCCAACAATGGAAGCTTTTTAGCCCCAATCTCGCCCTAGTTCGCTGAGATATCCGGTTCAAAGGGTAAATTGCGACTGGTCGGCTGATCTGGCGCAAGCGACCGCAAAGACACCTGATCCGGCTTTGCCATGACAGATCTATGCCAAGCACCCAATATGGAAGGAAGAAAGAGGCCATGGCCAGCACTGTGCCACAGATCGAAGCCCCGCAAATCGTCGCCTGCACGGTTAGTCGCGATGTGCAAAATTTCGACCTGCTGATCGAAGACATGGAAGACGCCTTGGGCGAATGCTGGGGCGACCTGAGCTTTGCGGAGGCGCTTTCTTTTCTGGAGCAGCCAGAGGCCCAAACGCTTGAACTGATCGCCTTGGCCGTGGATGCCGCAGACGAGGAAAACCTTTCCCTGATAGGCCAGGTCATCGGCCAAGCCAAAGCACAAAATCTAAAGGTGATCCTGATCGCCGAAGACATGAGCCCGGTGTCGTTGCATTCTTTGCTGCGGCAGGGCGCGGATGAATTTGTGCCCTACCCGCTTCCCGAAGGGGAACTGGCCGCCGCGATCGAGCGTGTGCGCGCGGCACCCGATCCGGCACCGCAGCCGGTTGCGCCAACATCTCAGCTAAGTTCAGGCACCCAGAAAGATGGCGCGCTGATCGTCGTGCACGGTTTGGCGGGCGGCACCGGGGCCACGACAATGGCTGTCAATCTGGCATGGGAACTGGCCACCGCCGACAAGAAAAAACCCGCCAAAGTGTGCCTGTTAGATCTTGACCTTCAATTTGGATCGGTCGCGACATATCTTGATCTGCCGCCGCGCGAAGCGGTGTATGATATGCTGTCCGAGACCGAGACGATGGACGAGGAAAGCTTTGGCCAAGCGCTTTTGACCTATGAAGATCGGCTTCACGTTCTAACCTCTCCACCGGAAATTCTGCCGCTTGATCTGATTTCGTCAGACGATGTGAAACGCATTCTAGATGTGGCACGCAACCAGTTCGATTACGTCATCGTGGATATGCCATCGACATTGGTGCAATGGACCGAAACGGTGTTGACCAATGCGCATGTCTATTTCGCCTTGCTTGAGCTGGACATGCGTAGCGCACAAAATGCACTGCGGTTCAAACGCGCACTGCAATCCGAAGAGCTCCCGCTGGAAACCTTGCGCTTTGTTCTGAACCGCGCGCCAAAGTTCACTGATCTGACATCGAAAAGCCGGGTAAAACGTCTGGCAGAAAGTCTGGGCATTTCGCTTGATGTGCAGCTTCCTGATGGGGGCAAGCAGGTAACCCATGCAAATGATCACGGCACGCCCTTGGCCGTTTCCGCAGCCAAAATCCCGTTGCGCCGCGAGTTCGCAAAACTAGCCGCCTCTATTCACGAACTGAAAGATGATGGCATCAAAGCCGCCTAGTATCGAACAAAGCGCCCGCTAAACCAGAAAGTCGCCCAATGTTTTCTAAATATAAAAAGCCGAACGCTCCTGCCCCGGCAAAACCGGCAGCCCCTTTGCAGGCAGACGCACCGCAGCCGGCAGCCCCCACTGCGATCAAACCTGTTACGATGCGTCGGGCGGCACCACAGGCGACGGCAGCTCCGCAGGACCGTGAGCTGAAGCGCAAGCAGCGGATGAGCGAGCTGAAGCTGGAGCTTCACCGGGCACTTTTGGATAACTTGAACCTTGCAGCGCTTGAACACGCGACCGAACAGGACCTGCGCCAGGAAATCAACGATATTTCCAGCGAAATCCTGTCCGAAAAATCCATCGTTCTAAACCGCGAAGACCGGGTTCAACTGAACTCTGAGCTTTATGACGAAGTGACCGGCCTTGGTCCGCTTGAAACATTGCTGAAAGACGAAACCGTTAACGATATTCTGGTGAACGGTCCGCAACAGATTTTCGTGGAACGCGAAGGTAAGCTGCAATTGACCGACATCACGTTCAAGGATGAAAAGCATCTGTTGCGGATCATCGACAAGATCGTGTCGGCTGTCGGACGCCGTGTGGACGAAAGCAACCCATATGTGGATGCGCGGCTGAAAGACGGCTCGCGCTTTAATGCCATGGTGCCGCCAATTGCGGTGGATGGCAGCCTTGTTTCCATCCGTAAATTCAAAAAGGACAAACTGGGCATTGATGATCTGGTGGCTTTCGGCGCGTTCTCGGAAGAAATGGCCGCCTATCTGCAAGCTGCCGTCGCGACGCGCCTGAACATCATCGTGTCTGGCGGGACCGGATCGGGTAAAACCACCACTTTGAACGCGCTCTCGTCATTTATCGATGATGATGAACGCATTCTGACCATCGAAGACACCGCGGAACTGCAACTGCAACAAACCCATGTTGGCCGGATGGAAAGCCGCCCGCCCAACGTTGAAGGTAAAGGTGAGGTAACCGCCCGCGATTGTCTGAAAAACGCGCTGCGGATGCGCCCGGACCGGATCATCGTCGGCGAAACCCGCGGCGAAGAGGTGATTGATATGCTGCAGGCCATGAACACCGGCCACGACGGGTCAATGACCACGATCCACGCCAACTCAGCCCGCGATGGCATCAGCCGGTTGGAAAATATGATCGCGATGGCGGGGATTGAAATGCCGCTCAAAGCCGTGCGCAGTCAGATATCAAGCGCGGTTAACCTGATCGTACAGGCCTCGCGTCTTCAAGACGGCTCGCGCCGTATGACCTCGATCTCGGAAATCACCGGCATGGAAGGCGATGTCATTTCGATGCAGGAATTATTCCGCTACCAGCGGGTCGGGCTGACGCCTGAAAACAAGATCATCGGCCATTTCACCGCCACCGGCGTGCGCAGCCACTTCACCGAGCGGTTCAAGATGTGGGGTTATGATCTGCCATCCTCGATCTATGAACCCGCTGCGGGACAGTAAGGAAATACCTCATGAGCATTGAGCCAATCATCTATGGTCTGATCTTTATCGGTGTGCTGGTGCTGGTCGAGGGCTTGTATCTGGTGGCCTTTGGCAAATCCATCAGCCTGAACAGCCGCGTGAACCGGCGCCTTGAAATGCTGGAAAAGGGCACGCGCCGCGAAGAGGTTCTCGAAAAGCTGCGCAAGGAGATGCAACAGCACATGGATCGCAAATCGATCCCGATGTATTCCATGCTGGCTGAAAAAGCGCAAAAAGCCGCAATCGCATTCACACCGCAGCAGTTGGTTATGATCATGGCCGGGCTTTCAGTTGTGGCATTCGTAGCGCTAAGTATCGGCACCACAACCGAACCAGCGATCCGGCTGATTATCTCAATCGCGATCGGCATTGGTGCCGTGTATATTTGGATCGCGGCCAAAGCGAAAAAGCGCATGAACATGATCGAGGAACAACTGCCAGACGCGGTTGAGCTGATGGTTCGGTCCTTGCGCGTCGGGCACCCCTTTTCGAGCGCGATTTCCATCGTGGCGAAAGAGATCCAAGATCCTCTTGCCTCGGAATTTGGCGTGATCGCGGATGAAGCGGCCTATGGGCGCGATATAGGTGAAGCCCTCAAGGACATGGCAGAGCGGCTGGACATGCAAGATTTGCGTTTCCTTGCTGTCGCGGTAAGCATTCAACAGCAATCAGGCGGCAACCTCGCCGAAATTCTGGCCGGTCTGGCCAAAGTGATCCGCGCCCGGTTTAAGCTCTTTCGCAGGGTAAGCGCTATCACCGCCGAGGCGAAATGGTCCGGCAAGTTCCTGTCAGCATTTCCAATTGTCGCGTTGATCGTGATCAAGTTGGGCGATCCGCATTACTATGACGAAGTCATGACCCACCCGCTGTTCGTTCCCGGATGCATCGCGGTGGTCGCATTCCTCAGCGCAAACCTGTTGGTTATGCGCAAACTCACAGACATCAAGGTTTAGGGGGCTATCATGGATACTTTCATGGCCATTGATAACATGATGGGTCAGCTTGGCTGGATCATCCTGTTGGGGGTGATCGGGCTTATGATGATCGGCGTGACCGTTCTGATGATCCTGCGCCAGCCAGAGGACCCGCTCACCAAGCTCAAGCGCAACCAGTCAGCGGTTGCTTCGTCCCGATCCTCTCAGCACAGTTTGCGGCAGTCTGACCGGAACGAGCAGCTTGAAAAATTCGCCAAATTCCTAGAACCGGAAAACGTCGACGAACTGAGCGCAAAAGAACTGATGCTGCGTCAGGCGGGCTATGCCTCGCGCGATGCGGTGCGTTTCTTTCACTTTGCCCAAATGATCCTAGGCATATCGGGGATGGTCTTCGGCATCGTCTATGTCAACTTTCTGGGCGGCGGCGTGGGGCTGACCACCCAAAAGATGATGCTTTATACTGTAGGCCCCGGTGCCATTGGATATTACCTGCCGCGGTACTGGGTGACCAAACGGGTGGCCGAGCGCAAAGAGCAGATCACCCGCGGCTTTCCCGATGCTTTGGATATGATGCTGGTTTGCGTCGAGGCCGGGCAATCGCTGGATCAGTGTATCGTCCGCGTCGCAAGCGAGCTGCGCGCCTCCTATCCTGCATTGGCAGAAGAATTCGAGGTCGTCGCCTATGAAATGAAAGCCGGCAAAGACAAGATCACCGTGCTGAAAGATATGGGCGAACGCTGCGGTGTTCAGGACATTTCATCCTTTGTGACAGTGTTGGTTCAATCCGCCGCCTTTGGTACCTCCATTTCCGATGCGCTTCGGGTTTATGCAGAAGAGATGCGTGATAAACGCGTGATGCGCGCCGAAGAGGCCGCAAACAAGTTGCCAACCAAGATGACCCTTGCCACAATGATGCTGACAGTACCGCCTTTGCTACTTATCCTCGTAGCGCCGTCCGTACTGGGAATTACGCAGCTGGGTGCAGGTGTAAGATGATCAAACACCAAAGTCTCAAACGCAGCGCTGCGTTTGTGCTTTTCTTTACAGTGATCACCGGATTAACCGCCTGTTCCCCGGGCGGTTTTCCTGCGTTTGGGGCGCAGCGTAGCGATGCAGGCCCGTTTGCGCCGGGCGTAAACATGCGCGCAGACGTCGAAAACGGGGTCGAGGTGGCACACCGTCTGATGGCGGCCGGAGAATACGAACTGGCGATCCGCGCCTTTAACCGCGCCGCTTTGGCGACCGAGTTAAGCGCGGAAATCCTGTCCGGTCTGGGCAGCGCCAACCTGGGTCTGGGGCGTCTGGGACAAGCCGAAAAACTGCTGCGTGATGCCGTGGCCAAAGACGCTACGCAGCCCGAGGTTTGGAACAATCTGGGCGTGGTTTTAATGGAGCGCGGCAAATTGGCAGAAGCCAACCTTACGTTCCGGAAGGCATATGCATTGGACAATGGCGAAAGTGACGCAATCCGCGACAATTTACGCTTAGCGCTCGCAAAAACCGAAAACTCTGCTACCATCCGACATCAAGAGGACAGTTATAAATTGGTGCGGCGCGGTTCGGGTGACTTCCTGATCAGGTCAGCACCATGACAAAGACAGAGCAGTAAAAGGACGCACAAATGCGCCACCCCATGATTTTGGCCGCCTGCTTTGCAGGCGCGACTGTCGTTTCAGGCTGTGGTGACACGTCTGGCGACAATGCTGTTTCGCGGGCATTTCAAGACGTAAATGTCATTGATGAAACGAACCTTAACGATGTGATGTTGACCGTCGCTGACCCAAACGAGGCGGTGAATTACTTTTCGCGCACCGCACAGGAAAACCCTGACCGGATCGATATTCAGCGCGGCTTGGCCAAATCATTGGTCCGTGCAAAACGCTATCAAGAAGCAGCACCTGTTTGGGCAAAGACCGTTAAGATGGACGGGGCGACACCAGACGACAGTGTCGATTACGCCGACGCGCTGATCCGTGCTGGCGATTGGGCCAAGGCCGAAAAGACATTAGACACGGTGCCCCCGACCCATGAAACCTATAACCGCTACCGGCTTGAGGCGATTGTCGCTGACAGCAAGAAGGAATGGGAAAAAGCCGACAGCTTTTACGAGATTGCAATCGGCCTGACGATGCAGCCCGCATCGGTGATGAACAACTGGGGATATTCCAAACTGACCCGCGGCGAATACAAAGCGGCCGAACGGCTGTTTGGCGACGCGATCCGTCAGGACCCCACCCTGTTTACCGCCAAGAACAATCTGGTGCTGGCGCGCGGCGCACAGCGCGAATACTCCCTCCCGCCGATCGAGATGGACCAGACAGAACGCGCACAGCTTTTGCATACGCTGGCCCTATCAGCGATCAAAAAAGGTGACGTTGAAACCGGCAAAGGGCTGCTACAAGACGCCATCAGCACCCACCCTCAGCATTTTGAAACAGCTGTCCGGTCCCTGCGTGCGTTGGAAAATTCGGGCTGATCGGTGATGTCGATCACCGTTTACGCAGCCTTGTGGTTTTTGCCCTTCGTCGTCCCGCTTTGCCTTTATGCCGCCTACACGGATATGGCACGGATGCGGATCACCAACCCGACAGTGTTGGCTTTGGCGGCGGTTTTTGTGGTGATCGGTCCGATTGCACTCCCCCTTGAAACCTACCTTTGGCATCTGCTGGCCATGGCAGCGGCTTTGGTGGTCGGTATTTTTTTAAATGGAGCTGGGGTCATGGGGGCGGGGGATGCCAAATTCATCGCCGCCGGTGTGCCCTTCGTCGCCTTGGGCGATCTGCGCCTTATGATGGCCCTGCTCATGGCCACGATTTTGGCAGCCGCCGCCACACATCGTGGTGTCAAATACAGCCCGATACGCAAGCTGGCACCCGATTGGACCAGCTGGGAGCAAAGCAAAAAGTTCCCAATGGGCTTGGCGCTTGGACCCAGTCTTGCCATTTATTTGATCCTTGGCGCGCGTTTCGGGGCCTGATTTGCGCCATATTCACCCGGTAACAGATCATCATATTTGATTGATTGACCCAAAAGGCCTTTTTATGAATGCGCAGACCTCTGCTGTGATGGCCCCGCCATCGCCGCGCCGCCTTCAGGACATGAAACTACCCGTGGTCATGATGCTCGATATCATGCTCAAAACGATGTTCCGGATAAATGTGGCGCAAGTCAGCGAAACCGCCAGCGCGCTCTGCCTGCCGGTACAGATTACCCAAGAACTGATCGATATGGCCCGCGACCAGCATCTGGTAGAGGCAAAGGGCACATTGAACGCCAATACTAGGAATGAAATAGCCTATCATCTGACCGACCTGGGGAAGTCGCGCGCGCTCGACGCGCTGGCACAGTCCGAATATTTCGGCCCGATGCCTGTCCCGCTCGATGTTTACCGACAGCAGGTCGAACGCCAATCGGTACGCAACATGCAGATCACCCGCCCTCGCCTAGAGGGCGCGATGGACCATCTGGTGCTGCCGGACGATCTACTTAAAAATTTGGGCCCGGCTGTTTCGGCGGGGCGCTCCATTTTGTTGTATGGCGCGCCGGGCAACGGTAAATCCAGCATCTCTAACTGCATTCGCGCCGCCCTTGACGATGAAATATATGTCCCCCGCGCGATTGAGTACGCGTCGCAAGTGATCACCGTTTACGATCCCATCGTGCACTCTGCCGCCCCTCCCGAAAAGCCAAAGCGCAACGTCTTGCGCCGCGTTACCAGCTATGACAGCCGCTATGTAAAATGCGCCCGGCCAACGGTTATCACCGGGGGCGAGCTGTCCCTTGATATGTTGGATCTGGTCTACAACCCGACGGCCCGCACCTATCAGGCCCCGTTGCAGCTTAAGGCAACCGGCGGGATTTTCATCGTTGACGATCTAGGCCGCCAAAAGGAAAGACCCCAAAGCATCGTTAACCGTTGGATTGTCCCGCTCGAAGAAAACAAGGATATCCTTGCCCTGCGGTCCGGCGAAAACTTCGAGGTGCCGTTCGACACCCTGGTGATTTTCTCAACCAATTTCCATCCGAACGAGATTTTCGACCAGGCCGCCCTGCGCCGCATCTTTTTCAAGATCAAGATCGACGGACCGGATCAGCGAAACTACCTCAAGATTTTCGCGATGGTTGCAAAAGATCGCAAAATACCCTTGGATGACGCCACGATGGCGCATTTGCTGAACAATAAATACCGCAGCATCGGCAACAGCTTTGTCAATTACCAGCCGGTGTTTTTGATCGACCAGATCATCGCCATCTGCGACTTTGAAGGAATACCCTACCAAATGACCCCCGATCTAATGGACCGCGCCTGGGCCAACATGTTCATAGATGACGAAGCTATCCCCAGATGATGAAATGCGGTCTTTGATCGGTGTCGCGGGCTGTGGCCGCATGGGCGCGCCCATGCTGGCAGCGCTCCGTGCGGCGGGCCTTCCCGCGCGCGGCTATGATGTGGTTCCATCCGAAATGGATCACATCACTGATGACATCGCGGTCTTCTGCGAAGACCTCGAGACGCTTATCACAGTCGTGCGCGACATCGACCAAACCGACGCCGTTCTATTTGGGGATCAAAATTTCACGGCCATTCCCAGCCTGCGCCGCATCATCTTATGCTCTACCCTCAGCCCCCGATATGTGCGTGAACTACGCGACCGGGTGCCCCCTCACATCACTCTCATTGACGCGCCTATGTCGGGTGCCCAAATCGCCGCAGAACAGGCCCGTCTCAGTTTCATGCTGGGCGGCGACAGCGATGACCTAAGCGCCGCCCAGCCACTGTTCAGCGCCATGGGCAAACACTTCCATCATATGGGCGCGTATGGCGCAGGTATGCAGGCCAAGGTCCTCAACAACCTGCTCGCCGCCAGCAACACCGCAATGACCCGGCTCGTGCTGGACTGGGCGGACCAATCCGGGCTGGACGAGGGCAAACTGCTAAAGTTGATCCACACATCCTCAGGCCAGAACTGGCTGGCCTCGGGCTTTGATGACATCGAATTTTCCCGCGACGGCTTTGCCCCTGACAACACCATCGGCATTCTCGTCAAAGACGTGGCCAGCGCTCTCGACGCCGCCCCAGAAGGTGCCGACATAACGCTTCCAAACGTCATCAAAACAGCAATAAAAAACCTCAAACCCCGTTCCTGATTTCATTTTGCTGCGTAAACTCCGGGGGTGTGGGGGCTGGCCCCCACGCAGCTGCATGCTATCTAAACAGTATGCAGTCTCTACCGCCCCAGTTCACCCGATGGTTCGCCAGCAAAGGCTGGACGGTTCACTCCCACCAGCAAGAGATGCTGAACCGTTCAGATGCCCCGGCCTTGCTGCTGATAGCCCCCACCGGCGGGGGCAAGACGCTGTCCGGGTTTCTTCCCACGCTCACCGATCTCGCCCATGGGGATCACGACGGGATGCACACGCTCTACATCTCACCACTCAAGGCGCTGGCCGCAGATATCAAACGCAATCTTACCACCCCCGTCACAGAAATGCGCCTGCCGATCCGCATTGAGGACCGCACCGGCGATACCTCTCAAACGCGCAAACGCCGCCAACGCGCCGATCCACCGCATATCCTGCTAACTACCCCAGAAAGCCTCGCTCTGCTTACCTCTTACGAGGACGCGCCGCGTATGTTTAAAGGTCTCAAACGGGTCGTGATTGACGAAATCCACGCCCTAGCAGAAAGCAAACGTGGCGATCAGCTGATGCTGGCGTTGGCGCGGTTGCAAACCCTGTGCCCCGACCTGAAACGCGTCGGTCTCTCTGCCACCGTCGAAGACCCCGCAGCCATTGCCCGCTTCATGGCGCGCCACCCCGATCCCTGCCCCATCCTTTTGGCAGATCCCGGCCCGCCCCCCGATGTTCAAATGCTCCGCACAAGCGAGGCCCCGCCTTGGGCTGGCGGCGGTGCGGCCTATGCAATCCCCGCCGTTCTTGATCAAATTCGCCAACACAACACAACGCTGATCTTTCACAACACCCGCGCACAGGCCGAGATTTTCTTTCACAACCTGTGGCTGGCAAATGACGACAGCCTGCCTATCGGTATCCACCATGGCTCCCTTGACCGCACGCAACGCGAACGGGTCGAGGCAGCAATGGTGCGTGGCGAACTGCGGGCCATCGTTTGCACCGGCAGTCTTGATCTGGGCATCGACTGGGGGGATGTCGATCTGGTCATACAAATCGGCGCGCCGAAGAACGTGAAGCGCCTTGTTCAACGGATTGGCCGTGCGAACCATCGCTATAATGCACCTTCCAAGGCGCTTCTGGTGCCTGCCAACCGGTTCGAGGTCGTCGAATGCGTCGCCGCGGTCGAAGCGGTTCTGGACGGAGAACTGGACGGAGAGCCCCGCGGCCCCGGCCCTCGCGACGTGCTGTGCCAACATATCCTGATCACCGCCTGCGCGGGTCCGTTTGATGCAGATACGCTGTTCACCGAAGTTACTTCAGCCGGCGCATATGCGTCGCTAACCCGGCCCGAGTTCGACGCGTGCCTCGATTTTTGCGCAACCGGGGGCTACGCATTGCGGGCCTACGACAAATGGCAACGGCTGGTGCAACGCGATGGGTTTTGGTCTTTGCGCGACCCCCGCAGCAGCCAACGCATCCGCATGAACATCGGCACGATTCAGGATACCGACACGCTCAAAGTTCGCATGAAACGCAACCGTGGCGGCAAACCTCTGGGCGAGATCGAAGAAGACTTTGCCGCGTCTCTTACCCACGGGGATACGTTTTTGATCGGCGGACAAATCGTGAAATACGAAGGCCTGCGCGAAATGACCGTCGAGGTCAGCCGCGATGCTGTCAAAAAGCCGCGTATCGCATCCTTCATGGGTGCAAAATTCGCCACCTCGACGCAGCTTTCTGCACGGGTCCAGCGGATGTTCACCCAAGACAGTTGGCCCGAACTGCCCGACCACACCGCCGAGTGGCTGGCCCTGCAACGCGAGGTCAGCCAATTACCCCAGCCCGGCCGTTTGTTGATCGAAAGCTTCCCCCATGACGGGCATGCGCAAACCGTGTTCTACGGCTTTGCGGGGCGCAACGGTCAGCAAACGCTTGGCCTGCTGCTTACCAAACGAATGGAGGACCTCGGGCTGCACCCTCTGGGCTTTGTGGCCACGGATTATGCGACGCTGATCTGGGGCCTTGATCCAGTTACGGACCCCGCCCCTCTACTCGATCCAATGGCGCTACAAGATGGGCTGGATACATGGTTGGCTGGAAATGCCATGATGAAACGGACCTTCCGCGCCTCTGCCACCATCGCCGGCTTGATTGAACGCAACACACCCCAAGCCCGCAAGTCCGGCAGGCAGGCGACGTTCAGCTCCGACATTCTCTATGACACGCTTACCAAATACGACCCGGATCACCTTATGCTTGATATCACGCGCCAAGAGGCGCTGCGCGGCTTGGTCGACTTTGCCAGAATTCAAGAAATGCTTGAACGTATCGACGGACGGATTGATCACAGGGTCTTGCGCAAGGTCAGCCCCCTTGCCGCACCACTGTTTCTAGAGGTCGGCCGCGTGCCGGTAAAAGGGGCGGCTGAAGAGCGGCTACTTGCCAAAGAGGCTGCACGTTTGATGGAAGCATCAGGGCTGGCCAACCTCACCCCGCCCCCATCTGATACCCCCCGCTGGCGGGTAGGCGGATAAACACTGCCGTTACATAATGGGTTCAGCCATTGCATTTTGAGTATTTAAGAAAGGGTGAAGATCGGAAGACGTCTCGGTCGAGTTAGTTTTCCCGCCAAGACGCCTTCACCCTTTACGGCCATCGGCTCTCCAGCCTGTACCGCGCTATGAGCTTAATCCCCGCGTGGTTAATCGCGCGTAAACAGCTTCGGCTTCACCCTTTTGAAAATACTCATGGCACCCCCGTCTCGGGACAGATCGACGTCAGCATCGCTCTTGCAGTTGGTGCCACAATACCCCATGAACGAAGCATGAACTTAGGCTTTGATTTTTCATTATCAGGCGCGAATTTAACCGCACTCGGCTCTGGCGCGCTTTGGTGGGCCGAGCATCGCTTGCTATGTGTTTCGGATCTGCACTTAGGGAAATCCGAGCGTATCGCGCGGCGCGGCGGCACCACATTACCCCCGTATGAGACTCGCGATACTTTGACCAAGCTGACACATGATCTGGAACGCTGCGCCCCGCAAACAGTCGTCGCGCTAGGGGACAGCTTTGATGATCTGGGCGCGGCGAATGCTTTGCCTGCAGACGAACGCAACTGGATCACCAAATTGCAGGCCGGGCGCAGATGGATCTGGATCGAGGGCAACCACGACCCAGGTTCGGTGAAGCTTGGCGGAACGCATATGGTCGAATTGAAACTTGGGGCTTTGTCGTTCCGGCACATTGCAACCCCCGCCGCCCAGGGCGAAGTTTCGGGGCATTACCATCCGAAGGCCGCGCTGAATGTGGGGCGGCGCAGCATCTCAAGGCCTGCGTTTCTCTATGACGAGGCCCGCCTGATCCTCCCCGCCTATGGCACCTACACAGGCGGGCTGCGGACCGACTCAGAGCCAATTCGGTCGCTTATGTCAGCTAAGGCCTGTGCCATTCTTACAGGCCCCCATCCCACCGCTGTACCAATGCCGCGATAGGCATTTGCATGCTGATCAGAATATGCCAGCTTGTGGCCAAAGGAGCCCCCCATGGACGCGGCAGCAAAGACCAGAATTTACAGCAGCTTTGAAGCCCAATCCATGATGGCCACCTTGGGGGCCAAACTTTCTGAAGTGTCGCATGGCGTCGTCAGAATTGAAGCCCCGATTTTGCCGGGCGCGCTGCAACAGCAAGGGTTCGGTCATGCGGGTCTAACGTTTTCTATCGGCGACAGCGCGGCGGGTTATGCCGCCTTGACCAGCCTGCCGTTGGGCATGGAGGTCGTCACCGCCGAGATCAAGATAAACCTGATAGCACCTGCACGTGGCGACGGCCTGATCGCGATTGGTAAGCTGATCAAACCCGGAAAACGGTTGTGCGTTGTCACATCAGAGGTGTTTGCGATTGAGAATGGCCAAGAGAAACTGATCGCGATTTTGCAAGGCACAATGGTCCCCGTGCCCGTCTAGATAAGGCCCGCCTCTATCACGGCCGGCCGAAAGCTCCTGCTTACCGGAATTTCATCGCCCGAAACCAGAACCAGATAATCACGCCCTTGGACGCGGCGGTGCTGCGCGACAGCCTTCTTGGCCACCCAATGCGAGCGGTGGACCTGTAACCCCTCTGCAGCGTGCAGCGCGGCGACGGCATCCTGCAGGCGAAGCAACACAAGCGCACTGCCCTTCTGTGTCACGACATTCAAGTAATGGTCCTGCGCTTCGATCCTGATCAACGGTGCCCGTTTTTCCAGCGGAAGATGACGCAGAAAGGCTGTTTCTGGATCTTGAGCGGAGGTCTTGGGAGGGGCCAGAAACGCATATCGCGCAAGGCCCACCGCGCCATGAACCACCAGCACCGTCACCGCGATGATCACCCACAGATATAGCAACTGGCAAGTGCCTTGCCACGGCTCAAACAACCAACTGTTCAAGGTGTGAATAAGCACCGAGAGCATGGTAATATAACCGCCCCAAAGCATTGCGGTTTTCCAGACAGGCGCGTCTTTTGCCGCCCGTAGAACCAATGCTGTTCCCAACACGGACAGCGCGATAACACACGCCCAATAGATCAACCTCGGCCCAAGGAGCAAAGCGGCATGGGTGCCAAAAGGTCCGGCGATGGCGCATAGCACCGTTGCCAATGACCAAAAGGCCAGCCAGACCAAACGGCCTTTTCGTTCACGATGCGTCGATGACATTCTCTAACCCAATCCGCAATTCACGAAGCCCCGGTGCCATTCACGCAAACCCGCTTGGGATGCGCATGCTAAATCTGGCACGCAACGGGCAGTGAATACAACGGAGTTTCCAAATGTCCCTGTCCCCCCTATTGAACGCCAGCCTTGTGATCCAAATCCACGCCTTTCTGGCCATAGCTGCGGTCATTCTGACTCTTGCCATTTTCACCCTACCGCGCGGCTCCACCGCCCATCGCTGGATGGGCTGGTCTTGGACCGCCATGATAGCAATCGTCGCGCTCAGCAGTTTTGGTATCCACGAGATCAGAATGCTCGGCCCCTTAGGCCCCATCCATATCTTGTCCGCCTTCGTCCTGTTTCAGCTTGTCGTGAATCTCCGTGCCGCCAGAGCCAAAAACATTCGCGCCCATGCCCGCGGCATGAAGCTGCTGACTCTGGGCGCGCTTGTGGGTGCAGGCGCGTTCACCTTCCTGCCGGGACGTATCATGTATCAGGTGGTGACCGGCGGTTAAGCAGTCAGCCCCTCAGGCTCGGCCAGACCATTGGCGCGGCAACAGGCGGTGACAGTGTTGGCCAACAGGCAGGCAATCGTCATCGGGCCGACGCCGCCTGGCACAGGTGTGATCGCGCCCGCAACTTCGACGCAGCTGGCGAAATCCACGTCCCCGACCAGCCGTGTTTTGCCTTCGCCCTTTTCCGGCGCGTCAAGCCGGTTGATACCCACATCAATTATCGTCGCGCCGGGCTTGATCCAGTCACCGGGAACCATCTCGGGGCGGCCAACCGCCGCAACCACAATATCCGCACGGCGCACGACGTCTGGCAAATCTTTGGTACGCGAATGGGCAATCGTCACGGTACAGCTATCATTCAGCAAAAGCTGCGCCATCGGTTTGCCGACGATATTGCTGCGCCCGATAATCACGGCGTCCATGCCGGACAGGCTACCATGATGGTCGCGCAACATCATCAAACACCCCAGCGGCGTACAAGGGACCATCGATTTTTGCCCGGTCCCCAACAATCCCACGTTCGAGATATGAAACCCGTCCACATCCTTGGCAGGGTCAATCGCATTGATCACCAAGTCTTCGTTCAGATGTTTGGGCAACGGCAGCTGTACCAAAATCCCGTGGATTTCCGGATCGTCGTTCAAATCTGCAATCAACGCCAGCAAATCAGCCTCAGCCGTATCGGCGTCCAAGCGGTGCTCGACCGACGACATCCCGACTTCGACGGTCATTTTGCCCTTGGAGCGCACATAGACCTCGGATGCCGGATCGGACCCAACCAAGACAACCGCCAGCCCCGGCGTGATCCCGTGATCTGCTTTCAGCCGTGCCACATGTGTTGCCACCTGCCCCCGTACACGGGCTGCGAACTCTTTGCCGTCAATGATCTTTGCTGTCATGGAAACCGTCCTTCATCTTCTCTGGCTCTTAAATATCCCTGCCAAAAGCAGGAAAGGGCGCGGGGGTATTCCCCTGCGCCCTTTTCATAAGCCTTTAGAACAGACCTTCAACATCACCTGCGTCATTCAGGCGAATATTCTCGGCTGATGGCACCCTTGGCAGCCCCGGCATGGTCATGATTTCACCGCAGATCGCCACGACAAACCCGGCCCCTGCAGACAGGCGCACCTCGCGAACGGGAATGTTAAAGCCCGTTGGCGCGCCGCGACGTTCAGGATCGGTGGTAAAGCTATACTGCGTCTTGGCCATACAGACCGGCAGATTGCCATACCCTTGATCTTCCCAATCTTTCAGCTGGCTCAGAATTTTGCCATCCATCACCGCCGCATCGGCGCGGTATATCTTGATCGCAATAGTGTTGATCTTATCGGCAAGGCTCATCTCATCAGGATAGATCGGGGCGAAATCCGCCTCGCCTTTTTCGATGACCTCGACCACTTTGGTCGCCAGATCCGCTGATCCTTCGCTGCCCAGCTCCCAATGGCGCGACAGAACGGCTTCTGCGCCCTGACTGGCGACATAATCCTTGACCGCCTGCACCTCTGCATCGGTGTCGGTCACAAAGTGGTTGATCGCAACAACCACAGGCACGCCAAAGGATTTCAGGTTCTCGATATGGCGCCCAAGGTTCGGGCAACCGGCCTGAACCGCTTTGACGTTCTCGGCCCCCAGATCGGCCTTGGCCACGCCGCCGTTCATCTTCATCGCGCGCACGGTGGCCACAACAACCACACAAGACGGGGCCAGCCCAGCTTTGCGGCATTTGATGTTCAGAAATTTCTCGGCCCCTAGATCAGCGCCAAAGCCCGCTTCAGTCACCACATAATCCGCCAGCTTCAGCGCGGTCGTTGTCGCGATGACCGAGTTACAACCGTGCGCGATATTGGCAAAGGGGCCGCCGTGCACAAAGGCTGGGTTATTCTCGAGCGTCTGAACAAGGTTCGGCTGCATCGCGTCTTTCAGCAGCACAGTCATCGCACCATCCGCCTTGATGTCACGGGCGTAGATCGGTTTACGCTCGCGGGTATAGGCAACAATCATATCACCCAGGCGCTTTTGCAGATCGCTTAGGTCTTTGGCCAGACACAAGATCGCCATGACCTCGGATGCTACGGTGATGTCAAACCCAGCCTCGCGCGGGAAACCATTAGATACGCCGCCCAAGGATGCGGTGATCTGGCGCAAGGCGCGGTCGTTCATGTCAACGACACGGCGCCACACGACGCGACGCAGATCAATCTCAAGCGCGTTGCCCCAATAGATATGGTTGTCGATCATCGCGCTCAGCAGGTTATGTGCCGAAGTGATCGCGTGAAAGTCGCCGGTAAAATGCAGATTCATCTCTTCCATCGGCACAACCTGCGCATAACCGCCCCCCGCGGCCCCGCCCTTCATGCCAAAGTTCGGGCCCAGCGATGCCTCGCGGATACAGATGGCTGCGTTTTTGCCGATACGGTTCAGCCCGTCGCCCAAGCCAACGGTTGTGGTTGTTTTGCCTTCGCCTGCGGGGGTCGGGTTGATCGCAGTCACAAGGATCAGTTTGCCATCGGCACGGTCCTGAACTGAGTTGATGAAGGACTGGGATACCTTGGCTTTGTCATGGCCATAGGGCAGCAGATCATCGCTACTGATGCCCAGCTTTTCGCCGATTTCCTGAATAGGTCGCTTTGACGCTTCCCGCGCTATTTCGATATCGGTCTTAAAAGCCATTCTGTGATCTCCCCTATCGCAGTGCTTGTGTTTGCCCTGCATACGCGGCCATGACCACATCCGGAGGGCGCATTTCCGACCTTTCCACCGCTTGATGCGGCGAGCAGGGCTTCAGGCGCGTCATATTGTAGGTATTTTTGACGATTTTCCGCGACCAAGGGCCTTAGCCGTGTTTCCATGCGGGCTGATCGGGGATGAACAAACACAGACGATCGCCGAGTTTCAGCGCGCCCTCCCTCTCAACCCATCCTGTCACACCGCGTCGACCTTTGGCTGCGGTTTTGAACTTGGGGCCATGGCCGGGGCTGTCTTGTTCGATCTCGCGTCCGGGCAGGACGCAGGGACGGTTTTCCATATCGATCGTGATCGTCGCACCCGATGCCGCCTGAAGCCGCGCACTGGGCGGCACATGGGTGAAATCAGGAATACCTTCGAGCACAATCGAGACGCCCAAATGTTCAGGGGCCAGTGTCTCAAGCCCCATATCCGCCGCCGTTTGTGCCATTTCCTCAGCGGATAGGATCGAGAGCTGGCGCACATTCGCTATTTCGGTGCCTTCGGGATATAGGTTCTTAACGCGCACACAGGACGGGCGCGTTAACCCGGCATGCACGTCTTCCTCAAACCCCGCATAGCTGGCGAAAACTTCATCACGTGGTTCCGCGCGGATACCTTTCGCAAGTTTTGGCACGACCCCCAGCCATGTAATTGTGGCGACAAAATCGATTTTCTTTAGGGTGGGCATCTTGGCGATCCTTGAACAAACATGTGCTATTAGATTGCGCGGTACGGCCCAAAAAGAAAAGGCCCCGCTGGTGCAGGGCCTTATGACTTATTTTGATAATACCATCAGCAACCTTGATCAGGCCGTTGGTTCAGGCTCCAGCCCGCCCGAAGGGGGCGATTTTTTGCCCTTGGCCTTGGGGATCGACGTCACACTAGGCTTGTCCATACCGCTGGTGTCTTCTCCATCAGGGTCTTGCGGTGGTTTGCCGTCCATGACGCGCTTGATCTCTTCACCAGTGAGGGTTTCGTATTCCAGCAGGCCTTGGGCAAGACGCTCGAATTCTTCCTCGTGGTCCTGGATGAGCTTGAACGCGCGGTCATACCCTGTGTCGATGATCGCTTTAACTTCGCTTTCAATCAGCTCCTTGGTCGCGGCAGAGACGCTAAAGCCCCCGGCCCCGCCGTTGGCCTGATAGCCGGCAGCAGCTTCGGAATAGTCGATGTTACCAACCTTGTCCGACATGCCCATCCGCATCACCATACCGCGTGCCAACTGACTGGCCTGCATGATGTCACCCATCGGGCCAGAGGACACGCTGTCGGCACCATATTTAAAGATTTCAGCCGCTTTACCCGCCATGGTCATGGCGATCTTTTGTTCGGCTTCATCCTTGAACATTTGCAGCTTGTCCATTTCGGGCAGGCTCATCACCATGCCCAAGGCACCACCGCGCGGAATGATCGTGGCCTTATAGACCGGATCACATTTATCCAGCATCATGCCAACGATGGCATGGCCTGCTTCGTGATAGGCGGTTTTCTCTTTCTGGTCTTGGGTCAGAACCATCGAACGCCGCTCGGCACCCATCATGATTTTGTCCTTGGCAGATTCGAAATCCATCATCGCTACGAAACGGCGGCCTACACGTGCAGCTGTCAAAGCCGCCTCGTTCACGAGGTTCGCCAGATCAGCACCCGAGAAACCCGGTGTACCACGTGCAATGATCCGCAGATCAACATCAGGCCCAAGCGGTGTCTTGCGCGCATGCACGCCAAGAATTTTCTCGCGGCCTTTGATATCGGGATTGCCAACGGTGACCTGACGGTCGAAACGACCCGGACGCAGCAAGGCAGGGTCCAACACATCTTTGCGGTTTGTCGCCGCGATGATAATCACGCCTTCGTTCGCCTCAAAGCCGTCCATTTCGACCAGCAATTGGTTCAACGTCTGTTCGCGTTCATCATTGCCGCCACCGTAACCGGCACCGCGCGAACGGCCCACTGCATCGATCTCGTCGATGAACACGATACATGGCGCATTTTTCTTGGCCTGTTCAAACATGTCACGGACACGGGATGCACCTACACCCACGAACATCTCAACAAAGTCGGAACCCGAGATGGTAAAGAACGGCACGCCTGCTTCGCCCGCGATTGCACGCGCCAGCAATGTTTTACCGGTACCGGGAGGGCCCTCAAGCAACGCGCCTTTGGGGATTTTACCGCCAAGACGGCTGAACTTTTGCGGGTTACGCAGGAACTCAACGATTTCTTCCAGCTCTTCTTTGGCTTCGTCGATGCCAGCAACGTCATCAAACGTCACGCGGCCATGCTTTTCGGTCAGCATCTTGGCCTTGGATTTGCCAAAGCCCATCGCCCCACCTTTGCCGCCGCCCTGCATGCGGTTCATGAAATAAATCCACACACCGATCAGCAGCAGGATCGGCAACAAAGACATCAGGAATGTCTGGAAACCAGATTGCTGCTGCGGCTCTGCGCGCACGGGTACGTCATTTGCCATCAGCAATGAAGTGACTTCGGCGTCCTGTGGCATGATCGTGACATAGTCAGAGCCATCGGCACGACGGAAGCGAACCTGTTCGCCATCCAGCGTGACATTGCGGACATCGCCCGCCTGAACCGCTGTTACAAATTCGGAATAGCTGATTTCGCGACTTTGTAGGCCGCCGGTTGATCCGCTGAACAGGTTGAACAACGCCAACACCAACAACATCAAAACGACCCAAAAGGCGAGATTACGCATATTACCCAAGGAAACTCTCCTAAATCCGGGGGACGACATCAAGACGATGTGCCCGTTGTCTATAAGATAGAGACGCTGGGCGCATGTTCAATGCGTTATGTGTGCGGCAAAAAAGGTATCTTCGCCGCGATTAAGCCGTGCTTGCCAGTTTTGCGGCCAACCAGCAAGGGGTGCGGCAATCAAGCGCGTGCCATTCCATACAGCCGGTGTCGATAAAAGCACGGCGCGCGGAATGCCCAAGGCGCGCCAATCCTTGCAGGAGTATAGACCTTTAGCGCCAAGCGCGCAAAGGCTGAGTGGTTCGTTGCGCCCAGTTCCGCCCACGGGCGGCACCAGATGCCACCGATTATCCCACAATTCCCCGGGCTGTGCGGTCGTATTGGCGACGGCGTTCAACTCTCTGAAAATCCAAAGAGTTTCACCCTTTTTTCTCAACTCGCAGCCTTGCAAAGTTGCCGAAGATGCATGTTCCAGCGCGTCTAACACAGAGTTAACCGCGCTGCTGCGGGGCGCGTAATAGGCACCATTCACCCATTTCAAGGCATGCACGACAAGGCGTCGGCGTAGTTCGGGATGTTGCGCGGCCAGTGCATTTGCGTCGATCGTAACAGCGCCAGCCTGCAACGTCACAATTTCGCGTGCAATTGTAAGCATCTGATGGTTCAGCGCGTCTTTTGCGGCGGACAGGTTCTGCGACACATCGCTGATCGCATCTGCGTCGATTCCCAATTCGGATAGAATCGACAATGCCTTGCGGGTTCGAACCCGGTCAAACCGGTCGTCATCGTTGCTGGGATCGTCCACCCAGCCGATACCTTGTGCCGTCAGATAGCCGCGCAGATCCAGCCTGCGGGCCTGTAAAAGCGGCCTGACCCACCGCATGCCGTCGCGGTCAAAACGATGCGGCATCGCTGCCAGCCCATCGACACCCGCACGCCGCCCGATCCGCATCAAGAAGGTTTCGGCTTGGTCGTCCATGGTGTGACCAAGGGCGATGCAATCCACCCCAACCTGTCGGCCCCATTGCGTCAACAGACCATAGCGCGCCTTGCGGGCCTCGCCTTGCAGATTGCCGCTGTGGTCCCAGTCGTTCCAATCAAGGATATGATGGCTTCGCCCAAGCTGCGCACAAACCTCAGCAACCATCGCCGCCTCCTCGGCCGCTTCGGCGCGCAATCCGTGATTGACCGTTGCGACGAAGATTTCTGTGCCATGTTCCTGCGCGAAACTGTGCAAAAGATGCAGCAGCGCCATGGAATCGCTGCCACCCGATACGGCAATGCCGATAGATTTTCGCGGGATGTCTGAAAACTGGTCAGCGATCAACCGCGCCAGATCAACGGTCATCGAATTACTGGCAATTCAGCGCAGCACGCTCGCTTGCGGCTTGCGGCACATAGGGGCTGGTGGGAAAGCGTGTCGCGACCTCTGCCAATGTCACACATGCCTCTTGCACCTGATTAAGCGCGCCCAAAGCCTTGCCCAATTGGTACAGGGCCTCGGGGGCCGTCGTCCCGACCGGATCCGCGCTAAAGCTGGCAAGATAGGCGCGCGCCGCTTCGCGTGTATCACTCAGCCCGCTTAGGGCCTCGCCCCGGCGCAAATCAGCCTCGGGGCCTAGCGGGCCACCTGGATAGGTCTGATTAAAGGCCTCAAACTGGTCAGCGGCGACGCGAAAGTCACCGGCAGCGAGCGCCGCCTTCGCCCGCTCAAAATCATCAGCTTCGCCAACGGCAAGTTCGGCAGTGTTGGTGGGGGTCGGTGTTGTTGTCGGCACATTGGTAACGGGCGCGTCGCCGCCGCCAAGCGTCGAAGTCTCACCAATAGCCCCCACATCACCGCCTTCAAGCTCGACCAGGCGGAACTCAAGATCGCCAATCCGGTTGGTGCCATCGACCACAACACGGTTGATCTTGTTCTCAAGTTCTTCGGTTTTGGACGTCAGACGTTGCAGTTCGCTTTCCATCGCGTTCATGCGATCCAGCACGGAACCACCGGTCAGATTCAAAGAGGCCCCGCCGGTGGTGGAAAGTTCGCGCCGCAGTTTTTGGACTTCGACATTTAAGAAGGTCAGTTCCTGACGCACATCCGCCAAGGTTTCCGCGTCTTGTGCCTGCGCTGCGACGGGCCCAAAGGCCAGCCCAAGCATCACCATCATAACAAACCGCATTGTCGTCATCCTAACCGTTTCGCTTTGATTTAGCTGGACAAGCCACCGGCCAACACTGTGACGGCGCGGCGGTTCTTGGCATAGCATGCTTCTTGCGAACACACTTCGATCGGGCGTTCCTTGCCATAGCTGACAGTGCGCAAACGGTGCCCCGCCACGCCGCGTGATACCAGATATTCGCGTGCTGCATTGGCCCGGCGTGCGCCAAGGGCAACGTTATATTCACGTGTACCTTGTTCGTCTGCATGCCCCTCAATCACGGCCTGATAATCCGTGTTGGTATTCAGCCAGCTCGCCTGACCATCCAATGTCGCCTGACCGGCAGGGGTCAACGAAGATTGATCCACTTCGAACAGCACACGGTCACCGATGAACTGCTGGAAATACGCGGTCGATGCCGGATCATTTGCGCTGCCGGGAATGATGCTGCCGTTTGCGCCGGTCAGCCCGCCCGCACCGTTCATATTGTCCCCGCCAAAGCGGTTTGGGTTCGTACAAGCCGACACGGCAAGCGCGGTGATCAAAAGAGTGCTGGTCAGAATACGGTTCATAGAGACTGCCTTTGCAAAGTTGGCGTTAACATAGTTACTTTTGTGTTAGCACAGCGTCTTGACGTTGGGAAATACCAAGACGCTGCGGTAGTTAGTTCTGGAGCGGCGACCAAGACGGGTCAGACCCGCCTTCTTGGGTGCGCACGGGTTTCAGGTTACGGCCTGAAATATCGACGGAGTATAGCGAGGATGATCCCCCGGTCCCTTGGGTTTCGCGGGCAAACATAATCACGCGGCCGTTGGGGGCCCATGTCGGGCCTTCGTCCAAGAACGATGCGGTCAGCAAACGTTCCTCTGATCCATCCAGACGCATCACGCCGATGTGAAAGCGGCCTTTGTTCTGTTTGGTAAATGCAACAAGGTCACCGCGCGGGGACCAGACGGGCGTGCCATAGCGGCCTTCGCCAAACGAGATACGCTGCGCCTCGCCACCGCTGGCAGGCATGACGTATAGCTGCTGGCTGCCGGAACGGTCGCTCTCGAACACGATCTTGCTGCCGTCCGGCGAATAGCTGGGTGCCGTTTCAATTGCTGGCGTATTCGTCAGGCGCACAGATTGGCCGCTGGCAATATCCATCGTGTAGATATCCGTATTCCCCCCTTGGGTCAGGGAATAGACAACCGTGTTGCCAGAAGGCGAAAACCGCGGCGCAAAGCTCATCGTGCCCTCGGCGCTTTCTAGAACGCGGCGTTGAACCGACCCGATGTCCAGCACGTAAATCCGCGGAAAACCGCTTTCGTAGCTGGTGTACAGAATACGGTCGCCCGTGGGCGAAAACCGCGGGGCCAATACGATCGACGCACTGTCGGTCAGATAACGCACATTGGCACCGTCATAATCCATGATCGCCAGACGTTTCAGGCGCTCATCCTTTGGGCCTGTCTCGGACACGTACACAACGCGGCTGTCGAAATATCCGCCCTCGCCGGTGATCCGCGAATAAACCGCATCGGCGACCTTGTGTGCCATGCGGCGCCAGCCATCAATCGTTCCTGCAAACTGCAAGCCAGATCCAAGTTCGGCACCCGAGAACACATCATAGAGGCGGAATTTTACGTTCAAGCTATTTCCCGAAACACTCACCGCACCGGTGATCAGCGCCTGCGCATTGATCGCTTTCCAGTCGGCATATTGCACCGGCGCGTTAAAATCGCTGACGGTCGAGATGAACGCACTTGCCGGGATCTCGCGGAACAGGCCTGAGCTGACCAGATCTTCGGAAACCACGCGTGCCAGATCAACGGCCATTTGCCCGGCATCGCCGCTTTCAGGTTGGAAAGTCGGCACGGCAAAGGGCAAGGGTTCGATAACGCCTTCAGTGATTTCGATCCGCAACGGTCCCTGCTGGGCCTGAGCGGTTGCTGCAACGGCGCAGATCAGCGCCAGACACATGCTCATTAGTCGTAAAATCATTTGATGCGCATCCTTTCAGGATTAAAGGTCATCTCAATATTCTGCCATTGGTCAAATTTATCTACAGGAAGCTGATATCCACGCGATCCGCAGCGGATAATTGCCCGTCTGGCCGCCTCGAACGCCTGACCAGCCGCAGCGGGAATTCCACCAGAACTGCCTGTCATCGTAATACTATTGTTCTGCGGCGTGCCGTCTTGGTTCATCTGAACGCTAACAATGACGGTAGTGCGCAGTGCCTCCGACGACAGCGAGCCGACGTTCCAGCAGGCAGAAACCGCTAGGCGCAGGGATTCCTTTTCACCGCTCGACAAAGGCGGACCAGAAGGTGCCGCCACTGGCGCTGGCGTTTCCTCGCCGCCCATCGCCTCGGCCAAGGCCGCTGCGACAGCATCTTGATCGACAGCAGGCTGCGCCGGTTTGGGTGTTGCAACAGGTTCGGCCACCTGTGGTGCAGGTGGTGTTGGACGGCGCGCAGGCGGGCGGGGTGATTGATCGGGCGCGGCCTTTGGTGCTTCGGCAGCCTCGGTAACAATCTCGGTCGTTGCTTCTTCGGGTGCTGTAGCCTCTTGCGCTTCTTCCACGACTCTCTCGGCAGGTGCATCAGGCGTTGCGGCCTCCTGCTCGACCACGTCGGGGCGGGCCTCTGGGTCTGGCTGTTCAACCGCTTCAGGTGCCACACGGTCCACCGGACGGGGCACAGCAACGGGTGCGACCTCGGGGGCCAGAACGGCGACCTCGGCTGGGGGCTCAGGTAGTTCGGGCGCGGTTTCGCTGACCTCAGCCGCAGGTGGCGGCGGTGTCGGCTCTACCACTTCGGGCTCAGGCTCCGGCGCGGCTGGCTCAGCTGGTGCCGGTTCCTGAATTTCAGGTTCCGCTGCGACCGCAGGCGTCTCGGTTGGTGCTTGGGGGGCTTCAGGTTGCGTGACTTCGGTCACTTCTTCAGACGATTGCGATGCCGCCACCAAAGCATCAAACTCGGCTGCAGACAGCACAGACACTTCTTGCATCTCAAATGGTTCTGGGTTCGGCCTGAAAAGGCCACCAAACAGCAAGAAGGCAATCAGCCCAACATGCCCTACACCAGAAATGTAATGCCCCGTGTGCATGGTTAACCGCCCGACGTCCCAACGCCGTCCAGCTTTGGGCCACCGGTTTCAGTCACCAAACCAATGTTCGAAAAACCGCCAGCGTTCAGCGCACCCATCACTTCCATGACCATGGCGTAGGAAACAGTCCCATCCGCCCGCAGGAAGACCCGGTCGCTTGCCCGCTCTGTCGCAATCGCGCGCAGCTTGGCGACCAGATCACCGCGTTCTGTTGGCGTCTTTTGAATTTGCACCGACCCATCCGCCAAAAGCGTAATGGTTAACGGTTCCTCTTGATCCGAGGGCAAAGCCGTCGCCGCCGTTTTCGGCAACTCAACCGGCACACCCACCGTCAACAGCGGGGCCGCGACCATAAAGATGATCAGCAGCACCAGCATAACGTCCACGAAGGGCGTGATGTTGATCTCGGCCATCGGTTGCGCACGACCGCGACGCCGCCCGCGCCCGCCGCTACCTGTTTTTTTTGCGATACCTGCGCCCATCGGTCAGCTATCCAACTGACGGCTTAGAATGGTTGCGAATTCATCGGCAAATGCTTCGTAGCCGCCCAAAATACGGTCAGAATCCGCACTTAGCTTGTTATAGAAAATAACCGCGGGGATCGCGGCCAGCAGGCCAATGCCCGTCGCCAGCAGCGCTTCGGCAATACCGGGGGCCACAACTACAAGGCTGGTATTTTGCTGCGATGCGATTTCGATAAACGAATTCATAATACCGAAAACGGTACCAAAGAGGCCGACAAACGGTGCCGTCGATCCGACGGTCGCGAGGACAGGCAGACCCTTTTGCAGCTTCTCCGCCTCTTTCGCGATTGCCACATCCATCGACCGGTCAATGCGCGCCGTGGCACCGGGAATCAGGTCACCATCATCACGATGAGACCTGCGCCACTCCGTCATCCCTGCGGCAAAAATCTTTTCAGCTGCCCCGTCAGGATCAGGCCCGATTGTATCGTATAGCCCGTCCAAAGGTTCACCCGACCAAAACGCCCGATCAAAGGCATCCGCTTCGGCCCGGAATCTGCGGTACTGCATGATTTTCTGAACAATGATTGACCATGACCAGAATGACGCGACCAGCAAGCTGATCATGACTAGTTTCACGGTGAATGTCGCGCGCAGGAATAACCCCAAGAGCGAGAAATCAATCTCGCTCGCCGCCGCCAGCGTTTCTGCTTCCATCGGTTCTGCTCTTTACTTAGGGCCCCTTTCGGGGCTGTTCCGCCTCAACGGCCCTGTTTTCCAAGGCGCTATTTGGCACAAGCTTAGCCGAGTGCAATGTCGATTGCTAGGATTATGGCACCAATCCGCGTGTCACAGCGGCAGTGAGCGGAGTTTCGCTGGCAATCTGCAGGGTTTTCCGCTGGCCGCGATGCAGACAATCGTGACGGCGGCACGAAACAATAGCGTCTCATCGCGCCAGACCTCTTGAGCCATTTCCATACGCGCAGGCCCGATGGATGTCGCCCATGTACGGACCTCCAGCAGATCATCGAAAACTGCCGAGGCGATATAATCGGCCTCGACCCTGCGCACGGCAAAAACCACGCCATCCGCCTTCATCGCAAGCTGGTCGATCCCGATCTCGCGCACCCAATCGCTGCGCCCACGTTCAATATACCGCAGATAATTCGCGTAATAGACGATGCCCGCCATATCGGTATCTTCATAATAAACGCGAATGGGCAGAATATGGGTCATTGCGGTTTGTTTAACCTCGCGAAAAGACGCAGCGCGTGGGAGGTATCTTGCGCAACAGATGGCAACACAGGATCATAAGCCGCCCGCAAAAGTGCTGCAACATCAGGGCGCAGGATCGTGGTGCCTTCTGCCACAGCCAAGGGGGACTGGTCTTTGAATGCCGCGTCGGACCACAACAAAAAGGACTGCACAATCTGGCTTAACGCCAAGGTCTGCGCAGGGGTGGCACTTAGGTGCTTGTCCATGCGCAGGAAGACAAAGCACGCCTTGATCGCGCCATCCTCGTCAAACCGGAACAAGCGGTACTGATTGGCATCGACGTCTTTCAGCTTCTCGACCAAAGGCTTCAAATCTGGCACCAGCCGGTCCAATCCGGGCACGTCCGGCAATTCATCCCATTCCTTGAAAAAGAACATCATCAGATTGCTGCCCAATTCAGGATCAGTCTCAGCAATCTTGTGACCGGACAGCACGCAAACGGCCTCTAGCGCGCCTTTGATAACGGATAGGGTCGCGTCATCCACCCCGAACACAACCGGGGACACAGGCCGCCCCCACCGCGCAAACACAAAGTCGCCGCTGTCGCGTGTGAACAGGTTCTCGATATCTTGTGGTGTCATCAGGTCTTCCAAATGGTCTAAAATCCTCGCCGAAGGCTGCGCTACGTCAGCCAAACAGGTCTGCGCGTGGTTTTGGCGGGGCCATCCCCAAATGGGTCCAAGCCTTTTGCGCCAGCATCCGCCCGCGTGGTGTACGTTGGATCAGTCCCTGCTGTAGCAAAAACGGCTCGATCACCTCTTCCAGTGCATCGCGCGATTCCGACAAGGCAGCCGACATTGTCTCAATGCCAACCGGCCCGCCTTGGTAATTCTCGGCGATCAGCCGCAGATAGCGGCGGTCGGCACTGTCCAGCCCCAACCGGTCTACGCCCAGCCGCGTCAGCGCCATGTCGGCCAACTCCCGTGTCACGCGACCATTTCCTTCGACCACTGCGAAATCAACGACGCGCCGCAACAGACGCCCTGCAATCCGCGGCGTGCCGCGGGCACGTTTTGCGATCTCGCGCGCGCCCCCTTCATCTGCGGGTGCACCCAGCTTGCGGGCATTGCGGTCCACGATGATGAACAGCTCGTCTTCGGTATAAAATTCCAGCCGTGTCGGAATGCCAAAGCGGTCGCGTAGCGGCGTGGTCAACAGACCCATGCGCGTCGTGGCCCCTACAAGCGTAAAGGGCTGCAATTCAATCCGCACGGTGCGTGCGGCAGGACCCTCGCCAATGACCAAATCCAGCTCGAAGTCTTCAAGCGCGGGATACAGCACTTCTTCGACCGCCGGGTTCAGACGGTGGATTTCATCGATAAACAGCACATCGCGTGCCTCGAGGTTGGTCAATATCGCAGCCAGATCGCCAGCCTTGGCCAGTACCGGCCCAGAGGTCATGCGAAACCCCACCCCCAATTCGCGCGCCATAATCTGCGCCAAGGTCGTCTTGCCCAAACCGGGGGGGCCATGAAACAACGTATGGTCCATCGCCTCTTCGCGTTGCTTGGCCGATTGAATGAACACCTTGAGGTTCGACCGCGCCTCGGCTTGGCCCACGAATTCATCCAGCATCTGCGGTCGCAGCGCACGGTCAAAATCCTCTGGCAGCGGGTCGGGCCGCAAGGTGGGGTCGCTATCGATCATTCAGTTTCCAAAACTTTGGGGCGGTCGGGTGCCAATGGCCCCACTCTACCCTTTGGGCGCAAGAAGTTTCAACGCCGCACGGATCAATACCGGTGTTTGCGCCTCGGGGTTCTCACCTGCGGCTTGCGCCACGGCACCAGCCGCATCGCCGGGGCCATAGCCCAAATTGGCAAGCGCCGACAGCGCCTCTGCCTGCGCGGATTGGTTCGACGCGGGGGCTGCCCGGGATTGCGGTGCGGATGGCTCGATCACTTGGGCCGCTTCGACCTCGCCATGGGCTTCGGCCAGCGTGCCCGTCATTGCCATAACGCCCGGCGCTTTATCCTTGAGGTCCAGAACCACCCGTTGTGCGATTTTCGGGCCAACCCCTTTGGCGGCTTTGACGGCATTCCAGTCGCCAAGCGCAATCGCGCGGCTGACACCATCAGGGCCAAGGGTGCCCAAGATCGCCAATGACGCTTTGGCCCCGACCCCTTGGACAGATGTCAGCAAACGGTGCCATTCTTTTTCCACCAGGGTCTGAAAGCCGAACAGTTGCATCAGATCTTCGCGAACAACCAGATCGGTGAACAAGGCAACGGCCTCTCCGACACCGGGGAGCGCGGCTAATGTGCGTTCCGAGCAATACACCAAGTACCCAACGCCGCGCACATCAATCAGCACATGGTCGGAGGCGCGGTAGTCAATGCGGCCTGTGATCTTGCCAATCATGCGCTGGCCCTCGCCACCGCTTGCGCCAGCGTGCTGGCCCCGCCGTGATGGGCGTGGCAAATCGCAATGGCCAGCGCATCAGCGGCATCCGGTCCGGCGATTTCAATGCCCGGCAGTTGCATACGCACCATATGCAGCACCTGCCCCTTATCTGCGTGCCCTACACCCACCACAGTTTTCTTAACCGTGTTCGGCGCGTATTCTCCGACCGACAGCCCGGCCTGTGCTGGCACAAGCATCGCTATCCCTCGCGCCTGCCCCAGTTTAAGCGTTCCGGCACCGTCCTTGTTGACAAATGTCTGTTCAACAGCAGCGGACTGTGGGCGGTAGGAGGCCATAATTCTGGTAAGCTGGCCATGCAGTGACAACAGCCGTGACCCAAGATCGGCCCCTTCCGACACGCAAACACCATTTGCGACATGACTTATACGGCTGCCAGCAACATCAATGACGCCCCACCCCATGTTGCGCAGCCCCGGATCAATGCCAATTACCCGTATCATGTGCCAATTTACCTCAGTTTTTACTTATTTTGAGAGCTAGCACAAAACGCGAACATCTACCAAGGATTTTCGCGCCAGCCCCGAAAATGCCACAATTGGCCGCGCTTACGCCAAAAACGGTACAAAAACGACACACGGCACGCTGGACCCGTCACCGCGAGACGCGCCAAAATAGCCATATTTTATTGGAATTTTATGATTTATGCTGCCATGCAGAAAACGCAGATCACTCATGCAAGTCTGGGTGTTGTCCGACGTTTTCAAATTGCCTAATTGCGCAGCACAACGATGCACAAATCGGCTTTTGAAATTCAAGGATGACGACAATGTCTATGTTCTACACACCTACAAACAACTACGCGACTGCCTCCACAGTCAACCGCGCTTTCTCCCACCTGGGCGACATCATCGCCAGCGTTATTGCCTGGAACGATGCACGCGTCACACGCAACGCTTTGTCATCGCTGACAGACCGTGAACTGGACGATATCGGCCTGACACGTGGCGATATTGAAAATGTAGCGCTGAACCACTTCGTTCGCTAACGCGCGATGCCAGACCCAAGCCCCAAGGGCAGTCCGCTGGACAGAAAATAGCCACGCTTACCAAACGGTAGCGTGGCGTATTTTTTGGTGTTCGAGTTTTGTGTAGAGAAGCTCAGGACGAAATTTTATGCCGCTTTGATGCCGACGTATTCAAATAGGTTCTGGAAGGTGAGTCCAAACCTCAGCATCTGGTTCGTGATCAGCACGCGTGCCATCGCTCTTCGCTCCAAGACGTTTCGCAACCGCTTGCGAACGATGGTTTTTGTGATCAATGTAACTTACCAATTGATTGAACCCATGTTCTTGATACGCCCAGCGACGAACTGCTTGCCCAGCTTCGGTTGCGTATCCACTGCCTTCGGCCCCTTCAAAAAGATGCCACGCCAGCTCGACCTTGGGCCAGTTTGAGTGCTTAAGCAGCCCGACACGACCAATAGGACGGCTTTGCCCTCGTTCAACTAAAGTAAAAAACCCAAAACCGTGCCATTGCCAGTGACCGACCCCCGTTAAAAACGCGAACCAAGCCTGTTCTTTGCTAATCGCTTCCCCCTGCGCCTCCATCCTCGGTGAACTGGTCATGAAGTGGGTAAGCTCGGGCAGATCGCTTCGTAGGGGCCCACGTAGGATCAGGCGTTCCGTCTCAAGCACGGGTGCAGACGTCAAAGGTATAGTCATATCCGACTCCATTCTGACATCATCTATGTAGGATCATTTATACAGGATCAATTGCCTCAGACCCCAAGGGCATAGCAACTCTGCCCCACGCACCGGCTCAACGCAATACGCCGCCATGCTCATTCGTTAGCACTCAAATTACAAATGCCTCAAATAACCACACTCGGGTGGTTAAAGCCGCGCCATATCATCGTTCAGCACCAGCTCAACCTTGTTTGACAGCGCCTGCGTTACCGGGTCGACTTGCAAGAACCACGCCCCTGCACGCTCAACCACGGTGCCATCGCTCAGGGAATTGAGCTGGCTTTGATAGGTGCCCTCACCGGCGGTTGCCAGCACCAATGCCTTGAAGAGGAAAAACAGAACCACCAGCGCCAAGAAGTACTTCAGCGGCGCTATTTTATCGCGGCGTCGCGGTTGCGCAATAACAAGTCCGTCACTGCGAATCTTGGTGTAGTAGCCGTTTGCCAAAGCTTTGCGCTGACGATCCAATTGATCTTTGCGCGTTCCAAATTGTTGATTAATATCGACCATGGTCGCCTCAAATTGCTGTAGGTCCCCACCTCTAGCAAGCCGGACAATACAACAGAAAAGTGGCTTTTTCTACAAAATTGCAGGAAATAAGTCAGAAAAAGATGCTCAATTATGGCAACTTTTGGACGGTAAGCGTCGTCCAGTCGCCAATGGACTCTCTATTCAATAGATTGATGCCGGATCGTGCATAAACCTCAATCACGTCATCGGCCTGCTCGTTTAAAATGCCAGACAGAATCGCCTTGCCGTTTGGTGCCAGCGCCGCTGCCATGTCAGGGGCCAACGCCACGAGGGGGCCTTTCAGGATATTGGCAAAGATCAGGTCGAACGGCGCTTTCGAGGCCAATTCCGGGTGATCAAAGCCAGCTGCCTCCACGCAAATCAGGCGGTCGCTCAACCCGTTTGCAGCCGCATTGGCGCGCGCCACGTCAACGGCGACCTCGTCAATATCACTCGCCAATACGGGGTTTGGCCAAATGCGCGCGGCCGCCATCGCCAGCACCGCCGTACCGCACCCGATATCAGCAACGCTTTGCCCGACCATGCCATCATTTGCCAAGCGATCCAGCACACGCAGACACCCCAACGTTGTGCCATGGTGCCCTGTGCCGAACGCCATCGCGGCCTCGATCAGCAATGGCTCGCAGCCTTCAGGCACCTTATCCGCATCATGGCTGCCATAGACAAAAAAACGGCCCGCCTCTACGGGGGACAATTCGCGACGCACATGCGCCACCCAGTCGGTCTCGGGCAGCTCTGAAACGACGAAATCCTTTGCCCCCATGGTTGCCGCCAGAATCGCCAATGCGGTTTGGTCCGGGGCCTGCTCAAAATAGCCACCCACTTCCCACAGGCCCGATCCGTCTTCGACCTCGAACACCCCAACGCCTGTCGGCTCTGGGATCAAGCGTTCCATCGCCTCGCCCAAGGCATAGGCGGGTTTGCGTCCCTCAAGGGTCGTCAGGGCTGTGAATGTGGGCATAACGCTCTCCGCAAGTTGCTGATGCGGCCTAGGACAGGCACGCCGGTTGGGTCAAGGGTGGACTATTGCGCGGCCACAGGCAGCGGGCGCGAAAAAATTGTCTCATGGCCCGGCACTGGATGGCGCGGGATCATCAAGGATAGCACCAAAGATATGCCAGCCATTACGGCCGCAAGAACAAACACCGCAACGGGCGAGATCAGCCAGAGCAGCCCCAGACCGACAGGCAAAAACACCGCCGCGATGTGGTTAATGGTGAAAGCCACCGCCGCAGTCGGCGCGATATCACCGGGATCAGCGATTTTCTGAAAATAGGTTTTCAACGCCAACGCCAATGCAAAGAACATGTGATCAATCACATAAAGGCTCGCGGCGACGACAACGCCCCACCCCAGATAATACACACCGCCATAAGCCAGGAACACAATGATCAGCCCAAGATACTCGATCGCCAGCGTGCGGCGCTCGCCGAAATATCCAACGGCCCGCCCTAAAAGCGGCGCAAAAATCATGTTCGCGACCAAGTTGATCAAATACAGCGTTGTGATTTCATGGACCTCAAAGCCGAACCGCTCAACCATCATAAAGCCCGCAAAGACCACAAATATCTGCCGCCGCGCACCGGACATAAATTGCAGCGCATAATACAGCCAATAGCGCTTGCGCAGTACCATCTTTTTGACTTGCGGATGCGGTGCCTCAAACTGGGGATAGGCAAGCAACGCGAACAGGGCGATCATCACGGTGACGCTGCCCCCGATCAGGTAAACGACGTTATAGGACAGCGATAGCGTGTCCCACAGCGCCATAATCGCCAGATAGGCCACCAGTGTCGCCGCCGATCCTGCCGCCATCAGCCAGCCAATCATACGCGGCGCGTCTTCAATCTTGAGCCACTGTAATTGCAGCGACTGGTTGACCGTCTCATAATAATGAAACCCGATTGAACTCAGCATGGTGATGGTCAAAATTCCACCCATCGACGGGAACCAAGCCGTGACAGCCGTGGCCGCCCCAAGCAGCACAAGCGACACCAATCCCAAAACCTGCTCGCGGACAAAGATAATAATCGCAATAACGCCCACCGCCAGAAATCCTGGAATTTCGCGCACGGTGTGCAGCAAACCGATGTCAGAGCCATCAAAATCCGCGACTTCAATGACAAAGTTATTCAGCAGCGCCGACCATGTATTAAACGCGATCGGCATGGCCAGGGCCATCAGGAACAAAAGAGCTACAGGGCGGCGCCAAAACGGTTGATGCTTGGCATCCTCAAGGGTCACATATTGGGTCATACCTCACCCTTTACGCCCCAATCTTAACCTTGACGAGGTCAAATAAGAAGATTTCCCGCAAAAGCCCCGCGTGCACACCTATTCCAAATGGAAATAAATCCTCACCGAAGGGATGTTTTGCCGGTCAGGCAAAACCAATAAAGAATCAGTAAAAACTCTGCGGATCAATATCGACGGCAATCCGCATATCGCCCTTTAGCCGCAGCTGCCCGACCCATTTTGCCAACGCCTCTTGCAGCGGCACCGACTTGTCTGCCTTAACCAACAACCGCACGCGGTGCCGCCCGCGTACCCGCGCAATCGGCGCCGGGGCGGGGCCGTAAACCTGCGCGCCAACCGCGCGCAACGGCCCGTCCTGGCGTGCCAACTGATTGCCCGCATCGAAAATCGCCGCCACATCAGGCCCGCTTAGAATGATACCGGCCATACGGCCATAGGGCGGGACACCGGCCTGACGCCGCTCGCCCGCTTCGGCCTTCCAGAACAATTCTTCCTCACCCGCAAGAATGGCACGAATTACGGGATGATCTGGCTGATAGGTCTGCAACAATGCCGCGCCCGGTGCCTCTGCACGCCCTGCCCGCCCAGCAACCTGCCGCATCAATTGAAAGGTACGCTCGGCCGCGCGTAAATCGGACCCCATCAGCCCAAGATCGGCATCAATCACCCCCACCAATGTCAGGTTCGGAAAGTTATGCCCCTTGGCCACCAACTGTGTGCCAATAATGATGTCGGCGGCACCGTCCGCGATGCCTGCAATCTCGGCCTTCAGCGCCCGCGCCGATCCGTACATATCCGAGCTTAGCGTAGCGACACGCGCATCAGGCCACAATTCGGCGGCCTCTTCGCCCAATCGCTCAACCCCAGGTCCTACGGCGGCCAGCTTCCCTTCCGCCTCGCAGGACGGGCAGACATCCGGCATCGGTTTGCTTTCGCCGCATTGATGGCAGACCAAACGCTTGAGGAAACGGTGTTCAACCATCCGTGCATCGCAGTGATCACAGCCGATCTGGTGGCCGCAGGCGCGACACAATGTGACCGGCGCATAGCCGCGGCGGTTGATAAACAGCATCGCCTGCTCGCCGCGTGCCAGACGTTTATCGACCTCAGCCCGCAAGGTCGGTGATACCCATTTATCGCTTGGCAACCCTTCGCCGCGCATATCAATCGCGCCCATTTCCGGCATCACCGCTGGCCCGAACCGCGAGGTCAGCTCAACCCGGGTGTATTTCCCTGCCTCGGCATTGGCCCAGCTTTCCAAGCTTGGCGTGGCTGACGCCAACACAACCTGCGCACCGCAAATCGACGCGCGCAACACTGCCATGTCGCGGGCATTATACAGCACGCCCTCTTCTTGTTTGTAGGACGTGTCGTGCTCTTCATCGACCACGATCAGGCCCAAGTTCTGAAACGGCAGGAACAGCGCGGAACGTGCGCCGATGACCACCTGCGCCTGACCTTGACCGACCATGCGCCAGATCCGACGACGCTCGGTCATGGTGGCACCCGAATGCCATTCCGCAGGCTTTGCGCCAAAACGCGCCTCCACGCGGTGCAGGAATTGTTCGGTCAATGCGATCTCGGGCAGCAGCACCAGCGCTTGTCGTCCGGCTTTCAACGCGGCGGCAACGGCCTCCAGATACACTTCGGTTTTACCTGATCCCGTCACACCGCGCAGCAAGGTCGTGCCGTATTTGCCCGATTGCACCCCTTGCGCCAGCAATGCCGACGCATCCGCTTGATCTTTTGTCAGTTCCTTGCTGGGCAGGCTTGGGTCCATCCGCAAGAACGGGACATCGCGCGGGCTGTCTTGTTCAACGACGGCATCTTGCGCAACCAACCCTTTAATCACGGACGAGGTCACCCCCGCCATTTCAGCGAGCTCTTTCAGGGTAAAGGACAGATCGCCATATTCTGCCAAGGTTTCCAGCACCCGACGCCGCGCATCGGTCATCCGGTCAGGCTCGGCTTTGCCGCGCCGGTAAATCTTGCGCATGGATGGCGGGTCCCCCAACCCCGGCGCGCGCGTGGCCAGTCGTAGCATCGCGGGCATGGGCGTCAGCGTGTAGGCGGCGGCTTTGCTCAGGAACTGCCGCAGTTCCTCGCGCATCGGGGCTGCGTCCATCACACGTATCACGGACCGGATTTTCGACAGGTCGTAATCGCCCTGCCCAGCGCCCCAGACCACCCCCAACACCTTGCGCGGGCCCAGCGGCACCTCGACGAAAGCGCCCAGATGGCAGCCGCCTTCGGGCGCTTTGTAATCCAGCGCTCGGCCCAGTGGTTGGGTCGTCAGGACGGCGACCAAATCACCTTGGTGAAAGAATTCTGGGGATGCCACGAACTGCTCCGGCCTTGGGTTGCGGGAATTAGGGTTTAAGCAGCGCCGTTCATGCGCTAAAGCCATTGCCAACAGACATAGCCATTAGACACCCCTATTCCAACCGGAAGGAAGCATTATGAAATTCTTTGTAGATACCGCTGAAATTGACGCGATTGCAGAACTCAACGATCTGGGCATGGTCGATGGCGTCACCACCAACCCATCGCTGATTCTGAAATCGGGCCGCAACATTCTGGAAGTCACAAAAGAGATTTGCGATCTGGTTGAAGGTCCGGTTTCCGCCGAGGTTGTCGCGCTGAAGGCCGACGACATGATCGCCGAAGGTCGTAAGCTGGCAGAGATTGCTGACAACATCGTCGTTAAGCTGCCGCTGACATGGGATGGCCTCAAGGCCTGTAAGGTGCTGTCGGGCGAAGGCAAAATGGTCAACGTCACCTTGTGCTTCTCCGCCAACCAAGCATTGATCGCCGCCAAAGCTGGCGCGACGTTCATTTCGCCGTTCATCGGCCGCCTGGACGACATCAACATCGATGGCATGGACCTGATCCAAGACATCCGCGTCGTTTATGACAACTACGGGTTCGAGACTGAAATTCTGGCAGCGTCGATCCGCACTGTTAACCACGTGCTGGAAGCCGCCCGTATCGGGTCTGACGTGATGACTGCCCCACCAGAGGTGATCAAAAAGCTGGCCTCGCACCCGCTGACCGACAAAGGTCTTGAGCAGTTCATGGCCGACTGGGCGAAAACCGGTCAAAATATCCTATAAGATGCTTTTGCGTGCGCGGCCTGAACCTGCGCACGCAAAATTCCCTCTCAATGCGGGGACAGCGGTGTGACATAAATGCATAACACACGGCCAAAACACACCACATAGTTGATGAACCAACCGCCCGCTAAATCTATGCGATTGCGACCGGCACAAGCAACGACAGCACCGTAAAAACACTATCCTTGGCAAAAAACTGCCCTATCCCCAGAAAAAAATTGCAGATTTCGGGCTGTTCTCGTGTTATTGCGTATAAAAATAAAAATGAGACAAGCATGAGCAGCAACCACAAAATCGAAGATTCTCTTCGCGAAGCGATCATTTCGCAGCCTGATGTCATCCTGGACGACAATGATGTGATGCAGGCCCTGATCGCAGCTAATGAGCGTGCGATGGGCGGTAATATCGTCGATCTGCGCGGCATCGCGATGGACCGTTTGGAAACCCGGTTGGACCGGCTAGAAGACACCCACCGCAGCGTTATCGCCGCCGCTTATGAAAACCTGGCCGGTACCAACCAAATTCACCGCGCTATTTTGCGGATGCTTGACCCTCTCGAGTTCGAAACCTTCCTGCGCGATCTGGGCGGTGATGTGGCCCAGATTATGCGAGTGGATGTGGTAAAGCTGGTTCTTGAGTCCGCCCAAAGCGACAATGACCCCACCATAAAGCGTCTTGGCGATGTGCTCAGCGTGGCTGATCCAGGGTTTATTGACGATTACCTGACATCCGGTCGCGGGGGGAATGTGCGACAGGTGACTTTACGCGGCGTACAGGACAGCCCGGCAAGCGTCTATGGCGATAAAGCTGAATGGATCAGATCAGAGGCCTGCCTGAAACTGGACTTTGGCAATGGCCGCCTGCCCGGCTTGCTGATCCTCGGATCAGAAGACCCGCATATGTTCGGCCCCCAACAAGGAACAGACTTGCTGGGCTTTTTCACCGGTGTATTCGAGCGCATCATGCGCCGTTGGCTGTCTTGAGCGCTGATACCAATCCTCTTTTGATCAGCCCGGCCGCGCGGGATGCGCTGCAAACATGGCTCGATCATCAACGCGCCTTAAAAGGGGCCGCCGAGAATACGATCACGGCCTATCAAGGTGACGTGGTCGATTTTCTGGCATTCATGACCGTTCATAAAGGCGACAGTCAGGGGCTAGGCGCGCTGGCCAAGCTGACCATATCCGACATGCGCAGCTGGATGGCCCATACACGAGGACCAGATGTCGGGCCGCGGTCTTTGGCGCGCAAACTGTCGTCGGTCAAAGCGTTCTATCGGTGGCTCGCTGAACGTGAGGGGTTTGAACCCACCGCGGTTTTATCCACGCGGTCGCCAAAGTTCTCGAAAAAGCTGCCGCGCCCCTTGGCCGTAGATGCCGCCAAAGCGATGATTGACTGCGTCGAGTTACAGTCGCGCCATGCTTGGGTTGCGACCCGCGATGTTGCTGTGCTGACCTTGTTATGGGGATGCGGGTTGCGCATATCAGAGGCGCTAGGCCTTAAGGGCGCAGATGCGCCTTTGGCGGACGTTTTGCGGATTATCGGCAAGGGCGGAAAGGAACGCGTCGTTCCTGTGTTGCCTGCCGCCAAAGACGCCGTTGATGCCTATCTGCGCGTTTGTCCCTTTCCGCAGGAACGCGACGCGCCCTTGTTCAAGGCGGTACGAGGCGGCCCCTTGGCAGCGCGGTCGATTTCGCAGGTCATGATGGACGCCAGAATGCAATTGGGCCTGCCCGCGACGGCGACGCCACACGCAATGCGCCACAGTTTCGCGACACATCTGCTTGATGCCGGGGGCGATCTGCGGGCGATTCAGGAATTGCTCGGTCACGCGTCGCTTTCTACCACGCAAGCCTATACGGCAGTAGATACGGCACGCTTGATGGACGTTTATAACAACGCCCATCCCAAAGCTGCTGGCTGAACCTGATTTCACCGCCAGCAGCCGTTTTTCATAATAATCGTTTCGGAATTTTTCAAAAATTCCGCCGCGCGCCTAGCGGTCCAACTGCTTTATAAAATCCTGTGCTGCTTTTGTCGGGTCTTCTTGCCCTCGCGCCACACGGTCGCCCAATGTCTTTAGCTCGGCTTTAGCCGTCGGCGTTTCAAGCTGGGCCAACAGCTCTTGCTTTACGGATTGTTCAAACCAGTACCGCGCTTGGGCCGCCCGGGTGCGATCCCAGAACCCTTCGGCGCGGCGCCAATCGGTCAAGGTCTGCATTTCATCCCAAGCCTCGGACAAACCATTTTCCTCAAGCGCTGACACCATCATCGCCTTGGGAAACCCGTCTGGGTCTTGCGGACGTTTGCGTAACAACCGCAACGCGCCAGCATAGTCGGCACATGTCCGCGAGGCCGCAGGTTTCAGATCACCGTCAGCCTTGTTCACCACAATGATGTCGGCCATTTCCATGATGCCGCGCTTGACCCCTTGTAATTCGTCCCCACCGGCGGGGGCCAATAGCAACAAGAACAGATCCGACATTTCGGACACCACGGTTTCCGACTGTCCTACCCCCACGGTTTCGATCAACACGACGTCAAATCCCGCAGCTTCGCACAGGGTGACCGCCTCGCGGGTGCGGCGGGCGACGCCGCCCAAATGGGTCTGGCTGGGCGACGGACGAATGAACGCGGCCTTTTCGCGCGATAGTAAATCCATACGGGTTTTGTCACCCAGAATGGACCCGCCCGAACGCGACGAGGACGGATCAATCGCCAACACCGCCACCCGCAACCCGCGCTGGATCAACATCATGCCAAAGCTTTCGATAAAGGTCGATTTGCCGACCCCCGGCGTGCCAGACAGGCCGATCCGCAAGGCCTCCCGGTCTTTGGGTAGCGCGGCCAAAAGGGCTGTAGCCTGTGCGCGGTGATCCTCGCGCGAGGATTCAACCAGCGTGATCCCCCGCGCCAATGCACGGCGTTCACCTGCAACGATGCCCTTGGCCAATTCATCAATGTTCATGCGCTGCCCCCATGCCTTGGACTGCATCTTTCAAGCGATGCGGGCCAAATGTCCAGACCAACGCAAGGGTTGGCGGCGCACCCCATTTGTCCCATAAGCTGCGTCATGGCCTATGACCTTCCTATTGATGATGTGATGCCGCAGGTGATTGATGCCCTGCGCGCGTCAGGTCGTGTCGTTTTACAAGCACCACCGGGGGCCGGTAAAACCACGCGCGTTCCCTTGGCCATGTTGGACGCGGGCCTGACTGCGGGCAAGATCATCATGCTGGAACCCCGCCGCCTTGCTGCGCGCGCCGCCGCTGAACGGATGTCAGAAACCTTGGGCCAAGAGGTCGGGCAGACAGTCGGTTTTCGGGTGCGCGGCGCGTCGGCCATCAGCGCCCATACGCGGATAGAGGTCGTGACCGAAGGTATTCTGACCCGCATGCTGCAGCAAGACCCGGACTTGCCCGGAGTCGGTGCCGTCATCTTCGACGAGTTCCACGAACGGTCGCTGAACGCCGATCTTGGGCTCGCGCTGTGTCTTGAGGTGGCCAGCGCATTGCGCGACGACCTGTTGCTGGTTGCCATGTCGGCCACGCTGGACGCAGCCCCCGTCGCGACGTTGATGGCGGCACCGATTGTAACCTCTGAAGGGCGCAGCTTTCCCGTAACGCCCCATTGGTTGGACCGGCCCATCGGCACACAAAGGTTCGAACAGGCTGCTGCCGATCTGGTGGTCCACGCCTTGAATACCTCACCGGGTTCGGCGCTGGTATTCCTGCCCGGTGAAGGCGAAATCCGCCGTGTCGAAAGCGCCTTAAGGGACCGTATCCCGAAAGATTGTACCATCGCCCCCCTGTTTGGCGCGATGGACTTCAAGGCGCAGCGCGCGGCCATCGCCCCGGCAAAAACCGGGCGAAAGATCGTGCTTGCGACCTCGATCGCGGAAACTTCGCTGACCATCGAAGGAATCCAGATTGTCGTGGATGGCGGCAAGGCCCGGCGCGCGCGGTTCGACCCCGCGTCGGGCATGTCACGGCTGGTGACCGATCGCGTCACGCGGGCTGAAGCCACCCAAAGGGCCGGTCGCGCGGGCCGCGTCAGCGAGGGCACCGCCTACAAGCTGTGGACGAAGGGAGAGGAAGGGGCATTGGCCGCCTTCCCCCCCGCCGAGATCGAGGTCGGTGATCTGTCATCCTTTGCGCTGGAGCTTGCCATTTGGGGGGCGCAGGCATCTGACCTGAGCTTTGTAACCCCGCCGCACGAGGGGCGTTTGGCCGAAGCCCAATCCGTTTTACAAATGCTGGGTGCATTGGACACAAACGCCCGGATCACCGAACACGGGCGCGCGTTGGCCAAGCTGCCCTTGCATCCCAGATTGGCGCATATGGTGGCCAAGGGCGGGCGCAGCGCGCCGACATTGGCTGCAATTCTGGCAGAGCGTGACCCGCTGCGCGGTGCGCCTGTTGACCTGTCGCTGCGCATGGATGCGGTCGCAGGAAAGCGCATATTGGGAGAGGTAAACCACGCGGCCCTCGCTCATATCCGGCAAGAGGCCAAGCGCCTTGCGCAGGGGCAAAATACCGACGGGCCAGATACATTGGGCGTGCTTGCCGCGCTAGCCTATCCAGACCGTGTTGCCATGCGCCGCAAAGGGGACAGCCCGCGCTTTGTCATGTCTGGCGGCAAGGGCGCGGTGATGCCTGATGGCGACCCGATGGCCAACGAGAGATTGTTGGTTGCGACCGATCTGGACGGCGATCCGCGCGAGGCCCGCATCCGTCAGGCCGTGCGCCTGTCTGACGCCGATTTGCGTGCGACCTTCCCCGAACAAATCGGCTGGCATGATGTCTGCACATGGTCGCGCCGCGAAGGGCGGGTTTTGACACGGCAACAGGAACGGTTCGGGGCTTTGGTGCTGGACGACCGCGCGTGGTCGGATGCCGGCCCCGACGAGATCGCATTGGCCATGTTAGACGGTGTCCGGCAACTGGGGTTGATGCCGGGCAAAGCCGCAAAACTGTTCCTTGCCCGCGCACGGCTGATGGGCAGCGATTTCCCCGACTTCTCGGACGCGCATCTGATGGAGACATTGGACGACTGGCTGCTGCCGCATCTGAGTAACGTCCGCAGCACCGCCGATTGGAAAGGGTTCGATCTGCATCCGGCGCTATTGGCGCGAATGTCGTGGGACGAACAGCAACAGCTAGCCAAGGCAGCACCGGCGCATTTCACCACGCCACTGGGCCGAAAACTGGCAATCGATTATGAGGGCGCGCAACCGCAAATATCGTTGCGCCTGCAAGAAGTGTTTGGCGTCACGCAGCACCCGATGATCGCGGGCCAACCGCTGCAGATTACATTGCTGTCACCCGCACAGCGCCCCGTTCAGGTGACAACTGATTTGCCCGGTTTCTGGGCCGGTTCATACGCAGATGTCCGCAAGGACATGCGCGCGCGCTATCCCCGCCATCCGTGGCCCGAGGATCCGACCCAGGCTGATCCAACACTGCGGGCAAAACCACGCGGCACATAGCCGTAAGATGCCGTCATCAACTGTGAATGGGGGTATAGGGGCTGCCGAGCGTCCTGAACGTCAGGGTGGCCCGGCAGATACTCGTTACCATGCGCTAAGCGCTTACAGGTTATCAACTGATCAACGTGGCAAATCGTTCCATGACGCAGCCAAACTCGTTACCGTCGGCAACATTCCCGCGCCATTCGACGTGTCCGGCACGGGCAAGGCGCGCGGCGACCAACATGCTGCGGTTTGTTTATTCACACGGGTTCGATGACAAATCGTTTCCACCACAAAACAAAAAACGAATAGTTTTATGTTCTTTGCAGGGACAAACCCGACGCCGTGTTCGGTGCTAGGCCCGCAACGGCGGCGGGGCCGAGACATAAGATCGGACAGCAAAGTCGCCAAGAGAACAAGCAGCGTTCATTGCAAGGGTGGTGGAATTGACGGCGCAACGGCAAAACTTGACGCAATCCCTATTGCGTCTACCGCCCAAATCGCGTGCATATTTAGCTAAGCGAACCCCGTGTAAGTGAAACCGCGCGCCACGCGCCCGATGAAAGCTGAAATGTATGAACAGTTTGCGTGCGTCCTATGACGTGGTGATTGTTGGCGGAGCCATGTTCGGGTCATCGCTGGCGTGGTGGTTGACCCAAATGCCCGGATTTGACGGAACTGTTTTGGTGGTCGAGCGCGATCCAACCTATGAATTCGCATCGACCAGTCACACAAACAGCTGCATCAGGCAGCAATTCAGCTCAACGATCAACATTCAGGTGTCGCAGTTCGGGGTGAAGTTCATTAAGAACTTCCGCCAGTTCATGGGCGACGATCCAGAGGTGCCGCACCTCGCCCTGCAAAGCTTTGGCTACATGTATCTGGCAGACACACCCGAATTCGCGCAGACGCTTTTGCGGAACCAAAAAATTCAGGCATCCCTTGGTGCGGGCACGCAGCATCTGAGCCGGGATGAAATCGCCGCCGCCTATCCCTTTTACCAGCTGGATGACATTCTGGCCGGCAATCACAATCAGATCGACGAAGGGTATTTCGACGGCGGCACTATGTTTGACTGGTTCAAGCGGAAGGCCAGGCATGGCGGTGTTGATTTCATAAGTGACGAGGTCGTCGCTATGACCAAATCGCCGGACGGCAAAACGATTGACGCTGTGGTGCTGAAATCCGGCGACACAATTGGCTGCGGCACGGTGGTGAATGCATCGGGCCCGCGCGCAATAGCGACGGCACAGATGGCCGGTGTTTCCCTGCCGGTAGAGCCGCGCAAACGCTATACGTTCATCTTTGACGCGGCCGAACCGTTGGACGGTGACCTGCCCCTGACGGTTGACCCCTCAGGTGTGCATCTGCGCAGCGACGGCAAATATTACATGGCCGGATGCCCACCAGACGAAGACCCTGCAGTCGCGTTCGATGATTTCACCTTTGATCACAACCTGTGGGAGAACAAAGTTTGGCCAGCGATTGCCACGCGCATTCCCCAGTTTGAACGGATCAAAGTGATCAATGAATGGGTCGGGCATTACGCCTATAACACGCTCGATCAGAATGCGATTTTGGGGCGTCATAGCGCCATCCAGAATTTCATATTCATGAATGGCTTTTCAGGTCATGGCCTGCAACAAGCCCCCGCAATCGGCCGCGGGATCGCCGAACTGATTTCCTATGGCGAATATCGCAGCCTCGATTTGACCCCCTTTGATTATCAGCGGATAGAGAACAAACGCTCGATGGTCGAACAGGCTATTATTTAACTTAAAGAAGGATACGACAGATGTTGAAGAAATTGGTTTTGACCGGTGCTGCGGGGCGTCTGGGGTCCTATCTGCGCGAACCGCTGTCAAACATGTGCGAAGAGCTGGTGAGCACCGATATCACCGATGATATTGGTACGCTCTATCCAAATGAACGCTTCGCCCAAGTCGACATTGCTGTGTATGACCAGATCGCACCGCTGCTTGAGGGGGCCGATATGGTGCTGCATTTCGGCGCAATCGTTGACGAACGTCCTTTCGAAGAACTGCTCGGCCCGAATTTCGTCGGCTCCTACAATATCTGGGAGGCCGCCCATCAACATGGATTGAAACGGGTTGTTTATGCGTCATCGATCCACGCGGTGGGCATGCATAAAAAGGCTGACTTCATTGGCATTGATGCCCCGCATAAGCCTGATACGTTTTACGGATTGGCCAAGTGCTTTAGCGAAGACCTTGGCAGCATGTATTGGGACAAGCGTGGGCTTGAATCGGTCTGCCTGCGTATCCTCAGCTGTGCACAGGTTAACAATCCTCGCGCTTTGGGATCGTGGCTATCCTATGACGATCTGATCCAGCTTGTAACCCGTGCCATCGACACGCCGTCGGTTGGGTTTAGTATTGTCTACGGCGTTTCAAATAATGACCGTGCGCCGGTCGATAACGCCAAGGCATCGTTTCTGGGGTACCGCCCCAAAGACAACGCGGAACAGTTTGCCGAGGCCATACTAGCGGATGCAGCGCCAGCAGATCTGACGGACCCGGGCGAAATGTGCCAAGGCGGGCCGTTCGCATCCGTTGAACTGGGAAAAAGCGCTACGAAGTCGATGAATATCGTCAACGATAAAAAGAAGACCTAAAGCGGGTCAACGTCGGTGGATCGGATGCTTACTGATCCACCGGCCAGCAGTCTAATCCGCTGGCTCCTCCCAGCGGTGGCAAGCGATCTTGTGCTCTTCTCCGGCGGTTTCCAGTTTTGGTTCCTCTATCCGGCATCGGTCAATCGCGACGGGGCAACGGGTTTGAAATTTGCAGCCCGGCGGCGGATTGGTGGGTGACGGGATTTGTGAGCATTGCAGGTGGCATGGTATCCATCATCGCCTATGGTTTGGTACTTTATGCCAAGAATTACGCACCCCTTGGCGCAGTTTCCGCCCTCCGCGAAACCTCGGTCATCTTTGCAACGCTCATTGATTTTATCCTGCTCAAAGAGGGCAATTGGAAACGCCGCTTGGGGGCTGCTGTTATGATGACAATCGGGATCATTGTGATCGGGATGAACGCCTAGCGGCTTTGCAAATTTGACGGATGACCCCTCATCGCGCCTTTGCTAGAATTCGCAAGGACAAGACATATCGTAATCGCCGTAATCCCCGAGAGCACAACATGACCGAAACATCATTTACCGCCGCCGCTGGCCTTGGCACCTTTGAACGCTGGCTTTCGGTATGGGTGGCGCTTGCCATCGGGGCGGGGCTGCTCCTGGGCAATCTGTTCCCCGGCGTCTTTGCGGCCCTCGCCGCGCTAAAAGTTGCATCGGTCAACCTGCCTGTTGCCGTTCTGATCTGGGCGATGGTTTATCCGATGATGGTTGGCGTCGATTTCGGGGCCCTGCGTCAGGTCGGCGACAGACCTAAGGGGCTGGTCGTAACACTGGTGGTGAATTGGTTGATCAAACCCTTCACCATGGCGGCCCTCGGGGTTTTGTTCTTTGAACATGTCTTTGCAGGTCTGATCCCGGCCGATGATGCCCAAGCCTATCTGGCTGGGGTGATCTTGTTGGGAGCCGCCCCCTGCACCGCGATGGTGTTTGTTTGGTCCAACCTGACGCGTGGTGACGCAACTTACACCTTGGTCCAAGTCAGTGTAAACGATGTGATTATGGTGTTTGCCTTCGCCCCAATTGTGGCATTCCTGCTGGGTGTGACGGATATCGTTGTCCCTTGGGATACATTGCTGATCTCTGTTGGCTTATACGTGATGTTGCCGCTGCTGGCGGGGTATCTGACGCGCCGCCGCCTTGTGGCCAAAGGTGGTGACGCCGCAGTGGATGCGTTCAAATCCCGCGTTCAGCCGTTCTCTGTCATCGGTCTGCTGGTCACAGTTGTGCTGCTATTTGGCTTTCAGGGCGAGGTCATTCTAGACCGCCCGCTTGTCATTGCGCTGATCGCCGTTCCGCTGCTGATCCAATCCTACGGCATCTTCTTTGTCGCCTACGGTGCTGCGCGCGCGTGGGGTATTCCCTTTAATGTTGCCGCCCCCTGTGCGCTTATCGGCACCTCGAATTTCTTTGAACTGGCGGTTGCGGTGGCAATCAGCCTGTTCGGGCTAGGCTCCGGTGCGGCGCTTGCAACTGTTGTGGGTGTTCTGGTCGAAGTGCCGGTGATGCTATCGCTTGTCGCATTTGCGAACCGGACCCAACATTGGTTCCCAAAAGATACCCCGCCCGCTTCCCGGTAATCTCATCATGGCGAACCACGCCTGGAAGTGCCCAAGCCCGCACGGACGGTATCGGAAAACTCTCGTTGAATTTGTTCGCTTTTGGCCCTTGCCCCCTTGGGAACCTATCGCTAAACGGGTCAACGGAGACGTGGCCGAGTGGTCGAAGGCGCTCCCCTGCTAAGGGAGTAGGCCCGGAAGGGTCTCGAGGGTTCGAATCCCTTCGTCTCCGCCATTACTTATTGATTTTGTTAAATAAATTGACAATTCGCCAATTCTACCCACGACCTACCCATGCGACTTCTTAGGCTTTAAGGGGGAGGATATTGGCGAAATGGCATTCAAAGTTCTTCCGATTCATACACTGAACGCACGCGGCCACGTAATGCTGGAAGTCGTTCGAGACCACTTCAACATCCCGCCCGACCGCATGTTGTTTGAGATACAAGCTATGCGGAAGCAGGTGGTGGATGTCCTGAAGACCAAAGGCATAAACTACGATGAACTTCGCGCCGCGCTCGTTCCAGACCGCGAAAAGCTTGAGTTGGCGTTGATCTTCGACACGATGAAGATTGAAAGTAGCTGGTATGGATATGAAGTCTTCAAGCGTTTGATCCCGCTCCTAAACCCGCGCAGCAAAAATAGCATCCTCCACGGCGACTACGTTGGAGAGAACGAACACCAAGACATACTGTTTGAAGCCTTCCGCGATGCAGGGTATCCAGTAGAGCAGATAACCTTCCAGCACAGCACGCAGTTTTATATTGTCTATATCAATAATCTTACGGATACAGCCTTTCAAAAATTGGCGGGTGGATTGATCGGTTTTGAAGGTCATGTCGGGTGCGCGAATGTAACGCATCACTCTCATTTCAAGGCACTACTGTCATTGCGCCTTACCAACCTTGGCGTCAAATTTGGCCGAAAGATAATTCAAGGTCACGAAGACGACCGCGATGAAACTGAGAATGTGAACATGAGCGGGTATCCGTTTGAAGAAAACGGCTACGAGTGCATAAGCATCAGGTCGGACCTTGAGGGCGTCTTTCTCTCATATAAAATTGAAAGTCCCGTTTTCGATGGCTTTGAGGTCGATACGGAAATGTCAATCAATTCAGTAAATTCTAGCGTTGAGAGGCTGGATGATCTTGACGTTCACGTTGAAGATGCAAAGCTTGAATACATCAAGACGGCGAAGGCAGGTTCGCTCCATCATGCAGGGCTTAGCGATGTTTCTAAGGAAGAGTTTCGGGAAATAATCCGTGGAAAACTGCGATCCAACCATATCTACAATATGTCCTATCTTGCATAATACAATGGCACCAAGTTCAGCATCATCATTGAGGTGCCGGGCGAAGACGGAGAACCATTTCGCCTTATGGCCGCTTTGGAATACCGGCCCGATGATAAAGTGCTGCGATTGCTCACTTTCTACTAAATGACAACATGGACCTGTTGCGGTTTGATGCCGCTTCTTTGATAGCATTTACTGCAACAAAGGAGACTGACTATGGGACTGAAACGGACGGACGAAATCGATGGAAAATCACGTTCCACAGTTCTTTGAACCGCAGGGCACCCCGGTACCAGCAGTGCTGGTTTTGGATGATCTCGGTGAGGCCACTCCACGTGCAAAGACCGGTGCGGCCAAACGCGCGCATATCATAAGAACGGCACAGCGGCGTCTTGGGGTGCCCGAAATACCCATCACATCTGGATCAGCTGGGGATCCTGTCTGGCCAAAAACACACCGTGGCAGCCTGAGCCATTCGGGTAGCAAGACTGTGTGCTTGTTGGCCAAGGGAAACGAGTGGGATTGGGGCGTTGATATAGAGGGATACGCGGATACTGAGGCGGTTCAATCCATATCCAGTGAAGCAATGGGTACGAGTGAGCGCAGCATTCTTGCACAGGCCGATGACAAGGGCCATTTCTGTGCCTTGGTTTTTTCGGGCAAAGAGAGCTTCTTTAAAGCTGCATTCCCGCGCGTCGGCCGGGTATTCGGGTTTGAGGCGCTACGGCTTTTGGCGGCCCCTAGCTCTGGGCAGATGAGTTTTGTCACTGCTATCCCGCTCGCGCCGAGCCTACCGCGTGGCACGAAGGTTACGGTTCGTTATATTCAGATGCAGGATGCGATCATCACATGGACAGCGCTTCAGGCGGTTTCGCGTAGTTCATTGGCAAGATAGGTGTGCGCACTGTGTATAAGCGCGTGGACGCGGGCTGGTGATAATCCCATTTCAGATGCGATTTCATTTTGACGACGCGCTTTTAGCCGATGCTCTGTAAACGCGTGCTTCTGGGTTTCTGGAAGCGACATAATTGCTCGGGCCATTGCGCTAAGTGTCTCATATGCAACCAGTGACTGCTCCGCAGTTGGGCCGCTGGCGACGGGTTCAGGTGTGGTGTCATCCATTGATGTTTCGTGGCCGTTGCGGCGCCAATGATCCAACGCCAGATTGCGCACCATTCTGCGCAGTAATCCGCGCGGACTGGTGGGTTGGGTGGTGATGGCACCGCTAGATAAACAGCGTAAAGCGGCGTCTTGCAACACATCTTCGGCGCGGTCCCGCGACCCAAGTATTCTGACCGCATCGCATAAAAAAAGCTCCCGCTCTTGCATGAGATGGTCGATCAGTTTGTGACGCGTGGCAATGCAAGCAGGTGCATTCGGAGACAAACTTGCGGATAAAGGCGCAGAATTCCGGATCTCAGACATGACGTATCCCGATGTAGACTTGGGCACGAATCTACCGGGCGAGGTGCTGAGTGGATGCGGGCTTTCGATAACATGGAATCCGCGCGGCCGCCAATATGGCAGCCGCGCGATAAGAAGAATTTCCCGCAATAGTTGAAATTTAAGACGATTATTCCGCGGCTATTTCGCGGGCCTGTACGGGCGCTTCTGCAAGCGTCGCGACGATCTCTTCGGACCTTTGCGCAAGCACCGATAGCAGCGTATCGCTTAGCCCGTGGGTCGGCTCGCTATAGCCTTGGACATAGACCGACGGCGCAAACCCGTCCGCCATCGGCAGGCGATAGTCGCGGCCCGGTACGGTCTTGAGGCAGTATTGCGCAATTCCATGCAAAACCTGCTGGTCAAGCGCGCGGGTGTACCCGGTTGCACAGATGATCCTGTCATACCGTTCTGTCCGCATTTCCCCGGCGTGAGACAGCGTTAACGCCAGTGTTTCGCCTGTAGTCTCTAGCTGGGTCACCAGCGTATCTGACTGAATCGAAAGACGTTTTTCCGCGACCACTGATTGCTCGTAGACCATCTCGTAAATCGTGCAAATCAGGTCTTCATCCACAACCGAATAGTTGGTTGCAGCCAGCTCATCCAGCGCGGCATGGCGGGCACCTTCGGGCAAAGCATAGAATGCATCGGTCTGGCTGGGGTCAAAAATCTCGTTTACGAACGGGCTGTCATCGGATGGTTTGATGGTTCGGCCACGCATGATCAGATCAAGCTGCGGTGCCTCGGGACGATCGGCCAGATCGGCGAAAATTTCAGCGGCGCTTTGACCCGCGCCGATGATGGCAATCCGTTCACCGGGGCGCAGGCTGGAGACGACTGATGTCATATAGTCTTTGGCGTGTATGACGCGGGGATCATCGGCATGATCATTGCAGAACGCCGGGAACTTGGCGACCCCGCCCGGCGCGATCACCAGATTTCGCGCCCGGTATCGGGTTTCTGCGCCGCTGGCTGCACGTGTGACGACATCGACCGCATCAACCGCGCCATGATGGTCCACCGCTTCGATCCCGACGACCTTGCGGTCATAGTCACAGACCGGAAATTGGGCGGCCACCCACGACAGGTAATCGTTGAATTCCACTCGGCTGGGAAAGAAGGTCTTGCGATTGATGAACCGGTTCAACCGCCCCTTGTGGTGCAGATAGCTTACAAAAGTATAGGGGCTTTGCGGATTGCGTTGGCCCACCAGATCCTTGAGGAACGAAATCTGCATATCCGCACCGGGGATCATCATACCGGGGTGCCACGCAAAATGCGGCTGTGCCTCAAGGAATTTTGCACGGATCGGCGTTTGTGCTTCGTCCAATGCGACAGCAAGCGAGAGGTTCGAGGGGCCAAAGCCCACACCGATAAGATCGTATATCTCTTGATCAGATGTCGTCATGTCCAGTCTCCTGTGGTGGGAAGGCGCGCGGGGGAAAAGCAAAGCGGGGCCCCGCGCCCGGTTTCGGGTCGGGCCCAAAGGCGGGCTTCAAAGAAATGCTGGCGTTCGAGTTGAACAAGGCTTGCGCGTTTGTGGGAAAAGTCGAACTCACGGATATGGGCAAAGCCGCCACGCGACAGGTTTTTCAGCTGCTGCGCATGACTCGCTTTGGGTTCGCCCATCAGCGATTGCGTACGCGGTTCGGCCAGAAACATGTAATGCATCAGCGACGGCAGCCATGCGGTGACATAGTCGGCCCCACGCACGTTTTCCTCGCCAATCAGGACATGCCACCCCCGATCCCACGGTGCGGCGTCATATTGTGCACCGATCCGGTTTTCACGCGCCCAGTATAGCTCGAAATATGCAAAATCCCGCCCGTCGAGCGTGCCAATGACCGGCAGCATATGCGGATCCGTCATCAGCGTTTCCAGATAGGCGCGGTGGTGCTCGATCGTGCCGGTTTCTTCGAAAAACTCGGCGACGCGCGGATCATTCTGCCAGCGGTGAAACGTCTCAAGATCGCTGTGATCCAAGGCGCGCAGGGTAAGTACCTGATCCAGCCAAGGGATATGACGCTGGTACAACAGGCCCGTTGGCTTGGGCGGGCGGATGGGGTGGCGCCCATGCGGCCCCTGTTGCCAAAGCGTCGGATAATTCGCGGCGTCCTGAGGGCACCAACGATCAGCGGCCTGCCAGAGGGAGGCGGGTAAAACCACCGGTCCAATCTCGGCCTGAAGGGCGATGCCTTTGGCCAAGAGATCCGGCAAAAGCGGTGTCCAATCCGTGCCCGTCAGACGGATCGCGGATTCATCCCCGTGGTTGGTTAGTGCCTCAAATGCCGCAAGCGCGACGTCTAGGCCCATAGCACCTTCTTCTTGGGGGGCAGAAAGCTCAAGCCGCCCACCACCAAGGTCATAGAGTTGTAACGACGCGTGGTTTTCCACAAGTACGGAGCTGCCATCGCGCCGCGCACGGATCGGGTAAGATGTTAGATCGCGGGGCATCAAATGTCCTTTTCGAATGTCTGAGTGATAGAGGGCGTTTGCGCCGATGTGGGCCAAAGATCGAAATGGGATCGATCAATCGCAAAGGCCCAACTGAGCGCACGGTTCACAGCAACTGGCAAAACCGACATGTGCGTCTCATCGGTGTAGGTCTCATAGGCCACATCCAGCCCGCGCGCGGATAACGCGCTGGCCATTTCCTGCGCGGCTGCAATGGTACGTGTGCTGGCTTTTTCGGTAAGGCGCGCTTTGACCTCGTCCCCGCCTCTTTGAAACGGGGCAAGATCAAACCCCTCCCACTCCCCAGCGGAGAGGTGTACACGCGGCGCGGTTTCGGGTGCCACGAAAGCCTCTAGATGGTTCAGCAATGCACTGTCTTCCCAGGTGATCGCAGGGCTGGCCGCAATAATATTGCGAAATGCACCAGCGTGGTTGAACAGCATCCAAAGGGCGAACAGCCCGCCAAAGGAATGGCCAAACAACGACTGGTTTTTCGGATCAAGATGAATGTGATCCGTTAGGAACTCGCGGACATCCTCGAGCAGGAAACGCGCCATTTCGCTGCCTCCGCCAGTTTTGACCTCCAGCCCGCCCTCATAGAACGGCGGATAACTGCGCCCGGGTGGTGGACCAAGATCCCAACTGCGGCGAAAGCTGTCGTATGCGTCATCAGTTGGATAGCCCACGGCGATCAGCGCGCCCCAACCAAGGTTTGTGCCACTGGGCCAAAAACCTTGCGCCCGCATGGCGTCAACGGCTGTACCAATCACGGCGTTCCCATCCATCAACCAAAGTGCGGGCCAGCCTGCCTCAGGCTCCGGTGCGGGCGGGGGCCATAAAAACACCCGCCGCACGGCCCCTGTGGCACTGTCGCGCAGATCAAACCAGCGAATGCCGCCAACTGTCCATTGCCCTTGATCGACAGCTGCGCCACTCATGCTGCGATTGCCTGTGCTTGATCGATGGCTTGGGTCAGATCGGCCAAAAGCACATCTGCCGGTTCTAGGCCCGCCGCCAGCCGGATGGTACGTGGGCTGACATTAAAGCGCTGAAATGAGTTGGCCGCACCAGCCAAACCGCAGGCGGCTTGCCCTGGCACGATCAGGCTTTCCGGTCCGCCCCAACTGACGCCAAGGCGGATCACCTGCAGCGCATCACAGAACTGTTCGACGTTTACGCCTCCTGCGAGATCAAAGGCGAACAGCCCACCAAATCCGCGCAGCCCGGCGGGATGCTCGGCCAGCAAGCCGGGGTGATGTACTTTTGTGACCATGGGATTTGCGTTCAAGACTTTTGCCAAAGTCATGCCGGTTTGCATATGCGCACGCATGCGCAATTCGAGCGTCCGCATACCACGCAGCACCAAAAAAGCATCCATCGGCGACATGCGCCCCCCAAACAGATGTGTGGCCTCATGGTCGATCTGTTTGATCATCGCCGACGGCCCTGTGACCAGCCCGCCCAAAGTGTCGCTGTGACCCGACAGATATTTCGATGCGGCGTGCACGATGAGGTCAATGCCAAGCGCTGCGGGATTCTGAAAGATCGGTGTCGCCCAGCTGTTGTCGATCACTGAGATTACGCCGTGATGCTGTGCCGCCGTGGCGATCGCGCCAAGATCCTGGAGCCGGAAGGTCCAGCTTGTCGGGCTTTCAAGGTACACCATCCGCGCGTCCGGAAGAGCTGCAATCACCGAGTCTGTGTCGGTGCCGTCGACATACACCGTTTCAACGCCGAACCGGCGCAACACCGTTTCAAACAGCCGGTAAGCGTCAGAATACACATGTTCGATGGCGACAATCCGGTCACCGGGTTTTACAAAAGGCAACACCGCCCCGCATATCGCCGCCATTCCCGAGGAAAACCCGCGCGCAGCTTCGGTGCCCTCAAGCCGTGCAATAAGTGCTTCAAGTTCGCTGACCGTCGGGTTGTCGCCGCGTGAGTACACCAGTTGATCAGACCGCCCTGAGAACACAGCCTCAATCTGGGCGTAGCTTTCGAACAAGAACGACGACGCCTGGAAAATTGGCGGAGCACTGGCAGCAAGCGGCGTGTCACGGGCCGGGGTGATGAGGTCTGGCACGTAGGTATGATGGGTCATGCGGATACTCCGATTGGATGTGGTGAAGCGCTGGTGATTTTCAGCAAGACGATGGCGACGCAGGCAGACAGATACGCCGAAAGGGTGATCGCCATAGGCAAGGCAGACGCCCCGTATATGGGAATCAGCAGTGCCAGTGCTGGCCAAAGCAGCCAGCCCATCGGGGCCAATCCCAAGAGCATGGCAAGGCGGGGCCGGATTGCGGCTTGAAGGCTGATTTGCCCGATAAGCCGGATCGCAAAAGCCGGGATAGACAGCGCCAGCCAACGCAAATGCATTGTGGTTTCTGTGACGACAGAGGGGGCGTCGCTCATCACGGTGGCAAGAGGATGGGCACCAAGCCAAAGCAAAGCCGCGCATACTAGGCAAATGAATGGCGCGAACCTAAGCAACAGGGATTGCGCGCGCGCCACGCGCCCGCCATCTCCGGCACCATAGGCATAGGACAGGATCGGTTGAACGCCGATTGCAAACCCTTCAAGTGGGAGCGTCACGAAAAGGATCAGCCGCAGTGCCACACCAAGTGCCGCAACGGATTCTAGCCCACCATGCACCGCCGCAAGGCGCAGCACAGCAAGAAAGCCAAAGGTTGTGACCGCAAAACTTGCAGCCTCGGGCATCCCCACACGCAGCACCGGAGCAAGCAACCGGATAGACCCAAGAGAAGGGCGGCGCGCAGGGGCATGAAACCAGACGACCCAGACCGATAATGTCACCAGCTGCGCGGTAACCGTTGCCCAAGCTGCACCGTCCAACCCGAGGCCAAAACCAAAGATGTACAATGGATCAAGCACCATATTCAGACCAAAGCACAACGCCAATGTCCGCATGCTCATCCGGGCGTGTCCGCGTCCGATGGCAGTAAAATCACAGACGATCTGGATAATCCCAAAGGCGACAGTCAGCGTTTGAATGGGGTAATACGCCCGCGCCATCGGCAGCGTTTCCTGCGGCATCGACAGCAGATTAAGCACCGGCGTCATGCCCAGTTGAAGTGCGACCCACAACAGAGCTGCCAGCACCGCAGCGGTCGCAAATGACAGGCCGGAAATCTGGCGCGCCCGTTCAGCGTCGCCTGCGCCCAATGCCCGCGCCACACTGCTGGCAGCACCAATCCCGATCCCGATCCCCAAGGCAACCGCAAACCCGGCAAGCGACGCCAGCAACACCAACACAGCAAGAGGGGACGCGCCGAGTTGACCGACGAACGCGGCATCGACGATCTGATGGCTCGCGTTCAGGGACAGGCCCACCATCGCAGGCAGCCCCAAACGCAGCATGAGCTGCGGCAGCTTTGTATCCGAAAGATCAACGTCGGGCATAGGAGGTCCTGAATGCTGCACAACATGCGTGCTTCAATGACAGGACGGGAGAGCGTGCCGGAAATTCACCTTTCCGCGAAATATTTTTCAAAAATGCAAAATAATCTGTCTGCCGGGTGAATTTCGAACCGGCTCATACGTCTGGGTGACAGGATCTATGAACTGTATTCAAAGGACAGGCGCATGACACATTCTACACTGACCCATGCTCAATGGCGCATTTTGCGCAATCACGAGGGGCGCTATTCGGTTTATCCCGCCACGCGACCCGCACCTGATGGGTGGGATGTTGTTGGCGAACCCGGGACCCGCGAGGCCTGCCTGGAAACGATTGCAGCGCGCTGGACTGATATGCGACCCGATGCGCTGAAGGAGGCAATGTCATGAGCAAAGACCTTGAATTTGCCACACCCGCCCGCACGCTGAACAGCCACGAAAAACGTATCTTTGCCCATGAACAGGTGGGTGATCTGGCCCCCTTTACCCCTGAAATTCTGATGCTGAAGTTCGAAAGCCGCTGGGACGAGGAACATCTGACCGATGCGGTAGAACGAGTTCTGACAGAGCATCCAGCATTTACCGCGCGGTTTGAAACCCAACCCGGCGGAGAGGCCATACGGCATGCCGACCACGTAACAAAACTGGCGTTGTGCGGTTTTGGCGATGCGGCGATGGCGCAAAACACCGCGCAGGCGCATCGCCCGTCGCTAGGTGATACCAGCGCCTTTGCCGATTTCTGGTCGGCGGCCGATGGTGGGTATATTCTGGCGCTCACACTGCACCCGGTCTTGGGGGATGATGGGGTCTATGCATCAATCGAACGGGCAATTTGGCACGCGCTCGATACAGATTATCCGAGCCAAAGCGGTGCCGAAGCCGAGCAGCCACAGATCGACCGTAAAACCCGCGCGCAACGTCTGAATACATGGCAATCGTTGATGGACAGCTATGGCGTTGTGCGTGTGCCGCATCGGTTTGACGCACAAGAAGGACAGCAACGGTTGCGTGAAACCCGGATTTTGCCACAGGTGTTGCGTACCGAAACCGATGGTCAACGCGGGTTCGAGAGCGCCCTTGCCGCAGCGATGGCTGTTGTGCTGTGCCGGTATAGCGGGATGAACGCGTTTCGGTTTGCTTGCGGTCAAACCGTGGAAAGCACCCAACGCACAGCAGGGGTTTTGCCAGTCTGCATCAGTGTGATTTCCGAACGCGGCTTTGACGCGGTGCGTAGCAAGATCGAGCAAGTCATCGGAGAAGGGCGCGCCCATCAACTGCCCAGCGAAACGCTAGTGCAGGATCGGCTGGCCCGTGCGGACGCTGATCCGCATCCCCTTGGTGCGGTGTCTTTGCATGTTTTGCCTACACGCGCCTTGCCCGATGGTGTAACGCGGCTGGCACGCCCGATGCCGCCGCTGGCCGAAGAGATCGTGATCGTCGTCGAGGAAACCGATGCTGGGCTGGTTCTGACGGTTGACGCGGATGCTGGCTTGTTTACCGCGCCGCAAATTACGCGGTTTTTGACCCATCTCGAACGTGTGCTGCATGGCGGGCTAGAGACACCCACCGAGCCGGTCGCGCTCTTGCCGATGGTGAGCGACGCCGAGCTTGGCGCGCTTTCCGCGCCTTATCCTGACGATACGCCTGTTGATCCGCGACCGACCCATGAAATCATCGCGGAACATGCGCAGCTCACGCCTGACAAGGTGGCCGTGATCTGTGGGCAGGATCAGATAACCCACGGCAGGCTAGACGCGCAGGCGAATGCGCTTGCCCATCGGTTGGTGGAAATGGGTGTCGGCCCTGACGTGTCGGTCGCCATTCTGATCGAGCGGGGTGCCGACGCATTGATGGCCATTCTCGCGACGCTGAAGGCGGGCGGCGCATATATCCCGGTCGAGCCGGATCACCCGACCAGCCGCAACCACCATATTCTGACGGATGCCGGCGTGCGTGTGGTGATAACGCGTCGCGGGTTTCTAGATCGCTTGCCAAAGGGGCTAGAGGCGCGGATTCTGTGTCTTGAGGACTTTACCGATGCCCCGCGCGTCGATGCGCCAGATGTGACCATACATCCCGAACAGCTGGCCTATGTGATGTACACATCGGGATCGACGGGCAAACCCAAAGGCGTGGCCGTTGAACACGGGCCGCTTAGCCATCACAACCAGACCACCGCCCGTGTGTACGAAATGAACGCCGAAAGCCGCGAGCTGCCGTTCTTGCCGTTTTCGTCAGATGGCGGGCATGAGCGCTGGATGGTCCCGCTCATGATGGGCGGCTCTGTGGTGATACCAGATGGCCCGCTTTGGACGCCAGAACAGACGCTGACAGCGATGCGCGAACATGGGTGTAATAATGCGTCTATCCCGACGACCTATCTGCAACAGCTTGCCGAATGGGCCGAGGATACCGACAGCGCCCCGCCCATGCGGCTGTATTCCTTTGGCGGAGAAGGTCTGGCGCAATCGACATTCGATCTGTTGTCGCGGGCGCTAAAGGCGAAAACCCTGATCAACGGCTATGGACCGACGGAAACGATCATGACGCCGATGGTCTGGAAAGTGGATGCAGGCACGCGGTTTGAAGGGACGTATGCGCCGCTTGGCCGTGCCGTCGGTGATCGCCGAGCCTATGTACTGGATGTTGAAATGATGCCCTGCCCGCAGGGTGTTGTTGGGGAAATCTATCTGGGGGGGACCGGTGTCGCACGTGGCTATGTCGGCAAGCCGGATGTAACTGCGGATCGGTTTATCCCTGATCCCTTTGGGCCTGTGCTGGATGGCACCTCGGGCGCGCGGCTGTACCGCACGGGCGATCTGGGGCGCTGGCGCGAAGATGGAACAATCGAATTCGTCGGACGGGTTGATCTGCAAATCAAAATCAACGGTTACCGGATTGAACCGGGCGAGATTGAGGCCGCCCTTCTGACCGATCCAACCGTGAGCGAGGCCTTGGTGCTGCTGCGCGAGGACGGTGCTGAAAAACGGCTTTTGGCCTATGTGGTCGGCCCTGACCTGAACGCGGGCGATGCGCTGTTGAATGCACTTGGCACCAAGCTTCCCAAACACATGCTGCCGGATGGGGTCATTGTACTGGAAAAAATGCCAACCAACCCCAATGCCAAACTTGACCGTGCTGCAATGCCAATGGCCCCTGTAAAGCGGCAGGGCGGCGCGGGCGTCGCCCCCACAACCAAGGCTGAAAGCACGATACTGGACATCTGGCGTGATCTGATCGGTGCCCCGCAGATGGGGGTCACGGATGACTTCTTTGCCATGGGGGGGAAATCGCTGATCGCGCTCAAGGCGCTTGCCGCCATGCGCAAGCATTGGCCCGACACGGCCCTGACCATCGCAGATTTGTTTGACGCGCCGACGGTGCGTGGCATCGCCGAACGGATCGCGGCAGGGGGGCAAACCGGCCGCAGTGCGATTGCATTGCGCGCGAGCGGCACCAAGCCGCGCCTGTATTGCTTCCCCGGATTGTTGGTTTCGACGCGTGAATATCTGCACCTGACCGATCATTTGGGGCCGGATCAGCCGGTGACGGGTTTCTTGTGCCATTCGCTGAACGAAGAAAAGCAGCTGAATGTGTCGGTGGAAGACGTTGTGGCCGAATATGTCGCCCATATCCGCGCCGAAAGTGCGGGCCAGCCTGTGGCATTTCTGGGCTGGTCTTGGGGCGGCCTGCTGGCGTGGGAAGCCGCCCGCCAGCTTCAGGGCGAAGTGGATGTGCAGTTGATCGGTATGGTCGATGTGTGTGATCTGGGCACGGATTTCACGCCGAACGCTACGCCACAGTTTGAACCCGGTGAACGCGCACAGCTAGAACAGGATCTCTTGATTTGGCTCGAAAAAACCAAAATGCGGGCGCAATGGGACCGGCTGATTGGAACGATGGACGATGAATGCTTTGACCAGTTCTTGCGGTTTATCGGCAACGAAGCTGAAGCCCTGCCCTTTGATGGCCCCGATATCTCGAGCCGCGAACACACATTTTGGGTGTTGATCGACAACGCGCTGGTGTTCCGACGTCACAAAATGCGACCTCTGGACGTACCTGTTGCCTCGTTTAGTGCTGGCGACAGCCTAAGCCGTGGGCTGAACCTTGTTGATTGGCGTAAACTGTCGCGCCACGCCACTGCTGCGGATACGGTCATCGGCACCAACCATCTGCGTATCATCGGCGACACAAGGTTTCACGAGCGTTTCAAAGCGCGGCTTGATGGGGCATTTGCATCGGGTCGGTCATAGGGACCGCTTATATAGATATCGCCGGCCGAGTGAATATCGCTTGGCCGAGCATGCCTGATCCGCTTTAGGCTGTCCGCAAATCACTGGAGAACTTCATGCGCCTGACATTGTGCGTTTCCTAGAAGAAACCTCAAAACGCGGATGACCGTGAAGGGCTGCAAAACATCGCCCCATTACTCTTCTGGGTAAACAACCGGGCGCGCGAAAACCGGGTCGGGGTGCACTTGCGCGCGCAGACCATAAAGCTGCATGACCGTTTTGGGGGTCAAGACCTCAGAAGGCGGTCCAGCGCAGACCAGCTTGCCATCAGAAAGGCCGACAAGTGTGTCGCAGAAACGCGCAGCGATGGTCAGGTCATGAAGCACCACCACGACGCGGCGGGCCTGCCCCTGTTGATCCACAAGATGGCGGAGCAACTGCATCAACCGGATTTGGTGCGGTAGATCTAGGTAGGATGTCGGCTCATCGAGCAAAATCACTTCGGTCTGCTGGGCCAGTGCCATGGCAATCCATGCCCGCTGTCGCTGCCCGCCCGAAAGCGCTGTCAGTCGGCGAAGGCGTAACTCGATCAATTGGGTGGTCTCAAGTGCTTGGTTAACCGCGTCACGATCCGCCCGCGATGACGGTAAAAAGGCTTTCCGCCAAGGGGTGCGGCCTTTTGCGACTACTCCCTCCACCGTCATATCTGCAAGCACTGGCGGCTCTTGCGGCAAAAACGCAATTTGACGCGCCCGTGCAATAGGCGACAGCTGCCCGATGTTCACCCCCCGCAGTCGGACGCTGCCATTTTCAGGCGTGGCCAAACCGCCAAGGCAGCGCAAAAGCGTTGATTTTCCACATCCGTTGGGGCCGATGATGCCCGTAATTCCCACGTCAGGCAGGCGCGCGCTGAACTGGGAATAGATCCTTTGCGCCCCTAGGCTTACGGTCAAGTCTTGGATGTCAAAGAGGGGCTGTTTCATTACGCGGTCTTTCGCTTCTCTGACCATAAGAAAAAGATAAGATAGGGCGCGCCGATCAGGGTCATGATCAGCCCGGTTGGCAATGTGACAAGCGGCGCGATTAAACGCGCGGCCAGATCGGCGGCTGTTAGCAGGCAGGCCCCCATAAGGGCCGCGGGGAACAGGGCGGGCGGTTCAGCCCCCGAGACCGCGCGGGCAAGGGGTGCGGCGGTAAAGGCTAGAAAACCGATCGGCCCCACGGCCAAAGTTGCCCCGGCCGTAAGCAATGTGACCAGCCCAAGCACCGTGAAGCGCAGTAAAGGCAGGTGCACGCCAAGCCCTATCATCACGTCATCCCCCAGCCAAAGTGTGCGCAGCTCGCGCGCGCGCCAGAGCACAATAAGCCCAGCACAGACAACGCCGCCAAAAAGCGCGCCAGCGGTCGCCAAATCTGCACGTGCAAGCGACCCCGACAGCCACAGCATCATTTGGGTGATGGTGGCGTCAGGCGCGCGCAGTAATATCACGGTCGTTGCAGCCGACGCTGTCGCGCCCACACCGATTCCATATAGAACAAACGCAATTGGGCCCTGTTCACGGGCCAGCGCGATGACGGCAAATAGCGCAAAGGCGGCACCGACCGTTTCCCCCAAAAAGACAGAGGCACCTAACCCAAGCGCCATAATGTGCCCAAGGCTGGCCCCTTGCACCAGACCGATCACATCGGGTGTGGCTAATGGATTGCGGGTCAACCCCTGCATCAAGGCACCAGCAAGCCCAAGGGCCAGCCCGGCGGCAACAGCCAGTGCGGTGCGCGGCAGGCGAAGGACATGGATAACAAAGTTCTCTGTGCTCCAAAGCCCGTGCCAGACATCTGCGGGTACCAGCCAATCGCGCCCGCCCGATAGGGCAAGAAACACCAAACAGCCAAGAGCCAAAGACAGCTTAATCACGGGCTTCATGCTGCGTGCCAGCGTGCGGGTCGCAGGACGCGCCGCAGTACCATGATCAGCGCGGGTCCCCCTAAAAGGGATGCTATAATTCCGGCGTGGACTTCTCCGGGGCGGGCGATGACGCGACCAATCGTATCGGCCAGCACCAGTGCAGACGCGCCAAGTGGCAGCGCAAAAAGATAGGCGCGCCGCAAAGACCCTGCCGCCAACCCACGTGCGACAAAGGGCACCAACAGGCCCAAAAACGCCAAGGGCCCGGCAATCGCGACACTGGCACCACTCAGCATGGTAACGCAGGCCAGCACCAGTGCTATAGTGCGGTTGGGATTTCGCCCAAGGCTAGCGCTTTGCTCTGCCCCAAGGCTGAGCAGCTCAAGCCGTTCACAGGTAAAATACCCGGCGACAAGCAAAACGGAGATCACCGCCAAAGGGGCAATCTCAGTTCGGGCAACTACTGGAATAGCCCCAGAAATCCAGCGCAAGTATCGCGCCTGCATTTCTGCATCTGTCAATATAAGGGCGGTGGCAAGCGCAAGGCACAAGGTTTCAATAGCGAGACCGGCAAGGGGCAAGCGTAAGGCGATGCCCCCGGCCCCGCTCACGGGGTCAGCCCCTGCCAGATGCCACAACAAATATCCTGCAAACCCTGCACCAAGGCTTGCAGCCAACAGGATTGCCATGCCGCTGCTGAAGGGTGCGAAATAGGCCAAGACGATGGCGGCCAGTGCAGCACCCGCATTGATTCCGGTGATCCCGGGATCGGCCAGCGGATTGCCCGTTAACGCCTGAAGCATTAGGCCGGAAATTGCCAATGCCGCCCCGACGCATATCGCGCAAACCGTGCGGAACATGCGGCTTTCCAATAGGCCAAGTGTGTCGTTCAGCAGCGCCTCCAGAGTCACCGGTGCCGCGCCAAAACGCAAAGACAGGGCTGTACAGAAGCACAAACCCAGACAGAGCAGGACAAGGTTAAATGCGAAAGATGCGCGTGACATGACATTCCCGTTGGTTTTGGCTGGCATGACGCTTGCCCTTAACGGGTATTCACATTCTTTAGGCGCTGCAAGTGGTCGCACAGCGATCTTGACACCGGGCAGGGATTGCGAGAGCACTGCCAAAACCGCCAAGCCAGACGCCAGGCCCGACCTGTTGGAGAGTCTGATGCGTCTTGCCGCCCTTATATGCTGTGCTTCATTCCTGCTTATGCCTGTGAGGCTAGGTGCCGAGCCAATAATCATCACGCACGGCTTTGGCGAAACCCGCATTGAAAACACGCCGCAACGCATTGTGTCGGTCGGCTATCACGAGCAGGATTTTTTATATGCGCTCGGCATCGCGCCGGTGGGTGTTCACGAATGGTTCGGCGCACGCCCATATGCCACATGGAGCTGGGCAGAAGACGCACGCGCGGCGTTGGGCGCAAAACCAGAGGTCCAGCGCGGATTCGAAATTGATCTGGAGTGGGTCTGGCAGCAAAAACCGGATCTGATCGTCGCGACCTTTGCGCCCCTCGACCAGCGAATCTATGACCGGTTGTCACAGATCGCGCCCGTGATTGGCCCGCCATTGGGCTATGCGGCATGGACCGCCCCCTGGCAGGCGGAAATGCACCTTATCGCGCAGGCCACGGGCCGCACCGATCAAGGGGATGCTGTCACCGTCAGGGTTGAACAGGAACTGGCAGATCTGGCCGCCACCTACCCCAAGCTGGCCGGCACCGAAGTCGCCGTTGCATATGTTTCCGGGACCGAGTTGATAGGGTACGGTTCAGGCGATGGTTCTAACCGGTTGATGGCCGCACTTGGGCTGAAAATACCGACCGAATATGATGGTCTGGCAGACGGATCTGGCAATTTCTCAGTCAGCCTAGAACGCCTTGATATCTTTGAGAAAGACGTCGCCCTGTGGCTTTCTGACGAAGATGGGCGCGCGCTGATCGAAGGGCTGCCTGCCTACCGCGAGAGCGCGCTGTCCAAGAACGGCCGATCGGTGTGGGCCGATGCCGAGGAAATCGGCGCGATGAGTTTTCAAACCCCGCTGTCTATTTCATGGGTTGCAGGGCGGTTAATGCCCCGACTGGACAAAGCCGCCAGCAACCATGGCGGGAACCAAGGTAATTCGCCAAAGACCCCCTCAAGCGATTGACTGTCGCAAACTTCGCGGTATTTTGCCCAAATCCCAGGACAGACCCAGGTGAGACCCGAGCCTCTTTGCTCGTCATCCGGGTGCGTTTTCGCGCCATTTCCTGGGGAGCTACATGACCTATTTTGATATCCGTCAATCGTTGCGTTTGCCAACGAGACCCAAACTGCTGTGCCAAACCGCACTGGTCAGTTTGGCCGCCACATTTCCTGCCCACGCGCAAGAAGATGTCATCGACCTGCTGCCGATTGTTGTCGAAAATGAACTTGCCTATTCGGGCGAAATTGATGGCTATCTTGCGCTTGCGACCGAAACCGGCGTGAAATCCGGTGTGCCGCTTGCCGAAGTACCGCAATCCATTTCGGTCGTGACATCGACAGAGCTTGAATCCCGTGCGCCGCGTCAGGTTGAAGACAGCATCGCCTATGTCCCCGGTGTTTTGCCGTCGACATGGGGTATGGATAACCGGTTCGACCAATTTGCCCTTCGCGGCTTTGATATGGGTTCCTCTTCGCTGTACCGTGATGGTCTCCCGCAAAAAGTGTTGAACTTTTCCGGCTTTACGACTGACCCGTATATGATCGAACGTGTTGACGTTCTGCGTGGTCCTGCGGGCGTGCTTTATGGTTCGAACGATGCGGGCGGTATGGTGAATCTTGTGACCAAACGCCCTGTGTTCGGGCGTCTGGCCGAGGGTAACATCGGCTTTGACAGCAACGGTTCGGCCTTGGTCGGTTTCGACTGGTCGAACGTGATCAATGAGGAAGGCACAGTCGCCGCGCGCCTCACGGGGATGGTCCGGAACGGTGAAACCGAAGTTGATCGCTCTGCCGATGACCGCAGTTTCCTTGCCGGGGGCCTGACATGGGCACCGACTGACAACACATCTCTGACGATTCTGGGCCACATCCAAAAAGATTCGCTGACCCCGCTGATTTTCGCACCGGTGAACGGCGAAGACATCGACAGCGCATGGGGCACGGTGCCCGAGGGCTATAACCTCAAGCAGTCGGCCTATAACCACTTTGATACAGAGCAAGAGACAATTGGCTGGGAGTTCACGCACAGTTTTGCACCGAACCTCACATTTAACCAAAGCTTCCGCTATGCGCACCAAAAGACGGACTATGCGCAACTGGATTATTCTTCGGCATCCGCGAGCGGGCTGAAATATTACGCCTTCATCAATGATGAAGATGCGGAAACCTTTGGTATCGACAACCATCTGAAATGGACGACGCCCTTTGGCGCTGCCAAGAACACGCTGACGGTCGGTTTGGATCACCAAACATCGCGCTACAATGTGACCCAATACTTAGACAACACAAAGTACACGGTCCCTTACAGCAATCCAAATCTGGATTTCGCAGTTGCTGATCCCGCCCTTGGTTCCAGAAAGAGCACGGAATATGGCGAAACAGGTTTCTACCTGCAAGATCATCTGGATCTGGGCACGGGCACCAAGGTCACCATGGGTCTGCGCCACAGCCGGTTTGATACCACCATCGACGATCTGGTCGCCTCGACCCAAAGCAGTCAGAAAAACGAGGCAACCACAGGCATGATCGGAGTCACCCATGAATTTGCCAACGGTATGACCCCGTACCTAAGCTATACCGAAGGGTTCACCCAGAACGTTGGTAAAACGTTTGCAGGCGATGTGCTTGACCCTTCTGAGAGCACCCAGTGGGAGGCAGGCCTGCGCTATCAACCGTCTGCCAATCTGATGCTAAGCGCTGCCGTGTTCGACCTAAGCAAGACCAATGTGAAGGAATACGACACGAGAGACACGACGTGGTCCAGCTTTACTCAAACCGGCGAGGTACGTTCGCGCGGTCTTGAGCTTGAAGCGCGCGGGCGCCTGAACGAAGCCGTAGAAGGCGTGTTTAGCTATGCCTATCTGGACTCGAAGGTTAGCAAATCCTCGAACACCGCGCTTGTCGACAACCATAATTCCATGGCCCCCCCCCATCAGCTTGCCCTGTGGTTCGACTATGACGCGGCCAGTTTTGTGCAAGGTCTGACGGTTGGGGCAGGGGTACGCTATGTGTCCTCGTTCTATGCAACTCAGACCAACGGTCGCAAAACAGACGGCTATGCGCTGGCTGACCTGAGCCTAAGCTACGAGATGTCGGAAATGACGCTGAACCTTGATGTGAACAACCTGTTCGACAAGGATTATGAAGGCCTTTGCTATGACAGCTATGGCTGCACCAAAGGTCAGGGACGGGTTATTTCCCTGTCGTTAAGCCGCGAGTTCTGATTGGTACCACCAACGCGACCAAGCCGGGCCTTATGGGCCCGGTTTTTTAGGTGACGCACAGAAATGTATGTCGGGGCCGCGCCTGAGAGGGTTTTCGCCAGCGCCCTGTCATTTACTTGACAAAAATAATCAAGATTATAAACCACAGGTAGAGGCAAGCCACGTCAGCCAGCCATCATGTTAAGGATGCTTACTGATGTTGGATTACGCGCCATTGTCCGATGCTACTCTATCCGCGATTGCGTTCTTAAAGGCTGGCGGCCCTTCAATTTGGGCCATCGCCGCGCTTTCGGTGATAACGGTCGCTCTTATTCTTTGGAAAATTTGGGATCTTATCTGGCTGGGTGCATGGACAGGTGGCCGCCGGGTGGAGGGGTCAATTATCGCGTGGCAAGATGGCAATTCAGATATTGTACTGGCTGACCTTCGTAACCGCCGAACCATTCGCGCCCGATTTGCGCGCACCGCGTTTCAAGCGTCTTCCAACCCTGAATTTGACCGGGAAACAGCGCAAGACGAAACGCTACGGGTTGCAAAGCTTTGTCTGGCCCGTGCCCGCGCGGGTTTGCGACCGTTGGAACTGATCGCGACCATTGCCCCGCTGCTGGGTTTGCTGGGCACCGTTCTGGGCATGATTTCAGCGTTTCAAGCGCTGCAAGAGGCGGGCGCGCGGGCCGACCCGTCGATGTTGGCTGGCGGCATATGGGAGGCATTGCTAACCACAGCTGCGGGCATGGCGGTCGCCATTCCTGCGTCTGTTGCCGTCACATGGTTCGAAAGCATTACTGACCGGCTGCGATTAGAGATGGAGGACATCGGAACACGTATTTTCCAAACCGCACGTGCACAGAAAACCAAGCAGGTGCTATCTGGGTTGGCGGCCGAGTGAGCAATGCATATCGCTGAAACGCGCAAGCGTCGCACTCCATCGCTGACCCCCATGATCGACGTGGTTTTCCTTTTACTGGTCTTCTTTATGTTGGCCTCGCGCTTTGGCATGGATATGCAGATCCCGCTTAGCATCGCGAGTGGATCAACAGGGTCCGTCTATGAAGGCCCGCCTAGGTTGGTGGATATCGCGGAAGAAGGGTTGTTTCTGAACGGAACCGCCATTGAGCGGGCGGCCCTGCCTTCACAGTTGAGCGAACTGACCTCAAAACCCTCGGACACAATCATCCTGCGTCCCAAGAACGGTGCAAAACTCCAGGCTATGGTCCAAATCCTGGGCGATCTGGGGGACGCGGGATTTACCCAAGTTGTCGTGGTGGAATAACTGATGGATTTCGGCCAACCCACCCCGCGTAAACCACGCGAAGAAAACGTCATTCCGATGATCAACGTGGTTTTTCTGTTGCTCATCTTCTTTTTGATGACCGCGCAAATCGCACCCCCTGACCCGTTTGAGGTGATCCCACCTACTGCGTCCTCTGACGCACCCGATGACGGCGCGCTGACGCTTTATATAAATGCCGAAGGTGTTATTGCTTTTCGTGACACGATTGGGGAAACCGCCGCGATTGATGCGCTTGAGTTAACCTATATCGATCTTTGCGCCGATGTTATTTGTACAGGGCCTGATGCGCGCCCTCCGCTCACTATCCGCGCCGACGCCGACGCCGATGCGCAATTGGTTCCAGCCCTTCTAAAAAATCTTGCGGCCCGTGAAATCACCAATGTCTGGCTGGCGACACGCGTTGAAACGGCTCAGCCATGATTCGTGTAGTCATCAACAGTGCCCTTTTTCTGCTGATTGCTTTTGGCCTGCATGTGGCTGCTTTTTGGGCAAAACCCAGCGATGGGGCGTCGGCGTCTGCAGGCGCGGGGGGCAGCGAATTGATGACGCTGGTCGCAGCCCCCGAAAGTTATGGCGATCTGATCAAAGCATGGGAAACGCCACCGGATATTGCCGAGGCCAGCGTTGAACTGACAGCGCCCGAACCCGTTTTGGCGGACCTCGTTGCGCCGGATTTGGAGGCTACTGCTGCCACGCCGATCGCATTGCCGCAGATGCTGCAAAGCCCAAGCGTGCTGGATGATGTGCCTGTTGTTCAAGTCGCACCGCCGCCGCCCACCCCCCCTGTTCATCCCCTGTCCAAGATAAAGCCCCCGCAAAGGCCCAAGCCGCCGGTCAAGAAACCTGCCAAGCCGGCACCTGTCAAAAAGCAACCGGCGCAGGCGACCTCGACACCGTCCAAAGCGGCGACTGCGGCGGGGACGGGCGGCACATCCAATGCTGGAAACCGCCAAACCTCGGCCCATTCGAACCTGTCAAAGTCTGAAAAGCAGTCTTTGGTCGCGGCATGGGGCGCGTCCATTCGCGCCAAAATCGACCGTGCAAAGCGGCGTCCGCGTGGCGGTAAAACCGGTGTCGTTACGGTCGTCGTTTCTGTGTCCCACAATGGCGCTCTTGTAAATGTAGGCGTGTCGCGCAGCTCCGGGCAGCCCGCCCTCGACGCCGCCGCCGTGGCAGGAGTTAAGCGAGCAAGGCGTTTTTCAAAAGCGCCAAAACAGTTGGCAAAGACAAACTATACATTTCGATTAAAGATAGAGTTTACCAGCTCGTAATCATGGGTGAAGTGGTCCGGCAAGCATTAGGATAGAACCGCGCGCGCCTATCAGCGCTCGCGTCGGTTTAGGTGTTGAACAAGAAGTGCAGCACGTCGCCGTCTTTGACAGTATAGGCCTTGCCCTCAGCCCGCATCTTACCGGCTTCTTTCGCGGGGCCTTCACCGCCAAGAGTGACAAAATCCTCATAGGCGATTGTTTCGGCGCGGATAAAACCTTTTTCGAAATCGCCATGGATTACGCCAGCGGCTTTGGGGGCGGATGTGCCTTTTTTGATGGTCCACGCACGCGCCTCTTTGGGGCCTACGGTGAAATATGTTTCCAGATGCAGCAATTCATAGCCAGCGCGGATCAACCGATCGAGGCCGGCCTCGTCCAGACCCATTTCAGTCAGGAACATCTCGGCCTCATCAGCTTCGAGCTGGCTGATCTCTTCTTCGATCTGGGCAGAGATGATAACGGCTGAATTACCTTGCGCAGCGGCCATTTCAGCGACTTTCGCAGCGTGCGCATTACCCTCGGCGGCCTCGGATTCGCCGACGTTGCAGACATATAACACAGGCTTGGTCGTCAACAGTTGTAGCATGCGCCACGCTTTGGCGTCGTCTTCGTCAATCGCCACGGTGCGGGCGGGTTTACCGTCTTCGATGGCGGTCTGGGCCATCGCCAACAGACGGTCTTGTTGGACAGCGTCTTTGTCATTGCCTTTGATCTTGCGGACCAAGCCTGCGCGGCGTTTCTCAATGCTCTCGAGGTCAGCAAGCATTAGTTCGGTGTCAATCGTCTCGGCGTCGGCAACCGGGTCGACGCGGCCTTCGACGTGGGTAACATCGCCGTCTTCAAAACAGCGCAACACATGGGCAATGGCATCGGTTTCGCGGATGTTGGCAAGGAACTGATTGCCCAGACCTTCGCCCTTGGACGCCCCTTTTACGAGGCCCGCAATATCAACAAAAGTCATCCGAGTGGGAATAATCTGCTTGGACCCTGCAATTTCAGCCAGTTTATCAAGGCGCGCATCGGGAACGGCCACCTCGCCCACGTTGGGTTCGATTGTGCAAAACGGAAAGTTCGCCGCCTGCGCAGCCGCTGTGCGTGTCAGCGCATTGAACAGGGTCGATTTGCCGACGTTCGGCAGACCCACGATACCCATTTTGAAACCCATGACATCCATCCTTTATTACTTGGCGCTGTCCTAGGGTTTTGCCGGGGTTTACGCAAGTCTTAGCGATGTCAGGGGTGGTTTCGAGTTTGGTAAATCAAAATCCACGCCAGAATGATAAACATTGGATGGGTCAGACCGCCGGAAAAGATGATCGCGGGGATCCAGATCAGCAGCACAATGATGGCCGTAAAGATACGACCCGTCAGTAGGATTGAGAGCGGCGGGAGCAACAAGGCAAGTACATAATTCATAGCTGATAGATAGGGTCTGCACCCCGAAGTTAAAGGCGCGGCCAGATGCGGCGAGGAAAAATTCAAATTTTTCGGACCGGGATTTTGGAAAATTCCGCGGCACGACAGTGATGTGCTGCATTGATTTCTGTCGCTATATTCGGCATTGCAGCAGGACCATCTAACAAGGGCTGCACCAATGACACGCATCGACGCCAAATTCGCTGATCTGAAATCACAGGGCAAAAAGGCATTTGTGTCTTATGTCATGGCTGGCGATCCTGATTTTGACACGTCACTGGAAATCGTGCGCGGTCTGCCTGCTGCCGGTGTTGATATCATTGAGCTTGGCCTGCCGTTCACCGATCCGATGGCCGATGGCCCGGCTATTCAATTGGCCGGTCAGCGGGCGCTTGAAGGTGGGATGACGCTGGACAAAACCCTCGCCCTTGCCGCCGCCTTTCGCGAGCAGGATGACACGACGCCGATTGTTTTGATGGGCTATTACAACCCGATCTACTCCAAAGGTGTCGACAAATTTTTGGTCGCTGCCAAGGCTGCAGGCGTTGACGGGTTGATCGTGGTTGATCTGCCGCCAGAAGAAGATGCCGAACTGTGCATTCCCGCCCAAGCGGCCGGTTTGAACTTTATCCGTCTTGCGACCCCGACAACCGATGACAAGCGGCTGCCGCGGGTTGTGCAGAACACATCGGGCTTTGTGTACTATGTCTCGATCACCGGGATCACAGGCTCTGCCGAGGCAGATGCAGGCGACGTGGCGCCAGAAGTTGAGCGTATTCAAAAGGCCAGCGGATTGCCCGTCATCGTCGGCTTTGGGGTGAACACGCCAGAAAAATCCGAAGCTATTGCAGCGGTTGCTGACGGTTGTGTTGTCGGCTCTGCCATTGTGTCCAAGATCGCAGGCGGCGCGCCCGTGCAGGAGGTCCTGGCCTTCGTTAAGACACTTTCGGACGGTGCGCACCGCGCATAATCGCAAAGCGATTGATTTCGCTGGCGTCTATTGGTTAATTAATCTGACCAATAGTTAGGATGTCCGCCGATGCCCGTGATTACGACGATAGACGACCTTAAGCGCCTGCATGAACGTCGTGTGCCGCGCATGTTTTACGATTACGCCGAATCCGGCAGTTGGACCGAACAGACCTTCCGCGAGAATACATCCGACTTTGATCAAATCCGCCTACGCCAACGCGTAGCAGTCGATATGAGCGGCCGGACAACCAAAACCCAGATGATCGGCCAGGACGTGGCCATGCCCGTGGCCCTTGCCCCTGTCGGGCTGACGGGCATGCAGCACGCCGACGGCGAAATCAAAGCCGCCCGTGCAGCCGAAGCCTTTGGCGTTCCCTTTACCCTGTCCACCATGTCGATCAATTCGATCGAAGATGTGGCCGAAGCGACGACCAAGCCATTTTGGTTCCAACTCTACACCATGCGCGACGAAGACTATGTCGCGCGGCTGATCCAGCGAGCCAAGGATGCGAAATGTTCGGCCCTCGTTATCACGCTTGATCTGCAAATTTTGGGCCAGCGCCACAAGGATTTGAAAAACGGCTTGTCTGCCCCGCCCAAGCTGACGGCAAAGACCATTGCGAACCTTGCGACCAAGTGGTCATGGGGGATCGAAATGCTGGGCGCTAAACGCCGGACCTTTGGCAATATCGTCGGTCACGTAAAAGACGTGGACGACACCGCCAATCTGGGTGCGTGGACCGCCGAGCAATTCGATCCCACCCTTGATTGGGGCAAAATCGCCAAGCTGAAAGAGCAATGGGACGGCAAGGTGATCCTCAAGGGTATTCTGGACGCCGAGGACGCTAAAATGGCGCTCAAGGTCGGGGCGGATGCAATCATCGTCAGCAACCACGGCGGGCGTCAGCTGGATGGGGCCATCAGCTCGATCCGGGCGCTGCCCTCGATCCTTGATGCTGTCGGCGATCAGGTTGAAGTGCATCTGGACAGTGGAATCAGATCCGGCCAGGACGTGTTGAAAGCAATGGCGATGGGGGCCAAGGGCACCTACATCGGCCGCGCGTTTATCTATGGTCTGGGCGCAATGGGCCAAAAGGGCGTCACAACTGCCCTCGAGGTGATCCACAAGGAACTGGATCTCACAATGGCGCTTTGCGGTGAAACCTCGGTCGAGGCATTGGGCAAGCATAACCTGCTGATCCCAAAAGATTTCGAGGGTGAGTGGCAAGACTGATCAAGAGGTTTTGACCGCGACCAATCGCGCTGAATGACCCTGCGCGTGAAATGCGGCGTCTGAATTTTGCGGCACCACACACGAACTCTTTGCCCGTCAGGCGTATGCTGGCGGGCAAAGCGTGGTTTTTGGCCTTTTCACAGCGGCCAATCCCGTCTATACGCGCGGCTTCACGCGGACATACAGCCTTGGAGGATGTCCGCCCTAAACATATTGGAGAATAACATGGCTGGAGAGATTCCTGATCTTGAAGCTTTCGAACGGACGGGGACAGGCAAGGGCGCCGCTCGTCAGGCACGTCGCGACGGTATGGTACCGGGCATCGTGTTTGGCGGTGATGTTGATCCACTGCCTATCAACCTGGACTTTAACAAGCTGTTGACCAAACTGCGCGCCGGCCGTTTCAAGGCCACGCTTTTCAACATGAAAGTCGAAGGCCACGACGACGTTCGTGTGATCTGCCGCGACGTTCAGCGTCACGTTGTCAAAGACCTGCCAACGCATGTCGACTTCATGCGTCTCAAGCGGACCACCAAAATCAACCTGTACATTCAAGTTGAGGTTTCCGGCGAAGAAGAATGCGCAGGCCTGAAAAAAGGTGGCGTTCTTACAATGGTACGTCCCGAAGTTGAACTGGTTGTGACCGCAGGCGATATTCCTGATCACATCACAGTCGACATTTCCGGTCTGGAAATCGGCGACAGCGCAACAATCGCAAACGTTGTTCTGCCTAAAGGCGCCAAGCCGGTTATCGACCGTGACTTTGTGATCGCTCAGGTATCCGCGCCTTCCGGTCTTGCCAGCCAAGACGATGAAGAAGACGAAGATGTTGCAGCAGACGAAGTGCCCGCAACAGAAGTCAGCGAAGACTGATACTAACGCACAACCTGTCGCAGGTTTGTTCAAGACGAAACGGGGTCGCCATTGGCGGCCCCGTATTCCGTTTGGCGCATCCGTTTGATATGCTGACGTAAATAATGGGGTATGGCATATGAAACTGATCGTTGGCCTTGGCAATCCGGGTGCGAAATACGCCCGCAACCGCCATAATATCGGCTTTATGGCGGTGGACCGCATCGCCGAGGATCACGGATTTTCCCCCTGGAAGGCCAAGCATCAAGGGTTGGTTAGCGAAGGCCGGTTCGGGTCTGATCGCGTTATTTTGCTAAAGCCCGAAACATTTATGAACCTGTCGGGCCAATCGGTCCAAGCCGCGATGCGGTTTTACAAGATCGATCCCGCTGATGTCATTGTTCTGCATGATGAGATCGACCTCGCTCCGGCCAAAGTGAAATGCAAAACCGGCGGCGGGCATGCAGGCCATAACGGCTTGCGATCCATTCACGCGCATATCGGGCCGGACTATGACCGTGTGCGCCTTGGCGTGGGCCACCCCGGTCACAAGGACGCCGTGCCGGGCTATGTTTTACGCGATTTTGCCAAGGCCGATGAAAACTGGTTGGATGATGTGCTGCGCGGCATCAGTGATGGTGCCCCTGAGCTGGCTAGTGGAAATACATCAAAGTTCATGAACGCCGTGGCGATGCGTGTCTCGCCGCCAAGGTCCGGCACAGGGACCAAGAAACCTGCAAAACCAGCCACCGCTGAAAAGACACCCGCGCAACCAAAACCGCAAGCAGTCCCCCTCACCGCAGAGCCGGACACTCGTTCATCCCTGCAAAAATTAGTGGAGCGTTTTAAATGACGTTGAAACAGGCATTCGAAGATCAGGCGGGCCATTGTGTCGGAATGGGCTCTCCTTTTATGGGGCAGCTGATGAATGTCCTCGCACGTGATTGGCCAACCGACAGCGGCCTTGGTCGAAAATTTGCCAGCGTCACCGGCGATGTCGGGCCGATGGGGGCCTCCCTGCCCTTGCGTATCGCAGGCGGCTTACATGCGCTGGTGCTGAACCGGAAATCGCCCGAACTGGCGAAAGTGTACCCGCCAAACAGCGTTTCGGATGCAGAGCTGTCCGAGGCCGTGCTCAAAGCCCTAAGCGCGCATGAAGCGTTTCTGCTGGAGTGGACCGACCATGCCCCCCAAACTAACGAGGTGCGGCGGTCAGCGGCCCTGATCGCAGGGGCGCGGGTGGCTGCGAAGCATTTCAATCTGCCGATCCACCTGTCCGAACTGGGGGCCAGCGGAGGCCTTAATTTGATGTGGGACCACTTTGCGCTTGAGATCGACGGCCACCATTTGGGCCCCAACATGTCAACGATCCTGCTATCGCCCGACTGGACCGGGCCCCTGCCCCCGTCGGTCCAACCGCAGATCGAAAAACGGCGCGGCGTGGACTTGAACCCGCTCGACCCCACGCGCCCGGATCACCTGATGCGGCTTATGGCGTATCTTTGGCCGGACCAGCCCAACCGGTTAAGCCTGACCCGCTCTGCCGCGTCCGTATTGGATGTAAAGGTGCAGCAAGGCGACGCAATAGACTGGCTGGCGAAACAGCTGCCGAAGCAACCACAAGGCTGCCTGCATCTGATCCAGCACACTGTTGCATGGCAGTATTTCCCTCAAGGCGCGCAGGCCCGCGGCAAGGCATTGATCGAGGCCGCAGGCAAACGTGCCACGGCCAATCGCCCCTTGGCATGGCTGTCGATGGAAAACGACGGCGAGAACAACAAAGGGGCCGCGCTGACACTGCGCTTGTGGCCCGGCGATATCACGCTGAACTTGGGCCGCGCAGATTTCCATGGCCGCTGGATCGACTGGCAGCATACTGGCTGACCCCAAGTTGCGCTGGCAAGCGCGGTGCCGCTGTGATTGGATGCCTCAAAGATAGAGGGGGATCCATCATGCGGACATTCGGAAAATGGCTTGGGCGAATTTTACTGGCGCTGGTATTGGCAGCCGTCGTCGTCGGCTTTTGGAAGCGGGATGAAATTTCACGCCTGCTGGCCGTGAATTCATTGTTCTCCGAAGACAAGATCGTCTCTAACTTCAGCCATATGGATCGGGCCTTTCTGTCCACGCCGGTTTCACGGGGTTCCGGGCCTACGACCGAATTGAAATATGGCGATGAATTCACCTTGCCAGAGCCAGTTGATGACTGGATTGCCCAGCGGGACGTCACCGCGCTGGTTGTCCTGAAGGACGGCGATATCGTTTACGAGAACTATTTCAAAGACACCGCGCCGGAAGACCGCCGGATCAGTTGGTCGGTCGCCAAAAGCTATCTATCCGCCTTGATCGGCATCCTGCTTGAGGAAGGCCAGATCGCATCGCTGGATGATCAGGTCACCCAATACGTGCCGACATTGGTAGGCACCGCCTACGATGGGGCCACGATCCGCAACGTGTTGAACATGGCCAGCGGCGTCACCTTTGATGAGGATTATCTGGACAAGAATTCCGACATCAACCGCATGGGCCGCGTGATCGCCCTCGGTGGCGAATTGGATGCCTTTGCTGCTTCGCTCAAGGACAGCTTTGCCGCGCCGGGGACCAAATGGCAGTATGTGTCTATCGATACGCATGTGATCAGCATGGTTATCCGCGGCGCGACAAGCCGTACGATCCCCGATCTGCTAAGCGAGAAAATCATCGCCCCGATGGGGTTGGAATACGCGCCCTATTATCTGACCGATGGATCGGGCGTCGCCTTTGTCTTGGGCGGGCTGAACCTGACCACCCGCGACTATGCGCGCATGGGACAGATGTTTTTGCAAAACGGGATGTATAACAACCAGCAGATTGTTCCAGCTGCATGGGTTGCCGCATCAACTGCTCCCACAGCCCCAACTGAACCCGGTGCCATCGGATATGGCTATCAATGGTGGGTTCCCCAGGGGGCCGCCCCGGGTGAGTTCATGGCGCGCGGGATATATGGGCAATACATCTATATCAACCAAGCGGATGGTGTTGTGATCGCCACAAATGCGGCTGACCGGAAGTTTCGAAATCCCGGTGTCGCGGACCAAAATGTAGACATCTTTCGGCGGATCAGCGCGGCATTAGGGGGCCAGTGATGGAATCCGACGCCAGCGTTAATGTCCTAGGTGAAAAGCTTGCGATTTGTGGCACTGATCCGGTGACAGGTTATTTCCGCGACGGGATGTGCAACACCTGTGACGCGGATCAGGGCAGTCATACAGTTTGCGCGGTGATGACGGCGGAGTTTTTGGCGTTTTCCAAATACGTCGGGAATGACCTTAGCACATCACGGCCCGAGTTCGGCTTTGTCGGCCTGAAACCCGGCGATCCATGGTGCCTATGCGCAAGCCGTTTCCTGCAGGCTGCCGACGAAGGCTGCGCGCCGCAGGTCCATCTTGAGGCAACGCATAAACGCGCATTAGAGATCGTGCCGCTGGAAATACTGCGCCAACATGCGATCCTGACTGATTAGTCAGCGACTAGGATGCACGTAAAATGCATCCTAGAAATCACCTTTAGGCAAATTCACCCATTTCAAAGCCCAGCGCCTTGGCGACGGTAAAGATGTCTTTGTCCCCGCGACCGCACATATTCATGCAGATAATGTGATCTTTCGGCAGCTCTGGCGCGATCTTCATCACATGCGCCAATGCGTGCGAGGGCTCAAGCGCGGGAATGATCCCTTCCAGCTTGCAGCACAATTGGAACGCCTCCAACGCCTCGACATCGGTGATCGACACGTATTTCGCGCGGCCAATCTCGTGCAGCCACGAATGCTCTGGCCCGATGCCCGGGTAATCAAGGCCCGCCGAGATCGAGAACCCTTCAAGGATTTGGCCATCGTCATCTTGCAACAGATAGGTGCGGTTGCCGTGCAACACGCCCGGACGCCCACCGGTCAGGGACGCGCAATGCTCCATCTTGTCATTCACGCCTTTACCGCCGGCTTCGACGCCAATGATGTTGACCTCTTTGTCGTCAAGGAACGGATAGAACAGGCCCATGGCATTTGACCCACCACCAATCGCGGCAATCAACGTGTCGGGCAGACGGTCTTCGGCCTCCGCCATCTGTTCGCGCACTTCCTTGCCGATGATGCTTTGGAAATCGCGCACCATGGCGGGGTACGGGTGCGGGCCTGCGACAGTACCGATGCAGTAGAATGTATCGCGGACGTTCGTCACCCAGTCACGCAAGGCATCGTTCATCGCGTCTTTCAACGTGCCACGGCCAGATGTGACAGGGATCACTTCAGCCCCAAGCAAGCGCATGCGGAACACGTTGGGTGCCTGGCGTTCAACGTCATGTGCGCCCATGTAAACCACACATTGCAGGCCGAACTTGGCGCAGACAGTTGCTGTCGCCACCCCGTGTTGGCCCGCGCCGGTTTCCGCGATAATGCGTTTTTTGCCCATGCGGCGGGCAAGGATGATCTGGCCCAGCACGTTGTTGATCTTATGCGCACCGGTGTGGTTCAGCTCATCGCGCTTCATATAAACCTTGGCACCGCCCAGATGGTCCGTCAGACGCTCTGCGAAATATAACGGGCTGGGCCGGCCAACATAGTGCTTCCACAGGAAATCCATTTCGGCCCAGAAACTCTCGTCGGTCTTGGCCTTTTCGTACTGTTCTTCCAGCTCAAGAATAAGCGGCATCAGGGTTTCAGAAACGAAACGCCCGCCGAAATCGCCAAACCGTCCGTTTTCATCAGGTCCGTTCATAAAAGAGTTGAAAAGTTCATCGGCCATGAGGTGCTCCTTGCGCTTGGCATAGCCATAACGCCCCATCTGGTGCAGGTAAAGACGGGGTGATGCAGACGTTTCTAGCTATGCCCTACAGCAGCTAAAGTCGCGTGCGGAAAATTCAAACTTTTGGGGCCGGAATTCTCTAAAAATTCCGGCCCTCGCTGCTAGTCAAATATCTTGAACAGCTCACGTTTCAGCTTATCTTCAACGCGGTCTTTCACCGCGTCCTCGACCGATTGCCCATCCTCGCGTGTAACGCCCAGCTCCTCTTGCAGCTTTTCCTCCAGTTTTTGCTGCGCTTTTGCTTTCTCGGCGGCAAAGTTCAAATCAATCGCCGCTTGAAGATCGGCTTTGATTTCCGGTGATGCCCAAGGCCCCACAATACGTACCGGGATCGCCAGACCACGGTCTTTGTTCACACGCAGGGCCTTTGGCGTAACCGTATAATCAATGGTCCGCGCACCGATCCCGACCTTGCCAGCACCTGTCGCATTAAAATTCGGCAACAGCATGGTCAGATCGTTATTGTTCAGCACACCCTGGTTCATCGTGAAAGTTGCAGCAAGGGAATCAAAGACCGTCGTTCCACCCCGAACGTCAAAATTGCCCATCAATGCATCTAGATCGATCCCATCGATGCTGCCGCGCCCCACGTTAACCGCGCCATCCCCCTTGAGCGATCGCATGATGGCATCAATCGATTGCCCTGCGCCCAAAAACGACAGATCAGCGTCACCGGTCCCTTTGAACCGCGACAGATCGGCCGCTTGGGTCAGCAGCGGCTGCATTTGGATAGCGCGCGCAGCCAGCGTGCCGCCGACAGACAGCCCATTGCGATTGTTCACCACGAACTCACCACTGACCATACCGCCATAGGCATTGATCTCGCGCAGTTCAGCCACCATTCGCGCGCTGTCGTTGCGCAACAGAACCCGTGTATGCCCCAATGTGAGACTGCCCAGCTCGACGCCCTCGGCCCGCAGCGCAATGTCGCCGTTGAATGACGCCAATGCTGATGCATTGATCCGCGAGGTCGACCAGCCTGACGGCCCAGCGGGTGCCGCACCACCAGTGCCGCTTCCAACGCCAGCGCCACTCCCACCTCCGCTTCCACTGCCACTTCCCGCCATACTTGCCAAGTTCAGCACCCCGGTACTCAGCTGTGCGTTGATATTCGGCGTGCCGTTCAACGTAATATCCGCGGCACCGCGCAAGGTGTTGCCGCCCAGATCGGCAGTCATCTCGCGCAGGGCCAGACGGCGGTCGGGGGTCAGCGTCAATTGCAATGTCACATCCGCGCTACGTCCCAACCCTTGGGGGAGTGCGACAGCCCCGGCCCCCAGCGACACAAAAAAACGCGACGTATCGGGCAACTTCAACACCAGATCGCCAGCGACGGAACCGTTCAGGCCCGCCCGTCCGTTCAAGGTAAACCCGCCGCCTTTGGTATCCAGCCGCGCCGTCACAGCGCGCACATCACCGTTCAGGAATTGATCGAAGCGCGAGATATTGGCCTGCACCGAAACACGTTCACCAGCAGGGCGCAGCGCCGCGTTGATCACTGCATCACCGGCACGCTCCGGCCAGTCCAAGGACAGATCAACGCCTTCGTACCGGACCAGATCGGCACCTTCCGCGTCATAGATCAACGTGGCGTCCGTGATATTCAGCCTCTGGATCGTCAAGGGGCGCGGGGTGCTTGCCGGGGCGGCTGGCGTGGCTTCGATCTGCGCCGCGCCTCCACCATCGGTGAATTGCCAACTGGCGCGCCCATCCTTGCGATGCTCCAGCCGGATCGTCGGGCTTTGCGCGTCAATGTTGGTAATCTTGATCTCACCACGGATCAGCGACCAGGCATCAACGCCAATCGCAGCATTCGCGGCAGACAGCATCGGACCGTCCTTGGCCCATGATGCATTGCCAACCTCAAGCCCGTCTGCGCTGACCCCAAGAACCGGCCAAAAAGTGATCCCGACATCGCCGGCGATGGTCACTTCGCGTCCGGTCAGGTTGCGCAGCTGATCTGCAGCGATCCGTGCGATCCTGTCAGCGGGCAGCAAGAACAGCGACCCTACTGCCACCACCACAATCAGCAGCACAATGCCGATCAATCTGAAAATCCATTTCATAACCCGTCTCCTAGCCCAAAGCTGGGCCTTTCGCAGACCCTTTGCATGGCTTATAGCGCATTTCATGAGCACAAACCCACCCAATCTGCGTCCTGATCTTGCCCCCAAGGCAAAAATCAGCAACCCGTCCCGCCCCGGCCAGCCGACCATCGGCATGGTATCGCTGGGCTGTCCCAAAGCGTTGGTCGATTCCGAACGGATCCTGACCCGCTTGCGCGCCGAAGGGTACGGCGTTTCGCCCGACTATTCCGGCGCGGATGCAGTGATTGTGAACACCTGCGGGTTTCTGGATTCAGCCAAGGCCGAAAGCCTGGATGCCATTGGCGAAGCGCTCAAGGAAAATGGCCGTGTGATTGTGACAGGGTGTTTGGGGGCCGAACCCGATTACATCCGCGAACACCATCCACGCATTCTGGCGGTCACAGGCCCGCACCAATATGAACAGGTCTTGGATGCCGTGCACGGGGCCGTGCCACCCTCGCCCGATCCGTTCATTGATCTGCTGCCTGCCCAAGCCGTCAGCCTGACGCCGCGCCATTACAGTTATCTGAAAATCTCAGAAGGCTGTAACCATAAATGCAAGTTCTGCATCATCCCCGACATGCGCGGCCGCCTGCAATCGCGCCCCGCCCATGCGGTGATGCGCGAGGCGGAAAAGCTGGTTCAAAGCGGCGTGAAAGAACTGCTGGTGATCTCGCAGGATACCTCGGCCTACGGTGTGGACATCAAACACGCCGAAGATCGCGGCCACCGCGCCCATATCACTGATCTGGCACGCGATCTGGGGTCGCTCGGCGCGTGGGTGCGCCTGCACTACGTCTATCCCTACCCCCATGTGCGCAAGCTGATCCCCTTGATGGCCGAAGGGCTGGTGCTGCCCTACATGGATATCCCGTTTCAACACGCACATCCTGATGTTCTCAAACGCATGGCCCGCCCCGCCGCCGCCGCCAAAACGCTGGACGAAATCGCCGCCTGGCGCGATACCTGCCCCGACATCACCCTGCGGTCGACATTTATCGTCGGCTACCCGGGCGAGACCGAGTCTGAATTCCAAACCCTGCTGGATTGGCTGGACGAGGCGCAATTGGACCGGGTCGGTTGCTTTCAATATGAAAACGTCGATGGCGCACGGTCAAACGCGCTGCCAGATCACGTGCCGGACGAGGTTAAACAAGACCGCTGGAACCGGTTTATGGAGAAAGCTCAGGCCATCTCCGAGGCCAAGCTGGAAGCCAAAGTCGGTCGCCGGATGGATGTGATCGTAGACGAGATCGACGGTGACGCTGCGACTTGTCGAACCAAAGCCGACGCGCCCGAGGTCGACGGGAACCTGTTTATCGATGAAGGTTTCGAAGGGCTGTCGGTCGGCGACATCGTCACGGTCGAGGTCGAGGAAGCGGGCGAGTATGATCTATGGGGTCGGGTTGTTTGAGAAATGAAATCGGCAGAGAAGTCAGGCAAAACATATTTGATGCCATCGATCTAGAAGACGTCTATTATGGCGGGAGATTGAGTGACACCGATTTCCTAAGTCGCTTATTTGACCTAGATGCACTGCCTTCGTATGATCAACGATATCCAACAGCTGCCGGAGACATTTACCAGCATTGTGAAAACAATTCAGACTGGGAAAAAAATTGGGTCTTCTCAGATGCACGATTTGGATTGCTATCTGGTTCAGACGAAGCCTTCCTAAAGTTCATCTGTGAAATGATCCACCCGTTAGTAAGAACCGACAAGGATCAAGCAATTATGCTGCGGAGTCATTTCGATGAACAGCTAAACCCGATCGGTTGGCAACTATTCGAAAAAGGCAAAATTGCAGGGCGTGCGAGATATGGTGCGCGAAGAACAAGTGAGTTCCACAGCCAAATCAATCGAGCAAGAACAGCCGCAAAAACGCTGTCTTCAAACTGGATGCAAACTGAAATTACGCGTATAAATGAAGCGATTGATACCGATCCAGCCCTAGCCATCGGGACGGCAAAAGACCTAGTCGAGTCATGCTGCAAAGCGATCCTAGACGAACTAGGTGTTGCCGTCGAAAAAACCGACGACCTGCCAACCCTCTCAAAAAAGATGTGTCGAGAGCTAGGATTACTTCCTGATGGAATTTCAGCGGAAGCCAAGGGTTCTGAGATAATACGACGGACATTGAGCAACCTTACCTCAATTACCAAAGGCATAGCAGAACTACGTGGACTTTACGGCTCAGGGCATGGTCGAGACGGCAAGCATCGGGGCTTGAAACCGCGGCACGCTAGATTAGCCGCCGCTTCGGCAATAGCATTTGTAGATTTTGTGACTGAAACTTACCTTGAAAGAACTGACGATTAAGAACTGTGCTAATGAACAAACTGACTTCTATGAGACTTAGTATCTAAGCAAAACTTTTACCGTATCAAAGCTTTCTTCTGGGATCTTTCAGATGTTCCCCCTCCCCATCGGCCAAAAATAGCTCATATAGTTGATCGCGGCCAAAATACCCCTACATACACCCCGCGCAGCAAGGTGCTCAGACACGCGCCTTGCAAATGTTCCGTTAATGTTCTATATATGTTCCATAACAGAATGCAGGGGGCTTCCCAAATGTCCTACCAACCTCAATTTCCCGGATTGTTTTCCCCTGATCAGGGGGCGGTGCCGGCGCATCATCATGATGACAGCCATGCTTTGCCTGCCACGCCAAAGCAGATGCAATATGCAACGTCGCTGGCCGCCAAAACCGGTGCGCGCCTGCCCAAGGGGATCGACGCGGATCGGGTGGCTTTGTCGGCCTGGATCGACAGCCATAAGCCGAAGCCGATTGAGGGACGATTTGCCAATTATCCGTCGTCCAAACAGGTGGCGTTTGCCGAACGGATTGCACGGGTGAAGCGGCGTGATATTCCGCAGGAATGCTTTCGCGATAAAACCATGATGTCGCGCTGGATTGACGGCAATAAACCACGCTAAGGTCGTGGCTTGCAGATGCGTTCGCGTAGCCCTCGGCCCGTGCACCTCTGAATAACCTGAGCCTTCAAAATATCTTGTATTTGACCTTTACCTGCTCTCCTTCACCAAGATGATACGATGCTGCGCTATGGGTTGGGCATGGGGTACCCGCATAGCATTGCTGAAACTGTAGCAGATGGCACCGTTCATGCCGTCGGGTTGGGCTTTGCCATCCCGGCAAGCTTTATGTTGGTGATGTCCTCGGCCGGGCAAGACATCCCCCCGGCCCCGATCATGATTTACGCGGTCTGTTTTTTGTTTTCGCTGTCAGCCTCCGCGCTCTATCACCTTATGCCATTCGACCAAAGCCGCGCCTTTCTGGGGCGTATCGATCACGCGGCGATCTACTTTAAAATCGCGGGAACCTATACGCCTGTCGTGGCCACAATCGGCAGCGGGTTTGCCTATGCGGTCCTTGGGTTGGTATGGGTGCTGGCCATCATCGGCGCGCTGGCCAAGCTGTCGTTCTGGACAACGCGGTCAAAGGCGTCGCTGGCTTTGTATTTGGGCATGGGATGGCTGTCGGTTCTGTTGATCTGGCCGATGTGGCACGCGCTGCCCGGTACTGCGTTGACCCTGATTTTGGTGGGCGGCTTCATCTATTCGGTGGGCACGTTGATCTATGCGCATCCCGGTATGCGCTACCAGAATGCGATCTGGCATGTTTTTGTGTTGGTTGCGTCGATCTGCCTTTTTGCGGCGATCTGGATCAGCGCGTGATCACGTCGTCCAGATAGGCGCGAACGCAGGTCTGGACATGACGAAAGCGGTCGCCGCCCAGATGTTTGCCCCCGTACCACCGCGTCACAACGATCAGATGGTCAAACAACGCTTCGCGTTCCAGCATTCGAACAATGATCATGCCCGCACCAGTTTCACCATCGTCGCCCTTGAGCGGCCCTCCCTCAGACAGCAACACCGCCCATGTGTTGTGCGTCGCCTTGGCATATGATTTGGTCCGCTTGAGGTCTTTTAACGCGGCATCAACGGCGGCGCGGTCTGTCACCGCCAGCCCCGATACCGCGTATTTCGATCCCCGATCTGTCAGGATTTGACCCAGCTGATGCAAAACCGCTAAAGCCCCGCAGCGGTGCGGCGAACTGTGTCAATGCGCGCAGCGTTGGGCGGATGAGTTCCCAAGAATCTGTCGCCGGGATCAGGGATGCGGGTAAAGAATTCAGCACCGCGCAATGGGTTGTATCCCGCACGTGCTGTAATCACAGTGCCAAGCGCATCTGCCTCAAGTTCGAAATCCTTGGAATAGGTCCGTGCCCCAACCTGCGCGCCCAAACGCTGTGCGGTTTCAACCGCAGACGCATTCCCACCGCTGAGCGTCGCCAATCCCGCAAAGATAACTGCGCCCGCGACCGCATTTTGCTGCTGTCGGGCGATGTGACCCGAAATGTGATGCGCCGCCTCATGCCCCAGAACAAAGGCAAGCTCGTCCTCGTTACGAGCGTCTTCGAGCAACGCCAAAGTAAACGCGATCACAGGGCGACCAGCGCGGTCTTCGGTTTGGTAGGCATTGGCGGGCTGCCCGGGGCGGTCGTCCACAACAATGTTGAAGTCACAATTGATACCCGACGTGCGCGCGCGGCATTCGCGTTCAGCCACGGGTTCGACGGTTTGAACAACATGCAAAAAGCTGCGCGCCGACTGGGATGCGGACAGGCTGGAATTTTGCGACTGGTCACCGGGCTGTTGCGTAGCTGGCCCCGTCGTCACCACCGGTTCGCATGCCGCAACCGAAACCATGACGCCAAGAATACCAAAAAACCTAATCATATAACGGCAATTCCTTGTGACCTTGCACGAAACTCTTTCTGCACCCTTTGATGCGGCGAGACCCTCGAGACCCTATTGAACATACAACGCGGGCGCGCTCTTGCAATGATCCACCGAAAGAATATTGTGCGCTCATGTTTACGATTGAACACGAATTTGATGCCAGTGTGATCACTTTGGTCGACGAGGGCAAATCACCCTTGCGCGAAGATGTTACCGTGCAAGCCTTTGCCAGCGTTGTCACATTTGAACAGTGGGACGCACGCACCAACACCGTCAGCAAAATCAGCCTGTCGCCCGAGCAGTTGCGCGATTTGACCATTGCGCTGAACCTGCCCGAAGGTATCTATCGAACAACACCTAAACCCTGACCAAGGAATATCACATGGCCACCGGCACAAAGATAAAAACATATTATGACGGTGCCTGGCACGATGGCGATATTTCCGTAATCAAGGCCGCAGATCACGGGGCGTGGCTGGGTACAACCGTGTTCGACGGCGCACGCATGGTCGATGGCCTGACCCCCGATCTTGAGGCGCATTGCGCCCGGATCAATCGGTCTGCCAAGGCATTGATGATAACTCCCACGGTTGAAACTGCCGATATGATAGAAATGGTCCGCGAAGGGCTGAAAAGCTATGATAGGACCGATGCAGTCTATATCCGCCCCATGTACTGGGCACTCGCCGGGGATGATCTGGGCATTGTCCCGCTAAAGGACGCGACGGGTTTTGCGATCTCGCTTGAACAAATTCCAATGGCCCCGCCAGAGGCCGCGACCACATTGACGCGCACCCGTTTCCGCCGCCCCGTGCTTGAGGATAATGTCGTGAACGCCAAGGCGGGCTGTCTGTATCCAAACAACGCCCGCATGATGGTCGAGGCCCGCGCCAAAGGGTTTGGCAATGCGCTGGTGGCGGATGCATTGGGCAACGTGGCCGAATCCGCGTCGGCCAATGCGTTCATGGTTAAGGACGGCGAAGTGTTCACCCCCATTCCGAACGGGACTTTTCTAGCCGGGATCACCCGCGCGCGGCACATTGAAAACATGCGTGCGGACGGGATCAAGGTGCACGAGACGGTTTTGAGCTTTGAAGACTTCCATGCTGCCGATGAGGTATTCCTGTCCGGTAATATGATGAAGGTCACGCCGGTTAAGGCCTTTGATGACACGCAGTATCAGATTGGCCCGATCACCCGTCATGTGCGCGATATGTATTGGGATTGGGCCGCAACAGCGCGCGGCTGACCCACCCCAAGAAAATCGCGATTGCCAGCGGCATGTGCAAACGGCATGATTGCCCCTGCCCCCAATGCCCGATCGGAGAAGACGATGCGTAAATTTATGGTGGTCCTGGATGACAGCCGCGAATGTCTGAATGCGATGCGGTTTGCTGCGATGCGTGCGTCCAATTCAGGCGGCGGGGTTGTTGTGCTGTCAGTCATTCCGCCGGATGAGTTTAACCACTGGATCGGCGTGGCCGAAGTCATGCGTGAGGAAGCCCGCGAACGGATCGAAGTGCATTTCGAAGTCTTCGCCAAATGGATGCGCGGCCGGTTGAATGTCGACCCCGAGCTGGTGATCCGCGAAGGCGTTGTTGTGGACGAGATCATTGCACAGCTTGCCGAGGATCCGGATGTAGGCGTTCTGGTTCTGGGGGCCGGGACCGATAAAAAATCAGGTCCGGGCCCATTGGTCACGCAATTGTCGCGCAACGCGGGCAGCTTGCCCATCCCGATTACGATTGTGCCCGGCGATCTGAGCAAAGAGCGTCTTGAGGCGATCACCTAAGAGCGCAGCCACATTAATCGCAGCGGCACCACTTTTTAGAATCGTTCCAAACCTTGACTTGGGGCGCTAGAGTCCGCATATCAAAGACAACCCGTTGTCAGGAGCATGTCATGTTTATTCAGACCGAATCCACGCCGAACCCCGCTACGTTGAAATTCTTGCCCGGCCAGACCGTGCTGGAAATGGGCACGGCCGATTTCCCCGCACCCGAAGCCGCCAGCGCGTCGCCGCTTGCCACGCGGTTGTTCGCCGTAGAAGGTGTGACAGGCGTGTTTTTTGGTACCGATTTCGTGACCGTGACCAAAGTTGATTCCGTTGAGTGGGACCACCTGAAGCCCGCGCTTTTGGGTGCCATCATGGAGCATTTCCAATCGGGTCAACCCGTCATGGAAACCGGTCACGATCACGCGTCCGGCCACGCCGAGCATACCGGCGAAGACGGCGCAATTGTGGGCCAGATCAAGGAACTGCTTGATAGCCGCGTGCGCCCTGCCGTTGCCCAAGACGGCGGCGACATCACGTTTCACGGATTTGAACGCGGTGTGGTTTATCTGCACATGCAAGGGGCCTGCGCAGGCTGCCCGTCTTCGACATTGACGTTGAAAATGGGGATCGAAAACCTGTTGCGCCACTACATCCCCGAAGTAACCGAGGTACGCCCGGTTGCCTAAATCGCCACTAATACTGGCGTTTGACACATCGGCCGCACATTGTGCGGCCGCTTTGCTGTCCGGCGATCAGATTGTGGCAAGCATCCTAGAACCCATGGCCAAGGGGCAAGGCGAACGGTTGCTGGGTCTGTGCAGCGGTGTGCTGGAACAGGCAGGGGTCACCTATCAGGATTTGACCGCCATTGGCGTCGGGATCGGGCCGGGCAATTTCACCGGCATCCGCATTTCCGTTTCCACCGCGCGCGGTCTGGCCTTGGGGTTGGGCATTCCTGCAATCGGGGTGTCCCAACTCGAGGCCTTGGCCCACGGCACGGATGGCGTGGTCGTCACCAGCGTGGATGCGCGCCAAGACAAAATGTTTGTTCAGGTCACTGGCACGTTGAATGATCATCCGCCATCTCTTTGCAGCCTTGACGATTTGCCGACGATCCCATCACAAGCCAATCCGACCTGCATCGGTTTTCAGGCTGATATGATCGCCACACTATGCAACGGCACGCTTTGCGATCCTCAGATGCCACTGGCCGACGCCATTGCGCATATCGCGGCCAGCCGTATATCCCATGATAATCCGCGCCCAGCCCCGCTGTACCTGCGCCCCGCCGATGCAGCCCCTGCACGCGATGCGCCGCCTGCCATCTTACCATGACCCCAAATCAGATGGCACAAATTCACGCGGCGGCGTTTCTGCATGATCGCGCCTGGAGTGCCGCTGAGATTGCCGACCTTCTTGCGTCGCCTTTTGTCACAGCGCTTGAGGCGCAGGGCGGCTTTGCCCTCACGCGGCTTGTTGCGGGCGAGACCGAGCTGCTGACGATTGCCGTTGATCCGGCATATCAGAATCAGGGCATCGGGCGACGTTTGATGAACACGTGGCTGACCTGTGGTGCAGACAGTGCGTTTCTTGAGGTGGCCGCGGATAATACCTCCGCTATTGCCCTTTATGAAAGCCTTGGCTTTCATAAAACAGCCAGAAGATCACGCTATTATGCGCGTAAAGAGGGTGCATTCATCGACGCTTTGATCCTCTCAAAGGACTTAACGCGTGGTTAATCAGTAAATTCCGGGCCTTAAAACCGAGAATCCGGTTGACCCCAGCCACCCGCTACGCAGTATCGTGTATCTGATCGACGGGCGCGCGCCCGCGACCGGGTAAGGCCCTGCGCCAAACCCCAACACAACAAAACCTGGGAGACAATCCATGACCCTAATGACCAAACTGCTTGGTGCCGCTGCTGTCACCGCCCTTGGCGCTGGTGCTGCACTGGCCGAGCCTGCGTTGATTTTTGACCTTGGCGGCAAATTCGACAAATCTTTTAACGAAGCGGCATTCGCTGGCGCACAGCGTTGGGCCGAAGAAACAGGCGAGACATTCCGCGAAATCGAATTGCAATCCGAAGCACAGCGCGAACAAGCATTGCGCCGTTTCGCCGAAGCAGGTTCCAACCCGATCGTCATGACCGGCTTTGCTTTTGGTGACGCACTTGGCCAAGTTGCTGGCGATTACCCTGAAACAGATTTTGTCATCATCGACATGGTTGTTGATGCGCCAAACGTACGTTCGGTTGTGTTCAACGAACACGAAGGTTCGTATCTGGTTGGTATGATGGCCGCGATGGCATCTGAATCGAACACTGTCGGCTTTATCGGCGGCATGGACATCCCGTTGATCCGCAAATTCGCCTGTGGCTATGCCCAAGGTGTCTTGGCAGCCAACCCTGACGCGACCGTTATTTCCAACATGACAGGCACCACACCTGCCGCTTGGAATGACCCGGTAAAAGGTTCCGAACTGACGAAAGCACAAATCAGCCAAGGCGCTGATGTGGTTTATGCTGCCGCTGGCGGCACGGGCGTTGGCGTTCTGCAAACAGCCGCAGACGAAGGTATCTTGTCCATCGGTGTGGACAGCAACCAAAACTACATGCACCCCGGTAAGGTTCTGACATCCATGCTGAAGCGCGTTGATAACGCAGTGTACCAAGCCATGACAGATGGCCCCGGTATGGAAAAAGGCTTTAACGTGATGGGCATCGCCAATGGCGGCGTCGGTTATGCGATGGATGAATACAACAAGGATATCGTTTCTGCCGACATGCAAGCCGTAGTCGACGAGGCATCTGCACAGATCGCAGACGGCACATTGATGGTCCACGACTATATGTCCGACGATACCTGCCCCGTTCTGGATTTCTGAACGTGAACGACAAAACGGATATGGAGCGGCAGGCAACTGCCGCTCCAGCCATTGAACTCAAAGGTATTTCCAAAGCCTTTGGGCCAGTGCAGGCCAACAAAGATATCTCCATTCGCGTTATGCCCGGTACGATCCATGGGATCATCGGTGAAAACGGCGCGGGTAAATCCACGTTGATGAGCATCCTTTATGGCTTTTACAAAGCGGATAAGGGCGAGATTTTCATCAGTGGGGAAAAGACAGATATCCCTGACAGCCAGGCCGCGATCGCCGCAGGCATCGGGATGGTGTTCCAGCATTTCAAGCTGGTCGAGAATTTCACGGTGCTTGAGAATATCATTCTGGGTGCCGAAGACGGACGGTTGCTGAAACCGTCGCTGGCCAAGGCGCGCAAAAGCCTTTTGAAGCTGGCCGATGATTACGGCCTCAAAGTCGACCCTGACGCGCTGATCCAAGACATCGGTGTCGGCATGCAGCAACGGGTCGAGATTCTGAAGGCATTGTACCGGCAGGCCGATATTCTGATTTTGGATGAACCCACGGGCGTGCTGACCCCGGCAGAAGCCGATCAGCTGTTCCGCATTTTGGGTCGGCTGCGGTCCGAGGGGAAAACGATCATTCTGATCACGCACAAACTGCGCGAAATCATGGACATTACGGACACAGTATCGGTGATGCGGCGCGGCGAAATGACCGCAACGGTCAAGACTACCGAAACCTCCCCCGCCGAACTGGCTGAGCTGATGGTTGGTCGCAAAGTGTTGCTCCGCGTTGACAAAGCGCCTGCGCAGCCACGCGATGTCGTTCTGGATATCCATGGCTTGCGGGTTGTTGACGAAAAAGGCGTCGAACGTCTGCGCGGGATCGATCTGCAAGTGCGTGCCGGTGAAATACTGGGCGTGGCGGGTGTGGCTGGCAACGGCCAGTCCGAACTGCTCGAGGTTTTGGGCGGCTATCAAACCGGGACCGGTTCGGTTCAGGTTAAGGGCCAAGCACTGGACCTGACCGGCAAACAGTCCGACGGCCAGTCACGGCGCAACCACGGCATTGCCCACGTCCCCGAGGACCGCCAACGCGAAGGTCTGATTATGGACTATCACGCGTGGGAAAATACCGCCTTTGGCTACCACAAAGACCCGTCCTATCGCAGCGGTATCTTGATGAACAACGCGGCGATCAAAGCTGATACCGTCGAAAAGATGGAGCGTTTTGATGTGCGCCCGCCCAACCCGAAACTGGCGGCTAAAAACTTCTCGGGTGGGAACCAGCAAAAGATCGTTCTGGCCCGCGAGATCGAACGCAATCCCGATCTTTTGCTCATTGGTCAACCGACGCGCGGTGTCGATATCGGTGCCATCGAATTCATCCACCAACAGATTGTTGCCCTGCGTGATCAGGGCAAGGCGATCTTGCTGGTGTCGGTCGAGCTTGAGGAAATCCTCGCACTCAGCGACCGTGTCGCCGTAATGTTTGACGGGCAGATCATGGGCGTGCGCGATGCTGCCGACACCGATGAAAAAGAGCTGGGCCTGATGATGGCGGGCATTACTGACGCTGATGCAAAGATAGGGGGCTAGGATGGACGTCATGCCAAAATGGGCCGAGGTCGTTCTTGTGCCGCTTATCTCTTTGATATTGGCCGCGATCCTGTCGGCACTGGTGATCCTCGGGATCGGGGAAGACCCCGTTGCTGCGGTCAAGCTGATGGTGACCGGCGCGTTGGGTAGTACCTATGGCTGGGGCTACACACTGTATTACGCCACGAATTTCATGTTCACCGGCCTCTGTGTCGCCATCGCGTTTCATGCGCGTCTGTTCAACATTGGTGGCGAAGGTCAGGCGATGCTGGGTGGTCTGGGCGTTGCGCTGGCCTGCCTTTATATCCCATGGCCGCATTGGTCATTGGCGCTGATCGGGGCCACTACAATGGCCGCGCTTTTTGGTGCAGCATGGGCGGCGATCCCTGCGTTTTTGCAAGCCAAACGCGGCAGCCATATCGTGATCACCACAATCATGTTCAACTTTATCGCGGCGGCGGTGCTGAACTATATTCTGGTGAATATGCTGCGCCCCAAAGGCAGCATGGACCCGGCCACAGCACGGTTCCCCGATGCCACCAACCTGCCAACGCTGCATGATTTGCTGGCTCCTATCGGGATCAACTTTTCCAAAGCGGCCCCTGCCAATATCTCGCTTCTGGTCGCAATTGCTGCCTGTTTCTTTCTTTGGGTGCTGATTTGGCGCACCCGGCTCGGCTATGAAATTCGGGCCTATGGCCATTCGGAATCTGCGGCGAAATACGCCGGAATCTCACCTGTAAAGATCACGATGATCACAATGATCATCTCGGGCGGGTTGGCCGGAATGATGGCAATCAATAACGTTATGGGCGAATCTGAACGCTTGGTTCTGAACGCAACCGAAGGGGCCGGTTTCATCGGTATTGCGGTCGCCTTGATGGGTCGGAGCCATCCGCTGGGCGTTTTTCTGGCCGCGATCCTATTCGGTTTTTTGTACCAAGGCGGTGCGGAGCTCGCGCTTTGGACCTCGATCCCGCGCGAATTGATCGTCGTCATTCAGGCACTGGTCATCTTGTTCACCGGTGCGCTTGATAACATGGTGCGGATGCCGCTGGAGAAAATATTCCTGAGCATCCGAAATGCCCGTGCGCCCAAACCAGAACGTAAACCGGTGGAGCCTGCAGAATAATGGATTACATGACACTTATCCAACTGCTGGACAGTACCGTTCGCCTTGCGACACCGCTGCTGCTGGCCTGCCTTGCAGGGCTGTTTTCCGAACGCGCGGGTATTTTTGACATCGGGTTGGATGGCAAAATGTTGGCGGCGGCGTTCTTTTCCGCAGCGATTGCAGCGCTGTATGGCAATGTGTGGCTGGGGTTGCTGGCGGGGATCGCAGCTTCGCTCGCGCTTAGTTTGCTGCACGGCTTGGCCTCGATTACCTTTCGCGGCAACCAACTGATTTCGGGTGTGGCGATTAACTTTCTTGCGGCCGGTCTGACCGTGCTGATTGCGCAAGACTGGTTTCAACAGGGCGGCCGCACCCCGTCGCTGATCGGCGGTGCGAGGTTCAACCCGATCACCCTGCCATTCGCCGACGCGGTTGAGCCTGTGCCATTCATCGGCCCGCTTTACGCCGAACTGATCTCGGGCCATTCGATCCTCGTTTATGCCGCCTTTGCTGCTGTGCCGCTGACATGGTGGTTGCTGTATCGCACGCGGTTTGGCCTGCGCCTGCGCGCCGTAGGGGAAAACCCCGCCGCGGTAGACACGGCAGGCGTATCGGTCATCGGGCTACGCTATGCTGCCGTGTGCATCTGCGGCGTCTTGTGTGGTATTGCTGGCGCATACCTCAGCACCGCGCTGCAAGCCGGGTTCATCAAGGACATGTCGGCCGGCCGTGGCTATATCGCCTTGGCCGCGTTGATCTTTGCTAAGTGGCGGCCATGGTATGCGCTTTGGGCGACGCTGTTGTTTGGCCTGTTCGGTGCGTTGGAAACACGCCCCGACGTGATCGAAGCATTGATAGGCGTCAAAGTTCAGGGCCAACTGCTGGGCGCGCTGCCCTATGTCATGACCGTCATCATCCTTGCCGGGTTTGTCGGCAAAGCCATCCCGCCCCGCGCGGGCGGAGAGCCCTACGTCAAAGAACGATAAGAGCGTCTGCGCTGCCGGATTTTTTTCGGCGGCGCAGCATCCACAATTGATTTTAATCCGCAAATCAGGCTAACAGCATATATGCAAATATACCTGCCCATCGCAGAGATTTCGGTCAACGCCTTTCTGCTTTTAGGTCTGGGCGGACTTGTCGGCGTTCTTTCGGGCATGTTCGGCGTCGGCGGCGGGTTTCTGATCACGCCGCTTTTGTTCTTTATCGGTATCCCGCCAGCGGTCGCCGTGGCAACGGGCGCGAACCAGATTGTCGCCTCCTCTGTGTCCGCGCTGCTCGCCCATCTGAAACGCAAGACTGTCGATCTGAGGATGGGCACCGTTTTGTTGATCGGCGGGCTTGTGGGGGCTGCCGGGGGCGTCAGCATTTTCAACTATCTCAAATCGCTTGGCCAAGTCGATTTGCTGGTCAACCTTTGCTATGTGGTCTTTTTGGGGATCATCGGCGGGTTGATGTTTATTGAATCGCTCAACGCGCTGTACAAAACCCGCAGCGGGAAACGCCAGCCCCGCAAGAAACACACCTGGATTCAAAAGCTGCCCTTCAAAATGCGGTTCCGTGTAACCGGGCTTTATATCTCGGTCATTCCACCCTTGTTGGTTGGCGCCTTCGTCGGCTTGCTGGCCGCCATTATGGGCGTTGGGGGTGGCTTTATCATGGTCCCGGCAATGATCTATCTGCTGGGCATGCCGACCAAAGTGGTCGTTGGCACATCGCTGTTCCAAATCCTGTTCGTAACGGCATTTACCACGCTTCTGCACGCGACAACCAACTACACGGTCGATATCGTACTGGCGGTTCTGCTGCTGATCGGCGGCGTTGTCGGCGCGCAATTTGGCACGTCCCTCGGCACCAAGCTTAAGGCCGAACAATTGCGCATTCTACTGGCACTTTTGGTGTTGGCAGTTTGCGGAAAGCTAGCCTTGGACTTGCTGCTGCAACCGTCCGAGCTTTACTCCATCGGGTTCACGTCATGATCCGGCGCTACGTTGCAGCAGCCCTTGCCTGGCTGGCTTTTGGGGCGATAGCGCAGGCCGAAGAAGACATTGTGTTGGGTCTAAACCAGACCGAAGTATCGATCGCCACAAATTTCAACGGGTCCGAGATTATCATTTTCGGGGCCGTGAAACGCGAAACCCCCATCCCTGAATCTTCACAGTTGCAGGTCGTCGTCACGGTATCGGGTCCTTCAAAACCCGTGGTGGTGCGCCGCAAGGAAAAGAAGTTCGGCATCTGGGTAAACACCGATTCCGTAGAGGTCGACCGCGCGCCCAGCTTTTACGCTGTGGCCACCAGTGGCCCAATCCGCGATGTGCTAAGTGGGGTCGAGGACCTGCGCCATAAAATATCGATCCCTCGGGCAATCAGGTCGGTCGGCGCGCCAATGACGATCACCGATTCCCCTGCATTCACCGAAGCGCTGATCCGTATCCGATCACAGGAAAACCAGTATCAACTGGACGAGACAGGCGTAACCGTCGACCAGCAAACGCTGTTCCGCGCGACAGTCCAGCTCCCGGCGGCCTTGGTCGAAGGGGATTACGACACACGGATTTTCCTGACACGCGACGGCAATGTGGTTGCGCAGTACGAAACGTTAATTGACGTGCGCAAGGTCGGGCTGGAACGCTGGCTCTACAACCTATCGCGGGAACAATCCTTGCTATACGGCCTTTTGTCGCTGGCCATTGCGATCAGTGCCGGGTGGCTGGCCTCGACCGCCTTTGCGCTGATCCGCCGTTAACCACGCCCGATATAGGGCATCTTGGTCGCCATCACGGTCATGAATTGAACATTCGCCTCTGGCGGCATCTGTGCCATATGCAGCACAGAAGACGCCGCATGTTTCACATCCATCGTGTCCAAATCAGGATGTGACATCTTGAGGTTTGCCACCATCTCGCTTTCGGCATTCCCGATGTCGATCTGCCCACATGCAATGTTAAACGGCCGGCCATCCAGCGACAGCGTGCGCGTCAGGCCGGTGACCGCATGTTTGCTCATGGTATAGCAAACCGATCCGGGGCGCGGCACATAGGCGGACAGCGACCCGTTATTGATGATCCGCCCGCCGCTTTTCTGCTTGCGCATCTGCTCGAACGCCAATTGCGCGGCGATGAACATGCCATTGATATTGACCTGCATCACCTCGGTCCATGTCTCAAGCGGGATTTCGTCAATTGGGGCCGCCGTTCCAAACATACCTGCGTTGTTGAACAAGACGTCGATATGCCCGAACTCTTCGAATGCGGCGCGCATGGCCGCCGCATCAGTCACATCGGCAGGCAGTGCCACAGCGTTCGGATAGGCGTCGGCGATTTCGACCAGCCGGTCGGCCCGACGTGCGATCAACCCGACACGCCATCCATGGCCCAAGAACATCTCTGCCGTGGCGCGCCCGATCCCCGAACTTGCCCCCGTGATCAGTATCGTTTTCATGCCTCTTCCTCCGTTTGTGCATCCAGACTTAGCGGTGCTGCGGCAACTGCCCGCAAATCATCGACGCGCAGCATGCCCGTCGGTTTGGACAGCCGGTTGCGCACCACCCAAATCAGCCGTTCCTGCGCCCGAGTAATTGCGACATAGGCAAGCCGTTTCCACAAGGGTTGCCCTGCCTCTGACCGGCCCATGCGCGCCGCAGCATATAGATCGGGGGCAAAAACCTGAACCGTGTCCCATTGGCTGCCTTGGGCCTTGTGAATCGTCACCGCCGCGCCATGCAAAAACGTGGCACCCATCCGCGCGGCAAAAGGGATAAACGGTTCTTCCTCATCCGGTTTTTCGATCTTCACAATAGATGCGGCCGATATCTGCGGGTCTTCGGCACCCATCACATGCAAACGGCTAAACCCCGGTTTACGACCATTGCCCAGATAGATCACCTGCGCGCCTTTGATCAATCCGCGCGCCTCAAGGTCCAACCGTTTTTTGCGATGCTTTAGTGGCAGTTCAATGCCGTCACAAATAAGCGGCTCGCCTTCCAGCAGTGCATCCTCTGGCGCGCCATGCACCGATCGGAACGCGTTGATCAGACGAATGCGCGTGGCGTTGCGCCACACCAAAACAGGGGACCGCGCCATCAAGTCAACCTCGACGCGCTGGCCCCAAACCACACGGTCATCCTTCTTCGCCGCCGCCTCAACCATCCGCTCAAACTGCTCGAAGGTCAGATCTGGGTCGGCCAAGGCATGGGCCAAGTCCAAAATAGGATTGTCGGCCTGCTGGCGGTGAATACGGTTGAGATTCAGCACCCGGCCTTGTGGCAGTTTCTCGAACACCATTGTGCCGGATTGGCCCACCGGTGCCAGCTGCGCAGGGTCGCCAAACAACAGCAGCGTCGGGAAAATCTCTTTAAGGTCTTCGAACTGCTTGTCATCCAGCATCGAACTTTCATCAACCAGCCCGATATCCAAAGGTTCTTCGCGCCGCTTCCAACCGGTGATAAAATCACTGCCGCGCAAACCTGCGGCCGCCAGCGCGCCGGGGATCGATTTGTTATTGGCATAAAATGCAGCAGCGCGATCAAGTGATAGCTCGGTCAGCCCCTCAATCTCTGGTCGCTCGCCGTTGCCGGTCAACCATTCCGCGATGCGCTCATATTCAGGGTCATAAACCGGCGTATACAAGATCCGGTGGATCGTCGTCGCAGGCACGCCCCGCAGGCGCAACACCGATGCCGCCTTGTTTGTCGGGGCCAAAATCGCAAGCGACCGCTTGTCCTTGCGCTTGCGGGATTCGTAATCACCTGAAACGATATCGACCCCTGCGGCTTGTAAGGCTTTGTACAGCTCTGCCAGCAACAGCGTCTTACCCGACCCCGCCTTACCCGTCACAGCCATAACCTGATCTTTGCCACCCGCGGGCGGCATCAAAAGACTGTCTTCCAGATTAATCCCGGCAAGACGCAACATTTCGGTCACGCTGTCATAAGCGGCCGCCTGATCATCTGAATAGGTAAAGGTAGGTGTTGTCATAGCGCGACCCTAAATCAGGGCCGCGCCGGGGACCAGACAGCTTAGGCGCTAATCGCCAGCTTCATTGGGAAAGGTTGGTCACAACACTGCTGAAACCACTGCGCCGACTGGCGCGGCGAAATGCCAGACCGCTCGGCCAAACGCGCTTGGGCAGCTTCGTCAAAGCTCCAGAGCCCCACACTGATCCGCGCAGCCCCCGCGCCGCTGGAGCCCAGAATTTCAGGCGAGGCCCCGGTCATCCGGTATATCCGCACCATACGCGCATCAAAAACACCGGCAAAATGCGCGACAACAAAGCCTCGCATTATCTCCCCGCCGCCCAGCATCAACGCGGCGGCGGCCTGCCCGGACGCATTCTTGTTCAAGCAAAATCGCGTGCATTCCCAAATCAAGGGACTGCAGATTGGCCCCTCCAAAAGATCGGCGAAATGCTCATTCACCATGGTCCGCCCCGTTGTCGGCAGAAACCGCATTGATCCACCATGACGGCCATCCGGCAGTTCCCAAATTACATAAAGCGGGTTTAACGCGTCGTATTCATCTTTCTCAAATCCGTTCGCATCAACCGTGACATCCCATTTTAAACGGTCTTTGAATTGTGCTGCCCTGTCGCGAAACATCGTTTCACTAAGTTCCGGATGATTTTTCAGTTCGTCACCGTAAATGTATCTCAACATGAATTGCTGCATCCTCTTGTTGGTTCAAGGAACGCAATACAGGCCTGCACTTTAACGCTGCGCGATATCAACGCCCGCCCAAAAGGTTGGAAATGCAACTTTGGTTTTCCAAATGGATCAAAATCCCGGGGGAGCCTGAAAGGCGGGGGCCGGCCCCTTCCCGGTCAGCTATACAACAATCAACCCACGGCTAAGCGCACGCGCAACAGCATGGGTGGTATTGAGCGCGCCCAGTTTAAACCGCGCACTTTCGATATAGACACGCAACGTATGCTCGGAAATAGAAAGAGTATCTGCGACTTGCGCCCGGTTATATCCAATCGCAATCAACGTCATTGCGTCAACTTCTCGCGGTGACAGCGCGCGCGGCGCTTCGGGCGTACGGCCCGGCTCCAGCTCAAGCGCCTTTTCGTTGAAATAATGTGCGATCAGAATGAGGTCGCGGCGATTGGCCTCGGCAAATGCCTCCCATTCAGGATCAGCGCATGACTTGTTTACAGTGAACAGCGCGAATTGCCCATTGGGCCCACGTATCGGGACAGAAAAACCCTGATTTCCGATACCATATTCAATCGCTTCCAACAGCAATGCGCGCGCGGCTTTGCCGCTCCAGTCCAGCCGTTTCCAATCAACCGGATGAAACCGTTGGTAGCATCCCAATATGACGGGATCTATGCGCATGTAATTTTGGCTTAGATAGCGTTCCTGCCACGCTTGGGAATAGGTGCCGCAGCCGTATTGATCCCCCGAGGAATCGACCCAATGATATACAACGTGGTCAACTTCGTAATGATCACGCAGCGCTTCGCTTGCGACTTGAAGGCCCTCAAATGTGGTGGCCTGCTCCAACCCCTCCAATATCAGATCCAGCTTTGAACAGATCACTGCCATTTGATTTCCGTCCGTTCCTTTCTTCAAGGGCGGAAATCTCGGCCAAGGCAACAATCGCAGTATCATCCAACTGTTCGGCCAATACAGGCAAACCGTTGATTGTTGCGAATGCCTTCAGATCGGTGAGAACTTCCAATATCCAGTCGCTTTGCATGTCAAAACTCTCACTTTGGTGGTTAATTATTGATTAATTCAACCATAGCATGCGTTTGTTTTTGATTATATTCGCGTTTTCCAACTCCCCATTTCTAGTGGGGTGAGCGCTAGACAAGTGATTGTTTCACAAAACAGCAGCTTTCAACGCAATACGCCCGCGAAACGGTTAACCGATTCGCGGGCGTATTAGCTCTATATCTGAGACTGTCTCGTTACTTTTTCGCCTCCAAGGCGTCTTCCAATGTGCGCAAACCGGTCGTCGGGGATTGGACCAGAACAGACATGTTCCCCGGCTTGTGTTCGTTTGCCAGCATTTTCATATGGGCATCCGGCAGCTCGTTCCATGTGAACACTTCGGACATGCAAGGATCCAGCCGCCGCTCAAGCATCAGCTTGTTCGCCGAGGAAGCCTGCTGCAGATGGGCAAAGTGGCTGCCCTGCAAACGCTTTTGGTGCATCCACATATAGCGCACGTCCAGTGTCAGGTTGAACCCGGAGGTACCGGCGCAGATGACGACCATCCCGCCTTTTTTACAGACGAATGTAGACACGGGGAACGTCGCCTCGCCGGGGTGTTCAAACACCATATCGACGTTCACGCCCTTGCCGGTGATTTCCCAAATCGCCGCACCAAATTTACGCGCCTCTTTGAACCAGGCTGCGTATTCCGGCGTGTTCACCGTGGGCATTTGCCCCCAGCAATTGAAATCCTTGCGGTTCAGCACACCTTTGGCACCCAAATCCATGACAAAATCACGTTTGGATTCATCCGAGATAACACCAATCGCATTTGCGCCAGCGGTATTAATCAACTGGATCGCATAAGACCCCAAGCCGCCGGATGCCCCCCAGACCAGCACGTTTTGTCCGGGCTTCAGGTCATGTGGTTCGTGGCCGAACAGCATCCGATAGGCCGTTGCCAAGGTCAGCGTATAACAGGCGGCCTCTTCCCAGGTCAGGTGCTTGGGGCGTGGCATAAGCTGCTGTGCTTGCACGTTGGTGAATTGGGCAAAGGAACCGTCGGGCGTCTCATATCCCCAGATCCGCTGGCTGGGCGAATACATCGGATCACCGCCGTTGCAGTGCTCGTCGTCGCCATCGTCTTGGTTGCAGTGGATAACAACCTCATCGCCGACCTTCCAGCGTTTGACCTTGTCGCCAACAGCCCAAACGATCCCCGAGGCATCGGAACCGGCGATGTGGAAGGGCTGTTTATGGCCGTCAAAGGGGCTGATCGGTTTGCCCAAAGCCGCCCAGACACCGTTATAGTTAACGCCAGCGGCCATCACCAAAACCAACACTTCGTGGCTGTCGAGCGTTGGAACATCCACCACTTCTTCCAGCATTGCGGTATTTGGGTTGCCATGACGTTCGCGGCGGATCGTCCAAGCATACATTTGCTTGGGCACATACCCCATCGGAGGGATCTCACCGATTTCGTAGAGGTCTTTTTCCGGCGCATCATATTGCGCGATGTTCGTATCCAGGGCCATGGGGCTCTCCACCGTCAGAATTCGTTTGTGCCGCAGCGCAGAATCGCGGCGTCTAAAAGTGAGATATTGCCCATAGCGCAACAATGCAACCCGAATTGGATCAAATTTGTAATTTTATAACTTTGCAAACGCAGAAAAATCTGGCCGCTGCTTATTTTTCAAAGAAATGCGCAATCGAGTTGGCATAAAAGGTCAATGCGGGCCGCTGATCTGACACCACAGTGACCTCGCCTGCATCTGCGCGGATCATGCCACGCTGCAACAGATGTTCCCGCGCCTTCGCGATTGCCTCGCCGAAATCATCACGAGGGATGTCGATAAAGGTTTTGGCCTGTTCCACTAGCCGCGCTATTTCAGCGTCCAGCGCGGCCGCTGTCAGTGGGCCAGTGGATGACACCAAGGCATGCGCCATCAGCGGGACAAACAGCAAAGGCATCTCGCTGGCGATGCGCGCCATCAAATCCTGGGCCACATGATCAACATCGGGATCGGGGCCATAATCACGCAAAGGCACTGGTTCACCGAAAACAACCGCTGCCTCACCAAAACGCAGAAATTTCCCACGTATCCGCAACCATGTTTTGCGCAGGATGAAAAACAAAATCACGGATATGCGCGCTTTGAACCGCCGGGTGCCTGCTTGATCTGCGGCGATCAACACGCGATCTTCCAGAACGCGATCGTAGTTAATGGCGACCGGCACAAACACCACATCCCGATCGCTAAGGTCGGTCTCCAGTACATAGCCGAGCAATCCCATCTTCGGTGGCATTAGCTTACCGTTAAGGCTTAAGCCCCCTTCTGGAAAGATCGCTTGGGTCACGCCCCCTTGTGTTGCCTTTTGGACGTAACGGGCCAGGATTTTGCGGTATAATGCGCCGCGTGATTTGCGGCGGATGAAATATGCCCCCATTGATCTTATCAACCGGCTTAGCGGCCAGACCCGCGCCCATTCCCCCACCGCATAGCTCAGCGCGGATGCTTCGCCGGCAAGATAGGTAACCAATACGTAATCCATATTGCTGCGGTGGTTCATAATGAAAATCACCGTGGCGTCGCCGGGTATTTTTTTGATTACGGTGGCGTTGTTCGTGCCTGTGCGCACCTCGTACAATGTATTGGCCAAAAACCGGGCCAGCCGAATGCCAAAACTGAAATAGGCAAAGGCGCTGAAACTTGGCACGATCTCTCGCGCATATCGGCGCGCCTGCTGGAACGCGACGTTTTCGGGAATGCCTTCGGCGCGCGCATGATCAGCAATCGCTTGGCTTACTTGCGGGTCATAGATGAGACGCTGGATCATGTCGTGACGGCGGGCCAGCTTGAACGGCTCGATCGGGCGCGTGAGGCGTTTGTTAAACCGGGCAACGGCGCGCTCAAGGCGCAGGCGAAAGAACCAGCGCACGGAGGGTAACAAGAAATGGCTGAGCGCCGTGACTGCCGCAAAAAGCAAAATCACGACAAATAACCAGATAGGAAGTTCAACGGTCTGCGTCATTGGCCCACCCTTGCAGAACCAAAAGGGGCTGAGCAATATTAAACAGACGTCCCCCCAAAACCGATGTTAACATGCCGCAATGCAGCGAATTGACACTGCCTGATTATTTCAAGTATCAGTCGTTCAGGGTAATAATATTGCTCGCCCGATTCACGAAAGGCCGCACCATGACGCAACAAACCAAAGACCGCCCTTGGCTCATCCGCACCTATGCCGGACACTCTACCGCCGAGGCCTCCAATGCGCTGTACCGCAGCAATCTGGCCAAGGGTCAGACCGGTCTTTCTGTTGCTTTCGACCTGCCGACACAAACCGGATACGACAGCGATCATATCCTGTCGCGGGGCGAGGTGGGCAAGGTCGGTGTACCCGTCAGCCATCTTGGCGACATGCGGGCCCTGTTCAAAGACATCCCGCTTGAGCAGATGAACACCTCGATGACCATTAACGCGACTGCACCGTGGCTGCTGGCGCTTTATATTGCGGTGGCCGAAGAACAAGGCGCTGATATTTCCACATTGCAGGGAACCGTTCAAAACGACCTGATCAAGGAATATTTGTCCCGCGGCACCTATATCTGCCCGCCCGCACCATCGCTTAAGATGATCGCGGACGTTGCGGAATATTGTTACACCAATGTGCCAAAATGGAACCCGATGAACGTGTGTTCCTACCACCTGCAAGAGGCTGGTGCGACACCCGAGCAGGAATTGGCGTTTGCCTTGGCAACCGCCACGGCCGTACTGGACGCGCTGCGCCCCCGCGTACCCGAGAAAGACTTTCCAATGCTGGTTGGGCGGATTTCGTTCTTTGTGAACGCAGGCATTCGTTTCGTGACAGAGATGTGCAAAATGCGCGCCTTTGGCGATCTGTGGGATGAAATCTGCCTCGAGCGTTACGGCGTCGCAGACCCCAAATTCCGCCGCTTCCGCTATGGGGTTCAGGTCAACTCACTTGGCCTGACGGAGCAACAGCCCGAAAACAATGTCTACCGCATCCTGATCGAAATGCTGGCCGTTACGCTGTCTAAAAACGCCCGCGCCCGCGCTGTTCAGTTGCCTGCCTGGAACGAAGCGCTTGGGCTGCCACGCCCGTGGGATCAACAATGGTCCATGCGGATGCAGCAGATCATGGCATATGAGACTGACCTGCTTGAGTTTGACGATCTGTTTGATGGCAACCCGGCTGTTGATCGCAAGGTCGAAGCGTTGAAAGAAGGTGCGCGCGCCGAACTGGCCAACCTTGATGGCATGGGCGGTGCAATTTCCGCGATCGACTATATGAAATCGCGGCTGGTAGAAAGCAACGCCGACCGTCTGGGCCGCATCGAACAGGGCGAAACAATTGTTGTCGGTGTGAACAAGTGGCAGCAGGGCGAACCATCGCCGCTGATGACCGGCGATGGCGGGATCATGGTTGTTGACCCAGCCGTTGAGGCCGATCAGATCAGCCGCCTGAACGCGTGGCGCGAGGGCCGCGATCAGGCCGCCGTTGATCAAGCGCTGGCCGATCTACGCGCCGCCGCCGCCGAAGGGCGCAATGTGATGGGCCCGTCGATTGCCGCCGCCAAGGCAGGTGTCACAACTGGTGAATGGGCCGCGCAAATGCGTGCCGTACATGGTGAATATCGGGGCCCTACCGGGGTCGCTGCAGGCCGGTCGAACAAGACCGAAGGCTTGGACGATCTGCGCGAGGCTGTTGATGCTGTCAGCACACGTCTGGGCCGCCGGCTTAGCTTTCTGGTTGGCAAACCCGGGCTTGATGGCCATTCAAACGGCGCGGAACAAATCGCCGTACGCGCCCGCGATTGCGGTATGGATATCGCCTATGAAGGTATTCGCCTGACCCCGTCTGAAATTGTAACCGCCGCAAAAGAGGGTAATCACCACGTTGTCGGGCTTTCTATTCTTTCAGGATCCCATATTCCGCTGGTCGAAGATCTGATGATTCAAATGCGTGAGGCAGGTCTGGGGCATATTCCAGTTGTTGTCGGCGGCATCATTCCCGAAGACGATAAAGTAAGACTTCTCGGAATGGGTGTGGCGCGCGTATATACGCCAAAAGACTTTGAGTTGAATACCATCATGCAAGACATCGTAATACTGGCAGACCCGGAAACTATTGCCGCACAGTAATTTGATTTGGTCATATATCTTCTTTTTAAATTTATTCTTTTCGCGTAAGGCAAAACTACACTTGCTGAATAGGAACGAGTAAAATGACCATTAATCTGGACTCCATGTCTCATAAAGAGCTTGAGACTTTGCTGAACGATGTGAAATCCGCGATTAAATCCGCTTATGAGCGCGACCGCATCGCTGCGCGTAAAGCCGCCGAACAAGCGGCAGCTGAATTTGGCTTCTCTTTGGACGAAGTATCCTCGGGTGCCAAAAAAGCTAAAGGGACCAAAGCGGCACCGAAATACGCCAACCCGGCCGATGCGGCCCAAACATGGACCGGCAAAGGCCGCCAGCCCAACTGGTATCGCGAATTGACAGCCAAGGGCGTATCGCCTGACGAATTGGCCATCTAAGACTATTCCTGTATTCTAGAACAGAGTGCCCTACATCCGGGGCGCTCTTTTACATTTAACGGTAGATATCAAAATGACGACACATATCGGTGCCCAAGTGGGCGAAATCGCTGAAACGGTTTTAATGCCCGGTGATCCCTACCGTGCAAAATGGGCGGCAGAGACTTTTCTGAAAGACGCCAAAATTGTGAATGAAGTACGCGGTATGCTTGGCTTTACCGGTACATGGAATGGCAACCGCGTTACCATTCAGGGGTCGGGAATGGGAATGCCGTCGCTCTCCATCTATGCCAATGAACTGATTTCGGCATATGGGGCCAAAACACTGATCCGCATCGGGTCTTGTGGCGGCATGCAGCCGCATGTTGGCATTCGTGATGTCATCATTGCAATGACGGCGACGACAATCACGTCCCCTTCTTCGGGTATTTTCCGCGAAATGAATTTCGCGCCTTGTGCCGATTGGTCTTTGTTGCAAGCTGCCGTTAACGCTGCGCAAACAATGGATACCAAAACCCATGTCGGCGGCATTTATTCATCTGATGTGTTTTACGCCGAACGGCCCGATCTGGATGAACAGATGGTTCGCCACGGCGTCTTGGGCGTCGAGATGGAAGCCGCCGAGCTTTATATCCTGGCCGCGCGTCATAAATGCCGGGCTTTGGCTGTGCTCACCGTCAGCGACCACCTGCAAACTGGCGAAGCCCTACCCGCGTCCGAGCGTGAACAATCCTTTGGCGACATGGTCGAAATCGCGCTGAAAGCTGCCTTTCCCGACGCATAATAATTGTCGTCCCGCTTAAACCCCACTGCGGGGTTTAAGCCTTAGGCACCATGTGATCGGTCATAGCCGCTGATATCGGGTTCAGCCATCGTCTCTATGCGTCCTGCTTCAGGCGCATAGATCTCTACCAGCAGCGGGTAGCAAGCCGCAACATCCGAAGAATGCTCGGCAGAACAATCGCCCCCCGGACATGCGCTTAGCGCGCCAAGCAGATCAATCTCGGCGTAGAACTCAAGATAGTCACCGGGTCGAACCGGGCTTGCCTTCATAAAATACTGCCCCGTGTTACGGGTAAAGCCGGTACACATAAAGACATTCAACACATCATGCACATGCGGTTCGGCGTCCACCATGGGAACGCCCAGATGGTTTGCCAACGCGCGCGTCAGGTTCGAATGACAGCAATGGTGATACTGCCCGCCCGCCAGCAGGTGATGGGTGTAGGGATCGCAGCGCGTGCCGATAACATCATGCACCGAACCGCCAAATTCATCCTTGCCGTACCAATCAAGCGTATCATGGGTGATCGTCGCCATGGGTCGTAGATAAGGAAAGCTGGTCCACATTCGTTGGCCCGTCGTAATATGCGTGCCATGCAACGCGCGGGTTTTGCCGGAATAGAACCGTTCATTCAGGTTATCACGCGCCCACAGGTTCAAGTCGCCGACCTGCGCGCCCTCAACGCTTACAATCCGAAAGAAATGCCCCGCAGGCACGGTAAAGCAACTGGCATCACGTGGCGGCACCACAACTTCATCCACCTTGGTCATCGTCGCGCGCGCACGCTTGTACGCGGCCATTTCGGGCACCGGAAGGGTATCAACCGGATAGCAAATGACGGGTTCAATCGCGCGCCGTGCAGCTGCGTCTTTTGGTGTGTTCATGCGTTTTTCCCTGCAATGCGACCCGAGAATAAACATCCGCCAAGGAATGTCCCCTCAAGCGCGTTATACCCGTGATAACCACCGCCGCCAAAGCCACAAACCTCGCCCGCAGCGAAAAGACCCTGCAAAACGTCGCCCTGTGGCGTCAGCACCCTGCCTTGTAGATCGGTATGCAGACCGCCCAAACTTTTGCGGGTCAAGACGTTCAGCCTGACCGCGATCAACGGACCATTTTCGGCGTCCAGAATGGCATGTGGTTTGGCCGTGCGGATCAGCTTATCCCCCCGATAGTTGCGCGCACCGTGGATCGCGGTGATCTGTGCGTCCTTGGAAAACGGATTATCCAACTGCCCATCCCGCGCGGCGATCTGGGAATGCACATGGTCCAGATCAAGCGGCTGATCCGGTGTCAGTTTGTTCATCCCCGCAACCAATTCTTCCAAACGATCCGCGACGATGAAATCAGCGCCATTTTCCTTGAACGCTTCAACAGCGGGCGTGGCCCCTTTGCCAAGCCGCGCTTTCAATACATCGCGCCAACCGCCATCCGTCAGGTCAGGGTTTTGCTCCGACCCTGACAGCGCGAATTCCTTTTCGATGATCTTTTGCGTCAGAATAAACCAACTGTGTTCGCCCGCCTGCAATATCCGCTTAAGCGTCGACAAGGTATCAAAACCCGGCATGCAGGGGGCCTCCATCCGGTCACCCTTGGCATCCAGCCAGATCGACGAGGGGCCGGGCAAAATACGAATGCCGTGGTTGGGCCAGATCGGGTTCCAGTTCTCAACACCCTCGCAATAATGCCACATGCGGTCTTCGTTGATCAGCCCCGCACCAGCCGCCCCCGCGATGCCGTGCATCTTGCCGTCCACATAATCAGGCACGCCTGACACCATACGGCGTGGCGGTTGACCCAGACGATCAGCGGGCCAATGCTTGCGCACCAAGTCATGATTTGCACCGATGCCCCCCGTGGTCAAAATGACCGCCTCGGCTTGATAGTTGAACGCGCCGGTCACTGCGCGGCTGGTGCTTTCCCCGCGCGGCTTGGTCGTATCCTCAAGCAGATTCCCCGACACACCGCACACGATACCGTTTGTGACCTCAAGCCCGGTAACTTGATGGCGAAACGCCATGTGCAGCTGCCCGGCGGCGGTATAGTCCTGCATTAGCTTTGCAAACGGAGCTACAACGCCGGTGCCCGTGCCCCAAGTGATGTGGAAACGCGGCACTGAATTGCCGTGCCCGCCGGCCATGGAACCGCCACGTTCTGCCCAGCCGACAACGGGGAACCAGCGCATGCCCAGCCCGTGCAGCCAGCCGCGCATGTCGCCAGCGGCCCATTCGACGAACCGTGTGGCATAGGCGCGCGGGTTTGCATCTTCGGGGCGATCAAACTGCGCGGACCCCATCCAATCACGCAACGCCAGCTCCGCGCTATCTCGGATACCAAGCCTGCGTTGTTCCGGCGTATCAACCATGAACAATCCACCGAGGGACCAAAACGCCTGCCCGCCCAGACTTTGCGGGCCTTCTTGATCTATCAGCAATACGCGGCGCCCGCGCAAAATCGCCTCGTGGGCGGCGACCATACCCGCAAGGCCAGCACCAACTACAATCACATCTGCTTTGAAACTCTTCTCTGTCATGGATCCCCCCTCGGACAGAGCAAAGGCTAGTCGACGACCACTAGCGCTGTCGAGGACCGTATTCAAAGCGGCCGTGAGGTTACCTTGGATTTACAGTCCTTTGGGGTATCTTTCGTGGCGGTATACGCCTCGGCACCGCAAGCCGCACAGCGGTAATAATGCAAACTGCCCTTGTCCCGTGATGCGTTTTTACGCCACCGGCAGGCACGGGTATCTGCGCCGCGCCGGGTAAAATAGGCGACGATCAGAAAAACGATAATAATGGCAATCAGGATCAGAGGCATATACGGGCTGCCGGCCCACCCCGACGACTGCAGGGTGGGCGATGTGCATTAGATGGTGCGTTCGACCATCATCTTTTTGATATTCGCGATTGCCGCTGCCGGGTTCAGCCCTTTAGGGCAGGTCTTGGCGCAGTTCATAATCGTGTGGCAGCGGTACAGTTTGAACGGGTCTTCAAGATCATCCAGACGCTCGCCCGTCGCCTCGTCCCGGCTGTCGATCAACCAGCGATAGGCATGCAGCAATGCGGCTGGCCCAAGGTAGCGATCGCCATTCCACCAGTAGCTGGGGCAGGATGTGGAGCAACACGCGCACATGATGCATTCGTACAAACCATCCAGCTTGGCGCGGTCATCAATGGACTGCTTCCATTCCTTTGCCGGGGCTGGTGTTTCTGTTTCCAACCAAGGCTGGATCGACGCATGCTGCGCATAGAAATGGGTTAGATCGGGGATCAAATCCTTGACCACTGGCATATGCGGCAAAGGATAGATTTTCACCGCACCCTTTACTTCTTCAACGCCGTACGTACAGGCAAGTGTGTTGATCCCGTCGATGTTCATCGCGCAAGAACCGCAAATCCCCTCGCGGCAAGAACGGCGGAACGTCAGCGTCGGGTCGATCTCGTTCTTGATCTTGATCAGAGCGTCCAAAATCATTGGGCCGCAGCTGTCCATATCGACAAAGTAGGTATCGATGGCAGGGTTCTTACCATCATCAGGGTTCCAGCGGTAAATCTGGAACTGCTTGAGGTTTTTAGCACCCTCGGGTTTTGGCCACGTCTTACCGGATGTCATCCGGGAATTTTTTGGGAGCGTGAGTTGAACCATATCGCTTCTCCTGGTCTGCCGGGCGTTACCCCGTTTTCAATAAATTCGGGCGCTTACTTACTCTTAAGGTAAAGCGCATTTCCTTCAGCCTGCATCTGTTCTGTAAAACCGCTGGCCAGTATTTCCGCGCAAAGGTCGCCCTGCCATTCATCGGCATGACGCACTTCGACCAGGATAGCATCGGGCAGCCATCCGCCCGACTGCCCCGCCTTGAGCACGGGGCCAAGAACGGTTTCTTCGGCCCCCTCAACATCAATTTTAAGCAGTGTGAAATCGTGAGTTTTCGACGCAGCAGAAAAATGGCTCAGCGGACGGGTCGGCACTTTGATTGTACCGTTGCGCATTCCCGGCTCGACGTCTTTCAGCGACGCTTGACCATAGTTGTGCCCGCGAAAGTTCAAAGTTGCCTCACCCGCGCGATCTGACAATGCGCAGGCTTCAATCGCGATCACATCGGTCAGATTGTTCAGCTGTATGTTAACGCCCAAACGGTCAACCATGATCGGGTTCGGTTCAAACGCAATGACGCGTGATCCCTCGCCGCAGGCGAGTGCGAGCGGAATCGTGAACGCGCCGCAATTCGCGCCGATGTCCATCACCAGCACGTTGCGATCTTCGACCAGATCTACCACGGCCATCAGCGACTTCAGCTCGGGTGGGCAGCCATCCAGCCACATGCGGGTTTCCGTATAGTTGTCGCGGGGGTTCACAACCATCTTGATATCGGCGAATTCGATCTCGACAGGACCCAGCGATGCCTTGATCGCAGAGCGTTCCTGCGTGGACCCGTTGCGGTAACGAGCGCGCAGGGCGTCCATTTCCGCAGCTTTGATCTGCTCCGCCATGACGTTGCTTTCCCCTTCAAACCCCATCAGCCAAGCGTTCCCGTCAGACCCAGGCTGCTTTGCGACAGGCATCGCACGGTTTCAGGGCGCGACAGAACAGAGCGGACAGTCGCAACTGTCGTATCATCAACACCGATCACGGCCGACTTGGCAAAAACGCGCACTTCGTCAGAGCTGGCATTGTCGATCACACAATCAGTGAATGGCGTAATCATCTGCTTTGGCACCGCAGGAAACCGGGTGGCGATGGTTTCTGTGACGGCACTTTTGGCACCTTCACGCGCGATGGCATCCACGCGTTCGGACGCTTCGGTACAGGCAGATAGACCCGCAGCCATCAACACCATGCAAAACGTGACTGAACGGCCGCCGCTGTTACGCAAGCCGGCCAAGGTGTTTTGAAATGAATATCCCGCAACTGGCACAGTATTTCCTTTGCACTGGTATCGGCCCCGCCCGGACACGCGCCGGGCGGGGCCCATGTCCTTAGTAAACCCGCGCTTTTGGGGCGATTTTCTTAAGGTCGATCCCGCCTTCATTGTGGCTGGTCAACGGATCCAAATGCACACCGCGATAGCCCAAGGACGCCTCGTTCCCTTTGAACCAGACAAGGCTATGCTTGCGCCAGTTCTCGTCATCGCGGTCCGGGTAATCCTCGTGGGCGTGGGCACCGCGGCTTTCCTTGCGGGCCGCCGCCGCTGTGATCGTCGCCACAGCGTTCGGCATCAGGTTGGTCAGTTCAAGCGTTTCCATCAGGTCAGAGTTCCAGACCAACGACTTGTCCGTCACCTTGAGATCGGAAATCTTCGTCGCGACCTCGTCCATTTTCTCTTTGCCTTCGTTCAGCGTCTTGTCAGTGCGGAACACAGCGGCGTCAGCCTGCATGGTTTTCTGCATCTCTAGGCGCAGTTCGGCAGTCGCAACGTGGCCCTTGGCATAGCGCAGACCGTCAAACCGGCTGAATGCCGCATCGACCGAGCGCTGGTTCGGCGTCGGCACTGGCGTCGACGGATCAACGATATCCTTGGCGCGAATCGCGGCCGCACGGCCAAACACCACCAAATCGATCAGCGAGTTTGACCCAAGACGGTTCGCACCGTGCACCGAGGCACAGCCCGCTTCGCCCACAGCCATCAGGCCGGGCGCGACGTTGTCGGGTTTATCGGCGGTCGGTGCCAGTACTTCACCCCAATAGTTCGTCGGAATGCCGCCCATGTTATAGTGCACAGTTGGCAGAACCGGGATCGGCTCTTTGGTCAGGTCAACACCGGCAAAAATACGCGCTGATTCCGAAATGCCCGGAAGGCGCAGGTCCAGTGTCTCTTTGGGCAGGTGGTTCAGGTGCAGGTGAATGTGGTCTTTGTTTTCGCCCACACCGCGACCTTCGCGGATTTCCATTGTCATACAGCGCGAAACAACGTCACGGCTGGCGAGGTCTTTATAGGTGGGCGCATACCGCTCCATAAAGCGTTCGCCTTCGGAGTTGGTCAGATACCCACCTTCGCCGCGCGCGCCTTCGGTGATCAGACAACCCGCGCCATAGATGCCAGTAGGGTGGAACTGAACGAATTCCATATCTTGCAAAGGCAGCCCCGCGCGTGCGGTCATGCCGCCGCCGTCACCGGTACAGGTGTGGGCCGATGTGGCGCTGAAATAAGCGCGGCCATAACCGCCAGTCGCCAAAACAACCATTTTGGCGCTGAACAGGTGCATGGTGCCATCGTCCAGCTTCCAACACAGAACGCCCTGACACACGCCGTCTTCGGACATGATCAAATCGATGGCGAAATATTCGATATAAAATTCCGCGTTATGCTTTAGCGATTGCCCATAAAGCGTGTGCAAGATCGCGTGGCCGGTACGGTCAGCAGCAGCACAGGTGCGCTGTACGGGGGGACCTTCGCCAAATTCTGTGGTGTGTCCGCCGAACGGACGCTGGTAGATCTTGCCTGCTTCGGTCCGCGAGAATGGAACGCCGTAGTGTTCAAGCTCGTAAACCGCTTTGGGGGCCTCACGGGCAAGGTATTCCATCGCATCCGTATCACCCAGCCAGTCCGACCCTTTGACGGTGTCATACATGTGCCACTGCCAGTTATCGGGCCCCATGTTAGACAGCGACGCGGCGATGCCACCTTGGGCTGCAACAGTGTGCGACCGTGTCGGGAAAACTTTGGTAACGCAGGCCGTTTTCAGCCCCTGTTCGGCCATGCCGAGGGTGGCGCGCAGACCGGCACCACCGGCCCCCACAACAACCACATCATATTCATGCGTTTCATATTCGTATGCAGCCATGTCTCGGACTCCCGTAGTGCGAATTCTGTATTAAAGCGCGATGCGTGCGATGGCGAAAATGCCAACCGCCGCAGCGCCGTAGCTGAGGCAAGTCATCAAGATGATGGCAACTTTCTGCGAAAGACCATGAACATAGTCTTCGATCATCACCTGCACGCCGTCGTTGAAATGTTTGAACCCCACGGCCAATGTCAGTGCGGCAACAATTGCAGGGAAAGGTTTGGCGTAATAGGCCAGCACGTCTTCGTAAGTGCCGCCCAATGCCGCGCCAAAGGTAAAGACGAACAGCGGTATCAGGATCAGCAGCGCAACAGAGCTGACCTTCATCGCCCAGAAATGGGCGGTACCAGTTTTCGCCGATCCCATGCCAAGCGCGCGTTTGCGGTCTGTCAAATAAGCCATGTCTATTCCCCTTAGATGATCAGCGCGGTGATGATGGTCAGCACGACCGACCCGGCCAACACGGCCCAGCCCAGCTTTTCAGCCGTTGGGATATCCAGCGCATAGCCGTTGTCCCAGATCAGGTGCCGGATGCCGGCAAGGGTGTGATACCAAAGGCCAAGCAGTGAAAGGAACATTACCAGGTCGCCGAACCAGCTGGTGATAAAGCCGTTGGCGGTCGCGAATGCTTCGGGCGACGTCGCTGCCGCCAAGAACCACCAAACGATCAACAGCGCGGCGACCAGCATTGCATTGCCTGTGATCCGGGTCAGGATCGACGTCATCGACGTTAATTGCGGGCGGTAGATCGTCAGGTGTGGAGACAGCGGGCGGTTGCCCCGGTTCACATCAGCCATGATGGATTCCTTTTCTCGTCAAGTTCTGCCTATAGATAGCGGTATTTTCGATGCTGTCACGCATAGAGGACTGGTTTCACCTATGTTTGCGCACCAAATTCGCTAAAAAATGTTAAACATTCATAACAATTCTTGGTTTGTGATCACGAATTTTTTTCATGTGATCACAAATTGCTAAACCCGATAAAATCAGTAAGAATTTGACGATATATCACGGGTTTGGGAAATCGGCGGCTTCCCCGGCGCGGATGGAGGGAAGGAATTTTGCACCCACTGGTAACCCCAGTATTGCGAAAAGGCGGGGCGGCATCTGGTGCCGCCCCGCCAATAGTTTAGCTCAAAGAGCCGTCGATGCCTTTGCACGCATCAACCAGGCCTTTTACGGCATTGACGGAGTTGTCGAACATCGCTTGCTCGTCTTTATCCATCGAAATCTCGACAACACGCTCTACGCCACCAGCACCGATAACGGTTGGCACACCAACATAGAAACCGTTCAAGCCATAGGAACCGTCAACATATGCGGCACAGGGCAGCACACGCTTTTGGTCTTTCAGATAAGCTTCGGCCATTTCGATCGCTGATGTCGCGGGGGCATAGAAGGCCGAACCAGTTTTCAGCAGGCCAACGATTTCAGCGCCGCCATCACGGGTACGCTGAACAATTGCGTCCAGTTTATCCTGTGTGGTCCAACCCATTTTTACCAGATCAGGCAATGGGATACCGGCAACAGTCGAATAGCGCGTCAGTGGCACCATGGTGTCGCCGTGGCCACCCAGAACGAACGCTGTGACGTCTTTCATGGATACGTTGAATTCAGTCGCCAGGAAGTGACGGAAGCGTGCCGAATCAAGAACGCCAGCCATGCCGCACACCATGTGGTGTGGCAGACCAGAGAATTCGCGCAGCGCCCAAACCATCGCATCAAGCGGGTTTGTGATACAGATAACAAAGGCGTTTGGCGCGTGGGCTGCAATGCCTTCGCCAACGGATTTCATGACCTTCAGGTTGATGCCCAACAGGTCATCGCGGCTCATTCCCGGCTTGCGGGCAACGCCAGCTGTAACGATACAAACATCAGCGCCTGCGATGTCAGCATAATCATTCGCACCCGACATGGTCGCGTCGAACTTTGCCGACGGGCCGGATTCAGCGATATCAAGCGCCTTTCCCTGTGGAACGCCCTCGGCGATGTCGAACAAAACGACGTCACCCAGTTCTTTGATTGCTGCGAGATGGGCAAGCGTGCCCCCGATCTGCCCAGCGCCGATAAGCGCGATTTTGGGTCTGGCCATGTGGTGTACTCCGACAAGGTTAAGATTGGCCACGGGATAGCGAAATGCATCGCACCGTGCAAGTTGCCCGTGGATCATGGCTGACGGAAGGTGAACAAACGCATAAAAAAGGGCCACTTCCGGCAGGAAATAGCCCCTAATTTGCCTTGGCGGGTTAAACTACCCCAACCTCGGCGCGTGATTTCAAATTAGCCACGGTATTCAGGTTGCGCTTCCAGCGCTTCTTCGCTGCTGTCGATGTAAATGCGGAAGTCGTCGCCTTCGGCATTTTTCAGGACCTGCAGTTCGTCCCAAGTCACGGCAACAGGTTTTTCACCCAAGCCAAGGAAACCGCCCACATTGATCACGACTTCTTTGACCTGACCGCCGTCACCCAGAACAAGGCTGTCGATTTCGCCGACAGTTTCGTTGTTGGCACCGTAAACATAGGAGCCTTCCAGATCGTCCGCGGTCAACGCTTGCATTTCTTCAACATCAGCGTTCGAATAACCTTCATATGCCACGGTTGGGCGCGTCAGCATCGGGCGCTCATTTGAACGGTCCTTTTCTGTCGCATCGTCCTTCATTTCAGATGTTGCAGCATGCTCCATTTCTTCGTCCATGGGGCGTTCGAATTCAGGTGCTTGCTCAAGCATCTCTTTCGACGTTGTCACAACCAAGAAACGGTCATCCGCGTCATCTTCGCTGCGCAGGACTTTGATGCTGTCCATGCTTACGCTTACGTCACGTTCGCCCATGCCAAGGAAACCGCCGACGCCCAGAATAACGGCTTTAACATCGCCATTTTCGTCGAGCAGGATGTCATTGATTTCACCAATGTCGTCCCATTCGGTTTCTGCGCCGTTGGCGACTGTCATGTTCGTATCGACGTCGGATTCAGAGTTGTAGATACGCATGCCGATCAGATCGGATGCAAAGAAGTCAGACGATTGCGCCACTGTGCTGCCGATGCCGTTTTCGGCATGCGAGGCTGCAAATGCTGGGCCCGTCAGAGAAAGAATGATTGCGGTGGTTCCAAGAAAACGTTTCATTACTGTTTACTCCTATTTAAGTACTAGACTTAGCGCCAAGCGAACATCGCTCGGTTGCAGGACTAACCAAGATATCGCCAATGAGTTCCAAGTCAGTTTCGAATTCCGACAAATAAATTTTGCGCCAATACCGCCCTCAGAAAGTTCCATGTGATGACGTTTGATCTTTGGTTTTTTTTCATCGCGGGGCCGGCAGTTATTTTTGCGGGCATATCAAAGGGCGGGTTCGGGTCGGGGGCCGCTTTCGCCAGTTCTTCAGTCCTTGCGCTAGTGATCGAACCCGGGTTGGCACTGGGAATTATGCTGCCGTTACTTATGCTTATCGATGTCACAACGCTGAAACCCTATTGGCGCAAGTGGCGGGCGCATGAAGTTGAACTACTGGTCCTCGGCGGCATTCCCGGGGTTCTTTTGGGTGCTGCCCTGTATAAAATTGCGTCACCAGATTTTTTCCGCCTGCTGATTGGCAGCATCTCGGTTAGCTTTGTGATTTGGCAATGGGGACGTGGTGCAGGTTGGATACGTGCGGCGCGGCAGGCGATGCCAAACTGGATGGGCATTTTCTGGGGAAGCGTCGCGGGCTTTACCAGTTTTGTCAGCCATGCCGGTGGCCCTCCCGCCGCTATTTACCTGCTGTCACGGGGCCTCACGAAAACGGAATTTCAAGCCTCCACCGTCCTGTTGTTTTGGACGATCAATATCGCGAAATTTATCCCCTATGCGTTTTTGGGGATATTCACATGGGACACGATGACGGCTGATCTTGTGCTTGCCCCTTTTGCCATTCTTGGCGCGTGGATCGGCGTCAAAGCACATCGATTCATTTCTGAAAGACACTTCTTCGCGCTTACCTATGTCTTACTGCTGGCCACCGGTAGCAAATTGATCTGGGACGGGTTGACCTAATACAGCCCGTGAATTGCTGCATCGCGGCACAATTGCGCTTGAAGTTTTCGTTAAAAAATGCAGACCTGCGCGCAACAATATTTCTCGGAGGATCATATCATGTCGAAAATCACCCGCCCCCTACGCTCTGTCCTGTACATCCCCGGCTCAAAAGACCGCGCCCTGGACAAAGCCCGCGGCCTGCCCGCTGACGCGATTATTTTCGACCTTGAGGATGCTGTTATCCCAGAAGAGAAAGCCGCAGCGCGCGAAACCTTGGCCCAAGCGCTGAAAGACGGCGGATACGGTAGCCGTTTCAAAGTGGTCCGTATCAACGGGCTGGACACGGAATGGGGGGCAGACGACGCCCGCGCTGCCGTTTCCATGGATTGCGATGCGATTCTGTTGCCCAAGGTCGGCAGCCCCGATGATCTGGACGCGCTTGCCGCAATCACCGGTGACATGCCGCTGTGGGCCATGATGGAAACACCCGGTGCGATGTTGAACGCCGCCGCGATTGGGGCGCATCCGAAACTGCAATGTATGGTCATGGGCACCAACGACCTGAACAAGGATCTGCAAACCCGCGTCCGCCCCGACCGCCTGCCCCTGCTCACAGGCCTCGGCCTATGTGTATTGGCCGCCAAGGCCAACGGCATCGCGATTATCGACGGCGTTTATAATGCGTTCAAAGATGACGAAGGCCACCGCGTTGAATGTGACCAAGGCCGCGATATGGGTTTCGACGGCAAGACGTTGATCCACCCCGCGCAGTTGGACGTGGCGAACGAAGCCTTTTCCCCGTCCGAGGCCGAAGCAGACCTTGCCCGCCGCCAGATCGCAGCGTTTGACGAAATGCAAGCGACAGGTCAGGGTGTGGCAGTCGTGGATGGTCGCATCGTAGAGAACCTGCATGTCGCCACAGCCCGCGAAACATTGGCAAAACTGGACGCAATCGCGGCCCTACAAGCGGAGTAGCCCCATGATGGCACTTTTGATCCTCGGCATGATCCTTTGGGTCGGTGCGCATTATTTCAGACGGCTGATGCCGGAACAGCGCGCCGCCCTTGGCAACAAGGGTAAAGGCGTGATCGCTGTGGCGATTGTCGCCTCCCTCGTGCTGATTATCATTGGCTATCGTGGTGCCGCATTTATCAACGTCTGGTATCCGCCCAGCTTTCTCACACATATCAACAACCTGCTGATGGTGCTGGCATTCTGGGTTTATGGATCAAGTGCTGCCAAAGGTGCCAAAGCATGGCCCGCCTACAAAACCCGGCACCCGCAACTGATGGCCGTGAAAATCTGGGCCGTCGCGCATCTGCTGGTGAACGGTGATCTGGCGTCGATCATCCTGTTCGGCGGCATGCTTGCGTGGGCTGTTGGTTCGGTCATCCTGATCAACAAGGCTGAACCCGGTTGGACACCGCCCCCCGCTGCCGGCAAGGCGACATATATTCGTCTGGCCGTGATCACGCTGGTTATGGTGATCCTTACTATTGCGATTCACACGTTGCTTGGTGTCTCGCCCGTCTCTTAATCTGAAAGTACACTGATGAAGCTTTATCGTTTCCTGTCCGAAGAGGACACGTCCGCCTTTTGCCACAAGGTCACCGAAGCCCTGAATAAAGGCTGGGAGCTGTACGGCACCCCCACCCAAACATGGGACGAAGCCGCAGGTGTGATGCGCTGCGGGCAAGCCGTTACAAAAGAAGTCGAAGGCACCTATACCCCCGAAACCAAGCTGGGGGCACACTGATGGCGGGCACCAAGACAAACGCGGGCCGGTTTTTCGAAGATTACGCCGTTGGACAAACAATCCACCATGCGGTGCCGCGCACGGTAAAAGGCGGCGAACGCGCGCTGTACCATGCACTATACCCCGCACGCCACGCGCTTTATTCATCTGATCAATTCGCGCGAAGCTGCGGAATGCCGTTCAGCCCGATGGACGACTTGATCACGTTTCACATCGTGTTTGGCAAAACTGTGCCTGATGTATCGCTGAATGCGGTTGCCAATCTAGGCTATGCCCAAGGCCGTTGGCTTGCCCCCGTCTGGCCCGGCGACACATTACGATCCGTGTCAGAGGTGATCGGGGTCAAGCAAAACTCGAACGGAAAAACCGGCGTCGTCTATGTCCGCACCGCGGGCTATAATCAGGACGACACCAAAGTATTGGAATATGTCCGCTGGGTGATGGTCCGCAAACGCGACATCAATGCCCCCGCCCCTGCGGAAGTTGTGCCAAACCTGCCCAAGGCGCTTAGCCTCGGCCAGCTTCACATTCCAGATGATCTTGATTTCACCAACTACGATTTCACCTTGGCAGGCGAACCGCACCGCTGGGGCGACTACGAGATCGGCGAAAAGATTGACCATGTTGACGGCGTCACGGTCGAGGAAGCCGAACATATGATGGCCACCCGTCTGTGGCAAAACACAGCCAAAGTGCATTTCGACACCTCTGCCCGCCCGGATGGGTCTCGGCTGATCTATGGCGGGCATGTGATTTCGATGGCGCGCGCATTGTCGTTTAACGGCTTGGCAAACGCGCAGATGATCGTCGGGTTGAATGGCGGCGCGCATGCCAACCCGTGCCTGTCCGGCGACACCATTCGCGCTTGGTCCGAGGTTTTGGACAAAGCGGACACATCCGCGCCCGGCGTTGGTGCCATCCGCTTGCGGTTGGTGGCAACCAAGGGCGGCGATCCGTTCAAACTGAAAGGTGAGGACGGCAAATATCTGCCCGATGTTCTGCTTGATCTGGACTACTGGGCTTTGATGCCGAAATAACTTTGCGTTGTGGCGCGCCGCATGGCCGCGCCACAGCTTTGCCCACAGGCTTGGGGCGATTGAAATCAAATCTCACAAGCTAATCGCGACTAAGCTTCCGTTCGTTAGAGCAACAATCCGATGCGAGGGCATGTCGTCACCCAATATTAATCCCCCTTGATTTACAGGGCATTGAATCAAGTTTTCCCCAAAATCATCTCAACCCGTAAAGATCGCAGCCCTGTTCCAAAGGGCCTTTCTGACCGCGCAGGCATATTTGTGATCACACCGATTTATCGTGTGATCACAAATGTCGCTTTTGTATGAAAAAAACTGTATTTCCGCAAAAAACTGTTTACCCAGTATCAAGACTCAATCGTATACCGCGATTTGACTGGAACAAATACGGGACCGTTTTTCATGAACATCCACGAATATCAGGCGAAAGCCCTATTGCGCACATATGGCGCGCCAGTATCCGACGGCCGCGTCGTACTGAAAGCAGAAGACGCAAAAACAGCCGCTGGCGAAATGGACGGCCCATTGTGGGTGGTCAAGGCGCAGATCCACGCAGGTGGTCGCGGCAAAGGGTCCTTCAAAGAAGCGGACGCTGGCGACAAGGGCGGTGTGCGCCTAACCAAATCGGTGGAAGAAGCTGCCGAAGAAGCCAAAAAGATGCTGGGCCGCACATTGGTCACGCATCAAACCGGCCCTGCTGGCAAGCAAGTTAACCGCATCTACATCGAAGACGGTTCCGGTATTGAGACTGAACTCTACCTTGCCCTGCTCGTTGATCGCCAAACATCGCGTGTTGGTTTTGTTTGCTCGACCGAGGGCGGCATGGACATCGAAGAGGTCGCCGCATCGACCCCAGAGAAAATTGTTAGCTTTTCGGTAGACCCCGCAACGGGCTATCAGGCATTCCACGGTCGCCGTATTGCCTTCACGCTGGGCCTTGAAGGCAAGCAAGTGAAACAATGCGTGACCTTGATGGGTCAACTGTACAAAGCCTTTGTCGAAAAAGACATGGAAATGCTGGAAATCAACCCGCTGATCGTCACAGACAGCGGTGACCTGAAGGTGCTTGATGCCAAGGTCAGCTTTGATGGCAACGCCATGTACCGCCACGGTGATATCGCCGAGCTGCGCGACACCACCGAAGAAGATGCGAAAGAGCTTGAGGCGTCCAAGTACGACCTGAACTACATCGCGCTTGACGGTGAAATCGGCTGCATGGTGAACGGTGCCGGTCTGGCGATGGCCACAATGGACATCATCAAACTGTATGGCGCTGAGCCTGCGAACTTCCTTGATGTTGGTGGCGGTGCCACCAAAGAAAAAGTGACCGAAGCGTTCAAGATCATCACCTCCGACCCGCAGGTCAAAGGCATCTTGGTTAATATCTTTGGCGGCATCATGCGTTGTGATGTTATCGCCGAAGGCGTGGTCGCTGCTGTGAAAGAGGTCGGTCTTAAAGTTCCGCTGGTTGTCCGCCTTGAAGGTACAAACGTCGCCGAGGGCAAAGCCATCATCAATAATTCTGGCCTCGACGTGATCGCTGCTGACGACCTGAAAGACGGCGCGCAAAAGATCGTGAAAGCGGTCAAGGGTTAACTCCGGTGACACAGCGCCCTTTGAGCATGTGTGTGAATTTCTACAACCGGTATCGCGTCGGCGATGCCGGTTGTGGCACATGCAACAGCGGCCACGGCGCGACACTCTTTGAAACTGGAGCGGCCTCAGCCAGCCCGGCACACTCAACGGGCCTTCGCCCTCTCAGATAATGATGCTGATCATTCGGCATTACGAAAAACAGATAGGAAATAACAATGGCAGTCCTCGTAGACGAAAACACCAAAGTGATCTGTCAGGGCCTCACCGGCTCGCAGGGCACATTCCACACAGAGCAAGCCATCGCATATGGCACTAAAATGGTTGGCGGTGTGACCCCCGGCAAGGGGGGCCAATCGCACCTTGATCTGCCCGTGTTCAACTCAGTCCACGAAGCCAAACATGTTACCGAGGCAAACGCCTCTGTGATCTATGTTCCGCCCCCCTTCGCAGCCGATTCCATCCTCGAGGCGATTGACGCCGAAATGGAACTGATCATTTGCATCACCGAAGGTATCCCGGTTCTGGACATGATGCGGGTCAAACGCGCGCTGGACGGCTCCAAATCGCGCCTGATCGGGCCAAACTGCCCCGGCGTTATCACGCCTGACGCCTGCAAAATCGGCATTATGCCCGGCCACATCCACAAGCGCGGCACCTGCGGTGTTGTCTCGCGTTCCGGCACGCTTACTTACGAAGCCGTGAAACAGACATCTGATCTTGGGCTTGGCCAATCCTCTGCGGTTGGCATCGGCGGCGACCCCATCAAAGGGTCCGAACATATTGATATCCTCGAGATGTTCCTGGCCGATCCAGAAACACAGTCGATCATCATGATCGGTGAAATCGGTGGCTCCGCTGAAGAAGAAGCCGCACAATTCCTTGCCGATGAAAAGAAGAAAGGCCGTTGGAAGCCCACAGCCGGTTTCATCGCAGGCCGCACAGCCCCTCCCGGCCGTCGCATGGGCCACGCTGGCGCGATCGTCGCAGGCGGCAAAGGTGACGCAGAAAGCAAGATCGAAGCCATGAAAGCAGCCGGTATTGTGGTCGCAGATAGCCCCGCAACATTGGGCGAAGCTGTGCAAGAAGCCATCAAACTGGGTTAATCCTTTTTGGTCAGGCGGGGCACGCTCTGCCTGACCTTCTCCATTCAAACGTCGCGCTCTCATCAGAGGTATCGCCATGACCGAACAACCGCAAAACGAACAGTTCCACGATTCTTCCTTTTTGGAAGGGCAGAACGGCACGTACCTCGAAGCGATGTATGCGCGGTACGCAGATGATCCCAATGCAGTGGATCAGGCGTGGCAGGCGTTTTTTCGCGCGATGGATGATGACGACGCAGACGTAAAGGCCGAGGCGGCAGGCCCCTCATGGGCGCGCAACGATTGGCCGCCCATGCCGCAGGACGATTTGACTGCCGCGCTGACAGGCCAATGGCCCGCCCCCGTCGAAACGAAAGCCGCCGGTCAGAAGATCACCGAAAAAGCCGCCGCCAAAGGTATCGAGCTGTCTGACGCCCAAGTGCAGCGTGCTGTGCTGGACAGTATCCGCGCTTTGATGTTGATCCGCGCCTACCGTATTCGCGGCCATCTTGCCGCCGATCTGGATCCGCTGGGCATGCGTGAACACACCAGCCATCCCGAACTGGATCCATCCGCCTATGGCTTTGGCCCCGAAGACATGGACCGCCCGATTTTCATCGACAATGTTCTGGGTCTGCAAATCGCCACGATGAAGCAGATCGTCGACATCGTGAAAAGCACCTATTGCGGCACGTTCGCCCTGCAATACATGCATATTTCGAACCCCGAAGAAGCTGCATGGCTGAAAGAGCGGATCGAAGGATACGGCAAGGAAATCCAGTTCACCAAAAATGGCCGCAAGGCGATTTTGAACAAGCTGGTCGAAGCGGAAGGCTTTGAGAAATTCCTGCATGTTAAATACATGGGGACGAAACGGTTCGGCCTAGACGGCGGCGAATCCCTGATCCCCGCGATGGAGCAGGTGATCAAACGCGGTGGCCAGCTGGGTGTTCAGGATATCGTTATCGGTATGCCGCACCGTGGCCGTTTGTCAGTGCTCGCCAATGTCATGCAAAAGCCCTACCGCGCGATTTTCAATGAATTTCAAGGCGGCAGCTTTAAGCCCGAAGATGTCGATGGCTCGGGCGATGTGAAATATCACCTCGGCGCGTCTTCGGACCGCGAATTTGACGGCAACACCGTTCACCTGTCGCTGACGGCCAACCCGTCCCACCTTGAGGCCGTGAACCCGGTCGTTCTGGGTAAAGTCCGCGCCAAGCAGGATCAGTTGAACGACAAAGAACGCAGCTCGGTGATGCCGATCCTTCTGCACGGCGATGCGGCCTTTGCGGGTCAGGGCGTTGTTGCTGAATGTTTCGCGCTGTCCGGTCTGCGCGGGCATCGCACTGGCGGCACCATGCATATCGTCGTGAACAACCAGATCGGTTTTACCACCGCGCCCCATTTCAGCCGGTCGAGCCCCTATCCCACCGACAACGCGCTGGTGGTTGAGGCACCTATTTTCCACGTCAATGGCGACGATCCCGAAGCCGTCGTTCACGCCGCACGGGTTGCCACAGAATTCCGCCAGAAGTTCCACAAAGATGTGGTGCTGGATATCATCTGCTACCGCCGCTTTGGTCACAACGAAGGCGACGAGCCGATGTTCACCAACCCGGTGATGTACAAAAAGATCAAAAAGCAAAAGACAACGCTTACGCTTTATACAGATCGCTTGGTCAAAGATGGCCTGATCCCCGAAGGCGAGATCGAGGATATGAAGGCCGCGTTTCAGGAAAAACTGAACACGGAATTCGAGGCTGGCAAGGAATACCGCCCCAACAAAGCTGACTGGCTGGATGGCAAGTGGTCGCATCTCGATAAGGCGAAAGAAAAGAAATATCAGCGCGGCAGAACCGCCATCGCCAAAGATACCATGGCAGATGTTGGCAAGGCACTGACAACTGCGCCTGACAATTTCCCGATGCATAAAACCGTTCACCGGTTGCTGGATGCCAAGGCCGAGATGTTCAAATCCGGTTCCGGTTTCGACTGGGCCACAGCCGAGGCCCTAGCTTTTGGCTCGCTCTTGACCGAAGGGTACAAGGTCCGGCTTGCAGGGCAGGATTCAGCACGTGGCACGTTCTCCCAGCGCCATTCGGCCCTGATAAACCAAGAAAACGAAGACCGCTATTATCCGCTGAACCACATCCGCGAAGGGCAAGCTGAATACGAAGTCATCGATTCGATGCTGTCCGAATATGCGGTTCTGGGCTTTGAGTACGGCTATTCGCTGGCGGAACCCAACGCGCTCACCCTGTGGGAAGCGCAGTTCGGTGATTTCGCCAATGGCGCGCAAATCATGTTCGATCAATTCATCAGCTCGGGCGAAAGCAAATGGCTGCGCATGTCCGGCCTCGTGTGCCTGATGCCGCATGGCTACGAAGGGCAAGGCCCCGAACACTCCTCCGCACGTCTGGAACGGTTCCTGACCATGTGCGGCGGCGACAACTGGATCGTAGCCAACTGCACGACACCTGCGAACTACTTTCACCTGCTGCGCCGCCAGCTGCACCGCAGCTATCGCAAGCCGCTGATGTTGATGACCCCGAAATCCCTGCTGCGCCACAAAATGGCCGTCAGCAAGGCCGAGGAATTCACCACTGGGTCCAGCTTTCACCGTGTGTTGTGGGATGATGCCCAGCAAGGCAATTCGGACACCACGCTGGTTGCCGATGACAAGATCAAGCGCGTCGTCATGTGTTCAGGCAAGGTATATTACGACCTGCTGGAAGAGCGCGACGCCCGCGGCATAACTGACATCTACCTGCTTCGTTTTGAACAATTCTACCCCTTCCCCGCGCAATCCGCGGTCAAGGAACTTGAACGTTTCAAGAATGCTGAAATGGTCTGGTGTCAGGAAGAACCCAAAAACCAAGGTGCCTGGACCTTTATCGAGCCCAATATTGAATGGGTGCTGGGCCGCATCAAGGCCAAGCATACCCGTCCCGTTTATGCTGGTCGTGCCACATCGGCATCACCTGCAACGGGTCTGGCCTCACAACACAAAGCACAACAAGCAGCCCTCGTTGACGAAGCGCTGACCATCGAAGGAAAATAACCATGACAAGCGAAGTACGCGTCCCCACACTAGGTGAATCCGTTACCGAAGCGACCGTGGCAACATGGTTCAAGAAACCCGGCGATCAGGTCGAGGTTGACGAAATGCTGTGCGAGTTGGAAACCGATAAGGTCACCGTCGAAGTCCCCAGCCCGATCGCAGGCACTTTGAACGATATCGTCGCCGCCGAAGGTGAAACCGTTGGCGTCGATGCCCTGCTTGCCAATATCTCTGAAGGCGGCGAAAAGCCTGCTGCCAAACAGGACAAACCCGCCGCGACCGCCAAGGTCGAAGCGCCGGCCACAGGCGGTGACGCCATTGATGTCATGGTCCCCACCCTTGGTGAATCCGTGACCGAGGCGACAATCAGCACATGGTTCAAGAAAGTCGGCGATACGGTCGAGGCCGACGAAATGCTGTGCGAACTTGAAACCGATAAGGTCAGCGTCGAAGTGCCCGCCCCCGCCGCGGGTACCCTGACAAAAATTCTGTTCGAAGAGGGGGCCACGGTCGAAGCCAACGGCAAGCTTGCCGTTATCGCCCCAGGTGCCGGTGCCGCCGCCCCAGCATCCAAGACAGATACACCCGCAGCGCCATCAGCGGCCCCCGCGTCCGGTGACATCGAGGATGCCCCTTCTGCCAAAAAGGCGATGGCAGAGGCCGGTATCACCCGCGATCAGGTCACCGGCACAGGCCGAGATGGCCGCGTTATGAAAGAAGACGTTGCCAGGGCTGTTGCCGCGGGCACCTCAGCCGCGAAACCAACCCCTGTCGCCGCCCCGCGCGCGCCTTCTGCACCGCAAGATGCAGCGCGCGAAGAACGGGTCAAAATGACCCGTCTGCGTCAAACCATCGCCAAGCGTCTGAAAGACAGCCAGAACACCGCGGCCATGCTGACCACCTATAACGAGGTCGACATGACCGAGATTATGGCCCTGCGGAATGAGTACAAAGACCTGTTCCTGAAAAAGCACGGCGTAAAACTCGGCTTCATGTCGTTCTTCACCAAGGCATGTATCCACGCCCTGCATGAAGTCCCCGAGGTGAACGCCGAAATCGACGGCACCGATGTTGTGTACAAAAACTACGTCAACATGGGTATCGCGGCGGGCACGCCAACGGGCCTCGTGGTGCCAGTGATCAAAGACGCGCAAGACATGTCCTTTGCCACGATCGAAAAATCGATTGGCGAAATGGGGGCCAAGGCTCGCGATGGCAAACTGTCCATGGCTGAAATGCAAGGCGGCACCTTCACCATCTCCAACGGTGGTGTTTACGGCTCGCTGATGTCTTCTCCCATTCTGAACCCGCCGCAATCGGGTATCCTTGGCATGCACAAAATCCAGGACCGCCCGATGGCGATCAACGGGCAGGTCGTGATCCGCCCGATGATGTATCTGGCGCTCAGCTATGATCACCGCATTGTTGACGGCAAAGGCGCGGTAACCTTCCTTGTCCGCGTCAAAGAAGCACTGGAAGATCCACGCCGTTTGTTGATGGATCTGTAAAAAACATGCGCGCGGGCAAAAGACCCGCGCCTAAATCGCAAAGGGGTCGACCATGACAGAAACGACAATACTCGCCGCCTACGGTCTGCTGGTTCTGCTGACCATCCTGCTTCAGGTCCTGGGCGGCATGCAGCAGCTCAGCCTTGGCTACCTGATGTCCTCGCGCGATGAAACGCGCACCGTCAGCGGTATGACCGCGCGGCTCGAACGTGCTCTGGCCAACTCGATCACCGCCATGGCACTTTTTGCCCCCGCGATCCTGATTCTGGTGGTGCTTGACCGTACCAGCTCTGCCAGCCTTCTGGCGGCTCAGGTGTTTCTAATCGCCCGCATAATCTATCTACCGGTCTATGCCTTTGGCATTCCTGCGGTGCGCACTCTGGTCTGGCTGGCCGGATTTGCGGCCACCGTCGTTTTGTATTTCCTCGCGCTTTAAAGGCTGAATGCTGCAATGGGACCCGAACTTACAGTTCTCATTCTCGCAGCATTGCTGCAGGTGGTGACCTTTGCCATCTATGCCATCCCCGCTAATCTAGAACTGGGGATGGGCTATACCCTATCTGCGCGCGACCGCGAACCAACGCGCCAGATGTCAGAAAGAACGGCACGGTTGGGTCGTGCCCTGAACAATATGTTCGAGGCACTGATCCTGTTCGGTATCGCCGCGCTCGTGATCCAAACCACAAACCAAAGCACACCCGACACAGCTGCCCTCGCCTGGGTGTCTCTCGCCGCCCGCATCGCCTATATCCCCGCCTACGCTTACGGGCTATGCCCGGGCCGCTCTCTCATCTGGGCGGTTGGCTTTGGCGCAACTGTTCTTATGCTGATTGCGGCGCTCTTCTGAGTTTCCAAATGGCCATAAATCCCGAGGGCGTGCGCTTGCGCACGGGGGCAGCGCCCCCTAGCTTAGTTTTCAACCGGCACCTCGCCTGACACAAATAATCGCCCGACCTACCAAGGAGACCTTCCATGTCCAGCTACGATGTCATCATCATCGGCTCCGGCCCCGGCGGCTACGTATCCGCCATTCGTTGCGCCCAATTGGGCCTCAAGACGGCCTGCGTCGAAGGCCGCGAAACCCTTGGCGGGACCTGCCTGAACGTGGGCTGTATCCCGTCCAAGGCGATGCTCCACGCCACGCATATGCTGCACGAAGCAGAACATAATTTTGCTGACATGGGCCTCAAGGGCAAAAGCCCCTCGGTCGACTGGAACCAGATGCTGGCCTACAAACAGAAGACCGTCGACACCAACACCAAGGGCATCGAATTTCTGTTCAAGAAGAACAAAATCGACTGGATCAAAGGCTGGGCAACCGTTCCGGAGCCCGGCAAAGTCAAGGTGGGCGATGACATCCACGAAGCAAAACATATCATCATCGCAACCGGATCAGAGCCCGCATCCCTGCCCGGCGTCGAAGTGGACGAGAAAGTCGTGGTGACATCCACCGGTGCCCTGACCTTGAACAAAGTGCCCAAAAAACTGGTCGTCATCGGTGCTGGTGTGATCGGCCTTGAGCTTGGCTCTGTCTATGCGCGGCTCGGGTCAGAGGTTACCATTGTCGAATTCCTCGATGCGATTACCCCTGGTATGGACGGCGAAGTTCAAAAAAGCTTTATGAAGCTGCTGAAAAAGCAGGGCATCAATTTCGTCATGGGCGCGGCCGTACAACGCACAGATGCTACAAAGACCAAGGCCAAAGTCACCTATAAACTGCGCAAGGACGACAGCGAGCACGTGCTTGATGCGGATGTCGTTCTGGTCGCCACTGGCCGCAAACCCTTCTACGATGGTCTGGGCCTCGATGGCTTGGGTATCGAGCTGACAAAGCGCGGCCAGATCGCGGTTAACGATCATTGGCAAACTTCCGTCAACGGCATCTATGCGATCGGCGACGTGATCGAGGGGCCGATGCTGGCGCACAAGGCCGAAGACGAAGGCATGGCCGTGGCCGAGGTCGTCGCCGGCAAACATGGGCACGTAAACTATGGCGTGATCCCCGGCGTGATCTACACCCACCCCGAGGTCGCCAATGTCGGAGCCACCGAAGAGCAGCTCAAGGAAGCGGGCCGCGCCTATAAGGTCGGCAAGTTCAGCTTTATGGGCAATGCGCGCGCCAAGGCCGTCTTTGCCGGTGACGGCTTTGTCAAAATCATCGCGGACAAAGAAACCGACCGCATTCTGGGCGCACATATCATCGGACCAGCAGCCGGTGATCTAATTCACGAGGTCTGCGTCGCAATGGAATTCGGCGCATCCGCCGAAGACTTGGCCATGACATGCCACGCCCACCCCACCTATTCCGAGGCTGTTCGCGAGGCAGCACTGGCCTGTGGTGATGGACCTATACACATGTGATGGCTTTGGTGGGGTTCACGCCCCACCTACCCTAAAACCTGAAAATGGCCCGCGCCAAGCAATGCCAAGGCATACTTTGCCGAACTAGCGCCCTGCGCTGCCGGACTTAGCTTCTTCCAACAATGCGTCTGATCGTGCCTCAACCGTCTGTTCAAGGCGGGTCATGAACGCGTCACGTGGCAGGCCCGGTGGGATTGGATCCAGAAACTCGACCACTGCGACGCCCGGGCGACGGTACAGCCCGCGGCGCGGCCAGAAATATCCGACATTTGTGGCGACAGGCACGCAGGTTTGCCCCATCTGTTCGTACAAGGCCGCCGTTCCCTTTTTATAGGGGGCAGACACACCCGGGGCCACACGGGTGCCTTGGGAATAGATAATCAACTGACCGGCCTCGACATGCCCCGCTTTGACGTCTTCGAGCATTTTTGCCACAGCCGCCCCGCGTTTGCCCCGGTCAACGGCGTACATCTTCATCCGCTTCGCATATTGCCCGATCACCGGCGTCCACAGTATTTCCTTTTTCATGATGAACTTGCCCAACGGGACCGCCTGAAAGATCATCATGATATCAAGGAATGACTGGTGCTTTGCAGCGATCAGAACCCCGCCTTGAGGGGGGGTGCCGCGGACCTCGCAGCGCATGCCAACTAGATGCTCCGCCAGCCACATAATAAACCGCGAATAGCTTTTGCAGCAGACATAGGCACCGCGCAGCGAAAACATCGCCCACGGCGCATAGACCAGTCCAAAAATCGGCATGGCGATTGTGGACAGCGCGACAAACGCAAGCGATCGTATCCATTGGAGCATCAAGCGAGTTCCTTTAGTGTGCGTTTGGCCGCGGCACCTGTGGCGGCAAAGGCAACTGCCCCCGCCAAAAACGGGATCAACACAGGGGCCAGCCAATCGCGCCCTTCAAAACCCAGCCCCGTCAAAAATCCGCCAACGTCGTCACTGCTGGGCAACAGCAGCATGGCCAGCACTCCCAACACCGTTCCTGTAGCAGCCCCGGACAGCGCCCTGAACGTGAAACGCCGAATAAAAGCCTGGGCGATATAGCTGTCGGTGGCCCCGACCAGCCGTAACACGGCAATCACCTGCGCGTTCGCCGACAGCGCGGCGTTTGCGGCCAACGTCACCATCGCCGCCAATGTGGCCGTGATCAGGATCGTGGATATCCAGCCAAGCAGTTTCAGCCGCGATGCAGCTTGGACCAGGGGCGCGCGCCAGCGGCTGTGGTTATCCAGAACCGCCCCCGGCACCTCGGCGGCCAACCGCAAGCGCAGGCCTTCAGGGTCCAATCCCTCGTTATCCTCGACGATCTCGATCAAGCGCGGCACCGGCAGGGCATCAATAGCCAGCTCGGCCCCGAACCAAGGGGTCAGCAAGGCCTGTTGTTCCGCATCCGTTAGCGCACGGGCAGAGGCGACGCCCTTGGTCGTTTCCAAAATACGCAAGGCCGCTTCGGTCTGGGCTGCGCGCTGGTCGATGGGGGCCACCACACGGATCGTCGCCGTGCGGGCCAGTTCCTGTCCCCAGATCGTAGCCAACCGACCCGATGCTAATGAAAACGCCAGCGCAAAAACCGCTAGAAACGCCATCGTGCCCGCCGCAAACAAGGTCAGCTGCGCTGTAAATCCAGAGGGCGGCACCACACGGTCTGCTTGCCGGTCACCTGTCCATAGGGCTGCGATGGCAAATTGAAACATGTTCATAAATCTGCCCCCGCCAATTGAATGCGCCGGTTGGCAATGCGTAACACGCGGGCTTGTACATGTGCCTTGGTGGCGCGGATCAGGCCCAGATCATGGGTCGCGATCAACACGGTTTTGCCCATTTTGTTCAGCTCGATCAGCAGTCTTAGCAATCGTTGCGACATTTCCCAATCGACATTACCGGTCGGCTCGTCCGCCAGCACCACATCGGGCGACATAATGACGGCGCGGGCCAAGGCCGCGCGCTGCCGTTCACCCCCCGACAATTCTGGGGGCAGCGCGTCGGCGCGGTTGGCCAGCCCGACCCAGGCCAGCAGCTCGGTCAGATCATCGCCGCCGGTTTCTGCATGCCGGCCGGATACAGTTAACGGCAGTCCGATATTCTCGGCGACAGACATATGGTTAAGGAATTGGCAATCTTGATGCACGACCCCGATACGGCGCCGCGTCATCGCAATGTCGTCGCGGTCAAGGCTGCGCGCGTCTCTGCCAAACAAAGTCACATGGCCCGCCGTCGGCAGCAGCGCGCCATAGCACAGCTTCATCAAGGTCGTCTTACCCGACCCCGAAGGCCCCGTCAGAAAGTGAAATGAGCCCGGTGCCAGCTTGACCGAGATATCGGACAAAAGCTCGCCTCCGCCGTAACTATAGGCCACGTTTTCAAATTCGATCACAGGCATATCCCAATCCGTTTGAACTGTTGTGCCTCAGCACCGCATAGGTTTCAATGCACCCGAACACCCCACCCGGTGAAGATTGCACTTTTACTGCCGTTTTCTAAGTCATATGGTGGCAAACACGCGCAAACGATGGAGTTTTCAATGGGTAGTGACGCGATATGAGACTGATCTGTCCCAATTGTGATGCGCAATACGAAGTACCCGATGATGTGATGCCGACAGCTGGGCGCGACGTACAATGCTCCAACTGTGGTCAAACATGGTTTCAGCATCACCCTGATTATCCACCAGAAGACACCCCCGGTGAGCTGGGCGACCCCGCGCCAACACCGGACGAGGAAACCGCCGCACCGCCAGCCAAACCCGCCTCTGCGCCCACGCGCAGAAAGTTGGACCCATCGGTCGCTGATATTCTGCGCCAGGAAGCCGAAGCCGAAAAGCTGGCCCGGCAGAACAAACAGGCAGAAACACTCGAAATCCAGCCTGACCTTGGTCTGGGCGATGAGCAAGGCGATCTTGACCCCGAGGAACGTACCCGGCAGGCTAAAGAACGAACCGCACGGTTGCGCGGCGTTATCGCAGAAGGCGGCCCGGCCGCCGCAACAAGCGCTGCGGTGGCAGGATCACGGCGCGATCTTTTGCCCGATATCGAGGAAATCAATTCAACACTACGCACCGGTAACGAGCGCCGCTCGGCGGACCCTGATCTGGAAGACACAACCGCGGGCGCAGGTTCAAAAAGCCAAAGCGGCTTCAAGCGCGGCTTTGCGATGGTTATCATATTGGCAGCGCTGCTTTTGCTTATCTACATCTTTGCCGCACAGATTTCCGAGGCCGTTCCCCAGCTTCAGCCGTTTCTTTCCAGCTATGTCGCCACAATTAATCAGGCGCGTGTATCGCTGGACAACTCGGTACAAAGCGTCCTGCAGTGGCTTGAGGCGAAAGCCTCCCAATCGGGCAACTAGCTTGCCCTAAAATCGATCCAAAAGCCGGTTAAGGTAATCACGCTCGACCTCGGGGCGCTCGGTCTCGCCTGACCGGCGGCGGATTTCGTCCAGCAATTCGCGCGCGCGGCCATAGGCGTCATCGTCCAACGCCAAATCGCCCTGCGTGCTTTCGCCCCCGTTTGAGGATTGATCGCGCCCCAGCGGATCACGCTGATCCGCGCGCTGGTTGCCCTCTGCGCTGCCTTGGCCGGCCTGTTGTTGCTGTTCTTGAGCGATGGCATCCCCTAACGCGCGCATGCCTTCACGGAGCGCGTCCATTGCGCGGGCTTGATCGTCAATGGCATCTGCCAGTTCGTTGTCGCGCAAGGATTGCTCGGCCTCATCCATAGCCCGGCCGGCGCGGTCCAAGGCTTCACGCGCGGCTTCCCCTTCTCCGGGCAGGCGGCCCTCTTGTCGGTTTAGCTCGTTGCGCAACGCCCGCTGGCGTTCGGCAATTGAATTCCCACCTTGCCCCGGCTGTTGCTCCGCGCCCTGTTCCTGCCCCTGCTGTTGGTCGCCCTCTTGACCAGGCTGCTCTTGACCGCCGTTCGGGTTGAACTGCTCTTGCAGGTCGCGAAATGCCTCATCGCTTAGCTCTTGCTGCTCTCGCAGCGCATCTGCCAAGCCTTCCATCGCCTGTTCACCGGGGCTGTCGCCGCCTTGGCCCGGCTGGCCTTCGGTGACGCGCATATTCTCCATCATCTCTTGCAACTCGCGCAGAGCCTGTTCGGCTTCGGCCATGCGTCCCTGCTCCATCAGCTCTTGGATGCGGTCCATCATGCGTTGCAGATCGTCTTGGGTCATCTGCATCGTTTCGCCTTGCTGGCGCTGCTGCTGTTCGCCGTCTTGGGCCTGCTGGCGACGCAGTTGCTGCATGTACTCTTCCGTTGCGCGGCGCAGCTCGTCCATCAGCTCGGCAATCTCTTCGTTGGACGCGCCATTTTTCATCGCTTCGGCCAAACGCTCTTGGGCACGACGCATCCGCTCCAACGCATCGGCCAGCACCCCTTCCTCCAACTCGATGGCCAAGTCCCAAAGGTCATCCGCAATCTCGGCTTGAAGGTCATCGGTCAGCCCGTATTTCGCGCGAATGTCCAACCGGTCAATCTGGCGACGCAGGCGCAAGGCAGATGTCTCGGTCCGGAACACATCTTGCGGGCGATACGACACCGCCTTGAGCAGTTGCACCAACCGCGGCGCGTTCGCCTTGGACCACAGTAAATCACGACGCTGTTCAATCACCGCCGCAGCCAGCGGATCGAAAAACCGCCGCCCCGGCAGGATCATGTCACTGGGCGCAGCGGTAAATTGCTGCTCTGACGCGTCCAAAACACTCAGGCTTATTTTTACCGGCAGGTTCGCCCACGGGTGCTTGGAAAAGTCCTCAATCAGGTTTTCTTCGAAACTTCTACGCCCGCCCGCAATCGGCATGGTCAGCGGAACGATCACGTCAGGCCGCGCCTCCGGTTCAATCGCCAGCCCATAGCGCCGGTCAACCGATGCCAGATCAAGGCTGATACGCGCCTCACCGGCCTCGACACCGTAATCGTCACTGGCGGCAAAGGGCAGGCTCATTTCGCCCAAGGCTGCGACCTGAGGATCGCCCGCAATCTCGACCCTTGGCGCGGCATCGGGCAGCATCGCCACGTCCCAGCTGCGCCCACCGGGTCCAGCGATAATGATCTCACCGCTTTGGTTCACTTTGAAATCCAGCACCAAGGCTGGCTCGGCATCAGCAGGTCGCCCCAGCCCCGACACCGTCTCATCCACCTCCAGTGCGCCAACCTCGCCATACAGCCGGACGGTGATCAACGTACCCTTGGGCAGGCTGACCTGCCCGTCCTCAAGATCGGCCAGATATAATGTCGGCTTGCCTGTATAGCGCGGTGGCTCTGCCCAACCTTCCCAAACCGGACCGCTGGCCAAACCGCCAGCGCCGGGCACCATGCCTGCGACCGACCCCACGCGCAAAACAGACCCGAACACGAGCGCAACCGCGAAAAACAGCAGCGCAACATAGCGCAAGGCATATGGATCACGGCGCGACACCCGCAGGTCAGCGGGCACCGCCCGCGCCGTTGCGGCCCGATCGACCATGCGTTTCTGGTGGGCCTGCCACACCGCCATGGACGCCGCATCGCCCGCGCCAATCGCCTGATCATCCATCAAAGCTTGAATAGGCCGACCCGGCAGGCTGGCGTCTAGCCGCGCAAGCGCCTCGGCACGCGTGGGCACGTCAAAATTGCGAAAGGGATAGACCAGCGCCGCGCAGGCCGCGACAAACGCAACGACAGCGGCACCATAAACGACGTCCAAAGCGACAACATCTTGCAGGCCCAGCATCAGAGCCGCAAGCACCAGCAAGGCGACAGTCAGCATCGGCCACAGCGCCCGAACAAGGCTTTCAGCCCACATTCCCGCCCATGTCAGCCTGAGTGGCCCGCGAATTTTCGCAAGCCCGGGGTGCTGATTATCCAGTTTGAATGGGGCCATTGCCACCGATCTCCCGCGTGGCTGACACGCAGGGCGCGGTCAAAGCCATTCAGGGATGGTATCGCGATTTATCATTTCGTCAAAGGTCGGGCGTGCGCGAATAACCGCAAATTGATCGCCCTTGACCAACACCTCGGGAATAAGGGCGCGCGAATTGTATTCGCTGCTCATCACCGCGCCATATGCACCGGCACTTCTGAACGCGACCAAGTCGCCCGCCGCCAACTTGGGCATCATACGCTGCTTGGCAAAGGTATCACCGGATTCGCAGACCGGCCCCACAATATCATAGGGTTGCTGCTCGGCCCCAGCGGCGGGCTCAACCACGGGAACGATATCATGGTGGGCCTCGTACATCGCAGGACGGATCAGATCATTCATCGCACCGTCAAGGATCAGGAAATCGCGCCCCTCGCCAGATTTGACATAGATAACCTCGCTCACCATCAGCCCTGCATTGCCCGCAATCAAACGACCCGGTTCGATCTCGATCTCGCAACCCAGATGACCCAGCTTGCGCTGCACCATCGCGCCATAGTCACTTGGCAAGGGCGGCGCCTCGTTGCTACGCTCGTATGGGATACCCAGACCGCCCCCCAGATCAAGACGTTTGATCGTATGACCATCGGCGCGCAAGGTTTCGGTCAGCTCCGCAACCTTGTCATAGGCCATCTCGAACGGGGTCAAATCGGTCAATTGGCTGCCGATATGCACGTCGATCCCGATCACCTCTAGACCGGCCATACCGGCGGCCATGGCATACACCTCGCGCGCACGCGCAATGGGGATGCCGAACTTGTTCTCGGATTTGCCTGTGGCGATCTTGGCGTGGGTCTTGGCATCAACATCCGGGTTCACGCGAATGGTAATCGGCGCGACCACGCCCATGGATTGGGCAACAGCGTCCAGCACTTCCATCTCGGGCTCGGATTCAACATTGAACTGTCGAATACCGCCCTCAAGCGCCAACCGGATTTCAGCGGCGGTCTTCCCCACGCCGGAAAACACGATCTTGTCGCCCGGCACGCCTGCAGCCTTAGCACGCAAATATTCCCCGGCCGACACCACATCCATGCCAGCACCCGCTTGGGCCAAGGTCTGCAAAACCGCCTGATTGGAATTGGCCTTCATGGCATAACACACCAAATGGTCCATACCGTCCAACGCGTCGTCAAACGCCTTGAAATGTCGCAACAACGTCGCTGTGGAGTAAACGTAAAACGGTGTCCCTACCGCCGCTGCAATCTCGGCAATGGCGACATCCTCAGCGAACAGCGCACCGTCGCGATACAGGAAATGATCCATCTTCTCTGGCTCCCAAATATCCCCGCCGGAGGCTCCGACGCTATTTTACAGGGGCCGACCGCAGAAATAGGTACAAAGGCAGGCCACAGCTTACCCCAATACCAAAGGTTGCGGGAATGGCAATCAGCGCTGTCCAGTTTCGCCGCACGGCAACCTCGGCGATAATCCAAACGGTCAAGGTGACGGCAGCAATGGTCAGATCCCAAACCAGCCCGCTGGACGCCGCATTGGCATGCCATGCGTCAACCATGCCCATGATATCAACCCCGTTGGCGCTGAACCATGCGATGAAATAATACATTGGATGAACCGCGCCCCAGACGGCCAGCGCCAAATATATCATCCGCAAAATCGACAACCTAAAAATTCCGAACGACGCCGAATTCCGCAGAGCCCGAAACAGTTACCCCCGGCTCCGTCACCGAGGGTTGCTGGCGCTGGTGCACCTGCGGTGGTTTCGGCTCACCGTCCGCACCGCAAGCGGCAAGGGTTAGCAACGTAACAATAGCAACGGCGCGTTTCATCCAAGGATCCCCTTCCAACGGGCAACCTGCGCGCGCACCTGTGCGGGCGCGGTGCCCCCGTATGACATACGCGAATTGACGGAATTTTCCACGCCTAAGACGTCAAACACATCGGCTGTAATCCCGTCATGGGCTGTCTTCATCTCGTCCAACGTCAAATCAGGCAGGTCGCAGCCGTTCTTTTCGGCCAGCGCAACCAGCGATCCGGTAATGTGATGCGCATCGCGGAACGGCAGGCCCAATACCCGCACCAGCCAGTCGGCCAGATCGGTCGCCGTCGAGAAACCGGACCCCGCCGCCGCGGCGAGGCTCTCGCGGTTGGCGGACATGTCTTTGACCATGCCTTCCATCGCGGCCAGCGCCAGCATCAGATTGTCGGCAGCGTCAAAAACCTGTTCTTTGTCTTCCTGCATGTCCTTGGAATAGGCCAGCGGCAGCCCCTTCATCACCATCATCAGCGCCACATTGGCCCCCATGATGCGCCCGATCTTGGCGCGGATCAGCTCTGCAGCGTCGGGGTTTTTCTTTTGTGGCATGATGCTGGACCCGGTCGAAAACCGGTCCGACAGGGTCACGAAACGGAATTGCGCCGACGACCAGATCACCAGTTCCTCGGCAAAACGGCTGAGATGCATGGCGCAGATAGACGCCGCCCCAAGGAATTCCAGCGCGAAATCACGATCGCTAACCGCATCCAGCGAATTGGCCGACGGGCGGTCAAAGCCAAGCGCCTGCGCCGTCATGTCGCGGTCGATGGGGAAAGACGTGCCTGCCAGCGCAGCGGCCCCCAAAGGCGATTCATTCATCCGTGCGCGTGCATCGCGCATCCGGCTTAGATCGCGGCCAAACATCTCGACATAGGCCATCATATGATGGCCCCACGTCACCGGTTGCGCGGTTTGCAAATGGGTGAAACCGGGCATAACCCAATCGGCACCAGCCTCGGCTTGGCCCAGCAATGCTTGGATCAACGCCAGCAAACGGCTTTCGGCGGCATCGAACTGGTCGCGGGTCCACAGCTTGAAATCTGTCGCGACCTGATCGTTCCGCGACCGGCCTGTGTGCAAGCGGCCCGCAGGTTCGCCGATGACTTCTTTCAGGCGCGCCTCGACGTTCATATGAATGTCTTCCAACGCTGTCGAATAGGCGAACGTGCCGCCTTCGATCTCTGACAAGACCGTGAGCAGGCCTTTCCGAATGGCATCGGCATCGCTATCACTGATGATGTCTTGTGCAGCCAACATGGCGGCATGGGCGCGCGACCCGGCAATGTCCTGGGCGGCCATGCGCCGGTCAAACGAGATCGAGGCGTTGATCGCCTCCATGATCGCGTCTGGTCCGGCGGCAAAACGGCCACCCCACATTTTGTTCGAAGTCGTATCGGTCATCAGGCAACCCCTCGGAGGGAAAATGAAAAAGATAATGTTCGCGCTCGTTTATACGGCCCTTTTGGCCGGTGCAAACCCCAGCTTTGCGCAAACAGCTGACATCGCCGCCTTGCGGGACGGCGACATGAAGAAATTGGTCGTGCATGACACCCCTGTGGCCACCTCAACCGTGGCCTTTGATCTGGCTGACAACGCGGGCAGCGCGACCTTGGAAGACTGGCACGGCAAATATGTGTTGCTGAATTTCTGGGCCACGTGGTGCGCGCCCTGCCGCAAGGAAATGCCCCAGCTTAATGCGTTGCAAAAAGAATTCGGCGGCGATGATTTTAGCGTGCTGACCCTTGCCACCGGCCGCAACTCACCCGAAGGGATCAAGCGGTTCTTTGAGGAAGCCGGCGTTGACAGCCTGCCCCGCCACCAAGACCCCAAACAGGCACTGGCCAGCCAGATGGGCGTCTTTGGCCTGCCGATCACAGTTATCCTTGACCCAGAGGGCCGCGAAATTGCGCGTCTGCGCGGCGATGCGGATTGGTCAAGCGACAGCGCCAAGGCGATTATCAAAGCGTTGATCGACAGCCGCGCGGACAGCTAAAGGGCTTCCGGGCAGCGGCATCGCAACCCAAGCCACCCTATGCCGCGTGCTGCAAAATCGCGGCTTCCGACATCGACAGGTTTCTGCGGGCATAGCGACCATAGCTTTGCGGGTCAGAGTTGAGGTCAGGGTAATGCGCGGCCAAACGTTCACGGTCCTTGGCATCCAAACTGTCCAGCGCCGCTGATACGGGGTGAAAGCTTTCAGTCTCCACACCGTTCGCCCACATGATCTGATGCTGATCCAGCAGCAGATGAATATAGGTCACTTCGCGCATATGCGCATCAATCGTAACGCTTGAGCCATTCACCAAATCCCGCGCCGTCACCAACACTTCGCTGGTGTTAAACAAGCTTTGGGCCGCATCCCCTGTGATCAACATGCGATGACTGGGCGAGACCACCAGATCCTGATCTGGACGGGCAAGCCCCAACGCATTGGCGTGAAAACGGACAGGGCGTAGCTGTGGCATCGAAAACAAGCGTGCGCCGCTCATCCGGCGGCTGCCGATCCAGCGCACCGGCTGCACACCGTTGTCCTTGGTCTGCACCAAATCGCCTTCTTTCAGATCTTCGATCTGCGCCATGCCATTGCCCGTCCGGATCACCGTGCCGGGCGTGAAACAGATCACACCGCCATTTTGCCGCGTGGCCTTGCCCAGTGACGTGGCGCTTAGGCTATGGTGCACGATCCACAGATCGCAATTGCGCGGGGGCATATCATCGATGAACATCAAAAGCGGCTGACGGCCTTCGCCGACGTCGATCAGCGTGACGGTATAGCTTTTGCCGCCATCGGTGACGACGAAACTATTATCCATCAAGTTGTGAAGGGAATCATCGCTGTAATCTGCACGCGCTTTCGGGGCGTCTTTGTCCAACGCTGCACCGACCAACCGGTGCACCATCCGTGCCGCGCGTTTGCGAAGTTTTTCTGCGCCGTCTGCCTGATCCAGTCGCAAAACATCAGATGGGCCGTCAACGCGTGTCGCATCGCCTCTCCATGCCCATGCGGCCCCTACCTCAAGGGATTGCACCGGCGCGGCTTCCAGCCCGTCTATCTCTGTTTGTGACCAGCTAATGACAAACATGCCTCGAAAGCCTGTTTTCATCACTGTTCTGCTGCCTCATCGTTTTTTTATTACCGCTAGAGTAGCAAACACAACGCGACATGCAAAGAGCGTAGCGGTCTAATTTTTGCAGGTTGTGTAAAAATACAAGGGCAACCACATTACGGCAGGTAAAGGTGAATTCACCATAGGTTGTGCGCTGATTTCAAAACGAGAAATTAATTCTCAGCGATCCAATGACCTGATCATCAGGCTGGGCTTCATATTCCTTTCCCAACCATGTCGCGCCGTAAAATATCGATGCTTTCTTGCCCTGCCAATGTACGCCCAGCCGAACCCGGTCGCGGTGATCCGTCAGCATATAACCACGGTTTTCCGGCAAGAATGTGCTTTCACTGACATATGCGAAATCGGCCCCCGCGACCACGGTATAGCCTTTGGCCTCGGCGTTCTGGATCACCTCATAGCGATGACCAGACGTGCTGTCGCGCACCATAAAGGCGTTTTTTGCAGCTGATCCGAATGTCACGTCAAAGCCGGCACGCATCATCGTTTCAACACCCGCTTGGCCTTGAATAAAGGGACGGAGCGTTTTGTTTTCGCCAATCGGGATTGTACGCGCGGCCTCAATCAGAACTGTGGGATGCAGGCCGTTTTCGATCTGATTGTCCAAGGTGCTCTCAGAGGCGGGCGGGTCACCAATCAATTCGTGTAATTCACGCTGAAAGCTGTCCAGACCGGTTTGCGGGCCAGTCACGTATAGCGATGCGCCAACTGCGTATTCGATATCCTTGGGTTTGAAATGCGTATGAATCCCCGCTGATATAGCCCCGGCCCAAGGCCGCGATCCGGACGCGGGGTTGGCCAGGTTTGCAGGTGCCAGCACCTCGCCGCCCAGACGCAGTTCGACCAGCTCGCCCAGTTTTTTGGGCAACGCGCCAGTCCATTCCGGGCCCCATACCCGCGATGACTGTACCGCGCCGGTCCGTTCCCGGTCTTGCAGGTCACCCAGATAGTCATTGGTGATCAGTCGCCCATAGCCCAGATACACGCGCCCTTCCGCGCTGCCGGACTGCGGCAGCGACAACAGTAAAATCGCGACGGCGGCTATAGCCTTAAGCATCTCTTACTCTCCTGTGTTGGCCCCGATGGGACAGAACAACCCAAAAAAATCATCACCAGATTCGAAGCTGTACGCTGGCAACCCGATATCACCTATCGTTGAAATGCGTCTATATTTGGACCACTTGTATTAAAATCAAATACCGTTGAGCGGCGGCCACATCATTGCAAAACGCAAGCAACTCGCTAACATAACGACAACAACAATCAGCTTTGGAAACCTCATGTCAGACGGACAATCACAACCTTCCCGCCGGATCGTATCCTCGCGCCACTTGGCCGAGGGTGAAGGATGGGAAGCATCCGAACTCGAATACGGGATGATCATTGCCTATAATGCTTTCAGCCGCTGGATGTCGCGCTGCATGGCGGCAGCGGGCAATTGTGATCTGACGCCTTTGGAAATTTTGGTTCTGCACAACACCAATCACCGGGGCCGGGAAAAGCGGCTGACCGATATCTGCTTTATGCTGAACATCGAGGACACGCATACGGTAAACTATGCCCTGCGAAAATTGCTCAAATCCGAATTGCTTGAGGCCGACAAGCGCGGAAAAGAGGTGTTTTATCGCACCTCAGCCACCGGTGTCGAACTGATCGAGGCCTATCGCGCCGTGCGCAATACCTGCCTGATCGACAATCTAAACCGCACCGATATGAAAGGCGATGATCTGCGGGATATCGCCGCCCATCTGCGCGCCATCTCCGGCCAATATGATCAGGCCAGCCGCGCGGCGGCGTCGCTTTAGCGGCCCAACTGGCTGGCAGCGCGGGCCAGTTTTGTGATCGCATCCCAGTCGCCAGCACGCACCAGCGCGTCAGGCGCGACCCAACTGCCGCCTGCACAAACAACATTCGGTAGTGACAGATAACTTTCCGCATTGGCCGTGCTAACCCCGCCCGTAGGGCAAAACCGGATTTGCGGCAGCGGCGACGCGAGCGATTTCAAAGCAGGTGCGCCTCCTGATGCTTCTGCCGGAAAGAACTTGAGCATGTCATAGCCACGCTCGAGCAGGCGCATCGCCTCGGACGCGGTGGCAGCACCGGGCAGCATCGCCAAATCCAGATCTTCGGCAGCTTGCAGCAAGGTATCGGTCGCCCCCGGCGAAACGCCGAAAGTCGCACCCGCATCAACAGCGCGCTTTACGTCGTCAGGGGTCAGCAATGTGCCCGCCCCTACTGCGCCGCCTTCGACCCTGGCCATTTCTGCGATCACGTCCAATGCCGCATCGGTGCGCAATGTCACCTCAAGCGCGGGTAGCCCTCCGGCGATCAACGCCTCGGCCAAGGGGCGGGCATGGGCCACCTCATGCACAACCAAAACCGGCACGATCGGGGCGAGTTTGCAGATGTCATAAGCAGCGGCACTTGCGGCTTGAGGGGTCATAGGGATGGTCCTTTGATCAATTCAAATGCTGCTGGCACCGGCATCTGCGGCCCCTACAGTTTTGCGGAAATTCGCGAACAGTTCGCGGCCTTGGCCGTATTCATTACCCGATAGGTCAGCAGTGGCAAGCGCGCGGTCCAGCGCGCCGGGCGTTGTGACCTCCAGCAGGCCATCACGGGCATCCACACGGATCATATCGCCGTCTTGGATGCGGGCAATCGGGCCACCATCCAACGCTTCGGGGCAGACATGGATCGCGCTAAGCACTTTGCCCGACGCGCCAGACATCCGCCCATCCGTGACCAGCGCCACCTTCAACCCCTTGGCTTGCAGGTTGGCCAGCACCGGCGTCAGGCTGTGCAGTTCGGGCATGCCGTTGGCTTTTGGCCCCTGAAAGCGGACAACCACGACGACATCGCTGGTGAACTCGCCATTCTTATAGGCCTCTTTCACCGCTTCTTGATCGTGGAACACCCGCGCAGGTGCTTCGACGATCCGGTGTTCAGGCTTAACCGCCGACACTTTGGTCACGGCATTGCCCAAGGACCCCGACAAGCGTTTTAGCCCGCCGGTCGGCTGGAAAGGGTCGCCCATGGGACGCAAGATTTTATCATTCAATGTCTCGGTCGGGCCAGAGACCCATTCAACCCCGCCGTCTTTCAGCTTGGGGTCTTGGGTATAGCGATCAAGCCCGTCACCGGCGATGGTTTTCACATCGTCATGCAGCAACCCGCCGCTGAGCAACTGACCAATCATATAGCCCAAACCACCGGCCGCATGGAAATGGTTCACGTCGGCCAAACCGTTTGGATAGACCCGCGCCAGCAGCGGGGTCACATCGGCCAGATCGGAAAAATCCTGCCAATCCAGAATGATCCCACCCGCGCGCGCCATCGCAACCAAGTGGATCAACAGGTTCGTCGACCCGCCCGTCGCATGCAGCCCCACGATGCCGTTAACATATGCCTTTTCATCCAAGACATCGCATACTGGCGTATAGCTGTTGCCCAAGTGGCTGATTGCCAAGGCCCGCTGCGTACCCGCAATCGTCAGGGCATCGCGGAGCGGCGTGTTCGGGTTCACAAAGGACGCACCCGGCAGGTGCAGACCCATGAACTCCATCAGCATCTGGTTGGTGTTGGCGGTGCCATAGAATGTGCAGGTGCCCGGCCCGTGATAGGCCGCCATTTCCGACGCCATCAGCTCTTCTCGGGTTGCATCGCCCGAGGCAAAGCGTTGACGCACTTCAGCCTTCGCATCGTTCGAGATGCCCGAGGTCATCGGACCTGCTGGCAAAAACACCGCTGGCAGATGCCCAAACGCCTGCGCTGCAATGACCAGCCCCGGCACAATCTTGTCGCAGACCCCCAGGTAAATCGCGGAATCGAATGTGTTGTGGCTTAGCCCGACGCCCGCTGCCATGGCGATGATGTCCCGCGAAAACAGGCTCAGTTCCATCCCCGCCGTCCCTTGGGTCACGCCGTCGCACATCGCGGGAACACCGCCCGCAACCTGTGCCGTCCCCCCCGCCGCGCGGGCCGCATCGCGGATCAGTTCGGGAAAGCGTTCAAACGGCTGATGTGCCGACAGCATGTCATTATAAGTGGTTATGATGCCGATGTTGCCCGCTGATTGCGTGGCCAGTGCGGCTTGGTCTGCGCCTGCGCCCGCATAGGCATGGGCCTGCCCGCTGCAAGACAGATGTGCCCGTGCCGGACCCGCCTCGGCCGCGCCATGCATACGGGCAAGATAGGCCTGACGGCCCGCGCCGCTTCTTTCGATGATGCGATCGGTGACGCGCGCGACGGTTTCATTCAGCATAATTATTTCCTCACTATCAATCTGGGCTGTCAAAGATAGGATTGCTCGATTAATGTTAGCGCTAACTTAACATCTAAATATGCAATTTGCAAATGGACTTGCTCGAACGCTTTTGCGCGAACCGAGAAAATATCCTTTCCCCCACAAAACAGGTATCTTAGACAAGCTCTATGATGGATCAACACCCCCCTTTTATCATTGGCGTCGATGGCGGTGGTACCGGCTGCCGCGTTGCGGTCGGCACAGCCCAAGACGGCATATTGGCCGAGGCCAAAGGCGGCCGCGCCAATGTCAGCACTAATTTTGACGAGGCGATCGCGCATATTATCGAAGCGACCCATGAGGCGGTAAAGGACGCGGGCCAAGACGCCGCGCAAATCAATCATGCCGTTGCCCATCTGGGGCTGGCAGGCTTTACGGGGCCGGACATTGGCAAACGTGTTGCAGACGCGCTGCCCTTTGGCAAAAGCGTGGTAACCGAAGACACGACCACCACAATCGTCGGGGCTATCGGTGCGGAAGACGGATATGTTCTGGCGCTCGGGACCGGCACGATCATTGCGCGGCAACGTGATCAGGCGCAGACCTGCATTGGCGGCTGGTGTTATCAGGTGTCTGATCAAGCGTCTGGCGCTTGGCTGGGACATGGCGCATTGGAACAGACGTTGCTGGCCGTCGATGGTATCGTCCCGACGAGTGCCCTGTCGGATCGTATGTTGGCCAAATTTGGCGGCGCGGCTGGCATCGTGCAATTCAGCCTCAAGGCGCGGCCCGGCGATTTCGGCACCCTTGCCCCCGACGTGGTAGAAACCGCAGCGGCGGGTGATCCGATTGGCACAATGCTGATGCAGCGCGGCGCGGATTACCTGCAAAACGCGCTTGCGGCTCTGGAATACCAGACGAACGATCTGCTCTGTCTGGCAGGCGGGGTCGGGCCGCATTATGCGCCCTATTTACCCGCCCAGACGACCGTCAATCTGGCTCCTGCAAAAGGGCGTGCTGTCGATGGTGCCTTTGCCCTCGCCAAAAGCGCAGCGGCGCAATGACCCAAGCGCGGTCGGCCTATATCGGCGCGCGTATTTTCGACGGTGCGGCCCTATGGAACGACCATGCGTTGTTGGTGTTGCCGAATGGCGAAACGCGCATCATCGCACCTCAAGACCTGCCAAGAGATTGCCCGACACACAGCTTAGATAGCGGAATACTGCTGTCAGGGTTTGTGGACCTACAGGTCAATGGCGGTGGCGGTGTGATGTTCAATGACGCGCCGAGCGTACAAACCCTTGCCACCATTGCAGCGGCGCATCGTGGGCTGGGCACGGCATCGTTCCTGCCCACGTTAATTACCGACACGCCCACCCAAACTGCCGCAGCGATCAAGGCCGTTACGGACGCGGTTGACCAACGCATCCCCGGCATCGCGGGCCTGCACCTCGAGGGGCCACATCTGAGCGTGGCACGCAAAGGCGCGCATGACGGCACCCTGATCCGCCCCATGCAGGACAGCGATCTACGCATGCTTTTGGATGCAGCCGACCATATTCCCAATCTGATGGTCACCGTCGCCCCCGAAAACGTAACCAAAATGCAGATCAGGGCGCTGGCGGGTGCCGGGATCATCGTATCGCTGGGCCACAGCGATTGTGATTACGATACGGCCATGGCGGCCTTTGACACAGGCGCACGCTGCGCCACCCACCTGTTCAACGCAATGAGCCAAGCGCAAGCCCGCGCGCCCGGTCTGGTGGGTGCTGCGCTTAGCCACCCAATGGCGGCCTGCGGACTGATTGCCGATGGTGTGCATGTGCATCCCGCGATGATCCGTACTGCATTAGCCTCAAAAACCGGGCAAAACGATATCTTCCTTGTGACCGACGCCATGGCGACGGCGGGGTCAGACATCACCAGCTTTCAGTTGAACGGCCGTGAAATCCTACGCAAGGATGGTAGGCTCACACTAGCGGACGGCACCCTTGCCGGTGCTGACCTGACAATGCCGCAGGCGATCCGCGTAATGGTTGAGGACGTCAAAGAGCCGCTTGAAAAGGCATTGGCACGCGCAACCACGATCCCTGCTGGGATGTTGCGCAGCCCGCCCTCGCGTAATCACGCCAATGATATGCTGTGGCTCAGCCCAGACATGACCGAGACGGGCTGGATCGCAGAACTGTAAAAGCGGCCCAAGGTTTCCCCTGCGCCGCCTTAATTTCACTTTTCGCGCAACGCTGCCATGATCTGATCATAGGCTTCGCGCGCTTTGATGCGCATTTCATCATCGGTAGCATCCTGAATAGGATGCGGCACCAAGACATATCGCGCGCCTTCCATACCAAGCGCCTTGCGCTGTGTTTCAGCAGCTTGGCCAAATGCGCTTGAGGCGACAGAAACGGATGGGATCCCCTGGATTTCAAACCAGACTGTATCGTGCATACTGCACGTGGTACATGATCCTCAGTCCGCCAATGCCTCTACCAAGAAATCGCATTCATCGCGAATTTGATGGCGCAATGCGTCAGGGCATGGCTTGGCGAATGTCGGCTTGGTATAGCGCCGGATTTCTACGCCGGGCGCGCCTTCTGCCAGCAAACGGTCCAACTCATCCAGCAGGATATTGCCGCGTGGCTTACTGATGTTCAGCAACCCCACAACCCCCTGCACAGACCCCGTTCGTTCGGCAATCTGACGCGCGACCGGGATGCGTTCATCCGTCGGGTCGAGAATTATTGTCATTCATGTCCTCCTCTTACTCCTATGTTATCCCAGATCGATCTTTCTGGAAACGGAAATTGACCCCACAGCCCCCGTGGCCCAGCCATGAAAGACCGACGAAAACTTGCCTGCATCGCCGCCTGCGGCAACGATGTGGATATATTCTTTGCCTGCGAATTTCGGGGCGAGCTTGGCCAGTTTTTCCGGATCCATCTTCTTGGCATCAGCAACGGGAATCCCCGCGCCCGAATGATCGTCCTGCACCATTTCGCTTAGGGGTCGGGATGTGACCTCTTGAATGCGATCCCGCAGACGGTCTTTGGAATATTCCCCATCAACGGTCAGCGTGTTGATATGCTCGGGGCACACGACCAGCAGCGCGTCGATGGGCAGGTTATGCAGCTTGGGCATGAACACCCCTTCGAGCCCCTGCCCCAAGGACCCTGCAATCTGATCCGGTTTACGCGATGTCTGGTCGACGATATGCACAGGGCCGCCCGTCATCGCAAAAACGGTCACAACGGAATCGTCTGCCTTGAAGCCCCGTTCAACATGCAGCGGATCCCACGGCGACACGGCCTCATTCTCGGCAAAGCACATGGTGTATTTCATCGGGTTGCCAAGCGTTGACCGTTCAACGCCCCCCGTCGTCGCCCCGCCGACATTGCGGATCACCAACCGCAACGCGCGCCCGATTGTGGCGTTGGCACGGTTACCCGCCCCCATCGCGCCAAGGCCCGCGTTCATGCCGATCTTGTCCACCACAGGCCCGTTCACAATCACAACCGTGGCCGCCCCCATTGTGGTTGCTGTGACCCCGTGGATGTTGAATTCATCGGTGCAAACGGCCTCGACTGCGGCAATTACCACGGGCAGATATTCCGGTTTGCAGCCGGCCATCACCGCATTGATCGCGATTTTTTCGACCGTGCCAACACCCATGTTCGGGGGCACGGTTGCCACCAAGTCTTGCGGGTCGCGGTGGGTGCCTGCAAGCATCCGCATCACCCGTTCAGGTGTCGGCGGCACCAGTGGCAAACCATCCGAAAACCCCTGATCGAACATAAACTCGGCCACATCATCACCGCTGGCGACCTCTACCTTGCGGGCACGCAAAACGCTGCCGTCCGCTTCGGCGCGCAGCTTGTCGTAAATCTCGGGGTCAAAGTGTTTTGATCCGCAACCGGGCCGCCACGCGGGCAAGCTATCCCAATCGATTTGCGCAACGGGTTGGCGTGTTTCAATGGTAATCTGATCGGACAGGGCCTGCCAGTCGTCACGCACGAACCCTTCGAATTTGGTGACGACATTGCCATCTGCATCAATCCAGAACACGGCAGGCACAATTTCGATATCCCAATCAAAAGACACCTTGCATCCTGCATCACCCAACACGGGCATTGTCAGGCCGTGACGCTGCGCAAAATCTGCGTTTTTATCGCCGGATTGCCCCAGCGCGACCATATTGATGCCGCCGCCATAGGCCTTGAAAAGCCCCTCAAGAACCGGGCCTGCGATGTTGCAGGTTTCGCAATCGTCTTTCACGAAACACACCAGGCTTGGGCCTGTGCCGTCAAAAACGTAGGGTGTCCCGTCAAGATTACTAAGTGTGAAAGCCCGCGCTGCATCGATCATCTGCCACCCTCCCAAGTATGCATTTGCACATTGATGGAGGTTTGGGGCGAATGTCCAGAAACTTGGCGGAGGTGGATGGGAATCGAACCCACCACGCGCCTTGTCGACGCGTCCATGGTTTTGAAGACCAGGGAAGCCACCAGACTCCAGTCACCTCCGTTTGGGCGGACCCTAGCGGCAGGCGCGGGTGGGTGAAAGATCAATCGGCAGGCCCAGCCATCACGCGCAGGTCTCCATCACGCTGCGTCACTTTTGCGGCGTCAAAATATTCAAGCAGCGGGACGATGAATTTACGGCTGGTGTTCAACGCCTCGCGTGCTTGGCTGGTGGTAAACCGCGTCGGGGGCGGGAATACCTCGCGCAAGGCATGCGCTGCATCCGAGACCGATGCCGTATGAAAGACCAGCTGCTGGTTCAAACCCACATTGACCATTGCAACGGCTGACTGACTGGCAATCAACACCTCGACCAGATCCGCGTCCTCATTGGATTGCACAATCTCGCTTAGGCCGGGCGGGGTGGTCCCTCCGTCCCTTAGCTGCGTTTCAATCTCGACCATCCGGTCTTTTTGCAGCGGCGTCATGACCGCAGCAGGATCATAGCTGGCCAGCCCTATCTGACCTTCGGCGATGCGGATGTCCTCTGACACGGCCAAGCTATTTTCCACGAATTGGCCCAGCAAGGGCGATAGGGCACGGTTCATCATTTCACCGCGCGGAGCATAGCGTTTCAGCGGATGCGCCGCGTGAAAGGCTTTCAGTTTTGCGAGTAGATCGTTTTGCGCATCCGCGATCGCTTGAGCCGGGGCAATTTCTCCCCTTCCGATCACCTCGAATGCGGTACCCAGGTCGGATAACACACGCGCCTCGCTTTGCTGCGCAATCCGGGCGGCGTAAGCCAGCATCGCGCTGCCCCGCCCCTGCGCACAAAGCGCATGGGCGATTGCAAGGACATCACCGCCAGAGGTCGCCTGCATCACCGCCAACCGCTTTTTATCACCGGACTTCACGCCGGTTGAGAACGGATCAAGGATCACAGCGCCGCCAATCGTATCCGCAGGTGACAAGCTGCGAACGATCATCCGCTGACCGGCATACCCCGTGACTGGTTTGCCAAAACGTAACTGCGCGAATGCAGCGCATCCTTGCTCGACCTGCCCCCCGCCCATCAGCCGCAGGGTCGCCACGGCATGTGTCGTGCCAAAAAGTACCCGAACGTCGGACATATGCTTGACCGGTTTCGGCGCGTCCGGCAGCAGCGTCAGTTCCACATCCATGCAAGAGCTTGGCGCGCATAGACCACCTGCTGCCAGAACATCGCCGCGCGTAATCTCCTCGGCCGCGATGCCACGAAGATTGACCGCTGTGCGTTCCCCATGGGTCACCCGTTCCCTTGCAGCACCGCGCGATTGCAGGCCGCGGATCGTTACGGGTCGGTTGTGCGGGTGCAAGGTGATCGCGTCGGACACAGCCAGATCACCACCCAGCAACGTGCCAGTCACAACAGTTCCCATACCCTGCACCGTGAAAACGCGATCGACGGGCAGAAAACTTGCGGAATGGCTTTGCGTCTTCGGAACCTCAGCCAAGAGCCGTTTCAGCCGGTGATGCAGGGACTGAATGCCCGCTTCTGAATCCGCAGCAACAGGGATTATCGGCACGTCCCCCAGACCCAAACCGTTCAGCCCATCGCGGATTGTTGCAAGCCCCGCGTTCAGATCACCGGCGTTCTGAACATCGCATTTCGTCACAGCCACGAACCGGACGGGGACACCCAGCAGCTTCGCGATGCGTAAATGTTCAAGTGTTTGGGCCGCGATGCCATCGACAGCGGAAACCACCAGCAGCGCCGCCTGTGCGCCCGTGGCCCCTGCGACCATCGCACGGATAAAATCCTCGTGGCCCGGCGCATCGATCAGGTCAACGATGCCAGATGGGTAACGACAATAAGCAAAGCCCAGATTGATCGACAGCCCGCGTTGCTTTTCCTGCGCCAAGGTGTCGGTTTCCATACCCGTCAACCGGCGCACCAGCGTGGTTTTCCCGTGATCCACATGGCCGATCACGATGACGCAGGCAGAGGTCATTTCGCGTGCGCTTGGCCGATGGCATCGACGACCAGCGGCAGCTCTGCATCCGTCACCGTGCGCATATCCAGCAAAATCTGATCTTGGTGAATGCGGCCGATCACCGGCACCGGCGCATGGCGCAATGCATCGGCCAAGGCGTCTGCCGTCATGTCAGAATGGGCAATGCTGACCGCAAAGCTTTGCAGCCCTTGTTGCGGCAGCGACCCGCCCCCGACAAAGGCGTCAGATGGCATGACCGAGGTGGCAACCAGACCGTCTAGCAGCCCCGCCAGCACATCGGCTCGCGCCTGCACATCAGTCAATGGTTCTGACAGCATCTTGAGGACGGGAATGGTATCGAAGGGATCATGCGGCGCGCGGTACAAACGCAACGTTGCCTCGAGCGCGGCGAGGGACAGCTTGTCGATCCGCAAGGCCCGCAGCAAGGGATGCGACCGGAGTTTTGCAATCACATCCGCCTTGCCCGCGATAATACCGGCTTGGGGTCCGCCCAGCAATTTGTCGCCGGAGAACATCACAACATCCACGCCAGCTTTTAGAATATCAGCAACAACGGGTTCGTCCGTCATCCCATAAGGCGACAGATCGAACAGGACACCGCTGCCCAAATCCTCCATCAAAATCAGGTTCCGGTCTTGGGCCAGTTTGGCCAGATCGCGCCGGTCCGGGGCCGAGGTAAAGCCGACGATCTTGAAATTGCTGGTGTGGCTTTTCAGCAGAACGGCAGTGTTATCATCAATGGCATCGGCATAGTCGCTTAGGCGGGTTTTGTTGGTCGCACCGACTTCGCGTAGAATGGCCCCGCTTTGCGCGATCACATCGGGCAGCCGGAACGATCCGCCGATCTCGATCAGCTCGCCCCGCGAGGCGACAACCGTGCGCCCCATCGCCGTGCCCATCAGTCCCAACACAACGGCAGCTGCGCAATTGTTTACGATCAACGCGGCCTCAGCGCCTGTCAGTTCACAAATCAGCGCCTCCGCATGATCATAGCGCGATCCGCGTTTGCCGGTGGTCAGGTTCAGCTCGAGGTTTGAAGCGTTGAGCCCCACATCGTGCATGGCATCAATCGCTTGCGGCGCAAGGCGGGCGCGGCCCAAATTGGTGTGGATGATAATACCCGTCGCATTGACCACGGCGCGCAGGTTCATCCGCCGCTCTTGCTTGATCACCTTCCGCAGGCTGTCGGCAAAGGCATCTTCCGCGAAATCAGGAAGCTGCACCGGATCGCCCTTGGTGATCGTATGGCGCAAGTTGCCCAAGGTCAGGCGCAGGGCGGTGACGGTTTCATCACGGCTATATGCATCGACCAATGCGCCTATTGTGGGATAGGCTAGCATCGCCTCGATCTGGGGCAGTTGTCTAAGTTGATCGTTCACGCAAGCCCCCGCCCTTTGATGCCGCTCAGTCTATCCCGGTGGCGGGTAAGGGCAAGGCAGATCAAAAGTTACATCGCGTTCAGGACCGCCAGATCAGCCATCTCAAGTGCGGCTTCGCGTGTGGATGCAACGGCGATGAACAGACCATTGTGGCAGAACTTCGCACCTTTGACGCCGCAAGCGGCCTCTAGCGCATCATCCGTCAGACCGGCCCATGCGGCGGGCAAATCGGCGCGCTGCTCGAACCCGTCGCCGCTCAGGCGAATGCCGGTGATCGCCCAATCGCTTTCTCTGGGGTGGACGACAAAGAGCAAATGATCGGCCCCGGCTGTCTCAATCGCTTTGCGGAATGGCATACCCATGGGCAGTTCCAACACGCGCGATTGACCTGCTTGCGCAATCGCGTCCAGCACAACGGCCTCGGCACGGCGCTTGGCTGCTTTGCCTGCAATCGACCCTTCGATAAAGGCGCGGGCGATGGGCAGGGCGGCAGCAAAAGCGTGATCATCGGCATCCGGGCTGCGGTCGTCAAAGACGGGTTTGAGCGTACCCAAAAGCGCGGGCAAGGTCAGACCGGCAAGCTGCCCAGCAGTTACAGGGGCCAGATCACCGTTGTCCACCAGATCAATCGGCAGAACAAACCCGTTGTCAAAACTGCTATGGATATCTTCGATATCAGCGTCAGGCACACCAAAGTCGCGCAGATAATCGCGCCCGTAATGTGCCCAGATCAGCCCGAATGAACTATAGGGCTGGCCATCTTCGCGCAGGGGATTGGGGCGTTGGTGGTGATCGAATATTTGCGCATCAGCATCATATTCGCGACCAACGTCATAGATGATCTTATCCGGCGCGGCTGTGGTCCACGCCGCATCACGGCTGCGCACCAATTCAGCCTTCGGAAACAGACGCGTCAGAATGACGGAGGACAGCAATTCATCAGCATGAAAACCGCCGGAATGCGTAACAAGATGGGTAATGGTCATGGGCGGCCTTTAAAGTAATACGCTAAACAGCGGCTGAAAAAAGCAAGACGCCACCCGATGGGAAGCGTCTGAGGCATGGTTCATTTGTAAATATAGGAGCAGAAGTTAGTGGGTCCAGGCTCCGCGGCGGGCTGTGGCAAAATTCTCGCCATAACCACCGGGGCGAATGTTTGAGCGACGTTTGTGCGGCTCTTGCACGACAGCGTCGATACCGTGATCACGCGCATATTCAACGGCTTCTTCTTTGGTATCAAACCGCAGTTTCACCTGCGTTTGCGTGTCATGGGACGATGTCCACCCCATCAACGGATCAATCTCGCGCGCATTTTCCTGATCAAACTCAAGCAGCCAAACGTGCGTTTTGGCTGTGCCAGATGACATTGCTGTTCGTGCTGGTTGGTAGATGCGAGCGCGCATGGGTAATTCTCCGCTTTGGTGGCGTACGTATCGGACATTTAGTCCTAGGTATCAAGTTATCACTGGCATTTGTAAATAAAACACCTTGCAAATGCTGCGTTGCAGCATACTTTAGCACCAGCGCATCGGAGCACCTGCATGAACCCCCTGAACTTATTTGCCCTTAATGCTCAATTTGCATCGCTTTGGGTTGATACGCAGACCGTGATGACCCTGCGCATTCTGGGGATGGCAGGGTTAATGCCTCATGCCAGCGGCGAAAATTCACGGATGGTCAAAGAAAAAGGCCCCGCAATGGCCCAAGCGTATAAATCCGCGACCAAGGCCGCGATGGCGGGGGGCCGCCCCGATCAGATCATGACGGCTGCCATGGCACCCGTAAGCAAAAAGGTTCGCGCCAACCGCAAACGCCTCACAAAATAAGAGGTTTCTGACCGCTTCGTGCGGCTGCCTCTTGAACCTGCGCGAAAACATGACACCTTAGGGGGCGACCCCCAAAGGACTGTACTTATGGCCTACGCCCACTCTGACAGCTTGCCAGAACGCAAGCTACCGATGTTATCAAACCCCGCACCCGATGTGCGTGACCGCCTCAAGCTTGAAGGCGGCAAAAAGTTTGTATTGGCAACGGAATTTGACCCCGCAGGCGATCAGCCTACGGCGATCAAGGAATTGTCCGAAGGCGTACTAGCAGGCGAGCGCGATCAGGTGCTGCTGGGGGCAACCGGTACAGGCAAGACTTTCACGATGGCCAAAGTCATCGAAGAAACGCAGCGCCCGGCCATTATTCTGGCCCCCAACAAGACATTGGCCGCGCAGCTATACGGCGAATTCAAAGGATTCTTTCCCGACAACGCCGTCGAATACTTCGTCAGCTACTATGACTACTACCAGCCCGAGGCCTATGTGGCGCGGTCTGACACGTTCATCGAAAAAGAATCGCAAATCAACGAACAGATCGACCGGATGCGCCACTCGGCCACGCGGTCACTGCTTGAGCGCGATGACGTGATCATCATCGCGTCGGTGTCGTGTATCTATGGTATCGGGTCTGTCGAAACATACGGTGCGATGACCCAAGATATTAAGGTCGGCGCATCCTATGACCAGCGCAAGGTCATCGCCGATTTGATCGCCCAAGCCTACAAACGCAATGATGCCGCGTTCCAGCGCGGTACATTCCGGGTGCGCGGCGATTCGCTCGAGATTTTTCCGGCTCACCTTGAGGACCGCGCTTGGCGGCTGTCCTTCTTTGGCGAGGAGTTGGAAAGCATCACCGAATTCGACCCGCTGACGGGGGAAAAGACTGGCAGTTTCGACCAAATTCGCGTCTACGCCAACAGCCACTATGTGACGCCGAAGCCCACGATGAATCAGGCCATCATCGGCATCAAGAAAGAGCTGCGGATGCGGCTGGATCAGCTTGTAGCCGAAGGTAAATTGCTTGAGGCGCAGCGGCTTGAGCAGCGGTGTAATTTCGACATCGAGATGTTGGAAGCCACGGGCGTCTGTAACGGTATCGAAAACTATTCGCGCTATCTGACGGGCCGGGCACCGGGCGAACCGCCCCCCACATTGTTCGAATTCATCCCCGATAATGCGATTGTATTTGCAGACGAAAGCCACGTTTCGGTGCCGCAGATCGGCGGGATGTACAAAGGCGACTATCGGCGCAAATTCACGCTGGCTGAGCACGGGTTCCGCCTGCCGTCTTGCATGGATAACCGCCCCCTCAAGTTCGAGGAATGGGATGCCATGCGTCCGCAATCGGTGTTCGTATCCGCCACCCCCGCCGCGTGGGAAATTGAACAAACCGGTGGTGTATTTACCGAACAAATCATTCGTCCCACCGGCCTGATTGACCCCAAGATCGAAATTCGCCCCGTTGAAATGCAGGTCGATGATCTGTTGGACGAGGTGCGCAAGGTCGCGGCTGACGGGTTCCGGACGCTTTGCACGGTTCTGACCAAACGCATGGCCGAGGATTTGACCGAGTACATGCACGAGCAGGGCATTCGCGTGCGCTATATGCACAGCGATATCGACACGATTGAACGTATCGAGATCCTGCGCGATCTGCGTTTGGGCGCATTTGACGTGCTAATCGGCATCAATCTTCTGCGCGAGGGCTTGGACATTCCCGAATGTGGGCTGGTCGCCATTCTGGACGCCGACAAAGAGGGTTTCTTGCGCTCTGAGACGTCATTGATCCAGACCATCGGCCGCGCGGCGCGCAATGCCGATGGGCGCGTGATCATGTATGCCGATCGCATCACCGGTTCGATGGGGCGCGCAATCGGCGAAACAGACCGGCGCCGCGCTAAACAGGTCGCCTATAACGAAGAACACGGCATCACCCCCACCACGGTCAAAAAGAACGTCGAAGACATTTTGGCCGGCCTCTACAAGGGCGATGTGGACATGAGCCGCGTAACCGCCAAGATCGACAACCCCTTGGCTGGTGGCAACTTGCAGACCGTTCTGGATGGGCTGCGCACCGATATGCGCAAGGCCGCCGAAAATCTGGAGTTCGAAGAAGCTGCGCGTTTACGTGACGAGGTGAAACGGCTTGAGGCTGTCGATCTAGCGATTGCAGACGACCCGATGGCGCGGCAATATGCGGTGGATAAGGCCGTTGACGATGCACAAAAAGCGTCGGGGCGATCAACCGGCGGACGGGGCGGTATGCGCGGCGGCAAATCCAGATATGGCGGCAAAAAACGTTAATACGTTAAGGCCGTATCGCACCGGGCGGCGTTATATCTGCCCCTGATTTTGGCGAGCGGGCGCGTCTGCTCGCTAAAAATTGAAGTTCTTTTTGTGAGAATTGGAACGAATTCATCCTTTTGGCAGTTGACTACCCAGAGCAACTCACAAGGAGAACAGCAATGGAATATGGCATTCTAGGCCTCATCATCTTGATCGCTGACATTTATGCGATCGTCAAAGTCATCGGCTCCGGTGCGTCAACGCTGGCAAAAATCCTCTGGATCGTCGGCATTCTGGTATTCCCAGTGGTTGGCTTTATCGTATGGCTGCTTGCCGGCCCACGCGGTGGCACGATCAACGTCTAATTCTACGTGACGTGACGAATAGGGTCTGCAGTTCATTCTGCAGGCCCTTTTCTTTTGGACAATCCATTTAAAACCGTAAGCAATTTGTTAAGCACAATTGAGCATGTTTTCCCCGAAAGGGCGGTGCTTCAGACATGCTTTGTATCTTAGCGATTGTGTTAGTTTTTCTCAGCACCTCACCCGCAAATGCTGGCGCGTGGATGCGCGAAAAGGGCAGCGGATATTCATCGACGACACTCAGCGCCACGCTTTTACAGGATTTCTCAGAGAGCACATACCTTGAGTATGGCGTAAGTGACCGCCTGACGCTGGGTGCCGAATCCAATTTTTATGCATTTGCAAACGGGGTTCAGTCAGGGACTGCAATGATATTTCTGCGTCGTCCTATCGGCAGGCGCGACCGGCCAAGTGTTTGGGCCTATGAACTGGGTATAGGGGCCGCGTGGTCCGGTGACATCGTACGTCCCAATTTCCGGGCCGGGATTTCGTGGGGGCGTGGGTATCAGCTTGGGCGATTAAGCGGATGGATGACGGTTGATGCATCGCTTTTCATCGATACTTACTATTACTACGAGGATCACGCTTATAAAATTTATGCGGAGCAGATTGTGAAAATCGACAGCACCATTGGCCTGAACTTCAATGATCGAATAGCTGGGATGGTACAGGTTTTTCACGCAGCAGCACCTGATACCCGTGCAACGTCTATCGCGCCTTCGCTGGTGTTCAAACCGCTCAAAAACAGACCAGAGAACAGGCTGCAACTTGGCGTAGAAACCCAACTTGGTAACTCTGATAATTCGGCTTTCAAAATTTCATTCTGGAGAGATCTTTAGGACCCTTCGCGATATTACTGCGAAAGGCCCCGCCGCGTTAACGTTTGTCCATGCGTGCCTGCAAGAAGATGGAGCCCTTGACGCTGGTGTTCCAAACAAGGTTCAGCAAATCGCGGTTCGGGCCTTGGTCGGTCAGCACATAAGGTGTCGTGAACTGCGCCGCATTTGATGCATTCCGTATTGGCCCGTCCATCGTGATGCTATCCACAGCAATCGCCCACCCCCCAAAGGGGAAGCGTTGGGAAATATCTACCGTCCAGTTCTGCGATCTGCTGGATTGCGTATGCTCGACGAGCACGGGGTTTGCCACGGGATAGCTCACGCCGTGAAACGAATTGCCGGACATTTCAATATTACGCATGCGTGAAAAATCCATGTCGGCAAAGCTGGTATCGATCCGTTCGACCCGTTCGATCCAGCCATTAAGACTGCGGAACCGGTTATCGTTAATCGTTAGACCGTTGATCACATGCCCCGATCCGTGCGGCTTGATCACGATATAGCTAAACCACGGCGCGACCTCGCCCGACAGGAAAATATTCCCGGTGATCCCCAACGAACTAAATGAATACTCGTTGCTGTAATCCGGTGCCGGATCTTGCTCATTCGTCCATTCAATAAAACAGTTGTCGATATAGTTGCCCTGAACCACTGACGCCGTGTGTTGTGCGGCAAGGATCAACCCCGCAGAACGGATACCATTGGTTACCGTATCCCCTTGGAAAAAGTGATTGCCGGTGATGATGTTATTCTGTCCTGCCACCAGCGCAAAATGCCTGAACCGCGTGGCCCGGTTATCGCGAATTTTCACATCGTTAGCGTTACAGTTGAGCGCGATGGTGGTGCGGTCTGCAACGTTCAAACTGTCTTCTGATGACAAGAACTGACACCGGTCGATAAACATACCCTGACAACCGCCGCCAATTGATGTGACACCTCGATCTTTCGGACGCGAAACAAAACAATCGCGCATATGGAATGTGATCCCCGAGGGCGCAAGGTTCACGCCGCTTGCCACGTTGTTGCACTGGATTTCGATGTCAGACAGCACAAATTTGCTCAGCGATCCGTAGTTGCTGAAATCCAGCATGTATTGGAACCGCGAAAAGCTGTAGTTCTGCGTGCCGGCAGCATCATAAAGTGGCGAGTTCAGGGTGATCTCTTTGCTGGCCACGTTTTTTGACCGCACATAGATTTCACGCCCGACACCGGCCCCCGATACCAGCGCACCGACCGGCACATTCGCAATATTGGTGACATTGGTCAGTTTACGCGCTTGTGACGGCGAGTATGTCGCGTTCGAGGTCACAGTGACCGTATCCCAGTCACCTCCGCTGGCCGCCTCTAGCTGACCATTGCGAATAACCCGGCGTGTGGCATAGCTTGTCCGTTCGGGTGTGGCCGCCTGCATATCAATCGGACCGGTCACATAAACCTTGCGACCACCCATATCCAAAGATTCATGATCGGCATTGTTCAAGAGCGCCTGATAGGCCTTACGAAAGGCAATTTCCTCATTCTCGAAAGCGTCAATATAGTTTGGCAAATCGAAATTGCGGCGCAGCTGTAAAATCGCATTTGCGGGCATGGTAACTTTGCCCTCGAACCGGGTTTCGGCGTCAAAAGTGACATCCCCGTTCAGCAAATACGTCCCCTTTGAGATCAACACCTGCCGACCGTCCGACGCCGCATTTGCCGCATTAAAGGCAGCAGTATCATCGGTAACGCCGTCACCAACAGCACCAAAATCACGCACATCAACTTGCGCCATCATATTAACCACGAACGCACTTGTAATATCTTCGATTTGAAGATCATCGATGCGCACCACACCGCCATTCTGACCTGTTAGATCAAGGCCGAAATGCCCGTAAACCGGTTCGGTCCCCCACGGCATGTCCACGCCATTGCGCTGGCCAGATCCGACAATTGCGCTGACCTCAACAACCTCACCATAGCTGGAAAGCTGCACAGATGATCCGACTTCCGTCAATCCGCCCACGCGGCTGCCATTGCCAAGCGCGGGGTACCCCGCGATCCGCACGGAGGGTAGGTTGCCACTGATCGCTTTGACCTTGGCCGTAATGCGCAGATAGCACCCCGGTAACAACGGTGTTTGCCCCATATAGCGCAGCTTCTGAGTGCTTTGCGTCTTTATCAGCTCTAGCGCGCCCCCAAAATCCTGATCGGCGGGGATGAACGCCGCGTTGATCGCAGTGGCATAGGTATCCGAACCTACCGTGCCATCCCCGCGTGAATACACATCCAATCCGTTTGCAAAGATTGCTGGTGTCAGGACAAGTCCGTCCGTAATCGCCTTGTTCATCGCTATCCCCTTTCGGGCACCGCGGCATATGCACAGCGGCCCCTCTGTTGCGTAACCCCGGCGATATGCCGGCATGCGCAGTTGGATAGTTACGGTTCGTTAACCGGTGCTGAGGCGACCGAACGCTGAAAACAAAAAATGCGCCGCTTGCGACACCATAAAAGGCAGCAAGCGACGTATTATTCCTGGGATCGTAAGCGGCTGAACTAAGACGTGAATTTCAACCTCTGCCAGATAAGACTTTACGCTGAAACAAGCTTTCCTGCTAATGCATCCTCAATCAACGCGACGGTTTCATCAACGCCGTATAGGGCGATGAACCCGCCAAAACGAGGCCCTTGGCTGGCACCCAAGAGCACCTCGTAAAGGGCTGTGAACCAATTGCGCAGCGGATCGAAACGTTCTTTGCCAACGGCAAAAACCATCGTTTGCAACGCTTCGGCATCCAGCCCACCATCCCATGATTTCAACTGATCGCGCAGGTCTTCCAATGCCTCGCATTCCAGATCGCTGGGCGCGCGGAATACCTTGGTCGGCTTTACGAAATCATTGTAATATCGCACCGCATGATCCGCAGCGGCGTCCATACCGGGATTACCTTCGGGCGTCGCATCAGGCGCATAGCGCTGAATAAAGCCCCATAATTGCGATTTTTCCTCGGCCGAGGATACCGACGCAAGGTTCAGCAACATCGAATAGGGCACGATCATATCGGACTTGGGCACGTCACCGCCGTGGATGTGCCAAACAGGGTTGTTCAACTTGGCCTTATCATCCTGCGTTTCATAGGCGCGCAACTGCTGGTGATATTCATCCACAGCTTTCGGAATGACGTCGAAATACATCCGCTTTGCTGTCTTGGGTTTGAGATACATGAAATACGACAGCGATTCCGCGCCGGCATAGGTCAGCCATTCATCAATCGTCAGGCCATTGCCAGATGATTTCGAAATCTTATGACCGTCCTGATCTAGGAATAACTCATAGGTGAAATGCTCGGGCGCGCGCGCCCCTAGAATTCGGCAGATCGAATCGTAGATCGGCGTGTTGGTGGAATGGTCCTTGCCATACATCTCGAAATCGACGCCCAAGGCCGCCCAACGCGCGCCGAAATCCGGCTTCCATTGAAGCTTCACATTGCCACCCGTCAACGGCAGCGTCATCTCTGTACCGTCTTCATCGTCAAAAGTGATGGTACCCTCTTTGGCATTCACCTCTTTCATCGGCACGTACAAAATACGGCCGGTTTCGGGGTGAATTGGCAAGAATATCGAATATGTCTGACGACGCTCGTCCCGCAAGGATTTCAGCATCACGGCCATGATCTCATCGTATTTTTCAGCGGCGCGTAAAAGTATCTCGTCGAATTGCCCCGAACCGTAAAACTCGGTGGCCGAGATGAACTCGTACTCAAAGCCGAACGTATCCAAGAACCGGCGCAGCATCGCGTTGTTATGGGCACCAAAACTGTCATGCGTCCCAAATGGGTCCGGCACAGAAGTCAGCGGGCGCTGCAAATGTTCGGCCAGTGCCTCGGGGTTGGGGACGTTGCCGGGCACCTTGCGCATGCCGTCCAAATCGTCCGAAAAGCACACAAGGCGCGTCGGAATGTCGCTGATCAGCTCGAACGCGCGGCGTACCATCGTGGTGCGCGCAACTTCGCCGAAGGTCCCGATATGCGGCAAGCCGGACGGGCCATAGCCGGTCTCAAACAAGACATACCCCTTCTCGGGTGCCTTATTTGCATAGCGTTTCAACACCCTGCGTGCTTCCTCAAAAGGCCACGCTTTGCTAGTTAAGGCTGCTTCACGCATCTGCGACATCTATAAAATCCATCAATTTTGCCTGTCACCCTATGTGCACAAGCAGGCTGTTCCTATTGCGTCCCCCTCTGGCCGTCAATAATCTGCGCATTATGAGCAGGCGATACAGGATATCCCAATGACCGAAGACACCTCCCTGACCTTAAGCGCGCAAGATTGCCTTGTGGCGCTGATGATCGCGGTTTCCGCGTCGGACGAAGACATTCGCACCACCGAGCTGATCAAAATTCAAACTGCGGTCAACATCCTGCCGATTTTTTCGGAATACGACACTGATCGCATCAGCACCGTCAGCCAGATGGTGTTTGACCTGTTTGAGCAAGAAGAAGGGTTGGACGCGCTCTTTGGCCTGATCAAGGGGGCGTTACCAGACCGCCTGAACGAGACGGCCTATGCCCTTGCCTGTGATGTGGCCGCTGCAGATGGCAAGCTGGAAGAGGCAGAACTGCGCCTGCTCGAAGAAATCCGCTACGAGCTAGAGCTGGACCGTCTTCACGCCGCAGCGATTGAACGTGGTGCGCGGGCACGCCACGTCACGTAACCCGCCCTAGCTGACGTAGTAAGCCGCCCAACGCTCAATCAGGCTTTGCTGTAACCGTTTTGCCCGTGCATTCCATGCACGTCCACCATCAGGGCGTTCGCGTTGGGTCCGGCTTAGCTTGGCCCGGCGCGCTTCATCAGCTGAAAACACCACAAACGCCATCTCGCGTCCGCTTGGTCCGCGCATATAGCCCGCGAGAGTTGAGACAAAATTCAGCGTTCCGGTTTTCGCATCAACCTTGATCGGATGATCGCGCACGGGTCTGCCCTTTTCATCCCGCAAAACAATTGTCTTAAGGATGGGCTTCAAGGTGTCGGAAGTATTCACTTTTACCAATGCCGTCAGCATATCGCTTGCGGAAATCCTGCTTTCCGCGCCCAACCCTGAGTGATCAACCAATGCAGGGTTTTGCATCCCCAAACCGTCCTTAGCCCATTGGTTCATCTCCGCCGCCGATTCCTTAAGCGATCTCGGCCTTTTACCCCGCGCGATTGTCGATGCTAAACCAGTCATTTCCGCCGTCAGGTTCGTGGAATATTTCAACATATCGCGCAAGATGCCCTGCAAGGGTGCGCTTTGCTGGGTGACGACCACCTCGGCCCCAGCCGGCAGCGCATCAATCACTTGAGGGTTACGCAAGCGTATCCCGTTTGCACCGGCCATTGTGGCAAAGATATCCCCGGCATAAAGGCCCGGCTTGCGCACCGGCAACCAGCGCGCGCCGCTTTGCCCCAATGCACGTTTTGCCACCGTCCAAGTATCAACTTTGCTGTCGTCGCGGTACGTATAGACTGGATCTGCCCGATCTTGGACCTGCATCACGGCCATCGCGACCTCGGGGCGGTATCTGGCAGACCGACCATCCATCGTCACGCTATAACCGCGAGTGCCGCGCTTCCATTCAAAATACACGCGGTTAAAATTCAACGCCAACCCAGTGACACCCGGGTTATAACCCACGTGGTCAGGTTGATCCGCATCGATCCTGCTGACACGGGGGAAATCGCCTTCAAAGACCTTAAATCCGCCTTTGACACTGCGCACACCCGCATCCTTAAGGTGCCCGGCCATCACAGCAAGGGCATCGGTATCCAAGGTCGGATCTCCACCGCCCACCAAAATCAGATCGCCCTGAACTTCGCCTTCTTTAATCCCGCCTGTGGCGACGATCTGGGTCTCAAACCGGTGATCGGCCCCCAAAGTGTCCAGCGCATAAAGCGCGGTAATCGCCTTGGTCACACTGGCGGGCATCAGCCCCATCTTAGGGGCCTTTTGCTCCAGTACGGTGCCTGTCTTGGCATCCGCCACCACAAACGCCACCTGCCCTTTCAGCTTTGACGCTTTGATAAGCTCTGACGCGGTTGGAATACGATGCCGCAGCAGATCGCCGCTGCGCAGGACGGGCCGCAAGGATGCGTTCGGCGGCGCGGCAAAAGCACCAGGCGCAAGGAAACCCGCCGCCGCTAACCCCAGAAAGAACCGCCGTGAAAATTGCTGTTTCATGATGAAAGGTTAAAGCCGACGACGACGGGTGATACAAGCATCTGCAATTCACATTTTAATGGGTCATGCCCCATGCTAGTGAATGCCTTATGCAGCGGGCGACCCTTATCATGTTCCTGGCCATGTCACTGATCCCCGCCGGGGACAGTGCGGGCAAAATACTCACGTCACAAATGGGGGTTGCCCCGGTTTTTGTCGCGTGGTCACGCTTTGCGATTGGATTGATCATTCTGGTCCCCTTCATCCCCGATCAAACCCGCGCATTGTTTGGCAATTGGCGCATCTGGGTCCGCGCCGCGATGATTTGCGGCGGCATCACCTGCATCCAAACAGCGTTGCAAACCGAGGACGTGGCAAATGTCTTTGCCGCCTTCTTTATCGGGCCCTTGCTCAGCTATGCGTTGGCGGCGGTATTTCTGCGCGAACCCATCACCCTGTTGCGCAGCGCGCTGATCGCCCTAGGATTTGCTGGTGTCCTGTTGGTCGTGCGCCCCGGCTTTGACGTCAGTGTCGGACTGGTCTGGGCGCTGGCCGCGGGCACGTTCTATGGCATATTCCTGACCATGTCGCGCTGGTTGTCTGATCTGGCGTCCCCCTTGCAGCTTTCATTCACGCAGTTGGCTATTAGCACCGCTTTGCTGCTGCCCTTTGGGTTGATGCGTTTGCCTGAATTCACCTCGCCGATCGCAGCACTAACACTCACCAGTGCCGCCTGTTCGATGCTGGGCAACCTGCTGATGCTCTATGCCTACAGGGTCGCCCCAGCGACCCAAATCGCACCGATGGTCTATTTCCAGCTGCTGTCGGCGGTTGCGTTAGGCTGGGTGTTGTTCGGTGCCTTACCAGACGCGATGACATGGATCGGGCTGGCAATCATCCTAAGCGCGGGCATCGCGTCGACCCGTCTACGATGACCACTCGCCAGCGGCGCGTATCGCGGTCGAGCTGACGTCCGTCATCGGGACATTCACAAAGCACCACGCGGGCGCATCGGCATACCCCAAAAGCTGGCTTTGCCGACCGGGAATGCGGTACTTGGCATATAAAGCCGCGGCCCGGCTCATCCGCGCTGAAATGCGCTGACCGGGGCGGGCCATAACGCCGATCGGCACTGTTTCCACAATCTGCTGCCAGTCCTGCCACAGATGCAACTGCGCCAGATTATCCGCGCCCATCAGCCATACAAACCGCACACCGGGGTGCCGCGCACGCAGGGCAACTATGGTTTCGGCGGTAAACCGTGTGCCTAACTGCGCCTCTATATCGGTGACATCAACCCGGGGGTGCTGCATGACCTGCCGCGCACGCTCCATACGTTGCGCCAGCGGCGCAGGCCCCTGCGCCTTAAGCGGGTTACCGGGGCTGACCAACCACCAGACACGATCCAATCCAAAGCGCTTTAGCGCTTCGCGCGTGATATGCGCGTGGCCCTCATGCGCAGGATCAAACGACCCGCCCAACAGCCCGATCACCTGACCCGGTGCCACATATGGAAATGGATAGCCCACGAAAACGGCCCCCGAAATGCATCAGGGGCCGAAAGGAGAGGGTCTTGCCCTCTTTGTCAATTAGCTAATCGACGGATCAGTCGACGAACTTCTTCAACTCACCCGATTTCAAGCGTGCAAAATAGCTGTTCATCTCGCGCTTGACGATGGGCATAAGGAAGTACAGCGCCGTGATGTTCACAACCGCCATGGCAAAGATCATCGCATCGGAGAAGTCGATGACAGAGCCTAGGTTGGCCGCAGCACCCACAATGATGAAGAGGCAGAAGATCACCTTGAACACGATTTCTTTTGTTTTGCCTTCGCCCACCAGATAGGTCCACGCCTTCAGGCCATAGTAGGACCAGCTGATCATTGTCGAGAATGCAAACAGCACCACCGCCACAGCCAGCACATAGGGGAACCAGCTAAAGCCAGTTGCAAATGCTGCCGATGTCAGTTGAACACCGCTGGAACCATCAATGGTTTGGATTGATGTGCCCGCTTCGTTCAGAACGAAGTTACCGGTTGTCGGATCCACCAGCAGAACACCCGAGATGGTGATCACAAGTGCTGTCATCGTACAGATCACAACTGTATCAATGAACGGCTCAAGCAAGGATACGACGCCTTCGGTCACAGGCTCTTTGGTCCGCACAGCAGAGTGTGCAATCGCCGCCGACCCAACGCCCGCTTCGTTCGAGAACGCAGCACGTTTGAAACCCTGGATCAGGGCACCGACAAAGCCACCCGCAACACCAAGACCGGTAAAGGCACCGTCAAAGATTTGACCAAACGCCCAGCCGATTTTGTCGTATTCAACGATGAGAATGACCAAAGCAGCTGCCACATAAAGGATGCCCATGAATGGCACGACCTTTTCAGTGACTTGCGCGATGGATTTGATCCCGCCAACGATCACCGCAAATACCACGAGGGCAAAAACGATACCTGTGATCCAACCGGGGAAATCTCCGACAATACCGGAAATCTGCGCATGCGCTTGGTTGGCTTGGAACATGTTCCCGCCGCCCAGTGCACCACCGATGGTAAAGATCGAAAAGACAACAGCCAGAAATCCGCCCAATGGCAGTCCGCGTTCTTTGAAGCCCTTGGTCATATAGTACATCGGACCACCGGAAACGGTGCCGTCTGGGTATTCATTGCGATATTTAACACCCAGCGTACATTCGGTGAATTTTGACGCCATGCCCAAAAGACCCGCAAGGATCATCCAGAATGTAGCACCCGGCCCACCAATACCAACCGCAACGGCAACGCCCGCGATGTTACCAAGGCCGACAGTGCCCGACAGGGCCGTGGCTAACGCCTGGAAGTGGCTAACCTCGCCCGCATCCTCAGGGTCGGAATAATCACCTTTGACCAGTGATATCGCGTGGCCAAAAGCCTTGAGCTGGATGAAACCAAAGTAGAATGTGAAAACGGTCGCACCAACGACCAACCACAACACGATCCAAGGAAAGGACGAGCCAGCAATTTCAAACGGTAAGGGGGCAAAGATCAGGTTAACAAACCACCCCGTTGAGCCTGCGAAAACATCATTGATGCGCTGATCCAAACCTACGGTGTCCTGTGCGGAAGCAATCGCAGGCAACACAGAGGCCACAGCTGCACCAAGCCCAGTTGTAAAAAACTTATTCATGATCTGCTCCCTTATGGAATAATTGTGACTGGAACACTGGACCCGATGGCCAAACGGCCAGTCACGCCACCGAACATCCGCTCTTTCAAGCCGCGCAAGCCGACACGGCCCACCACGATTTGCAGCGCTTTGTTCTTTTTGGCGATGTCATCCAGAATATCCGCGACATCGCCATGTTTGACGACGCCATCAACAGGTAGGCCCATATCGGTTGCAGCTTTGACAGCCGGCTCGATAATCCGCTCACGCGCCATCGAAAGCTCTTCTTCACGGCGTTTATGGCGCTCCGCATTTTCCTCCGGCGTTTGAAAGCTGAAGGGAGACCATTCAATTACATAGACAATTTTTAGGGTGCAGTCCCCGATTAACTTGGCTTGGGTGGTCGCGAAAGCCAGGGCTCGATTGCCTGCCTCACCCCCGTCAAGTCCAACGACGATAGTGGATGTTGTCATTACTTTGTCCCTCTTACTGTGGCGCGACCTCTTGCGGGCCGCGTTAACTCCAAGGGCAAAAATCACCCCCAGATAGAAAGACGATAACTGACAACGAGAAAATAATTCGCCTCATTTTTGGGCATTTTCTGGTCGATTTGACTGAATTAACCCAAAATTAACGACCATATGCGTCGTTTTGTCCCATGCGAGCGCCGACTCAAGTTAATGAATTCATCTAATCCATATGCTTTTGGTTATGTATTTTCGGACCCACCCGGCGCGCACCCGACAGCAATAGGCCCTGCGTCGGGGTTTCGCGACAGGTCATGCATCCCCCATCCCCCGCAATCGTTCAGGCAGGCCTGTTCGCCATGCCTTCAAATCCGCATTCAGCCCTCATATATTGAGTGTTTGATCTTGCCCGCCTTGGGCGATATTGCACGTCCCAACCCATACGCAGCTTATCCGAGGATTCCCAATGGCCGCCTATCAATATGTCTACCACATGTCCGGTGTCTCAAAGACCTACCCGGGCGGCAAGAAATGTTTCGACAATATTAACCTCAACTTCCTTCCCGGTGTGAAAATCGGTGTGGTCGGTGTCAACGGCGCGGGTAAATCCACGCTGATGAAAATCATGGCCGGCAAGGACAAGGATTTCTCGGGCGAGGCATGGGTCGCCGAGGGGGCCAAAGTTGGCTACCTCGAGCAGGAGCCATATCTGGACCCTGCCCTGACCGTACGTGAAAACGTCATGCTAGGCGTGAAAGAGAAAAAGGATATCCTGGATCGTTACAACGAACTGGCGATGAACTACTCGGATGAAACCGCAGACGAGATGGCCGCGCTTCAGGACCAGATCGATGCCGAAAACCTGTGGGACCTCGACAGCCAGATCGACGTGTCGATGGAGGCGCTGCGTTGCCCAGCAGACGATGCCGATGTGACAACCCTATCCGGTGGTGAAGCGCGCCGCGTTGCCTTGTGCAAACTGTTGCTTGAGGCCCCTGAAATGCTGCTGCTCGATGAACCGACCAACCACTTGGACGCGGAAACCATCGCTTGGTTGCAGCAACACCTGATCGACTACAAAGGTACGATCCTGATCGTTACCCACGACCGGTACTTCCTCGACAACATCACCAGCTGGATCCTCGAGCTCGACCGCGGCAATGGCATCCCCTACGAGGGGAACTATTCCAGCTGGATCGACCAAAAGGCCAAACGGCTTGAGCAAGAAGCCCGCGAAGACAAATCCAAGCAAAAGACGCTGTCGCGCGAATTGGAATGGATGCGTCAAGGGGCCAAGGCCCGGCAGGCGAAATCCAAGGCCCGGATCAAATCCTATAACGAGATGGCTGACAGCTCAGAGCGCGAACGCTTGACCCGCGCGCAGATCGTTATTCCAAACGGTCCGCGTCTGGGCAACAAAGTGCTAGAAGTCGAAGGCCTGTCCAAAGCCATGGGCGACAAGCTGTTGATCGAAAATCTTGAATTCTCGTTGCCACCCGGCGGTATCGTTGGCGTCATCGGCCCCAACGGTGCGGGTAAATCGACCCTTTTCAAGATGATCACCGGCAACGAAAAACCGGACGCTGGATCAATCACCCTCGGTGACACTGTCGATCTGTCCTATGTCGATCAGTCGCGCGATGACCTGAACCCCGATGACAACGTATGGCAGGCCATCTCGGGCGGTGCCGAAATCATCAAACTGGGTGACGCCGAAGTGAACTCCCGCGCGTATTGCGGTGCGTTCAACTTCAAGGGCGGCGACCAGCAGAAAAAGGTTGGCTTGCTCTCAGGCGGGGAACGCAACCGTGTGCACATGGCGCGTTTGCTCAAAGAGGGTGGTAACGTGTTGCTGCTCGATGAACCTACCAACGATCTGGACGTTGAAACCCTGCGCGCGCTCGAAGATGCGCTTGTTGATTTCGCAGGCTGCGCGGTGGTGATCTCGCACGACCGCTTCTTCCTTGACCGGATTTGCACCCATATCCTCGCATTTGAGGGCAACGCCCATGTCGAATGGTTCGAGGGTGGCTTCTCTGACTATGAAGAAGATAAAGAGCGCCGCCTGGGCGCTGACGCGATGGAGCCAAAGCGCCTGAAACACAAAAAATTCTCGCGCTAAGCTTTGACTTTACATGACGGAGAAAGGGGGTATCTTTGGATGCCCCCTTTCCAGATGTCGTGACGATCGTGACCAAATCGGGAGCGATCATCACAAGGGCGAATGTCCGGTTTGAGCCCAGTTTGACCAATGCTGCAAGGCGCGCGAACGGCAGCTTCAACTTGCAGACCATGAGCCGACCCGTTTCTTGCGATTTCAATTCAGTTAGCTCAACACGCGCAAGAAACGGGTCGAGTTGGAGGCACCTCTTTCCCTATTTGTTTGGCATGCAAATATAGAAAGGCATGACCATGGAACTGAAAGACAAAACAATAATCATCACAGGGGCGAGCAGTGGCATAGGTGCTGCGGCCGCGCTTTTGTTTGCCGCAGAAGGGGCAAATGTCGTGCTGGGTGCCCGCCGTGAACCCCAACTGAATACACTTGTCGGGCAAATTGAACAAAGCAATGGGCGTGCTGTTTGCCTTGCGGGTGACGTAACTGACGAAACCTATTCCAGACATCTTGTCGACCTAGCCGAACAGCAGTTTGGCGGCCTTGATGGCGCATTTAACAATGCCGGTATCATGGGCGATATGGGGTCAATTCCAAAAATGGGTTCAGATACTTGGCACTCTGTTCTTTCGACAAACCTTACCAGCGCGTTCTTCGCGGCAAAGGCTCAGATTCCCGCAATTGAGAAACGTGGAGGAGGATCTATTGTCTTCACCGGCACTTTTGTAGGTTTCAGCAATGGGGGTATGCCCGGCATGGGTGCCTATGCCGCTTCGAAGGCAGGATTAATTGGGCTTATGCAATCTTTGGCATCAGATCATGCGGCAGATGGCGTTCGTATTAACACCATTTTGCCGGGTGGTACAAAAACCGATATGGCTGGTGATGATCCCGAAACTCACGATTTCATCGCCGGTTTACATCCTATGAAACGTATGGCTCAACCTAAGGAAATTGCTCAATCTGCATTATTCTTATTGTCCGACAGAGCCAGCTTCGTGACGGGCTCTCCGTTAGCCGTTGACGGCGGCATGGCGACCCGTTTGCTTTGAAAATCTCCCGTTGGCTGCATCGTGACCAACGGCAACTTCGTCCCGCAAAGCTACCATTTAAATCACATTTTACAGCGTTGAACCCGACTAAAAGCGTCAGATGACCGCATTGAGCGCAATTCTACCTTCGCTGCCCTGCAATCATTTGTAAACGACCTGCGAAATGTGGCTTACGGGTCGCCCTGCCATTTCCCATCGAAAATTATTTCATCTAACGGCGTGCGCTGGTTCCAACCTTTGACCTCAAGTTCGGGGCGTTCATAAAGCTGCTCGACGTAGCCAAGGCACAGGTAACCGACGATCTCGATCCGGTCTGGGATCGCGAGAATATCCCTCAGATCAGCGTCATGGAAAATGCTCACCCACCCTATACCGATCCCTTCGGCGCGGGCGGCAAGCCATAGGTTCTGTATTGCGCAGACGGTGCTGTAAAGATCCATGCTTGAGTTGTGGGTGCGGCCCAGAACGACCTCGCCGCCGCGAGTTCGGTCGCAGGTCACGCAGATGTTTACCGGTGCCTTCCGGATTCCTTCCAGCTTCAGTGACCGATAGGTGGACTGACGTTCACCGCTAAACATGGCTGCGGCTTCTTCATTCGCGGTACTGAAGGCCCGCCAGATCCGTTCTCGGTCTTCCGGGGCACGGGTGACGATGAAGTTCCACGGCTGCATGAAACCCACCGACGGCGCATGGTGCGCCGCATCTAGCAACCTGAGCAACACGTCGTCCGGCACCGGATCGGGCAGGAACTGATCGCGCACATCGCGGCGGGTATAGATAGCTTTGTAAACGGCTTTGCGTTCGGCTTCAGAGAATGGCGCGGCCTGCGCCAGCGCGGAAGTGTTTGGCATTGTTTGATCCCCAACAATACTTGCAAGCGCCCGCCCCACCGTCCTCGTGGTACCGGCTATTATGTCTGGCCGGTCTTCTGACTGAGGGTCCTCTGATCCTAGCGCCTTCCCGGATTGCTCCAGTGGCATTTGCAAGGATCATCCCCTTCACAGCGTTGGGCACGTGCTGGACTTTCACCAGCTTCCCGATTCTCCCGCGAGAGCGGGCACCAGACGGCTACAATGGCGCATGGAAAACGTTGGAGAACAAGGCTGAATTCATTCTCAACGTCCGAGAGGATGGGAAAACCCCGCAGATTTTTGCGAGGGCATTCGTCTATTCAGGACCGTATTGTGTTCGGGGTGAATCATGGGCCTTCTACACATCCAATAAGGGGCTTTATCTTTTGATGCCCTCTTTTTGGGATCCTACATGTCGGAAGACACAAGCTGATCGATATCTTTCATTGTATCTTTGGCTTTCAATGCGTGTTGGCCGATATATTCCCGAACCTTGTCGCGGGCAGATCGGCCTGTCCATAACCTTTGCTCCGACATCGAGTGGACAGACAAATCCACCCCCATGTCGCCTCCGGCACCGGAACACATAGGGTTTTTCGCCAGCTCCGTTTTGATAAGGTGTTGGATCGCCGCTGGGTTGATCCGGTGGCGCGCCAATATCGCAGTGACCAGAACGCCATTGCCCGCGTACCCCAGAATATATCGGTTACTTTGCAGCGCACTGATTGATGCCTCTGTGACTTTGGCCATCTGATCGCTGAATTCGGTTGGGGTGAGCGTTTCAAAGATATTGCGGATCTGCGGCAGTTTGATGGCCAACAAGTTCATCGCGTAGCATCCATCCGACAGACGCATCAAACGGTGCTCAAACCCTTCTAGGTCATGCACATCCGGTACACCCTGATCAAAACTTTCCTCGCGTCTGGTTTTCATCAGCTGGGTGAGCTCGTCCAGTGAACGTTGGGCCGCTTTTTCGCTGCGCAGGCTCTCGCTTAGCAGCCCCGCGGAATTGATGCGCGCGCCCAAATCGATGCCGTTCAAGGGTTTATACACGAAATCTGTCGCACCGGCCTCAAACGCACGCTCCATCAAATCATGGGTCGTGCTTGCGGTGATCATCAAGATCGGAGTCTTTTGATGCTTTTTCAGGCCGCGCAGCTCGGCGCACAGCCGGATCCCGTCGATACCGGGCAACATAATATCCAGCAAGAAACAGTCAAAGTCCGGGCCGGGTTCGTTCAACAGGACAAGCGCCTGCTCCGCATCGGCCGCGCAAACCAGATCAAACCCATGTCTGGCGGTCAGATAGTCGGACAACATTTCCAGAACCGTCGGGTCGTCATCTACTGCTAAAATTCTCATAACGTGCCTTACCTAACTTACGGGAAACCGCCGGCGCACCCGTTCACGACGTGCAATGTGCCAATGTTTTCCGGCAATTTTGTGGTCAACCACAGGCAATGGCGTGGCACGACCTATAGGGGCGCAAGCTTTAAAACAGGGCGGACATTGGGCGATGCCGGGCACAATATGGCATCAATGTGCAACCGCCGGCGCTATTTCGCTGTGCGACACACGCTTAATGCGACCCCCTTGCGCGAATCCCCTGCCTCTGGCATACGGGCTAGGCAAACGTTATTCTTTTTCGACCCACTGTCTCCTTCATACGGCGTTCAGACTTCGATCCAGACCGACCACGCCAAGCCATCGCACGATGCGGATGGTACACTATAGGAGACTACGGATATGGCCACTGGCACCGTAAAATGGTTCAACACAACAAAAGGCTTCGGCTTTATCGCACCCGATGGCGGCAGCAAAGATGTATTCGTACACATTTCTGCCGTTGAGCGCGCAGGCCTGACCGGTCTGGCCGACAACCAGAAAGTGACTTTCGACATCGAAGCAGGCCGTGACGGCCGCGAATCCGCGTCGAACATCGCACTGGCCTAAGCCAGCTAGGCTTCGGCCTACACAAAGATTTGACCGGCTGACCCCATGGGACAGCCGGTTTTTTTATGTCCTCAGGGTTGCCAAGAATCGCTTAACCCGCATCATGTTATGATCAAGAAAACCAGTCAGGAACATCACATGCGTCGCCGCTCATTTATCGCAGGCTCCTTGGCCGCACTTGCCTTTCCACAAACGCTTTTTGCCCAAAACGCTGTCTATGATCCAGCGCCACAGCTGGTCGAAATCAAAAACCAGTATCAAACTGGTCAAATGTTGATTCTCCCGCGTAGCCATTACCTCTATCTGGTTACAGCCCCCGGCGAGGCGATGCGCTATGGCGTGGGCGTCGGCAAAGCGGGTCTCGAGTTTACGGGTACTGCGACGATCTCGGTCAAGAAAGAATGGCCGACATGGCGCCCCACTGATGAAATGATCGAACGTGAGCCCAATACATATGCACGGTTCGTCGGCAACACGGACGCCCAGCCCGGCGGCCCGCAAAACCCGTTGGGTGCCCGCGCGCTGTATCTGTTTCAAAATGGCCGCGACACTTATTTCCGCATCCACGGCACAACGCAGCCCAACAGCATTGGACGTTCCGTATCAAACGGCTGTATTCGCATGATCAACGACCACGTCAAAGATCTGTACGAACGGGTGCCGATCGGGACCATCGTTACCGTCCTCTAATCCAACGCTATGCAACTGAATAATAAAAGGGCCGGTGTCTCCACCGGCCCTTCCTCATTCGTAGCGCTCTAAATCTTAGTTCAGCGCTTTGTCGGTGATTTCATGCGTCCAGGCCCCTTCTGGTGCCTTGGTGATCATGCCACCTTCCATTGTGATGTCCGCGCTGCGCTTGAACGCCGCTTCATCCAACGCACCGTTGCTGCCAGCAGTCAGCTTGGCGATCTCGCCCATCATGCGCTTTTGGTGCTTTTCTGTCTGCGCACCGGTCTGATCATTCTCAAGCACGATTTCAGCCGCCTCATCGGAATGCGCTTCAGCGTATTTCCAACCCTTCATCGACGCGCGCACAAAGCGTACCAGCTTGTCCTGCATTTCGGCATCGGCCAAGTTCTCTTCAGTGGTATAAAGACCGTCTTCCAGTGTCGAAATACCTTCGTCTTCGTATTTAAAGACAACCAGATCATCCGGCATCAGCCCCGCATCAATGACCTGCCAGTATTCATTGTAGGTCATGGTCGTGGCGCATTCGACTTGCTTTTGCAGCAGCGGGTCGACGTTAAAGTTAATCTTTTGAATGGTCACACCGCCATCAGATCCATCGGTTGCGTAGCCCAGCTTGCCCATCCAGCTGAGCAGCGGGATTTCGTTGCCAAAGAACCATGTGCCCAAGGTGTGGCCGGGGAAATCCTCTGGCTTGTTGATGCCGTGTTCCTTGAGACATGTCAGCATGAGACCCGATTTAGCAAAAGGCTGCGCGATGTTCACAATCGGCGCGCCTTTCTCGCGGGCGGCCAAGGCAGACGGTAACCAATCCACCATCACATCAGCGCCACCACCCAGCAAAACCTGCACGGGCGCGATGTCTGGGCCGCCTGGCTTGATCGTGACATTCAGGCCTTCTTCTTCGTAAAAACCCTTGTCCAAAGCGACGTAATAGCCACCAAACTGCGCTTGCGTGACCCACTTCAATTGCAGCGTCAGATCGTCGGCGGCATGCGCCATGCTACCCCAAAGACCCAATGCGAGCCCGGCAGTCATTTTAGTGAAATTTTTCATTATTATAGTCTCCCTTGTTGTGTTGGTCGTTTCGCTACGTTTAATTTCGTTGGCTGGGATGCCAGAATGTGATCCGCCGCTCGATCAGCGCCATCGCGCCATAGAACGCCGATCCAGCAATTGCCGCCACGACAATCTCGGCCCAGACCAGATCAAGTGCAAGTTGCCCCACCGAGGTCGAGATACGAAATCCCATTCCCCGGATCGGAGAGCCAAAAAATTCAGCAACAATCGCGCCGATCAACGCCAGCGTAGTCCCGATCTTGAGGCCATTGAACACGAAAGGCATGGCGGCAGGCAAGCGCAGCTTGAACAGCGTCACCCAGTAGCTTGCCCCATAGGTGCGCATCAGATCGCGCTGCATCGTATCGGTCGCCTGCAATCCCTGCACCGTGTTCACCAGCATCGGAAAGAACACCATAACCACGACCACCGCGGCCTTGGACTGCCAGTCAAACCCGAACCACATCACCAGAATGGGTGCCATCCCAATGATCGGCAAAGCCGCCACGAAATTGCCAACCGGCAATAACCCGCGCTGTAAAAACGGAAACCGGTCAACCGCCACTGCGATCAGGAACGCAGCACCGCAGCCGATAACATAGCCCGACAGCGCACCTTTCAGCACGGTCTGCACGAAATCGACCCACAGAATATCAAGCGATGCACCAAACCGCACAGCGATGGCAGATGGCGCAGGCAGCAGCACCGGCGAAATTTCAAGCCCTCGCACCACGCCTTCCCAGATCGCAATCAACGTAACCCCGAAAACAATCGGTGCGGCCAGAGACCGCCAGCGCACAGGCCGTCCCCGCGCGAGGCGCATATTGATCCACCAGCCAAACGCCCAGGCAGCTATTGCAAAGATCATCCACATCATTGCGCCATCCCCATGCGTTTCAATGTGATCCGCTGGACCATCCCAATGATACCCACCAATACGGCAGCCAATGCCGCCGCCATAAGCAACGCGCTCCATATCTGGATCGTCTGACCATAATAGCTACCGGCCAAAAGACGCGCGCCCAGCCCCGCAACAGCACCCGTCGGCAATTCCCCGATAATCGCCCCGACCAAGGACGCCGCCATAGCGATCTTCAGCGAGGTGAACAGATACGGCATCGACGCGGGCAGCCGCAGCCGCCAAAAGGTTTGTGACGCGCTCGCATGCCATGTCCTCATCTGGTCCAACTGCATCTGGTCCGGGCTGCGCAACCCTTTGACCATGCCAACAACAATCGGGAAAAAGGACAGGTACATGCCGATCATCGCCTTTGGCAGCAGGCCAGAAATTCCAACAGCGTTCAGCACCACAATAATCATCGGTGCAATCGCCAGAATGGGAATGGTCTGGCTGGCAATCACCCAAGGCATGACCGACATATCCATCGTCCGGTTATAAACGATCCCCACGGCCAGCAATGTGCCCAAAACAGTCCCCAAACCGAACCCGAGCAATGTTGCACTCAACGTAATCCACGAATGATAGATAAGAGACCGCTTCGACGTGATCTTTTTCTCAACCGTTGTACGCCAGATCTCGGCGGCAACCTGATGCGGTGCAGGCAGTTTCGGCTTATCCTGCGCCCATGTATCCTTGATCAGGGATGTGGTTGTCACAATCTCCCCCGACCGCTTCGCCTTGTCATAGGTCCAGTCCGCATTCAGCCAAATGGCCGCAGCATACCAAACCACCAACAGCAAACCGACGACGGTCAAAACCGGGGCAAAGCTCTGCTTCACAACACGCTCCCCCGCTTCTCTGGCTCAAGAATATCCTCCCCGAAGGGTCGGTCTGCCACACATGCGCACTTAGTCATCGCCATGCCCCGCCCTCAACCCTTCCCGGACACGGTGTGCGATCTCCAAAAACTCTGGCGTCTCCCGGATTTCCAAGGGCCGCTCTTTCGGCAAGCTACTTTCGATCACATCGGTGATCCGTCCCGGCCTCGGGCTCATCACCACAATCTTCGTGCTCAGATAGACCGCTTCAGGGATGGAATGCGTTACGAATGCAATCGTCTTTTCCGTCCGCGCCCAAAGCCGCAACAACTGCTCGTTCAGGTGATCGCGCACGATCTCGTCCAGCGCGCCAAACGGTTCGTCCATTAACAAGATATCCGCATCAAAGGCCAAAGCCCGCGCAATACTTGCCCGTTGCTGCATGCCCCCCGACAGTTGCCACGGGAATTTCTTCTCAAATCCCGACAGCTCCACAAGCTCCAACACCCGCGCAACTCGCGCGGCCTGATCTGCTTTGGAATACCCCATAATCTCAAGCGGCAGCCGGATATTTCCTCCGATCGTCCGCCAAGGGTAAAGCCCCGCCGCCTGAAACACATAGCCGTAGGCGCGTGCCATCCGTGCATCTGCGGCGCTGACGCAGTTCACCGTAATTGACCCACCTGTGGGCTGTTCCAGATCCGCCATACACCTCAAAAACGTGGTTTTACCGCAACCAGATGGCCCGATGAAACTCACAAAATCGCCCTTTTCAATATCCAGCGACACGTCCTTGAGCGCGTGCACAGGACCATCATTGGTCTCAAATGTCAGGGACAGATTCTTGGCAGAAATAACAGGGGGTAACGTCATGCGACCTGCCCGTTGCTTGTCATATGGTGTGCTCGCATTGCGGCTGGCTTCTTTCTTCTTTTTGTAGACACGGCAATATAACCGCCGCGCCGCGTGGGGCAATTTAGCGTTAGATGCCCGCAGGAATATTCAACGGATCGCGCTGGATCATCTTGGGGGCCGTCAGCTCTTTCCATTTACTAAGAGCAACATTGCCCGAAGGGAACGCTGGACGCGGCACAAACCGGCCCCGGCCCGGGTTTGGCTGCGAATTTTGCCCCCAAGCCCAAATCACCTCACCCCGGCTCAAGGTATAACGGCTCTGCGCCGTGACATTGAAACCCTCGAACACATTGTAATCCAGCACCGAGTGATGGTTCGTCGGTGAAATTGTTTTGCTGATCTTCGGATCCCACACCACAATATCCGCATCAGCGCCCTCAACGATTGCACCTTTACGCGGATAAATGTTCAGGATTTTGGCAACATTGGTCGATGTCGCCGCAACAAATTCATTCGGCGTCAACCGGCCCGTTTCAACGCCCTCGGTCCACAACACAGCAAGACGTTCTTCAAGGCCGTTCGACCCGTTTGGAATAATCCGGAAATCATCCTTGCCCGCGCGCTTTTGCGTTGTGGAAAATGCCGCGTGATCTGTTGCCACGACCTGCAAAGAGCCCGCTTGCAAACCAGCCCACAGGCTGTCCTGATGATCCTTTGACCGGAACGGCGGCGACATCACCCGCCGTGCCGCATGATCCCAATCTTTGTTGAAATACTCTGACTCGTCCAACGTCAAAAACTGGATCAACGGTTCGCCATAAACCCGCATCCCTTTTTGCCGCGCGCGCCGGATCGCCTCGTGGGTCTGTTCGCAAGACACATGCACGATGTACAGCGGCACTCCGGCTGTATCAGCGATGGTAATTGCCCGGTTCGCCGCCTCACCCTCCAGCTCCGGCGGGCGGGAATAGGCATGGCCCTCAGGCCCGGTAATCCCTTGGTCGAAGTACTTTTGCTGCAGCTCAGCGACCAAGTCACCGTTTTCAGCATGCACCATGGGAAGCGCACCTAACTCCGCACAGCGCTTGAAGGACGCGAACATCTCGTCATCCTCAATCATCAATGCACCCTTATACGCCATGAAATGCTTGAAGGAGTTGACGCCCATATCCACGGCATCTTTCATCTCGTTGAAAACACTCTCGTTCCAACCCGTGATCGCCATATGATATCCGACATCCGAACAAATCTGCGGAGCAGATTTACGGTGCCACTCGTTAATCGCGTTCTTGATCGACCCGTCCTCGCCCGGAAGACAGAAATCAACGATCATGGTTGTCCCCCCGACGGCAGCAGCCCATGTGCCGCTCTCGAAAGTCTCAGCTGCGGTCGTGCCCATAAAGGGCATTTCAAGATGGGTATGCGGGTCAATACCACCCGGAATGACATAGGCCCCCTCGGCGTCGATATACTCATCGCCCACAAGGTTCTCGCCAATCCGCGCGATCGTCTCGCCTTCAATCAGAACGTCCGCTTTCCACGTCCGGTCCGCCGTACACACCAATCCGCCTTTGATTACCTTGCTCATTTCAACTCTCCCATCTCATCTCTCATTCCAAATGGATCAAAATCCCGGGGGCGTGGGGCTGGCCCCCACACACCACTCAAACCGATCCGAAACACCCCAATGCTGGTCCATGAACGCCGATATCCAGCGGGCCAAAGTCGCTCTCAACACATAGCGAAAAATACCCCGCCCGCGGCATATAAACGACGCGGTAGGTCCCATCGCCCTTTGACACTGACCAACAGCGTTGCGTGATCCCACCGCTAAAATTCACCTTGATCTGCCTCGGCGGCCGCAGGGTCTGTCGAAACGCTTCGGCCGTGCGCCGAAGAACCATGTCCTCGCTTACCATGGCTTCCACAAGCTCCACTTCAATCAGCGCAGAAATCCGCTCTGCAATGGAAAGATCCTGCTCAAGCATTACGCGCCGCCACGGAATTTTTGAAAATTCCGGCCCGTTTTCTTTGAAAGAAAACGATCCCGCATCACCCGATGATCTCCGCCGTCTCCAGCACCGCGTGCAGCAACACGTCCGCCCCCGCCTTTGCCCAGTCTTTTGTAATCTCTTCCGCCTCGTTATGGCTTAGACCATCCACACAGGGGCACATCACCATCGCTGTGGGGGCAACGCGATTGATCCAACAGGCGTCATGACCTGCACCCGAGATCAGATCCATGTGGCTATATCCCAAACGCTCCGCAGCAGACCTCACAGCCGTCACGCAGCCTTCGTCAAAAGCGACGGGGTCAAACCCACCAACCTTTTCAAATTCAACCTCCAGCCCCATGTCATCGGCGATTTTCTGGCCCTTGACCCGCAACTGCGATTCCATATCCTCAATCACCGACAAGTCTGGGGATCTGAAATCAACGGTGAACACGACTTTGCCGGGGATCACATTGCGGGAATTCGGATACACATCGATATGCCCTGCGGCACCTACAGCGTGGGGTGCATGCGCGCATGCTATCTCGTCCACAGCCTCCAAAATTCGCGCCATCCCCAGCCCTGCATTTTTGCGCAAAGGCATCGGAGTCGATCCGGTATGCGCGTCTTTGCCAGTCACCGTCACCTGCGTCCAGGACAGGCCCTGCCCATGGGTCACGACGCCAATGTCTTTTCCCTCGGCCTCCAGAATAGGGCCCTGTTCAATATGCAGCTCGAAAAAGGCGTGCATCTTGCGTGCGCCGACTTCTTCATCACCCCGCCATCCGATCCGGTTCAATTCGTCCCCAAAGGCCAGCCCTTTTGCGTCGGTTCTGTCATAGGCCCAATCTTGGGTGTGAATGCCGGCAAAAACCCCCGACGACAACATCGCGGGCGCATAGCGCGTACCTTCTTCGTTGGTCCAGTTGGTGACGACGACGGGGTGCTTTGTCTTGATTCCCAAATCATTCATAGTGCGCAGTATTTCCAACCCGCCAAGCACGCCAAGAACGCCATCGTATTTGCCCCCGGTCGGCTGCGTATCCAGATGTGACCCGACATAAACCGGCAAGGCATCAGGATCTGTGCCATCGCGCTGCGCAAACATGTTGCCCATCTGGTCAAGACCCATAGTACAGCCCGCAGCCTCGCACCATTTCTGGAACAGGGCGCGGCCCTCGGCGTCTTCGTCGGTCAGGGTTTGGCGGTTATTCCCGCCCGCCACACCGGGGCCAATCTGGGCCATCTCCATCAGGCTGTCCCACAAACGATCAGGATTGATCTTCAGGTTTTCACCAGGTGCGGCCATAGCGGGCTCCTCATTCAGACTAGCTTGCGCATCACAAAATTTTTACCATTTGGTAAATCCACGATTGCGGTTAGGCTTGTAACTGTCAAGAAATGCTTTCAAGAGAATCCATGTATGCCAGTGCGCATGCTGATTTTTCAGGCACAGATGCAGAAAGAGATCCGCCTTGCCCGACGGTGCCCCCAAAAAACCAAGCCGCATTCAAATGCGCAACCGCCGTGTCATCCTGGACGCCGCACTGAACGTATTTTCACAGTATGGGTATCGAGGGGCCACCCTTGATCAGATCGCCGCCGAAGCCGGTCTGAGCAAGCCGAATATCCTCTATTACTTTCAAGGCAAGGAGCAGATCCACCTGACGCTTCTAAGCCAGTTGATGGAAACATGGCTGGATCCTCTGGTTGAACTGGATGCGGATGGCGATCCAAAGACCGAGATTTTGGATTACGTGCAGCGCAAACTGGATATGGCCCGCGACTTACCACGCGAGAGCCGTTTGTTTGCCGGTGAAATCTTACAAGGTGCCCCCCGCATCGGCCCGAATTTGCATAGTGAGTTAAAACCGTTGTTTGACCAAAAATGTGCGGTGATCGCAGGTTGGGCAAAAGCCGGTAAAATTGCTGATATTAGCCCACAACATCTGATCTTTTCGATCTGGGCAACGACACAACATTATGCGGACTTCGAAGCTCAGGTAAATGTGCTTCTGGGCGACGGGCTTGGCTCTCACGACACAGCATCACAGCATTTGCGCGAGATGTTCGGCAGGATGCTTTGTATCAATACTTGATTAACCGACTTCTCAAATAACAGGTGATTTTGATGTCTGATTAAGACAGGCTGATAATTAGTTACTGCGTGGTGGCGGGCAACTTTAACCTTGTTATATAGGAGTACGGAAAATGGCATCTATCTCAACTGTCAGCACTTTGCTACCGCCTCAACATCATTCGGCCCCGGCTCAAACGTCGATCAGCGCGGCAAATCCGCCGCCAGATATTGCACCGGTGTCGTCATCGTCTTCAAGCGGGGATAGCGTCGCATCCGAAGACAACGGTGCCAACACGGGCCGGAAGTCTCAAGATGATACCCGTGCATGGATAAAAATCATCGACACGGCACCGTCCAATGCCTCTGCCAAATCTGTGGTTGATGCAAAGGCCGAAGCCGCCAGCCAAAAACAGGCCGACGAAAACGTGCGTGAAGCAACCAAAGAGACAGGCAATGTCGTTTTGTCAGATTTCAAATACAATGCGTCCGAGCCGGATAGAGGATCTGAATCATTGCAGACGACTCTGCCCAAAGCCGAGGGCCCGCTGCCTATCCCGACTGCAGACATTCTGCTGAAGTTCAAGAACAGCCGGCCAACCTAAGATCTGCTACTCAGCCGCAGTTGCGGCCGGGTTGTTGGGATGCGTTGTCCAATTGGCATAGTGAGGTTCAACAGTTTTTCCAGTACGTGGATCGGTAACTCCGGGGGTCATGGCCTCCATTGTGATACATTCTTCGACCGGACAAACATTGACGCATAGATTGCAGGCGACACATTCATCATCAATGACGGAGAAAACGCGATCGTCGTCCATTGCGATCGCCTGATGCGATGTATCTTCGCACGCAGCAAAGCATCGACCACAAGAAATGCACAGGTCCTGATTGATCTTGGCCTTGGCGATATAGTTCAGGTTTAACTGATTCCAGTCGGTCACATTTGGCACCGCTTTGCGGACCAATTGGTCGATCGAAGTCATGTCTTTTTCATCCATATACTCAGACAGACCGCTGATCATCTCTTGGACGATCTTGAACCCGTATGTCATGGCCGCAGTACACACCTGCACATTGCCAGCGCCAAGGGCGATGAATTCCGCCGCATCGCGCCATGTGGTGACACCACCAATCCCGCTGATCGGCATCTTGGCCAGACCCGGATCGCGGGCGATTTCAGCAACCATATTCAACGCAATTGGTTTGACCGCCGGACCGCAATAGCCGCCATGCGCGCCCTTGCCGTCAATTGTGGGTTCTGGCGCGAACAAATCCAAATCCACCGAGGTGATCGAATTGATGGTGTTGATCAGACTGACCGCATCAGCCCCGCCACGCTGCGCCGCCTCGGCGGGTTTGCGAATATCGGCGATGTTTGGCGTCAGCTTGACGATGACCGGCATGCGCGTACTGGCCTTGACCCAACGGGTGACCATTTCAATATATTCCGGCACCTGCCCCACCGCCGCGCCCATGCCGCGTTCGGACATCCCATGCGGGCAGCCAAAGTTCAGCTCGACCCCGTCAGCGCCGGTTTCTTCAACCAAGGGCAGAATGTATTTCCACGGTTCCTCTTCACAAGGGACCATCAGCGACACCACCATGGCGCGATCCGGATAGTCACGTTTGACAGTTTTGATTTCCTGTAGGTTCAGCTCCAAGGGACGGTCGGTGATCAGTTCGATGTTGTTTAACCCCAACAACCGACGGTCAGCGCCATAAATTGCGCCGTATCGTGGCCCATTGACGTTCACCACCGCCGGATCAATGCCCAGCGTTTTCCAGACCACACCGCCCCAGCCGGCCTCAAAGGCGCGGCGCACGTTGTATTCTTTGTCGGTTGGCGGCGCTGACGCCAGCCAGAATGGGTTTGGGCTTTTGATCCCTACGAATTCGCTTCTTAGATCCGCCATTTGCGTTCTCCCCTCGGGTGGCTCAACCCACCAATGTCTTGTGAATGTCCATCGCAGCGTCGCGCCCTTCGGCAACGGCGGTCACGGTCAGATCGTCGCCGCCGCTGGCGCAATCTCCGCCCGCCCAGACCCCTGCAACACTGGTGCGTCCCTCGGCATCGACCTTGATCTTGCGCCCCTCAAGGGCTGGCAATGCATCGCCTTGCAACGTTTGACCAATAGCCTTGAACACCTGATCGGCGGCCAGCCGCAGCATCTGCCCCGTGCCTTGCATATCGGCGTCGACATATTCGAACTCGATCTCGCGCACGGCACCGTTCCCATGCACCGCGACCGGCACCGCATTGGTCACAATCCGTACCCCCTTTGACGCGGCGAGGTCCTGTTCAAACACGCTTGCGTTCATCCGGTCACGACCGCGGCGATACACCAGCGTCACGTTCAACGCGCCCAACAGCTTGGCCTGAACTGCGGCATCAATCGCGGTCATACCACCGCCGATCACCACCACATCGCGACCGATAGGTACCTGAGCCATATCGCTGGCCTGACGCAGATCCGCAATGAAATCGACGGCGTCTAGGACCCCGGCCTTATCCTCGCCGACAGCGCCGAGGGCATTTACACCGCCCAAACCCATACCAAGAAACACAGCGTCATAGTCAGCCCTAAGACCCTCTAGGGTAATCTCTGCCCCCAAGGTGGATCCGGTCTGCATCGTGATCCCACCAATCTGCATCAGCCAGTCCACTTCGGCCTGCGCGAAACCGTTTGGCGTCTTATAGCTGGCAATTCCGTATTCGTTCAGCCCGCCGGGCTTGGGCCGCGCATCATGTACAGCGACGTCATGCCCCATCATCGCCAGACGGTGCGCGCATGACAGGCCTGCGGGCCCCGCGCCCACAACCGCGACACGTTTGCCCGTGGGGGCCGCGCGTTCAAACGGGTGTTTGCCTTGCTGTTGTAAGTGATCCGTTGCAAAGCGTTGCAGTTCGCCGATTTTCACAGGCTTACCTTCGGCAATTTCGCGCACGCAGGCTTCTTCGCACAGCTGCTCGGTCGGGCATACGCGGGCGCACATGCCGCCCATGATGTTCTGGCTTAGGATCGTCTTGGCGGCTGCATCGGGTGTGCCCGTTGCAATCTGCCGGATGAATAGCGGGATATCGATATCCGTCGGACATGCGGTGATGCAGGGCGCATCATGACAGAAATAACAGCGATCTGCCGCAACCAATGCCTCGTGCAGGTCAAGAGGGGGGTGAAGGTCAGAAAACTGATCTGCATAGGCAGAAGCCTCTAACCGTCCGGCCGTAATGCCCGGTTCAAACATCTTTTCCGACATTGATACACCTCTGCTGTCACTTTTGGGTATCAGAACGCTCACACGGAATGATTTTTTTATCAACTGGTAAAATTATTTCAAAGTTGTGAAATTTCATGCGCAACTGCCCGCTGATAGGGCGTTATGCGACAAAAACTCTTGATTTTAGAAAGGCTACCGGCATTATTCTCGTGCGACGCGAAAAACTTTCGACCTCTTCGGCTTTGGCCACGGTTCGATCAAGTTATGACCGAGCCACGCTGCCGCATAATGCGGGCAGCCCAAAGACAGGAGAAACGGGTCATGGCAACTGGCACCGTAAAATGGTTTAACACAACCAAAGGTTATGGATTTATCGCACCGGATGGCGGCGGCAAGGACATCTTTGTTCACATCTCAGCGGTAGAACGCGCAGGCCTGACGGGTCTGGCGGACAACCAAAAGGTGACATTCGACATCGAAGATGGCCGTGATGGTCGCGAAAGCGCAGGCAACATCGCCCTCGCCTAAATCTGGCGGGTTTATATCAAGACAATTGCGGGCACTTCGGTGCCCGTTCTAGTTTGCTTTGATATCTTCGATCAGCGCCAGAACCTTTGGCCCCATTGCGGTTACGATTTTCGCCACGCCTTGCTTGTTGGGGTGCACCCCGTCGGGCTGAAAGAACGCTTGCGCCTGTGACAACTCTGGCATTTCTCCGTCGACGGCCAAACCTGCGAAAAAGCTGTTCAGGAATTCTGCGTCATATTGGGCCGCCAGCTCGGGGTAAAATGCATCAAACGCTGACTTATAATCGGGCCCATAGTTCCCCGGTGCGGTCATTCCGACCAGTAAAACTTCGACATCGGCCCCTTTGGCGGCTTCCAAAATACCGTCGATATTGGCCCGGCTTACCGCAGGATCCAGCCCGCGCAGCACATCATTGCCGCCAAGCGCCACGATCATTCCGTCCACATCAGGCGTCAGGGTCCAACCAACACGGCTTAGCCCGCCTGCCGTCGTATCACCCGACACGCCCGCATTCACCAGCGTTACATCTGCGCCATTCTGGTCCAGCCAGGTTTGCAATTGTGGCACCAACCCATCCTCGATGGGCAGGCCATATCCCTGCGTCAGACTGTCACCCAATGCCGCTATTACAATATGCTCCGCGACCGCAGGGCCTGCAAAAACCATAACAATGCCAGCCATAACCTTGTGCATCATTGCGAAAACTCCATATCCAACAGGGACGACCCAAAAAAAGGCAGCCCAATGACCGACCCCGTGTTCCAACTACAAGATGCGTCTTTACAATTGAATGGCAACGCCGGAGAGGTCGATATCTTACATGGGATCACTTTGGATGTTGCACAAGGTCAAACGGTTGCGCTGACTGGCCCCTCCGGGTCTGGCAAATCATCGCTGCTGATGGTCATGGGCGGGCTTGAAAAGGCAACCGGCGGCACCGTACGCTCCTTGGGCCAGAACCTGACGGCGATGAGCGAAGACGGTCTGGCCAAGTTCCGGCGCGGACGTATGGGCATCGTATTTCAGTCCTTCCACCTGATCCCCACCATGACCGCGCTGGAAAATGTCGCAACCCCTCTCGAGTTGAACGGCGTTGCCGATGCATTCGAGCGGGCAGAAGCAGAATTGATCGCGGTGGGCCTTGGGCATCGGTTGAACCATTACCCCGCACAGATGTCTGGCGGCGAACAACAACGGGTCGCCCTTGCCCGCGCCTCGGCCCCCCGTCCTGCGATTTTGCTGGCCGATGAACCCACCGGCAATCTGGACAGCACAAACGGGGCCGCAATCATGGACCTGTTGTTTGATCTGCGCGAAAAGCACGGTGCGACGCTGGTGCTGGTTACCCATTCCGACGATCTGGCCGCGCGCTGTGACCGGATCGTAACCCTGACCGACGGGCGCATCGTATGAGCCTTTCGCTTGCGACCCGCTTTGCCCGCCGTGAAATGCGTGGGGGGCTGCGGGGGTTTCGCCTGTTTCTGGCCTGTCTTGCATTAGGTGTCGCCGCAATCGCCGCTGTGGGATCGGTACGATCCGCGATCGAGGGCGGATTGCAGCGTGAGGGCGCAGCGTTACTTGGTGGCACAGCCGAGCTTGATTTCACCTATCGTTTCGCCACCGACGACGAACGCGCTTGGATCAACGCGCAGGCCACGGATGTTTCAGAGATCGTTGAGTTTCGATCCATGGCTGTTGTCGGCGATGGCACCGCCGCTGATCGCGCGCTGACCCAGATCAAAGGCGTGGATGACCTTTACCCCCTTGTTGGCGCAATGGTGCTGGACCCTGAAATGCCGCTGGCTCAGGCGCTTGCCGACACGGATGGCCTGCCCGGTGCGGTGATGGAACGCGCGCTATCCGACCGGTTGGGCCTGTCTCCCGGTGATGTGTTCAAACTTGGCACCAAGGAATTCCGGCTGAATGCGCTAATCCTGCGAGAACCGGACAGTGCCGCCAGCGGCTTTGCCCTTGGGCCGCGTACGTTGCTGCGCACGAACAGCCTGGATGGCGCGGGGTTGCTGTCGGCTGGCACGTTGTTCAATTCAAAATACCGGATGCTCTTGCCGCCTGAAACCAATCTCGATCAGTTAAAAACCGCCGCGCAATTGCGGTTCGAAAACAGCGGCATGCGCTGGACTGACGCCCGCAACGGTGCCCCCGGCGTGTCACGCTTTGTCGAACGTCTGACTGCGTTCCTCGTGCTGGTCGGCTTGTCCGGCCTTGCCGTCGGCGGCGTGGGTGTATCAGCCGCCGTGCGGTCCTATCTCAATGGCAAGACCGAAGTCATCGCGACCCTGCGCGCCCTTGGTGCGGACCGCGCTACGATTTTCCAGACCTACTTTATTCAAATTGGGTTGCTGTCCTTGCTGGGCGTCGCCATTGGCGTAATTCTGGGGGCCGTCGCCCCGCTGGTTTTCGCGCCGTTGATTTCGGCCCGACTTCCGATTCCTGCAGCCTTTTCCATCTACCCAACACCACTGATTGAGGCAGGCATTTACGGTCTGCTCACAGCCTTTACCTTTACACTCTGGCCGCTTGCCCGCAGCGAAAACATCCGCGCGGCCACCCTGTTTCGCGATGCGTGGGACGGGGCCGCGCGCTTCCCTGCTCCGCGCTATATCATCGTTATCGCCTTGACCGTCGCGCTTTTGGTCACGCTGGCTGGCTGGTTCAACGGCAGCTGGATGCTGACCCTTTGGACGCTTGGCGGGATTGCCGGTGCCCTGCTCATCCTGACCTTAGCCGCCGTTATTGTGCGTTTTCTTGCGCAGCGGGCGGCCCAATTCGCGCGTGGTTATCCAAAAATACGCTGGGCGCTGACCGCCATTGGCGGTAATGGCGAAGGGGCCAGCACCGTGGTACTGTCACTTGGACTTGGGTTATCGGTTCTGGCAGCGGTCGGGCAGATTGATGGCAATTTGCGGCAGGCCATTTCGGGCAACCTGCCAGACATCGCGCCATCCTATTTCTTTGTCGACATCCAGAAAGACCAGATTGACGGCTACACCAAACGCCTGACCGATGACCCGGCTGTCACCCGCATCGACAGCGCGCCAATGCTGCGCGGCGTGGTGACACAGATCAATGGCCGCCCCGCCAAAGAGGTGGCAGGCGACCACTGGGTGGTGCGCGGTGATCGCGGCGTGACCTATGCCGCAGCACCCGGCGACGACGCCATCATCACCGCCGGTGAATGGTGGGCACCCGACTACACTGGCCCGCCCCTGATCAGCTTTGCCGCCGAAGAGGCCGAGGAAATCGGCCTGAACCTCGGCGACACCCTGACCATCAATGTATTAGGGCGTGACGTCACCGGCACGATTGCCAGCTTTCAAGAGGTTGATTTTTCCACCGCAGGCATCGGGTTTATCCTGACCATGAATCCCTCTGCGCTTGAGGGCGCACCGCATACATTCATCTCGACAGTCTATGCTAAGCCCGAGGCCGAAGCCGCGATCCTGCGCGATATCGCCACGGCCTATCCCAACATCACCGCCATTCGCGTGCGCGATGCGATCGACCGTGTGGCCGCAGTGCTGGCGGGGCTGGCCGCCGCCACGTCCTATGGTGCCGCGGCGACCTTGCTGACCGGGTTTCTGGTATTGATCGGTGCGGCTGCGGCAGGCGCAGATGCACGGCGTTACGAGGCTGCATTGCTGAAAACGTTGGGCGCATCCCGCCGCGCCATCGCAATCAGCTTTTTGCTACGTGCCGCGCTATTGGGCCTGTTTGCCGGGGCCGTTGCGTTGCTTGCCGGTATCTTGGGCGGTTGGGCTATCAGCCGTTTCGTGATGGAAACACAGTTCAGCGTCGTCTGGCCCTCGGCCATATTGATTATTGTCGGTGGTGCCTTGGCATCCGTCTTCGCCTCGCTCGGCTTTGCCGTGAAAGCGTTGAATGCCCGCCCCGCACAGGTGCTACGCGCCCGAGAGTAATCCCTGTTTCGTTCAATAGAGGTGCCCTGCGCATGGGGTTTTGCCACGCGCAGGTGCGCATTTATTCAGCCGCTTCGGCGTAGTCTTCCATCGGCGGGCAGGTGCAGATCAGGTTGCGGTCGCCATGCACATTGTCCACGCGGTTGACCGGCGGCCAGTACTTATCGACGCGGAACGCACCGGGGGGGAAACATCCTTGCTCACGCGTGTAAGGCCGGTCCCAATTGCCCACCAAATCCTCGACCGTGTGCGGCGCGTTCTTCAGCGCGTTATTCTCGCGCGGCATATCGCCGTTTTCAATCGCTCGGATTTCGTCGCGGATCGCCAGCATCGCATCGCAGAAGCGGTCCAGCTCGGCTTTGGTTTCCGACTCTGTCGGTTCAACCATTAGCGTCCCCGCGACCGGAAAGCTCATCGTTGGGGCGTGGAATCCTGCATCGATCAGACGCTTGGCGACATCATCAACCGTCACGCCTGCGCTTTCTTCAAACGGGCGCACGTCAAAGATACATTCATGCGCAACCCGACCTGTCGGCCCTTTGTACAGCACGTCATAGGCCCCTTCGAGCCGTTTCGCGATGTAGTTGGCATTCAGGATCGCAACGCGTGTGGCTTGGGTCAGCCCGTCACCGCCCATCATCAGACAATAAGACCACGAGATCGGCAGCAAGGAGGGTGACCCGTAAGGGGCGGCAGAAACAGCGCCCTCGCCCCCGTTCGGATGGCCTGGCACATGCGGGATCAGGTGCGATTTAACCCCAATCGGTCCCATGCCGGGGCCACCGCCGCCATGCGGAATACAGAACGTCTTGTGCAGGTTGAGGTGGCTGACATCGCCGCCCACATCGCCGGGTCGGGCAAGCCCAACCATCGCGTTCATGTTCGCCCCGTCGATATAAACCTGACCGCCATGGTCATGGGTAATGCGGGTCACTTCGGTCACGGTTTCTTCGAACACGCCATGGGTCGAGGGATAGGTGATCATGCAGCCGGCCAGATTTTCGCTGTGCTTTTCGGCCTTTTCGCGGAAATCGTCCAAATCGATATCACCATTGGCGGCGGTTTTGATCACGACCACTTTCCAGCCCACCATATTGGCGCTGGCGGGGTTGGTGCCATGCGCCGACATAGGGATCAGACAGATATTGCGGTGCCCTTCACCATTCGCGCGGTGGTAGGACGCGATGGCCAGCAACCCCGCATATTCGCCTTGCGCGCCCGAGTTAGGCTGCATCGAAATCGCATCATAACCGGTGATATCACACAGTTTGGCCGACAGATCGTCGATCATATGTTTATACCCAAGCGCCTGATCCTGCGGCACAAACGGGTGGATCATCGAAAACTCGCGCCAGCTGACCGGCATCATTTCCGCGGCCGAGTTCAGCTTCATCGTGCAGGACCCCAGCGGGATCATCGCGCGATCCAATGCCAAATCACGGTCGGCCAGACGACGCATATAGCGCATCATCTCGGTCTCGGCGCGGTTCATGTGGAAAATCGGATGGGTCAGATATTGGCTCTCGCGGATCATCTGATCGGGAAACCGGTACTGCGCCTCGAACTTTTCGTCCGTGCGCAAGATGCCAAAGGCACGCCAAACTGCTTCGATCGTTGCCGACACGCTGCGCTCGTCCAAGGTGATGCCGACGCGGGCTTCGCCAACGCGGCGCAGGTTGATGCCTTCGTCCACCGCCGATTTCATCACCGCCGCTTGCAGCGGGCCGACATCCACCGTGATGGTGTCAAAAAACGCCTGCGGGTCGACCTTGAACCCGGCTTCTTCCAGCCCATTCGCCAACCGAACGGTTTTGCGATGGATACGCTGCGCGATGGCTTTCAACCCTTCGGGTCCGTGGAATACCGCATACATCGACGCCATAACGGCCAGCAACGCCTGCGCGGTACATACGTTCGATGTCGCCTTCTCGCGGCGGATATGTTGCTCGCGGGTTTGCAGCGACAGCCGGTAGGCGCGGTTACCATGGGCATCAATCGACACGCCCACAATACGCCCCGGCATCGCGCGCTTGTATGCGTCTTTGCACGCCATATAGGCGGCGTGCGGGCCGCCATATCCTTCGGGCACGCCAAACCGCTGGGTGGACCCCACAGCGATATCAGCTCCCATGGCACCCGGTTCTTTCAACAAGGTCAACGCCATTGGATCAGCCGTAACAACGCCCAACGCCCCCGCGTCATGCAACGCTGCGATATGCGACGTGAAATCGCGCACATGCCCATAGGTGCCGGGGTATTGGAAAAGCGCACCAAAGACGGCGCTCGCGTCCATCTTATCAGGGTCGCCAATGATCACCTCGATATCCAGTGGGGCCGCGCGGGTCTGGATGACGGCGATGTTCTGTGGATGGCAATCGCGGTCCACGAAAAACGCCTTTGCTTTGGATTTAGCGACCCGCAACGCCATGGTCATCGCCTCGGCACAGGCTGTCGCCTCGTCCAGCAGGGACGCATTAGCAACCTCTAGCCCGGTCAAATCACTGATCATGGTTTGAAAATTCAACAACGCCTCAAGCCGCCCTTGGCTGATCTCGGGCTGGTACGGCGTATAGGCGGTATACCAGGCGGGGTTCTCGAAAATATTGCGCTGGATCGCCGGCGGCGTGACCGTCCCGTGATAGCCTTGGCCGATCAAGGACGTCAGCACCTTGTTCTTACCCGCAACCACACGCATGTGCTCCAGCACCTCGCGCTCCGACATGGGCTTGCCGAAATCCAGCGGCTCTTTCTGCCGGATCTTCGCGGGCATCGTATCGTCGATCAGCGCGGCAAGGCTTTGCGCCCCCACGGTCTTGAGCATATCCGACATTTCCGCCGGAGACGGCCCGATGTGCCTGCGGTTGGCAAAATCATACGGCAAATATTCGGTTGGCTTGAAAACCATGGCGCGACGCCCCTCATTCCAAATGGTCTAAAATCCCCACCGGAGGCTCCGACGGGGGCAGATCGGTTTACCCGATGAATTTTTGATAGGCAGCTTCATCCATGAAATCGTCCATCTGGCTGGGGTCAGACGCTTTCATCTTGAAAAACCATGCATCGCCTTGCGGGTCATCATTAACCATGCCCGGATTATCTGTCAGCGCACCGTTCACCTCGATGATCTCGCCATCAATCGGGGCCAGAATATCGGATGCGGCTTTAACGGATTCGATCACAACGACCTCGTCATCCTTGCTGACGGTCACCCCGTCCGATGGCAGTTCCACAAAAACCACATCGCCCAGCTGTTCTGCTGCGTGAATGGTGATGCCCACGGTGATTTCGTCGCCTTCAACGCGCAGCCATTCGTGTTCTTCGGTAAATATCATCTGTTCGTCCCTTGTTGATTATCGCTTAAAATTCGCCGCCACAAAGGGCAGCTTGGCCACACGGACAGGCAAACGCTTGCCGCGCACCTCGCCCCACAGCGCGGTGTCCACGCTGGCATATTCACTACCGACATAGCCCATGGCAACAGGTCCACCCACCGTCGGTCCAAAACTGCCCGAGGTTACGCTGCCCACCAGACGTCCGCCTTCTTCTGCGTCATAAAGCTGTGTGCCTTCCCGCATTGGGGCGCGGGTTTCCGGTGCCAGTCCGACACGCTTGCGCATCACACCGCCCTCGAACGCCTTTTGCACGACCTCTGCCCCCGGATACCCGCCTTCGCGGTCGCCTCCGGGGCGGCGCACTTTCTGTATGGCCCAGTTCAGGCTTGCCTCAATCGGGTTCGTCTGGGCGTCAATGTCATTGCCATATAGACACAGCCCCGCCTCAAGCCGCAATGAATCCCGCGCGCCCAATCCGATGGCCTCGACCCCGTCTATCGCCAACAATCGACGCGCAAGCGCTTCGGCATCCGCATCTGACACAGAAATCTCGTATCCGTCCTCGCCGGTATACCCAGACCGCGAGGCCCAAACGGAAATGCCATCCAAGCCCAGCGTCCCGAAATCCATAAACCGCATCTCCGCCGCCGCCGGATCCAGTGTCGCCACCGCCGCCGCGGCCCCCGGCCCCTGCACGGCGATCAATGCGCGATCCATGATCGGCGTTACCGTCACCTCAGGCTCCAGCGCCGATTTCATCCGGGCGATATCTGCCGCTTTGCAGGCTGCGTTCACCACCACGAACAGGTCATCGCCGCGACGCGCGAACATCAAATCGTCCTCGATCCCGCCAGCGTCATTGGTAAACAACCCATAGCGCTGCCGCCCGTCAGCAAGCCCCAGCACATCCATCGGCACAAGCCGCTCGAATGCCGCAGCCACTGCTTCCCATGACGCGCCGGACAGCATGACCTGTCCCATATGACTGACGTCAAACAATCCGGCATGGCTGCGGGTGTGCAGGTGCTCTTTCATCACGCCCATGGGATACTGTACGGGCATCGAATACCCGGCAAAGGGCACCATCTTGCCGCCCAGTTCCAGATGCAAATCGTATAGTGGCGTTTGATGCAAATCGCTCATGGTCGCAGGCCTTTTCTTTTCAAATCCAGAAAGGCCTTTGACCAAACTGGCACTCAGCAGACCGCACGATGCGGCCCACAAAATGCCCCCTCTGTCCTTTCGCCTGAGATCGTTATCCCTTCGGCGGGTGCATGTGGCACCACTCTCCAGAGTGTTTCGGTCACGTAACGGTCCACTTGCCTGAGAGTTTCCGGGGCGGTTGCTCCTTCGGCACTGGGTTCTCCCAGTTCTCCCGTTACGATGGCTATTGCTATGCCGGATCACCGCGCAGCGTCAAGCAAAGTCGCGCCTTCAGATACAAATGTTTTTACATTGCCCGCAGTTTTGGCATGGCATGCGGGACAGTGGACATCTTTGCAATCATCGGCCAAAACACCGCCATGACACCATATTTCTTCGGCTATGGCAGCCTCGTAAACCGCAGCACTCACAGCTACCCCGACGGACGCCCTGCGCAATTGCAAGGCTGGAGGCGGGTCTGGGTGCGCACCGCCCTACGCGACATGGTTTTTCTAAGCGTCGAACCCGATCCCACAACCACCATCGACGGGCTGGTGGCTGCCGTACCCGGCGCGGATTGGGATGCGCTAGATATGCGCGAAACCGGCTATGATCGCATCAGCTCCGGCGGCGCGGTGCTGCATGACATTCTGCCATCCCCCGATATGGCGCATTATTCAATTGACGCGAAAAACCAGCGGCAAGGCGGCGATAACGCTATCCTGCTCAGCTATCTTGATGTGGTGGTCCAGGGCTTCCTGCGCGAATATGGTACCGATGGCGTGACGCGGTTTTTTGACACCACACGAGGCTGGGATGCCCCTGTGCTGAATGACCGTGCGGCACCGCGCTATCCAAGGCATCAAACCCTGACGCGGCAGGAAATCACGCTGGTTGACGACAATCTGGACCGGCTATCGGCGCAGGTGAAGTAGCGCCATCAAACGACCCTCGCGGCCAAAAACCTCGGTGCGTTGTTCTTTGGGTCGGCCACCGCTTGCAATCAACCGCAGCGCCAGCACCCAGGCCAGACTGCCGAACAACACGCCCGCCGCGGCCTGCCCAATCAGCACACCGGGCGCACCGAACAAGACACTGCCAAGCCAGACCAGCGGTACCATCCCCACCGTATTGCGCCCCCAATTCGTGACAGTCGAATAATATGGATGACCCATATTATTGAACGCCGCATTCGATACAAACAACACCCCGTTAAAGAAGAACGCCAGCGACAACGGGCCACAGAACAAAAATATCAACGTCATGGTGATACCATCCGCATCAAACAGCGCCGCCAACGGCCCGCGCGTCAAAAACAATCCCGCTGAAATCGTGACAATCACAATCCCCGCAAACAACACCCCGGCATTATATGTACGTTTGACCCGCCCCATGTCGCCCGCGCCAAAGTTCTGACCGATGATGGGCCCCACCGCCCCCGACAGCGCGAATATCACCGCAAAAGCCACCGGCATCATACGGCTGACAATCGCCATCCCGGCAACCGCATCTTCGCCATAGGCCGCCATGGCGCGCGTCACATAGGCTTGCCCCACTGGCGTCGCCACTTGCGTTAAAATCGCAGGCACCGCTATCGCCAGCACGGGAAATAAATCGCGCCACATGCCCGCCAATCTGGGCCGCGCGATCCCGCCATAGTGGCGTACAATCGGCATCAAGGCAGTATAGGCAATCACCACCCGCGCCGCAAAAGACGCCAAGGCCGCGCCGGTCAGATCAAGATCGAAACCGAAGATCAGGATCGGATCAAGGATCGCATTCACGACCCCGCCAGAAATCGTTGCCATCATGGCGCGGCGCGCATCCCCATGGGCACGCAGAATAGCGCTGCCCATCATACCCAACATCAAGAACGGCACCGATGGCACAACAATTTGCAAGAAATGTATCGCCAAATCCGCCGTCTCTCCCTGCGCACCAACCAGATGCACCAGCGGGTCCAGTGCCAGAAACACCAAGACCGCAAACACCACCCCGAAAATCGCCCCATAACACAGCGCATGGGTAGTGCGCTCGCGCGCCAGCTGCGTGTCGCCCTGCCCCAATGCCCGCGCAACCAAAGCCCCCGCAGCAATCCCCAAACCAATCCCGAACGATGTGGTGAAAAACAAGATCGCCCCGGCATAGCCAACCGCCGCCGCCAGTTCAGCCTTGCCCAGCATCGAGATAAAAATCATGTCGACAAAATCGACCAGAAACACCGCGACCAAACCGACAGACGCCAACAGCGACATCGACGCGACATGGCCGAACAGGTTACCCGACAAAAATTTGGCGCGCCCGTCAGCCATGACAGGCGCGCCCTATATTCATTTTGCCAAATAAACTCTCGCCGAAGGCTCCCGAACTTTCGTCCAGATGCCCGGCCAAGCTCATCCGCGCGCCTTCACAACTTGCATCAGTTGCAGCACCCCGGCCATTTCCGGCCCGCGCGCCTGTCCGGTCAGCGCCAGACGCAGCGGCATAAACAGCGTTTTGCCTTTGCGGCCCGTCTTCTCTTTGACGGCGGCGGTCCAGGTGCTCCAGGTGGTTTCGTCAAACTCACCCTCGGGTAACATCGCCATGGCCTCGGCAATGAACTCTTTGTCCTCGTCCGCAATCACAGGCTCGGCACCTTGGCTGAACATGTCCCACCAGCCTTTGAGGTCATGCAACGTGGTAATGTTGTCACGCGTAACCTGCCAGAACAGCGTCGCTTTGTCGTCCGGCACACCGATTGCCGCAATATCATCTGCAACGGCCTCAAGTGGCAATGTGTGCAAATAGCGGGCAGTCATCGGGAACAGATCCTCGACGTCGAATTTGGTCGGCGCGGAACTGAAATGCCCGATGTCGAACCCTTCGATCAGCTCTTCCATGCTCGTGCGCAATTCCACCGGATCGGATGACCCCAAACGCGCCAAGGTGCTCAGCAACGCCAAGGGTTGCACACCGCGTTCACGCAGATCGCGCAGCGCCAGCACGCCAAGACGTTTGGAAAGCGCCTCGCCTTGCGGGCCGGTCAGCAGCGAATGGTGCGCAAATGCGGGGACAGTCCCACCAAGCGCCTGAATGATCTGGATTTGTGTTGCCGTGTTTGTCACGTGGTCCGATCCACGTACCACATCGGTCACGCCCATTTCGGTATCATCCACAACCGACGCCAATGTGTACAAAATCTGGCCATCAGCACGGATCAAAACAGGGTCCGACACAGACGCCGCATCAATCGAGATATCGCCCAGAATGCCGTCATTCCATTCGATCCGTTCGTGGTTCAGCTTGAACCGCCAAACACCGGGGCCACGCTCTTCACGCAGCTTGCTCTTTTCGGCTTCTGTCAGGTCCAGCGCAGCGCGGTCATAGACCGGCGGCTTGCCCATGTTCAGCTGTTTTTTACGCTTAAGGTCCAGTTCGGTGGGCGTTTCCCACGCCTCGTAAAAACGCCCCATTTCCCGCAGTTTATCGGCCGCGGCATGGTATTTATCCAACCGTTCAGACTGACGCTCGACCCGGTCCCACTTCAGGCCCAGCCATGTCAGGTCTTCCTTCAACCCTTCAACATATTCTTCTTTGCTACGCACCTGATCAGTGTCATCAACCCGAAGGATGAACGTGCCGCCGTTCTTGCGCGCGATCATGTAATTCATCAACGCCGTGCGCAGGTTGCCGACGTGAATATAACCTGTGGGCGATGGGGCAAAACGAGTGATGGTCATTGGGTTCTCCTGTTGGCCGCTGGCTTGTCACAGCGCGGTCTGATTGTCCAGATTATGCGGCAGCGTTCAGCTTGGGTCACGCCAGCGGTTCACAATGGGGTAACGGCGGTCCAGCCAGAACGCACCCTTGGTCAGACGCGGGCCGGGGGCGGACTGAAACCGTTTATATTCGCTGATATATATCAGCTGCTCGACCTTCTTTGCCACATCACGGTCAAACCCCGCGGCGACACAATCGGCCACTGATCCGTTCTGATCGACCAGAATTTCCAGCATCGCATCCAGATCGGGATAATCGGGCAGGCTGTCGCTGTCTTTTTGATCTTCGCGCAGTTCGGCTGTTGGCGGCTTGTCGATAATACGCGGTGTAATCACCTCGCCCTTGGGGCCCATCATCCAGTCGCGGTGGTTTTCATTGCGCCAGCGGCAAGTCTCGAACACACGGGTTTTGTACAAATCTTTGATCGGGTTATAGCCGCCCGCCATATCGCCATAGATCGTGGCATAGCCGACCGCGACCTCTGATTTATTGCCGGTGGTCAGCAGCATCTCACCAAACTTGTTGCTCATCGCCATCAACAGCAGACCGCGCAAACGCGACTGGATGTTTTCCTCGGTCAGGTCGGGTTTTGTGCCCTCGAACAACGGGGCCAACGTATCGGTGATCGCCGCGCGGCCTTGTTTGATCGGCACATAATCATAGCGGCAACCAAGCGCTTCTGCGACGGCCTCGGCATCGTCCAATGACGCTTGGGATGTGTATTCAGACGGCAGCATCACGCAGCGCACATTATCTGCGCCCAGCGCATCCACGGCGATCGCCGCCACAATTGCCGAATCGATTCCGCCCGACAGACCCAGCAGAACCTTCTTGAAGCCCGTCTTGCGCATATAGTCACGCAGACCCAACACCATAACGCGATAGTCTTGCTCATACTCTGATGGCAACTGCACCTTTGGGCCATCCGCAATGCGCCATCCGTCGGCATCCCGCTCAAGGTCGATATGCGCGATTTCAGCGTCGAAGGTGGGCATCTGAAATGCCAGCTTGCCGCTGGGGTTCAGGCCAAAGCTAGCACCGTCAAACACCTGATCATCCTGACCGCCAACCATATTAAGGTAGATCAGCGGCAGTTCAGTTTCGATCACACGCGCAACCATATTGTTCAGCCGTGTTTCAAACTTGCCACGATAGTAAGGCGATCCGTTCGGCACCAGCAGGAACTCAGCCCCGGTTTCAGCCAAGGTTTCGGCCACATCGGGGTGCCATGCATCCTCGCAAATCGGGCTGCCGATACGGGTATTACCCACAGAATAAGGGCCGCCCAATGGGCCGCTGTCGAAAATACGGACTTCGTCGAACACAGTCTCGTTCGGCAGTTCGTGCTTTAGAACCCGGCTGGCGATTTTGCCGCCTTTCAGAATCAGATAGGCGTTATACAGTTCCGCCCCCTCGACCCAGGGCGCACCAATGGCCAATGCAGGGCCATCGGCACAATCTGCCGCCAGAGCCTCGATATGTGTCATGACATCCAGTTGAAAGGCGCGCTTCATCACCAGGTCTTGGGCGTTGTAGCCGGTAATGAACATTTCGGGCAGCGCAACCATATCGGCGCCCGCCGCCTTGCCCTGCTCCCATGCATCCCGGGCAAGCGCGGCATTGCCTGCCAAATCCCCAACGGTTGGGTTTAATTGCCCCAGGGTGATGCGAAAACGCGATGTCATGTGCCGGTCCTTCGATAATCTACGCGAAGGATGTAGCAGATCACGCGCCAAGGGAAAGGCCAAGCACCGCCACCGCCTGCAAAAGACGATTGCCCCCTTGGTGGCCATTGCTTAGTCTCGGCGCTAACAAAAGCACCGTTCGTGATCTGGTGCTCCTTTAGCCGAAAGCTGTGCCATGTCCCGATTGCCCTTTATACCCCTCGCTTTGTGCCTCAGCTTGCTGCCGTTTTCGGCATTGGCTCAAGACGGATCAGTGCTAAGCAAGCAATACGACGATGGCGGCGTATACGAGGGGACATTTCGCGGCGGTGTCCAGCATGGCACAGGAACCTATTCTCTCCCCAACGGCTATGAATATTCAGGCGAATGGGTCGATGGCGAAATCAATGGGGCCGGCACCGCGCGTTTTCCCAACGGGTCAATCTACGAGGGCAACTTTTCCAAGGGCAAACCCGACGGCGTCGGCAAAATCACCTTTGCAGATGGCGGCACCTATGAGGGCGAATGGCAAGGCGGCGCGATCATGGGTCAGGGCATCGCGATCTATGCCAATGGCGTGCGCTACGAGGGGGCATTTCGCAATGCTAAACACCACGGCAAGGGCGTGATGCAATCCCCCGGCGGCTATGAGTATCAAGGCGATTGGGTGAATGGGGCCAAGCAGGGCATGGGCAAGATCACCTATCCTGATGGCGCGATTTATGATGGCGAAATTCAAGACGGTGAACGCAATGGAACCGGCACGCTGACCATGCCCGACGGGTTGGTCTATGTCGGGCTTTGGAAAGACGGGCAAATCGACGGTACCGGCACATTGACCCAACCGAATGGTGACATTTACGAGGGTGATCTGGTCGCCGGGCAACGTCAGGGCACGGGCAAAGTAACCTATGCCAATGGCGACACCTACGAAGGGCAGTTCAAGGATGACCGCCGCGACGGGCAAGGTACGTTCACCGGCACCGACGGCTATGTCTATACCGGCGCATGGGTGGCCGGTCAGATCGAGGGGACAGGTCAGGTCACCTATCCCGACGGATCTGTATATGCAGGTGATTTCCGCAATGATCTGGCCGATGGTCAGGGCAAAATCACCTATCCTGACGGCTCCAGCTATGACGGGTCGTGGGCCGCAGGCGTGATCGAAGGGCGCGGCACCGCAACATATCCCAACGGCATTGTGTACGAGGGTGATTTCAAGAATGCGCGCAATGACGGCACAGGCACCATGACCTATGCCGATGGCTACCGTTACGAGGGTGACTGGAAAGACGGCCAACGCCATGGCGCCGGCAAAGCGACCTATCCAGATGGTACAGTCTACGAGGGTTCATTTGCCAATGGCAAACGCGATGGCACGGGCAAGATTACCATGACCGACGGGTTCACCTATGACGGCGAATGGTCGGACGGCATGATGTCAGGCGAAGGCGTGGCAACCTATGCAAATGGCGACGTCTACGAAGGCACGTTTGAGGACGGCAAACGCCAAGGGACCGGCACCATGCGCTATGCCACAGGCGAGGAAGCCTCGGGCACTTGGGTCAATGGCGCGCTTTCAGAATGATCGCCGTTATATTCGAAGCGTTTCCCTATGCTGAAAAGCGCGGCGATTATCTGGATATGGCATCTAGGATGCGCGGCTTGGTGGATCAAATTGACGGTTTTATATCGGTCGAACGGTTTCAATCGCTATCCAACCCTGACAAAATCCTGTCGATCTCAGTCTTCCGAGACGAGGCGGCCCTGAATGAATGGCGCGAGATGACGGCGCAAAAAGTAACACCACAAGCCGCGCGCGAAGACTACTTTCAGGATTTTCGCATTCGCGTAGCCCATGTAATGCGCGACTACGCGATGCTCTAGCGCCAACACCCGTCACGAGAATCGCCATCAATGATTTACGGACACCCTTGTCCGTATTCTCTGGCTCTTAAATATCCCCGCGCGGAGCGCACTTAAAACCGCAGCCACAGTGGCAAACCGCAGCCACGGTGGCGCTGGCCTTTTACCAAGGGACAGGCTTGCCCGCCCAATCAAAGAATTTTCCCGTGTCCGCTGCCCCTAATCCGTCAATCACCCGCGCGATGTTTTCTGCCGCCTCCGATGCCTCCACCGCCGGATGGCGGGCCAGATATTTTTCGGTGAACGGCGTTTTGACCGTGCCGGGGTGCAGCGCCACGCAAATGCTGCTCTTGTGACTGCGGGCAAGCTCTATTGCGCCAGTTCTGATGATTTGGTTCAGGGCGGCTTTGGCGCTGCGATAGCTGATCCAACCGCCGATCCTGTTATCACCAATGGACCCGACGCGCGCCGACAACACCGCAAACACACCACGCCCGTCACGGGGTAATAAATCATGCGCATGGCGCAAAACCAACGCGGGGCCAACTGCATTCAGGGTGAACTGATCCATCATGGCCTTCTGACTGATGGACTTGATCGATTTCTCAGGCACGGCCCCGTCAATCTCAAGCGCGCCGGACGCGACCAAAACAATATCAAACGGCCCAGCAAGCCCGCCGAGGACTTTCGCGACACGCGCTTCATCGGTCAGATCCAGGCCGTCTTTCGACCGCGATAGCCCTGTCACCTGATCACCGCGCAAACGATATTCCGCGGCCAGCGCCGACCCGACCCCGCCAGACGCCCCAATGATCAAAACTCGTCTCATGACGGTGATGTAGCGGGGACACCCGTTTAATCAACTGCCGCCTCTCGCAGAGCTGCCGAAGGGTCTAAAAAACGCTTCCCATTTAAATTTGCACCAGTATAACATGCCTCATGACTTATGCTGATCATACACCGACCTTGCTGCGCGTTCCTGCGCTGTCGCTGTGTGCAAACCTACTCCTGCTAATCCGCCTCTGAGCGTGCCATCCGGCGCGCCCGCTCAGAGGGATGTGCAGCGCGCCAAGGATTGAAAAGCAGAATGAAAGAACCCAACACATGACCGATACGACAAAACAAGACCGCGTCTTGATCTTTGACACGACGTTGCGCGATGGCGAACAATCGCCCGGTGCCACCATGACCCACGCCGAAAAGATCGAAATCGCCGGTCTGCTGGATGAAATGGGCGTCGATATCATCGAAGCTGGTTTCCCCATCGCTTCGGAAGGTGACTTTGCCGCCGTGAGCGAAATTGCACGTCTGTCGAAAAACTCGGTGATCTGCGGGCTGGCCCGTGCGCAGTTTGGCGATATTGACCGCTGCTGGGAGGCCGTGAAACACGCAGCCCACCCGCGTATTCACACCTTTATCGGCACCTCGCCGCTGCACCGCGCCATTCCGAACCTTACCATGGATGAAATGGCCGACCGGATTCACGAAACGGTCACCCATGCACGCAACCTGTGTGACAACGTGCAATGGTCGCCGATGGACGCCACCCGGACCGAGCTTGATTACCTGTACCGCACCGTCGAAATTGCCATCAAGGCCGGGGCGACAACGATCAATATCCCTGACACCGTCGGCTATACCGCGCCACGTGAAAGCGCCGATTTGATCCGTAAGCTGCTGGAAAACGTGCCTGGCGCGGACGAGATCATCTTTGCCACCCATTGCCATAACGACCTTGGCATGGCGACCGCCAATAGCCTTGCCGCCGTCGAGGCAGGCGCGCGTCAGATCGAATGCACGATCAACGGATTGGGTGAACGCGCCGGCAACACCGCACTGGAAGAAGTCGTGATGGCCCTGAAAGTCCGCAACGACATTATGCCGTTCCAGACCCAGGTGGACAGTACCAAGCTGATGAACATCTCGCGGCGCGTCGCCACGGTGTCAGGCTTTGCCGTGCAGTTCAACAAGGCCATCGTCGGCAAGAACGCCTTTGCCCACGAAAGCGGCATCCACCAAGACGGTATGCTGAAAAACGCCGAGACATTCGAGATCATGCGCCCCGAAGATGTAGGTCTGACCGAGACCAATATCGTCATGGGCAAGCATTCTGGCCGCGCGGCCTTGCGGTCCAAGCTGGAAAACCTTGGCTATGAATTGGGCGACAACCAGCTCAAGGACGTGTTCGTCCGCTTCAAAGAACTGGCCGATCGTAAAAAGGAAATCTATGACGATGACCTGATCGCCTTGATGCGCACGGCGACGGACCCCGAGAGCGACCGGATCAAGTTGAAATCGATGCATGTGGTTTGCGGTACCGATGGCCCGAACGTGGCCAAGATGACGTTGATCGTGGATGGCGCAGAACTCAGTACCGAACAGACTGGCGACGGCCCCGTCGATGCATCGTTCAAGTGCATCAAAGTGCTGGTCGATCATTCCGCCCGCCTGCAACTGTACCAAGTACACGCTGTAACCGAAGGCACAGACGCGCAAGCAACCGTGTCCGTCCGGCTGGAAGAAGACGGCCGCATCGTAACCGGGCAGGCCGCCAACACGGATACGGTGGTCAGTTCGGCGCAGGCGTATATTCACGCGCTCAACCGTTTGTTGGTCCGCCGCGAAAAAGGCGGCACCGACAAACGCGAGATCAGCTACAAAGACGCTGGTTGACAGGACAAGGCAGGGTTTCGACCCTGCCTTGTCTTTTGATTACCCTCAGAATTCTTTGCTTCGCATCCATCAACTATGGGGCGCAGGAAATGGGTCCAGATGGATTGGCGGCACTGGTTTAGACTTAAGAACCCTGCTCGCAAAACCGCAGGCGATTGCCGAACGGGTCATGGACTTGCATCTGTAGCCCCCATGGCAGTTTCTCCAACTTCGGACGATTGAAGACATAGTTTTTATCTGACAATTCACGCTGCAATGCGAGCAGGTTTGTTGTCGGTATAAATGCATTTGATCCCGGGCTGGCATCCCCGTGATGCTCTGACAGATGAAGTTGCAGGCCTTCACGCTCTACCGCCATGTAAAGAGGCAGGTCAGCGGTATGCCGATGCTCGAACGCGACCTCAAACCCTAGAAAACCACAGTAGAATTCTCGGGCCTTTGCCTCGTCGAATATCCGCAGGATTGGACTGCATCCTGTGAATTCAATCTCTTTTGGTGCGGTCACCGATAGTGTCGCGGTCGCCGTGTTCCAATCGGAAAAGCCAAGGCTTTTGGCGATAAGTTCGAGGGCTGTCGCATGTGAAATATCAGTGTTTTCCGCGGCAAGGGCTGCACGCAGTTTTCTGGCCATTGATTTGACCTGATCTGAACTGAACATTGTGTTCTCCATACCAGCGTATCTACAGCGGCGCGCGCGTTACCGACCGAACGCTGGTCGGAAATTGGAGTTTGGGCTAAAGCGACTTTCACCGTTCCCGAAGGATGCGCGCGGCAGGTAACACAAAACCACCCCCAACATCGCCAATTTCAGATCGTGGTCAAGATCGGTTGCTTGAATTTTCACAAAATTGATGGGGTGTTCGCAAGTTCAACAGAGCGGCTTGCGGACACCGCGTTTTCAATCAGTACGGATTTTTAGGCGACCGGTCGTCCGACAGGGACCTTTGGGACCGCTCGACGATCATCACTGTCGCATCCGCCAGATGTTGGCGTTCAATATGGTGATCGCCCCGTGCCACACGCAGTTTATGCGCCTCTAGCATCACCTCGGCATGGGATGATCCGCGTGGCGGGATAAAGGTATAGCAAGCCAGTTCAATCAAAAATCCCAGCGGGTCCTTGAAATAGATCGAATGCATAAAGCCGCGATCCTTTATGCCGGAATTCCCGATACCGCGTTCTTTCAGACGTTCCAGCACTTGGTCAAACATGGCGCGGTCCACCTCGAACGCCAGATGATGCACGCAGCCGGCGTCGGTAGGCGTCCTGCTGTGAACGGGTTTACGGTTCTCGTTGGTGAAAATGGTAATCAAACGCCCGTCGCCGGGATCGAAATACAGATGCCCCTCGTTCGGGTCGTCGAGATTGGGTTGGTCAAATATAAATGGCATGCCCAGCAGCCCTTCCCAAAAATCAATACTCGTCTGGCGGTCCGCGCCCATCAACGTGATATGATGCACGCCTAAAACTTGGATTTTCTGCATTTTCTCTTCCCGGATATTGTGCCTTTGCAGAAAATATAGCGCAGTGGCGGCATCATGCCACCAAGATAGTCAATCCCCCTTTCGTCTGGGGGCACATCATCCTATACAACCATACGATCGGTCTCTGATCAGAGTTCAGAGGCGTTGGCCCAAAACGATTTTTTGCAAGGTTCTGCTGCTTATGTCGATATTTGATAAATTCCGTGGTTTGTTCTCGTCCGATATGGCCATTGACCTGGGGACGGCAAACACCTTGGTTTATGTCAAAGGCAAAGGCATCGTTTTATCCGAACCGTCGGTTGTGGCCTATCACGTCAAAGACGGCGTTAAGAAAGTTCTCGCCGTGGGTGAAGACGCCAAACTGATGCTGGGCCGGACACCGGGCAGCATCGAAGCGATCCGCCCCATGCGCGAAGGCGTAATTGCAGATTTTGATACCGCCGAAGAAATGATCAAACACTTCATCCGCAAAGTGCACAAACGGTCGACTTTTTCAAAGCCCAAGATCATTGTTTGCGTCCCTCATGGTGCGACCCCTGTTGAAAAACGTGCGATCCGTCAGTCGGTTCTTTCAGCCGGTGCGCGCCGTGCGGGGCTGGTCGCCGAACCCATTGCTGCTGCCATTGGTGCGGGCATGCCGATCACCGACCCTACCGGTAACATGGTTGTAGATATCGGCGGTGGTACAACCGAAGTTGCGGTTCTGTCGCTGGGCGATATCGTTTACGCCCGTTCCGTCCGCGTCGGCGGTGACCGCATGGACGAGGCGATCATCAGTTATCTGCGCCGTCAGCAAAACCTGCTGGTGGGTGAAACAACCGCTGAACGGATCAAAACATCGATTGGTACCGCACGGATGCCCGATGACGGGCGCGGCACGTCAATGCAAATCCGCGGGCGCGATCTGTTGAACGGCGTCCCCAAAGAAATCGAAGTGACCCAAGCACAAATCGCCGAAGCCTTGGCCGAACCCGTGCAGCAAATCTGCGAAGCGGTGATGACCGCGCTTGAGACGACGCCGCCCGATCTGGCGGCCGATATCGTGGACCGCGGTGTGATGCTGACAGGTGGTGGTGCGTTGCTTGGTGATCTGGATCTCGCGCTGCGCGAGCAGACCGGTCTGGCTATTTCGGTGGCTGATGAGCCGTTGAACTGCGTGGCACTGGGTACAGGCAAAGCGTTGGAGTACGAAAAACAATTGCGCCACGCCATCGACTACGACAGCTAAATCAGGCACAGTTTACCAAAGCCCGATCAGCGGCAGGACGGCCCTGCCCTAAAGGCAGGAAATACGTCACGTCATGGCTACAGACAGATCTTCATCGAACGATTTTGGCAGGCCCCTGCGGCGGATCATGTTAGCTGTGCTGTTCTTGCTGCTTGTTGGTATTTTTCTGCTGTGGCGCATCGATAGCCCCCGCGTCGAACGGTTTCGCGCACAAATCACTGATCGCATCGTGCCCAACCTGGACTGGGCCATGGCCCCGATCACCGGAACGGTTAATCTACTGCGCGACTATCAAAGCTATCAGCGGCTGACCGTGCAAAATCAGGAACTGCGATCCGAGCTGCGCAAGATGCAGACCTGGAAAGAAGCCGCGCTTCAGCTGGAACAGGAAAACGCCCGGCTGCTGGATCTGAACAAGGTACGGCTTGATCCGCGTTTGACCTATATTACGGGTGTGGTGCTGGCCGATTCCGGATCGCCGTTCCGGCAATCGGTTTTGCTCAATGTGGGCGCAAGAGACGGCCTTGTCGAAGGCTGGGCCACGGTGGATGGCATTGGCCTTATGGGCAGAATTTCAGGCGTGGGAAAAGATACTGCACGGGTCATTTTGATCACGGACACGTCCAGCCGTATCCCCGCGATGATCCAACCCTCGGGCCAGCGTGCGATTGTTGCAGGCGACAATTCCGCAGCACCGCCGATTGATTTTCTGGAGAACCCCGACCTTGTCCGTCCCGGCGACCGGGTGATCAGTTCGGGCGATGGTGGCGTGTTTCCAGCGGGCCTGCTGATTGGACAGGTCGCCGCAGACCCCGGTGGCCGGCTGCGGGTGCGGCTTGCTGCCGATTTCGAACGGCTGAAATTCCTACGCGTTCTGCGCGGTCACAGCGTCGAAAAGGTGACAGAGGGGGCGTCAATCGTAAAAGATCAAAACATCGCCTTACCAGCACCAACCAGCCCTGAAATCCTGAGCGACTAATGGATACGCTATCGCCCCTTCGCCTGTGGATGATGCGCGCGGTGTTCCTGATGCTGGCGATGACATTGCTGTTCTTTCATTTGTTGCCGATTGAAACACAAACCGTGGCGCTGTTTCAGGTCGATCTGCTGCCGCCACTAGCCAGCATAGACCCTGCAGAGGCGCGGTTGCGCAGCCTGCTGAACCAAGGCAACGCACGCTATATGGTCGCACCGGATTTGCTGATTGCATTTGCTTTTGCCTGGTCTGTGCGGCGGCCCGAATATGTACCGGCAATCTTGCTATGTGCTGTGTTTTTGCTCAGTGATTTACTGCTTCAACGTCCGCCGGGTTTATGGGCTTTGCTGGCTCTGATTGCCTGCGAGAACCTGAAAGTACGTGGGCGGTCCTTGCGCGATAGTAGTTTCGGGCCTGAATGGTTCGCTGTCACAATCTGGCTGGTGGCGATTTTGCTCGCGAACCGCCTTGTGTTAGTGTTGGTTCTGGTCCCCCGGCCTGACCTAAAGCTGAGCCTGATCGAGTTGGGATTGACGGTTTTCATCTATCCCGTTGTCGTTTTGATCACCCATCTGCTCATGGGGGTTCGCAAGGCGACACCGGGCGACTTTGACAGTGTTGGCAGCCGCACATGAGGAAACGGGGATGAGACGCAATAGGGCAGAAACAGACGCGAGCCAGACCAAACTAAGCCGCCGCGCTGCGCTTTTGGGGGGCGTGCAGCTACTGTTCATGGGCGGGCTTGCTGCGCGCATGAACTACCTGCAAGTGGATCAAGCTGATCAATATCTGCTGCTGGCCGAAGAAAACCGCATCAACATCCGCCTGATTCCGCCCACACGTGGCGAGATTTTTGACCGCAACGGTGTGCAACTGGCCCAAAACATCCCGTCTTACCGCATCGTTATGGTCCGCGAGGAAGCGGGCGATGTGGAAGAGGTCATGCACCGTCTCTCCAAAGTGATCGACCTTGACCCCGAAGCGCGGGACCGCGCCATCGCCGAAGTGAAAGCTGCCGAACGTTTCTTGCCTGTCACCGTCGCCGACAACGTCACTTGGGACGAGCTGAGCCGCGTTTCCGTCAATGCCCCCGCCCTTCCCGGCGTCAGCCCCGAGGTCGGTCTGACACGGGTTTATCCGCGTGGGTCTGACTTTGCCCATATTGTCGGCCGCGTTGGCCGCGTCAGCAAGACGGATATCGACGCACAGGAAATCCCCGATGCCGTGCTGCGCATCCCCCGCTTCCAGATTGGGCGCATCAATGTCGAAGCCCGCGAAGAAGGATTGCTGCGCGGCGTTGCGGGCACCAAGCAGGTCGAAGTAAACGCAACAGGCCGTGTGATGCGCGAACTGTCCCGCCGCGAGGGGCAGTCGGGTGCAGACCTTCAGCTGACCATCGATTCCAAGCTGCAAAACTATGTTCAGGCCCGGCTGGGCACAGAAAGCGCCGCAGTGGTCATCATTGATTGCGAAAATGGTGATCTAATCGCGAACGCATCGTCGCCCAGCTATGATCCGAACCTGTTCATCGGGGGCATTTCATCGGCGGACTATGACCCGATGCTGGAATCCAAACACCGCCCCTTGGTCAACAAAACCGTCCAAGGCACCTATCCCCCCGGATCAACCTATAAAATGGTCGTTGCCATGGCCGCCTTGGAAGAAGGCATCATTGGCCCTGACGACACTGTCTATTGTCCCGGCCATGTCGAGGTTGGCGGACGCAAGTTCCATTGCTGGAAACGCGCAGGCCATGGATGGATGGATCTGGAAGATTCGCTCAAACAGTCCTGTGATGTGTATTACTACGACTTGGCCCTGAAAGTTGGGATCGAAAAAATCTCGGCAATGGCCAAACGGTTTGGATTGGGTATTCGTCACGATCTGCCCCTGTCATCGGTCGCGTCCGGTCTGGCCCCGACGAAAGCATGGAAACGCGAAACACGCGACGCGGAATGGGTTATTGGCGATACGGTCAATGCGTCGATTGGCCAGGGCTTCACGCTCAGTTCGCCGCTGCAATTGGCGGTAATGACGGCACGGATCGCCACCAACCGCATGGTCACGCCGCGTCTGATTAAATCCATCGACGGGATCGAACAGCCCTCGGGCGGGGGTGAGCCGTTGGGGATGAATGAAAACAACCTGCGCAAAATCCGCAAAGGCATGCATGTCGTCGTCAACGATCGGCGGGGCACGGGATACAGGTCACGTATCATCGCCGAAGAAATGCGCATGGCAGGCAAAACCGGCACCAGCCAGGTCCGCAGCATCACCACAGCCGAGCGCGCACGCGGTGTCAGCCGCAACGAAGACCTACCTTGGGAACGGCGCGACCACGCCCTGTTCGTGGCCTTCGCCCCCTATGACAAGCCGCGCTATGCCGTATCGGTTCTGGTGGAACACGGCGGCGGCGGATCAACAGCAGCTGCGCCGATTGCACGCGATGTGATGCTGCAAGCCCTATACAGCGGAGAGCCGCCGCTTGATGCCTATCCAACAGCTGACCGGGAGCGGATTGCCGAGCAACAGAAACAACTGCGTGACGTCCAACCCCAAGCCACGATCAAAGGTAAAGATCAGGCATGAGTTATCTTGAATATAACGTCAAACACGTCCCCACTGGGCTTCGGAAAATCCTGCATCTGAACTGGCCCCTCACGGTCTTGTTGATTGCTGTTTCCGGTGTCGGTTTCCTCATGCTGTATTCTGTCGCGGGGGGCAGCTTTACGCCGTGGGCGGAACCGCAAATGAAACGCTTTGCCCTTGGGCTTGGGTTGATGATTGCTGTGGGGATGGTGCCAATCTGGCTCTGGCGAAACCTGGCCGGGGTCGCCTATCTCGGGACAGTTGTGTTGCTGATCGCGGTCGAGCTTTTCGGATCTGTCGGAATGGGGGCGCAGCGCTGGATCGAATTGGGGTCGTTCCGCCTGCAACCGTCAGAGCTGATGAAGATCACCTTGGTCATGATGCTGGCCGCCTATTACGACTGGCTGCCTGCTAAACGCACATCTCGACCCATATGGGTGCTGCTGCCTATCATCATGATCGTCGTCCCCACGGCGTTGGTCCTGAAACAGCCCGACCTTGGCACCGCGCTTTTGCTGATGTGCGCGGGCGGGGGTTTGATGTTTCTCGCCGGAGTCCATTGGGCCTATTTCGCCGTCGTCCTATCCGCTGGCATCGGGTTGATCACCGCAGTTTTTCAATCACGCGGCACAGGTTGGCAATTGTTAAAAGACTATCAGTTCCGGCGGATTGATACCTTTATTGACCCCAGCACCGATCCCTTAGGCGCAGGCTATCATATCACCCAATCCAAGATCGCCCTCGGGTCAGGGGGCTGGACTGGGCGGGGTTTTATGCAAGGGACGCAATCGCGTCTGAACTTCCTGCCTGAAAAACATACCGACTTTATCTTTACCACCCTGGCCGAAGAATTCGGATTTATTGGCGGCTTTTCGTTATTGGGCCTCTACGCCTTGATCATCATCTTCTGCATTGCGGCCGCAGTGATCAACAAAGACAGGTTTTCGTCCCTGCTCACCTTGGGCATCGCGCTGAACTTCTTTTTGTTCTTTGCCGTGAATATGTCGATGGTGATGGGTATGGCCCCGGTTGTGGGCGTGCCATTGCCACTTGTCAGCTATGGTGGATCGGCCATGCTGGTTCTTTTGCTGGCTTTCGGGCTGGTTCAATCTGCACATGTTCATCGCCCAAGGTAGGTCTCAATGCTCCTCAATATTCTATTTGCCGCCCGCGCCGAGCGTTGGACGACATATGAACAACCCCTACGCGACGCGTTGCGCGATGCAGGGATCAAAGCCAACCTCAGCATGGATATTGCGCCCTCCGAAGTCGATTATATCGTCTATGCGCCAAACAGCGAGCTACAGGATTTCACCCCCTACACCCGCGCCAAGGCCGTGCTCAACCTATGGGCAGGCGTCGAGAAAATTACTGGAAATAAGACCCTGAAAATTCCACTGGCCCGTATGGTCGACCCCGGCCTGACCAAAGGAATGGTCGAATGGGTGACCGGACACGTAATGCGCTATCACCTTGGGCTGGACATCGACATCCTGAACACCAGCACCGATTGGACACCGCGCACTCCGCCTCTGGCACAGGAACGTAAGGTCGGGATGCTTGGCATGGGCGCTTTGGGAACCGAAGCGGCCAAAACCCTTGCCATCCTCGGCTTTGATATCGCGGGTTGGTCCCGTAGCCTCAAAAGCCAACCGGGCATAAAATGTTTCGACGGCGAAGACGGCTTGCAAGATATTCTGGCCCGCAGTGAAATACTCGTGCTCTTGTTGCCCGACACTCCGGCAACCGAAAACACAATAGACCAGGCCGCGCTCGCAAAAATGCCAAAGGGCGCATTTATCATCAACCCTGGCCGCGGGCCGCTGATAGATGATGACGCGCTGATCAGCGCCCTTGATAGTGGCCAGATCGCGCATGCCACGCTAGACGTTTTCCGAACCGAACCTTTGCCCGCACAGCATCCCTATTGGGCGCATCCAAAGGTCACCGTCACCCCCCACATCGCCGCAGAAACCCGCGCTGTGACAGCATCACAAATGATTGTCCAAAACATCCAACGCGGCGAAACCGGACAACCCTTTTTGCATCTGGTCGACCGAACCTTAGGCTATTGAACGCGCCCGTCTTGGGGTAGGAATTTGAGTTTATTTGGCAAAATGAAATCAGCCCAGTTTACCTGATATTTCATTTTGCCCTTAAACTCTCGCCGAAGGCAAAAAGTATTACTAAGCCGCAATAAGTCCGCGCCCTTTCAACAGCGCCTCAACCCCCGGCAAGCGCCCCCTGAACGCCTTATACAGTTCTGCCGCATCCTGACTGCCACCCTTGGATAAGATGTGCGTCTCAAGCGCCTGCGCTTTTTCGGGATCAAAAGCACCGCCGGCGTCTTCAAAGGCTTCGAATGCGTCGGCATCCATGACCTCGGACCACATATAGCTGTAGTATCCGCTGGAATAGCCATCGCCGGAAAAGACATGCGCAAATTGCGGCGTGGCATGGCGCATGGTGATTGCCCCTGGCATGCCAAGATCAGCTAGAACCTGGGCTTGCTTGGTCATCGGATCACTCGGAGCGTTGCCATCATGAAATTCCAGATCAACCAGCGCCGACGCCACATATTCGACCGTCGCAAATCCCATGCCAAAATTGGCGGCCCCCAAAACCTTCTCCAACATCTCTTTTGGCATTGGTTCGCCGGTTTTAGCGTGGGTCGCAAATTCGCCCAGCACTTCCGGAACATCCAGCCAATGCTCATATAGCTGGCTCGGCAACTCCACAAAGTCGCGGGCGACCGATGTGCCGCTCACGGATTCGTAAGTTACATTCGATAACATCTGATGCAGCGCGTGGCCAAACTCGTGGAACAAGGTCCGCGCATCATCATAGGACAACAAGGCCGGTACCCCTTTGGCAAAGTTGCAGACATTGATCACAATGGGCGATTGCTCTGTCGGGAACTTTGCCTGCGCCCGCATAGCAGAGCACCACGCACCTGACCGCTTGGACCCGCGGGCAAAGTAGTCCCCGATGAACACAGCGACATGTTTACCGTCTCGTGTCACCTCCCACGCGCGGCAATCTGGATGATATAGCGGCACATCAAGGGGCGCAAATTCGAGAGCGAACAGACGTGTGGCGCAGCTAAAGGCCGCGTCAATCATCCGGTCCAGCTGAAAATACGGTTTCAACGCGGCCTCGTCGAGATCATGCTCGGCCATACGTTGTTTTTCCGCATAGTACCGCCAATCCCAAGGGGCCAAATCGCCGTTCACGCCATCTGCGTGCATCATCTCCGTCAACACCGCGCCATCTGCCTCAGCCTGCGCTTTGGCGGGCTCCCACACGTCCATCAACAGCTGACGAACGGCTTCGGGCGTCTTGGCCATTTCCGTTTCGAGCTTGAATGCTGCAAAGTTCTTATACCCGAGCAGCTTGGCACGTTCTTCGCGCAGGGCCAGCGTTTCAGCGGCAATAGCACGGTTATCCGTTTCGCCGTCATTCGCACCACGCGCCTGCCACGCCAGAAACGCCTTTTCGCGCAGATCGCGGCGGGGTGAAAACTGCAGGAACGGCACAATCAGCGACCGTGACAGCGTAATGACCGGACCGCCTGCATCTTTCTCTGCGCCTGCATTGCGGGCCGCATCAATAACAAACTCGGGCAGCCCTTCAAGGTCGGCTTCCTCAAGCTTCATGAACCATGACCGTTCATCCGCCAAAAGGTTCTGCGTAAATTGAGTACCAAGAACCGCCAACCGGCCCTTGATTTCTTTCATGCGGGCATCCTCTGCGCCGTCCAATGCCGCCCCTGACCGCACGAACCCGCGATGGGTCAGCATCAGCACACGGGCTTGCTCTGGCGTCAAATCAAAACTGTCGCGGTTTTTCCAGACCTCGGCCACGCGGGCGAACAGCGCCTTGTTGCTCGATATCTCTGAATAATGCGCGGCCAATAGCGGAGAGAACTTACGCTGCAATGCTTCGCGAACAGGGTTGCTGTCTGCGCCCGCCACGGTAAAGAACACCCCCAGCACACGGTCCAGCTGGCTGCCCGCCTCTTCCAGTGCCTCAATCGTATTGCCGAATGTGGGCGCGGCATCGCAATTGGTGATCGCATCAATATCCATCCGATGCTCGGTCAGCGCGTCATCCAAGGCGGGCTCGAAATCATCGTCTGAAATAGTGTCAAACGGGGCCAGCTCAAACGGCGTGTCCCACTCCTCAAGCAACGGGTTTGTCATGGTGTTCTCCTTTGTCACTACAGGTAAGTGTCGCAGCAGTGGGTTGCAATCGTCTGCGTAAACGCTCAGGCTTTAGACGCGATTGTTTTGGAGGATCAAATGATCCGCAGGATCAGGAATTTAATCGAACGGCAGATGCAAAAGGCCGTTCTGGAAGGCAAACTGCAAGGGCTTAAGGGCGAAGGGAAACCTCTTGAGAACCGGCCAGAAGATGCATTTGTCAGTGCAGGCGACGCAGCGGGCTTTCGTATGATGGCCGAGGCTGGCGCTCTCCCCGAAGAAATCCTGATCAAGAAAGAAATCGCCGCCCAGCGCAACGCGCTGAAAGCGGCCAAATCAGATGCCGAGCGCGCGCCAATCCTCGCAAAATTGACGGATCTAGAACTCCGATACAACATCGCGACCGAAGCGCGGCAAAAGTTCATGAAGAACTAGCCCTGTGTTCAGTGGATGCACCCGGGGCCTGACCGTTTCTCAAGGCCGGATGTAGGCGAATCCGTCTTCTTGCAATTGGATCAACCGAACCACACCCGAGGGTACGACATTTGCCTCCGGCAGCAGGGCCACGTCGTGACCGGATTTTTTCTTCATGCCTGCCATTGTATTGGCGCAAGCCGAAAAGCTGATGTTATCAAGCTCAAGCGACATCGCTGACACCCGCTGGGCGACCGGGCTTTTGTCCGCGATCAACATGTTCAGACCGGGGCCATAGGTGACCAGCTCAATGGTCACTGTATCGCCTTGGCTTTCATAATAGCGGGCAAGGTTGCTGGCGTTATTCAGCGCCATATTCATCACCTGAGGGTCGTTTTCATCAACGTGAATGGCAACTTTATGCGCTACACCTTCGGCCAAGGCTGCCAGCGGAGCCAATGCCAATGCGGCGGCAAGTGCGAATCGTTTCATGGGTTTCTCCTCCTTATATACTGGGAGCAGTCTAGCGCGCTTTTTGAACAACGCGGTTTTCATGAGATGTCACCGCAGATGGTGCAATCATCGCGCTTGCTAACGCCAATCACTCGGTTCTCTCCGTAGAGCGCATCATAGATCACCATCTGACCGCGCAGCGGCGCGCCCGCCCCTGTGATAACCTTTATTGCCTCGACCGCCATCATCGATCCAATGACACCCGGCAGCGGGCCGATCACCCCCGCCTGAGCACATGACGGGGCCAGATGTGCCGCAGGGGCCTGGGGGAATACACATTGATAGCATGGCGCGCCTCTGGCCGGATCAAAGACACTCAGCTGCCCCTCCCATTGGCTCAGCGCACCCGAGATCAACGGAACCCCGGCCGCGACACAAGCGCGGTTGACCAGATAGCGTGTCTCGAAGTTATCGGTCCCATCCAGAACGATATCGTAGTCGCTAATCAGGGTTTCGGCGATCTCGTCGTCTAACCGCCGATGATAAGGGCGGATTGTGACAAAGGGGTTCTGCGCCTCAAGCGCCATCTGTGCGGAAAACACCTTGGCCATACCGATGTTTTCATCTGTGTGAATAACCTGCCGTTGCAGGTTGGCATTTTCCACAACGTCATCGTCGATCACACCGATTGTGCCAACACCCGCAGCCGCAAGATATTGTAAAACAGGCGCGCCAAGACCGCCTGCGCCAACGACCAAGACCTTGGCATTCTTTAGTGCCTTTTGGCCGCTACCACCCACCTCGCGCAGAACGATATGCCGTGCATATCGGTTCAACTCGGTCTCGGAAAACGCCCCGGTTTTCTGGGATGGCCCATCCTCAGTCGGGGCGGCGCGGCGGCGCAGATATTGCAAGCCTCGGCCGTATACAAAAGCTAAAACAACAAAGCCGGTTAGCAAGAGCCAAGGCGCAGCACTGCCGCCTGTGGCCGCCCGCAGGGGATGTGCCTCTGGCAGCAGCAGGTTGACCCCGATCACCGCCCCAAACAACACCCCCAGTGTTTTAAGCCGGTTTTCGCGGGTACTGCCAATCACTGCACCAGCTCCCCAAATCACAGCCGCTAGGATGGCAACCAGCACCATCTATTTCAGCCCTGTAGATCCGAAACCGCCAGCCCCGCGCGCGCTGTCCGACAATGCGGCAACCTCAACCGTGGCATAGCGTTTAACATCGGCGATTACAGCCTGCGCAATCCTGTCACCATGCTGGATTTCAAAAGGGGCCTCGCCAATATAGTATAGCCCCACCATCACCTCGCCGCGGTAATCCTCGTCTACGGTACCGGGTGCATTTGGGATCAAAAAGCCATGCTTAAGCGCAAGACCCGATCTTGGCCTGATCTGCATCTCAGTTCCTGCGGGAAGCTCCACGTGAAAGCCCGTCGGAATCAGCTTGATCTCTCCCTTGGCAAAGACAATAGGCCCGTCTGGCAAGAATGCGCGCAAATCCATCCCTGCCGCACCAGCACTGGCATAGCCGGGCAAGGACAAATCTTCATTGCCCGCCACCCGCTTAAACTTAATCTCAGACATTTTTATTCCTCAAGAACATCCGCGCAACGGCTCTTTCCAAATGGTTCTAAATCCTCGCCGAAGGCATAGAATCTCTTACGTCAACGCCTCGGCAATCCGCGCGGCCAGCTTCTTTGCCACCTGATCTTTAGCCATGCGCGGCCACTCTTCTTCGCCTGCGTCACTGATCAAGGTTACAGCGTTTTCACCGCCCCCCATGATCCCGGTTCCCGGTGACACGTCATTCGCAACAATCCAGTCACAGCCTTTGCGCAGGCGCTTGGCCGTGGCGTTATCAATCACATCATTGGTTTCAGCGGCGAAGCCGACAACCAGCTTGGGCCGGCCCGATGCCATGTGGCTAACCGTCTTAAGGATGTCGGGGTTTTCGGCAAACTCCAGCAACGGCAAACCGTCTTTTGACTTCTTCAGCTTGCGATCACTTGCTGTCGTGACACGCCAATCTGCCACGGCGGCGGCAAAAACACCAGCATCAGCAGGCAACGCCGCATCCACGGCCTCTTGCATCTGCAGCGCGGTTTCGACGGGCACAACCTCGACCCCTCTAGGAGGCGGCACGTCTGCGGGGCCAGTGATAAACACCACTTCAGCACCCAATGCAGCAAGGGCACTGGCGATGGCCGCCCCTTGCGCGCCAGAGGACCGGTTTGCGATATAGCGCACCGGATCAATCGGCTCATAAGTCGGTCCCGACGTGACCAGAATGCGCCGCCCTTTCAAGGGGCCATCGTTTAACTGCGCTTCAATCGCGGCCACGATTTCCAACGGTTCAGACATGCGCCCCGGTCCAAATTCACCACAGGCCATATCGCCGTCATTTGGCCCGACAACCGCGATCCCGTCACCGCGCAACGTGGCAAGGTTGCGCTGCGTGGCCGCGTGTTCCCACATGCGCACGTTCATCGCAGGGGCGATCATCACTGGCGTGTCCGTGGCCAGCAAAAGGGTCGAGGCAAGATCATTCGCCATGCCGCCTGCCATCTTGGCCATCAAATCGGCTGTCGCTGGCGCAACCACAACCAGATCGGCGACACGGCTAAGCTGGATATGACCCATCTCAGCCTCATCGCCCAAATCAAACAAATCGCGGTACAGTTTCTGACCCGCCAACGCCGACACAGACAGGGGCGTCACGAATTCTTCGCCAGCGCGGGAAAGAACAGGGGTGACCGTCGCGCCACGCTCGCGCAGGCGGCGGATCAAATCCAGCGATTTGAACGCCGCGATGCCGCCACCGATAATCAGCAGAATATGTTTACCAGCCAGCATGTTCGGCCCTCTTTCACACAGTTAGGGTGAACCATAGGCCGCAAGGCCCCGTTCTGCCAGCCCCATCAGGGTTTCTTGAATGCCAAACAAGGGTGGTCTCGTTCAGCCGGTGGTGATTGCAGCACCGCATCGAAACGCCCCTCTGGCACGGTGCCGCCCTCCCCTTGGCCTACAATCACGGTGACAGCGTCGGGCCGTACCAAAGCTATGGCTGCTGGCATCCCCCAATCCGCACGCGCATGGCCGTTTCCTGTAATAACAACAACCGGCCCGCCCGTATCATCCAATGCTTTAATCGCGACCTGCGCCAGACGCGCGTCCCGCAGACGTTGCACATCGACCATTGCGGGCAACAATTCGACCGGCAATGCGTCACAATGCGCCTTCATCTGCATCGCCTCGCGCTGCCTCTGCTGGTCGGGATCTAACGGCGCATCTAGCCCAAACACCTCTGCATCCGCGCCAAATGCCGCAGCAAGGCCATCGCCCATCACCTTGCGCGCCTCTGTACGCGGCACGGCAGCCCCGTAGGTTTTAGCCCCTACGCCCGCCACAAATATTGGGTAATACATCGAAAAATCAGGCCACCCGCTTTCGTCCCAGCCAAGCACCTTTTCAAGCGCTCTTTCCTCTTGAACGATATCTCCGCGCACCTGCGACGCTTGCGCCTCGGTGATCATTTCGTAGACGATAGCCTTAGGCGCGATCGTTGCCACAAGATCTGCTTGGATTTCGTGATGCGCAGGATTGTCATGGGTTTCACCCAAAACGATGATATGCGCCGCCGCTAATCGCGCGCGCAAATCATCATCCAAATTTTGGGCCGACGCAAAGACTGGTAGCGCCAGAAAGACACAAATGGTTCGAATCATACTAAAAAGTGATGAACCTCAGCCGATTGTGTTTCAAGCGTTTTGCGCATTTTTCCAAAGGCCGCGGCCTCAAGCTGGCGCACCCGTTCTTTGGAAAGTTTCAGCTCTTCGCCCAAGCTTTCCAAAGTTCTCGGTTGCTCGCGCAGTTTACGTTCGCGCACGATAAACTGCTCGCGTTCGTTCAGAGCCTGCATTGCGCCCAAAAGCCAGTTGCGCAGCATCGTTATGTCATGGCTTTCTTCAACTTTTTCAGCCGCCTGCGTGCTGTCATCCACCAGCGCATCAATCCATTCGCGGCCCTCGTCTTCGGCCGACTGCGTGGCATTAAGCGAATAATCGGAACCGGACAAACGGCCCTCCATCATTTCGACGTCATGCATTGGCACGCCGATCTCGGTCGATATCATCTGGCGCAGCTGATGCCCGTCCAGCGTTTCGCCAGCGACTTGGGCCTCACGTTCGATCCGGGCCTGAACACGGCGCATGTTGAAGAACAACGACTTTTGCGATGACGTAGACCCTGTGCGCACCATCGACCAGTTGCGCATGACGTGATCTTGAATGCTCGCCTTGATCCACCAAACCGCATAGGTCGAAAAACGCACGCCGCGATCAGGATCAAACTTATCGGCGGCCTTCATCAGCCCAAGGCTTGCCTCTTGGATCAGATCATTCATCGGTGCCCCATAGCGCTTGAACTTACTTGCCATTGAAACGGCAAGGCGCATATAGGCGGTGATCAACCGATGCAGCGCTTGTTCATCGCGTTGGTCCCGCCATGCATAAGCCAGCTTCAGCTCTGTGTCCGCATCCAAAAGCTCTGCTTTCATAGCGGTCCGGGTCAAAGAAAATTCACGCGCTTGAGATAGTGCCACAGTTATCACCCCCTGATAGAAGAATTTTTGGCTCTTTATTTATGAACTCCGTAACAGGCCGCATGGTTCAAATATTTTTAACATTTTCACCCACAACCGGTTGAGAACAGCGCGGCCAGCGCTAGTCTGGGGCGCATAAACAGGGGTTATAGGGCGATAAAAATGACGACTTGGCATTGGGTTCGACACGGACCGACGCATGAAAAAACCTTTGTAGGGTGGCGCGATGTTCCGGCTGATTTATCTGATCACGCCCAGATCGCGCGACTTAATGCGCATCTACCTCGCGAGGCGGTCCTTGTGTCATCCGACCTGATCCGCGCCGCTGCAACGGCAGATGTCTTGGCCCACCCTCAGCGCCAGCGCCTGCCCCATGACGAAAAACTACGAGAGATGGATTTCGGCCTCTGGGATGGGATGCACTTCAGCGATGTGTCTGAACAGCACCCCGAACTCAGCCGGGCCTATTGGACCACACCTGGCGACGTCGCCCCCCCGCAAGGCGAAAGCTGGAACGTGGCCGCCGCGCGCGTCAACGCCGCCGTGGACCGTCTGAATGCCCTTTTCCCAGATGAACACATTATCGCAGTTGCCCATTTCGGGGTCATCCTGACGCAAATCCAACGCGCCCTGAACATCAGCGCGACAGAGGCATTTGCCCATAAGATCGACAACTTATCCGCCACGCAAATCACAGTGAACCAAACGGAATGGTCCGTAACTCACATCAATCATTTCCCGTGATGGGACGCGTCACAAAATTGCATTTGCTCAGATCAGGCTGGCGTAGATAGAAACCACGCATGACATATGATCTTTATATCGGCGATAAAACATTCTCCAGCTGGTCCCTGCGCGGCTGGCTGATGCTTGAAAAATTCGGCCTGCCCTACCGCAGCCATATGGTCAGCTTATACGACGGCACCATGGCGCGGGGCTTGGCAAGGCTGGCACCGGCCAAACTGGTCCCGGCCCTGAAAACTCCACAAGGCGAAGTGATTGGCGAAACGCTCGCCATGGCCGAGACATTGGCCGAACGGCACCCGGATAAAGCGCTTTGGCCAGCAAACCCAGCCGCGCGTGCCCGCGCGCGTTGGTTATGTGCGGCGATGACGGCAGGGTTTTCCACGCTGCGCAGCGAATGTCCCATGCAGCTTCGTCACGTCAACAAAGGCCTCGCCGTCTCGGAAGGACTGGCAAAGGACCTCGCCCGCCTGCAAGAGTTGTGGGATTACGCAAACGATGCTTCAGACGGAAAAGGCCCGTGGCTTTTCGGCAGCTACAGCTTGGCCGACGTGTTTTACGCCCCCGTCTGTGCACGGATCATCGGGTATGATCTGCCCGTCTCTCAGTCTGCAAAAGACTATTGCCTTTTGACCCTGAATGATCCCGCGTTTAAAACGTGGCGCGCCGAGGGGCTCAAGATCAGCTATGATCCGGTCCCATATGACATCGACTGCGACACATCCCCTTGGCCCGTGTCTTGATCCGACAGCCTATTTCATTTTGCAAAATAAACTCAAATTCCATCATCACCGCAGGAGTTAACGCTTCTTAAACTCCGCAGACCTACGCATTAACCATCTTGGCCACCGAAAGGGCCCCTATGGTATCGCGTGCATATACGGTTGCATTTCAGGGCGTTGAGGCGCGCATTGTCGAAGTCCAATGCGCCGTTTCAGCCGGATTGCCTGCATTCTCGATTGTGGGCCTGCCCGACAAGGCGGTGTCCGAGGCCCGCGACCGCGTGCGGGCAGCGCTTTCGTCTATGTCCATTGCACTGCCCAGCAAACGCATCACCATCAACCTAAGCCCGGCAGATTTACCCAAAGAGGGCAGTCATTTTGATCTGCCCATCGCCCTTGCCCTGCTGTCCGCAATCGACATTTTGCCCCATGATGTAACCCAATCTGTTGTCGCTCTGGGCGAGCTTTCACTGGACGGAACTTTGATACCTGTGATCGGGGCGCTGCCCGCTGCAATGACGGCGGCTGAACACAATCGCAGCCTTCTATGCCCCGAAGCCTCTGGCGCAGAAGCGGCCTGGGTCGGTAATACGCAAGTGATTGCGGCCGGTTCCCTGGGCGCTGTCGTTCGCCACTATACCGGACAGGTACCGATCAGCCCCGCCGATCCGGGCGAAGTTTCCGCGCCACACCAAACCAAAAACCTGCGGGATGTCAAAGGGCAGGAACGCGCAAAACGTGCGTTGGAAATCGCCGCAGCAGGGCGTCACCATCTGATGTTTGTCGGCACGCCGGGATCAGGAAAATCCATGCTGGCCGCGCGGCTGCCGTCGATCCTGCCACCGCTCACCCCGCGCGAGGCATTAAGCACGTCAATGATCCATTCACTGGCCGGTTTGCTGGTTGAGGGTGGGATATCCCGCACACGCCCATTTCGCGAACCGCATCATACCGCGTCGATGGCCGCGATCATCGGCGGTGGGCGGCAGGCCAAACCCGGAGAGGTCAGCTTGGCCCATAATGGGGTGTTGTTTATGGATGAATTCCCGGAATTCCCGCGCATGGTGCTGGAAACCCTGCGCCAACCCGTCGAGACAGGCGAAGTTATGATAGCACGGGCCAACGCCCATGTGCGATATCCCTGTAAATTCATGCTTGTCGCCGCTGCGAACCCGTGCAAATGCGGATATCTCAGTGACCCCGAACGCGCTTGTAGCCGCGCGCCCGCGTGCGGAGAGGACTATATGGCCCGCATATCAGGCCCCCTGATGGACAGGTTCGATCTGCGGGTCGATGTACCCCCCGTCGCCTTTACCGATCTGGACCTGCAAAGCGATAGCGAAGGGTCGGCCGAGATCGCGGCCCGCGTCGCATCGGCGCGCCAGATCCAAGCGGCCCGATTTGCGGATGCACCCGCTGCACATTTAAACGCAGATGCCGAGGGCGATCTGTTGACCCGTATCGCAACACCCGACCCCGAGGCGCGCGCGCTGCTGGTGCGTGCGGCGGATCGTTTTCATCTGTCTGCGCGCGGGTATCACCGCGTGTTGCGCGTCGCGCGCACAATTGCCGATTTGGATGAGGCCGAAACCGTCCAAAAGCACCATCTGGCCGAAGCGCTTAGCTTTCGGATACCGGCGTCGGCAGCGCTTTGATCCATCCGGCAAGGTTATCCAAGGTCTGGCGCGCCTCGGGCAAAATATTGTGAAAAAGCGGCCAAACATGTGGCAGGTCGTGCTCCTCGTAAAAGGATACCTCGACATCGCAAGACTTCAAATGCTGGTTCAACGCGCGCGCATCATCGCGCAGAATTTCCGTGTCCCCCACACATAACCACACGGGTGGCGCGCCACGAAAATTGGCGTTTAACGTGTCCAATCTTGGTTCGGAACAGTCAGCATCGCCCAAATACATAGCCAGCAACTCGCCCGCACGGTCGGAGGGGAGCACAGCCTCTCGGTCGGCATTTTCAACAACGCTCGCCCCTTGGCGTGTGTAATCCACAAAGGGCGAAAACCCGAAAACGCCGCGTGGCGCTGGCAATTTTTTGGCCAGAACATCTGACAGCAAACCAAAGGCCAGCCCTCCGCCGGCACTGTCACCGCCCACCACGATATTCTGCGCAGCAACTCCAGACGCAATCAAGGCTTGATAGGCAGCCTCTACGTCATCCGCTGCTGCTGGAAACTGGAATTCAGGTGCCAACCGGTAGCGCGGCATGACAACCCGCGCACCGATCCGCGCCGCCAATTGGCCCAGCATGGCCGCATGTGTTTCAGGGCTGCCAAAGACAAAGCCGCCGCCATGGATATAGAAAATCACAGTCTCGGATGTGACTCGTTTCGGGGTCACCGTCAGCACGTCAACGTCGCCCGGCAACGTCGCCTTCTCAATCTTCGTACCGCGCGGGGCGTGAAACAGCAGCCGCGCGCTGAGCTCGAGGTTCTGGCGCAGTTTCTGCGGGGTCTTCGCGTTGCGCATCTTGCGCTTTTCGATCAGCCGCAAATAGGTGTTCAGCGCGGGACGTATCAGGCTCATGCGCGCCGCGCCTCGATTGCTTCCCAGATTTTGGCTGCAATGTTGGTACCGTCAAAACGCTCAAGCTCTTGAATACCGGTTGGCGATGTCACGTTAATTTCAGTCAGGTAATCCCCGATCACATCGATGCCGACGAAGATCTGGCCTTTTTCCTTGAGCACAGGGCCGATGGCCGCGCAAATCTCAAGGTCGCGATCGGTCAAACCGACCTTTTCAGGTCTGCCACCAACATGCATGTTGGACCGTGTTTCGCCCGCTGCGGGGACACGGTTGATCGCGCCCACGGCCTCCCCGTCCACCAAGATCACACGTTTGTCGCCTTTGGAGACAGCAGGGAGGAATTTTTGCACGATCAACGGCTCGCGCGAGAAACCGGTAAACAGCTCATAAAGCGATCCGAGGTTACGGTCGTTTTCATCAAGGCGGAACACACCGGCACCGCCGTTGCCATACAGCGGCTTTAGGATCACATCGCCATGCTTGGCCTTGAACGCCTTGATCGTATCAAGATCACGCGCAATTGTGGTCGGTGGGATCAGGTCGGGGAAATCCAAGCACATCAGTTTTTCGGGATAATTGCGCACCCAAAACGGGTCATTCACAACCAGTGTCGTTTCTTTGATCCGGTCCAAAAGATGCGTTGATGTGATGTAATGCATGTCGAATGGCGGGTCTTGGCGCAGCCAGACCACATCGAAATCCGCCAAATCAACCTCGCGCAGCGGGCCAAGTGTTGCGTGATCGCCCTGCACGCGCTGAACCGTCAGATCATGGCCTTTGGCGGTAATCCGGCCTTCCTGAAACGCAAGATTGTCAGGCAGGTAATAAAAGAGCGTATGCCCACGCGCCTGCGCCTCTTCGGAGATGCGAAAACTGCTGTCCGCGTTGATGTTGACGGCCCCGATCGGGTCCATTTGAAAGGCGATTTTCATACCAGATCTCCGTACTGTTCATCATTAGATGACGCAGCACGGCGCGGGGTGCAATGGGTCAGTCGTGGCCAAAGGCGTTTTCGACGATGCGCAACTGCCCCGTTTGGTCGACCAAGGCGACGTCAAATCGCACATTCGTCAGCGCGCCGTTTGGCTCCCCAGCAAGGAATTCTTCTGCTGATCCCATAATCCTTTCGATCTGGCGGCGTGACACCCGCAAGGCGGCGCGCGCAAAGCTTTGGCTTTTCTTGACCTCAACGAAAATTAAATCTGCATCGCTGCGCATGATCAGGTCAATTTCACCACGCTTGCCCCGCCATCTTTCACGGGCAACAGTGAACCCGCGGCGCATGTAATCCTGAGCGACGGCGTTTTCAGCGGCCAGACCTGCATGATAGCTGACCGACCCCTGAATTTGCTTTGCCGCAGACATGATTAACTGTTCCCTTTACCCTGCTCCAACGCGGCCTGATACACCTGCCTGCGTGGCAGGTTATGCGCCTGTGCCACCATATCGACGGCATCACGCATCGACATCGTCGCCAAGGCAGACGCCAGATCAGAGGTTAGGTCACTCTGGCTAACAGATTGTGAACGGCCACGATCAACGAGAACCACAATCTCGCCTTTGGGGGCCTTTTCGGCGTAGTACTCTTGCAGCTCTGCCAATGTTCCCCGGCGGATTTCCTCGAATTTTTTCGTGAGCTCGCGGCAGACGGCGGCGGGGCGGTCATCGCCCAATGCTTTTGCGGCGTCGCGCAACATCGCCCCAACACGTTTGGGCGATTCGTAAAATACCAGCGTCCCTTGGACATCTTTCAGCTGCTGAAGGGCCGTCAGGCGCGCCGATTTCGCATTTGGCATAAATCCGGCAAAGAAAAATGCATCCGTTGGCAACCCGGCCAAGGCAAGCGCCGTCAGCACCGCCGAAGGCCCCGGCGCGCAGGTCACCATCAACCCGGCTTGCGACACGGCGCGCGACAGCTCGTACCCCGGATCGGCAATAAGCGGCATACCCGCCTCTGACGCGTAAGCAACGGATTTTCCTTCGCGAATGGCGGCCAACAGCTTGTCTTGCACGCCTGCGCCCGAATGATCATGCAGCGCCAGCACCCTGCGCCCCTCCAAGGGAACACCGTGGATTTCCATTAAGCGTCGCAGGCTGCGGGTGTCTTCGGCCGCCAGAACATCAGCTGACGCCAACACATCCAGCGCACGCAACGTGATGTCACGGGCTGTTCCAATTGGCACACCGACAAAGTAAAGCCCCGCGGAGAGCGGTACCTTTTGATAATTCAAGCTGGACCCGCCTTTCGCACGCACTATGATTAAAGCAACTATTCACGGGCTATTGCCGCCGACATGCCACCAATGGAGTGACCCCGCTATGTTCGCCGTTTTCGACACCCTTCGCAAGCCACTGCGGCTTTTGATTCTGCCCCTTCTGGCATTTGTTCTGGCGGCATGCGAGCCCGGCGGGATGAACGGTTTGGGGTCAAATGGGCCACGCATTGACGCCAGCAAACCGGTTCCAGTTGCCCTGCTCATTCCGCGTGGTGGTTCGGACAGCGACAATCTGCTGGCGCAGGACCTTGAGAACGCGGCTCAGCTTGCGATTCGCGATCTGGCCGGTGTGCAGATTGATTTGCGCGTCTATGGCACCGCTGGCAACGCTGCCATGGCGGCGCAAGTTGCAGCGCAGGCCGTTGACGAGGGCGCGAAGATTATTATCGGCCCGCTTTATGGTGAGGCTGCAAATGCTGCAGGCAAGGCGGTTTTCGACGAAGGTGTCAATGTTCTGGCCTTCTCGAACAACCCCAGCATCGCTGGGGGCAATGTATTTGTAATGGGTCAGGGATTTGGCGACACCGCAGACCGTTTGGTCGCCTATGCCAAAGCGAACGGCAAAGACAGAATTCTAACCCTGCACGGGGATGACGTCGCGGGGCAACTGGGTCGCAACGCGATCCAACAGGCCATCGCCTTAAACGGGGCGACATCTGCCGGCGTTGTCGACTACGCGCTAAGCCAAGAGGCCGTTATTGCAGCGGTCCCCCGCGTCAAGGCAACGGCAGCTGCAAATGGTGCCAATGCGATTTTCCTGACCTCGTCTTCGGCCAGCGCGTTGCCATTGCTGACGCAGCTTTTGCCCGAAGCAGGTCTGCCTGTCGCCACAACGCAATATATCGGGCTGACCCGCTGGGATATTCCCGCCCAGACACTGGCCCTTCCTGGTGTTCAAGGCGGCTGGTTTACAGTGCCTGACCCATCGGCAACCACTGCATTCTCGCAGCGCTATACTCAGACCTATGGTGCCTTGCCAAACCCGATTGCCGGTCTGGCCTTTGACGGAATCGCTGCTGTCGGTGCATTGGTCAAATCCGGCCATTCGGATGCGCTGTCTGCTGCCCGCCTGACCCAAGGCGCGGGCTTTCGCGGGGCCAGCGGTGTGTTCCGTTTCAAAGCAGACGGTACAACCGAGCATGGCTTGGCCGTCGCAACGGTGCGCAACAATTCGGTTGTGATCATTGATCCGGCCCCAAAAGCCTTTGGCGGTGCAGGTTTCTAAAGGATACTAAGTGGTAAAACCATTAGTCGCACAGGCTGAAACCGGTGAAGCAACGGCGCGTCACCTAATCAGTGCACCAGAGTTGATATTCGACGAAGACGCGGTTTCAAATGCCCTGACCGCCGCGTTCGAGGGTGTCACAGACAGCAGCGACGTGCGCGCCGCTGCTGTGGGCATTTTAGGCGATGCGCAAAAAGCGGGCCGTGCCGAGATCGCGCGCGCCTTTGCGGCGACCCCGTTCGACGCCCGCGCCATGACATCCGCCTATTGTTTTCTGACCGATCAGCTGGTGCGCGCCACCTTGCAGATAGCCGTTCAGCGATTGCATCCCAAGCCCAACCCCACATCAGGTGAACGGCTGGCTGTCATTGGCGTTGGCGGGTATGGCCGGGGTGAAATGGCACCGTTCTCGGACGTGGATCTGCTGTTTTTGATCCCCTACAAAGCGACCGCCTGGACCGAAAGCGTCATCGAATCCATGCTCTATATGCTGTGGGATCTAAAGCTAAAGGTCGGCCATTCCACCCGCACTATACGCGATTGCATCCGTCTGGGCACCGAAGATTACACAATCCAAACCGCCCTGCTGGAACACCGGTTTATCGCGGGAAACCTTGAACTCACAGCCGAACTGGATGAGGCATTAAAAACCGAACTTTTTTCGGGCTCGGGGCGCAGTTTCATCGAAGCCAAGCTTGAAGAGCGCGGGTTGCGCCATCGCAAACAGGGTCTGCGCTATCAAGTTGAACCAAACGTCAAAGAAGCAAAAGGCGGCCTGCGTGATCTGCAATCGCTGTTCTGGATTGCCAAGCGTATCTATAGCGTCGAAACCGCCGCCGATCTGGTCGATCGTGGCATCTTTCTGGAAGAAGAATTCAAGACCTTTGTCGCCGCCGAGAATTTTTTATGGGCGGTGCGCGGGCATCTACATTTACTGTCAGGCCGGGCAACCGAGCAGCTGACCTTTGACATGCAGGTCGCCGTTGCCGAAGCGATGGGATACAAAGATACGGGCGGCAGGCGCGGCGTCGAAGTTTTCATGCAAAATTACTTTCGCCATGCCACCCAAGTGGGCGAGCTGACGCGCATATTCCTGACCAAGCTGGAAAGCATCCACATCAAGGCTGAACCCCTGCTGGAGCGCATCTTTCGCCGTCGCCCAAAAATGCGCAGCGGGTATCAGGTGGTTGGCGGCCGCCTTGCCATTGTCGATGATGCGGCCTTTATCGCCGATAAACTGAACCTGTTGCGCATCTTCGAGGAAGCTTTGCGGACCGGCATGCTAATCCACCCTGATGCCATGCGTCTGGTAAAGCTAAATCTGAACTTGATCGACGACGACATGCGCAATAATGCCGAAGCGCAGCGCATTTTCCTTGATCTGATGCTCAAGCACGGCAACCCCGAACGCGGGCTACGCCGCATGAACGAGCTGGGCGTTCTCTCCGCCTTTATCCCCGAATTCGAAAACATCGTCGCGATGATGCAGTTCAACATGTATCACAGCTATACGGTGGACGAGCATACGATCCAGTGCATCACCAACCTTGCGCTGATCGAAAAAGGCGAGCTGGAAGAAGACCTGCCCGTTGCGTCAAACATCCTGAAACGCGGCGTGAACCGGAAAGTCATTTATGTGGCACTGCTGCTGCATGACATCGCAAAAGGCCGCCCCGAGGACCATTCGATCCTTGGCGCACAAATGGCCCGCAAGATCGCCCCACGGCTGGGCCTGAACAAAGCCGAAGTCGATACCGTCGAATGGTTGGTCCGCTATCACCTGTTGATGTCCGACATGGCGCAAAAACGTGACATTGCCGACCCCCGTACTGTGCGCGATTTCGCCAAGGCCGTGCAAACGGTCAAACGGCTTGATCTGCTATGTGTGCTGACCGTTTGCGACATCCGCGGCGTAGGACCAAACACGTGGAACAATTGGAAGGCTGTGCTAATCCGTGGCCTGTATCGCCAAACCAAACGCGCGTTGGAAACCGGCCTCGAAGATCTAAACCGTGCAAATCGCGGGAACGAGGCGAAAAAGGCACTCCGCGCCGCGCTGTCTGATTGGCCGCGCAAGGATTTGCAGATCGAAACCGCGCGTCACTATCCGCCCTATTGGCAGGGTCTGCACGTGACGGCCCATGAGGTGTTCGCCCAGCAACTGCGCGACATCAAAGACGGCGAAATCCGGATCGACCTGCACCCTGACGACGACCGCGATGCCACCCGTGCCTGTTTTGTCATGGCCGACCACCCCGGCATTTTTGCGCGGCTTGCCGGGGCCTTGGCGCTGGTGGGTGCGAATGTGGTTGATGCCCGCAGTTACACGACCAAAGACGGCTATGTGACCGATGCGTTCTGGATTCAGGACGCCGATGGCAACCCCTATGACGCTGCCCGCCTGCCGCGCTTGCGGCAGATGATCTCAAAAACGCTCAAGGGTGAAATCCTTGCCCGCGAGGAATTGAAATCCCGCGACAAAGTCAAAAAACGCGAGCGAGCGTTCAAGGTTCCGACCCATATCACCTTTGATAACGAAGGCTCAGAAATCTATACGATTATCGAGGTCGACACCCGTGACCGTCCGGGCCTGCTCTATGATCTGACGCGCAGCTTGGCCGAGGCGAATGTTTACATCGCGAATGCGGTGATCGCGACCTACGGGGAACAGGTGGTCGATACCTTCTACGTCAAAGACATGTTCGGATTGAAATACCACTCGGAAGGCAAGCAGAAAAGCCTCGAGAAACGGCTGCGACAGGCCATCGTCGAAGGGATCGAACGCGCGCAGGACGCGTGATATCCTCGCAAGCGGGGCGGTCAATTTCGCTCGGCGGTTTTCCGTTTGGGGCGTGCGACGGTACTATATCAACAATTGCGCAACGCGGCGCTAACCGATACGCAATTTGCAGCGCAGTCACAGGGCAAGCACGCAAATGAAACCAATCCGACTGATGTCCGGCTTTTTCACAGTCGGCATCTGGACCTTTCTAAGCCGTATTATGGGATTCATCCGCGACATGATGATTGCGGCATACCTTGGCTCTGGCCCCGCCGCCGAGGCATTTCTGGTCGCTTTTTCCCTACCCAACATGTTCCGCCGTTTCTTTGCCGAAGGCGCGTTCAACATGGCCTTTGTGCCCATGTTCGCAAAAAAACTGGAAAGCGGTGAAGGCGCAGAAGAGTTTGCCCAGGATGCCTTTGTCGGAATGGCGTTTATCCTGACCATCTTCACCGTCATTGGCATTGTTGCGATGCCCGGTTTGGTGCTGCTGATGGCGTCCGGTTTTGCCGGCGACAGCAGGTTTGATCTGGCCGTTGAATACGGGCGGCTTGCTTTTCCCTATATCCTGTTCATCTCGCTCGCCGCACTCGTATCGGGCGTGCTGAACGCAACGGGCCGTTTTATGGCAGCGGCAGCCGCTCCGGTCGTGTTGAACATCATTTTCATCATTGCGGTCCTAATCGGTGCCGCCCTAGGCCGCGATGGATCGGATGCATTGGGCATCGGCATCGACAAAGCGCTTGGCATTCAAATCGGCGACACGCTGGCATTGGCCGTGCCCCTTGCGGGCATCGCACAGCTCGCGCTGGTTTGGTGGGCCGCCAAACGCGCGGGCTTCACTCTGGGCTTCAGCCGCCGCCCCCGTATGACGCCGGAACTCAAACGTCTGGCCATCATCGCGGCACCAGCCGCCCTTGCAGGTGGTGTGATGCAGATCAACCTGCTGGTCGGCCGCCAAGTGGCCAGCTTTTACGAAGGGGCCGTTGCATGGCTCAACTACGCCGATCGCCTTTATCAACTCCCACTGGGCGTCGTTGGTATTGCCGTTGGCGTGGTCTTGCTGCCTGACTTGTCCCGACGCCTCAAGGCGGGTGACGAACAGGGCTCTCACACCCAAATCAGCCGCGCAGCAGAAGTGTCCCTCGCCCTGACAATCCCGTCTGCGGTGGCTCTGATGGTCATCCCCTTCACATTGGCCTCTGTGCTTTTCCAACGCGGCGCGACGACCGTTGACGATGCTGCGGCTATCGCAACCGCGGTGGCGATCTACGGTCTGGGCCTGCCCGCTTTCGTTTTGCAAAAGATCCTGCAACCGCTGTATTACGCGCGCGAAGATACCAAACGCCCGTTCTATTTTGCCGTCGTGGCGATGGTTGTGAATGTAGTGCTGGCCGTGGGCCTCAGCCCCTTTATCGGCTGGATTGCCCCGGCCATCGCGACCACGCTCGCAGGATGGGCCATGTTCGGTCTGCTCGCCTTTGGCGCACGTGGCTTTGGCTTTGCTGCAAAATTCGACGCGCGCTTTCACAAACGTATCTGGCGCATTCTGGCAGCCTCTGCCGTTATGGGCGTCTCGGTCTGGTTTGCAAACGTCGCACTACAGCCTCTGCTGGCCCAATCATGGTGGCGCGGTATCGGATTGGTGATCCTGATCGTGCTTGGCAATGCTGTCTATTTCGGCACGGGCCAACTGATCGGTGCCTTCAAACTACGTGAATTCAAAGGCGCATTAAAACGCGGCTAGGTCCCATCTTCCAAATGGTATCAAATCCCGGGGGGCCAGGGGGGCTGGCCCCCTGCCTTGCGTCAAAAATCAACGATGCCGAACACGACCGCGCAGCTTGGCCCATTCACCGGGGGCCAGAACGAAACACAGTCCAAAGCCGACGAAGAAACCAAACAGCTCCGCCAGCCACTGCGTTCCGGACTCAAAAAACATCCCCCACAACAGCTGTATCCCCATCAAAATAGCGATCAGCGAAAATGCACGGTATTGCTGATCTCCACGGCTTGCCAACCTGCGCCACATCACAAAGGAATAGGCCCCGATCAAACCGTAGACATTGGGATACGCGCCCACCAGCCAGATCGGATCATCCAGCGCCAGCGCATACAGGACCACCCCCATAATCCCCGAGGCAAAAAAGATCACCAGCACCGCCACTTGCCCCATCGCCTCGGCCACCATTTTGCCAAGCGCTAGCAAAAGAACCATGGCAAAAATCGCATGGGTGAACCCCAGATGCACGAATGAATAACTCACGACGCGCAAGACTTCGGATGCAGGGAACCGCCAGTTCTCTATCATCCAGTCAAACAGATCGTTTGAGAACCCATAGTCGCGTACCAAGGCCAACCGCCAGCCGACCGCGCCAGGGCCGCCAATGATGCCAGCCTCGGCCAAGAACAGGCCCGCCTCGACCCCAGCGATTGCCAGAAAAAGCAATGTCACGACAGCGGGCATCGGATTGACGGGCGGTTGAAAATCAGGATCAGTCATGGGGCCTCCTTGACGGGGTTGGTGCGCATGGGTAAGCCCATCGTGCCGTCTTTTCCAGCTTTATCGGAGCGTTGCCATGACCGACACCCAATTTACCCCGCGCGTGTTCTCGGGCATCCAGCCGTCCGGTGGTCTGACGCTCGGCAATTATCTGGGCGCGATGAAGCGTTTTGTCGACATGCAGGACGAAGGGTCGTTTCAGACCGTCTATTGCATGGTGGACCTGCACGCGATCACCGCGAAATTCCAAGACCCCGCCACCTTGCGTCACAACACGCGCGAGCTGGCTGCGGGTTTTATCGCAGCAGGGATCGATCCGGCAAAATCCATTCTGATCAACCAATCCCAAGTGCCCGAACACGCGCAGCTTGCGTGGATCTTTAATTGCGTGGCCCGCATGGGTTGGATGGGGCGCATGACACAGTGGAAAGACAAGGCCGGCAAAAACGCCGAGGCCGCATCGCTGGGCCTGTTTGCTTACCCTGCGCTGATGGCAGCCGACATTCTGATTTACCACGCCACCCATGTGCCGGTGGGCGAAGACCAGAAACAGCATCTGGAACTGACCCGCGACATCGCCACCAAGTTCAACCATGACTACGGCGTTGATTTTTTCCCGTTGACCGAACCCGTGATCGAAGGGGCGGCGACCCGCGTCATGTCCTTGCGCGATGGATCCAAGAAAATGTCAAAATCTGACCCGTCCGATGCCAGCCGGATCAATCTGACCGACGACGCCGATGCAATCGCCAAGAAAATCCGCAAGGCCAAAACGGACCCTGATGCACTGCCCTCCGAGGTTGAAGGCCTCAAGGACCGGCCAGAGGCACGCAACCTTGTGAACATCTATGCCGCGTTGAACGATCAAACGGTTGAACAGGTACTGGCCGATGTGGGCGGGCAGCAGTTCGGCAGCTTTAAACCCCTGTTGGCCGAGCTGGCCGTGGCTAAGATGTCACCGATCAGCACCCGCATGGCCGAACTGATGGCCGACACCGCCGAGATTGACCGCATCCTTGCCCATGGCGCGACACAAGCGCGGGAAATCACCGCGCCGATCCTCAAGAAAACTTACGAGATCGTCGGGATGGTCGGCTAAACGTCTTAGCGTCGAGAAGCACAGATTTACGCGTGTCCTGATAGGGGCACGCGGGCAATCCGCTGGCTTGGCATCCCTATCGGGCACTCACGACCAGGTATATACTCACGAAAACTTTGCTCAGTACGCTGGTACTGACTGCCGAGGCTACCTATCTAGTTACCCATGTCCCGTTCTGTGGTCACGCCACCATTGCAGCCTATGCAGACCGTGATACCATCGCGCCAGATCCGCAAGCGGAGTATATTCATAACCGCCAGCCCAGCCCCAAATTTTACGCCGTCCTGTGCTATGCCCTTGATGCATAACGCAAGATTGAACCTATGTGAGAGACGCCCATGCCGACACCCAACCCAGAAGCGCTGCATTTTCTGCAAACCCGCCGGTCCCGCCCGGCCAAGACACTGACCACACCCGTACCCGACCGCGAGACCTTGCTACCCCTGCTAACCGCGGCTGCGCGCACCCCTGATCATGGTAAGCTTGAACCGTGGCGCTTTATCGTGATCGACAAGCCCGCGATGGGCCGCCTTGCAGATATCGCGCAGGCCCGCGGTGAGGCGCTAAACCTCGACCCTATGCAGGTTACAAAAGGCCGCAGCCAGTTTGATCAGGGCCACCTCGCCGTGGTCGTGGTTGAGGTGCAGAAACCGTCGCCCAAGGTGCCCCCGCTTGAACAGACCTATTCCGCCGGTGCCGTGTGCCTTGCCCTGACTAACGCGGCACTTGCTGCGGGTTGGGGCGCGAACTGGCTTAGCGGGTGGGTCAGCCACGACCGTGAGTTTATGGAACAGGGCTTTGGGTTGGCTGAAAACGAACGTATCGCCGGGATTATCCATATCGGTGCCGAAACCTCTGCCCCTCCAGAACGCCCACGTCCCGACGTTACTGCATTAACCACATGGCTATGACGCAGATATTTCAGGCGGTTGGCCTTGCCCTTGGCCAACTGACCGACCCGCGTTTTCGGGGGGTATTGGTCAAAGGCATTGGGCTGACACTGCTTTTGCTGATCGGCATCGCCGCAGCCTTTGTCTGGTTCGTCGGATGGCTGACAGGCGACATGACCTCGGTTCCGCTGTTGGGCGAGGTTACATGGCTGGATGATCTGTTCAGCTGGGGTGCCGGGTTGCTGCTGATGGGGCTGTCAGTCTTTTTGATGATCCCCGTCGCATCGGCAATCACGTCGATGTTTCTGGATGACGTGGCCGATGCCGTCGAGGCCGAGCATTACCCGCATCTACCCCCGGCACATCACGTACCGGTCGGAGAAGCCCTGCGCGATACGGTAAACTTCTTGGGCGTGCTGATCGGGGTGAACCTGATCGCGCTGATATTTTACATCCTCTTTGCCCCGCTTGCGCCGCTAATCTTTTGGGCCGTAAACGGGTTTTTGCTTGGTCGTGAATATTTCACGCTTGCCGCCATCCGGCGTGTCGGGCGGGTCGAGGCCAAAAAACTCAGACGCCGGCATATGGCTACGATCTGGGCCGCAGGGGTTTTGATGGCGATGCCGCTGTCCGTCCCCCTGCTGAACCTTGTTATCCCGATCTTAGGTGCTGCGACCTTTACCCATCTGTTCCACCGATTGGCGTCGGATCCCCATGCAACCAGTATTCAATATCCGCCACGGTGACGATCCCGGATAGGATGAACCAGACTGTGAATGTCCAGAGCACCAGCGTGATGCCCGTCGTCCACCACGCCTTTTTCTTGAGGTGGTGATGTTCAGGCGCGCCCGCGTGCGTGCCTTCCACAACGTCGCCCAAATCCCCTTGGGTCTTCACCCGAATGGGCAGCGCAATCATAAAGATCATGGACCAGATAACGGCAAACAGAACGAGGGCTGATGTGACACCCATGGTTACACCTGCTCCAGCTCGACCAAGGCACCGTTAAAGTCTTTGGGGTGCAGGAATATAACCGGTTTTCCATGGGCGCCGATCTTGGGTTCGCCATTGCCCAGAACGCGTGCGCCGGTTGCCTTGAGGTGGTCACGCGCCGCGATGATATCATCGACCTCGTAACAGATGTGATGAATCCCGCCAGCAGGGTTCTTTTCCAGAAATCCGTTGATCGGGCTGTCGTCACCCAGCGGATAGAGCAGTTCAATCTTGGTGTTTGGCAGCTCAATGAAGATCACAGTGACGCCATGATCAGGTTCGTCCTGCGCAGGACCGACATTGGCACCAAGCGCATTGCGGTACTGGTCTGCGGCGGCTTCCAAATCTGGTACAGCAATTGCTACGTGGTTGAGACGGCCGATCATCTTACTTCTCCTGCGTTCCTAAAGATTGACAGTTTATGGGCCGGGTTGGGTCCAAGAGCAATGCGTCACGTTAACGTCGTATTAGCCAAGCAACCCTAACCATAGTGCCATCAGGGTCGTGGGGACAGTTAGGAGAAATATGAAATGGATAAACTGGGCCTTCAGACCGACACTCTTCCTAGCCCGACGGCAGAACGACCCTTGTTGGGGCTGACAGTATTGGTCATCGAAGACAGCCGTTACGCGTGCGAGGCAATGCGTCTGCTTTGCCTGCGTTCCGGCGCGCGGATCAGACGGGCCGATTGCATGCGTGCCGCACGGCGCCATTTGCAAGTTTACCGCCCTTCGGTGGTGATTGCCGATCTGGGTCTGCCTGACGGCGACGGCATTGACCTGATCAAGGAACTGTCCCGCGCCCAGCAACGTGTTGATGCGATTCTGGCCATTTCCGGTGATACACATCTGGCCGCCGATGCGATTGCTGCAGGTGCAGACGGGTTCATCGAAAAGCCGTTGACCTCATTAGCCCAGTTTCAACAAATCGTTCTTTCAGTCCTGCCGCCGGACCGCCAGCCAAAGGGGGTGCGCGCCCTGGTCGATGAGACGGTCGAACCCGATGAAATCGCCTATCAGGACGACATGGCCCATATCGCTGATGTGCTGGACGAAAGCGGCGATTCAGTGGCGCTGGATTATGTCGCACAGTTTCTGGGCGGTGTGGCACGTAGTGCATCTGACACCCCGTTGGAAAAGGCTGCCCTTGCTCTGGCTGAAAAACGCGCATTGGGTCAACCGGCGGAAACCGAACGTGCCACCATTGCGGGGCTGGTCCAGAACCGCCTGTCGCAGCGCATCGCCATCTAAATCGGACAGCCTTAGATGGCCGGGTCGCTTGCCACGCGCACCAGTCGGGTCAGGTCCGACAGGCTTTCTCGTTGCTGGCCATCTGCGGTGAAATTGGCAGGTGCAAGCCATGTGCCAAAGGCCTCCTTCAGGCCGGGCCATTCCGTATCGATGGCCGCAAACCACGCCGTGTCCCGGTTGCGCCCTTTCACGACAGCCGCTTGGCGAAAAATGCCCTCGTAGCTAAAGCCCAAACGTTGCGCAGCCCGGCGCGATGGCATGTTCAGCACATTGCACTTCCATTCATAGCGCCGATACCCCGCCTCAAACGCCCATGCCATCATCAGATACATCGCCTCGGTCGCGGCACGCGTGCGTTGCAGTGCTGGGCTAAAGGTAATCGATCCCACCTCGATCGAGCCAGCATCAGGGGCAATGCGCAGATAACTTGCAACGCCTTCCCAACGCCCTGTTTCCAGATTCTTGATCGCATAAAAAAACGGGTCATCATGTGTCTCGGTTTCGCGTGCCCAGCGGTGAAACTGGGAGGCAGATGAAAACGGCCCATCATACATATAGTGCCACAACTGATCCTGCCCTTCGAACGCATTGAACAGGACAGCCGCATGGGTATGGGCGGTAAGTGGCTCCAATTTTACGTATTCTCCCACCATTCCTTTGCGTGGTGGCAAGGGCGGGCTGGTAAAATCCGGCACGGCAAAGCCGAGGGGCGCAGAGTTGGGCACATTATCATTCATAAGCGTCACGTTAGGACCAACCGATCCCAAGGCCAAGCCTGTAAAATTCGCACGTCTTGTCAGGCCCGGCCCTTACTCTAACCAAAGTTTGGACACAAAGCCCTCGCAGCATTGGACGTGCTTAACCCGCTTGGTATGAAAGGAGCCCCACAAATGCTGATCAAGGTCAAAGCGGCATGCCGCCTGTACCTCGAAGAAACCCGCACGGACTGGGTTGTTTTGACCGCTGATATAATTGGGGTGGTCATTGTCGGACTGGCATTCATCCAAGCCCGCATCGGCGGCGATACATCTGATAGCGCCGTTCAGATGGCAAGTGCATTGTTCTAGATCATCCTTCGCACTTTGCGCTCAGCCTCGTGATCATGTCGGATTTCGCGTCTGCGCGGGGAAGGCGAACCGCCAATAGGCACCCGATAACCGCACAAAAAAACCGCCACCGGAAATCCAGTGGCGGGTCTTTTCAGGTCTATGTTGCTTGCTTAGTCTTGCGGGATCACCCGTAGGCCAAGCTCCATCAATTGATCGGGCATCGGGTCGTTTGGCGCGTTCATCATCAGGTCTTCTGCGCGCTGGTTCATCGGGAACAGGATCACCTCGCGAATGTTGGCCTCTTCGGCCAGCAGCATCACGATGCGGTCGATCCCAGCCGCGCAGCCACCGTGGGGCGGGGCACCATATTGGAATGCATTGACCATACCGCCGAACCGCTTTTCGACTTCGTCCTTGCCGTAGCCTGCGATCTCGAACGCCTTGAACATGATCTCTGGCTTGTGGTTCCGGATCGCGCCGGACACCAGTTCATAGCCGTTACAGGCCAAGTCGTACTGATAGCCAAGCACTTCGAGCGGGTCGCCCATCAGCGCATCCATGCCACCTTGGGGCATCGAGAACGGGTTGTGTTCAAAGTCGATCTTGCCGGATTCTTCGTCTTTTTCGTAGATCGGGAAATCGACGATCCATGCAAAGGCAAAGCGGTTTTCATCCGTCAGGCCCAGTTCAGAGCCGATCACATTGCGCGCGCGCCCTGCGACACCTTCAAACGCCTTGGGCTTGCCACCAAGGAAGAACGCCGCATCACCGACCGACAGGCCAAGCTGCTGGCGGATTGCTTCGGTACGCTCTGGGCCGATGTTTTTGGCCAGCGGGCCTGCCGCTTCCATGCCGCCTTCGACCTCGCCGGATTTCAGCTTGGCTTGGGCTTCTTTCACTGGAATACCCAGCTCTTGCGCAACGCTGTCAGCGGTTTTCTCACGCCAGAAGATGTAGCCCATGCCGGGCAGCCCTTCTTTTTGCGCGAAGGCGTTCATGCGGTCACAGAACTTGCGCGAGCCACCTGTCGGGGCCGGAATTGCGCGAATTTGCGTGCCTTCCTGCTCTAGCAGCTTGGCGAAAATCGCAAAGCCTGATCCGGCGAAGTGTTCGGATACCACTTGCATCTTGATCGGGTTGCGCAGGTCGGGCTTGTCCGATCCATACCACAGCGCTGCGTCCTTATAGGAAATCTGCGGCCACTCCTGATCAACGGATTTACCGCCGCCGAACTCTTCGAAAATACCAGTCAACACGGGCTGGATCGTGTCGAACACGTCTTGTTGCTCGACGAACGACATCTCAAGGTCGAGCTGATAGAAATCTGTGGGCGACCGGTCGGCGCGCGGGTCTTCGTCGCGGAAACACGGCGCGATCTGGAAGTATTTGTCAAAGCCGGACACCATCAACAGCTGTTTGAACTGCTGCGGCGCTTGGGGCAGCGCGTAGAATTTGCCGGGGTGCAAACGCGACGGCACAAGGAAATCGCGCGCGCCTTCGGGGGACGATGCGGTGATGATCGGCGTCTGGAATTCTTTGAACTCGCGGTCCCACATGCGGCGGCGGATCGAGGAAACCACATCAGACCGCAGAACCATATTTTCCTGCATCTTTTCGCGACGCAGATCGAGGTAACGATAGCGCAGGCGTGTTTCTTCGGGGTATTCCTGATCACCAAAGACCTGCAAGGGCAGTTCTTTCGACGCGCCCAAAACTTCGATCTCGCGCACGAAAACTTCGATCTCGCCGGTGGGGATTTTGGAGTTCACCAGATCATCGGCACGCGCTTTGACTTCGCCATCGATGCGAATGCACCATTCGGAGCGTACTTTTTCCACGTCGGCAAAGGCCGCAGAATCAGGGTCGCACAACACTTGGGTCATGCCGTAATGGTCACGCAAATCGATAAACAGGATGCCGCCGTGATCGCGCACGCGGTGTACCCAACCTGACAGGCGCACCTTGTCGCCTACGTTTGATTTGTCCAGATCGGCGCATGTATGGCTGCGATATGCGTGCATGGCGGGTCCCTTCCTAGGGCTGAAATTGTTCGTGGCAGGTACACCTTTTGGGGCCGGGGAAGTCAAGACTTTGCAGTAAAATAACGCCATTCTTGCAGCTATCGGCCCGCCAGAAATAATGAGACCGCCTGCTCCTCCCAAAGCAGGCGGTCCTTCCCGCGCGACGTTTTGTGTTCTTTACAGAACCAACACATCAAGCGGCGGAAATCCATTAAAGCCGACCGAGCTGTACGAGCTGGTATAGGCACCACAATTCTTGATCATGATTTTGTCACCATCGCGAAGTTCAAGCGGCAAATCAACAGGGTTCTTTTCATATAGAATATCTGCAGAATCGCAAGACGGCCCCGCCAGCACGCAAGGACCCACAGCGCCGCCATCGTGCGCTGTGACAAATTCATAGCGGATAGCCTCGCCTTCGGTTTCGGCCAAACCGGAAAAACGGCCGATGTCCAGATACACCCAACGGCGCAATGCCTGGGTCGATTTGCGCGACACCAGCATGACTTCGGCGGCGATATGACCCGCCTCGGCAACCATGCCGCGCCCCGGTTCGGCCATTACATATGGGACGTCGTCAAAGCGTTCTTTGACAGCCGTCATAACGGCGGCTGCATAACCACGGGGCGCGTCAACCGGATCACCATGATAGGCCGGGAAACCACCGCCGATGTTCAGCAGTTGCAGGTCGTGACCGGCGGCCTTGGCTGCGTGCCACAGCGGCGCGACCTGATCCAGAACCGGGTTCCAGTATTCTGCCTTGCGGGTTTGCGACCCCACGTGAAACGACAGGCCATAAGGCACCAACCCCACGGACTTGGCATAATCAAGCAGGGACGGCAGCAACGTGTCAGCGCAGCCAAACTTGCGGGTTAGCGGCCAGTCAGCCAGTGAGTTTTCAACGATCAAGCGGAGATAAACCCGTGCGCCGGGGGCATGGGTTGCGATTTTGTCTAGTTCAGCCTCGCAATCGGCAGCAAAAAGCGTTACGCCGATGGAGTGGGCAAATGCGATATCAACGCCGCGTTTGATGGTATTCCCGAACGAGATTTTGGCAGGATCCGCCCCTTGGGATAGACACAGTTCGATTTCCTGACGCGATGCTGCATCAAAGCCCGAGCCCCGTTCAACCAAAAGGCGGATGATTTCCGGCGCGGGGTTCGCTTTGACGGCATAGTGGATGTTCGCCGTACCAAGACCCGCGTTTAGGGCATCATATTGTTCGCCAACGCGCGCACGGCTGACCACAAGGGTCGGTTTGTCAAAGCTGTTGTTCCAGATGTAATCGGCGGCTTCGTCAAAGTTGGACGGTGCGGACACGGATAGGGCGGCAGTGGTGGAAGCGGTCATGGTCATCTCCAAAGAGCAAGGCGGGGCGGGAGCACCCCAAACTGTCGTTTTAAGAGACGTTACCGTCGCTGCATAAACGCGGGAAAATCAGAACAATCTGACCAGCCAGCTGCGCGTGCGTTGGCGTCTGTGAACGCGCATCTAGCGTGTTTTAAGATTCGTGCAAGACCCAAATTATCACCGGCGAATATTCATTACTCCACGCGGTCGTGCGGTCACATTCTCTTGGTGTTCGGCTTAATCGTTTTCCCAATCCGTGCCGATCGCCTCTCTGTCTTTTTGACGTTCTTCTTCTACGATCTCTTTAACCTCTTCCCGTTCGTCGGCGTCACTTGGCTCCGGCGTTGAGTTCGCCTTTTTGCTGCCGGTCAAAGCGAGCGAGAATAAAATCGGAAAGTGGTCAGACCCGATGTGGCGCAACCGATCCATGCGGATCAGACGAAATTCGGGGCTGTGGAACAGATGGTCCAGCGGCCAGCGCAGCAGCGGAATACCTGCATGAAATGTGTTGTAAAATCCCCGACCGACACGCGGATCCAGCAGACCGGACAGCCGTTGAAACCGGCGCGTTGGCGCGGACCATGCCACGTCGTTCAAATCGCCCGTAACGACAACAGGCAGGTCGTCTTTGCCCGCCTCGATCCCCATCATCGCGATCTCACCATCGCGCCCTTTGGTATCGTGGTTGGGCACGGGTGGTTCGGGGTGAATGATATACAGCCGCCAGTTCTGGCCCGATTTGGTCTGCACCCGCGTGCGGATAGACGGCACATCGTCCACCAACAGCTCGCGCACCTGCGTCTGAGATAGCGGCAGGTTAGACATCAAAACAACGCCGTAAGAGTTGCTTTTAGGGACTTTGACCCAATGCGCGTAGTCGTCCTTTAACGCGTCATAAAGCGCATCCACCCAAGCCTCATCGACTTCAAGTGCGGTGGCAATGTCTGGTTGTTCTTCTTTGATTAGATCAACGAGCCGCTGATAATCACGGTTTGATTGCTTCACATTAGCGGCAATCAGCGTGACATGCGTGTCTTTGTCCGCCAGCTCGGCTTGCGTTGCGCCTACCGATTGCTTGGTCCAGATCGGTGTGAATTTCGCAATATATCCAACATGGATGGCCGCCGCGATGCCCAGCGCGCAAATCGCCCAAACCCTTGGCTGCGGGTCAAGAACGAAAAACGACAGCAATATCATCGTCAGGCTCAGGACAAAAAACTGCTCTCGGGGGAAGGCAATGCCGCGCACGGCACCATGGGCTATTTTGCTAAAGGGCAGGATGCTTGACAGAAACAGGAAAGCGGCACCAAACCAGAACAACATTTTCAACAAAAGCATCTGACTTGGTCCTTTTCTGACCTATCGAAACATCATTGGGCGGAGGGGATAACCCCACCGCCCATTACCCAACATTCCTTTGGTCACTTTTGTTCCACTTTGTCGTGATGACAGCAAAGTGGTTGATGTCTGTCGACTTACTTGCTGTCGTCTTCGGCGCTGTCGTCAGCACCACCTTCTGGCAATTTAAAGAAGCTGTCGGCGTCGGAGTAATCGCCGCTGTCGGTCTCGTCTTCCTCTGCAGGGTTGCCGGACAAGGTGAACGTCTCAAGGCCCTCGATGGCAGATGGGATCTTGGATTCCGGGTCCATGCCAAGCGATTGTTCCGTGCTCACAAGACGGCGACGCTCGTCGTCGCTCATCAACCCGCCTTCGGCCGCTTTCTTGGCAGCGGCTTTTTGAACAGCAGCGTCAAGCTCGGACTGTTTACACAGGCCAAGCGCCACAGGGTCAATCGGTTGAATATTTGCGATGTTCCAATGCGTCCTCTCGCGGATGGCCTGGATTGTCGGCTTGGTTGTACCGACCAATTTACTGATTTGGCCATCAGACAATTCCGGGTGGAACTTGACCAGCCAGTAAATCGACGCGGGCCGATCCTGACGCTTGGACAATGGCGTATAGCGTGGGCCGCGACGCTTCTCTTCGCCCTGGGCGGCCGCGTTGTATTTTAGCGCAAGCTTGTGCAGCGGGTTGGCTTGGGCTTTCTCGATTTCTTCCTCGGTCAGCTGGTTGTTGGCAACCGGATCAAACCCCTTGACCCCTTGGGCCACATCGCCATCAGCAATGCCTTGAACTTCCAGCTCGTGCATCTCAACGAAATCCGCAATCTGCTTAAAGCTAAGGGTCGTGTTGTCCACCAGCCAAACGGCAGTCGCGCGGGCCATAATTGGTTTTGCCATGTCGGTCTCTCCTTAAAACACACCTTCCCCGTCGCCTGAAATTGGCTGTCCTGCCGGGGCAGAACGGTTTCCATTGTGGGGGAACTTACAGCTTATATAATGATCCAAGCTGAATAAGGAAAGACCCCAATGCGTTTGCTGATCCTGTGCCTTGCAACACTTCTTACGCTTGTCCCCCGCGATGGGATGGCAAAAGGGGAAATAGCAGGGCAGTTCGACTATTACGTGCTCGCGCTCAGCTGGTCACCAAACTGGTGTGCGCTAGAAGGCGATGCACGCCGCTCCCCCCAATGCGATAGCCGCGAAGATCATGGATGGATCATGCACGGGCTGTGGCCGCAATTTCATCGCGGTTACCCGTCATATTGCCACACAGTACAGCGCCCCCCGTCGCGCAGCATGACCGCCGAAATGGCCGATGTTATGGGCACCCCCGGCCTTGCATGGCATCAGTGGAAAAAACACGGTAGCTGTACGGGCCTGTCGGCGACCGATTACTACGCTACGTCGCGCGCAGCGTATGAAGTTATCGAACGTCCCGCCGTGTTTAGAAAGCTCACCAATGATATCACCCTGCCCGCGTCAGTGGTTGAGGCCGCGTTTCTAAAAGCTAATCCAGCACTGTCGGCGAACGGCGTTACGGTGACCTGCAAAAGCCGCTACATCCAAGAAGTCCGGATATGTCTGTCCAAGACACTGGCCCCGGTACCCTGCGGGCGTGACGTGATCAAAGACTGCACGCTAGATGACGCGTTATTCACGCCAATCAGGTAAACACTATCGCTCTGCGAGCGATTGCCTCCGGCGGGGATATTGAAAAAGCCAGAGAAGGGCAGGACCGCTTGTCTTCTCTGGCTCTTAAATATCCCCGCCGGAGGCAGCGGCGCGTAAGCGGCGCTTACTTACCCGTTCACCTTCAGAACAATTTTGCCGATATGCCCGCTGGTTTCCATCCGCGCATGGGCATCGCTAGCCTGTTCGAACGCATATTCGCTGTCCATCACGGGCGAGATTTTGCCTGCGTCCAACAGCGGCCAGACATGTTCGCGCAGCTGGTCAGCGATCCGAGCTTTGGCAAGGTCGCTTTGCGGGCGCAGGGTGCTGCCTGTCATGGTCAAGCGGCGGGTCATAAGGGTAGCAAAGTTCACCTCGACCTTGGGACCGCTGAGAAATGCGATCTGAACCAAGCGGCCATCTTCGGCGAGCGCTTGCAAATTGCGCGGGATGTAATCACCACCCACCATATCAAGGATCAGGTCGGCACCGCCTTCGGCTTTCAACACGTCCACGAAATCAGTGTCACGATAGTTAATCGCAGCCTCGGCCCCCAGTTTTGCACAGGCGTCGCATTTACTGTCGGTTCCGGCTGTCGCAAACACACGCGCGCCGAATTCACGGGCCAACTGGATGGCCGTTGTGCCGATACCGGAGGACCCACCGTGTACCAAGAACCGTTCGCCCGCCTTGAGCCCACCGCGCATGAAGACGTTGGACCAGACGGTAAAGAAGGTCTCGGGCAGGCAGGCGGCTTCTTTCATGCTCATGCCTTTGGGCACCGGCAGGCAATGCGCCGCAGGCGTGGCCACATATTCCCCATAGCCACCGCCGGGCAGCAAGGCACAGACTTTATCACCGACTGACAGGCCTGAAACACCTTCGCCGATCGCGGAAATCTCGCCCGAGGCCTCAAGCCCAGGCAGGTCGCTGGCTGTTGGGGGTGGGGCGTACATGCCTGCGCGTTGCAGCGCGTCGGGGCGGTTCACACCGGCATAGGCGACCTTGATCACGACCTGGCCATGGGCGGGCTGAGGGATTGGACGTTCGACCGGTTGCAGAACTTCGGGTCCGCCGGGTTTGGTGATTTCAATTGCGCGCATGGTCTCTGACATGATGTGGTGCCTCCTCTGGGGTCTGTGTTGCGCATAACATAAGCCAACAGGTGGGGACGTACAGTGCGAACTGATGCTTGTCAGGAAACTTGTTATAGGCCCCCACGGGCGCGCAATGCCTCGGCCACATGTTCGGCGTCATCCAGCGCAAGCACGGCAAAGGGGATGATCGTCCGCCAACCCAAACGTTTGGCGGAACGTGCCCGCCAAGACTGTGCCAGCATCTGACCCTTTTCCACCAGCACCGGAATAAATCGGATCACCAAGGCGATGCCCAGCTCAAGGCTGCGGGTCTGAAGCCCGATCCTGCGCAGGGGTGTCGTTAGCCAAGTCACCACATCAACCATCTGCGACAGTTTGGTGGTCATTGTGACCAGATTGGCGATGGCAACGGCACAGACCATGCGCAATGCAATCACAGCGCCGTTTTCCAGATCATTCGTGGCGACGTGCCAGATCAGGATCAGCGCCATAAAGGGCCACAGAATACGCAGCCGGACCATGCCGGTCTTGAAAAACTGCCATCCGGGAAGGGCGTATAGGATCAATGTCGCCGCCAGCATCGCCAACTGGAACCACAGCGCTGTGAAACTGAACAGGATCAACGTCGCCGCACATAGGCCCGCCAGCTTGGCCCCGGCAGGCCAACCATGCGCGCGGGTTTTAACCGGAGAGGTGAGTGAAATCATCCTGCTCTCCCAATTGCTGCATGCGCGTTACGAAGGCTTTGGTAACCGTTTTTGCCGCGCCGTCCTGGGCAATCCGCCCTTCGTCGATCCAGATCACGCGATCATAGCCCGACAGATATTGCGGGTCGTGGGTGATGTGCACCAAATGCGCATCTAGTTGCGACAACACGCGGCCAAGGTGCAGCGTCGTCGGAATATCAAGCCCGGCAAAGGGTTCGTCTAGAATGATCAGCTTGGGCTGCATTGCAAGGATCGACATCAGACAGACCAGTTGCCGTTGGCCCTGTGACAATTGGTGTATTGCCGCTTTCGCCCAGTGGGCGCGGTTAAACTGCGCCAGCATCGCTTCGGTGTTATGCGCGGCCTCGACCTTGGGCTGGCCAAGCTGGGTCAAGCCAAAGCTGATTTCTTCTTCGACCGTGGGAAAGATAATTTGGTGATCCGGGTTTTGAAACAGGATGCCCACATTGCGCAGGGCAGCCTTACGGTCTTTTGCGACATCAATACCCGCGATGCACGCCTGCCCCGATGTTGGGGCCACCAACCCAGCTAAGATACGGGCCAGCGACGTCTTTCCAGACCCGTTGCGCCCCACGACACCGATACGCCGCTCGTTTGCACGCAACGAAATATCGTGTAAAGCCGCCGCCCCATTGGGGGTCAAAGAGACGGCATTCAGGTCAATCATTGGGTCGGACATCGTATTCAGCACCAACAGTTCAGGCCCGCGAAGATTGCGGCCAGTCGGTGGCTAGCAGGTCTGAATGTCAGAGTGAAGCCAAGCTAGCGGCGCGGGCTGGTCCAACTGCCCGGCAAACCCATCTTTGACACGCGCGATGGTGCTTTGACGTGAGACAGCAACCAATTCGGGCCGGTCAGCAGCTTACTTAGGGTCGGGCTGTTTCTGACCTGTGCCTTTACCTTTTCGATCTGCATCACGTTATCGATGCGCCGGTCCAGAAACTCCCACGTGGCCTGATGCCCGTCGCTGGTGTCGCCCAACCAGTACAAAACGGTCGACGAATATACCGCGCTGAGCGTTGCGCGCTTGGTGTACCAGTTCACATCATCTGAGGTATCGCCCAAAGCATCCCAGATCGCATCACAGGTACCCCAAACCAGTTTGGCCCCGTCGGATGCATGTTGTGGCAGGGCAAACAAGGTTGTCCCCCGGCGCACCACTTCTTTGTCGGTCACGGCCTCAAGACGAAAACGCACCATCGCCGCGATCTTGTCGCGATATTTCATCTCGCTCAGGTCTTCGGCGTTCATCCGGTCAATCATCAGCGCATCGCCCCGCTTGTGGTAGGCAACCGCCAAATCAACCGATCCACGGGGGCACACGGCACGGGCAACCGTCGAATCGATGCCTGTATCGGCAATGGCCGCTTGAAATGTGGTTTCCGACCACCCATCAAAGGGGACATGCATCAATGCGGCGTCCAGCAGTTGTTCTTTGGGGTTTTGGCTGATTTCGGTCATGGCGGGCCTCCTGTGCGGTCAATGGCTTGGCACTAGACAATATAGGTCGTGCTTGCTATATGGCCACTTCCTGCAAATCCTTGCAACTTCAAACTAGAAAGGTGGTGAAAACCACATGCAGGTTAGTGTTCGCGATAACAACGTCGATCAAGCGCTGCGCGCCCTGAAGAAAAAACTTCAGCGCGAGGGTGTGTTTCGTGAAATGAAGCTTAAGCAGCATTTCGAGAAACCTTCCGAGAAAAAAGCACGCGAGAAAGCCGAAGCGATCCGCCGTTCCCGGAAACTGGCGCGGAAAAAATTGCAACGCGAAGGCATGATGTAAATCATACCAAGCGACGCATAAGAATACGAACCCCCGATACCCTTAGGTGCCGGGGGTTTTATTTTGCCTAACGCGGTTCAGTCAGCGGTGATCCACGCTTGGGCCGCTTCAAAATCGTTCTTGTCAAAATACCGCGCGTCTTTGCCAATCAAGCGTTTGACGATCTGCACGACCATCGCTTCCCATTTGGAATCGCCCACCACTGCGGCACGGTCCAATTGGCCAACGTGGTCCCGTACCAGCCGGAAATGCGCAGCCATCGCGCTTAGCCCTTGCCAGCCATCAAAACGTCTGATGTCCAGCAGCAACCGAAAGCGGTCGCTTTTGCGGATAAAGGCGTTCAGGTCTTCGGTTTCGGACGCATAAACATCCGCATCGATTTTACCCAGCAGTTCAACATGCAGCGCGCCGCCGCCCAAGTCGGTCTGGTGAATGGCACCCAGCGATTCGAACAACCAAAGGCGGGCGTCGTCTTCGTGCCATTTACCAAATACCGCCACCGGGCATGGCATCAAAATTGAAAACGCGCGCACCAGACGTGTCATCGCGGTGTTTGCGGTCACGATGGCAATTCTTTCAAAGCCGCTCCAATTGCCGATGCCCATTTTCGCATCATCCCAAAGCGCGCCCATGGTAAAGTCGGTCAGGTCAGCGTTCATCACGACCAACATCTTCAGCTTTTCGCCCTTTGCCAGCGCGGCATCCATCGCTGGCATCAAAACGTCACTATAATCTTTATCGGTAATCGGTGCCTTCATATGCACCTCTAGCAGGTTCTCCTGCGTTCCAGATTGGACCTCGATCATTGCTTTTCTCCCTTAGAGTACGCCGTCTTTCTAAGGGAACGCCTGATACTGGGCGTTGATCCAGATCAACGCGTCATATTCACACGGGCAACGCAGTGGTATTGCAGACCGTGCGCAACGCAAAGCTGGATTGCATCTGCCCCACACCGGGCAAACGGGCCAGAAACTGACGGTGGATGCGCGCGAAATCTTCCGTGTTTTCGGCAACTACCTTAAGCAGGTAATCGGCAGACCCCGCCATCAGATGACATTCAAGCACAGCAGGTATCCGGGCCACGGCCTTTTCAAAAGCATCCAACACCTCGTCCGCCTGCCCTTGCAAGGTGATTTCAACGAACACGGTGGTGGGCACACCCATCTTGCGGGCATTCAGCAGGGCGACATACCCTTGGATGTACCCTTCGCTTTCCAAGCTTTGAACGCGCCGGTGGCAGGCAGATGGCGACAGGTGAACCTGCTCGGATAGATCCGAGTTCGACATCCGGCCCTTGCGTTGCAGGGCGGTCAGGATACGGCGATCAATGTCATCAAGGCTCATGTGCGCAATACTTTCTCATAAATTTTGCAGTTTTCGATAGATTATTCCAATTCCACCCCCCGAGGCGAGCCAAAATTGGTGTCTAATTTCACTTTTACGGGCGTATTTTGGCGCATAGGCTCACCCACACAGGACAAAACCCATGAAAATCGGTTGCCCAAAAGAGATCAAACCACAGGAATTTCGCGTTGGCATGACGCCAAATGCAGCGTTTGAGGCCGTGAACAACGGCCACGAGGTTATCATTGAAACGGGTGCTGGCGTTGGCGCCGGTTTCGATGACGCCGATTATGTTGAGGCCGGTGCAGAAATTATCGCCACCCCCGCCGAGATTTTCGCAGCCGCTGATATGATCGTGAAAGTCAAAGAACCCCAAGCGGTCGAACGCAAGATGCTGCGCGAGGGGCAAATTCTGTTCACCTATCTGCACCTTGCCCCTGATCCCGAACAGACCAAGGACCTGTTGGCCTCTGGTGCGACATGCATTGCCTATGAGACAGTCACCGACCGTAGTGGCGGCCTGCCGCTGCTGGCCCCGATGTCCGAGGTTGCAGGTCGTTTGGCACCGCAAGTCGGGGCATGGACCTTGCAAAAGGCAAACGGCGGCCGCGGCGTTTTGATGGGCGGCGTTCCGGGCGTTGGCCCCGCACGGGTCGTTGTTATCGGCGGCGGCGTTGTCGGCACACATGCCGCGCGGATCGCGGCAGGTATGGGCGCGGATGTCACCGTGCTTGACCGGTCCCTGCCCCGCCTGCGCTATCTGGATGATGTCTATGGCGGAACGTTCAAGACGTCGTATGCCTCTGCGGGCAACACGATTGAACTGGCCCGCGCCGCTGACATGATTATCGGTGCTGTCCTGATCCCCGGTGCCGCCGCGCCAAAACTGATCAGCCGCGCCCAACTGTCCGAGCTAAAGCCCGGTGCCGTGCTGGTGGATGTGGCAATTGACCAAGGGGGTTGTTTTGAAACTTCCAAGGCCACGACCCACCACGATCCCATATACGAGGTCGACGGCATCATGCATTACTGTGTGGCCAACATGCCGGGCGCAGTTGCGCGGACATCAACGATTGCCCTTGGCAATGCGACGATGCCGTTCATGCTGGCATTGGCCAATAAGGGCTGGAAAAAAGCCTGCGCAGACGATCCGCACCTTAAGGCTGGGCTGAACGTTCATGCAGGGCAACTGACCTATGCGGCGGTCGCCGACGCGCTTGGCCTTGAAAGCATCAGTGCTGACGACGCCATCGCGGGATAAACGACCCCCTTTAACGCAAAAGGCCCGCAGGTGACTGCGGGCCTTTTGACATTCAATACGCGAGACTGAATTATTTCTTCGTCTTGGCCAGCGCGTCGCGGATTTGCAGCAGAACGTCCAGCTCGGATGGACCGGTTTCAACTTCTGGCGCAACATCATCAGGTGCCTCGGCGGCGGCCTTCATTTTGTTGACAGCCTTAACCAGCATGAACACAACAAATGCGATGATCAGGAAGTTGATGCAGGCCGTGATGAACGCACCATAGGCAAAGATCGCAGCGCCTGTTTCACGCGCGGCCTCAAGGCCGACACCTGCGGGCACGTCACCTGACAAAACAGTATAGAGGCTGGTAAAGTCAGCACCGCCCAGAACCAGACCGATGATCGGGTTGATCAGGTCGCTGACAAGCGAGCCTACGATCGCGGTGAATGCGGCACCGATGATGATACCGACGGCCAGATCCATAACATTGCCCTTGGCAATGAAGTCCTTGAATTCTTGAAGCATAGTATGTCCCTCATGTTATTTTAAGCATACGCTTTTACGTGTGTTAACCTTACGTGGCAGCCCGTTAGCACAGGTTGCACCATTTACGAGCATTATTTTTCGAAAAACACGCAAAATCGCGTAATTTATACGCTTAATGGCAATTTAACCCCACTTAAGGGCCTATTGGGGGAGTTTTCCGGTCAACACATACCGCAGAATCTGAACGACTTGCGCCGGTTCTTGAACGACGGCCAAGGCCGCGGCATCAACCTCTTTCAGAGCATGGGCGTGATCCGGACCATGCAAAACGACCAGTGATTTACCCAAGGCCGCTGCATAGCCCGCATCAAAAGCTGCGTTCCACTGTTTATATTGGTCGCCAAAGCGCACAACGACCACGTCGGCCATTTCAATGCCCTTGCGGGTACGGATCGCGTTCAGCTGTGCGCCCTTGCGATCATGCCAGAACTTGTCCGCTTCGGCACCCATGATGGCCACGCCACAATCATCGCTGGCCGCGTGGTCCGTCACCGGGCTGTCAAAGCTGACATCAAGATCAGCGGCACCTGCGATAATCTGGTCGCGCCAATCGGTATGAATTTCACCGGATAGATATACAGTTAAGGTCATATCAATTCTCCCCGTTATCCGCGCAACACGCCGCCGGTGGCTTTGGTGACCTTCTCAACCACCTTGGCACCGACTGCTTCGATATCGGCATCTTTCAAGGTTTGCTCGACCGGCTGCATACGCACCGTCAACGCAAGGGATTTCTTGCCCTCACCCAACGCGCCGCCGATGAATTCATCGAACACACGCACGTCATCGATCAGCGCCTTATCCGCGCCCATCGCAGCGTTTACCAATGTCATCGCGTCGATATCGGCATCTACCACAAAGGCGAAATCGCGCTCAACGGCTTGCAGCGCGCTGGTTTTCAGCGCCGGCCGTGTTGCACCTGATTTGCGTGGCATAGGCACCTCGGCTGGCCAGATGGTAAAGCCCATTGCCGGGCCTTTCACATCCAATGCGGCCAACACGCGCGGGTGGATTTCACCAAACACGCCCAGCACTTTTTTCGGACCAAGGCAGATTTGCCCGTGGCGACCGGGATGCCACCATTCAGCACCGTTGCGGTTGATCTGAACCTTGGCGGGCGCGCCAATCGCAGACAGCACCGCTTCGACGTCAGCCTTGACGTCAAACAGATCGACGGGCCGGGATGCACCATGCACATCCTTGGGGCCAGTACGCCCGATCAAAACACCACTGACCTGCATGTGTTGCTCGCCAGGTTCGCCCCCCGTGAACACCGGACCAACCTCGAACAGGGCCATATCAGGGAAACCGCGCGCCTGATTACGCGCGGCAGCCTGCAACAAGGCGGGCAACAAGGCCGGACGCATATGGCTCATGTCGTTGCTGATCGGGTTCTCAAGACGGGTTTCGTCTGTACCGCCACCAAACAGCGCGGCAGAGGGTTGATCAATAAAGCTGTAGGAAACACATTCGTTATAGCCCAACGCGGCACAGGCGCGGCGGGCCGCAGCCTCGCGGCGCTGCATCGGTGACAGGATCGGTTTGGGAATACCTGTTGTCAGACGCGGCAAGGGGCGACCTTCAAGCTTGGTAAGCGAGGCAATACGCGCGACCTCTTCGACAAGATCAGCCTCGCCCTGAACATCGGGGCGCCAGCTGGGCACATGGGCCATGTTCCCCTCAAGGCGGAAGCCAAGCGCCGTCAGCGTCTTGCGTTGGTCAGCCTCGGAAATGGTCATGCCAACAAGCGACTGCACCCGTGCGGCATCCAGCTTATAAGCGCGCGAAAAATCGGGTATCTTGCCTGCGACTACCATCTCAGACGCTTCGCCGCCCGCGATATCAAGGATCATTCGCGTGGCGTGTTCAACACCGTTGGGTGTCCATTCCGGGTCGATCCCGCGTTCAAAACGATAGCGCGCGTCCGAGTTAATCTTGAGCGCGCGGCCCGTATAGGCAGTGCGCACCGGATCGAAATAGGCCGCCTCGACGAATACATTCACCGTGTCCATGGAACAGCCGGTTTCGGCACCGCCCATGACACCGCCAATGCTTTCGATCTTTTCAGCGTCAGAAATCAGCGTCATGCCTTCGGCAAATGTGTATTCTTTGTCGTCCAGCCCCAACAAGGTCTCGCCACCCTTGGCACGGTGAACGCGCAAGGTGTTGCCGGCGATTTTATCGGCGTCAAAGACGTGCAAAGGCCGGTTGCGGTCATAGGTGAAAAAGTTGGTCACATCGACAAGGAACGAAATCGGGCGCAGCCCAATGGCGCGCAACGCGTCTTGCAGCCATTCAGGCGACGGGCCGTTCTTAACACCGCGGATCACGCGACCGTAAAAGACGGGGCATTGATCCAATGTATCTTCGTCAATCGAAACGGTGACCGGGCATGGGAATTTCCCCTCAATCGCGGGTGTGTCGCGTTTGATCAGCGTGCCCAAACCACGGGCCGCCAGATCGCGTGCAATGCCACGCACGCCCAGTGCATCGGGACGGTTCGGGGTAATCGCGATCTCGATCACGGGATCAACCTTGGCCGGATCATTTTCGGCCAGCCAGTCGATGAAACGGTCCCCGACATTGCCCGATGGCAACTCGATAATGCCGTCATGCTCTTCGGACAGTTCCAGCTCGCGCTCGGACGCCATCATGCCAAAGCTTTCGATGCCACGGATTTTGCCCACACCAATCGTCGTATCAATACCCGGCACATATACGCCCGGCTTGGCCACAACCACGGTGATGCCTTCGCGCGCGTTTGGCGCGCCGCAAATGATCTGCTGAACACCCTCATCGGTTTCAACCTGACACACGCGCAGACGGTCGGCATCGGGGTGCTTTTCCGCTGACTTCACGTAGCCCAAGGTAAAATCCGCCAGCTTGGCACCACGATCTTCGACGCCTTCAACCTCAAGCCCCAGATCGGTCAGCGCATAGGTAATTTCATCAACCGACGCCGTGGTGTCGAGATGATCCTTTAGCCAAGAGAGTGTGAATTTCATCGGTCAATCCTCGTGCAAATGCTTGGGCTAGGGCGTATCGCTTAATCTGCGCGGGTTCAATGCGGTTAGCGCGTCATTCACGCGCCATCAGGTCATCCAACTGCGTGCCTAGCCAGTGTTCGGGAATAAAATGGCCGCCTGTATGCACATCCAGCGTCACCTTGCGGCCCTGGCTGCACCGGTCCCAGACAATGTTCGTCGCTTCGGTATCCGCGCGGATCAACCAATGCTGGGTGATCTTGCCCTGTGCGCACCCGAAGGCTTTGCGCCACAGGGCCACGGCGTTTGTGGCGTCATGGCCGGGGCCGCGTGGCAGGCTCATCCAGATGTCGTTTAACCCATGCACGTGGCGCACTTGATCGGGCGGGTTCGGACAGGCGCTTGCCTGTTTGATGGTTCCCGACATGGTCATCAACCCGGCAATCCGGTCGCCCCGTGCACAGGCATAACGCCACGCCATCGCCGCCCCGAACGAAAATCCCGAGATGTAAATATGGTCCGGGTCCACCGGATAGCGGGCGGCGACATCGGCCAGCACGGCATCGGCAAAGTCGATGTCAGCGGGATCGTCCTGCCAAAACCGCCAAGCGCGGTTTTGCGCAGAGGGGGCGATGAGCATAACCCCACGTGGTTTGGTCTCAACCCCGATGCGCGGATGGTTCACCACCGTCTTGCCACGCCGAAGGAAGGCGTGGAAATGCATCATCACCGGAAGGGGAGAGGTGCCGTCCCAATCATCGGGCAGCAGGATATTATATTCGCGATTGCCGATCTTGCAGGGGATGTCGCCGCCGCAGGGTTGGGCGGATGTCGCGCTGGCAAAAGCTGGCAACACCAGCAGAACGCACAGTAGCCAACGGATTAGTTTCACTTCGCTCTGTCCGCGAGGTCTTTCACATCACCCATCCGGTACAGCTTGATCTCACGGATCAACCGCAAGGTCGGCTTGGCCGCAAAAAGAAATGATCCGATCAGAAAAAACCATGTCGCGGGTATCTGTTCTGTCTCGAAAAAGAACAGAATAGAACCGACGATAAAGCAAAGCGCCGCCATGAAATCCACAAACGTGTAAACCAGTTCGAACCGTGCATAGACGGTTCGGCTGGCATCCGACGCCTCGCGGTAACTATGACGAAAAAGCTTCACTTTGATGCCTTCCATAACGCGGGTTTTGCTTACCTGCTCAACCCACCATGCAAGTTCGGCTGGTCCAGACTGGCGAAACCATAATGCCGCAGCCAGCGTAGGTCTGAATCAAAGAAGGCGCGCAGGTCGGGGATGCCGTATTTCAGCATCGCGATGCGGTCGATGCCCATGCCAAAGGCAAAGCCCTGCCATTCAGCCGGATCGATTCCGCCTGCTTGCAGCACCTTGGGGTGGACCATGCCGGAGCCCAGAACTTCCATCCAGTCGTCACCTTCGCCAATGCGCAGCTGACCGTCGACCCATGAACACTGGATATCGACTTCGGCGGATGGTTCGGTGAAGGGGAAGTGCGAGGCGCGGAAACGGGTTTTGATGCCGTCGACCTCAAAGAACGCGGCAAAGAATTCTTCCAGCGTCCATTTCAGGTTCGCCATCGAGATGTCTTTGTCGATTGCCAGACCTTCGACCTGATGGAACATCGGCGTGTGGGTCTGGTCGTAATCGGCGCGGTACACACCACCGGGGCAGATGATGCGCAGGGGCGCGCCTTGGGCCTCCATCGTGCGGATTTGTACGGGGCTGGTATGGGTGCGCAGCACATGCGGCGGACGGTCGTCGCCCTCGGCGCGGTGCATATAAAACGTGTCCATCTCGGCGCGCGCGGGATGGTGGCCGGGGATGTTCAGCGCGTCAAAGTTATACCAATCGGTGTCGATGCGTGGCCCTTCGGCCACCGAGAAACCCAAATTAGCAAAGATCGCAGTCACTTCTTCCGTCACCTGACTGACGGGGTGGATCGTGCCCTGACGCGTGCCGCGGCTGGGCAGCGTCACGTCCAGCCATTCGCTGCGCAGACGTTCATCCAGCGCGGCATCACCCAAGGCGGCCTTTTTGGCGGCGATGGCCGAGTTGATCTCGTCCTTGAGCGCATTCAGAGCGGGGCCAACAGTCTGGCGCTCTTCCGGGGTCATCTTGCCCAGTTCACGCATTTTCAACGCGACTTCGCCCTTTTTACCCACGGCGGCCAGACGGATGTCTTCCAGCCCGGCTTCGTCAGCGGCACCAGCGATCTGGCCCAGATATTTCGCTTTCAGGTCGTCCATATCGGCCTCATGTCTTATGTTCGAGCTGGTGCTACCAGAATTGCGCCCGAATACAAGGCGGCGCGACAAAAACCGCGAGGCCCCAAAACGTAAAACGCCGCCCCGAGATCGGAGCGGCGTTTTGGTATTTCTAAGAGGCGACAGGCGCTTACGCGGCCAGTGCGTCTTGGGCTTGCTTAACAATTGCACCGAACGCGTCAGGTTCATTCACGGCCAGATCGGCCAGAACCTTGCGGTCTACTTCAACGCCTGCAAGGGACAGACCATTGATAAAGCGGCTGTATGTCAGCGCTTCGTCATAGCTGCGCACAGCAGCGTTGATCCGCTGGATCCACAATGCGCGGAAGTTGCGCTTGCGATTCTTACGGTCGCGGGTTGCATATTGGTTTGCTTTGTCGACGGCTTGACGCGCGACCTTAAAGGTATTCTTGCGGCGGCCATAGTAACCTTTGGCTGCTTTAATTACCTTTTTGTGACGGGCGTGGGTGACGACACCACCTTTTGTACGGGACATATCGGCTCTCCTATCTTAGCGGTCGTAGGGCATGAAGCCCTTGATGATCTTTGCATCTGGCGCAGACAATGCTGTCGTGCCGCGTGCGTTGCGCAGGAACTTGTTGCTCCGCTTGATCATGCCGTGCTGTTTGCCGGCCTGACTGCCGATGACCTTACCGGTCGCCGATACTTTAAAGCGCTTCTTAGCGCTCGACTTGGTCTTCATCTTGGGCATTTCCGTCTCCTTGACTTGAGTTCGGTAGATGCGCGACTCGGCATGCCACGTGGGCCGGACGCGCGGAACGAAGCTGGCGTATAGGTCGGACCGGGAATTATGGCAAGCCCAAAAGCGTTACCAGAATTTGTACCGGGCCATCACATTCACGATTACATCGGGAATATCGTTCAACCTGTACCCTTCGGGGTGGGTAAGCAGCGCATATAACACCAACCCGCCCGCAATCACCACAGACACAATCGAAACGCGCGGGGACCGGCTGTCGGCAAACGCCGACAAAATGGATGGGATCGATAGTACAGCAAGGGCAAGACCCAGAACCAAAGCAAGATCAGTGTCCATGGAATATGTGCCTTTACCGAATTCGTTTCACCTGATGGCGCAGGTTAGTCCGGATCAGCGCTAAAAATCAAACTTTCATCACAAGGTGCGACGCGCAGGATGTTTGTGCTGCCCTCGACGTTGAACGGCACGCCCGCGACCACAACCACCATATCCTCAGGCTCGGCATAACCCTCGTCTCGGGCGGCACGCACGGCGCTGACAACAGCCTTCTTGAACCGGTCAAGCCGTTCGGTGACGACGCAATTGGTGCCCCAGCTGAGCGTGAGCCGCCCCGCAGTCTTGGCCAGCGGTGTCAGCGCGATGATCGGTACACGTGGACGTTCACGTGCGATCAAGAGACCCGTTGTGCCGCTTTGTGTGAAACAGCAGATCGCCTTGATGTTTGTGGTTTCGGCAATCTCGCGGGCGGCGGCAACGATCCCGTCGGCCACGGTCATCCGATCGGCGGCACGCGACGCTTCAATGATTTGCGTATATGTCGGATCCAGTTCGACCTCGGTAGCGACATTGTCCATCGTCCGGACCGCATCGATTGGATAAGAACCTGCTGCGGATTCCGCAGACAACATGACAGCATCGGCACCTTCATAAATCGCGGTCGCCACGTCCGAGACTTCGGCGCGGGTTGGCATCGGGCTTTCAATCATCGATTCCAGCATCTGCGTCGCGACAATCACCGGCTTCGCTGCCGCACGACATTTGCGGACCAGACGTTTCTGAATGGGCGGCACGTTCTGGATCGGCAGTTCGACCCCCAGATCACCGCGCGCAACCATGATGCCATCGCTGACCTCAAGAATATCTTCGAACCGGGCAACGGCAGATGGCTTTTCGATCTTGGACAACAGCGCCGCCCGGCCCTTGGCCAGCTTGCGCGCCTCAAGAACGTCTTCGGGGCGCTGAACAAAACTGAGCGCAAGCCAGTCGACACCCAGATCGCAAACGAACTCAAGATCGGCGCGGTCTTTTTCAGACAGCGCGGCAAGGGGCAGCACCACATCCGGCACGTTCACACCTTTGCGGTTTGAAATCACGCCCCCGATCACCACTTCGCAATTGGCAAAATCGGGGCCGCAGTCTTTGACCTTGAGACGGATTTTACCGTCATTGACCAAAAGGCTCGCGCCGGGCTCAAGCGCCGCGAAAATCTCGGGGTGGGGCAGACATACACGGCTTGCATTGCCTTCAGCCTCATCGAGATCCAACCGGAATGGCGCGCCCTCCACCAACAGTTCGCTATCGCCCGCAAACACACCAACACGCAGCTTTGGCCCCTGAAGATCAGCAAGAATACCGATGGTCGATCCGGTCTCCTTTTCGATCTGGCGGATAATGTCGTGCTTGACCCGAATTTCATCATGGCTGCCGTGACTCATGTTCAAACGAAACACATCCGCACCCGCCGCATGCAAAGCCGAGATCATCTCGTGGGTATCAGAGGCAGGTCCCAAAGTAGCGACTACTTTTACATTGCGTGTGCGTTTCATACTCTACGTCTTCCTTCGTCAGTTGGGCCGGCATCGGCCCCAAATTCATCCAAGCTTACCCTTCTTTAGCACGGGTATCGCTCAGAGTGGATAGTAAATGCGTTAGCGATAACATCAATCGCACGACACGGGCCAGTATACCCCGCGTCCGTCCCACACCCGGAATTATACGGCAAATGGTTTCAGCAATATGACCGGCATCGCCTTTTCCAGCGAACTGCGCCATGATCTGCCCGCCGGTGCCGCACGGCCTATCCTTGACACCATGCTGGCCCGAACCCAAATTTGATCTCAAACAGGAGAAACATCATGCCCACGCAAACCGAGATCGAACTGCAAGCCGCCGCCTTTCGCCGCCTGCAACAACACCTGATGCAAGACCGCACCGATGTGCAGAACATCGACATGATGAACCTCGCCGGTTTTTGCCGCAACTGCCTGTCACGCTGGTACCAAGAAGCCGCCGCCGAACGCGGCATCGAGATGGGCAAAGAAGAAGCCCGCGAGCTGTTCTACGGCATGACCATGGATGAGTGGAAAGCCAACTATCAGACGGACGCCAAGCCCGACCAGCAAGAGGCGTTCAAGGTCGCGTTCGAGGAGAATGTCGGGAAGGGGTAGGGGCTTTCCTATTTTTTTCGGCACATAATGGGGCCGAACGTCCGAAAAGAGCCCTATCTTGCATAATGCTGCATTGCAGCTAAGGTGCAGAAATGATTGTTTTGCCAAACACCAACATTCGAATTTTGGGGCCGGTGCCAATGCTCTATTACTACGATAGGCAAGATACCCGTATACCTAAGAAAATGACCGCTTTGACCGCGTGGAACACAATCATGAGTGATCCACAGCCACTTCTCAAAATTGCTTTTCGAATACGCGATACAGTTTCATCAATTTTTGGCGTGAAACGCATCGGTGGATTTAGTGGAAAGCCGGTAGATCAGATAAGTGTCGGACAACATTTGGATTTCTTTCTCGTCGAGTATGTTGATGACGAGTGCTTAGTTCTCACAGAACGCGACCGTCACCTCGATGTTATGACGTGTATTTCAATCGAAGGTGAGACGCTTTCAGTTACTTCTTCTGTGTGTGTACATAATTTGTTCGGTCGCGCTTATATGATCCCTGTTGGAGTTGCTCACCGGTGGATAGTGCGTGGCATGTTCAGACGCCTGCAACAGCAGGCTATTTGATATTACTAAGGTCCGGTTAGTCCGCAAAGCCGCCATCACCTCCCCGCCTAAACTGCCGCCTTGCGCATCTCGTCCAGATAAATCTCGCGCAGGCGTGGCGCGATCCGCCCCGGCGTGCCGTCGCCCAGCATAACACCGTCAATCTCGACCACCGGCATTACGAACGCGCTGGCGGATGTGGTAAACGCCTCGTCTGCGGCCTTCGCCTCGTCGATGGTAAAGTTGCGTTCTTCTACTTCCATCTGCGCCTCTTTGGCGAAACGCAGAACGGCGGCGCGGGTGATGCCGTGCAAAATATCGTTGCTTAGCGCGCGGGTGACGATCTTGTTGCCCTTCACGATATAGGCGTTGTTGCTGGTGCCTTCGGTAACGAAACCATCCTCGACCATCCACGCATCATCGCAACCGGCTTTCTTTGCCATCATCTTGCCCATCGACGGGTACAGCAATTGCACCGTTTTGATGTCTCGACGGCCCCAGCGGATGTCTTCGATGCTGATGATCTTGGCACCCTTTTTGGCGGCAGGGCTGTCGGCCAGACCGGGCTTGGACTGCGTGAACAGAACAATCGTCGGCTCCGTCGTCTCGGGATCAGGAAAGGCAAAGTCGCGGTCGCCGTCAGACCCGCGCGTGACCTGCAAATAGATCAGTCCCTCGTCAATCTCGTTCAAGCGCACCAACTCGCGGTGAACCTCAAGCAGGTCGTCTTTCGAGATCGGGTTGCGCATTGCCAACTCGTTCAGCGAACGGCTTAGGCGAATGGCGTGGCCTTCGAAATCGATCAATTTGCCATCCAGAACCGAGGTCACTTCGTACACCCCGTCTGCCATCAGAAACCCGCGATCAAAGATCGAAACCTTGGCTTCATCCTCAGGCAGGTATTCGCCGTTCACGTAAACAATCCGCATGTCTTATCCCCAAAGCTTGGCCGTGGGTGGATGCACCCCGGCTGCGTCAAATATCAAAGCGTCCTCGCGGTCTTCGGCCAGAAGAAGCGGGCCGTCAAGATCAACAACCTTCGCACCCTGCGCCACCAAGGTCGCGGGGGCCATCGCCAGGGACGATCCAACCATGCAGCCAACCATCACGTCATAGCCCTCTGCCAGCGCCGCATCACGCAGGGCCAGCGCCTCGGTCAACCCACCGGTTTTATCCAGCTTGATGTTAACGACGTCATATTTGCCCTTCAGCTTGGGCAGGCTGGCCCGATCATGGCAGCTTTCATCGGCACAGACAGGTACAGGCCGGTCCATCCCGATCAGCGCATCATCTTCACCGGCCGGTAATGGCTGCTCGACCAGCGATACGCCCAACCGGACCAGATGCGGGGCCAGATCGGCATACACCTGCGCAGACCAGCCCTCGTTCGCATCAATGATAATCTGCGCATCAGGGGCCCCGGCGCGCACGGCCTCAAGCCGGGGCATGTCATCGGGCGTGCCCAGCTTGATCTTGAGCAAAGGCCGATGCGAATGCAGCGCCGCCTGCGCCTGCATCTTCTCGGGCGTGTCCAGGGAAAGCGTATATGCTGTGATCTCAGGCCCCGGCGCGGGCAAGCCGGCCAATTCCCAAACCCGCTTTCCCGCCTGCTTTGCCTCAAGGTCCCACAACGCACAATCGACTGCATTGCGCGCAGCACCCGCTGGCAGCAGATCATACAGATCCACCCGCGTGAACATACTTGGCAAGCCCTCGATCTCAGCGGTCACACTCTCAAGCGTTTCGTCATAGCGGGCATAGGGTACACATTCGCCCCAGCCCGTCACGCCACCGTCCGACACCCGCACGGTCAACACCCGCGCCTCAGTCCGCGACCCGCGTGAAATCGTGAATACCTGCGCCAGCCGAAACACATCACGGCTTACCTCAATACGCATACCCGTTCCTTCATTTTGCCAAATAAACTCTCCCCGAAGGGCCGGTCAGAGAGCTGCCAAAGCGTCTGCCAATCTATCGCCCCCTTGGCGGAAGGGATCAACAGCAGGCAAACCAAGACGCGTCTCCACCTCGGCCAGATAAGCCTCGGCCTCCGCTTCTGACATGTGCTGGGTATTGATCGAAATGCCCACCACCTTGCAACCAGCGTTCGCCACCTTTGCCAGCGCCAGCGCCGTGTCGCGGACCGCTTCCAAACTGGGCAGGGTGTAGTCAGGCAAACCGCGCATGGTTTCGCGTGTCGGCTCGTGACACAAGATCAAGGCGTCAGGCTGGCCGCCGTGGATCAAGGCAAGGGTCACACCGGAAAAAGACACGTGGAACAGGCTGCCCTGCCCTTCAATCACATCCCAGTGGTCATCGTCATTATCAGGCGTCAAGTGTTCGATCGATCCAGCCATGAAATCAGCAACAACAGCATCCAACGGCACACCTTCGCCGGTGATCAAGATACCGGTCTGGCCGGTCGCACGGAAGGTGCTTTTCATACCCTTCTTCTGCATCGCCGCGTCCAGCGCCAAGGCGGTATACATCTTGCCGACGGAACAATCTGTGCCGACCGCCAGCACCCGCTTGCCGCTGCGCTTCACGCCATTTGCAATGGGATATGGTTCAGATGGAATCCGCACATCGTGCAAGCTGCGACCATTTTTGGTCGCTGCACTGGCCAGATCGGCCTCGTCACGCAGAAGGTTGTGCAATCCAGATGCCAGATCAAAGCCCAGATTAAGCGCCTCAAGCAGCACCGACTTCCACGCCGCACTGATCACACCGCCCCGATTGGCCACACCAATGACGAGGGTTTTTGCGCCGGCTTCTTTCGCCTCGGCCAAGGTCATATCGGCCAGACCCAGATCGGCCTTGCATCCGTCCATGCGGAACTGAGCCACGGCATTGTCCGGGCGCCAGTCTTTGATGCCTTGCGCGACTTTAACAGCCAGTTGGTCAGGCGCGTCGCCCAGGAAAAGAAGATATGGTGTTTCAATCATCGCTACGTGCTCCGGCAAAGTATGTTTGCGTCATTTTCGCTGTTTCTAGCGACAAGAGGATTGCAAGTCTGCCCCCATGGCAAGTCATTGCGAGAGATTAATGTGCACATTCATCTTTTCGTCGAATATTTGTGCAAGCACTCAAGGTGCAATGCTGCACCTGCGATATCTCGCTTGCAGCTTGCGGCGCAATTTAATACCAACCGACGCAAGCCTTCTGCAATATTATTACCCGAGGAAATTCGACCATGAGCTTTCGCATCCAGCCCACGCCGCCCGCACGCCCCAACCGCTGCCAGCTTTTTGGGCCCGGCTCCCGCCCTGCCTTGTTTGAAAAAATGGCCAGCTCGGCTGCTGATGTGATCAACCTTGATCTAGAGGATAGCGTCGCACCGTCAGACAAGGATACCGCCCGCGCCAACATCATCGGGGCCATCAATGATATCGACTGGGGCAATAAAACACTCTCCGTGCGGATCAACGGGCTCGACACACCCTATTGGTACCGCGACGTGGTTGAGTTGCTGGAACAGGCGGGCGACCGCCTTGACCAGATCATGATCCCGAAAGTCGGCTGTGCTGCGGATGTTTATGCTGTGGATGCGCTAGTCACTGCCATTGAAACAGCCAAGGGCCGGTCGAAACCCATCGCATTTGAGGTGATCATCGAATCGGCCGCAGGCATTGCCCATGTCGAAGAAATCGCCGCATCCAGCCCGCGCCTTGAAGCGATGAGCCTGGGTGCTGCAGATTTCGCGGCATCCATGGGCATGCAAACCACCGGCATCGGCGGAACGCAGGAAAACTATTACATGCTTCATGACGGGGCAAAGCATTGGTCTGATCCGTGGCACTGGGCGCAAACAGCGATTGTTGCCGCCTGCCGCACCCACGGTGTGCTGCCCGTCGATGGCCCGTTTGGTGACTTCTCTGATGACGAAGGCTACCGCGCTCAGGCGCGGCGCTCCGCCACTTTGGGCATGGTCGGCAAATGGGCGATCCACCCCAAGCAAATTGGCGTGGCGAACGAAGTCTTTACCCCATCAGCAGAGGCTGTTGCCGAAGCCCGCGAAATTTTGGCCGCCATGGAGACTGCGAAGGCAAATGGCGAGGGTGCCACGGTTTACAAGGGCCGCTTGGTTGATATTGCCAGCATCAAACAGGCCGAAGTCATTGTGCGTCAGTCCGAAATGATTGCAGCGCGATAATCGCGGACCTCAAGCGGGGGGCCAGCCCCCCGTACCCCCCGGGATATTTGTAAGCCAGAGAAAGGGGGCTTGGCGCGGATGCAGAGTTGAGGCATCTGTTGGGTATGACTTTTGATGTACTCTCTGCCCTTGCGCTATTTGCGTTTATAACATCCATGACGCCGGGCCCGAATAACCTGATGCTGATGGCCTCCGGCGCGAATTATGGTTTTGCACGTACGGTCCCGCATATGCTCGGGATCACAATCGGCTTTATGATCATGCTGCTTTTGGTCGGGTTTGGTTTAATCCGGGTGTTTGATACCTTTCCGGTTATCTATACCGTCCTCAAGGTATTGAGTGTCATCTATCTGCTGTATCTTGCCTATAAGATCGCGACCGCTGGCCCTGCGCAGCAAGCAGCGGCAACCGGGCACCCCTTGAGCTTTATTCAAGCCGCCGGATTTCAATGGGTCAATCCCAAGGCCTGGGCCTTTGGCCTAAGTATCATCACGATTTATGTGCCTCAGGCCGATGCTGGCCCGTTGTTTATTACGGCAGGTGTCGTGGCGGTTATGGCTTTTCCTTCAGTGACACTATGGACCGTTTTAGGCAAAGAAATGGCGCGGTTTTTGACCAACCCGCGGCGTTTGACGATATTCAACTGGACGATGGCCGCTTTGTTGGTGGCGTCCCTGGTTCCCGTGCTTTTGCCGGCAGCGTGAACGCGCTGCGTTGCAAAGGCCGCAAATCAGCGCCATATAGCACAGAACCTAACGCGGAGCATGTGATGACACAGTATCTGGATTTTGAAAAACCACTCGCCGAGATTGAGGGCAAAGCGGAAGAATTACGCGCCCTTGCCGGATCTTCGGAGGGAATGGACGTCAGCGCCGAAGCAAAGGCGCTGGATCAAAAAGCCCACCAGATGCTGGACGATCTATACAAATCCCTTACCCCGTGGCGAAAATGCCAAGTGGCGCGGCACCCCAACCGTCCCCATTGTAAGGATTATATCGAGGCGCTTTTTACAGATTACACACCGCTTGCCGGTGATCGTAACTTTGCCGACGATTTGGCCGTAATGGGTGGTTTGGCACGTTTTGATGACGTGCCTGTCATGGTGATCGGACATGAAAAAGGCGACGATACAAAATCACGAATTGAACGCAACTTTGGCATGGCCCGGCCCGAAGGCTATCGCAAAGCCGTGCGATTGATGGAACTGGCAGATAAGTTTGGCTTGCCGGTCATTACGTTGGTCGACACCCCTGGTGCCTATCCCGGCAAAGGTGCCGAGGAGCGTGGCCAATCGGAGGCCATCGCCCGCGCGACTGAAAAATGTCTGCAAATCGGCGTGCCACTGGTTTCGGTGGTGATCGGAGAAGGTGGCTCTGGCGGGGCTGTTGCTTTTGCCACTGGGAACCGGCTCGCGATGCTTGAGCATTCTGTTTATTCGGTGATTTCCCCAGAAGGCTGCGCATCGATCTTGTGGAAAAACTCAGAGAAGATGCGTGAAGCTGCCGAGGCGTTGCGCCTGACAGCCCAAGATTTGAAACAGCTTGGCGTAAATGACCGCATCATTCCAGAACCGCGCGGCGGCGCGCATCGCGATCCGGCCGGGGCCATCAAAGCTGTTGGCAAGGCGATCGAGGCCATGCTGAAAGATTTAGACGGTAAGAAGAGCAAGGCGTTGATTGATGACCGGCGCGCCAAATTCATGGCGTTGGGTTCAAAAGGGCTGGCGGCATAATCCGAGGCGGTATCGTTTTCTTGCCAAGAAAACGGGCGGGGTTTTGAAAACTCCGGCTCAGGTCGCGAGCATGCGCAAGCCTTGAGTCACGTCGGTTCTGACGGCAAGGCGCAATCCCGGCTCGTCCCCTGCACGCAGCGCTGCAATGATCAAACGATGAAAATGCGGCGGCTCGGTCCGGCGCAAACGGCCATATAGGGCACGCATGGTCGGCCCCATTTGCAGCCAAACGGTTTCAGCCATCGCCAGCATCGCAGGGGCCTGCGCGCGCAGATACAACGTACGGTGAAATTCTAGATTGGTGCGAATATAGCTTACAGCATCACGGTGGGCGACGGCTTCGGACACCGCATTATTGATCGTTTGAAGCCGGTCGATCAGGGCAAAATGCGCACGTGGCAGCGCACGGCTGGCCAGCTCGACCTCGATCAAAGCGCGCAACGCGGCAAGTTCCTCGATCCGCTCGTTGCTCAGTTCTGGTGTGGAGATGCGCCCCGACGCCGACATGGTCAGCGCCCCTTCGGCCACCAGACGGCGCACCGCCTCGCGGGCGGGCGTCATTGAAACCTCGTACTCCTTACCGATCCCTCGCAAGGTCAGCGCATGGCCCGGCGGAAGATCACCATTCATAATACGGCCGCGCAATTGCCGGTAAACACGGTCATGGGCCAGCGGCTGAGCATCAAGGGGGCGAGGGTTCAGGTTCATATTGCCGTTGTGATCACAAAAAATGGCCGCGTCAATGTCAAGCTTGATCGCGTGCGGTGGGCCTGTCCCCTATGAGCTGGCTGAACCGAAGCAGATAGCCATCCGGATCCTGCACCAAAAACTCGCGTACGCCCCGCTCAACCTTATCGATCCTGTACCACGCTGTTTCGGGTGCTTGAAACAGAGCAACCCCGGAGTTGGCAAGATGATCAACAATCGGCTGCAAGTCCGGCACCACAATCTGAAAGTTGACGCCCCGCCCGTATGGCTTTTGCAATGGCCCAGTTTCCCAATAACCGTTTGATTGCTCAAGCATGATCTGCGCCTTGCCGAGAGCCAGATAAGCGAACTCTCGCTCGGGCCGCTCGAACAGCACCTTAAACCCAAGAATTTTTGTATAAAACTTCAGGCTTTGTTCAAAGTCACTGCAGGAAAGCTCAGGGACCAATGCGGCCAGTTGAGGGGGTGTCATAGGCGGCTCCAGCTTGTATTTTATTTAAATCGGTAGCGGTGCAGATCACTGCCGTTTTGGCGCAGCCAGCGGCGCGCATCTTTATAGGGACCATAGATTCGCTCCACCTCGGCCCAGAAGGCGGGCGAGTGGTTCATCTGTGCCAGATGGGCGACCTCGTGGGCAGCGACATAGTCCAGCACTTCGGGCGGGGTCAGTATCAAGCGCCAGGAAAACATCAGCCCGCCGTCGGATGTGCACGACCCCCACCGAGACCGCGTATCGCGCAGGGTCAGCTTGCTGTAGGGTCGCCCTAGAACCGCGGCGTAATCATCACAGGCCCCCGCCAGACGGTCCCGCGCAAGTTCTTTTAAATGCGCGGCAAGCCGTGCCGCTACACGGTCTTCGCGCCCGGGCACCGCAATTGTGTCATCACCCAATTGAACGCGGCGTCCCTGCCCCTGAATGACCTGCACCATGCGCCCGCCCAAGGGGAACTCCGCACCGATACCGATTGGGATATCCGCGCCGCGCGTCTCAAGGTGCTTGCGAATCCATTCTTCCTTTTCACGGGCGAATGCGATGCCCTCGGCCTCTTGCAGCCGCTTGGGAAGCGTCAGCGTCACGCGGCCATCCAGTTGCGAAATACGCAGAGATATACGTCTGGCCCGCGCGGAACGGCGCAGGATAAGCGGGATTGGCGGATTGCCGGGCAGGAACGGATCGGGCATTTTGGGCTTTCGGGCGCATATAGTGTGGCGATTGCCTTTGACAGTTCCTATCTCATATGGCACTTGGCCTGAATCATCTATACGCAACAACACTTTCAAAAAGGGGACTTCGATGCCCAATGAAGAATGGGGAACCAAGCGCCTGTGCCCCACAACGGGCAAGCGGTTCTACGACCTGAACAAAGACCCGATCATCAGCCCATACAGCGGTGAGGTCGTCGAGATTGACAACTCCAAGTCGCGTATGATCGCCGCCGACGCCGAAGACGCCGTCACAGCAAAGGCCAAAAAAGGTGACGCTGAGGACGACGTATTGGTAGATGACGACGACGTTGATGTGGATCTGGATGACGATATTCTGGACGATGACGACGACGAAGAAGATACAGTTCCGCTCGAAGAAATCGCGGACGTTGCCGCCAATGACGACGACTGATTAAACTTTACGAAGGCGGGAGTGGATTTTCCCCTTGATCCCGCCTTCGCTTGCGCCTATTCAGCGGCGCAGCAGCCATCCCGGGTTGCGACAACGACCGGATCATTGATCCATGATGGGGCCTTAGCTCAGCTGGGAGAGCGCCTGCATGGCATGCAGGAGGTCAGCGGTTCGATCCCGCTAGGCTCCACCAAACCACCCTCATCCAGCACTACAGATCGCCTGCCCCGTATAGGCTGGGATTTTGCCGTTACCGGCACATTACGCAGCCTCTTCAGGACAAAACGGGCGCTACCGGGATGCGTAGCTAAGGTTCGCAAGAGCGCACTTCGGCCGATACACGCGTATCATCTACGTTCTACGTGCGATGCATTTGATTTCTACGACAGCACCGTCTTGAATAAATCCGGCGACATTTTCCAATCCGTGACGTAGCTCTCCAAATCGGCAGGAACAATCGCTTTTGGCATCTGGGTGCTTCCTTAGCTTTGTGTTTCCATAAATGAATAACATCAAAAGCATGTGCAATGAAGCAGACCATGAGCGTCTGGGTGCGAAGGCCGGCTTTGCGTCCCCTATGGTGAGTTCGAACACCATGACGGGCACGGTGTTATTTCCGGAAACTGTCGCTCGTAGATCGCGCGGCTAAGGTGCTTGGAGAGCCCACTTTACCAATACCGTCCCGCAGTATTTCGCATGAGCAAATAATCCGGCCTACATTGATGGCCCTAAGCTGCCGCTGGCCGACCGATCAGGATGCTGCGGTCGCAGCCCGCATTGCCGACATTCGCTGCAACTGCTCGATTTGGAGAGTGTTGCATGCCCGGAGCGCGGGACGGTGCGGTCATCGAGGACCGAGATTGGAATGTCCGCTGTCACGGTTTTCGATTAGCGCTTGGGTGGTTCAAAGGCCTGCCGGGCCTGCTTGACCCTGTCTCGTATGACGCACCCCTTTGCATGATCGTTGATGAGACCTATTGCCTGCATAAATGCAAAAACGGTGGTATGCCCTAGAAACTTCCAGCCACGTTTCTTCAATGCCTTTGACAAGGCAACAGAAGCGGCAGACGTCGTTGCAGTTTGGGGTTCGGAAAGAGTCTCAGGATCAGGCTCGAAAGCCCAGACAAATGCTGCGAGCGATCCCTCGGCTTCTACAAGCTCGCACATACGTTGCGCATTGTTGATCGTCGCGTCGATCTTGCTCTTGTTTCTGACAATCCCGGCATCTGCCATCAGACGTTCGCGATCCACTGCGCCGAACTGAGCAACCTTGGCATAGTCAAATCCGGCGAATGCAGCGCGGAAATTCTCGCGCTTGTTCAGTATTGTGCGCCAGCTCAGTCCGGACTGAAAGCTCTCAAGACACAGCTTTTCAAAAAGGCGAATATCATCAACGACCGGAAAGCCCCATTCGGTGTCATGGTAGTGCAGGAACTCAGGTGCAGCGTCACACCATTCACAACGTTCTTGGTCGTCGGATCCGGTTATTAACTTATCCACCACTCAGGCCTTCAACATTTCAAGGGCAGGCGCGGTCTTCTTGACGTCAACCTCGATGATTTCAGCGACAACAATATCATGCTGTACGAATGGATCAGAATTGACCCGCTCTTTCAGCGCGTCCCCGCTTTCTCCAACAGCCATTACCGCGCCGCCGCCTTCTGGCTTAAGCGAGCCAACGCATTGGAAAACGCCGTCAGCAAAGCCCGCGGCGATCCACGCGTTATGTGCCGCCATGTGCTCATGAGCCGCGGCTTTGTTCTTTGATAATCTAAGGAAGATAATAAACATGCTCAGCCTCTCACCAGTTGTTTGTTGGGTAGGGTTTCTAACCAGTTTTCAAGTGCGACGACCTCAGATTTCAGAAATTCGCCATCTCCATAGGCCGAAGCCAGTACGGCGGTGCCTTGGGATCGGCTCAACACATGTAGTGCCAGATCAGCAGCGTCCTTGCCGTGGCCAAGCGCTTTGAATTGGTGCGCAAGCCAATCCCGAAACAGGCTAAAAATCTCTGCGGCTCTGTCTTTTGCGACATGATCAAGCTTAGCCAGCTCGGTCGTCAACGATCCAACAGGGCAGCCAAACGCCATGATCTTAGTTTGGTTGGCGATCAGAATGCGAATGAAAGACACAATGCGCCCTTTGGGTGTCGCACCTACGTCCCAAGCATCCAACATTTCCTTCGTCTTGTTCATCCTGCGTGTGATCACAGCGTCAAGGATGTCATCCTTGGACTTGAAGTGGTGATAAAAATTACCGCGCGAAATGCCAACCGCTGCCGCGACATCAGCAAATGACGTCGCTTCAAACCCTTTCTCATAGAACAGGGAGTCAGCCATCTCCTCGATAGATTTTCGCGTGTTCAATTTGCTCATACCCTCATTTAGGACAATTGTCCTAAATCTGTCAACTTCGCCGAACCAGCTATTCGTGCTCGACGCAGCATCGGTCAAATTAGGGCTCCTTTCGGTCCTCAGATGCAACGCAGCATCCGGTGATATACTGCTTTAGTCAACGTCGGGTTGTCGTTGTGGGAGGGCATGGCGGATCGGAGGATCAGTCATGGAAACACCAAACCTACCAGCCATTCGCGCACTTCGCCCCGCTTGGAACAAGGGTCGTATCGTTGGTCAGAAACGGCCTTTGAAGCCTCAACACGTTTGGGCGATCAGGGTTCGTCTAGAACTATCAGAGAACCATCGCGACCTCGCGCTGTTTAACATGGCGATCGACAGCAAGCTGCGCGGCTGTGACCTGGTGAAGATGAAAGTCGTCGACGTCATGGCGTCGGGTCAGATCAAGGAACGGGCATCGGTGTTACAATGCAAGACACAGAAACCTGTGCGATTTGAGATATCCGAAGGCACACGCGCCTCGGTCGAAAAGTGGATGGAAGATGAGCTCATGGTTGGCTCGGAGTACCTTTGGCCGGGTCGGTTCCATGAACGCCTGCACATCTCGACACGCCAGTATGCGCGGATCGTCCGCGACTGGGTCACATCAATCGGCCTAGACGCGAGTGCATATGGCACGCATTCGATGGGGCGGACAAAAGTGAC
>NZ_FPAJ01000009.1 GCF_900116285.1 Sulfitobacter marinus | reverse complement strand
AACGCAAGAACGCCCGCTGTGATATTTTCACAGCGGGCGTTTTTTGTATTGTTATCGTATTGAGAGATATACATTTATTGAACTTATTAGGTTTGGCGGTGACCTACTCTCCCACGTCTTAAGACGCAGTACCATTGGCGCAGTAGCACTTAACTGCCGAGTTCGGGATGGGATCGGGTGTTTTGCTTACGCTATGACCACCAAACCGAATAAATTCAACAAATGTCCAAGTCAGTACAGTTATGTATGTGTGTATGCTTTTGAATGATGAGTAAAAGTCTTGCTTCTACTGGATCAAATCAAGCCTATCGAGCCATTAGTACCAGTCAACTGAACGTATTACTACGCTTACATCTCTGGCCTATCGACGAGGTGGTCTACCTCGGCTCTCAGGGATACCTTGTTTTGAGGGGGGCTTCCCGCTTAGATGCCTTCAGCGGTTATCCTGTCCGATCATAGCTACCCAGCACTGCTATTGGCATAACAACTGGTCCACCAGTGGATCGTTCACCCCGGTCCTCTCGTACTAGGGGCAACTCCTCTCAAGTATCCTACACCCACGGAAGATAGGGACCGAACTGTCTCACGACGTTCTAAACCCAGCTCACGTACCTCTTTAAACGGCGAACAGCCGTACCCTTGGGACCTGCTCCAGCCCCAGGATGAGATGAGCCGACATCGAGGTGCCAAACACTGCCGTCGATATGGACTCTTGGGCAGTATCAGCCTGTTATCCCCGGCGTACCTTTTATCCGTTGAGCGATGGCCCTCCCACTTGGGACCACCGGATCACTATGGCCGTCTTTCGACTCTGCTCGACTTGTCAGTCTCGCAGTCAGGCTGGCTTCTGCCATTGCACTCAACGAGCGATTTCCGACCGCTCTGAGCCAACCTTCGCGCGCCTCCGTTACGATTTAGGAGGCGACCGCCCCAGTCAAACTACCCACCACACAGGGTCCCGGATCCGGATAACGGACCGCGGTTAGACATCAAGCAGAACAAGGGTGGTATCTCAAGGGAGGCTCCACGCAAACTGGCGTTCACGCTTCAAAGCCCACCACCTATCCTGCACATGTTCGGCCTAATGCCAGTGTGAAGTTGTAGTAAAGGTGCACGGGGTCTTTCCGTCTAACCGCGGGTAACCGGCATCTTGACCGGTAATTCAATTTCGCTGAGTCTATGTTGGAGACAGCGGGGAAGTCGTTACGCCATTCGTGCAGGTCGGAACTTACCCGACAAGGAATTTCGCTACCTTAGGACCGTTATAGTTACGGCCGCCGTTTACCTGGGCTTCAATTCAGAGCTCTCACCCCTCCTTTTAACCTTCAGGCACCGGGCAGGCGTCAGACCCTATACGTCGTCTTACGACTTCGCAGAGCCCTGTGTTTTTAATAAACAGTCGCCACCCCCTGGTTTGTGCCCCCAGCCCCTAGTTGCCTAGGAACCGGGCCTCCTTCTCGCGAACTTACGGAGGTATTTTGCCGAGTTCCTTCAACATAGTTCTCTCAAGCGCCTTGGTATTCTCTACCTATCCACCTGTGTCGGTTTAGGGTACGATCTAGCGATGGAGCTATTTCCAGGGACCTCTAAGCAGCCCATTCAATCCGATAAGGATGAACTACCCTCGAGATCCGTCACTTCCATCTGGCCCAGGAATATTAACCTGGTTCCCATCGACTACGCCTTTCGGCCTCGCCTTAGGGGTCGGCTTACCCTGCTCAGATTAGCTTTAAGCAGGAACCCTTGGATTTTCGGCGAGAGTGTCTCTCACACTCTTTGTCGCTACTCATGTCATCATTCTCACTAGTGATCTCTCCACCGGATCCCTCACAGGCCGGCTTCACAGAAAACTCCGCGTCTCCAAGACCGTAGGGTGGGTAAAACCCACCTTGGGCTAAGGAGACATGGAATTATGTCACACTACGCTCTGCTACCATGCAATAAATGCATCCTAAGCTTCGGCTCATGGCTTGAGCCCCGTTACATCTTCGCCGCAAGACAACTTATTTAGACCAGTGAGCTGTTACGCTATCTTTAAAGGATGGCTGCTTCTAAGCCAACCTCCTGGTTGTTTTGGTCGTCTCACCTGCTTTCCCACTTAGCCATGAATTAGGGGCCTTAGCTGTAGGTCAGGGTTGTTTCCCTCTTCACGACGGACGTTAGCATTCGCCGTGTGTCTGCCATCTAGTACTCCTCGGTATTCGGAGTTTGGTTAGGATCAGTAAGCCTGTGGGGCCCCATTACCCATCCAGTGCTCTACCCCCGAGGGTATTCGGATGACGCTCTACCTAAATAGATTTCGCAGAGAACCAGCTATCTCCGAGTTTGATTGGCCTTTCACCCCTAGGCACAGCTCATCCCGATCCTTTTCAACGGATGTGGGTTCGGTCCTCCAGTAAGTGTTACCTTACCTTCAACCTGGCCATGCCTAGATCACTCGGTTTCGGGTCTGATCCCACAAACTCAACGCCCTATTAAGACTCGCTTTCGCTGCGCCTACACCTAACGGCTTAAGCTTGCTTGTGAGACCAAGTCGATGACCCATTATACAAAAGGTACGCTGTCAGATCGTAAAGATCCTCCAACTGATTGTAGGCGTTCGGTTTCAGGTACTGTTTCACTCCCCTCGTCGGGGTGCTTTTCACCTTTCCCTCACGGTACTGGTTCACTATCGGTCAGTAAGGAGTACTTAGCCTTCGAAGGTGGTCCTCCGATCTTCAGACAGAATTTCACGTGTTCCGCCCTACTTAATACGTCCTCTCATGCTTCTTATACGGGACTATCACCCACTTTGGTTGCGCATTCCAACGCATTCTAACCACAATTGAGGCTCGGCTGGTCCCCGTTCGCTCGCCGCTACTAGGGGAGTATCAATTGATTTCCTTTCCTCCGGGTACTTAGATGTTTCAGTTCCCCGGGTTTGCTTTTATAAACCTATGTATTCAGTCTATAAATACCTGGTTTACCTCATTATTAGCTACCCAGAAGGGTAATAATAACAAAGTATCAGGTGGGTTGCCCCATTCAGAAATTCATGGATCAAAGCTTATTCTCAGCTCCCCATGACTTATCGCAGAGTATCACGTCTTTCATCGCCTCTTACTGCCAAGGCATTCACCAAACGCCCTTTTCGCGCTTGATTTGATCCAGAAAAAGCAAGACTGGTTTAATGTCCTACCGCCTATTCGGCTACTTGAGGACAATTTAGACCCTCAACGGCCGATAGAATGTAGAACACCAGTCTAACGTGGAAGACAGAAGCTGGTAAGAAACTGTCTTTCCTTATTCCAGATCAAAAGCATACTTTTACCCGCCCACTCTCTAAGAGTGGACAGCGAGACATGCATCTAGCCCACCTTCCGTGCAGGAAGTAGGCGTCATGTCTCTGGTTAGTGTACTTGACTTGGACAACACGTCTATTTCAGTCGCGATATGATTAAAAGACCGAGGAAACAGTCCGCTAAACACCGGCTTCCTAAGAAGCAGCAACCGAGATCATTACCTTACTCGGTAAGATCGGATCGTGTTGTTTGTTACTTTAAGATTACTCTCAAAGTAACTGTATCTCTCTTTACGATGTCAATCAGGTGCATTCCAAAGGAATGTCACCAATGCGTTTCCGCACCGTCCGATTGGACGGGCAAACAGTCGAAACTGCTTGCCGGTCTAATCACTGTATTTACACCTCACTGCGTGAAGTATTTGGTGGAGCCTAGGAGGATCGAACTCCTGACCTCCTGAATGCAAATCAGGCGCTCTCCCAGCTGAGCTAAGGCCCCATCATTCCCCGAGGGATATGGTGGGTCGAGGAGGACTTGAACCTCCGACCTCACGCTTATCAGGCGTGCGCTCTAACCACCTGAGCTACCGACCCATACGAGCGGTAGCTCGTGTTCTTGTTCTGAAGAGATATGAGGACGGCTCGGTCCGAAAGGTCATCTTGCGATGCCTTGATGTGGACAGCTTTGTTTGCTGTCCTGCTAAGTGTTTCACGAGATGAGCAAGCTCATTTACTAGAAACATCCTTAGAAAGGAGGTGATCCAGCCGCAGGTTCCCCTACGGCTACCTTGTTACGACTTCACCCCAGTCGCTGATCCTACCGTGGCCGCCTGCCCCCCGAAGGTTAGCGCAGCGTCGTCGGGTAGAACCAACTCCCATGGTGTGACGGGCGGTGTGTACAAGGCCCGGGAACGTATTCACCGCGTCATGCTGTTACGCGATTACTAGCGATTCCGACTTCATGGGGTCGAGTTGCAGACCCCAATCCGAACTGAGACAGCTTTTTGGGATTAACCCATTGTCACTGCCATTGTAGCACGTGTGTAGCCCAACCCGTAAGGGCCATGAGGACTTGACGTCATCCACACCTTCCTCCCGCTTATCACGGGCAGTTTCCCTAGAGTGCCCAGCTTAACCTGCTGGCAACTAAGGATGTGGGTTGCGCTCGTTGCCGGACTTAACCGAACATCTCACGACACGAGCTGACGACAGCCATGCAGCACCTGTCACTGCGTCACCGAAGTGAACGCTCGATCTCTCGAGTTAGCACAGGATGTCAAGGGTTGGTAAGGTTCTGCGCGTTGCTTCGAATTAAACCACATGCTCCACCGCTTGTGCGGGCCCCCGTCAATTCCTTTGAGTTTTAATCTTGCGACCGTACTCCCCAGGCGGAATGCTTAATCCGTTAGGTGTGTCACCGAACAGTATACTGCCCGACGACTGGCATTCATCGTTTACGGTGTGGACTACCAGGGTATCTAATCCTGTTTGCTCCCCACACTTTCGTACCTCAGCGTCAGTATCGAGCCAGTGAGCCGCCTTCGCCACTGGTGTTCCTCCAAATATCTACGAATTTCACCTCTACACTTGGAATTCCACTCACCTCTCTCGAACTCAAGACCAGGAGTTTAGGAGGCAGTTCCAGGGTTGAGCCCTGGGATTTCACCCCCTACTTTCTGATCCGCCTACGTACGCTTTACGCCCAGTAATTCCGAACAACGCTAACCCCCTCCGTATTACCGCGGCTGCTGGCACGGAGTTAGCCGGGGTTTCTTTACCAGGTACTGTCATTATCATCCCTGGCGAAAGTGCTTTACGATCCTAAGACCTTCATCACACACGCGGCATGGCTAGATCAGGCTTGCGCCCATTGTCTAAGATTCCCCACTGCTGCCTCCCGTAGGAGTCTGGGCCGTGTCTCAGTCCCAGTGTTGCTGATCATCCTCTAAAACCAGCTATAGATCGTAGACTTGGTAGGCCGTTACCCCACCAACTATCTAATCTAACGCGGGCCAATCCTTTCCCGATAAATCTTTCCCCCGAAGGGCTTATACGGTATTACTCTCAGTTTCCCGAGGCTATTCCGTAGAAAAGGGTATGTTCCCACGCGTTACTAACCCGTCCGCCGCTCGGTCCCGAAGGACTGCGCTCGACTTGCATGTGTTAGGCCTGCCGCCAGCGTTCGTTCTGAGCCAGGATCAAACTCTCAAGTTGAAATGATGTTACCATCATATCCTTGACGTCGAACCTCTGCACATCGACCTGCAGTACTTACTGAATACTACAGGCGTCTTTTCTGTTTGTTGTGCTTAGAGCTACAAAGTAGCCGAAAGCCGTCCAAACAGTGAAGCTGACACTGGATCATCGCTAAAGACCAAATGGCCCGTCGCTACCAGCGCGATATGAAGAGGTTGATCCATCGAATGAACCAAACCGCCCACATATCTCTTCAGATATTATCAATTTCAAAGAGCGTTGAGACAAAAGAAACCAAGATGCGCCGTAACTTTCAGCGCGCCCCGCCTCGAATACCTCAGAATTTCTCCGCCTCCTGAACCTCCATCGCCTCTCAGCTCCGTCCGTCCCGTCTAGCGCACCGTGTCGGCTTGTCTGCGTCTCCGGTAAGGGGGGTTCTAAGGTTTGTTCCAAATACCCGCAACCCCTTTTTTCGGATTTTTCATCTTTAGTCAAAAAACCTTCACAAAAGCCTGTTTTATTGGCGTTTCAGGCATTCGTTTTCTTGCCGGGCTATTGAGATATGCAGCCCGAAACAGCGTTTTGCGGTGATTTCCGTCATTTTCGGGCCTTGGGGCGATTCACTTTCGGTGGAATCGCAGTGGAATCGGCGACTCGTTCACACCATTGGGCCGGAATCACGTCCCTACCCCATCCGGCCCCTACAGAGTGTGGACGCGCAGCTGATCGCCACAGGTTTTACGCGCTATATCCACCACATGCTGGTGATGCGTCAGATAGATCGCCTGCCCGGTCTGTCCAACACGTTGCATCAGTGTGCAGGCCGCGCGTGTCCGGTCTTCGTCAAAGGTTTCAAACACGTCATCGCAAAAGAACGGCAGGATGCGCCCGTTCTGTGCCATCTGGTCGTATGCGGCCGCGCGCAATGCCAGATACAGCTGAAACCGCGTGCCCTTGGACATATCGGCGGCCTCTTTCAGGGTCATGTCGGATGTTTGGACGGCTTGTAGTATATCACCGTTCCGGGCCGGTACCGTTTTCAGCTGACCATAGGCACCGTTTGTCAGGTCTTTAAATGCCTGCTCGGTTGCTGCAAGCATGCCGCTTCTATGCGCATCACGATACCGGCGGATCGCTTCTTCGGCCAGGATATGGCCAAACCGCCCCTCAAGATATCGCAGCACGGCATCTTCCACCTGGGCCTCGAGGGTCCGTTTTTGCGCGACAAGGGATGCAACCGCGTTGTCAGCCCCCACGCCGTTCAATGCGATCTGTGCGCCCGTTCGTTTCTCAATCGCGCCTTCCAACGCCGTTCGGGTACGCGACAGGTCTTGGGTTACGGTGTCGAGTTCCACTTGGCACATATCGGCGGGGTGATTGTCGAGTAACTTGGCGGCATCATCCGATGATGGCACTCCCAACACCGAGAACAGAGAGGTCAGCGCCTCTTGCGCCTTGGTCCGCAGATCGATCGCATTTTGAGCGACCGCTGTCGCTGCACGTAGCTGCTCCAGAGTTTGCGTCGGGATCGCGGCATCAAACACCTGCGCGATAAGCTGCACCTGATCATCCAGCACGCTGATCTTATGTGCCGCGTCTTTGGCGACCTCGTCGTGTCGTGCGTGCTGCACCTCAAGCTCTTGGCGTTGGCGTGCGATACCTTGTGTCTCGGATATTTGCTGCTGATAGGCAGCATAGCGTTCGAGGGCCGTTTCCCCTGCGGCGTCCTCCAGCTTGATCGCGTCCAGACCGCGTTCGAAATCCGCGATATTCGCAGACATGCTTTCGACCTGACGGCGCAGCTTACGGATCGTTTTATCGATCTGGGTAATCTCACGCAGGGCGCGGGTGCCGTCCCATGTAAGCGGGTCCGTTTTTAGGTCTGGTATATAATGTGTGAGAGCATCGGCCCAATTGGTCCTCGCCGTATCTCTTGTGGTTTGGGATTTGCCCTCGGCGGCGCTGCGGCGTTCCGCTTCGATCTTTGCGGTTCGTACTGCCGTTTCAGCCAAGGCCAACGCTTGTTTTTGTGTCTGTTGGCCCGCAAGCTGCGCCTTGGCCAGTTTCATTAAGCCCGCCAATGACCCGCCAGTCACATCCAGCATCGTATATAGTGTCTCGGTCAGGTCGCGTACCTGCGCCTGCAAATCTGCTTGCGCGGCCTCAAGCGCGTCAAACTGAGCAGCGGCCTGCTCTGCTTCATAGGCGTCACAGACCCAACGCGCGAAATCATCTGCGTCTAGGGTTAAGGGCAATCCATGCTGTTGGAGATAGTCCTCCAACTGCGCAGTTAGCTTTTCCACCTCACCCAAACCCGCGCCATGGCGGGCTTTGATCTGCTCAAACTCTTCGCAAGCCTCAATCTCAGTGCGTTGCGCCTGGCGGTGCTCGGCGATTTCTTTGCTTTGCGTTGCGCGCAGTTTGGTCTGGGCATCATCGGTCTGCATGGCTGCCTCGAACGCATTGACCGATGCGGGTTCAAGCGTGGCCTTATGCGCCAACCATAATTGATCGCGGGTTTCCCGTGTGGCTACAGCAGTTGCATCATCAATCAAATCAGGCCGTGCTTGCGACAGCTTAACCTGTATTTGCGCCTGATCCCAACGCGCCTGCGCAGTTTTCAACTGATCTGCGATGCTATCGGCAGCCCGCTGTGCTTGCGTCACATCAGCGTTCAACTGGTCAGCTTGGGCCTGTGTGACATGTACCTCGGGCGCGGTATCAAACTTCACGCCGGGGCGGGCCAGCTTGCGCAACGCATCGGATTTGCTCTGCCGTGCCGTGGCAAGCTTATGCTCGGCCTCGCTATGACGCGCAACAATATCTTCGGCGTCTGCCGTTGCAACCACCCGGTCCAAAGCGGGATCGCCAGTCACATTCGCGCGGGCGTCTTCCGCCTGCCGCACCGCGTCTTGCAGTTTGGCCTGCGCGTCACATGCCTCTTGATTGGCGGCTGCACATGCCTTTTCTGAATCGCTCAGATCGCCCCTTAACCGCTCCAGCGTCGTCAGATCGGATTCCCCCAGAACATAGCGGCCCAAATCCCCCGTCACCTGTAAACCGATCCCCAAAAGCTGCTCGCGCAATTCCTGCTCTTCGTGGTCAAGCTCGGCCTGACGCCGTGGTAAATCCAGCAGGCCGGTTTGCGCACGGCTTTTCAGCTCTTCCAGCGCGCCAAGCTGATCCGCCGCAGCCAATACGTTGGGATCGACAATCAGGCTCTCTCGCTGCGCGGCGACCGCTTCCATCTCGCGAGCCGCCTGTTCATATGCCGCCGTAAGCGCCACGCGCTTGGTCATCAGATCAAGCAACTGTTCAGGATCGATATCCAACGCGGCTGGGTAATGGGCGATAGGTTCTAGCTGCTGTTCAAGCGCGCGCAGTTGCCCAGCCAGCGGATGCGCCTCTACCAGATTTTCCAGCTCAAGCTTGCGCCGGGCCAGATCGGTTTCTTCCCGCCGCAGTCCAGCCTCAAGCGTTTGGGCATTTTCCAACTCAGTACGCAAGGCACGGTAAGCCGGCGCGCTCACGTCTTGGTCTTTGATCTGCTGATTGACCTCTGTCAGTTCTGCCTTCAGCATTGCAAATTCAGATTTAGTGCCGCCTTTGCGGTAAATATCCAGCGACCTGACGTTCACATCTTCCAGCACCTGCGACAGATCACTGATCCCCGCCGCCGCAGAAAACAACAGCTTGCCGATATCGCCTTTGCTTTTGGTGATCTCCTCGCCGCCGGCCTCGATGGTTTCATCATCCAGACACAAGAGCTTGCGATATTCATCCACCGTCAGATCGCGCAGCGCATTGGTTAGTATCGTATCAGGGGTAACCTGCCCTTGTGCGTCCAGCAAATTGGGTTCGCGTTTGGACAGTCGTGTAAAGCTGTGCGCGGTCCCCTCAATCTCAAGCACGCCGCCAACACGCAGATTGGCACGCTGATGCTTGAACGCATAAGGATCATTCTTCGGAAAACCGAAGAGCAGGCGCAGGTACCCTTCCATCAACGTGGTTTTACCCGCTTCGTTGGGGCCAAAGACGATGTGGAAATCCGATCCACCTGCAGGTGCTTCGCCAAAATCGATCTTGCGGTCAGTAAAGTGACCAAAGGCATCCAGATCCAGCTGGCGCAAGCGCATCATTCGCCCTGCCCTCGCATCTTGGCGACCATCGTCAGGATGGCATCCTCGGTCAGGCGGGCGAGCAGCGCGTCTTGCGCCGCTTCATCCGGCACCATATCGCGGCGACGCTCGGCGGGGAGCAGCGCCAACATCTGATCCAGCTCTTTGCCCAGCTGATCCCGCGATGCAGGCGATGTGGCAACGTCATGCATCAGTTGTTCAACTTCGCCCACGGCACTGTCTGCACGTTCCGAGGATGGCGGTGATACATCTAGTATAAGCTTCTCAAGCCACAGCCCGCCGATGCTTTCGGCCATCTGCGCAATGTCCGCCTGCCAGAGATCGGCGAGTTGCCGGATACGCCAAGCCATCGCGGTTTGCCCCGTCAACCGCAGCCGCAAGATCGCAGCACCCCTGCCTGCCTCGGCTTTCAAACAATTTCGTAAGGCATCGCGGACGTCGTCATCTGTTTCAACCCCGTCCAACACACACTCGCAGGCACGGAATTCCAACAGGGATGTTGGCAATTTCGAAACGTCAATTTTTCCGTCCTGCACTGTCAGGATGGTGGCGGATTTCGGACCCGCCTCGCCGATGTCGCGCCCTTGGGGCATGCCGGGCATCACGATCCACGGGTTCTGCCCGTGCACCTGCCGTTTATGCACATGCCCAAGCGCCCAATAGTCAAAATCGGTCTGCGCCAGTTCCGCCACCGAACAGGGCGCATAAGAGTCATGGCCCGCGGCCCCCATCAGCGACGTATGCAGCATGGCGATGTTCACAGCACCCGGCACCGGAGCTTTGAATTTGGGCAGCAAGCTATCTGGCGCATGACGGCCCCGAAAACTGACGCCATGAATATAGACGAGGTGATCGCCCAGTTGGACCATGCCCCCCTTGCCATCAAACACATGCACATTGGCAGGCAACGCGATTTCGCCAGCAATCGGATTTTCCGCGTCGTGGTTCCCCTTGATATAGAACACCTGCACGCCTGCATCAGCCAAACGCTGCATTTGCCCCGCAAGATAGGCCGCCGTTTTGGCGCTGCGTTCCTGACCGTCGTATAGATCGCCCGCAATGAGAAACGCGGCAACGTCTTCGTCGATGCAATATTGCACCATTGTTTCCAGCGCATGACGGCTGGCCCCACGCACCTGCGCGGCAAGACGATCATCCTTTAGTGCCAAGCTGCGCAAAGGTGAATCAAGATGCAGGTCGGCAGTGTGCAAAATGCGAAGGGTCAAAAAGATCGGCCTTATCAAGGGAAAAAGTGCTGTGCATTCTTTGTCACGCAGTTCACTTTCGGTTGCAACCGCTGGGTGCTGCTATGATCCTTGGCGGCAACGCGATATGACGGCCCCAGCCCTGATCCAGAAAGCACGCAACATGAATACGCCCGATGTTCCCCTGACCCAAGACCTTGTGTTGGTGGGCGGCGGACATGCGCATGCGCTGGTGCTGCGCAAATGGGGGATGAACCCGCTGCCTGGCGCGCGGCTGACGGTCATCAACCCCGGCCCAACCGCCCCCTATACTGGTATGCTGCCCGGACATGTGGCGGGTCATTATAGCCGCGACACCCTCGAGATTGATCTGGTGCGCTTGTGCCGTTTCGCGGGCGCACGGCTGATTTTGGCCCATGCGACTGATATTGACCGAACCGCCCGCCTGATCACGGTCGAGGGGCAAGGCCAGATCGCCTATGATGTCGCGTCGATCGACATTGGTATCACAGCCGAAATGTCGATCGCCGGATTTGATGATCATGCCGTCGGGGCCAAGCCGCTGGATGTCTACGCGCAGCGCTGGCGCGAATTCGTGGCCTCAGTCGGGGACGGATCGATTGACCCTAACGTGGCCGTCATCGGCGGCGGGGTTGCCGGATGCGAGCTGGCGCTGGCCATGTCACATGCGTTACAGCAAGCCGGTGCCACCCCCGAAATCACCGTGATCGAGGCAGGGTCGCAGATATCAGGTGTGGGCGATATGGCACGGCGCAAGCTGATGCGCGCGATGTCACAGGCAGGAATTTCCCTGCGCACCGATGCTCGCGTCACCGCTATTGAGGCAACACAGGTGCGACTCGAAGAGCACGACCCAGTCGCAGCGGCACTGACAGTGGGTGCCGCAGGCGCATTTCCGCACCGGTGGCTGGCCAACACAGACCTGCCCCTGATCGACGGGTTTATTGAGACGACCCCCGATCTTAGCATCAAGGGCGACCGGTTTGTCTTCGCGGTCGGCGACTGCGCCGCAATGCCGTTTGCCCCGCGCCCCAAGGCGGGTGTCTTTGCCGTCCGTGCCGCGCCGGTATTGCATCACAACTTACGTGCCGCATTGACGGGCGGCACCCGTAAGACGTTCAAACCGCAAAAGCATTATCTCAAGCTGATCTCCTTGGGCAGTAAATCTGCGATGGCAGAAAAATTCGGGATCGCATTTTCCGGCCCGCTGCTGTGGCGCTGGAAGGACCGCATTGATCGCGCGTTTATGGACAAGCTTGATCACCTGCCGCAGATGAAACCGGTCAAGATTCCAGACGTCGCAGCCCTTGGTACGCGTGAAATCATGCAAGACAAACCGCTCTGTGGTGGCTGCGGGGCCAAGGTCGGCGGCGCGCCATTGGCCGAGGCTCTGTCGGGCCTTGCTGATCCCACAAACCCTGAGATCGTGACGGGTGTGGGGGATGACTCTGCAATCGTCAAAATGCCGGGCGGTGGGTTTCAGGTGCTTAGCACCGATCACCTGCGCGCCATGGTCCATGATCCGGTGCAGATGACACGTATCGCGGCGGTTCATGCCTTGGGTGATATTTGGGCGATGGGCGCCGCGCCCCAAGTTGCCCTGTCCAGCCTGATCCTGCCGCGTATGTCCCCGGCCCTTCAGGCACGCACCCTGCGCGAAATCACTGACACGGCCCGTAAAGTCTTTGACGCGTCTGGTGCCAGTTTAGTTGGTGGTCATACCACGATGGGGGCAGAGCTGACGATTGGGTTCACCGTGACCGGTACCCGCGACACGATGCCGATCAGCATTGCTGGCGCGCACCCGGATGACGTCTTGGTGCTGACACGTCCAATCGGGTCCGGTGTGATTATGGCCGCGCATATGGAAGGTACCGCCAGCGGCCGCGAGGTTGCCAATGCCTTGGCCATCATGGAGCAATCGCAATCACAGCAAGCCGAAATCTTGCGCGATGCCCATGCAATGACAGATGTGACCGGATTTGGTTTGGCTGGTCATGTGCTCGCGATATGCAAAGCGTCGGGTCTGGGCGCGGTTCTGACGCAGTCGGATATTCCGTTTTACAAGGGCGCGCGCACCTTGTCTGACGCTGGTGCCGCCTCCTCGCTTTTACCTGCGAACCGTAAGAATGCGCCGACCCAAGGGATTGATGATCCGTTGATGCATGACCCCCAGACCGCCGGTGGGTTATTGGCTGCCATGCCCCAAGCTGTGGCCGAGAACGCCCTGAGCGAGCTGCAGAACAAGGGATTGCAGGGTTGGATAATCGGCAGGCTTCAAAGGGGCTTGCCCACGGTCACGATCACGTAACGCGCGGAGTCAATTCCTTGGCGACCTGCGCGAGGGTGCTGTCCTCTAGAGTATCAAGCGTGATCACCTGATCTGCCGCGACTGAGCGCGCCATGGATTTGGCATAGCGCGGGTCATAATGCGCTTGCATCAACCCGGCGGCCAATGCCTCCCACGCACCCTGATCCGCCAGTTCATGCCACGCCGCAATAACGTCGGCGGCATGATAGGGACGGAGCATATCAATCTGGCCATGCAGCCGTCCACTGTCTTCGGTCAGATCCGCATAGGCGGTCGCCAGAAACCGGGCACGCGCGGCAATCGGTGCCCGCAGTTCGATCCGCGGGGCATCGCGCATCGCATGCCACAGGGCCGATGGCACCACCCGCGCCCCAATCTTGCTGCTTTCCGCCTCGACCCACGTAGTACGGGCCGGATTCATACGATCCAGCTGCGCGGCAAGCCGCGTCTCGAACATCTTTTGTGAGGGTTGCCCCCCTGCCCGCACGCCAAACAGCGATCCCCGATGATTGGCCAGGCCCTCAAGGTCGATAACCTGCGCCCCAGCTTGGGCCATATGATGCAGCAGGCGTGTTTTCGCCGTACCCGTCCCGCCTGAAATCAAGGTCAGTTTGTGGGGCAGCGGAGTGTCATAGACTTTAGCGACCACCAGCCGCCGATAGCTGCGATACCCGCCATGCAAAAGCTGTACCCGCCAGCCGATCTGATCCAGGATCGTAGCAAACGACCCCGACCGCTGCCCACCCCGCCAGCAATAGACCAAGGGCTGCCATCCACCCGGTTTATCCGCCAGCGGCCCCATCAAATGCCGCGCCGCGTTCTGCGCCACCAAGGCGGCACCAATCTTACGCGCCATAAAGGCGCTGTCTTGTTTGTATATCGTCCCGACCGTCACACGCTCGTCATCCGATAAAACCGGCAGATTGATCGCACCAGGAATGTGATCATGGGCAAATTCAGCAGGGGACCGCACGTCAATGATCGTATCCGCCCCACAGGCGGCGACGTCAGGCAGGTCATTTAGGCAAAGAAATTTCATTATATGCTTTCACAACTAGGGTGCCTCAACTTTAAGTAACGTCCAGCGCCCAACCTCCTACAAGGGCTTGCATACCAGCGTTCAGTGCCGATACGTATGGAGGGCTAAGATTTAGCGCAAGCAATCGACAGTTACTGCTATTTTAGCTAGTCAGCTTGCAAGAGATACAATGTGCAAGGGTACTTTTAGAATGCAAATAGAACAAACCCCACTTAACGGCGTTGTCGTGATCACACCATCGCGATACGGGGACCATCGGGGTTTTTTCTCGGAAAGCTACAGCGCGCGTGCGCTGTCCGAGCACGGTATTGCCACGCAATTCGTGCAAGACAATCATTCCTTGTCGATGACGCCAGGCACCATTCGAGGTCTACATTTTCAGGCCCCCCCTCATGCGCAGGACAAGCTGGTGCGCTGCGGGCGCGGGGCGTTGTTTGATGTGGCTGTGGATATTCGCAAAGGCTCGCCCACATATGGGCAATGGTTCGGGGTAGAACTGAGTTTCGAGAACGGCAAACAGCTATTGGTACCTGCAGGGTTTGCCCATGGCTTTGTCACCCGCGCACCCGAGACCGAGATCATTTACAAATGTTCGGATTACTACGCGAAGGAAACTGAAGGCGCTATTGCGTGGGATGATCCCGATATTGGGATCGATTGGGGGCTGGGAACGACGCCTCCGGTTTTGTCAGAAAAGGATGCAGATGCGCCTTCTTTGGCTGATCTCGACAGTCCATTCACGTTTGAGGATGTATAAATGAAGTTGTTGGTAACGGGTGGCGCAGGGTTTATTGGCTCGGCTGTGGTACGGCTTGCGGTGGCGCAGGGGCATAGCGTTGTGAACCTCGATGCGCTGACCTATGCGGCCTGCCTTGAGAACGTGGCGAGCGTAGCGGACAGCCCGCTTTACGCATTTGAGCAGGCCGATATTTGCGATCGCGATGCGATGGACCGGATCTTTGCGGCCCATCAGCCCGATGCGGTGATGCATCTGGCAGCTGAAAGCCACGTGGACCGGTCGATTGACGGGCCGGGCGCTTTCATTCAGACGAATGTGACCGGCACCTACACTCTGCTGGAAGCCGCGCGCAGCTATTGGCAAGGGGCCGGCAAGCCGGAGGGGTTCAGGTTTCATCACATCTCTACGGATGAGGTGTTCGGCTCTCTTGGTAAAACCGGTCAGTTCACCGAAGATACGCCTTATGATCCGCGCAGCCCTTATTCCGCATCTAAAGCCGCCAGCGACCATTTGGTGCGCGCTTGGGGCGAGACCTATGGCTTGCCAATCATCATGACGAACTGCTCGAACAATTACGGCCCGTTTCATTTTCCCGAAAAGCTGGTCCCCGTCGTAATCCTCAAGGCGCTGGCCGGAGAACCGATCCCTGTCTACGGTGACGGTGCGAATGTGCGCGACTGGCTGTTTGTTGAAGATCACGCCGATGCGCTGCTGACCGTGCTTACCAAGGGCGAACTGGGCCGCAGCTATAACATCGGCGGCGAAAATGAGGTCAGCAATCTGGATCTGGTCAAGATGATCTGCGCCCTGCTGGATGACCGGCACCCGAGCGCCGCGCCCCATGCCGACCTGATCACCTTTGTCGCCGACCGCCCTGGTCATGACCAACGCTACGCCATTGATCCGACACGCATACGGGCAGAGCTGAACTGGCAGCCTTCGGTCACGGTCGAAGAAGGGTTGGCGCGAACGGTCGATTGGTACCTCGAGAATGAGGACTGGTGGCGCGCCTTGCAAAACCGTCAAGGTGTTGGCGAACGGTTGGGCACCGCATGAAGATACTCGTATTTGGCCACAGTGGTCAGGTCGCGACAGAGCTGCGCGCGCTTGATGGTGCCGACGTTCAGATCACCGCCCTTGCCCGCGCGGATGCAGATTTGACTGCCCCCGACACCTGCGCCGCCGCGATTGACGCCCACGCCCCCGACGCCGTGATCAACGCGGCCGCCTACACCGCCGTAGACAAAGCCGAAAGCGACGAGGCAATCGCCCATCTGAGCAACGCGCAGGCCCCCGGTGCCATGGCCCGCGCCTGCGCCGCCCGCGACATCCCTTTTGTGTCGATCTCGACTGATTACGTGTTCTCTGGCGAAGGTAACACGCCTTGGAAACCCGCCGACGCCACCGATCCGCAGGGTGTCTATGGCCGCACCAAACGGGATGGAGAGATCGCGATTGAAGAGGCTGGCGGGCGCTATGGCGTGCTGCGGACCTCTTGGGTGGTCTCGGCCCATGGCAACAATTTCGTCAAAACCATGCTGCGCCTTGGGGCGGAACGTGATGCGCTGACCGTCGTCGCCGACCAAATCGGCGGGCCCACGGGTGCCGCCGAAATCGCACAGGCTTGCGTGCTCATTGCCAAAACTCTTGCATCAGAGCCAGAAAAATCAGGCGTTTACCATTTTTCGGGAACGCCTGATACCAGCTGGGCCGAGTTCGCCCGTGCAATTTTCGACGCGGCGCAAATTTCCTGCGCCGTTACCAATATCCCATCTTCCGACTACCCTACCCCCGCCAAACGCCCGCTGAATTCGCGGATGGATTGCAGCGCGACGCAGGCCAACTTTGGCATTCCCCGCCCGGATTGGCGCACCAGTCTGGCCCACATTTTAAACCAACTTGATGCTTCTAAGGACTGATTTCACATGACCCAGACCCCCAACCGCAAAGGTATCATCCTCGCCGGTGGTTCAGGCACACGTCTCTATCCGATCACTATTTCCGTGTCGAAACAGCTGCTGCCGATCTATGACAAGCCAATGATTTACTATCCGCTAAGCGTGCTGATGCTGGGCGGTATCCGCGAGATTTTGATCATCACCACGCCGCAGGACGCCGAACAGTTCAAGCGTGCTTTGGGCGATGGAAGCCACTGGGGCGTGTCTTTGACCTATATCACACAGCCCAGCCCCGACGGATTAGCCCAGGCCTATCTGCTGGCCGAAGACTTCCTCGACGGTGCGCCCTCTGCGATGGTTCTGGGTGACAACATCTTCTTTGGCCACGGCCTGCCTGATATCCTTGCCCAAGCCGACACACAAACCACAGGGGGCACCGTCTTTGGCTACCGCGTTTCCGATCCCGAACGTTACGGCGTGGTGGATTTTGACGAGAACGGCAACGCCCGTCAGATCATCGAAAAGCCCGACGTGCCCCCATCGAACTATGCGGTGACCGGGCTCTATTATCTCGACAACACAGCGTCCGAGCGCGCAAAGACCGTCAAACCATCGCCACGTGGCGAACTGGAAATCACGACGCTGCTTGAAACCTACCTGCAAGACGGGTCGCTGAACGTCCAACGCATGGGGCGCGGATATGCCTGGCTCGACACCGGAACGCACGGAAGCTTGCTGGATGCCGGTAACTTTGTGCGGACACTGGAGACGCGGCAAGGCCTGCAAACCGGCAGCCCCGATGAGATCGCGTATAATCAGGGGTGGATTAGCGAAGCCGGATTGCAGGAAAGAGCGACGCTGTTCAAGAAGAACGACTATGGGAGATATCTCAAAGGCTTACTCAGCCAGCCCAATCGCGGCCGTTTCTAGATTGATCCACGTCAAAGACCTGCGCGTGCAGGCTGTCACTCTTGGTCCACTAAAACCAAGAGGAGCATGACAACCGTGAACGACGTGGCAAGCAGTAGGATACCGTCCCCGGGTGCGCCCGAATTCCGCGCTGTCAGTGTCTCTGACCTAGTGCATGCGTTAAGACTGGGGGCGGCAGATTTGCGACGCGCGCCGCTGTTCGGGTTGGGCTTTGCTGCTGTTTATGTCATCGCGGCCTGGGCCATGGCATGGATCACATGGCGCACCGGAACCACCTTCTGGCTGGTGCTTGCCGTGTTCGGCTTTCCCCTGCTTGGCCCGTTCATCGCTGTGGGCCTGTACGAGGTGTCGCGCAGATTACAGGCCCGGCAATACCCCAGCCCGTCAGCCGTTTTGAGCGTTGTCCTAAGGCAGCGAAAACGATCATTGCCGATGATCGGTGCCATCACGATCGTGATTTTTCTATTCTGGTTTTTTCTGGGCCATATGATCTTCGCGCTGTTTTTGGGGCTCTCGCCGATGTCCAATATTTCATCTTCGCCCGACGTGTTTCTAACACCCAACGGGTTGGCCATGTTGACCGTTGGCACCATCGTTGGTGCAATATTCGCGCTGCTTTTATACATGATCACGGTTCTGGCCGTTCCCATGGTGCTGGACCGCGAGGTGGATTTCATCACGGCAATGGCAACGAGTTTCAGCTATGTCACCCACAATCCGGGGGTGATGCTGGGCTGGGCTGCGTTCATTGCCGTTCTGACATTGATATCGCTTGCGCCCATGTTTCTAGGATTGTTTGTCGTCCTACCCTTGTTGGGACATGCCACGTGGCACCTGTATCATCTCTTGATCGTTCCGACCGACGGAATAGCGGGACAGCCCCCGCGTCGGGAAACCTGATTTGCACGACAGTTTCTGATCCTGCTCTGGCCGCTTCGGCGCGGTGCCCTACATCCTGTGATGCGCGGCGTTTCGCCTTGCCGCCATTTTTCAAGCCCTAGATGACGCAGCGCGCGGGGCCACAGTTACAAGGAGTAGACACGTGATTTTTGATAACACCATATTGGACGCCATCGCCCGCGGCGGGTTTCTAAGCGTTTTCGCCCTGTGCTGGGTCATCCTTTTGGTACGCATCGTCGGGTTGCGCTCATTTTCCAAGATGACCAATTTCGACTTCGTCATGACGGTTGCCATGGGGTCACTGTTGGCCGGCGCATCCCAAGCCAGCGAATGGACGGGGCTTGCCCAAATTCTGGCCGCGATGGCCAGTCTTTTCGCTGTGCAGTTTGTCGCATCGATCCTTCGCCAACGCAGCCAAATGGTCGCCAATCTGTTGGAAAACACGCCCGTATTTCTGATGCGCGACGGCGTGATCCTGTATGACGCACTGCGCGCGACACGTGTGTCTGAAAGCGATCTGATCGCCAAGCTTCGCAATGCAAACGCGCTGGACCTGTCCACCGTGCATGCCGCAATTTTGGAAACCACGGGCGACGTGTCTGTCTTGCATGGCGGCAAGATGGATCAGATCATCCTTAAAGATGTCGCAGCGAATTAGGCTTTGGTGGGTTATCTCAGGTGGCGTATTGGTCCCGCCACCTGAGATTGCGGTTTAGATAATTGCCTTGCGTACCTGCGCCGATACCCATTCGCTTAGCACCACAGTGGCGAGGATCAGCAACAGGATCACAACCACCTGATCCCATGCCAGAATGGCCAAGGATGCGTTCATCTTCAGGCCAAGCCCACCTGCACCGACCAGCCCCAAGATCGCGCTCTCGCGGATGTTGATGTCCCAGCGGAAGACCGAGATGCTCCAGAATGCGGGGAGGATTTGAGGCACAATCCCATAGGTCAGCACCTGCGCAGGCCCGGCACCGGTTGCGGTGATCGCTTCGATCTGGCGCGCGTCCGTTTCCTCGATCGCCTCATAGAGCAGTTTGCCGACAAAACCGATGGATCGCAGCGCAATGGCAAGGATCCCGGCCAACAACCCCGGCCCGATAATCGCCACCAACAGTAGTGCCCAGATCAACGAATTAATCGACCGTGAAGTCACAATGATGAACAATGCAATCGGCCGCAGGAAAGTGGTCGACGGGGTCGTGTTCCGCGCCGCCAGAAAGGCCACCGGGATCGCAATAATTACGCCACCGATGGTGCCCAAGGTCGCGATATTCAACGTGTCCCACAATGGTTTCATCAATTGCGGCAGATAACCCCATTTCGGGGGCATCATGCGACCGCCAATATCCAACGCCTGATCGGGAGCATCCCAAACAAAGGCCCAGATCGTGTCTTGGGACATGATCTGCCAGCACCATACAAACAGTGCCACCAGAGCAAACCAGCCCAGCCACAGGATCGCCCGTTGGGCGGGGGCGCGGTGCGCCCATTCACGAGGTAATGTTTGGGTCATTGCAGGAACTTCCGCAGATAGCTTGAACTGTATTCCGCCACCATCACGATGGCGATGATGATCAACAAGATGGCCCCGGCACTGTCATACTCGTACCGGTCGATCGCCGTATTCAGCGTGGCACCGATGCCGCCCGCACCAACGATCCCGATCACCGCGCTTTCACGAAAGTTGATATCCAGACGGTACAAAGACAACCCAATCAAACGCGGCATGATCTGTGGCTGGATCGCATAATTCAGCATTTGCAGCCACGATGCACCGGTAGACCGGATTGCTTCGACCTGCGCCTCGTCGATCTCTTCGATCTCGTCCGCGAGCAGTTTTCCGATGAAACCGATGGTAGCGAAGGACAGCGTCAAAAAGCCGGCGAAGGGACCAAAGCCGAACATCGCCACAAGGAAAATCGCAACGATGAGTTCCTGCAACGAACGGCTGATGGCAATGACAGCGCGGCAAAACACATAGACCTGACGCGGCACGATATTGCGCGAAGCACCAATGCCAAACGGGATCGACACCAGCACGCCCACGACCGTCGACGTCAAGGTCATCGTCAGGCTTTCGATCAACCCTTGGCTGATGTCCTTCCAGCGGCTGCTGAAATCAGGTTGCAGGAACCCCATGACAAATCGTTGTCCGCGCTCCAACCCTTCGGAAACGCGTTGCCAGTTCACCTCCACCGATCCAAGGGCCAGCACCAGATACAGCAATACGCCCAGTTGCAGGGCCAACCGAACACGTTTGTCTGACACAATTTGTGGTGGCCGCCGCCATGTGCCGGGATAGCTGCTCATGCCATAACCTCGGCTGCCCGTTCAACGTCGAGCGGACCTTCGCTTTCGTCGTCATCGCCGGGGCGCATGGTGTTCCAGTCTTCTGCACCATAGATTTCGGTCAAGGCATCTTCGCTCAGGTCCGTGGGCGGGCCGTCAAATACCACAGTACCTGCGCGCAGACCGACAAGACGCTCCATAAAGGACTGCGCCAGCGGTACATCGTGAATATTGACGATGGCAGGCAAGCCCCGTTCGGCGCAAATTTCGGTCAGCAGACGCATGATCTGGCGGCTGGTTTTCGGATCAAGGCTGGCGGTTGGTTCGTCCACCAGCAACAAATCAGGTGTTTGCATCAAGGCGCGGGCGATCCCGACCCGCTGACGCTGGCCCCCAGACAAGGCATCGGCCCGTTTATCCGCATGCTGCAACAGCCCAACACGGTCCAGTAATTCATAGGCGCGGCGGATGTCTTCGGCCTCGAAGCGGCGCAACCAACTGCGCCAAAACGGCACATAGCCCAGCCGCCCGGACAGCACGTTTTCCATCACGGTCAAACGTTCAACCAAAGCATATTCCTGAAAGATCATCCCGATCCGGCGACGCTGATGGCGCAGCTCGCTACGCCCCAATTGGGCAAGGTCCACATCCCCCAGCCACACCTCGCCCGAGGTTGGCTCAACCAAGCGGTTGATGCAGCGGATCAGGGTGGATTTCCCTGCACCCGATGGACCAATCAGCCCGACAAGCTGACCTTTGTTAATCTCGAGCGTTACATCGCTCAGGGCCGTGTCACCCGTCTTGTAGGTTTTCGACAGGTTTTTTATTTTCAGCATTCTGAACGCTCCGAAATGCAACAGGCGGGCCTTTGTGCCCGCCTGTCTTGGTTGGTTTTTAAAAAGTTACTGGCAGTTATAGACGACGCCGTTTGCATCGTCGATCTTGCGGATCACTTCCCAATCTTTTTTGAACGAGATTTCGATGAACTGCGCTTCGCCGCTCTTGCCGAACTCCTCTTCCAAAGCAGAGCCCTCCCAATCAAACGAGAAGAACGCCTCTTTCACTTTAGCCTGCAATTCCGGTGTCAGATTATGGGCAACGCCATAGCCTGTCGTCGGGAATGTTTGCGAGGTATACAATGTGGTCAGCTGATCATCAGTGACCACTTCACGCTCAACCATGCGCGCACGGACAGAGTTCGCGATGGCGGCAGCGGGGTAATCTTTGTTCGCAACGCCCAAGATCGAATTGTCGTGTTTGCCTGAAAACACAGGTTCAAAATCGCGGCCCGCTTCCATGTTGAAATCGGCCTTAAGGATCGCAGATGGTGCCTTGAAGCCAGAGTTTGATGTCTCTGAGGTAAAGGCGAGCTTGTTCCCTTTGATGTCTTCGATTTTTTCAATGCCGGAGCCGGGATACGAAATGATTTCCATCTCGTAGCCAAACGATCCATCAGCCGCCGCCATCATCGCAAAAGGACGCAGGCCACCACAGGCCACGGCCAACGGGTTTGACCCTGTGTTAAATCCCGCAACGTGCAAGCGCCCAGCGCGCATCGCCTCGATCTGGGCCGCGTTGGATTGAACCGGAAAGAACTGCACTTTTTTGCCTGTTACTTCGCTCATGTGGTCCAGAAAACCGGCCCAAACTTCGGCGTAAACCGCAGGGTCTTCAACCGGGGTGTAAGCAAAAATCAGCGTCGACGGATCAATCTGATCAGCGGCATCTGCCGGAATATCAGCGATCAAATCGCCATCCGCGTCGGTATAGCGATCGCTTAATGTGAATTCGGCAAACGCGGGTGCAGTCATCGTCGCCAATAGCGCCACAGCAGAGGCGGCCTGTTTGAGGTATGTCATGGTTTCTCCCTAAAAGTATTCTTCCCAACGCCCTGCCAGAGCCCGATCTTTTTGGCAGCCATATCCGGTCTATCCCCTTGATTTTAAGGTCTTCGACGCGGCTATCTGTCAGGTGTTTCACGCAAAATTAATTACATTTGCATCAGAGCACTTGTCAAACGTTAGCGGCGCTTAAATCGTTGATTTTACAAAACTTTCATATTCCTCGGCAAGGTGTACTAGCGGCAATCCTTGCTGCCATTCATCAATGTGTCAACAAAATACGACGCTTTTGGTGGGAAAGCGGATTGGTAACCTGCGAGTTGTCAGGGTAAATAATCCCCCCAACACCCTAACTACCAGTTGCCCCGAAAGTCCGACAAAGGCAGTTAGTTCTCAATGAATATGAAGTGTTTGGGGAGTGTGCATTTTGACGTAGCCTCTTGGCCATGCGAGCCGGAGCTGCCTTAATCAGAGCGGTATGTTTGGGACCGTATATAGCCCGCAGCTAAACAGATTATGTCACCCAAGCCATCACAGCTATGCGACCAAATCAGCGCTGTTTAAAACCGTCTCGCCTGCTCACACCAGATTAAGCCGCCGCCCGTCTGGTCTGCATGGCAGTTCGCATGTCGTCCAATAGCTTTGCAGGGTTTCTAGGGCGTTTTTGATGCCCTCTTTATTGGGCCGCTTCACAATATAGCCATTCACGTGCTCAGCATAGGCTTTGTCGATGTCTTGCACGCTATCTGAGGTCGTGAACATGAAAACAATACTGCTTGGCGCACCGCTGTTTGATCGCAGTTCTTTCAGGAATTCATGCCCGTTCATCCTTGGCATGTTTATGTCCAGCAAAACCATAAACGGGACAGGCAGCGATCCAGATTTGATCACCTCCAATGCCTCAATTCCATCCTCGGCACGCTCTACAACAGTGCCCGGCGCTACTTTTGAAATCGTCCGCTCGACGATCATTGCATCAAGCGGGTTATCTTCAACTAAAAGGATGTTCATCTGCCGTGTCATATTATGCCACTTCACTCAACGCGGGGTCTTGGGAGAGCGCGCCGCTGGGCCAGAAAAACGTGAACTCTGCGCCTTCCTTTTCCGATGACGCCACGCCGATATTATAACCGTGGCGCTGCACGGCTTTTTTAACGATAGCCAATCCGATGCCCGTGCTTTCCGGCTCCTCTCCTTTGCGAAGCGTCTGGAAAACATCGAATATTCTGCCATGGAATTCCGGTGAAATCCCATTGCCGTTGTCCTTGACGGAAATTTTCAACCGGTCACCCTGATCTTCGATCTTTACGTCGATCTGTGCTGTGCTTGGGTCGGGATGGTACTTGAACGCATTGGTGATCAGACCTTCAAAAACGCGTCTGAAATTATGGCTGTCACATGTAATTTGATCGACCTCAGAGGACAGCCGTATTTGAGGCTTCTCAACACCAAGATCTACCACACAATCAGCGATCAACCGTTTAAGGTTCATGCTGGGCGGGGTCTCTGCTTCGTAGTTGCCGATGCGGGAAAACTCCATAATGCCTTTTGTCAAATCATTCATTCGGTTAACCCGCTCGTGGATCATCTTGAATTGCGCCTTAATCTCAGCGCGGTCATCAAGGGGGCCAAAGATCTCCTCAAGGTCTTCTTCGATCACGTCAGCGAGATACCCGATTCCACGGATGGGCGTCCTCAGGTCATGGGACGCGATATACACGAATTGTTCAATTTCAGCATTTGCCTGTTCAAGGTGCTTGGTTTTTGCGCGCAGATCCACGGTAAGCTCGCCTGCGTAGTTCTGTGCCCGACGGTTGGAACGCGCCAGCATCACCAACAACGAAAATATCAAAATTTCGATGATCAATCCGCCAATCAAGATCAGCATCGGCTGCTCCGACCCGTTCTCTTGCCGAAATGTCTTATTTGTGCGGATATCCAGAACCCAGTTGCGCCCGTACATATCAAGCGTAACCGTTTCAGAGAACATCGGAGTGTCGTCTTGTGACGCATCTTCGACGCTATGTTCATCGTAGATTATTTTGTCATTGTCTTGGATGCTAAACCGGACATTGCGCAAGTCTTTTGACAACAGCCCCTCGACCAATTTACGCACGACGAATGACGCGTAAACGACACCGGCAAAACGGTCCTGCCTTGCCTCCAAGGTTTGTGGTTTTCCGCCACGATAAAAGGGCGCGTAAAACAAGAACCCGGGCGTTTTACCGCTGTCTTGTACTAGAAAAATCGGCCCCGTGATCCGGGCAGCACCACTGTCACGGATGGCCATGACGCCCGCCCTGCGGTTTGTTTCATGGGCCACATCCAGACCAACAACGGCGGCGTTTATATCCTCGGGTTCGATGTAGGTGATCGGTAGCATGAAGTCTTGATCATGCTCAGGGTACACCGCAAAATCAGGCCCTTCTGCGGCGCGCGCCGCTTGAAATCGCGCGAAATCTCCCCTTTTGACGTAGGTGATCACGCCAAAGCTGTTTGCACCGGGGTATCTCTCCCTGATTTTCAAGGATTGCGCAAAGGCCTTCCAATCGAAACGCGTGGTCTGCCCACCCAGCGCATCAACATGCGCCACACCGGACCATAACGCGTCTTCATAACGAGACATGCGATCGACAATCAGGCCAATTGTACGATCCTTGGCTGCGTGAAACCGGTTTTCAACCTGTAGATCCACTTGATGCCTTGAGTAGAGATATGCGCCAATCGTCATCGCCAAAGACATCAGCACGATGGTAATATGTAAAACGGAAACGCCCCCCACATGGGGTTCTGAAGTGTTCACACTGTGCACCCTTGAACAAAAGTTGAGACGGCTGAATTTGGTGCGGTATTCATCCAAGGTTGGTCTTAACTTTTGGTGAAAACTCGGCAGTGCCGCACTGTGAATGGCCACGTTGCAACGCTAAAATTTGACTTAATAGCAAATAGCAAAAATGTTGCCTGCCTGCGCAGATCATCGAAAACGTGCAGGCGTTATGAGGTCCGGCATTCGCGGCACTGACCTTGATCTATTGGACCGCCAACGGTTTACGTTTGCGGACGCTGATCAGCAGCCCGACCGTTAGAACCACAAGTGCGAAGACACCGATCAAGCTTAGGCTTTCGCCCAAGATCAGCGCCCCCAATATGGCCCCGCCCCCCGGCACCGCCGCAAGGATGAAAGACGTGTTTCCGTTGCCGATTGTCCGCGAGGCATATGCGATAAAGAGAAGACCGATCAGGTTCGGTACAAAGCCTTGATAGATGGCTTGCAGCACCAGCGGGCCCATGGGCGCAGTGGCGATGCCCGACGGCAACCAAAGCGCCCAGATCGGCAGATAAAGCACCGCATTCACAATCGTTCCGCAGAAGATAATCTGCATCGCACTTAGCTGCCACCTCTCGGACAGGATGACGTAAGACGAGAAAAACAGCGCGCCAATCAGAAACAATATGTCGCCAACCCACGCGTTCTCTCCGCTGGTGGCAGTGGCGTCGAAGGACAACGCAACGGCGGAAACAAGGATCAAGCCAGCCCCAAGCAATTGCCGAAAGCTGGGGCGTATGCGCGTGATAAAGACTGCGAAAATGATGCTGATCAGGGGCAGCAATCCGTTCATGAAAATGCCGCCATGCGCAGCAGGTGCATATTTAAAGCCGGAAAAGACGGTCAGGATATAGATCGGCCCCAAGATGAATGAGACGACCGCGATCTTTGCGAGGCTCAGCCCCCGCCACGGCTTGTAGTACAGGCAAAGCGGCACAGCCACCAGCGACGCCAGACCATAGCGGAACGCGGCCAGATCATAGATCGTTAAGCCGCTGTTATTGGCGACCCGACTGACGATCAGCCAAAAAGACCAAACAAATACGATGCTCCACGCGGCGGCATAGCCGGTGAGGTTGGCAGGAAGGGTAATTGGCATATGCGCTGTGTCTGACCTGATGGGGAAATAAGGGGTCGTGGGCCTAGCAGTAGATTTCGACCGCCCCATAGGCAAGGGCATGCCCTTAGAAAAGACGGTGCCCACCATGCGCATGGATGCAATGGTTGCGACGTTTGAACAGTTTTCACCGTTGCGTTGTTCAGGCAGAGCCGCTAAAGGCCCATTTCGAAAAGCGGCAGACGACGTACCATATCGCCACATCATTCATTTGATGTTCCAATATTTCCTTCGGCTCAGCGCCCAGGCGCACGACATGGACCCAATGAAAGGTTTTGCTGTGCAGACCCCCTATTACCTGATCGACAAATCCAACCTCCTGACCAATCTGGAAAAGATCGCCCACCTACGTGTGGCCTCAGGGGCTAAATGCCTGCTTGCACTGAAATGCTTTGCCACGTGGTCGGTCTTTGATTTCATGTCTGAATATATGGACGGCTCGACCTCGTCATCGCTGTACGAGGTGCGCTTGGGCCGCGAAAAATTTCCGGGCGAGACCCATGCCTATTCGGTTGCCTATGCAGATCACGAGATTGATCAGGTGCTGGCCCATTCTGACAAGGTAATTTTCAATTCTATCGGTCAGCTGTCGAAATTTGATAGCGTATCCCAAGGGCATGTGCGCGGGTTGCGGGTAAATCCGGGTGTTTCCACATCTGAATTCGATCTGGCCGATCCCGCTCGGCCCTTTAGCCGGTTGGGCGAACATGACCCTGCAGAGATCGCCAAGGTCAGCGACAAAATCAGCGGTTTGATGTTTCACAACAACTGTGAAAACGACAGCTTTGAGCGTTTCGACGAGATGCTGACCCTGATCGAAGACCGCTTTGGCGCGTTGATCCACGACATGGATTGGATCAGCTTGGGTGGCGGCGTTCACTTTACCGGCGAAGGGTATCCGCTGGACCAGCTTGCAGCGCGCCTGAAGGCATTTGCCGAGACCTATGGCGTACAGGTGTATCTTGAGCCCGGAGAAGCCGCGATCACCGGGGCCGCGACGCTTGAGGTGACGGTGCTGGACACAATGCATAACGGCAAAAACCTTGCAATCGTTGATAGTTCTATCGAGGCGCATATGCTGGACCTGCTGATCTATCGCGAGCCTGCAAAGGTCACCCCGAACGTGGGCGACCACCAATGGATGATCTGCGGAAAATCCTGCCTTGCCGGCGATATCTTTGGCGAGTTCCGATTTGACGCGCCGCTAAAGGCCGGGGATCGCATTTCATTTCAAGACGCTGCAGGGTACACAATGGTCAAGAAAAATTGGTTCAACGGCGTCAAGATGCCCAGCATCGCAATCCGCGAGCTTGATGGAACCACACGCATGGTGCGCGACTTTGACTATGACGACTTTGCCGCGGCACTGTCCTGAACCCATTAAAAAGAGGTCTTTTGAATATATGAAACGTAATGTTCTGATCATCGGCGCAGGCGGTGTTGCACAGGTTGTGGCCCATAAATGCGCGCAAAATAATGATGTCTTGGGCGATTTGCATATCGCAAGCAGAACCCTGTCAAAGTGCCAAGAGATCATTCAAACCGTTCACGACAAGGCGGCGATGAAACAGGACGGCGTTTTTGATGCACATCAGGTTGACGGAATGGACAGTGCGGCGGTTGCGGCGCTGATCACCAAAACCGGCGCGCAGATCGTGATCAATGTGGGGTCGCCCTTTGTGAATATGACCGTGCTTGAGGCGTGCATTCAAACCGGTGCCGCCTATATCGACACCGCTATTCACGAAGACCCGACCAAGATTTGCGAAACCCCGCCGTGGTACGGCAACTATGAATGGAAGCGCCGCGAGGATTGTGCCGCGGCCGGTGTCACCGCGATTTTGGGTGCCGGTTTTGATCCCGGCATGGTCAATGCGTTTGCTCGCTTTGCCGTGGATGAGTTCATGGACGAAGTGACCTCGATCGACATTGTCGACATCAACGCCGGTGACCACGGCAAATATTTTTCCACTAACTTCGACCCCGAGATCAACTTTCGCGAATTCACTGGCACCGTTTACAGCTGGCAGAAAGGCGCGTGGCAAGAGAACAAGATGTTCGAGGTCGGTCGCGAATGGGATCTGCCTGTTGTGGGCAAACAAAAGGCCTATATGTCCGGCCATGACGAGGTGCATTCCCTTGCCGCAAACTATCCCGAGGCTGACATCCGTTTCTGGATGGGCTTTGGCGATCACTACATCAACGTCTTTACGGTCCTGCAAAACCTTGGGCTGCTGTCCGAACAGCCGGTCGTCACAGCCGAGGGTCTCGAGGTTGTACCGCTGAAAGTGGTCAAGGCCGTATTGCCAGACCCGTCGAGCCTTGCCCCGAATTACACGGGCAAAACCTGTATTGGTGATCTGGTTAAAGGCATCAAAGACGGCAAAGAGGTCGAGGTGTTCGTCTATAACGTCGCCGATCACAAGGACGCCTATAACGAGGTCGGCAGCCAGGGTATTTCATACACAGCGGGCGTTCCGCCGGTGGCCGTGGCGATGCTGATCGCCGATGGCACTTATGACCAAGGCGTCATGATGAACGTAGAGGAACTGGACCCCAAGCCGCTCTTTTCCTTGCTTGATAACATCGGTCTGCCCACGCGCGTCAAAGACGCCAAGGGCGACAGGGAATGGAACCGCGCCTAGGTCACCCTGCGCTGGTTCACACGGGCGTATAACGGCGGGTGCGAATGTTTCAGTTTGACGGCTTAACCAGGCAGTTGAACTGAAAACACCGTGCCCGCCGCGTTGCTATCAACCGCGATCACCCCGCCATGCGCGCGCGCAATGGTCGAAGCGATGTACAAGCCAAGGCCAAGGCCCTCACCCTCTGAAGTCCGACCGCGCTGGAAGGGACGGAACAGGTTCTCTCTTAGCTCTGCCGGGATTTCCTGCCCCTGATTGGCGACGCTGATGATGACCTGACCAGCACTGCATTCGCCGACCACTTTGATCGGCGTTCCCGGTGCGCCGTGTGACATTGCATTCGACAACAGGTTCGAAACAGCTTGCGCAATCCGGGATGCGTCGCAGGTGATCGGTCGGTCAAAACGCAAGTCCAGCTCGACTTGGCGGTCCGGGGCCACGGCGCGAATTTCGTCGACGACTTCGGTGACGGCAACGGCCAAAGGCGCGTCTTCGGTCGAACGGATGTTGATCCCGCCGCCAAGCCGCGATTTCGCGTGTAGCATCAGGTTATCGATCAGCTCGTTCATGCGGTGCAAAGGCGCGCGCATCAGGTTCAGCGTCGACCGTGCCTTATCCGGCATCGGCTCTTTGCCCAACAGCCGCAGACCGGATGCAAATGCAGCAACCGGATTACGCAGGTCATGCCCCAAAATTGCGACAAATTCCTCTTGGATTTGCCCCAGCTTGCGCTCGTGCTCCAGCTCTAGCTCTTGCGCCTCGATCCGTTCCTCTGCCGACAGGCTGCGCCCGATCAGATTGGCAAACATCTTTAGCATCGCATGGGCCCGCAAACCGCCCAGATCACGCGGTTCGGTATCGATAGCGCATAGCGTCCCGAAAAAGCTGCCATCACTGCGGTAAATCGGCACGGAGGCATAGCTGACGATGCCGAATTTCGCAGCGATGGGATCGTCGCGATAAACCTTGTCGGTCGCAACATTGTTAAAGATGACTTCGTCGCCGGTATCCCGAACAGTCTGGCAAAACGTCGATTGGATCTCGATCTCGTCGCCTTCCGCAATGCCGAAATTCACCTCGTCCACAGAACGGCATGCGACCCACCGGTCGTCGGTGACGCGTGCCACGGCGGCAAAGCGTGCATTCGTCGCCAACATGACGGTTTCAAGGATCGTCTGCACAAGGTCGCTCTTGACCAACCGCTCAATATCCACCTGAAAATCATGGGAGCCTTTTAGGTATGCCTGATGGTCTTGAACCAGAGACGTTTGTGGTGGCTGCTCGCTCATTTATGACCCTCGCAAGTATAATGGCTGTCCGATCCGTTGACCGCGTTGGTGACAAAAATATGTGGGAAAATTCGCGGATGCCAGCGAAATGTTAACACTTATTAAGCGTGGCTTGGCCGCCGGCCCTGACCGGATGCAGATTTACGAGGGACCAAACCACCACCCCTGGAATAAAGTGCCACCCACGCGGGGTCGTGGCGGCTTTATTCAAGTATTTTTTGCACGTCCTCAAATCTGTCCTCACCCCCCTGCCCCAGCCTGCTCGCGAAGAATATCGCAGGGAATGGCCGTTTGATCCTTGTAGGTTTCGGAAATAAAATGCGTCGTGTATCGCACCACCTTTTCATCACCATCGAAAAGCCTGTCGCAGACCTCTTGATACTCAACCATGTCATGAAAATTGCCGATCAATATCGCATCCAGCTCGCCCGTGACGCCATAAGCAGACGAGATGGCAGGCTCGGCTTTGATTGATTTGGCCAGTGCGTCCCTGTCGCGCCGCGTGTGATCGCGGGTGGTGACGGTGATGAGGGCCTTTAGCCCCCGCCCTAACTTGGCGGCACTGGCAAGGTAGGTGCTTTGGGCGAGAACGCCGGATTTGCGCAGCTCACGCACGCGTCGCAAACAGGTAGAAGGCGTCGACCCTACAATATCCGCCAGTTCCGCATGGGTCAGATTTCCACGCTTTTGCAGCGCTTCGATTATTCGAATGTTAAGTGGATCCATATTCGCCTGCAAGATTTCGCCAAAATATCGGTTATTTTGACCACATACTGCAGTAAATAGCCATATGGTCCCGGTGAAAACGGATGACGTAGACAGTAAGGAATACCCACGTGACATATCAAATCGGCATTGGCCCAAATAACAGAAAATCGGTCTATTTTGATGCCACTGTCGCGGATGGGGTGGCGTGTTTTTCCGTCTACAACCACATGTTTATTCCCGCGCATTTCGGCGATCCCGATGCCGAGTATGACAGCCTGATGAATGGCGTCGCGATATGGGATGTGGCGGCCCAGCGGCAGGTCGAAATCGTAGGGCCAGATGCAGCCAAATTGGTGCAATACATTACCACACGGGACATCACGAAAACCAAGGTGGGCCAAGGCCGCTATGTCCCGATATGCGACCACGCCGGCAATCTGATCAATGATCCGGTGCTGCTGATGTTGGCCCCCGACCGGTTTTGGCTGTCCATCGCGGATAGTGATATCGCGCTGTGGGCCAGCGCCATCGCGGCGGAACGCGGCATGAATGTACGAGTGTTCGAGCCGGACGTATCGCCGCTGGCCATTCAGGGGCCCAAGGCCGAAGCCGTGACTGCTGATTTGTTCGGCGACTGGGTGAAAGATTTGAAGTACTTTGGGTTCAAGCAAACCCAATTGCAGGACATTCCATTGGTGCTGGCGCGGTCAGGCTGGTCCAAGCAAGGCGGGTTTGAGCTCTACCTCCAAGACGGCGCGCGCGGATCTGATTTGTGGAACATCGTCAAAACGGCAGGTGCGCCCTACGGCATCCGCCCCGGTGCCCCCAATGACCTTGAGCGGATCGAAAGCGGTCTGGTCTCTTACGGTGCCGATGGGCGCTTGCAAACAAACCCCTGCAACCCTTTCGAGATTTCTCTGGGCAAGCTTGTCGATTTTGATGCCGAGGCGGGCTTTGTCGGCAAAGCAGCCCTTCGAAAGATCAAAGACGAAGGGCCTGCGCGACTGCGCGCGGGTTTTCTCCTATCCGGTACGGCCGAGGAAAACTGCGCACATCAATTGGACATTAAAACCAGCGATAGCCGTGTCGTCGGCCTGCTCAGCGACTTCATCTATTCGCCCCGATTTGACCGAAACATCGGTGTCGGAATGATTTCAACAGCCAACGACTATGACCGCCAAGATTTGATGATCGTTCAGGATGGTGCCTCCCGTAAGGTCACGGTCACAGACTTGCCATTCACGAAAGAGAAGGTGCCATAAAAGCTCTCCTCGTTTGTTCCCCGGCAGCCAAAAAGCGGGTCGGCTGTGACGACCAAGCCCCTTCCCAGACATGTTGATGATCGTGACCAAGTCGGGAACAATCATCAAATAGGGCGAACGTCCGGTTTGAGGCCACCCCTTTGATAGCATTTAGTACAACAAAGGGACAGACCATGGGACTGAAACGGACGGACGAATTTCGCCAAGATACAGCACATTCGGCGGGTGAAGGTCGGCAGAGCGGACACAGCTACCGGTCGTCAAATACCTAGAATATTACGCTTCGGTGTGTAGCAGATTTTACGTTAGATAGGGAATTTTCGTCCCTACCTAAAGACGACCTCGCCTCGAAGAAGCATCCTCTCTTTTCGCCTGCGACTAAACGGGACCACGACTTGATCGTGCTAACAGCATCGCTGACACGGCAGGATAGCGAGTGACTTAACCTCACCTGCGCAGTGTCGTCATCTCGGTAAAAGATGTTAGGTCACCAATAGACGTTAATCACGCCTGAAAATTGCACTAAATTCCAGCGTGTTAACGCGAGTATCACCCACAGCCTCAAGACGGAGACGGATCTTTTTCATTTGATACAAGGTGCTACAAATTTGGGCGAAACTGTCCGGTGTAAAACACCAAGCGTGACAATCCACGTAGGACCCATTTGAGGGCCCATACAGGGTCAATGCGTGTTGTGCTCTTTGCGTAATAGTTGCGTGATAGCCTTCGTCGAAGTGATCGCCGCGCCAATGCCGTGTCGGATCATTGTGTGTGCTCGTGCCATACAAGTTTACTATTGACGAAAGGGAGTGGCGTTCGCGCTGCTCAAAAGACGCTTCCAGGACATTGCCGAGGCTCGTAACCGGAGAGAAATGATCGAAGCAGTAGCGTTTATCCGGTACGATTGCGACGTACCGCCCGCCGTCCTCGAGAAGGTCGTATATTTTTTCCAGATGCGCAATAAGATCTGGCTGGTGTTCGATACAATGGGACGTCACGACGTCAGTAAAAGTCTCTTTGATGATCGAAATATCGCCGTCGGGATCGGTATAGTGAATATCGGGAACTGAATGTTCGGTCACATTTGGGTCAGGGTCTCGTTTCGCCCGCTCTCTCAGCTCTTGTGCATCAAAAACATCAAAGTACCGGGCGTTCTCCCCTGTAATTATGGGACGGAAGTAGGCACCGATCTCGAGGCATAATCCTTTTTTTCCCAAGGTTTGAACAAGATTTTCCCTGAAGAAACGATCATCATCCCGCGACTGCACCAAAGGATGGGAACCCTCATCGCCCAGCTTAGGGTCTGATTCTTTTTCGTATTGTAACAATCTATCTTCTTCGTATTGTAACAATCTATCTTCAATCGAATTGAACCTTGGTGCTAACTTCTTTTCAACGGATTTGGCAATGAATGTACGAAGGCCCAAGGTCGGTATCTCCAATGTTTGATAACTTCCGTTTCTAATTAGCGGCACTGATATCTTAATTGCAAGAACTATAAGCAAAGCATTGATTAGTAGTAACTGACCTTCACTGCAAAGCGGCATTTTGGGAAAATGGACTTAAGCCTGTCTTTCACCTCGTATGCAAGCGGCTTTGTTGCACAAATCCCGTCAGGGATTCACTGCGTGAATCCAGTATGATAGCTGGAAGGCATGAGCAGTTGGGCACCCACGAGATACAAGACCACGAATTGGTCGTCATACAATGATAGCTTGAGGCAGCGCGGATCGTTAGCGATCTGGTTTGATCCTGAGATGACTTGGGCACCGCCGCCGACCGGCAGGCGTGGTCGCCAATGCAAGTTCAGCGATGCCGCGATCCAGACCTGTCTGACCATGAAAGTTTTGTTTGGGATGCCCTTGATACAAACAACCGGCTTTGTTCAGAGCCTGTTGCAGATGGTCG
>NZ_FPAJ01000002.1 GCF_900116285.1 Sulfitobacter marinus | reverse complement strand
GCCGTAATAGCCAACAGTGAGGTCGCCCGTATTCGTCCAGCTCGAGTCCTCTCCCGTCACCGTCACCTTGCCGGTGGTGTCTTCATTCTTACCGATAGTGCCGTCGTCATTGCTGACCGTGCCACCCTCTGCGATGGTCAGTGTGCCGCCGGAAATCGTCGTGTCCCCAGTGAAGCTGCTCGTCCCCGTCAGGGTCAGGGTGCCGGTGCCCGATTTAGTGAGAGACCCCGTTCCAGAAATGTCGTCGCCATAGGTTAACGCACCGCTGCGATTGAAGGCCAAAGCGCCGTTGTTGGTAACATCGCCGGACAGACTGCCGCTGGTGCCGCCATTGCCGATTTGCAGCGTGCCGCCGGAAATCGTCGTGCCACCCGAATAAGTATTGCTGCCGGTGAGTTTTGTTGTGCCTGACAGGACATTGACCGATCCGGCCCCGTTGATGGCGGCGGCGAATGTGTAGTCGGTGTCGGTGTGGTTAAACACGAGCTTTCCGGTGCCAGTGCCAAACACCACAGTTGAGGCCGTAAGCGTCCCCGCCGCCACAGCCGTGTCCCCCGCCGCCGCCCCGATATTGAGCGTACCGCTGGACATGCCTACGCGTGCAACGTTCACCTTGCTTGCCTGCACCACGGCGCTATCCGCGATGGTCAGCGTACCGGTGCCGTCAGCGCCGACTTTGAGGTTGCCAGTATTCGTCCAGATTGATCCGGTCCCGGTCACCGATGCCGTGCTGCGGGCGTTTGTGCCCTTGCCGATAGTGCCATCTGCACTGCTGACCGCGCCACCCTCCGCGATGGTCAGCGTACCCGTGCCGCTATCGCCGACTACGACCGGAATATTACCCGTATTCGTCCAGCGGGAGCCGGCCCCCGTCACCGTCACCGTGCCGGTGGCACCTGATGAGCGGCCGATAGCGCCATAGGTATTGGTAACACTGCCACCCGCAATGATTTTGAGCCCGCCAGTCGAGGATTGGCCAACAACCAAGATACCCCCGGTATTCCAAGGGTTCGGCTGTGTTCCTGTCCCCCCTGCACCCTCAAGCCCGCGTCCGTCCACAATTACAGGGTCACCACCATCAATGGTCTCGTCGGCCCAGCCCGGTGCCGCCACCGCCACCAGCGCCGTCGCAGATAACAAGGCACTGCGCAAAACCCTCCGCAGGCGGAACGGAAAGCCGCAGCGCGCGGCAAGAACACGATGAAACCCGATCACCGGTGCCAGCGGGGCACTGACAGATACCGTGCCGTGATTGGCCTGTGGTGTGAGGGGGGCGATGCGCAGCAGTTTCGCACGGTGAACGGGACGGTACCCGTGAGAGGCATTGAGATGCTTCATATTCATTTTTCCAATTCGCACAACATTCGAAATACGACCCCCAGCCAAGGGTGCCGCAGATTTCGACCGTGTTGCCCGGACTCCGATACCAGAAATAATGGCAGGAGCATTTTAGTGACGTCGGTCTTGGCGTCACAGGTCTTCAAGCAGAATCAGGCAAACCACATTTCCGACATATTGTAAATAAAGTGTTAACCTTTATGTGCTTATGCGCTGCTCAGATGCCGTATTTGCAACATAGTTGTGTATACTGCCGCCATGCCTGGCCAGCCGATAGCCGCCGTTTCAGCGCGTCGGTGTGCAGGTAATCCCCCCGGATCTGTAGGACCTGCTGCGCTTTCGTACCGGTATCCGCCATGGGATATGAGCGGTGCACCATTGTGATATGATCCAAAGCTGGGGCCGCGTGCAGGGGGTTGGGGTAATATGCCGTGCAAAGACCACGCAGATATAACGAGCGGCGTTGAGGGCGGCCTTTGTCAGGATCGCGGAACATGTCGAAAGTGGCTCGACCCTGACAGTATTGGCGCTGCTACCGCGCTGTAATGTGCTCTTGGTGCGTTTAGTCGATGGTGGGGCAGCGCAGGGAAACTTCGCTTTGCCCGCACTCTGTGAATTCGCAAAGCATTAGATTTTGCAGTTGCAGCTAATGACCGCAATGCGGGCTGCATGAGCAGCAATGAGGTGTCATGGTCAACGGCCCGTCTGGGCCGTGAGCGTTTTAAGCTATTTTCAACGAAATATTTCAAATCCGGTGCAAACAAAATTTTCAAAAAAACTGAATAGGACCGGACACCAGTCACTATGAATTATCAGCTTGTCAGTCACCGTTGCTCAAAAGGATTTAAAATCAGGGCAGATTTACATCGCGATCCTCGTTTATCGATTGTTAGCGACCCATAGGTTTTCTGCCACGACTGAGGCACCTTCTAGCGCTGATAGACCAGGGGAATTTCTATATCCTTGCCGCTGACGATGAACTGATTTTATTCTAGGCGGGGTGATGTGCTCCTCATCCAGCGAACTCTTCTTCACAAGTGTACCAAAGAAAAAAGGGAACCCAGGGGGCACCTTAATTTTCGCATGGCCAAGCTCATCGTTAACCGCTCGTTTGTTTTACACCTGTGGCTTGGCCTTCGTTAGGGGCGAGCGCACCGGCCTCCTATTTGATGGATTGAGCGCGGAAAACGCCTCCTCACTCAGCCCGCGACTTCTAAAAATTCGACGCCCGCATGGTATGCAATACCATGCGGGCTTCAGGCTCATGCCCCTTTAGAAGTCTCGTTTCCCTTACTTGACCGCTGTACTAGACCATCAAATTCCAAAAGGATCGGCTCTTAGCTCGAGTCAATAAAATCAATGACTTACGTGAACTAGGCGCTAATCACCTTGTAAATGGCCGCCGAAACACCCCGAAATGGGCTATATATGCTTGGCATTTCATCCACACATCAGGTCATCACCCTCAGCTACAACCGGACGTACCCCCACAGGTGTTGCACTTCATGCAGGTGCCGTTGCGGACCAGCGTGTAGTTGCCGCATTCGCCGCAGGCCTCGCCTTCATAGCCTTGCATCTTGGCTTTGGTTCGGGCGTCGATCCCGACGGCACCGCTGGAAATCGCAGTCGTCGATTCCACGGAGGTGGTGACCGATTGCGCGACCGCAGCTGTGCCAGTGTCCATCACCGCGACGTCAGCCATCCCCTGCCCGCCTTGCATCAAAACCAGCTCTTGCGGCATGCGGTTGCGCAAATACCCGGTCGAACTGATCTGCTTGAGCACTTCCAAAGACCGCGTCGCGGCGCTTTCGGAAATCTCGGACACGTTGCGCACGCCTTCTTCCTCGCCGCGGCCGATGGTGTCGAATGTGGCCCCTTCGGGTTTCACATGCGCCAGATCGGTGCGGTCCAGATAGGACACGGCCAATTCACGGAAGATGTAATCAAGGATCGATGTTGCATTCTTGATGCTATCGTTGCCCTGAACCATGCCGGCGGGCTCGAACTTGGTGAAGGTGAAGGCATCGACGAATTCTTCGAGCGGTACACCATATTGCAGGCCCACGGACACGGCGATGGCAAAGTTGTTCATCATCGCGCGGAAACCGGCACCCTCTTTGTGCATATCGATAAAGATTTCGCCCAAGCTGCCGTCGCCATATTCGCCAGTGCGCAGGTACACTTTGTGACCGCCCACGATGGCTTTTTGGGTATACCCCTTGCGACGTTCAGGCATCTTTTCGCGGTGCGATTTGATGATCTCTTTGACGATAACCTTTTCGACGATCTTTTCGGCCAGCACAGTGGCCTTTTCGTGGATGTTGCCGGTTTCAAGGGTTTCGGCGGCTTCATCATCGTCCTCGACCAAAGCCGCAGCCAAAGGTTGGGACAGCTTCGATCCATCACGATACAGCGCATTAGCTTTCACGCCCAAGGACCAGGACAATTCATAGGCCTGTTGGCAATCTTCGATGGTCGCGTCGTTGGGCATGTTGATCGTCTTGGAAATCGCGCCCGAGATGAACGATTGTGCCGCTGCCATCATGTAGATGTGGCTGTTGACCGACAGATAACGCGTCCCTTTTTTACCGCAGGGGTTGGCACAATCGAAGATGCCGTAGTGTTCTTCCTTCAGGTGCGGCGCACCTTCCAGCGTCATGGTGCCGCAAACGTGGTCGTTAGCCGCATCAACGTCTTTCTTGGAAAAACCAAGGGACTTGAGCAGATCAAACGTCGGATCGTTCAGTTTTTCGGCGGGGATACCAAGGACTTGGGTGCAGAATTCTTCGCCCAGGGTCCATTGGTTGAACACGAAACGGATGTCAAAGGCCTGCGCCAATGCCGCGTCGATCTTGGCCAATTCATTCGTGCCAAAGCCATGGCCGACCAATGTGGTGTGGTTGATGCCCGGCGCGTTGCCGATGCTGCCATGACCCACCGCATAAGCGATGATTTCTTCGATCTGGGCCGATCCATAGCCCTGCTTTTCCAATGCAGCAGGGACGGATTGGTTGATGATCTTGAAGTACCCGCCACCGGCCAGTTTCTTGAATTTCACGAGGGCAAAGTCAGGCTCGATCCCTGTGGTGTCACAATCCATCACCAGACCGATGGTGCCCGTGGGGGCAATCACTGACACTTGGGCGTTGCGATACCCGTGCTTTTCGCCAAGGCGCAGCGCTTCGTCCCAGGTCGAGGTCGCAACAGCGATCAGGTTTTGTTGGGGGCAGTTTGCGTGGTCCAAAGGGACCGGCTTGACCGCAAGGTTCTCGTAGCCGTCCGACTTGCCCATTGCAGCGTTGCGGTGGTTACGGATGACGCGCAGCATGTGGTCGGCGTTTTTCTTGTAGCCGGGGAATGCGCCCAGTTCGCCTGCGATTTCAGCAGATGTGGCGTAGGAAACGCCGGTCATGATCGCCGTCAGGGCACCACAAAGCGCGCGACCTTCGTCGCTGTCATAGGAATGGCCCATGTTCATCAGCAAGCCACCGATGTTCGCATAGCCCAGACCCAGCGTGCGGAAATCATAGGACCGCTGAGCAATCTCTTTGGACGGGAATTGTGCCATCATCACCGAGATTTCCAGCGTCACTGTCCACAGACGCGAGGCGTGCATGTAGTCTTCGACCTGGAATTCGCCGTCTTTGAGGAAGGTCAGCAGGTTCATCGACGCGAGGTTACAAGCCGTGTCGTCAAGGAACATGTATTCGGAACAGGGGTTTGACCCACGGATCGCACCGTCTTCGGGGCATGTGTGCCATTCGTTGACAGTGTCGTGGTACTGGATGCCCGGATCGGCACAGGCCCATGCGGCATGGCCAACCTGTTCCCACAGATCGCGGGCACGGATGGTTTTCGACACGCGGCCCGTTGTGCGGTCCATCAGCTCCCAATCGGCGTCTTTTTCAACAGCGTGCAAGAACGCGTTGGTGACCCGGATCGAGTTGTTGGAGTTCTGCCCCGAAACGGAGGAGTAAGCCTCGGAATCCCAATCGGTGTCGTAGGTTGGGAACTCAATCGAGGTGTGACCCTGCTTGGCGTAATCCAACACGCGCTTGACGTAAGTCTCTGGGATCGCGCATTTCTTTGCGTCCTTGATTGCCGCCTTTAGCTGTTCGTTCTTGGCTGGGTCATAGGCATCCGCCTGAACGCCATCCCATGCTTTGATCGCGGCGAACAGTTTGTTCAACTCGCGCTCGTGCATTTTTGAACCCGCAACGATAGACGCCACTTTCTGCTCTTCGATGACCTTCCAGTTGATGAAGTCTTCGATATCGGGGTGGTCCGCATCGACGATTACCATTTTCGCCGCACGCCGCGTGGTGCCACCGGATTTGATCGCGCCAGCAGCGCGGTCACCGATTTTTAGGAAACCCATCAGGCCCGACGACTTACCACCGCCCGACAGCCCCTCGCCCGCGCCGCGCAGGCTGGAAAAGTTGGTGCCTGTGCCGGAGCCATATTTGAACAGCCGCGCCTCGCGGACCCACAGATCCATGATGCCGCCATCGCCCACCAGATCATCGGCAACCGATTGAATGAAACAGGCGTGGGGCTGCGGGTGCTCGTAAGAAGATTTCGAACGTGTCAGCTTGCCAGTCTTGTAGTCTACATAGTAGTGACCTTGCGCCGGACCATCGATACCGTAGGCCCAGTGCAGGCCGGTGTTGAACCACTGCGGGCTGTTCGGGGCACCCGACTGAGACGCCAGAATGTGGCGCATTTCGTCGTAATAGGCTTGGGCGTCTTCTTCGGTGGTGAAATAGCCACCTTTCCAACCCCAATAGGCCCATGCGCCCGCCAGACGGTCGAACACTTGCTTGGACGACGTTTCGCCGCCCATGGTGGCATCATCGGCAGGAACCGAGCGCCACAGGAACTCTGGCACGCCCTTTTCTTTGATCTTTTTGGTCGCCGACGGCACGCCGGCCTTGCGGAAATATTTCTGGGCAATGACGTCAGAGGCGACCTGGCTCCAGCTGGAAGGGACTTCGACGTTATCGAGATGGAAAACCACCGATCCGTCCGGGTTGCGGATTTCGGAAACTGTGCTCACGAAATCCAGTTTTGCATATGCATCTTGCCCGGAAGTCGTGAATTTTCTTTCGATTTTCATATCTGTCGCCCCGTTTTTCTCAGCTCATCTACACGAGGCCGGATCTGACATTGCAGACTGCCCCAACACTATTGACCAAAACAGAGAACGCTTCACCGTGGGGCCATGGTGGCCCGTGATAAGCATCCAAACATGCGCGATAGCTGCGTTTGCCTCATCTGCCTTATCAGCCCGCCGCCTAATGTTAATCACTAGATGTAGTGGCGTGACCGTCAATTCACACAAACTGACGTAGAACACCCTATGCGGTCAATGAAAATATTCGTATTTTTTCTGAACTTGAGACTTGACCGAACTGGGATTTTTTTGAGGCGTCCTGCCCCTTGATGATTCAAGGCAAAAATATGCACAGGAGTTTACGATTTGCGCGCCTCTGCCTGAACGATTGATATTTCAATAAACGCTGCGGTTTAGCGCGCGCCCCTCATCCACCACTTGAGATATCCACAAACTACTTCACACACCGGAGGGAAGATTTGAAAGATCCGCGTCCAATAGAAAAAAATAACGCGCCCTCAAAAAGAACGCCGGTTTCTCGCGATACGCAAAAGATGAACCGCAGGATGATACCCATCGAACACAAATATAGCGTTCTGACCTGCAAAAAGCAGATCAGGAACACTATATTGTGGATGGTTCTTAAAGTGGTCGGGGCGAGAAGATTCGAACTTCCGACCCCCTGTACCCAAAACAGGTGCGCTACCAGGCTGCGCCACGCCCCGACTGCGGCCTACTTAGCCACAAGTGATCTGATTGAAAAGCCCTAACTTCACAGAAATCTACCGAATTAGCAGGGCCATGCCGGGTTGTGCGCCGCAAAGGCCGAATGACGCAGTTCGGACCCTGTTTTAATGCCCATATGCCGCGCCAAACCGCCGTTTATCTCAAGCACAGACAGCAAATTCTCACCGCCATAAATCATTGTTTCATCCAAAGGCACGGCGTTTTCGTGAATATGTTTCACAACCCCGCGGGAATCGATGAACAGCATATCCAATGGAATCAGCGTGTTGCGCATCCAGAACCGCATGGCTTGCGGACGGGTATAGACAAACAACATGCCTGCACTGCTTGCCATCGACTTGCGAAACATCAGGCCTTGGGCCCGCTCTGCATCGTCATCCGCAACCTCGACCGAGAATCGCGCCTGCCCCCAATCGCCCCGCAGCGTGACCGTGTTTTCAGAACAGGCCGCTGATGCGGCTCCAGCAAGGCTGGCCGCAATACACAGTGCAAATATGGAATGCACAAATATGGAACGCACAAAAAGGGACTGGGTTACTCGGCGTCCGAGTCGGATAAAATCACTGTTTCCCATGCATAAACCTCTGCCGCCATCTTGCCGCGCTCACCTGCGATGACGCGCAATGCCAATGCTTCACCGGGCTGCACATCCGACAACCCCGACTGACGCAACACCTCTACATGCAAAAAGATATCAGCGCTTTTGCCGAACACATTGGCAAAGCCGAACCCTTTTGATTTATCAAACCATTTAACCCGCGCCGGCTCAATTGGTGCCGCGTTCACAATCGCGGGATCGACACCGACGATTTCTTCCAATGGGCCCGATTGCCCTGTCTGGGGGGGATGGATGGCATGAACCTGCGTGGCCTGAACACCGCGGCTGGTTTCATGGGCAGTGATTTCGACCCGCGCACCATCAGCAATCGAGCTTTGACCATAGTTCCTAAGCACATTTACGTGCAGCAAGATATCTGCCCCGCCGTCATCAGATACGACAAAGCCGAAACCCTTTGCGGGGTCAAACCATTTCACTGTTCCCGAAACAACGGGGGTGGTATTATCTAAATCTGACACAAATGCCCTTTGGTAATCTAAATTCTGGTTCTACGGATAAATCAACTTTCTGTCGCATTCAGGCCTTATTATGGGCTTAACCTCGCAACAGTCCAGCCTGATCCTAAATTTGGACGCCGCCAGACGAATCGATCATGCAGGCGAAATTCGCCATCCGCCCAAAACTCAATCTCCAGCGGTGCCAAGCGATATCCCCCCCAGAAGGGCGGGCGTTTGGGATCAGGCCCTTGTTTTACCGTCACTTTCGCAACCTCAGCCATCAAAGCCGCCCGGCTAGACAATGGGCTTGATTGATCCGAAGCCCAAGCGCCCAACCGGCTTTTCAACGACCTTGACCGATAATACTCATCGGCTTTCGGACCGTCCTCTTTCGAAATAATCCCGCGCGCCCGTACTTGCCGGCGCAATGATTTCCAATGCATGACAAACGCGGCTTTTCCGGCGTGATCCAATTCGCCCGCCTTTGCGCTGGTATAATTAGTGTAGAACACAAAAGCGTCCTCTTCGATTTCTTTGAGCAATACCATGCGCGCATTCGGCATGCCTTGTGCATCAACCGTAGACAGCGCAATTGCGTTTGGGTCATTTAATTCGGCATCCGTCGCTTCGGCCAACCAGCGCCGCGCTAATTCAAACGGATTATCCCCCGCAAATATACCTTTGCGTGCTTCACTCTCTCCCAACGAACCCTTACTCCCTAAGCCCAGACTGATACTAGCAGCCCACTATATCATTTAACAAAGCCGAACAACGGAAAGCCGCGCGCAAGCCAATAAACACTCGCATAGGTTGCCCGCAACACACACTGGCCGCACAGCCTTGCCGAAAAACAATCAATCGCATAAACCATCGTAAACATAATGCGCAATTCGAAGGAAATGGAATGGCAAATGACCTGATGGCAGGCAAGCGTGGGCTCATCATGGGTCTTGCGAATGACAAGTCTATTGCCTGGGGCGTCGCACGCGCTTTGGCAGACGCGGGTGCCGAGTTGGCGTTTTCCTATCAGGGCGATGCGCTGAAAAAACGTGTTGATCCATTGGCCGCGCAATTGGGCAGCGATATGGTTTTGCCCTGCGACGTCGGGTCGGAAGAGTCGATTGACGCCCTGTTTGACGGTATCAAAAAGCGGTGGGACAATATAGACTTCGTCGTCCACGCCATTGGTTTTTCTGACAAAAACGAACTTCGCGGCCGTTATGTCGACACCAGCCGTGGCAATTTCGCCATGTCGATGGATATTTCGGTCTATTCCTTTACCGCCGTGATGCAGCGTGCGGAAAAGATGATGAACAAAGGCGGCAGTGCCGTGACCCTCACCTATTACGGCGCGGAAAAAGTCATGCCGCATTATAATGTCATGGGCGTGGCCAAGGCAGCGCTTGAGGCATCGGTGAAATATCTGGCCGAGGATCTGGGCAAGGACGGTATCCGCGTCAACGCGATCAGCGCGGGCCCGATTAAAACACTGGCTGCCTCGGGCATCGGCGATTTCCGCTACATTATGAAATGGAACGAATATAACTCACCGCTGCGCCGCAATGTCACGATCGACGAAGTCGGCAAATCAGCGCTGTTTTTGCTCAGCGATCTGGGCTCAGGCACCACGGGTGAAAACCTGCACGTGGACGCAGGCTATCATGTGGTCGGCATGAAAGCTGTCGACGCACCTGATATGGCAAAGGACTAAACGAATGAGCAAAGACCCCTCGCGCCTGCCCCACGAAAAAGGCTTTCACATCAGCTGGGACCAAATCCACCGCGACAGCCGTGCATTGGCATGGCGGCTGGATGGGATGGGGCCGGATAATGGGGCATGGCGCGCGGTGGTTGCCATCACACGCGGCGGCATGGCCCCCGCGATGATCGCAGCGCGTGAGTTGGACATTCGCACCGTGGATACGATCTCGATCAAATCCTACGATCACCAGGATCAATCGGATGCTGTCGTTCTCAAAGCGCCAGACGCTGAGCTTATGGGCGATGGTACCGGCATATTGATCATCGATGATCTGGTCGATTCCGGAAAAACCCTCGAGGTCGTGCGCAAGCTTTATCCCAACGCGCATCTGGCCACGGTCTATGCGAAACCAAAAGGCCGACCGCAGGTAGAAACCTTCATTACCGAAGTCAGCCAGGACACTTGGATTTTCTTTCCATGGGACATGGCACTGCAATATGTCGAACCATATCGCGGCAAGGACTGAGCCAAAAAGATTCTATGCCTTCGGCGAGGATTTTAGACCATTTGGGATGAAGACGTACACCGCGCCCCGCTTCTCTGGCTCTTAAATATCCTCGCCGAAGGCATCCGCCCTTGATCACAGGAAGATACATCCGATGTTAACGCGCACCGCTTCCACCTTTGCCCCCCCTGTTATGGAAGCACGCCGCTGGCTGGAGGGCGTTGAGTTCCCCGCAAACCGCCCCTTGATCAACGTGAGCCAGGCCGCCCCCGTCGATCCGCCCCCGCAGCCCCTGCGCGAAGCCATGGCGCAGGTGGCGTTGACGGATGATGAGGCGCATCTTTATGGCCCCGTATTGGGTCTGCCAGAGCTGCGGGCCGAACTGGCGTCGCAAACCTCGGATCATTACGCGGGCCAGATTGATGCCGCGCAGGTGGCAATCACATCCGGTTGTAATCAGGCATTTGCTGCAGCCATTGCGACATTGTGCAGCGAGGGTGACGAGGTCATTCTGCCAACCCCATGGTATTTCAATCATAAAATGTGGCTCGATATGTCGGGCGTGAACGCGGTTGCGCTCAAAACCGGAGCTGACTTGCTGCCTGATCCCAAAGCGGCCGCCGCGCTGATTACAGATCGCACGCGGGCGATTGCGATCGTCACGCCGAATAATCCCGGCGGTGCTGAATACCCCGCCGCCTTGGTTCAGGCATTTTTTGATCTGGCCCGCGCCCATGGCATTGCCCTGATCGTGGATGAGACCTATCGCGATTTTGACAGCCGTTCCGGCCCGCCGCACGCCCTGTTCCAGGACCCAGATTGGCACGACACCCTGATCCACCTGTATTCCTTTTCCAAAGCGTATCGCCTGACCGGCCACCGCGTGGGTGCGCTGATCGCATCGCAATCGCGACTTGCCGAGGTTGAAAAGTTTCTGGACACAGTTGCCATTTGCCCCGGTCAGATTGGCCAGCATGCGGCCTTGTGGGGAATGCAAAAACTGTCGCAATGGCTGGCAGGCGAGCGCGACGAAATTCTGGCGCGGCGCAGGGCGATCACCGACAACATGCCCAAACTGACCGCCAAAGGGTGGAAGCTTTTGGGGCTCGGTGGCTATTTCGCCTATCTTGAGCACCCCTTTAAGGAGCGCTCAGATCAGTTAGCGAAGCGCATGGTGCGCAAGGCCAGTATTTTGTGCCTGCCCGGCACGATGTTTTACCCTCTGGGTGATCCGGACGGTGCCTGCCAATTGCGGATCGCATTTGCCAATCTGGATACGGACGGAATTGCCGTGTTGTTTGACAGGATGGCCCAGCTTTAACGGCCCTCTTGCCCCCCTGCCGCGCACCGCATAGTAAGGTCGAAACGCGCGAAAAGGGTAAGATCATGAAAGCCAAAGGCAACAGCCTCTCGAAAACCGCAGTCTGGATACTGATGGGCCTGCTGATCCTTGGCCTTGGCGGCTTTGGCGCGGTTAATCTGTCCGGAAATGTACGCACTGTCGGGATCGTTGGTGACAAGGAAATCTCGGTCGATAACTATGCCCGCGAGCTGCAACAGCAGATCCGCACGATCGAATCCCAAACCGGTGAAACCCTGCCCTTTCAACAGGCTCAGGCCATTGGTCTAGACCGTGCGGTTTTGCAGCGTCTTGTCCGTCTGCGCGCCCTTGATAACGAGGCCGACCAGATGGGCCTGTCGATTGGCGATGAAAACCTGCGCGAACGGATCGTGGAAATCCCTGCGTTCCAAGGGATCAACGGTGGTTTTGACCGCGAGGGCTATCGTTTTGCCTTGCAGCAATCCGGCCTGACCGAAGCCGAATTCGAGGTGTCCCTGCGTGAAGAAGCGGGCCGCACCCTGTTGCAAAATGCAATCATGGGCGGCGTTGCCATGCCAGATGCGTATGCCAAGACCCTTGTCGATTATGTTGGCGCGAAACGCAGCTTTACCTGGGCCAGCCTGAACGAGGGTAATCTCGCCGAGCCTGTGCCAGCACCCACCGACGCGCAATTGCAGACCTATTACGACGAAAACACCGATCAGTTTATGCTGCCCGCCAGCAAATCCATCACCTATGTGCTGATGACCCCCGGTGATCTGCTGGACGAGATCGAAGTATCGGATGCGGATTTGCAAAAGGCGTACGAGGATCGTGCCGCCGAGTATATCCAACCTGAACGTCGTTTGGTGGAACGGCTGGTCTTTGGCGATCAGGCCAGCGCCGACCAAGCCGCCGCCGCGCTTGAGGTCAATGGCACCACCTTTGAGGCCCTCGTTTTGGACCGCGGCCTGACCCTTGAGGATGTGGATCTGGGTGATGTCGCCCAGCAGGATCTGGGTGCCTCTGGTGAGGCGATATTCGCAGGCGACGTGAATGATGTTGTCGGGCCTGTGCCTACGAACCTTGGGCCTGCGTTGTTCAGAATCAACGGAATTTTACCATCTCTCAACACCACATTCGAGGAAGCACGCCCTGCCCTGCAACAAGACCTTGCCGGTGATCGTGCCATCCGTCAGGTCGAAGTCCGCGCACGCGATCTAGATGATCAGCTTGCAGGCGGTGCCACGCTTGAACAGCTGGCCGAGGAAAGCAAAATGACCCTTGGCCAGATCGACTGGACCCAAGACAGCGACGAAGACATCGCCGCCTATGCCGGGTTCCGCGAGGCAGCCGCAGCCCTGACCGCCGATGATTTTCCCAAGATCGATCAGCTTGAAGACGGCAGCGTGTTTGCCATGCGTCTGGACGGCACATTAGAGGAACGCGCCAACCCGTTTGACGATGCGCGTGCGGACGTTGTGGCCGCATGGACCGCCGATCAGGTATCCCAAGCGCTGCACGCGCAAGCCGAAACGCTGCAGGACGAGCTTGCGAATGGTGCGGATTTCGAAACTCTGGGACTAACGCCCAAAGTGCAAACTGATATGACCCGCGACGCGCTGATCAACGGGGCACCTGCGGATATGATGACGACGGTTTTTGATGCTGAAGTCGGCGATATTCGCGTCATCGATGGCGAGAGTGCTGTTGTAATCTTGCGGGTTGATGCCGTTGCCGACCCTCAGGAAAACGCACAAAATCAACAGCTTCTGGCGCAGCTATCCGGTCAGTTGGATCAACAGCTTGGCCAAGATATCTTTGCGATTTATGCAAGCGACGTTGTGCGCCGCGCAGGTCCGACCGTCGATCAACAGGCGCTTAACGCCGTCCATGTGAACTTCCCGTAACGAAGGCCGACCATGTCACTGACCCCTGACTATGACAGCTTTGCCGCAGGATATGCGGAAGGCAAAAACCAGATCGTTTATACCCGTCTGGCAGCTGATCTGGATACGCCTGTATCTTTGATGCTCAAGCTGACGGGAGCGGCGGAAAACGCCTTTGTTCTTGAATCCGTCACGGGCGGCGAAGTGCGCGGGCGCTATTCCATTATCGGGATGAAGCCTGATCTGATCTGGCGCTGCAATGGCACGACATCGGCTGTGAACCGCGCGGCGCGTTATGATGGTGACGCGTTCGAGGACGTGCCCGGCAACCCGCTGGATACCTTGCGCGGGCTGATCGCGGAATCGAAAATTGACCTGCCCGCCGACCTGCCCCAAGCTGCGGCTGGCCTGTTCGGTTATCTCGGCTATGACATGATCCGCTTGGTTGAACATCTGCCGAATGTGAACCCTGATACGCTGGGCCTGCCCGACGCGATGATGGTGCGCCCTTCGGTGATTGCGGTGCTCGACGGCGTCAAAGGCGAGGTGACAATCGTATCGCCCGCATGGGTGTCTGACGGCCAATCCGCCAAGGCCGCTTATGCTCAGGCAGGTGAACGTGTGATGGATGCCGTGCGCGATCTGGAACGGTCCATGCCCGGCACCAGTCGTGATCTGGGCGAAGCGCATGAAGAATCCGCCCCGGTCAGCAATTTCACCCGTGAAGGGTATAAATCGGCCATCGAAAAGGCGCGCGACTATATCGTGGCGGGCGACATTTTTCAGGTGGTGCCGTCGCAACGCTGGGCGCAAGGGTTCTCGCAACCGCCCTTTGCGCTGTATCGCAGTCTGCGCCGTACCAATCCGTCGCCGTTCATGTTCTATTTCAACTTTGGCGACTTCCATGTCGTCGGGGCCAGCCCTGAAATCCTTGTCCGGGTTTTTGGCAAGGAAATCACCATTCGCCCCGTCGCAGGCACCCGTCGTCGCGGGGCAACTCCCGAGGAAGACCGCGCGCTAGAGGCCGATCTGCTGGCCGATGAAAAAGAACTGGCCGAGCATCTGATGCTGCTGGATCTGGGCCGCAACGATGTGGGCCGTGTCGCCAAGATTGGCACCGTGCGGCCGACCGAGGAATTTATCGTAGAACGCTATAGCCACGTGATGCATATCGTATCGAACGTGGTGGGTGAACTGCGCGATGACCGCGATGCGCTGGATGCGTTCTTTGCGGGCATGCCTGCGGGCACGGTTTCAGGCGCGCCCAAGGTTCGCGCGATGGAGATCATAGACGAGCTGGAACCGGAAAAGCGCGGGCTTTATGGTGGCGGTGTCGGATACTTTAGTGCGGGCGGCGATATGGATATGTGCATCGCCCTGCGCACCGCCGTGATCAAGGATAAAACCCTGTATATTCAGGCCGGCGGCGGCGTGGTCTATGACAGTGACGCCGAAGCGGAATATATGGAAACCGTGCATAAATCCGACGCGATCCGCCGTGCAGCTGCGGATGCGGCACGGTTCTCAGGGCGGGGCAACAGCTAGGAATGCCAAGCCGCGACCCTTTTGAAATCGCTGGTCAAAAGGTTGCCCCCGGCACCCGTGCACAAGTCGATCTGCCGATCTCGATCCTGCCCGATCACACCCCTGTTGGCCTGTCGCTTGAAGTGATCCACGGCAAACGCCCCGGTCCCACCATGTTCGTCAGCGCCGCTGTGCATGGCGACGAATTGATCGGGGTCGAGATCGTGCGCCGTCTGCTTCGCACGCCCCAGCTCAAGACCCTCCGCGGGACGTTGTTGGTGATCCCCGTGGTGAACTCCTTTGGCTTTCTGAACCGATCACGTTATTTGCCCGACCGCCGCGATTTGAACCGCTGTTTCCCGGGCCACCCTTCCGGGTCACTGGGGTCGCGGCTGGCGCATATTTTCCTGAATGATGTGGTGCTGCGCTGTGACTTCGGGATCGACCTGCATTCCGCCGCGATCCACCGCACCAACCTGCCGCAGGTCCGCATTTCTCCCCTTGACCCGATCACGCGACGCATGGCGATCAATTTCGCGGCTCCGGTTGTGCTGACATCCCCCCTGCGCGACGGATCGTTGCGCGCGGTTGCGTCGGCCAAGGGCACGCCTGTGTTGCTTTACGAGGCCGGCGAAGGGTTGCGCTTTGACGAAATGGCCGTGCGTGCCGGTGTCGCTGGTATTTTGCGTGTGATGCGTGCCGAAGACATGTTGCCCGCCAAAGGTATCGCGCAATCACGCCGTCAATCGCATGTCTGTTCCAGTTCGACCTGGCTGCGCGCGCCTGTGGGCGGGCTGCTGCGCACCTTTCGTGCCGAGGGCGAAACCGTCAAGGCAGGCGATGCGCTTGCCACGGTATCGGACCCCTTTGGCAAGACCGAGGAAGACATCCTCGCACCCTTTGACGGCATCCTGATCGGCCGCGCAATCCTGCCCGTGGTCAACGAGGGGGACGCGGTTTTTCATCTGGCCAAGCTGATGCCCCGCGCCGTTGCCGACACGGTCGAGGATATGATCACCCAGCTGGAAAGCGACCCGCTGTTCGACGAAGACGAAATTATCTAGCGTTACTCGTCGCTTGGGGCCAATAAGACAGCCGAGATCGGTGCCAAAGCGACTTGGTTCGCGCGGTCTTGCAAACCCCAGACCAGCAACGCCGAGATTGTTTCGGGACGCATCCGGCCCAGCATAATCACCGATCCTTCGATCCCTGCCTTGAACGCGGCTTGGTCCAAAAAGCGGCGGATCACGGTAGCTGTCTGATCTTTGCTGTCAAAGTCGCGAAAAATCGGGGATGCAGGTACACCTTCTTTGACGGCCAATTTTGGCATCGTGTTCAGCCCTTTGTCCTGGCTGACCAGACCGTACCCGCCTTGTGCCAAAATCTCGGTCACCTGATCCGCGACGTCGCGGTTAGGCTGCAGCCCTGCGCCCACCCCTTCCAAGACACCAACAACCTGCGGCATCCTCTGGAACGCAACGGCCAGGGTCGTCTCGGCGTCTGACGGCTCTGCGCCCTCGGGCAGGTCCACCATCGCCAAGACTTCAAAACCTTCGGCGAGGTAAATCTCCATCCGTTGCGTCGCGTCCGGCAAGGCAACATCAACGGCAAAACTGATAGGATATGGAAAACTACGCAAGGCCGCGATGCCAACTTCACTGCCGTCAAGATCGCTGCCCTGATCAATCAGCAGAATGCTCATCAACGGTTTTTGTTCTTCGTTGGCAAAGGCTTGGCCATATATTTCAATCGGGCGCACTGTTGGTAATTTATCTGTACCCGCGTCAATCTCCCCCTCCGAATTGGCAGTCGGCAGACGGTTAACCGTAACTTTGTCGGTCGGTTGCGGCTGCTCTGCATCCGACGCAGTCGGGGCATCTGCGGGCAAGGCGCTATAGGCGCGGCGCGTCTCAGGCTGCTCGGTTGGGGTTTCTTCCGCCCCAACGACAACGGTCTTGATCTTGGGCAGCGCCATCGGCGCGACGGTCGGTTCCGTCTCTGCCGCCGCGTCAGCGGTAGCTGGCGCGGGTTGCTCGGGCACCTCAGCAGCTGCTTCTTCCACCTCGGGTTCCGGTGTGGCGATGGCAAGGGGAGCCGCGGCTTGGGTTTCCACCTCTACTGCATCAGGCGCTTGTGGCTCCATCGGGGCCAAGGCCATGGGGTTGGGCAGTACAGGATCATCGCCGGAAATCTCTGGCGCTGTGCTTGTCGCCGCCGGTGTCGGCGCTTCGACCGTTTGAACCATCTCGGGCGGTGTCAGCGGGGCCGTCGCCATTTCGCTTGCCACATCGTCCAGACCGTCCTCTGCAGGGGGTTCCATCGTCACGACAGGCTCTGCCACCGGTTGCGGATCATCCATTTCCGGTATCACCGCAACATCGCTTGCAGGGGCAACCATATCGATTTCTACAGGACCTGTATCGACGATTTCGGGCGCGGTGCTGATGGGGATAAAAAACGATATGATACCCGCCAAGACAACGCTGCACGCCCCTCCGATCAAGATACCCCCTAGAAATCCGCGTATCATGGCTGAAATACTCCTGCTATTTGTTCCTGCATCGGCCCCTGCGCGGGTCTGGCACCCTTGACGATGGCTCTTAAGCCTGAACATGTATTGGCGAACATTGTACTGTGGTTTGGCGGCGTTCCTCTAGCCCAAAACCCCGCCTGAATACAAAGAATTGCCTTATGCTGCTACTGATAGATAATTACGATAGTTTCACCTACAATCTGGTGCACTATCTAGGCGATTTGGGGGCTGACGTCGATATTCGGCGAAATGATGCCATTTCGGTGCAAGACGCAATCGCCCTGAACCCCGCAGGCATTATCCTGTCGCCCGGCCCCTGTGACCCGGATCAGGCGGGCATCTGTCTGTCGCTCACCAAAGCTGCCGCAAGCGCTGGCATTCCATTGTTTGGCGTGTGTCTTGGGCACCAGACGCTTGGCCAGGCGTTCGGCGGCAAAGTTGTCCGCGCCGATGACATAGTGCACGGCAAGATGGGGCAAATGCACCACACGGGCAAAGGCGTGTTTGCTGGCCTGCCCTCGCCCTTTGCGGCGACGCGGTATCATTCGCTGGTGGTTGATCGCGCGACATTGCCCGATTGTCTGGAAATCACGGCCGAACTGGAAGATGGCACCATCATGGGCCTGCAGCACCGTGAACTGCCCCTGCACGGGGTTCAGTTCCACCCAGAATCCATCCGCTCAGAGCATGGTCACAAAATGCTTCAAAACTTCCTTGATCTCGTAAAGGTACCAGCATGAGCGAACGTCTCAAACCGTTGATCGACGCGGCAGCGAATGGCCCCCTGACCCGTGATCAGGCCGAAGAAGCCTTTGGCATCTTGTTTGACGGCGAGGCGACCCCAAGCCAGATCGGCGGTTTTCTGATGGCCCTGCGCACGCGCGGTGAAACGGTGGACGAATACGCCGCCGCCGCCCATGTGATGCGCGCGAAATGCAACGCCGTCGTCGCACCGGCGGGCGCGATGGACATTGTCGGCACCGGCGGTGATGGCAAAGGCACCTTGAACATTTCAACCGCGACCGCCTTTGTTGTGGCGGGGGCTGGCGTTGTTGTGGCCAAGCACGGCAATCGCAATCTGTCGTCCAAATCTGGTGCGGCGGACGCGTTGACGCAGATGGGCCTCAAAGTCATGGTTGGCCCCAAGGTGGTTGAGGCCTGCCTGAACGAGGCCGGGATCGGCTTTATGATGGCCCCGATGCACCATCCTGCCATCGCCCATGTGATGCCAACCCGGTCCGAACTGGGCACCCGCACGATATTCAACATCCTTGGCCCGCTGACAAACCCCGCGGGCGTGAAACGTCAACTGACAGGCGCATATCGCCGCGATCTGATCCGGCCCATGGCCGAAACCCTTGGTGCTTTAGGGTCCGAGAAAGCATGGCTGGTCCACGGATCGGACGGCACCGACGAACTAACGATCACAGGCGTAAGCTGGGTCGCGGCCCTGAACCCCGACGGCACGATCACCGAATTCGAGATCACACCGAAAGACGCAGGCCTGCCCGTGCATCCGTTCGAGGATATCGTTGGCGGCACCCCCGAAGAAAACGCGATTTCGTTCAATGCCTTGCTGGATGGCGAGCCGTCTGCATACCGCGATGCTGTGCTGTTGAACGCTGCTGCGGCTTTGGTTGTTGCGGATGCGGCCCCTGATCTGAAAACCGGCGTCGACATGGCCCGCACCAGCATTGACAGCGGGGCCGCCCGCGACAAGATCACCCAAGTGGCCCGTATTTCGAACGCAGGTTGATGTTTGATCTATCCGCCCTTGGCGCATGGCGCGATCTGCCGTTTTTCGACGATACCCTGCCCGCAATCGAAGCTGCATTGGCGCAAGACGAACGGCCGATCCTGCCGCCACGTGATCAGGTATTTGCGGCCCTGCAACAGACCCAACCCGATGATGCGCGTGTGGTTATCCTGGGCCAAGACCCCTATCCTACGCCCGGCCACGCGCATGGGCTGGCTTTTTCGGCCGAGGCGGACACCCGCCCGCTGCCCCGGTCTTTATCTAACATTTTCAAAGAAATGAACGATGACATTGGCGCAGCACCTGCCAACGCAGACCTGCATTTTTGGGCGCAACAGGGGGTATTATTGCTGAACACCACCTTGACGGTGCCCGCAGGCACGGCAGGCGCACATGCGAAACTGGGTTGGCACATCCTGACCGCGCAAATTTTGCACCGCCTGTCTGATCGCCCCCGCGTCTATCTGCTATGGGGCGCACATGCGCAGAAAGTCGGCAAAGACGTCGACCCGCAGGCGAACCTGAAAATCGAAACCGCGCACCCGTCTCCGTTGTCGGCACGGCGCGGATTTTTCGGATCTCGCCCATTTTCGCGCAGCAATGATTGGTTGCAGGCACAAGGCCAAAGCGCCATAAACTGGGCAACCCCGGAGACATCATGACAGATACCATCCTAGACAAGATCAAAGCCTACAAACTGGAAGAGGTCGCCGCCGACAAAGCCGCAAAGCCACTTGAGGCCGTCGAGGCGGACGCCCGTGCCGCATCCCCCGTGCGCCCCTTTGCCGACGCCCTGTTTGACGCCGCCCGCGAAGGATACGGTCTGATCGCCGAGATCAAGAAAGCCAGCCCCTCCAAGGGGTTGATCCGTGCCGATTTTGACCCCACCACATTGGCCGCCGCCTATGCCGCAGGCGGGGCGACATGCCTGTCTGTGCTGACGGACACCCCCAGCTTTCAAGGGGCCAAAGACTATCTCGTCGCCGCCCGCGAGGCCTGCACCCTGCCCGTTTTGCGTAAAGATTTCATGTACGACACCTATCAGGTCGCCGAGGCACGCGCCCTCGGGGCCGATTGCATCTTGATTATCATGGCATCGGTCAGCGACGCGCAGGCCCACGAACTTGAGGAAGCTGCCGACGAATGGGGTATGGATGCGCTCATCGAGGTCCATGACAAAGCCGAGCTTGACCGCGCCGCCCTGCTGAAAAGCCGGATGATCGGCATCAATAACCGCAACCTCAAGACATTCGAGACGTCGCTGGATACGACCCGCAGCCTGTCGAAATACGTCGATATGGACAAGATGATCGTGTCGGAATCCGGACTGAACACGCCAGACGATCTGTCGGAAATGGCCAAGTTTGGCGCGCGTGTTTTCCTGATCGGCGAAAGCCTGATGCGCCAGGACGATGTCGAAACGGCCACCCGAACGCTGCTTGCCAATCCGCTGCGTCCCGGAGGCATGTAAATGGCCCTCACGCATTTTGACGGCAAGGGTGATGCCCATATGGTTGATGTCTCGGACAAACCTGTGACATCGCGGATCGCAGTGGCCGAAACCCACATCAAGATGCAGCCCGAAACCTTTGATATTATTACCGAAGGCCGTGCAAAAAAGGGTGACGTTTTAGGCGTTGCACGACTGGCTGGCATCATGGCCGCCAAGCGTACAGCCGACCTGATCCCGCTGTGCCACCCGCTGCCCATCACCAAGGTCTCGGTCGAACTGACCCCCGACCCCGACCTGCCCGGCATCCGGATTGAGGCGACCGTGAAAACGACCGGCCAAACTGGTGTCGAAATGGAAGCCCTCACCGCCGCATCCGTCACCGCGCTGACCGTCTATGACATGGCCAAAGCCGTGGACAAAGCCATGGAAATCGGCGGCCTGCGCGTGTTGCTCAAAGACGGCGGCAAGTCGGGCCGTTTTGAGGCGAGTTGATTATGGATGCTCGATCACTTGAGCTGTTCTTTATCGATGGGCTGCCCGACGGCATGTTGACGGCAGAAGTCTTCAACTGGACAGGGCATGTATTGCGCTTCCCTCGCACCAAATTTCGCGAAGCGTTACGCCGTCCAGAAGCGCAGCATACTGGCGTTTATGTGCTGATCGGCGAGCAAGACGGCAGCCCGTTAGCCTATATCGGTGAGGCTGAGAATATCGCAGAGCGTATGCGTGGCCACATCACCAACAAAGATTGGTGGGATAGTGCGGTCTGCATCAGCACGACTGGGGATTTGCTGCACAAGGCTCATGTGAAATACTTAGAAAGCCGTTTGGTAGAAATCGCCCGCCAAATCGGATCGATGCCCTTGGAAAATGGCAATACTCCTACGCGCAGCAGCCTAAGTGAAGCCGCACAGGCAAATATGGAGAGTTTCCTGGAAACGCTAGGGATTGTGTTGCCGGCGATACGGGTCGACATATTTTTAAACAAGGCCCGCAGTACGCCGAAAGCTTCTGACGTTGTAGCACGCCCAGCGGAGCCTTCAGAGGAGCGATTCATTTTACAAACGCCTAAACACGATTTGTATGCTGAAGCGATCCTGCGCGATGGCGAATGGATTGTGCAGGCAGGCGCTCGGGCACGTAGCAGTTGGGTTGGTGCTGCCAACGCTGTGCAGCACTATAGAAAAATCCACGAAGACCTCGTTGATAACGGCACTCTTGCCATTGACGACATCTTTGCAGTTTTTCAACAAGATTTTGCCTTTTCAAGCCCAAGCGCCGCCGGGGCGGTAGTAACCGGACGCTCAATCAATGGGCGGACAGCATGGAAGCACGCAACCACCGGCCAAACATACGCCGATTGGGAAAAAGACCAAATCACAGCAGAGGCCACACCATGATCTCGGTCGAAGACGCCCTGTCAAACCTGTTTGATCTTGTCGCCCCCATGGGCGTTGAAAAGGTCAGTTTGCGCCATGCTGCGGGGCGTGTGTTGGCGGAAAACGTCACGGCCAACCGATCGCAGCCGCCCTTTGATGCGTCGTCGATGGATGGGTATGCCTTGCGCCAAGCCGAGGTTGAGCCGGACGCCATGTTCAAGGTGATTGGCGAAGCGGCAGCCGGGCACCGATTTGATGGCGTCGTAAAACCCGGTCAGGCCGTGCGGATATTCACCGGTGCGCCGATCCCCGAGGGGGCCGATTTCGTTGTCATTCAAGAGGATACGACGCGGCGCGGCGACCTTCTCATGCTCGGGCATGATATTGATGGCAAAACCAACATCCGCCCCGCAGGCGGCGACTTTAAGGCGGGCGATGCGATGGATGCGCCACGCATCTTGCGCCCTGCCGATATTGCCTTGCTGGCCGCGATGAATATCGCCGAGGTGCCCGTTCACATCGCGCCCCAGATCGCGATCATTGCGACGGGGGATGAGCTGGTGCAGCCCGGTGAGATGCCGGGACCCGATCAGATTATCGCCTCCAACACCTATGGCCTTGCTGCCATGCTGGAACAACTTGGCGCGCGCTGCCGGATGATACCGATTGCCCGCGATACGGTGCCGTCACTGACCCAAGCGTTCAAGATCGCCCAAGCGGCCGATCTGATCATTACCATTGGCGGCGCGTCGGTCGGGGATCATGATCTGGTCGCTCCTGTCGCCGCCGAAATGGGCATGGAGCAGTCGTTCTATAAGGTCGCGATGCGCCCGGGCAAACCGCTGATGGCGGGAATGCTCGCGAATACACCGATGATCGGACTGCCCGGCAACCCTGTGTCGGCGATGGTCTGCGGTGTGGTGTTTGTGGCACCAGTGGTACGCAAAATGCTTGGCCTGCCCGCCGGCTCAGCCCCTCGTCTGTCCCTGCCGTTGGCCGTGGATTTACCCCAAGGCGGGCCGCGCGCCCATTATATGCGCGCCTTAGTCAAGGGTGGTGCGGTCCTCCCCGAGGGCAATCAAGATAGTTCACTGCTCAGCGTTTTGGCACAGGCCGACGTGTTGATGATCCGGCCAGCTGGCGATCCGGAACGGCAATCTGGCGATATGATGGACTGCATCGCGCTGTAGCGTTGACACAAAACAAGAACATCACTAGAACAAACCCAAACCAATAATCTCAGGGAACGTTCGGATGCTGACGAAAAAACAACTCGACCTGCTGGCTTTCATTCACAAGCGCGTTCAACGCGATGGGGTACCGCCCAGCTTTGACGAGATGAAAGAGGCATTGGACCTGCGATCGAAATCCGGCATCCACCGTTTGATTACAGCACTTGAGGAACGCGGGTTTATCCGCCGTCTGGCCCACCGCGCCCGCGCCATCGAAGTGGTAAAATTACCAGATAGCATGGGCGGTCTGCCAAATTCCGGATTTACCCCGCGCGTTATTGATGGCGACCGGCCCGATAGCCCGCCGCCCGCCGCCGCACAGTCGGTGTCAGGATCGTCAACCGATGTTCCGATGATGGGCCGGATCGCCGCCGGTGTCCCGATTGAGGCGATTACCACGATGACCCATTCTGTGGCCGTGCCGGGGAATATGATCAGCGGCAGCGGCGAACACTATGCCCTTGAGGTTAAAGGCGATTCGATGATCGACGCGGGCATCAATGACGGTGATGTGGTGGTGATCCGCGAAACATCTGTCGCGGATGACGGTGATATTGTGGTCGCGCTGGTCGAGGATCACGAGGCTACGCTGAAAACCTTCAAACGGCACGGAAGCTCAATCGCGCTTGAGGCGGCGAACCCCGCTTACGAGACGCGGGTTTTTCCGTCGGATATGGTCAAAGTTCAGGGCCGCTTGGTGGGCTTGATCCGCACTTATTAATCGCAACCATTGGCCAGACTACCTGTCTGGCCATTGCGTCCATAGCCGCGTGCCCGCCATTTGGCGGGCCGTTTGCATTTCAAGCTGACCGTTGTTTATCGACATTGCGATTGCGCCGGTCTTGCGCAGGTGCGCCGGGTCAAGGATCACGCAGTCACCAATGTTGCGGTCGATTTTCACCGATGACACGACAATCTGCCCCGCCGTGCATCCACCAAAGGCCGCGGCCGCGCGTTTGCCCGACAGGTGGATGATCTCTTGCCCCCCAATCCGCATACTTGGCCCCCACCGCGCGGCAGCCTCCTCCTGCTCTACACCGTCGCCGTCATTCTCTAACCAGTTGCGGGCAACGAATCCCGCGCCCTTGGCCTTGCTCAGCGCGCGGCCTTGGGCTGTCATGATTCCCACCAGATTACCGCTATCGGCAATCAAAACAGCAGGCCGCGCCGCCTGATGCCAAAGGACGAATGCCCAGACCACCGCCGCGATCCCCGCAAAGCGCAAGCGCCCCTGCCATAACAGCAGCCACAAGAACCCAAGCGCCATCAGCGGCAGCACCCAAACACCCGGCCCTTTGACATGGCCCCGCGCCCCGTCCAAATCAGCCACGAATGCCGCCACGCCCAAGATCCAGCGCAGTCCGAGCCCCATGATCCACAGGGGCAAGTGGTCGAGCCCCAAGGGGGCCATAACCAATGCAGCGACCGCCGCAGGCATGACCAGTAGGCCCATCAACGGCACCGACAGCAGGTTCGCGATCAAACCGAAATGCGCAATCGAGTTGAAATGCGCTGCCCCCACCGGCGCGGTGAACAGCCCTGCGACAGCAGATGAAATAAAGGTCGCTACCGCCGGAGCGAGCCATTTAGGGCCCAGTGACAGATCAGCTTCGCGCAGCCAACCGAAGACGGCCACCAATGCCGTGGTCGCCGCAAAAGACATCTGAAACCCCGGCCCCATCAAGGCCTCTGGCCTGAGGGTCAAAACGATCGTCGCGGCAATGGCAACCGCGCGCAGGCTCAGCGCGCGCCGCCCTAACATCAACGCGCCTAATGCGACGGCAACCATAACAAATGCACGTTCCGTCGCCACGTTCCCGCCCGACAGCGCCAGATATCCCGTAGCTGCAATCAGCGCGCCCGCAGCTGCGATACTGCGGGTGGGCCAACGCAGGGCAACCCACGGGATCAAGCTTAGCACCAACCGTAGTGCGCCAAAAACAACGGCGCTGAGCAGACCCATATGCAGACCGGAAATCGCCAATAGATGCGCGAGGTTACTGGCGCGCAGATCAAAAAGGGCGGTTTGGCTGATAGCACTGCGATCCCCCGTTGTAATTGCTGTCGCAAAACCGCCGATGTCCCCCTCAAGGGCCGCCTGCACCCGCGCCGATGCCGCCATGCGTACGCGCAAGACCAGCAGACCGGCACGGCCGTGCGATGCCACTGCGACGCCCAACACCGGGGTGCGGGTATAGCCCACAGCGCCGAGCCGCGCGAACCACGCGTGGCGTTGAAAATCAAAACCACCCGGTTCAACCGGACCACTGGGGGGCGATAAATGCCCTGTTGTCATCACCCGCAACCCCGGCTCTGCGGCGATGCTATGGCTTTGATCGCCGTGCAGGGATACCCGTACACGCGCCGGGGTGCGGGCGCGGGAAACACGGTCCAACACCACGCGGTCCAAGGTCAGGCGCAAGGCGTCCGACTGGCTACGGTCGATCCCGACGATGCGCCCTTCGATTGCGCCGTAATAGCGCCACCCCAAGACCGGCCCACCAACCGCATGGGCGCGCAGGGCGGCCAAGTCGAAGCCGATCAATCCCAACGCCAGCGCCACCACGAGGGGGCTGATTGTCTCGGGCAGGAACCGCTGCGCCCAGATCAACATCCATGCCCCTGTGCCCAACCCTATCAGGACCGGCAGCGCCGGTTCAAAGGTCAACGTGAAATAGCAGCCAATACCGCAGGCAAGGCAAACGGGCACCCAGCCGAACAGATGTCCGCGCTGTTGCAACATCATCTGCGATAGACCTTGCATCAGGCCCATACTTGCCCCCGATCCTCGCACTAGATAGATAGACCCTAACGCTAGCCGCAGCATGGTTAGCAAATGATAAACGGCTCCCCGCCCAAGGGGATTTCCGTGCCATTTCTTCTGAAAGGACGCCGCCCATGACACAGCCTGTCGTCACCCGTTTTGCCCCCTCACCGACCGGCTATCTGCATATCGGCGGTGCGCGCACTGCGCTGTTCAGCTGGCTTTATGCGCGCGGTCGGGGCGGCAAATTTCTGCTGCGGATCGAAGACACGGACCGCGCCCGCTATACGCCCGAAGCCACTGATGCGATCTTGCAGGGGATGGCCTGGCTGGGGCTGGATCATGACGGCGATGTCGTCAGCCAGTTCGAGAACGCAGCCCGTCACGCCGAGGTCGCGCTCGAGCTGCTTGCCGCTGGCAAGGCCTATAAATGTTTCGCGACCCAAGAAGAAATCGCCTCGTTCCGCGACGCAGCAAAGGCCGAAGGTCGCAGCACGCTCTATCATTCGCCGTGGCGCGATGCAGATCCAGCGACCCATCCTGACGCGCCTTACGTCGTACGCATCAAAGCACCACAAAGTGGCGAGACGATCATTCGCGACCGTGTGCAGGGTGATGTGAAAATCGGCAATGACCAGTTGGATGACATGGTTTTGTTACGTTCCGATGGTAGCCCCGTCTACATGCTGGCCGTTGTCGTTGATGACCATGATATGGGCGTGACCCATGTGATCCGTGGCGATGACCACCTGAACAACGCCGCGCGCCAAATGATGATCTATAACGCGATGGGATGGGACGTGCCGGTTTGGGCGCATATCCCGCTGATCCATGGCCCTGATGGCAAGAAACTATCCAAACGTCACGGTGCCTTGGGCGCGCAAGAATATCAGGCCATGGGCTATCCTGCTGCGGGCATGCGCAACTACCTTGCCCGCCTCGGGTGGAGCCATGGCGACGACGAATTTTTCACCGATGCGCAGGCCAAAGAATGGTTCGATCTGGACGGTATCCGCAAAAGCCCGGCCCAGTTTGACCTGAAAAAGCTGGAAAGCATCTGTGGGCAGCATATTGCCGTCGCAGATGACGCTGCGTTGCGGAAAGAGATCGAGGCTTATCTGAGCGCAGCAGGCCGTCCTGCCCTAACGTCGCAACAAGGTGACGGGCTAGAGCGGGCGATGTACTGCCTGAAAGATCGCGCCAAAACCTTCCCTGAACTCCTTGATAAAGCACAGTTTATCCTTGCAAGCCGCCCCATCGTACCCGATGAGAAAGCAGCAAAGAATTTAGACAATGTATCCCGTGGTATACTGATAGAATTGACGCCGCAGTTGCAGAATGTTACTTGGGACCGAGAAACGCTGGAAGACGCGCTGAACGGCTTTGCCGCCGCACATGATACCAAATTTGGCAAACTGGCCGGGCCTTTACGCTCGGCGCTTGCCGGTCGGGCCGCAACCCCATCGGTATTTGATATGTTGCTGGTTTTGGGTCGTGATGAAAGCCTTGCCAGATTGCAGGATGCAGCTAATTGAGGGATGCTTAAGCAAATCTCAACTAAGCGCGAGATAACACAACGCACACGCCAATTCAGGCGGGTGCCGGACGGTGGGCAAAACGCACACCGCCAACGGTAGAAAGGGACTTCATGGCCGAGAATACAAAATCAGCAACGTTGACCATCGACGGAAAAAGCTTTGAATTACCCATTCATTCCCCGACGGTTGGCCCCGATGTCATGGATATTCGCAAGCTTTATGCGCAGGCGAACGTCTTTACCTATGACCCGGGCTTCACGTCGACGGCTGCCTGTGACAGCACCATTACATTTATTGACGGCGACGAAGGTGTATTGCTGCACCGCGGCTACCCTATCGATCAGCTGGCCAGCCAGTCGCACTATCTCGAAGTGTGTTATCTGCTGCTTTATGGCGAGCTTCCTTCGCCAGCGCAGTTGGAAGAATTCGAAAACCTGGTGACCAACCACACCATGATCCACGAGCAGATGATTAATTTCTTCCGTGGCTTCCGTCGTGACGCGCACCCGATGGCGATCATGGTCGGCGTTGTGGGCGCAATGTCCGCATTCTACCATGACAGCACCGACATCAACGACGCCCATCAGCGCGAGGTCGCGACGATCCGCCTGATCGCCAAGATGCCGACAATCGCCGCCATGGCCTATAAGTACACCATCGGCCAACCCTTTGTTTATCCACGCAATGATGTCGACTACGCAGGCAATTTCCTGCGTATGTGTTTCGCCGTCCCTGCCGAAGAATATGTGGTTGACCCGATCCTCGCCCGCGCGATGGACCGCATCTTTACCCTGCATGCCGATCACGAACAAAACGCGTCGACATCGACTGTGCGTTTGGCCTCGTCCTCGGGTGCGAACCCGTTTGCCTGTATTGCTGCCGGTATCGCCTGTCTTTGGGGCCCTGCCCACGGTGGTGCGAACCAGGCATGTCTTGAAATGCTCAAGGAAATTGGCACGCCGGACCGCATTCCAGAGTTTATTGCACGGGCGAAGGACAAGAACGATCCGTTCCGTCTGATGGGCTTTGGCCACCGCGTATACAAAAACTTTGACCCCCGCGCGACCGTGATGAAGGAAAGCGCCGACGAAGTTCTTGAACTACTGGGCGTTGAAAATAATCCGATCCTGCAGGTTGCCAAGGAACTTGAGAAACAGGCGCTGGAAGATCCGTATTTCGCAGAAAAGAAACTGTTCCCGAACGTTGATTTCTATTCCGGCATCATTCTCGAGGCCATGGGCTTTCCGACCTCGATGTTCACGCCAATCTTTGCCTTGGCGCGCACCGTTGGCTGGATTTCTCAGTGGAAAGAACAGATTAGCGATCCACAGCTTAAAATTGGCCGTCCCCGCCAGCTGTATTTGGGCGAAAACCAACGCGACTACATCGATATCGAAAACCGCTGATTTCAGCGCCGATTTGATTTTAACGCTCCGCCGTTTGGCGGGGCGTTTTTTTTGGCGGACCTGCACCCTGCCTCAGCCCTTTACACAGAGCAGCTCCAAAATACGCAGTTATTCGACATAATTCGAATCAACCCAAGGCAGCAAAGGTGATCAAACCCGCCCACGAACGGCGATTGTTTCCGTCCATTTTTCATCATTTCGAAACCAAGCCGCCAAGACCGCCGTGCTTTAGCGTTTTTGTTTCCCCGTGTTGAACAATGAAGCAAGTTGATTGACCCAACTCGGTGACGGCCAATAAACTACGGGAAATCGGCGGGGGCCGCGCATCTTCTTATTGAAAATCGCCCTGATTTTCATGGGTCTGAGCCTGTTCCAGAGCACGAAACACAGGGTGGCAGCGATGGCAGTATTGGATTCAGAGGCTGATCTACAATGGGACAAAGCGACCAGTTTGAAATCGGTTGATGCGCTGAAACAGAACTGCCCGCAGGGGTCTTTCGTCCGGGACAACCATCATAATCGCGATCAAATCGCTGTCATCTATAACAAAGGCCAGACACCCCCACACATCACGGTGAAAAAGGTATCCAGCTCGGTTCAAACGGTTCTGGCCGATGGCGTCGCCGTGGCTGTGGTGGCCTGTACATCGCGCCCCACATTACACCCCGACGACGTTCTGCTGATCGAACGGTCAATCTAGAAACGACGTTTACCGCCCTTCAAACTTGGCAATTCGCTTTTGCAAGAATGCGATAACGCCTTCCTTGAAATCACGCGATTGGCCGCATTTGCCTTGTTCACGTGCCTCCAGCGCAAGTTGATCCTCGTAGGAGTTATCCCAGCTTTCGCGGATCGCTTTCTTGGTTGATGCATAGGCTTGGGTCGGACCGCTTGCCAATTGCGCGGCCTTGGCGCGCCAGTAGGCGTCGAATTCCGCGTCTGGAACGGCTTGCCAAATCATGCCCCAATCATCGGCCTGACGGGCGCTGATCTTATCGGCAAAAAGAGCGGCCCCCATCGCCTTGGCCATGCCCATCTGACGCGGCAGCGTGTATGTGCCGCCAGCATCCGGGATCAAGCCAATCCGGGTAAATGCCTGCAGAAAATAGGCCGTTTCCGCCGCGATAACCACATCAGCGGCCAGCGCCAGATTGGCCCCCGCCCCCGCTGCTGCCCCATTAACAGCGGCGATCGTAGGCACAGGGCAACTCGCAATTGCGCGCAGCATGGGGGCGTATTCATCGCGCAACGTCCGCTCGAGATCCATGGCGGCACCGCCGTTGCTGTCGCCCAGATCCTGACCGGAACAAAAGGCGCGACCCGCACCTGTCAGAACCACGCAACGCGCCTGCTTGCCCGCCTGCGTAAAGGCGTGCTCGATCTCGGCGCGCATCTGGGTGGTCAGCGCGTTCATCTTATCGGCACGGTTCAGGGTGATAATGGCAAGGCCGTCGGTTACGTCATAGGTTAAGGTCTGGTAGTCCATCAGTAAGGTCCAATCTGCAGGTTTGTCGCACTGTACCCAATGCTGCCCCCAGAACCAGTAAAACCACGCGTTACCTTTTCAAAATATCGTCCAGACGGGCCTGTTCTTCGGGGCTAAGCGGGGTTTGATCCGGTGCAGGGGCCGCAGACCGGCTGCGCAAATAGCCGTATCCCAACCCCGCCGCCAACAATAGCATCAGCGGCCCCGCCCCCCATAGCAGCCAGGTTGACCCCGACGCAGGCGGATTGAGCAACACATATTCGCCGTAACGCTCAACGATGAAATCGACGGCTTCTTGGTCGCTATCCCCCGCAACCAACCTTTCACGCAGTAAAATTCGCAGGTCGCGGGCTAGGCTGGCGTTGCTTTCGTCGATGCTCTCGTTGCGGCACACAAGGCAACGCAGCCCCTTAGACAGATCACGCGCCCGTTCCTCAAGTACCGTATCTGAAAGGATTTCATCCGGCTGCACCGCCCAAGCCGGTGTAACCAGCAGCATCCATGCGATCAAAAGCGCCCTCATTCTGCCGGCACTGGCGTTGTGCGTTTGGCAGCACCTGCGGCCACCCGAAACCGTCTGTCCGAGAGGCTAAGCAAACCGCCCAAAGCCATGAGCGCGCAACCGATCCAGATCCAGTTTGTCATGGGTTTGATATAGGTTCGGATCACCCAGCCACCGGCATCTTGTTCATCGCCGATCACCACATAGACATCGCGCAGCAGATTATAGTCGATGGCCGCTTCGGTCGTCGGCATCTGCGCAACGGGATAGAACCGCTTTTCCGGGCGCAACTGCGCAATTTCTGCGCCGTTTTGAAACAAGGTCACATAGCCGGTGGTCGCCACATAGTTTGGCCCCTGCGATCGTTCTACATTATCGAGTTGAACGGTATAGCTGCCGACCTCGATCGTCCCGCCGATGGGCGCCGCGCGAATATCGTCGATATTCCAAGCCATCAGGCCAGCGATCCCGGCCATGGTCACGCCAAGCCCGGCATGGGCGGTCAGCTTGCCCCAATCAGCGCGCGGCAACCGTGACAGACGGCGCAACCGCCCCTGCCCGCGCCCCGTACGGCCCAATAGATCAACAACAGCGCCCATAACGATCCATGCGCCCAAGAACATCCCAACCGGGCCCAAAAGGCTGCGGCCCGTCTGTATCACATAGGCCAAACCACCAAGCGTCACGGCCAGCACGAAAACATAGCGCAACGGTTTCAGCGCACGACCGATCTGCGCACGTTTCCAAGGCATCGCCGATCCGATTGGCAACACCAGCCCCAGCAGTACCATGAAGGGCGTGAAGGCCGCGTTAAAGAACGGCGGACCCACACTTAGTTTGCGGTCAAAGAACATCTCGGCCAACAGAGGCCACATCGTTCCGATGAACACGACAAAACACGCAACAGCCAACAGCACGTTGTTCACCAACAAAGCAGATTCGCGGCTGACAATGCTGAACACGCCTTTCGCCTCAAGAGCCGATGCGCGCATTGCAAACAGCACCAAAGCACCGCCCATAAAGAACGCCATTATCATCAGGATAAACACCCCGCGTTCGGGATCGTTCGCAAAAGCATGGACTGACGTCAGCAAGCCCGAGCGTACGATAAATGTCCCGATCAGCGAAAACCCAAACGCAAGGATCGCCAGCAGGATCGTCCAGCTTTTCAAACTTTCGCGTTTTTCCACCACGATGGCCGAATGCAACAGCGCAGCCGCCAAAAGCCATGGCATAAAGGACGCGTTTTCAACCGGATCCCAGAACCAGAAACCGCCCCAGCCCAGCTCGTAATAGGCCCACCAGGACCCAAGCGCGATACCGATAGTCAGGAAAATCCAGGCCGCCAATGTCCACGGGCGCACCCAACGGCCCCATGCGGCATCAACCCGCCCTTCGATCAACGCGGCAACGGCAAAACTGAACGTCATCGACAGGCCAACATAGCCCAAATAAAGGAACGGCGGGTGAAAGGCCAATCCGGGGTCTTGCAACAGAGGGTTCAAATCCTGCCCATCAAAGGGCGGCGTCGCGAGGCGCAAAAACGGGTTCGAGGTAAACAGAATAAACGCATAGAATGCGACCCCAATGGCTGCCTGAACGGCCAACACACGGGCGCGGAGGCTTTGAGGCAGATTACCGCCGAACCACGCGGCCATCGCGCCAAACAGCGATACGATCAGCACCCAGAGCAGCATAGACCCCTCGTGATTACCCCATGTGCCGCTGATTTTATACAGCATCGGCTTTAGCGAGTGGCTGTTGAGCACCACTAAACGCAGCGAGAAATCCGAAGTTACAAACGCCCACATCAATGCGCCAAAAGCCAACGCTGTCAGGGCAAATTGCGCGCCAGCCGCAGGTTCAGCGGCGGCCATCCAGCCAGGCCAGCGCTTATAGGCACCAATCAGGGGGACCACCGTTTGAAAAACGGCCACACCAAAGGCGAGGATCAGGGCGAAATGTCCGAGTTCTGTAATCATGCCGCATTATAGGCCGCAAACGCGCCCCTTGCCATGCCCATTCACGCCCCCTTGGCGCGCAAAGCGTCGCAGCTAGCCCGCCGCTTTGCGCCAATCCTCAAGCGCGGGGTTTTCAGCATCCTCAATCACCGCAAGTGACAAGGCCGCATCCTGTCCGGTCGCCGCCACCTGAACGGAATCGTGGCGCAGCTTGTTGATTGAACGGATATTGCCGACGACCTGAGGCACTTGCGCAATCGTGCGAACGATAGAGCGTTGGAATTCCTGGGTTTTCACCTGATGCCGCGCGCCGAAATAGAATGACACGATCACGCCCAACAACCACCACAGCGGTTCCGGCACCAACGCAATCCCCTGCATACGTGCCGCAAACCAGATCGGGTTAACCATTGCGGCCACGAACAGCCCCAGCGTACCGAGCGCCAGCGCCGGGCGTGGCACCCGGTTCAACCCATCCATAAAGCGATCGAACCCGCCCTTGCGTTCAATCGCAAACTCGGCGGCATATTGCGCCATCGCCTGATCCTGCGCCGCAGCAGAGCGCTGCGCGCCTTTCTCGGCGTTTTCGCGGAAGACCTCGACTGTGTCGCGGACCATTTCACCGCTGTTGCCGAATACCAATCCGATCACCTTGTCGATCATCCCCATGACGCTGTCCTTTCGCTGAATGCTGATTGGCTCAGGTGGTATTCCGGTGCGATGAATTCTTCGGCCCGTTTGATCCACCCGCCTTTGCCGCCTGCCCTTGTACGGGCATATTTGCGGCTGGCGGGGCGTTGATCGGCCAGTCGCAAATAATAGTTCCGCCGCGCGATGCCGTAGGCATCCACCATCTGCTGTGGTGCGCGGGTATAGGCATCATGGGCCGCCGAATGGCTTTGCGGTCCAAGCGCGCCATCGACGGTAATATCATAGCCCATGCGCCGCAAAAGCCGCTGCAAGATTTTCACTGCGTTGCCCCCCGCATTCACATACATGTCGAACACGCTGGCCTGCAGCGCCTCGGGCAGGCCCGCGATCTGAGGCGCGTGAAAATAATGCTGGATAAAGATATCAACGGCATCGTCCTGCGTCAGTTGGCGCAAGTCACGCTGATCCACTGCGCCGTCATCGTTCAAATCAACGCCCAGACGGCGCAGTGTATGAAGTGTGACGCCAAAATTCGTGACCCCGCCCGGATCATCGGGATCGCTCACGAACCCGCCTTCACGGGCAACGATACCCCTTGCGATGTCTTTGACCGAACTCATCTGACTATCCCTCGCGCGTTTCAATGTCGCAAAGGTTCAAGGTCTTTCGTTAACGTATGAAAAGCAGCCCGTTCGGTCCTAGCTCTCAGGCTCGACGTAGACGCCTTGGTCTTTCAACGCGTCAATGACCTCTTTGGGCATATATGTCTCGTCATGTTTAGCAAGGATTTCAGTCGCTTCAAAGACACCGTTAATGTAGCGCCCCGTGCCAACCATGCCTTGGTTTTCCTCAAAAAGATCGGGCAGTACGCCGGTATAGGTCGCAGGAATGGTCGCCCCGCCATCCGTCACGGAAAAACGGATTGTTTCGCCATCACCCCGTACCAACGAGCCATCCACAACCAGACCTCCGATCCGAAATACCTCGTTCGGGCCGGGTGGTTCTGCGATCACCTGACTGGGTGCGTGGAAAAAGTTAATGCCATCGCGCATCGCATAACCGATCAATGCGGTGGATAGCACCAAGGCCACCACCGCCACTGCGATCACCTGAATCCGACGCTGTTTCTTAAGACTTTTCATACACCCTCAGGGAAATAGCGGGGCCATCATCAGCCCCTCAGTCTCTTCGATACCTAACATCAGATTGGCATTTTGCAACGCTTGCCCGCTTGACCCCTTCGTGAGGTTATCCAGCGCAGCAACCACAATCGTGCGCCCGTCGATCCGGTCAGCAACCACGCCGATATAGCAAAAGTTTGACCCGCGAATATGCCGCGTGCTGGGCGCTTCACCCATGGGCAGCACCTCGATAAACGGCTCGTCCGCATAGGCGGCGGCCAAGGTATCATGGATCACCTGCGCGTCGCCTTTGACGTAAACGGTTGCCAGAATACCGCGGTTGGCGGGGATCAAATGCGGCGTGAACTGCACTTTGATAGGGCGGCCAGCGACGGCTGAAAATTCCTGATCAAATTCGCCCAGATGCCGGTGCGTGCCACCGACGGCATATGCGTGATACCCTTCGGACAACTCCGCATGCAGCAGATTTTCCTTGAGCGACCGCCCCGCGCCAGACACGGCACATTTCAGATCAAGGATGATATCATCCAGATCGATCACGCCCTTTTCAATCAACGGCCGCAGCGCAAATTGGCCCGTGGCTGCATTACAGCCGGTGCCGGCAACCAGCCGCGCGTTCTTGATCTCGTCGCGGTAGAATTCGGTCAGCCCGTAAACCGCCTCTTTCTGCTGCTCAAGCGCTACATGAGGATTGCCGTACCATTTGGTGTATTCCTCGGGGTCACGCAGCCGGAAATCGGCGGACAGGTCCACAATTTTCAAGTCTTTCGGCAGTGCGGCGATGATCTCCTGGCTGGTTTTATGCGGCAATGCGCAAAAGCACAGATCAATGTCTGAAAAATCAATCTCGTCGATGGTTACCAGCGCGGGCACATCCATATGGCGCAGATGGGGGAACACCTCGGCCATCGTTTGCCCCGCTTTGGAATTTGCCCCCAAAGCCTTGATTTTCATGGATGAATGACCGGCGATCAGCCGGATCAGTTCAGCACCTGTGTACCCTGAGGCACCAAGAATTGCGATATTATACATTATGTCGGGTTCCGTTCGGAAAAGAAGTAAAGAGTGTTATGCGGCCTGAAATGTCAGCGGTCGTCGCAAGAATTGCGTCGCGCGGCTGCTGACTTTCTTGGGGTCACCAGTGGTCAGGAACGCGGCCGTGCCGGTCCCCATCATATCGGGATGCCGTTTCAGGTAATCGCCCAGACTGCGCGCCACCAGATTGGCCTGACTGAACACTTTGACATCGGGCCCAAGCGCATCGCGAAAGGTGTCTTCCATCAGCGGATAATGCGTACAGCCCAGAATGGCAGCCTCAGGATGTGGCATCTTGCGTTGCAAGGCATCCACATGGCTGCGCACCAGTGCTTCGGCGAGGATAAAATCGCCCTCCTCAATCGCATCTACGACTCCGCCGCAGGCCTGTGCCTCGACGTCGACACCAATCGCCCGGAATGCCAGTTCGCGCTGGAATGCCCGGCTTGCGACAGTCGCAGGCGTTGCAAACAACGCGACATGTTTCAGGTCCACCTCGCGTGGCGGGGAATTATCGCCCCATTCGCGTTCGGTCATCGCCTCGATCAGGGGCACGAAAACACCCAAAACGCGTTTATCCGACGGCACCCAGGATTCCTGCATCCGCCGCAAGGCGGCCGCCGATGCGGTATTGCAGGCCAAAATCACCAGATCACAGCCTGCGTCAAACAACCGCTGGGTTGCGGCAACCGTCAGATTATAGATGTCATCCGCCGTCCGCACCCCATATGGCGCATGGGCGCTATCGGCCAGATAAACGAAATCCACATCGGGCAACTGCGCCTGCACAGCGTCCCAAACGGTCAGCCCGCCAAGGCCCGAATCGAAAATACCAACTGCCATGTTTTCTTGCCGTCACCTGTCGGCACGATGCCGATTTTCAAACTCAAATCCCAAATCAAAGGTTTTGACCGGGTCCAAGGACAACTCATACGTGGCTTTGCGCAGGAAATCCATCATCGCTTTTGCGTCTTTTACCAAAGGGTTCAGGATGTTTCTGCCAATCGGCTCGCCGATCACAACACGCACTGGGGTATCGACGCGTTTGCGGAACTCTTTGATCAACAATCCCATACGCAAACTGCTGTGCAGATGGCTGGCGATCTGGAACATACGGCTGGTGTGCCCGTCGAAATAGATAGGCACAACAACAGCTTGCGACTTTGCGATCATCCGCGCGGTAAAGCTCCGCCAACTGGGATCCATCGGCTTGGAAAACGGGCGTGTGCCGGTGCTGACCGTGCCGCCGGGAAAGACGCCGACGGCCCCGCCCTGCCCCAAATAATCCAACGCGGTCTTGCGCGTGCGCAGGTTCAGGGCAAGCGCCTCTTTGGTTTCCTCAAAGCTGATGGGCAGCAGATGCTGGGCCAAATCCGGTGCGCGATTGAAAACCGAATGCGCCATGATCTTAAAGTCAGGCCGCGTGCGGGACATGATATGGCCCAACATTAACCCATCCAGAATGCCGTAGGGATGATTGGCCAGAAAAATCACCGGGCCCGTGGCTGGAATGCGGTCCAAGCCGCCGCCAACCACATCCAAGCTCAGCCCATAGCGCCGCGCCATCACATCGAAAAAGCATCCGCCCGCCGCCATGTCCTGCTCATAGCCCGAGGCGCGTTTGATCAGCCCCAATCTGCCCGTAGAGTTTTCCATCAAGCGGATAAAAGCCCGGCCCGGTTTGCTGCGGGCCGAATAGGCATAACTGATCTCGCGGGCAGAAAGCGGCTTGAGCTGGCCCATCTAAGGCTCCTTACTGAATAACGGCTCCGCCATATGCCGGTATTATGACATCCACATGACAGCCCGCCCTATTCTGCCGCTCTTGACGTTGTGGTGCCCCCTGCGCGGATCACGCTCAGCAATTCCTCTCGCCGTTTGGCCGCTTTTGCCTCGTTTGCCTGTTTGACCGGTCCAAAGCCCCGGATTTGCAGTGGCAATTCGGCCAGTGCGATAATGGCATCGCGGGTGTCGTCCGTCAGCCTCGGCAGTACGTCCTTCATGTCGGCCTCGTATTGTTTGATCAACGCGCGCTCCATCCGGCGTTCCTCGGTCCGGCCAAAGGGATCAAACGGCGTGCCCCGAAGGAACTTGAACCGTTTCAGCACGGTAAGGGGCATTTCCAACCATTCGCCAAAGGCGCGTTTCATCGGGCGGCCATCCGCACCGGTTTTCGACAGCATCGGCGGCGCGAGGTTAAAGGTGATCTTGGGGTCGCCATCGAATTCGGCATTCACCTTGTCGCGGGTTGTTTTCAGCAGCCGCGCGACTTCATATTCATCCTTATAAGACAACAGCTTATGATAGCCCAAGGCCATGGCTTCTTTCAGCCCTTTGTCCGTGACAGGCTCCAACATCTTGGCATAACGTTTGGCCAGCCCGTTGCCCTGATAGGCCTTCAGGTGATCAATCCGAAAGGCAATGCGGTCGTCCAGCGTCTTGGGCAGTTGCACAACATTCGGCGTTATGACCTGCGCGGCCTCTGCGGGATGCAGCACCGCCCAACGGCCCAACTCGAACGCTTTCAGGTTCCGCTCAACAGCGGCCCCGTTCAGCCGAATAGCGTCTTGCAGCGCCTCCAACGACAGCGGGACCAGCCCTTTTTGCCATGCAGCACCAAATATCATCATGTTGGAATAGATCGAATCCCCCAGCGTCGCCTTGGCCAGATCAGATGCGTCAAACAGCGCCACGTCGTCTTTCAGCCGCGCCTCAAGCGCGAGGGTCAGGCGGTCATAGGGCATCTTGAACTCGGTATCACGGGTGAAATCGCCTGTGATGATCTGATGCGAATTCACTACTGCGCCTGTGCGCCCAGCGCGGGTCAGACCCAGCGTTTTGGTCCCCGCAGACACCACAAGATCGCCACCAATCAGTGCATCCGCCTCGCCCGTGGCCACGCGGATGGCGCTAATGTCTTCCGGGCGGTTGGCCAGACGGCAATGGATGTGCACAGCGCCACCCTTTTGGGCAAGGCCTGCCATCTCCATCATCCCAGCGCCCTTGCCGTCAATCTGTGCGGCCTGCGCCAGCACGGCACCGATGGTCACAACCCCCGTACCGCCCACGCCGGTAATCACGACATTGAACGTGCCGTCAATCGCGGGCAACGCAGGTAATGGCAGATCAGGGATTTTCACCTCGGTCGTCGGGTCTTTGCGGATCTTCGCGCCCTCAAGGGTTACGAAAGACGGGCAGAACCCTTTGACGCAGGAAAAATCCTTGTTGCAGGAGGATTGATCAATCGCCCGCTTGCGCCCCAGTTCGGTCTCGGCCGGAACGATAGACACACAGTTGGATTGCACCCCGCAATCGCCACAACCCTCGCAAACATCCGTATTGATAAACACGCGCTTGTCGGGGTCAGGAAACAACCCCCGCTTGCGACGGCGACGCTTTTCAGCAGCACAGGTCTGGATATAGACGATGGCACTGACGCCTTTGTGCTTGGTGAAATCCTCTTGGACCGTTTGCAGATCGGCACGCTCGTACATGGGCACACCATTAAATGCGGCGGCATCTACGTCTTCTTTCTCGTCATAGACGACGGCGATGTTCTTCACGCCCATGGCTTGCAATTCGGCGACAATGCGCGGCGCGTCCAGATCGCCTTCGTTATGCTGGCCGCCAGTCATGGCAACCGCATCATTGTATAGGATTTTATAGGTGATGTTGGTCTTTGCCGCCACTGCGGCGCGGATCGCCTGAATACCCGAATGGTTATAGGTCCCGTCGCCTAGGTTCTGGAACACATGTTCGCGGGTCGAGAAATGCGATTCACCGATCCAGTTCGCGCCTTCGCCCCCCATATGGGTGAAACCTGTGGTTTCACGATCCATCCATTGCACCATATAATGGCACCCAATCCCCGCATACGCGCGGCTGCCCTCGGGCAATTTGGTGGACGAATTATGCGGACAGCCCGAGCAGAAATAGGGCACACGTGCCGCAATATCTTCGGCGTTATCGGCGCGGCGCGCTGTATCCAGCGCCTCCATCCCCGCTTTGATGCCATCGGTATTGCGGCCTTCTTCGATAAAGATATCGCCCAGCTTTTCCGCAATCCAGATCGGATCAAGCGCGCCGCGCGTCGGGAACAGCTCCTCGCCATGCTCCATCCCGGCACCACCCCCCTTGTGCCACCCATAGACACGCCGATGGGTGTCCGAAAACAACGCCTCTTTGATCTGTACCTCGATCAGCTTGCGCTTTTCCTCGACCACAATCACCAGATCAAGGCCCTCGGCCCAGGCGTGGAAACCCTTCATATCCAAGGGGAAGGTCTGGCCGATCTTGTAAAGGGTGATCCCCAAACGTTCGGCTTCGTTTTCGTCGATGTTCAGCAAACTCATGGCGTGGATCACGTCCAGCCAATTTTTGCCCGCCGCCGCGATGCCGATTTTGGCCCCGCGTTTACCCCACATGCGTTTATCCATCTTATTGGCATGGCTGAATGCCTCGGCGGCATAGCGTTTGTGATCGATCATTCGCGATTCTTGTAGATGCGGCGTATCCACCAAACGAATGTTCAGCCCCCCGTCGGGCATGTCGAATTGCGGCGTGACCAATTTCATTCTGTTGGGATCACCATTGACGACAGACGTTGCCTCGACCGTGTCCTTCATCGTCTTCAGGCCGACCCAAAGGCCGCTGAAACGGCTTAGCGCCCAGCCATAGATGCCGTAATCCAGTATCTCTTGCACGCCTGCCGGGCTGACCACGGGCATATAGGCATCAACCATTGCCCATTCCGATTGGTGCAGCACGGTCGAGGATTCACCGGTATGGTCATCGCCCATCGCCATCAACACACCGCCGTGCTTGGACGATCCTGCCATATTGGCGTGGCGCATCACATCGCCCGAACGGTCCACCCCCGGCCCCTTGCCGTACCAAAGGCCAAAGACACCATCGTATTTTCCTTCGCCCCGCAATTCAGCCTGCTGGCTGCCCCAAAGGGCAGTCGCGGCCAGATCTTCGTTCAACCCAGCCTCGAACAGCACGTCATATTCAGCCAAAGGCTTGGCCGCGCGTTCCATCTGCAAATCAACGGCACCCAACGGCGATCCACGATACCCGGTCACATATCCAGCAGTGTTCAACCCTGCGGCCCGGTCACGCGCCTTTTGCATCATCATCATACGCACCAACGCCTGCGTACCGTTCAGCAAAACGGGGGACTTTTCCAAGTCGAACCGATCATTCAAAGAAATCTTTTGGGTACCCATGGCGCGTCCTCCCGTACGAGCGATTGATCCATATACATCAATCTAGGTCATAAAAGCTGACCTGTCTAGCGTCGTCTTCCGACGCCCCTCAGACGAAACGATGAAATAATCGACATAAACAATGGGATATTCATCTTTCCTGCGCTAGTTTGCACTGCACCATTGCTAAGGGTTGTTTTTAAAGCGCACTTGGCGCAAAAACGGTGCTCTTTGGTAAAGATCATCCTTAAAAAAGGAAGTCCTCATGGATTGGGACAAGCTCAGGATTTTTCACGCTGTCGCAGATGCCGGCAGCCTGACCCATGCCGGTGATAAGTTGAACCTGTCGCAATCCGCCGTCAGTCGGCAAATTCGCGGTCTTGAGGAACAGTTAAACACCAATCTGTTCCACCGTCACGCCCGTGGCCTGATTCTGACCGAACAGGGCGAGCTGTTGTTTGACGCCACCGTCGCGATGAGCAAACGGCTGGACACAGCTGCCGCCCGCATTCGCGACAGCGAAGAGGAAGTCTTTGGCGAATTGCGCGTCACAACGACCACGGGTTTCGGCACCCTATGGCTCGCCCCGCGCCTGCCCAAGTTGTATGAGAAATACCCCGACCTTAAAGTCGACCTGATGCTGGAAGAACGCGTTCTGGATTTGCCTATGCGCGAAGCCGATGTCGCAATCCGCATGAAAGAGCCCTCTCAGGCCGATCTGGTTCGCAAAAAACTCATGATGATCAAAATGTGCCTTTACGCATCTCCGACCTATCTGGCCGAACACGGCACACCGCAACGGATCGAGGATATGTCAGAGCACCGGTTGATCTGCCAAAGCACCGAAAGCGATCAGGTAAATGCCGGTTTGACCCTTGTGCAGCAGCTTATGATGCATGACGTGCGATCCATGTTGACCGTGAACAACTATTTCGGCGTTCTTCAAGGGGTCATCCACCATCTTGGGATCGGGGTTTTGCCAGATTACCTGACCGAAGATTTCCCGGACCTTGTGCAAGTGCTCCCCGACACTGAGTCGGCAGATGTACCGGTCTTTCTGGCCTACCCCGAAGAATTGCGTGCTTCTAAACGTGTCGCGGCCTTCAAAGACTTTGTCCAAGACGAGATTATCACCCACCGCAAACACCTGCGGGACCGCCGCAGCGAATAGCTATGCGTTTTTCGCATAGCGGACATGCCGCGTTTTTCAAACTTCAGCCTTGATCCATGCACAGGTGCCACCTAATTGGGCAGTATGAAGACAGACGCCCTCGGGCTGTCACTTCATACCTCCCTGTTGGACTTGGCCGAGCTTTATGCTCGGCCTTTTTTTTGGCAATCACTCAGCCGTCCTTTGGCTCTTTTCCCCGCGGCAGCCTTACTCTAAGAGTACCGCCATATCTGCCAGGGGGATATCCGCACCATGACCGAACCAGCCATCACGCCAGAGCTTATCGCAAGCCACGGGATCAACGACGAAGAATACAAGCGCCTGCTTGATATCATCGGACGCGAACCGACTTTTACCGAGCTTGGTATTTTCTCGGCGATGTGGAACGAACATTGTTCGTATAAATCCTCCAAGAAATGGCTGCGCACGCTGCCGACTGAGGGGCCACAGGTCATTTGCGGTCCGGGCGAAAACGCTGGCATCGTCGATATTGGCGATGGTCAGGCGCTGGTCTTCAAAATGGAAAGCCACAACCACCCCTCCTACATCGAACCATATCAGGGTGCAGCAACCGGCGTTGGCGGCATTCTGCGCGATGTCTTCACCATGGGCGCGCGCCCCATCGCGGCGATGAACTCTCTCAGCTTCGGCTCCCCCGAACATCACAAGACACGCCAGCTAGTGCATGGTGTGGTCGCGGGTGTTGGTGGCTATGGCAACTGCTTTGGCGTTCCAACTGTCGGCGGCGAGGTCCGCTTTGACACCGCCTATGATGGCAACTGCCTTGTAAATGCTTTCGCTGCGGGTCTGGCCGACACGGACAAGATTTTCTATTCTGCGGCCTCCGGCGTTGGCATGCCCGTTGTCTATCTTGGTGCGAAAACAGGCCGCGACGGTGTGGGTGGTGCTACAATGGCATCGGCCGAATTTGATGACACGATTGAAGACAAACGCCCCACAGTCCAAGTCGGCGACCCCTTCACCGAAAAGCGTCTGATGGAAGCGACGCTTGAATTGATGGCCACCGGTGCGGTGATCTCGATTCAAGATATGGGCGCGGCGGGCCTGACCTGTTCCGCCGTTGAGATGGGCGACAAGGGCAACCTTGGTGTGCGTCTGGACCTTGAAAAGGTACCGACCCGCGAATTGAACATGACCGCCTATGAGATGATGCTATCCGAATCCCAGGAACGCATGCTGATGGTGCTGCGCCCCGAGCTTGAGGCCGAAGCCAAAGCTGTCTTCGACAAATGGGATCTTGATTTTGCCATCGTCGGTGAAACCATCGCAGAAGACCGCTTCTTGATCGTGCACAACGGCGAGGTCAAAGCCGACCTGCCACTGAAAGCGCTGTCCGGAAACGCCCCCGAATACGACCGCCCCTGGGTCGAAACACCCGCGGTCGAGCCGCTTTCCGATGTGCCGGGCATTGACCCGATCGACGGGCTGCGCGCCCTGCTGGCCAGCCCGAACTACGCATCCAAAGCGTGGGTATACGAACAATACGACACCATGGTCATGGGCGACAGCGCCCGCACCCCCGGTCTGGGATCAGGTATCGTGCGAGTCCACGGCACCGACAAAGCCATCGCATTCACGTCAGACGTGACGCCACGCTATGTCAAAGCAAACCCATTCGAGGGCGGCAGACAAGCCGTCGCCGAAGCCTATCGCAATCTCTGCGCCGTTGGGGCCCTGCCCTTGGCAACCACCGACAACATGAACTTTGGCAACCCAGAAAAGCCCGAGATCATGGGCCAGTTCGTTTGCGCGATCAAAGGCATCAGTGAGGCCGTGTCGGCGCTGGATATGCCCATCGTGTCGGGCAACGTGTCGCTGTACAATGAAACCGACGGCAAAGGCATCTTGCCCACGCCCACAATCGGCGCTGTGGGTCTGCTGAACCATATCGACGACATCATCGGCAAAGACGTGCGCGACGGCCATGTGGCGCTGGTTCTGGGCGCGACTGAGGGTCATCTGGGCCAATCTGCCCTGCTGCTGGAAGTGTTCAACCGCCGCGACGGCGACGCACCCAAGGTCGATCTGGCGGCTGAAAAAGCCCACGGTGAATTCATCCGCAACAACCGTGAGATGATCAAAGCCTGTACCGACTTGTCTGACGGCGGTCTTGCCCTCGCCGCGTTCGAACTGGCCGAAGAGGCTGGTATCGGTGTCTCGCTTGATTCCGCTGACACGCAAACCTTGTTTGGCGAAGATCAGGCCCGCTATCTGATCGCCTGCAACTTTGACCAAGCCGAAGCGCTGATGATTGCCGCGTCTCAGGCCGGATTGCATCTGGAAAGCGTCGGTAAATTCGGCGGTGATCAGGTCAGCATTGGCGGTGTCACAGCCCCGCTGGCCGAACTAAGCGCAACCTATCGCGGCACATTTGCCGAGACCTTCGCCTAATCCATCATTCCCATAAGCCGTGCTTTCTCGCCCATATCATCCGGGCGGGAAATCACGGCGGCCAGCTCTTCGAGCGACGCGATGGAATGGCCCGCCCGAAAACTGTCCACATGCGGCAGCATTGCGCGAATGCCCGCCGCCTTGGGGGCAAAACCGTCCCAGCGTAGCAGCGGGTTCAACCAGATCAGCCGCCGCGCCGTCAGGTGTAACCGCTGCATCTGACGCGCCAGATCATCAGGGTTGTCACGATCCAACCCGTCGGTGATCAGCAACACTACGGCCCCCTGCCCCATAACCCGCCGCGACCAGTCGCGATTGAACGCCTCGATACAAGACCCGATGCGCGTGCCGCCTTCCCAGTCTTGCGCCTGCGCGCCAGCAGCCTTGAGGGCTGCATCAACATCGCGGGTGGCCAGATGGCGGGTGATATTCGTCAGCTGCGTGCCAAAGGTAAAAGCATGCACCTTGGCCCACCCGGCCCCCTTGGCATTGCTGACAGCGTGCAGGAAATGCAGCACAACGCGGGAATATTGGCTCATCGAGCCTGAGATGTCGCAAAGCACAACCAGATTGGGATAGCGCGGGCGCGGCTGTTTAAACGCCAGCTTGTCCATATCGCCCCCACGCCGCAACGCCGCGCGCATGGTTTTCTGCACATCAATGCGCCCTTGCGGCGATGTCATGCTGCGCCGCGAGGGCATGGGTTTCACCGGCAAGCTCAGCCGCGCCAGCATCCGCTTGGCCTCTGCCATCTCGGCAAGGCTCATCTGTTCGAAATCAAGCGTGCGCAGACGTTCTTGGGTGGACATGGTCAGGCTGGCGTCAACCTCGACCAGTGTTTCCTCGGGTTCTTTTTCCTCCCCCTCATTCTCGGGGGCCTGCGCGCCATCCAGCAACGCCTCCGCCGCGCGTTTTTCCGCAGCTTGGGCGGGACGGTCTTCTTGGACGCCGCGGACGGCGGGCAGCATCGCCGCCATCATATGTTTAAGGTAGCGCGGGTCACGCCAATAGAGCCGGAACAGTTGCGCAAACACCCGGCGATGTTCGGGGCGGTTCACGAAACAGGCGTGAAGCGTCCAGTAAAAATCGACCTTATCGGTAAAGCCTGCCGCTTCGACCGCGCGGATGGCGTCAATGACCCGACCCGGCCCAATGGGCAGCCCTGCCCGCCGTAATGCGCGGGCGAAATGTGTGATGTTGCCCGCGAGTTTGGGGTTGTCGGGGAGTTCGAGTTCGGGAAGTTCGACCATAATTATTACGTCATGGGGGCTGTCTGCCCCCAAACCCCCGAGGATTTATCCCCATTTGGAATTGGAAGAGACATCATATCGCGGGGTCGAGCGACGCTTGAGCTTGGTCGAGGATGCGCTTGGCCTCTGAGCCGTGAAGTTTGGCGATGTCGTCTTGGTACTTCAGGATTGCGCCGAGCGTGTCGGCGATGACCTCGGGGCTTAGGTTGATCACATCCAGTGCCAGCAGGCATTTTGCCCAGTCGATGGTTTCCGCCACACCGGGTTTCTTGAACAGGTCTTCGGTCCGCAACTGCTGAACAAAGGCAACGACTTCGCGGCTAAGCGATGTGGAGGCTTCGGGGGCGCGGGCGGCGAGGATCTCTATTTCCCGGTCAAAATCGGGGTAGTCGACCCAGTGATAGAGGCAGCGGCGTTTAAGAGCGTCATGTACCTCGCGGGTGCGGTTCGAGGTCAGGATCACGATCGGCGGTTCCGGCGCTTTGATCGTGCCCAATTCCGGGATAGTCACCTGAAAATCGCTGAGCGCCTCAAGAAGGAAAGCCTCGAACGGGGCATCGGTGCGGTCCACTTCGTCAATCAACAAAATGGGCGCGCCGCGGTCGTCCGGGCGCATGGCCTCGAGCAAAGGGCGCTCAATCAGGAAATCATCGCTGAAAAGCTCGGTCGTCAATGCCGTGCGCGAGGTATCGCCGGCGGCTTCGGCGGTGCGGATCGCGACCATTTGCGCCGGAAAATTCCATTCATATACGGCAGAGGACGCATCAAGCCCCTCGTAGCATTGCAGCCGGATCAGTTTGCGGTTCAGCCCCGCGGCCAGTGCCTTGGCGATCTCGGTCTTACCAACGCCCGCCTCACCTTCGAGGAATAATGGACGGCCAAGGGTCAAACTGAGGAAGACGACTGTGCCCAACGCGCGTCCACATACATAGCCCTGCCCCTCAAGCATGGTTTGCACCGCATCAATCGACGATATATCTGTCATGGCGTCCCCTTTGAGGCACCAAAGGTGCATTCTGATGCCATATGGTCAAGAGCCAAGGCAAGTTTGGCGAAAGATCGACCCTACTTACACCGCCCCCACATGTACGCCTTTGCGCGCAGCCGCAGCGAAATTGGCCCATTTTTGCCCTAAAGTCTCATGCATTTACCGCATTTATGCCGTATTGAACCGCTAACTTTGGTTAACAATGCAAAAAACGCGCATATTATCGAATAAGGACGCAACAATGATCGACGCACCTTTCACGATCGACGCCCCCCTGACAGGGCTGCAAAAAGACGACTGGTTGCTGGCCCTGTCCGAAGTCGCCGAGGAAGACGGTTTCTTTGAGAACCTTGGCGATGCGCATTACGCAATCTTTGTGGAACGCAAACCCACCTTGCTGGTGACATTCGAGACGGTAAATGGCATGCGCGCTTTGTCCGAGATGTCACATCCCTTGGGGTGGGAAATGGTGCGCAGCTATGGCTGGTCGCATCTGTGCATTGCCAGCGAAGGCGACACATGGTTTCGCGATCCGGCGGTTTATGATCGCTTTGACAAATTCATTGATGACGGATTTTTTGATAAATTCGAACGGGTTATCTTTTACGGTGCAGGGCCTGGCGGCTATGCGGCGGCGGCGTATTCGGTCGCGTCCCCCGGCGCGCAGGTTGTGATGATCCAACCCCAAGCCACATTGGACCCGCGGGTGACGGAATGGGACGACCGGTTTGTCGAAATGCGCCGCACCGATTTCACGTCGCGCTTTGGATATGCGCCGGACATGCTGGATGCTGCGGCACATGCCTTTGTTCTATATGATCCCAAAGTGACGTTGGATGCGATGCATGCCGCGCTGTTCACCCGGCCCAACGTGACCAAGTTTCGCATGGCCCATATGGGTGTCGCCTTACAAAGCGAACTATTGCAGATCGACCAGCTTGAAGCATTGCTCAAACTTGCGGCCGATGGCCAGTTGAATGCATCCAGCTTTGCCAAACTGTACCGCGCGCGGCGTGATTACCGCAAATATTTGAAGTCCCTGCTTGCCACCCTAGAGGCGCAGGATCGCAAGATACTGATCCTAAGCCTGTGCCGCTATGTGAATGCACGGATGCAAGCGCCACGGTTCTCTCGCCGGCAAAGAGCGATCGAAGCCGAGCTGAGACAAGAGGCAGAGGCACAAAACCCAGCCCCGGCGGAAGAGCCCGTCGCAGCCGTAGAAGACGCAACAGATCCTGCTGCAATGGCGCGTGATACCCCAGAGGTCTCTGACGACAGCGCGACGGCATAAGGCGCGACGCGTGTACGGGCCCCGCGTACAGCCTGCGGGGTAATTTTCATGCCCTCTGGCGCGGATCAGACCTCTGTGCTAGCTGATCGCCATGACACAGACACTGACGCTTCGACGCCCCGATGATTGGCACCTGCACCTGCGTGACGAAAATATGCTGCGCGCGGTGCTGCCGCATACCACGGCCCATTTCGCCCGTGCCATCATCATGCCAAATCTGGTGCCTCCGGTGGTGCGCGGTGCGGATGCAGCAGCCTACCGCGATCGGATTATGGCCGCCCTACCCGAAGGTGCCGATTTTACGCCTCTGATGACGCTGTACCTGACCGAGGATACCGATCCAGACGATGTCGCGGCGGCCCATGCCAGCGGTTTGATCACCGCCGTCAAACTTTACCCTGCCGGTGCAACCACCAATTCGGCCAGCGGTGTCACGGATTTCGACAAGGTCGCCCCTGTGCTGGAACGCATGGCAGAAATTGGCCTGCCCTTGTGTACCCATGGCGAAGTGACTGACCCAGCAGTTGATATCTTTGACCGCGAGGCCGTGTTTATTGAGCGTGTGATGGACCCGATCCGCAAACGTCACCAAGGACTTAAGGTGGTGATGGAGCATATTACCACAGCGGATGCCGCCGATTACGTAAGCTCGGCGCGCGAGAATCTGGGCGCGACGATCACCACCCATCATCTGGTCATCAATCGCAATCATATCCTCGCCGGGGGGATCAAGCCGCATTACTATTGCCTGCCTGTTGCCAAACGCGAAGCCCACCGGCTGGCGCTGCGCAAAGCGGCGACATCGGGCGATGCACGTTTTTTCCTCGGAACGGATTCAGCCCCCCATACGGATGCCAATAAATTGCTGCCCTGCGGCTGTGCTGGGTGTTTTACCGCGCCCAACACCATGTCGATCCTTGCGGAAGTGTTCGAACAAGACGGCGCGCTGGACAAGCTTGAAGGCTTCGCATCGCTGAACGGTCCTGCGTTCTACGGATTGCCCGCAAACAGCCAAACCATGACATTGACCCGCACGCCTGCCACATACCCCGACCACATAGACACGCCCGAAGGGCCTGTAACCGTGTTTGATCCGATGATGCCGCTAAATTGGAGCGCTGCTTTAGATTGAACGGCCATTGGCATAGACTTTATGCCTTCGGCGAGGATATTTGAAAGCCAGAGAAGCCATAGGCCCCCTAGAAGAAAGAGACCCAGATGATCCCGACCAGCTATCCCGATTCTACCGAAATGGCGCGTTTGACGGCGCGGATGCTGCTAGAGATTAAGGCTGTGCATTTTAACGCTGCAGAGCCGTTTACGCTGGCCTCGGGCCTTCCAAGCCCGACGTATATCGATTGCCGTAAGCTAATCAGCTATCCGCGCATTCGGGCGACCTTGATGGATTTTCTGACCGTCACCGTCATGCGCGAGGCCGGGTTCGAGGCATTTGACAATATCGCAGGCGGCGAAACGGCCGGCATCCCCTTTGCCGCGATGGTTGCCGAACGGATGGCCCTGCCCATGACCTATGTGCGCAAAAAGCCCAAAGGCTATGGCCGGAACGCGCGCATCGAAGGGGAAATGACCGAAGGCCAGCGTGTTTTGCTGGTCGAAGATTTGACCACCGATGGCGGATCAAAAATCAGCTTTGTCGATGCAATCCGTGAGACCGGGGCCACCTGTGCACATACGGCTGTGATCTTTTACTACGGCATCTTTCCGCAAACCGAAAAGACCTTGGGCGACCATGGCGTTAGCCTGCACAGCCTGTGCACTTGGTGGGATGTTCTGGCCGAGGCCAAAGCCCAAAAATCGTTTGATGCAGAAACCCTAAGCGAGGTTGAAGTGTTTTTGAATGCCCCCAAGGAATGGCAGGACGCGCGGAAAAAATCATAAAGCCCCTACCCCATCTGGTAGTTGGTCTATTATTTTCCGCAAAATGCTGTATGATTTGGCTACCGCAGGGTTATCCACAAGTTATACAATCTTATACAATTTGCAGCGGCCCTATCGGTTCGGTTAAGTCCGAGGTTCCGGGGCACAATCAGTGGGGTACAAGGTAAATGAACGAGATTTCCAGCATCAACACCAGTGATCTGACGGTTCAAGCACCCGAAACCATGCCCCATTCGATCGAGGCCGAGCAGCAACTGCTGGGCGCGATTCTGACCAATAACGATATCTACGACCGTGTCGCGTCGATCATCGGCCCCAAGCATTTTTACGACCCCGTTCACGCCCGGATTTTCGAAATTGCCAGCGCGCGGATTGCGAAAAACAACCTTGCCTCCCCCGTCACGCTCAAGGCGTTTATGGAGGATGACGAAGGGCTAAAAGAACTGGGCGGGCCCGCCTATCTGGTGCGTCTTGCCGGTGCTGCGATCAGCGCCTTTGCGGTGCGTGATTATGCGCAGATGATCTATGATCTGGCGGTGCGCCGCGATTTGATCCAGCTGGGCCGAGACATTTCCGCCAAGGCCGCGCAGGTCGACGTGATGTCAGAACCGCGTGAGCAGATCGTCGAGGCGGAACAGCAACTGTACAAGCTGGCCGAGCAAGGCCAGACAGAAAGCGGATTTCAAAGCTTTCTCAAGGCGGTCACGGATGCGGTTAACGTGGCCAACGCTGCCTATCAGCGCGACGGGGGCCTGTCGGGCGTCTCTACGGGCCTGATCGATATGGATAAAAAACTGGGGGGCTTGCACCGCTCTGACCTTTTGATCCTCGCCGGTCGTCCCTCGATGGGTAAAACGTCGCTTGCCACCAACATCGCCTTTAACGTGGCCAAGGCCTATCGCCGCGGCATCTTGCATGATGGCACCGAAGGCGCTGTAGATGGCGGCGTTGTGGGCTTTTATAGCCTTGAGATGAGCGCCGAGCAGCTTGCCGCGCGGATCCTGTCCGAAGCATCGGAGATCCCCTCGCAGCAGATCCGCTCAGGTGACATGACCGAAGTCGAATTCCGCCGTTTCGTGGATGCCGCCAAGGCGCTTGAGGCCTGCCCGCTATATATCGATGATACGCCCGCCCTGCCGATCAGCCAACTGGCCGCACGTGCGCGGCGGCTTAAACGGACGCACGGGTTGGATGTGTTGATCATCGACTATCTTCAGCTGGTGCGTGGCACAGGCAAAAGCGACAACCGTGTGAACGAGATTTCCGAGATCACCATGGGCCTAAAGGCCATCGCCAAGGAATTAGACATTCCCGTGATCGCCCTGTCCCAGCTGTCGCGCCAGGTGGAAAACCGCGAAGACAAACGCCCGCAGCTGTCGGATTTGCGTGAATCCGGGTCGATCGAACAGGATGCGGACGTCGTCATGTTCGTGTTCCGCGAAGAATACTACAAAGAACGCGAAAAACCCGGCGATCACGAGCTGGACAAGATGGCGATCTGGCAAGAAGAGATGGAGCGTCTGCACGGCCGCGCCGAAGTTGTGATCGGCAAGCAGCGGCACGGGCCGATTGGCACGGTCGATCTCAGCTTTGAGGGACGCTTTACCCGCTTTGGCAACTTGGTGAAGCCATGGCAAAACAACGATGGCGGCGATCAGGAGTTCTGATCCCACCGGCTCTGCCTTAATCAGCCTTTAAAATCAGATCACACCACCGCCGCGCGGGCAATCTCTGCGTCGGTTAGGCTGTATTTCGCCGCAAACCGGCCCCGCGCCGCAACAAGGCGCGGATCGTCGGGGCGCAGGCCCAAGGTACGGATAAATTCAATACGTTGCTGGTGTTTCAAAGCATCGCGGTCAATCGCGGTGCCCATTGCGCGGTCGATCACTTCGCCGCCGGGGCTGACGTGGAACCATTTGCTGAAGTCACGGAAATGATGCTGATTGTGCAGCGTGGTCACATAACGCTCAATCCGCGTTTTGGGCAGGTTCAAATGTGCTGTCATGTGAAACCATTCGTATGCCAGAAATGTCAGCACCCCGCCCACGGGCACAACGGCAACCGCGATCCAAAGCGCCTGCGCGACACCAAGCAGCGCCAAGACCGCCCATAAAGCCAAGCTGTTCACAACCAACATCGGCAAGGCGACCCAGATCGGGACGAAAAACAGCCGCGTGTTTGTGGGAAAATCATGGTGGCCGTAATGCGCGACATAAAGCAGATCAAACGCCCATTGCTGCTTGGGCGGCGGCAGGTGGAATACATAGCGGTGCAGATTGTATTCGTTCAGCATCTGCGCGCCGATCCCCAAGGGGACCAGCGCCCAAACCCAAACGGGGGCGTAAATCGTCAGCGCTATCACGCCAACACCGCACGCCACCGCCAATAGGGCGACGGCAGCGTGCGAAAACATGATGCGCAGTCGCGTCATCAGCTTTTCCTTTTCAGGTTTACTCAGGTGCTTTGACCTCAAAGCGTAAACCCTTGGCAGTGTCCTTGTCGAACCCTTTCCAATAGCTGTGATCTTCCTTGGGCGTGCCATCATCGTTCATGGACCACACCCCATCATTGGAATTCTCAACCAGATCAAGGTATTCGCCCGCGGTCGCGTCGCCCTTGAGGTAGTTATCCATCCAAGCGGTCACGAAATGCTGGGTGATGTTGTTCATGCGCGCCTGATCCCAAACCGGATCGGTGTAATGCGCCGAGACGTTAAAGCCCAATCCTTCGTCGTGGCGGTAGGATTCCGCAGGTGCCGGGATCGGTGCCGCCGCATTATGGCCCGCGTTTTCGAATGTCAGCAGGCTGCGATTGGTATTGCTCGCGTTTTCCCAGATCGCGCGGACACCTTTTTCATACAGCGATGTCATGTCTTGCGATCCGGCCATGAACAGCATCGGAATTTTGATGCCAGACAATCCTTCGGCATTCCAGAACCCGGTGTTCATGCCCCAAGGGCCAATCGCCACGGCGGTTTTGATGCGGGGATCGGGCAGTGCGTTATGCGTGTCAGTCCCGGCTTGGTGGATCGCCAAAGTCCCGTGCGGGCCGCCCCAGCTATAGGCGACTGAACCTTCGGTCACGCCACCACCAGAGGTGATAATCGCGCCATACCCGCCCATCGAATAGCCCACGATGCCAGCGGTATCGGCGTTAACCAAACCGTTCAGGAACGATCCGTCGTCAGCGGACAGCCGCGCCATTTCATCCAGCACAAACAACTGATCCAAGGACCGGTTAACCAATGTCGACCCGAACGCCGCCTTGGTGCGATAGGTCGAATCCGTGTGATCAATCGCAGCCACCACATAGCCTTTGGAGGCAATGTTTTCCGCAAGATGCGACATTAAAAAGCGGTTGCCCGGATAGCCGTGGGATACGATCACCAGTGGGTAAGCCGCACCCGCCGCCGGATCTGCATTGCGCATCGCCTGACCGTTCAGCGTGACTTCGGTTGTCCCATCGCGCAGATATGCGTTGAACGCGGTGTCGCCGGTGGCCCCATTGGCGGCCGGATACCAGACCTCAACCGCCAGCGGGCGATCATAGGTCGGCAGCGTCTCGGGCTTGTCTGCAGCGGGATCGATTGCAAGAATATTGATCTGGTCGGCATGAACCAGATCGATCTGGCGCACGCCAACCGCCATCTCACCATACGCGGCCAGTTCCGGCGCGTTGGGTAATTGCGTATCGACCCGGTTTTCCGCCCAAGCCATCGGCGCGGCGACGCCTGCAATGACCGTAACCGCGGGTATGAGTTTAGATCCTTTGAACAACATTGTTGGTTCCTCCCTTTTTGAACCGAGCACTTTGCGCACCCTGACTATTGTCAGGAGCAAGCTACCGAGTTCGTTTCATCCTGCAAGACAAACACGAAAATGCCGCTGCGGCACTACACAAGGCCACAAGGCAAGACCCGGCACCGATCGGCCCCCATAGTTTCTATGGCCCCCTTATCACCCATAGCATTGCAGTTTTATGTCTTGCCCGCGTGGCATAACATCTTTTCCCCCTCAAAGGGCCGCACCGATGCACCATAATCTGAGCGATTTCACGCGCCTCTTGCGGTCTGGTGCTTGACGCGGGCGCACATCCGGTCGAAACAAAAACCATGACAACAGCTAAGCTTACCATTGATCTCAAGGCGCTGACCGCCAATTGGCACGCGCTGAACCGCCTGAGCGGTTGTGAAACCGGTGCCGTCGTCAAGGCGAACGCCTACGGCTTGGGTATTGACCGCGTGGCCCCCGCCCTTGCTGCCGAAGGGGCACGCGAATTCTTTGTTGCCGTCGCCGAAGAAGGTGTCGCCCTGCGCCGCGTGCTGGGGTCAGGCCCCCGCATCAGCGTTTTTTCCGGCCATATGCCCGGTGACGCTGATATGATCGGTCAGGCCAACCTGACCCCGATGATCAATTCCGTCGATCAGATGATCGGCCATGTCGAAACCCTGCCCGGCCACCCCTTTGGCATTCAACTGAACACAGGCATGAACCGGCTTGGCATGGACCCTGCCGAATGGAGCGCGCTGCGCGACATCGCATTGTCGCAAAACCCGGTCATGGTCATATCCCATCTGGCCTGTGCAGATGACCCCGGCCATCCCATGAACGCCGCCCAGCTTGAAGTCTTCCGCGAGATGACCGCCGGCGTCGAGGTACCCCTGTCTCTCAGCGCCACCGGCGGCATCCTGCTGGGCAAAGACTATCATTTTGACCTGACCCGCCCCGGCATCGGGCTGTATGGCGGTTTGCCCTTTATCGATGCCCGCCCTGTGATCACCCTCGATCTGCCAGTCATTCAAGTCCGCGATGTGGATCAGGGGGATTCTGTCGGCTATAGCTGTGCGTGGACAGCGGCGCGCCCCTCGCAGATCGCTACCGTGTCTGGCGGCTACGCGGATGGCTTGATCCGCGCCATGGGCAGCGGTGCAACCCTGACGCATGAAGGGCGCAAGCTGCCCGTGGTGGGCCGCGTGTCAATGGATCTGATCACCGTAGATGTCACCGATCTAGACGATACCCCCGCGCAGCTGCAACTGATAGGCCAGCATCAATCCGTTGACACCATTGCGAAATTCGCCGGCACCATTGGGTATGAAATCCTGACATCACTTAGTGCGCGCTATGATCGGGTATATCTAACGTAATCTATCTTACGGCACTAGTGGCGCACATCGCCACAACCGGCATGCTGCCGCGAACTTGACCCCGCGTTGGTGGCCCTGATGCTCACCACCGCCCAAACGTCCACTGCCCGCGACGAACAGCTTCGGCCCTTCCTCTTCTCTGGCTCTTAAATATCCTCGCCGAAGGCACCGATCTGCATCCAGCAGATCGCAAAAATCAAATGGCGCGCATGCGCCTCCTGCCTTAAGACACCCCCATGCTACGCGCGCTGAACCTGTCCCTGCTCATCCTCTACCCCATCGCTTGGGCGGCACCACTGATGCGGGCGGGGGTGCTGCCGCTCTTTGGCCTAACTGAAATATCGGTTTTCAGCGGGGTTCGCGCGCTTTGGGCATCTGACATTTTTCTGGCGCTGGTCGTGACAGTCTTTGCCTTCATCGCACCCTACCTGAAAACCTTGGGGCTGGCCTTGGTGCAATTCAACCTGCTCGGCCCACGCGCACTGCCCGCGCTGGCAGTCGTCGGCAAACTCGCCATGGCCGATGTGTTTTTGATCGCGCTTTATATCACGCTGGCCAAGGGCATCGGCTTTGGCCGGATCGAAGTGGCTTGGGGGCTTTATCTCTTTACCGGTTGCATCCTGATGTCCCTGTGGATCGCCCGGAAAACTCAACAAAACCAACCCGCGCAAGAAGCCGCCACCTAAACTATTCTTTTGCTTTGACCTTGCCCGCGCTGTCGGCCAAAAAGGCGCATGGCAAAAACCCCCGTCACATTTTCATGCACGTCTTGCGGTGCGAGTTTCAACAAGTGGTCCGGTCGCTGCGATGGCTGCGGCGAATGGAACACCATTGAGCAAGACAAAGGCATCTCCGCCGGCCCGCCCAGCAAAACACTGGGGGCCAAACGCGGCTCGGCCATGGTGCTCACCGACCTGACCACCAAAGAATCCCCGCCGCCGCGCAGCCAGTCCGGCATTGCCGAACTTGACCGCGTTCTGGGCGGTGGGTTGGTGGCGGCATCAGCCATTCTGGTGGGCGGTGATCCGGGCATCGGGAAATCCACCCTGCTGTTGCAAGCTGCCGCGCATTTTGCCCGCAGCGGGTTAAAAACGATCTATGTCAGCGGCGAAGAAGCCTCCGCACAAGTGCGCATGCGCGCGCAGCGGTTGGGCCTGACGGATGCGCCGGTAAAACTGGCCGCTGAAACCAACCTGCGCGACATCCTGACCACACTCGAGGCCGAGCGCCCTGATCTGGCGATCATCGATTCCATCCAGACCATGTGGGCCGACAACGTCGAAAGCGCGCCCGGTTCGGTGTCGCAGGTCCGTGCCTCGGCGCATGAGCTGACCAATTTCGCCAAACGCACCGGCGTGTCGGTGATCCTTGTCGGCCACGTCACCAAAGACGGCCAGATCGCAGGCCCCCGCGTCGTCGAACATATGGTCGATACCGTGCTCTATTTCGAAGGCGAACGCGGCCACCAGTTCCGCATTCTGCGCGCCGTCAAAAACCGCTTTGGCCCTGCGGACGAAATCGGCGTGTTCGAGATGACCGGCCAAGGGCTGGCCGAGGTTACCAACCCCTCCGCGCATTTCCTGTCTGAACGCGGCGAACCTGCCGCAGGGTCCGTGGTGTTCGCGGGTATCGAAGGGACGCGGCCCGTTTTGTGCGAATTGCAGGCGCTCGTTGCCCCCTCGCCCCATTCGCAGGCGCGGCGCACGGTTGTGGGCTGGGACGGCGGACGTCTGGCGATGATTCTAGCCGTGCTCGAGGCGCGCTGCGGCATCCCATTTGCCGGGCTTGATGTTTATCTGAACGTCGCAGGCGGCATGAAGATTTCCGAACCCGCCGCCGATCTGGCTGTGGCCGCCGCCCTGCTCAGCGCCCGCGAGGACGTAGCGTTGCCTGCGGAAACAGTTGTTTTCGGGGAAATAAGCCTGTCAGGTGCCCTAAGACCCGCCACTCAGACGGAAAATAGGTTGAAAGAAGCGCAAAAACTTGGTTTTACCAGCGCCATTGCGCCCGCAGGTGGAAAACCCGTGGGCAAAAACGGCATAACGCTTAACACCATGAGCGATCTAACCGGATTTGTAGGCGAAATATTCGGGGCTGGCTAACCGCCCCCACAAGGAAGGCAAAACGATCATGGAAGGTTTTACCATCATTGACGGGGTTGTGGCGCTTGTCATCGTCCTGTCTGCGCTTTTGGCATATAGCCGCGGTCTGGTCCGCGAGCTGATGGCCATCCTCGGCTGGATCGCCGCCGCCGTCGTGGCATTTCTATTCGCGCCCCAAGTCGAACCGCTGGTGTCCGAGATCCCGGTCGTGGGCGAGTTTCTGGCCGACAGCTGTGAATTGTCCATCATCGGCGCATTTGCTATCGTCTTTGCCATCGCCTTGATCGTGGTATCACTGTTCACCCCGCTGTTTTCGTCGCTGGTGCAACGGTCGGTGCTGGGCGGCCTTGATCAGGGGTTTGGATTTCTGTTCGGCGTCGCGCGCGGCATCCTGCTCGTGGCGATTGCGTTCTTTGTCTATGACACCGTGATCACCGGCCAGACCTATACCATCGTCGACGAAAGCCGCTCTGCCCAAGTGTTTGGCAAGTTCACCGGCCAGATCGAAGAGCAAAACCCCGAAGAAGCCCTTGGCTGGATCACATCCCGCTACGAAGCCCTCGTCGGCAGCTGCGGCGAATAACGCTTGATATAATTAGACGACGCAAAAGGGCCGCCCCGTGAATAGGGCGGCCCTTGGTGTTTGTGCTTGATCGGCTTGCCATACGGGGGGCTATTCGCGCTTTGAGGGCTTTGCACAAATGTGCCGTATCTTAGATGGCTGCTGTGCGGACGGAGCCGACCTTCAATACGGTCACGTCAATGTCCGGTTTAGCGAACCGTTCAAGAAACGGTCGCCTTTGAACGGTTCCCAGCAATCTCCTAATGCGTCGCTTCGCCAAAACGCCATGTAGCAACTGTATTATTTACGCGGCTAACAACGATGGTCATATCTGCTTCAGGAAAGAAGAAAGCATCGTGGAGGTTCAACGTAGAAGCAGATTTCTCGAACGGCCCCATCCTTTGAACAAACTGGTCTTCGTTCCAAGCCGTGCCAACAGAAACGTTCTCCATAACCCATTTTTGTGCAACATTACGTTGATCGGCTTGGTCTCTGTTTTCGCCTGATCCGCTTAGGGTGACATCAACCGCACCAATGATTTCGTGCTGGATGGTTTTAGCTTGTTCCGTCCCATTTTCCGCACCCCAACGAGGATAGAATGTGACATCTGCTGTGTACTCGCCAGATGGCAGATTTTCAGGCCTACCATCAAGTTCGATAGTTTGCTCGGGCGACGTTAATTTTATACGCTCGGACACGCCAATGAAGGTGTCTGTTGGCGCTAGACCCTTTGCTGAAACACCCGCCATAACTTCCACAGGGAGGGGTATGTTTGTTGTCACAACTAACGACACAACATAATCGCTAATTGGCGTTGCCTGAACCGAGATGAAATAATCAGTAGGGTCTACATCCGTTATAATGCCGTCAGTATTCGGCGTCTCAGAAGCGCTGTAAAAATTATAGGCAACAAAACTGGCAATCACCAATCCAACAACTAAAAAAACGTTTTTCAATGAACTGCCCTCACATACATTTCTGTTGAATACTCGATACGGAATTGATGGTCTACCCTAAGTTGAGAATGTGTTCCAAAAACACTCCTTTTGGGAGCAGACTCAAGATACCCCGATTGACGCTGCCAAAAACCCCGTTCAAAACCCATGCAGTTGTTGAAGGTTTTTGGTCGCTTTCATGATAGCTGACGTTCCTTCAAAACGCAGCATCCGTCAGTCTGGGCTCTTTCCAGCCATTCGCTACATTCTCCATAAACAATCATTGCGCGCGAATTGCACCGAACAATGCATATACCACCGGAGAAGCACCGTCCCCCGCAATCCCGCCCCAATTCGGGCGCGGCACCTTACTCATCCCCCACCCTTCCCACACGCAAAAGTTGCGACCCACCCCATATCACGACTGTGCCACCCTTTTAGGCGTCTCATAATGTGACAGCGGGGTGACAAGCTCCGTTCAAGCGCCTACATAGTGCGTGTCTTCTTCCCGGAATCGGAGCTGCCCCGTTGTCCAAGATCATGCCTCCCGCACATCCTTTTGACACCTCGTATCTACGAGACGCCGATGACGGCGATAAACTGAAAGAGGAATGCGGGGTTTTCGGCGTTGTCGGTGTCGCCGACGCATCGAACTTTGTGGCCCTTGGCCTGCATGCGCTGCAACATCGCGGACAAGAGGCCGGCGGCATCGTCAGCTATGATCCGACAGACGGTTTTCAATCTGCGCGCCGCTTTGGTTATGTGCGCGATAACTTTACCTCGCAAAAGATCATGGAAACCCTGCCCGGCGAATTGGCCATCGGGCATGTGCGCTACTCCACCTCCGGCAATAAAGGCCCGACCGCGATCCGCGATGTGCAGCCGTTTTTTGGCGAATTCGCCATGGGCGGTGCGGCGATTGCCCATAATGGCAACATCACCAATGCCAACGCCCTGCGCCGCGAGCTGATTGAACGCGGCTCGATTTTCCAGTCGTCCTCGGACAGTGAATGCATCATCCATTTGATGGCCCGGTCCTTGCAGCGCAATATTCCCGAACGCATGGAAGACGCCCTGCGCCGGGTTGAGGGCGCGTTTTCCGTTGTCGCCATGACCCGCACCAAGCTGATCGGCGTGCGCGATCCTTTGGGCGTGCGCCCGCTGGTATTGGGCAAGGTCGGTGACGGCTGGGCGCTTAGCTCGGAAACCTGTGCCCTTGATATCATCGGTGCCGATTTCGTCCGCGAGATTGAGCCCGGCGAAATGGTCGTGATCACCGACAAAGGCGTTGAGAGCCATTTCCCCTTCCGTCGGTTGGAACCACGGTTCTGCATCTTTGAACATGTGTATTTCAGCCGCCCTGACAGCATTCTGGGTGGCCGCTCTGTATATGAAACCCGCGAGGCAATCGGCCGCGAGTTGGCCAAGGAAAGCCCGGTCGAGGCTGATCTGGTCTGCCCCGTGCCGGACAGCGGCACCCCTGCGGCCATCGGGTTCAGCCTGCAATCGGGCATCCCTTATGCCATGGGGATCATCCGCAACCAGTATATGGGCCGGACATTTATTGAACCCACCGAACAGATCCGCAACATGGGCGTGCGTCTCAAGCTCAACGTGAACCGTGCGCTGATCAAGGGCAAGCGCGTTATCCTGGTCGACGATTCGGTGGTGCGCGGCACGACCAGCCGAAAGATCAAGGAAATGATCCTTGATGCCGGTGCCAAGGAGGTTCACTTCCGCATCGCCTCGCCTCCCACCGCATGGCCATGTTTTTATGGTGTCGACACGCCGCAGCGCGAAAAGCTGTTGGCAGCAACCATGTCAGAAGAAGAAATGCGCGATCATTTGCAAGTCGACAGCCTGAAATTCATTTCAATCGACGGGCTCTACCGCGCCGTGGGCGAAACCGAAGGCCGCAACGACGAATGCCCGCAATATTGCGACGCGTGCTTTACGGGCGATTATCCCGTCAGACCTGCGGATCAGATCGACAAGGGTTTTGAAATGAAACCCGCCGCCGAATAGGCGTACCCGCCCATTATCAGACATCTACAGCACAGAGGTTCATGCCCCTGCGCTGTTTTGCGTAGGATACGCGTGGCAAAGCTTTGCCGACGTCTTAGGCTGGTCTTTGCTTGCTGCGGCAACGACGCCTTCAGCTCCAGTCCCCGCTTTGCTAACAGCTTTGAAATACCCGCCGCCCTTATCATGGCGCACAAGAAAGGCTGACATGTCCACAGACGAAATTGGCACGCCGACCCCGGCCAAAGTCATTGCGCTCGCGACCCAAAAAGTCGCCCTGCCCGCCGTGTCCCTCATCGGGATTTTCGGCAGCGTGACAGATCCCGGGGCGTTGGTGCGTGAACGCAATGGCAAAATCAGGCGTGTTAAACTGGGCGACCCGATTGCGGGCGGCACGCTCGCTGCGATCAGCGACAGCGCCATCGTGATTGGCATCGGCCAGAAAGCCAAAGTTTTGCAGCTTCCCGCGTCTTAAGGGCATAGGTCGCCGCCGATCCGCCGCAGCCGCACTTGATCGCCTGGCCCGTCACGTGCAACCTGCAAACATGACCAACCCGTTCGACAGTACAATCGCCCCATGGCCCGCCGCAGCACGCAATCAGTTTTGCGACATGCGCGCGCTTATCCTCAAGGCCGCACAAGACGCAGATGTGGGCCCCCTCGACGAGAGCCTCAAATGGGGGCAACCGGCATGGCGACCAAAGCGCGCGCGCCAAGGCAGCACGCTGCGGCTGAACTGGCAAGACAGCGCACCGCAAACCCTTGCACTGTATGTCGATTGCAAAACGACGATCAGCGCCATCATACGCGACATCTATCCAACCGAATTTATCTACGAAACCAATCGCGCATTGCGCGTGACGATCGGCGCGCGCTTGCCCGTTCAGGCCATTGACCACCTCTCGCGGCTGACCTTTACCTATCACCGCAAAGGTTAACGAGGCACGGCCATCGACCCCAGGGCCAAGCGCCCCCTTGACGCGGCGCATTCCCCCGCGCATATCCCCACCCATGACACAAAAAACTGCATTGATCACAGGCGCCTCGCGCGGCCTTGGGGCTGCTTTGGCCGAAGCGCTCTGCGACACCCACCACATCATCGCCGTGGCCAAAACCACCGGCGCGCTCGAGGAACTGGATGACCGCATCCAAGCCCGTGGCGGCAGTGCCACCTTGGCCCCCATGGACATCACAAACGCCGATGCCATGGCGACCCTGTGCCGTGGCATTTATGACCGTTGGGGCAGCCTTGATCTGTGGATGCACAGCGCGATCCACGCAGCCCCCCTTGCCCCCACCGATCATATCGATGTCAAAGACATGGCAAAATCCGTGGCCTGCAACATCACCGCCACTTCGACCCTGATCACCTATGTATCGCCCTTGCTGGCGCAATCGGGTCAAGCGGTGTTTTTCGACGATCCGGTGGTCGGATCCAAGTTCTACGGGGCCTACGGTGCCACCAAAGCAGCCCAAATCGCCCTTGCCAGATCATGGCAGGCCGAGGCCGCCAAAATCGGTCCGCAGGTTCACATCATGACACCCGCGCCCATGCCCACGGCAACCCGCGCACGGTTCCATCCCGGTGAATCCCGCGATGATCTGGCCAGCCCCCACATCCAGGCGGCTGACATTTTAGCCGCTCTGTCCGCTTCTCTGGCTTAAAAATATCCTCGCCGAAGGCTCCTGCCTTGCCGCGCCCACATCCCTCGCTTATCAAGGCGCAAAGGGGATATTATGCGCATTCTAATTACCAACGATGATGGCATCCACGCACCGGGCCTCAAGACGCTTCATGCCATTGCCACCACCATTGCAGGCCCCACGGGCGAGGTCTGGACAGTCGCCCCCGCCTATGAACAATCCGGCGTGGCCCATTGCATCAGCTATACCCGTCCAATGATGGTTGAACGGATCGGCAAACACGCGTTTTCTATCGAAGGCAGCCCCGCCGATTGCGTTTTAGCCGCCCTGCACGATTCAATGAAAGACAGCCCTCCAGATCTGGTTCTGTCAGGCGTCAACCGGGGCAATAATGCTGCTGAAAACGCAATGTATTCCGGCACCATCGGTGGCGCGATGGAAGCCGCGCTTCAAGGTATTCCAGCCGTTGCCATGTCGCAATATTTTGGCCCGGCCAACCGCGTTCTTGACGACGCCTTCGAGGCCGCGGCAGAGCATGGCGCGGATGTGATCCGCCGCATTCTCGACGCCACGCCGGCGCATATTGACGGCTACCGTTTGTTTTATAACGTTAACTTTCCGCCCACTGCAGCCGCTGACGTGCAAGGTATCCGCCTCGCCCCCCAAGGGATCCGCAGCGAGACCAGTTTTTCCACCACCCCGCATGTCTCGCCCCAAGGGCGTCGGTATTTATGGATCCAAGGGGCCGACCAGCAGATACCGACGGCGGCCCACACCGATGCGGCACTGAACCTGAACGGCTATATTACCGTGACCCCCATGCGCGCCGACTTTACCGCCCATGATAGCTTCGCCTCCCTAGAAGCCATCAATACATGAACGAAGAAGAGGACATCTCGGCCGCGGAACGCAAAATGCAATTCCTCTATGCTTTGCGCTCGAAGGGCGTGACCGACGCCCGTGTTCTTAACGCGATGGAGCAGATCGACCGCGGTCCCTTCATCCGTGGCCTGTTCGCCGCGCGCGCCTACGAGGATATGCCCCTGCCCATTGCCTGCGGGCAGACCATCAGTCAGCCATCCGTTGTGGCTCTGATGACCCAAGCGCTTGAAGTCTCGCCCCGCGATAAGGTGCTCGAGGTCGGCACCGGTTCCGGCTATCAGGCCGCGATCCTCAGTAGGCTTGCGCGCCGGGTCTATACCATCGACCGCCACCGCAGGCTGGTCCACGAAGCCCGCGAAATCTTTGAAGCGCTTGATTTGACCAATATCACGGCCATTGTTGGCGACGGCAGCTTTGGCTTGCCAGAACAGGCCCCTTTTGACCGCATCATCGTGACCGCCGCCGCAGAGGACCCCCCCGGCCCCTTGGTCGCACAGCTGAAAATCGGCGGTATTATGGTGGTGCCCGTTGGCCAGTCCGACGCCGTGCAGCATCTGATACGGGTGCGTAAGACCGAAACCGGGCTCGAGTATGATGAACTGCGCAAGGTGCGCTTTGTCCCTTTGCTTGAAGGAATGGGCAAAGACGGCTAAATGCTGTATAGACAGGGCAACTCCAGACCACATGGAGACCAAAGACGAAACGTCGTGCAAGACATGAGGACGAGCAGATGATCCATCCGATGGCGACCCGAACCCTTAGGTTGACGGTTCTGGCAGGAAGCAGTGCGCTTTTGCTGGCCGCATGTGAGCGGCCCCTTGATTTCGATCTGCGCGGCGGTTTCGGTGATGGTTTCACCACAGCCGACGCTGCAACCGGCCCACTTGCGGTCAGACCGATGCCCGACAATCGCGGTGTGATCTCTTATCCGAACTATCAGGTCGTGGTCGCCCGCCAGGGCGACACCTTGAACGACGTGGCCAGCCGGGTTGGTACCGACGCCGATGCTTTGTCACGCTACAATGGCATCGATCCAAACGTCCGCTTGCGCAAAGGCGAGATTATCGCCCTTGAAACCCGCGTCGCGGAGCCATCCCCCGCAACCGGCGCCTCTGGCACCGGCCCGATCACCACACAAGCCGTTGATATTCAGACACTTGCAGGCAGCGCAATCAACCGCGTGCCTGAATCCTCCAGCGTGCAAACCGCCGCCTTGCCTGCCGCGCAAACCAGCGAAAATCCCCTTAAGCAGACCGGCCGCGAGCCTGTGCGCCATCGGGTCGAACGGGGCGAGACCGCCTATACCATCGCGCGGCTTTATGCCGTGCCCGTCGAAACATTGGCGGAATGGAATGGTCTGGGGGCCGATTTCTCGATCCGCGAAGGACAGTTCCTGCTGATCCCCGTCCCCCAGCAAGCCGCGCCAACCCGTGAGACCCCTGTCGCAACCGCGACGGCCACGCCGGTGACCACAACATTGCCCGGTGCCGGATCGCCAACCCCCACCCCGCCGAGCGCCGCAAAACCGCTGCCGCCCGCCGAACCACCCGCGCCCAAACCCGCTGCAACCCAGCCCGCCCCCGCAGAGCCGGTGGCAGATGTTGGCAAAACCACGAAACCCACAACGGCTGGCCGCATGACCCCGCCGGTTCAGGGAAGCATTATTCGCGCCTATTCAAAGGGTAAAAACGAGGGGATCAATATCAAGGCAGCCCCCGGTACCACTGTTAAGGCAGCAGATAGCGGCACTGTCGCTGCAATCACGAAAAGCGCCGAAGGCATTCCGATTGTCGTGGTCCGTCACCCCGATAACCTGTTGACCGTTTACGCAAATGTCACTGATGTCAGCGTTGCCAAGGGCGACAGCGTGTCGAAAGGCGCACCCATCGCCAAGCTGCGCAGCGGCGAAGATGCTTTCGTGCATTTCGAAGTCCGCAACGGCTTTGACAGCGTTGATCCATCACCCTACCTGAACTGATCCGCTTCCCGATGTCCTAAACAGGGCGAAGGGGTCAGCCCCTAACGCAGACATGGTTACAGCGTCACGCCGCGACGGCCCGCCAGATCAACGAAATACTGCCAAGCCACCCTGCCCGACCGCGACCCGCGTGTCGCCTGCCATTCGATGGCCTCGGCCTGCAGCGTCGCCGGATCAATATCGACCTCATGCGCATCGCAATAGCCCTGGATCATCTCTAGATACTGCTGCTGGTCGCAGGCATGAAAGCCCAGCCACAGGCCGAACCGGTCTGACAGCGAAACCTTTTCCTCGACCGCTTCGGCTGGATTGATCGCGGAACCGCGTTCGTTTTCGATCATGTCGCGTGGCATCAAATGACGGCGGTTCGACGTGGCATAGAGCACTACGTTATCAGGCCGCCCCTCGATCCCACCATCCAACACCGCCTTGAGCGACTTGTACTGCGCATCATCATTGCCAAAGCTCAGATCGTCACAGAACAGAATAAACCGGTGCGGCGCATCGCGCAGATGGGCCAGCAAACGCCCCACCGAAGGCAGGTCCTCGCGCTGCAATTCGACAATGCGCAACGCGCTATGCGTCGCCTGAACATGGGCATGTACCGCTTTGACAAGGCTGGATTTCCCCATACCTCGCGCGCCCCATAGCAACGCGTTATTGGCAGGTAAACCAGCGGCGAATTGTGCGGTATTGGCCAACAAGGTATCGCGCGCGCGATCGACGCCCACCAGCAAGTCCAGATCAATCTTGCTGACCTTTGGCACAGGCACCAATTGATCCGGTCCGGTCTGCCAGACAAAAGCCCCGGCCCCGTCAAAGTCGGGGGCCTCCAGCGGCGCAGGAGATATCCTCTCAAGCGCCGCTGCAATGCGATCTAACGGGTCATCGATCACTTGTCGTCGTCCTCGTCGAATTCCGCAAACATGGGGTCTTCGTCATCGTAATAACCCTCGGCGCGCAGCTTGGCCTCGCGCTGCCGTTCGACACGGCGCACCAGCATGATCGACACTTCGTAAAGCCCATAGACCACCACGAATAAAATGACCTGCGTAATTACATCCGGCGGCGTCACCAAAGCGGCCAGTACCAAGATGCCAACAACCGCATATTTGCGCACATTACCAAGGCCTTCGGAACTTACCAATCCGGCCTTGCCCATCAGTGTCAGCAACACAGGCAGCTGGAAACACAGGCCAAATGCCACGATGAATTTGATCGTCAGGCTAAGGTATTCCTGCGCAGACCCCTGAAAGGCAATCGCGGCAATACCCTGACCGTCAGGCCCCGTATCCCCCACCAAGGTGCCCGCTTGCTGGAACCCCAGGAAGAAATCGAACGCCAGCGGTGTGACCACATAAAACGCAAAGGCCGCGCCCAAGAAAAACATCAACGGGCTGGAAATGAGGAAGGGCAGAAACGCGCCCTTTTCATTTTTATACAGCCCCGGTGCCACAAACCGCCACAGCTGATAGCTGATATAGGGGAAACCCAAAACCAGACCGCCCAAAAGCGAGATCGAAATCGCGACAAAGAAGCCTTCCTGCAGCTTGATCAGGATCAGCCCGCAATCCTCTTGGCCGCGCTCGGCCATGGCCGAACACAGCGGATGGGTCAGGAAGTTAAATATCGGATTCCAAACGGTAAAACAGATCACCATCCCGATGATAAACGCGATCACCGAATGGATTAGCCGCGTGCGCAACTCTGCCAGATGCTCGATCAGCGGGGCGGCGCTGTCGTCTATATCGTCCGAAGCAGTCATGTATCACTCTTTTTTGCCGCTGGCTTTTTGGCCGCGGGTTTCTTGGCTGCCGGCTTTTTCGCCGCCGCAGCTTTGGGGGCAGCAGCCTTCTTGGCAGGCGCTTTTTTCGCCGCTGCCGGTTTCGCTGCCGCTTTCTTGGCTGGAGCCTTCTTGGCCGCAGGCTTGGCCAGCTTCGACACTTCTGCATCCGCTGCCGCCAAGGCCTCTTTGGCCTCGCGCTGCTTACGCTCTGCAATGGTGCGGTCGCGCACGGCCTGCATCTTTTTGGCGTCTTCTGCGCGCTTGGCCGCCAATTTGCCGGTCTCGCTGTCGGGGTCGATGTTGGTCAGGGATTTAGTCGCCGATTTGACCTCGTCCATTGCGGTGCCCAACGGATTTGTTGCCGCCTTAAGCGACTTGTTCAACCCCGATGACATCTCACGCATGCCGGTATCGTCTGCGGCGTCATTCATGGCACTGCTAAACTCGCGCGCCATGCCTTTGGCTTTGCCGACAAACTGGCCCACCTTGCGAAACAAGACAGGCAGGTCCTTGGGCCCCACCACGATCAAGGCCACGACGCCAACGACCAATAACTCCGACCACCCCATATCAAACATGGCAGGTTATACCTTGTCCTTGTCGGTCTTGATCTCAGTCACAGCGGCCGCATCATCAGACAGCTCAGCAGTGTCATCGCTGGCGTTCTTGATGTCTTCCTCACCTTCGTTAATGCCCTTCTTAAAGCTGGTGATGCCTTTGCCAACTTCACCCATCAGGCTGGAAATCTTGCCGCGTCCAAACAGGACCAGCACAACAACAGCGATCAACAGAAGGCCAGGAAGGCCGATATTATTAAGCATAGTTTTCTCCACATCCAAAACAGGCGGACGCACCATAAGCGTCCAAATCCCATTCTGTTTAGGCGCGACCGGGGCCGGCTTGAAGTGGGAAACACTGCTCAACTCTGCGAATTGCGCCTGTTTCAAGCCTCTGGGCGTAGCGCACGCCAACAACTGACAGTTTTTTGGCAGTTATCTTGGCCACACCGCAGTTTTATGCCACAAAGTCCCCATGAACCGTTCCGACCGCCTTTTTGCCCTGCTCACCACATTGAGCGATTATGCCCTGCACCGGGCCGAGGATCTGGCGGAGGCGCAAGGCGTGTCACTGCGCACGCTCTACCGCGACATCGGGCGGTTGCAATCCTCAGGCGTGCCTGTGAACGGAACCCGCGGCGCGGGCTACCGGCTTACCCGTGCCACGACGCTACCCCCACTCACTCTGACCGATCCGGAGATCGAGGCCTTGCAGCTTGCCCTCGCCATTGTGCTGGAAACCACCGACCCTGCCCTGAAATCCGCAGCCACGTCGCTGACGGCCAAGATCGACGCCAGCCTTCCGCTGGAAGCCACGCCACCAACCAGCGATTGGCAGCAGATCGAACACCCCTTTGCCAACGCCGCCCGTGGTATGGGCCACCTGCCGATCCTGCGCGCCGCCATCCGTGCCCGTCAAAAGCTCAAGATCGTTTACAATAGCCCCGGCGCGACCCTCCGCAGCCTGATCCTGCACCCGGCGTCCCTGCAACACCACGCCCGCAGTTGGATTCTAAAAGGGTGGGACGAAAGCCAAAACATCGACGTCGCCCTGCGTTTGGACCTCATCGAACATGCGGAGCCACTGCCGGAACTGTTTACCCCACAGGGTCAAATTCCAAATGGCATAAAATCCTCGCCGAAGGCATAGAATCTCTTTTACGACGGATCCCGCAAACGCCAACCATCCTGTTTGGGCAAAAACGCCTCGACGCTGGCCTGCGCGACGACGATCACCTCATCCCCGCTGGGCACGTTCAAACCGCCGAAAACGGTCCTCACCTGCGCACGACCGCGCGGCAGTTTGGCCGCCAGCGCATCGATATCCACCTGATCGGGGTCCTGCACCGCGACCGTGACCTGCACCCGCATTGCATCATGGGGCAGATCCAGCACACCAAACAGTGGCAATGAGGAATGGCGCAAGGCGTCTTCAATCGCGCGGGCGCAGGCTTTGGTGTAATCCATGCCATGCAGATCGTTGCCCATGCCCATCTCGATGATAATGCGTTGTTCAGACATCGGCGCGCTCCATGTCAAAGGACACGGACAGCGCCACATTCGCCATGATCGTCGGGTTGCCGTCGCCGTCAGGGCGCGGCACATCCAAGCCGCCGCGTTGCACATTCACAGTGACATCGCCGTAAGGAAACACCGCGCGCAGCACATCTGCGTCAACCTGATCCGGCTGCTGCACCCCCACATCCAGCCTGATTTTCATCGCGGATTTATCAAAGCCGAACAGCTCGGCCAGATTGATCGAGTTATGCCAAAGCGCATCGCGCACCGCCCGTTCAGCCGCTTGCGTATAATCGGCACGGCGCAGGGACGATCCCATACCGAATTCCACCATCAGTGTTTGCGTCATGGGAGCCCTTTCAGCTTGCTGGAAATACGAAACAGCGGTCGCGCCGGACCGTCAACCACATCACCGACCCCGGTTGCGGCAAAAACACGTTGGGCACGGTCGCGCGCAGGGTGCTGCCGTCATAATCCATCACGAATTCAACAAGGCTTTCGTTGCCCATAAACCGCGCCCGTGCGACCACCGCCCGTGCAGCCGTGCCATCGGTCGCCGTGGGCAATGGCCCCTTGCCTGCCCGGTCGAAATCGATCCGCACATGTTGTGGGCGAAATACGATGTCCACTTTGGTGCCGTCCGGGATACCCGGAGCCAGAAAGCGCCCGAAAGGTGTTTGGGCCAGCGCGCCTGATACTTCTGCCCGCAACACATTCGCATCCGAAAAAAACGCCACCGCAGCCCGGTCAATTGGCCGCGTATAAACATTATAGGGCGCGCCTTGCTGGACGATCTTGCCGTCGCGCATCAGGGCGATTTCGTCCGCCATGCGCATCGCTTCTTCAGGCTCATGGGTAACCAGCAAAACTGCGGTCCCCTCTTCCTTGAGGATACCCAGCGTTTCATCACGGATGTCATCGCGCAGACGGTTATCAAGCCCGGAAAACGGCTCGTCCATCAGCATAATTTTAGGGCGCGGTGCCAAGGCGCGGGCAAGCGCCACACGCTGCTGTTCGCCGCCCGACAACTGATGCGGATAGCCGTCGATAAACCGCAGCAGATCCACCCGCTCCAGCAATTCTTCGATCCGCGCGCGGCGCTCGGCTTTGGTGCCGGTTTTCAGGCCAAATCCGACATTGCCAGCAACAGTAAGATGCGGAAACAGGGCAAAGTCCTGAAACATCAGGCCAATTTCGCGCCGCTCTGGCGGGACGCGAAACACGGTGTCGCAAATCAGCTTGCCATCCACATGGATCGTGCCGCTATCTTGCATCTCAACGCCGGCAATCATCCGCAAGGTGGTCGATTTCCCACACCCCGACGGCCCCAAAAGGCAGGTCACTTGGCCGGGCATGATTTTCAGGCTGACGTCGTCCACAACAGGGCGCCCGCCATAGCTACGCTTGAGGTTTTTGATTTCAAGCCGAGGCTGAACTTCCGTCATGGGCTGCTGTCTTATCCGATCAATCCGCTCGGAAAACCGCTATCAGCCCCGCCGCGCGCCCGCAAGCACCGCTGCAAAGCCTGCGACCAAAACGACCACACAGATGGCCAGCAATTGTTCGTATTTGTGACCCTCTGGCAAGATCGCGGCGAACAGGGTCCAGCCCCGCCCGAAATAGGCAAACGCCCCCAACATCGCCGCACCAAAGGCCCCGAAATAAGACCAGCCCGCAATCTGCCGCCCCATCACCAGCCCCACGATGAGCACAGGCGTCAGAAACATTGACGCGGTGCCAGACACGGCCACGGCATCAAACAGCGTCGCATTCCCCCACAAGGTCAGCGCAGCACCCGCGATCATAAAGACCACCATGACCATGCGCCCACCATTCAGGCTGCGCGGGACCAGCTTCAACTCTTCGACCACCAGCCGTGCGGCTGATGCCAGCGCGGAATCCAACGTGCTAAGTGCTGAGACCAGCAATGAAATCATCAGCGCGCCAAAGACCCAAGCCGGGAACATCTTGCCCCAAGTGCCGATTAATTCGCCCTCGTATTCGACCCCGACAAGGCTGGCCTGAATGCCGAAAAAGCCAAAGCCGATAATGCAGAGTGTCGATATCCAGAAGGCATGCAGGAAAGAACGGCGTGTTGTGTCCCGGTCCGCGATGAAACCACGATCCATCATCACAGGGTCATGCGCGGGATAGGAGAAAACCTGCAACAACGCCACCGCCAGCAATACCCAACCATTATAGCTGCCTGCCGTGCCGGGTGCCGTGACTACCGCGCCCAGATCGAAACCGGGGCTGGCGACCAAAAAAACAAAGGCCACGCCAAAGACGACCAGAAACACCAGCATCTGCAACACGTCCGTGCGCAGCGCCGCAGACAGGCCACCCCAAGCGGAATAGACAAGGCCCATAAGGGCGACGATCAGGATCGCGGTCGTGCCACTGCCTGCCAATACGGCATTAAAAATCAGCCCGACGACCAGCAGGTTGGCAAAGACTTCGGACAAGAGGCGCAGCGCGATGACCAGATTATAGCAGCCATTGCCAGCCGCCCCAAACCGCGCGCCAAGCCAGTCTTGCACCGACATTGACCCGTTTTCGCGCAGACGGCCCACGATAAAGCCGCCTGTCAGAAATGATCCGTAATAGGCGGCATAGGCCAAGGTGCCCGCGATGCCGTAGTAATATCCCAAAATCGCCGCGTTCATCAGCGAACGGGCAAAAATCCATGTGGTGACCTGGCTTAGCACCAATGTCCAAAGCCCCGGCGCATGGCCCGCCGACGTCACCCCGCCAAAGAACCCTTCGATTGAAACACGGCGCGGTGCGACCAACAGGCTGGCCACAACGATGACGCCAAAAACGGCGATGAAGATTACGGGGACCATTGTGGGATACCTTTGATTAAATTCTTTGCAGAAAAACCTAGCCGAGCCGCCGCCCCCACGCCATCTGGTCACATCTGGCCTGTCGCAATTGTGATCGCCTGTAGCAATTGCCGGTTGAGCGGCAGCGGCACCCAGAGAGCCCCGCTGCCGACAAAGGTTTTACATCGTCAGATTGGTCGCGCCGCCATCCAGCAGCAGATTCTGCCCTACGATGAAACCCGCATGTTGCGAACAAAGAAAGGCACAGGCCGCTCCGAACTCCCCGCGTGTGCCATAGCGTCCAGCAGGGATGCCTTGCGCCCGCTCGCTGCGTGCTTCCTCCAGCGTGATGCCCTTTTGCTTGACGACAGCACCGTCCAGCGCATCAGCGCGGTCTGTGGCGTGAATACCGGGCAACAGGTTGTTAATGGTCACGCCCTTGCCCGCCACCTGACGCGAGGTGCCCGCGACATATCCGGTCAGACCGGTGCGTGCAGAGTTGCTCAGCCCCAGAACGCCAATTGGCGCGCGCACGGATTGCGAGGTAATGTTCACCACACGGCCCCAGCCCCGGTCCATCATGGCGGGCACCAGCGCTTTGATCATCGCGATGGGGGTCAACATGTTCGCATCCAGCGCCTTGATGAAATCGTCACGATCCCAGTCTTGCCACATGCCAGGGGGCGGGCCGCCTGCGTTATTGACCAGAATGTCGATCTGCCCTGCGCCGTCCAGCACCAGCTTTTGCCCGTCTTCGGTGGCAATATCAGCGACAATGGTCGTGACCTCTACCCCGTAATCCTGCCTGATCCGCTCGGCTGCCGCTTGCAGCGCGTCACCGCCGCGGGCGTTCATCACCAGATCAACACCTGCTTCGGCCAATGCCTCTGCGCAACCCAGTCCCAGCCCTTTGGACGATGCGCATACCAATGCACGTTTGCCTTTGATTCCCAAATCCATCTTGTGTCCCTCCTGATATCAGATTGCTCGTATCATTTTTAACGCGGCCAGCACCAGCAAAGTTCACATGCGGAATGCCAGCAAAAGACCACGCACTTGACCCGTTGCCGCCACAATCATATTGCAAAGTGGATTTTAGGCACATTAACGTCACACAAAAGGCATGATTTAGCAATGAGACCCATTAGGCCAGCCCCGCCACAAAGCGTTCCGGTTTACCGGGCAACGCATCTTGTCGCGACCGATGGTGCCAATATGGGGGATGCAATCTCCTTTGCCTCGGAACTGTTGCTGGATGATGTCTACGAGCTGACCTACGGGTCTAAACCTCAACGGCTGTCGATGCTGACGACTGCCACACAAAGCTTTGAAGTTGCACCCGATACCGAGGCTGGTACCGCTGGCGCGCGGCTGCATCTGGATTGCGCCCTGACCTTCATGACACCGGACGGGCAAACGACGGACGCGATTGTTCTGGTCGAGGTAGATGAAAGCAATCACGCCGCCGAAATCTATATACTTCCATTCAGCGCTCTATCTTCTCAGGTTGAATACCGGCTTGTTGGTATTGATACAGTTACCGCACATAAGAAATTCGCGCAGGTCGCCTGTGTTTCGTTCACCCGTGGCACCCATATTACGATGGCGTCCGGCGAACAGCGCCCCATCGAAGAGTTACAGGTCGGCGACCGTGTTTTGACCCGCGACGACGGGATCAAATCGGTGCGCTGGATCAGCCAAAGCACAGTGCGCGCCGTGGGCGAATTCGCCCCGATCTTTATCGCCGCCGGAACCCTGAATAACACCAACGATCTGATCGTCAGCCCCGATCACCGCCTGTTCATTTATCAGCGCGAAGACAGCATCGGCGCGGGCCGTTCCGAACTTCTGGTCAAGGCGCGCCATCTGGTGAACGGCTATAGTGTGCGCGTGCAGGATGGCGGGTTCGTGGATTATTTCCAACTGCTGTTTGACGGGCACCAGATCATCTATGCCGAAGGGATCGCGGCAGAATCCATGCTGGTCGACAGCCGAACCAAAGCAGTCCTACCGCAAGAATTATCAGACGCCTTGGGCGACCTGATCCCCGGCCATACGGACCGCCGCCATGACGGGCTGGACGTCAGCGAACCCCTGCTGAACCGTCCCGACGCGGCAGAGCTATTGCGCAAGGCCAGCATGCGCTAAGCGATCTGTTAGCCAAAAAACTCCTCTCGGACGATCTTGCCACCCGCGACATGATAAATCGCGACTTCTTTCATCTCCATGCTTTGCCCGCTTTCCTTGTCGCGCGCCGCCACATCAAAAATTACTGCGAAACGATCATCGCCATGTAGCATCGGGTCGCTGACCTCTTGGCGAGTGACTTCCATCGCGTTGTCCCACCAGGCGTGTTTGCCCTTAATCCCGTCCAAACCTTTGGTTTCGCGCCCATTTCCATAGTCCGCCCCCTCGACTGAAACCGCATCGGGCGCATATAGCTTGTCCAGGTTTTCAACCTCGCGGCCGGTGCGGCAGCCCTCAACCAGCGCGTCTGCGAGTTCTTTCAGGTCCATTTCTAACTCTCCCTATCTGTCATGGGCGTTTGGTTTACATCAATTCCCTAAAACCCCATAGACAATTGTCTCCCGCCCTGCGGAGCGCACTCTTGCGCGTATCTATGGGCATGGATATATGCCAATCCATGTTAGATACCCCCTCAAACCGCCCCGCATTGCCCGCCGAAATCGCACGGCGCCGCACATTCGCGATCATCTCGCACCCCGATGCGGGCAAAACCACGTTGACGGAAAAATTTCTGTTGTTTGGCGGGGCGATCCAGATGGCCGGTCAGGTCCGCGCCAAGGGCGAAGCACGCCGCACGCGGTCGGATTTCATGGCGATGGAGAAAGACCGGGGTATTTCGGTTTCCGCATCGGCCATGTCGTTTGATTTCATGACCAAAGACACGAATTTCCGGTTCAACCTCGTCGATACGCCCGGTCACTCGGACTTTTCCGAAGACACCTACCGCACATTGACAGCTGTGGACGCCGCCGTGATGGTGATCGACGGCGCGAAGGGCGTGGAAAGCCAGACGCAAAAGCTGTTCGAGGTCTGCCGCATGCGCGACCTTCCTATCCTCACGTTTTGTAACAAGATGGACCGCGAAAGCCGCGATGTGTTCGAGATCATCGACGAAATTCAGCAAAACCTTGCCATTGACGTGACCCCGGCCAGCTGGCCCATTGGCGTCGGCCGCGATTTCATCGGATGCTATGACATCCTGCGCGACCGGCTGGAATTGATGGACCGTGCCGACCGCAATAAAGTGTCTGAAAGCATCGCCATTGAAGGGTTGGACGACCCGAAACTGGCCGAACATGTGCCCGCCGATCTGCTGGAAAAGCTGCGCGAAGACCTTGAAATGGTGCGTGAATTGATGCCACCGCTGGACGCCGAATTGATGGCCGAAGGATCGCTGACCCCGATCTGGTTTGGCTCCGCGATCAACTCCTTTGGCGTCAAGGAACTGATGAACGGCATCGCCACCTACGGCCCCGAGCCACAGATCCAAAAGGCCGAGCCACGCGAAATCCTGCCCGAAGAACCCAAGGTTTCCGGCTTTGTTTTCAAGGTCCAAGCCAACATGGACCCCAAACACCGCGACCGCGTTGCCTTTGTCCGCCTTGCCTCGGGCCATTTCACCCGCGGCATGAAACTGACCCATGTGCGGTCCAAAAAATCGATGGCCGTCACCAACCCTGTGATGTTCCTTGCCGCTGACCGCGAACTGGCCGAGGAGGCCTGGGCTGGCGACATCATCGGCATCCCCAACCACGGCCAATTGCGCATCGGCGACACCCTGACCGAGGGCGAGGCGATCCGCGTGACCGGCATCCCGTCCTTTGCACCCGAACTGCTGCAAGGCGTGCGTGCGGGCGACCCGATGAAATCCAAACATCTGGAAAAGGCGCTGATGCAATTTGCCGAAGAAGGCGCGGCCAAGGTGTTCAAACCCTCCATCGGGTCGGGCTTTGTTGTGGGCGTGGTAGGGCAATTGCAGTTCGAGGTTCTCGCCAGCCGGATCGAATTGGAATACGGTCTGCCCGTGCGGTTCGAACAGTCGCAATTCACCTCGGCACGCTGGGTCAATGGCGACCGCCAAGCCGTTGATAAATTTATCGAAGCCAACAAACAGCATATCGCCCATGACCATGACGGCGACGTCGTTTACTTGACGCGCCTGCAGTGGGATATCGACCGCGTTGACCGTGATTATCCCGACGTGCGCCTGACCGCGACCAAGGAAATGATGGTCTAGCTTTGGCTTGCCAGCAGCGCTCAGACGCCGCAAACTCGCCCCATGACTGACGTGACATGGGGCATCGCCTCAACCATTCTTGCGCCCACGCGCGACATTTTGCAGTTCGCCGCTTATCACCTGTCAGCAGGCGCGCACCGCATTTATATCTATCTTGATGCCCCGAACCCGGAAGCATTTGATTATCTGAATGCACATCCCAAAATCCGCGTGATCACCTGCGATGACAAATACTGGAAGCAACGCAAGCGAGACCGTCCAGACATGCACCAAGTGCGCCAGACTGCCAACGCCACCCATGCCTATAACAAAAGGGCCGAGGTGGACTGGATGATCCATATGGATGTGGATGAATTTCTGGTCGCGGACCGCCCTATCGCGCAGATTTTGGCCAAGCGCCCCACCCATCCCCCCGCCACACGCATCCGCCCGATGGAGCAGCTGTCGGGCAGCACGTCCGCGTTCAAAGCATTCATTCCAAGCGGCCCCGACCGCGCCCGAATTACGGCCGAGCTATATCCGACCTATGGCAAGCAAATCAAAGGCGGGTTTCTGAGTCACCTTGCCGGTAAGGTTTTTGTGCGCATGGGCCTGCCAAAAATACACGTCCGTATCCACAACGTGTTTCAGGACGGCGAAAAGCTGGCCTGCCATGACCGCCAAGACGGGATAGATCTGGCCCATCTCCATGCAAAAACATGGGAGGACTGGATCGCCGCCTATCGCTACCGCGTGACCAAGGGCAGCTACCGCCCCGAGCTGGCCCCCAACAAGCCCCATGAAAAAGGCGGCCTGTCAATGCATGAGCTGTTCATGCAGATCGAAAGCGAGACTGGAGAACCCGGCCTGAGGGCGTTTTTTGACGAGGTTTGCGCCGACAACCCAGGCTTGCGAAAACGCTTGGCAGATCGTGGATTTCTACGTGAGGTAGAGATGGGCCTCTCGGCACATGTTAACCAGCATTTCCCTAATTACACAGGCGTTTAGCGCAGCCATTTGACCTGCTGCAGAGTCTTTGTTAATGGGTTCACAACATGTCGCGGAGTCCCTCCGCCCCTTGGGCCATGCGGGCCGACATGAATGCTGCCGCGGGCCGAGATTTTGTCCGCTACCATCGGACACACATGACAAAATTTACTGATCTGAATCTCAATCCAAAAGTACTCAAAGCTATCCAAGAGGCCGGTTACGAAAGCCCGACGCCGATCCAGGCGGGCGCGATCCCCCCCGCCCTAGAAGGCAAGGACGTGCTGGGAATCGCCCAAACCGGCACCGGCAAAACAGCCAGCTTTACCCTGCCCATGATTACAATGCTTGCCCGTGGCCGCGCCCGTGCGCGCATGCCGCGCAGCCTGGTTTTGTGCCCCACGCGGGAATTGGCCGCACAGGTTGCCGAAAACTTTGACACCTACACAAAGCACCTGAAACTGACCAAGGCGCTGCTGATTGGCGGCGTATCCTTTGGTGAGCAGGACAAGCTGATCGACAAAGGCGTTGATGTTCTTATCGCAACCCCCGGCCGCTTGATCGACCATTTTGAGCGCGGCAAGCTGATCTTGTCCGACGTCAAGATTATGGTGATCGACGAGGCAGACCGGATGCTGGATATGGGGTTCATCCCCGATATCGAACGCATCTTCCAGATGACGCCGTTCACACGGCAAACGCTGTTCTTCTCGGCCACGATGGCCCCCGAGATCGAGCGTATTACGAACACCTTCCTGTCGAACCCTACACGTGTCGAAGTAGCACGTCAGGCCACCACAGGCGAGAATATCGAACAAGGTGTGTTGATGCTGACCGCCTCGCGCAAGGATCGCGAAGCAACGGAAAAACGGAATGTTCTGCGTGCGTTGATCGATGCAGAAGGTGATAAGTGCACCAACGCGATCATCTTTTGCAACCGCAAGATGGACGTGGACACGGTCGCCAAGTCGCTGAAAAAACACGGCTATGACGCGGCACCGATCCACGGCGATCTGGACCAGAGCCAACGCACCAAAACTCTTGAAGGTTTCCGTAATGGCGATCTGCGGTTTCTCGTGGCGTCAGATGTCGCCGCGCGCGGCCTTGATGTGCCGTCGGTCAGCCACGTCTATAACTTTGACGTGCCATCCCATGCCGAAGACTATGTGCACCGTATCGGCCGCACCGGTCGTGCTGGCCGTGATGGCAAGGCAATCATGATCTGCGTTCCGCGCGATGAAAAGAACCTTGCCGATGTCGAACGTCTGGTTCAACGCGAGATCCCGCGCATCGAAAACCCGCTGGGCAACAAGGCCCCAGCCAAATCGGCCACTGATGACGCTGGCAAGTCCGACAAGCCAGCGGTCCAAGACGCAACGCAAGACGACGCCACCAAGACAGAAAAGCCCAAGCGCACGCGGAGCCGCAGCCGTAAGAAGCCCGAGGCGGCGAAGGTTGAGACCGAAACCGTCACAGCGGACTCGCCAGAAGCCGACACAGCACCAGAGGTAAAGGCCGAACAGCAGCCAGAACCAAAAGCGGTGAAGTCAGATGAGAAGCGGCAAGATGACAAACCCCAGCACGACAAGCAGCAAAACCGTCGTGGCGGGCGCGGTAACAACCGCAACGAAAACCGCAATCAGAACAACCGCAACGACAACAAAGTCGTTGGTTTGGGCGAACACACCCCTGAATTTATCGGCCTCAGCTTTGCGGAACGCCGCGACTAAACACCGGTAGAGGCTCAAGAAAACGGGCGCGAGGGAAACCTTGCGCCCGTTTTCGTTTAGGCGGTTCGTTTATCAGGCCCCGAGAAACAAAAACGCCGCGCAAATCAATTGATCCACGCGGCGCAAATGCAGTTTTCTCAGGCGATCAGCTGAGGCGGCTGACCACGATCGTAACTTCGGGTTTCTTGCCGATCTCGTCATTGGCTGACTGACGCACAACGCGCTTTAGACCGTCATGCAGCTTGTCATCGTCGCGCAACGTCTTGGCGTTGGCGCGGCCGATGAACTGACCTAGATCAGCCTCTAGCACCTCAACCAGCGACGCCTTTGACCGACCCTGCTCGGGCAGCCCCATGGCATCGACCCACGGGTCACCCAAGGCTTCGTCGTTTTCGTCCAGAATGACTGTCACAGTCACATGCCCGTTCAGCGCCATACGGATACGATCGCGCACGACCCCGTCCATCGCGCCAATCTGCGTCGAGCCATCCAAATAGGTGCGCCCGCTGTCGACATATTCCGCGACTTTGGGCTCGTTTCCGGACAGGTCAATCATCATGCCATTAACGGCCAAGACGCCCTTGATTCCCTTGCCATTGGCGATCTTCACATGCTCGCGCAGGTGACGGTGTTCGCCGTGCATCGGGATCAGGATCTGCGGCTTAACCACATCGTGCAACGTCTCAAGATCGGGGCGGTTCGCATGGCCCGACACGTGATACAGGCCCGAACTGTCGTCAACAATCTCAACGCCCATCTCAGAGAACGCATTGATTACTTTGATCACGCCGCGTTCGTTGCCGGGGATGGTCTTGGACGAGAACAGGAACATGTCCCCTTCCTTCATCTCAAGCCCCATGTATTTCCCACGGGCCAGCTGTGCCGATGCCGCACGGCGTTCGCCCTGCGATCCGGTCACCAGAAGCATCAGGTTTTCACGCGGAACGCCGCGCGCATCCTCGGGGCTGATCACCGGCGGGAAATCCTTCATCACGCCGGTTTCAAGCGACGCCTCGACCATCCGCTTCATCGCACGGCCCAACAGAACGACAGACCGCCCCGCCCGTTCGCCAGCGTCTGCCAGCGTTTTGACGCGGGCCACGTTCGATGCAAAGGTCGTGGCGACAACCATGCCTTCTGCGGTGCCAAGCAGTTTTTCAATCTCTGGCCCAACGGTCGCTTCCGACCGGCCCGGGTGCTGCGAAAACACGTTGGTACTGTCGCAGATCAACGCCTTGACGCCATTCTTGGATACATCGGCCCACAGCTCGGGATCATAGGCCTCGCCCACGCCCGGGGTCATGTCGATCTTGAAATCACCCGAGTGGATCAACCGGTCGCCCGCCACATCAATGACCAGCGAGGACGATTCAGGGATCGAGTGTGACATCGGCAAGAAGCCAACCGTGAACGGACCAACTGTGGTCGTTGCAGGCCATGGTGCCACGGTCGTTACCGCGTCATCAGGGTGGTTATATTCGCTCATCTTGCGCTTGGCGATATTGGCCGTAAATTTGCGCGTATAGATCGGCGCGCGCAAACGGTCATAGGTATGCGCAACCGCGCCCACGTGGTCTTCGTGCGCGTGGGTGATAAAAATTGCCTCAATCTGATTGCGGCGTTCTTCCAGCCAGGCGATATCGGGGATGATCAAATCCACGCCGGGGCTGGTGTCCATGTCGGGGAAAGCCACGCCAAGATCGACAACAATCAGTCGTTCCTTGCCGGGTTTCCCGTATCCATAAACATAGGCATTCATGCCAATTTCACCTGCCCCACCGAGGGGCAGATAGATCAATCTTTCGCTGCTCATATTATTAAGCGGTGTCCTTGTTATAGTTATAAATCACGGTCAAACCGTGCATTGTCAGATCATCTTGGTAGGTATCGAACAGGTCGACTGCCTGCTGAAACAACGGGGCCAACCCGCCGGTGGCGATCACACGCATCTCGCGCTCACGCTCCGCCTTTATCCGGGCACATATCTCACGAACGAGACCGACATAACCCCAAAAAATGCCCGATTGCATGCAGGCCACCGTGTTTGTGCCAATCACCGCCTGCGGTTTGGAAATATCTACATGAGGTAAGGCCGCCGCCGCATTATGCAATGCCTCAAGGCTGAGATTAACGCCAGGCGCGATGACGCCGCCAATATACGCCCCGTCGGATGCAACAACATCAAAGGTGGTCGCGGTGCCGAAATCCACCACGATCAGATCGCCGCCAAAAAGATCATATCCAGCGACGGTGTTTACCAATCGGTCCGGCCCCACGGCGGTGCCCGCATCGACCCGTACATCCACCGGCAACCTGCATTCAGGCTTGCCCACAACGATGGGCCGCGTGTGAAAATACCGATCAGCCAGAACCCGAAGGTTGAAAACAACCCGCGGCACGGTCGAGCTGATGATCATATCCGTGATATCGGCCTCGACCTTTTGAAACTTCATCAAGGTGCTGAGCCAGACATAATACTGGTCTGCGGTCCGTTGCCACTCTGTTGAGGTGCGCCACGTTCCAATGAACTGCGTCCCATCCCAGATGGAAAAAACCGTATTCGTATTGCCGCAATCAACCGCCAATAGCATGAAACGACCCTCCCTTGCGTTTTAGAAAAATACATCCGCCGCTGTGATCGGCACCCGCCCCTTTGGGGTGCGCAGGATCAGGCTGCCCTGTTCATCCACATCCTCAAACACGCCGCGCGTCTCTTCGCGCATAGTCCGTGCGAGGATTTCATCGCCCAAACGCGCCGCATGGGCCAGCCAGGCCGTGCGGATCGGGGCAAAACCAAAGGTCTGGAACTGTGTCTCAAGTACCGCATATTCAACAGCCAATGCGTCAAGTAAAGCGGTGGGAGATACCGTTCGCCCGGTCTCGCCAATCACCGATACAGGGCGCACGGCCCCGGGTTCGACCTGATCCGCGCTTGGCGCGTGGGCTAGATTCACGCCAATGCCAATCGCCAGATGATCGCCGATATTCTCAAGCAATATACCGGCCACTTTGCCACCGTTCAGCAGCACGTCATTTGGCCATTTCAAGGTAAACGCCCCGTCATCGCCCGTCACCCGCACAAACGCGCGCCGCAATGCCAGTGACGCCACAAAACTGCGTAGGGCCGCGACACCCGGCGCTTCGATACGGCGCATCATCAAAGTGCCCGCAAAGTTGCCCTTTGGCGTCGCCCAAGACCGCCCGCGCCGACCCCGCGCTGCGGTCTGTTCCTCGGCCAATATCCATACCGGACCGGTCAGGTCAGGCGCACGGCGTGCGGCCTCGCTTAACGTGGAATCGAGGGTTTCAAACACGAGCCGACCGTAGCCTTCCGGCCACGACGCCCCCTGCTTCTCTGGCTTATAAATATCCCCGCCGGAGGCTTCCTCACTCACGGGTCCCACCACCGGATCAGTTAACCAGCGTCGCCGCCGCCCGAATGGCAGCTTCCTCGACGCCGAACATATTCGCGATACCGACCACCATGATCACCGCTGAAGCAATCAGGAACCCGGTCAAAAGACCGTTTTGACCACCATCCAGGCGATCATCGCCTTCCGCCCCGAAATACATCAGGAACACGATGCGCAGATAGTAATAGGCACCAATCGCAGATGCGACAGCGCTTGCCGCGACCAGCCAGATCAGCCCCGCATCAACACCTGCTTGCCATACGCCGAATTTGGCGAAAAAGCCCAGCATCGGAGGTACACCCGCCAGCGAGAACAGCAAAACCAGCATGGCCAGCGCCTTGCCCGGTGCGCGTTTGGAATACATGTTCAGCGCGGAAATATCCGCGACCGGCTGGCCGTCTTTTTCCATGCTTAGAATGAATGCAAAGGTGCCGATATTCATCGTCACATAGATCGCCATATAGACCAGCATCGCCTTGACGCCCAATTGCGTTCCTGCGGCCAGACCTATCAGCGCATAGCCCATATGTGCAATCGAGGAATAGGCCATCAGACGTTTGATATTGGTTTGACCAATCGCTGCGATCGCGCCCAAGAACATCGACAATACGGACAAGACCGCAACAATCTGGCTCCAATCCGCGACGGCATTGCCAAAGGCGTCATGCAGCACGCGGGCGAACAGCGCCATCGCCGCCACTTTCGGTGCGGTTGCAAAAAACGCGGTCACAGGTGTCGGCGCGCCCTCGTATACGTCGGGCGTCCACATGTGAAACGGTACGGCAGATACTTTGAACGCCAAACCGGCCATCAGAAATACGATGCCGAACAGCAACCCCAGTGACGTGCTGCCCGATTGTGCAACGTTCATGACGCCTGCAAACTGTGTGGTGCCCGCATAGCCATAGATCAGCGATGTCCCGTACAAGAGCATCCCCGAGGACAAGGCCCCCAAAACGAAATACTTCAGACCCGCTTCAGTGGATTTAATACTGTCGCGGCGCAGGGACGCAACCACATATAATGCCAGCGATTGCAGCTCGAGACCCATATAAAGCGCCATCAGATCGCCCGCGCTGACCATCATCATCATGCCGACCACGCTCAGCGCGATCAACACCGGGTATTCAAACCGCAGCAATCCGCGTGCGCGCATGTAATCGTTCGACATGCTCAGCACCGCAGCAGCGCTGAGCAGGATCGTCACCTTGGCAAAGCGGGCAAATCCGTCTTCAATGAACAGCCCGTTGAACGCGATGCGGGTTTCGCCCGTGCCGGTCATGCCGATCCATACTGCCAGCAGGATCATCACCACAGACGTCGCCCAGACCAGCAAGCTGCCGGTTTTATCTTTTGACGTGTAGACCGCCCCTAGCAGCGCAAAAATCGCAAACAGCGACAGCACAATTTCGGGCAGGATGACATTCAGATCTGCGGAAATCATCGCGCGGTCCTTTATTCTGAGGCCATCTGGACAGCGACATTTGCCGCCTCCAGGGCCGTATCATAGCTAGCAACAAGGGCGGAAACCGACGGCCCGATGATATCAAGCACCAGCGCCGGATAGACGCCCAAAAGAAGGGTCATGACGATCAGCGGTGCGAAAATCCAACGCTCGCGGGTCGACATATCGGTGATGGTGCGCAGGCTTTCCTTGATCAGGTCGCCCATCACAACGCGGCGATAAAGCCACAATGCATAGGCCGCCGAGAAGATAACACCGGTTGTTGCAACCGCAGCTACCCAAGTGTTCACTTGGAAGATGCCCATCAGCGTCAGGAATTCGCCGACAAACCCGGAGGTGCCCGGCAGACCAACATTGGCCATGGTAAAGAACATAAACACCAGCGCATAGGCGGGCATCCGGTTCACCAGACCGCCATAGGCGTCAATCTCACGAGTGTGCATCCGGTCGTAAATCACGCCCACACACAAAAACAAAGCAGCCGAGATAAAGCCGTGGCTGACCATCTGGAAGATCGCACCGTCAAGGCCCTGCTGGTTAAAGGCAAAGATCCCCATTGTCACGAAACCCATGTGGGCGACGGATGAATAGGCGATCAGCTTTTTCATGTCTTCCTGAACCAGCGCCACCAGCGATGTATAAACAATCGCGATCGCGGACATCCACAGCACTAGCGGTGCCAATACATCAGACCCGACCGGGAACATCGGCAGCGAGAAGCGCAAGAAACCGTAGCCGCCCATTTTCAACAGGATCGCAGCCAGCACAACGGAACCGGCTGTCGGGGCCTGAACGTGTGCGTCTGGCAACCAAGTGTGCACGGGCCACATCGGCATTTTCACAGCAAAGCTGGCAAAGAAAGCGAGGAAGAGCATGGTCTGCATGCCGCCGATAACAGTGAACCCTGCAACCGAAAATGTTTTGGACGCAAAGCTGTGTGTCAGCAGGCTGACCTCGCACCCGCCGATACAAGTGGTGCCAGCATCCGCATACATCGCGACCATGGCCACCAGCATCAGAACCGACCCCAAGAAGGTATAGAGGAAGAACTTAAAGCTCGCGTAAATCCGGTTCGCGCCGCCCCATATCCCGATGATCAGGAACATCGGGATCAGGCCTGCCTCGAAGAACAGATAGAACAGCACCATATCCAGCGCCATGAAAACGCCCAACATCAGCGTTTCCAGCAGCAGGAACGCGATCATGTACTCCTTGACCCGCGTCGTCACATTCCAGCTTGCGGCTATCACCAGCGGCATCATGAATGTGGTCAGCATGACGAACAGGATCGAAATGCCATCGACGCCCATCCGGTATTTCAGGCCCATGATCCATGTCGCCTCGTCCACGAATTGGAACCCGGTGTTGGATGGGTCAAAGTCGAACAGGATGAACAGCGAGATCAGGAAGGTGACCGTGGTCGTGATCAGCGCCAGCCATTTAGCATTGCGCGCGGCCGCTTTGTCGTTGCCGCGTAGGAAAACGGCCAAGATCAGCGCCGCAAAGCTTGGCATGAAGGTAATGATGGAAAGCAAGTGATGATCCATTAGTTTGCCCCCCCGCTCATCGTCATCCAAGTCACAAGGACCGCGATCCCGATCACCATGGCGAAGGCGTAGGTAAAGATGTAGCCAGATTGCAAACGACCCGCGAGCCGCGTGAAGAAGGGAATAATGCCCATGGCGATGCCATTAAGCGTCCCGTCGATGATATTGCCATCGCCGCGCTTCCAAAAGAAACGACCAAGGGCCGAGGCAGGTTTGACAAAAATCACGTTATAAATCTCGTCAAAGTACCATTTGTTGAGCAAGAACAGATACAGCGGACGTTGGTTCGCCGCCAAACGGCCCGGCAATGTCGGGTTCCAGATGTAGAACCATACCGCCATCAGCAGGCCCAATGACATCGCAATGAACGGGCTGACCTTGACCCAAACCGGGGCTGCATGCGCATCGTCCAAGACGGTGTTTTCAGGCCCAAAGAACAAGGCACCCTCGCCCGGCGCACCCGCAAAGCTGGCACCGTGATGGGCATCATCGCCGTGGCCCGTGTCAGCATGACCTGCGTCAGCGTGGCTGTCCTCGGCACCCTCAACCTTGGCGTGACCATCAGCAGCCATTTCGGCCATCGGGATACCGTAAAACTCACCGATATCTTCGGCATGACCAAAGAAGCTGTTGTAAAACACCATCCCCGAAAAGATCGCACCAAAGCTCAGAACGCCCAGCGGGATAAGCATAACCATCGGGCTTTCATGTGCGTGGTCATGGGTATGTTTGTCACCGCGTGGTTTGCCAAAGAAGGTCAGGAAAATCAGCCGCCAGCTGTAGAAACTGGTCATCGCCGCGGCAATCACCAACATCCAGAAGGCGTAGGACGTGCCACCGGCCCAAGCGCTTTCGATAATCGCATCCTTAGACAGGAAACCGGCAAAACCGATATGCGTCAGCGGGATGCCAACACCGGTGATGGCCAGCGTGCCGATCATCATGGCCCAGAATGTATAAGGGATCTTTTTGCGCAGACCGCCATAGTTGTTCATGTCCTGCTCGTGGTGCATCGCGTGAATGACGGACCCAGCCCCAAGGAACAACATCGCCTTAAAGAACGCGTGGGTCAGCAGGTGGAACATCGCGGCGGAATACATGCCAACGCCCGCAGCCACGAACATATAACCCAGCTGCGAACAGGTGGAATATGCGATAACGCGTTTGATGTCGGTCTGAACCAGCCCCACAGTCGCCGCGAAAAATGCGGTGGTTGAACCGATAAAGGTGACGAACATCATCGCCTCGGGCGCGAATTCCATCAGCGGCGACATGCGGCAGACAAGGAAAACACCCGCTGTAACCATCGTCGCGGCGTGGATGAGCGCGGACACAGGGGTCGGCCCTTCCATCGCGTCGGGCAACCAAGTGTGCAAAAACAGCTGCGCCGATTTACCCATGGCACCGACAAACAGCAAGAATGCCAGCAGGTTCGCCGCGTTCCAATCCGCCCAAAGGAAATGCAGGGTCGTGTTCGCCAACTCAGGTGCGGCGGCGAATACATCGTCGAACTTGATGCTGTCAGTCAGGTAGAACAGGCCAAAGATACCAAGCGCGAAACCAAAGTCACCGACACGGTTAACCACAAACGCCTTGATCGCAGCGGCATTGGCGGATGGTTTCTTGTAATAAAACCCGATCAACAGGTACGAGGCAACGCCCACACCTTCCCAGCCAAAGAACATCTGAACAAGGTTGTCCGCCGTCACCAGCATCAACATCGTAAAGGTAAAGAACGACAGATAGGCAAAGAAGCGGGCGCGATAGGGCTCGGCGTCGCTAAAGTTTTCATCGTGGGCCATGTACCCAAATGAATACAGATGCACCAGGCTGGACACAGTGGTGATCACGATCATCATGATCGCCGTCAACCGGTCCATGCGGATCGCCCAATCGGTCGACAGGCTGCCGCTTTCGATCCAGCGCAGCAATTGGATATGTTGGGTTTCTCCATCAAAGGTCAGGAAGACGACCCAGCTCAGCACAGCCGCCAGAAACAGCATCGCAGTCGCAAACCACTGCGCCGGTTTTTCGCCGATCAGTTTCCAGCCAAAGCCCGTGATCAAAGCACCAACAAGTGGCGCAAAAAGAATGATGCTTTCCATGACCTTAGCCCTTCATCACGTTGACGTCTTCAACCGCGATCGATCCACGGTTGCGGTTGAAGCAGACCAGAATGGCCAGACCAATTGCAGCTTCTGCAGCCGCGACAGTTAGAACGAACAGCGTAAAGACCTGCCCCACCAAATCGCCCAAGAAATGCGAGAATGCGACAAAGTTTATGTTCACCGCGAGAAGCATAAGCTCGATCGACATCAACATGATGATGATGTTCTTGCGGTTCAGGAATAGCCCGAAAATGCCAATGACAAAAAGCGTCGCCGCCACTGTCAGGTAATGTTCAATTCCGATCATGTCGTCCCTCGGTTCTTTGCCCGGATCGGGCGTTCTTTCGTTCTTGGCGGTGGGGCTTAGCCCCATATCCAGCCGTTATCCGATGATGTTATAGCCGCCGAAAACAACGATCAGCACGACAACCAACACAACAATTGTAGTTCGCGACATCGGATCACATCCTTGTTCGGGCAGCCCTTACAGGCCCTGCCCCGGTTTCACATCATTCAATTTCATCGCCTTGGCCGGATCGCGCATCATTTGCGCGACCACGTCCTGACGTTTCACATCACCACGATGGCGCAGTGTCAGAACAATCGCCCCGATCATCGCAACCAGCAGGATTAAGCCGGACAGCTGGAACAGCAGGAAATATTCGTCATAGAGGATCAAACCCAAAGCAGCGGTGTTCTGCACCTCGTCGCTGACCACTTGGGTGCGCAGCCCTTCGGCGGCGGCATTTGCATCCCATGCCCCAAAGGCCATCACGAATTGCATCAAAACGATCAAGCCGATCAGCAAACCCAGCGGCATATAGCGCGCCATTTCCGCCTTCAGCTCAGCGAAATCAACATCGAGCATCATGACAACAAACAGGAACAAAACCGCGACCGCGCCCACATAAACGATGATCAGCAGCATCGCAACGAATTCGGCGTTCAGCATCACGAACAGGCCTGCGGCGCTCAGAAAGGATAAAATCAACCAAAGCACCGAATGCACCGGATTGCGGCTGATCACGGTAAAAAGCCCGCCTGCAATCACGCTGATCGCAAAAAGATAAAATGCAAAAACGCTCATGCGTCACCTTCCTTGTCATCCAGCACGTCCTGCGCAATTTGCATCGCGCGGGTCATGGCGGGGATACCGGCAAAAAACGCCGTTTGTCCAATCGTCTCAATCACATGCTGCTTGGGAGCGCCGGCCTCAACCGCGTGGATTACGGCCTGCCTAAGCGCCGGTTCATTCTGGGCCCCCTGCATGGTCAGGCCCGAAATCGTCAGCAGCATTCGTGTTTTGGCATCCAACCCGTCGGGGTTCATCGTGTTGCCAAACAACGTTTCCATCACATCTTTGGGCATCTTGCCCATCATCGCCTCGAACCCCTTGGTCGAAAATGCATCCATCGCCGGAAAGGACTTGGCCATTTCCTGCATCTGACGCATCATTTCTTCAAAAGGGTTAGGCGTTTGGGTCATCTGTAAGGTGCGTCCATTTCAAGGTTGCGCGCAATTTCGGCCTCCCAGCGGTCGCCGTTTTCCAGCAATTTGGCTTTGTCATAATACAGCTCTTCGCGGGTCTCGGTCGAGAATTCGAAATTCGGCCCCTCGACAATCGCATCCACCGGGCAGGCTTCCTGACAGAAACCGCAATAAATGCATTTGGTCATGTCGATGTCATAGCGCGTGGTGCGACGGCTGCCATCTTCACGGGGTTCCGCATCGATTGTGATCGCTTGCGCCGGGCACACGGCTTCGCAGAGTTTACACGCGATGCAACGTTCTTCGCCATTGGCATAGCGGCGCAGCGCATGTTCGCCCCGGAAACGCGGCGACAAAGGCCCCTTTTCATGGGGGTAGTTGATCGTCGCCTTAGGTTTGAACATATACTTAATGCCCAGCTTCAGACCATGATAGAAATCCTGCAACAGGAAATATTTGGCGTGACGGGTGTAGTCTGTCATCGGATCAGCCCCCTACTGTCCAGCGTGCGTAAACACCCCAGAACCATTCGAATTTTGCCGCAAAGGCCACGAAAACCACCCAGAAAAGCGAGAATGGCAGGAAGACTTTCCAGCCCAGACGCATCAGCTGGTCATAGCGGTAGCGTGGTGTGATCGCCTTGACCAAGGAGAAGAAGAAGAACACCAGACCCATTTTGGCGATCATCCAGAAGATGCCATCAGGCAGACCCGGAATGGGGGACAACCAACCGCCAAAGAACATCAGCGAGATCAGCGCGCACATCAGAACAACAGCGACCAGTTCACCGATCATAAACAGCAGGAAAGGCGTAGACGAATATTCAACCTGATAACCCGCAACCAGTTCGGATTCTGCTTCGGGCAAATCGAACGGGGGGCGGTTTGTTTCAGCCAAGGCACTGATAAAGAACAAGATCAGCATCGGGAAGTGTGGTAACCAATACCAGCTGAGCAACCCATAACTACTGTCCTGTGCGGCCACGATCCCGCTAAAGTTCATCGACCCGGTGGAGATAATCACACCAATGATGATCAAACCGATAGACACCTCGTAAGAGATCATCTGCGCGGCAGAACGCAGGCTGCCCAAGAACGGATATTTCGAGTTCGAGGCCCAACCGCCCATGATCACGCCATATACCTCAAGCGAGGAAACCGCGAAAACAAACAGGATGGCAACGTTGATGTCGGACAACACCCACCCGTCATTGAACGGGATCACCGCCCAAGCGACAAGCGCCATGACCAGACTGATCATCGGAGCCAGGAAAAACACCGGCCGGTCAGCACCCGCAGGCACCACGATCTCTTTGACGATGTATTTACCGAAATCCGCAAAGGATTGCAGCAGGCCGTACACACCAACCACGTTCGGACCACGGCGCAGTTGAACGCTCGCCCAAATCTTGCGGTCAGCATACATAAGAAAGGCCAGCGCCAGCAGCAGCGGAACCACGATCAAGAGAATCTGACCAATGATCAGCAGGATCATGCCAAGGGTGGTGTTAAAAAAGAAGTCAGCCATAGGTCCTCACACCGTCGGTATGCCGCGTTCCATGCAATTTTGCACGGTCACTTCGGCATCAATTGTCTTCAAGCCCCGTGGCAGGCTTGGCGAGATGGTGTAAACAGCATCTGCGTGCCAGACGCCACCCACGATCTCAACATTTGTACGTACATGGCGGGCAAATCCAAAGCCCCGGATCAAGGTATATCGCGCCGCAGCACACTCCGCATAATCCGCCACATTTTCAGCCGACCGCGCCTTGGTCATGGCCACGTTAAACTGCACCAAATCACCATCCAGCAATTTGGTTTCCACGCCCTGATAATCGGGAATGAAATCCTCTGCCATGGGGGCCTGCGCTTCGCAGGCGGCCATAACAGCAGGGATCATCATCATTCCCAAAACCCTCACTCCGCCGCCATCGGCGCTTCGCGGCGGGCTTTGGCATTCGCCGAAAGTTCCGCCATCAATTCGCTGGCGCGCGCAATGGGGTTGGACAGATAGAAATCAGCGATTGCTGGTTGGAAGGCGGCGCTGTCCACTTCGGCCTGTGGCAACGCGACCCACTCATTCGCCGCAACCTGATCAATATCTCCCAGATGCGGAACCTCGGCCACCAGCGCCTTGCGCAAGGCGACCAGAGAATCGAAAGGCAAGGTCGCGCCCATCTCGGCGCTGAGTGCACGCAAGATGGCCCAGTTTTCCTTGGCCTGACCGGGGGCAAAGCTGGCACGGGCCGCCAGTTGAGGGCGCCCTTCGGTGTTGACGAACAACCCGGCTTCTTCGGTATAGGCGGCACCGGGCAGGATGATATCGGCGCGATGTGCACCGCGATCGCCATGGCTGCCCTGATAGATCACGAAGGGGCCCGCAGGAACATCGCCCTCGTCCGCACCAAGGTTATAGATAACATCAGCAGATACGACATCGGCAACGCCACCATCGGTCACAGCGCCGATATCCATCGCACCCACACGGGACGCGGCGGTGTGCAACACCATAAAGCCGGATTTCGTTGCCTCGGCCAAAGCCATTGCGGCGGCCAGAACCGCAGCACCGTCTTCGCGGACCAGTGCGCCCATGCCGACGATTACCAGCGACGGCTTATCAGCCACGTCGGAATGATCACGCTTTAGCAGATCTTTCAAGACAGCAGGGCCATTGCCCAAATGCGCATGATCATAGGTCAGATCAGCCGCCGGGCCGACATGACCGATATCTGCGCCGCGCGCCCAGGCCTTGCGAATACGGGCGTTCAAAACAGGTGCTTCAACAGCCGGGTTTGTGCCGATCAACATAATTGCCTTGGCATCATCAATGTCTTCGATGGTGGCGGTGCCAACATAGCCGGAACGGTTACCAGCAGGCAGTTTTGCACCATCGGTGCGACATTCGACAACACCGCCCTGCCCTTCGATCAGCTGTTTCAGCGCGAAGGCAGCCTCGACCGGCACCAGATCACCGACCAACCCGGCAACCTTTTTGCCCTTCATCGCAGCGGCCGCGGCGGCCAATGCTTCGGGCCATTCGGCTTTGCGCAGTTTGCCGTTTTCGCGGATATAGGGTGTGTCCAAACGCTGGCGGCGCAGGCCGTCCCAGACAAAGCGCGTCTTGTCGGAAATCCATTCCTCGTTCACGCCGTCATGGTTACGCGGCAACATGCGCATGACTTCGCGGCCCTTGGTATCAACCCGAATGTTGGACCCAAGCGCGTCCATCACATCGATGGATTCGGTCTTGGACAGCTCCCATGGGCGCGCGGTAAAGGCGTAGGGTTTCGACACCAGCGCACCAACGGGGCACAGATCGATAATGTTGCCCTGCAGGTTCGAATCAAGCGTTTGCCCCAGATAGGCTGTAATCTCGGCATCTTCACCACGGCCGGTTTGGCCCATCTGGTGAATGCCCGCGACTTCGGTGGTGAAACGCACGCAGCGGGTGCAGGAAATGCACCGCGTCATGTGGGTTTCCACCAACGGCCCCAGATCAAGGTCTTCGGTCGCGCGTTTGGGTTCACGGTAGCGGCTGAAATCAACGCCGTATGCCATTGCCTGATCTTGCAAATCGCATTCGCCACCCTGATCGCAAATCGGGCAATCAAGCGGGTGGTTGATCAGCAGGAATTCCATCACGCCCTCGCGGGCCTTTTTAACCATGGGCGAATTGGTTTTAACGACAGGCGGCTGGCCTTCGGGGCCGGGGCGCAAATCACGCACCTGCATCGCACAAGATGCCGCAGGCTTGGGCGGACCGCCCACAACTTCGACAAGACACATCCGGCAGTTACCTGCGATCGACAGACGTTCGTGATAGCAGAAACGCGGAATCTCGACGCCAACTTCCTCGCAAGCCTGAATAAGCGTCATCGCCCCTTCGACTTCGACTTCTTTACCGTCAATGATGATCTTGCGGATATCGCTCATATGCTTATTTCGCTCTCAGTAACGAACCGATACGGCTCGATTTTTGGATTTCTGTACGCCCAAGCATACAATAGCTTTGTGGGTCCGAAGTATCGACCCCATTTGCCTCTAAATATGCAGCGCCACGGGCTTTCATACGCGCTTTTTCCTCGGGGCTTTTGCGGTACGCATCAATTTCGGCCTCTGTATAGCCCAAGGATCTCGCAGTTTGGTGAATATTATTCAAATAGCTGATCGCGCGCAGAAAGCGGGCGGAAATATCGGGACACTCTTTGCGAATCTGATCGGCCAAACCCAAATCCAACAGCGCGTCATCAACGGCAGCCACATCTCGCAAAGCGGGCTTTGCCGCAGCCGGACTGGCCAGCAACGCCACAGATAATACAGCAGTCAAAACGTTACGCATTCTACTCTCCTCATGCAGGGGGGCAAATGCCCCGTCCGCATATGGGAACTGACACCGTTGCTATTCAATAACATACCGAAATCAGCCGTTTGCATCCGGTGTGTCGCGCAATCCATCAAGAAGGGCAAGACCCAGAAAAGGTCAAACTATCATCAACCAGACGAAGATTATCCGCGGGCGTGTCAGGCCCCACAACCCAGACAATGTCAGAGCTGCCATATGTGTTCACGCAATACACCGTTGCCTCATAACGGGCCGCTTCGCGGGCACCATCGATGGATTGCGACGCATTCTTGACCAGCAGCGTGAATACATCCCTTTGGCCATCCACTTTGCTGAGTTTGGTGTTGAAATATATGCCGTCAAAAGCGATCCGCTCCTCTTGAGAGGTACATCCCGCCAAAACGGCAGCAATTGTTAAAACAATTACGAAAAATCTCATCATATTACTCCGCCGCTATGGGCTGGCATCCGTCGTTGCGCCAACGCGTAGCCTGTTTCAAATGCGCCCAGCCAAAGGCATGGTCGCTGTCGCCGTGTTCACGCAGATGATCCAAACGCGCCAATGCTTCCTCCAATGTAGGTTGGTGGCCCTTTGGCACCCACCACATCACGAAATGCATTTTACCCAAAACCTCGAACCATTCGGCGCGGCGGGCGTAAAATTGTTTGTGGATCGTACCCCAAACAAATTTCTCAAGGGTTTCGACGTTTTCCCAGACGGTCAGGTTTGACACATACTGCGGATCACCGCCGATCTTGGCGTCGGTGTTGCCAGTGCCGGGTTCCCCCGACCCTTCCATCATCCATACAAAACCGGGCATCCGTTTGCCCAAGCCGTTGATCCGGTCCAGGTTATTCATGAAATCAGCGACGCGCGGATCATCCGTAGGGGCCAGAAGCCTACCAACGTTGAGTTCCGCCAGATGCATGTCTTTCATTGCCGTCTCCTCCCGCTCGGGATCAAATGCCGTCCACCACGCCGTAGCAGCGCGATACCCAAAAGGGCGCAATTGCCCCCTGTAATGCGCCGCCTAGAACGCCGCCATGATTGTCAGTACGACCAGCCCAAGAATGCACACCAGCCCTACCGCAAAAAACATCGACCGCGCTGGTTGGTTTGTTGTGCGAATGTGGACAAAGCCCATTGCAATACGCGCAATGACAAAGATCGACGCGAACAGGTTCACCCAAAACGGTGATGCGCCGATAAGAATGGCCGCGACCGTGGCCGCAATAAAGGGGCCGGAGGTTTCAACAGCGTTCATGAACGCGCGTTCGCTACGGTACCAAGGGTCATCGTAATTACGCTTGGGTTTGCCACATTCAGCACGGTTTTCGTCTATGCGCCCGCGTGTCGAGAACCCACTCAAAACGGTGATCACCAAAGCCCAAAGGGCAAGGGACGTGATGGCATGGCTATAGGTGGCGAAGGCTTCCATAGCGATTACTCCGCAGCAACGGCACTGACACGGCCAGTGCGTTTATGTTTGATGCGATCTTCGATTTCATCCCGGAAGTGACGGATCAGACCCTGAATTGGCCAGGCCGCCGCATCGCCAAGGGCACAGATCGTGTGGCCTTCAACCTGCTTAGTGACGTCCAATAGCATATCGATCTCTGCCGGTTCGGCATCGCCAGAAACCAGACGGTCCATCACCCGCATCATCCAGCCGGTGCCTTCGCGGCAAGGCGTGCATTGGCCACAGCTTTCGTGCTTGTAGAATTTGGCCAAACGCCAGATGGCCTTGATCACGTCAGTCGAGTTATCCATGACGATAACCGCAGCCGTGCCCAGCCCCGACCGCTGCTCGCGCAGGTAATCGAAATCCATAATCGCGTCGCGCATCTGTGCGCCGGGGATCATCGGAACGGAGGAGCCACCCGGGATCACAGCCTTGAGGTTATCCCAGCCGCCACGAATGCCACCGCAATGCTTTTCAATCAGTTCCTCAAAGGTGATGCTCATCGCCTCTTCGACAACGCAGGGGTTGTTGACGTGGCCGGAAATCGCAAACAGCTTGGTGCCGGCATTGTTTGGGCGACCAAAGCTCGAGAACCACTCGGGCCCGCGGCGCAGGATGGTTGGCACAACGGCAATCGATTCCACGTTGTTCACCGTGGTCGGACAACCATAAAGGCCAGCCCCCGCAGGGAATGGCGGCTTCATGCGCGGCATGCCTTTTTTACCCTCAAGGCTTTCCAGCAATGCGGTTTCTTCGCCGCAGATATAGGCCCCCGCACCGTGGTGCAGATAAATGTCGAAATCATACCCGGATTTGCAGGCGTTCTTGCCCACCAGACCAGCATCATAGGCCTCGTCAATCGCGGCCTGAAGTGCTTCGCGCTCGCGGATATATTCACCGCGAATATAGATATAACAGGCGTTGGCCTGCATGGCGAAGCTTGCGATCAGGCAGCCTTCGATCAGCGTGTGCGGATCGTGGCGCATGATTTCGCGGTCTTTACAGGTGCCCGGTTCGGATTCGTCGGCATTCACCACCAGATAGCTGGGGCGCCCGTCGCTTTCCTTGGGCATAAAGGACCATTTCAGTCCCGTCGGGAAGCCCGCACCACCGCGACCGCGCAGGCCTGACGCCTTCATCTGATCAATGATCCAGTCGCGGCCATTCTTCAGGATATTCGCCGTGCCATCCCAATGGCCACGCGCCTGCGCGCCCTTAAGCGTCCGGTCGTGCATACCGTAAATATTGGTAAAGATGCGGTCTTGATCCTGGAGCATATTGCTTCCCTTTATGTCTCGCAGCCGTGCTGCGCTTACTGTTCTATTCCTGTGCGGCGTACCGCGTTATTCAACCGTCGCCGCTGGCCATGCGGGCCTTGCGCATTTGGTAAACATTCACCATCGCCCAGATCAACGCCGCCAAGGCCGCGAAATCAAACAACAATGCATAGCGTCCGGGCAAACCGAAATATGGCGCAATCCATTGCACAGCGATCCAAAGCAACATGGTGCCTGCAATGACCAAAGCCACCATCCGACCCTTGCGGGCAAGTGCGATGTTTTCTTCTTCGGTCATTTGTCAGGCACCATATCCTGCTTTAGGTTTTCTTTTTGCGGGCAGAGAATTCGGTCTCACCGCCAGCAGCCAAAGTTGCCGCCTGCGCCATCCAGTCGTCGCGCTGAATGCGACCTTTGAAACGCAACCGCGCATCCACCCAAGTGATTTCTTCCGGGCCCCACTTGGCGATCTGATCAAAGTGGTAAAAGCCAAGCTCGTTCAAGGTCTGCTCCAGCTTCGGTCCAACACCGCTGATCAGTTTCAGGTCATCCGCACCGCTTGCCCGCGCCTTCTTGAGGGTTTTGGGCTTGCTTTCAACTGCAGCCGCAGGGATATCCGCCACCGCGGCAGGTGCCGTTTTCTTAGCGGTCGCCTTTTTAGCGGGCGCTTTCTTGGCGGGCGCAGCCTTTTTAGCAGGTGCCTTTTTTGCCGCCGCTTTTTTGGGGGCGGCTTTCTCGGCTTTCGGGGCCTCGTACTTATAGCTGCCCTTGCGCGCGGCCAGTTCTTCTTGGCCTTTCAGGGGTGTGCTGGGTTGAACGCCGGAAAATGCTGCCTTTTCTGTTGTGGCAGCCGCAGCGGACGTACCGGCCGTTGCTTCGGTCGCAGCACCGCCGACATCAGCCGCCGCCGTTACATCCGACCCCGATGGGGGGGCTGCAGACACAGGTGCCGCAGCTTGAGCAGGCGTATCAACAATCTTGCTACACCACATGCTGACAAGCACGAAATATGCGACCACACCAACAACGATCCCCAGTATCAACGACACCAAGAAGCCCCAGCCGAAAACCAACCAAAACAACAAAGCGGCAACAAGGCCGATACCAGCCCCCCACCGCGTACAACCACGTCTACACTGTTCTTTTTCCGTTAAACTTGTCATGTCCGTCCCTTCATACCATTTAAGATGATTTATTATCCTTTATAGATATCATCTTTTTTGGCGCGGGACGAGAATTCTGTTTCCTCGCCTGCAGCCAGCTTTTTCGCTTGGTCAATCCAACCGTCACGGCTGGCCCGGCCCTTGAACCCGCTAAGTTGCTGATCGACCCAAGCCAGCTCATCCGCTGTCCAGCTGGCAACCTGATCAAAGTGGAAGAAACCAAGGTCATTCACCAGCTTTTCAAGCTTGGGACCAACGCCCTTGATCAGCTTGAGGTTATCCGCAGCACCGCCGCGCGGGGCGTCCAGAGTTGCAGGTTTGGTGCCCGTCGCAGCAGCATTCTTTTCCGCTGATACGGCAATGCCGGGCTTGCGCGCAGGTGTTTTGGGTTCGGGTGCGACGCTACCTTGGGCGGGTTTGGCGATGGCCTTATCGCCCTTGGCTTCACCCGGGGCTTCTGATTTTTGATCCGAGCTGTCGCCCACGTCACGTGGGGCGGCGTCTTCTGCCGGCGTGCGTCCACCTTGGGCACCATCGGGGCCACTAGGAGGCATTTGATCCTCACGCGCGGCGGTTTTTGATGTTTTCTTATCGGCAGATTTACCCTGCCAAGGGGCGGTAAATGGAACTTCGGTCCCGTCAATCCGCTTGATCGTATCGCCAATATCAACGGCCAACTGCACGCTTGCGTTATATTGGGTTTTGCCGCTGTCGTGATCCTGAAGGCTGCTCAAACCGGACAAAGGCTCGGACGCGTAGCGGCCGTTCTGCGGACCCGGCACCGGAACTTTGCCCTCTGCCATCTCATCGATCATTGCAGCAAAGCCATCCGTGGTCAGGTCTTCGTAATAGTCCTTGCCGATTTGGGCCATTGGCGCGTTTGAACACGCGCCCAGACATTCGACTTCTTCCCACGAAAACTTGCCATCCGCACTGATTTGATGCGGCTGCGCTGCGATCTTGTCTTTGCAGACCTTGATCAAGTCTTCGGCACCACAGATCATGCAGGATGTTGTGCCACAAATCTGGAAATGCGCCACCTCGCCCACGGGCTGCAACTGAAACATGAAATAAAATGTCGCGACTTCGAGGCCGCGGATATAGGCCAGCCCCAACATTTCGGACACATGTTCAATCGCTGGACGGCTTAGCCAGCCCTCTTGCTCTTGCGCGCGCCAGAGCAGCGGAATGATTGCCGATGCCTGACGGCCTTCGGGGTATTTGGTGATCTGCGCTTCGGCCCATACCTGATTGTCAGGGGTAAAGGCAAAGCTTGTCGGTTGGTCAGGGTGTAGACGGCGCAGCATCAGATCAGGCTTTCGTTCTGGCAGAGACGGCAGGTGCCTCCGGCGGGAGTTTATTTGGCAAAATGAAAAGGCAGGGCCGGCTCAACGGTCGACCTCGCCAAAGACGATATCCATGGTACCGATGATCGCCGCAACATCCGCCAGTTGGTGGCCCTTGGCCACGTAATCCATCGCTTGCAGATGCAGGTAGCCCGGCGCGCGCAGCTTGGCGCGGTAGGGTTTGTTGGTGCCATCCGCCACCAGATAGACGCCGAATTCGCCCTTGGGCGCTTCAACGGCGCAATAGACTTCGCCGGCGGGGACGTGGAACCCTTCGGTATACAGTTTAAAGTGATGAATCAGGCTTTCCATGTCGGTCTTCATTGCGGACCGGCTGGGCGGCGTGATCTTGCCACGTGCCAATACATCGCCCTGCCCTTCGGGCGCGCGCAGTTTGGCGATCGCCTGCTGGATGATGTAAGTAGACTGGCGCATTTCTTCCATGCGGACCAAATAGCGGTCATAGCAATCGCCATTCACACCGGTCGGAATTTGGAATTCAAATTCATCATAGCATTCGTAGGGTTCTGCGCGGCGCAAATCCCACGCCATCCCGGAGCCGCGCACCATCACGCCCGAGAAACCCCAGTCCTGGATGTCTTGCGCGCTGATCACGCCGATATCCACATTGCGCTGTTTAAAGATGCGGTTTTCAGTCAATAGCTCATCGATATCAACCATAAAGCCGGTCAGGAACTTTTCAGCCCAAGCTTCGATATCATCCAGCAAGGCGGGCGGCAAATCCTGATGAACACCGCCGGGGCGGAAATAGGCCGCGTGCAGACGCGCACCGCAGGCCCGTTCGTAAAAGATCATCAGGTCTTCGCGTTCTTCAAAGCCCCACAGCGGCGGGGTCAGCGCGCCAACGTCCATCGCTTGTGTGGTCACGTTCAGCAGGTGCGACAGGATGCGGCCGATCTCGGAATAGAGCACGCGGATCAAGGAGGCGCGGCGCGGCACCTCGACGCCGGTCAGCTTTTCAATCGCCAGACACCAGGCATGTTCCTGGTTCATCGGGGCCACATAATCCAGCCGGTCAAAATACGGCAGGTTTTGCAGATATGTCCGGCTTTCCATCAGCTTTTCAGTGCCACGGTGCAGCAGGCCGATATGCGGATCGCAGCGTTCGACAATCTCGCCGTCGAGTTCAAGTACCAGACGCAAAACACCGTGGGCCGCCGGGTGTTGCGGGCCAAAGTTGATGTTGAAATTACGGATCTTCTGTTCGCCGGTCAGGGCGTCTTCGAAACCTTTGGTGCCGTCCATCATTTACGCTCCAACTCGGTCAGTTTGAGGCCCACCCACCACAGCAACGCAATGGTGCCAAAGGGGACCACGCAGGCCACGGACCAATATTTGTTGATGCCGAAAAACGGCAAAATCTTCACCATCGGGATAATCGTCAGGGCCGAAAGAATGAACCACCACAGGCCTCCCATTATTTGGCCTCCGGCTTTTCGTCACCCGGAAGGATGTATTCAGCGCCTTCCCAAGGTGACATGAAATCAAACTGGCGATATTCCTGAACCAAGGACACAGGTTCATAAACCACGCGCTTTTCAACCTCGTCATAGCGGACTTCGGTATAGCCAGTGGTCGGGAAATCCTTGCGCAGCGGGTGGCCGCGGAACCCGTAGTCAGTCAGCAGACGGCGCAAATCCGGGTGACCTGCGAACAGGATGCCGAACATGTCGAATACTTCACGCTCGAACCAGTTGGCCGAAGGGTGGATGGCGACAATCGAGGGCACCATATCTTCTTCGCGGGCGGCGACGCGCAGGCGAATGCGGTGGTTCTGGAACATCGACAAGAAGTGATAGACCACGTCAAAGCGTTTGGCCCGACCGGGGTAATCCACAGCTGTGATATCGACCAAAGACGTCAGACGGCAAGTTGCATCGCCTTTGATAAACTCCACCAGACCCGGCAGATTTGCCTGGGTCACGTCCATGTTCAGCTCGCCATGGGCGATTTCCCAACCCAAGATGCAGTCGGGGCGTTTTGCCTCGATATATGCGCCAAGTTCGTTCAGTTGTTCTGACATACCAGCCCCTTAGCGAACAATTGTTCCGGTGCGGCGCATTTTGCGCTGCAATTGCATGATACCGTACAACAGCGCCTCTGCCGTTGGCGGACAGCCCGGCACATAGACGTCAACCGGCACGATCCGGTCACAGCCGCGCACCACAGAATAGCTGTAGTGGTAATAGCCACCGCCATTAGCGCAGGAGCCCATCGAGATCACGTAGCGTGGTTCTGGCATCTGATCGTACACTTTGCGCAGGGCAGGTGCCATCTTGTTGGTCAAGGTGCCCGCCACGATCATCAGATCCGACTGGCGTGGCGATGCGCGCGGCGCGGTGCCAAAGCGTTCAAGGTCATAGCGCGGCATCGAGGTGTGCATCATCTCGACCGCGCAACAGGCCAGACCGAACGTCATCCAGTGCAGCGAACCGGTACGGGCCCAGTTGATCAGATCCTCGGTCGAGGTCAGCAGAAAACCCTTGTCCTGCAGTTCCTTGTTCAGGTTCTGGGTGGCCACATCACGGTCCATCCCGGCCGTATTGGCCCCCGCGGCTGCTACTGCCATTCCAAAGCTCCCTTTTTCCACTCATACGCAAAACCGGCGGTCAGCACGGCCAGGAACACCATCATCGACCAGAAACCGGCCATGCTCACATCCTGAAAGGCGACGGCCCAGGGAAAGAGGAATGCTATTTCGAGGTCGAAAATGATGAAAAGAATCGACACGAGGTAAAACCGCACATCAAATTTCATCCGCGCGTCGTCAAATGCGTTAAATCCACACTCATATGCCGACACTTTTTCGGGGTCTGGATTGCGCACCGCGATCACCACGGCTGCCAACATTAAAACAAGGCCAAGACCGATGGCCACGGCCAGGAAAATAAGGATTGGCAGGTATTCCCGCATCATCTCGTCCAAGGGGAAGCTCCTTTTGCGTATGGGGGGCGGCAATGCGCCTTACCTGTCAGGCGGCGAACCCAACTTATTGGGGTTTACCCCCACGCTACGTCAGGGTCAACAGAACCCGCCACATTTGAAGCATCCATTCATTAACACAGTCATAACGTGCGCGAGGCGATATTGACAAACGTCAGACGTGTTATCCTGCAGCCGGATCAACATAGTCCCGCCAGCTGTGTTCGGGGACAAAGCCCAGCATGTCGCGGGCCTTTTTATTGGTGTAAAACGTCTCGTTTTGGCCCATCTCGCGGGTTTTCGGAACCTCCCTATAATAGTGCCCGATCAACTCATCCGTTGTGCGGTCCACCGAATGGTCGTCATTGGCGACGTTAAACACCTCGTAGCCCAAACCATCGACCTGCAGACAGCGCGCCACCATCTGACCCAGATCACGCGCATCAATATAGGCAAATATATTGCGGCGACGCTGGTCAGGGTCGTCGATAAAATTGGGAAAAATCCGTGCATATTCATCAGGCTCGATGACGTTGTTGATTCGAAGCCCATAGATATCGGCCCCCGTCCGGGCCTGAAAACTGCGCGCCGTCGCCTCGTTGCAAACCTTGGACATGGCATAGCTGTCATGGGGAACGGTCGGGTGCTCTTCATCTATGGGAATATACTGCGGCTTCATCTCTCCATCCGCGAAACAGATGCCATAGGTCGTCTCGGAGGATGCAAAGATCACCTTGCGCACCCCTGCCTTCAGAGCGGCATCAATGACATTATACGTGCCCATTGTGTTGACGCGAAATGTCTCGTTGTCGGGTTTGATCAAAATCCGCGGGATCGCTGCAAAATGAACGACAGCATCAAGGGCGGCGATGCCCTCGCCCTGCTCCAACTCCCCCAGATTGGCATAGCTTTGCATCACGTCAAAAATCTGCCCTGCATCGGTGATGTCAGCGATGCGATTGTCGACGCCGGGATGATCTAGCGGTTCAAGATCGACGTTCAACACCTGATGCCCCTGCCCGATCAGATAAGGCACCACATGACGCCCTGCCTTGCCGCTGCCACCCGTAAACAAAATCCGCATGATGTTTCCCTAATCCCTCGCGCTCACAGGCACCGTAACTTAGCGCAAGGTCAAATCAACCCTTGACCCAAGCTGGCTTGCGCTTGTCGAAAAAGGCACCGATACCTTCGGCAGCTTCCTCGGTCTCCCATCTAGCAGCTAAGGCTGCGATGGTGTGGCCGACCACATCCGCATCAATGCGCGGCCCCAAATCGCGGGCCAGTTGCTTTGCGGCGGCCACAGCGCCGGGGGCGCAAGACAGATAAGGCACGACTTCGGCCTCAATCGCAGCATCCAAATCGCTTGCCGCTACAACCCGCGCCAACAGCCCCAGATCCACGGCCTCTTGCGCTGAAAACAGACGCGCCGACATGAACACACGACGCGCGCGCCCTTCGCCCATACGCGCAAGTACATAGGGCCCGATGGTGGCGGGAATGATACCCAGCCGTGTCTCGGTAAACCCCATCTTGAGGGTATTCACACCAATCGCCACATCGCACACCGCCGCCATGCCAACCCCGCCGCCAAAGGCGTTGCCCTGCACCCGCCCGATCAACGGCTTTGGCAGCGCGTTCAGCGCGCCCAGCATCGCAGCCAGCTTGCCTGCCTCAGCCGACCGTGTCGCGGCATCCATTTCGCGCTGCGCCTGCATCCACCCCAGATCGCCGCCCGCGCAAAAGCTTTTGCCAGCGCCAGTCAAGACAACAACCCGCACCGCATCATCCGCGCCCAGCTTCGCCGCCGCCTGTGTCAATTCCGCGATCATCTGCGCAGACATGGCGTTGTGCTTTTCCTCGCGGGCCAAGGTCAGCGTGGCGACACCGCGCGGGTCCGTTTCAATCTTGATCGTCTCGAACATCAACCGTTCCTCATCTGCCGTGCCATGGTTGCAGCTTCCTCGATCAGTTCTTGATCCAGCCCCGTTTCATATCCCAATGCCGTCAGATGGGCATTCACCGCTTCGGTCGCGACATTCCCCGCAGCACCGGGCGCAAAGGGGCAGCCGCCAAGACCACCCACAGCCGCATCAAACACACGCACCCCCATAGACAGCGACGCATCGATGTTATCAATCGCTCGGCCGTTGGTGTCGTGAAAATGCCCCGCAAGCCGCCCCACCGGCACCACATCGCGCACCGCCAGCAACATCTTTGCAATCGTGTCAGGCGTCCCCGCCCCGATGGTATCGCCCAAAGACACCTCATAACAGCCCATCGCAAACAGTCTGTCGGCCACAGCCGCAACCTGCGCAGGCGCGATGGCCCCGTCATAGGGGCATTCTATGACGCAAGACACATATCCACGAACCGGCATGTCCACATGACGCGCCTCTTCCAGAATGGGGGCAAAACGCTCGAACGCTTCGTCGATGCTGGCATTGATATTCTTCTGGCTGAACCCTTCACTGGCCGAGGCAAAGATCGCGATCTCGTCTGCCCTGGCCGCCACCGCATCCTCGTACCCACGCATGTTCGGCGTCAACGCAGCATAGCGGACACCCTCGGCGCGTTTGATCCCGGCCAACACCTCGCCCGATCCTGCCATCTGCGGCACCCATTTGGGGCTGACAAAGCTGGCGACTTCAATCCGTGAAAACCCCGCCCGGCTTAGCACATCGATCAGTGCGACCTTCTCGGCCACCGGAATTTCGCGTGCCTCGTTCTGAAGCCCGTCACGTGGCCCCACCTCGAATATCTCACAGACGCCTTTGTCCATCTCCGTACCTCCCCTTCATTTTGCCAAATACACTCAAAGTAACGCCACGAGCCTCAAACGACTGGCCACGGTTCAAAGAACGACTGCGCAAACAAAGGTGCCCCTTGGGGCAGTGATTTCTGGAATCCCGCGCGCGCTGAAATGCGCCCGTACCATTCCGCCACCCGTGGATGCGCGTCCAGCCTGGCGAAATGTTGCGCCATATAGACCGCTTGCCCCACCCCGATATCCGCCGCCGTAAAGCCACTGCTTAGCAAATGATCGCGACCCTCCAGCCGCGCCTCAATCGCATCATAGCATTTCACCACCCTAGCGGCTTCCAGCTTCATTACAATCGGGCTGCGCATGGTGTCGTCGCGCAGAGCGATATGCTGCTGGGTCAATGCAGCACAATGTTGCGACAGGGTCTCGGCGAAATGCATCCAAGTCAGCCACGCCATCCGGTCCTCTGATCCAAGCATACGGCCAAGCCCCTCAGGGCTGAAGCGCTCGCACAAATATTCGCCAATGGCCCCTGTCTCGAACATGGTTTCCCCGTCGATTTCCAGCGATGGCACACGCCCGGCAGGGGAAATCGCCAGATAGGCAGGGTCGCGCAAGGATTTGTCGAAGGGGTGCACCACCACCTCGAACGGCACCTCCAACTCATTCAGCAACCACAATGTGCGCATCGAACGGGTTTGCTCCGCGTGATGCAGCGTGATCATGCCGCGCCTTCCTCGGCTGCGGCCTCCAGCCGGACCAATGCCGCTCCCGCTTCAACCTGATCCCCTGCAACTGCCAGCACCTCGGCCACAACACCATCGCGCGCGGCCAGCAGGCTGTGTTCCATCTTCATCGCTTCAAGCACCGCCAAACGGTCCCCCTTGGCAACCGCTTGCCCGACAACGGCATCGACGCTGCGCACCAACCCCGGCATTGGTGCCTCGACCAGATTGCCATCACCATGGCCGCCAGCAGCACGGGCGAGCGGGTCGATCACCTCAAAAACCAGCCCATAGCCGTCAAACACTGTGACCTGCCCACCGTGTATCGCGACTGCCGCAGCGGTTTGCCCGCCGACCTGCCAGCCGCCCCTGACACGCAGAGCCGTGATCTCGGTTCCGTCCACGTGCCAAATCTGCTTGCGCGACGACATAACCTGTACCTTCAGCAGGTGATCCTCCCCACCCCAAGTCAGCCCCACTTGACGCAATAACGGTTGCCACAAGGTGAACCCCGCATCCTCCGCAGGATCCAGCAGGCCCAACGCAGCCATCCCCGCCAGCGCCGCGTGGCGCGGCTGCACGTCAGGTGCGACGGTCAGGGTGTCGATTTCGCGGCCGATCAGGCCAGTATCCACGTCGCCCGCCCCAAAACCATCATGGCCTGCCAGCGCCCCCAGAAACGCAAGGTTCGTCACGGTTCCGCCAACTTCGCATTGCTTTAACGCCGCCCGCAATTTGGACAAGGCGATATCCCGCGTCGGCCCATGGACAATGATCTTGGCAATCATCGGATCATAAAACGGGCTAATCGTATCGCCTGCCCGCACACCACTATCGGCACGGCAGCCTTGCTGGAATGTCAGATGGGTCAACGTGCCCGTCGCAGGCAGGAACCCTTTTGGCACGTCCTCCGCGTATAGCCGCGCATCAAAGGCATGGCCCTGAATGCCCAACTCATCCTGACGCATCGGCAGATCTTCCCCCGCCGCCACGCGCAATTGCCATTCGACCAGATCAACGCCGGTAATCGCTTCTGTCACCGGGTGCTCAACCTGCAACCGCGTGTTCATCTCCATAAAGAAAAACCCGTCGGGGCGCAGGCCATCAGACCCGTCCACGATAAACTCGATGGTTCCCGCACCGGCATAGCCGATCGCCTCGGCTGCCGTCACTGCTGCCTGCCCCATGGCCTCGCGCATTTCGGCTGTCATGCCTGGGGCCGGTGCTTCCTCTATCACCTTTTGGTGGCGCCGTTGCAGCGAACAATCGCGCTCAAACAAATGAACCGCATTTTTGCCGTCCCCAAACACCTGCACCTCGATATGGCGCGGCTTGGTCACGAATTTCTCGACCAGCACATCGGCATTGCCAAAGGCGGTTTTCGCCTCGGACCGCGCACTGTCCAGCGCCGCCTGAAATCCGACCGCCGCTTCGACCAGACGCATACCCTTGCCACCGCCGCCCGCGACGGCCTTGATCAGCACCGGATAGCCGATCTTGCCCGCCTCGGCCGCCAGTAACGCGTTGTCCTGATCCGCACCGTGATAGCCAGGAACAACCGGCACACCCGCCTTTACCATCAACGCCTTAGCGGCGTCTTTTAACCCCATCGCACGGATCGCCTTTGCGGAGGGCCCGATAAAGACCAGACCCGCTGCCTCGACCGCTTCAACGAAATCAGGGTTCTCAGACAGAAACCCATAGCCGGGATGGATCGCTTGCGCGCCCGTATCCAGCGCCGCCTGAATAATCACATCACCGCGTAAATAACTCTCCGCCGGGGCAGACCCGCCGATATGCACGGCCAAATCCGCCATCGCGACATGTTTCGCGGCGCGGTCCGCATCAGAATATACCGCGACACAACGCACGCCCATGGCTTGGGCCGTTTCCATCACCCGGCAGGCAATCTCGCCCCGGTTTGCGATCAGGATCGTGTCAAACATGCGCCTCTCCTTCGGTCCGTTCTATCTTCATTTTGCCAAGTAAACTCCGGGGGGTTTGGGGGCTGGCCCCCATTTACATCCCCGTCAGGAACCCAATCCCCCAACAGCCAAGCATCATGCCCCATCAGGCGTAATCCTCAATCAGGGTAAAGCGTTCGCACATCAGCTTCATGTCGGGTTTGAACCCGCAGGTGCGGTGGAAATACGCCTCGTAACTTGCGCGCCAGTCATTCAGATCGCGAAACTCCCCCTGTGCAGCCACGAATTCGGCGTCCATTTCGCTGAAACGACGGGTGGAGACCTCGACCGTTTCGATCATGAAGGCAGGCGTGCCGTCCCAGTTCAGCGCGATATCGCGGCGGCCGACCTCGGGGTAGGCATCGCCGCCCGCGCCGTAGGCTGACGCAGCCTCGCAGGTGGCGGTTTTCTTGCCCGCGCGCACCAGCGCGATGATATCCGCGCAGAGTTTCGGGTTGTCGCCAAAACGGAATGTTTCCGCGTCCGGGTTGGCATCGACGATCTCTTGCAATGTCTTGGTCATAGCGATCCCCTTACATCCGGAACACGCCAAAGCGTGTATCCTCAATCGGTGCATTCAGACTGGCCGAAAGCGACAGCGACAACACATCGCGGCTTTTGCGCGGGTCGATCACACCATCGTCCCATAACCGGGCAGAAGCATAAAGCGGATGCGACTGTTCCTCGAACATATCAATGGTAGGTTGCTTGAATTTGGCCTCGTCCTCAGCGCTCCAGCTGTCGCCTGCGCGTTCAATCGCGTCACGTTTGACGGTCGCCAGAACCCCTGCCGCCTGCGCGCCGCCCATGACGGAAATCCGCGAATTCGGCCATGTCCACATAAAGCGCGGGGAATAGGCCCGCCCCGCCATGCCATAGTTACCCGCGCCGAATGACCCGCCCACAAGCATGGTGATTTTCGGCACGTTGGTCGATGCCACAGCGGTCACCATCTTGGCCCCGTGGCGCGCAATGCCTTCGTTCTCGTATTTGCGGCCCACCATGAAACCGGTGATATTTTGCAAGAACACTAGCGGGATTTTGCGCTGCGAACACAGTTCGACGAAATGCGCGCCTTTCTGGGCGGATTCCGAAAACAGCACCCCGTTGTTGGCGATGATCCCCACGGGGCAGCCTTTGACATGGGCGAACCCGCAGACCAGCGTTTCGCCATAGCGCGCTTTGAATTCGTCAAACCGGCTGCCATCGACCAGCCGCATGATCACCTCCCGAATGTCATAGGGCGTGCGCAGATCGGCAGGCACCACGCCAAGCATTTCAGCCGGGTCATAGTCCGGTTCTTCGCTTGGCTGCCATTGCACTGTCGCAGGTTTAGCACGGTTCAGCCCCGCGACGGCACGGCGGGCAAGGGCCAGCGCATGGGCGTCATCCTCGGCCAGATAATCGGCCACACCGGAGAGCCGCGTGTGCACGTCACCGCCGCCAAGGTCTTCGGCTGTCACGACTTCGCCTGTCGCGGCCTTGACCAGCGGCGGGCCGGCCAAAAAGATTGTGCCCTGTTCTTTGACGATAATCGACACGTCGGACATGGCAGGCACATAGGCACCGCCCGCCGTGCACGAGCCCATGACGACCGCAATCTGGGGAATGCCCTTACCGCTCATCCGCGCTTGGTTATAGAAAATCCGGCCAAAGTGATCACGATCGGGGAACACCTCGTCCTGGTTGGGCAAGTTCGCGCCGCCACTATCCACCAGATAGATACAGGGCAGATGGTTTTCCTCGGCGATCTCTTGGGCGCGCAGGTGTTTTTTGACGCTCATCGGGAAGTACGTGCCGCCCTTAACCGTCGCGTCATTGCACACGATCATACAATCGATGCCATGGACCTGACCCACGCCCGCGATCACACCCGCGCATGGTGCCGCCCCACCGTACAACCCGTGTGCCGCCAACCCGCCGACCTCAAGGAAAGGCGATCCGGGGTCGAGCAAATTCGCCACCCGTTCGCGCGGCAGCATCTTGCCCCGGCTTTCATGGCGGGCGCGGGATTTCTCGCCGCCCCCGAATGCGGCGGCGTCCGATGCGTCACGCACGGTTTGCAACGCTTCAAGATGGGCAGCTTCGTTGGCTTTGAAGCCTGTGGATGAGGGCAGCGCCTGCGAGGTCAACTTCATGTCGGTCTCCTTGGGTGGCTAAAGGGGGCGGCGGTCATGCGGTCAGCTCGCCTATGGCAAGCGCTTTGAGGTCTTTGCGGATCACCTTGCCGGTCACGGTCATGGGCAGCGCCTCCAAAAAGGTGATCTCCCGCGGATAAGAATAACGGGCCAAACGGGTTTTGCACCATGTTTGCAAGGTTTCGGCGCTCACGTCACTGCCGCATTTACGCACGACATAGGCTTTGACGATTTCGGTGCGCAGGGCATCGGGTTTGCCCACCACGCCGCAGGTCGCAACCCCCGGATGGGTCAGCAGGCAATCCTCGATCTCGGCAGGGCCAACGCGGTATCCGCTCGAGGTAATGACATCATCCTCGCGGCCGACAAAACGCAGATACTCGCCCTCCCAGATGCCACGATCGCCGGTGACCATCCAATCGCCGCGAAATTTCTCGGCTGTGGCGCCCGGGCGATGCCAATAGCCCAGCATCATCGCCGCTGATCCACGCCGGATCGCGACGTCACCTTCGTCCGACGTCGGCATGCCAGTCTCATCAATCACGGCCACATCATGGCCCGGTACGGGCTTGCCGATACATCCGGGGCGCGCGGGGAACAGGCTGCCGCAACTGGACGCCACCATGTTGCATTCGGTCTGGCCGTAAAATTCGTTAATCGCGAGGCCGAACGCGCCCTGCCCCCACGCCAGCATTTCCGCGCCAAGCGGTTCGCCCCCCGATGCGACTGACCGCAAACCGGGCAGGGTCACGCCCTCTGCTTTCAGCATACGCAGCGCTGTGGGTGGAAAGAACACGTTGCGCACGCCGCCGTCGGCGACAATGCGCGCGCAGTCATAGGCCGAGAACTTAGCCATCCGCGCGGCCACGACCGGCACGCCCAAGGCCAGCCCCGGCATCAGCACATCAAACAGCCCGCCGATCCACGCCCAATCCGCAGGAGTCCATAGGCAATCATCCGGTGCGCCCAAAAGATCATGGCTTAGCGACACGCCGGGTAAATGACCCGTCAGCACGCGATGCCCATGCACCGCGCCCTTGGGGCTGCCCGTTGTGCCAGACGTATAGATCAGCACCGCCGGATCATCCGCTTCGGTATCGGCATAGGGAATGGGATCACCCGCAATACCCACGCTATCAGCCATCCAGGCCTCGGCCAGATCGCCCAACAGATCACGCCCTTCGGGATCGGTGAGGACAAGATTAATACCCGCATCCAGTACGCGCGACTTTAGCGCATCATACTTGAAGAGCTTGAACAAAGGCACTGAAATCGCGCCGATTTTCCAGATCGCCAGATGTGCCGCCGCGCACCACGGGCTTTGGCTTAGCAAGACGCCGACGCGCCCGCCTGGCTGCACGCGCGGCATCAGAAACCGCGCCAAACCATCGGCCATTTCAGACAATTCGCCATAGGTTACATCGCGGCGCGCGCCACCTGTCAAATCGATGATCGCGGCTTGCCCCGCATCATGTGCCAGACATTGGGCCGCCATATTCAGCCGCGCAGGAATGTCCCACGCGCCATCCGCATCCAAACCGGGTAAAGAGCCAGCCACCCTCTAGCCCCAAGGCTCAAGAATAAGCGCCTGTTTGGCGGTTTGCTGCAAAAGACAGCCAAGCGTCGCCGGTCCCTGCCCCGTGCCGCCCGCCCAAAGCGACGCCTCGTATCCGCAGGCCTTGTCACGGAAAGGTATCCACGCCCGCTGCATGTCGCGCAACGCAACCGCCGCACCCGGTACATCTTTCATCGATGCGGGGCGGTCGGCATCAAGGTTTTTGGCCCGCGTCATCGCCGCCTTGTAATGGCTGTTCAGCAGGCCATCCCAATACGCCAGTTCGCGATCCAGACAGCCGCCCATTCCAACGGTGCTATAGCCGCCGGGGGTGTCTTCCATGCACTGCCCTGCCGACGCACCGGCGCAATCAATCTTTGCGCCATAGCTTTCGGCCGCTTCCAGACAAGATTGCGTCGCGCTGTCAGAATACTGCATTTCCTGCGCAACAACAGGTGATGCCACCAGCGCCAAGACGGCAGCCAGCCAGATCATCCCATCGATCCCATCATCTCGCGACCCACCAACATGCGGCGAATTTCAGAGGTGCCTGCGCCGATTTCCATCAGCTTGGCATCGCGGAAGATACGGCCCACGGGGTTGTCAGACAGATAGCCGGCACCGCCCATGGCTTGCACCGCTTGGTGCGCCTGTTTCATCGCCTCTTCGCTGGCATAAAGACAGCAGGCCGCTGCGTCCGCGCGGGTCACATCGCCACGATCACAGGCCTTGGCGACCTCGTACACATAGGCGCGGGCGGAGTTCATCGCGGTATACATATCCGCCATCTTGCCCTGCATCAGCTGGAAGTTTCCGATGGGCTGACCAAACTGCTTACGTTCGACCATGTAAGGCATAATCTCATCCAAGCACGCCGCCATGATGCCCAGACCGATGCCCGCCAGAACCACACGTTCATAATCCAGCCCCGACATCAGAACCCGAACGCCCCGCCCCTCTTCGCCCAAGACATTCTCGAACGGAACCTCGACATCGTCAAAGATCAGCTCGGCGGTGTTTGAGCCGCGCATCCCCAGCTTGTCGAAATGCGGGCTGGTGGTGAAACCCTTCATCGATTTCTCGATCAGGAATGCCGTGATCCCCTTGGACCCCGCATCCGGGTCGGTCTTGGCATAGACCACCAGCGTATCGGCATCAGGCCCATTGGTGATCCAGTATTTATTGCCCGACAGACGGTAGTGATCGTTACGCTTTTCGGCGCGCAACTTCATCGATACGACATCGCTGCCCGCAGATGGCTCCGACATGGCCAGCGCGCCCACATGAGCACCGGTACACAGACCGGGTAGAAATTTCGCCTTTTGCTCGGGCGTGCCATTCAGGCTGATCTGGTTGACGCAAAGGTTGGAATGCGCCCCGTAGGACAGAGAGACCGAGGCCGAGGCCCGCGCGATTTCCTCGACCGCGACGGTATGCGCGACATAGCCCATGCCGGTGCCGCCGAATTCCTCACTCACGGTCATACCTAGCAAGCCAAGGCTGCCCATTTCTTCCCAAAGCTCGGGCGGGAACTCGTTTGTTTGGTCAATGCTGGCGGCCATGGGTTTGACCCGCTCTTGCGCCCAGCGGTGCACCATATCGCGCAGATCATTCACATCTTCGCCCAAATCAAATTTCATGCTGGCGTTGAACATGGACCCCTCCCAGAGTTTATTGAACAGTTGTTCATTACCTTACACCCTTGAAGAGTTTGGTCAAGCAAATCTCAAGCAATTGGGAACCCAAAAGCCGCTTTCTTCGTTGGGCATGGAACGCAAATTAAGGGATATTTATAATGGCTGATACATTGAAGGAAGAATTCTGGGACCGCATCGAAGATATCCGTACGGGCATGCTGGCCGCCGGTGACGCACGCGCTGTTCCCATGACCCATTATGTCGACAAGGACGCAAACGTTCTGTGGTTCATCACGGCTAACGGCACCGATCTGGCGAAATCCGCACAGACGGGTGCGCAAGCTGAATATGTTGTGATCAGCAATGACGAACATCTATACGCACGCATCGACGGCAAGGTTCAAGCGGTGACCGACCCCGCCAAGCTGGACGAGCTGTGGTCCGTCGTTGCAGGCGCTTGGTTCGAGGATGGGCGTCAAGACGATGACGTGCAGCTGGTACGCTTTGACCTGTCGCAAGCCGAAGTTTGGGCCACCGGTGGCAGCCTGACGTTCCTGTACGAGATCGCCAAAGCGCAGATTACCGACGAAAAGCCTGATATGGGCCAGCATGGCACGATCCGTTTCTAAGCGGTCACAGCAAACACAATGAAATCAGGGCGCTTTAGAGCGTCCTTTTTTCGTTTTACGCCTGCTGGAATACGGCGCTGACCTCTTCACGGATGATACGTGCGATCAACGTGCAATCCTCGATGCTGAAAGTCAGCGGAACACGCATGTCGATCAGCCCGGCCAACACGGCATCGCTTTTGGGCAGTGATGCAATCGGCACGTATCGCCAGCTGTCATAGCGGCTGGTAAACCCTAACGGCTCTGCCGCGCCGAACCATTTCAACTCGACCCCGCGGGCCAAGCAACGGGCCAATACCTCTTGAACGCTCTCGGCTTGCCAACACTGCAACAGAAACTGGATCGATGATCCAACAATGCTTTCCTGAGCCGCCCGTTCAATCACGGTCAATCCGAGCGTGTTGCGCAATCCGGCCTCGACCGCAAAATAACGCTCATTCCAACGGGCCACCTGCGTGTTCAGGTCGCGCAACTGTGGCCGCAGCAACGCGGCGCGCAGATTATCCATGCGGCCCGAAATGTTGGGCGTCTCGTATTTAATCTCTGCAAATGCCTCTGCCGGAGGCGCTGCCAGATGCTTTTCAAATAGCATATACGACCCCGACAGCATGATCGCGCGCGCGGCAACATCGGCATCATCGGTGACCAGCAAACCGCCCTCGCCCGAATTGACATGCTTATAGGTCTGGCAGGAATAACAGCCCACCGTGCCGTGACGCCCGGACGGCACACCGTTCCACGCCGCCCCCATCGTATGGGCGCAGTCTTCGATCACCGTCACACCCGCCGCATCACACAGCGCCATCAGCGCATCCATATCGCAGATGTGCCCGCGCATATGGCTCAACAGCAAAACATCCGCTTGGTCCAGCTTGCCCGCCAGATCATCCAGATCAATCACCAGCCCGTCGGTCACATCCACAAACACCGGTTCAGCCCCGACAGCGGCAATGGCCCCCGGCACAGGTGCCAGTGTAAAGGCGTTTGACAGCACCCGGTCACCCGGATTCACCCCCACCGCGCGCAATGCCGTCGCCATGGCATACCCACCCGAGGCGACAGCCACGCAGTATTTCGACCCCACCAGCGCCGCGAATTCCTGCTCTAGCAGGGCCGTTTCGGCGATTTCATCCGAAGCGGTGTTATAACGGTGCAACCGGCCATGGCGCATGACCGCAATTGCAGCTTCAATTGCGTCTTCTGGAATGGGTTCTTGCTGGGTAAAACTGCCTTTGAATATCTCCATGCGGTCAGATTTCTCCGATCAGGCTGGGCACCAAGGCGGGCAGATGCGTGTAATCGTGCAGCAATGCTTCGGGATTGAGGGCGGCCATATCCTCACCCGACGGGCCGAACGTCACCAGAATGCAGGGCACGCCTGCCGCTACGGCAGTATCACGGTCTGTAACGGTATCACCAACCAAGCAACATTGCGCAGGATCACCCCCTGCGCGGCGCGCAGTCTCGAACAAATGTTCTGGGTCGGGCTTACGCACCGCAAGGCTATCTGCCCCCAACATTGCCCCGAACGCATCGCGCACCCCCAGACGGGTCAGCAATGTATGCGCCAGCCCTTCGGGTTTGTTGGTGCAGATCGCCACACGGTAGCCTGCGATCTTCAACGCCTCGACCGCGTCCATCGCGCCGGGGTACAGCACAGTATGCGTGTCGATGCTTTCACCATAAGCCTTTAAGAGAAATGGATAATACCGCTCTATCATTGCGGCACCGTCTGCGTGGTCAAGCCGGTCCAATCCAAGCCGCAGCATCGCACGCCCGCCTTTCAGCGCAGTGCCAGCATCCTTCCGGGCATCCAGCAAATCACCCGCCCCCATGTCGCGAAAACATGCGTTGGCGGCGGCGATCAGATCACCGCTCGTGTCTGCCAATGTGCCGTCCAGATCGAATACAACCGTTTTCATCGGCGCTCCTTTGCTTAGTCATGTTGCAGGCCGAAATCTTCTTTGATCGGCGCTAGCCTTGCGCACAAACGCCAACAAGGTAAAGAGAGCGCCAGTCAATTTATTATAGAGTTTTATATGGACATCGCACTTATCCTTTTGGCCGCAGGTAAAGGCACGCGGATGCAATCAGATCTGCCAAAGGTCCTGCATCCCCTTGCCCACGCGCCACTGCTGGAACATGCGATGGCGTCCGGTGCGGCCCTATCGCCCGCGCGCACAGTCGTTGTTGCAGGCCACGGGGCTGATCAAGTGCGCGCCGCCGCCCAAGCCTTCGACGAAGACGCACAGGTCGTTGTCCAAGAAGAGCAGCTCGGCACCGCCCACGCCGTTGGACAGGCCCGCGAGGCGCTGGCAGGTTTTGACGGCACGGCGATTGTTCTTTACGGCGACACACCATTCGTTAGATCCGAAACGCTCGAGGCGATGTGCGATGCATTGCGCCAAAATGACGTGGTTGTTTTGGGGTTCGAGGCTGCTGACCCAGCACGCTATGGCCGTCTGGTGATGCAAGGGGACAGCCTCGACCGGATTGTCGAATTCAAAGATGCCACAGATGAAGAGCGCGGCATAACCCTTTGCAATAGCGGGGTTGTTGCCTGCAATTCAGAGCTGTTGTTTGACCTCATTGATGCCGTTGGAAATGAGAACGCTTCCGAAGAGTACTACTTGACCGACATCGTCGGCATCGCCCGCGCGCGCGGGCTGAAAGCCACCGCAGTGACCTGCCCCAAGGCCGAGACAATGGGTGTGAATTCGCGCGCCGATCTCGCCGCCGCAGATGCCGCATTTCAGGCCCGCACCCGTGCAGCCATGCTGGAAGAAGGGGTTACCTTGATGGCCCCAGAAACCGTCTATTTCGCCCGCGACACCTATATTGGCGGCGACACGGTGATTGAACCCAATGTCGTATTCGGCCCCGGTGTGACCATCGAAAACGGTGCCACGATCCGCGCCTTCAGCCATCTTGAAGGCTGCCATATCTCGCGCGGCGGCATCATCGGCCCCTACGCCCGCCTGCGCCACGGCACCGAGCTGGCCGAAGATGTGCGCATCGGTAATTTCGTTGAGGTCAAGAATGCCCAGATCGACGAAGGGGCAAAGGTCAACCACCTGAGCTATATTGGCGATGCAACGGTCGGCAAGAAAACGAACATCGGCGCGGGAACAATCACCTGCAATTATGATGGCGTGATGAAGCATCACACCCATATCGGTGCCAACGCCTTTATCGGGTCGAACACCATGCTGGTAGCCCCTGTGCATATTGGCGACGGGGCGATGACCGGATCGGGTTCGGTGATTACATCCGACGTCGACGCCGACGCATTGGCCCTATCGCGCGCGCCGCAGGTTGAAAAACCGGGCATGGCGCGCAAATTGTTCGAAATGTTAAAGGCCAAGAAGGCAAAACAGCAAAGAGGCAGCTAATTATGTGTGGTATTGTAGGGGTCCTTGGCCAGCATGAAGCTGCACCCATCCTTGTTGAAGCGCTAAAACGTCTAGAATATCGCGGCTATGACAGCGCCGGTATCGCCACGATTAATGACGGCAAACTTGATCGCCGTCGTGCGGTGGGCAAGCTGGTGAACCTGTCGGATTTACTGGTGCATGAACCGCTGGCTGGCAAGTCTGGCATCGGTCACACCCGCTGGGCCACCCATGGCGCGCCCTCCGTCACCAACGCCCACCCGCATCAGGCCGGCCCTGTGGCTGTCGTTCACAACGGCATAATCGAAAACTTCCGTGAATTGCGCGCTGAATTGGCAGAACTCGGTGCGACATTCGTCACTGAAACCGATACCGAAACCGTCGCCCTGCTGACCCAGCACCATATGTCGCAGGGGCTTGGCCCTGTTGATGCGGCCACCAAGACCCTAGGCCGCCTTGAAGGGGCCTTTGCCTTGGCCTTCCTTTTCGACGGTGAAGAAGACCTGATGATCGGCGCGCGCAAGGGTGCTCCATTGGCCGTGGGCCACGGCGACAATGAAGTGTTTCTTGGCAGCGACGCGATTGCCCTGTCTCCAATGACCAACCGTATCACCTATCTCGAAGAAGGCGACCGCGTGGTTCTGACACGCAGTTCGGTCGATATTATCGATGCCAATGGATCGCGCGCGAACCGCGCCATCAAGACCATCAGTCTGGACAACGCGCGCGCGGACAAGGCCGGACATAAACATTTCATGGCCAAGGAAATCTCAGAGCAACCCGGCGTCATCGGCGAAGCCGTGAGCCACTATGTGGCGGCGGACAATACGATTTCCCTGCCCGACCCCGGCCTCGACTTTACCAAGTTTGACCGCATCACCATGGTCGCCTGCGGCACGGCATACTACGCCTGTCTCACTGCGAAATACTGGTTCGAACAGATCGCGCGTCTGCCGGTCGAAGTCGATTTCGCCTCTGAGTTCCGCTACCGTGAACCGCCCATTCCAGGCCGCACGTTGGCGATGTTCGTCAGCCAATCCGGTGAAACCGCCGATACCCTCGCCGCATTGCGCTATTGTGAGGGCAAGGCGGACAAAATTGCATCGGTCGTCAATGTCATCGAATCCACCATTGCGCGCGAAAGCGATCTAGCCTTGCCGATCCACGCGGGCGTCGAGATCGGCGTCGCATCAACCAAGGCTTTTACCTGCCAGCTGACCGTGCTCTTCCTGATGACACTCAAAGCTGCATTAGACCGCGGCACCATCACCCAAGATCAACTGGCCGATCACATATCAGCGCTGCGCTCTATGCCATCACTGATCAACATTGCGCTTGAACAAAATGCAGCCATCCGCGACGCCGCGCAAAAGCTTTCCCCGGCCCGTGACGTGCTGTTTCTGGGGCGTGGCGCGATGTTCCCGCTCGCACTTGAAGGCGCGTTAAAACTAAAAGAAATCAGCTATATACATGCCGAAGCTTATGCATCAGGCGAGCTCAAGCACGGCCCTATCGCGCTTATTGATGAAAACGTGCCGGTGGTCGTTATGGCCCCCCGTGATAGACTGTTCGATAAAACCGTCAGCAACATGCAAGAGGTCATGGCACGCAAGGGCAAGGTCATCCTGATCTCCGACCGCGCGGGCCTCGAGGAAGCGGCCGAGGGCACATGGGCGCAGATCGAAATGCCCCCCGTCGCCGATGCTTTGACACCGATCCTTTATGCCATCCCTGCGCAGCTGCTGGCCTATCACACGGCCATCGCCAAGGGCACGGATGTCGACCAGCCGCGCAACTTGGCCAAATCCGTGACAGTCGAATAATGGCAAAGCAATTTGATCACATCAGCGATGACCAGCGCGACTTTATCCAAGCGCAGCACCTGTTCTTTTGCGGAACCGCAGCAGAAGATGGACGCGTTAACATCTCTCCCAAAGGGATGGACAGCCTGCGTGTGCTGGAACCAAACCGCATCATTTGGTGCAATATGACGGGGTCGGGCAATGAAACCGCCGGGCATCTGGCCCGCGTCAACCGTATGACACTGATGTGGTGCGGGTTTGAAAAGCGCCCGATGATCATGCGCGCCTATGGCACCGCGCGGGCGCTGCACCCCCGCGACGCTGATTTCGCATCGTTGCAAGATCTGTTTCCGGCGGCGCTCGGCACCCGACAAATCTATGACATGAACGTTGATATGCTCCAGACCAGCTGCGGCTATGCCGTGCCGTTTTACGACCACGCTGGCGACCGCGACGTGCTCAAGAAATGGGCCGATGACAAAGGCGCAAGCGCGATTGAAACCTATTGGGGCGAACGCAATCACACCACGATTGACGGATTGCCAACATATATCATTCAGGACAAACCCGATGCATGAGCCCTATCTCGCGCAACTCAGCGCGCTTGCCGATCCGGCACGCGTCGAACAGATGCACGCCTATCACAAAATCGACCGCCCCTATCTGGGCGTGACCAATCCGGACATAAACGACCTGACAAAAACATGGCGGGCTGAACTGGATTTGACCGTCCGCATCACCCTTGCCGATGCACTTTGGCAAACCGATATATTCGAGGCCCGCGTCGCCGCCGCCAAACTGTTGACCCAAGCACGCCTGCGCCCCGATGATGAGGCCGCTTGGCAAATGCTGCAAAGCTGGGTGCCCGATTTTGACAGCTGGGCCATCGCCGATCACGTCTGCATGGCCATCCAAAAACGTCTGATCGCCGATCCATCCCGTCTCGACACCGTCGAAAACTGGACAACCTCAGATCACCTTTGGACCAAGCGCGCCGCCCTTGTGGCGACCTTGCCCTGGACCAAACAGAACAATCCAAAGCCCGAAGAACTGGCAGCACGTGACCGCATCTTGGGCTGGGCCGCAGGTTACCTACCGGTCAAAAACGGTATCATGCAAAAGGCCATCGCCTGGTGGGTCCGCGACCTCAGCCGCCATGATCCCGCCCGCGCGCAACTCTTCATTGATGAAAACAGCCACCACATGAAACCCTACGCGATCAAGGAGGCCTCGCGCCACCTGCCGCCCGTGTCAGAAACGACAGAAACCCAGCCCGAGGCTTAGCCCGTCTTCTCTGGCTCATAAATATCCCGGGGGGTCTCGGGGGGCTGGCCCCCCGTTCGTTGCAATAAAAGACGGTACCTGGTCTTACTTACTTCAGCGTCGATATCTCGACGCGGGTCAAATCGGTCAATGACGCCCCAATCAAACGCAACGCGGCAAGGGACATGCGGCTTCCTGCTGTGACAGGCCCATGAATCGGGATCAGCATCACGGTAGATGATCTTCCCGTGGCGGGGTTTGTGACGCGACCTTGCATTTCGGCCTTAACCAAGGGTGTTTTAATCCAAAGCCCCGGTTCAGTAGCACTGCCCAAGGATACAACCGTTGTGCCCAAAGCACGCGCCCCCGCCGCCGCAGGAGTCACCGCTGCCGCGCGCTGTTCGGCGGTGGTGGTGTCCAGCGCCTCAACCGTGCGGGCCGCGGCGGGTGGCCGTGGCGCAGATGTTACGGGGTCATAGGTCGCTTTATCCATGTCCGCGATATCCCGGACAGCTGCCGTTTTCTCGGTCCCAGATCCCTCAAGGTCCAGCCGTTCTGTCACAGCGCCACAGGCAGACAGCCCAAGGCAAATCATACAAAGAATAACACAGTGTTTCATAAGGCGCTGGATAGCCGCCCACAGGTGTTGCTTCAATCACCTTATTGTCCCTTGCCCCGCGATGAGCCGATGTTTACCTATGAGGTATGAACGCACCCTTGATTGACCCATTTGCCCGCGCGATCACCTACCTGCGTGTCTCTGTCACGGACCGCTGTGATTTCCGCTGCGTCTATTGCATGTCAGAGAATATGAATTTCCTGCCTAAAAAGGAACTTCTTACGCTTGAGGAATTGGACCGCCTGTGCACCAATTTCATTGATCTTGGCGTTCAAAAACTGCGCATCACCGGCGGGGAGCCTTTGGTGCGCAAGGGTATCATGACCTTCTTTGACAGCATGACCCGCCATCTGGATGCGGGCACGCTCAAGGAATTGACCCTGACCACCAATGGCAGCCAGCTGGAACGCTTTGCCAGCGATCTTTATGCCGCTGGCGTGCGCCGCGTGAATGTCTCGCTGGATACGCTAGATGATCAGAAATTCGCCGACATCACGCGTTGGGGTCGGCTTCCCCAAGTATTGCGTGGCATTGATGCGGCGCAGGCGGCAGGTTTACGGGTAAAGATTAACGCCGTGGCGCTCAAAGGCTTTAACGAATCCGAACTGCCCAGCATGACCGCATGGTGTGCGGATCGCGGCATTGACCTGACTTGGATCGAAGTCATGCCCATGGGTGATTTGGGCAACGAGGACCGTCTGGGACAATATTGGTCCCTCAAAGACGTGCGTCGCGCCTATGAAGACAGCTATACGGTGACTGATTTGCTGGAAAACACCGGTGGCCCCGCCCGCTACGTGCGACTTGAGGAAACCGGCCAGAAAATCGGCTTCATCACCCCGCTTAGCCATAATTTCTGCGAAAGCTGCAACCGCGTGCGGATTACCTGCACCGGAGAGATATACATGTGTCTGGGTCAAGAAGACGTGGCAGACCTGCGCGCGCCCCTACGCAACAACCCAGATGAAGATGCGCCGCTCAAAGACGCCATTCGCGCGGCGATCAATCTAAAGCCCAAGGGCCATGATTTCGACTATTCCCGCCAAAAGCTGGACGGGCAAATGCCGCGCCACATGAGCCACACCGGCGGCTGACAGGAACATGTCCGTGCCTTTTCTCTATCGTGCCTGGGTCATCGCCAGCGTGGGGTTGGTCCCGTTCTTCGCGCGGTCACAAACCGCCAAGCTGCGCGAACAAGGGGTGCCGGTGCGCCGCGCCCATGAAAAGCTGGGCCATGCCACACAGGACCGTCAAGGATCAGGCCCGCTGATATGGCTGCACGCCGCCTCCGTCGGAGAAAGCCTGTCCGTGCTGGCGCTGATCACACGCATGGGAATGATCTTGCCCCGCGCGCAATTTCTGATCACATCTGGTACAGCCACTTCAGCCGCGCTGGTGGCCCAACGTATGCCGCCGCGTACCGTGCACCAGTTTGCCCCCCTTGATGCGCCCGGCCCGCTGAAACGGTTCTTGCGTCACTGGCAGCCAGATGCCGCGATCTTTGTTGAAAGCGAACTATGGCCGCAAATGCTGCGCCGGACCCATGGCACGGGCGCGAAGATGGCGCTGGTCAACGCCCGCCTATCGGACAAATCGGTCGAGACATGGCGCAAGCATCCGAAGATGGCGCGCTATCTCTTTAGTGTATTCGACCTAATCCTGACCCAAAATGACGCGATGGCCCATAAGATGGTTAGCATGCACGCCCCATCAGATCGGGTTGCGCGGGGCATCAACCTAAAATCAATGGCAGGCCCCCTGCCCGTGGATGAAGACGCGCTGTTTGACGCCCGTGTGGCACTGGGGCACAGGCTGGTCTGGGTTGCTTCCTCGACCCACGAGGGCGAAGAAAACACCGTTTTGCAGGCGCATCATGCGTTACTCAAGAAGATCCCCGATCTCTGCCTGATCCTAGCCCCACGCCACCCGGAGCGCGGCGATGCCGTCGAAGGGTTGGTGACGGCGGCGGGTCTGACCTGCAACCGGCGCAGCCGCGGTGACGCCCCCGGCGGGCAGGTTTATCTCGCCGATACCTTGGGTGAATTGGGCCTATGGTATGCGATGTCGGATATTGTATTTTTGGGCGGCTCACTATTGCCGATTGGCGGGCACAACCCGTTCGAGGTGGCCCAAACGGGTGCCGCAGTGCTGTCTGGCCCCCATGTCACCGCCTTTGCCGAAACCTACGCCCAGCTAGAGGCCGAGGGCGCGGCGCAATTTGTTGAAGACGGCGATGATCTGGCCGAGACGCTTTCCAAGCTGCTGTCGACCCCGCAAGATTTGACTGACATGACCGACGCCGCCGAACGCTTTGTCGCCGCGCAAGACGACCAGCTCGATATCATCGCCAGCCGTCTGATCACCACTCTCAAGTTGGATACCCCATGACACACCCCCTTGCACACACCGACGTGATCGCCCCGAACTTCAAACGACGGCTCAGCGGCGTTACTGCGACCGTGATGCGGCTTGTGCCCGTGCAATCGCGTGACATTGCGATTACGGCCACCGGCCCTGTCGTCCCCGATGACGTACCGCAGGTACCGCTATCGTCGCTGATTACCATGTCACGACGGGGGCCCTCGGCCTCTGGCTGGCGGGTCTGGCACGCGCGGCGCAATGTCGAGATGCTCGGCGGGCTGGCGCTGCGCTATCTGCTAGGCAAGCGGTTGAAGCTGATGTTCACCTCGGCCAGCCAACGCGAGCAAAGCGGGCTGACACGCTGGTTGATCCGGCGGATGGACGCCGTGGTTGCGACCTCGGACCGCACGAACGCCTATCTAGAAAAACCTGGCCATGTGATCATGCACGGGATCGACACCGAAGGCTTCGCCCCCTCAGCCGACCGTGCAGCGCTGCGCGCCGAACTGAAGCTGCCGGTGAACGCGACGCTGGTGGGCTGTTATGGCCGTATCCGCGCGCAAAAGGGCACCGATGCCTTTGTCGAAGCCATGCTGCCGATCCTGCGGGACAATCCTGATGTCGTGGCCCTTGTGATGGGCCGCGCGACCGAAAAATTCGAAGCCTTCGAGAAGGGCTTGAAAGATCGTGCCCGTGCCGAAGGGCTGTCTGACCGCATGCTGTTTCTGCCAGAGGTGCCCGTGGGCGACATGGCAGATTTCTACCGCGTGCTGGATCTGTACGTCGCACCACAACGCTGGGAAGGCTTTGGCCTCACACCGATCGAGGCGATGGCCTGCGGTGTGCCAGTCGTTGCCACCCGTGTGGGCGCGTTTGACAAACTTGTAGTGCAAGGTACGACGGGCCTGCTGGTAGACCCCGACGATATTTCCGCGCTAGAGGCCGCGACCCGCAATGCCCTGTCCGACCGGCACCGTCTGGCCGCTTGGGCTGATGCAGGGCGCGCCTACGTGATATCGGATTTCTCTATCGCGCGCGAAGCCGCCGCATTGGTCAAAATCTACCGCAGCTTGCTGGCCGCATAGGGCGGGGATTACCCGCCCCATGCACGCAATGCTTAGCCCATTGGCATGCGCTGTTCAGCAATACCTGCCCACCAGCTGCACCCGACCGGAATAACGTCATCGTTAAAGTTATACATCGGATGGTGCACCATGGCCGTGTCGCCATTGCCCACCAGAATATACGCACCGGGACGTTCTTCGAGCATAAAGGCGAAATCTTCGCCGCCCATCACCAGAGGGGCCTCGTCACATTGACCGGAAATACCGCGCGCCACATCGGCCGCGAATTCGGTTTGTTCCTCGTGGTTTACCATCACCGGATAGTTGCGGATATAGTTCACCTTGGCCGTCGCCCCGAAGGTCGCAGCGATCCCTTCGCAAATCTCCGTCACGCGTTTTTCTGCCAGATCGCGTAGATCATTGGACAAGGTCCGCACCGTGCCCAGCAGGTTCACCCGCTGTGGGATCACGTTGAACGCCCTGGATGACGATTCAATCGAGGTGATGGACACAACGATATTGCCAATTGGATCAGCATTACGGCTGACGATGGTTTGCAGCGCGGTGATCATTTGCGCGGTGACCACCATGGTATCAATGGTTTCGTGCGGTTTGGCGGCGTGACCGCCCAGACCTTCGACTTCGATCTCAAGCAGATCGGTTGCGGCAAAAAACGGGCCGGGGCGAATGGCGAAACTGCCCGCTGGCATGCCCGGCCAATTGTGCATGCCATAGACTTCTTGGATCCCCCAACGGTCCATCATTCCGTCTTTGCACATCTCGCGCCCACCGCCGCCACCTTCTTCGGCGGGCTGGAAAATCACCACGACGGTGCCGTCGAAATTGCGGGTTTCGGCCAAATATTGCGCTGCCCCCAGCAACATTGCAGTGTGACCGTCATGGCCACAGGCATGCATCGCGTTCGGTGTTTTTGACGCATATTCAACACCGGTTTGTTCATGAATGGGCAGCGCATCCATATCGGCGCGCAAACCGATCACCTTGCCCGACTTGGTCGCATTGCCCTTGATCACGCCAACCACGCCTGTGCGGCCAATGCCATCGACGACCTCGTCACAGCCAAAGGCGCGCAGTTTTTCAGCGACGGTGGCGGATGTGCGGTGGGTTTCGAACAAAATCTCAGGATGTTCGTGCAAATCACGACGCCATACAGTGATATCATCGTGAAGTTCCGCAAAGCGGTTTTTAACAGGCATTGTAGTTCCTTTTTGGGAGGTTTTTATCTGTGATGCAGGGGCGGTTCAGCCCACGCTGGGTAGTCGCGTTTCAACCATTTCGGCAAACCAGCTGCAACCGGCGGGAATGGCATCATCGTTGAAATTATACATCGGGTGATGGACCGTCGGACCATCGCCATTGCCCAGCATGATATAGGCCCCCGGCCGCTGGTTCAGCATATAGGAAAAATCCTCGCCGGCCATGATCGGCGGGGTGTCGCGGTCCACGCCGGGGGTCACCTTTTCGGCAGCTTCCGCGGCGAAATGGGTGTTATCTTCGGCATTAACGGTCACGGGATAGCCGCGTTCATAGGTGATATCGACGCTGCATTGATAGGCTGCGGCAGTGTGGGTCACAATCGCCTCGAGCCGTTCCTGCGCAAGATCGCGAATCCCCGCATTCAGCGTGCGCACCGTGCCGCGCAAGCGCACGGTTTGCGGCAAGACATTGTGGCTGTCGGTGTCAGAGCGCAGGGTGCAAACCGACACGACGACCTGTTTCAGCGGATCAACATTGCGGCTGGCGATGGATTGCAAGGCGACCACCACATGGGCGGCGGCAAGATTGGTATCAATCGCCTCGTGCGGGGCGGCGGCGTGACCGCCCTGCCCTGTGATGGTGATGTCGAATTCATCAGCGGCAGCCAGCAAAGGGCCGGAGCGGATCGCGAATTCGCCCACCGGATGATCCGGCATATTGTGTAAGCCGTAAACCTCATCAATCGACCAACGCTCCATCAGGCCTTCCTCGACCATGACATTGCCGCCACCGCCGCCCTCTTCGGCGGGTTGAAAGATCAGAACGGCGCGGCCATCAAAGTTGCGGGTTTCCGCCAGATACTGCGCCGCCCCCAACAAGATAGCAGTATGACCGTCATGGCCGCAGGCATGCATTTTTCCGGGATGTGTCGATGCATACTCAAGCCCTGTTGCCTCGGAAATCGGCAAGGCATCCATATCCGCGCGCAGCCCGATGGTACGGCCGGACGTGTTCGTTTTCCCTTCGATCACCGCGACGATACCGGTTTGCGCGATGCCCGTGGTGATGTCGGTGATGCCAAAGCTGCGCAGCTTGTTAGCCACGAAAGCCGCGGTCTTGGGCAGATCGAACTGCAATTCCGGGATCGTATGCAGGTGGCGACGCCATGCGGTGATATCAGCATGGGTTTCGGCAAAGCGGTTCTTGATCGGCATGGTCACTCCGGTAATAAAATCAAACGTTTGGGCCCAAAACCATTGGGCTGCCGTCGCTAAAGCGCGACAGGCGGAACCGTGTCAGATCATGCCCCACATCGCGCCCCATGGCCAGCGCCGCCAAGACGCGCCCCATGCCCGGACCGATGCCAAACCCATGGCCTGACATGCCCGTGCCAACGGTCAACCCCGGCAAACTGGGCACATGATCCACGACTGGCACGATATCGGGCATCGTATCAATCATCCCTGCCCAAGCCGCCTTGAGCCGGACCGGCGGCAGATCCGGAAAGAGTGCTGAAAAATTACGCAAAAGGCGGTTGATTTTGCGCATATTCGGGGTCGGATTCAGGATGCGCATCGCCTCAAACGGGGTGGTTTCATCGCCGCGCCACCGCCGCTTGGTGCCCCATGCGTCTGGGAAACCTTTGGGTCCGTAAGGGTACAACACTTGACCAAACGGATTAGCGCGAAGCTGGGTCAGGTAATGGGGTAAACTGCGAAAGGCGTCAGGGCCAATGAACAGATCCGGCGCGCCGGGTGGGGCCAGCGTATAACCCCCATCCTCGCGCCGTCTGAACGCAACTTTTCGTGTGGCGGCGGCACCTGCATAAATTTCGGGCAAGGGTTCAGTGGCCGCCACGTTTTCACGCACCGAAAGCTGCGGGATGCTGACGCCGTGATTGCGCAAGAACATCGAGGACCACGCGCCCCCAGCCAACACCACCTGCGGGGCGCTGATCCGACCGGTTTCAGTGATCGCCCCAGCAACACGACCGCCAGCGATATCCAGCGCGCGCACGGCGCAGTTTTCAACAATCTCGACCCCGTCACGCGCCGCAATGGCGGCCAAGGCAGGCACCGCGACCCAAGGTTCCGCGCGCATATCCGACGGCGTGACCAAGGCCGCCAACGCGGGCTTCGCCATGCCGGGGAACATGGTCTTGACCTGAGCAGAGGACAGGATTTTGCTGTCCACCCCATTTGCCCGCGCATGGGACAACCATTCCTCGTAATCGGCGACATGGCTGGGCTTATCCGCGAAATAGGTGATCCCACCCTGACGCAAGCCGATGTCGATGTTGGTTTGCCCTGCTAGTTCGCGCCAGAGGTGCTGTGCCTCGGCCATAATCGGCATCTCGTCCGGGTCACGGCCCTGTTGCCTGATCCAGCCCCAGTTGCGGCTGGATTGCTCGCCTGCGATGCGGCCTTTCTCCAGCAGGATGACCTTACCGCCGCCTCGCGCCAGAAACAGCGCCGTGCAAACCCCAATCACGCCGCCGCCAATAACGACAAAGTCGGCTTGACTGCTGTGCGGGCCGGGATAGGTGATGGGGGTCGTGGTGTTGATGGGGAAGTGCATCACGTGCGCGTTCTATATGTGAGGGGCCGGGGATGGGGGCCAGCCCCCGGTGCCGCGCTGCGGCCCCTCCCCCGGGATTTATTTCCATTTGGAATGAAAAGCGTGGGAGGGGCGATCTGTGTCATTTCAGACGTTCAACCAGGTCTCGCATGAATTGATGCCCCGCCTCGAATTGTGAGACTTCGATATATTCATTCGGTTGATGGGCCTGCGCGATGTCGCCCGGACCGCAAATCACAGCGCTGTAGCCTGCTTCTTGGAATTGGCCGGCCTCGGTGCCGTAGCTGACCTTGTGGCTGGCATTATCGCCGGTGATTTGACGTACAAAGGTTTCGGCAAGCCCGTCTTTTTCAGGTTGCAATGCGGGGACGTCAAAGCGCGGCGTGACTTCGATATAGGTTTCGGGCACGACTTCTTGCATCTGCTTTTCGACCTGACGCACCTTTTTCAGATAGGCGGTGCCCCACGCGTCTTTATCCTCGCCCGGGACTACGCGGAAATCCATTCCGAAGTAACAATCCTTGGCGGTGATGTTATGAGCGGTGCCCCCGGAAATCTGCCCGACGTGGCAGGTGGTAAAGGGCGGATCGAACATCGCCGCCATTTCAGACGGTTTGCGCGCGAAGTTTTCGGTGTTCATCTCATTGGCCCATTCGATCAGTTTGGCCCCCGCCATGATCGCGTTTACGCCGGTGTGCAGCAGTGACGAGTGGACCTCGAACCCGACCACATGGGTGTTGAAGCCACAGCCGCCTTTGTGCCCTGTGACCGCCTGCATCATCGACGGCTCGCCTACGACGACCAGATCGCCCTTGGGCAGCACCTTTTGCATGGCCTCTATCATGGGCGGCGCGCCGGTGCAGCCGATTTCCTCGTCAAAGCTGAGCGCGATTTGCAGCGGGCGTTTGATATCGGCGTATTTCGCCTCGACCAGTGCCCAGATGGCTTGAGCGTCAAAGCCTTTCATGTCGCAAGTGCCGCGCCCGTAGTAGCGGCCATCGCGTTCAACGACGGTAAACGGGTCGGTGCCCCACGGCTGGCCGTCGACCGGCACCACGTCGGTATGGCCCGACAAGACCACCGCCCCTTCGACCCAAGGGCCGACATGGGCAAACAGCGCGTGTTTTGGTTGATCGGGGTCAATATAGCGGTGACTTTCGATGCCGTGGCTGGCGAGATAATCGGCCACCCAATCGATCAGCGGGATATTGGTATCGCGGGACACCGTGGGAAAGCTGATCAGCTTTTCCATCAGGGCAAAGGGGGTCATACGTTCAGCCATGGGGCGATCCTTTAGTATCCGCTATCGGTCAAAAGCACCTGATGGCCGGGGGATACGGTTTTGTAGACGGAGGGTTCGGGTGTGTAGCTGACCGGATGGATCGGCGACGGGATCGGCTTGAAGTTCAGCTCGCTTTCCTTTTTGCGCTTGCGAGGATCGGCGATGGGCACGGCCTTCATCAACGCTTGGGTGTAGGGGTGCTGCGGGTTCTCGAACACCTGCTGACGCGACCCCAACTCAACAATGCGGCCCAGATACATAACGCCAACCTGATGGCTGACCCGTTCCACCACGGCCATGTCGTGGCTAATAAAGAGGAACGACAGCTCCATCTCTTGTTGCAGCTCAAGCATCAGGTTCACGACCTGCGCCTGCACAGACACATCCAGCGCGGATACGGCTTCGTCTGCGATAATAAGCTTGGGGTTCAGAGCCAAGGCGCGGGCAATGGCGACGCGCTGGCGCTGGCCGCCGGACAGTTCATGCGGGAAACGGCGCATAAAGCTGCGGGGCAATTCGACCCGGTCAAACAGCATTTCGATGCGTTTTGTCAGTTCAGCACCTTTCAGCGTGCCGTAGTTGTGGATCGGTTCGGCAACCTGATCGGACAGCTGCATTTGCGGGTTGAGCGAGGCAAACGGGTCTTGAAAGATCATCTGCATATCAAGCCGTGCTTCGCGCAGGTCATGGGGATCGAGCGCCATGATATCCTTGCCGCCGATGTCGATCTCACCCGAGAGCGGTTCAACAAGACGCAGGATGGACCGGCCGGCAGTGGATTTCCCGCAACCGGATTCGCCAACAAGACTGAGCGTCTGGCCTTTGTTGATGGTGAAAGACAGGTCTTCGACCGCGTGGACATTTGCAATGGTACGGCGAAAAAACCCGCCCTTGACCGGGAAGCGGGTCGTCAGATTTTTCACGGTCAGCAAGGTTTCGGTCGTGCCTTTGATCGGCTTGATCTCTTTATCCTTGCTGCCCAACAGCTTCATCGGTTCGGGATAGGCTTTGCCGGTCATTTCACCCAGCTTTGGCACTGCGGCCAACAATGCCTTGGTATAGGGGTGCTGCGGGTTTTCGAAGATTTCCTCGACGGTGCCCTCTTCAACCTTGTTACCGCGGAACATCACGACCACGCGGTCGGCCATTTGCGCCACAACCGCCATGTCATGTGTGATGAACATCACGGCGGTGCCGGTTTCACGTTTCAACCGGTCGATCAGGGCCAGAATCTCGGCCTGAATGGTTACATCCAGCGCCGTCGTGGGTTCATCTGCGATCAACAAACGCGGCGAACAGGCCAGAGCCATTGCGATCACAACACGCTGACGCATACCGCCGGACAATTCATGCGGGTACTGCTTAAGCCGTTGGTCCGGCTGGGGGATTCGCACCTCGGTCAACAATTCCAGCGCGCGGGCTTCGGCCTCGGCCTTGGTCATACCCTTGTGCAAACGCAGGCCTTCGGTCAATTGGCGGCCCACGGTAAACACGGGATTCAACGCCGTCATTGGCTCTTGAAAGATCATACCGATCTCATTGCCGCGAATTTCGCGCATCAGGTCCTGATCGGTCTGCGCCAAATCGACGGCCGGCTTGCCCTTGCGATCAAATAATAGGCGACCGCCGGCAATTTTTCCGCCGCCGAACTCAACCAAACGCATCAAAGACAGTGACGACACCGATTTTCCGGAACCAGATTCGCCGACCACACAAACGGTTTCACCCGAATTGATGTCGAAACTGACATTCTCGACCCCCAAAACAGGGCCGTCCTGGGTTTGAAATTCGACCCTAAGCCCTTGTATTTGTGCAATTGGTGTAGATGTGCTGTCGTCAAGCATTCGGGTATCCAGCGCTGGTGATGTAATTGTTGCGCAGACGCTAAGACCATTCTTCACCCAGTGTCAAACGAGACAGGGCGCGCATGAGCTTGCACTTTCTCAGTGCTTGCATTTTGCGCAAATTCTGCTTCGATAGCGCCACCCGCGATGGGAAACGCAATGTGACGAACCGTAACGAACATTTAATTGAACAGTTGTGTTTCGTCCCCTTGACCTTTCCTTCGCGATCATAAGAAAGTCGCGGCCATGTCAAAAAATGGCATCCGACGTAAAAAAGAGTGGCACCACAAAAAATGTCTCACCGGTGCCCAACAAGGAGTAAGTTATGAAGTTGAGAACCCTTTTGATGGGTGCAGTTGCCTCTACGGCTCTTGCCCCCGCTGCTTTCGCAGCCGCCCATGAAGGCGAGCGCGGACGCGACGGCGAGGTCAAGATCATCTATTGGCAAGCGCCTTCGATCATGACGCCATATCTGTCGGGCGGTACCAAGGACCTCGAGGCCGCCAGCCTCGTGATTGAACCTTTGGGCCGGTACGACGAAAACGGCGCGTTGGTTCCATATCTGGCCGCTGAAATCCCGACCGTTGAAAACGGTGGTGTTTCGGAAGACCTGAAATCCATCACGTGGAAGCTGCAAGAAGGACTGCTGTGGTCCGATGGCACACCAGTGACAACCGCGGACGTCAAGTTCACTGCTGAATACTGTATGCACCCCGAAGGCGGTTGCGCACAGGCCTCCAAATTTGACGGCGTGGAAAGCATCGACATCATCGACGACTTGTCGCTGACCGTGAACTTCACCGACGCCAAACCAAACCCATACGGCCCATTCATGGGTGCGCAATCCCCGATCATTCAAGCGGCACAATTCGCAGAATGCTTGGGCGCAAAAGCACCTGAATGTACTGACGCCAACTTTAACCCGATCGGCACTGGCCCGTTCATGGTTACGGATTTCCGTCCAAACGACGTTATCCAGATGGTTGCGAACCCGAACTACCGTGATCCGAACAAACCTGCATTTGCATCCCTGACCTTCAAAGGTGGCGGCGACGCAACAGCGGCGGGCCGTGCGGTTATGGAAACCGGTGAATACGATTACGCCTGGAACATGCAACTGGCACCTGACGTGCTGGCGAAAATGGCCGAAGGCGGCAAAGGTGTACCTATCTCTGCATTCGGCACTTTGGTCGAACGTCTTGAGATGAACCTGACCAACCCGTCGGCAGACCTGCCCGAAGGCGAGCGTTCGACTGTGATGCACCCGCATCCGTTCCTGTCGGATTTCAAAGTCCGCAAGGCGCTTTCCATGGCAATCGACCGCCCACTTCTGGTTGAAGTTGGCTATGGCCAAGCCGGTCGTCCGACCTGTAACCTTGTTCCTGCTCCTGCACTTTATGCATCCGACAACACCGAATGCCTGACGCAAGACATCGAAGGCGCAAAGGCACTGCTGGACGAAGCAGGCTACACAGATAGCGATGGCGACGGTGTCCGTGAAAAAGATGGCGTTAAGCTCTCGGTTCTTTACCAAACCTCGACCAATGCTGTCCGTCAGGATTTCCAAGCGTTGATCAAAGACTGGTGGAACCAAATCGGTGTCGAAGTCGAACTGCGCAACCTTGACGCGTCGGTCTTCTTTGGCGGCGACCCAGGTTCGCCTGACACGTTCCAAAAATTCTATGCGGACGTTGAAATGTACGCCAACAACTTTGACGGCACAGACCCACAGGCATATCTGTCGGCCTACCGTTGTGGTGGCGAACCAAAACCATCCAGCCAATGGCAGGGTGAGAACATCAACCGCTTCTGTAACGAAGAGTATGATGCACTGCTGGACGAATTGTCCCGCACAGGTGAATTGTCCAAGCGTGGCGAGATCGCCAAGCGTCTGAACGACATCATCACCAAAGAAACCATGACAATCGTTCCACTGGTTGACCGTGGTCGTGTATCCGCTGCCTCCACCACTTTGGGCGGCGTTGTGCTTAATACTTGGGATTCCGAGCTTTGGAATGCCGCAGATTGGTACCGCATGAAGGATTAATACTTTCCTTCTGGAGGGGAGCGTGTATTACGCTCCCCTCTCTCGTACCGACCAAAAAACCATGACTACATCTACAACAGACTGACCTGCAAAGGCGCCGCGCATGCTGACTTTCACCATTCGACGACTGCTATTGTCGATCCCGACGCTTTTGTTCATCAGTATGGTTATATTCCTGCTGCTCCAGCTTGCCCCTGGCGACCCGATGGCACAGGTGCCCCTGACCGTGCCCCCCGAAGTCAAGCAAAAAATGCGCGAGGCGCTTGGCCTTGGTCAGCCGATCTATGTGCAATACTACAAGTGGCTGATCCAGTTTTTCTGGGTTGAACCCCAGGTGTTCCTGGACTGGGCGACGCGCGAAACGTTCCTGCTGGGCTGGTTGCCGGATACAAATTTTTCGACCTTTATTGACCCTGATACCGGTGCCGTGCGTCCCGTGCAGCGCACCATCAGCTGGCAGACCCGCAGCCCGATCATGGATATCGTGATCCAGCGGATGCCACAGACCCTGTGGGTTGTGGGCCTAAGTTATATCGTGGGCATTCTGATCGCCATTCCGATCGGCATCTATTCCGCCTACCGCCATTATTCGCTGTTTGATCAGGCCGGTACATTCATCACCATGGTCGGCTTTTCGATCCCACCCTTCTTTACCGGACCGCTGCTGATTGTGGTGTTCTCGGTGACGCTGGGCTGGTTGCCATCGATCTATGACACAACCCATGTGGTCACCGACTGGGCCAGCTTTAAGGTGCAGTTCATGCAGATGATCATGCCCGTCATGGTGCTGGCACTGCAAACCACCGCCCAGATCAGCCGCTACATGCGCGGGGCCATGCTGGACAACCTGAACCAGGATTACGTGCGCACGGCACGGGCCAAAGGCCTGAAAGAATCCTCGGTCGTGATGGTACATGTGCTGCGCAATTCGATGATCCCCGTTGTGACCGTGATTGCCTTGGGCATGCCCGCGATTTTCGGCGGCGCGATCATCACCGAAAACGTCTTCAAGGTGAACGGTATCGGCCAGCTGCTGCTGACAGCCCTCTTCGCCAATGACCTGCCGATGGTGATGACCCTGACCTTCATCTTCGCCATCATGATCGTTCTGTTTAACCTGATTGCCGATGTTCTATACGGCCTGCTTGACCCAAGGATCCGCTATGACTAAGCAAGCCATTCCCGCAAGCCCCATCGAGGCTGACATCGAAACCTTTGGTGCGCTGGTCGACAAAGAACCGTCCAAACCACCGCGCAGCCAATGGGTCGACGTCTGGCAGCAATTCCGTAAACACAAAGGCGCTGTGTTCGGCGGCGGCTTTTTGCTGTTCATTACGCTGGCGGTGATTTTCGGCCCCTTCCTGTGGGACGTGGACCCCAAGGCGCTGGATATACGCAACAAAAACTGGCGGCCCATCTATCAGCTGCTGTTTGATAGCGAGGCCAAGGCCGGCTGGGCACATCCATTTGGCACGGATCAGTTGGGCCGTGACATCATGGCGCAGATGATTGCAGGTGGTCAGGTGTCGATGGCCGTGGGCTGGTTGGCGATGGCGCTGGCTTTGCTGATTGGGACGGCGATTGGAATCATCTCGGGCTACTTCAAAAAGCTGGATTTCTGGCTGATGCGTTTCACCGATCTGGTACTGTCCTTGCCGATCCTGCCACTGACATTGCTGGCCGTGACACTGTTCCGCCAGCCGTTAAATTCCCGTTTCGGCCCCGAAGGTGGCATGTTCATTCTGATCGTGGGCATCATCGGCCTGACATCCTGGATGCAAACCGCACGGATCGTGCGTGGTGATATTCTGGCCCTGAAAGAGCGTGAATTCATTCTGGCCGCACGGTCCATCGGGACACGGTCGGGTAAGATCATCCGCCGGCACCTGCTGCCCAACGTCATCTCGCCCATCATGGTCTCCGCGACCTTGGGTCTGGCCACCGCGATCATCACCGAAAGCGCGCTAAGCTTTCTGGGTGTGGGCTTCCCGTCGGACTTCCCCACGTGGGGTAAGCTGTTGTCGGATGCGGTCAGCCGGATGCAGGAATTCCCCGAACGGGTCTTGTTGCCGGGCATCGCAATTTCGCTGACGGTGCTGAGTGTGAACTATCTCGGCGACGGTTTACGCGATGCGTTGGATCCGCGTTTGCGGGGGCGGTGAGCCGAGGCATGCTTGGGTCTTCTGGGCTGATGGCGGATTTGAGTATTTAGGAAAGGGTGAAGGGGGGATTGTAGTCCTCCCTTTTTTTGCGGCGAATAAGAACGGGATCAGCTCGGAGCGGCCCTTTGTTAGAACGGGCACATTTATGTTGGCTATGACGCAGAACATACTTTTGCGCAGGCGCCGCGAAGCAGAATTATATTCCGATAGAGCCGCGGTAATACATATATGAATTGCTTGATATCAGCGTTTTTTCGCGCCAATTGGGAAATTATTCCATTCCCAAGAGGATCAGGCGATGTTTGAGTCATTCGGTTTTGAAAACACCACGCCGCAGCAGGCATCTGTTCTGCTCGCCATCATCATCGGTGCGCTATTTGGTGCCTTTGGCCAGATTACCAAGTTCTGTTTTCGCAGATCCCTGATTGGTGAGGACCGCGTTTCTGCAGCAGGGGTTTGGTTAACCGCCCTCGCCTTTGCCATTGTTGGAACGCAGGCGGCGGTCTCGATGGGATGGATCAGTTTTGCTGAGCATCGCTTTATGATCGCTGAGTTGCCGATTGCGGCCATTGTGATTGGCGGTTTGATTTTTGGCGCGGGCATGGTGTTGACCTGTGGCTGTGTGTCCCGTCTGACCATTCTGGCCGGCTCAGGTAACCTGCGTGCCGCACTGGTCGTCGTTGTCTTTGCCATTGTGGCCCATGCGACGCTTAAGGGCGTGTTGGCCCCCCTGCGCGTGGCCTTGGGCCGTGTGACCGTCGACATGGGTGAGAACATCAGCCTTGCGGCCCTGCCCGGCGGCGCGTGGCTGTGGAGTGCTGTAATTGCCGTGCCTGCGCTGATATATGCGCTGCGGTCGGGCAATGGTGTTGGCACCTTGATCATGGCCGCCATCATCGGCCTACTCGCACCGCTAGCCTGGGTCGGCACCGGATTTATCCTGTTCGACGAATTCGACCCCATTGCGATGGAAAGCCTGTCTTTCACATCCCCCGCTGCCGAGGGCCTGTTTTGGGTCGTTGCAAGCAGCGCGATACCGGCCGGTTTTGGTGTCGGCCTTGTAGGCGGCGTGCTGGTTGGCGCGTTGATTGCAAGCATGATCTTTGGCGGGTTTGGGTGGCAGAGCTTTGAAAGCCCCGCCCAGACTGGCCGTTATATGGCCGGTGCCGCGCTGATGGGCGTCGGCGGTGTGCTTGCGGGCGGCTGTACCTTGGGTGCAGGTCTGTCCGGTGTGCCCACCCTGTCCTTGGCTGCAATCCTGGCAATTTTGATGATCGGGATTGGTGTGTTGGCCACGAATGCCGCCTTGCGTGCGGTACCCGCTAGCCGTGTTGCACTCGGCTAACGCACTACTGGATTTTGCGGCGCAGGCGTCGCAAAATCCCCCATACCAACACGACGACAACTGGCACAGCGAGGGCCGTTAAAAGGCCTTTGCTGACGCCAAAGGGTTCTGCCAGCGGATAAAGCATATAGCTCGCCAGCGAGACCGCGTAATAGCTGATCGCAACGACAGAGAGCCCCTCGACCGTGTGTTGCAGACGCAGTTGCAGGTCCGAGCGTTTGTCCATGCTTGCCAGTATCTCTTGGTTCTGGGCAGATCGTTCCACATCCACACGCGTCCGCAGCAGTTCAGACGCACGGATGGCCCGCGCGCCCATCAATTGCAGCCGCGTCTCGGAGGATTTGACCGTCCGCATGGCAGGCTCGTAGCGGCGCATCATAAACTCATCAAACCCTTGCCGTGACATAAACCGCGTTTCGCGCAGCGCCGAGATACGCTGGTTGACGATGGCCTGATAAGCCTCGGTCGCGCCAAGCCGGTAGGAGGTTTCAGCCGATAGGGTTTCAAGCTGAACCGAGACATCGAGCAGCTTGTGCAACGTTTCTTCGGCGATGGCATCCGACGCCCGCATTGCCGCCATCAGGTTGTTCAATTGCGTGTCCAGATCATTCAACTGCCCGCCAAAATCACGCACCTTGGCAAAGCCTAGCATCGACATGGACTTATAGGTTTCAATCTCGCACATCCGCTGGACGATACGACCCATACGCCGTTCACCGGTAGTTGGCGCGGCAAAGACCGCCATCCGCATATGACCCGCTGAATCGATACGGAAATCGCTGGCAACGACGGCGGCATCATCGAGCACATTCGCCACAGCCAGGCTTTCGGGGACGAACCAATCGTTCAGAGCGTCCACGACCTGATCGTCCGTTTCAGGTCGATCCACGAGGCGCAATAGGATCGAGGTGATGCGCTCTGCATTCAGGCCCCTGCGCCATTCGGCGGGAAAGACATCGAATTCAACGGGGTCAAAGGGACGGTCGCCGATCTGGTCGGAGAACACGGTATAGGTAACAAATTCGGTGTGTTGCTCCCACTTCAGCGCGTATTTTCCCATGGGGCCATAGTAATGGGTGGCATGTTCAGCAGGCAGCGGTGCGCCGTAGTGTTTCAGCAGCGCCGTGAGGTGTTCAAGATCAACGGACCGGTCGCGGGTGGCTGCATCGCCCGGGGTGCGCAGCGCGATATAGGCGGCAACTTGGGGGGCGCTCAGCGACGGGAACGGGCGCGCGTGCAATTCGCTGTTGAGCGCATAGCGCAGGGGGTGGTCCTTGATCGCAGCCATTCCGTGTCCTTGTCCGGCAAAACGGTTGTACCTTTAAGATACAACAATCAGCGGTAAAGGACAGAAAAAAAATTGAATGGTTACAGCGCCTTACGGTGTACAACGGAATACCAAACGGCCCTTTGCGTGGCTTTTCCGCGATCTCGTTCCGACCCCGTCCGTAAGTTTGCCGGTTAAGTGAGCCACGAAAACGCCACTCCGCAGAGCAATGGACAGATGCGAGAGGCAGACAGTTCGTGATTGGCGGCACCAAGACGTAGCGAAAGCTTGCGCGCCTAAGCCATGCGCCAAACCCTAAGAGCACGCCCCAGAAAGCTGCCCGAGAACAGCCCCAGCACCAATGAAAGCGCCGCGTGGAACCCCGCATTAGCGTATAGGTCGGGCGCGAGATCACGCAAAGCGCCCCCTGCAAAGTTCGACCAATAAAGCGTCATGATCACCAGCAGGGTCACGCTCTCTCCTGCAAGGTAGACCGTGCGGCCTGTGCGCGCCAGCACCCACCTTTCTTGCATCCTATGGCCCGCCACGGCCCCTACAACGGATGCCGCAATGAACAGAACCCAGATCCAGCCGGTTGGCCCCGTCACATAGATCGAGTGCAGCGAAAGAAGGCTAAGCAGGGGTAAGGCATAGATCAGAAGGACCGGAACCTCGCGATCGCGCCGCGCCCGTAATCCGACAAGCAAGAGCACTGTAAAAAGCGGCCAAACCCACAGCGGGGCATCGGTAATCAGGCGGGTCATGTCGAACATCCTTTCACGACTGGTTGATGTTCAGAACACCTGACAGCTCCCCCAGTCATTGCCAGCGCTGTTGCGCGAACGACCCGCTGGCTTCGTCAATATCTTCGCGCGTCATTCACGAAGCGCGAAGAACAGCACCCCGCCAAAGGTGGCGCAGGGGCCAAACGCAAAACGCCCCGCCATTTCTGACGAGGCGTTTCAGTTTAATGTCAGCAAGGTCGCAACCCTACCTAATGCATCAGTCGATCATCGGCAGCAGCTTGTCCAAGCTGGCCTTGGCATCGCCATAGAGCATCCGCGTATTGTCTTTGAAGAACAGCGGGTTTTCGATGCCCGAATAGCCTGTGCCCTGACCGCGCTTGGACACGATCACGTTTTTGGCCTTCCAGCATTCCAGAACCGGCATACCCGCGATGGGGCTGTTCGGGTCCTCTTGTGCAGCAGGGTTCACGATGTCGTTGGACCCGATTACAATGGCAACATCCGTGTTGGGGAAGTCGTCATTGATCTCGTCCATCTCCATCACGATGTCATAGGGCACTTTGGCCTCGGCCAGCAGCACGTTCATGTGGCCCGGCAAACGCCCCGCAACCGGGTGAATAGCGAAACGCACGTTCTTGCCTTGGGCGCGCAGCTTTTTGACCAGCTCGCTGACCGCTTGCTGTGCTTGCGCAACCGCCATCCCGTAACCGGGAATGATGATGACGCTATCCGCTTCGTTCAGCATCGTGGCAACGCCGTCCGCCTCAATCGCGACCTGTTCACCTTCAACGGCCATCTGTTCGCCCGCAGGGCCACCGAAGCCGCCCAAGATCACGCTGACAAAGGACCGGTTCATCGCCTTACACATGATGTAAGACAGGATCGCACCTGATGAGCCAACCAGCGCACCCACAACGATCAACAGATCATTACCAAGGCTAAAGCCGATCGCCGCCGCCGCCCAGCCGGAATAGCTGTTCAGCATGGACACAACCACCGGCATGTCCGCACCACCGATACCCATGATCAGATGGTAGCCAATGAACAAGGCCGCCAGCGTCATCAGGAACAGCGGCAGGAAGGCACCCGTGTTAAAGTACCAGATCAACGTCAGCACAGCGACAGCCGCCGCCGCGATGTTCAGCATGTGACCACCGGGCAGCTTTTCAGCAGCCGAAGACACACGACCCGCCAGCTTGCCATAGGCAATGACGGAACCGGTGAATGTCACCGCACCGATGAACACACCCAAGAACAACTCGACACGCAGGATGCTAAGCTCGACCCCGGATTTCTTGGCGATCAACGCCGCGAAAGTGCCCAGTTCTTTGACGTCACCGCCCTCCGCGAGGAAACCACCGACGCGGCCAATTTCGAAATGTGCGATCAGGCCGACGAACACCGCTGCCAGACCGACAAGGCTGTGCATCGCGGCAACCAGTTCCGGCATTTGCGTCATCTGCACCTTGGTGGCCAGTTGATAACCGATGGCACCGCCACCCGCGATCAGAATGATCGACAATAGCCAATAGCCAGAGCCCGGCCCGATCAGCGTTGCAGCTACGGCCAAGGCCATACCGGCAATGCCATACCAAACCGCGCGCTTTGCGCTTTCCTGTCCGCTTAGCCCGCCAAGCGACAGGATAAACAGGATTGCTGCGACGACATAAGCCGCTGTTGTGAAACCAAAATCCATGATCCCTGCCCCCTTAAGATTTCTGGAACATGGCGAGCATGCGCCGTGTCACGAGGAAGCCGCCGAATATGTTGATCCCACACATGAAGACCGACAAAGCCGCCAAAATAATCACCAAGAAAGAACCCGATCCGATTTGCATCAGCGCGCCCAGAATGATGATCGACGAGATCGCATTTGTCACCGCCATCAATGGTGTGTGCAGGCTGTGCGCCACGCCCCAGATAACTTGGAAACCGATAAATACCGACAGAACAAACACGATAAAGTGCTGCATAAAGCTGGCCGGGGCCACAAGACCAACCGCCAGCAGCAACGCGCCACCAATGGCCAGCAATGTAACCTGAGACTTGGTTTGCTTCTTGAACGCTGCCGTTTCAGCGGCGCGCTTTTCTTCGGGCGTCAGTTCTTTCACGGCTGCCTTTTTCGGGGCAGCGGCAATCGCGGCCACTTTGGGTGGTGGCGGCGGGAAGGTGACTTCGTTTGCGTAGGCTATGGTCGCGCCACGGATCACGTCGTCTTCCATGTTGTGATTGATCACACCGTCTTTTTCCGGCGTCAGATCCGTCATCAAATGGCGGATGTTGGTCGCATATAGCGTCGAGGCCTGCGCCCCCATCCGGCTTGGGAAATCGGTGTAGCCGATGATCGTCACGCCGTTATCTGTAACGAATTTCTCGTCCATCTTGGTCAGCTTACAGTTGCCGCCCTTTTCCGCCGCCAGATCGACAATCACCGAACCAGGCTTCATTGCAGCGACCATGTCTTCGGTCCACAGCTCCGGCGCTTCGCGGTTGGGGATCAACGCAGTGGTGATGACGATGTCAACCTCAGGTGCCAGCTCGCGGAACTTGGCCAGCTGTGCCTCGCGAAACTCTGGCGAAGACACAGACGCATAGCCGCCAGAAGCAGATCCGTCCTGCTGTTCTTCTTCGAAATCAAGGTAAACGAATTCTGCGCCCATGGATTCGACCTGCTCGGCCACTTCGGGCCGTACGTCAAATGCGTAGGTGATCGCACCCAGCGATGTGGCCGTGCCAATCGCGGCAAGACCGGCAACACCGGCACCAACCACCAGAACCTTGGCCGGGGGCACCTTGCCCGCTGCCGTGATCTGACCGGTAAAGAAGCGACCAAAGTTATTGCCCGCCTCGATCACCGCACGGTAGCCTGCAATATTCGCCATGGACGACAACGCATCCATCTTTTGCGCGCGGCTGATCCGGGGGATCATTTCCATCGCAACAACAGTGGCCCCTTTTTCGGCAGCCGCCTTCATCTTGGCTTCGTCCGCGACAGGGCTAAAGAACGAGATCAGCGTTTGACCGCTGCGCAGTTTCTTCATCTCCGCATCATCGGGTGCACGCACCTTCGCCACCACATCAGCAGCTTTCCAAAGTGCCGCTGCCGTTTTGACGACCTTTACACCAGCTGCGGTATAGGCGGCATCGTCAAAACCAGATGCCAGACCGGCACCGGTTTCGATCAAGCACTCATGACCCAGTTTTTGCAGCTGAAGCGCTGACTCAGGGGTCATCGCAACGCGGCGTTCCCCCTCAAATACTTCCTTTGGCGTCCCGATCTTCAATCCAGATTCCCCCGTGTTGCCGTGTTACGTCCACCGTGGCGCAACAATATTACGCTGAGCAGTACCGCTTGGGTTCCAATAGTACAAGATGTGGCCCCGGATAGAAGGCCAATTCGCCGTCCTGCGAGCGCTAAAGCCCCTTTTATGGGTTTGCGACGTTGCGTGACAAAGCTGCATGGCTTGCGCCCTTACCCCCCAATCGCCAGCATGCCCAAAATTCAAAGGGAGGACATAATGAACCTGAACGGAAAACACGCATTTATCACCGGCGGCGGTACGGGCATCGGTCTGGCCATTGCCCAAGACCTGGCTTCGAAAGGCGCGCATGTCACCATCACCGGCCGCCGCCAAGAGGTGCTGGACGAGGTCGCAGGCCCGAACATGACCGGGGTCGCAATGGATGTGCGCAACGAAGAAGACGTGGTCGCCAAGATCGCCGCCGCCGTTGCCGCCCACGGCCCGATCCAGATTTGCATTCCCAACGCTGGCATCGCCGAAGGCAAAGCCGTGCATAAGACCGATATGGAATTCTGGCGCAATATGATGTCGACCAATCTGGACGGCGCGTTCCTCACCATCCGCGAATCATTGAAATCCATGCGCGAAACCGATTGGGGCCGAGTGATCGCAATATCCTCGATGGCCGGATTGCGCGGGCTGCCCGGTGCCGCCGCCTATTCCGCGTCCAAACACGGGATGATCGGGTTGGTACGGTCGCTGGCCGAGGATTACATGGGCCAACCCTATACGTTCAACGCGATTTGCCCCGGCTATGTGAACACGCCGATCATCACCCGCAACACCGCATCAATTTCAGAACGCGCCGGCATATCCGAAGAGAAAGCCCGCGCGATCATGGTAAACTCAAACCCGCATAAGCGGCTGATTGAGGTCTCCGAAGTCTCAGCGGCAGCAGCGTGGCTGACCGGCCCCGGATCGCAAAGCATCAATGGACAATGCATTCAGATCACCGGCGGCCATATGTAACAGGGGTTCAGGTTTCATTAACCAACGTCCTGCTAAGGTCGAAAGATGGTTAATTTCCTTCTACTCCCCGCCCGCCTCTTGCGCGTTCCTCGTTGTTCAAACGGGGCGCGCGCAGGATGACACTGTCCTTCAAAAGCCGCCGCAAGGCTGCCAGATTACGCGATAATGGCGCAGGCTTTCCGCCGCTGCAGCGGCCCCAGCAGAACCCGCCCGGGTTTGTCTGGCGATCGCGGCGCAAATCAGCAGCCCCCGCGCCCCGTCATACCTTTGATTTCAGCTTCGCCTTGCGCCCGCGTCGCGCGTTACGCTGACTGCAACAACCCTTGCCGCTTGCCGTCGGCCCAGACCTGCGCCGCCGCGCCGAAACGCTGGAACAACGGCCGCGATACGGGATCATTTGCAGCATCCCATTCAGGATGCCACTGCACTGCAAGGGTAAAACCAGCCGCACCCCTAACATAGATTGCCTCAGGCGTCCCATCATCGGCGAAACCGTCGATGACAATCCGTGCGCCCGGCTCCTTGATACCCTGCCCATGCAAAGTGTTGGTCCGCACCTTAGTCGCACCCAAAACATCGTGAAAAACACCACCTTGGGTGAATGTCACATCATGGCGCAGCTCGAATTTCTCTTCGATCGTGCCGTCCGGGGGCATCCTGTGGTTCATGCGCCCCGGCAGATCACGTATCTCGGGGTATAGCGACCCGCCCATCGCGACATTGACCTCCTGAAAACCGCGGCAAACCCCGAAAAAAGGTTGCCCCCGGTCGACACATCTGCGGATCAGCCCCAAAGCAAGCGCATCACGCGCCCGGTCAAAGGTGCCATGCGCCTCCGTCTCCGCCTCGCCATATTCCTCGGGGTGGACATTCGGGCGCCCGCCGGTGAACAAAAATCCGTCACAGGTCTCCAGCAGTTCATCCACAGATACCAGCGCCGGATCGCTGGGGACAATCAGCGGCATACATCCCGACACCTGCGCCACAGCCACAGTGTTCATCGTGCCAGCGGCGTGGATTGGGTACTGATCGTTCAAAAGACTTGTGTTGCCAATGATACCGACGACAGGACGTGACATAGACAGCCTCAAACTTACGATTAGCTCAAAGCTTAGCGCGTCCTCCACGCGACCTCAACACCTCTTAAAATGCTATTTTTAGGCTTCCGCCTTCAACCCAGCAGCAGCAATCCCGGCCAATCCTGCCAGAACGTCATTGTCAGAAGTGTCGCCCGTAATACCAACCGCACCAATCACGGCGTCCTGATCATCGCGCAACAAAATCCCGCCCGGCACAGGCACAACTGCACCACCAAAGGCACCATTTACGGCCGACATGAAATAGGCCTGCGCCTCGGCTCGCGCCATTTGCGCACGCCCGGCCATGCCCAACATCACCGCGCCATATGCCTTGCCATGGGCAATCGCAAACCGTCCCGGTGCGGCACCGTCCTCGCGCTCGAACGCCTGTACATGGCCTCCTGCGTCCAAAACAACCACCGACAAGGGCTTTAATCCCAGCTCGCTGCCCTTTTTAAACGTCTGCGCAATGATAATCCGCGCCTGTTCCAAGGAAACCGTCATCCTAAACCCTTTTCATTTTGCCAAATAAACTCCGGGGAGCGCGAGGGGCTGGCCCCTCGCTCCCGTCCCGTCAACCTTGTGCGGCTTTCAATTCAAGCCGCCGCGCATGCAACACAGGCTCGGTATAGCCCGACGGCTGCACGCGGCCCTTCATCACCAGATCGCAGGCCGCCTTGAACGCAATCCCGTCAAACCCCGGTGCCATGGGGCGGTACAGCGGATCACCCGCATTCTGCCCGTCCACAACGGCCGCCATCTTTTTCAGCCCAGCCATCACCTGATCCTCGGATATCACGCCATGATGCAGCCAATTTGCCAACGCCTGCGCGGAAATCCGGCAGGTCGCGCGGTCTTCCATCAGGCCCACATCATGGATGTCTGGCACTTTGGAACATCCCACACCATGATCGACCCACCGCACCACATAGCCAAGAATACCTTGGGCGTTGTTCTCGATCTCTTGGGTGATTTCAGCATCGGACAGATTGCGCCCAGTCAGCACCGGAATGTGCAGCAGCGCGCCCAGCGTCGCACGGGGGCCGCCTGCTTTGATCTCTTCTTGGCGCGCCAGCACGTCGACCTGATGGTAGTGCATCGCATGCAAGGTCGCGGCGGTGGGCGATGGCACCCAGGCACAGTTTGCACCGGCTTTGGGGTGGCCGATCTTGGCCTCCATCATGGCTGCCATCATGTCGGGCATGGCCCACATGCCCTTGCCGATCTGCGCCCGGCCCTGCAAGCCGCAGGCCAGCCCGATATCAACATTGCGGTCCTCATAGGCGGCGATCCATTCGGCGTTTTTCATCTCACCTTTGGGCACCATTGGCCCTGCCTCCATCGAGGTGTGGATTTCGTCACCTGTACGGTCGAGGAAGCCGGTGTTGATAAACGCTACCCGTGATTTTGCGGCGCGGATACATTCGGCCAGATTGGCCGAGGTCCGGCGTTCTTCGTCCATAATACCCAGCTTGACCGTGTTGGCAGGCAGACCCAGCGTGTTTTCCACATGGGTGAAAATCTCGTCGGCAAAGGCGACCTCGGCGGGCCCGTGCATCTTGGGCTTGACCACATAGACCGAACCCGCAACGGAATTGCGCATCCCGCCGGTCTTTTGCAGGTCATGCATCGCGATCAATGTGGTGATCATCGCGTCCATCAGCCCCTCGCCCACTTCCAGACCGTCACGGTCCAGCACGGCGGGGTTGGTCATCAGGTGGCCCACATTGCGGATTAACATCAACGACCGCCCTTTGAGGGTCAGCGCAGATCCATCCGGCGCGGTGTATTCGCGATCGGGGTTCATGGCGCGCGTGATCTGCTGTCCGCCCTTTTCAAAGGTCTCGGACAGATCGCCCTTCATCAGGCCCAGCCAGTTGCCATAGGCAACAACCTTGTCTTCGGCATCCACGGCGGCAACGCTGTCTTCGCAATCCATGATCGTGGACAGCGCGGATTCCATCAGCACGTCCGACACATGGGCAGGGTCGGTTTTGCCAATGGCGTGTTCCGCGTCGATCTGCACCTCGATATGTAGGCCGTTATGCTTTAGCAAAACCGCAGTAGGTGCATCCGCCGCACCGCGGTAGCCCGCAAATTGCGCCGCGTCTTCAAGGGTGCCTGCACCTGACAACGCCAAAGCACCGTCCGAAACCGTGATCCCGGAAACATCGGCCCAGGACCCTGATGCTAGCGGCGCGGCCTCGTCCAGAAACGCCTTGGCCTTGGCCACAACCCGTGCACCGCGCGCGGCGTCATAGCCCTTGCCCTGCGGCAGATCGCCCAAGGCATCGGTGCCGTAAAACGCGTCATACAAGCTGCCCCAGCGGGCGTTGGCGGCATTCAGGGCAAAGCGGGCATTGGTGATCGGCACCACAAGCTGCGGGCCGGGCACAGACGCGATTTCAGGGTCAACGCCACTGGTATCGATCGAGAATGCAGGCCCTTCGGGCACCAGATAGCCGATCTCGCGCAGGAAGGTGGTATAAGCCACCGCATCATGATCTTGCCCTGCGCGTTCCTTATGCCAAGCGTCGATCTTGGCCTGCATGTCTTCGCGTACTTGCAGCAGATCGCGGTTCTTGGGGCCAAGCCCATGCACCAGATCGGAAAACCCCGCCCAGAAATCATCTGCATTCACACCGGTGCCCAGCAATGCCTGGGTCTCGATAAAGCGGACCAATTCGTCCGCGACCTGCAAGCCGTTCTTATCTGTGCGTTGGGTCATTGAATGCTCCTTGGGTTCCGTCAGCGATCGCTTTTGGAAATTCTTAAGAGGTAACACCCCCTTGGGCAAGCAGTATTGGTAAAATTATATTACCAATCCATCCTAGGCAGCGTTTTTCAATGAGACCTAACAAAGATCCATAAGACATAGGAAAAGGCAGGCCCTGTTGCCAGAACCTGCCCGAAATCTTTAAAATCAAAAACCTTTAGTTGCTGTCGGTCGTCACAGTTCCAACGGGTTCGGCCGTTGCGTCCACGCTCGCGGCGCCTGCGTCTTGTTCAATCACTGAAGCCTCTGTCGCCATGTCTTCACGTCCGTTGTCCACAACAAAGAACAACAGCAGCATAACCATCAGGACGCCAAATATCATCGCGCCCCTGATCCCCAGTAGGGCGGGCTTGTGTTGATGCTCTTGCTTGTCGATATTCGTATCGGGTGCTGACATAATCATTCTCCGGTTAATCGTTTCCTATTCCCGCCTTGCGGGTGGTTGGTTGCAGGATTAACGTCCCATCCGAACACTAAGTTCCGACACAAAGGAAAAATCATGCGCGAAGACGCCCATCAGACGATATACTTAGCCGATTACACGCCTTACGGCTTTATTATCGACAGCGTCGCGCTGCAATTTGACCTTGACCCGCACATCACCCGCGTCAAAAGCGCCATCGCCTTTCATCCCAACCCCGAGGCCACAGACCCCACGTTCCTGCTGAACGGGGAAAATCTGAAACTGATCAGCGCAAAAATCGATGGCAAGCCTGTCACACCCAAATTCACCGCAGAGGGCCTGACCTGCGACGTGCCTGATGGGCCGTTTTTATGGGAGGCCGAGGTTGAAATCGACCCGACCGGCAACACCGCGCTTGAGGGGCTTTATATGTCGAACGGCATGTATTGCACCCAATGCGAGGCCGAGGGCTTTCGCAAGATCACCTACTATCCCGACCGGCCCGACGTGATGGCCGTGTTCACCGTCACCATCAACGGCCCGCATCCGGTGCTGCTGTCCAATGGCAATCCGATCAGCACGGACACCCACAGCGCGCAATGGCACGATCCGTGGCCTAAGCCCGCGTATCTGTTCGCCCTTGTTGCCGGCGATTTGGTCGCACACCCGGGCAGTTTCACAACCAAATCTGGCCGCGATGTTGCACTTAACCTCTATGTGCGGCCCGGCGACGAAGGCAAATGCGCCTTTGGCATGCAGGCGTTGAAGGATTCAATGAAATGGGACGAAGAGGTCTATGGCCGCGAATACGACCTTGATCTGTTCAACATCGTTGCCGTGGATGATTTCAACATGGGCGCGATGGAAAACAAGGGGCTGAACGTCTTCAACTCCTCCGCCGTGCTCGCCTCGCCTGCAACCTCGACCGATATGAATTTCGAACGGATCGAGGCGATTATCGCCCATGAGTATTTCCACAACTGGACAGGCAACCGCATCACCTGCCGTGACTGGTTTCAGCTGTGCCTCAAGGAAGGGCTGACCGTTTTCCGCGACAGTCAATTCACCTCCGACATGCGGTCGGCCCCTGTGAAACGCATCGGCGATGTAATCGACCTGCGCGCCCGTCAATTCCCCGAAGATCAAGGGCCGCTGGCCCACCCCGTGCGCCCGGCAAGCTTTCAGGAAATCAACAACTTCTACACCGCCACGGTTTATGAAAAAGGGGCCGAAGTCATTGGCATGCTGAAATCACTGGTCGGTGATCAGGCTTATTCAGACGCGGTTGATCTCTATTTCGACCGCCATGATGGTCAGGCCTGCACGATCGAGGATTGGCTGAAAGTGTTCGAAGACACCACTAGCCGCGATTTGACGCAATTCAAGCGCTGGTATTCCCAAGCCGGCACCCCCTGTCTGTCGGTGACCGAAGACTGGGATCACGGCAAGCTGACGCTGAACTTTAAGCAGCACACCCCGCCCAGCGCCGCCACGCCGGACCCGCAGCCGCAAGTGTTGCCCATCGCCGTTGGCCTGATCGACCAAGACGGCGACGAGGTTGAGCCAACCGTGGTGCTTGAGATGACCCAAGCCGAACAAAGCTTTGTCTTTGACAACTTAGGTACCCGCCCCATCGCATCCGTGCTGCGCGGCTTTTCCGCCCCTGTTGTGCTGACCCAAGACCTAAGCGATGCCGACCGTGCCCATCTGTTGGCCCATGATACCGATCCCTTCAACCGCTGGGAACAGGGCCGCATCTTGGCCCGCAAGTCGCTGATCGCGATGATCCTTGAAGGGAAGAACCCGAACAAGGATTGGCTGCAAGGCATCCGCGCTGTGATCGGCGACGAACATCTTGATCCTGCTTACCGCGCCTTGATGCTGGGCCTGCCGTCGCAATCCGAACTGGCACGCGCCTTGGCCGAAGACGGCCATACCCCCGACCCCGACATCATCTATGCCGCAGTAGAGACCACCAGCGATGCGATGGCCAAATCCTACGCCAATCTGGTGCCGACGCTTTATATGCGCCACACAGTGACCGAAGCGTACCAACCCAATGCTGCGCAATCGGGCAAACGGGCGCTGGCCAATGCCGCCCTGTCGCTGCTCACCCGCACCGATGGTGGCACCGCAGCGCAAAAACAATATGACGCCGCTGATAACATGACCCAGCAGCTTAATGCCTTGGCCAACCTCATCCGCGTGGGCAAAGGCAGCACCGCCTTGCAAGTCTTTGAGGCACAATGGCGAAACGACCGTCTGGTGATGGATAAATGGTTTGGCCTCCAAGTCACCGAAGCGGACCCCGAAGACGCGCATGAAGTCGTAGAAACCTTGACCAAACATGCCGATTTCAACTGGAAGAACCCCAACCGGTTCCGGTCGGTACTGGGGGCCTTTGCCGCCAATCACGCCGGGTTCCACCATGCATCGGGTGCGGGTTATCGTCTGCTGGCCGACTGGCTGATCAAACTTGACCCCGTGAACCCGCAAACCACGGCGCGCATGTGCTCTGCCTTCCAGACGTGGAAACGTTATGATGCAAACCGGCAGGATATGATTAAAACCGAACTTGATCGCATCCTCGCGCAACCAAAACTTTCGCGCGACACCAAAGAGATGCTGACCCGCATAAGAGGCGCATGATAGATGCAGGCCGCCCGCCCCAGACCCGCGATATCCAGCGGTGAATATGGTGGCTGAAAGCTATAACTACGGACGGCGGGGGCGCAACTCCCTCGGCATTTCTGTTCTCATCTTACTTTGGGCTGCGTTGCTTTACGCTTGGGTGTCTCTCGACGCCGCGCCTCTGATCATCGGTGTCATCGGGATATGTTCGCTCCCCGCACTCTATGATGTTGTGGCGAACCCCGCTGCGGGTCTCAGCCTCAGCCCCACCAGCCTTACGTGGCATAGCGGCAACCGCACCGCCGAGATAAGCCTGCCCGAAATCAGCCATATTCGCCTTGATACGCGGCTCGACTTTTCGACCCGCGCGACTGTCATCCTCAACACGGGCCGCAAGCTCCGCATCCCGTACGAGGCGACCCCACCGCACAAGGCCTTTGAACAGGCTTTGAACGCGCGCAACTTGAAAACCGAACGCCATCACTTCAGCCTCAAGCAATGACCGCCTCGCTTCTCTGGCTCTAAAATATCCTCGCCGAAGGCATTCCGTCGTCGCATCCATCACAAAGCTGTGTTTTCAGCCACCTATCGCCCGACAACACCCTTGTTTCGGGTGTCCAGACCTTGCCAGAATTTAGCCGTAAAACACGCGGAAGCTGTAAAAACTTCTCAGATGAACCTTGGCAAAGCCATGTTTGCGCCCGAATCTCGGACCAGATTGATCTGACAGGATGCACACTCGAAAACTGGCGAACGGAAATTGGACGACAAATGCTGCAGATCAAGAACTTCTTCAAACGAAAGCAAACGTCTTTGACGCCGCAAGGTACTGCAGACAATGCCGCAACACCTTCTGTTCCTGGGGTATCGGAACAAGCCTCCCACGCCCCAAGCCGCCTGCACAGCGCCCGTCAGACCACCGGCCCCGCAGATGGGTCCACCGGCACAGGCAACGGCGTGCTAAAAATCGACTGCCCCAACCCCACAGCCGAGGAAAGCGCCCGTGACGGGTTTCAACAAACTGGGCAACGTCTGGTCCGTCAGGAAAACTGGGCAGCCCTCAGCCAACGCATCCGCGAATATGACCTTGCTGGCACCCTGACTTCGGGGTTGATGCCCGTCGCCGACCTGATCGCCTTTGGCGCGCGCGCCGATGTGGTTCTGGCCGCCGAACATGCCATCCGCGACAGCGACCGCCGCGTCGCCAAGGAAGTCCTGACCGGCATCGAAGAATTTGAACATGTGCTGGAAGAGCACCCCGATGACTACATCATTGCCTGCATTGTTGCGCAGGCCCATATCGATATCGGCTGGGCGTGGCGTGGCACCGGCTGGGATCAGGACATCGCCCGGCGTAATCGCGATGCGTTCGAGGCACATCTTGCCCGCGCTGACGATATTATTACGCCCTTTCTGGCGCAACATGCCAACAGTCCTTTGCTTGCAGCCACACATTGTGCGCAGGTCAGCGGCCCGGCCAGCAAGGATCGCGTGGCCGACAGATACGAACATTTGATCGACCTCAACCCGCTGAACCCCGGCCCGATGCGCGCGATGGGCAATCATCTGTTGCCACGCTGGTTCGGCAGCTACGCACAGCTTGAGCTTGAGGCCCGGCGCACGGCCGCCCGTACCCAACAGATTTGGGGCGCTGGCGGTTACACCTGGGTACAGTTCGACGCGATTTCATGCGATGACGAGGCATGTGCCAATCTGGATTTGCCGTTCTTTATCGACGGGCTACACGATATTTTGGGACGCAATCAAAACGCATACACCGCCAATCTTCTGGCGGCCTATTGCGCCAATACCATTGGTCAGGGTTTCACCGGAAACGACAAGGCAAACGCTGCCCGAGCCCAGATCGCGGGCTGTACCGAATGGATCGTCCGCGAACATCTGACAGAATTGCACCCGATGGTATGGGCCCATGCGGCACATGGGTTTGACAACAATCTGCGCATCAGCTCGCCACGCAAATTTGCAGCAGCGGGCCGTGACGACGCCATGCGCATTATGGCGGGCCTGTTCAAATCTGAAATCGCTGCGGGCAAACATATCGTTTTCACCGAAGACGGCCCCCAAGCGCACGCTTTTTAAACCGGCACGCTTTCGCGGCACGCCGGTTGCTATTGCCCCGCCGCGGCCAAGGCACCTCTTGCAGCACCCCGCCCCCTGTCTTATGACCAAGCGATGTTACCAAAGTTGCCAAAGGTGCCCCGATGCTTGACCTGACCTACGACACCCCCAAAGTCCGCACAATTGCCGGTGCCAAACATGATTGGGAATTGGTGATCGGGATGGAAGTCCACGCGCAGGTGTTGTCCAATGCCAAGCTGTTCTCGGCCGCCTCTACCAAATTCGGGGCCGAGCCGAACAGCAACGTGTCTTTCGTGGATGCGGCGATGCCGGGTATGCTGCCTACATTGAACGAATTCTGCGTTGAACAAGCAGTACGCACGGGGCTGGGCCTGAAGGCGCAGATCAACCTCGAAAGCGCGTTCGACCGCAAAAACTATTTCTACCCTGACCTGCCCCAAGGCTATCAGATCTCGCAGCTTTACCATCCAATCGTGGGCGAAGGTGAAGTATTGGTTGAAATGGGTGACAACACGGCACGTCTGGTGCGGGTGGAGCGCATCCACCTTGAACAGGACGCCGGTAAATCCATTCACGATATGGACCCGAACATGTCATTCGTTGACCTGAACCGTACAGGCGTTGCCCTGATGGAGATCGTCAGCAAACCTGACATCCGTGGCCCCGAAGAGGCCGCCGCCTATCTGACCAAGCTGCGCCAGATCCTGCGCTATCTGGGCACGTGTAACGGCGATATGCAGTCTGGTGCGATGCGTGCAGACGTGAACGTGTCGATTTGCCTGCCCGGCCAGTACGAAAAATACCAGGCGACACAGGATTTCGGCCATCTCGGCACCCGCTGCGAGATCAAGAACATGAACTCCATGCGGTTTATCCAACAAGCAATCGAAGTCGAAGCGAAACGCCAGATCGCCATCGTTGAAGGTGGCGGCGAAGTCACGCAAGAAACCCGGCTGTTTGATCCGGACAAGATGGAAACACGTTCCATGCGGTCCAAGGAAGAAGCGCATGATTATCGCTATTTCCCGGACCCCGACCTGCTGCCTTTGGTCATTGAACAGGCGTGGGTCGATGAGATCGGTGCGAACTTGCCAGAACTACCAGATGCCAAGAAGGCGCGTTTTATCAACGACTTCGGCCTCAGCGACTATGATGCTTCGGTATTGACGGCTGATCTGGATAGTGCGCGGTATTTTGAGGAAACGGCCAAAGGCCGCGACGGCAAGATGGCTGCAAACTGGGTGATCAACGAATTGTTCGGCCGCCTCAAGAAAGATGAAAAGACGATTAATGACAGCCCTGTCACCCCTGCCCAATTGGGCCGTGTGGTCGATCTGATCGCCTCTGACGCCATTTCCGGCAAGATCGCCAAGGACCTGTTCGAGATCATCTATACCGAAGGCGGCGACCCTGCGGTAATCGTCGAAGAGCGTGGTATGAAGCAGGTTACCGATACAGGTGCGATCGAGGCCGCCGTGGACGAGATCATTGCAGCGAACCCCGATCAAGTCGCCAAAGCCCGCGAGAACCCCAAGCTGGCAGGCTGGTTTGTTGGCCAAACCATGAAGGCAACGGGTGGCAAGGCGAACCCGAAAGCTGTGAACCAAATCGTGGCGAAAAAGCTGAACGGCTAAGGGAGACGCGGAATTTTCAAAAATTCCGACCCGTTTTCTTTCAAAGAAAACGGCGCGCCCCGCTGCCCTCAGCCACATCTTTCGAAAGGCTTTCTAATGGACACCCCTTTCCGCTCCTCCCCCCGGATCGTGAAACCTGAATGGATCGATTTTAACGGCCATCTGAACATGGCCTATTATTCGGTCTTGATGGATAACGCCGTCGATGATGCCTATACACAGATCGGTTTTGGGCCCGACTATCAGAAACAGGGCTGCACGACCTATGTGGCCGAATTTCACATCTGCTATATTCGCGAACTACATGAGGGTGCTCAGACCTATTGCACCTTCCAACTGTTGGATTTCGACGAAAAACGGTTCCACACTTTCACCGAGCTCTGGCACGAAGACGGCTGGCTGGCCGCCACCGGCGAGGCGTTGACCTTGCATGTTGATCAGTCCGGCCCCCGCGTCACCCCCATGCCGCAATCGATCCTGTCCAAGCTTGACGCGATGAAGCAAGCCCACAGCAGCCTGCCCTTTCCCGACCGTGCTGGCCGCAAAATCGGACTGAAAAAGTAACCGACAAGAAGCATCACCCGTTAAGTTGCAAAAGTAAAACACCCGACACGTTGTGCGGAAGTTCGTGATAGGCTAAGACGCAGCGAACAACGCCAAAGGACGGTCATGCCCCGCTACGAATACAAAGTCGTTCCCGCACCCAAGAAGGGCCTGAAGAGCAAAGATATCAAAGGCGCAGAAGCCCGCTTTTCCCATGCATTAGAAGTCCAGATGAACAGCCTTGCAAGCGAGGGCTGGGAATATCAGCGTGCGGAAACGTTGCCGTCTACCGAACGTGCTGGCCTGACCGGAACCACCCAAGCATGGCGCAATATGCTGGTGTTCCGCCGCCCAAACGCCGGCGACACAAGTGCGTTTAACCCAGAGCTATTGCCCGCACCGCAAGACGACGCACCGGCGCAAGATGGCCCGACTGGCGACGACAAGTCCGACGCGGAAAGTGCAGAGCAAAACACCGCGCCTGCTTCGACACCAGCCGCCTCTGAACAGCCCAAGTCGAAACAGCCCAAATCTGAACCGTCCACAAAAGACTAAACGTCGAGATCCAGCGCCAGCGCGTGAATACGGCCGATCAACTCGGCCCCCAAGGCCTGATGCACGGCCCGGTGGCGGGCAATCCGGTTCATGCCCTTGAATTTTGCGGACCTGATTTTTACGTTGAAGTGACTTTCGCCCCCCTCTTGAAAGCCCGCATGCCCGCGATGGCTTTCGCTATCGTCCACCACATTCAATTCCGTTGGCGCAAAGGCGGCTTCCAAGCGGTCGGCAATTTCTTGTGTTACTGACATTTTTTCGCAAAGCCCCCTTCAATCTGGCGCTGCAATCTTTAGAGTGATCGTCCTGAGTCGGAAAGGTCCATATCATGCCCAAGCCTGATCCCTTTGGATTCGACATGTCCGTGTCGTCTTCTAAAAAGAAAAACCCCCGTGGCCGCAGGGGTATGTCCGGTGCATCCGAGACATCGCAGCGGCTGTGTTCCCACGAGGGATGTCAAGAGCCCGGCAAGTACCGCGCGCCCAAGGCCCCCGATGTGCTGGACGATTATTTCTGGTTCTGCCAGCAGCATGTGCGGGAATATAACCTCAAGTGGAACTTCTTTGACGGCACCACCGAGGCTGAACTGAACGCGCAGCAATCCAAGGACAAAGTCTGGGAACGCACCACCAAACCGCTTGGCGATCCCGAGGCGCGCGCCTGGGCCCGTTTGGGCATCGAAGACCCCCATCAGGTGCTTGGCAAGAACGCGACCCAAAACCCCGGCAAAGGCCCCGCCGCCGGCCGCCGCCTGCCCCCGACAGAACGCCGCGCCATCGAGATCCTCGAGGCCAAGGACACATGGACCAAACCCGAAGTGCGCAAAGCATACAAGGCACTGATCAAGGTTCTGCACCCTGACATGAACGGCGGCGACCGCAGCCAGGAAGAACAGCTGCAAGAGGTCGTCTGGGCCTGGGACCAAATCAAAGTCAGCCGCAACTTTAAAGACAAATAACCGCGGCATCGCGCTCCCTTGGTCTGGCATGGACCAAGTGGCTGCGGTGCCCGGTTGACGCCCCCAGTTACGACTATCTGCGCATCTGCAGCGCACCGTCATTGCCGCAGATGCGAATTGGGCCTTTCCCTCAGGCTTAAGAAAGATATGTTGCCTAACGAAACCGCCCTGACCCGCAGGCGCGTATGATTATGAAGGACGACACAGCATGGCCGAGACCTCATTGGATCTTAACACGAAACCCACCAAAGAGATCTCCGTTCGCGAAGTCTTTGGCATTGACACAGACATGGTCGTTCACGGGTTCGAGGAACGCACATCCCGCGTGCCCGATCTGGACAGCACCTACAAGTTCGATCCCGATACGACGCTGGCCATTCTTGCCGGGTTTAACCACAACCGCCGCGTTATGGTGCAAGGCTATCACGGCACGGGTAAATCCACCCATATCGAACAGGTGGCAAGCCTGCTGAACTGGCCGTGCGTCCGCGTCAACCTTGATAGCCACATCAGCCGGATCGACCTGATCGGGAAAGACGCGATCAAGCTGGTCGATGGTAAACAGGTCACCACCTTCCAAGAGGGCATCCTGCCTTGGGCACTGCGCAACCCGACTGCGATTGTGTTTGACGAATATGATGCGGGCCGCGCCGACGTTATGTTCGTGATCCAGCGTGTTCTTGAGGTCGACGGCAAGTTGACCCTGCTGGACCAGAACCAAGTGATTGAACCGCACCCCTATTTCCGCATTTTCGCGACCGCCAACACCGTTGGTTTGGGCGATACCACGGGCCTCTACCACGGCACCCAGCAGATCAACCAAGGTCAGATGGACCGTTGGTCGCTGGTCGCCACGCTGAACTATCTGTCGATCGAGGCCGAAACCCAGATCGTTCTGTCCAAGAACCCGCATTACAACACCGACAAGGGCCGCAAGACGATCAAGCAGATGGTCACCGTGGCCGACCTGACGCGCACCGCCTTCATGAACGGCGATCTGTCCACCGTGATGTCGCCACGTACCGTCATCGCATGGGCCCAAAACGCCGAGATTTTCCGCAACGTCGGCTATGCCTTCCGCCTGTCCTTCCTGAACAAATGCGACGAGCTTGAGCGCCAGACGGTTGCCGAGTTCTATCAGCGCCTGTTTGACGAAGAACTGCCTGAATCAGCGGCCAGCGTGAGCTTGGGGTGACCCCAAAAGGAGCCCCCATGCACATCGGATTAATCGGCGGCATCGGAGTTGCAGCAACAGTTGTTTATTACCAGCGGCTCACTGCGGCTGCCCAAGCCTTGGGCGGCCCGTTGCAACTGACCATTTCGCATGGCGACGTCCAAACGCTGATCCGTAACAATCTTGCGGATAACAGGGACGCCCAAGCCAAGGTTTACGCCAAGGCGATTGAACAACTTGCAGCCGCAGGTGCTGATTATGTAGCGATTACCTCGCTTGGGGGGCATTTTTGCTTTGAAGAAACCCAAGCGGTCTCGGCACTGCCTCTGATCTCTGGGGTGGCACCTTTAGATGCTTATTTCCAAAAGCGCGGCATCGGCACGGTGGGTATTCTTGGGACTAAGGTTGTGATGAAGACGGGCCTTTATGGTCAGTTGCGCCAGACCAAAGCAGTGGCCCTTGACGACGAGATTGAACATTTGGCGCAAAGCTATCAGGATCTGGCCGTCGCGGGCCATTGTACCGATGAAAAACGTGCATTGTTTATGGACGCAGGCGCACGGCTGGTGTCTGATCGCGGTGCCGATGCAGTTGTCTTGGCAGGCACCGACCTGAACCTTGCCTTTGATGGGCGCGCCACCGATTATACCGTGATTGATGCGTTAGATGTTCACGTGGATATTCTGGCGCGACTGGCAACAGGGCATATCACTTTAGAACAGGCCATGGGGAAACCAGATGACTAAACCTTCCGACAACCCCGCCGACGCGTTCAAAAAGGCGCTGGCCGAAGCGACCAAGGTCATGTCGCATGATCCGGACGTTACGGTCAGCTATTCCGTTGATCCTTCTGGCATGTCCGGCGACGCGATGCGTTTGCCGCAGGTCAGCCGCCGCATGACCCGTGACGAGGTGTTGCTGGCCCGTGGCACCGCCGATGCGCTGGCCTTGAACCGACGCTATCACAACGGCCAAACCCATTCGAAATACCTGCCCAACGGCGACATGGCCCGCGAGCTGTACGAGGCAATGGAAACAGCACGTTGCGAGGCGGTGGGCGCGCGCAACATGCCCGGCACCGCAGGCAATATCGACGCCAAAATCAAATATGATGCCCTGCGCAAGGGCTATGATCAGGCCAAACAGCCCAGCGACGTGCCACTGGCCACCGCTGCCGGATACCTTGTGCGCCATCTGGCCACGGGCCGCGACCTACCCCCTGGCGCGGCCAACGCGATGGAGTTGTGGCGCGGATATATCGAAGATCAGGCTGGCGGCACGCTAGAGACATTGAACGAAACCTTGGACGATCAAGCCGCATTCGCACGGTTTGCGCGCAAGATGATCGTTGATCTGGGCTATGGCGACCAGCTGGGCGACGACCCGGACCAATCAGAAGACGACCAAGACAGCGCCGAGGAAGAAGGCACAGAAGAAGAGCAAGATCCGGATAGCACCGGTCAGGATGACGATGACGACGAACAGGCCGAAGCCTCGCCCGAGCAGTCGCAGGAGCAACAGCAAGACGAATCCCAAGCGCAAGTATCGATGGATGACATGGCGGATCAGGAGCTTGGCGACGAGGCTGAAATGCCAGATGGCGACGCCCCGATGGAACCGCCTGCCCCGCCGCAGGCATCAGACGCGGACCCCAATTATCTGGTTTATAACACAGAGAATGACGAGGTCATTGGTGCCGAAGATTTGGCTGAACCAGCGGAACTGGAGCGCCTGCGCGCCTATCTGGACCAACAGCTTGAACCGCTAAAGGGGGCCGTCAGCCGCCTTGCCAACAAGCTGCAACGCCGTTTGCAGGCCCAGCAAAACCGGTCTTGGGAGTTTGATCTGGAAGAAGGCACTCTGGACGCGGGCCGTCTGGCGCGGATCGTGGCGAACCCCACCACGCCGCTGTCGTTCAAGATGGAAAAAGACACTGAATTCCGTGACACCTGCGTGACGTTGTTGTTGGATAACTCTGGCTCCATGCGCGGGCGGCCGATTTCCATTGCGGCTATTTGCGCTGATGTTCTGGCGCGCACGCTGGAACGCTGCAACGTCAAGGTCGAGATTTTGGGCTTTACCACACGCGCTTGGAAAGGCGGCCAAGCCCGCGAAGCATGGCTGAACGAAGGCCGGCCCGTGCAACCCGGCCGTTTGAACGACCTGCGTCACATCATCTATAAATCCGCCGACGCCCCATGGCGGCGCACGCGGCCCAACCTGGGTCTGATGATGAAGGAAGGATTGCTCAAGGAAAACATCGACGGCGAGGCGCTGGAATGGGCACACCGCCGGATGATCGCCCGCCACGAGTCGCGCAAAATTTTGATGGTGATCAGTGACGGCGCACCTGTCGATGACAGCACCCTGTCAGTGAACCCCGCCAACTATCTGGAAAAGCACCTGCGCGATGTGATTGCCATGGTCGAAAAGCGCAAGGCGGTTGAACTGCTGGCGATTGGTATCGGCCATGACGTGACGCGGTACTATGACCGCGCGGTCACGATTACCGATGTTGATCAACTGGCCGGTGCCATGACCGAACAGCTGGCCGCGCTGTTTGACACCGATCCCCGCGCACGGGCCCGCGTCATGGGCATGCGCCGCGCGGGCTGAGACGGCAGGACGCTCCGCGGGGAGTTTATTTGGCAAAATGAAGAAGGACTTGCGTCATGTTTCAATCGTTTGAGGTGACATCGAGGCCTGAACAGGGGCCACCACGCTTGGCTGCATTGCGTGCTGAATTGAAGGCCGAAGGGCTGGACGGTTTTCTGGTGCCGCGGGCAGATGCGCATCAGGGTGAATATGTGGCCCCCCATGATGAACGGCTTGGCTGGTTGACCGGGTTCACCGGATCGGCGGGGTTTTGCGCTGCATTGATGGATGTGGCGGGCGTGTTTATCGACGGGCGCTATCGCACGCAGGTCAAGGCGCAGGTGGCGAATGTTTATACCCCCGTGGCTTGGCCAGAGGTGTCTTTGGCAGACTGGCTGCAGGCCGAACTGCCGAACGGCGGGATCGTCGGGTTTGATCCTTGGCTGCATGCTGTAGGTCAGATTGAACAACTTGAGGTCGCCTTGAAAGGCAGCGGGATCGAGATGCGGCGTTGCGAGAATCTGGTGGATCGGATTTGGGAGGATCAACCTGCCCCACCCATGTTCCCCGCCAAACTGCACCCGCTAGAATTTGCAGGGGAATCCCACGCCGACAAATGCGCGCGTTTGGCCGAAGATCTGCGGAATAAAGGCGAAGCGGCCGCTGTGATCACCCTGCCCGACAGCCTGTGTTGGTTGTTAAACATCCGCGGCGCTGACATTGCGCGTAATCCGGTTGTGCACGGTTTTGTTATTTTGCACGAAAGCGGCGCGGTTGATCTGTTTGTAGCGCCTGAAAAGCTCGCTGATCTGGCTGATCATTTGGGCGATGGTGTCACGGTGCATGAACCTGATGCCTTGCTGGGATATCTTGAAACCCTCGCAGGGCCGATCCGGTTGGACAAAACCACCGCGCCGGTGGCTGTTGCCGATGCTGTTGGCGATCGTGCATCATGGGGCGATGATCCCTGCGCCCTACCCAAGGCCTGCAAGAACGAGGCCGAAGTGGCAGGATCAGCCGCAGCACATCTGCGCGATGGGGCGGCGCTGGTCGAATTGCTGGCGTGGCTCGACGCACAAGCGCCCGGCAGCGTGACCGAGACGCAGGTGGTTGCACAGCTAGAGGCCTGCCGCCGCCGCGACAACGCGCTTCAGGACATCAGCTTTGAAACCATCGCGGGCACCGGCCCCAACGGCGCGATCATGCATTACCGCGTGACCGAGGAAACCGATAGCACGCTTGAGGAGGGTCACCTGCTGGTGCTGGATTCCGGCGGGCAGTATCTGGACGGCACGACTGATATCACCCGCACCATTCCCATCGGTGCCGCCCCGCTAGAGGCGAAACAAGCGTTTACCCGTGTGCTTGCCGGGATGATCGCGATGAGCCGCCTGCGCTGGCCGCAGGGCCTTGCGGGCCGTGATATCGAGGCGATTGGCCGCCTGCCCCTGTGGATGGCGGGACAAGATTTCGACCACGGGTTGGGCCACGGCGTTGGCGCATATCTTAGCGTACATGAAGGGCCGCAGCGGTTGAGCAAAATCAGTACGGTGCCGCTGATGCCCGGTATGATCCTGAGCAACGAGCCGGGATATTACCGCGAGGGGGCCTTTGGCATCCGGTTGGAAAACCTGCTGGTTGTGCGCCCTGCGCCCGATCTGCCCGGCGGCGACGCACATCGCAAAATGCTGCATTGGGAAACACTCAGCTTTGCGCCCATCGACACACGCTTGGTTATTGCCGATATGCTGGACAGTGCCGCGCGCGACTGGCTGAATGCCTATCACCGCGACGTCGCGGAAAAGATCGGGCCACGCCTATCCCCTGAGGCAAAACTATGGTTGGATACAGCAACTGCGCCAATCTGAGCGCCACATATTTCAGTCATTTTAGGGAGGCCGGTCCGAGATGTCAGACCATATCAAGATCTTGAAAGCCAATGGCACGTGGACAGTCCGTGCTGGCGGTGCCGTGCTTGCCGAAACCAAAAATGCGCTGAAGCTGCGCGAGGGCGACCGCGATGAGGTGATCTATATCCCACGTGGCGACATCGCCATGGCGTTTCTGGACAAGACCGATAAGATAACCCATTGCCCGCACAAAGGCGATGCGACCTATTATTCGGTCGTCACCAAAAGCCGCACATTGCAGAATGTTGCGTGGTCATATGAAAATCCCAGCGACCAAGTCGCTGAGATCAAAGGGCATCTAGCCTTTTACAACATGCCCGAAGTCACCGTCGAGCAAATCTAAACCTTTAGACGTTCAGCAACCAACTGGTGTCTGCGCCAAGAACGGCGGCATCGGTATTTTGCATGATCACCACCACATTTCCCTCGACGACAATTTCGCTGTCGGTTCCGTTTGCCGCGGCGCGAATTTCGAATTTGCCATCGCCCGGCGCAAATGCCGCGGGGGAGGTTTGGGTTTCTTGCAGGTACAAGCCGTCTTCAGTCGGATCGAAATCGGTCACGATCACCGGCGCTGTGCCCACCTGATCATAGCCGATGGCGTTGATCACATCCGCGCCTTCGCCGCCGGTAACAATGTCGCCGTTGTTGGCGCTGACCGTGTCATTGCCTCCGCCCCCGATAATTGTGTCGGCCAAAGTATCGGAAACACCTGTGACATCACCGGCAAAGTTAAAGTCGTAGCCGCGGATCACATCGTCGCCGGCACCGCCATCCATGCTGTCTGCCCCGGTGCCCGACAACAAAAAGTCGTTATCGTCACCGCCCAACATGGTGTCATTGCCCGGCCCGCCAAAGATCGTATCGTTGCCCGCGCCGCCCGCAATAACATCGTCGCCTCTATTACCAGCCAGCTTGTCGGCACCGTCGCCGCCAGAAAGTGTATCATTGCCCGGCCCGGCATTCAGCGTATCAGCGCCGCTACCGCCTGACATGTCGTCATTACCGCCGCCACCGCTAAGCAGGTCGTCCTGGGTGCCGCCAGCCAGCACGTCATTGCCGCCACCGCCATATAGCGTGTCATTCAGCCCGCCGCCCAGCAGCGTATCATTCCCGATATTACCGTTGAGCAAGTCATTGCCGCCTTGCCCCTCAAGCAGGTCATCGCCCTTCAGGCCGCTCAAGGTGTCATCACCAGTGCCGCCCCACAAGCTGTCGTTGCCTGCACCACCATTCAGCCCGTCGTTCCCAACGTTGCCGTAAAGTTCGTCATTGCCATCATTCCCCGCAAGGTAGTCATTGTCGCTTCCGCCTGACAGCGTGTCATCACCGCGGCCGCCAAAGACAGTATCATCGCCAGCGTTGCCTTGAATATCATCAGTGCCTGATCCGCCATTCGACAGATCGTTGCCCGGTCCGGAGCGCAGCACGTCATTGCCCCGGCTCCCGAATAGAGTGTCGTCCGACCCGTTTCCGAACAGGGTATCGTTGCCACTGCCGCCATCCAGAGTGTCTGCGCCCCTGCCCCCTGTCAGGGAATCACTGCCGCCAAAGCCACCGATGCTGTCATCGCCATAGTTGCCCAACACGACATCGTCGCCGGAACCGCCATCCAACGTGTCGGCACCATTATTGCCCAGCAAGGTATCGTTACCCGCGTTGCCGCGCACAACATCGTCGCCTTCTCCGCCAGAAATCGCGTCATCGTTACCATAGCCTGTCAGCAGATCTGCGCCGTCCCCACCTGCAATGATATCAACACCGGGGCCACCGTTGATCGTATCGTCACCATCATCGCCGTAGCCCAGGTTGTCGCCACCGCCCAGTGAAAGAACGTCGTTGCCGGTACCGCCAAACAAGAAATCGTCGTTACCAAATCCGTTCAATGTATCGTCGCCTGCAAGCCCTTGCAAAAGATCACCGCGGCCCGAGCCATTCAAAACATCCTCATCATCGGTGCCGGATTGGCGGTTCACGTCATCAAGGTCGGCATCATCCAATGCGCTAGGATCAACAACACCAGAAAGGCCAAAAGCAGCGAGTACGGGCAATAAGAGCAGGCTAAGCATCAAAATATCTCCACTAAAATAATTTGCCTAAAACTACGTCGTTATTAACCTTCTGTTAAGGCTTATTTCTGACACAATTGAACATTCGAGGGCTGAATTCGTGAACAATCTCACCCCAAATCAGAAACTGTGTTCGACACAGCCACAATAATCGATACGAATCGCAGTTGCTTTGATCAGGAATGTTCTTCAGCTGCGGTTTCCGCGAGCGCGCGATTATAGGCTTTCAGCGCGTCGACATGGAACAATGCGCCCAGCAATTCCGGCGGGGCATCAGCGCTAAGGGTGACGACAGGAATGAACGCACGGCCTGATTGCTCAAAGATCGGCATCGCGGCCTCAAGGGTGGCGGTGCCATCGATATATGTGCCCTCGCCGATCAGCTCCCAGCAGGCATCATCATCGGCAGCCCTCGGGTCATCACGACTGCGCATAATCCGTGCAGCCATGAACATCGCCAGCAAATAGGCCTGCGGCCCCGCTGCCAAATGCACACCGCGCCGCTCCATCTGTGTCAGAAAGAAACTGCGATCGACGATGCGCGACGCAAAAGCCGTGGACATACTGACCGCGATCATCACGGCCAAACCGGTTTGCCAATCGCCCGTCAGTTCAAACACAATCAGCGTGGTCGAAATGGGCGCGCCCAAGACAGCGGCGGCCACGGCCCCCATCCCCGCCAAAGCATAGAGCGACGTGACCCCCGATACATTGGGAAACACACCCGTTGCGATCAAGCCAAAGGTCAGCCCCGTCAACGCCCCCAGCATAAGAGAGGGCGAAAACACCCCGCCCCCCATACGCCCGCCTAAGGTGATCGACACGGCGATGATCTTGAGCACGGCGAAAACGAATGCCTCGTTCAGCAACATATCACCGGTCAGCGCCCTGGTCGTGGTCTCATACCCCACGCCGATGATATGCGGATACCAAAGCGCAATACAGCCCAGCAACGCGCCTGCAACAGCGGGGCGTAAATAGCGGGGGAGCTTGGATTTTTCCTGAATATAGTTGCCAATGTCTTCGGCCCAGAAAATGCTGCGCATCAGGATCACAGCCACCAGCCCGCAGGTTAGACCCAAAAGCAGAAACGCCGGCAATTCCGCGTAAAACGCGACATCCCCAACCGTGGGCAGAGCAAATTCCGTGAGGCCGCCAAATTCTATCCGGTTGATCACCGTCCCCGCAGCCGAGGCGATGACGATAGGCGCAAAGGCATGCACCGCGAAATGGCGCAACACGACCTCGAGCGCGAAAAGCGCCCCGGCAATGGGCGCGTTAAAACTGGCGGACACACCCGCCGCTACGGCACAGCCCAATAGATCACGGCCGGTGATGCCGCTGGCGTTAATCCGGCGGCTGATCAGGGTCGAAATCACACCTGCAAGATGCACAACCGGCCCCTCGCGCCCCGACGATCCCCCCGTGCTCAGCGTGATAAGGGAGGCGGCAGCCGAGGCAAGACCAGCGCGGGCTTCAACCCTGCCATCATGCATGGCCGCCCCCAAGATGACGTCGCCCACACTGCGCGCACGGGCATCGCGCGTAAATATATGCAAGATCACCCCGACAGTTAGCCCGCCAATGGTCGGGATCAGAACGACCCAATACCAATCAAGACTGCCAATAAAGCTGTGCAGATGTTCGACATCTTCAGTTCCGTAAAGAAACGCCTGTATCAGGTTGATACCCTTGCGAAAAAGCAAGGCTGCGAAACCTGCTGCAATCCCCACGATCAAGGCGATAAACCAAAATGTAACCTTGCCGGGGCCCTTTTCACGCAACACGTCCCAGCCCGTTCTCGCCTTGCTGCAAGCGACATCATATTGCTGGGTCAGATAGGGGCGCGGATTCACGGGCATGGCTACTTTTGATAAAGGCTATACCCTGTCTAAGACACAGATGCCGTTAGGAAAACCCCCGCATTATGCCTTCGCGCTTTAGGCCGCAAATTGATCGCCCAACAGCACCCGCGCTGCGGCCCGTGCTGCTTCTGTAATCGTATCGCCCGATAGCATGCGCGCGACCTCGTCAACGCGCTCGGCTTCGGACAACGCGGTGACGGTGGACAGGGTCATGCCCTTTGACACGGCCTTGGACACCCGCCAGTGATGCGCGCCCAATGCAGCCACCTGCGGCGAATGGGTCACCACCAACACCTGCCCGCCTTGCGACAGCGCGGCCAGCCTGCGCCCGACCGCATCAGCAGTCGCCCCGCCAACGCCACGGTCGATTTCGTCAAAGATCATCGTGAGCCCGCTTTGACCCTTAGTCAGGACAACCTTCAGCGCCAGCAAAAAGCGGCTTAGCTCGCCACCGGATGCGATCTTTCCCAAGGGACCAGCGGGCGCACCGGGGTTGGTGGCCACGGTAAATGACACCGCATCGCGGCCTTCGGGGCCTGCGGCCTCCGGGGTGATCTGGGTCTGGAATACCGCGCGCTCCATCTTGAGCGGTGCAAGCTCTGCGCCGACGGCCTTGTCCAGCTTGCCAGCAGCTTTGGACCGGGCCGCTGATAGGGCATCAGCCGCCGCGTCATATGCGCTTTGTGCATCGCGCACGGCTTTTTCCAACTCGGCCTGTGCCGCTTCGCCTGCATCAAGCGCATTCAGCTTGCCGCGCAATGTATCGGCAAAGCCTGCCAGGTCATCGGGCTGTACATCGTGCTTGCGGGCCAGACCGCGGATCGCAAACAGGCGTTCTTCGGTTTCTTCCAGCTCAATTGGGTTGAACGACATGGTGTCAATCGCAGCGACGACACCTTCCATAGCCTCATCCAGTTCGACCATCGCCCGTGACAGCGCGGCCATCGGGGCCTCAAGCGTGCCATCAGCCCGATCAGCGACACCATCCAACCAGCGCAAAGCATCGCCGAGCTGGGTTTCAGCACCGCCCTGCCCCAGCATTTCGTAGGCGTTCACCACGTCCGAGCGGATCTTCTCGGCCCCTTGCATCAAACGGCGGCGGGCATCCAACTGCGCCTCTTCACCTTCTTGCGGGTTCAGCTTGTCCAGCTCGCCCACGGCATGGCGCAGGAATTCCTCTTCTGCGGCAATGGCATCGCGTTCCTCAGCGGCCTTGGTCGCAGCCTTGCGCGCCGCAGCAAGGGCAGACCAAGCCTGCCGCACCTTGTCGCGCAAACCCGACGCCTTGGCAAAATCATCCAAAATCGCGCGGTGACCTTTGGGGTCCAGCAAACCGCGGTCGTCGTGTTGGCCGTGCAGCTCGACCAGCGTTTCGGATAGCGCCCGCAACACTTCGCCAGAACAGCGACGATCATTGACCCACGCGGTTTTGCGGCCATCGGATGCATTGATCCGGCGCAGGATCAGTTCCGAGCCGCCGGGCAAACCGGCCTCTTCCAATACGGCATGGGCTGGGTGGCTACTGCCCAGATCAAACCACGCCGTGACCTCGCCCTGATCTGCCCCTTGGCGCACCAGATCGGCACGACCGCGCCAGCCCAATACAAAGCCCAAGCTATCAAGCAAGATCGATTTGCCCGCCCCTGTCTCGCCCGTCAAAACGTTCAAACCCGGCTGGAACGCAAGCTCCAGCCGGTCGATGATCAACATATTGGAAATATCTAGGCCGCGTAGCATGGGTCCACTTCCATATGGGACGCTTTGATCGCGCCCGTCAGATCCATTCGCCCTTGATGGTCTGGCGATAAATTGCCGTCAGCCAGTTGTCCCCAAGCGATCGCATTTCCAAGCCTTTGCCGGTCAGCAGCTTATAGCTGGCCTCGTACCATTCCGTAGACTGATAGTTGTGCCCCAAAATCGCACCTGCGGTCTGTGCCTCGTTGGTCAGGCCCAGCGACAGATATGCCTCGACCAAACGGTGCAGCGCCTCTGCAGTATGGCTAGTCGTTTGGAAATCTTCGACCACGACGCGGAAACGGTTGATGGCAGCAGTGTAGTGATCACGGCGCAGATAATAGCGCCCGACTTCCATTTCCTTGGCGGCCAGATGGTCAAATGCCAGATCGAATTTCAACACGGCAGAGCGCGCATATTCGCTGTCGGGATAGACTTCGATCACCTGACGCAAGGCTTGCAACGCCTGAAAGGTCAGCCCCTGATCACGGCCGACTTCGTCAATCTGGTCGTAGTAGCTGAGCGCGAGAAGATAGCTGGCATAGGCCGCATCGTCATCATCGGGAAAGAAATCAATGAACCGCTGCGCTGCCGACCGGCTGTTGGGGTAATCCTGATCCTGGTGAAAGGCAAAAGCCTGCATGATCAACGCCCGCTTGGCCCATTCCGAATAGGGGTACAACCGCTCGATCTCAGAGAAATATTCAGCGGCCTCCGCCGGGCGTTTGCGATTCAGTTCAAATTCGCCCCGCTCGTAAATCTGTTCGGCGCTATAGGTTTCCAGCGGGATTTCTTGGGGGTTGAAAAAGCTGTTGGTGATGCGACCCGTGTCTTGCAGGCCACCACACGCCCCCAACGCAGCAATCACAACCACCGCACCAATCAACCGCTTGCGCGACTTTGCAATTGTCATGCCCTAAACCCTCGCTTCATTATTCAAGCCACGCATTGTGATACGACTTTGCCGGTGACTACCACAATAGATCACGCAACAAAACGATGATTAAACCCACAAGACAAAGTCTTATCGTTATCAACTTGATCTTCGAAGCTAGGAGTAACTAAGCTGAAGAGGAGTTTCAACTCTTCAACAGCGCAGGGTCAGGCAACCTCGGGGATTTCATCCCAAACAAGGCCATAGCCTGGCAAGCACTGCGCCATCTCGGGATCACATTCAATCAAACGAACAGCGCCCGGGGTCGCGAATAACGCCCGCAAAAGCGTGTTGGTCAACGAATGCCCCGCGCGCACGCCTTTATAGTGGCCGATCAAAGGGGCCCCTGCCAAGGCAAGGTCACCCAAGGCATCCAGCATCTTGTGGCGCACAGGTTCATCCGCATGACGCAGACCGCCCGGGCTGACAACTTTGTCACCGTCAAACACGACAGCGTTTTCGCCGGAATTCCCACCAAGCGCCAGACCGTTGGCCTGCATCTCGTCCACATCCGCCTGACGGCAGAACGTACGACTGTCACAAAGCTCGCGCGCGAAAGAACCATTGTTCATCACCAGCGATTTTTGCTGACGTCCAATCGCGGCATCTACGAAATCAATCTCAAAGTCGATCCGCATCGTATCGCTTGGCGCAATCGTTGCAGATGCATCGCCATCCATCACGGTGACGGATTTCAACACTTCGAATGCCATCACTGGGGCAGACAGGACGCGCACACCGCGCTGCATGATGCCGCGCACAAAAGGGGCCGCAGAGCCGTCAAGGATCGGAACCTCGGGGCCGTCGATTTCGATCAGGGCGTTGTGAATACCGCAACCTGCAATCGCCGCCATCAAATGCTCAACAGTGGACACTTGCACGCCCGCTTCGTTTTCAAGCTTGGTGCACAAGGGGGACCGGTTTACCGCATCCCAGCGCGCCGGAATAAGACGATCGCCAATTTCAAGATCCGAGCGGGAGAACCAGATGCCATGATGTGCACCAGCCGGACGGATCGTCACAGTCGCGGGAAGGCCGGAGTGAAGGCCCTTTCCGGTAAAGCTGATTGCCGTCTTAATCGTTGTCTGCACGTGAAACCCCAAATGGTCGGAAACGTCTGTGTAAGGTGAACAATCTCCTATCGGCGGGGTTCCGGATGCTCAATTCAATCATTGCTACGGTCTGAAACATGAGTGTTACAATTGGGCGCAAACACGCGCATAACCGCATAAACACATGTTTCCAAATTATAATATGGACCGAAAATCGCCCTAATACATTTAAACTGTGATCAGTTTTAAATGAAAAAGCTCACGGGTTTTCGCATAACGTTACAAAGTTTCAGCCGCCTGCTGCTACAATCTCCTACGGGATTCGCGGCCCATAATGCAAAAAGACCGCCCCTAAGGACGGCCTTTTCAATCATGTGTCAAATCGTCTTGGCGAGTTAATTCGCCTGACGACGCAGGAACGCAGGGATCTCGATACGCTCTTGGTCTTCGTCATGGGAATCGCGCGGTTGCGGCGCTGCGGAGGAACCCCGTGATTGCACTTGCGGCTGGTGGCGTGCCGGACGCTGCTGCGCCTCTGGCTCGCTGTGGCCGGTCATCCGGTTGATCAGCGAATTGATCCCGAAACGCTTTTCGCTCTGCTCTGGTGCAGGTTGCGGGCGTTGTTCTTGTGGACGCTGCTGACCAGCGGCTGCAGGCGCTGCTTTCTGAGCCGCGGCACGCAGGCGTGCCAAGGCTTCGGGCGATGGCGTACCGGGGGCTGGCGCACGGGGCGCGACAAAGGCTTCTTGATCTTGCGCGTTGTGCGTTTCTTCGCGGCGCGGCTGCAAGGATGTCACCTCGGGGCGATAGGCAGGGGGCGGCAGATCATCTGCTTGCCCTGCATCTTCGGCAAAAATATCGTCATTGCCGGTATCAGTCGACCCGGCTTCTCTAAAAAGCGGCGGCTGCTCGTCTTCGTATTCTTCTTGAACCGCAACAGTCTGAGGGGCTTCCTCGGCGGCGGGTGCAGGTACTGTTTTTTGTTGCAGAGGCTGCGACATGGACCGGCGTGGCACGGGCATTTCCGTGTTCACATCAACCGCATCGATACCCGTAGCGACAACGCTTACGCGCATAAGGCCACCCAGTTCGGTGTCCAGCGTAGAGCCGACGATGATGTTTGCCTCTGGGTCGACTTCTTCGCGGATGCGATTTGCCGCCTCGTCCAGTTCGAACAGGGTAAGATCGTGGCCACCGGTGATGTTGATCAGAACACCCTTGGCACCGCGCAGGCTGATTTCGTCCAGCAGCGGGTTGGCGATGGCTTTCTCGGCGGCTTGGATCGCGCGATCTTCGCCTTCGGCCTCGCCTGTGCCCATCATCGCCTTGCCCATTTCGTCCATCACGGCGCGAACGTCAGCAAAGTCGAGATTGATAAGACCGGGGCGGACCATCAGATCAGTTACGCCTTTAACACCTTGGTACAGCACATCATCCGCCATGCTGAACGCTTCGGTGAACGTGGTTTTTTCATTCGCCAGACGGAACAGGTTCTGGTTGGGAATAATGATCAGCGTATCAACGACCTTTTGCAGGGCTTCGACACCCTCCTCGGCCTGACGCATGCGCTTGTTGCCCTCGAACTGGAACGGCTTGGTCACAACACCAACGGTCAGAACACCCAATTCACGTGCGGCTTGTGCAATGATCGGCGCGGCCCCTGTCCCGGTGCCCCCGCCCATACCAGCCGTGATAAAGCACATGTGCGCGCCAGCCAGGTGATCAACGATCTGCTCAATGCTTTCTTCGGCAGCGGCGGCCCCGACAGAGGCCCGTGCACCAGCGCCCAGACCTTCGGTAACCTTAATGCCCAGCTGAACGCGAAGCTCTGCTTTGGCTTGCTGCAACGCTTGCGCGTCCGTGTTCGCAACCACGAAATCAACGCCATCGAGGTTCTTCTCGATCATGTTGTTCACGGCATTGCCGCCTGCGCCACCAACACCGAAAACGGTGATCCGGGGTTTCAGGTCACCCTGTCCGGGCATGGAAAGATTCAATGTCATTGTGCCATCCGCCTGTAAATTTATTGCCCGCTCACGGGGCATTTAGTCCGTTCATTTGCCCCTAGCGTATAGAGGTTAACGGCATGCGTCACCCAAAAAACACAGTTTTGACACAGTATCTGGGCATTTTTTTGCCGATTCTTACCTGATTTGCCCCGATGCACTGCATCTTGGGGTTACCAGTTGTCTCTAAACCACTTGACCGCGCGCTTTAACGAACGTGCCGGATAGCGGTCTGCTGGAATGTCGAAATCCCACCATTCATCCTGCGGGTGGGCCGCAAACAGCGCCAACCCCACAGCCGAGGCAAAGCCCGGTCCGGTCGCGGCCTGTGGCAACCCGTGCACGCGCAACGGACGGCCAAGGCGGACCTGATGGCCCAATATTTTGGACGCCAACCCGTCAAGGCCGGGGATCTGGCTGCCGCCACCGGTCAAAACAATCTGCTGGCTCGGCAAATGATCAAACCCTGCTGCGTCCAGACGGGCGCGCACTTCCTCCAAAATCTCTTCTACACGCGGACGCATAATGCCGATCAGCTCGGCCCGGCTCACGGTGCGACGGTCATGTTCATAGTCGCCTGTGTCGCCGCCGATATCGATCATCTCGCGGTCATCCATCCCAGTGGCGTGAACCCCGCCATAAAATGTCTTGATCCGTTCCGCGTTATTGGTCGGCACCTGCAATCCCATCGAAATATCGGATGTGATGTGATCTCCGCCCATGCGCACGCTGTCGGCGTATATCATGTGTTTGCGGATAAAGATCGAAACGGATGTGGACCCGCCGCCCAGATCAATACAGGCAGCGCCCAGTTCCTGTTCGTCTTCCACCAGCGACGAAATGCCCGACACATAGGCGGAGGACGCGATCCCCGCCAGTTCGAGATCACAGCGTTTAATACAATGTGCAAGATGCTGCACGGCGGCGGCATCGACGGTCAGCATGTGCATATCGACCGACAGCGCATTGCCCAACTGCCCGCGCGGGTCAGACAGGCCCGACCGGTTATCAATGGCAAAGTTCACGGGCTGCGCGTGCAACACTTCGCGGTTCTCGCCGTATTCGGGAACGTCGCAACTGGCCAAGACCTGCGCCACGTCCTGTTCGGACACGACCTGCCCTTCCAGATCAATCTGCGCATCCAAGCCATAGCTGCGCGGTTCGGCCCCCGAGAAACAGGCGATCACGTGATCCACACGGATGTTGGCCATCTTTTGCGCGGCCTGAAGGGCGGTCCGCACGGCACGTTCGGTTTCTTGCATCGCGCAAATTTCACCAAAGCGCACACCGCGTGAACGGGTGGTCGCTGCACCAATGACGCGGAACCCCGATTGCCCGGCAAGCGATCCGATCTCGCCCTCTTCCGAAATGGGGCTGGCCCCGTCAAACCGCAGGACAAGGCAGGCGATTTTCGAGCTGCCCACATCTAAAATGGCCACAACGCCGCGCTGCATCGCAAGCTTGCGCATGTGGCGCATCGACCGTTGACTGTCGTAAAGATCCATAACGTTACTGTCCCGAAATTTGCCTGATGCGCCACCATTCTTGGGTGGCCTCTTTATTCATTTGTACGGTTGGCCTTTGGGCCAGCCGCATGTCGACCCGTGCAACATCACGTGTCAGAACCTCTTGCGCGCCTTCCAGCGCGATAACCCGCTCCAACGCCTGAATGGCCCCGGTTTCGGGCAGTAGAATGCGCTGTTCGCGGTCCAATACGACATCCCAGCGGCGTGCGCCCATGCGGATAAAGCCACGCAAACGGTCACCCAAGGGGGCCGCAACCCTCAAAAGGTCCAGCGCCTCGGCAATGCTGACATTTGCCGCTTCACCCGCCACTAGCGGCAAGTCGGGGCGATCCGTGCGATGCGCCAATCTGCCTATATAGGTGCCGCTCTCGTCGATCAGCGCCAGACCGTCCTGCGTGCGCCACACGGCAACGGCCACGCGCGGCTGCACCTCGACATGCAACAAACCGCCCGGCTTCACCCGCAAGCTTGCCTGCTGGACGCCCGGCAGTTGCATAATCGTGGACCGCATCGCGGCCAGATCAAGGTCAAAGGAACTGGTGGGGAAATCAATCGGCACGGCGGCGCGCACATTCGCGGCCAGTTCGGGCCCTGCCCCGTCGATCGCCATCAGTTTGACCATGAACTCGGGACGCTGCTGGATGCTGGACCGTAGGCTGGCATAGCCATCGGCAATCTGCCCCCGCCGCGCATCATCGGCCAGATAGACCGTGCCCGCAAAAAGCGCCAAACAAAACGGAACACCAAAACGCAGACCAAACAGGAAGGCCGGGGTCAGCATCAAACGCTGCATGCGCCACGCCCAACGGGACGGTGCCGGATCGGCCTTGAAGGCTCTGGCGGGTTTGACGCGGTTTATCAGCGATTGCATGATGCGTCCTCCACCATCCAGGCGCAAAGTTCGCCAAAGGAAATCCCGACCGCCTGCGCCTGTTCGGGCGACAATGATGTGGGGGTCATGCCGGGCTGGGTGTTTGTCTCAAGCAGGATCAGACCTTCGGCACCGCGGCTTTCATCCCAGCGAAAATCCGTGCGGCTGACACCGCGACAGCCTAGCGCGTTATGGGCGCGCAGGGCGTAATCCATGCACAGTTCAAAAATCTCTTGGGGAACATCGGCGGGCACCACATGGGTTGATCCGCCCTCTTTGTATTTCGCGTCATAATCATACCAGCCGGTGGTCAGGATATCCGTCACCGTCAGTGCGCGTTCACCCATCACCGTGGTCGTCAGCTCACGACCGGCAGCAAAGCGTTCGACCATCACCTCGGCTGGCATATCCGCGTCAAGCTGCGGCGGGCCGTTGTTTTCGATATCAATCAGATAGACACCGACGGACGAACCTTCGTTATTGGGTTTCACCACATAGGGCGGGTCCATCACATGGCGCGCGCGCACATCTGCGGCAGAAGCGATGATGCTTTCCACAATCGGCAACCCGGCAGATCGGAACACTTCTTTACTACGCTGTTTATCCATGGCCAGCGCCGAGGCCAGCACACCCGAATGGCTGTACGGGATGCCCATCCATTCAAGAATACCCTGAACGCAGCCGTCTTCGCCCCAACGGCCATGCAGGCAGTTCAATACAACATCGGGGGACGCGGCGCGCAGATCAGCATAGAGATCGGGGCCGGCGTCGACCTCAATCACGCTGAAATTCCTATCCCGCAAAGCAGCAGCGCATGCACGCCCTGTTGAGAGAGACACATCCCGCTCAGCGGAAGGGCCGCCCATCAATACCACCACTTTCGGGTCTGTCCTGCTCGACATGCCCACTCAATGTGCCTTTTTAACTGGGTCTTATTGACCCTTTTTATTATGTAGTTTGCCGCAACGCGGCACCGTGCCTGAGCGTTCGCGCGTTTATTTTTCGCCGATACGCATAATTTCCCACTCTAGCGTGATACCGCTGGAATCGTAAACCTTTTTTCGCACCTCTTCGCCCAATCCTTCCAACTCTGCGGCAGTTGCGCCACCGGTGTTGATCAAGAAGTTCGGGTGTTTGGGACTCATTTGCGCCCCGCCCAAGGTGGCACCGCGCATTCCGGCGTCGTCGATCACCTTCCACGCCTTCAGATCATGACGATCATCGGCCTGCCCAGTGCTGGAAAACCCAGCCGGATTGCGAAAGGTGGAACCGGCGCTGCGGTCTTTGGTCGGTTGCGTCTCATCACGCTTGCGCAGTTGGGTTTCCATGCGCGCATGCAGCGTGTCTGGATCGCCCTTTGGCGGGGCAAATGTGGCCGAGATCACGACACAGCCGTCGTCCAGCGTGGTCTGGCGATATTTAAAATCAAGGTCCTGCGCCGTGAGCGTGACCAGATCGCCGCTACGCGTAATCGCCTGCGCGCTAACAAAGTGATCGGCCGTATAGCTTCCGTAGCACCCTGCGTTCATCCGCACAGCGCCGCCAATACTGCCAGGGATTGTGCGCAGGAACGTTAGATCCAATCCCGCGTCCGCCGCCTTGCGGGCCACATGGGCGTCCAGTGCCGCCGCGCCTGCAATCACGTGATCGCCGTCAATCTCGATCTGATTAAAGCCGCGGCCCAGCCGGATCACCACCGCACGCAAACCGCCGTCACGCACGATCAGATTAGACCCCACGCCCATCGGGAACACCGACACGGTTTCGGGAAGCGCGCGCATAAACGCGGCAAGGTCATCGGCATCAGCAGGCTGGTACAGATAATCCGCCACACCGCCGACACGCAGCCATGTCAGATCGCTAAGCGGGCGTTGCGAGGTCAGCTTGCCGCGCATGTCGGGGAATGAAATATCTGTCATGCTCTGCGAGGTATCGCTGTTTTCGGCTGCCGTCAAACGGGCGGGTTTTCTGGAAACGGGTCAATCGTCACAATGCGCTTTCAGCGCGTTACTCGGCCGGGCCTTGAAGCGCCATACGGCGCAACCAGCGCATCAGATAAACCAGCGGCCAACGCAGCACCGAACACCCCGCCACCAAAACCAACATGCCGATCCATGGACCATGCTGCATTGTTACATATCCCAAAATCGGAATACCCACTGCCGTCAACGCATATGCCGCACGCCAGTGATTATCCGGGCTGGGGGTCAGGGCAATGATATTGGCGATCACGGCCCATAGACAGGCAAGCGTCAGGGAAAGGGTCATCTTGGCACCTCGATTTTACGTCCGCGCAGCCTTGCCAACAAAAACAGCAAAGGATTGCGGAACATAGACACATAGGCAGCAAGAGCGATCACACTAAATACAAACCCAACTTGTAAACCAATCACAATGATCAAAACCGGGCCCGCGACCAACAGGATCGCCCCCGGAATAAACTGTATGCGCAACGGCAAGGTGGCGACGGTGGCAGACAGGAAAACCCACATTAGACAAAGCCACGCCAGCGTCATGACATCACCTGAGGTTCAGGCCGCCCCACCATTCAGGCCGCACCCTTTTTCAGCGCTTCTAACGCGGCCGGCAGCCCGTTGGCCCAAGCGCTGATCGTACCCGCCCCAAGGCAGACCACCATATCGCCCGGCCCCGCTTGTTCCTGAACCAGACGGGCAAGGTCTTCTTCGCTGTGCACCGCGCGGGCGTGGCGGTGGCCATGACGGATAAGCCCTGCCACCAGATCATCGCGGCTGGCCCCTTCGATGGGATCTTCGCCAGCGGCGTACACTTCGGCAATGCCAACGACGTCAGCGTCGTTAAAACAGGCGCAGAATTCTTCGAAATGGTGGTGCAGACGGCTGTAGCGGTGCGGTTGATGCACGGCAATGACCCGCCCTTCGGTTGCCTGACGCGCGGCCTTTAGCACGGCGGTAATTTCAACCGGATGGTGGCCGTAATCATCAATGATCGTCACACCGTCCACTTCGCCCACCTTGGTAAAGCGGCGGTTGACGCCCCCGAACTCGGCAAGGGCGGTGCGAATTTCTTCGACCTTCATACCTAGGTGCCGCGACACGGCGACAGCGGCCAAGGCGTTGGACACGTTGTGATCGCCCGGCATTGGCAGGGTGCAATCCTTGATCACGATATCTTCGGCCTGAAACTGGATGTCGAAATGTGCCACGCCTGCTTTGTAATGTAGGTTCACGGCGCGCACATCCGCTTGGGCGTTAAATCCATAGGTCATGACACGGCGGTCCGATATTTTCCCCACCAACGCTTGGACTTCGGGGTGGTCGATGCAGCAGATCGCCAGGCCGTAAAACGGAATATTGGACACGAAATCAAGGAACCCTTGCCGCAACCTATCGAAGTCGCCCCAATGTTCCATATGTTCGGGGTCAATGTTGGTTACAATCGCAATGGTCGCGGGCAAACGGTTAAAGGTGCCGTCGGATTCGTCGGCCTCAACCACCATCCATTCGCCCTGCCCCATGCGCGCGTTTGATCCATAGGCGTGGATAATCCCGCCATTCACGACCGTCGGGTCAATGCCGCCATGCACCAGCAATTCCGCAACCATCGTGGTGGTGGTCGTCTTGCCGTGGGTGCCTGCAACAGCGATGTTGGATTTCAGGCGCATCAATTCGGCCAGCATTTCCGCCCGGCGCACAATCGGCAGCCCGGCAAGGCGCGCGGCGTCCAGTTCAGGGTTCCCCGGTTTGATCGCCGAGGAAATCACCACAACCTCTGCGTCTTTGATATTCTCGGCTTGTTGCCCCTCGAACACCATAGCACCCAGTTCGACCAAGCGATCGGTGATCTTTGTCGCCTTCAGGTCAGACCCCTGCACACGGTAGCCGTGGTTCAGTAACACTTCAGCAATGCCCGACATGCCGATGCCACCAATGCCGACAAAATGGATCGGGCCCACATCGGTAGGAAGCTTGGTGGCTGCGTTCATGCTGAGGATCCTTTTTGTGCCAAATATTCTACCAGTTGCCCCAGTTCTTCCGCCGCCCGGGGCTTGGCCGCCGACAGGGCCGCCTCGGCCATTTGCTGGGCACCGGCTGGGTTCGACAGCACCATCTCGATTTGTTTTGTCAGGTGATCCGGCTCGGACAGGTCCTCGGGCACCAAAATAGCTGCACCCGCAGACACCAACCCGCGCGCATTGGCGGTTTGGTGATCGCCCGTCGCTGCGGCATAGGGGATCAGGATCGAAGGGCGGCCAATGATTGACAGATCGGCAACGCTGGATGCCCCCGCCCGGCTAATAATCAACTGCGCCTCAGACATGCGTCGGGGCACATCGTGGAAAAACGGTTGAACGTCTGCGGTGATACCGTTTTCGGCGTAAAACTCAGATACCCGCTGCGCATCTTCCTCGCGCGCCTGATGGCTGACACGGATATTGCGCAGCATCTCCATCGGCAATTGTGCGATGGCGGGCGGAACAACTTCGCTTAGGATACGTGCGCCTTGGCTGCCCCCCATCACCAGCAGTTCCATCGGGTAATCGCCCGGTTCAATATAACCGGCACCGGCCCGATCCAGAACGGCAGCACGCACGGGGTTTCCCACATGATAGGTCTCGACACCGCCGGGTAGGACCGTCGGCCAGACGCCACAGGCAACCGCATCAACGCGTTTGGCAAAAAGCGTGTTCACCCGGCCCAATACGCCATTTTGTTCGTGGATCATCCGGGGGATGCGCAACATCCACGCGGCGGTCAAAGACGGGATCGACGGATACCCGCCAAAGCCGACAATCACCTTGGGTCTGTCAAGCAGCATGCCAAAAACCGCGCTAACGACACCGCCGAAAATGCGAAACGGAGCCAGCGCTTTGGCCATCAGCCCGCCACGGGCAAAGGTCGCGCTGCTGATCTGTTGAATTTCGACCGCATCCGGGAAACCGCTGGTATAGCGTGCGCCCCGCGCATCGGTCGACAGTTTGACGCGCCACCCCTGCTCCAGCATCACCTCGGCCAGAGCCTGTGCAGGGAACATATGCCCCCCCGTACCACCGGCAGCAATCGTTAACAGCGGAGCACGTTTATTCATCGGCCACGCCCCCGACCCAACAGATCAGAAATCTGGCCCTGCGGCCGTGTTCGGGTAAAGGCCAGCAACATGCCAACTGCAATGCCAGATGCAATCACCGACGATCCACCATAGCTCACAAAGGGCAAGGTCATGCCCTTGGCCGGCAGTAACCGCACCGCAACACCCATGTTGATCATCGCCTGAACGCCGAACATGCAGGCCAGACCGGTTCCGGCCAGACGGATGAACGGATCACGTTCACGCATCAGGCGCAGCAATGATCTGACCACCACAACAGCGTATAGAATGATCACAGCCATCACCAAAATCAGCCCGTATTCCTCTGCGGCGACAGCGATAATAAAGTCGGTATGCGCATCGGGCAGCGACCATTTCACCTGACCCTCGCCCACACCTACGCCGAACAAGCCACCCTCGCGGATCGCATCCGTTGCATAGCCAAGCTGCGTGCGCGGGTCCACGTCGGGCGACAAAAACCCGTCAATCCGGCGGGCAAAATGTTCAGAATTCGAATAAGCCACCGTGCCGGCGATCACGACCATTCCGGCCATCCCCACCAGCAACACCAGTGGCGCACCGGCAATGAAATACATCACGCCCCATCCGAACAACACCAGACAGGCCTGCCCGAAATCGGGCTGCAAGGCGAGCATCAGCACAATCGACACACAAAGCGCAAAGGACCATGTCTTGCCAGGCGGCCCGTTGATCTCGGCAGAGGCGGCCATCATCCAGGCCGACACAACCACAAACCCCGGCTTCAAAAATTCGGACGGTTGAAAGGACGCAAAGCCCAGCGAATACCACCGCATCGCGCCTTTGCCAAAGTCTGTTCCAAAAAACGGCAATAACGCCAAGGCGATGAAGGATAGCAAAAACCCGATCACCGCAAGCCTGCGCACCAAGGTCGGCGACATCATTGACGTCAGCAGCATCGCGCCAATCGCCACAAATCCGAATACAGCCTGACGCTGGACATAATGAAAGGACCCGAACCCGTTCTTGGCAGCCAAGGGTGGCGACGCCGCCAGCCCTAACAGCATCCCGACGGCAAAAAGCATGAGGATGCAAAACATGCCCCATTTGTCGATCGTCCGCCACCATTTTGGAAGGATGGGTTCGCCGTCCCGCACCGGAACTGCGCCATAGACCATTTCTGTCATGGTAACTGCCTTACACTGCCTCAACACGCCCCTTTTCGGGATCTGCCTATAACTATAGCGCGAAATGCCCAACGGCGCTAGCCCGTTTTCACTGTCCCTGCGCAAAGCTGCGCATGGGATCGGGGCCTTGACCACCCTGCCCACCTCAGGCAAAGCGCGCAGCATGCAATATGATACCGTGATCCTTGGTGCCGGGGCCGCCGGAATGATGTGCGCGGCCCATGCGGGCGGGCGGGTGCTGCTGGTTGATCACGCCAAGGCCCCCGGTGAAAAGATCCGCATTTCAGGCGGCGGGCGCTGCAATTTCACCAACATGCACTGCACCGCTGATGCTTTTATCTGCGCCAATCCGCATTTCCCGAAATCCGCGTTGGCGAAGTACACCCAGTGGGACTTCATCGAACTCGTCGATGCCCACGGCGTTAAATGGCATGAAAAGACCCTTGGCCAATTGTTCTGCGACACCTCCGCCAAGGAAATCGTCGCGATGCTGCGCGGGTTGATGGACAAGGCCCAGGTGGATCTGCGCCTGCAAAGCACGCTCAGCGGCATCCGCAGAACCGGCAACGGCTATGCGATGGCACTGACCACGCCCGACACCAGCACGAAAATCACTGCCACCCATCTGGTTATCGCCTCGGGCGGCAAATCGATCCCCAAAATGGGGGCCACCGGCCGCGCCTACGAGATCGCAGAAAGCTTCGGCATCCCTGTCACGCCCACCCGCGCGGGCCTTGTCCCCTTCACCTTCACCGATGCCCGCTTTGCCCCGATCTCAGGCACCGCCACGCCGGCCCGGGTAACCGCCGGTGGCACGTCGTTTGACGAGGCGCTCCTGTTCACGCACCGCGGCCTGTCAGGCCCCGCTGTCCTTCAGGCCTCCAGCTATTGGCACGATGGTGCCCCCATCACCCTCAACTTGCTGCCGCAAAACGATTTGTTCCCCAAGCTCCGCGATCAGCGCCAAACCTATGGTCGTCGCAACTTCACGACGGAACTGGCCAAACACCTGCCGGCCCGGCTGGTTGATCACCTTGCGACCCAATTCGATCTGACCGGCAATCTTGCCGATTGGTCCGATGTCCGGTTGCAAACCCTCTGTGACACACTGTCAAACTGGGAAATGACCCCCTCGGGCACCGAAGGCTACCGCACGGCCGAGGTTACACTCGGCGGGATTGACACCGATGCGCTGTCCTCCAAAACGATGGAAGTCAAAAACACACCCGGTCTCTATTTCATCGGCGAAGCCGTGGATGTCACAGGCTGGCTCGGCGGCTATAACTTCCAATGGGCATGGTCATCAGGCATGGCCGCCGCGCGCCATATCGCTGGACAGGCTTAACTTCCAAATGGACTAAAATCCCGGGGGAGCAGCCATAGGCTGCGGGGGCAGCGCCCCCACGCCATCCTCACAAAAACTTCTGCACCTGTGCTATAAAATCATCCCCGCGCCGCTCGAAACTATCATATTGATCAAAGCTCGCCGCCGCAGGGGCCAACAGAACAACATCGCCAGCCTCGGCCTCGGCCACAGCCCGCGCCACGGCAACGTCCATCGTGCCGCAAACTTCGGCCTCGACCCCCAGCTTCATCGCGAATTGCGCCGCCTCGCGCCCGATCACATAAGCCTTGCGCACAGTCTCAAGGGGCTTGGCCAAATCGCCCAAGCCGCCTTCTTTCTCAAGCCCGCCACAAATCCAGCGAATGTTCTGAAAGGCCGCTACCGCCTTTACTGCGCTATCCACATTGGTGGCCTTACTGTCATTGACGAAACGAATGCCGCGCAGCTCACCCACAGTCTGGCTGCGATGCGGCAAGCCGCCAAAACTGTGAAATGCCGCCTCGATCACCTTGGGCGCAAAGCCCAGCGTCCGACACGCCGCATAAGCCGCGCAGGCGTTTTGATGGTTATGCGACCCCGGCAGTCCTTCAACCTTGCGCAGATCAATTGACGCCACCTGCTTACCATTGCGCATTTCGGCCAGAAACCCTTTACGCGCAAAGACATTCCAGCCCAGACCCGCCAGCTTGCGATCCACCGACACACGGATAACGCGGTCGTCCGCTGCCCCCTCGGATAACTGCCCAGCCAGAAAACGGCCCTCCGCCTCATCCACGCCAATGATCGCACGGTCCGGACCGCCCTCGGCGAACAAGCGACGCTTGGCCGCAAAATACCCCCCCATGCCTGCATGCCGATCCAGATGATCGGGGCTGAGGTTGGTAAAGACCGCCACATCCGGCGTCAGATTACGCGCCAGATCGGTCTGATAGCTCGACAGCTCCAGCACCACGACCTCGCCATCAATCGCAGGATCGATATCCAAAACGCCGCGCCCGATGTTGCCCGCCAGTTGCGTGGGCCGGCCCGCATATTCCAAGATGTGATGGATCAGCGCCGAGGTCGTCGATTTCCCGTTTGATCCGGTCACCGCAATCACCTTGGGCATCTGATCGAAATTGTCCCAACCCTTGGTGGCAAAGCTTTGGAAAAACAGCCCGATGTCATTATCAACCGCAACGCCCGCGTCTTGGGCTGCCATGATCACCGGATTGGGCGCGGGATAAAGATGCGGAATGCCGGGGCTGACAATCAACCGCGCCACATCGGCAAAGGCACGGCTCTTTAGCAGGTCAAGGCATTCAAACCCTTCGGCCTGTGCCTTTTCGCGCGCCGCCGGGTTGTCATCCCAACACACAGGCACCGCACCGCCCGCGACCAAGGCCCGCGCCGCAGACAACCCCGAACGCCCCAAGCCCAAAATCGCGACCCGTGCGCCCTGCAAACCCTGAACTGGTATCATGCCCGATCTCCTGCTAGCGATGCTCCTTGAATGCGCCCTAGGAGCCTGACATGTCCCCTCTGCCAGATATTCTGTCCCAGCTCAACGATGACATGCGCCGCGATGATGACTGGGGCGCTGTGGCCAGCTATATCCCTGAGCTCGCACATATCGACCCCGCGCAGTTTGGCATCGCCGTCACCACGGCAGATGGCGAGGTGTTTACCGCAGGCGATGCAGAAACGCCGTTTTCTGTGCAATCGATCACCAAGGTGTTCACCCTCGCCATTGCCTTGGGCCGCTCAGGCGATCAGCTGTGGCGGCGCGTTGGACGCGAACCCTCAGGCAAAGCGTTCAATTCCATCGTTCAGCTCGAACAGGAAAACGGACGTCCGCGCAATCCTTTCATCAACGCAGGCGCGATTGTCACCACCGATGAAATCCTCACCGGCCGCCTCCCCCGAGAGGCCCTGGCCGAAATTCTCCAGTTCATCCGCGCCGCCGCCGGCGATGAAAATATCCACATCAACGATGTGGTCGCCCGCTCCGAAAAATCCCATGGCCACCGCAATTTCGCGCTGGCGCATTTCCTTGCGTCCTGTGGCAATCTCAATAACACGCCGAACAAAACCCTCGGCACCTATTTCCACCACTGCGCCATCGAGATGTCAGCCCGCCAGCTTGCCATGTCCGGACGGTTTCTGATCGAAACAACGAAACTGCCCCGGCTGATCCGGCCGCCACGCATCCGGCGGCTGAACGCACTGATGCTCACCTGCGGGCATTACGATGGCTCCGGCGATTTTGCCTACCGCGTGGGCTTGCCCGCCAAATCAGGCGTGGGCGGCGGCATCCTTGCCATTGTGCCCGGCGTCGCCAGCGTCGCGGTCTGGTCACCGGGTCTCAACCGCTATGGCAATTCGAAAAAGGGCACCGAAGCCATGGCCAGCCTTGCGCGCGACATGGGCTGGTCCATCTTCTAACACCGTTTCATTTTGCCAGATAAACTCCGGGGGGATCGGCCAAAGGCCGATGGGGGCTGGCCCCCTCTTCCCCTTTGAAACATACGACCGGCCTGCGCCTAGCGCACTTTCAAGGTCGCCAAACCGATCATCGCCAGTATCAACGAGATGATCCAGAACCGGATCACGATCTGCGGCTCGGCCCAGCCCTTTTTCTCATAGTGGTGATGGATCGGGGCCATGAGGAAAACCCGCTTGCCGGTGCGTTTGAAATACAGCACCTGGATGATCACCGACAGGGCCTCGACCACGAACAAACCGCCTACAATGGCCAGCACCAACTCGTGCTTGGTGGCAACCGCAATCGCACCCAAGGCACCGCCCAAGGCCAGCGATCCGGTGTCGCCCATAAACACGGCCGCAGGCGGTGCATTATACCACAAAAACCCAAGGCCCCCGCCAAAGATGCCAGCGGTAAAGATCAGGATCTCGCCCGTGCCCGGCACATAATGCACATCCAAATATTCGGTGAAATCGACCCGGCCCACGGCATAGGCAATCACGCCCAACGCCCCAGCTGCGATCATCACCGGCATAATCGCCAGCCCGTCCAGACCATCGGTCAGGTTCACCGCATTGGCAGACCCAACGATCACGATTATTGAAAACGGGATAAACAGATAGCCAAGGTTGATCAGTGTATCCTTGAACACCGGCAACGCCAGCTGGTTTTGCAAATCCGCAGGATGGTACTGCGCGGCCCAGAATGCGGCGATCCCCGCAATGATAAGGCCCAACAAAAGGCGCAGCTTGCTTGAAACACCCGCCACGGTCTGCTTGCTGACCTTGGCGTAATCATCCGCAAATCCTATCGCGGCAAAGCTGACGGTGACGAACAGGATCATCCAGACAAAGGGATTGTCGAGCCGCGCCCATAGCAGGGTCGACGTCAGCAGTGCGCCCACGATCAGCAACCCCCCCATGGTCGGTGTGCCCGCCTTGACGAAATGCCCCTCGGGGCCGTCATTGCGGATCGGCTGTCCCTTGCCCTGATGTCTGCGCAACACCGAAATCAGCGGCTTGCCGAACAGGAACCCGAAGATCAACGCTGTCATAAATGCGCCACCCGCCCGAAACGTGATGTAGCGGAAAAGGTTGAAGAAATCGCCGCCGTCCGACAGCAGGGTCAACCAATAGAGCATTATGCGTCTCCTCACTCAAATTATTATGGGCTTTAGCCCTGTTCTTTATTCGGCTCCGGATGGCCCATTTTACGGATCGCGTCAACGATCAGGCCCAGTCTCATAGACAATGACCCCTTGGCCAGCACCACATCACCACTGTCCAGATGGCTTGCCAATCCGGGTAGCAACTCCGCCGATGTCTCGGCCCATTCGCCCCGCTGATGCGCGGGGATCAGATCATATAGCGACCGCATCAACGGCCCCACACAATGAATGACGTCCAGTTTCTTGGTCGCGTCGAGATGGGCCAATCCGGCGTGTAGTGCGATCTCGTCACTGCCCAATTCCTTCATATCGCCCAGATATGCGATCCGCCGGCCCTTGCTGACACGGCCAATGTCATGGGTCACTTCTGATGCGGCCAACACCTCAAGTGCTGCGGCCATCGATGTGGGGTTGGCGTTATAGCTGTCGTCGATCAGGCTCAGCGTCATGTGAAACTCGACCGGGTCAAGGTGGATCACCTCGCGCACGCCGCGCCCCTTGTAGGGCGTCCAACGCCCCAAGGACACCGCCGCCAGTGCCAGATCGGCCCCCATCGCCTGTGCTGCAGCCAGCGCGCCCAAGGCGTTCATCGCAAAATGCCGCCCCGGCGTGCCGATCTTGAACAGCAGCGGGGTGCCATCGGCATCCGCTTGCACGACTGTCACATCGCCTTGGACCTGCACGTTTTGCAATTTGAACTGGAAACCATGCTCTCCGAATTCGACCTCGCGCAGACGGCAATCTACGGCTTTGGCCATCAAGATCGCCGCATGTTCGATGTCGGCATTAATCACGGCCACACCGCCCGGCGCCAACCCATCGAAAATCGCCGCTTTTTCAACGGCAATACCTGCGACGTCATCGAATGCCTCTAAATGTACGGCAGCGACCGTCGTCACCATCGCCACGTCCGGCTTGGTCAAGATCGCCAGCGGAGAGATTTCGCCGGGGTGGTTCATCCCGATCTCGATCACGGCAAATTCGGTATCAGCGGGCATCCGCGCCAATGTCAGCGGCACGCCCCAGTGATTATTGTAGCTGTCAACGGACGCATGTGCCCGCCCCTGATCGGCGAAAATTGCCAGCAGCATTTCCTTGGTCGAGGTCTTGCCAACGCTGCCCGTCACTGCGACCACTTTGGCCTGTGTGCGGGCGCGGGCCGCGGCCCCAAGCGCCTCAAGCCCCTGCAGCACATCATCGACGATCAGCAAGGGCGCATCATCTGCAACGCCTTCCGGCACATGGCTGACAAGCGCCGCCCCTGCGCCCTTTTCCAGCGCCATTGCCACAAAGTCATGGCCGTCGCGCACATCTTTGAGTGCGACGAACAGATCTCCTGTTTGGATGGTGCGGGTATCAATAGACACGCCATCACAAACCCAGTCGCCAATCGCGCGGCCTCCGGTGGCTTTTGCCGCCTCTGCTGCAGTCCACAAGCTCATGTCAGTCTCCCGTCCAGTGCTGCAACGGCAACGCTGGCCTGTTCCACATCATCAAAGGGCAAGACATCGTCGCCGATGATCTGCCCGGTTTCATGGCCCTTGCCCGCGATCAGCAACGCGTCACCGGGGCCAATGGCATCAATCCCGCGCAAGATCGCCTCGGCGCGGTCGCTGACTTCGGTCGCGTCCGGCGCGCCGGTCATGACGGCCGCACGGATCAGCGCCGGATCTTCCGAGCGTGGGTTATCGTCGGTCACAAAGACCAGATCGGCATGTTCCGCCGCCGCCTGCCCCATCAAGGGGCGTTTGGTCGTGTCACGGTCGCCGCCTGCGCCCACAATCGCCACCAAACGGCCCATCACATGCGGGCGCATCGCCTGAAGCGCCGTGGCGATGGCATCGGGCGTATGGGCGTAATCGACAAATACAGCGCCGCCATTATCGCGTGTCGCGGCCAACTGCATCCGGCCGCGCACGGTGGTCAGATGCGGGATCGTGTCGAACACATCCGCAGGCTCCGCGCCGCACGCAATAACCAACCCCGCCGCCAGCAAAATGTTATCGGCCTGAAACCCGCCAATCAGGTTCAGCCGCTTTTGATAGGTCTTACCGCGCCAGTCGAACCGCAAATCCTGCCCGGTTGCGTCAAAACGCTGCCCCGTCAGATGCAGATCGCCGCCGTCCCGTCCTACGCTAATGACCTCACAGCCGCGCGCACGGGCAATAGCGGCCATATCAACGCCTTTGGGATCATCAATGTTGATGACCGCTGTGCCATCTTCAGGCAACACCCGCGAGAACAACCCGGCTTTGGCGTCGAAATACGCCTCGAATGTCTCGTGATAGTCCAGATGATCCTGCGTGAAATTTGTAAACCCCGCCGCTTTCAGCGTGACGCCGTCAAGGCGGCGCTGGTCCAACCCGTGGCTCGACGCCTCCATCGCGGCATGGGTGATGCCGTTCGCCGCTGCTTCGGCCAAGGCGCGGTGCAAAGTGATCGGTTCAGGCGTCGTATGGGCCAGCGGCGCGGTCCATGCGCCCTCGACACCCGTTGTGCCAAGGTTCACGGCCTGCAATCCCATTTCAATCCAGATCTGGCGGACAAAAGTACTCACGGATGTTTTGCCATTCGTACCAGTCACCGCGATCATCGTGGCAGGCTGTGCGCCGAACCACAGCGCGGCAGAGCGCGACAGCGCCTCGCGCGGGGCATCAGTAACCACCACTGCGGTGCCGGTATCGGCCAGCACATCGGCGGCAAGTGCCGCACCTTTGGCATCAGTCAACACCGCAGCAGCACCCATGCGCAACGCATATTGAATAAACTCGGCCCCGTGTACTGTGCTGCCCGGCATGGCGGCAAACAAATATCCGTCTTTTACCAGGCGGCTGTCCACGGCGATGCCCGTGATCGTCGGATTTGCCTCTCCCCTTGCGGTCAGACCAAGCGAAGAAAGGGGGACGGCCTGTGTGCCCATGGGGGACGCTCTTTTTATCAATTGCTGCTCGACAGCGTTATATCAGCGGCGCTGCCCGGTTCAACAGTTGGTCGAAGCCCCAACAAGGGCGCGATCCGGCGGATCATCTCGGCGGCGACGGGCACAGCCGTCCAACCCGCCGTACGGCGCGGTTCCTCGCCGGATGTTTCAACAGGCTCGTCCAAGGTCACGATCAACACATATTTGGGGTCATGGGCGGGAAACATGCTGGCAAAGGTGTTGATCACCTTGTCTTCCAGATATCCACCACGGGGGCCGGGTTTATCCGCCGTGCCGGTCTTGCCGCCCACGTGATAGCCGGGCACCTCGCCAAAGCTGGCCGTGCCTTCGGTCACAACGGCGCGCAACATCATCCGGGCGTCAGCTGCGGCACCTTCGGACATCACCCTTTCGCCCAGTTTGGGGCCGTTTTGTTTCAGCAAGGTCGGCACGATTTTGCGGCCGCCATTTGCGATTGTCGAATATCCAGCCGCAAGATGCATCGGGCTGGAAGACAAGCCATGCCCATAAGAAATCGTGACGGTGCTGAGCTCTTCCCACCGCTTGGGCAGCAATGGCTTGCCGCCCGAAGCTTCGACGATCTCGAATGGGGTGGGTTCAAAGAAGCCGAGGCTTTTGAGGAATGCCTGCTGCCGTTCTGCGCCGATCTGCATGGCCAGACGCCCCGAACCCCGGTTCGAACTGTTCACAATGATACCGGTAACCGTCTGTTCGCCATAGTTTTTATTCTGGAACTCACCGATCCGGAAACCGCTGACTTTCATCGGACCGGCGGTATCAATCACCGTGTCCGCCGTCACCAGCCCCAGATCAATGGCCTGAGCAGCAGGGAAAATCTTGAACACTGATCCCAGCTCGTACACCCCTTGGACCGAGCGGTTAAACAGCGGGCTGTCCGACGCATCCCCGGTAACAGCCGCATGCGGGCGATCATTTGGATCGAACGAGGGCAAGGACACGGCGCTGATCACCTCGCCGGTATGCACGTCCATCAAGACTGATGTCGCCCCCTTGGCGTTCATCAGTTTCATACCACCATACAAAATACGCTCGGACGCGGCTTGCACCGTCATATCCAGCGACAGCTCCAGCGGCTTGTTCCCATTTGCAGGGTCGCGCAGATAATCGTCAAAGTATTTTTCCGCACCCGCAACGCCAATCACCTCGGCACCGTGTACGCCCTCTTTGCCAAAGCTGGCACCGCCCATGATATGCGCGGCCAGAGGGCCATTCGGATAAAGACGCATATCGCGCGGGGCAAAAAGCAGACCCGGCTCGCCGATTTCATGCACGGCTTGCATTTGTTCTGGGCTGATTTTCTTTTTGATCCAAAGGAACTTACGCTTGCCAGTAAAGTCACGCACCAGACGATCGTGATCCAGATCAGGGAACACGTTCATCAGCTTGCTGGCGGCCCGTTCGGGGTCAATCATGTGATGCGGCTGCGCGTAAAGAGCGTGGGTTTCAAAATTCGTGGCCAGCAGGTTGCCGTTGCGATCAACGATATCGGCACGGGTGGCCGAGATCACGGAACCGGGGGCCGCCGCGCGTGGCTCTGTCGGGTCGGTCGTCGCCATAACGCCCATGCGCGCACCCACCACAGTAAAGGCGCAGAAAAAGAACACACCCAGCACCAGCAACCGCCCTTCGGCACGCTGGCGGGCGCTGTCGCGCATCTGCTCGTGACGGATACGGGTATTTTCACGTTCAATCGCGTCGGGATTTTCGCCCTTTTGGCGGGCCTCAAGAATGCGGGCCAGTGGACGCAGCGGGGTGCGGATCATTCTGTGGCCTCCATCGTGGACACATCGACGCCTTGGGTGATTTCAAACAGCGGTAGTTCGGGCAGCGGCGGATAGCCGACCTGATCAATTGCGCCAAACTGGTCGGGATGCAGCGGCAACAGGCCCAGCCGGTCAAAGTTCAGCTCGGACAGATCGCGCAGACGCTCTGGCCGGTTCAGATAGGCCCATTCGGCGCGCAATACGGCCAGCCTGCTATGGGCCTGACGGATATCCTGACGCAGCTGGTCCGTATCGCTCAGCGCTTGCTGCGTGGCATAGTTTTCACGGTAGGCCCAAAAGGCGAGGCCGATAACCGACAAGGTGGTCAGAACATACAGAACGGCTCTCATGACTGTATTCCTTTGACGATGGGCATGCCGAGCGATTTCGCATCAACCGATCCGGCCGGCGCATCGGTGCGAATGGCAACGCGCAGCTTGGCCGAGCGGCTGCGCGGGTTTTCCTCAAGTTCTTGCGCGTCTGGCCCGATGGCCTTGCGTTTCAGGATTTTGAATTGCGGCGGAACGGGTGCGGCTTCGGGGGCAAAGCGATTGGCATTGCCGCCTGCCCCTGCGCGCGCCGTAAGGAAGCGTTTGACCATCCGGTCCTCGACCGAATGAAAAGTCACCACGGCCAGTTGCCCGCCGGGTTTCAGCGCGCGTTCGGCAGCCATAAGCCCTTCGAACAATTCGCCATATTCGTTATTCACCGCGATGCGCAGCGCCTGAAAACTGCGGGTCGCAGGGTGCGACTGACCAGGTTTTGAACGGGGCAAACAGCCCTCGACCAACCCTGCCAATTGCAGTGTCGTAGTAATCGGTGCCTCTTCACGGGCACGGACAATCGCCTTGGCAATACGACGGCTGGCGCGTTCTTCGCCGTATTGGAACAGAATATTCGCGATGGTTTCTTCTTCGGCCTGATTGACGATATCGGCGGCTGACGTGCCGTTCTGGCTCATCCGCATGTCCAGCGGACCGTCGCGCATGAAGGAAAAGCCGCGTTCAGCCAGATCAAGCTGCATCGACGAGACGCCCAGATCCAGCACAACCCCATCAAGATCTTGGGCATAGGTGTCCATCTTTGAGAACACACCCTGCTGCATGATGATTTTGTCGCCGTAATCCGCCGCCCAGCTTTGCGCCATCTCGAACGCCAGCGGGTCGCGGTCGACGGCAATGACCTGATCCGCACCTGCGTCAATCAACCCGCGCGTATAGCCACCGGCACCAAATGTGCCATCCAGCCAGCGCCCCGTGACAGGGGCAACTGCTGCCAAAAGGGGGCGTAGCAGAACCGGCGTGTGGGGGGCTGAGGGGGTATCAGAGGCAGCGGTCATATCGCTTAGGCCTCCGGCTTACCGTCCAGAAAGGCCATGGGATCGAAGTCTTCTGGCAATTCATCCAGCCATTCTTCTTCGCGGGCTTTTTCCTCGGTATCATAGGTTTCAGGCTTCCAAATCTGGAACGTGTCACCGGCAGCGATAAAAAACGCCTCGCCTTCCAGGTCGATTTTGCTGCGCAGTTTGGCAGGCAGGACCAGACGGCCGGTTTCATCGACAGATGTCGGGAAAGACTGACCGTGGAACAGGCGTTGCAACATCTTGCGTTCCATTGATCCACGCGGCAGCGCGTCGATTTTGTCATCAACCTCGTCAATCGCCTGCATGGTGTAGCATTCAAGATAGCTGCGGCGGCTGTCGCCATAGACGATGACCAGCTCGGGCGTGCCGCCGTTTTGCCAATTCGGATCACCGGCTTCCAACACACGACGAAAAGAGGCCGGGATAGACACCCGCCCCTTCGTATCGACCTTGTGTTGGCTTTCGCCTCTGAACCTGCGGCTCACGTGTCTGTCCCTGGCTACGGCGCGCTTGCGCCAAAAATTCGTTTCCCCTGTGGTAGGCGTAAAAACGGCGGGTTGATCTGCTGCCACTGATCAACCCGCCGCCCGTCCCGCTTTGCGGGAAAGTCCGACTGCACGCGCCACCTGGGGGGATGTCTGCTCGCTCGCGCGCCGGATTCTTGGTCTGATGAAAGCGAGGTGCCTGTATGAACCTGCTAGAGTTTTATTTGGTCGATGGGGTCGTTTGGTGCCCCTTGTCTCGTTCTCATCCGATGCACTAGGGATGCCATGGGAATTCATGGGCGTCTATAGTTTTCTTTGGGAAAAGACACAGGATATGGTTTTACACAGGGCTGAAAAACAACATGTAGGGTGTCGACCCACTCCAATTTGCACCTCATACTGTGCAAATGAAAAAAAATGGCACAATATATAGTATTTCAGGTTTCAGCCCAAAATTTCCCACCAAATCCCAATAAAAATACACCCTCAGATTTATCCACAAGGCATGTTTATTCTTTGTTCTCAAATTGGACAACAAGGTGCAACTGTTTTCAGCGCAAAAACACCAAGCCCCAAGACAATAAAAGGCTTATGAACGAATCACCTGACCGCCAGCACATGCGGCCTCATGAAAATTCCCATGAAGTCCCATAACCCTCAATATCCGCCGGGTGAGGGTTTGAAACATTAAACAAATTTACAAAGCCAAGGGGCCACGTGCACAATCCCAACCCAGCCTAACTTTTCCAAATGGCGTTTTTCTGTTATTTCTGTGCCCGCATACTCATGCAGTCATCAGTTTTTTAAAAAGTAGCCCGTTTTCTCAGCCCTTGGCTGAAGACCTCAAAACACTTTGAAAGGACACTGACGTGAAACATCTTCTCTTTCTCATGGCGCTAGCCACCCTACCCAACGGTGCAATGGCAGAATTTTATACTCGTACCACCGATCAGTTCGGCATCATCGCCACTGATGTCGGCCCGGACTTTCGTGTAGCTGCAATGTGCACGGTATCGGCCGGAGAGGTCGCCAGCAAAGCCGACTGGGCCGAGTGGATTCCGCAGATCGGAAATACGTTGTCAAAAGCGGTGGATATCGCATCGCTCGACAAGGGGGTATCGGTGTGCGGCTTGCGTCATTCCGAAAAGGCAGGCGTTTCTGTAAGTCGTGCAGATACACGCGGCTTTAACCTGGAAATCCGCACCTATAAGGACGGAAAGAAAATCGGCGAAGTGTCCCCATCCGTCATGTGCGATAAGGGCCCCGTCAACTTTTTCGGCATTTGCTTTGAAATGGCCAAGCTTAAAGACAATGATGGCAATGCCGAAGCCGACGGCATCGCGGCCTGCGTAGATGTGCACGCGACGAATGTATCCTCGACCCACTCAATTGTGCTGGGTGCCGGAAAAATGCCCGCAAACATCAAAACAGGCATGCAAGATGAAGCGGCTGCGATAAAGGAAACCACCTGCAGCGAACGTAGCGATTGGGTTGAATAGCAACCCTAAGCCATACCGCCCTTGATCAACCCTTCTGCGATGCGCGCGTAGGCTTGTGCCATCGGGCCGTCGCCCGCGGCGACGGGCGTGCCCGCATCCCCCGCAAGACGGGTTTCCAGATCAATGGGCAAGCTGCCCAATAATGGAACGCCAATTTTCTCGGCCTCGTCCGCAACGCCACCATGACCAAAAATCTGATGTTCTGACCCGCAGTCAGGGCAAACAAACATCGACATATTCTCGATCAGGCCAAGAACGGGCGTTTTGAGGGTGTTGAACATGTCGATGGCCTTGCGCGCATCAATCAGCGCCACATCCTGCGGCGTCGACACAATGATGGCCCCAGACAATTCCGACTTGGTACATAGGGTCAATTGCACGTCGCCCGTACCGGGCGGCAAATCGACCAACAGCACGTCCAACTCCCCCCATTCAACCTGCCCCAACATCTGCTGCAATGCGCCCATCAACATCGGGCCACGCCAGACAACGGCCTTGCCCTCTTCCATCATAAAGCCGATCGACATCAAGGTGACGCCATGGGCGTGCAAGGGAATGATCGTTTTGCCATCCGGCGACGCGGGGCGTTTGTTCACCCCCATCATGCGCGGCTGGCTGGGCCCATAAATATCTGCGTCCAGCAACCCGACCTTGCGCCCTGCCCGCGCCAAGGCCACGGCGATGTTGGAACTGACGGTTGATTTCCCAACGCCGCCTTTTCCGGACCCGATGGCCAGAATACGCTTTACCCCGGTCGGTTTGGTTGGTCCGTCTTGAGGCTTCGGATGGCCGCCAATCTTAAGGCTAGGTGCCGGTGCCTTGGGGGCCGGGCCGTGGGCCGTCAGAGCAACGGTAACCGTGCCTACACCCTTTATCGCCTTCACCACCTGCTCTGCCGCGTCGCGCAAGGGGGCCATCTGCGCGGCAACTTGCGCATTCGGTGCCTCGATCACAAACCGGACGGCATCACCCTCAACCGTCAAAGCACGGACCAAATCATGCGCAAGGATGGATTTCCCATCCGGCAAGGTGACTCGCTGCAGTTCCGCTTCGACTTGGGCTTTGGTAATGGGCATCGGTTATTCCTTCTTATCGACAGCTTTGACATGGCAGTTTCTACGTAAACCACAAGAGGGCGTCACAATACTGCGCATATCACCAGCAAAAGCGCAAAACTTCGCCCAAAAATTAGCCATTTCCGCAATGTTTGCGCTGCATAGCAGCATTGCAAAATTTTTTATTGTGCAGATGCAGCAATTAGGTCAAAAAGGTTTCAGGAAAGCGCTAGTCGCTAACCAACAGAAAGACCAGACGCATCCATCCTCCTCCCGGATGTTTCTGTTTAGGCGGCGACACCTTCCTCCTCCCTGGTGTCGTCGCCATTTTTTTATTTTATCACAAATTTTCAGGACGTTACGTCAACTTTTCGTATGCATTTGCTGCATAGCGGCATTGTCGATCTGTGTATTGTGCAAGTGCAGCATCTTCCTACATATTGGTCACAACAGAACGAAACACAGATCAAATGAAAGAGGTGCTGAGATGGCATACCTTAACGCAACTACCGCTCCTTCCTTGGCAGATCGCTTTAACGCCGTCATGTCCATGATCGCCACGCGCCGCAAGCAGGCTCGTGTGTACCGCGCCACTTTCAACGAGCTGAGCTCTTTGTCGAACCGCGAATTGGCCGATCTGGGCATGTCGCGTTCGCAAATCCGCAGCATCGCTCTGGAAACAGGCCGCAACGCTGCCTAAATGAATTGAGATCGGACACACGCTTCCTCCCGGATGTGTGTCTGTAGAAGGCCCGCGGTTTCTTCCTCCTCCCTGAAACCGAAGGCCTTTATAAACGTCTCCTTCCTCCTTTCCTCCCGATTGGATTGGAGACGTCGATAAAGTCGGCGGTGCTTTCCTCCCAAAGCACCGCCGTTCTTGTATCTGGAGGATGCATATTCCCTGCGTTTGGCTTTGAGCCCATCATTTATGTGCGGGGCTATGGTCCGCTTTGCGGACTAAGCCGACCTTGACCACCACGTCCTTGCTCATCTTCGGAAAGCGGCTAAGTTGACTGAAATTGGTAGGGTTTTTCAATGTTCGATCAGTATTTTGCGGGTATTCTTGTCGCTTTTGGCGTTTTCGTGATGGGAATGTTTAGCCCTGGCCCAAACATAATGTCGATCATTGGAACATCCATGGCCGTCGGTCGCTCATCCGGCAAGGCGTTGGCATTGGGCATTGCCAGCGGTTCGTTCATCTGGGGAACCTTGACACTCTTCGGGTTAACGGCGCTGTTAACGACTTATGCAGGTCTTTTAACCTTCATTAAGATTGCAGGTGCCTGTTACCTTCTTCTTCTTGCTTACAAAGCATTTGCGTCTGCCTTGAAGGGCAAAACCATGCAAGTGAAGGGCATTACAGTCGACGGTGGTTTTGGGCGCTATTACCGCAGGGGACTGCTGATCCAGATGACTAATCCAAAAGCCGCATTCACATGGCTTGCGATCCTATCCCTTGCTCTGGATCAAACCGCACCGTTCTGGGTCGGGGGTATAGTGGTCGCCGGAACTGGGATAATCTCGATAGTCGGTCATCTGGCATATGCGATAGCGTTTTCAACGGCACCGATGGTCAATGGATACCGAAAGGCACAGCGTTGGATTGATGGTGCGCTCGGCTCGTTCTTCACTTTCGCAAGCTATAAAATTGCCACCTCAGATCTCTAATTTCGCTGTACGTATGGGCTCAAACCTGACCTTCACAATCCGCGGAAAAGCAAGTGAACCCGGTAACAGATCAGAAAACCAACACCAGTATCCCCCTACCCCCGTTCAGCACGTTTGCTAGGCAACCCCGGCCAACACCGATCCAAAAACCTACACCCGCTGAAAAATCTGTTGGTTTTGCCCGTCAGCCGTGGTTAAACCTGCATATTACCTTGGCAATAAAGGCATTGCGCGCTGCTGCTTGGGTGAGCGGAGCCTTTCTGCTCACACTCCGGCCTTACCGGCCCCGCGCGTGCAACTGGCTCCTTTCATATGTCATCAGGCGGCGCGCCGCCAAAGTCGAAGGGTAAAACCATGCTACACAACGATAATCTTGAACAATGGGACCGCGAGAATTTCTTTCACGCCTCGACCCATCTGGCTGAATTCGCACGAGGCAACATCCCGCAGCGCGTGATCAAAACTGCCTCCGGCGTGCATATCGAGGACCGCGATGGCAACCGGATGCTGGATGCTTTCGCCGGATTGTACTGCGTGAACGTCGGCTATGGCCGCCCCGAGATCGCCGAAGCGATTGCCGATCAGGCCAAAGAACTCGCCTATTACCATTCCTATGTCGGCCACGGCACCGAGGCGTCGATCACCCTAGCGAAGATGGTGATGGACCGCGCGCCCGATCACATGTCCAAGGTGTATTTTGGCCAGTCTGGGTCCGATGCGAACGAGACCAACATCAAATTGATCTGGTATTACAACAACATCCTTGGTCGTCCGAAGAAGAAAAAGATCATCTCGCGCTGGCGTGGCTATCACGGTTCGGGCCTGATGACCGGATCGCTCACGGGGCTTGACCTGTTTCACAAGAAGTTCGATCTGCCGCTGGCACAGGTGATTCACACCGAGGCACCGTTCTATTTCCAGCGCAAGGATCTGGGGCAAAGCGAAAGCGAATTCGTCGCCCATTGCGTGGCCGAACTTGAAGCGATGATTCACGCCGAAGGGGCCGACACCATCGCCGCCTTTATCGGTGAACCCGTTTTGGGCACCGGCGGCATTGTACCGCCCCCCGCCGGCTATTGGCCCGCCATCCAAGAGGTGCTGGACCGTCACGACATTCTGCTGGTCGCGGATGAGGTTGTTACGGGTTTTGGCCGTCTGGGCACCATGTTCGGGTCCGATCACTATGGCATGCGCCCCGATCTGATCACCATCGCCAAGGGGTTGACCTCTGCCTATGCGCCGCTGTCCGGGTCAATTGTGTCTGACAAAATGTGGGCCGTGCTGGAAAAAGGCACCGATGAAAACGGCCCCATCGGCCACGGTTGGACATATTCCGCACACCCCATCGGGGCCGCTGCGGGTGTTGCGAACCTGGAATTGATCGACAAACTGGGTTTGGTCGAAAACGCAGGCACTGTCGGCACATATCTGAACACCCAGATGCGCGCCGCCCTTACTGATCATCCCCACGTGGGTGACGTGCGCGGCGAAGGGATGCTCTGCGCAGTCGAATTTGTAGCCGATAAGGACAGCCGCAGCTTCTATGATGCCGCCGACAAAATCGGGCCTCAGATCGCTGGCAAATTGCTAGAGCAAAGCAACGTCATCGCCCGCGCCATGCCCCAAGGGGACATCCTAGGCTTTGCCCCACCGTTCTGCCTGACCAAGGACGAGGCCGATCAGGTTGTTACCGCGACCCATCAGGCCGTGGCATCCGTTCTGGGCTAAATCTGCGCTGACATACTCATGGGGCGTGGCATCGACCGCGCCCCATGATCCCATCCTTTAAAACGGCACGTCGTCCGATCCGGTCAGAAACCGCGATACGACCTTTTTAATCCCGGCTTTTTCAAACTCGACCTCAAGCTTGTCGCCTTCGATCCCGATCACCGCGCCATACCCGAATTTCTGGTGGAACACGCGTTCGCCCATGGTGAAACTACTGACCGCCGCCATATCTATGGTCACATTACGTGTTTCCTTGGGCTGGCTCATCCCGCGATCATTGCTGCGCGATTGCAGACGCCGCCACCCGGGGGAATTGTAAACATTCGCCTCGGCGGCCTTTTCGTGCAGATCGGATTTCGGCATGGCAGCACCATACCCACCGCCATAGAGGCCAGGCGGGGTTAGGACATCCACATGTTCCTCGGGCAATTCATCGATAAACCGCGATGGCATCGCGCTTTGCCATTGGCCAAACACCCGCCGGTTCGCCGCGAATGAAATGGTGCAGATTTCCTCGGCCCGCGTGATGCCGACATAGGCCAAACGGCGCTCTTCCTCGAGGCCCTTGATACCGCTTTCATCCATGGACCGCTGCGACGGAAACAGCCCGTCGTCCCATCCCGGCAGGAAGACGGCAGGGAACTCGAGACCCTTGGCGGCGTGCAGCGTCATGATCGACACTTTCTCGCCCTCGCCGTCCTGTTCGTTGTCCATAATCAGGCTGACATGTTCAAGGAACCCTTGCAGATTTTCGAACTGCTCCAAGGCCTTGACGAGTTCCTTGAGGTTTTCCAGCCGCCCCGGTGCCTCTGGCGTTTTGTCGTTCTGCCAGAACCCCGTATAGCCGGATTCGTCCAGAATAACCTGCGCCAGCTCGACATGGCTGATCTCGGGCGGGCCGTATTCATAGCGGGCAGTCGGCGCGCCATCATCAATCACAGAATTATCGTCAATCTCGGTGCGAATGCGCGGCCCGCGCGCCATCTCGCCCCAGCGTTCGATCCCATCAATCAGCAGCCGCAACTGCGCAGCCCCTTTGCCGCCGATCCCGCCATTGGCCAGCAAAATCCGCGCCCCTTCCACTAGGTTCACGCCGTTTTCACGGGCTGTTTTCTGGATATTCTGTTGCGCCTTGTCGCCCAGCCCGCGTTTAGGTGTGTTCACAATCCGCTCGAACGCCAGATCATCATCAGGGCTGGTCACAACGCGGAAATAGGCCATCGCATCGCGGATTTCCAAGCGCTCGTAGAATCGCGGCCCGCCGATGACGCGATAGGGCAAACCGATGGTCAAAAACCGGTCCTCGAACGCGCGCATCTGGTGCGAGGCACGCACAAGAATCGCCATTTCGCTTAGCCCAAATTTTTGGAAAGCAGGTTCGAGAGAAAGACCCTCCTCCTGTCTGGTGGTCAACTCCCACAACAAATCACGCCTGCTGTCATCTACCAAGAAGCTCTCGTACTCCTTTAGCCGTCCTAGTAATTCTCCAATACTATTAACCCCCCTCAAAGCTTCGAGTTCTCCAAGGCGAGATATCTCATCCTTTACTTGCTCTGTGCGGGAGTTCTCCCTTCGTGTTGCCAAGGCAGAGCGTCCGCTTTGATGAGCTTCGATATCATCGCTTATCCAGCGGGCCTCTTCCTCGCCGTCCCAATGGCCAATAAGACGAACTTGTTCACCTTTCCTGGCCGCCGTCCAAAGCGTTTTGCCCAACCGCCCCTCGTTGCCCGCAATCACGCCAGACGCAGCGGCCAGAATATGCGGGGTAGACCGGTAGTTCTGTTCCAGCCGCACCACATGGGCCCCGGGAAAATCCGTCTCGAACCGCAGGATATTGCCCACTTCGGCCCCCCGCCAGCCATAAATCGACTGGTCATCATCACCCACACAGCAGATGTTTTTATGCCCCGACGCCAGCAACCGCAGCCACAGATATTGGGCGACGTTGGTATCTTGGTATTCGTCAACAAGGATGAATTTGAACCAGCGCTGGTATTGCTTCAGCAGGTCCTCGTGTGTCTGGAAAATAGTCACCATATGCAGTAGAAGATCACCGAAATCGCAGGCGTTCAGCTCTTTCAGGCGTGCCTGATATTGCGCGTAAATCTCGGTGCCGCGGTTGTTGTACAGCCCGGCATCGGCACTTGGCACCTTTTCCGGCGTCAACGCGCGGTTCTTCCACCCGTCGATGATCCCTGACAGCATCCGCGCGGGCCAACGTTTGTCGTCAATCTCTTCGGCCCTGATCAACTGCTTGAGCAGTCGCAGCTGGTCGTCCGTGTCCAGAATGGTAAAATTCGACTTCAACCCCACCAGCTCCGCATGGCGGCGCAACAGTTTGACGCAGATCGCATGAAATGTGCCCAGCCATGGCATGCCTTCGATGCTTTGCCCCAACATACCACCCACGCGGTTCTTCATCTCGCGCGCGGCTTTGTTGGTGAAGGTCACCGCCAAAATCTCGTTCGGTCGGGCGCGGCCGGTGTTCATCAGATGCACGATCCGCGCGGTCAACGCCTTGGTCTTGCCGGTCCCCGCGCCCGCCAACATCAACACAGGGCCATCCATCTGTTCAACGGCGGCCCGTTGCGCAGAGTTCAGCCCGTCCAGATAGGGTTGCGGGCGCGCGGCCATGGCGCGGGCTGATAAAGATGCGCCTTCAAAGGCGTCCATTTCGTCGAAATCATTCATGGCCCATAACCTAGCGCGCAAAGCCACCAAATGAAAGACACGTTCGCAAAATGTTCTTTGCCGGAATTTGCGAAATCCCGCCTGTTTATCCTGCGGTGTCCGCGGCCCCTTCGTCGCAAAAGGCGGCTGGACAATACGCCAGCGCCCTGAGCAAATACGCCCATGGATTTACACGCAAGCTATCCCGAATTATCCGATCTGCGCCGCCGCGCGAAACGGCGGATACCGAAATTTGTCTGGGAATACCTCGACAGCGCCACAGGGGCCGAAGCGACCAAGCAACGCAACCGGCAAGCGCTGGACTGCATCGGATTCATGCCCTCCATATTGCATGGCGAATTCTCTCCCGATCTAAACACCCCCTTGTTCGGAAACGACTTTACCCTGCCCTTCGGGATCGCCCCCCTTGGCATGTCAGGCCTGATGTGGCCCGATGCCGAGGGGCATCTTGCCCGTGCCGCCGCGCGCGCGCGCATCCCCTATTGCCTGTCGACCGTCGCCACTCAAAGCCCCGAAGACCTTGCCCCCCATATTGGTAAAAACGCTTGGTTTCAGATGTATCCGCCACGAGACCCGGACATTCGCACCGACATGCTCAACCGCGCCAAAGCGGCGGGTTTCAACGGGCTGATCTTAACCGTCGATGTTCCAGTGGCCAGCCGCCGCGAACGGCAAACGCGGTCTGGTCTGACCAATCCACCCCGCCTGACCCCGCGCCTGATGGCGCAGGTGGCGACGCGCCCTGCTTGGGCTGCGGGCATGGCGTGGCGTGGAATGCCGCATATGCGAATGCTGGATAAATACAAAAGCACAAGCACCGAAGGCCTGTCTTCGACCGCCCATGTCGGCTACCTGCTGCGCACCTCGCCAGATTGGGACTACGTCAAATGGCTGCGCGACGCCTGGGAGGGGCCTTTCATCATAAAGGGCGTGCTGCGCCCCGAGGACGCCACCGCGTTGGAAGCCATAGGTGCAGACGGTATTTGGGTGTCAAACCACGCAGGCCGGCAATTCGATGCGGCCCCGGCTTCCATCGATATGCTGCCCGCGATACGCGCCGCCACCACCCTGCCTATCGTCTTTGACAGCGGCGTTGAAACCGGCCTCGACATCCTGCGCGCCTTGTCTTTGGGGGCGGATTTCGTGATGATGGGGCGCGCATTCCACTACGCGCTGGCAGCTCTGGGGCCAAAAGGCATCGACCATCTGATAGATATCTACACCAAGGATCTGATCGCCAACATGGGTCAAATGGGCAGTAAAACACTGCGTGACTTACCCCAGCCCGTCGATCTTGCGCCGCCCGGTTTGCTTCCAAATGGGCTTAAATCCCCGCCGGAGGCATAAACTTCCTTGCACCTTGCGGCAAACAAACGCAACTATGCTGCACTGCCGCAAAAACCAACCCGGGTCCGGCCCCTACCGCCGCGCCCAAGTCAGCGTAACCAAGGCGAGGCCCGATGACCGACTTCAAAAAAATTCTAATCGCTAACCGTGGTGAAATTGCCATTCGCATCATGCGTGCGGCGAATGAGATGGGCAAAAAGACGGTCGCCGTCTTTGCCGAGGAAGACAAACTGGGCCTGCATCGTTTCAAAGCCGATGAAGCATATCGCATCGGCGCGGGGTTGGGGCCCGTCGCGGCGTATCTGAGCATTGATGAAATCATCCGTGTCGCCAAAGCATCAGGCGCGGATGCGATCCATCCGGGCTATGGTCTGCTGTCGGAGAATCCCGATTTCGTGGATGCGTGCGAACAAAACGGCATCACCTTTATCGGGCCGCGCGCCGAAACCATGCGCGCCCTTGGTGACAAGGCCAGCGCGCGCCGAGTCGCGGTCGAGGCGGGTGTGCCGGTCATCCCCGCCACCGAAGTCTTGGGCGACGACATGGATTTGGTCCGCAAACAAGCGGCCGAAGTGGGATATCCGCTGATGCTTAAGGCGTCCTGGGGCGGCGGCGGGCGCGGCATGCGGCCGATCAACTCCGAAGACGAACTTGAAGAAAAGGTTCTCGAAGGCCGCCGCGAGGCCGAAGCCGCCTTTGGCAATGGCGAGGGCTATCTGGAAAAGATGATCCTCAAGGCCCGCCACGTCGAAGTTCAAATTCTGGGCGACAAACACGGCGAGATTTATCACCTGTTTGAACGTGATTGCTCCGTGCAGCGCCGCAACCAAAAGGTCGTTGAACGCGCCCCCGCCCCCTATCTGACCGAAGAACAGCGCGCCGAGATTTGCGAATTAGGCCGCAAGATTTGCGCCCATGTGCATTACGAATGCGCCGGCACTGTCGAATTCCTGATGGATATGGAGGACGGCAAGTTCTACTTTATCGAGGTAAACCCCCGGGTTCAGGTCGAACATACCGTCACCGAAGAAGTCACCGGCATTGATATTGTGCGGGCGCAAATCTTGATTGCCGAAGGCAAAACAATTGCCGAGGCGACGGGCAAAGCCAGCCAAGCCGATGTCCAATTGAACGGCCACGCGCTACAAACGCGGATCACCACCGAGGACCCGCAAAACAATTTTATCCCCGATTACGGCCGCATCACCGCCTTTCGCGAGGCCACGGGCATGGGCATCCGTCTGGATGGTGGCACCGCCTATTCCGGCGGCGTGATCACGCGCTATTACGACAGCTTGCTGGTCAAGGTCACCGCCAAGGCGCAAACCCCCGAACAGGCCATCGCGCGGATGGACCGTGCCTTGCGCGAATTCCGCATCCGTGGCGTGTCGACCAACATCGCCTTTGTCGAGAACCTGCTGAAACACCCGACCTTCCTCGACAATACATATCACACCAAATTCATCGACCAGACGCCCGAGCTGTTCACCTTTGAAAAGCGCCGCGACCGGGCGACCAAGGTGTTGACCTATATTGGCGATATCACGGTAAATGGGCATCCTGAGACCAAAGGCTTTGAGCGTCCCGCCGCCACAGTGCGCGCGCCGATGCCGCCCCAGCCAAAGGCCGAGCCGCAGATGGGCACCCGCAACCTGTTGGAACAAAAAGGACCGCAAGCGGTCGCCGACTGGATGGGCCAGCAGCGGCAATTGCTGATCACCGACACGACCATGCGCGACGGGCATCAATCCTTGCTCGCCACCCGGATGCGCAGCCATGACATGATCAAAGTCGCCCCTGCCTATGCTGCCAATCTGCCCGCGCTGTTCTCGGTGGAATGCTGGGGCGGCGCGACATTTGATGTGGCATACCGGTTCTTGCAGGAATGCCCGTGGCAACGCCTGCGCGATCTGCGCGCTGCAATCCCGAACATTATGACGCAGATGTTGCTGCGCGGATCGAACGGTGTGGGGTACACTAATTACCCCGATAACGTGGTCCAGGAATTCGTGCGCGTCGCCGCGACCGAAGGTGTCGACGTCTTCCGCGTATTCGACAGCCTGAACTGGGTTGAAAACATGCGCGTCGCGATGGATGCCGTGATTGATAATGGTAAAATCTGCGAAGGCACCGTGTGCTATACCGGCGATATCTTTGACCCCGATCGCTCTAAATATGACCTGAAATATTATGTCTCGATGGCCAAGGAACTCAAAGCTGCCGGTGCCCATGTCTTGGGTCTGAAAGACATGGCCGGCGTGTTGAAACCAAACGCCGCCAAGGTGCTGATCAAAGCGCTGAAATCCGAGGTCGGCCTGCCGATCCACTTCCACACCCATGACACCGCTGGCGTTGCAATTGCCACCATCATGGCCGCCTCCGAGGCCGGTGTTGATGCGGTCGATTGTGCAATGGACGCCCTGTCGGGCAATACATCACAGGCCACGCTGGGTTCTGTCGTCGAGGCACTGAAACACACCGACCGCGACACCGGCCTATCGATGGATGCTGTGCGCGAGGTGTCTAACTATTGGGAAGACGTCCGTGGCGAATATGCTGCGTTTGAAACCGGCATGCAGGCCCCATCCTCCGAGGTGTACCTGCACGAAATGCCCGGTGGCCAGTTCACCAACCTCAAGGCGCAGGCCGCATCGATGGGGCTGGACGAACGCTGGCCCGAGGTCGCCAAAACCTATGCTGACGTGAACCAGATGTTCGGCGATATTGTTAAGGTCACACCGTCGTCGAAGGTCGTCGGGGATATGGCCCTGATGATGGTGTCCCAAGGGTTGACCCGTGACCAAGTCGAAGACCCTGATGCGGAAATGTCCTTTCCCGACAGTGTCATCGACATGATGCGTGGCAATCTAGGGCAACCTCCCGGTGGGTTCCCTACCAGCATCGTGAACAAGATCCTGAAGGGCGAAAAACCCAACACCGAACGCCCCGGCGCGCATCTGCCCCCTACCGATCTTGAGGCCACCCGCACCGATCTGAAAGAGCAGCTGGAAGGGGCCAATGTCGAAGACGACGATCTGTCGGGGTATCTGATGTATCCCAAGGTGTTCCTTGATTACATGGGCCGCCACCGCACCTACGGCCCCGTTCGGGTGCTGCCGACCCGGACGTTCTTTTACGGCATGGAACCGGGCGAGGAAATTACCGCCGAAATCGACCCCGGCAAAACGCTGGAAATCCGCCTGCAAGCGCTGAGCGAAACCAACGAGGATGGCGAGGTTAAGGTGTTCTTTGAGCTTAACGGCCAGCCGCGCGTCGTGCGCGTGCCAAACCGTCTGGTCAAAGCGACCACAGCACAGCGGCCCAAGGCTGAAACCGGCAATCCCAACCACATCGGCGCACCAATGCCCGGTGTTGTGGCATCGGTCGGGGCGGTCGTGGGCCAGCAGGTCAAAGCGGGCGACTTGCTGCTGACCATCGAAGCAATGAAGATGGAAACCGGCATTCACGCCGAACGTGATGCCGTCGTCAAAGCGGTGCATGTCGTTCCCGGCGGCCAGATCGACGCCAAGGATCTGCTGGTAGAGTTGGAGTAGGCGCATGCGTCTCTCCGCCCTCACCCTGATTGTGCCCAGCTATGACGAAGGCATCGCATTTTACTGCAATGTCATGGGGTTTGAGCTGACGCAAGACGAGGACCAAGGTCACAAACGCTGGGTGCGCGTCACCCCGCCGGGCGGCGACACAGGGTTTATCCTGGCCGAACCAGGAGACGCAGCGCAACGCGCGGCGATCGGCAACCAAGGGGCGGGGCGCGTCTGGCTGTTTCTGGAAACCGATAACTTCGCTGCTGACCACGCACGCCTGTCGGCGACTGGGGTAACATTCGAAGAAGCCCCCCGCCATGAGCCGTATGGCATTGTAGCCGTCTTTCGCGACGCATTTGGCAACCGCTGGGACCTGATCGAGCCGCGCTGAACATTAGTCTACGCCGTCCGCGCCCTGTCCCGACCGGCCAGATGCAATCTGTCGCATTGTTTGGCCGCTGATCTGCCCTAAATTAGGCGCGTACTTCAGGCTAACCGGACCCGCCTCATGCCCTATGAATGGAAAACTGCGCCCAATGCCCGCCGGCAGGAACTGCGGCTTTGGCCGCATCAGTCGCTGCCACCCAAAGGGTTTGCCGCGTTCATTCTGGTGACCTTTACGATGATCCTGATCCCGACGCTGCCGCTGCTGGGCACCGCGCTGCTCTGGACCTTACTGCCTTTTGTCCTGGCGGCAGTGGCGGGCATGTATTTCGCCCTGCAAGGCAACCATAAATCCCGCCAGATCGAAGAGGTGTTCACCCTCACCGACGACACAGTGCACCTGTCCCACACCACGCCAAGGGGCGATGTGAAGGAATGGGACTGCAACCGCTATTGGACGGTGGTCACGAAATACGAAAAAGACGGCCCCGTGCCGCATTACGTCACCCTGCGGGGCAAAGGCCGCGAAGTCGAGATTGGCAAATTCCTAAGCGAGGAAGAGAGGATCGCCCTGTTTGACGAATTGAACCGCTCGCTGTTGCGCACTTAGCTCAGGCGGTCTTTGACCTTGGGGCCGACAGCGCCGAAATCCATCTGGCCGGTGTATTTGCCCTTAAGCAAACCAATCACCTTGCCCATATCGCGGATCGACGTTGCACCAACTTCGGCAATGGCATCATCCACAGCTTTGGCGCTTTCTTCTTCGGTCAGTTGCCGGGGCAGGAATTCTTCGATGATCGCGATTTCCTCACGTTCACGGTCTGCAAGGTCCAGACGGCCACCTTCTTCATAGGCGCGCACCGATTCCATCCGCTGTTTGGCCATCTTGCCCAGAATCGCCAGAACCTCCGCGTCGCCGACACCCTCTTCGCCACCATCTGCACGCGCAGCGATGTCTTTGTCCTTGATGGCGGCGTTGATCAAACGCAACGTAGACAGCCGGTCTGCGGCCTTGTCTTTCATCGCCTGTTTCATCGCGTCCGTGATGCGTGTGCGCAGTTCCATTGCTATCGTCCTTCGACCAATGCGGTGTAAGCTGCGCAACATAGACAATTCCCACAAAACAGGCAATGGCACAGGCCTCAGGTAAGGCATTGCTTTTAAACGATATATCATTTTCCACATGGTATTGACCCAGCCCGCCGCCGGCTTTAGATTGCACCCGTTTAGCCCCACCCATCTGCCTTTGGAGGCCCTCCCATGACTGCGCCCGCATCCACCCGCCCGACCGCCTGCCTAGCACTTGCGGACGGATCGATTTTTTACGGCATGGGCTTTGGCGCAACCGGGCAAACCGTGGCAGAGCTGTGTTTCAACACCGCGATGACCGGCTATCAGGAAATCATGACCGATCCGTCCTATGCCGGGCAGATCGTCACCTTTACCTTCCCACATATTGGCAACACGGGCACCAATCCTGAAGACGACGAAACCGGTGATCCGGTCGCCGCAGGCATGGTCGTGAAATGGATGCCGACCGACCCCAGCAGCTGGCGCTCGGTTCAGCCGCTATCCGAATGGCTGGCCAGCCGGGGCCGCATCGCAATCGGCGGCGTCGATACGCGTCGCCTGACCCGCGCCATCCGCCAGCAAGGCGCACCTCATGCCGCCCTCGCCCATGACCCGGACGGCAATTTCGACATAGAAGCACTGGTCGCAGCCGCCCGCAGTTTTGCAGGCCTCGAAGGGGCCGATCTGGCCAAAGACGTGACTTGCGCACAATCCTACCGCTGGAACGAGATGCGGTGGGCCTGGCCCGACGGTTACGCCCCGCAAACCGACGCCAAACACAAGGTAGTTGCCGTGGATTACGGTGCCAAGCGTAACATTCTGCGTTGTCTTGCCTCGGCTGGCTGCGACGTGACTGTGCTGCCTGCATCCGCCACATATGAAGATGTGATGGCGCATAATCCCGATGGCGTATTTCTGTCCAACGGCCCCGGCGATCCGGCGGCGACAGGCGCTTACGCCGTTCCCATGATCAAGGAAGTCATCGCAAAGACCGACCTTCCGGTGTTCGGGATTTGCCTTGGTCATCAGATGCTTGCCCTCGCTCTTGGCGGTGGCACAATCAAGATGAGCCACGGCCATCACGGTGCCAACCACCCCGTCAAGGACATCGAAACCGGCAAGGTCGAGATCACGTCGATGAACCACGGTTTTGCGGTCGATGCACAATCCCTGCCCCAAGGCGTTGTCGAAACCCATCAGTCGCTGTTTGACGGGTCGAACTGCGGAATCCGCATGGAAGGCCGTCCGGTCTGGTCCGTCCAGCACCACCCCGAGGCAAGCCCCGGCCCGCAAGACAGCTTTTACCTGTTTGAACGTTTCGCCGCTGCGATGGCCGAACGCGCGCTTGAGACCGCATAGTTTGCCAGCCATTAAGACCTGATTAAGCTTACCCGCTGCATCCTGTCCCCTTGCATCTAAGGGGATTCTCGGTTGAGCGACCTGCATCTAAAGTTTACCACGCCCGAACCGGCAACCCGGGCCCAATCGCATCTGCCCTTGGGCCGGATACTGGTGAATTCGGGTGCCATTGATCAGGCCGATCTGGTGCGCGCCCTGCAAGAGCAAGAACGCCTGAACGTCCCGCTGGGCGAGTGCCTGATCGCCAGCGGTACGATAACCCCGGCGCAGCTATGTGCCGCGCTGGCGACACAATATAACCTACAACATATTGATCTTGCCGTTGATCCGCCAAAACGCACCATGGCGCAGCATCTGGATGCGCTTGATTGCTTGAAGTATGGCATCGTTCCGTGGCGGTCCTTGGGTGACACGATTATGATCGCCATCAGCAACCCGGATCAATTTGAACAGATTGCCCGTCAGCTCGCCTCCCCAGGGGTGAGCCTACTGCCGGTCGTTGCCGACAAGAAACAGATTTCCGAAAGTATAACAGCACTTTACGGCGCAGACCTTGCCCAACGCGCCGCCACTCGCGTGCCCCCGATTGAAAGCTGTCGCACCTGGCGCGAAGACGCCAGAGGCCGGCGCGCATGGTCCGTGGGCATCTTGGCCTTACTGGCAATCGTACTGATATTGGAACCTGCTTGGGGCTTTACCACTATCCTCTTATGGGCGCTTTGCAGCAGCATCATGACCGTCTCCTTGCGTACAATCGCCCTGTTCACCCATGTCTTTGAACCCAAGCTTCCCCCTCGCCCGACACTCGACATCGGACCCGAACCGGATCAAATCTCTCGGCCCTATGTTTCCGTCCTTGTCCCCCTGTTCCGGGAAAAGGAAATTGCGGGGGCCTTGATCACGCGGCTGGCAAAACTGACCTATCCCAAATCATTGCTTCAGATCATGCTGGTGCTTGAAGAAGGCGATGATATGACCCGCGACACCATTGCCCGTACCGCGCTGCCCGCATGGTTTGACGTGATCGAGGTTCCGCAGGCGAATAATTTGCGCACAAAACCTCGGGCTATGAATTATGCTTTGGATTTTTGTAAAGGCAGCATTATTGGCGTCTGGGATGCCGAGGACGCACCCGAAGTAGATCAAATCGATCGCATTATTCAGCATTTTGCCCACGCCCCCAAGAATGTCGTATGCGTTCAGGGGATGCTTGATTATTACAACGCGCGCACCAATTGGATTTCACGCTGTTTTACCATCGAATATGCCGCATGGTGGCGCGTGGTTCTGCCGGGCATTGCGCGGCTGGGGCTTATTGTTCCCTTGGGCGGGACAACGCTATTTTTCCGCCGCAGCGTGCTTGAGGAACTGCGCGCCTGGGACGCCCATAACGTGACCGAAGATGCCGATCTGGGGGTCAGATTGGCCCGGCACGGCTATAAAACCGACCTTTTGCCCACCGTCACCTATGAGGAGGCAAATTTTCGCGCCTGGCCGTGGGTCAAGCAGCGTTCCCGCTGGCTCAAGGGTTTTTTGACGACATGGTGCGTGCACATGCGCCAGCCGCTCAAGCTGATAAAGCAGGTGGGGTTTCTGCGTTTTCTCGGGCTGCAAATCTTGTTCTTGGCCACAGTAAGCCAATTCCTTTGTGCGCCTTTGCTTTGGTCTTTTTGCGTTACCTTGGTGGGCCTGTCCCACCCTGTCGAAACCGTCCTCGGCGCTCAGATACTTAAAGGGTTGTTCTATTACTTTATTTTCGCAGAGCTCCTGAATATTTCCATCGCCATTCGCGCAGTGCGCGGCAGTAAACACAGACACTTGATACCTTGGGCGTTCGGCTTGCCGTTTTATTTTATACTGGGCACATTCGCCGCGTATAAGGCGCTATACGAGTTCATCTTTGACCCGTTTTACTGGGACAAAACCGAACACGGCGTCCCCCACAAAACCGAAGAACAATCCGACGCACGAACGCCCGTTCCCGCCGGTTAGCCCTCTTCTTCGCGCCGCGCAGCTTCTTGTTTGAGGCGGGTCGTGAAGGCCACCGAAATATGCAAACGCAGCGCTTCGTCCGCGCCATCCTCGTCACGCTGTTCAATCATACGCACGATCTTGTCATGCTCGGCTTGGGCAATATGGCCGCGCCCCTCAACCGCGAGCGACGATGTCGCCATCAATGCCATCGACCGATGTACCAAATCCAATTGCTGCACCAGATACCTGTTGTGGGACGCCAAATGGATTTGCCTGTGAAACCGCCGGTTCGCCCGCGCCAAAGCCGCCGGATCGTCGCGCAGGTCGTTATCTGCCTCGACCATATCGCGCAGTACGCGGACTTCTTCGACAGTCGCATGACGCGCAGCAAGCCGCGCGGCCAGCCCCTCCAACTCTCCGCGTACAACATACAGCTCGGCGGTCTGGTTGTGATCCAACGACGCCACAATCAGACTACGGCCATCGCGGGTCAGCAGGGATTGTGTCTCAAGCCGTTGTAATGCCTCGCGAATTGGGGTGCGCGAAACACCGAACCGTTCCGCCAGCTCGCTTTCAACCAAACGATCGCCTGGTCTATAGGTGCCCAAATCGATCGCCTCAAGGATCATGGCATAGGCATCTGTCGGTCCGGGTCTGGGCGCGGTCATCGGGTCACTTTCATTTTGCTTGTGGGCACTCTATCCCCCGCGTCCATTTGCGCAAGCCCGTGATCTTGCGCATGGCTGCGACCAAGCGTAGCTAGGGCATATGCCAAAGCACGCTTTTTCTCACGTGAATACTTGGGTCTTTGACCTGGATAACACGCTTTACCCGCCCTCGGCGCGTCTGTTCGACCAGATAGAACAGCGGATGACCCATTGGGTGATGAATGCCCTTGATGTGGACCACGCCCGCGCCAATTACCTGCGCAAACATTACTGGCACAGCTATGGCACAACGCTGGCCGGGCTAATGCGCGAACATGATATGGACCCGGCCCCCTATCTGCATGATGTGCACAACATTTCCTTTGACGCGCTGGCGCCCGACCCCGTGCTGGCCGATCGCATCCGCGCCCTGCCCGGACGGCGCATTATCTACACCAATGGCACCGCACCCTATGCCGAAAAAGTGGTTGCAGCCCGCGGTTTGACCGATCTGTTTGACGCGATCTATGGCGTTGAACATGCACAGTTTTTACCCAAACCCGAACGCGCCGCGTTCGAGCATGTGTTCACCGCTGACAAGCTGGACGCCACCAAGGCGGTCATGTTCGAAGATGACCCCCGCAATCTGGCGGAGCCGCACGCCATGGGCATGGGCACGGTGCATGTGGCCGCTGAGCCCGAGGCCGCCGATCACATTCATTTCCACACGGATGATCTTAGCGCTTTTCTCGGGCGGATCACGGGCTAGCTTTCAGGGATGACGATGGATTGCGATATTCTGATTTCGGGTGGCGGTATCGCCGGTCTGACGGCGGCAGCGGCCTTTGGCAGCGCCGGTTTCAAGGTGATCTGCGTAGACCCCGCCCCGCCGATCACCGATGGTGATACCGACGGGGCCGATCTGCGCTCGACCGCGATGCTGCAACCTGCACGCCGCGTGCTTGAGACAGCAGGCATCTGGAGCCATCTCGAAAACCACGCAGCCCCCCTGCAAATTATGCGCATTGTCGACGCTGGCGGCACCGAAGCAGAGCCCCGCGTCATCCGGGAATTCAACGCGGCCGAGATTTCGGATCAGCCCTTTGGCTGGAACTTCCCCAACTGGCTGCTGCGCCGTGCCCTCCTGGATAGACTGGCCGAACTACCAAATGTCGACTTTCGGCCCGGCACAGGGACCACATCACTGTTCACCCGCACTGCCGAGGCCCGCGTCGGCCTCAGCGACGGCAGCCGCATTACCACGCCTTTAGTGATCGCCGCAGATGGCCGCAACAGCCCCATGCGCGAGGCGGCGGGCATCGATTTGACCACCTCCGGCTATGGCCAAAGTGCTGTGGTCTTCGCGGTTACACATCCCGTGCCCCATGAAAATGTATCGACCGAAATCCACCGCACCGGCGGGCCATTCACTTTGGTGCCCTTACCCGACCGTGACGGGATGCCCTGTTCTGCCGTGGTCTGGATGGATAGTACGGCAGAATGCAAACGGCGTATGGCGCTGGATGCAAACGCGTTTTCCGACGAAGCCACCCTGCGCAGCTGTCATTTATTCGGCCCACTGACACTGGCCACTGCGCGCAACGTCTGGCCGATTATCTCCCAGCATGCCGCGCGTCTGTCCGGTGAACGCATCGCCCTGATCGCCGAGGCCGCCCACGTCATGCCCCCCATCGGCGCGCAGGGTTTGAACATGTCGTTACAAGACGTCGCGACCCTGCTGGAATTGGCACAGGCAAACCCCGCCGATTTGGGCAGCCAGAAAATGCTGGGTACCTATCACAAGGCGCGCTTTGCAGACATTATGCTGCGGGTGCGGGGCATTGATCTGCTGAACCGTGCCAGTCAGGCCAGTGCCCCCATTGCCCGCGATGCCCGCGCAACCGGGCTGAATGCACTATACGCCATGGCCCCGGTGCGCAAAATGCTCATGGAATTGGGGTTGGGCATGCGGCAAGGTTAAGACCATGCCGCATTACACTGATTTTACAGAACCTTATCTACTACACGCGCCAAACGGGCCAGCGTCGCATCGACGTCATAAAGCTTGTCTAAGCCGAACAGCCCCAAGCGGAACGTCTGGAAATTATCCGGCTCGTCGCACATCAGCGGCACGCCGGCGGCAATCTGCATCCCCTCCGCCGCGAAAGCCTTGCCGTTTTGCACCGATGGATCCGTGGTATAGCTGACCACAACGCCCGGCGCGCCAAAACCTTCGGCGGCAACCGACACTACACCGCGATCGGCCAGCATCTTGCGCACCCCGTCGCCCAAACGCCACTGCGCCTCTTTCAACCGCTTAAACCCATAAGCTTGGGTTTCTTTCATGGTGTCGCGGAAACCGCGCAAGGCATCGGTGGGCATCGTAGAATGATAGGCATGCCCGCCATCTTCATAGGCCTTCATGATGCTGTGCCATTTGCCCAGATCAAGCGAAAAACTGTCCGACTTGGTTTCGGCCAACCGCGCCACGGCATGCTCCGACATCATCACCAATCCGGCAGAGGGCGACGCGCTCCAACCCTTTTGCGGGGCCGAGATCAACACATCCACGCCAAGTGCCTTCATATCAACCCAGGCACAACCCGACGCGATGCAATCCAGCACCATCAACGCGCCCACCTCATGGGCCGCATCAGACATCTGCTTGATATAGTCATCCGGCAGGATCACGCCCGCGCTGGTCTCTACATGGGGCGCGAATACCACCTGCGGCTTTTGGGTCCGGATCGTATCGATCACCTCATCAATCGGGCATGGCGCAAAGGGCGCAGGCGTGCTGTTGCCCTGCATCCGCGCCTTGAGAACGGTGGCATTGCCGGTCAAATCACCACTTTCGATGATCTGGCTCCAACGATAGGAAAACCAGCCGTTGCGTACGACAACCGCCTCGGCGTTGCGGGCGAACTGGCGGGCCACGGCCTCCATCCCGAACGTACCACCACCGGGTACAATCGCCACGGCGTCAGCGTTATACACCTCTTTCAGCATGGCGCTGATGTCGCGCATCACGCCCTGAAACGCCGCCGACATGTGGTTCAACGACCGGTCGGTAAAGACGACCGAGAATTCTTCGAGGCCAGTGGGGTCTACAGTATTTAACAAAGCTGGCATGGGGGTCTCCTTTTCTTTGCGCGCAAGATACAGCGCCGCCTGCCAAAGTTATAGGCCCAATGGCCCCGCAAGACGTTCTTCACTTAGCAGCACATTGGCCTCAACTGCCCCGGCCCCCGGCAAGGTCATAATCCGCCGCCGCAAGACACGTTCAAAATCGGCCAGATCCCGCGCGACAACCCGCAAACGGTAATCATAAAGCCCTAAAACATGTTCAACCGTTTGCACTTCGGGGATCGCAGTGACCGCACGCTCGAAATCCTCAAGGCTCACACGCCCTTTGGTGGCCAGCTTGACCCCCAGAAACACCGTCACGCCAAAACCCAAGGCCTCACGGTTCAGGCGCAAGTGCTTACCGCGCAAAATGCCCGCATCTTCAAGCCGTTTGATCCGCCGCCATGTGGCAGGCTGGGATAACCCCAAATGCCGCCCCAAAGCCCCGGCACTTTGTGTGGCATCCCGCGCCAGTGACCGGATCAGATGATGGTCAATCTCGTCCAGCTGGATCATAGCGGCAGCGCCTCGTCTGATTTGATCCGCGCCACATGCATCAACGCCTCAATATCGGCGATATGGGGAAGGGTCAGGATCTTGCCACGGTAAATCGACTGATAATGCGCCATATCGCGGGCAATGATCGACAGGCGCACGTCAACGCGCCCCAGAAACGTCTGGATTTCAATCACTTCTGATACGTCGCGTGCTGCGACCAGAAACGCATCAAACGCATTGCCCTGGGTCTTATCCAGTGTGATCCGCAGCGACACCTCAACACTATAGCCAAGGGCCGCCCAATCCACGCTCATCCCGACGCCCTCGACAATGCCTGCCTCTTGCATGCGCACAATGCGCCGCGCGACCTTGCCAGCGGTCAACCCCACCCGATCGGCCAACTCACCCGGGCTTAGCCCCGCGTCTCCCTGCCAATGACGCAAAATGCGCCTATCTTCGTCATCAAGCATGATTTTTCCATATTTCCATATAACCACGCATTACCATCTTCATTTTGCCAAATAAACTCATAATCCGACAATGGTATCACTCAGTTCATCAGTTATAACACTTTCAGATTTCAACGAACCCGAAAGGACGCCCCAATGCGCGTTTATTATGACCGTGACTGCGACGTTAACCTGATCAAGGATAAAAAAGTCGCCATCCTCGGCTACGGCTCCCAAGGCCACGCCCACGCCCTGAACCTGCGCGATTCCGGCGCGAAAAACCTCGTCGTTGCCCTGCGCGAAGGTTCCGCCTCCAAAGCCAAAGCCGAAGGCGAAGGCCTCAAGGTTATGGAAATTTCCGAAGCCGCTGCTTGGGCCGATGTGATCATGTTCACAATGCCCGACGAATTGCAGGCCGAAACCTACAAAAAATACGTCCATGACAACATCCGCGAAGGCGCAGCCATCGCATTCGCCCACGGCCTGAACGTGCATTTCGGCCTGATCGAGCCCAAAGAAGGTGTTGACGTAATCATGATGGCCCCCAAAGGCCCCGGTCACACCGTGCGCGGCGAATACTCCAAAGGCGGCGGCGTGCCCTGCCTTGTTGCCGTCGACAAAGACGCCTCCGGCAAAGCGCTGGAAATCGGCCTGTCCTATTGCTCCGCCATCGGTGGTGGTCGCTCCGGCATCATCGAAACCAACTTCCGCGAAGAATGCGAAACCGATCTGTTCGGCGAACAGGCGGTTCTGTGTGGCGGCATCGTTGAACTGATCCGCATGGGCTTTGAAACACTGGTCGAAGCCGGCTACGAGCCCGAAATGGCCTATTTCGAATGCCTGCACGAAACCAAGCTGATCGTTGACCTGATCTATGAAGGCGGCATCGCCAACATGAACTACTCGATCTCGAACACTGCTGAATACGGCGAATATGTTTCCGGCCCGCGCATCCTGCCCTACGCCGAAACCAAGGCCCGTATGAAGGACGTTCTGACAGACATCCAAAACGGCAAATTCGTACGTGACTTCATGCTGGAAAACTCTGTTGGCCAGCCGTCGTTCAAGGCAACACGCCGCATCAATGACGAGCACCAGATCGAACAGGTCGGCGAAAAACTGCGCGGCATGATGCCGTGGATTTCCGCCGGTAAAATGGTCGACAAAGCCAAAAACTAAAACAGCCGAAGGCCCGGGATACCCACCCCGGGCCTCTTTCTTTTAAGGTAAAACCACCCCCCAACGTCTTTTCAGACCCCAAGCCCCGGGCGTTATCTCAGCGTTGCCCACCAAAGGTCGCCCAATGCAAAACGCCCCCCAAATTACGGCCAGCAGCTGGCTGATGATTGCCCTACTGGCCTTCATCTGGGGCGGGACATTCATGGTCACCGAAATCGCCCTTACCGGCATGACCCCGTTCTGGATCGCGGCCAGCCGCGTTAGCTTCGCGGCACTTGTGATGACAGCCATATGGTCCCTGCGCGGGTTCCAGCTGTTTACTGCGCCGCCAACCAAGACCGACCTCACCGCCCTGCTTTTCATAGGCGCCACCAGCTCTGCTGTGCCTTTCTCCCTGCTTGCCTGGGGCCAGCAATATGTAACATCGGGGTTTGCTGGCGTCTCAATGGCCGCCGTTGCTCTGATCATTCTGCCGCTGGCCCATTTCTTTGTGCCAGGCGAACGGATGACGCAGCGCAAAACGCTTGGTTTTGCCATCGGCTTTATCGGCGTAACAATTCTGATCGGCTCCCAAGCGTTCGAAAGCACCGGGGCCGCCCTTGAAACCGCTGGCCGTTTCGCCTGTATCGGTGCGGCCAGTTGCTACGCCCTCAGCTCCCTCGTGATGCGCCGCCTGCCACAAGTTGACGCCATCGGCCTCGCGACAATCCTGCTTATCATCGCAAGCGTCATCATCATCCCCACCGCATTCTTGGTCGAAGGGGTCCCGCCGCTCCCATCTGCCGAAATCCTGGCTGTGCTGGCATTCCTCGGTCTGATCCCAACCGCCGCCGCAAATTTCCTGCGCGTCTTGGTGGTGCGCAGCGCAGGGCCGGTTTTCATGTCTTTGGTAAATTATCAAGTGCCCGTCTGGTCTGTCTGCCTCGGTGCGCTGATCCTCAGCGAACCTTTGCCTGCCTCGCTTATCTGGTCCCTCGCCCTGATTTTGGCAGGCGTCGCCCTCAGCCAATACGGCGCGCTCCGCAGATTGTTCACCAAGCAGCAAACCTGATTCCAAATGGCAAAAAATCCTCGCCGAAGGCATCGACGCGCAAGGTACGGACCACCCCTTTGAACTGGCACGGTAAGGCCGCAACAATCACACCCAAATAAATCGAATGCGCTTTTGCGCGCCTTTAGGTCCGAACGGATTGGGTCACGGCGTCGACAACCATATCGACCGCCCGCGCCATCAAGGCCGCATCTTCATGCTCGGCCATCACGCGGACCAATGGCTCGGTGCCCGATTTTCGGATCAGCAAACGCCCGTTGCCAGCCAGATCGGCTTCGGCTTGCGCAATTGCCGCCTTGACCTGCGCGTCATCCAATGGTGTCTGACCTACGGCAAAGCGTACATTCTTCAGAAGTTGCGGAACGGGTTCAAAGCTGTGCAGCAATTCAGACGAAGCTTTGCCCGACCGGATCATTTCAGCCAAGAACTGCAGCCCCGCCATCAGCCCGTCGCCGGTGGTTGCGTGGTCGGTCATGACGATATGACCGGACTGCTCTCCGCCCAAGTTGAACCCGCCTTCGCGCATCCGCTCCACGACATAGCGATCACCGACGGCGGTGCGTTCCAATTGCACGCCGTGGCCTTGCAAGAACCGCTCAAGACCGAGGTTGCTCATCACAGTGGCCACCAAGGCATTGTTGTTCAGGCGCTTTTCCGCGGCCCAGCGCGACGCCATAAGCGCCATAAACTGGTCACCATCACCGACATTGCCAGCCTCATCGATCAAGATGACCCGGTCGGCATCGCCATCCAGGCAAATACCCACGTCGGCCTCGTGCTCAACCACAGCCGCGGCTGCCCGTTCGGGGTGCGTCGATCCGCAATTCTTGTTAATGTTGAACCCGTTTGGCTCAACCCCGATCGAAACCACATCGGCCCCCAATTCCCACAGGGCTTCGGGTGCCACACGATGCGCCGCGCCATTGGCACAATCAATAACCACCTTTAACCCGTCCAGCCGCATGCTGCGCGGGAACGATGATTTCACCCGCTCGACATAGCGAAAACGTGCGTCGTCAATCCGTTTAGCGCGGCCGATCTTCTCTGACGGGATCAGCTCGACACCGTTGGCGATCAGGTGCTCGATCTCGGCCTCGACCGCATCGCTCAACTTGAACCCATCAGGGCCGAAAAACTTGATCCCGTTGTCGGTGGCGGGGTTGTGGCTGGCCGAAATCATCACGCCCAGATCCGCCCGCATCGACCGCGTCAACAGCCCGACCGCCGGGGTCGGTACAGGGCCAAGCAGCAGAACATTCATCCCCGAAGATGTCAGCCCCGCCGTCAGCGCGTTTTCAAACATATAGCCTGACAACCGCGTGTCCTTGCCAATTACGACCCGGTGCACACCGCTGCGGCTTTTGCTGAAATAGCGGCCCACTGCTGCGCCGATTTTCAGGGCAACCTCGGCGGTCATCGGATAGACATTCGCCGTGCCGCGAATACCGTCTGTTCCAAATAGCTTCGTCATAAAATGCTCCCAGAATATGCGGCATGCCATAGCGAGACAGCTTGGTGGGTTTCAGCCACGTCATGTACACGCACCAATTGCACACCTTGCGCCAAGCCTGCAAGGGCAACGCCTATTGACCCGGCGGCGCGGTCTGTTGCCTTTGGTGCATGACCCAAAGTGCCAATAAACTTTTTCCGGGACGCCCCCAGTAAAAGCGGCGTGCCAAGCCCATGAAACAGGCTGATCCGCGCCAGGAGCGCAAGATTGTGATCCAGCGTCTTACCAAATCCGATCCCCGGGTCAGCAAGGATCGCACTGCGCGCAATTCCGCCGACCTCAAGCCTTCTGATCCGACGTTCAAGCGCATCATAGACGTCCAACAGAACGTTTGAATAGCTGGGGTTCAAGTGCATTGTTTCGGGGTCACCTTGCGCATGCATCACACAGACCGGCAGCTGATGTTTTTGGCAAAACGGGCCAAGGGCTGGATCAAAGCTGAACCCGGAGACATCATTGACCAGATCAGCCCCCATCGCCACCGCAGCTTCGGCCACCGCCGCTTTGCGCGTATCAATCGAAATCGGCAGGCCCAGGCCCGCTGCACGCAGCGCGCTAATGGTGGGGGCGGTACGGTTGATCTCGACTTCAACCGGCACAGTCTGCGCCCCCGGCCGTGTGGATTCGCCACCAACGTCGAGAATATCCGCGCCCGCTTGTGCCATCGCCTGCCCTGCCGCCACCGCATCACCTAGGCCCTCATGTCGACCTCCGTCCGAGAAACTATCGGGCGTCGTGTTCAGAATTCCCATGATGCGGGGCCGGTCCAACGACAGGCCTGCAATCGGCGGCCGGGGTGTGGTCAGCCGTCCTGCCACCTCTGGCGGCAAGTCCTGCGCGGCGATCACCCGAGCTGGCGCGTCGCGTGACAGGACCTCGACATGGGTAAACCATCCCCACCCGGCTGCCAGCTGCACGGCACTATTGGGCCGTGCAGGCCCGATCTGAACAAGCGGTCTGAAATAGTCGATCATGGCGCTAAATCTGGTCCTGATCGACAGCCACCATACGCAAAGGCACCGATGCCTGTTTTGGCAAGTCGGTGCCAAAAACCAGCATCTCGGTCGCGTCGAATGTGGCGGCAAACCACGCGGCCAAAGCGACCGCATCACGCGGCTGTGCCGATGGGGTATCAACGCTGTCCAACACGATCTTCGACGGGGCCCAAACGCTGGTCTGGCCATTCTTCATCGCCCAGTCCAATTCTGTCCGAGTTGAAACAACAACACATCGATTGTCCTTGGACGCCAAAACCCATGCGTTCTGTTCAATGGCAAGCAGATCGATCCGGCGCTGCGCCATTTTATGGGCGACCTGCGGTGCGGGGGTATCGGACGCCCCAACACACAGGATCAACGGACGGCCCAACTGTTCAAGCTGGTCCAGCCACCCCGTCAGATAGGGCGAAGTAATCGCGGCATTGCACAGATACACCAGCTCGGGATGCGGCACCTCGGCGGCATCGGAACGCGTGTCGGGGGCGTCATCACGGGCGCGGACGATTTCAACGCCCAAGGCACCGGGGCCCCGATCCAGCTTTTCGATACGGACGAACACACGCATCGCCTGACGTTCCAGCAAAATCCGGTCGGCGACACGTTCGGCAAGGGTTTCCAGCAAGTTCAGCCGTTCGTCCGCCAATTCATAGGCAATCGCCTCGGTCACGCGGTCATAGGATAGAATGCGATCCACGTCGTCGTCCACGGGGCCGGTCAACGGTTGCACCTCGACAACGATGTTAAAACATATGCGCTGCGTCACACCACGTTCGGCCTGAAAGGCACCGATTTCCACCTCGACGATGTGATCACGCAGGGAAATACGGTCAAGCGGCTCAGGCCCCGCGGTGGCGGCGGCACGCTCGGACGGGTGCGCAAAGGCAAGCCTTGTGTCGGTGGTCATCATGCGGGCCTTTACATTTTCACGGTCAAGGCGATCCTAGACCGCTTGCCTGCATGTAACAAAGCCAGTTGCGGCTGGCTAGACCTCAAAGACGACGGCGGCTGACGCTTAGTTAGACGCGGTGCGTACACCATCGCGGTAAAACAGATGAACGCCGATTTTCGCAGTGCGGGTAAAAACACGCGACCAGCGCGGGCTGACGGCGGTGGTGTGGTAATATGTGGCCCCATCAGTCAGCGATGGCACCTTGCCATCCAGCACCGCACGCGCGATTTTGCTGACGCGGTCATAGGCACGTGGTTCGGCAATCACTTCGGCATAGCCGTCACAGGTGTAGGTGAACTGGCACTGGTATTTTCTGCCGGTACCCTGATGGATCACCTTGCAAAGCGACCCGGGGAATTCATCGGATTTGACACGGTTCAGGATCACCTCGGCAACAGCGAACTGTCCTCTGACCGTCTCGCCGCGCGCCTCAAAGTAAAGCGCCTCGGACAGGCATTTCCACTGTTCTCCGCCAGACGCCTTTGGCTGCTCTGACAGCCAGCTGCGGGTAAACTCGATCTCGTCGGCCGATGTGTTCTCAGCGATCATACGCTCGAGCCGCTCTGATCCGACGGCTTGCAGCCCTTTCGACTCAATCTCGGCCAGGGTTTCAGCCTGTTGAGAATTGGCAAACGCAGCCAATGGCATCGAAAGGGACAGCGCCGCTGCGGCGCAGAAAGACAGGAATGTAGAACAACGCATAGAGCGCCTCGCAGGTAATTTCAGAGACGCCGATTAGACAATGGGATCGCTTACGTAAACCCTAAGTGGGCAAATTGCGCGAATTACCGCCCAAAAATACCAAATATGGACAGATGAGATCCGAAAACTACCCTATCTTGTGTTCAATTGCGAGTTGAGCCGCCGCCAATCGGGCCACAGGAACCCTGAAAGGCGAGCAGGAAACGTAGTCGAATCCTGCTTCTCGGCAAAATGCAATCGATTCGGGGTTGCCGCCATGCTCTCCACAGATCGACAAAGTGATGCCCGGCTGGGCCGCCCGACCGCGCGATGCGCCCAGCTCCAACAGCTCGCCCACGCCGTCTTGGTCCAGCATATGAAACGGGTCTTCGGGGAACACCCCTTGCTGCACGTAAGTCGACATAAACCGTCCCGCATCATCGCGGCTTAGGCCGTATGTCATCTGCGTCAGGTCGTTTGTCCCAAAGCTGAGGAACGAACAATGCGGCGCAATTTCACCGGCGCGCAGGGCAGCACGTGGTGTTTCAACCATCACCCCCAAACGATAGGTGAACGTGGCACCGCGTTCGTTGCGCACATCCGTGGCGATCTTGTCGATGCTGGCCTTGACCAATTCGACCTCTCGCCGCGCCGAAACCAGCGGGATCATAATTTCGGGCACCACCGGGTCGCCATCGCGGCTGGCCTCGATCGTGGCCTCGAAAATCGCGCGCGCCTGCATCTCGTATATTTCGGGCACGGTCACCCCCAGACGCACGCCGCGCAAACCCAGCATCGGGTTGTATTCCGACATCGCGTCGATCCGGCGGATCACGTCAGACAAGGGCAAATCCAACGCTTCTGCCAGATCGCGTTGCCCTGACCGGTTGGCGGGCAGGAATTCGTGCAAGGGCGGATCGAACAACCGGATGCATACGGGCTGGCCCTGCATAATGCGGAAAAGTTGAATAAAATCATCTCGTTGCATCGGCAACAGACGTTCCAGCACCGCCCGGCGCTCTTCGCTACTGTCCGCAAAGATCATCTCGCGCATCACGGTCAACCGGCTGGGATCAAAGAACATATGTTCAGTCCGACACAGCCCGATCCCATGGGCATTGAAGTTACGGGCGGTCTGGGCATCGGCAGGTGTGTCGGCATTGGCGCGAATACCGATATCCGCCGCCTCCTCCGCCCAATCCATCAATTTCTGGAATGTCGCATCCAGCAGCGCCTCAAGCATTTGCGCGGCCCCCGCCAGAACTTCGCCCTTAGTGCCGTCAATGGTGATCTCGTCACCGGCTTTGAACACGCGGCCATCCGGGGCGATAATCTGCCCTTTGACCAGATCAAACGTCATAGACGACGCGCCAACGACACAAGGCAGGCCCATGCCCCGCCCGATCACGGCGGCGTGGCTGGTGATCCCGCCGCGTTCGGTCAGCACCGCTTGGGCTGCATGCATGCCGCGAATATCCTCGGGCGATGTTTCGCGCCGCACCAGAATGCATTTCTCGCCCCGCGCCGCGCTGGCCTGCGCGTCATTCGCGTTAAACACGATCTTGCCCGTCGCAGCACCGGGGCTGGCGGCAATCCCGCGCCCGATCAGGTCACGCTTAGTGCGCGGATCGACCTGCCGGTGCAGCAATTCGGTCAACGTGCGCGGCTGCACACGCATCAATGCTTCTTCGCGCGAAATGATGCCTTCCTCGGCCAGCGCCACCGCAATCCTGACCGACGCCCGTGACGACCGTGACACGCGCACACCATCAAGGATAAACAGCTCTCCATCCGAGATTACAAATTCCAGCTGCATTTCGGCACGCAACCGCACGCGCATCAATTCGGCGTTTTGCTTCAACGTTTCAAAGGCTTCCGGCGCGTGCTCCTCAAGCGAGGGGCCACGTGGATCGCGGGTCAGATACATCGCATCTGCATCACTTTGCAGGGCGTCACGCCCCTGCGACTGGCTGAGATAGCGCCCCGTGATCTGCGGCAATCCGGTTTCGCTATCGACCAGTTGCAACACACCCGACCCGCACAAGCCCGTTCCGACACCAAATGCCATTTCCTGCACGATCAGCCCAAGTCCCGCATCGGCAGGCGCGCCCTTTGCCTGCCGCAACAGACGTGCCGACGTGCCTTCCCACGCCCGGGCCATTGAACTCAGCACCGCCGTTAACTGCGTCACGCGATCTTGGGGGAATGCTTCTTCGGTCTCCTGCTCATAGGCGCTCAGGGATTGTTCCAACGCGTCGCGCCCGTCACCGACCACGTCGTCGAACATATCGGGGTCAAGCCGCGCAATGTTGACGGCATAGGATTGCACGAACCGCGTATAGAGCGCCGAGGCAGGCCCCTCGCCCATACGGTCGCAATATTCTTTGAACCGCGCGTCGTTCATGCCGATGTTCAGAACAGCCCCCGGCCCGCCCCAATCAGGGTCCTGACTGGACGGGCGCACACAAAGCAGCGCCCCTTTGGGAAATTCGTCCGCAACAGCCTGCAAATCCGGCATCCGGCCATTTGCGATCTCGTGCACCACATTGAACGGCAGCGTGACCGTACGCGGCACCGGCAGATCCAAACGCACCAGACGTTGCAAACACTTTGCCCGCCCGCCATGGGTTTCTGTGGCGATGGGGGCGGTCTGGGTTACCAGCGTTGTCATGGGCGTTTTCTGCACTGCGGCACCTTTTTGTTTGTGCGCAGCATAGGCTTTCAGTGTTGTCTGGCAAGGCTTGATGCGCCCTGCCAGACCAAAGAAGGTGACTGTTAGCCGTCGATTTTGGTCAGGTCCGCGACCGAGCTACAGATGGCGCGGATGCGGCTGAGCAGGTTCAACCGGTTGCGCCGCACGGTGCTGTTGTCGGAATTTACCTGCACCGCATCGAAAAACGCATCAATCGGCCCGCGCAAGGATGCCATGGCGGACATGGCGGCGGTAAAGTCTTGCGCCGCCATCGCCGGATTGATCTGCGCTTCGGCTTTATCAAGCGCGTCGAACAATGCGCGTTCTTCGTCGGTTTCCGCAAACTTGATGTCTGCACCATAGGAGTATTCGACCCCATCCGCCGCTTCCGCTTGGGACAGGATGTTATTGGCGCGCTTGAAGCCTTGGATCAGGTTTTCACCGTCGTCGGTTTTCAGCGTTTCGCTAAGGGCTTTGGCGCGTTTGACCAGAAGGGTTAGGTCGTCGTTTCCTTCCATCGCAATGCAAGCATCGATGATGTCGTGACGGACGCCTTGGTCCTTGAGGTAAACCTTGAGGCGGTCGTGGAGGAAGGAGAGGAGGTCGGCGGCTCTATCCTTCGCGACCTCAAGTTTTTTCCTTAAATTTTCGCCAGTTGTTTTGAGTTCTTCGGCTTTACTACCGAATTCACTTCTCATTTTGTCGCCAACAAATTTTGCCAAATCCGGTGTCATACGATTGGAAGGCAACTGATCCAACAATTTCGCGCGTTCGTTGAACTCGGCCATAACGTCGATTAATTGTTCACGATCTTTTTCATCGTAACCGATATGCTCCGCAATCAATGCCATCAGGTGTGAGTACATAAACGGGTGTCGAACATCATTCTCAACCAAAATCCGAATAACACCCAACGCAGCACGTCTCAGCGCAAAGGGGTCTTTCGACCCTGTCGGCTTTTCATCAATCGCCCAGAACCCGGTCAGCTTGTCGAGCTTCTCGGCCAATGCCACGGCGATAGAAACCGGCGCGGTCGGTACATCGTCCGACGGGCCAAGCGGCGCGTAGTGGTCTTGGGCGGCGTCGGCGATGGCGTCGGATTTGCCCGCAGCCTTGGCATAATAGCTGCCCATAAGCCCCTGAAGTTCGGGGAATTCATAGACCATTTCGGACGACAGATCGGCCTTGGCAAACCGTGCGGCCTCGCGGGCCTCGACTGCATCGGCACCGACCATCGGGGCCAGTTCGCCCGCCAGTGCTTCCATGCGCGAGATCAGCTCGGCCTGTGTGCCCAGCTTGTTGTGGAAGGTCACGTTCGACAGACGGTCGACCCATGTCTGCATGCCCGCATCAGATTTGGCGATGCGCAGGTCGTTCTCCCAAAAGAATTTGGCGTCCGACAGACGGGCGGAAAGCACCTTTTCATTACCCGCCAAGATCGTAACACCGTCATCAGCAGTGGTGCGGTTCGCGACAGTGATAAAACGCTCGATGCGGCCAGACTTGGGGTGGCGCACGGAAAAGAACTTTTGATGTTCTTTCATTGAGGTCTGCAAAACCTCGGGCGGCAGATCAAGGAAATCATCGCCAATCCGGCCCATCAACACCACAGGCCATTCCACCAGCCCTGCGACCTCGGCCAGCAGACCTGCGTCCTCGACAACCTCAAGCCCATTGGCAAAGGCCATATTGGTCGCGTCATGCCAGATCGCATCGCGCCGTTCGGCCGGGTCCAGCACCACAAAGGCGCGTTTCAGCTTGGCGGTGTAGTCGTCGAAATTGCTGACGGTGATGGTGTCAGGCGCAAGGAAACGGTGACCACGCGTGGTGGCCCCTGCTTCGATTCCGTCAACTGTCATTGGCACAACCTGCGCGCCGTCCTCGGCTGTCAGGATGCACAGGATGGAATGCAGCGGGCGCACCCAACGCAAGGAACCGGTGCCCCAGCGCATGGATTTCGGCCATGGGAAATTGCGGATCGTGGTTTCAAGCACCTCGGCCACAATCTCGGACGCGGGGCGGCCCGGCTTTTTGATCATCGCGAACAGGATGTTGCCCTTGGGCGTTTCACGTTCTTCCAGTTGGTCGCGGGTCAGACCAGCACCGCGCAAGAACCCTTCGATGGCTTTTCCCGGCGCGTCGGCCTTGGGGCCTTTGCGTTCTTCGGTGATGGACGGGCTGGCGTCCAGCATGCCCTCAACGGTCAGGGTCAAACGGCGCGGCGTGGAAAATGCAGCGGCTGAGGCATAGGTCAGCCCCGCCTCGACCAAGCCATTCGTTATCAGTTTTTTCAAATCATCAGCGGCCCGCGCCTGCATCCGGGCGGGAATTTCTTCTGAGAAAAGCTCAATCAGCAGGTCGGGCATCAGTGGTACCTTTCGGTTGCCGCGTTATGTGGTGCGGCTAAGATTCTTTTGCGCTTCGCGCGAGGATATTTAAGAGCCAGAGAAGGCCCCTTATTGGCCGGATTTCGCGGGGCAGCTTTCGCCCACGACGGTGCCGTCATAGGATTTTTCACCGCAATCGTTCAGTTCATGCCAGATATAGCCCTGACCGTCTGATGTGATGGCGACAACACGGTCCACGCCGTAATGGACGTTCTTTTGGCTTAGGAACGTTTGGGCCGTACCGGCGTCCAGCGCTTCCCCAATCGCTTTGGCATCGAAACAGTCAAACCACCCCGGCGCATTGCGCGGTTCGATCTTGTCGGTCGCCACATAGGTTTCCGACAGCGTGGCAAGGCTGGCTGTGGTGTCAAAACAGGCGCGGTAGCGGATCGGAGAGCTATCCGCGTCAATGGCACGAAAGTTTTCTGTCGCGATGGGTTCGGGCAAGCCTGTTGCGAGCGACACCAATTCAACGCCGTTTGGCGGTGTTGGGGCGTCTTGATAGTAGCCGTAGATCTGGAGGTAGTAGAGCGTCACGCCCGCAATCGCTGCTGCGGCCAGGATCACGCCCCCGACGATTTTGCCGTTCATGCTGCGTCCTCGCTCCAGCCGCCTGCGCGGGTTTGAACAAAGGCGTCAGCGCAGGCTTTGGCCAAGGTCCGGACGCGCCCGATATAGGCCTGGCGTTCCGTCACCGAAATAACCCCGCGTGCGTCAAGCAGGTTAAAGATGTGGCTGGCCTTGATACATTGATCATAGGCCGGATGCGCCATGATAATGCGTTTGCCGGTTTTGGGGTCTTGAGCGTCTTGGGACAGGATCGCGTTACATTCGTTTTCCGCCTCGACAAAGTGGTTCAGCAGCACCTCGGTATTGGCCACGTCAAAGTTCCAGCGCGCGAATTCTTCTTCGGTCTGTTTGAAGATGTCACCATAGGTCAGCGGGATCGGCGCGTCGGGGCTGTTGAACGGCATGTCCATCACGTGATCAACGCCCAGAACATACATGGCAAGGCGTTCAAGGCCATAGGTCAGCTCGCCCGAGACCGGGTGGCAGTCGTGTCCGCCGACCTGTTGAAAATAGGTAAATTGCGACACTTCCATGCCGTCGCACCAGACTTCCCAGCCCAAGCCCCATGCACCCAGCGTCGGGCTTTCCCAGTCATCCTCGACAAAACGGATATCGTGCAGCGCCATATCGATGCCGATCGCCTGAAGAGATCCCAGATACAGTTCCTGCAGGTTGGGCGGGCTTGGTTTGATCAACACCTGATACTGGTAATAATGCTGCAAGCGGTTCGGGTTTTCGCCATAGCGGCCATCGGTTGGGCGGCGCGACGGCTGCACATAGGCGGCAGCCCACGGGTTGGTGCCCAAGGACCGCAATGTGGTTGCCGGGTGGAACGTGCCTGCGCCGACTTCCATGTCGTAGGGTTGCAAGATTGCACAGCCCTGCCGCGCCCAATAGGTTTGGAGAGCAAGGATGATTTCCTGAAAGGAACGGGGACGCTGAACCGGGTCGGACATGGGATATAGGCCTTTACTGCTGCGCGCCTTACCTACGGCGCGCTCGGCCAAGGGTCAATTGGCAGCTTTGTGATGATTTCATACCTATTTCACAGCGAACGGCCATAGCATTTTCCCTGTGTTCCTGTTTATCTGCCTTGAATTTAAACGCACGAGAGCACTTTCACCATGAAGCGATTGATCGCAGCCCTGTTTGCCGCCCTACTTCTGACACCTTATTCCGTGATGGCCCAATCCCCGAGCGACGTGGTCTGGCTGCAGGTTGAAGCACAACCAACCCTAACCGCCGCGACCCAGCGGGCGCAGGCCTATAGCAACAACATCGACGATGTGAACGGGTTTTCGCTAGGCGGTGGCTGGTATGCAATTGTCGTCGGCCCCTATCGCCGCGACGATGCAGAGTTGCTGTTGCGCCGGTATCGTCGCGAGGGGTTGGTGCCCGGTGACAGCTTTGTGCAAATCTCGAGCCGGTTCCAACAGCAGTTCTGGCCCGTCGGCGCGAATGTGCTGAGCATCCCCTTGATTGCCCCGGCCGAGCCTGAAGTGACAGCCCAAGCCCCCGCAGCCCCGATTGCCGAGACGACGCTGCCCCCTGTCAGTGACAACACTCCGACCGTTGCAGAAATTTCTAAGCCCGAACCACCCGTTGACGAGACAGTGTCGGAGGCACGCCGCAGCGAGCGGGCGCTGTCGCGCGAGGAGCGCCAGCAATTGCAAATCGCGCTGCAATGGGCAGGTTTCTACAACGGTGCCATTGACGGCGCATTCGGGCGCGGCACGCGCGGGTCGATGACTGACTGGCAAGCCGTCAACGGCTATGACCCCACTGGCGTGCTAACCACATTGCAACGTGCAGCGCTGAACAAACAATATAACGCCGTGCTGGAGGGGCTTGGCCTGCAAACTGTCCGCAACACGGATGCGGGCATCGAGATGCTCTTGCCCACCGAGATTGTGAGCTTTGAAAAGCTCGACCCGCCGTTTGTGCAGTACAATGCGACCGGTGATATCAACGCGCGGGTTTTGTTGATCAGCCAGGCGGGTGATGAGGACACGCTGGCCGGTCTTTACGAGATCATGCAAACCCTTGAAATCGTCCCCCAGGACGGGCCGCGCGAACGCAAATCCGACAGCTTTGAATTGATCGGGGAAAATGGCGGCATCATCAGCCAGACCCAAGTATCGCTGGAAGATGGCGAAATCAAAGGCTTTACCCTTGTTTGGCCCGCGGGTGACGAAGACCGCCGCCGCCGCGTGATGTCAGAGCTTTCCAAAAGCTTTACCCGCATTCCCGGCGTGCTGGACGCAGTTGCAGCGGGCGGGGATGATCAGGCGATTGATCTGGTGTCCGGCCTGCAGGTCCGCCAGCCCAAGCTTTCACGCTCGGGCTTTTTCATCGACGGTGTCGGTACCATCGCGACAACATCTCAAGCAGTACAAAATTGTGGTCGCATGACGCTGGAGGATGAAACGGAGCTAAGTGTGGTTGTGAATGACACCGCCAATGGTATTGCCCTGCTAAAACCCAGTGACCGTCTGGCACCGATGGAGGTCGCGATGTTCAACCCGCTTTTGCCACGGCTACAATCCGAAATCGCAGTCGCCGGTTACCCCTACAAGGGCGTGCTGGGCACGGCGACGGTCACATACGGCGCTTTGGCCGATGTGCGCGGATTGAAGGGCGAAGATAATGTCGTAAGGCTTGAGCTTATCGCGCAATCTGGCGACGCGGGCGGACCGGTTTTTGACAGCAATGGTCAGGTCTTGGGCATGCTGTTGCCCCGCGAAGATGGCGCGCAACACCTGCCCGAGGACGTGAACTTTGCCGTCGATGCCACGCAGATCAGTGATCTGGCGCAACAGGCGGGCATCGCAATAGAGACAACCCAAGGATCAGGCACCTTGCACCCGGAGGATTTGCGCGCCAAAGCCAAAGGCATGACCGTCTTGGTCAACTGCTGGGAATAACAAAGTCGACGGGGCGCGGAATTTTTTGAAAATTCCCCGCCGTTTTCCTCCAAGAAAACGTCTTAGCCGGTGATGTCAGGTGTCAGATAAATCAACGTCGGGCGACCGGCGCTGAACGCTTTTTTCAGCACCTGCGGCAGATCACTCAGCGCCTTGGGGGCCACCGACAAGGCACCAAAGGCCTCGGCCAGTTTACAGAAATCCGGATTATGCGCGACCACAGCATTGGGCGCGATCTGCGCGCGTACCATGCTGTCCTCGATTTCGCCCAGCTTGGCGTTATCCCACAGGATGATGGGCAGCGACAGGCCCAGCTCAACAGCAGCCCCAAGTTCCTGCATGGTATAGTGAAACCCGTAATCGCCGATGATTGCCAAGGTCGGCGCATCAGGCCGCCCGATCGCGCCACCAATGGCAGCGGGGGTCGCGTAGCCCAAAGTGCCGAAACCGTAAGGGTGATGCCAGTGACCCGGCGCATCCATATCCCACACCTCTTTGGCGGCATAGGCGAATTGGGTCATGTCCGAATAGATCATCGCATCTTTGGGCACTGCGGCGTGCAGCGCATCAATGACCGGCAGCAGGCCGGGACGCTCTGCCTCAATCTCTGACCGCCAGCGTGCACGCGCCTCAGCGACCTCTTGCGCGGTCCAGCCAGATTGAGGCCGGTCAATATCCATTTCGCACAAGCCGGACACAAACGCGGCGGTATCCCCTTGCACCTGGACCTGCGCCCCTTGGGCATCAGTCAACACGGCAGGGTCCAGATCAACCCGCACCAAGGGCGCAGTGTGGCCCAGATGCGCGCGCCATATGTCCACCTCGGCCAGTTCGGTGCCAACCGCAATCACCAGATCAGCGCTGGCGATCACATCCGCGCTTCCGGGCCGTGCCAAGCTTGATCCAAAGTGCAAGGGCGCATCAGGGGCGACCATCCCGCGTCCGGCGTAGGTGGTAAAGGACGCAGCCCCCGTGCGGCGCATCAGGGCATTCACGTCACCTGCCCCCTTTGCCCCGCCGCCGAAAACGAACAGCGGACGCTTGGAGGCCATCAACAGATCACGGACCTTTGCAATGTCCTGCGCAACGGGGCCCAAGGGGCGCGCTTTGCCGTCCCCCGATGTGGAGTGGCCCTGCGCTACAGCCTCAAGCGCCGCAATCGGCACCTGAATATGCTTGGCACCGGGGCGCTGCGTGGCAAATTCGCTCAGCGCGCGGTCGATCAGCGTATAGGCGGCACTGGCGGTGCGCGCTTCCTCGGACCAGTCGCAGACCGTCGCTGCGGCGGCTTGCTGGTCTTTCATCTGATGCAGCTGGCCTTTGCGCGCGGCCGTTTCATCCAGACAGGACGACAACACCAGCAGGGGTACGGAATCGCTGGTCGCCTGGCCCATCGGCGTCATGATATTGCACAGCCCCGGCCCGGTGATCACATAGGCCACCCCCGGTTTTCCCGTCGCCCGCGCATAGCCGTCAGCCATAAATCCGGCACCCTGTTCATGGCGGGCCAGCACATGGGTCAGGCCGGAATCCTCGATCCCGCGATACATTTCCTGATTATGCACGCCGGGAATGCCGAAAATCACCTCAATCCCGCGGTCCTTGAGCATATGCGAGATTTGCGCACCCAAAGGACGGGTTTGCGCGGTCGTTGTCTTGGCCATCAGGCTCTCCAGAATTTAAAGGTGAGGATGACGTAAACCGCCATCAGTTCCAGCCGTCCGATCAGCATTGCGGCGGTCAGTATCCATTTGGCCGGATCGTTCAGCGTGCTGAAGTTGCCCGCTGGTCCGATGATATCCCCAAGACCCGGCCCGATATTGGCCAGCGCAGCCGCAGCCCCCGATACAGAGGTTACAAAATCCAGCCCCGTCATGCTGAGCGCGACGGCAACAAGGCCCAGCGTCAGGGTGAAGAACATGAAAAACGACATTACCGAGATCATGACATCCCCGCTGATCGGCCGCCCGTCATAGCGTGGAGTAAAGACGCCGTGGGGCGAGCGGATGCGCTGCAACTGCGCGCGGATCGACGCAAACAGCAGTTGATAGCGGAAAATCTTGATTGAACAGGCAGTCGATCCCGCGCAGCCGCCGATCAATCCGGTGAAAAAGAACAGTGCGACGGGAAACGATCCCCACTGCATATAATCCACCGACGCGTAGCCCGTGCCCGAGATGATCGAGGTGATGTTGAACAACGCCTCGCGCAGGGATTGTTCCCAATGCTGCGGGAATACCCCTTGGATCGAGATAAAGATCAAGATCACCAGCACAAAGACCACCAAGATAAACCCGCGCACCTGCGGGTCGCGGTGCAGCGCCATTGGGTGCCCGTTCAACAGCTGCACATAGCGGACAAACGGCAATGCGGCGAGGATCATAAAGAACGATGCAGCATATTCGGCCGACCCCGAGAATGTGCCGAAAGACGCGTCATAATTCGAGAAACCGCCGGTCGAAACCGTCGTCAGCGCATGTACCGTTGCATCGAACAGATTCATGCCAAGCGCCAGATAGGTCAACGTGCAAGCAAAGGTAAGCCAGACATAGATAACCGAAATCTGACTGGCGATTTGACCCGCGCGCGGCAGGATTTTCCCAAAGGTATCAAACGCTTCTGACTTGAATATCTGCATACCACCGACCCGCAATTCGGGCAGAAACACCATCGCGACCACAATAATACCGATCCCACCCAGCCATTGCAGGATACCGCGCCACAGCAAAAGCCCCTTGGGCAAGCCATCAAGCCCAGTGAAAACCGTCGATCCTGTGGTGGTCAGGCCCGACATGGCCTCGAACATCGCATCGATAAACCGCGCCTCGGTCGCGCCCAGCATAAAAGGTAAGGCCCCAAACAGCGGCAACATGACCCAAACGCCGGTGGTCAGCAAAAAGGTCTGCTGAATTGTCAGGCCTTCTTTGACGCCATTAGCGCAGGCCAGCGCAATCATGCTGCCCCCTAAAAGGGTGATCAGCCCAGACTCCACAAACACGGGCCAATGGCCGCGCCCTTCTGCGATATCGACCAACATCGGTACAATCATCGCGATGCCAAGCACGGCAAGCAAAAGCCCGATCACATATCCAACTGGTCGCATGTCCAACATAGGGGCAGCGTTGGCGTGGCAAAGCGACGGTGTCAAGGATCAGACGTCCCGAAAACGAAAACGGCCCGCGCTGATGTCAGCGGGGCCGCATTTTCTACCGGGGTGGACCTGATTAGATATAATACAGGTCACGGAACACGTGATGCACGATATCATCACGCTTGATGCCCATTTCCGCCAGCTCTGCGTCGGATTTTGCGTTCAACATCTCAACCTTTTGCAAGCGGGCAGAGTTGCTGCTGGCTGCGATCATTGCGTTACCAAGGGCGGCAAAGAATGCCCCGATTGCCGTAAATGGTGTTTTCAGGGAGAAGCCACCGGTGTGGGAAATTGTGCTGCTATAAGCCATGATAGACCTTTCTTTGCTAGGCATTTCCGCCTGTTACGCTCTGTTGACTTCAACATATAGCACCCGACCAAGATGAGAACTGACCATTCTGCATAGCAGCATCCCGATTGCGCCGCACCGCAGCATAAAGATTGCCAAAAATGCGACAGACGCCCCAAAACACCGCCCAAAACGCGGGCAGTGTGAAAACTTGGGCTATTTACGGCGTGAATTTACCCGACGTGAAACAGCGTGGTGAACAGCTTGGGGTCGATGCTTTGCGCGGCAAAGGTGTCACCTTGGGTCAGAATGCTGATCGCATCATGGCTGTGCAGGCTTTCCTGGTGGCTTGCCACAACGCGGAAATCGCCAATACGCGGGTCGGCTTGCAATTGTTCGCAGAACAGACGCGCCGCGTCCTCGACAAAGATCGGATTGGCAGCGTTCAGTTCGGCAAAGGCCTGCTCGTCCTCGCGTTTGACCATCACTTGGGTCTCGGTCGGCACGGCCCGCCGCGCGGCCTCGATCAAGTCCTCGAACCACAAGCACGGCGCGTCATAGTTCACATCTACCGAAATGCGCGCCACGGACCGTTGCGAATGCGGTGTGGCCAACTGCCCGCGTGTGGCACGGGCATGTTCGGACAGTTCCAGCGAACAGGGGCAGGTAGAGGAATAAACATAGTCCAGATGCATGATCTTTTTGCGCAGGCCTGCAATTTCAACCAGCTCCAACACGATGTCGTAATACTGGTAGCCCGACAAGCCCGACCGCAGGCTTTCGATTTTCATCGGAAAGGAAAACCGCATCTGAATGCGCGCATCCAAGCTTTCCAGATCGGCCTTGTAGTCATCAAGCGCTGCTTCCATGACCTCAAAGCTGAATGTCTGGTCGCCATGTTTATAAAAGCTGCGCATAATGCGGGACATGTTGATGCCCTTTTTATCCGCCTCGAGGCTGACCGATCCGGTGACCGAGGTTTCAAGCGTCAGATCACCATCATCGCGGGTGTGAAACCGCAGTGGCAGGCGGAAATTCGAAATTCCCACGTGCTGTATCTGCTGCTTGGCCCCGCGGATCAGGCTGGACGGGCCGTTTTGCAGATCAGGCAAGGTCGCTTTATAGTTATCACCAACCGCAAAATCTTCTGGATAGATGCGGTTGAATTCAGGGTACGCGTCCACCTTGGTCAACAGGCGTGCCAACGCCGGGTCCAACGCATCCATATCCGCTTGGCTTGCCTTGGACGCCCAAGCGCGCAAGGTATCCAGCGCCGCCACAGCGGCCTCGCGGTCAGGTTTCGTGGAACCAGGTGCGATGACATTCATGATAAGCCCCCTTTGGTAGCTTGACCATATATAGGGCAATCACCGCACCGTTTCCATCAGGCAGCTGACAATAGTGCACAGCCGCACCCGAATTTTACACAGAGCGATCCAAGGCCTGTTTGATATCCGCAATCAGATCGTCCACATCCTCAAGCCCCGCCGACATGCGCACGAGGCCATCGGTGATGCCCAACACGTCCTTTTGGTCTTGCGGCAACCGCTGGTGCGTCGTCGTGGCCGGGTGGGTGGCAATGGATTTTGCATCGGCAAAGTTGTTGGAAATTGTCAACAGTTCCAGCGCGTTCAGGAACTTGAAACAGGCGTCTTTGCCGCCCTTCACCTCAATCGCGAAAACGGTGCCGCCAGACGGGGCTTGCGCCAGCGCCAGGTCATGCTGCGGGTGTGACGGGTGCGTCGGATAGCGCACGGCGTGCAGGCGCGGGTGGCCATCCAATGCGTTCGCCAGCTTCAGCGCGGCATCAGATTGTGCCCGCACACGCAGATCAATGGTTTCAAGCGCTTTCAGGTGCGTCCAAGCGGTGAACGGGTTCATCGCGCCGCCTGTGTGCTTCATATAGGCTTCGATCGGGCCTCGGATCAGATCCTTGGTGCCGCAGATCGCACCGCCGAGCAAACGCCCCTGTCCGTCCACATGTTTGGTGGTCGAAACAATCGCAATGTCGGCCCCGCAAGCACGTGCATAGGAATAGACCGGCGTGGCCATCGCGTCATCCGCCAGAACCAACGCGCCTACAGCATGGGCCTTGGCCACCACATGGCGCATGTCCACTACTTCCAATGTGGGGTTAGATATACTTTCAAAGAACACCAACCGCGTGTCGGCCCGGATCGCCGCGTCCCACGCCGCATTATCCGTGCCATCCACCAATGTGATTTCAACCCCGAACCGCGCAAGGATGTCCTCAAGCACGTACAAGCACGAGCCAAACAGCGCGCGGGCGGCAACCACGTGATCACCGGCTTTCAGCAACGCCGTCAGCGCCCCGTTTACCGCCGCCATACCAGAGGTGCAGGCAAAACAGTCCTCGTACCCCAGCATGCCAGCAATACGGTCTTCGAACATGCGCACGGTGGGGTTGCCATAACGCGCATAGATGAATTCATCATCGCCCAGCGATTGGAAACGCGCCTCGGCCTGTTCGGCGGTCTCGTAGACGAACCCTTGGGTCAGGAACATCGCTTCTGACAGTTCGTTATACTGGCTGCGGCGGGTGCCCATGTGGATGGCCTTGGTGCGTGGCTTCCAATCGTTGCTCATCTTTATCATCCTTCTGGCCCGACAGTTCGGGCATAAAAAAACCCCAGACGCGGTCAAGCGAAAGGGGGCTTTCATCCTGACCTTTTAGCGGTATTTCAGCAAGTCGCCCTGCCCGTGGCCCGCAATCCGGTAACAAATCGCCACGCGACATCTGTTACGCCCGTGTGCGCACCACGTCAACAGCCCGCGTTATCGCGGGCCGCGCTTTCGCTTGCAGGTGCCACCGAAACGGGCAGTATGGGGCCAACACCGCATTCCAGAGGTACCCACGCCATGTCCGCACCGATTGATCTGTATTACTGGCCCACGCCCAACGGCTGGAAAATATCCATCGCGCTTGAGGAAATGGCCCTGCCCTATGCCACGCATCTGATCAACATCGGTGCAGGCGATCAATTCGCGCCCGAGTTTCTAAAGATCGCGCCCAACAACCGCATGCCCGCAATTGTTGACCCTGACGGGCCGGATGGCGCGCCCGTGTCGATTTTTGAATCCGGGGCGATCTTGCAATACCTTGCCCGCAAGACCGGCCAGTTCGGCGGCACAACCGAGCGTGAAAGGATCGCTGTTGAAGAATGGCTGATGTGGCAAATGGGCGGGCTGGGGCCGATGGCGGGGCAAGCGCATCATTTCCTGAAATACGCCCCGCACATGGATCCACCCAACGATATCCCCTATGCCAAAGACCGATATCGCAGCGAAACGGCGCGCCTTTATGGCGTGTTGGATCGGCAGCTTGCCAATAATGAATTCGTCGCAGGCGATTTCATCTCGATCGCGGATTTCGCGATTTGGGGCTGGGCGTCCCTGTGGGAAGGTCAACAGCAAACGTTGGACGACAAGCCCCACATGGCGCGCTGGCTCGATCTGATGGGCGCGCGCAAAGGCGTACAAGCAGGCCGCGCGCTTTACGCGGAAAAGCGTGCTGATTTCCGCGCCGACAAAGACGCGCAATCGACATTGTTCAAAACCAAATGATACGCCGCAGGGCGGATCAGGTTTCGTCTTGTTCGATGCTGTAGGTTTGAAACAACTTGCCCTGCGCCATGAAGAACGCAAACACCGCAGCCGTCAGCCCAAACGTCTTGAAATAAACCCATGTTTCGGTGCTGGCGAAACGCCAGATCACTTCATTGGCCAGCGCCAGCCCGAAAAAGCACAACATCAACCGCTTGGTCAGGATCATCCAGCCCGCGTCTTGCAGCGGCATCATCTCTTCCATCACATATTTCAGATAGGACTGCCCGCGCGCCAGACCAATGGCCAACAGTCCACCAAACAGCAGGTAGATCGCGGTTGGTTTCATCTTGAAAAACCGCTCGTCATTCAGCCAAACGGACAAGCCGCCAAACAAGGTTACCAAAATAACTGTGGCCACCTGCATACGACTCAGCTTGCCAGTTAGCGCCCAAAGCGCACCGGTGGCCAAAATCAGCAGAGGTACAAAAGCAGCCGTAATCAGGATAAAGCCGCTGTATTCCGTGCCCCAGACCGTGAACACATCGTCCTTATAGCGTAGATAGGCCACAAAAAAGATCAGCACAGGCCCGAACTCAAGGGCCGATTTCAACAGCGGGTTAATCTGGCGTTTTTCGGTCATCTTACTCTCCAATTATCCGCCCATCTCGACGATTACAGCACCTGCAGCGATCAATGCCATCAATGCCACGCGGCGCGGGCCTACGGTTTCTTTCAGGACCAGCCAGCCAATGATAGCCGCAAACACGGTCGAGGTTTCGCGCAGCACGGCGGCTTCGCCCACCTTGTCCAGCCGCGTCGCCAGCATAATCGATCCAAAGCTAAAGAACGCCACAAATCCACCCGCCACACCGCGTGTCATCAGCGGGCCAAGCGCGGGCGGGTTGGGCATCGTCACATAGCGCCGCCAAGCAATAACAGGCATCACCAGCCCGTCGATCATGAAAAACCACGCCAGAAAGGTGAACGGGCTTTGCGTCGCGCGAATGCCGTAAGCGTCAAAGGTTGTGTAGAGCGCCACGAACAGTCCCGTCAGAACCGCCAATGCCAGCGCCACGTTCAACGTGTCCCGTTCGGATACCAGATAGATCATATTATACAGCGCCAGCCCGAAGATGCCTGCCATCAGCACCCCCACGCCCATCCACTGCATCAGGGTAAAGCTTTCGTTAAAGATCAGATAGGCCCCGATCACCGTGAACAACGGCCCTGTGCCGCGCACAACGGGATAAACCACGGTATAAGCCCCCTTGGTATAGGCCCAAGCCTGAAGCAGTTTGTAGATCACGTGAATGACAAACGCGCCGGCAAAGATCACCCACATATGCGGCTCGGGCCAAGGCACGACAAACAAGGCAAAGGGGGCCGCCATCATGCCATAGGAAAAATCAATCGCGCCGCGCGTCAGCCACGGGTCATGCCGCCCCTTTTGCAACGCGCCAAACACTGCATGCAAAAATGCGGCCAGCAACGCCAGATATAGGGCGACCTGATGCCCCGTCTGCGTGCCTTCGATCTGGACCAGCCATTCTGTCACGGGCGTTTGCCCCGCATATTTCCAGTCACTGAGGGTCCAACCCCATCAAGGCATCCGCGAATTCCTGCGGATCAAACGGCTGCAAATCGTCAATTTGTTCCCCGACCCCAATCGCATGGATTGGAAGGCCGAATTTGTCGGCCAGCGCCACCAGAACACCGCCCTTGGCGGTACCGTCCAACTTGGTCATGACCAGCCCCGAGACATCCGAAATTTCCTGAAACACCTTGACCTGATTTAGCGCATTCTGGCCCGTTGTCGCATCCAGCACCAACAGCGTGTTATGCGGGGCCGACGGGTCTTTCTTGCGGATCACGCGGACGATCTTGGCCAATTCCTCCATCAGGTCGCCACGGTTTTGCAGCCGCCCGGCGGTGTCGATCAGCAGCAGATCAGCGCCATCGCGTTCGGCCTGCCCCATCGCATCAAAGGCAAGGCTGGCCGGGTCCGATCCCTGTGCAGCCGTCAACACGGGCACGCCTGCGCGCTCGCCCCAGACCTGCAATTGTTCGACAGCCGCGGCGCGGAATGTATCGCCTGCCGCAATCACGACATTCTTGCCTGCCGCCTTGAACTGGCTGGCCAATTTTCCAATAGTCGTCGTCTTGCCAGACCCGTTCACGCCCACAACCAACACCACCTGCGGCGTCTTGGAATACAGCGGCAAGGGCTTGGCTATCGGGTCCATGATCCGTGCGACCTCTGCCGCCAACAGACGTTTGATTTCCTCGACCGACAAACGTTTTCCAAAGCGGCCTTCGGCCATGTTTGCAGTGACGCGCAGCGCCGTATCAACCCCCATATCGGTCGAGATCAACAGCTCTTCGAGCTGCTCCAGCATCTCGTCGTCCAACACCCGGCGCACCACGGGTGCCGCGGTGCTGCGCCCCATCAAACGGCCCATCAAACCCGGCTTGCGGGCCGCTTCCTTGGCAGGTGCAGACGCTGGCAAATCCGGCACAGCGGGCTGGATCGTATCACGCAACGGGACAGGTTCAGGGGCCGCCTTGGCCGGAACATCGGCAGGCAGCGGCGCGGCATCATCCTCGACGGCATCAGGCAAGGCCTCTACCGCGATGTCGGGTGTGTCCATCACCTGATCCACCGGCAACGCGTCATCGGTATCAGGCGTGTCAACCGCGCCACCATCCTCGACGATCGCCTCAAGGCCGTCGTCGATTTTTGACGATGATTTGAACAGTTTGCTTTTTAGCTTATCGAAAAAGGCCAAGCGTCGTCTCCGCAAAAAATATCAGGCGTTTGCTATGATCTATAGGCTCATATGGCCAGAGGGAAGGGCACCAGCCAGAATTGCCCAATTCAGCGCCGCAGCACCCCGAGGAGCCAAGCATCCCGATACACCAGCCGCGCCGATAGGACAGGAGATAGGGCCTTATTCTTCGGGCGGTTTGCGTTTGGCAGCCCGCGCCGAGACTATTGCCGACACCAGATCATCCGCGCCAAATGGTTTTTGCAGCAAAGTGACCTTGGCGTCCAAACGCCCGTTCTGGATGATCGAACTCTCACTGAAACCGGACATGAATATAACAGCGGCCTCCGGGAACATCGGGCTTAGACGTTTGACCACCTCGTTACCATCCATGCCCCGTGGCAGGATGACATCGCTCAGGATCAGGTCCACATCAGTTAGCGTTTCAGCAATTTTCAACGCCTGCGGTCCATCCTCGGCATCATGCACGACACAGCCCATGGCCACGAGCATGATTTTGAACATGGTGCGCAAATCCGAATTGTCCTCGATCAAGAACACCACCATCCCGGTGAAATCGGGGCGCTGCTTGGTCCGCTCGGTCTCGTCATCGGACACATCATCATCGGCTGAGCGGGGCAGATACATCTTTACCGAAGTACCGATACCCAGCTCGGAATACACCTCAAGATGGCCGCCCGACTGTTTTGCAAATCCAAAGGCCATCGGCAGCCCTAGACCTGTTCCCTTGCCAACACCCTTGGTCGTAAAAAACGGTTCGATGGCGTGCTGGATTGTCTCTTGGGACATGCCATAGCCGGTATCGTTTACCGAAATACAAACATATTCACCCGGGATCACATCCATATGGGTGGCGGCGTAATCCTTGTCCAACCTGCAATTGGCAATCTCGATTGTCAGCAGCCCGCCATCAGGCATCGCGTCGCGGCTGTTGACCACCAAATTCAACAGCGTTGTCTTCAGCTTTTCGGGGTCCGCAAAGGTGCCCCATAGATCATCATCCGAGACAATTTCTAGATCAATAGCCTCACCCACAGACGTGCCGAACAATGCGCTAGAGTCCCGCATCAGTTCAGCCGCATCAAATCGGGTGGGTGACAGCGGTTGCTTGCGCGCAAAGGACAGCAATTGCTGTGTCAACGTCGCCCCGCTGCCCACCGCCGATAGCGCTACTTCTAGAAATTCGCGCTCTTCCGGGCCTTCCAAGGACAAAAGGGCGAGTTCGATATTGCCCGATATAATGGCCAGCAAGTTATTGAAATCATGCGCAACCCCGCCGGTGAGCATGCCAATCGCATCCATCTTTTGCGCTTGCAGTAGCTGTTCTTCGATTATTTTCTGCTCGGTGACGTCCAGAATAATGATCTCAAGTACAGAGTTACCCGTCACCTTATCGATGAACGGCCGGATAATATGCCGGAAGTACCGTATTTCATCGTCTTGCAACGTGAACTTCAGAACCCCTTCGGACATCTTTCCTTTGTGAAGAAGCGCCCGGATTGCGTTCAGCTTTTCAGGATTCTCGTCGCGCAGGAAGGTACCCAAAAATTTGCCCCGCACATCAACGTCCAAAACCTCTTGGACGGTCATCTTAAAGGCGCTGGCGAACGTCGGGTCACAGTCAATAAACCTGTCTTGGGTGGCATCCAGCGTCGCATAACCAAGCCGCGCAAACAGCGCCACATGGGTCAATTTGGCCATCGACGCCTCAAGCACCGCCTGTGACGATAATATCTGATCGCGCATCCCGTGGATCGCATCCACAAGCCCCGTAAGTTCGTCCCGCCTGCGCGGCGAAGACCCGTCGTTCAGGTCGATGTTAAGCGCGCCCCAATCCCCCGAATGATCCTTGAGCGTGTTTGATATGGTCAACAAGGGCTGCAACAGTGTTTTGTCCAGCAACCGCAACGTCAAAAATGCCGTGAAAAACACAAATACGGCGGATGTCAGAATGGTCGCAATAATCCGCACCAAAATGAATTCCAAAATCTCGGACTCCGAGACCTCCAGACGCAAGGTGCCGATATTAACATCGCTGGATTGTCCGGCACCATAGAGCGGCAGTTCAAGAACATAGCCCACCAGATTACCGCCCAGCGTCCCTGCCGACAGATCAATATACTTGCCATCTGAAACTCTGGCACCTGTTACGGCACCGAATTTCACATAGCTGTCCAGCAATTGCTGCGCATCCTCAAGATCGTACTGCCAGACATGGTCTTGCATCGTTGCCAAAGTGGCATTGGCAAGATTATCAACCCGTTCTTTCAGGCGCGCCTCGGCAATGCTGAAATAGATCAGCGATGGCAGCAGACAAGCCACCAAAAGCAGGCCCAGCATCGGGCCTGATATTGCCCGCCAGATTTCACGCCGGATCCCGGTTGAAAAACTGCGCAGCTTCATTTCGGTCCCCACTTCATCACTGCGGGGGCCAGAATATTCTCCATTGTTCCGTCGGCCTTCATCTGGCGGATCGCAGCAGCCAAATCCTGCACCAGATCGGTATGTTCGGCGCTTAGATGGATATACAGATCCGTATCAAAGCTATGCTCAGAGAACTTGATACCGCTTATCCCATCTTGCTGCGCCTGATACCGCGCTTGCAAAAAATACATATAGGCCACATCAATGCGGCCTTTCACGAGCATATCCATCAGCCGTCGTGAACTTTCTGCCGGATACAGATCTGGCACATCTTGCAAAGTATCTTCGGCCTGTTTCCAACCTTTGACATACCCAACGCGGTAACCGTTCAGGTATTCCCTGTTCATCATCATGATGTCGTCGCGCAGATATACCCCGCCAGCCTTGCCGGTATAAATTGTCTCTGGGACGCGGACCAGCGGCTCCAGTATTGGCACGTCCAACTCTGGCGTGGCGAAATAACCGTCAAACTCTCCGGTAAGGCTGCCCATTAGTCCGCGCGAGGGCGACGTAGCCTGATATGTTAGCCCGATACCGGCGCGGGCAAATGCTTCTTGAACGGTGCGGTCAAGATAACCGTCTTTTGCGATTGTTGTCAGCGGCGGATATGGCGCTGCAGCCAGATGTAGTTCTCGGTCCGATGCCTGCGCGGCCGGCACTACAAACCCGACCATAAAACATAAACCAAGCGCTGCGACGCGCCTTAACAAAGACCCTCGTGGACCCTCGCGCGCGCCCTTATCAACGCGCCGGTCAGGTGGCGCTAAGCGCAAAGGGGTTACCATTATGTTAACGTCTCCGCAAAGTAACGCTCGCCCAAGAGACCCATCAAAGGCAAGTTTCCGCGCCAAATTGCCCCAAAGACTAACAAAAAGCAACTTTCTGCTGCGCAGAATTAGTCACCGACACTTATTGCTGACAAAGAACAGGCAGCACCTGCACAGAGACGTGCATGATGTCGCGCGGTACAGACCAGCAAGGCGGCAGGCGCAGCCCGATTATTTTGACCGCGTTACCATAATTGCCACCGACAGGTTCGGCACGATTGCTGCGCGCTATATCTCGTCCGAGAAATGCTTCATCACCAAGCGGATCGGATTGGGTGCGGCCTGCCCCAGCCCGCAAATCGATGCGTCGACCATGGCTTGCGACAGTTCCTCAAGCAGCGGTTGATCCCAGTTATCCGCCTGCATCAGCTTGACCGCCTTTTCACAGCCCACGCGGCAAGGCGTACATTGACCACAGCTTTCATCTTCAAAGAACCGCAACATATTCAAAGCCGCCGCTTTGGCGCTGTCATGTTCGGACAGCACAACAACCGCTGCCGAGCCGATGAACGACCCGTGTTCTTGCAATACATCAAAATCCATCGCGATATCGGCCATTGATGCGGGCAACAAACCTGATGACGGTCCGCCCGGTTGATAGGCCTTGAACACATGTCCGACGGCCATGCCCCCTGCCACCCTGATGATGTCGGTGATGGTTGATCCGGCTGGCATGACATACATGCCGGGTTTGGCCACGCGTCCCGAAACCGAGAAACTGCGCAGCCCTTTGCGCCCATTCTTTTCCGTGCTGTTCATCACTTGCGGCCCCTCGCGGCACACCCGTGTAACCCAGTGCAATGTCTCAATGTTATGTACCAATGTGGGGCGGCCAAAGATGCCGACCTGCGCCACATAGGGTGGCCGATGGCGCGGCATGCCGCGCTTGCCCTCGATGCTTTCGATCATCGCGGATTCCTCGCCGCAGATATAGGCACCAGCCCCGCGCCGCAGATCAATATACCCCGGTTCAACCAGTCCTGCCTCTTCGAGCGCTGCGATTTCTATCCGCAAAAGCGCCAGCACCTGCGGATACTCGTCGCGCATGTATAAGAACACTTTTTCCGCCTCGACCGCCCATGCGGCGATCAGCATCCCCTCAAGGAATTGATGTGGCACGCGTTCCAGATACCAACGATCCTTGAACGTGCCCGGCTCGCCCTCGTCGCCGTTTACGGCCATATAGCGCGGGCCCGGATTTGCCCGCACGAACCCCCATTTTTTGCCCGACGGGAAACCAGCCCCGCCCAGACCGCGCACGCCGGCCTCAAGCAGTTGGTCTTGAACCGCTTCCCAATCTCCGCTGTTGCGCAGGGTCGTGAGGGTTTCATACCCGCCAGCACCTACATAATCGGAAAACACTTCGTAATCAGGCAGATGCACGTGGGTATCGCCCGCATCAATCACGGCTTCGACTTTCTCCAAGGTCGCGTTGTCGACAAAGTTATGGCCGATCTCAAGCGCGGGCGCAGTGTCGCAGCGGCCCATGCAAGGCGCGCGCACAACACGCACCTCGGCGGCGTCCAACCCATCCTCAAGCGCCGACTTCAACGCTTGCGCGCCTGCCATTTCGCAGGCCAGTGAATCGCAGATGCGGATGGTCAACGCGGGCGGAGGTGTCTCGTCCTCTTTCACCACATCGAAATGCGCATAAAAGGTCGCGACCTCATAGACCTCGGCCATGCTCATGCGCATTTCTTCGGCCAAGGCACGCAGATGCGCAGCAGACAGGTGGCCATATTCGTCTTGAATCAGGTGCAGATGTTCGATCAGCAAATCGGCACGACGAGGTTTGTCGCCCAACAATGCCCGCACTTCGTCCCAGGCCGTATCGTCCAACTGGCGGCCCTTGGTGTGGGAACGTCCCTTGCCTTTGCCGGATTTCCACACGCCTTTTTCGGGGTCTTTGCCGCCGGATTTTTTGTGCTCATCCAATGCCATATCGGCCCCCTCACCTTGATGTTCCGGCTACGCTAGCAAACTTGCACCGCCCCTCATAATCAAAAAACGACCCTTCCCTAATACTTTACGCGGTGCTTGTGACAGGTTGCGCCCTTTTGCGCGCCGCATTTCGCCTATAAGAAACTTGTAGCCCACAAAGGGAGCCGCCCTGATGATCTGGTACGCCATTGCCAGCCTGACCCCCGCCGTACTTTTGGCGCTGGCCTGCCTTTTTGGCGGGGTCTGGCCGCTGGCAGCTTTGCTGTCGATCACCCTGCTGGTGTTTACGCTGGACCGCATCACGCGGCGCGTCCTCGTGCGTGATAAATCCGGGCGTGGCATCAGCCTCACCTTAGCCGCCGCGCATTTTGTGCTGTTGCCCTTGGGGGTCTGGGCGCTGGCGGGCGACCAGTTGAACGCCACGGATAAGGTACTGATTTTCCTGGGCTTGGGAATGTTCTTTGGCCAAGTCTCGAACTCCAACGCGCATGAGCTGGTCCACGCCAGCAACCGCTGGACCCGCCGTATCGGCACGGCGATCTATTGCTCGCTGTTATACGGGCATCACGTCTCCGCGCATCTGCGCGTGCATCACATTCACGTCGCCACCGATGCCGACCCGAACTCGGCCCGTTTGGGCGAAGGGTTCTATGCCTTTGCCCTGCGCGCGCTGCGGGGGGAATTCGTGGCCGGGCTGCATGCCGAAACCAAACACCGCGCGCGCGCAGCAGCGCTGCCGATCTGGACGCACCCTTATGTCGCATATGTTGCGGGGGCTGCACTAACCCTTGGCGTGGCCGCGATCATCGCTGGTTGGGCTGGCGTTTTGCATCTGCTCGCCGTCGCTCTTTATGCGCAGATGCAATTGCTGATGTCTGATTATGTGCAGCATTACGGGTTGCGCAGAAAACCCCGCGCAGATGGCCGGATGGAGCCCGTTGGCCCCCAGCACAGCTGGAACGCACCGCAATGGTATTCATCGGCGATGATGCTGAACGCCCCGCGCCATTCCGACCATCATATGCGCCCCGCCCGCGCCTTTCCCGCGCTTGAAGTCTCGCCGGACAGCATGCCCATCTTGCCGCGATCACTGCCCGTGATGGCCGCGCTGGCGCTGGTGCCACCCATATGGCGGCGCGTCATGGATCGCCGTGTCGCCCGCTGGCAACAAACCGCGTAACCGCTGGATCAGCCGCATCGTTTCTGGCAAGCTTGCCCTATGAAACATGTGCTTATGTCCCTTGCCTTGCTCAGCACCACCCCGCTGGCGGCGCAAACCGCAATGACAGCGCAGGAATTTGATGACTACACACGCGGTAAAACATTGTTTTACAACAGTAACGGTCAAGCCTATGGCGCTGAACGCTATCTGAGCAACCGCCGTGTGGAATGGTCGTTTCTGGATGGGGAATGCAAACCGGGAGCGTGGTATGAGGACAATGGCCAGATTTGCTTTACCTACGACGACAACCCCGATCCGCAATGCTGGACCTTTGAGAAATCCAGCCAAGGCCTGATCGCACGGTTCGAGAATAACCCCGCCACGACCGAGCTATACGAGGCGGAAGACATCGACGAAAAGCTGCTGTGCCTCGGGCCAAAGATCGGCGTTTAATACCAGCGTTTAAAACAGGTTACCTTGCTCGGGCGGCTTCTTTGCGGCCTTGCGTGCTGCCTGTTTTCCGCCGATCTGCATGCGGCCGTCGGCGAATTCAATCTCAAGCGATGTGGCGTCTTGGGCGGCCTTTTTGGTGGTGACCAAACCACCATCCCCGCGCACCACGGCGTAGCCGCGCGCGAGGGTCGATTTATAGCTGAGCATTTCATGCAAGCGGTCCAGCCCCGCGATTTGCTTGCGCCAGCCTTGGGTTTGACGTTGGCCCGCATCCGAAAGACGCTGCGCAAGCGCTTGAAACGCTTCGGTTTTGCGCTTGTGGTCTTGCACCAGCGCCTCGGGCCGGAACCGCGATGACAGCGCGGCCAACCGTCGCTGTTCAGATTGCAAAGCCCGCGTCAGGGTACCCGGGCGCAGCACGCCAGACATGTCCGCCAGCCGAACTTTACGTTTTTGCACGCCTGCGGTCAGCGCAGGCCCAAGCCGCCCGCCCAGAACGTCCAGCTTTTGCCGTGGCCCATCCAGCAGACTGTCGGCCCGTGGCAAGGCCCGCGCCATATCGCGCAAACGCTGATCGCGGCGCATTAATCCTTGGCTTAGCGCCCGTGTCATCCGCGCCTCTTGCCCGTCGAGCCAAGCGACGAGTTCATGGCGTACAGGCACGGCCAGCTCTGCCGCAGCGGTGGGCGTAGGCGCGCGTTTGTCCGACACATAATCAATCAAGGTCGTGTCCGTCTCGTGCCCCACCGCCGAGATCAGCGGAATATCCGATGCCGCCGCAGCCCTCGCCACGATCTCCTCGTTAAAGCCCCAGAGGTCTTCGACCGACCCGCCGCCCCGCGCCACGATCAGAAGATCAGGACGCGGAACTGCCCCGCCCGGCGTCAGCTTGTTAAATCCTTCGATGGCCCGCGCGACTTCGGGCGCGCATTTCGCCCCCTGCACGGCCACGGGCCAGATGAGCACCTTGCGCGGGAACCGGTCGCGCAACCGGTGCAGAATATCGCGGATCACAGCGCCCGAGGGCGAGGTAACCACCCCGATCACATCCGGCAGATAGGGCAGCGCCCGTTTGCGTTCCGGCGCGAACAGCCCCTCGGCCTGCAACGCCGCCTTGCGTTTTTCCAGCAACGCCATCAGCGCGCCCATGCCCGCCGGTTTGATGTCTTCGATAACGATCTGGTATTTCGACTGCCCACCAAAAGTGGTGATGCGACCCGTGGCAATCACCTCCATCCCCTCTTCGGGTTGGGTTTCCAGCCGCGCCGACACACCTTTCCAGATCACGCCGGAAATCACCGAACTGTCATCCTTGAGATCCAGATAGATATGCCCCGATCGCGGGCGGCTGACGCGCCCGACCTCGCCACGAATCCGAACATGGCCGAATTCTCCCTCGATCACCCGCTTGATCGCGCCCGAAAGCTCGGTCACGGTAAATTCAGGGCTGTTCTGGCCCTCGCGGGGATCGTCGATCAGGTCCATGCAGGCGTCTTTCGTCTCTATCTTGTGTCTTTACCTGTCCCAGCTTAGAACGCGCAGCAACCAAGGCCAAGGGAGTGCAGCCATGAACATCCTCATTTTGGGCAGCGGCGGGCGCGAACACAGCCTTGCTTGGGCCGTATTGCAAAACCCCAAATGCGACAAGCTGATCGTGGCACCGGGCAATGCGGGCATCGCGGCGATTGCTGAATGTGCATCCCTTGATATTAACGAAGGCGCGGCTGTGGTCGGGTTTGCGGATGAAAACAGCATTGATTTCGTGATTATCGGCCCCGAGGCACCGCTTGCCGCTGGTGTCGCGGATGACCTGCGCAACGCAGGTTTTCTGGTGTTTGGCCCGTCGAAAGCTGCCGCAGCGCTTGAGGCTTCAAAGGCGTTCACCAAGGAAATCTGCGATGCCGCGAACGCGCCCACAGCCGCCTATGGCCATTTCACCGATGCCGCATCGGCCCGCGCCTATCTGGCCGACCACCCTGCCCCCATCGTGATCAAGGCCGACGGTCTGGCCGCTGGCAAAGGCGTGATCATCGCCGAGACCGATGCCGAAGCGCTGGCGGCGGTTGATACCATGTTCGACGGCACCTTTGGCGACGCCGGTGCTGAGGTCGTGATCGAAGAGTTTATGGACGGCGAAGAGGCATCGTTCTTTGTGTTATGCGACGGCGACACCGTGCTGCCCATCGGCACCGCCCAAGACCACAAACGCGTGGGCGATGGCGACACCGGGCCGAACACCGGCGGCATGGGGGCCTATTCCCCCGCGCCCGTTCTGACAGACGAAATCGCCGAACGCGCCCTGGCCGATATCATCCGCCCCACCATGGCCGAAATGTCAAAACGCAGCATGCCTTATCAAGGTGTGCTTTATGCAGGGCTGATGATCAAAGACGGGGTGCCCCGGTTGGTGGAATACAACGCCCGCTTTGGCGACCCTGAATGTCAGGTGCTGATGATGCGGCTGGGTGCGCAGGTCCTTGACCTGCTGCATGCTGCCGCTGAAACCCGTCTGTCAGAGATGAGAGTCAACTGGGCCAATGATCACGCAGTCACGGTGGTAATGGCCGCGTTGGGCTATCCCGGTGACTATGACAAGGGCAGCGTGATTGGGGGCCTTGATGCTTTGCCCGAGGACAGCCGCAATATGGTGTTTCACGCAGGCACAGCCGAGAAAGACGGACAGATCGTTTCTGTGGGTGGACGTGTGTTGAACGTCACCGCGCGAGGCGACAGCCTGGCCGAGGCGCAGGCGCGGGCTTATGAAATGGTCGAAGCGGTTGATTGGCCCGGTGGTTTTTTCCGGCGTGATATTGGCTGGCGTGCGCTGACGTAATCAGATGTCGGACTGGGGGCTAGCCCCCGGACCCCCAGGATTTTGGACCATTTGGAATGAAGGCCTGCGTCTATCGTGGATGGATCGTACAGTCTTTGGCTTGTGCAATGTTTTTTGCGGTAAACGGTTCTTTGAATGGGGCGACCTTTAGCGTTCTGTTTACAAGGCTGACTGCAACCATTGTCGTATCGTCAGAGTTGCGCCACGGCATCTGCGCCAAAATCATCTGGGGCGTATTTTCGCAGATGCGAATGCCACCTGCGATGTCCCGGTCGCCAATGCGGTGATTGGTCAGGTTGGTGGTCGTGGCGATCGGCAACAGTTCCGTGCCATCAAAGGCCAAGATCACCAGTTTTCCTGCAAGATGGGGTGTTACCACCATCGCGATCTCTAACCGGCCGTCGCCGGTGAAATCAGCGGCCCCGACGGGGGCCAGCCAGCGGTTTTTGCGTCCGATGTGATCTGTCATGGCCAGACGGCCATTTGGCCCATAGACGGTCAACCGCGCACCTGCGGTTAGGCTGCTTTCAACCACTATAATTTCGGGTGATCCGTCGGCATCAAGGTCGGCGAGCCTTGGGGCTGTATCCTCGAACACCAGTGTTTCGGGCAGGATAAAGCGCCGCTTGGTACCATCATCCAACGTGATCTCAAGCGTGCCCCATTCGACGGCATCGCCCAGCACGCCGTGATCATAGCGCGTTGTCGGGTCGGCATAGCGTGCGGCAGTAATGGATTGAGCCGCAGCCCAGCAGGGCACCAACACCATCAGCGACACGCACAACATTTGCTGCGCGTGGCGGGCGATACGTTTGGGCAGGTGCGCCAGCTGACGCCGCGCCCCCGCCGGCATCAGATTTGCTTTTCCGGCATTTGGACGCGCAAACCGTCCAGCGCGTCTGTCACCTTGATCTGGCAGGTCAGCCGCGAGCGTTCTGGATCAGGCTCATAGGCGAAATCCAGCATGTCTTCTTCCATATCGTCCTTGGCCGGTACTTTGTCGACCCAAGCCGGGTCCACATAGACGTGACAGGTCGAGCAGGCACAGGCCCCGCCGCAATCGGCCTCAATCCCCGGAATATTGTTGTCGCGCGCACCTTCCATGACGGTCATGCCATTGGCCACATCCACCACATGCTCTGTGCCGCTGTGCTCTACGTAGGTGATTTTGGCCATCATGACCCCCTGTGCAATAAATATCGCCACATATGTAGCCAGCCCTGCCCCCCTTCGCCACCCCCTTTTGCGCGGCAGTTTATGCACGAATTCGTCAAACCCGCAGCGTTTGGGCATTGCGCTAGGCATCGCCGAAAAAACGGGCTAGATTGCGACAAAACCCAAGACCGGTAAAGGCAGGGCAGACAGGTGATTTCAGGATCAAACGTGTTAATGGGCTGCATGGGCGCACTGTCCTGCGTTGCGGTGTCAGGCTGCGATGTTTCGCCCGCCGATATCCCACCGCCAGAGCCGGGCGTGATCGAGGCAACCACCCAAGGCCCCACGGGTGCAGCGCCCGGAACCTGCTGGGGGCGCACCGTCTCTCCCGCTGTGATTGAAACCGTGACCGAGCAGGTACAGGTCCAGCCCGCGCAGATCAGTTCAACCGGAGAGGTTCAGGCCTTTCCCATCTACCGCACCGAAACCCGGCAGCAGATCGTAAAGCCCCGCGTCGATAACTGGTTCGAGACCCCATGTGCCGCGCAAATGACCCCTGAATTCGTTGAGACCTTGCAGCGCGCGCTTGAAGCGCGGGGCGTCTATGACGGAGAGATTTCAGGGAATTACGACGCGCCCACCCGCGCCGCCATGCGCGTCTATCAGATCAGTGCAGGCGGACCGGACAGCCCGGTTTTGGCGCTAAGCGCCGCGCGTCAGTTGGGCTTGATCGCAGTTGATCGCGCCACATTGGAGTGAGCGTCGATCAGCCATGAAAGGCCGCGACGGTTTTCAGTGTTGAAAAGCCATACAGCGCCTCAAACCCCTTTTCTCGGCCATGTCCAGACAGACCGACACCGCCAAAGGGCAGCTCAACCCCGCCACCAGCGCCGTAGTTGTTCAGGAACACCTGGCCGGCGCGCAATTGTTTGGCCAGCCGCATCTGCCGCGCCCCGTTTTGCGACCACACCGCCGCGACAAGGCCGAATTCTGTGCCGTTGGCGATGCGCACGGCCTCTTCCTCAGTATCGAAGGGGATGATCACCTGAACGGGTCCAAAAATCTCCTGCTGGGCCAGCACATGATCAGGGGCGACACCGGCAAACAAGGTGGGCGCGACATAGGCACCGTTTTCGGGGGCATCGGGCATGATCTGTCCACGGCCAACAACCTCAAGCGCGTCCCCTTGCTCCAGATACCCGCCCACGATGGTTTTCTGCCGGGCAGAGATCAACGGCCCCACATCCAGATCGGCCAGGGCTGGCCCGACGCGCAACGCGTTATACCGCGCGCCCATCTGCGACACGATGCGGTCATAGACCCCACGCTGCACCAATATCCGCGAGGCCGCCGAACAGGTCTGGCCCGCGTTCTGGATACCTGAATTCACCAAAAACGGCAGCGCCGCATCAATATCGGCGTCGTCAAACACCAATTGCGGCGACTTGCCCCCCAGTTCCAGCGTGACAGGCACGACATTGCGGGCGGTGGTTTCCTGGATCAATTTGCCGACGCCCACCGATCCGGTAAACGACACGTGATGCACCCCCGGATGACGGGTAAGCGCGGCACCCGCCTCGGCCCCCAATCCCGGCACCACGTTCAGTGCACCGCCTGGCAGGCCTGCCGCATGGGCGATTTGGGCAAAGGCCAGCGCCGTCAGGCAGGCTTCCTCGGCCGGTTTCAGCACAGCAGCGTTACCCATCGCCAGCGCGGCCCCGACCGAGCGTCCGATGATCTGCATGGGGTAATTCCATGGGATGATATGCCCCGTGACCCCATGCGGTTCACGCAAAGTATAGACGGTATACCCGTCCAGATAGGGGATCGTTTCGCCATGCAATTTATCGCAAGCACCGGCGTAAAACTCCATATAGCGGGCCAGCGCCAAAACATCGGCGCGCGCCTGTTTCAGCGGCTTGCCCACGTCCAATGCCTCAAGCTGGGTCAGCTCTTCGACGTTGTCCAAAACGCCCTGCCCGATCTTGGCCAGAACCCGCCCGCGTTCGGCAGCCGTGGCGCGTCCCCAATCCCCTGCCAAGGCCGCACCGGCGGCCTGAACGGCGCGGTCGATGTCTGCATCTGATCCGCGCGCAATCTCGCATAAATGCGCCCCGTCAGAGGGGTTGAGCAGCGACACACGCCCGCCCCCCAGCGATGGCACCCACGCGCCCCCGATAAAGCAAAGGGTCGGGTCCAGACCGAGGGGCGTGATGGGCATTGCGATTTCTCCGCTTTCAGACATTTGCGCGCACATCAGCACAGATTGGCGGTCTTCGCGAGAGGGGAATAGGGCAGATGGCCAAAATCAATCACGCGCGCGTGAACCTTTTGTGCAGTTGGCGCGTTTGTTAGATATCCCTGTGCTTATTGGAAAACCTTGTGGAACACCTGCCCTCAATCCGGCGCTCTTTGCAAATGCTGGTCCTGATCTCGCTATTTGTGACGGCCTATTTTGCCAAAGACCTTATCCTACCGATTTTGCTAGGTTTTCTGCTGGCCCTCACCCTTAGCCCTGTATCGCGTGGTCTGTTCCGAATTGGCGTGCCGCATGTGGCGTCAGCAATCGTGTTGGTGGTCGCAACCGCGTTGGTGATCTTGTCGATCGTGCTGCTATCAGCCGGGACAGTCGCATTGTGGAGCGACGAAATTCCCCAAATGGGCAATGAGATCAAACAAAAGCTTGCCGGTGTTAGCCAGGCAGTCGAAAATATGCGTTCCGCCAGCGAAGAGGTGGAAAAGATCGGCAATGGCGGCGTCCAAGACCCCAAAGAGGTTGTCGTGCGCCAGCCCGGTCTGCTGGACACCGCGATGGATACGGTCAGCACCACGGGTGCGTCGCTGGCTGTTATCTTGATCCTTGCGCTGTTCCTGCTGTCATCGGGGGAAATGTTCTATCTCAAGCTGGTGCAGTCCATGCCAACGCTTTCGGGTAAAAAGCGTGCGCTGCAAACGGTGTATGATGTCGAAAAACGTGTATCCCGCTATCTGCTGACCATCGCTTCCATCAATGCCGGTCTTGGGATTTGCGTCGGTCTCTATTTGACAGCCTTGGGCATGCCGTCCGCCTATATTTGGGGGGTTGCCGCGTTTATGTTGAATTTCCTGCCCTACATTGGCGGGTTTGGCGGCGTGTTGCTTGTCGCCGGGTTTTCAATCGTGACCTTTGACAGCCTTGGTTATGCGCTGCTGGCCCCGTTGGGCTATCTGATGCTCACCATGGTCGAGGGGCAGATTGTCACCCCGTGGCTGGTTGGCCGGCGGCTTGAGATGAATACCGTCGCCGTATTTCTGACTGTCGTTTTCTGGGGCTGGCTATGGGGCATTGCAGGTGCGTTGGTCGCCGTACCGTTCTTGGTGGTTTTCAAAGTCATCTGCGAAAACTTTGAGCCCCTGCATACCATCGGGCATTTCCTGTCCGCAGAACAGGTCAAACCCGAGGATAGCAGGGAACAACAACGCGCCGGATTAGCCAGCGAGTGAGGGCAACCAAAGCACAATGGCCGGGAAAGCCACGAGCAAGCCAATTGTCACAGCATCAGCAACAAAGAACGGCATCACGCCTTTGAACACGTCCTGAACGCTTAGGTCAGGGCGTACACCCGCAACGACAAAGCAGTTCAACCCGATGGGTGGGGTGATCAAACAGAACTCGGCCATCTTGACCACCAAAATGCCGAACCAGATTGCGCACATCGGGCCTGACATGCCAAAGGCACTGTCCGCAGCCGACACGAATTCGCCCCCGTTTAATGCCATGACAGCAGGGTACACCACCGGCAGGGTCAGCAGCAGCATGCCAATGGCATCCATGAACATCCCCAACACGGCATAGGCCAGCAAGATACAGATCAAAATCAACGTCGGTGACGCCTCAAGCCCGGAAATCCAATCGGAAAAAGCACCGGGAAGATCCGCAAAGCCAAGGAAACGCACATAGATCAACACGCCCCAGATGATGGTGAAAATCATCACCGTCAGCTTGGCAGTTTCCAGCAAGGCGTCCTTGAGCTCGGTCCAGCGCATGCCACGATACAGTGCCATCAGGAACACGATGAATGCGCCCACGGCACCGCCCTCGGTAGGGGTACCCCATGCGTCGCCGAAGGGGTTGTAGACGAAGAAGATAATGATGATGACCACGGCAAAGATCGGTAAGGCCGCAGGCAGGGATTCAAACCGCTGTCGCCATGTAAAGCCGCCCACGGGGGGCCCGACGTTCTTCCAGATGGCCGCAATACCTACGATCAGGATCGCATAAACCACTGCCGAAAACGCACCGGGAATAAAGCCCGCCAGCAACAGCTTGCCCACGTCCTGTTCAACGATGATGGCGTAGATCACCAAAATGGCCGAGGGCGGGATCAGTGATGCCAATGTACCACCAGCAGCAACCACGCCCGCCGCGAATTTCTTATTATAGCCGATGGCCAGCATTTCCGGGATCGCGATCCGTGCGAACACCGCCGCCGTCGCCACCGAAGCACCTGACACGGCCGCAAAACCAGCCGTCGCGAACACGGTCGAAACCGCCAAGCCGCCCGGTAACCATGCGATCCAACGTTTCGCGGCCTCGAACAAGGCGCGGGTCAGCCCCGCGTAATAGGCCAGAAACCCGATCAAAATGAAGGTCGGGATCAGGCTAAGCGTTTGGCTGGACACCTTGGAATGGGGCACCTGCCCCGCGGTTTTGATCGCGACCGTCAGCGCCCAATCCAGCTCGGACCATTGCATGCCCTTTTTGGCCCAGAATATCCAAACAAGGCCGACCACCCCCGCCAATGCCGCAGCAAAAGCCACGCGCATGCCAAGAACAACCATCAACAACATGCCGCCCGAAACCCATAGGCCGATTTCAATAGAATCCATGATCAGTCCCGCCCATCTAGATGTTCCGCTTCGGCCATAGCCTGTTCTGCGGCAGATTGTACCAGCGGTACAGCAACGGGGTGTTCCAACCCCAAAACAAATGCGCGCCCGTAGCCCCAGATTTGCAGCAGCAATCGCAAGGCAAGCACGCTGAACGCCAGCGGCACAATCAGTTTCGCGGGCCAGATCGGCAGGCCGATATCAATCGAACTATCCCTGCTCCAGAACGGTGCCGCGAAATCAAAGCTACGCTGAAAATGTGCCCATGATCCCCAGATCAACGCCAGCATCAGGATGAAAATCAACACCACCGAGAAAAACTCGGCCGCCCAAAGAGCGCGCCCCTTAAGTTGGCCGATCAGAATATCCATCCGCACGTGGCCACCGTTTCGCTGGGTATAGGAAATCCCCATTATGGCGATCAGCGGCATGGCAAATTCAATCCAGTCCACATAACCGGCCAAGGGTGTCGCGAAAAACTTGCGCCCGCCCACCGACCAAACGGCCAGCACCATCAGCATGAAAACCGCGACGCCCGACGCGAGGGCAAAGGCAGTTTCAAGACGCAAAAGTCCTTTGTCGAGACGGCTGAGCAAGCTGCCATCTTCAAGCACGGCAGAGGATCCGGCCATGACGCTTTCCTTTCAAAAAAGGGGGGCAAAAACGCAAAAAGGGGCCACGCCTATGCGCAGCCCCCGTGATACACCTTAGTTAGAGGCGCGTTCTTTTTCCAATGTGGTCATCACAAGGTCATACAATTCCTGACCCGGAATGCCTTGGGCTTCCATGTCCTTGATCCACGCTTCGCGGGCAGGATCGGCAGCCTTGGCTTTGAATTCCGCGATGACTTCGGGCGCGAACATCACTTTTTCAACGCCTTTCTCTTCCAAAACGGAATCCCAACGGGCCAGCAATTCGCCGTAGTTGGCCAGGTAGTGATCCAACGCCTCGTCGACCGAGCTGTCGAGCGCCGTTTTCTCAGCGTCAGACAGGGCATCATAGGCGTCAATGTTCACCACTACCGGGCAGTTGACAGTGCCGGGGTTCAGGTTCGCGGTCCACCAGTCGGCTTTGTTGATGGTGCCAAAGCTAAGATGCGCATGCTGCGCAAAGGCGACCGTATCAACAACACCCGATTCCATGGCGTTATACGCCTCGGATGACGTCACGGATGTTGGCACCGCGCCAACGGCTTCGAACGCTTTGCCCAGACCGCCGGTTGCGCGCACGCGCATGCCGTCGAACTTGGCCAATGTGTCGCGCGGCTCGCCCGTGCCTACAAGGTTATATTGCGGCATTGGCGACGTCATCAGCATCCGCGCGTTCCACTGTGCCATCTCTTTGGTCACAGCGGGGTGCGCATAAACGGCGCGGGATACGGCGACTTCTTCTTCGAGGTTGCTTACACCCAGAAAAGGCAGCTCAAGCACGGTGATCGCGCGGTTTTTGTCCGCATGGTAACCCGCACAGAACTGGGCCATCTCGAAGGCACCGATGGAAATACCATCCAGGTTATCGCGGTTCTTGGACAGGCCGCCATAGCTTACGTTGATGGTGAATTCACCGCCGGTTTTTTCGGACACCAGCTCGGCGATTTTTTCAACATGCTCGGTAAAGGCGCGGCGCTTGCCCCATACTGACGCGTTCCATTCGGTTGCCGCGGCTTGCGATGCAAATGCAAAAGTCAGGGCGCAAACTGCTGCGCCGTTCAAAAGGTTGTTCATGTGGTTTCTCCCTTGATGCGGACCTATGGGTTCCGCTTGCCGAAACATTAACCGCGCAGCACAAGTCTGCCAACCCCAGAACACCCTTGGGCCTTCGCCGGTTCACGCGGTTCGAACGAATCCAGTTTTCGCCGCCACCTGTACGTGTAAAATGCCGTGTCGCGTTAACATGTAATCAGCGGCAAAATTGGAGTATTTTCCCGCATCGCTGGCAAAAATTTACAAACAAGCGCGGAATACGGAAAAATCTTTACACACAAACCCCGCCATTACAGATACTTATTCACATCTTTTCAGTTGGCGCTATGATCCGATACGGGAGAACCGAGCCAACCGTCAGGTTGAAGCGGTCATTTGTGTGTTAAGATCCTTGAGGGAGGAAAAAATGTCCAACGCAGCCAAAACCTATCCGCCATCCACCGAAATGGCAGAGGGTGCCCATGTAAACGCGGCCAAATATGACGCGATGTACAAAGCGTCGATCGAGGATGCAGACGGGTTCTGGCGCGAACAGGCACAACGCGTTGACTGGATGACGCCCTTTACCACCGTCAAGGACGTGGATTTCACCTTTGGTCAGGTGAAAATCAACTGGTTCGCGGATGGAGAGCTGAACGTCAGCGCCAACTGTATCGACCGCCATCTGGAAACCCGCAGCGATCAAACCGCGATCATTTGGGAGCCCGACAACCCCGAAGAAGCCGCGCAACACATCACCTATAAAGAACTCCACGCGCAGACCTGCAAAATGGCCAACATCCTGCGCGATTTGGGCGTGGGCAAAGGCGACCGGGTCGTGATCTATCTGCCGATGATCCCCGAAGCGGCCTATGCGATGTTGGCTTGCGCGCGGATCGGGGCCATCCATTCTATCGTCTTTGCCGGTTTTTCGCCCGATGCTTTGGCATCACGGGTCAACGGGTCAGAGGCCAAAGTCGTCATTACCGCCGACTACGCCCCGCGCGGCGGCAAGGCCACCCCCTTGAAAACAAACGCCGACCAGGCGCTGCTGCATTGCAAAGACAGCGTCAAATGTTTGGTTGTGAAACGCACCGGCGGTCAGACGACATGGACCGAAGGCCGCGATTTCGACTATAAGGCGCTGGCAAAAGACGCCGCCGACATATGCGCCCCCGAAGCCATGAATGCCGAAGATCCGCTGTTTATCCTCTACACTTCAGGCTCGACCGGCCAACCCAAAGGCGTGGTGCATTCCACGGGCGGCTATCTGGTCTATGCCGCGATGACCCACGAGGTCACATTTGATTACCACGACGGCGATGTCTATTGGTGCACGGCCGATGTGGGCTGGGTCACGGGCCATAGCTATATCGTCTACGGCCCGCTGGCCAATGGCGCGACCACGCTGATGTTCGAAGGCGTGCCAACCTATCCGGACGCCAGCCGCTTCTGGCAAATCTGCGAAAAGCACAAGGTTAACCAATTCTATACCGCCCCCACCGCCATCCGTGCCTTGATGGGCAAAGGGGCCGAATTTGTCGAAGGCTGCGATCTTAGCAGTCTTAAACTGCTCGGAACCGTGGGCGAGCCGATCAACCCCGAAGCGTGGAATTGGTACAATGATGTTGTCGGTAAGGGGACTTGCCCCATCGTTGACACCTGGTGGCAAACTGAAACCGGCGGCCATTTGATGACCCCGCTGCCCGGTGCCCACGCCACAAAACCCGGTGCCGCGATGAAACCGTTTTTTGGCATCAAACCGGTTGTTCTGGAACCCGCCAGCGGCGACATTATCGAAGGCAACGGCGTCGAAGGTGTGCTCTGCATTGCTGACAGCTGGCCCGGTCAGATGCGCACCGTTTGGGGCGATCACGAACGGTTCGAAAAGACCTATTTCAGCGACTACAAGGGCTACTACTTTACTGGTGACGGCTGCCGCCGCGACGAAGACGGCGATTACTGGATCACCGGCCGCGTCGACGACGTGATCAACGTGTCGGGCCACCGCATGGGCACAGCCGAGGTCGAAAGCGCGCTTGTCGCCCACCCCAAGGTGGCCGAGGCCGCCGTGGTGGGATACCCTCATGATATCAAGGGCCAAGGCATCTATTGCTACGTGTCGTTGATGGCAGACGAAGAGCCTACGGAAGAGCTGCGCACCGAATTGCGCAACTGGGTCCGTACCGAAATCGGCCCAATCGCGTCACCAGACCTGATCCAATGGGCACCGGGTTTGCCAAAAACGCGTTCGGGCAAAATCATGCGCCGTATCCTGCGCAAGATTGCGGAAAACGACTTCGGCGCGCTTGGCGATACTTCAACGCTGGCGGAGCCCGAGGTTGTCGACGAGCTGATCGAAAACCGGATGAACCGCTAACGCATTTTTTCCGGACACGGATTGCGTTATCCATCAAGGTAGGGGGGCATCTGATCGGGTGCCCCTTTTCATATCTGTGCTGTCCCGCCCCGCACTGACGCTGGATCATTCCAATAGCCAATGCGTGCACGACTCATCGATAAAGCGTGTGAATTTTACGTACTCCTTCATCATCAAGGGGTTTGAAAACATAGCCGTTGATCGTTTCCAGTTGCTCTGCTTGCTCCATGTCGCGCGGGTTGCTGGATGAGGTCAGCATCATCACAACCATACTCGGCTGCTGCGCGCCTTTATCGATCAGTTCTTCAAGCTCTGCGATCGTTTCAAAGCCGGTCTTGCGGGGCATATTGACATCCATCAAGATCAGCAAAGGGGCGTCTGGAGGCTCGTTATGAAAATCACCATTCTTAAGCCGGTTTAAAAAGTCATCGCCATTATCAGCCTCGAATATCTGGCCGAACCCGCCAGCTTTGGCCAGACGTCTGCGGACGATATAACGATCGGTCACGTTATCATCGACAATGACCACAGGGATGTCAGTCACACGCAATCTCCATTTCTGGGAGGGTGAAGGAAATCGTGGTGCCCTCTCCTTCGGTGCTGGACACCTTGATCGCGCCGCCCAGACGTTCGACTTGCTTTTGAACCAAAGACAAGCCCAAACCATCGCCGCTGCGGTCATCCAACCTTTTAAACATCTGAAAAACCTTAGGTAAATTTTCTTCGGAGATACCAATACCATTGTCCGAAATGGATATTTTGACGCCGGGGGGGGCCGGTTCACTTTTCACGCAGATCCGGTGCTCCGGTTTTGATGCATCGACATAACGCAATGCATTGGACAACATGTTTTCGACAATCACCTTCAAAGTTGGCAATTCCGTCACAACCGGCCCTTCATGAGAAAAATCAAGCGATAGCTCTGTATCGCTGGTGTCGCCTGTCAGATCGACCCAAATCTCCCGAATTGTGGTTTCAAGCGAAACTTCGGTGGCTGGCATCCCGTCGCGGCCTGCACGTGCGATCTGCAAAACGCCCTCAACCTTGCTGGCACTACGACGGCTGATCTCAATCACCTTGCACAGGTTTTCACGCACGCCCTCGATGCACCCGTCGTCCAGATCCTCGATACATAGGGTCAAAAGTCCGGTGATTGAGGATAGAGGAGCCTTGAGATCATGACTTGCGCTATAAGCGAAATGGGAGAGCTCGACATTCAAGGCCGCTAATTCGGCGCTTTTCTCGGCCACTTCTTCGGCGGCCGCGACACGTTCTGACAAATCCACGATGGTGCTCATCACCAAGGTGCCCGTGGGCGCATCAACAGGGGTGAGCGAGATTTCAACGGGGAAACGGGTGCCGTCACTGCGCCGCGCATATAGATCCCTGCCCAACCCCATGAAACGTTCCGTGCGGTTGTTCATAAAACTTTCGATATATACCGGATGGGCGCGGCGGAATTCTTCGGGGATCAGCATTTCGACAGCGTGGCCCAGCAAGTCGTCCTCGTCATACCCAAATAGCATCGATGCCGCTTTGTTTACGAAAACGATTGTGCCCCGCCCATCGACCATCACCATCGCACACGCAGCAGCATCCATCGCACGGTGCATCCGTTCCTCGTGAATTTTACGGTGCCGTATGTCGATTGCAGCCACCAGGGCCATCGTCTCAACCCCGTCGGTGACCGGCTCAAGCCCCAGTTCAAGCGGGATCACTTTATTGGATTTAGTCACCCCATAAAGGTCGCGCCCCGCCCCCATGCTGCGCTTGGTCGACGCGCGGCTATAGGCATTTCGTAGCTCGGGATGATGGTCGCGTATCGATTCCGGTACCAGCGCCTCAACGCTCAGTTCGCGAATTTCATCAATCGTATATTCAAAAAGCTCTAGAAAACCGTCGTTTGCGAGCAACAATTTGCCATCACTGGCAACCAAAAGCATTGGCACAGGGGAAATATCAAAGGCCAGACGGTACTTTTCGATAATAGACACGCAGTTCCCTTTGTCAGCAGGATCGCCGTTCCAACGACCGTTCGCCAATCAGCTAAGCCCTAGCAGGTTAATATTTCGTTGGCCGCAGCCCGTGTTATGCCCCCTGCGCCCAAATGCTTTGGCGTCTGGACAATCGCGCCCACCCGTGGCACCGCTGCGTCATGACAGATCGCTTGCACCATTTTACCCCCGATACCAACGATACCGCAGACCTGCGCCGCGCCTTTGGGCGGTTTGCAACAGGCGTGACAATCGTAACGGTGCAAACGCCGCGCGGCCCACTGGGTATGACCGCAAATTCGTTTTCATCGGTGTCTCTTGATCCTCCATTGGTGCTGTGGTCCCCCGGAAAATCATCGAAACGTCACGACGCTTTTGTCACGGCAGCACATTTCGCCGTCCATATACTTGGCGCGGGTCAACACCCCTTGGCAGATCATTTCGCTGCAAATGGCGAAGGGTTTGATCAGGTTGAATGGTCAGTGGGGCCCAACGGTGCCCCGACGCTGGCTGGGTGTCTGGCGACGTTTTACTGCGATACCTTTGCAGTACATCCCGCGGGGGATCATTCGGTGATCTTGGGGCAGGTCACGCAAGGCGCATATGATGCCGACCTGAACGCGCCCGCGATGCTTTTTGAGCAAAGCCGTTTTGGCGTTTTCAGCCCAGACAAGCCGCTGACTTAATAGTCTTTTTCAAAGAACAACCCGATACCCGTATTCCCGTCTGACCCGACCGTGCCTTTGGCGGTCAGGCTTTTGCTGATGTCCAGATTGATCGAAATATCAGCTGATCCATCCGATGCCGCAGTCACATCGGTATAGACATTGTCCGAGATATATTTCCCCGCGCGCACAGCCGTAGCACCGCTGTCCGTGGTGGTCACATCAAGATCATCCAGACCAAAGCCAGACCGCAAATTGGAAATCACACCTGCCCCGCCACGGCCCGCAAGCGTCGCAACGGCGTTAGCCAATTGCAGCGCCTGAAAGGCCGAAATCTCGGATATATTTCGTCCGAACAGCAGCTGTGCCAGTACTTCGTCCTGCGGCGATGCCGGGGTCGATTCAAATGATACTTCGGGCGCGGTTGCAGGGCCTTCGATGATGATCCGCGCCTCGCCGGTTTGGGTGGTCGTGGCGGTAACAAAACGCAGATAGGGTACCAGTTCCCCTTGGAACTTTACGGCACCCTCGGTCAGGTTAAACCGCTTGCCCAGGATATCCAGCCGCCCGCGGATCAGATCAAAACGGCCTGCCGAAATCATCTGGTTGGTGGTGCCGGTCAGTAAAAGGCTGCCACCCAGCTCGGCATCCAAACCCCGCCCGCGCACGAAAATCCGGTTCGGCGCATTGATACGCACGTTCAATCCATAGCCCAGTCCACTGCTGTCATCAGTCACATCGGTGCCCGCGTCACCGCCGTTTAATCCGGCCTTATGTCTGGTTGCGATCACATCAGCAGGTGCGCCGACAAAATCGATCTGCGGGATATCCCCAATGCTGGTCAGGCCGGTCGATGGGACCGTGACACTGGTTTCCCCCACATCGATCCGCCCGTCGATCCGAGCGCCACCCGTCAGAGGGCCAGTAAAACTGAGCCCCCCGTTCAGCGAGGTGCGATAAAGCGACGGATCAATCAGCACCAGATTGTTCAAAGCAATCTGCAAATCAGCGGCCATGGACCCCGTTAAGCCTACGGCCCCGTCGACCTTGATCTGGCCGCCCTCTGTGCTCTCCGCTGACAGATCAACCTGGGCGCTGTTGTTGCCGATGTTGATATTGGCTGCGATGTTTTTCAACGCAATCCGCAGGTTAGGAGCAGAAAGTGATGCATTCGAAGTCCGGATCGTGCCCGTGACCGACCCCAGTTGCGGTGGGCCGTTCACGCTTAGATCAAACGCCGCCTGCCCTTGCAAAATACGCGGCGTCGTAAAAGGCGCGGACAGGCCCAGTGGGGCATTGCCGTCGATATCGATGTTCAGCGTCCCATCCGTCCCGACCAGCCCCGCAATCGTGGCCTGCGTGCCAGCAGGGCCATCAGCATTGGTGTTCAAGCGCCAGCCAGCGGCCTCTTGCTGCGCAGTGCCCGTCACATTCAGCGGACCGTTCAACTGCGGCACCAAGGCCGCCAAATTCGGGATCGTGACATCGTAGGTTAATGCCGGCACCGCGCCGGTCACGACCCCCGCAACCTGCGCCCGCGACGCGTAAGGCCCGGTCGCGGTGGTATCTACGGCAATGCCATCAGGTGTTTGCCGGATCGCTCCCGTCGCCGCCAGCGGGCCAGATACGCCGGGCATCAAGGGCTGCACATCGGGCAGCGACACATCAAAGGTCAGCGACATATCAGGGCCGGTTGCCAAGCCTTCAACCATAGCCCGCGCGCCGTAGAGGCCAGTGGCAGAGGTATCGATAAAGAAGCCCTTGTCGGTCTGGCGCAGCCGCCCGTTGGCAGTCAGCGGGCCGCTCACCTGCGGCACCACGCGGTTCACCTCGGGTAGCGCGGCGTCGAAAGATATATCGATCACCGGCGTCAACGCGCCTTGCACGGCAGCCTTTGCCGCATAAGGGCCCTCGGCCTGAGCATCGATGACAATACCACCCTCAGATTGTCTCAGATTGCCTGACGCGGTTAGCGTTCCAGCAACCTGCGGGGCAAAGGCCTGCACCCGTGGAATAGTTGCCTCGAAATCTATATCAAGGGGTGTCAGCGGCCCGTTAACCGTGGCCGACACATCCTCTGGCGCTTGCGCCTTGGCGTCGACCTGCCAGCCTGCGGGCGTCTGACGCGCGAGACCCTCCAGGGCAACTTTTCCTTCGATCGGTGTATCGGGTACGAAATCTTTGATTTCAGGCACTTCCGCGGCAAAGCTCATCACGGCATTTGGCCCCGTGGCCAGCCCTTTGGCCGTCAAAGCCGTCCCATAGGGACCGTCGGCGCTGGCGTCGACTGTCCAGCCACGGCTGTCTTGATCGGCCTGCGCCGTGAGCGTCACGGGGCCGGAATATTGCGGCGCGATCAACGCGATGTCCGTCAGCTTGGCCATAAACCGCGCTTGCGAATTATTGCTGCGCAGTTCTGCACCGCCCGTGGCGGTCAGTGCCGCATTTTCAAGCGACAGATCCCGCACAAATGTGCCCGTCTCATCGCGTAAGGCGGCGACGCTTAGGGCTGTCTCACCGACCAGCACGGCATCAGCTTGGTCAACACCGACCTTCAGATCGCGCGTCAGACCATTGATGTTCACATCAAACATACCATCCAGCGGCTGAATTTGCCCCGCTACATCAACATGGGCCGCGCCGCCCAGATCGCGCCCGGAAAGGGCGGAAAAACGCGTGATATCATCAGCCTCCAGACGCATCTTCAACTGTGTCAGGAACTTCTCTGCCGCCCCGAAAATAGAGATGTCACCGGACAACCCGTAATCGGTCCCCGACAGATCAAGCCCGCTGATTTGCACCGGCGCGCCAGTTTCATAGGCGATATTGGCGCGACCGTTTAACGCTTGGCCCAAAGCCTCAGACATTGCCGCATTGGTCAGGGTCAGCCCGTCGGACGAAAACACCAAATCCCCGTTGAAGGTCCCCACAGCGCCAGAGTTCCCTGCCAGCGCCCCGGTCAGGTCCAAACGGCTGCGTTCAATGGCCAGCGCATCAGTCGCCAACCCATCCACGTCAAACACTGCCGTAATCTCATCGCCGTCATCGACGTTATATTTAACATCCAGATCCATTCGCCTTACGTAGGTGCTGGCCCCTGACACGGGCAGCAAAACACGTTCACCATTGGTGGCGGCGACGGTCCCCGTAATATCAATGACACTTGGCCATTTTTCGCTGTCTAGGATAAACTTGCCGCGCAGCTTTGCCGCTTGGGCAGCGAGGGCGAGATCGCTGACCTCCAATCCGCCATCCGCCCGCACCAACGCATCAACGGTCAGCCCCACATCGGTGCCAAAGAACGCTCGGTATTGCGAGAGAACCAATGCCGTCACATCCCCGCGCAGATCGGCCTGAATGCGTCGGTCCGGATCATCGGCGGCACCCTGCTCGGCCAGATTAACCTGACCTGACAGGCGTTCGGCTGCATCGGTTGCGAGATTGATATCCACGTTAAAATCAGACAACGGCCCCTGCCCTGCAACGGTCAGGTTAACGGACGGTTCATCAGGAATGTTCAGCGACCGCGAAAGGATGCCATTTGGCTCTTCCGACAGGTTAATCAGCAAATCCAGCAACCTATCGTTCCGGTTCAGGTCAGCCGAAATTTTGAATACCCCTTGCTTGCCATCGGTCCGCACAGCGTCAATGTCCAAGGTTGCCACATCGGTGTTCAGTTTGGCCGTCGCTGTCAGGTTCATCTGCGCAGCTTCACCTAGAATAGGCGCGCCCAGAAAAATCTCAGCGACCTCGAAATTCGCAACATCAACAGCGACGGGCAAATCCGGCAGTGTTGGAAAACTGAACGGTTTTGCCTCGGGATCGGGCAACGTATCCTCTTGAGCGACGGGCAAACGCGGCACTGACAGTCGTTTGGCCGTCAGGGCCTGAACCTCGAGACGCCCGCGCAGCAATGCGGACCGGTTCCAATCCAGTTCAACACCTTCAAGCGTCAGCCAAACCCCTTGATCATCGGAAATCGTCATCTGATCGAATGTCGCGCGCGAACTAAGCGCACCTGCAAAGCCATCAATACTGACCGTACGCCCCGCCCCGCTAAGCGCGTTCTGGATGGTTCGAGTCAAAAAACCTTTGTCGTCTTCTTGGGCCGATGCCACAGAAGCAAGGAAAACCATGCAGGTAAGGATAAAGCTGCGTAAATAATGGATCAAAACGATTGTCCAATGCCGATATAAACCTGAAAATTTTCGTCGGTTTCGGGCCCGGATGTGGGCACCGCAAAATCGACACGGATGGGCCCGATGCCTGTGGCATAGCGCAGACCAATCCCGGCCCCCGAATGCCAACGGCCCGAGCCGTCAAAGATTTCCTCAGACCCGACATAGCCCGCATCCACAAAGGCGACGATGCCGATTTTGTCCCGTAGGGCCACGCGTGCCTCTGCCGAGAGACCCGCAAAACTACGCCCGCCAACGGTGTCACCGCTGCTCAAATCAACGCCAAGCGTTTGATAAGGTTGCCCGCGAACGCTGCCGCCACCGCCCGAATAAAACAGGTAATCCGCCGGGGCCTGCGCCAGCGTTGGTCCATAGACCGACCCAAGCTGCCCGCGCAGGGCAAATGTCACCGGGCGCACGGTGCCAAAGGTTTTGTAACCACGCAGATCAACATAACTCCGCAAGCCGTTCGCCGAACCGGATACTGCGAGAAACGGGGTCATGCTGGCTTTGGCATAGAATCCGTCTTTGGCGTCCAGACGATTGTCACGATAGTCATGCTCGGCGGTCAGTGGCAGCGTCAACAGCGTGTACCTTTGGGTCCCGAAGGCATCGCGCGTTTCCGCTGTGCGCACCCCGACGCCCAAGCTATAGGTCCGCTCGGCGCTGGCGATCCGTTCGATCCCTGTCTCTAGGTCCAGCTGGCGAGAAAAGAAATTCACCTCGTCCAATTGCTCAATTTCGCCAAAGGCATAAAAATTCGTGTCAGCGTTAAAGGTCGCTGGACGCTCAAACCGCGTCGACAGCCGGTAATCGGTCCCGCCCGAGCTCCCGCCGATGCCCGATACTTCACCTTCGATCCGCAGGTTTTCCGCGCCGCCCAAAAGGTTGCGATGCATCCAATAGCTGCTGACGCTCACCCCTTCGAGCGACGAAAGCTCGGCCCCGAAACCAAAGCGGCGCGGGGGTGCGTCAGCGATTTGGGCAGTGATCGGCAGAATATCAGGCGCGGTGATCTGATCCGCCTCGATCATTGCGACTGAACTAAACGCGCCGGTGCGGCGCAGACGGGTGGCCGCCAGATCAAGCTGTTGCTGGGAATAGATCTGCCCTGTCGGCAGCCCGGCGATCTTGTAAATGCGATTGCGGCGCACGGCGCTTGTGCCCTTTACGGTCAGTTCACCAAAGCGCAGGCGCGGCCCCGGATCGAGCCGCAACGCAGCACTGATTGTGCTCTCGGGTACACGTGCTGTTAACCGTTGTTCCGTTAAGATTGCCTTGGCATGGCCTTGATCACGCCAGCCGGTGATAGCCTTGGAAACCGTATCTTTCAAAATACCTAGACGCGCCGGCTGGCCCACGGCAAACCCATCAGGCAGCTCTGTTTCGGGGGCAACGGGGCTGATGTCAGCCTTGGCGAAGGTAAATTTCTTGCCGGGTTGGATATTGATTACGGCCCTGTTGATTTGCGCAGGCGGCGACACCGGCGCAATTGCCGAAGCGTCAACGCCATCAACAGTGATCTTGATCACAGGGGCAAAATACCCCCGATCATAAAGCACGGCCAGCACCCTGGCGTAATCGGCCTGCGCCGCCGCCAGCAATTCTTGGGTCGATGGGGCTGCATCTTCTGCGGTTTGTTCGCGCAGCAACGACCCGCCCAGCACCCCATCATAAAGGTCAGACCCTTGATCGATTCCGGTCACGTCCAACGATGCGGCATGCCCGATCGAACTGCACCAGACCATTGCTATGGCAACGCCAGCCGCCCGCATGCCCCTGAAAAACCCGTCTGCCGTAGAACGCACTCCGCGCCCCCCTTGTTTACGACTGAAATGTGATCAGCAACATCTAGCCCAATTATTCGGCGCGTCAGCACCTCTGTTCGATAATACTTGCTTCATACGTGAAAGGAACGGCTGGCAGCAAACACTCTGCTAGGCCAAGACACGAATGTGAACGCGTAATCAGACATCTGCCGCCGGATCGGCAGAAAGCTGCAAACGAACGTCCTATTTTTCGGCCTTAGAACGTAAGAACGCCCGCCAAGGCAGTGCTTGGCGGGCGTTCTTAAACCTGTGCAGATAGATCAGGCAGATTTGGCCAGATTGCGCAGAACATAGTGCAAGACGCCACCGTGTTCGATGTACTCAATCTCAATCGCGGTATCGATGCGACACTTGATCATGATCTCTTTGACCGACCCGTCCGCCATGGTGATTGTGCATGGCACTTCTTGCAGCGGCTTGATTGTATCCAGACCCGATATCGAAACAGTTTCGTCACCAGTCAGACCCAAAGTTTTGCGCGTGTCGCCATTGGTGAATTCGAACGGGATAACGCCCATACCAACCAGGTTGGAACGGTGAATACGTTCAAAGCTCTCGGAGATAACCGCCTTGACGCCCAGCAATGCCGTACCTTTGGCCGCCCAGTCACGCGAAGACCCGGCACCGTATTGTTCGCCACCAAAGATCACCAACGGCGTGCCAGCTTCCTGATAGGCCATTGCCGCATCAAAGATCGACGTTTGTTTACCATCAGGGCCCTTGGTATAGCCGCCTTCGACCCCATCCAGCATCTCGTTCTTGATCCGGATGTTGGCGAATGTGCCGCGCATCATGACCTCGTGGTTACCGCGGCGCGAGCCATAAGAGTTGAATTCGCGCACGGGCACTTGGTGTTCAAGAAGATACTGACCGGCAGGCGTGCTTTCCTTGAACGAGCCGGCCGGGCTGATGTGGTCGGTTGTGATCATGTCACCCAAAACAGCGAGGACTTTCGCCCCTTCGATGTTGGTGATCACGCCCGGTTCTGGCGACATGTTTTGGAAGTATGGCGGGTTCTGCACATAGGTCGACGCAGGGGGCCAGTCGTAGGTCTTGGCATCCGTTGTCTCGACCGACTGCCACTTTTCGTCGCCTTTGAACACGTCGGCATATTTCTCTTGGAATGCTTCACGCGTCACTGTTTTCTCAACAAGTTCAGCCACTTCCTGTGTGGTTGGCCAAATATCCCTAAGGTAAACATCGTTGCCGTCCTGATCTTGACCCAACGGTGCATGCGCCAGATCGACGTTCATATCACCCACCAGCGCATAGGCCACAACCAAGGGAGGCGACGCGAGATAGTTGGCACGGACATCAGGTGAAATCCGGCCTTCAAAGTTGCGGTTACCCGACAGAACCGACGTTGCAATCAAGTCATAGTCGTTGATGGCTTTGCTGATCGGTGCTTCAAGAGGGCCCGAGTTCCCGATACAGGTCGTGCAACCATAGCCGACAAGGTTAAACCCGATGGCGTCCAAATCTTCTTGGAGGTTTGCAGCCTCAAGATAGGCAGAAACCACCTGGCTGCCGGGGGCCAGCGATGTCTTAACCCAAGGTTTGCGGGTCAAACCAAGTGCGCGCGCCTTGCGGGCCACCAGACCAGCACCAATCATCACATAGGGGTTCGATGTGTTGGTACAGGATGTGATTGAGGCAATCACGATAGAGCCGTCATGCAGTTGGTAATGGCCATCGTCCGTCATCACGTAACCGCGTTTGTGGTTACCTTCGTCGCCGGGAATATCCTCTGGCTCGGGCTGACCGCCCTCACCTTCCCAACGCACTTCGGCAGCGGGTGACGCATCTTTGCCCTCACGGATGCCTTTAATATATTCGGCAAAGGCTGTGTGTGCAGAGGTCAATGCGATGTAATCCTGCGGGCGTTTGGGGCCGGAAATCGCAGGCACGATGGTACCCATGTCAAGCGACAGCGTGTCGGTGTAGATTGGCGCGTAATCCGCGTCGCGCCACATGCCGTTTTCTTTGGCATAAGCTTCGACCAGCGCGATACGATCCTCGTCGCGGCCGGTTGTCCGCAGGTAACGCAGGGTCTCACCATCAATCGGGAAGAACCCACAGGTTGCGCCATATTCAGGGGCCATGTTGGCAATCGTCGCGCGGTCTGCCAGTGGCAGGTGATCCAGCCCTTCGCCGTAGAATTCCACGAATTTGGAAACCACGCCCTTTTCGCGCAGCATTTCGACGACTTTCAACACAAGATCGGTACCGGTGGTGCCTTCCATCATCTTGCCTGTCAGCTCAAAACCCACAACTTCGGGGATCAACATCGAAATCGGCTGGCCCAGCATCGCGGCTTCGGCCTCGATCCCACCAACGCCCCAGCCCAGAACGGCCATGCCATTTACCATTGTTGTGTGGCTATCCGTTCCAACCAGCGTGTCAGGATAGGCAACTTCGGCACCGTTTTGGTCTGTGTCCGTCCAAACGGTTTGCGCCAAATACTCAAGGTTCACTTGGTGGCAAATACCGGTGCCGGGGGGCACAACACGGAAGTTGTTAAACGCCTTTTGCCCCCATTTAAGGAAGGTATAGCGTTCGATGTTCCGCTCGTATTCGCGGTCAACATTCATCTGGAACGCACGCGGGTTGCCAAATTCATCAATCATGACCGAGTGGTCGATGACCAAATCAACAGGGTTCAACGGGTTAATTTTATCAGCGTCGCCGCCCAGTGCAACCAGACCGTCACGCATCGCGGCCAAATCGACGACCGCCGGAACACCGGTAAAGTCCTGCATCAACACGCGCGCCGGGCGATAGGCGATTTCGCGCGGGTTCTGACCGCCCTTTGCACCCCATTCGGCAAATGCCTTGATATCGTCAACCGAGACGGTTTTCCCGTCCTCGAAACGCAGCATGTTTTCCAACACCACTTTCAGAGCAGCAGGCAGTTTCGAGAAATCACCAAGTCCGGCTTCCTGCGCGGCAGGAATCGAATAATAGTCAATGGATTGGTCGCCCGACGTCAACGTCTTGCGTGTCTTGGCGGTGTCCTGCCCAACAATAATGGTCATGGAAGCTCCCTTCGGTGGCTTAATAAAGATTGGTGGCTTGGTGCCTAGATGCAGTATTGCGCGGCGCGTTTCAACAGTTATCCATCACTGAAATCGCTTTTGTATACCATTGTGTACAGAAATTAGCGCAAATTGGAGAAAACTTGACGTTACAGCGCTTCAACAAAGCTTGAGTGGTAATTAATTCGCGCCCGGTCTACAAAAAGCCACCTTGTGAAAGTGGCCCGATCGATGAAATTCCTATTTTCCACTCTCCTCGTTTTGGGCCTTACTGGCGCGGCAGCTGTGCACGCTCAGGATCGCCCCGTGGTGGTCGAGCTGTTTACCTCGCAAGGCTGTTCCTCCTGCCCGCCCGCAGATGAAATATTGGCCGCACTTGCAGGACGCGATGACGTGATCGCGCTGGCACTACATGTCGACTACTGGGACTACATCGGCTGGAAGGACCAGTTTGGCGACCCAGATCATGCCACGCGCCAGCGGGCCTATGCTGTGGCTGGTGGCAGGAAATCGGTTTATACACCGGAAATGATTATCAACGGCATAACGGATATTGTGGGCGCAAAACCCATGGCCGTGGCCCAAGCGATCATTGATCATAAAAATGACCCTGCACTCGTTGATCTAACCCTGACCCGCAGCGGTGGCAGCTTGCGTATCAACGCCCAAACTCGGCCCGGTGCCAAGGGGCCCTTCACGGTACATTTGTTGCAATACATCCCCGCGCAAAAGGCCCATATCAAACGCGGTGAAAATGCGGGGCACGCCTTTTCATATCATAATATCGCCAAAGACTGGTCGGTATTGGGCGATTGGCCCGCGCAAGAGCCGCTTGCCCTGACCACCCAGATCGAGGCAAGTTTGCCCGCGGTCGTGATCATCCAGCAAAGCGGCGCAGGTCCGATCGCCGCCGCTGCACGGGCAAAGTAACTCTCTGAAATAACCTAACCTTCTTCAGGCCGCCACCGCGTGTGGACCCAAAACCACTGTTCAGGATGCGCCTTTACCCGTGCGGCCAAGCTGTCGTTCAGCGCCTGCGTCATGGTGATTGCGTCCGAATGCGGGATAGGGGCCTCAAGCACAGCATCAAAGGAAACGCCATCGGCTTGCCTGATTCCGTAAAACGGGATCAAAAGCGCGTCATAGCGCAGGGCAAGTTCCGCCGCCGATAGCGCAGTATTTGCGGGTTTTCCAAGAAAATCAAGCTTTGGCGCGCCAAAAACATGTTGATCGAACAGTAGCACAAGCTGCCCGCCATTCTTGAGGTGCCGCACAAAACCCGCCGTGCCGCGCCGCCCTTGCGGAAAGACCGGCCCCCCGAAAGCTTCCATCGTTTTTACGTAATGCGCGTTGAAATACGGGTTCTTCATATCGCGGTACAAGCCACCAATATCATAGCCGCGCGCAACCAGACAGGCACGGGTCGCCTCGTAATTGCCGAAATGCCCCGTCACCAGAATGACAGCTTGCCCCTTTTGCGCGGCCTCTTCCAATGCGGCAAAGCCCGGCCCTTGGGGGGTATTTCGCGCCATGCGGGCGGGAAACGCTTTGGTCGAATAATTTTCAATAAAGGTGCGGCCAACGTTGTTCAGGCAGCCCGCAACGATTTCATTTCGGCGCGTTTCCGAAAGTTCTGGCCAGATCATCGCCACGTTTTGCAACGCACGGTCGCGGTAACCGGCGACAGGACCGATGATATTTTGCATAACCCAGCCCACAAAACCAAGCCGTGCGCGAAACGGCATCAGCAACCCAACTTTGATAATCCCGACAATCAGCGCATTGGTCAGAAAATGACCAGCACGGCGGGAAAACGGTTCTTGGGGGGGGAGCTTGGGATCGGCCATATACCTCTGCCAGATAACTGCGTCGCGTGGTGCTGTTTACAGTGCACAAACGCAGGCAACAAGCACGATCAGGTGCCTTCTTCCTCCTCTTCAACGACCAGTTGCAGATCGCCCTCCGCCTCCATCTCGCGGATGACCGAGACGAAGCCCGCCATCGCCTCCTCTGCGTCAGCGGGTTTAACCTTGCCAGCATCGGTAATATCTTCGCGCAACTGGTCGGCCATGCGCCCCGACATGTTTTCAAGGATAAAGTCAGCGACGTTCTGCATCCCCGCTTCCTCTGCCCCGGCGAGGGCGATCACCAGCTGTGGCTGGTCGGCACGGCGCAGAATAGCCGGAATATCGCGGGGCATGATGCGGCCCGGGATATTTGCGAAAGTAAAGATCGCCTTGCGCACAGCTGTCGCAAACCCTTCGTCCGTTTCCTCTAGCCCCGATAACATGTCATCGCGTGTCAGCGTCGTGGACGAGTTCAAAATCGCACCGACCCGTTCCACCGCGCCGGTGTCGAATGCCATGACGGGCACAAAATCAAGCTGGCTGGCCAGTGAAAGACCAATGCGTTCAACAGCTTGGGGTGTGACCATGCTGGTTAGGGAAACCGCATAGGTGATCTGGCGCGCCTTGGGGCCGGGTAACAATCCCAGCAGTTCAGCCGCCAAACCGACCTTGAGCTTGGACAAGACCACGGCGGCGACTTCGATGCTTTCGTTTTCGATCATCGGCAGCAGTTTGGCCGCCTCAAGCCCGCGCAAACGATCCCATGGATCCCCCATTTCCAACACGCCCGCCTCTTTGCGCAGGCGGTCAGCGGTTTGTTTGCTGATTTTGCCATCCAGTGCCGAAATCGCCCCTGCAATCCCGCCCGGAAAAGACAGCCCAATACTCTCCAGCTCTTGTGCAAATTCCTCGACTACGGCGGCAAGCGTGTGGCGATCAACCGTCCGCATTGCGCCCATTTGCTGCGTCAGGCTGGCCTGAAGCGTCTCGGGCAACTCCTCAAGCGGGATATCCGCCCCCTCATTCAAGAGCAACCTGACCACAATCGCCGCCTTTGCGCGCCGGGTAAGCCCAGGCACTGTCATCGTGCCAGATGATGGCATCTGAACAGGTTGAATTTGCCCTAACGTCGCGAGTTCATTCATGAAATCTTATCTCTGACTGTCACCATGCCTGTCAGCGTTGTGGCAGTCAGAGATAAACAAAAAACGAAGAAACATGCGCTCAATAATTAAAAGTCTGTCCAGTTGCGATGGCCGTGCGCAAGGACGTTTCAGCCCATGTACCGGTGCCGCCATGGGATCGAATCGCGCGCAATTGCGCCAACGCACCGGCGATATTTCCCTGCTCGACCATGCCCTGCCCCATATAGGATCGCGCCAGAATATTAGCCGGATTAACTGCTAAAGCACGGGTATAGAAGGCCAGACCGGCCTCGGCTTTGCCTAATTTGCGGTTGGTAAAACCCATATAGGTCAGAGTGCGATCATCATCCTGCGGCATCGCGGCAAGAATGATCTGCGCGCCCTCATAATCACCCGCATAAGCCAATTCGCGAACAGTTTGAAATAAGTCTTCCGGAGTTAACCGGTTGTCCTGCGCCGAAACGCATTTCTTGGTTTTTTTGTCATAAACCATTCCCTGTTCACAGGTGACCTTCGGTTTGGGTGCCACCGGTTCAGGCCCATTGGCAAAAAGGCTGCAAGGCAAAACGGCTGCAAGGGCTGATATCAAAAAGACACGCATCATACTCTCCCGATCAGATGAGGGTCGGATGTTAAGACCAGCGCAGACCAAGTAAAGCAGCGCGGGTTAAACTTTGCGTGTTGTTTTATGATGTGACCACAGCTACGCAGGTCGCGGTTTTCGTGTCATAAACGCTGCCTTCGGCGCAAGACATCGCATGCTGTTGCCAGCCGCACTCGGCAAAACCAACCGCAGGAAGTGCCGCAAAGACAAATGCAGAAAGTGCAATTCTAAGTTTCATCATACTACTCCTTTGAGATGCAGCATAAGCGTACAATGGCTTGGTGCATTCTCAAAGGAATAATGTAAATCACGTTAGCCGGTTGGTTAACCGGCCAATGTTTCAGTCTTTAAAGACGCGGGAAAAGATCGTGTCGACATGTTTGGTGTGGTAACCAAGGTCGAATTTCTCTTCGATTTCCTCGACACTGAGCGCAGCCAACACTTCTGGATCAGCCAACAGTTCGGTTTTGAAATCCTTGCCTTCTTCCCAGACCTTCATCGCATTGCGCTGCACCAGCTTATAGCTGTCTTCGCGGCTTACCCCTGCTTGGGTCAAGGCCAGCAACACCCTCTGAGACATCACAAGACCGCTGAACTTGTTCATGTTGGCCAGCATGTTGTCAGGATAGATCAGCATTTTGTCGATCACGCCGGTCAAACGGTGCAAGGCAAAATCAAGGGTGATTGTGGTATCAGGCCCGATCGCACGTTCGACCGAGGAATGCGAGATATCACGCTCGTGCCACAGGGTGACATTTTCCATCGCCGGGATCACAGCCATGCGGATGGTGCGCGCCAAACCTGTCAGGTTTTCGGTCAATACAGGGTTCTTTTTATGCGGCATCGCCGACGAACCCTTTTGACCCGCCGAGAAAAACTCGGCCCCTTCCAACACTTCAGTGCGTTGCATGTGACGCACTTCGGTGGCAACGTTTTCGATGGAGCTGGCAACAACGCCCAGTGCTGCAAAGAATGCCGCGTGACGGTCGCGCGGGATTACTTGGGTGCTGATCGGCTCAGGGCTCAGGCCCAATTGTTCGCAGACATGTTCTTCTACGCGGGGATCGATATTGGCGAATGTCCCGACTGCGCCCGAGATCGCACCGGTGGCAATCTCTTCACGGGCAGCTTTCAGCCGGGTCAGGTTCCGGTCCATTTCGGCGTAGAAACGCGCGAACGTCAGACCCATTGTCGTCGGCTCTGCGTGAATGCCGTGGCTGCGGCCCACCCGCAACGTGTCTTTATGTTCGATCGCGCGGCGTTTCAGCGCTGCCAAAAGCAGGCCCATATCCGCGATCAAGATGTCAGCCGCGCGGGTCAGCTGAACGTTGAAACAGGTGTCTAGCACATCGGACGATGTCATGCCCTGGTGCACAAAACGCGCCTCGTCACTGCCCACATGTTCGGCCAGATGGGTCAGAAACGCGATAACGTCATGCTTGGTGACCGCTTCGATTTCGTCGATACGGGCCACGTCAAATTCAACGTCCTTGGCTTTCCACACCGCGTCGGCGTTGGCCTGCGGGATAACGCCCAGCTTGGCCATGGCATCACAGGCATGTGCCTCGATCTCGAACCAGATGCGGAACTTGGTTTCGGGGGACCAGATTGCAACCATCTCGGGGCGGGAATAACGGGGAATCATGTGGTGATACCTTTATCTAGGGGCGTGAGGGTTCGGGCGCGGCATAGACCGCAAAGGGCTAAAGAACAAGGCTCAACAGGGGTTTGCAGCCAGCGGTTGCGGCGCATGGCGCGAGGGTCGGATGCCTCCGGCGGGAGTTTAAGGGGCAAAATGAAACGCAACGCCGCGTTCGTACATTTCCAGGCTGGCAGTTTCACAAGGGTCCGGTTTAGGTGTAGGGGATTGAAAACAGGTCATCTTTGAGGAGCGGCGCGCGCCATGTCCGACACGTCACGTTTAAACCAAGCCACCATCGCCGCGCAGGCCGCAGGCAGCGTTGATCCGCAAAGCGGCGGCGTCGTTCCCTCGTTGCAGATGGCCACCACCTATCTGCGCGACGCCCAGTATGAACTGCTGCGTCCCGAGAACATCTATCTGCGCGATCAAAGCGATATCGTCCGCGTCGCCGAAACCATTTTAGCCCAGCTTGAAGGTGCTGCGGAAAGCTTGCTGTTTCCCTCAGGCATGGCGGCGATTGCAGCGGCGTTTCGCACGGTCCCCAATGGCGGCTGTGTTCTGGTGCAATCGCAAATCTATTGGGGCACCACCAAATGGCTGCGCGATTTCTGCAACCGGCGTGGGATCGCTCTGCATGAGGTCGAGGCATCGGATACTGGCGCGTTTGAAGCTGCCTGTGTCGCGCATAAGCCTTCGCTGGTGCTGATTGAAACACCTTCAAACCCGTGGCTGCGGGTGACCGATGTAGAGGCCTCGGCCAAGGCCGTTCATGCGGTTGGTGGGTTGCTGATGGTTGACAGCACCGCCGCCACGCCTGTGCTGCAAAAGCCGCTGGCCGCTGGTGCCGACATTGTAATGCATTCCGCGACCAAGGGCATTAACGGCCATTCGGATGTTCTGGCGGGCGTATTGGCGACCAATGACACCGAGGCGCAAATCTGGACTGATATCAAGGCGGACCGCCACGATGCTGGCGCTGTCATCGGCCCGTTTGAAGCATGGCTGCTGGTGCGCGGCATGCGGACCCTGCCCTTGCGGATGCGTGAAATGTCACGCAATGCCCAAGCGCTGGCCGAATTTCTGGACCAGCATGATCAGGTGGAAACCGTGCTCTATCCCGGCCTGCCCACACACCCCGGACACGACATCGCCCTGCGTCAGATGAACGGTGGTTTTGGGCCGCTGTTGTCCTTTGTCGTGAAGGGTGGGGCCAAGGCTGCATTGGCCGCCGCCGGAAAGCTTGAGCTGTTCCACCGTGCAACCTCGCTTGGCGGGGTCGAAAGCCTGGTGGAGCATCGCCACACGATTGAGCCACACACAGGTATTCCCGAAGGATTGTTGCGCGTATCCGTCGGGATCGAGGACGTCGCAGACCTGCAAGCCGATCTTGCTCGGGCGTTGGGCATCTAGGATGCCGTTGGCACAGCGGACCATCGATTGCAAATCTCCGCGCGCTGCTTTTTAGTGGCCGTGCGGCGGCGATCACCGCTTTTGCCCGCGACATTGCCAAGACGAGACCACGGAGCCAACAGTGAACACTTCGAGCGATATGCCCAATTTCTTGGGGCGGCGGCGGCTTTTGGCCGGGTTCGGTGCGACTGCGGCCCTGGGAGCCTGCGCAAACGCGGCCGAGCAAACCCCGCCCAATCGTCCACCCTTGGGCAGCGATCCGTTGGCACGGTTCCGTTTGTTTGCCGATGCCGGCCAACAAAAATGGGAGGACCATCTGGCAGAGCCAGCCGCCGGGCGCAAGCTGCGCGTTTTGGCCCTGTCCAGTGGTGGCGAAGAAGGCGCGTTCGGTGCTGGTGCGCTGGTGGGGTGGTCTGCCACCGGAACGCGGCCCGAATTTGATATCGTCACGGGCATTTCAATCGGGGCGTTGATCGCGCCTTTTGCATTTATCGGCAGTTCGGTCGACGATAAGCTAGAGGGCATATTCACCGATTTTGGCACCGAGGACATTGTAAAGTTCAGCCCGTTTCACAGCCTGTTCCGTCAGGCGCTGTATGACACAACCAAACTGGACCAGTTGATCACACGCTCAACGCCGAACGAATTTATCGACCTTGTGGCGCAGCGACATGCGGCCGGAGCGCGACTGTTTATCGTCACCTCCGAGCTTGAAACTGCCCGTGCCTCAGTCTGGGATATGGGTGAGATTGCGCAGGCCGGGGAATACACTTTGTTCCGTGCGATCATGCGGGCCTCGGCGGCGCTGCCGGGATTGTTTGCACCAGTCGATCTGAAATTCACCGCAAACGGCGAGACCTATACCGAAACCCATGTAGATGGCGGCGTGCACATGCAGTTTCTGGCGGTCCCTGCATTTGCCTTTAGGCAGCGCACCCGCGATTTGCCCGACGGAGAGATTTATCTGCTGATTAACAACACCCTAGATCCGGCACCCGTCGCTGTTGCACGCAATCCGCTTGCGATCTCGCAGCAGGCGCTTACAACATTTGCACGTGCCAGCGCCCTGTCATCCATGAACGCCACCAGCCTGTTCGCCCGCGAAAACGGGTTGGATTTATATGTGACATCGATCGATCCCAAGTCAGGGATCGTTTTTGATCCGTCGAACCGGTTTTCGCTGCCCTATATGACCGAGCTGTTTGAATACGGGCTAGAACGCGGGAAAAACGGCACCCTGTGGGTACGCGGGTAAGACCGCGCGCGCCAATTTGCCGGCAACACCTATGGCTGTAAGCTTTCTTTGCCGTAACTGCCCTAGGGTAAAGTTACGGTGCGTCAAATTGCGGATGGTAGTGCTTTAAGGTGCCCTGCGGCTGTTGCCACAGCTAAATCCCCCCTCCTAACCTGAAGATGTCCGCATATCGGGCAATAACATCTGGGAGGAGTTATTATGAAACGGTTGAAATCAGGCCTGTCGGTGGCGGCCCTCGCACTTGCTGCGACATTGGTTGGTGTCACGGGATCTTGGGCCCAAGATCTACCTCGTGGCGACGCCAAGGCGTTGGGGTTTGATCCCGCACGTCTGGCGCGAATGGACGCAACATTTGGCGCATTGATCGAAAAAGGCATGACACCGGGTGCGGTGATTATGGTGATCCGTGATGGTCAGGTCGCGCATCTATCCGCCATGGGCAAGCGCACGCCCGATGGCGACGCGATGACAGAAGACAGCATCTTTCGCATCTATTCGATGACCAAGCCCATCACATCAGTCGCCGCAATGATGTTGGTCGAAGAAGGTCGTTTGATCCTGAACGCGCCGGTGGCAACCTATTTGCCCGCGTTCAAGAACATGACGGTGGTGACCGGCGAAAAAGACGCCGACGGCAACGCAGTGACGCGCCCTGCAAAGGGGGCGATGACAGTACAGGATTTGCTGCGCCACACATCCGGCCTGACCTATGGATTTTTCGGGGCTGGTCCCGCCCGCGAGGCATATAAGGCCGCCGAAGTTGCCAGCGCGGAAAACACCGGCATCGAGCAGGCAAACCTGCTGGCCAGCCTGCCGTTGGAACATGATCCCGGCACCGTTTGGGAATACTCCCGCGCGACGGATGTCTTGGGTGCCGTGGTCGAAGTCGTGTCCGGACAAAGCCTTGAAGACTTTATGAAAGCGCGGATTTTTGACCCCTTGGGCATGACCGATACGGCATTCTATGTGGATGACGAAGCTGACTTTGACCGCATCGCGGAACCCTTTGCCGATCAAGACACGCTTGGCGGTAGCTCCCTGTTCGATCCGCGTGTGCGCAAACCCAACCAGTCGGGCGGCGGCGGGCTGATGTCCACCGCGCAGGATTATGCCAAGTTTGCGCAGATGATGCTGAACGGGGGCGAACTGAACGGCACGCGGCTGTTGTCGCCCAAAACGGTGCAGCTCATGACCTCGGACCACTTGAAGGGGATCAAACCGGGTAAATACTATCTGCCCGGCGCGGGATACGGGTTCGGCCTTGGCTATGCGGTGCGTCTTGAGGATGGCAATGCCCCGTCCTTTGGCACGGCTGGAGAATTCAACTGGGGCGGCGCTGCAGGCACCGGCTATTACACCGACCCCAAGGAAAACATGATTGCGTTATTGATGATCCAGTCCCCCGCGAACCGAGGGCCCCTGCGGCTGATTTTCCGCAACCTGCTCTATCCGACGATCGCAGAAAGTCGCAACGACGACTAATCACGGCAAAGGCCCCGGTCAAAGATGATCGGGGCCTTTCGTCATTCGGCAGCATCTATGCATGTATAGCGAGGCCCCTCTTCCTCACCGTCATGAAACTATCACATTCAACGCGCATATATCGGTTGACTCTGTGTCTTTATTTTAAATATACATGAAATATGGAAACAGCTCTTACAAACCGCCTTTCGACCCTAAGCCATCCCCAACGAATGGGAGTTTTTCGGCTGTTGATGCGGCGCTGCCCTGACGCGCTGCCCGCAGGGGAAATCGCCCAAGTGTTGAACCTCAAATCCAGCACTGCATCTGTCTATCTTGCCGCCCTGACCCAAGCCGGAATGATATCTCAGCGACGCGATGGCACGCGGCTTATGTATTCCGTGAATCTGGGTGCCGCACGCGAGGTCGTGTCTGATCTGTTTCTTGAATGCTGCCGTGGGCGGGCCGACGTCTGCCCGCCTCAATTTTCTGATCTTCTCAGGAGCATCTCTCCCATGACAGACAAAAACTATAACGTCCTGTTCATTTGCACGGGCAACTCTGCCCGGTCGATTTTCGCCGAAACCATTCTGCGCGACATGGCCGGTGACAGGTTTACCGCCTATTCCGCAGGTACCACGCATCGATCTGAACTGAACCCGCTTGCGGTGGAAATGCTAGTGTCCAAGGGGCATGATATCTCCGTGCTTCGGTCAAAGAATGTTAGCGAGTTCCAAGGGTCAGATGCGCCCAAAATGGATTTCGTCTTTACCGTTTGTGACCGTGCGGCGAACGAAGAATGTCCCACATGGCCCGGACAGCCGGTATCTGGTCACTGGGGTATGGAGGATCCGGTAAAGGCCCAAGGCACCGAGGCTGAAAAACGTCTGGCCTTTCATCAGACCTATGGCGCGTTACACAACCGGATCAATGCGTTTACATCCCTGTCCATCGAATTGCTGGACAAAGCAACCTTGCAAAAACACGTCGACGAAATCGGCAAAAACAAAGCGACACAGGAATAAATTATGACCACTTACGCACTTAACGGCCTAGGCCGGATGGGTAAACTTGCCTTGCGTCCACTGTTGGAAAGCGGGGCCGAGATTGCCTTTATCAACGACGCGGTGGGCGATCCGGCCATGCACGCGCATCTGTTGGAGTTTGATTCCGTCCATGGGCGCTGGCCCGCCAAGTTCGAAGTCGATGACAATTCGATCAGTATCGATGGCACCCGCATTCCCGTGACCAGCACCCGCAATCTGGACGATCTGCCGCTGGACGGCGTTGATGTGGTGATCGACTGCACCGGTGCGTTCAAGACCGAGGCCAAGCTGGCCCCGTATTTTGCCGCTGGCGTGAAAAAAGTCGTGGTATCAGCGCCGGTCAAGGACGGCCCCACGGCCAATATTGTTTTTGGCGTTAATGACGATGTCTATCAGCCAGACGCCCATCACATCGTGACCGCAGCCAGCTGTACAACGAACTGTTTGGCCCCCGTGGTCAAGGTGCTGCTTGAGGGGATCGGCATCAAACACGGGTCGATCACGACCATCCATGATGTGACCAACACGCAGACTATCGTGGACCGCCCGGCCAAGGACATGCGCCGCGCGCGGTCGGCGTTGACCAATCTGATCCCGACCACGACCGGATCCGCGACGGCGATCACCTTGATTTATCCCGAATTGACCGGAAAGCTGAACGGCCACGCCGTGCGCGTACCGCTGTTGAACGCCTCCATCACCGATTGCGTATTCGAAATGGCCCGCGAGACCACGGTTGATGAGGTCAACACCCTGTTCGAAGCCGCAGCCAACGGCCCGCTCAAAGGCATATTGGGCTATGAAACACGTCCTTTGGTATCCTCGGATTACACCAACGATACCCGCAGCAGCATCATTGATGCGCCATCGACCATGGTGGTGAATGGCACGCAGGTGAAAATCTATGCGTGGTATGACAATGAATACGGCTATGCGCACCGACTGGTGGATGTGGCCCTGATGGTAGGCGGCAAACTGTGACACGTCCGGCGGGTTTTGCAGCCTATATGACGGTGACGGCGGCCTATTGGGCGTTCATGCTGACAGATGGTGCCTTGCGTATGCTGGTGCTGCTGCATTTTCACACGCTGGGCTTTTCGCCCGTGCAACTGGCCTATCTGTTCGTTCTCTATGAGATCGCAGGCGTCGTAACCAACCTGTCGGCGGGGTGGATCGCCGCGCGGTTCGGGCTGACCTCGACGCTTTATGCCGGGCTTACCTTGCAGGTGATCGCATTGCTGGCGCTGGCACAGCTTGATCCCGCGTGGGGCATCACGGCATCGGTGGTTTTTGTCATGCTGGTGCAAGGGCTGTCCGGGGTGGCCAAAGACTTGGCCAAGATGAGCTCCAAAAGCGCCGTCAAAATCCTGGCTCCGACGGATGGTGGCGGATTGTTTCGCTGGGTGGCGCTGCTGACCGGATCAAAAAACGCCGTCAAAGGCTGCGGCTTTTTGCTGGGGGCGGCGCTGTTGGCGGTCCTTGGCTTCGTGCCATCTGTGCTGACAATGGCGGCGATCCTTTTCGCGATCTTGATCGGCGTGGTGATTGGCATGCCAACGGGGCTTCCCGTCGGGCGCAAAGACGCAAAATTCTCCGAGGTTTTTTCCAAGAACCGCAACATCAACTGGCTTAGCGCCGCACGGTTGTTTTTGTTCGGCGCACGCGATGTCTGGTTCGTGGTGGGCATCCCGATCTATTTCTATGCGGTACTGTCTGACGGATCAGAGGCCGGAAACCGCGCCGCGTTCTTTATGATCGGGTCGTTTATGGCGGTTTGGACAATCCTCTACGGCGTCGTGCAGGGCTGGGCCCCACGCATCCTGCGCGCGGCATCCCGCAGTGATGCCGAAATACTGGCGCAGGCCAGAAGATGGGTCGCTGTTTTGATGATTATCCCGGCGATGTTGGCCACCGTTGTCTGGGTCGCACCTGCACCGTCACCCCCGCTGACGGCAACGATCATCTTGGGGCTTTTGGTGTTTGGCGGGATATTCGCGGTCAATTCGGCCTTGCATTCCTTTTTAATCCTCAGCTTTACCGATGCAAAACGGGTCACGATGGATGTCGGGTTTTACTATATGTCCAACGCAGCAGGCCGGTTGGTCGGCACGCTGCTTTCGGGGTTCACCTATCAAATGGGCGGGCTGCCCCTGTGCCTTGGCATGGCTGCCGGTATGATCTTTTTCAGCTGGCTCGCCACATCGCAGCTGCGCGAGATGGCTGCGAATGAGGTTCATTCATAGCCTTTGATACAAAAGAATAAGCGAAGCCCGCAGGCTCCGCTTATTCTGTTTTCAGATTCCGGAAGACTTAGCCGCTGATGCTCTGGGCCGAGGCCATACCGGCGGCTTTGGATTCGCCGCCGATCGTCTCACGAACAGCTATTTCGATGCGATCCCCGATCTCTAGATCCACATTGCGCCAGTATTCAAACGCGCGCACCAGAACCTTTTCGCTGACCCCGTCCGCCAAATGGCCCGCGACGTTACCGACAAAGCGCTCGCGCGCATCATTGTCCATCACCTCACGCACCAAGATACCAGCTTGCGTCCAATCATCGTCCTTTGGTCGCAAGGTGTAGGCTTGACGCACCATGTCACCGTCAGCGTGCCACAGGCCCGCCTCGCCGCCTGGCTCTGGCTGTGCTGCCGGCCCGCCATAGGAATTCGGCGCGTAGACCGGATCGGTCACAGGTACGGTGCGGCCCGCCCCGTCTTTGGAATAGCTGTGAACAGGCGATTTCGGCGTGTTCACCGGAATCTGCTTATAGTTCACACCCAAACGGGCACGGTGCGCATCCGCGTAGGAAAAACCGCGCGCCAGCAGCATTTTGTCAGGCGACAGACCAACACCCGGCACCATGTTGTTCGGCTCAAACGCCAACTGTTCAATCTGCGTGTGAAAGTCGGTCGGGTTTTGATTCAACGTCAGTTTACCAACCTCGATCAGCGGATAGTCGTCATGCGGCCAGACCTTGGTCAGATCAAAGGGGTTGATGTCATAGGTTTTGGCATCCTCATAAGGCATGATCTGCCATTTGAGCGTCCAGCTCGGGTGGTCCCCCTTACTGATTGCATCGAAAAGATCGCGGCGGTGGAAATCGCCATCGGTGCCTGCCAGTTTGTCGGCCTCATCCTGGCTTAGATAGGCATTGCCGTCGCCTTGGTCGGTGTGAAAATGGAATTTCACCCAGAACTTTTCGCCATCCGCGTTGATCAGCGAATAGGTGTGGCTGGAATAGCCGTTCATCTCGCGCCAGGTCCGGGGAATGCCCCGATCCCCCATCAAATAGGTCACCTGATGTGCACTTTCTGGTGATAAGGTCCAGAAATCCCACTGCATATCATGGTCGCGCATGTTGTTGTCAGCGCGGCGTTTTTGGCTGCGGATAAAGTGCTGGAATTTCATCGGATCGCGGATAAAGAAGATTGGCGTGTTGTTGCCAACCATGTCAAAAATGCCCTCTTCAGTGTACATTTTGACGGAAAAACCACGCGGATCGCGCCATGTGTCGGGGCTGCCGCGTTCACCGGCAACGGTCGAAAAACGCATAGCCACGTCACATTTCGCACCGGGCTGGAAAATCTGGGCCTTTGTGTACTGCGACACATCCTGCGTCGTCTCAAACGTGCCAAACGCGCCCGAGCCTTTGGCATGAGGCTGCCGTTCGGGGATGCGTTCGCGGTTGAAATTCGCCATCTGTTCAAGAAGATAGTGATCGTTCAACACGATAGGACCATCGGGACCAACGGTCAGTGAATGCTCATCACTTTGAACCCTGATACCGGCATCGGTTGTTGTGGGGGGAACGTTTTTATTCTCGGTCATCATCACTCTCCAAAGCTTGTCTGGGTGAAAAACCCGTCAGAGCGAGGAAGGTTCCTTGTCCATATTCCACCAAGGCACCTGCAAGAATACCGCGTTGGCCCGGCGCAAGGGCCGGACCAACGTTTCAATGCCGCGAAATTAGTGCTGCGCGATTAGACCGGCGTCGCAATACTCAGTTAGAGACCTGAGCATTCAGGAACGGGGCTGATAACGGTGCCATCCTTGAGGTGCTGCAACAGGTTTTCCACGGTCAGCGCCCCCATGGCAGCGCGTGTTTCGACGGTTGCGCTGCCCACATGCGGCAGCAGCACCGTGTTGGGCAAATCCCGCAGGGCTTGTGGCACATGCGGCTCGCCTTCAAACACGTCAAGACCAGCCCAGCCCAACTTACCTGACGCCAGCGCCTCAATCAGCGCGGCCTCATCCACGACAGAGCCGCGCGAGACGTTGATCAGTGTGCCGCGCGGGCCAAGCGCCCCAAGCACTTCGGTATCCACCAGCTTTTCGGTGCCGGCACCGCCCGGAGTAATGCAGATCAAAACATCACAATCGGATGCCATTGCGGTCAGGTCATCGTAATAGGTGTATGAAACATCTTTCTTACTGCGGCTATGATAAACGATGGTCGGGTTCCATGGGGCCAATTTGTTGGCGATGGCCAGACCGATCCGGCCCAACCCCAAAATGCCAACGGTTTGGTTATCAGCGGATCGCGTCAGGGGCGCGCCGCCAGACGCCTCCCATTCCCCCGCTCGCACATAGGCATCGTCGCGCAGCAGCTCGCGATAACAGGCCAGCATCAGCAGAACCGCCGTGGTCGCCACCTCTTCATTCAGCACGTTGGGGGTGTGGGTCACCATAATGCCGCGCCGGGCCGCTTCGACAGCATCAATGGCATCATAGCCCACACCATAGCACGAGATCATTTTGAGGTTCGGCAAAGCGGTCATGATCTGAGGCGTGACGCCAGCATGGCCATTGGTGACGATATGGGTGATCTCCGCGCCATTTCCCCCCAGCCATGCCAAATCATGATCGCCCCATTTATGGATGGTGAAGTGTTTCCCAATGCGGGCCAACATGGCATCGGTCGCACCCCCGATCAAAAGCATATCAGGCATCCTGACCAACCTTTTGGCGCTGCTGCCCCAATCCTTCGATTTGCAATTCCATCACGTCGCCGACTTTCAGGTATACCGGCTCGGGCTTCATCCCCATACCAACGCCCGGCGGCGTGCCCGTTGTAATCACATCGCCGGGGTGCAGCGTCATTAATCCGCTGAGGTGTTCGATGATTTCAGCCACGGTAAAGATCATCGTGGAGGTGTTTCCGGTTTGCATCCGCTTGCCGTTCACATCAAGCGACAAGGCAAGAGCCTGCGGTTCCGCGACCTCGTCGCGGGTCACCAACCAAGGGCCAGTGGGGCCAAAGGTGTCGCAGCTCTTGCCCTTTGTCCATTGTCCGGTCAGTTGGGTCTGAAAGTGGCGCTCGCTGACGTCATTGATGATGCAGTACCCTGCGACATGCTCCAGCGCATCAGCCTTTGAGACGTATTTAGCCGTCTTGCCGATCACCACGCCCAGCTCGACCTCCCAGTCAGTGTGGGTTGATCCCCGCGGCATGACCACATCATCGTTTGGCCCCACCACAGCAGAGTTGGCTTTGAAAAACAGGATCGGGTGCTGCGGAATCGCGGCACCGGTTTCGGCAGCGTGATCTGAGTAATTCAGACCGATGCAGAGAAATTTGCCGATGTTACCTACGCAGGGGCCAATACGCGGGCTGCCGGTGACCTCAGGCAGGGTGGCAGGGTCGATGTTGCGCAGCTTTGCCAAGGTCGCATCGTCCAACATCTCACCGCTGATATCCGACACATGGCCGGACAAATCCCGCAACAGGTCCCCATCCATCAGACCCGGCTTTTCAGCACCTTTTTCACCGTATCGAACAAGTTTCATATGGTTTTCCTTAGTTAATGATCAGCGTGCGGGCGCGCCCGATGCCCTGCCCCGCAACCGTTTTCTTGTCATGGCATGTAGCCTAATTCCATTTTTCTGATCACCAGATTTTCGGTCAAGCTACGTCAGCCTGCTGCGCTTGACCACATCCTTTTGTTTCCTTCCAAAGACCCGAAATAATCGTCAACTCTGACTTCTTGTGACACCGGCTGCCACCTTGTAGCTTGACCACGGGCAAGATTTGCAAACACTTGCGCCCTGACAACGAAGGATCCTGAAATGCAGATTGTAAGACTTGACGACGCAGATAACGTCGTAACCGCTATCCGATCCCTCGAGGCAGGCACGCCGGTCGAGAACGTGCTAACCGCGCAGCTGATCCCGTCTGGTCACAAGATAGCAACCGCAGCCATCGCGCAGGGCGCGCCGGTATTCAAATACGCGCAGGTGATCGGGTATGCATCGCAAGACATTGCCGAAGGGGAACATGTTCACACCCATAATCTTGCCTTCCGGGCGACAGAGGCAGCGTACGAATTCTCAACCGATCTGCGCCCGGTTGCCCTCGTGCCAGAAGATCAGCGCGATACATTTATGGGGTACCGCCGCGAAAACGGCAGCGTAGGCACACGCAATTATATCGCCATCGTCACATCGGTAAATTGCTCGGCCACTGCGGCGCGGATGATTGCGGATCACTTTACCCCTGCACTGCTGGCCGAATATCCCAATGTCGATGGGGTGGCCGCCTTTGTACATGGCACCGGTTGTGGCATGGCCGGAGATGGCGACGGGTTCGAAGCCCTTCAACGGGTCATGTGGGGCTATGCCCGCCACCCCAACCACGGGGGCGTCCTAATGGTGGGTTTGGGCTGCGAAATGAACCAGATCGACTGGCTGCTCGAGGCATATGGCCTGAAACAAGGGCCGCTTTTCCACACGATGAACATTCAAAATGTGGCTGGCCTGCGCCGGACCGTTGAATTGGGCATCAAAAAAGTGTCCGAGATGTTGCCGCTTGCCAACCGGATACAGCGCACCCCCTGCCCGGCGTCTGAGCTAAAAGTGGCCCTTCAATGTGGCGGCTCGGACGCGTGGTCGGGCATTACGGCCAACCCGGCCCTTGGATATGCCTGCGATCTGCTGGCCGCGCAGGGCGGCACCGGCGTGTTGGCTGAAACCCCCGAGATTTATGGTGCCGAACACCTGCTGACCCGCAGGGCCGTGACACCCCAAGTGGGTGAAAAGTTAGTCGGGCTGATCAGATGGTGGGAAGACTACACCGCCCGCAACAACGGCTCGATGGATAACAACCCCAGCCCCGGCAACAAGAAAGGTGGACTGACCACGATCCTTGAAAAGTCGCTGGGGGCCGCCGCCAAGGGTGGCACAACTCCGCTGACCGGCGTCTATAAATATGCCGAACCTGTAACCGCACCCGGTTTCACCTTTATGGACAGCCCCGGTTATGATCCCGCCTCTGTAACGGGGCAGATCGCTGGCGGGTGCAATCTGGTGTGTTTCACCACGGGGCGCGGGTCGGCCTTCGGCTCCAAACCCAGCCCGACGATCAAGGTGGCCACGAATACCCAAATGGCCCAGCGCATGGTCGATGACATGGATGTAGACGCCGGAACGATACTTGGCGAAGGCATAAGCGTCGCTGAAAAAGGCCGCGAGATTTATGAGATGTTCCTGAGTGTCGCTTCGGGCCAACCCAGCAAATCCGAGGCACAGGGGCTGGGTGACTATGAGTTTGTTCCGTGGCAAATCGGAGCCGTAATGTGAAATTACGCCCCTAGAACAAACTTGACAGGTTTTTACAAAACATCTCAAGTTACCCTTGGTAAGCTGCGATTCACCTAAGGTTGAAATCAACGCTAACAGATGAACCCGGCAGTCAGATTGATAATGCCGGGTCACCCCAAGGGAGGAACGACATGAAATCCAACACGACAATTGCGCTTGCCGCATCGACTGTTACCGTACTGGGACTTATGCCAGCTATGGCGGCCGCTGAAACCAAATTGAAATGGGCCCACGTTTACGAGACGAGCGAGCCCTATCACACCTGTGCTGTCGCCGCGAATGACATGCTGATGACAGCCACCGACGGTCGCTACGGCATCGAAGTCTTCCCTGCATCTTCGCTCGGGAAAGAGGTAGATATCAACGAAGGCCTGGGCTTTGGCACGGTCGATATCATCTACACCGGGCAGCTATTTGCGGGCCGGTCTTATGGACCCATCTCGATCGGTGGCGCGCCCTTTATGTTCCGCGACTATGCGCATTGGGATAACTACCGTAACTCGGACCTGTTTAATGAATTGGCCAAAGGTTACACTGATGCAACGGGCAACCATATCACCGCAATGACCTATTACGGCGCGCGCCATGTGACCTCGAACAAGCCGGTCCTTGCGCCTAACGATATGGAAGGTATGAAAATCCGGGTGCCGAATGCGCCACTTTATATGATGTTCCCCGAGGCCGTTGGCGCGAATCCGGCCCCAATCGCCTTTGCCGAGGTCTATCTCGCGCTGCAACAGGGCACAGTGGATGCTCAGGAAAACCCTCTGCCTACGATCCAGGCCAAGAAATTCTATGAAGTACAAACCAACATCAACCTGACCGGCCACATCACAGATGCGCTGCTGACCATCGTGGGTGGCCCGGCATGGGATGCGATGGATGGCGCGGATCAAGCAGCCCTAACCGAAGTCACCAAGCAAACTTCGGTCTGTGCCACCGACGCGATCATCAAAGCCGAAAACGAACTGGCTGAATGGTTCCGTGGCGAGGGTGTCCAAGTCAACGAAGTCGACCGCGTCCCATTCATTCAAGCCGTGCAAAAGCTGCACAACAGCGATGCGGCGACATGGGATCAAGCCACCTATGACCGTTTGCAAGCCATCGACTAATCAACGTCTCCATTGAACACCCAGGCGGGGCGCAAGCAGCGCCCCGCCCTTATGTCAAAGGAGTTTATGATGGCATCGCCCTCACAGAACGACCCATCTGATACGCCCATCGCGTTTGAGGATGAAAAGATCGATCTATCCGACCACCAATGGGATGATGGCTTTGTGCTTATCCTGTTTTGGTTGCTGGCTGCGGTCGTGTTTTTGCAGTTCTTCACACGATATGTCCTGAACGATTCAGTTGCCTGGACCGAGGAAATCGCGCGGTTTCTATTGATCGGTGTTACCTTCATCGGATCGATTATGGCCACCCGCAAGCAAAGCCATATCGCGGTCGAGTTCATTTATCGCTGGATCCCGCGTACGGGCCGCAAGATTGCACAATTCCTGATCGACGCTGCAACCACCACTTTCTTTGCCGTTCTGGCAATCCTAAGCGGGCAGATCGCAGGTCGGACCCGGCAATTAATGGTCTCAATCGAGCTGCCAAAATCGACAGTCTACTGGATCGTCGCGGCCGCATTCGTCTGTATGGCGCTCTATTCCGCGTGGAACATGTGGGTTCATCTTCGTGATGGCACCTCGAAATTGATAGACCCTGAAAAATATGCGGATCAGGTCCGCGGCATCGACTAGGAGCACCCCTTGGATATTATCTGGCTTTTCGCGATGTTGTTTGGGATGCTTGTTTTCGGCGTTCCTGTTGCTGTTGCCCTTGCTGGCGCTTCCGTTGTTTTCATTTTTGCAAACGGCATGCCCCCGCCCATGGTGGTGGCACATCGCATGATCAATGGTGTCGATAGTTTCCCATTGCTGGCCGTTCCGTTCTTTATTCTGGCGGGTAATTTGATGAACACCGCTGGGATCACTGAACGTATATTCAGCTTTGCCCTCGCGATGGTCGGATGGATGCGAGGGGGATTGGGCCATGTAAATGTCGGTGCCAGCGTGATCTTTGCCGGTATGTCAGGCGCGGCTGTGGCCGATGCCGGGGGCCTTGGCGCGATCGAGATCAAAGCAATGCGCGACGCTGGCTATGATCCAAAGTTCGCCGTGGGGATCACGGCTGCATCCTCTACCATCGGGCCGATCATCCCGCCGTCCCTGCCGATGGTCATCTATGGGGTGGTAGCAGGCACAAGCATTGGACAGCTGTTCGTCGCCGGATTTATCCCCGGTTTGTTGATGGCCGTATCGTTGATGATCATGATTGCGATCATGGCACGCACCCGTGGTTTCGGTCGGGATCAAGCGTTCTACTGGCCGGTCCTGTTTTCCACATTCAAACGCGCTTTCCTGTCGCTGCTCACCCCGGTCATCATTGTCGGTGGCATCCTGTCAGGTGCCTTTACCCCTACCGAGGCGGCGGTGGCCGCCTGCGCTTGGGCATTGTTTTTGGGCGTTTTGGTCTACCGGACTTTGACGATCCCTCGTTTTCTGAAGGTCAGCTTTGACACCATTGAGACAACGGCAGTTGTTCTGCTGGTTGTCGGGGCCGCGTCCATCTTTGCCTGGATACTGACCAGCAACCGCGTCCCCGAACAATTCGCCGCCGGTTTGCTAGCCATCTCAGACAAGCCATGGGTGATCCTGATCGTGATGAACCTGATCCTGTTGGCCGTGGGCTGCTTTATGGAAACGGTGGCCGCGATCACTATTCTAGTGCCTGTGATGCTTCCTATTGCAATGGCTCTGGGCATCGACCCGGTCCATTTCGGCGTCATAATGGTATTGAATCTGATGCTGGGGCTTTTGACACCCCCCGTGGGCATGGTGCTTTATGTGCTGTCCCGTGTCGCAAAGATTCCGTTCGAGCAATGCGTTGTCGGCACGGCACCCTTTCTCGTCCCGCTGGTGATTGTATTGATGATGGTCACGTTCATTCCGAGCATCACCATGTGGCTGCCAACCCTGATCTACCGCTAGAACGCGGTGGCCAAACACTTCCCAATCTCGCGACAAGTATTTGGCCAATGTCCCACCCAGATGCCAAAGTGACCTAGCGGAAGTCTGTCCTTGTAATGCGAGCAAATTCTGTCAGCATGTTCGGGCCTGCATTCAGAACTGAGTATCTAGAATTTGGGGAATAGCTCTTGAAAAATTATTCCAATTCGCCGGCCATATCTTTCAAGCGAACACCTGATAAGGGTGCGAGGCTTGGGCTTGCGGCTCGTCATCTTCTTTGTAGCACCCTACTATTGACCTGCCTGCTTGTCGGGACGCTGCCAAGCGCGGCAGATACGGAAAGTCTGCTACCCACCCTTGCCTTACCCGATCCGATGACCGCACCGCCAAAGACCGTGCTATTGCCCGTGCCTGATGATCGGATTATGGCGGCGGTTTCGACATTAGATGATCTTGCTCAGGATACGCTAATGCGCACGGGCATCCCCGGTCTGGCCATTGCGGTCGTCCACGACGGGCGCACCTTATACGCGCGTGGATTTGGCACACGTGCCGTTGGTCGTCAGGGTGACATTGATGCCGACACGGTTTTCTTGCTGGCCTCGCTGTCAAAACCGGTAGGAGCCACCGTTGTCGCAACCCAAGTGGATGCTGGCCGGGTGAACTGGGACAGCCCCATACGGGATTTCATGCCGTCTTTCAATATGGGCGATCCCTGGATCAGCGATCACGTCACGGTGGGGGATCTTTACGCACATCGCTCGGGTTTGCCGGATCATGCCGGGGACGACCTTGAGGATATCGGATTCGACCGTAGCACAGTGCTTGAGCGGCTTGCGCTGTTGCCGCAAGGCGATTTCCGAGTGGACTATGCCTATACCAACTTCGGGGTCACGGCTGCCGCCGAAGCGGTGGCGACAGCATCTGGTATGGATTGGGCAAAACTGTCAGAAACCGCGCTCTATGCGCCGCTGGGCATGAGTTCGACCAGTTCGAGAAATGCCGACTACGTAGCGCGTGACAATCGGGCCTCAAGCCATGTTCCTGCGGGAGACCAATACGCGATTGCCGATGTTCGCCAAACCGATGCCCAAAGCCCGGCAGGCGGGGTCAGTTCCAGCGTTCGGGACATGGCGCGTTGGATGGCGATGGTGCTTGGCGGCGGCATGGCAGATGGCGAACGCGTGATATCTAAGGATGCCCTTTTGCCTGCAATATCCGCCCAGTCTATCCACGGGGCCCAGACGGATGCCTCTGCTCGAACCTCCGCCTACGGTTTCGGATTCAATGTCAACACGCGGTTTTCGGGGCGCGTCGCACTAAGCCATTCAGGGGCCTTCATACTTGGGGCTTCAACCAGTGTTGCGATGATTCCCGACCTTGATCTGGGCATTGTAGTATTGACCAATGCGCTCCCCGTCGGCGCTGCTGAATCTATTACTTCCAGTTTTCTCGACCGGGCGGAAATCGGAATGGACAGCCGCGACTGGCTGGCTGCTTTCGCCCCGTTCATGGCCCCTCTTTCGGCACCGACGGGACATTTAGTGGGCGCTGAGCCGCCAGCCAACGCTGCCCAATCGGGTCCTGCTGAAAACTATGTTGGCACCTATGAGAATGAGTATTTCGGCCCCGCGTCGGTGGGTATGACCAACGGACAGCTCGTGCTTGAGCTGGGGCCGAACAATTGGGAGTTGCCCATGCAGCATTGGGCCGGCGATAGCTTTGTTATTTATCCCCTGACCGAGAACCAGCCGGCAGGCTCGATCTCGCTTGTAGAGTTTCTGAAAACCACATCGGAAACAGGAATGACAATGAAGATTGAACACCTGGACGGCTACGGTCTTGGCAGTTTTCGACGTCCAGAATGACCTGTATGGCCTAACAGGAACATTCCTGGCGTCAGTGTCCCCTGCCTTGCGGCATCTCAGAACCCGACATCCGCAGGTAATTCTGGACCTGTAATTAGCTATGATTGGCGTGCCAGAGACGCGTGATCATTTTTAGCGCGTAAAACGACTACGCCTCTACTTGCTCATACTTTTTTGATCAGTCGCGCCGCGTATGGCAAGGATTGTGGTCTCCGACAGCTTCTGGATCAGGGTCTGTTCGACCTCTTCCATCACCTTGGAAACACGGAAATGAAGGGCGTGTTCGACGCTGCAATCATGCGTTTCGGCGGTGGGTTCAGCTGCAGTCAGGCGTTCGTCGAGTGCAAGATAAACATCCGCCAACGTGATCTCCTGCGGCGCGCGCGCCAGACGCCAACCACCGGCATGGCCGCTCTCGGACACCAGCAATCCTGCTTCACGCAGGCTCCCCAATACGCGTCGAACGACCACGGGATTCGTACCCGCATGTGCTGCGATATCGGCGGATTTGCGCATGCGTCCCGGGTCTCGGGCCATGTGTCCGAGGGTATGAAGGGCCAGTGACAGGCGGCTATTGCGTTTCACAAGCAGTCTCCGGTGATTGTGTTACCTTGTAACATTAACAGTTGCGCATCTTTAGTAACTCAACTAGTTACATGATTCTAAATTCTACAAACGGAAAGGTATGTCCGTGCTCCAAGATCGTCTTCCTGTAACAGTCCTGTCAGGCTTTCTGGGTGCTGGCAAGACGACGCTCCTTAACCGTGTTCTGAACAACCGCGAGGGCCGCCGTGTTGCGGTCATTGTCAACGACATGTCAGAGGTGAACATCGACGCCGATCTGGTGCGCGAAGGCGGGGCGAACCTTAGCCACACTGACGAAACGCTTGTGGAGATGTCGAATGGCTGCATCTGCTGCACCCTGCGCAACGACCTGTTGCAAGAGGTCCGGCGCTTGGCCGAGGACGGCCGGTTCGACTATCTGCTGATAGAATCCACCGGCATCTCCGAACCCCTGCCCGTGGCCGCAACATTCGATTTCCGCGATGAGGCGGGCGAAAGCCTGTCGGATGTGTCGCGTCTCGACACGATGGTGACGGTGGTCGATGCGGTGAACCTGCTGCGTGACTATTCCAGTCATGATTTCCTGCGCGACCGGGGTGAAACGCTAGGCGACGAGGACGAGCGCACGCTGGTCAACCTATTGGTGGAACAGATCGAATTCGCCGATGTGGTAATCCTCAACAAGATCGCAGACGCCGAACCACAACAGGTGGACGCCGCGCGCAAGATCATTCGCAGCCTGAACGCCGATGCGCGGATCATTGAGACCAATCATTCCGACGTCCCAGCGGATGCGATCCTGAACACGGGTCTTTTTGACTTCGAGAAGGCCCACGAACACCCGATGTGGGCCAAGGATCTGTACGGTTTTGCCGATCACGTGCCCGAGACCGAGGAATATGGCGTGGCCAGTTTCGTCTACCGTGCCCGCCGCCCGTTTGAACCGGAAAAAATCATGGCCGTGTTAAGCGGCGATCTGTCCGGTGTGATCCGCGCCAAAGGGCATTTCTGGATCGCCACGCGCCCCGAATGGGTGGCCGAATTCAGCCTCGCTGGGGCACTTTCATCGGTCAAACCTTTGGGGACCTGGTGGGCATCCGTCCCCCGAGATCGCTGGCCCGACCATGAAGGCGTACGCCAGTATATGGCCGCGCATTGGTCTGAGCCTTGGGGCGATCGCCGTCAAGAGCTTGTGTTTATCGGTGCGGGTATCGACTGGCCAGCGATCAAGTCACAACTCGACGGGTGCCTCGTGCCCGAACACCTTGCGCCAGGGCCCGATGGATTGCCGGACCTGCCCGACCCATTCCCCGTCTGGCGGCGTGCAGAGGCGGCATGATATATCAGCGTGACACTCTTTCAGCCGCCGCGATTGGCGTTGGCATCGTTCAGACCGGCCCAGGCCTGGACGTGATCAACACCGGTGGCTGCGCTGCTGCCATCTGGCATCGTCGCCCGACACCCTCATTGCAGAGCTGGATCGGCGCAATGGCCCCCTCGTTGTTGCCGCAAGTCCGGTTGACCCTGCGGCCAGAGACTGTCCGCGAAGCGGTTCTTCAAGCCTGCGTGGCATCCGGCACACCGGACTGCCCGGAACGGGCGATATTGATCGACGATATCGCGGCGCAGGCGGAAATCTTTACCGCGCTGATGCCCTCGCGCTATCTGCGGGTGCGGCTGGATGTCATAGAAACGAACGCCTGCCGGAAGTTCCACATCGACGCCGTGACTGTGCGACTTGTCTGCACCTATCGCGGGACAGGGACGCAATACGGCAACGGGGCCAAGCCGAGCCGTGTTTTCACGGTGCCAACCGGCAGCCCGATCCTGCTGCGCGGCACGCTTTGGCCGGAAACGCCCCGCTCTGGCCTGTCGCACCGCTCTCCCCCGATCGAAGGCACGGGGGAGACACGGCTGGTTCTTGTGATTGATCCGGTTGACGATCCGGAGGACGCGGTGTGACTGCTTCGAACCGAGGTGCGACCAGCCTTAGGACAAGACGCCGCGACGAGAACCCGATGCAGGCATTTAATGCGCTTCCGGCTCCCGTCAGGTCCTGGCTTTCCCAAGCGGCGTTGCCTTGGTCTGCCGCCTCGTGTCGCAAGATCCTGCGCCAAGCACGGGCGCGCGGCGAGAGCCTTGATGACGTACTGGCGCGGCTTGATCGCGCCCAGCAGAAAACCCTTGCCCGCGACCGTTATGCAAGGTGCGGCATCATCGCGAAAAACCATTCTTTCAATCAACAGGATAGGAACACATGACAAAACCATTCCTCAAAACAGCCTTGGCGCTCGCATGCCTCGCGTTGCCAACGCTTGCGCATGCAGACGGCACCCTTGATGTCGTCGCGCAATTTGAAATTCAGTCGCCGGAACCGTCAACAAGCGGCTACATCTTCACGCGAATGGGCGTGGCCGAGACTTTGGTTAACGCGAACGCCGACGGAAAACTGACACCCGGCCTCGCCACGTCTTGGGAGGTCTCCGAGGACGGTCTGACTTGGACTTTTGCGCTGCGGGATGGCGTCGCGTTTCACGATGGCAAAGCGATGACAGCCGATACAGTTGTTAATGCCCTCGAAATTGCGCGCGCCAAACCGGGGCCGTTGCGAGACCTACCAATCACCGGCATGGTGGCCAACGATGGTGCGGTCACGATCACGCTGTCCGAACCGCTGGCAGCACTGCCTGCGTTTCTGGCCGAATTCCGGTCGCAAATCCTGTCGCCCGCGTCTTTTGCAGCGGACGGCACCGGGGTCGCGATCATCGGCACTGGCCCCTACCGTATCACAGCGATCGAGCCGCCGCTCAGCCTTGATGCGACGGCATTTGCTGGCTACTGGGGCGCGGCACCGCATATCGCCGATGTCAGCTATTCGGGCGTGAGCCGGGTTGAGACGCGGGCACTAATGGCCGAATCCGGCGAAGCCAAATTCGTTTTCGGGCTAGATCCCGCCAGCGTGTCGCGCCTGAACATGCTGGACAATGTTGACGTTCTTTCTGTCGCCATCCCACGCACGTTGCTGATCAAGGTGAACGCGGCCCAACCGTTCCTTGCCGACCCCAACGCCCGCCGTGCGCTAAGCCTTGCCATTGACCGTGCGGGTATCGCCAAGGCCGTATTGCGGTACCCCGAAGGTGCCGATCAATTGTTCCCGCCCTCCATCGCCGGCTGGCACAGCGATGCAATTGCGCCTCTGGATTATGATGTCGAGGCGGCGAAAACCCTCCTGAAAGATCTGGGCTGGGAAGCGGGTAGCGACGGTATTCTGATGCGCGACGGTGAACGCTTTGCGGTGACGTTGACCACCTACCCGGACCGGCCTGAATTACCCCTCGTGGCCGCCGTTCTGGAACAGCAGTTTCGCGCCATCGGGGTCGAGTTGACAATCAATACCACGAATTCGTCAGCAATCCCTGCCGGACACCAAGATGGCTCTCTTGACCTTGGCCTGATCGCGCGCAATTTCTCGCTGATCCCTGATCCGATCGGCACCGTTCTGTCCGATTATGTCGGCAATGGCGACTGGGGCGCGATGAACTGGAAAAACCCGGAATTCGCAACGCTGGTGCGTAGCCTCGCGCGCGGTGAAGGCGGTGATGCGGAACGCGCCGCAGCCGCAGCCATCCTGCAAGCCGAACTGCCTGTCATCCCGATTGCATGGTATCAGCAAACGCTTGCCGTATCGGATAAGATTGACGGTGCGCAGATCGACCCGTTCGAGCGCAGCTTTGGCCTTCAAGACATGCGGTGGGCCGAGTGAGCGCGCTTGCCTCGCGATTGGTACAGGCAATCATGGTGGCGGTCCTGATCGGGACCGCTACTTTTGTCATGATGCGCAGTCTGCCCGGTGACGCAGCCTGGCGGATTGCCGCCGGGCGCTATGGTTACGACAATGTCGATGCCGCCGCTGCCGATGCTGTGCGTGCGGAACTTGGCCTTGATGGTCCAGCGCTTCCTGCGTTGCTGCAATGGTTGGGCGATCTTGCGCGGTTTGATTTCGGCAATTCGCTGGTCACCGGACAGCCGATCGTTGACGAAATCGCCCACCAGCTTGGTGCCTCGGCGTCTTTGGCGCTGGTGGCAGTCCTCCTCTCTCTTTTAATCGGGCCGCCTTTGGGAATACTCGCGGGGCTAAGACCCGGCGGGCTACTTGACCGCGTGTTGCTAGTCGTCTCAACCGGCATCAAAGCTATACCGCAATTTCTGTTGGCGCTTGTTCTAATTGTCGTTCTTGCCGTGCAACTGCGTTGGCTGCCTGCTGCGGGCCACGGTGAGGCACGTCATTTCATCCTGCCCAGCCTGACACTTGCGCTTGGCCTTGCGGCGGTGAATGCACGCATTGCACGTGATGCGATGGCCCGGATAGCCGACATGCCGTTCTGGCGCTTTGCGAAGTGGAAGGGCTTGTCTGAACGACAGACCCTGATGCGCCACGGGTTGCGCAATGTTTCGGTGCCGCTGATCACATATCTGGGCCTGCAATTCGTGACGCTGGTCGAAGGTGTCATCATCATGGAATCGATCTTTGGCTGGCCCGGTATCGGACACGCGCTGGTGCATGCCATCTTCTCGCGCGATGTGCCAATGGTGCAAGGTACGGCGCTGGTACTTGGTCTTGGCTTTGTCATGGTCAATGCGCTCATTGACGTCGCTGTGCGACGTCTGGACCCGAGGGTCGCGGCATGAGCACACTTGATTTTGCCACAGCACCACAGGCGCAGCTATCACCATCCCGCATGATCGGTGTGGTGCTGATCATGTCGGTCGCTGCGGTGTCACTGCTTGGCCCGCTGATCCTTCCGGGCGATCCGCTCGCGCAATCCTTGACGAAGGCGCTAGCGGGTCCCGAGGTTGGCGCGCCGCTGGGTTATGATCATCTGGGGCGCTCGGTGTTTCACCGTCTGGCGGACGCGCTTCGCTTGTCACCTGTCATTGCACTGGCGGCAGTGATGATGGCCTGTGCTGCAGGTCTTATTCTCGGAACGCTGACAGCTACCAAGGGGGGCTGGATCGACAAGGGACTGGTTATGCTGGCGGATGCGCTGCTTGCCCTTCCGGGATTACTGCTCATCCTCATCGTGCTGGCGATGGTGCCGGGAACGGTGGTTGGCTTCTGGGCGGGGCTGTCGCTTGTGCTTTGGGTCGAATTTTTCCGCCTGACCCGCGCAGCCACCCGTGAAACGCTGGCCTCTCCGGCGGTGCAGGCGTCACGACTTCTGGGGTTTGGCCCCGTCTATATCTTTCGCGTTGATATCTGGCCCGAGATCGCGCCGATGATGCTGACCGCTGCCGCCTTTGGCACGGCCACGGCAATCATGGCGATTGCTGCGCTTGGTTTCGTACATGTGGGCATGCGTGCACCGACACCCGAACTGGGGCTGATGATGGTCGAATTACTGCCCTACTGGCGCGAGGCACCGCTGGCGCTTTTGTCGCCGGTCATTGCCACCTTTGCCCTGCTTCTGGGTCTTACTCTACTGGCCGGGAGCCGTGAAACATGAGCTTGCTGAAAGCAGAAGACATCACCGTCCGCGATGGACCTGCAACGCTGTTAGAACCGCTCTCTTTGCGTCTTGAACCCGGTGAACCACTGGTCATTCTGGGCGAAACAGGCTCCGGCAAAAGCCTGATGGCCCAAGCAATCATGGGCACGCTCCCACCAGGGCTGGAGGCCAAGGGACAGGTTGGTGTGGGCAAGCACATGCTTAATGCCGCCGCTCCACAGCGTTTCCGGGGGCTCTGGGGGCGCGAAATCGGTGTCCTGCCGCAAGAGCCGTGGCTGTCGCTTGACCCTTTGATGCAGGCGCGCAGTCAAATCGCCGAGGCGCACAGGCTGGTCCGGGGGCTGGATCGCCCTAACGCAACGACGCGGGCAGAGGCCGATCTGGCCGCACTTGGCCTTGCCGGGGCTGCGAACAAGTACCCGCATGAATTGTCGGGGGGTATGGCACAGCGTGTGGCCATTGCCGCCGCAAGAGCTGGTGGTGCGCGGATCGTCATCGCGGACGAACCCACAAAGGGGCTGGATGCAGCCCGTCGCGACGATGTGGCGCGCCTGCTTTTGTCCGAAATGGGCCAGATCGGGGGGCTTTTGATCATCACCCATGATCTGGCGTTGGCTCGGATGGTTGGCGGTCGGATGATTGTTTTGCGATCGGGCAAGATCGTGGAACAGGGCACGACAAACCAGATCTTTGCCGCGCCGCAACACCCCTATACCAAAGAGTTATTAGCCGCCGACCCCGAAAATTGGACGCCCCGGCAAAGAGCCGGAAGCGGCCAAACAGTCGTGAGCACAAGTGGCCTCGCCGTGGAGCGGGCGGGGCAACACCTGTTTTCGAAAATCACTCTGGATATCCATGCGGGTGAGGTTCTCGGCGTGACCGGACCATCGGGTTGCGGCAAATCTTCTTTGGGGGACGCATTGCTCGGGTTGCTCAAACCTGCCGCAGGGACGATCACCCGCGGGTCTGAAAAGCATGCTTTCGCGTTTCAGAAGCTTTATCAGGACCCGGTCGCGGCCTTCCCGCGCAAGCGAACGCTGGGCCGGACCATTTACGATACCCTTACCCTGTCAGGCGGACGACCCAATGAGGTTGATGCTCTGCTCGCCCGACTTGGGCTCGATCCACGTCTGCTTGCGCGGCGGCCCGATGCGGTTTCCGGAGGCGAGTTGCAAAGAGTGTCGCTGCTTCGTGTCCTTCTGCGCAACCCAAGTTTCATCGTGGCTGACGAACCTACATCGAGGCTGGACCCGATCACGCAGGCTCAGGTCATATCACTGCTGACCGAAATCGCGGCACAAGACGACGTCGCTGTCATGCTGGTCAGTCATGATGCTGCGCTGATCCGAAACACAAGCGATGAGGTTCTGGATCTTGGTCCACACGGCGTTCCTGATACATTTGAGAATGCGACAGACGTGCGGGTGGGGACCTAGAAACCGCGGGGCGGCCGTTCTTCGCCATGAGCTTATTCTTGAGGTTATGGCGAAGGAAATAGACCACGTGGGGCAATAGCCGCTGCCCTTACATGTTTTTCAAGCACAGCAGAGACCGCTCAGGGCCAGCCTCAAGGGCCTAAGCAGGCCCTGAGGGACTTCTGGAAGATAGTTTTCCCTCTGACCTCGGCCACCTTATGTGGAGACTCTTTCGAGCATCGCGGCAGAGCATCAATATTGCAGGTTCACGGTTAAGGTCGTCGATAATGTCTCGCATGTGCCCCAAGACAACAACGCAAGCGCTTGTTAGCTAATGAGATATTAGGTCTCAACCGAAGTTGTGGTGCGGTCGGAGAGACTCGAACTCTCACGGGTGTTACCCCACAGCGACCTCAACGCTGCGCGTCTACCATTCCGCCACGACCGCACGCCATGGATGGTGTCGCTCGTTTAGACAAAGATGATCGCCTTGTGAAGAGGCAATCCTCATCATTTTAAACAACAGAATTTTCTGTCCCGCCCCCCTGCCTAAATTCCCCGCGCCCCTTGAATTACCCGCATAAAACCTGACTTTAGGGGCACGTCTTTAATAACAGGTGATCTCCCGTGACCAATGATGCGCCCCCACAAACCGCCCCTGCCCTGCAAATCGACATTATATCCGATGTGATGTGCCCTTGGTGCATTGTAGGGTATCGGCAGCTGGAACAGGCGCTTGCGCAAACCGGGGTGGGCGCTTTCATCCGCTGGCATCCGTTCGAACTGAACCCGCAGATGCCACCCGAAGGTCAGAATACGGCCGAGCATATTATGGAGAAATACGGCGCGAGCGCCGAGCAGTCAGCACAGAACCGGGCGCAGCTGGTGCAAATTGGCGAAGGGTTGGGCATTGATTTCAACTTCACCCCCGACAGCCGTATCGTTAACAGCTTTGCCGCGCATCAGCTGTTGCACTGGGCGCAGGAATACAATCTTCAGCACCCCCTGAAGCTGGCCCTGTTCAATGCGCATTTCACACAAGGGCGCGATGTCTCTGATCATAGCGTGTTGGCCGATGTTGCCGAAGAAGTGGGCCTTGACCGCGCCCAAGCCGTCGAGGTTTTGGAAGGCGGCAGCCACGCAGATGCGGTGCGCGAGCTGGAAGGGTCGTGGACCGGTCAAGGAATCAGCGGCGTGCCCGCGATGGTGTTCGAGGGTAAATATCTGGTAACCGGTGCGCAGGGTGCAGAGAACTATGGCCAAGTCATCCAGAAAATCATGGCGGAAAAGACAGCGGCCTAACGGCGGCAGTATTATGTCAGCCAATAGCGGGGCAAAAAGCGACTGAAAATGGTGGAATGGATCATCTCTGATGGCTTGACCGATTTCAGGACCGCCGAGGCGTGGATGGAAGAGCGTGCGACCCAAATCGCGGCGGATACGGCGGACGAATGCATCTGGCTGGTTGAGCATCCTGCCCTTTATACCGCTGGCACCTCGGCCAAAATCGATGATCTGACCGATCCTGATCGGTTTCCCGTCTACGATACCCGGCGCGGCGGGCAATATACCTATCATGGGCCGGGCCAGCGGGTCGTCTATGTTATGTTGGATGTGGGAAAACGGGGACGTGATGTGCGCCGCTTTGTCCAAGACTTGGAGGCTTGGGTGATTGCAACCCTCGACAGCTTTAACGTCACCGGCGAAATACGCGAGGGCCGGGTTGGCGTCTGGGTTGAACGACCTGATAAACCACTGACAGCGATTGGAAATACGGCAGAGGATAAAATCGCGGCCATTGGCATACGTCTGCGTAAATGGATTAGCTTTCACGGCATCAGCATCAACGTTGACCCTGATCTGAGCCACTTTGATGGCATTGTGCCCTGCGGGATCAGCGGCCATGGTGTTACGTCGCTGGTGGATCTCGGGCTGCCTGTCACGATGGATACTCTCGACGTCGCGTTGAGGGCCACCTTTGATAAGATTTTCGACCCCCAGCGATAGTACATCTTGATTCGCGCGCGCATTGCCCGCGGTCGATGCCGACTGCCCCAGCTGGCATTCCGGACGGCCACGCCATGAAACAGTCCAGAAAACGGTGCCTACAGCGGCTTTTCGGTCAAAAGGTATTCTGAAATTTACATATGTTTCACTTGTTTCATCTTACCTGTCGGGCGAAAGGTCCGAAAAACGTAGCCATAACAGCCTTTTTTCCAAAATCAGCGTAGCTGCCACGCGCTTGCTTTTTTGAGAAAATACCGCCCCTGCGGCAATGGTGGCCATTGCCCCTGTGGGCAAGGCGCACTAAAACGAATGATAATCCAACGCGCGTTCCCTGTCGGGGCGTGGGTTGACCAACCAATCTCAGGAGGCACCGCATGGCCGACGCAGCCATTCACGGGCAAGACCATCACGACGAGCGTGGATTTTTCACACGCTGGTTTATGTCCACGAACCACAAAGACATCGGTATTCTATATCTGATCGTCTCAGCCCTCGTTGGCTTTGTTTCTGTCAGTTTTACCATCTATATGCGACTTGAGCTGATGCACCCAGGTGTTCAGTACATGTGTATGGAAGGTGCGCGTTTTATTGCTGACAGTTCAGCGACATGTACGCCAAACGGACATCTCTGGAACGTTCTGATCACAGGCCACGGCATCCTGATGATGTTCTTTGTGGTTATCCCCGCCCTTTTCGGCGGCTTTGGCAACTACTTCATGCCGCTGCAGATCGGCGCGCCTGACATGGCATTCCCACGCATGAACAACCTGTCTTTCTGGCTGTATGTTGGCGGTACAACCCTGGCAATCTGTTCGGTTCTGACACCGGGCGGCAACGGCCAGCTGGGTTCTGGCGTTGGCTGGGTTCTGTATCCTCCTCTGTCCGTCCGCGAGGGTGGGATGTCGATGGATTTCGCGATCTTCGCGGTTCACGTATCCGGCGCGTCCTCGATCCTTGGTGCGATCAACATGATCACCACCTTCCTGAACATGCGTGCCCCCGGCATGACCCTGTTCAAGGTGCCATTGTTCAGCTGGTCGATCTTTGTCACCAGCTGGCTGATCTTGCTGTCCCTGCCCGTTTTGGCTGGCGCAATCACCATGCTGCTGATGGACCGTAACTTTGGCTTTGCGTTCTTTGACCCAGCAGGCGGCGGCGATCCGGTACTGTACCAGCACATCTTGTGGTTCTTCGGTCACCCCGAAGTGTACATTATCATTCTGCCCGGCTTTGGTATCATCAGCCACGTCATCGCCACGTTCAGCCGCAAACCGATCTTTGGCTATTTGCCAATGGTCTGGGCGATCATCGCCATCGGTGCGTTGGGCTTTGTTGTATGGGCACACCACATGTACACCGTCGGTCTGACACTGAACCAACAAGCCTATTTCATGCTTGCCACCATGGTCATCGCGGTGCCGACAGGCGTCAAGGTGTTCAGCTGGATTGCCACCATGTGGGGCGGTTCTATTGAATTCAAAACGCCAATGCTTTGGGCCTTCGGCTTCTTGTTTCTCTTCACCGTTGGTGGGGTCACAGGGATCGTTCTGTCGCAAGCCGCTGTGGACCGTTATTACCACGACACCTACTATGTGGTTGCCCACTTCCACTATGTGATGTCGCTGGGTGCCGTGTTCGCCATCTTTGCAGGCATCTATTTTTACCTGCCAAAGATGTCGGGCCGTATGTACCCTGAATGGGCGGGCAAGCTGCACTTCTGGGCGATGTTCATCGGCGCAAACCTGACCTTCTTCCCACAGCACTTCTTGGGCCGTCAGGGCATGCCACGTCGCTACATCGACTACCCAGAGGCATTTGCCTACTGGAACCTGTGGTCCTCGATCGGCGCGTTCCTCAGCTTTGCATCCTTTATCTTCTTCTTCGGCGTCATCTTTTACACATTGACCCGAGGCGCACGGAGCACGGCTGCAAACCCATGGAACGAATATGCCGACACGCTTGAGTGGACTTTGCCAAGCCCACCCCCAGAGCACACATTCGAAATCCTGCCAAAGCAGGAAGAATGGGACAAGCAGCCAAGCCACTAAGGCAAAGCACAGCACGCAACAAAAAGGGGCTCCAACGGCGGTTGAGGCCCCTTTTTCACGTCTGTTATATTTTACGTCTGTTATAGCCCCTCTCTCGACAGCGCAGCGCTTTGCCTATGCAGCAAAAGCTTTTGAAAATTGCGTTTTGCCTTAAGGTGCCATTTGAACCTGAAACAAATGGACGCCTACCTATGCACCTACCAATTACATCGCTCTATGCGGCCTTGACCGCTTTGATTTTTCTGACGCTCAGCATTCGCGTCATCGCCTACCGGCGGGCCAATACTATCTCGCTTGGCGATAGCGGCGACAAGAACTTGCTGAAACGAATGCGCGCCCAAGCAAACTGCGCCGAATATGCCCCACTGGCTTTAATCCTTTTGATGCTTAGTGAATTGGCTGGTGCCCCCTCATCGGCCCTGCATGCGCTTGGGGTCATGTTGGTTGCGGGGCGCGTGCTGCATGCCATTGGTTTTGCCTCCACGCCGCAGAAAATCATTCTTCGTCAATTGGGGATCCTTCTGACTATGGCCATGATCGTCTTCTCTGCTCTGGGGCTTTTGGGTCACGCGCTGCTTTAACAGGGCCCCAAAACTCTGACTGAAAAAAACTTTGAAAAAAGTGCATTCAAAGCTGATTTCCCTCTTGCAGACACAGCGCCCTATGGGTATCTCACGCCCTACCAGAGGATGCGGGCGTAGCTCAGGGGTAGAGCATAACCTTGCCAAGGTTAGGGTCGGGCGTTCGAATCGCCTCGCCCGCTCCAACTGGTTTCTGCAACCCCAGCAGATAAAAACAAGGCCGCCTTCGGGCGGCCTTTGTGTTTTCAGCGACAGATTTTGGGGGTGCTGAAATACCCTTCTGCCTCATAGACAAGTCATGAAGATTACGTTCAACCGCTGCTAAACGCTGATCTTGATGCAGCCCGAATTGCATCGAAAACTTTGGATTGCGCAACCGCCCGCCGTCTAACCCCTTGTCGCAATCGGCGGAAAAACGCGCCCCTTCTTTGCCGAATGAAATAACGTACTATGTGTATAAAAGAATGCTTCTTGTGGCGATAACGCAGCGGCCCAAGACCTATAAAACAGTAAGAAAACAGACCGTTGTCATATTCTTGCCTAGATTGAAAATTAGCTTCGAAACTACTCAGCGGCAGATGCGTCGAATTAGATGCAAAAGCAACAAATCAAGGACGGGCGAGTTATGAAAATTCTAGTGGTAGACGATGATCCATTTATTCTGGAGTTGTTTCCCGAGATTTTTGAGCTTGCCGATATGACAGATATTCACACGGCGGCTGGGGGGCCTCAGGCTCTGGAATTGATCGCCGCTGAAAAGCAACCATTCGATTGCTTTGTGCTGGATGTCGACATGCCCGAGATGGACGGGATCGAGCTGTGCCATCGCATCCGCTCGCTCGCCGGGCACGACATGACCCCGATCTTGATGCTGACCGCCCGCACCGATGCCTTTTCGATCGAAAGCGCCTTTGCCGCAGGCGCGAATGACTATATCTCGAAACCGTTTAACCTGAAAGACGTGTATAACCGCATTCGCGTCGCAGAGCGTCTGAGTGAAGCTGCCAAAACCGTGGTCAGCATCGACGCGCTTGATATTCCTGCTGAAAACCCGATTGGCGAACATCACTTTGCCCTAACTGAAAAGCTGTTTTTCTCCCATGTGGACCGGCTGATCCTGTCCTTTTCGCTGGGCAATTATCTGACCCAACTGGACCGGAAGACCCTGAACGGATGCAAGGCGTTCTGCGTATCATTAGATTCCGCCGACCGGGTGTACGAGGCAACGACTTCGGCCGGTTTTGCGAGGCTCTTGTCCGATCTGGGCACGAGCATCTACAACGTCGTCGCCAGCCCGCATCTTCTGATGTCCTACGAGGGCAACGGGCAATTCGTGTGCATCACCCGCGAGACTGAACTGCCTGATTGGGAGGTTATGGAAACCGAAATCCAGCGCAGCATCAAAGAGGCGTCATACGGGATGACCTTGGACGATCAGGTCGACATAACGGTTTCGGTCGGCACGCCGATTGTACCCAATGCGAACCGGACCCAACGCGTAAAGAACACCTTTACCCGTGCCATTTGCCGTGCGGAAATGCGCGCATCAAACAAGGGGTCGGTTGCCGTTAAGGTCTAGTTGATCGGAAACTGCACCAAACATTTGGCCGCATTGGCGCGGTAATCCTGCAGCGTGGCATCTATGTCCCGCCGGTCGCGTATGATCCCCATTGCAGCTTTCTTTTGGGCCCTTGTCCCTGTCACATGCCGCTCCAGGATCAAAACGGTAATGCCCAGCATGACGTTCTTTTGATCTTCATCGATCATATCCGCGCGCGCCAGCGTCACCGCAGTATAGGCCAGCATATTCGCACAGCGTAGTGCCGCAGCTTCCTCACCTTCGTAGATGCGTGCGGCAGAACTCGGGCCGGCACATAGCAGCGCGACGCACAGGGCGATCAGAAGTTTCAAAATACTTTGAACGTCATCGTCGTCAAAGACCGCTCAATCCCATCGATATCCAGCAAATGATCGTTGATATATACGCCGACATCCTCATTTTTCGGGATATACAGCTTCATCAGCAGGTCAAAATCGCCAGATGTTGAATACAGCTCTGAATGAATTTCGCGCAGGGCGATTTCTTCGGCAACGCGGTAGGTTGTGCCGGGGCGGCACCGTATCTGGATAAAGACGCAGGTGGACATGAATAGGCTTTCGGCTGGTTGCGATGTCAGCAGGCTGTCATAGCGGGGTAAGCGCCGCAATCCCCTATGACGCGCAAATCGGCTTTGCGGGCCTTGGCGTGGCCGCGCGCACTGCTATAAGGGCACCAACAGCCGGAGAATTTCCAATGCGCCAAAGTACCGTCAGCCGTTCCACCGCCGAAACCCAAATCGCCGTCGAGATCAACCTTGATGGCACTGGGGCCTATGACAACAACACCGGCGTCGGGTTCTTTGACCACATGCTGGATCAACTGGCGCGGCATTCGCTGATTGACATGAAAATCACCGCCAAGGGGGATCTGCATGTTGATGATCACCACACCGTCGAAGACGTGGGTATTGCATTGGGTCAGGCGCTGACAAACGCGCTTGGCGACAAACGTGGCATTCGCCGTTATGGTGCGTGTCTGCTGCCCATGGATGACGCTTTGGTGCGCACGGCCCTTGATCTGTCTGCCCGCCCGTTTTTCATCTGGAACGTGGATCTGCCATCGGCCAAGATCGGAAGCTTTGACACAGAACTGGTGCGCGAGTTTTTTCAGGCGCTGTCGACCCATGGCGGGATCACGCTGCACGTCGACATGCTGCATGGCCTCAACAGCCACCACATCGCCGAGGCTGCGTTCAAATCCGTGGCCCGCGCGCTGCGCGAAGCGGTCGAGGTCGATACCCGCAAAGCAGGCGATATCCCCTCAACCAAAGGTGCGCTCTAGGGCATGTTGACCGCGATTATTGACTACGAATCCGGCAATCTTCACTCGGCTCACAAGGCGTTTGAACGCATGGCCCGCGAAGGAAATGCAGGCGAGGTGGTTGTTACCGCCGATGCTGATGTGGTTGCCCGCGCCGATCGTCTTGTATTGCCCGGCGACGGGGCATTCCCGTCCTGCATGGCGTCTCTCAAGGGCCACAGTGGCATCTATGCCGCCATGGTCGAAGCCGTCGAAGTCAAAGGCCGCCCTTTTTTGGGGATTTGCGTCGGGATGCAGTTAATGGCCTCTTGGGGCCGCGAATACGAAGACACGCAAGGGTTGGGCTGGATCGAGGGGGAGGTGACCAAGATCACCCCCGCCGACCCCACGCTGAAAGTGCCGCATATGGGGTGGAATGACTTAATCATCGATCATCCGCATCCTGTGTTCGACGGCATCAACACCGGCGATCACGCCTATTTTGTGCACAGCTACCACATGGCCGTGACCGACCGTGCGGAACGGCTGGCTCATGTGGATTATGCGGGCGATGTCACCGCCGTGATCGGGCGCGACACCATGCTAGGCATGCAATTCCATCCAGAGAAAAGCCAAACCACCGGCTTGCGCATGATCGCCAATTTCTTGAAGTGGCGACCATAAGTTTCCCGCACCGGCCCGCTATTCGGGGCCGGGTGCGCCATACGAAAACCCAGCTTACTTAAGCCGGCTCCAGTTTTGCTTTGAACACAGCAAACCGCCCGCAATGCAGCCGGACAGCTTCAGGTTATCACCCGTAACGGTCATCTTCCCGATATAGATTTTATCGTTCGACGGCCGCCAGACCTTGCCCGCATAGTTGCCCTTGCCATCCGGCACCATGCCGATGACCAGCTGTTTGCCAAGGTTGGGAGACGTATACTCGCCATCGTCGTTAAACGTGCGCATCATCGTGCCGCAAATTTCTGCGCCACATGGCGTCATTTTCACATGCGCATAAGACCCGTCATCCGGTTGGGTCTTCCACACGCCAACAGCAGGATCCTCCGCCATCGCAGCGCCCGCCGCCATGACACCTAGTACCGCTGCCAAAATCACTCTTTTCATGATGTATCCTCCCGATATACGAGTAGCTTGCCGCATATTTGCCGCTTCGGGCAAGCTTAACGTAAGGGCGACACTGCTGCGTTGCACATTTCGGCCCATCATGCGATTTCATCTCTCAACACCCGCAACCCAAGGCGCCCACATGATACTTTACCCCGCAATCGACCTCAAAGACGGCCAGGCCGTGCGCCTCGTGCATGGCGACATGGAAAAATCCACGGTTTTCAATGACGACCCCACCGCACAGGCGCGCGCCTTTGTCGATGCAGGCTGCAGCTGGCTGCACCTAGTTGATCTGAACGGCGCATTTGCAGGGGCCCCGGTCAACGCCGCCCCGGTCGAGGCGATCTTAAAATCTTGCAACGTTCCCGCCCAGCTCGGCGGCGGCATCCGCGACATGGCCACAATCGAGGCTTGGCTGGACAAAGGGCTCGCCCGCGTCATCCTTGGCACCGTTGCCGTTGAAAACCCCGATCTGGTGCGCGAAGCCGCACGCGCCTTCCCCGGCAAAGTTGCCGTAGGAATCGACGCGCGCAATGGCCGCGTCGCGACCAAAGGCTGGGCCGAAGAGACCGACGTGATGGTCACCGATCTGGCAAAATCCTTTGAGGACGCAGGCGTCGCGGCAATCATCTACACTGATATCCTGCGCGACGGGGCCATGGGCGGCCCCAACATCGATGCCACAGCCGATCTTGCCCGTGCCGTCAAAATTCCGGTCATCGCCTCCGGCGGCGTCAGCTCTCTTGATGACCTCAAAGCACTCAAAGCCACCAACGTGATCTCTGGCGCGATCTCGGGCCGCGCGCTCTACGACGGGGCCATCGACCTCCAAGAAGCCCTCAAAGCGCTTGCCTGATCTTCCAAATGGCTACAAATCCTCGGGTGGTCTGGAGGGCAGACAGCCCTCCAGCGGCTTGCCACCCGAACCTGCGCCATCTAAAGAATACCCATGCTTAAAACCCGTATCATCCCCTGCCTAGATGTCGCCGATGGCCGTGTGGTCAAAGGCGTAAATTTCGTTGGCCTGCGTGATGCGGGCGATCCTGTTGACGCAGCCATCGCCTATGATGCCGCCGGCGCGGATGAACTGTGCTTTCTCGACATTCATGCCACCCATGAAAACCGCGGCACCATGTTTGATTTGGTCACCCGCACCGCTGAACATTGTTATATCCCCCTAACCGTGGGCGGCGGCGTGCGGACGGTGGCAGATGTGCGCGCCCTACTGCTGGCCGGTGCCGACAAGGTCAGCTTTAACTCGGCCGCCGTTGCAGATCCCGATGTCATCGCGCGCGCCGCCGATCAATTCGGCAGCCAATGCATCGTCTGCGCCATCGACGCCAAAACCGTCAGCCCCGGCAAATGGGAAATATTCACCCATGGCGGCCGCAAACCCACCGGCATCGACGCCGTGGAATTTGCCAGGCTGGTCACCGCCAAAGGTGCAGGTGAAATCCTGCTGACCTCGATGGACCGCGACGGCACCAAACAAGGCTTCAACCTTCCCCTGACCCGCGCCATCTCTGACGCTGTCAGCGTACCGGTTATTGCCTCGGGCGGCGTTGGCAATCTGGATCACCTCGTAGACGGCGTTACCAAAGGCGGGGCCTCTGCCGTTCTGGCCGCATCAATCTTTCACTTTGGCGAATACACGGTGGCGCAAGCAAAACAGCATATGGCCGCCGCCGGCATCCCAATGAGGCTGACATGACCCTAGATGACCTTTTCGCGACCATCAGCGCCCGCAAGAATGCTGATCCCTCAAGCAGTTGGACAGCACAGCTGCTTGCCAAAGGCCCGGAAAAATGTGCAGAGAAATTCGGGGAAGAGGCAATAGAAGCCATTATCGAAGCGGTGAAGGACGACAAAAAGGCGCTCACCTCCGAAGCCGCCGATGTGCTTTATCATCTGCTGGTCATGCTCGCTTCGCGTGATGTCCCGCTCACAGATGTACTGGATGAACTCGCGCGCCGTCAAAACCAAAGCGGAATCGCAGAAAAAGCATCCCGCTAGGCTTCTCTGGCTCTTAAATATCCTGGGGGGAAAGCCGATATATCGGCTTGGGGGGCAAGCCCCCCTTCCCCGCCGCCGCAGGCAAAATCGCCCCACATAGCGGGCATTCCATCACAGCTTGCTCGAAATCACGCCCGTCGCAAAACCGCCCATGCGCAGCTCGGAAAACAGCCGCTGATATTCCATCTTCGGGCAACGATTCTGAATCACGATGACCCCGCGCGCCTCTGCCAATGCCGCAGCTTCGGCATGCTCGACCCCAATTTGCATCCAGATCGTCTGTAACTTGGGAAACGCCGCCAACGCCTCGTCTACAATCTCGGGCACGGCTTCTGAGCGACGGAAAATATCGACCATATCCACATCACCGTCAATGTCAGACAGCTTCGCGACAACCTTGGCACCGAACAACGTCTTGCCCGCGTGACCGGGGTTCACGGGAATCACCTCAAACCCCTTGAGCGACAGATAACGCGCCACAAAATAACTGGGGCGCACGGGGTTCATTGACACGCCAACAACCGCGATCCGCTTGGTCCGAGTCAGCACATCTTTCAAAAGGGCATCTGAATACGTCATCGTCTACATCTACACCGATTCAAGCGGAAAAAAAGCGCCCATCAGACGAAGGTCCGAGGGCGCTAAGGTATGGAACGAGGGACAGTTACAGATCGGCAGGTGTTCCGAACCCGCCGCCTTGAACATGAAGTAAGCACTCTTCGCGCCATTCAAAGACCGTCTAACAAATCCGTGAATAAAATCTAAACATCTGGGCAGAATACCGCCCAAAGCTTGACGTTCCGCTCAATCAAAATGTCTTCTACAGCATCAAAAACGTCTTCAAAGACGTCGCTGGCCATCTTTTGCAGCCAGGATTTCCGGCGCTTCTGACGTTTCACCTTGGGCTTCAGCCCCCGTTTTACAGGCTTGGCACTTGGAAACCGCCGCAAGGCAGGCGACACGCCGCCGCCCGCATTTTTGGATTTAGAAACAGGGATTTGCTTCAAATCATGCAGCGGCGCGCCGCATTGCGCGCAGGACAGTTCGTGGCGGCCCACATCCAGCGTCAAAGCCGCTTTGCTGCCGCAAAAACAGCAGGTTGCGATCTTGGTTGGGTAGGCCATTGCGTCGTTCCTCTAGCGCCGGATTTACCCGTGCGGACGAGACGCATATAGGGCGATTGCCGCCGCGTTCGAGACGTTGAGCGAGCCAAATCCGCCATCTGCGTCAATCCGCACCAGCATATCCACCGTTTCTTTGGTCTTCTCACGCAGCCCCGGCCCCTCGGCCCCCAACACCAGTGCAACGGGGCGATCCCGTTTACCGTCCAATGCGGCCTCGACCGTCATATCGGCCTCACCATCAAGCCCAAGCACCAAATACCCCATATTCTGCAGCTCTTTGATCGAATCCGCCAAGTTACGCACCCGCAGATAGGGCTGACGCTCCAACGCGCCACTTGCGGATTTCGCCAGCGATCCGGTCTCGGGGGCGGCGTGGTGGCGCATGCCGATCACGGCAGACGCGCCCAACACCTCGGCAGAGCGCAAGATTGCCCCAACGTTATGCGGATCGGTGACGCGGTCGAGCAGCAACACACGCGGTGCCTCGGCCCCGATACATACCTCTTGCAAGGATCCCCACGCCAGCGGTTTGACCTCAAGCACAGCGCCCTGATGCACCGACCCTTGATCAAGCGGCGGGCGGAATTTGCGTGGGTCCACGACCTCTGGTACGATTCCCGCTTTGGCAATCGCCTCTTCCAGCTTGATCTGCGCATTTGGCGTGACCATCAGCTTTAGCTTTTCGCGTTTGGGATTCTCCAGCGCGTCACGCACAGCATGCAAGCCGAACAACCACACGGTCTGGTTCGCCTCAGCCTTTTTATCTTGCTCTTTTTGCACGACCCACTTCGGTTTTTTCATGCCCAGACCCTCTATCATATGCTGCAAGGATCATTTCCCTGCCTTTCGCCTAGGTTTTCGCCTTGACGCCTATCAGGACCGCTTGTAATCACGCCTTCACATCCGGTGCAATGCACTGGCTGAAAGTGGGCGACAGGCCGCAAGGTGTGGCAGGGGACTGTAACTCCCTCGCGGAGACGCACGCCTGGTTCGATTCCAGGGTCGCCCACCACTTTCACATCAGATGCGCAATAGGGTCAAACCCCGACCTCATGGCTGGTGTAACTGCCGAATTTATTTGGTATCTTTTGCGAAACGCCCTTTGCTCCTATAGTCCAGAAAAAGGACAAGAGGCAGCGCGTTGACCAACACCCCCGCCCCATCGCAGGACTTTAACATTGTCGTGGTCGGGCAGCAGGGCCGCTTGGCCTATGAGGCATTGCTGTTTGCAGCGTCCCTGCGCCACAGCAGCCCCGATTTTCACGGTCGTCTTTTGGTGGCCGAACCGCAGCCCGGTGACCATTGGCCAAAAGACCCCAACATCAAAAGCGATGAGATACGTGGCGCGCTAACCGATTTGGGCGCTGAAATTATCCCGTTTCACTCGGAACATTTCGGGGCATCCTACCCCTATGGCAACAAGATCGAGATGCTGAGCGCGCTACCCAAAGGCGAGCCCTTTGTCTTTTTCGATACCGATACGCTGATCACCGGCGACATCACCCGAGTTCCGTTTGATTTTGACCGCCCCACCGCATCCCTGCGCCGCACCAATACATGGCCTGTGCCGCAACTATATGGGCCGCAATATACCGGGCTGTGGAAATCTCTGTATGACATGTTTGGTCTGGATTTCGAAAGCAGCCTCGACCTAAGCCAACCAGACGAATACTGGCAAAGATACCTGTATTTTAACGCGGGCTTTTTCTTTTACCGCTGCCCGCATGAATTCGGCGCCAAGTTCTTGGAATATGCGCTGGCCATCCGCGACACGCCGCCGGAGGAACTCTGCGCACAAAGCTTTGATCCGTGGCTGGACCAGGTCGCCTTGCCATTGGTCATCCACGCATTGGGCGGCGGACGCGACACGCTACCAGAGGGTCTGCTAGATGGCAGCGTAAGCTGTCACTACAGGTTCCTGCCCCTGCTTTATGCGCGCGAAAGCCAAAGCGCGGTTGATATTCTGGAGACGGTCGCGGCACCTAATAAACTAAAGAAAGTCCTGAAAGGCCACGATCCGATCAAACGGATGGTATATCAGGGGCGCGGTCAGAAAGCGCGGGCGCTGTTTGACCAAGACAACTTGCCCCGCAAGGAACAAGCGATCCGGAACCGTCTGAAATCCAACGGCTATTGGATGCGATAGGCCTCGACGGGTGCCGCGAAATTCGAATTCTTCGGGCCGGAATTTTTCTGAAAATTCCGTCTCCCCCCGCGCGCCCTGCACAATTACTTGTACCGCAAAGCCCATTCCAATATCTCTTTCTCAAACAATCCACGGGAGGATGACCATGACTGACGGCCCAACATACGGTTTTGACACGCTGCAAATTCACGCAGGGGCCAAGCCTGATCCAGCCACCGGCGCGCGCCAGACGCCGATTTACCAAACCACCGCCTATGTGTTCCGCGACGCCGACCATGCCGCTGCGCTGTTCAACCTGCAAGAAGTCGGGTTTATCTATTCGCGCCTGACCAACCCGACCGTCGCTGTCCTGCAAGAACGCATTGCCACGCTTGAGGGCGGCGTCGGTGCCGTTTGCTGCTCCTCCGGTCACGCGGCCCAGATCATGGCGCTGTTCCCGCTGATGGGCCCGGGCAAAAACATCGTTGCATCGACCCGTCTTTATGGTGGCACCGTCACCCAGTTCAGCCAAACGATCAAGCGTTTCGGCTGGTCCTGCACATTTGTTGACTTCGACGATATCGACGCGGTCAAGGCGGCCGTTGATGATGACACCCGCGCCATCTTTGGTGAGGCGATTGCGAACCCCGGCGGATATATCATGGATGTGCGTGCCATCGCAGATGTGGCCGATGACGCTGGCATTCCGCTGATCATCGATAACACCACTGCCACGCCGTATCTGTGCCGCCCGATCGAACATGGCGCGACATTGGTCGTGCATTCCACCACGAAATACCTGACCGGCAACGGCACGGTCACTGGCGGCTGCATCGTGGATTCGGGCAAATTCGACTGGTCCGCGAATGACAAATTTCCGTCGCTCAGCCAGCCAGAGCCTGCCTATCACGGCCTCAAGTTCCACGAGACCTTTGGCCCGCTGGCCTTCACCTTCCACGGCATCGCCATCGGTCTGCGCGATCTGGGCATGACCATGAACCCCCAAGCCGCGCATTACACCTTGATGGGGACCGAAACCCTGTCCCTACGGATGGAGCGCCACGTCGAAAATGCCGTCAAGGTCGCGCAGTGGCTCGAAAATGATGATCGCGTGGATTACGTGACCTATGCTGGCCTCGAATCCTCGCCGTATTTTGAGCGCGCCAAGACCGTTTGTCCCAAGGGCGCTGGAGGCTTGTTCACCTTTGCGGTCAAGGGTGGCTATGATGCCTGCGTCAAGTTGGTCAATGCGCTGGAAATCTTTAGCCATGTTGCCAACCTTGGCGATACACGGTCGCTGATCATCCACTCGGCTTCGACCACGCACCGCCAGCTTAGCGCGGAACAGCAAGAGGCCGCAGGTGCGGGTGCAAACGTCGTGCGGGTCTCCATCGGGACCGAAGACGCCAATGACCTGATCGCCGATCTGGATCAGGCGCTGGCCAAAGCAACCAGCTGATCCAGCCATACCGACAACAAAAAGCGCCCGAAGGACCATCGTCTTTCGGGCGCTTTTGCATTTCAAAGATGTTTATAGCGCGTCTAGTCCTGCGCGATCGCGAATTGCATATTCACCTGCGCGCGTACGCTGACCTCGCCTGACTCAATCGGCACATCCAGACTGCGCATCTGCGACGCGTTCATTTCCATCGGGCGGAAACCTTGGCTGGATTCAGACATCTGAACAACCTCGCCCAGTTTGATCCCCGCCGCGGCGGCAAGCTGGTTGGCCCGCGCCATGGCATCTGCGACCGCCCCTTTACGCGCCTCGATCAAGGCCTTTGCATTATCTTGAAGGCCGAATTCCAAACCGTTGAAATCATTTGCGCCTTCCGCCACGACAGCATCCAAAAGCGCGCCCAGTTTGCTCAGGTCGCGCACGGTGACACTGACGGTATTCCCCGCCTCATAGGCCACCACTTGGGCCGGGCCGTTATTTTCGCGGGGGCGATTGTCATAGACCGGGCGCAGATACAGGCCGCTGGTTTGCCGATCCAGACCCGCCACCTGAATACTGTCCAATTGATCCAGAATGCCCCGAACCTTCTCTGAGGTCTGGAGCATCGCATCAGATGCAGTCGCCGCGCGTTCGGACACCCCTAACCGGATTGTGGCCATGTCTGGGGCCAATGAGACAACCCCTTCTCCCGTTACGCTGATACCCCGCATACCGTCTTGCGCCATGGCACCTGTTGCCAACGCAACCCAAATCACAGCTACCCATTGCAAAATTCGCATTTTTTCAACCTTTGGTTTGATAAGTTCATCCTAGTTCATACTTGGCGGGCCGATGTCGATATCACAAGCCCCGTCGCCCTGCAGCCCTTTCCATAGGCAAACTACTGCTATAACCTGAGAGAAGTTCCGAAGCTCTGTTTTAACGAACGTGCACATGATAAACTCCCACTCACAACAGCCCGGTCAAAAAGCGTCCCTATGAAGCCAAATTTTGCTCTGTCCCTGTCCGTAGAAGGCATCAGGCTATTGCACCGCTCTGCCGGGGGCTGGCACAGCATTGGCGATGTGTCTTTTGACGCCGAGGATATGTCGGCAAAACTGGCTATGCTGCGCAAGACCGCAGCGGCGTTGGAACCGGGCGGCGTGCGGACGAAACTGCTGATTCCCAACGATCAGATCAAGTTTATGACGCTGGATACCCCCGGTATTTCCGACGCAGACAGAATATCCGAAGCCAACCGCGCCCTTGAAGGGGCGACCCCTTATGCGGTTGAGGATTTGGCCTTTGATATCAGCAGTGCTGGCGGGCAAACCTATATTGCAGCCGTTGCGCGCGAAACCTTGGCCGAGGCAGAGACCTTTGCCACAGCACACCGGTTCCATCCCGTCAGCTTTGTCGCGCAACCGGACGCGGGCCAGTTTCAAGGCGAGCCGTTTTTCGGCCAAACCAATGCCGCCGAAACCCTGCTTGACGCTGGAGACAAGGTTGAACCGGATGAGTATGCCCTTGTGGTTCTGAGGCCCGGCGAGGCACCTGCCGGGAATATCTCCGCACAAGATAAAGACAATGCTACACAAAATCCTGAGACTGCCCCCTCTGAGGCTCTGCTGGAAGAAGACGAAGAAGGCAAAGACCCCGACGCGCCGACGCCATCAGCGGATCAGAAACAGGGTGATGTGCCTGAAGTAGAAGCCGAAACAGCGCAGGCCGATGATATCCCCGAAGATCCCGACCCTGTTGAGCCCGCAGCGGCACCCACGCCGTTTTCCAGCCGCCGTGCCGCCACTTCCCCCTCAGTCGGAGCGACCACGCGCGGTGCGGCGACGGCCATGACACCCCCTGCAGGGTACACGCCCGTTTCGGGGGACAGGGCCACTGCAAAACCAGTGATATCCGCAGATATCCGCCCCCAGCCTGTGCCCGACAGCAGCTCGCTCAGCACCACCGCGAATGATACGTCTTCAAGCAAAAAGCTAAAGTTCCTCAGCAGACGCACCAGCGCCGAGAAGGCCACTGCGGCGCTGGTCAAAGACGCAGGCTATACGTCTGGCAGACCCGACTCCGAAGCCGAAAAAATGATGATTTTCGGCGCGCGAAAATCCAATGGCGTTGGCGGAAAGCCGAGATTTCTGGCGCTCTTGCTGACGGCGGGTTTGCTGGTTTTCCTGGCTGGCGTTGCGGCATGGGCGTCGGTGTTTCTGGACGACGGTATTTCGCTGTCACGTTTGTTTTCCAACCGCGACACAACGGCGACCGCCTCAGCCCCCTCGCCGATCGCCGATCCCGTGCTTGCCGCCCCTGCTAATGCAACGGATGCACCCAACGCGCCGATGCCACCAAAAGAGGAACGCGTCGCCGCGTTGGCCCCCGGCCTGACAGACGAAGATGGAGCAGTATTGGACGCGTTGCGCGTGCCGGAGCGGGCCGCGCCTCGCGTGCTGTCCCGACAAGAGATCGAAGCGAAATATGCCACGTCGGGCATCTGGCCGTTGGCCCCCGAAACGCCGGGCGCGCCGGCGATGATCCCCATTGATGATCTGTATATGACCAGTATTGACCCGGTCAGCACCGCAAATGATGCGGTAGCGCTGCCTGCGCGGGCGTCTTTTGGCGGCGATGAATTCGATTTTGCGCCGTCTTCCCCGGCACCGCCGGGCACGACCTTTGCACTGGATGACAGCGGTATGGTTATTCCAACGCCTGACGGCGCTTTGAACGCGGATGGGGTTAAAATCATCGCGGGTCGCCCCCCGGTGGAGCCACCGCAATCGGTGATACGGGGTGCCGAAACACCCCAGAGCGGGCAGGATGCGCCGCCGCGCCAAGCCTTGCTTGATCTAAGGCCCGTTGAGCGGCCGGAGGGTTTGGTCGAAAGCAACGAGCGTTCAAACCTTGGCGGGTTAACGCGTAACGAGCTAAAGACATTGCGCCCAGTGTTGCGCCCGCAGTCTCTTCAGCAAGAAGCCGCAGCCGCTGCGCCCGAGGCACCCGACAGTTCCACCTCGGTCAACGCGTCGCTTGCGGCATTGGGCACACGCCCCCCCAACCCCGCAGACAATGTTTTGCAGAACGTCACCCCCTATGCGGTTCAGACATCGCTGCGCCCCGATACGCGGCCACGCAACTTTGCCAAGATCGTGCAACGTGCAGAACGCAACAGACCGGAACCGATCCAAGTGGCGAGTGCCGCGTCTTTGGTACCGCGCACCGTAAAGCCAACCCTGCCGTCAAAGGCCTCTGTCGCGAAACAAGCCACGGTTAAGAACGCCATAAAATTGCGTAAAATCAACCTGATCGGGGTTTATGGCAAACCGTCCAGCCGCCGCGCCCTGGTGCGGCTTGCCAATGGGCGATACCAAAAAGTCACCGTTGGTGACCGGCTGGATGGCGGCCGTGTGTCCGCCATTGGCGAAAGCGAGCTGCGCTATACGAGAAGTGGGCGCGATGTTGTGTTGAAAATGCCGCGCAGCTGACGTGGGTTCAGTTGGGGGCCAGCCCCCACCGCCAGTCGGCGGTTCCCCCGGGATATTTTCAAGCCAGAGAAGCAATAAGGCCGCACCATTCAGCGCGGCCCTTTTTATTCTTGATCACGCCGATTTCAGTTCGCCGCTGTCGATCTGCTCTTGCTCGATGCTTTCAAACAACGCTTTAAAGTTACCCTCTCCAAATCCGTCATCGCCTTTGCGTTGGATGAACTCAAAGAAGATAGGGCCAATCACTGTTTTCGAGAATATTTGCAACAGGATGCGCGTCTCGCCACCGTCGACCACGCCTTCACCGTCGATCAGGATCCCGTGCTTTTTCATCCGGTCCAGCGGTTCGTCGTGATCTTTCACGCGGCCCTTGCTGAGCTTGTAGTATGTATCAGGGGGGCCGGGCATGAATTTGAGGCCGTTGTCAGCGATTTTGTCTGTGGCATCATAGATATCGCGCGCGCCCACGGCGATGTGCTGTATCCCCTCGCCTTTGTATTTTTTGAGATAGGCGACGATCTGGCCCTTTTCATCTCGATCCTGATTGATCGGAATGCGGATGCGGCCGCAAGGTGACGTCAAAGCGCGCGATGTCAGGCCGGTAAACTTGCCTTCGATATCAAAGAAACGGATTTCGCGGAAGTTGAACAAATCGCCGTAGAATTTGAACCATACGTCCATGTTGCCCTTGAAAACATTATGCGTGAGGTGGTCGAGATAATAGAATCCTACCCCTGCCGGTTTGGACTGCGCGATCCAGTCGTATTCCTCGTTATAGGGGGATGTGTCATAATACTGATCGACGAAATAGATCAGCGAGCCGCCGATCCCTTCGATGGCAGGCACATCCAGCACCTTGCCCGGCCCAGTGTATTCGGTGGCCCCGTTCGACACCGCATGCGCCAATGCATGCTGCGCATCAACAACGCGCCAGCCCATAGACGGAGCGCAGGGGCCGTGATCTTGCACGAATTTCGCGGCAAAGCTGTCGGGGTCAGCGTTTAGCACATAGGTTATATCGCCCTGTTGCCACAATTCGACCGCCTGGGTTTTATGAGTGGCCACGTGGGCATAGCCCATGCGTGTGAACAGATCGCGCAATTCCTGCGGGTTTTCGCTGGCGAATTCAACGAATTCAAAACCGTCGGTTCCAGCCGGATTTTCATCAGTGATCTGAGACTTTTCTGCATCGTGGGGAAACGGACCCATGGGGATTCTCCTGTGGCTGGGATGTTTTGTCCAAGGTATCGGCAAAACCCCGCTGGAATTGCGCAAATTCGACCCATGTTCTGGCAAAATACGCGCGAACCCCGCATATTGGACCAAAATCAAGCGAGAACCCCGCATGACACTGGATGAAACAGATAGCCGCCTGCTGGCTGCCCTGCAAAAGGACGCACATTTGACGGCGCAGGAGTTGGGCGAGCGGCTGCATCTGTCGCCATCGCAAGCCGGGCGCAGACGCCAACGACTTGAAACCGAAGGATATATCGAAGGCTACCGCGCCAAGCTAAACCCGATCCGGTTGGGTCTGGCGGTGCAAGGCTTTATTCAGGTGCATCTTGGCACCCACGGGCCGGAGCATTCAGCCAGCTTTGCGCGGCTGTTGGCCACCCGCCCCGAGATTGTAAGCGCTTGGACCATGACGGGGGACGCCGATTACCTTTTGCGGGTTTACTGTACCGACCTGTCCAGCCTTAATCGGTTGATACATGATGTTCTGCTACCTCACGGCGCTGTCGCAAAAGTGCATAGTCAGATCGTTATGGACCAATTAAAGCACGATAGTCCCCTGCCCACCTAACGGCCCCCAGCCGGGACAATACCGGCCTTATGAAAGAAGACGCCCTATGGAAGGTTTCCTGTTCCAAGCCACGATATATCTGGCGGCCGCGGTTATTGCGGTTCCCATTGCCTCGCGCTTGGGGCTTGGGTCGGTGCTGGGCTATCTGGCGGCGGGTATTTTGATTGGCCCCGCCTTGGGTTTTGTCGGATCGGAAACCAAAGACCTGCAGCATTTCGCGGAATTTGGCGTGGTTATGATGCTGTTTCTGATCGGGCTTGAGCTGGAACCCCGCGCGCTGTGGAATATGCGCCATCGCTTGTTGGGTTTGGGCGGCTTGCAGGTGTTAATCTCTGCGGCAGCGCTTATGGGTATTGCGATGGCCTACGGGCAACCCTTGGGCGTGGCGATTGCAATCGGTCTGACGCTGGCCCTGTCATCGACCGCGATCGTGCTGCAAACCCTGTCAGAAAAGGGTTTGATGCAAACCGCAGGGGGACGATCAGTGTTTTCTGTCCTGTTAACACAGGACATCGCGGTGATCCCCATCCTTGCGTTTCTACCGCTACTGGTGACGAAAATGGCGGCCGAGGTATTGCCAGACGGGTCCATCTCAATCGCCGCGAATGATCATGCTGCGTCCGCAGCTGGACACGGGAATACAGAACACGTGGGTCAAGGGGCCGAGGTGGCCTATGCGGCGATATCGCTGGTTCAGGGTCTGCCCGGCTGGGGCATTACCCTTGTGACCATCGGTGCCATCGCGGGCATCATCATCACCGGCGTGTTTTTCACCCGGCCCGTGTTCCGCTTTATCCACGCGGCAAAACTGCGCGAGATGTACACCGCTCTTGCCCTGCTCATCGTCGTCGGGATTTCGTTTCTGATGGAGCTTGTCGGCCTGTCGCCCGCATTGGGCGCGTTTTTGGCGGGCGTGGTTTTGGCCAGCAGCGAATTCCGCCACGAGCTGGAAACCGACCTTGAACCCTTCAAGGGGCTGTTGCTGGGCCTGTTTTTTATCACCGTCGGCGCGGGCATCAACTTTGAGCTGCTTTATGCCGATACCGTGATTATCATGGGCATGGCCCTGCTGGTGATCATCGTCAAAGGGATCATTCTGTTTGGCTTGGGCAGCTTGTTCCAACTGCGCGGGCGCGACAGGTGGTTGCTGGCCCTGGGGTTGGCACAGGCGGGCGAATTCGGCTTTGTGCTGGTCAGTTTTTCGGTCGCGACCGGTGTGATGCCCAACGACGTTGCCGAGGTCTTGCTGCTGGTGGTCGCCCTATCAATGTTGATCACACCGCTGCTGTTCATTCTATATGACCAGATCAGCAAGCGCCTTGACACCAAGGCCGGCCCCATCGTGGCGGATGAAATCGACGAACAGGGCACCGTCATCATCGCAGGCGTTGGCCGGTTTGGTCAGATCGTGAACCGACTGGTTCAGGCCTCGGGCTTTCGCACGGTGGTGCTGGACCACAACCCCGAAACAATCACCGTCATGCGCCGCTTTGGGTTCAAGGCATTCTTGGGTGATCCGACGCGCCCTGACATCCTGCGCAAGGCTGGGCTGCGCGATGCAAAGGTGCTGGTCGTGGCCCTGGACGATCCCAAATCAGCGCTTCAGCTTATCACCTATGCCCGCAAGGAATGCCCAGATCTGCACATCGTAGCCCGCGCCCATGATCGCACCGATGTGTACCTGCAGTATCAGGCCGGTGCCAATGACATCGTGCGCGAGATGTTCGACAGCTCGCTGCGTGCCGGGCGCTATGTGCTAGAAAATCTGGGCCTGTCTGACTATGAGGCCGCCGAAGCGCAGCGTATGTTCTATAGCCATGACCGTGCATCGGTGCGCGAACTGGCGGCGCTGTGGCGGCCCGGTGTTCCGCCGAGCGAGAACAAGGCCTATGTAAGCCGTGCGAAAGAACTGCAAAAGGATCTCGAAACCGCATTCATGAACCGGATCGAGGCAGAGCAAAAGAAGCAAGCCTAGCACCAGACATGCAAAAGCCGCAGCAGGGGAAACCCGCCGCGGCTTCTGTTAATCTGTGATAGGGCCTCGTTTAAGCGGCGGCCACGCGGCTTTCCAATACGTCACCGATCTGCTTGGCGGCTGCCAATTCGTCACCACCGGCGACGGCAGACACTTCGCGCGTCAGACGCTCAAGCGCCGCTTCATAAAGCTGACGCTCGGAATAGCTTTGCTCGCGTTGGTCATCGGTGCGGTGCAGGTCGCGCACGACCTCGGCAATGGCAATCAGATCGCCAGAGTTGATTTTTTGCTCGTATTCCTGCGCACGGCGCGACCACATGGCCCGCTTTACCTTGGCTTTACCCTTGAGGGTTTTCATCGCGTGGGAAATCGTGTCGGGGCTGCTCAGCGCACGCATCCCGATCTCGATCGCCTTGTGGGTCGGCACGCGCAACGTCATCTTGTCCTTAACAAAGGCAATCACGAACAGTTCCAGCGTCATACCCGCGACTTCCTGCTCTTCGACCGATACGATCTGCCCAACGCCATGCGCGGGATAGACAACGAATTCGTTGGGGCGGAAATCTAGCTTTTTCGACTTGCTCATAAACATGGCTCCTTGGTCGCGGGACATGGCCCGCAGGGGTAGATTGCCTTTTCACAAAGACAAAGGCTGCACGGCCCAGAAGGGCCGACAGCCAGCATTCATAACTTCAGAATTACAATTTCAACCGCAGCAAAGAGGTTGAGAGATGGCAAACATGTAAGTTCATTGAGTAGAATATACCACAAAAACGCCCTTACCGAAAGCGATGGCAAGGCAGTTCTTGATCAAATTATCGCGCCGCAGGTGTATTTTACGTCAATTCACTGACAATTTTACCCAACTATGGTGCGCGTTGCGAATCGCTTAACCGCCCTCGCCCGGTGCCTCGGAGAAATACTTATCCAGCTTACCCTCTTCGCCGTCGCGCTCCTCTGCCTCGGGCAGCGGGTCCTTTTTCGTGATGATCACTGGCCACAGCTCGGAATACTTGCGGTTGAATTCAACCCATTTCTCCATATCCGGCTCTGTATCAGGGCGGATCGCATCGGCCGGGCATTCAGGTTCACAGACGCCGCAATCGATGCATTCATCTGGGTGGATGACCAACATGTTCTCACCCTCGTAGAAACAATCCACGGGGCATACCTCGACGCAGTCGGTATATTTGCATGCAATGCAGGCGTCATTAACGATATAGGTCATAGGGTCATCTTTTATAACGGATTTGGCGCATTGCTAAATCAGCACAGCACATCATTCAAGATGGCGTGCCCGAGAAAGATCAAGCACACGCCTATCGCGCTTGCTAGGGCGCCCTTTTCCCTCAAAAGCTGGATTTTCAGGCTGTTTTTTCTCGGACTTGGGCGCAGGAGGGGACAGATCGGTATAAAGTTCCTGAGCCTCGGGGGCTGGCCCACGCCGTGTGCCAATCCCGTCGATCTGTATCACACGAATGTCATCGCCCATCGCAAAGGACAAAACGTCGCCGGGCACAATAATTGTCGCCCGTTTCTGCGCGACACTTCCGTTCACCCGGACGGCACCCGCTTGCACGCGTGCCGCCGCCAGTGATCGTGTCTTAAAGAACCGCGCATGCCACAGCCATTTATCCAGCCGAAGCTTTGTGGCCGCTTCCGACAATTACTTGTTCTTGAGCCCCATCAGGGCCGCAGCAAAGGGGTTGTCTGGATCGATCGGCTTGTCAGCTTTGGGCGGGCGCGCACTATAGTTTTGCGATTTATTGCCCCCCTTATCACCGCGCGGGCCACCTTTTTTCCCACGTGGTCCGGGTTTTCCCTTACCTTGTGGACGATCACCACCGCCGCGCCGCGCATTCTGGTTGGCGCGGGGCGCACGGCCCCAGGTGAAGACGTAAAACACCTCGGTCTCGGCCCCGGCAATGGATGCGTCAGGCGCTGTGCCCTGCGGCGTTTCGCCCTTTGCCGTATCGCCGATGTGGTCAGACACCTCCGCACTTTCGCCCTCTTCCGAGATTATCGGCGCAATGCCTTCGTCAATGATTCCAGCGGTTTCAGGTACAATATCAGCCGGTTGCGCGGGTTCCGGATCAGCGACGATGCCACCTGCGGGCTGTTCCGCTGCGATATCCATGACGGGCTTGTCCGCATTTTCATCGGTACCGGCTGCAAACGGGGACTCGTCATGCGGCATCACCGTATCAACAGGTTTAACCTTGGTACGCTCCGCCTTTTCGGCCTTATAACCCAACCCTTCCATGAGGGCTGCGAACTGCTCAAGCGTCATACCGGTGATCGACAGCATGTCAGGCTTGGCTTCGAACCCGCCGCGAGAATCCTCGGACCGCAGCATATCTGCCAACCGCTCAAGCATATCGATGCGGATCGCGCGCGTGCCAGCGTTACGGTAGCCCGACATGGTATCCGCACCGGCTGGGGCACCGGCCTCAACGGGGATTGTCACCAAACCGGGTGGGGGCGATTCAGGAAACTCTTGCAGGCCTTTTGACAGCGACCACAGCACCAAACGCAGACGCGTCGGCGCGGGCTTTAGCAATGCTTGCATGAAGATGGTGAACTGACCAAAGCGAATGCCGTGTTTGCGCAGGGCACCGCGTGCCTCTTGATCCAGCGCCTTCACGTCATCGGCAATATCAGCGCGCGGAATAATCCCAAGGTTTTCAACCATGCGGAACGCAAAACCGCGGGCCAGACCTGTCAGCGTCTCGTCCTTGGACAACGCGACAAGCGGCTCGAAAAGTGCTGCGATCTTGCGATCAATGAAATGTTGCAAACGCCGCTGCACCTTTTGCGCAACCTCTGGGCCGGCAACATCATCAACGAAAACCTCGATCCCGGGTTTCAGCGCATCAGGGCCGGCAACCAGCTTTCCCACTGCCGCGCTGCCCCACATCAGGCCACCTTGTTCGGTGAAATCAATCTCGGTATCGGGTGCATTATAAAAACGGTCTGCGCGCAAATGGAATTGCGGAGCCAAAGCCTGCAATGACGCGGTCTTGATCGTTTTGTCTTCCGCGACGCCAGCGCCTTTGTCTTGCCGGAAGCGGAACCCGTCCAACTTGCCTACAAATTCGCCTTCAACGGTTACTTCACCGGTCTCGTTTACTTCGGCCACCATGGCTTCCTTCTGTCCTAGTCGGCGCAAAAGCACGGATGTGCGCCGATCTACAAATCTTTGGGTCAAACGCTCGTGCAGCGCGTCTGACAGTCTGTCTTCTACGACACGCGCTTCGTCTCGCCAATGGTTTTCGTCACCCGTCCACCCTTTGCGTTGGGTGACATAGGTCCATGTGCGGATAAAGGCCAGTCGCTTGGACAACGCATCAATATCGCCATCGGTTCGATCTATGCGCTGAATATGTCGCGCTATCCAGTCATCCGGGATAGATCCGCGCTGATGAAGATAGTTAAAAATCACCTCTAGCAGGCTGGCGTGCTCTGCATAGCTTATACCACGAAAGTCGGGAATCCGGCAAACATCCCACAACAGCTTGACCGACGGTCCGTCCGTGCAACGCGCAATGATTTCAGCGTCCTCGCCCAGGGTTTTAAGCGCCCTTAGATCATCTGCTTCGCGCGCTTTGAACAGGCGTTCGTGATCTGGTGCCATCTCAAGCGTTTTAATCAGCCGGTCAATGGATCCGAATTGCAGCGACGGGTTGCGCCAGTTGATCTTGTTCTGCGGGGTAAAGCTGTGATCCATGATGGCTTGGGCCACGCCATCCTCCAGCGGAGGAGCATCACCGGTTACGCCGAATGTCCCGCTCTTGAACCCGCGCCCCGCCCGCCCGGCGATCTGCGCCAGTTCGTTGGGGGCCAGCGGGCGCATGCGGCGACCGTCAAATTTCGTCAAAGCTGAAAATGCAACGTGATCGACATCAAGATTTAGTCCCATCCCGATGGCATCCGTGGCCACCAGATAATCAACCTCACCGTTTTGATACATCTCGACTTGCGCGTTACGCGTGCGCGGACTGAGCGCCCCCATAACAACCGCCGCCCCACCCTTCTGGCGGCGAATAAGCTCGGCTATCGCATATACATTATCAACTGAAAAACCGACGATTGCACTGCGTGGACGCATTCTACTTATTTTTTTCGAACCAGTATAGGTCAATTCAGACATTCGCTCACGCTTGATGAATTGCGCCTTTGGCACAAGCGCCGCGATGGCCCCGCGCATGGTGTCAGAGCCCATGAAAAGTGTCTCATGCAGCCCCCGCGACCTAAGCAAACGGTCCGTGAAGACATGGCCGCGCTCGGGATCGGCGCAAAGTTGAATTTCATCGACGGCCACAAGGTCTGCGCCCATGCCTTCGGGCATCGCCTCGACGGTACAGACCCAATACTGCGTGCGGGGCGGTACAATCCGTTCCTCGCCCGTGACCAAAGCCACCACAGAAGGGCCGCGCAGCGCTACGATCCGATCATAGACCTCGCGCGCAAGCAGCCGCAGCGGCAGGCCGATCACCCCCGTACGATGCGCCAGCATCCGTTCAATGGCATATGTCGTTTTGCCCGTGTTGGTCGGGCCTAAAACGGCCACGACCCTACCTTCGCCTGTCACCAGAATATTCCCGACGTATTAAACTGTGCGCCCGATGCCGTCGCGCCGAAGCCCGTCCAGCGCCTTTTGCGCATTTTCATGGTGAGGGTTAATCTCTAAAACCCGGCGATACAATTGCGCGGCGGACCGCAGGTTACCAAATTCTTGCAAGATCGCGCCCAACCCGAAAATCGCATAATATTGCAACGGGTTAAACGTCAAAGTTGATTCCAGATCATCAATTGCAGGACCATATAAATCGGCATGAAAATAGGCCTGCGCCCGCAGGTGATACCCTTCGGCGAACTCTGGCGCGTGGTCGGTCAGGGCGGTGAAATGTTCAATCGCCAGTTTTGTGTCCCCGGCGCGCAACGCATCGCTTCCTCGCTTGATCAGCAGGTCAATGGTCGCGGATCCGGACCGCAGCCATGCCGTCTGAATGTCCCGGTCGATTCTCGCGGCCTCGTCAGCGGGGGCGCTGCGCAGTTTGTCCAGCAATAAATCCACTTCACTTTCTGTGGATTGCGCAAAACATGCACCAGCAAGCAACACCATCAGACCAATTGCCGCTACGGTATGTTTGAGGTTGACGATTTGATTGGCCATAACAATGTTAAATGTAACAGGCTGCCGCCACTTTTCCAGACGTGTCGGTGCCATTTGACAAAAAAGGGCCCATTATGAGCGATATTGTGAACGAAGCGGTAACCGTACTTAATGAAAAGCTGGCAGGCGCTGATTTTGACGGGACAGCAAAATTCGACATCGAAGGCGAAGGCTGCGTGATGATGGACGACGCCGGCGCGCGCGCCGCGGACGAGCCTGCAGACGTTACCCTGTCCGCCGACGCTGAAACCTTTCAAGCGATCCTTTCCGGCGATACCAACCCCACCGGTGCCTTCATGAGCGGCAAGCTCAAGATTGATGGCGACATGGGTATGGCGATGAAACTGGCCTCTGTACTGGCTTGATGAACCTAACGCCCGCACCGCTATTTACCGACATCTACCCCGGGCCAGACACAGGTGTGGCCCATTGGGTAGAGACGTCTGATGGTCGGCGCGTGCGGATTGCACATTGGCCTGCTGAAGGGGCAAGAGGGACCGTCCTCTTGTTCCCCGGCAGGACCGAATACATTGAAAAATATGGCGTAATCGCCACTGAGCTGACCAAACGCGGGTTGGCTGTCATCACGATTGACTGGCGCGGTCAGGGGCTGGCGGATCGTATGCTGCCGGACCCGCGCATCGGATATGTCGACGCATTTTCCGACTATCAAAAAGATGTAGCCGCCATGATGCGTACCGCGCGAACGCTGCAACTGCCGCGCCCCTTCTTTTTGCTTGCCCATTCAATGGGCGGCTGCATTGGGCTGCGCGCCGTGATGGAAGGATTGGCTGTGCAGGCCGCGGCCTTTACGGCCCCGATGTGGGGCATTCGTCTGGCCCCGCATCTGCGCCCTATCGCCACTGTTTTGGCGCATCTGATGCCAAAGATCGGCCAGGGGCACCGTTTGCCAGCGGGCACGACAACAGCCTCTTATGTCGCGGACGCCCCGTTTGACGATAATATGCTTACCACCGACGAATCCATGTACGATATGATGCGTGATCAGCTTATTGCGCATCCAGATCTGTCTTTGGGCGGCCCCAGCTATGTCTGGCTGCGCGAGGCCCTGTCCGAGACCAAGCATCTGTCGCTCCGCGCGGCCCCCAGCCTGCCTTGTATTACATTTTTGGGCTCGAACGAGCGGATCGTTCATGTTGGACGGATCAAGGAACGGATGGAAAGTTGGAAAAACGGTCAGTTGCAGCTGGTTCAGGGGGCCGAGCATGAAATTTTAATGGAAACGCCCACCCTGCGTGATGCGGCCATAGATGACATTGCACGACTGTTTCTGAGAAATGCAAAAGGTTAAAACTCATGTTTTGCATGAGCTGTTAAACCTATCACCCTGATCCGGAATGAATTTGATAAGCCACTGCTTGTTTCATTCGCATGCCCCCTGTTCAAAGCACAAGACACCGCTATCTGTCTTACATGAGCAATCAACCGGTCCTTAGCTTTACCGAAAACGGAATCTACTGCGCGGCAGGAGATTTCTATATCGACCCGTGGCGGCCCGTAGACCGTGCGTTGATCACCCACGGCCATTCAGACCATGCAAGATGGGGGATGGGGCGGTATCTTGCCACCCATGCCGCCCTGCCCGTTATGCGCCACCGCTTGGGCGACATCACGGCCGAGGGGATAGCCTATGGCGAAACACGGCGGATCGGAGGCACCGATGTGTCGTTTCACCCGGCGGGACACGTACCCGGGTCGGCACAAATCAGGGTCGAAGTAGACGGCGAGATCTGGGTCGCATCGGGTGACTATAAGGTGGTTGATGATGGGCTGTCAGAGCCGTTTAACCCTATAAAATGTCACCACTTTATCACCGAAAGCACCTTTGGCCTGCCGGTGTTCCATTGGGCAGATCAAGCCAGCATCGCAGCCGAAATCAATGACTGGTGGGCGGACTGTGCAGCCCAAGGGAAAACCGCTTTTCTAGGCGCGTATGCGTTGGGTAAAGCGCAAAGGTTGCTGACCATGCTCGACCCTGACATTGGCCCTATCCTGACCCATACAGCCACGGAAAACACCAATCAGGCCATGCGTGACCAAGGGATCAGCCTGCCAGATACAATCATCGCTAATGCGGACCTGAAGCCCAAGGACCATCCCGGCGCAATCGTATTGGCACCGCCATCCGCGTTGGGCAGCGCGTGGTCAAAGAAATTCGGGCCCCAAGAAACCGCATTTGCAAGTGGCTGGATGGCGATCCGAGGCGTACGGCGCAGGCGCGCGGGTGATCGTGGTTTTGTTATCTCGGATCACGCGGACTGGGATGGGTTGCTGTCAGCGATCAAAGAAACCGAGGCTGAAAACATATATGTGACCCATGGTTACACTGATATCTTCAGCCGATACTTGAATATTAACGGTTGGAACGCGCAGGTCGTGCCGACGCAGTTCGAAGGGGAAAGTCTGGACAAGGATGCCAGCGAATGAAGCGATTTGCCCAACTGTTCAACACCATCGACCAAAGCACCAAGACGAACGTCAAGGTCGCGGCCCTTGCCGCCTATTTTCAGGACGCGCCTGATACAGATCGGCTGTGGACTATCGCGCTGTTCTCTGGCCGGCGGCCAAAACGCGCTGTCACGACAACCAAACTGCGCGAATGGGCGGCTGAGCGCGCAAATATCCCGCTGTGGCTGTTCGAGGAGAGCTATTCCATCGTTGGCGATTTGGCGGAAACTATCTCGCTTGTCCTGCCCCCGAACAGCAGCCAAGACACGCGGACATTGTCCGAATGGATCGCCGCCCTGCGCGAGGTCTACACTCAAGACGAAGAGACCCGCAAAGCCTTCGTTTTGTCGGCTTGGAAACAACTTGGCGGGACAGAGCGGTTTATCTTTAACAAGCTGATTACAGGCGGTTTTCGGGTGGGCATCAGTCAAAAGCTGATGACCCGAGCCCTCGCCCGCGCCACCCAAAAACCCGAGGCAGAGCTGGCGCATCGGCTGATGGGAAACTGGCACCCCGACGACACCACATGGCACGCTTTGGTCATTGCTGAAGATGCCTCAGTCGACGCCTCGCGGCCCTATCCGTTTTATCTGGCCTACGGGCTTGAGGACACAGCCCACGCCCTTGGTGACACCGCAGATTGGCGCGCCGAGTGGAAATGGGACGGCATCAGGGGCCAGTTGATCCTGCGTGATGGCCAGTATTTCGTTTGGTCCCGGGGCGAAGAGTTGATGACCGACCGCTTTCCAGAGCTAGCCCGCGCTGTGGATTACCTGCCCGATGGCACAGTGCTGGACGGTGAATTGTTGGTTTGGCCGTCAGATCAGCCAAATCCGTCGTCCTTCAACGCGCTGCAATCACGCATTGGCCGCAAAACCGTGCCGAAAAAACTGCTGTCCGAGGCCCCCGTGGTGCTGCACGCCTATGATCTACTGGAATGGCAAGGTCAGGACATGCGCGACACGCCCTTTGCCGCCCGGCGGGCACTGCTGGAAAACGCCTGTGTCAACCTGCCACCTGAGGCCCCCGTGCGCCTGTCGCCACAGCTGGATTTCACAACTTGGGATGATCTCGCCGCGATCCGCGCAAATGCCCGGGCGGCCCAAGCCGAAGGGTTGATGCTGAAACGTGCCGATAGCCCTTATTTATCGGGGCGAAAGAAGGGCGATTGGTGGAAATGGAAACTGGACCCGCTGACCATTGATGCGGTGATGATCTATGCCCAATCTGGGTCTGGTCGCCGTGCCAATCTGTTCACCGATTTCACCTTTGCGGTCTGGAATGGCAATGATCTGGTCCCCTTTACCAAGGCCTATAGCGGGCTGACCGATGCCGAATTTCGCCAGATCACGGCTTGGGTGCGGAAAAATACGCTCGAGAAATTCGGCCCCGTACGCAAAGTCACGCCGCATCACGTCTTTGAAATCGCATTCGAGGGCATCCAGCGCAGCACGCGCCATAAATCCGGTGTCGCCCTGCGGTTTCCCCGCATGCTGCGCTGGCGACAGGATAAACCCCTGCAAGAAGCCAACACATTGGCCGATCTGGAAGAGTTATTGCGCATTTACGGCTAATCGACCGGCTGGCCCGCTTGCTTTGGCGCGGTGGCGCGCCTAGGTACTTTAGACGTTAAAAAGAGGTATATGATGTTCCAACTCCCCTTCCCCGTCCGTGATGCAAATGCCGGTGCTGGCACCTCTCCTTTCGGGGATCTGCCCGAATGGAATCTTGATGATCTGTATACCGGTGAAAACGCGCCCGAACTAAAGCGCGATCTGGACTGGCTGGAGGAGGCCTGCCGGAGCTTTGCCGCGGATTACGAAGGTAAGCTGGCAGACCTGGACGCCGCTGGTTTTCTGGACTGCGTGCTGCGCAATGAAAAAATCAATCAGATTGCCGGGCGCATCATGTCCTTTGCGGGCCTGCGCTATTATCAACTCACCACCGATGCGGCCCGGGCCAAATTCATGTCCGACATGCAGGAAAGCATCACGAATTTCACCACACCACTGGTGTTTTTCACGTTGGAACTGAACCGCCTTGAAGACGACCATCTGGGCAAGCTCTTGGCCCAGAACGCTGATCTTGCGCGCTATAAACCCGTGTTTGACCGCATCCGCGCCATGAAGGATCACCAGCTGAGCGACGAGCTGGAGAAGTTCCTGCATGATCTGGGTGTCGTTGGGGACGCATGGGAACGCCTGTTTGATGAAACCATCGCGGGTCTGGAATTCGAGGTCGATGGCGAGCCGCTGAACATCGAAGGGGTACTGAACCTGCTGACCGATCCCGGCCGGGAAATTCGCGAAGCCGCTGCGCGTGAGCTGGCCGATGTGTTCCAAAGCAATATCAAAACCTTTGCACGGGTTCACAACACCCAAGCCAAGGAAAAAGAGGTCATCGACCGCTGGCGCGGCATGCCGACCCCGCAAACCGGCCGCCACCTGAGCAACGACGTGGAGCCCGAGGTTGTCGAGGCCCTGCGCAATGCTGTGGTCAAAGCCTACCCGAAGCTGAGCCACCGCTATTATGAGCTGAAGCGTAAATGGTTGGGGCTGGACGTGATGCAGGTCTGGGACCGCAACGCGCCGCTGCCTATGGAAGACCCCAAAACCGTGGACTGGGACCAAGCCCAGAGCATGGTGATGGATGCCTATAATGCATTTGATCCACGCATGGGCGAAATCGCCAAACCATTCTTTACCGATGGCTGGATCGATGCGGGTGTAAAACCGGGCAAAGCGCCCGGTGCCTTTGCCCACCCGACGGTGACCAATGTGCATCCCTATGTGATGCTGAATTATCTTGGCAAACCGCGCGACGTGATGACACTGGCGCATGAACTGGGCCACGGTGTGCATCAGGTTCTGGCTGCCGGTCAGGGCGAAATGCTGTCGTCCACGCCGTTGACCCTGGCGGAAACGGCATCTGTGTTTGGCGAGATGCTGACCTTCCGCAAGATGCTGGACAACGCCAAGACCAAGTGCGAGCGCAAAGTTTTGCTGGCGGGTAAGGTCGAGGATATGATCAACACGGTCGTCCGCCAGATCGCGTTCTATGACTTTGAATGCAAGCTGCATGATGCGCGGCGTGGCGGGGAACTGACCCCCGATGACATCAACGCGCTGTGGATGTCAGTGCAAGCCGAAAGCCTTGGGCCCGCGTTCGAGTTTATGGACGGGTATGAGACCTTTTGGGCCTATATCCCCCATTTCGTTCATTCGCCCTTCTACGTCTATGCCTATGCCTTTGGCGACGGGTTGGTGAACGCGCTTTATGCCGTTTATGCCGAAGGCAAGCCGGGCTTTGAAGACAAGTATTTTGATATGCTGAAAGCCGGTGGGTCGAAGCATCACAAAGAGCTGCTGGCACCGTTTGGGTTGGATGCATCGAATCCGGCGTTCTGGGACAAGGGTCTGGCGATGATCTCAGGCTTCATCGATGAATTGGAAGCGATGGAAGACTAGGCCGATGCCGTGCTGAAGAGAAGAATGCCTTCGGCGAGGTTTTTTTTCCATTTGGGAATAAAGACATGAATTAATGAACGGGCCTTTGATGTATCAGAGGCCCGTTTTTTCGTCTTACTTCAATTGGCTGTCTTTACTGCCACGGCGATTTATTCCGCCGCGTGTTTCGGGGCGGTTGTCGCGTTCATTCACGCAATCAATGCAAAGTTTGACACCTGGCAGTGCCGCGCGCCGGGCTTCGGGAATGGGTTCTTCGCATTCGGCACAGTGGGTGCGGCTTTCGCCCTGCGGTAGCTTGCGCGCCTTGAGACGGGCCAGCTCGTCGTTGATCGACGCCTCGATCTGTTCGCTTACCGCGCCGTCTTTTGCCCAGCCTCCTGCCATTTTACACGTCCTCTCACATTATCGCTGCCTAGCGTGCCGCATAGGCCATATCGATCATTGCTTGTGTGCCTTTGCTGAATTCAAGCGGGCACGGATAGGCCGCGCCTGTCGTGACCGAGCGGCCAAAAGCTTCAACCTGTTCAATATAATGATTTGTCCCGGGAAAACGTTCCGTGGTGATTGTATTCTTTTCTGTCTCTAGATGCAGTTCTGCCTGCGAATGCACTGTCGGATTGAACGGGCAAGTCAGGCGCAAGACCCCTTTCTCACCGTGAACGACGACTTCTTGGCGGGGGAACATCCGCATAGACACCGTTGCGGAATAGCCGAAACCGTCAAACTCTGCGGCCACCTGGGCAAAGACATCAACGCCGTTTTCATAGTCGATTTTCGCATAAGGGATCGAGAGCGGCTCCTGCCCCGTCAAAAACCGTGCGGAACCGAAGGTATAGATGCCGATATCGGGCAATCCGCCGCCGCCTGCCTCGGGTTTGTTGCGGATGTTATCTAAATCCCCGTTATAAAATGAGAATGTCGCACCCACATGGCGCACGCGGCCGATGGTGCCGGCCGCGATGATGTCACGGGCGCGGATCATTTGCGGGTGGTGGACGATCATAAACGCCTCGGCCGCGAGCAGGCCCGACGCGTCGCGCGCAGTGATCAATTGGTCAAATTCCGACGCCTGCATCGTCATCGGCTTCTCGCAGAGCACATGCTTTCCCGCCTCTAGCGCCTTGAGGGTCCATTCGACATGCATGTGGTTGGGCAGCGGTATGTAGACCGCGTCGATGTCCGGATCATTCAGCAGCGCGTTATAGTCGGAATAGACATTAATGTCGGGGGCGAAAGTTTTGAAACGTGACGCTTTATCCGAGCTAGACGTGGCGAGCCCTGCAAGACGTGCGCCCCGCGCGGCATGGATCGCGGGCCCCATATGTTCGCAGGCAAAATTCGCCGCGCCGATGATGCCCCAGTTCAATGTTTTCATGTCCAGCCTCCTGTTTTGACGCAGTTTAGGCAGGATCTACGGCCAAGACGAGGGGAGAATGAAAACCCCCGCAATAGCCGGGGCTATGCGGGGATGATTTTTCGACACGGATGGGCGCGTTATGCGTTTGCCATCATGCCTTTTTCGCGGGCCAGCTCACGCATGCGCTGTTGCAGCTTCTCAAATGCGCGCACTTCGATTTGGCGGATACGTTCGCGGCTGACGTCATACTGACTGCTCAGATCTTCGAGCGTGATGGTTTCATCGGAAAGGCGGCGCTGTGTCAGAATGTCCTTTTCGCGGTCATTCAGCACATCCAATGCCTCGGCCAACATCTCGCGGCGGGTTTCCAGCTCGTCACGTTCGGCGTAATCGCCGGCTTGATCGGCATCTTCATCCTCGAGCCAATCCTGCCATTGCATTGTGCCTTCGCCCTCGGACCCGACGGTCGCGTTCAGCGAGGCATCGCCGCCCGACATACGACGGTTCATCGAGATGACTTCGGTTTCGGTCACGCCAAGGTCGGTCGCAATACGCTTCACGTTTTCGGGGCGCATGTCGCCCTCTTCCAGCGCACCAATGCGGTTTTTTGCTTTGCGCAGGTTAAAGAACAGTTTCTTTTGGCCCGAGGTGGTGCCGAGTTTGACCAAGCTCCACGAGCGCAAGATATACTCCTGGATCGAGGCGCGAATCCACCACATGGCATAAGTCGCCAAACGGAAACCTTTTTCGGGATCAAACCGTTTGACGGCTTGCATCAGACCCACGTTGGCTTCCGAGATCACCTCGGCCTGAGGCAACCCATAGCCGCGATAGCCCATGGCGATTTTCGCCGCCAAGCGCAGGTGAGATGTGACCATCTTATGCGCAGCTTCGGTGTCTTGCTCTTCAACCCAACGTTTGGCGAGCATGTATTCTTCTTCTGGTTCCAACAGCGGAAATTTGCGGATTTCCTGCATGTAGCGGTTTAAACCGCCCTCTGGTGTTGGAGCTGGCAGATTTGCGTAATTAGCCATTTTCTTGTCCCTTTCCCTAGTTTTAGGGGCCCATGTTATTGGGCTTAACATAGATATGGAGAGCGCCAACACTGATTTCAAGGGCTCTCTACCGTCAGTTTACTAATATGGCGTTAATCTTAATGAAGGAAAGCTTAGCCTGGTATGCTCACGCGGACGTGCAATTTGTGACCAATTACGCCTGCGCAAGCCCGACCAGTTCCAGCAGCTCCATCATATCGGGCGGCAGAGGGGATTCAAACCGGACCAACTCGGCTGTCACAGGATGTTCAAACCCCAAAACAGCGGCATGCAAGGCCTGACGCGGAAAGGCCCGTACGGCGTCGGACGCAATCTCTGGCAAGGCAGCTTTGGGGAGTTTGCGTTTGCCGCCATAGGTTTGATCGCCAACCAACGAATGCCCAGCATGGGCCATATGTACCCTGATCTGATGGGTCCGCCCGGTTTCCAGCCAACATTCCATCAGCGCCAGAACAGGGGGATTCCCAAACCGGTTGATCGTCCGTGCCCGCGTAACAGCATGGCGGCCACCTTGGAACAACACCGCCTGACGCTGCCGATCGGTGCGGTGGCGGGCCAGCTGGGTGGTCACCTTGAGGATATTGCCTGGCTCAAAGCTAGCCCCTTTGACGCCGCGCAGACGCGGATCATTGGCATCGGGCACACCGTAAACAAGCGCCTGATAATAACGTTCCACCGTGTGTTTTTCGAATTGTTTGGCAAGCCCGTGATGGGCCGCGTCAGATTTCGCCACCACCAGCAGACCCGATGTGTCCTTGTCGATGCGGTGCACAATACCGGGGCGTTTCATACCGCCAACGCCAGACAGATCATCACCACAATGGGCCAGCAGGGCATTAACCAAGGTGCCCGAGGGGCTGCCGGGGGCGGGATGCACGACCATGCCCGCAGGTTTATTGATCACGATCAGATCAGAATCCTCAAAGATCACATCCAGCGGGATGGATTCGGGAGCGATGTGGCTTTCCTCGGCCTCTTCCACTTCGATGGTGATTTCCTGCCCTTCCATGACGCGTGCGCGGGGGTCTGTTACAACAAAGCTGTCGATTTGCACGGCCCCCTCGGTGATCAGCCGCAGCAAACGGGTGCGTGACAGGTTCGCATCCTCTGGCACATCGCGGGCAAGCGCCTTATCAAGGCGCGGCGGCGGTGTGTCCGCGATGACAAAGCTGATACGGCGGTGCGACATGACTGATCCTTCCGAGCCCCCAAACATCAAATTCCTGCGGAGACTGGTGACGGTGCTGACCGCCACAATGATTTGCGGCCTTCTAGTCGTGATTGGCCTGCTTGTCATCCGCTTCTCAAGCAAAGCACCAGATTTACCGAGTGTGATTACGCTGCCAAGCGGCGAAAAGGCGACTGCATTCACCCAAGGCCCCGATTGGTATGCCATTGTGACACAGGGCAATCAGATTTTGATATTCGACCGAACGAGCGGGAATTTACGACAAACCATCGATATCGATGAGTAGGGTCAGTATTAAATGGCTGGGGGGTGATGGTACCACCTCCTGGTCTCGAACCAGGGACCTCCTGATCCACAATCAGGCGCTCTAACCAACTGAGCTAAGGCGGCACTTGCGCCGATCTAACGTCCAAGCAAAAAGATTGCAATACCCTAAGACGTGGGAATTTGATTTGTTCGGGTTCATGGCCCATTTGGCCAAACTTGCCTTTCATCTGTACCCGCGCTAGGGCTGGCGACAACATTTCGGAGGGACCTATGGGTATCGACACTGAACGCGACATCGAAGCAAATCTGCAAATCGGACCGACCGATGCGGGCATGGTCCGGCTTTTTGTAGAGGCTGAAGGTGGCATTGAGATTCCGATGGATTTCACGCCTGATGAGGCGGTCGAGATCGCCGAAGAGATCATGGCAGCGGCCCACCGCGCAGGCAAAGCTGGCAAGAAAAAGCGTTAAGAGCTTTGACGCGGGGATAAGGGGGCCAGCCCCCACCGCGCCAAGGCGCGGCCCCCCGGGATTTAAATCCATTTGGAATTCAAGATCAGTCCCAATGCTGGGCCATGTGTGGATCGCGCAAGTGGTGGAGTCTGCGCGCGGCGTGGGTTGCGAACCTATGGGTCATGGCCTTGCGGCGGGCGGCGGCAAGACGGGTTTCCGCGCCCATGCGCAGCATTTCGGCACCGTAGCCATCCGCTATGATAAGGCCAGAGTGCTCCGGCAGTAGGTCCGTGTCGAATTCTGCATCAACGGCCCAGAAAAAGCGGTCTGCCCATTCAAGATAGCCCTGCCATTTGCTGTCAGTCAAGAAATCAACGCGGCTGGATTTACATTCGACGATCCAGATATCGCCCTTAGGACCGAGTGCCATAACATCGACGCGCAGGCCCCGTGTGGGGACCAGTTCCTCTACGCAGACAAAGCCGAGGGAAGACAGGTGGCGGGCCACGCCGCGGGCCAGAATCTGGCCGGGCTGAAGTTGTTTGGTGTCGTCGAGCATCATGACATCAACTATGAACAATAGGTGAACATGAGGCAAGGTCTGACCTTGTTTCTTGGTAATCTTGATGTGCCGCCCTATCTTAGGACCCTGAGATAGGGGACGATCCATGACAGATGAAACAACCGGCACGTCGGGGAACCAGCGTGGCGCGCGCTATGCTCTCGAGCTTGAGGGCCACTTGCGTTGGCTCGACACATTTTCTGGCACGGCTTTGGGCGTTCTGGCGGTGGCATCGGGGATTTACACCTACCTAGGGGTGTCGTCTTTGCTGGATGACAATGGCGCGATGTCGGCCTTTGCGGCAATCGCCTATTCCATTGCGGTATCCGTCGGCATCTTTGTGTTCTGGTCCTATATGCTACGTCTGTTCCCAGCGGTGCGCAGTGCGCGAGCGCGTGCCGGATTATTGGGGGCGATGGGGCTGGGGTCTTTCGCGATCATCGCGATGTCCAGCTGGCTGAATGCGGCGGCCCTTGCCGGATCGGCAGCGGTTGAGCAGCATCTGGCCGTCACGGTTCAGGAATATCAGGGGTCGCTGGAACGCGCCCACGAGATCGCCCTGTCCGCCCAAGGGTTGGAGCGTGACGTGACCCGCGTGCGCCAAAGCTTTGAAGACCTGAGCGAGCAGGAAGCCAGCGGCGGGCTGTCCGGTCTGGCCGGGCGCGGCGCTGTGTTTCGTGTGCTGCGGCAGAAATCATCCGAACTTGCCGGACTTGAGGCGCAGATCGCCACACAAACCCCGCTGGTCGAAGCCGCTTTTACCGAAGGCAATCAACTACTTAGCCGCATGCGTGCCCTGACGGTTGAGCCTGGCCCCGTAGAGGCACGGTCGGTCGAGTTTTCAGAGCAAGCCGTGCGGCTTGCCGGTTTGATCACGCAGTTGCGCCAGCTTTCGGTCGCCTCGCTGGTGGAGCGTGCAGCACAGGATTTGTCGGCCTCGGTTGTCCTTCCGGAACTGGATGGCAGTTCGGAAGAACAGCGCGGCAATCAGGCGTCCACCATCACATCGGTGCTTGAGGTCCTGGCCCAACGCGCCACCACATTGGAACGCGCCGCCCAAGCGGTACTCGCCATGCCACCACCGACCGAGACCACCTATACCCCGATCTCCAGCGCCGATGCGGTGATTAAATATGCGCGCAACTTTGTGCCATCCTGGGCCGGGGCCATTGCGATTGATCTCTTGCCGGCCGTGTTGGTTTTCATCCTTGCCATTACCCAAGGCGCGATCCGCGAGGGGCGCGAAGGCACATCCATCGAGGAAACCCTGACGCTGGCCGAACTGCGCGCCGCCGTACATGCAATGCGCGAGGTAGACGCGGAGTTGAAGGGGGCGGTGGAAATCGCCGAGGCTGACAGTCCGACACGTATCACGTCTTTGAAATCAACATGAGCGACACAGCAGACACGCCCAAACGCAACCCGATTGGCAGGGTGCTGGCGTGGGTTTTGATCTTTCAACTGGGGCTGGCGGCGTTGCTGTTTTGGGGCGACCTGCGTGACGGGTTGAGCCTGCCCAGCTTTGGCCCGCACGCGCCAGAGCTGACTGAACCCGTGCGCCCCGGTGACCAAACAAGGCGTTTCCGCCCTGACCGCGCACCGCCCGGCGGTCGACCCATGCCATCGTCGCCCCTGCCCGACCGGTTGACGCTGACAGTTGTTGAAGGCGGGCAAAGGGCGCTACTGGAAGGTGCCATTTTGCCGGGCGACGCCGAACGGATCGAGAAACAACTGACCGAGCTTGATCCCAAACCGCAAGGTGTGATCCTGAATTCCCCGGGTGGGTCAATACAAGACGCGCTGTTGCTGGGCCGTTATCTGCGCGATGCCGATCTGACGACGGCCTTGCGGTCTGGCGACATCTGTTATTCCGCCTGCCCCTATCTGCTGGCCGCAGGCATCGATCGCTCCATCCCTGATGATGCGTCAGTGGGCGTTCACCAACATTACTTCGGCGAAAGCACGCTGCTGCCAGCCTTTGTCGCGGTCGAGGACATCCAGCGCGGTCAGGGCGAGGTGATGGCGTATCTGGATGACATGGGCATCGATCCGCTGGTCATGCAGCACGCATTGGTCACACCGCCCAATGAAATCTATGTGCTGCTGCCGCAAGAACTGGAACGCTACCGTTTTATAGAAAAACCGGACGGCAGCTAAGATAGCCCCTTGTCGCGAGGCCAGCGCGGGCCTACCTGTTGGCTGTGACGGTTCTGCCCTGTTTGTAAAAGTTACATTCCAGTGGCCTTAAGCAAATCCGAGGGAGCTGGCTCTGTTCGAACCCTGGTTCTTTTACCTGGCGCCCACCTGTACATACAGGTCCTCGGGAATATACAACGGTACGGCAGTGGTGGTTCCGTCACACTTTGCAAGCGCGCTCAACGCGCGACAGCACCAGATTTCGTGAAATTCATTTAGAACGCTTCGGGACGCGCTTCTCGGGCCATGTGATCCAGAACCGCATTCACAAATTTCGGCTCATCGCTGCCTTCAAAGAACGCACGAGCTACGTCTACGTATTCGGTGATCACGACCTTTGGTGGTGTATCCTGATCGCGCAACTCGGCCCCCGCCGCACGGAACAAAGCGCGCAAGGTTGGGTCGATGCGGGCAATCGGCCATTTCGCGACCAAAGCGCGGTCTGTCATCTGGTCAATCGCCGCTTGGTCGTTCACTGCCGTCTCAAGCACCTGAGAGAAATGACGGATATCGCCGTCAATCATTTCCTCGCCATCGTAGGTCGCCCCGAACCGGTGGTTCAGGAACTCTACCTTCACGGTGTCATAGCTTTGCGATGAATGTTCCATCTGGAACAGCGCCTGCACCGCATAAAGCCGCGAGGCTGATTTCATCTTGCGTTTTTGATTGCCCGAAAGGCCGGCGGTGGGTGTCATGCTGTCTTGGGTCCGTCATTGTCGCCCGCCATCAGATATTCATCCGAGCGCGGCTTGAAACCGATGTCTTTGCGAATTTCGCCCCACTTACGGGCGAGCGCGATCAGATGCAAGGCCGCAGCCGCAGCGCCACCCCCCTTGTTTTGCCCGGCAGGATCGGCCCGGACCGCCGCCTGTTCGTGATCTTCCACGGTTAGGATGCCATTACCGATGCACAGCCCCTGTAGGCCCAGCAATTGCAAGGCGCGGCTGCTGTCATTGCACACGGTTTCGTAATGGGTGGTTTCCCCACGGATCACGCAGCCAAGGGCGACATAGCCGTCAAAGTTGCTTTTGCGGTCAGAGATGCCAATGGCGGTGGGAATTTCCAACGCACCCGGCATTTCAACCACATCCCATTCAACACCCGCAGCTTCCAATTCGGCCTTGGCCCCTTTTAGCAACCCATCCGCAATGTCGGAATAATAGGGCGATAGCACGATCAAAACCTTAACGGGCTTATCAAACTGCGGCGTCGCCAATGTGGTGTGGTTTGTAGCTACCATTGGGGTTACTCCGTTGTGATGGGGCGCGTGCCCACGATGCTTAGATCGTAAGCGTCCAGCCCCAGATAGCGCGTGTCAGGGTTGTCCGTCAGCAAGACCAGTTTATGCAACCCAAGCGTCGCCATGATCTGCGAACCAAGACCGGTGCGTTTGATGGTGCGCGGGCGTTCGTCTTCCTCGTCCTCAAACCGCAGGCGTGGATCGGGGTCACGGAACAGCAGTACGGCACCGCGTCCCTCGTCTGCGATGATTTGCATCGCGCGGGGCAATTCATCTGCGGGGCTTGGACCAAGGCCCAAGATATCCTCAAGCGCGTTAATAGCGTGGGTGCGCACCAAGACAGGTTCACCCGTGGTCAAATCGCCCTTAGACAATACCACGTGATCGGTGCCGCTGATCTCATCGGTAAAGATTTGCATCTTCCAGTCGCCGCCATAGGCCGAGGTCACGGTGCGGCTGGTGCGCTCGACCAGCAGGTTGTCGTGCTTGTGGCGATAGGCGATCAAATCGCTGATCGTGCCCATCTTCATGTCGTGCTTTTTGCAGAACTCAACCAGATCCGGCAGCCGTGCCATGGTGCCGTCTTCCTTCATGATCTCGCAAATCACGCCCGACGGGTGCAGCCCCGCAAGCCGCGAGATATCCACCGCAGCCTCTGTATGGCCCGCGCGCACCAGCACGCCACCATCGCGCGCGCGCAAAGGAAATACATGCCCAGGTGTGGCGATATCAGCAGGGCCAATATCCTCATCAATCGCCGCCTTCACAGTCAACGCGCGGTCAGCGGCTGAAATGCCGGTGGACACCCCCTCGCGGGCCTCGATGGACACGGTGAATGCAGTCTCGTGGCGGGCCGAGTTATTGACCGCCATCATCGGCAATCCCAGCTTTTCGATCCGCTTCTCGGTCAGCGGCAAACAGATCAAACCGCGCCCGTGGGTGGCCATGAAATTAATCGCGGCCGCATCGGCAAACTGCGCAGGGATCACCAGATCGCCCTCGTTCTCACGGTCTTCATGATCGACCAGAATAAACATCCGGCCCTTGCGGGCCTCTTCGATGATCTCTTCGATGGGAGAGATGGCCGATGACAATTCAGTTTCAACCGGGCCGGGCGTTTCAAATTGCATGGGGCATTCCTCTTGTGTCGCGTGTTCTGGCACATAGCCCACCACAGGTGACATTTCTAGAGCATGCACACCAACGCCCCTGCTTCATTTTGCCAAATAAACTCAATTCCGCCGCGTACCGTGCACGCAGATGCCCGCGCTAGGCCCCTGCCCCGAAATAACGCCCCGCCTCAAGATATCCGGCAGCCTTACTTGCGGCGGACCAGTCGCGTTCAATCGCCGTGTCGCCGATGATCAGCACTTGATCGCCAGCCAGCTTGCGGCCCTGTACCGCATCATTCAGATGATCGCGCATGTCGGACCAGCTATCGGTGAACTTGGGTGCCTGATCGACGAAATCCAGTGCGGGGTTGGCGCGGCTGATCATTTCTGGAGCAAGCGGGCGATGCACCAACGCCAGCTTTTGCGCCCCTTGAACCGCGTTCAACACATCAGCCTGACGCACAGGCATTTGCGGCGCATCGGCGCGCACCACCCGCAACGCATTGTTCGAAAACAGCAGCGCCAGAATATCACGCCCCGTGGCCTGACGGATTGCCGCGTAGGCCTTGTAGTCCAACCCCAATTCACGCGCCCGTTTGACGCGCATCTTTACCACCATCAGCGGGATCGTCTTTGGCATCGCCGCTTCGCGGGCCTTTTGCCATTGGAAGCTGCGCCACTTATGGCCCCCCTCCATGCTGGGACCGTTGTTATGACCGATCCCCGCGCTCATGACATTTCCGCCAACCGCGCGACGTAGCGCGCCAGCGTATCAATCTCGAGGTTGATGCGGTCTCCAACCTTCACATCGCCCCATGTCGTCACGTCTTTGGTGTGGGGGATAAAGTTGATGCCGAAATCACAGCCGTTCACCTCATTCACCGTCAGGGACGTACCGTTCAGCGCAACCGATCCTTTGGGCGCGATGAACCGCGCAAGGGCAAGCGGGGCGCGCAGGGTAACACGGGTGCTGTCACCTTCATCCTGCATCCCGATCACCTCGGCCACGCCATCGACATGGCCCGATACGATATGCCCGCCCAGCTCATCCCCGACCTTCAACGCCCGTTCCAAGTTCACCCGCCGCCCCAACTTCCAATCGCCAAGATTGGTTTTCTCGACGGTTTCGGCGCTAATCTGTACCTCGTACCAATTGGGCCCAAGATCCACGACCGTCAGGCAAACCCCGTCGCTGGCGATGGATGCGCCCATATCGATCCCGCTTGTGTCATATCCGGTCTCTATGCGCGCACGCAGGTCGCCTTCTTGCGTAAGCGTTGCGATTTTTCCGACGTCTGTGATAATTCCTGTAAACATGCGCAGCCCTTTTTGTACCCTATAAGGAGTTAGCCCCCCGCCACGACCATGACAAGTCCGCGCCCGCGCCCCATTTTAGCCCCAATTGAATGAATATACCCTCGTTAACCAAATTGAACCGAAAGCAGAGATGAATTCCGCCCCTTCAGATCATAGGGTTTTCTTGTTCTTGCAAGGCCCCCATGGCCCCTTCTTTAACAGATTGGGGAAAATGCTCCGGCTTGCCGGGGCCGAGGTATGGCGCGTGGGATTTAATGCAGGCGATCAGGCTTTTTGGTTTCATCCGGCCAGCTATATCCCGTTTCGGGGTAAGGCGGAGGCCTGGAAAGACACCTTTGTTGGACTGCTCGCCGACAAAGGTGTCACCGATATTGTACTATACGGCGACACCCGCCCGATCCATGCGCAGGCCGCGGCCGAGGCCAAAGCCCGTGGGTTGACGGTACATGTATTCGAGGAAGGCTATATGCGGCCCTATTGGGTCACCTACGAACGCGGCGGGGCGAACGGCAATTCACGTCTGATGGACATGACCATCGAACAGATGCAAACCGCGTTGGCCAATTCCGATATGGAGGCCCCGTTGCCGCCCGGCCATTGGGGCGACATGCGCCAGCATGTGTTCTATGGCGCGCTATATCACTGGTTCATTCTGGCGCGGAACGGCAAGTACCGTAATTTCCGCCCCCACCGCAGCATCCCTGTAACCAAAGAGTTCAGCCTGTATATCCAGCGGTTGCTCCTGATGCCTATACTGGCCTTGGACCGGCTGATTTCAACGATGCGCATTCGTTTGGGCGGCTTCCCTTATCATCTGGCCCTGTTGCAGCTGGAACATGACAGCTCGTTTCAAGAGCATTCCACATTCGATACGATGCCAGATTTCCTGCGTCTCGTGTTGGATGAATTCGCGAGCGGCGCGCCGCGTCATCACCATCTGGTGGTCAAGGCACATCCGCTGGAAGACGGCCGCGCAGCAGTGCGCCGCAACCTCAAACAGATCGCCCGCGAATTGGGCATATCAGACCGCGTGCATTACGTGCGTGGCGGCAAGCTGGCGCAGCTGTTGAACGACGCGCGCACGGCGGTGACGGTGAATTCGACCGCAGGCCAGCAGGTTCTATGGCGGGGGATCCCGCTCAAGGTGTTTGGCCGTGCTGTCTATGCCAAGCCGGAATTTGTATCTGATCAACCGTTAAGCGAATTCTTTGCAGCTCCCGCGCGCCCGGACAACAAGGCCTACAAGGACTATCGTCGCTATCTGTTGGAAACCTCTCAACTCCCCGGCGGGTTCTATGCCGCGCGCGCGCGGACCCAGTTGCTACGTCAAGTGGTCGATATGATGCTGGCCGCTCACGACCCCTATGACGCACTGGAACAGGGCACCGCGGCCCCTCGGCAACAGTTGCGCGCTGTAACTTAAACCGCTCCGTTCCAAACAGTAGCTTTTTAATCCAAACTGCGATAAGTTGTCCCAAATTACGCCGAAACAATCGGTGAACTTGAGGCAGAATTTGAAATAGGTCGAGGAGACCGGGCAGTGAAATCCGTATCTTTTCGGTGGGCGCGTCCCATCGCAGTTCTTGTGGCAACGGCGGTGATATCTTCATGTGGCTTGCCCCAACTTGGCCCGAATAAACGTCAGATATTTTCCGGTTCAGTGCAGCGTGAAGGTGACGCATTCATTGTAGAAGTGAATGATCGCGTGACTCGCGCCACTGCCGTAACCCCTGCCTTGGGATTTAACCAAGCCTTTATCAACGCAGGGAAAATCGGATCGGACACGATCAATGCCGGTGATACGCTGGGCCTGACGATCTGGGAAAACGTCGATGACGGGCTATTGGCCAACGAGGCCAGCAACGCAACCTTGCTCGAAGAAGTTCAAGTCGACGGGGCGGGTTTTATCTTTGTGCCCTATGCCGGGCGCATCAAGGCGTCAGGCAATTCCCCCGAAGCCATCCGCCGTATCATCACCGAACGCCTGTCCGAACAAACACCTGATCCGCAGGTTCAGGTGCGCCGTCTTGCAGGCGATGGCACAACCGTATCGCTGATCGGGGCCGTGGGCGCCCAAGGCGTCTATGCGATTGAGCGTCCAACGCGGACGTTGTCGACCATGCTGGCGCGCGCCGGCGGTGTGTCGATCACACCGGAAATCGCCCAGATCACCGTTCTGCGGGGCGGGCATCGCGGCAAAATTTGGTTCGAAGACCTGTATGAGCACCCCGAGCTGGACATCGCCCTACGTGGCGGGGACCGTATTCTGGTCGAGGAAGACACACGTTCGTTCACCGCACTGGGGGCTACCGGTTCCCAACAAAGGGTGCCATTTGAATCGCAAAACCTGTCCGCCCTCGAAGCGATTGCGCAGGTCGGGGGCCTGAACCCACGCTCGGCTGATCCAACCGGTGTCTTCGTGTTCCGCAACGAACCCCAAGAGGTCGTCGCACAGGTTCTGGGCCGCAACGATCTGCAAGGGGCACAACGGCTGATTTACGTGTTGAACCTGACCAAGCCCAACGGCATGTTCATGGCCCGCGACTTTGTGATCCGCGATAGCGACACGCTCTATGTGACCGAAGCGCCGTTTACCCAGTGGACCAAGGTGATCTCCTCCATCACTGGCCCTGCAGGCTCGATCAACGCGCTCAGCAGTCTCGCCTCGAGCGACTGATCGCAAAAATGGCTTTAGGGCCTGAGATATATGACAGCCCCGCCGCCGGACCTGACAAGGGCCGGCGGCTTTTTGTGTATAATGGCGGATTTCTGCGGCAGAAACGGCTGCGGCGGATTTTGCAGCTATCGGGATATTCCATTCATCTTGGCCTGCCACGACAAGGGGACGCCGTCGCGGTTTGGGGCAATTCCCCGACGGCCCATCGCGGTCTTGCGGTGGCTGCAAAACGTGGTGCCCCCGTCTTACGCATTGAGGATGCGATGCTGCGCTCGCTGTTTCCCGGCCGCGCGGGCGAGCTGCCCTTGGGGCTGCTGATCGATAGCAAAGCCGCCCATTTTGATCCGTCCCGCCCGTCTGATCTGGAAACCTTGCTGGCCAGTCATCCGTTGGATGATACGGCGTTGTTGAACCGCGCGCGCGGCTGCATTGCCCGCATGATCGAGGCGCATCTTACCAAATACACCGGCTTTGACGCAAATCGGCCCGCACCCGACCCCGGCTATGTGCTGGTGATCGACCAGACGCGCGGCGACGCGTCGGTGACGGCATCCGGCGCAGACCGGTCGCGGTTTTTGGAAATGCTGGTTTTTGCCCAGCAGGAAAACCCCGGTGCACGCATTATCATCAAAACCCACCCAGAGACGACCAAAGGCTACCGTGTGGGACATTTCAGGCCAGAAGATACCAATGATCAGATCACACTGCTAACGGACCCGATCAGCCCCTGGGCGCTGTTTGAAGGGGCTGTTGGCGTCTATACGGTGTCGTCGCAAATGGGTTTCGAAGCGATTTTTGCCGGCCATAAACCGCGCGTGTTTGGACAGCCGTTTTATGCGGGCTGGGGCCTGACGGATGACGAATTTCCCGTACAGCGCCGTCAACGCACACTTACCCGCGCCCAGATTTTTGCGGCGGCGATGATTTTATATCCCACATGGTATGACCCGCACCGCGACCAGCTTTGCGATCTGGAAACAGCCATCGAAACACTGGCAGCACAAACCCGCGCTTGGCGCGAGGATCACAACGGCTGGACCGCCTCTGCCATGCGGCTGTGGAAACGCCGGCCCCTGCAACGCTTCTTTGGTGCGTGGTCGCCAGTCGTGTTCCACGATGATCCAGTCCGCGCACGCAAGGCAGGTAAGCCTTGGATGGTTTGGGCTGGCAAAGCGGGTAGTGATCACGAAGGGGCAATTCGGGTCGAAGACGGGTTCTTGCGCTCGCGCGGGCTGGGGGCCGATCTGGTACCCCCCCTATCGTTGGTGTGTGACGATCTGGGCATTTACTATGATCCCCACCAGCCCAGTCGGCTGGAAAAATGGATCGAGACACGGCAAAAAATGCGGCCCGACCAACAGCTGCACGCCGAGCGTCTGATCGCTGCCTTGCGCACCAGCGGAGCGAGCAAATATAACCTCGGCGGCGCGGCTGGTCTTGAGAAAATCCCCAAGGGGTACCGCATTCTGGTGCCGGGTCAGGTCGAAGATGACGCATCGATCAGAACAGGGGCGGGTGCGGTGTCGACCAATCTGGCGCTGCTACAAGCAGTACGCGCAGTGCATCCCAATGCCGTGATAGTGTACAAACCCCATCCTGACGTCGAAGCCGGTCTGCGCAACGGGGCTGTTGATGCCACCGGTCTTGCTGATGTTGTGCTAAGGCATGCTGATCCCATTGCAGCACTTACCCATGTTGATGAGGTTTGGACTATGACCTCGCTTTTGGGGTTCGAGGCCCTGCTAAGGGGCATCAAGGTCGTCACATTGGGCGCGCCGTTCTATGCGGGCTGGGGGCTGACTGATGACCGCGGAGAGGTGCCAACGCGCCGCCGAGCAAAAGTAACGTTAGAAGGCCTCGTTCACGCGACGTTGATCGATTACCCGCGATATTTCGATCCGCGCACAGGCAGCGCCTGCTCGGTTGAGGTGGTATTGGAGCGGATCAGTGACGGAGATATCCCGCATCCCGGCGTGGCAAACCGGCTACTGGCCAAGCTGCAAGGTGCGCTGGCCAGCAGATCACATCTGTGGCGTAGGGGCTGAGCACTGGACTGTGGGCCAGCCCCCAGAAGGAACGCGCGGTTGGGGGCCAGCCCCCAAACCCCCGGGATTTAGGACCATTTGGAAGATAAGGGTTAAGCGCGGTCCCAGATGTGTAGCACGTCAGGGCCGATGGTTTGAGCTGAGTGGAGTTTGAAGCGTGGGGCGGAAGCAAGGCGGGATATGCCAAGCGGGCCGATTGCGGGTATGCCGTCAGAACCGATCGCGACCCCTGCGGTAAAACCGATGAGACGGTCGACCAGCCCCGCATTGAGCAAGCTGGCAGCAAGGCCGCCGCCGCCTTCGCAGAAGATACGGGTCAGCCCGTGGTTGCCGAGGTTCTGTAGCACGTCATGCGGGTCAAGTTGCCCCGCGCTGATCGCACAAGGCAGCAGGGTCGCCCCGATGCCCTGCCATGCCTTGACCAATTGCGGGTCAGCACTGGGCGCATGACACAGGAGCAGCGGAATTTGTGATGCTGTTTGCGCAAGTTTACCGCCCAAGGGCAGATCAAGATGCTTGCTGATCACGATGCGCGCCGGCTGGCGGGATATGCCAAGGTCGCGGACGGTGAGGCTGGGATCATCCTTGCGCGCTGTACCGCCGCCCACCATCACCGCGTCATGGCGCGCGCGCATGGCATGCACCAATCTGCGCGCTGGCGCAGCAGTGATCCACTGGCTATCCCCTGTCGCGGTCGCGATGCGCCCGTCAAAGCTGCTTGCCAGCTTTAGTGTCACCATAGGGCGGCCTTGATCTACCTTTGAGAAGAAGCCGAGATGATCCGCGCGGGCCTGATCCTCCCACAGGCCGATTTCGACCTGGATGCCAGCAGCTTCCAGCATCGCAATCCCTTGGCCGCTGACACGCGGGTCGCTATCGGTGCAGGCAATGACCACGCGCGCAATCTGCGCATCAATCAAAGCTTGCGAACAGGGCGGGGTTTTTCCCGTGTGTGAGCAAGGCTCAAGCGTGACATAGGCAGTTGCACCCTTGGCGGCACGACCCGCCTGGCGCAACGCTTCGGTTTCGGCATGGGGACGCCCGCCGGGCTTGGTCCAGCCGCGCCCCACGATACGGGTGCCTTGCACGATGACACAGCCCACGGCGGGATTGGGCCAAACCGCCCCTTCCCCCCGCTTGCCCAACGACAGGGCAAGCGCCATAAATCGAGTGTCGGCTGCGGTTGTCACTCTTCTGACGGAACGTCGGGACGCAATTCCTGCACGAATTTATCGAAATCATCCGCCGCTTGGAAGTTTTTGTAAACGCTCGCGAAACGCACATAGGCAACGGTGTCGATGCGGGCCAAAGCCTCCATCACGATTTCACCGATCTGCTTAGATCCTATGTCCGTTTCGCCCATGCTTTCCAGACGCCGTACAATGCCGGAAATCATCTGGTCGATCCGCTCGGGTTCAATCGGGCGTTTTTGCATCGAAATGCGAATGGAGCGTTCAAGTTTGTCACGGTCAAAGTCTTCGCGTTTGCCTGACGTTTTGATGACCACCAGATCGCGCAGTTGCACACGTTCATAGGTCGTAAAACGGCCACCACAGGCCGGGCAAAACCGGCGACGGCGAATGGATACGTGATCCTCTGCCGGACGGCTGTCTTTGACTTGGGTATCTATATTTCCGCAAAACGGGCAGCGCATTGCCGTCCCCCTCTATATTCTAATCCGCCTCAATAGTGGGGCTGCTCGCCCTCTTGTCTAGAACTATAGGATACCCGCAGAGTTTTGGGTAGGGGCGAAATGCAACGCTAGATGTTGTGCTTTGAAAAGTGGCATGAACCCAACAGCGTGCCCGTGCGTTGGCCCCGGAACGACACAGAATTCAGGAGACGATCATGACCAAGACCCTCTTTATTACTGGCGCATCCAGCGGCATCGGTGCCGCAACAGCCAAGGCTGCCGCAGCCGCTGGTTGGAACGTCGGATTGTTCGCGCGCAGCGAGGATAAGCTGAACAAACTGGTGAATGAAATCGGCGCGCAAGCGATTGCCTTGCCCGGCGATGCAACATCTTATCAGGCTCAAAAGGATGCGTTGACCAAACTGGCCGACAAGTTTGGCCAAGTGGACGCCGCGTTTGCAAACGCGGGTCGTGGCACGGTGCAAGGCGGCACGGAAAAGGGCGATCCCGAAGATTGGAAATCCATGGTCGACCTGAACGTGATGGGCGCGCTTTATACCGCCCATGCAGCCATGCCACATCTGCGCAAGACGACCGGCCAATACATCGTCACCGGCTCCGCGGCGGGACGTCGTCATATCAAAGGGTCGATCTATGGCGCGACCAAATTCTTTATCCACGGCTTCGCAGGCAATCTGGCGGATGAGATGGCCGAATGGGGTGGCCGCTGCATGGTGGTATCCCCCGGCATGGTGAACACGCCATTCTTTGATGAGGCCAAGCCAGACAAGCTGCAACCCGATGATGTGGCATCGGCTGTCATGCACGCGCTTGAGGCCCCTGCCCATGCTGCCGTGCGTGAAATTCACCTGATGCCGGTGGGGTAATGCCGTAATCTAAGACGCCGCAAAATGTGCTGCGACGCGCCTGACATGAGGTGCGTCGCGGTGTTCGAACAGATAGATACCCTGCCACGTGCCCAGCATCATCACCCCTGCTTGAACCGGGATCGACAAACTGATGGGTAGCATCGCTGCCTTGATATGGGCTGGCATGTCATCGTGTCCTTCCAGAGTGTGTGTCAGGTACGACATCGACGGATCATCGCCGCGCGGAACGGCACGGTTAAAGAACGCCAGCAAGTCGCGCTGCACATCCGGATCGGCATTTTCCTGTATCAACAAGGACGCAGAGGTATGACGTACCATCAGCGTCAGCAGCCCGTCTGACGGACCGTTTAACCATCTGGCCACGTCACCTGTGAACTCATACAGGCCCTGCCCTCGGCTGGTGATCTGAAACTCGGCAATCATTTATGCAGCTTAGGCGCGCAATCTGGTACAGACAACCACCGGTCAGCGGCTGGGAAGGTACAGATCAGGACAGAACGACAATGCATGCCCAACAGACAGCCGCGATCCCTGTCGGTTAAGCGATGGGCCGACGATCAAAACTTCCACCGGCGTCAAACCGGTTGGATCAAGCGTAAATGACACGGCGTTAGGGTGGCCAAGCCCGCGAATGCGCGGCTCACTAACGTAGAGATCTTGGTCGCTCCTTGCGCCAAGCTCATCACGTGCATAATCCGCAGCAGCACACCAAATGCCGCCCGCACCATTGCCCGTGTCACCTTCGATCCGGACACCGTTTTCGAGTGGCGTGAATACCAGCCGGCCGTTTGCCGGATACCTTTGGGCCGCCAAAGGGCCCGCCATCACCGAGGCGATGACGACTGCTGCTATATTGCGTTTCATAACAGGCTTCATCCCTTACAGGTCGTGCAATTCAATAATGTAATCTTTGCAATACTGGATGCTATGCCCGATGGTCAGACCAATGCTTTGTTGATCAACGCTAATGGAATAAGATTTCCGTGGCGGGCTTGGCAGATCGTTTGGGTCAGTTGTGAAAACAACACCGGTGGGACCCGCACCACTGACCGACGGGCCACGTGGGGTTTTGATATACATCCGTGTTGAATTGGTTAGCCCAAGGCGGTCCTGCGCGTAGCTTGCGGCGGCACACCAAATACCGCTCGGGCCTTCGCCCCGTGCCTCGATCACCTCAAAGCTTGATCCGCCAAGTGGAATAACATTCAAGCGGTTGATCGCCTCGTAGCTCTGCGCATAGGCGGTAAAAGGCACGGTGACACAGATAACGGCAGCAAGAATTGAACGCATTTGAATTTCTCCTGTTCAGCGGCTGTATTGCTAAGGTAGTGCCGCGTTGCAAATAGCAAAATCACAGCTCGGTGACTGGTGTCTTGCTGTTACTGAGGGGCTGATTGGGCCCTGTTTGACATCCTGTGGTGCGACAGAGAGTGTTCGCATATTCTGTTTAAAATCGATCGGAGACGCCTTGTTGACCAGAAGAGTTATTGCCGTCGCGCGGGATAGCGTTCATCGCTTCTCCAAAAGAGTAGTGCCTGAAATACGTGTTATAGACGGGTTAGGCGTCGAAGGTGATGCTCACCTTGGTGAGACTGTAATGCATCTCTCTCGCGTCGCAATTGATCCAACGCAACCCAACCTTCGGCAAGTCCACTTGATCCATTCAGAACTGTTCGACGAGGTCGCCGGAAAAGGATTTACCCTTCATCCTGCGGATCTTGGGGAGAACATTACGACCGTCGGCATCGATCTGCTGGCGCTCCCGCGGGGGACCATCTTGCGCCTTGGCGAGACGGTAGAGCTTGAAGTGACGGGCCTCAGAAACCCTTGCCACCAGATCAATGACTTTCAACCGGGGCTTCTGTCCGCCGTGTTGTGGAAGGGTGAGAGCGGTGAGGTCGTGCGAAAGTCCGGCATCATGACGGTGGTTAAGAAGGGAGGGATCGTAAAGGCAGGGGATTTTATCCAGTCCGTTCACCCCGAAAAACCCTATCTGCCGCTTGAAAGGGTCTGATACCCAGAACGTAAGCAGGTGGCTGCACAACGCAAAAGGGGCGAGGTAATGACCCCGCCCCTTACGCAAAATACTGAAATGCAGCTTTACTGATCCAGGAACGACCGCAGCTTGCGCGAGCGGCTTGGGTGCTTAAGCTTGCGTAACGCCTTGGCTTCGATCTGGCGAATACGTTCGCGCGTAACGCTGAACTGTTGGCCCACTTCTTCGAGCGTGTGGTCAGTGTTCATACCGATACCAAACCGCATCCGCAGCACACGTTCCTCGCGTGGCGTCAGTGACGCCAGAACCCGCGTAGTCGTTTCCTTGAGGTTTTCCTGAATGGCACTGTCGAGCGGCAGCACGGCATTCTTGTCCTCGATGAAATCGCCCAACTGGCTGTCTTCTTCGTCGCCAATCGGTGTTTCCAGCGAAATCGGTTCCTTGGCGATTTTCATCACCTTGCGCACTTTTTCCAAAGGCATCTGCAGCTTTTCTGCCAATTCCTCGGGCGTTGGTTCGCGGCCGATCTCGTGCAGCATCTGACGGCCTGTGCGGACCAGTTTGTTGATCGTTTCGATCATGTGCACAGGAATACGGATGGTACGCGCCTGATCCGCGATGGACCGGGTGATTGCCTGACGGATCCACCATGTCGCATAGGTGCTGAATTTATAGCCGCGACGGTATTCGAACTTATCAACGGCCTTCATCAGGCCAATGTTACCTTCTTGAATAAGATCAAGGAATTGCAGGCCGCGGTTCGTGTATTTCTTGGCGATCGAGATAACCAGACGCAGGTTTGCCTCGACCATTTCTTTTTTGGCCTGACGCGCTTCTTTTTCGCCCTTCTGAACCTGCTGCACGATGCGGCGGAATTCAGAGATATCAAGACCAACGTACTGACCGACCTGGGCCATGTCAGCGCGCAGATCTTCTACCTTGTCCGAGGAGCGCTCAATGAACATCTGCCAGCCGCGACCGGTCTTCTCGGCCATCCGTTCCATCCAGTTCGGGTCAAGCTCGTAGCCGCGATAGTTGTCGACGAATTCCTTGCGGTTGATCCGTGCTTGGTCGGCAAGTTTCACCATCGCAGAGTCGATCTGCATGATGCGACGGTTGATGCCATAAAGCTGGTCAATCAATGCTTCGATACGGTTGTTGTGCAGGTGCAGCTCGTTCACCAGCAAAACGATTTCCGAGCGAACCTTTTGGTACTCTTCTTCGTCCTTCTTAGAAAACGTGCCGTCTTCATTCAGGGTCGCAGAAATCCGGCTGTCCTGAATTTCGCTAAGGCGAACATAATCGTCAGCGATGATATCCAGCGCCTCAAGCACTTGTGGCTTAAGCGCGGCTTCCATCGCGGCCAGCGACATGTTGGCTTGTTCATCTTCATCGTCGTCATCGTCATTTGCAATCGGGTTACCGTCTGCATCAACCTCACTGGTTTCTTCAACAGGCTTGGCCTCGGCTCCGGGGACGGCGGGGACAACCGGCGTGGTCTCTTCCTCGCCCATCTGGGTGCCAAATGTCGCCTCAAGATCGATCACATCGCGCAGCAAAATATCTTCGGACAAAAGTTCGTCACGCCAGATCGTAATCGCCTGGAATGTCAGCGGGCTTTCGCAAAGCCCCGCGATCATCGTGTTGCGACCTGCCTCGATCCGTTTGGCGATGGCAATCTCACCCTCACGACTCAGCAGTTCGACAGACCCCATTTCACGCAGATACATGCGCACGGGGTCATCGGTACGGTCCAGCTTTTCCGAGGTCGAAGCCGACAGCGTTACATCGCGGTTGCTGTCCGTGGTGGCAACATCGGTGCCGCCCTTGGCTTCTTCTTCCTCAGCGTCTTCGTCTTCAATAATGTTAATGCCCATTTCGGACAGCATCGACATCACGTCTTCGATTTGCTCCGAGCTAACTTGCTCGGGCGGCAAAACCGTGTTCAGCTGATCATAGGTGATATAGCCTTTTTCACGGGCGTCACCGATCATTTTCTTGACGGCAGCTTGGCTCATGTCGAGCGAGTGGCCGGCATCCTGATCGTCAGACTTCGCGTCTTCATTAGTATCTTTGGCGGCCATTAAGCTTCCTCCAGCGAACATACACGAATCACCTGAGGTGATTCGAAATTTTCCGAATCATGCGGGGTTCTGGGTGATTCTTAAACCCGTTACCCTGCTTTTTATTAAACATCCCGACGAAAAAGCCACGCAGGGGTCATTTATCTTCCTCAGCGCCCTTTCCACGGATCGCCCCAAGCAACGCATCAAAGGCGCTGCGCTCGTCTCGGCTGATATGCGCACCGTTTTCCGCGATGTCATATTCCGCCGTATCTTCCTGCCCGCTACGCTGCGCACGGTCGGCATTTCGCGCCGCCTCACTTAACCGCCACGTCAGCCCCTCGTCGGCGACGCCGGTTAGATCTTCCATGGCATCGGCAATCTCGGCATCCAACCCGCGAACGGCTTCCAGCTTGCCCAGCTCTTCGGCAACAGTCATTCGGGTCATGTCGGAATTGCCGGGGGTCCTAATGCACGGCGTCACTGCAACGTGGCGTTGCGACCGCATATTTTCAAGGGTCTGCTCGCCCAGTGCGCCGTATATCTTTTCGCGCAACGCTGCGGGCTCCAGATGCATGTGGCGCAACATCAAATCCCTGATCCGCCCATGATGGCTGTCCTGACACTGCATCGCCGCCAGCCCGGTCTCGAATTCCTCGACCAGCGCGGGGCATTCCAGCAAAGCGCAAAGGATCACCGCCTCGCGCAAATGCTCTGTCGCGCCCAACCCGGCGGCGGTGACCAACATCGATGACTTTGCGCTGGGCGATGGCCCCTGCGGTGCCGCATTCCACCGCCCCTGCCCGCCGCTGCGCGCGCCCGGCGTAAAGGCCTTTTTCGCCTGTTGTGGCCGGAACAGCTGATAGCGCAGGTCCTTGATTTCCTGACCATAGTGGCTGCGGATTGACGGGTCCTTGATCAGCTTGATTTTCTCGCGCAGCGCCTTGTCCAACGCGGCCTTGCGTTCGGGGCTGTCAAAGACGCGCCCTTCCGTCTCGCGTTGCCACAACAGCCGTACCATGGGCATGGCCCCATCCAGCAACCGTTGTAGCGCTGGTGCCCCGTGGGCACGCAGCAGATCATCAGGGTCTTGCCCCTCTGGCATCATCGCAAACCGCAGGGATTGCCCCGCCTCAAGCAGTGGCAGCGCGAGGTCAATCAGACGCAACGCGGCGCGCTGACCAGCGGTGTCGCCGTCCAGCGTGATGATCGGTTCCGGCGATATCCGCCACAACATCTGCAACTGGCTTTCGGTGATCGCAGTGCCCAGCGGTGCAACCGCCGCACCAAACCCGGCCTCGACCAAGGCAATCACGTCCATATAGCCTTCGGCAACCAGCAAGGGTTGCCCCCGCCCTGCGGCCGTGCGTGCCTCTTTTACGTTGTACAGGCTGCGGCCTTTGTCGAATAATTCCGTCTCGGGCGAGTTCAGATATTTGGCGTTGTCGCTCGGGTCCATCGCACGCCCGCCAAAGGCAATAGCACGCCCTCGCGCATCGCGGATCGGGTACATAATCCGTCCCCGAAAGGTGTCATAGGGCCGCCCGCCCTTGGTCGACGGCTTGGCCAGCCCAGCACCAAAAATCAGTTCATCCTCGACGCCTTTCGCCTTCAGATGATCCCACAACCCCTGCCACTGATCCGCGGCAAAGCCGATCTCCCAACGCTCCAAGGCCTGCGCCGATAGCCCGCGCCGTGCCAGATACTCCCGTGCCGCCACCGCCGCACCGGTTTGCAACTGCAACCGGAAAAACTGAACGGCCTGCTCCATCACCTCCGCAAGCTGGGTGCGTTTGTCCGCCTTCTGTTGCGCACGCGGGTCCTGCTTGGGCACCGGCATCCCGACCTCGCGCGCCAAAATTTCGACCGCTTCCATGAAACTCACATTCTCGGTTTCACGGACAAAGGTAATCGCATCCCCCTTGGCATGGCAGCCAAAGCAGTAATAAAAGCCCTTGCGGTCATCCACATGAAAACTGGCAGATTTTTCCTGATGGAACGGGCATGGGGCCCACATGTCACCCTTGCCCTGATTGGACTTGCGCGCATCCCATATGACTTTGCGCCCCACCACCTGTGACAGGCTGGAACGGCTTCGCAATTCATCTAAAAATCCAGGGGGCAGACTCATAACACTATATATTGGCCCAGCATGGACAGAGTCCAGAACCCACTGCGTGAAACAGTTGTTTCATTTTGCCAGGTAAACTCCGGGGGTATCGCCCTTCAGGGCGATGGGGGCTGGCCCCCTTGGGCGCTCAGCCTTGATTTCATGGCTTACCGGGCCATGCACATTTCATTCCAAGCCGCGCCCAGATCAGTTGTTTTCACGTCGGACATTTTCATCTCATAGATCCACGGTGCCACCAGTGGCACAACCGCAGAATACTTTTCAGGCCAGCCGGGTGCCGCCGCCTGAACATGCGCGGCAACTTTGCGTTCTTTGACACGTTCAAGCCGCGCCTGGCGCACGGCATTGACGACATCGGCCTGATAGCCGCAGTCAGTTTGTTTCGCCGTCTGTGCCAGAACCGGGGCACCGCTCGCCAAAAGACCTGCGATCATCACGGCTGTTATACGCTTCATTCTTCGTCTCCAAATCTGTCTATCACTGCGGCAAGCACCTCAAGCGCGGCGCGCGACAATAGACTGCATCGCCTGTTTCAGTTCATGGATCAAGGTAGTCGCCATAGACCGGAAGACAAGGATCATAAAACTGTCTGGTCCCGTGCGCGTAATCGACGCTGGCATATGCCCGACCTGCGTCCGAACCGTGTGGCCCCGCTTGAACTCTGCGCGACGTATATCCACCGGCACCAACCGCGCCAGAACCGCCTCCGTTGCCTCCCCACTGAGCGACACCGCACACCATGCATCGCTTTGGTCGACAATCGCTGCGTGCTCGCCAAGGCTGGCATCCGCGGCCGCCCCAATCAGCAGCGCTTGATTTCGTCCGAACCAGATACAGCGGGCCGCGTTCTTGCTGCCGCTGCGGTTGGGTTTTGGAAACGCCATCCCATGCGCTGCCTTCATCGCCGCCGACAGCTCCTGCTGTGATCCCCATGCCGTAACCGAGGTCACCGGCCCCAAATCAAGCTCGGTCAATTGTGCCGCCCCAATCACAATGGGCAACGCGTCACCACAGGCCGTTCTCGCTTTCAATTCAGCCACGCGCACGCCCTCCCTCTGGGTCAAAAAACACGGGCGGGCAGATTTCCACCTCGACCTCAAGTTCACGCAAGTGATCCACCACGCGCATCACCTCACCATACCTCTCAGGCCCGTTTTTCACAAAGCCCAAGCCGATATAGGTGCCGACCTCAGGCGAAAAACACACCGATGTGACATAACCCTCGTCATTCTCCCGCACGGCTTCGGCGTCTTTGGCAAAAATATGCGCGCCCGCACTCAACAGCTTTACCGCGCCCACGGGCTTCATCCCGACCAACCGTTCACGATCCGCCGCAACCAAGCCGGGCCGTCCCGCCATGACCTTGCCGATGCAGTCTTTCTTGGCCGAGATCATCCCCGCCATACCCACATCAAAGGCCGTCGTCCGCCCGTGGATTTCCGAATGCGTGATGAACCCCTTTTCGATGCGCAGCACATTCAGTGCTTCCATCCCATAAGCGCCCCCGCCCACCCCTTGGGCGCGGGAAACCAGCTCGCGAAACAGGCTCTCGCCATAGCGCGCGGGCACGGCGATTTCATAGGCGTGTTCCCCCGAAAACGATATCCTGAACAACCGCCCCTTAACGCCCAGAACCGACATGTCGCCGCAGGCCATAAAGGGCCAGCTGTCATTATCAATGGGGGTGTCTAAAACCCCATTCAACAGATCGCGCGATTTTGGTCCGGCCACCGCAAACTGCGCCCATTGCTCAGTCACCGATGTCATCGCAACGCGCCATTCGGGATGCAGACATTGTGCTACAAACTCCAGATGCTTCATCACCGCACCTGCCGCCGCCGTTGTCGTGGTCATCACGAAATGCGTCTCGCCCAACCGTGCGCAGGTACCGTCATCCATCACTGTACCGTCTTCACGCAGCATCAACCCATAGCGCACGCGCCCGACCTTGAGCGTCGAAAACATGTTGGTATAGACGAAATCCAGCAACGCCGCCGCGTCCGGCCCCTGAATGTCTATCTTACCCAGCGTCGACACATCGCAGATCCCGACCGCCTTGCGGACATAGCCCACCTCACGGTCACAGGATTGCCGCCAGGTCTTTTCCCCCGGTTTGGGAAAATAGCTGGGCCGATACCACAACCCCGCCTCGATCATCGGCGCGCCTGCCTCGACGCTGGCACTGTGCGATGTGGTAAAGCGCTCTGGCGCAAACCCCTTGCCTTGCGCACCTGCCCCCATCGCCGCGATGCTTACCGGAGAATACGGCGGGCGAAATGTTGTCGTCCCCGTCTCGGGTATCCCGCGCCCGGTGGCATCGGCCAAAACAGCCAAGGCCCCAACATTCGAGTTCTTGCCCTGATCTGTCGCCATGCCTTGGGTCGTATAGCGTTTCATATGCTCGACCGACCGAAAATTCTCGACAGCGGCCTGTTTGATGTCCTTCACGCTCACATCGTTCTGGAAATCCAGCCAGGCACGCCCCTTGCCTGCAATCGCCCATAGCGGGGCCATCCTGTACGGCGCATCCTCGGCCTGCGGCAACGGCAAATCCGGCTGCTTTTTACCCAACATCCCCAAAACCTTACCCGCGACCTGCGCCCCTTCGGCTAAACAGCCATGGGTCGAAAACGTGCCATTACACGCCCCCGCCGCGACCATGCCGGGAATGGCCCCTTCGCTGGGCACGAACGCCTGAATGTCAGGCCGCCATGTGGGCCGTCCGTTCATGTGGCAGGTCAGATGCACCGTGGGATTCCAGCCGCCCGACATAGCCAGACAATCGGTCTGGATTTTCTCAACCCCGTTGATGGTGCGGATCGAAACACTCTCCAGCGCCTTGCCGCCACTTGTGTTGAACACTTGCGCGCCGCGATAAACGGGATAGTCGCCCTTGATATCCACATCGGTACGGCTGTCGATCACCGCAGCAATGCGCACACCCGCTTCGGCCAGATCAAGTGCCGTGCGATGCGCATCGTCGTTATTGCCAAAGATCGTCAGCGCCTTGCCCGGGCTTACCCCCCAGCGGTTCAGATAGGCACGTACCGCTGCGGCTGTCATAATCCCGGGCCGGTCATTGTTCTGAAACGCGATAGGCCGCTCCAACGCGCCACCGGTCAAGATGCTGTGCTTGGCCACGATGCGCCAGAAACACTCAAGCGGTGCGCCCTCGTCGCGGCGACCGTGATGGTGACCAACCCGCTCCAGCGCGCCAAAGGTACCATGATCATAGGCCCCGGTCACCGTGGTCCGCGACATCAGCCTGACGTTATCCATCTCGGCAAGCTCGTCCACAACCTCAGCCACCCAGACATGCCCAAGCTTGCCATTAATCTCATAGGTCTCGGCATTCAGCCGCCCGCCCATCAACGCGTCCTCATCGGCCAGGATCACATCTGCGCCGCCGCGCGCTGCGGTCAAGGCCGCCATCAGCCCCGCTGGCCCCGCGCCAATCACCAACACATCGCAAAACGCAAAAGCCCGCTCGTAGCTATCCGGGTTATGCGCACCGCTCAGCCCGCCCAAACCCGCCGCGCGCCGGATCACCGGCTCATAGACACGTTCCCAGAACTTCCGGGGCCACATGAAAGTCTTGTAATAAAACCCCGCCCCCAAAAACGGCGAAACCAGATTGTTCACGGCCATAATATCGAAATCCAGCGACGGCCAGGCGTTCTGACTGCGCACCTGCAAGCCGTCGTAAATCTCCTGTACGGTGGCCCGCACATTGGGCTCGGATGCCGCGCCCCTGCCGACCGTGACCAAGGCATTCGGCTCCTCGCTGCCCGCTGTCAAAACCCCGCGCGGGCGGTGATATTTAAACGACCGCCCCATCAATCTCACGTCATTCGCCAACAGGGCCGAGGCAACGGTATCCCCCGCAAACCCGTCGTAACTGCGCCCGTCGAAACTGAACGTGACCGTGTCGGACCGATCAACCAGCCCCTTGCCCGCGACCCTCATGCCATAGCCCTCTTCACGTCCGACGCCAGTTCAACGGCCGACACCGCATGTGTCACCGTATCGCGCGTCACCACAAGCCATGCGCCGCAGCCCGCCTCGTGCTGCCACAGTTCCCGCGTCTGACCCGCCGGATTATCCCGCAAATGCAAATAGCTGTCCCAAGCCGCCTCTCCCGCGTCCACCGCCGGGCGCGCCAGCATCACGGCATCCCCCTGATAATAGAACTCGCGCCGGTCGCGGCTCCCACACATCGGACAGTCCAGTCTCATGCCAACTCCCCCGGAACGGGCCCTTGCCCCTTCACCCTTTTAAAAATACTCAAATCCGACATCGCAATCATCGCCCCCTAATGAAGGTTATGCTGCGCGCCGGTGCCTTCTTCATCCATCAAACCGGTGCCAGTGCGGAACCGGTCCAACCGGAATTTCGCCGCAGGCCCGTGATGGTTTCCGGTTGCCATCAGATGCGCGAAACTGAACCCCGATCCGGGCACCGCCTTGAACCCGCCGTAGCACCAGCCGCAATCAATGAACAAACCCTTGGTATCGGTCTTGTCGATGATCGGGCTACCGTCAGGCGTCATGTCCATGATGCCACCCCAACTGCGCAAGACCTTGGCTTTGCCGATCATCGGCATCAGCGTCATCCCCGCCTCCATCACATGTTCGGCCATCGGCAGATTGCCCCGACTGGCATAGGAGGCATAGAAATCCAGATCGCCACCAAAAACCAACCCACCCTTGTCGGATTGTGAAATATAGAAATGCCCCATGCCAAAACTTACCACATGGTCAATGCAAGGCTTTAACCCCTCGGTGACAAAGGCCTGCAAGATGTGGCTCTCAATCGGCAGGCGCATGCCCGCCATGGCGGCCACTTGACCGGACCGGCCAGCGACCACGATACCAACTTTTTTGGCGCGGATCGCCCCGCGCGTGGTTTGCACGCCGCGCACCTGACCGTTTTCGATATCGATCCCTGTGACCTCGCATTTCTGGATCAGATCGACCCCGCGATCTGACGCGCCGCGCGCATAGCCCCAGGCCACCGCATCATGACGCGCCGTGCCGCCGCGCGGATGCAGCAAACCGCCGTAGATCGGAAACCGCACATTGTCGAAATCCAGATAGGGCAGATATTTTCGCACGCCTTCGCGGTCCAGCAGAACAGCATCATCGCCTTGGTTGATCATGCTGTTGCCGCGCCGCGCAAAAGCATCGCGCTGGCCGTCGGAATGAAACAGGTTGATCAGCCCACGCTGCGAATGCATGACGTTATAATTCAGGTCTTCTTCCAACCCTTCCCACAGCTTGAGCGAATGGGAATAAAACTCGGAATTGCCCTGAAGGAAGTAGTTGGCCCGCACAATCGTAGTGTTGCGCCCGACGTTGCCACCGCCAAGATAGCCCTTTTCCAGAACCGCAATATTCGTCAGCCCGTGCTCTTTGGCCAGATAATATGCGGTGCTTAGCCCGTGACCGCCGCCGCCGATGATGATTGCGTCATATTCGGCTTTGGGTTCGGCGTCGCGCCAATGCGGTGCCCACCCCTTGTTTCCGGTCAATCCTTCGCGCAGCACGCGCCATCCTGAAAACCGCATCCCGTCCCCCAGTTCATCTGCCGTGATGGCAGTGCCTTTGGTCTACTCAATCAACTCCATTGCAAAGGTGCAATGGCCGGAAAACCAATGGGGGGCATTTTGCGCCGCGGACAGGTCCGTCCGCGACAGTGTTTTATCGATTTCAGCTTTTGCGCGTCGTTCGCTTACAGCCCTTTGGCGCGGTAGCTTGCCGCGACCTTGGTAATGCTGACCAGATAAGCTGCCGTGCGCAGATCGGTCACGTCATCACGGGCATGCCAGATATCGGCCATCGATTTGTAAGATTCGATCATCGTGTCGTAGAGCCCCGAACGCACCAGCTCCAGCTCGTCCGCGCCGCGCAGGTATTTGTCCTTGAAATTCGGGCTCAGTTGCCAGCCGACACCGCTGTCCGAACTCAGACGCTCAAGCTCGTCCACCAGCAACTGGTGGCGACTTTCTTCGTTGCGACGCTGCATCCGGCCAAAGCGGATGTGGCTCAGGTTTTTGACCCATTCGAAATAGGATACCGTCACACCGCCCGCGTTTGCATACATATCGGGAATAATCACAACACCATTGGCACAAAGGATTTCATCGGCACCCGCAGTGACAGGCCCGTTCGCCGCCTCAACGATCAAGGACGCCTTGATCTGATTGGCGTTGCTCAGGTTAATCACCCCCTCCAGCGCGGCCGGGATCAGAATATCGCATTCCTGTTCCAACAACGATGCGCCGTTTTCGACCATCTTGGCGTCTGGATAGCCCTTGATTGTACCGTGTTTGACGATCCACTGATGGACCGCCTCGACATCCAGCCCGGCCTCGTTATGCAGTCCGCCGTCGCGTTCAATGATCGCAGTGATCAGGCTTCCGTCTTCTTCGCTTAGAAACTTGGCCGCGTGATAGCCCACGTTACCCAAACCCTGCACGATCACCCGCTTGCCGTTCAGCTTGCCCTCAAGCCCGGCTTTCTCAAGGCCCTTCGCATCGCGAAAGAACGCGTGCAGGGCGTATTGAACACCGCGGCCCGTCGCCTCGGTCCGGCCCTGAATCCCGCCCGCATTGATCGGTTTGCCGGTCACACAAGCGACGCCGTTAATGTCGGTTGTGTTCATCCGCTTATATTGGTCGGCGATCCACGCCATTTCTCGCTCGCCTGTGCCCATGTCGGGCGCGGGCACGTTTTGGGCCGGGTTGATCATGTCGCGTTTGATCAGCTCATAGGCAAAGCGGCGGGTGATCAATTCCAGCTCGTTTTCATCGTAATCGCGCGGATCAATGCACAACCCGCCTTTGGAACCACCAAACGGCGCTTCGACCAGCGCGCATTTATAGGTCATCAAAGCCGCCAGCGCCTCGACCTCGTCCTGGTTCACGCCAAGGCTATAGCGAATGCCGCCTTTTACCGGTTCCATATGTTCCGAATGCACCGAACGATAGCCGGTGAACGTCTGAATGCGTCCGCGCAAACGCACCCCGAAACGCACGGTATAGGTCGCATTACAGACCCGTACTTTTTCTTCTAGCCCCGGCGAGAGATCCATCAGGGCAACGGCCCTGTTAAACATGATATCAACACTGTCGCGAAAGCTGGGTTCATTTACGGGGGTCATAGAGTGCTCCTATTTGGCAATGTGACCTAGGGTAAAATATCGTTAGCCCCACCTGTTGAGCATGGACTGGGTCACTTTAGAACCCTCAAAGATTAAAAAATGCATATAAAACAGGCAGAATGAAAACTTTTCCCGCGCAAGCCCGCCCCGGCCACGCATAAGGTGCAATTCTGCCGGACCCGAAACAATGACCATCGATCAGCTCTCTTTACGTCCGAATCCCATAAAATCGCCTTAATTTGCAGAAATTTCCGCCGCATTTGAGCCATCTTCTATCTCTAAACCCAAGCGGTGAGGCCACCGGCACAAGGCCACGCGCCAAGGCCGAACCGGTTATAAGGGATTTGAAATGTCGCCTGCATTGCTGACGATGAAAACGCTGCGGAACGCAACAGCGCTCCAGGCGCGACGCTTTGCGCGCGAAGAAGACGGGATCATGACGGTCTGGGTTCTTTTCGTCGTCTTGATGATGGTCATGGTAGGCGGCATCCAACTGGATTTCATGCGCCACGAACTTGAACGCTCAAAGCTTCAGGCGGTATCGGATCGCGCGGTTCTTGCGGCGTCTGATCTAGACCAGACACTGGACCCCGAAGACGTTGTAAAAGACTATTTCGCCAAATCCGGCATGACTGAATATCTGTCAAATGTTACCGTCAATGACGGGTTGAACTTTCGCACGGTGACGGTGGATGCAACCAAACCGCTCGACACGCCCTATCTGCGCAAGTTCGGCTTTGATACCTTGGACGTTCCCGCCCATAGTCAGGCCGAAGAACGCGTCGCAAATGTCGAGATTTCACTGGTGTTGGATATCTCTGGGTCAATGGCGCAAGGGTCTCGTATTTCTAACATGCGCGATGCCGCGAAGGTGTTTATCGACACTGTCCTGCGAGACGAAACCGAAGACCTGATTTCGATCTCGTTGGTCCCTTATTCAGAGCATGTGAATGCCGGCCCGCTGATTACCGACCGCATGAAGATGTACACCAAACACAATTATTCGCATTGCGTTGAATTTGATGACAACGAATTCAAAAGCGCCGCATTGGACCTGACCAAATGGCATGATCAAGCGCAGCATTTCCAGTGGAGCTATAACGGCAGAAACAACGACCGCAGTGAAACTGTGTGCCCGCGCTATAGCTACGAACGTATCCAACCGCTTTCACAAAGCAACCGCGCGCTGAAAAACCAGATCGATGATCTAAGGCCCCGCGTGGGCACATCGATCTTTATGGGGATGAAATGGGGCGCTGCCATGCTTGATCCGTCGTTCCGCCCGATCAATGACTCGCTGGTGGCCGCGCGTGAAATAGATCGGGAATTCAAAGGTCGGCCCGCCGATTACGATGATGCCGAGACGCTAAAGACCGTCATTCTGATGACCGACGGCGAAAACACCACGTCCCACCGGATCGTCAACCGCCACTACAACAGCTCCAGCGAATATGTGCATTGGGACAGATACAACCTAAACTGGTACCTTCAGAACTATGTTTCATATTGGGACCGCTCTGACTTTTACTGGCGCAAATACGACCATTCTCTCGGCAATAGATTGCTGGACGACATCTGCACCGCCGCCAAGGCCAAGCGTATCGTGATCTGGACCATCGGGTTCGAGGTCAACGACAACCCTTATGATAACAATGACGGGGCTGACGTGATGCGCAAATGCGCCTCATCGCCCAGCCACTTCTTTAAGGTCGAAGGGGTTGAACTCTCCGAGGCATTCAAGGCCATCGCCCGTCAGATCAATCAACTTAGGCTGATCCAATGAGGACCTGCATACAAAAAGCCCTCCGGCGGTTTCGCAAGGATGAAAGCGGCGCGGTTCTGATGATCGAGTTCGTGATCCTCTTTCCGCTGATCTTTGGCATCCTGCTTTCCTCAATCGAGATGAGCGTATATTCACTGCGCCAAGTGTATCTGAACCGCGGCATGGAAGATACGGTGCGCTATATCAGGCTGAATACCCGTACCCCGATGACCCATGCTCAGATCAAGGATATGGTCTGCGAAAAGGCGGGAAATCTGCGCAATTGCGCGCAGACGCTGCGCCTTGAAATGGTGGTCGTCGATCCGCGCAACTTTCAGAAACTGCCCTCCGATATCGACTGCATCGACAGCTCCAAGCCCGTGACACCAGAACGTGGTTTTAGTCTGGGCCAGCAACATGACCTGATGGTTTTGCGCGCCTGCCTGAAATTCGATCCGATGCTGCCAACCTCCCGTTTGGGGTTCAAGTTTGCGGCCGATGGCTCGGGTCAATCGGCTATGTATGCCATCTCGTCCTTTGTGCAGGAGCCCGGGTAATGGCGATGAAACGTCTCACCCTCTTTGGTCTGCGCCGCTTCGCCGCCCAAGACGACGGCAGCGTATCGCTCGAGGCCATGATCCTGATGCCGATGGTGTTGTGGGTCTGGGCTGCGATGTTCTCGGTCTTCGAGACCTACGAAGAATACAGCCTCAACCAAAAAGCGGCTTACACCATCGGCGATATGATCTCGCGCGAGACATTGCCGATCGACGGTGATTATCTGGACGGCGCGCATGATCTTTTGGATTATATCACACAGTCTCAAGGGGCATCGGCGGTGCGGATCAGCTCGCTTCAGTATGATAGAAGGCAGGGCCGTTTCTATGTCCACTGGTCCCGCGCACGTGGTGCTTTATCTGCCGCTACGAACACCGACGTTGCCGGGTGGACAGATCGCCTGCCTAGCATTCCGGACAACGAATACATCGTTGTGACCGAAACCATGACAACCTTTACGCCACCGTTTAATATCGGACTTGGCAGCCCAGAAATCACGAATTTTGTCTTCACGCGCCCGCGCTACGCCCCCCGCGTTTTGTACACTGGCGGCTAGGCGACGACATCACGCCGATGCGCGTGGCAAAGCAAAGGTTTCGTTGACGGTAAGCGTCGGATAGGCGGTTTTAAATTGCGCCATTCCATCTGGGGAAAGTTCGGGGAAGATGGCATTGATCTCTTCGCGCGCTTCCTCAGTCAAACTGTCATACGACCATTTCCCCAAGGCAAAGCTCTCGGCCTCTATCCCGTCCACATAAACAATCTGATGCGCATCAAATAGAAGGTGCACATATTCGACGGTGCTCATCTCGTTATCGATGGTGATCGTCGTATCATTGATCAGGCCCTTGGCCGGCACAAGCAAATGCGATTCAGTGAATAAGATCTCGTTGCCAAGATCACTGTGCAACACTCTGTGTTGTTGAGACAGGTGCATGTCTCGACAAGGCATGCCTTGTCCGAATGCATTTGCTGTGATTTTAACAGGTTTCAGACTTGGGTTTTCGGACATCTCGTACTGAGAAATGGTGCGCTTATAAACCCAAAGCAGCTTTTGAAAGCCGTTGTCACGGGTTTTGATACGCATGCCCGGCTCTAGATCGCATATCTGAACAATCGCCTCGTCCGTCTTGATGTAAGAGTTCGATGTAAAGCAAATGGCACCTTCAATATCTTCATATTCGGGGGAGTTCCCAGAGACAGTGTTTGCCGTTGAATATGTATAAGTTACGCCTGGTACGAGTGGGGAGGACGGCAGATATCCAATGAAAATACCGGTACCGGAATTTGAATTCGGGTCTGAATCCATTTCCATATAGTAAAGCGTAATTGTGCTGCCATCCGAGCCTGAGAGTTCGTATTGAAACTCGGAGTACACAGTTGTTGGTGACGACGATGTTGATGACCCCCCAGAAATATAGGTTCCGCTGAGGTCCGTGAGCGTCCCGTATTGATTGCTGTCATTGCCGTCTTCGTTGTTAAAACGATCGCCCTCTAAAACGCTGTCATCATCGTCAATTTCCAGCAACACATCTGTGGTGTCATCATATGAGCCGGAAAGCGTGATCGTGGATCCCGTAATGTTGAGCGCACCTGCCGTATACAACTGAAACGTTTCTATGGGCATTGCGGGTCTCCTGAGTACGAAAATTCAGAACTTCGGCACGTTAAGGCATTGTTTTAAGGAGATATACCCCAATCTTTATTAGGGTTTACCCTTATTTTTAGACAAATGCCAGATTGTGATGCTTCGATTTTCAGTCATAACACTGCCTAACCCTAGGGCAACAAGGGCAAGACGCTTGGGCGCATTTCCTGGCCGCCGCATGTGTGCAAGCTTCGCCATGCTCACTTGTTACGATACAAAGTTGTTGCGAGCCGACTACGACATATGTTCGAAAATCTTCCAGATGGCGCTGACGCCGTTCCTTAGCCAAGCCGGCTCATGCACACGAACGTCGGTTCCTACCGCAGCGAAAGGCGGCCTTTCGCTGCTCAAACGGCCTAGTGCAACATCTCTAACGGGTCAAAGCTTGCCCGTTGCGTCGGGTTGATTGCGTACTACCATCATGGTCGAGATCACTTCGGCCATGTATTTGGTCTGATTGCCCGGTGTCATCCCCCCGATGCCGACCCGGCGCCCCATCCGCCACCAAAGACCCGGACGCCAAACCCTCTCGGCACCAGTGCCGGGCTTTGTGCGCAACAAGAACCCGTTGGAGGGTTTGAACGCGAAAACGCCCCGGTCGATATGTTCGATATCTTCGACACGTGCGATCAATGTGCCGTCGCTGCCGCGCAGCACCTGCGCCGTCAGCTCGATCGTGCCTTCAGTTGCGCGGCGCATGAAATCGGCCATCCAGATCGCGCCGCCCCCGACCACCAGCAAAAACAGCTGCCATCCCAAGCCGGGGGATGATGTGAACGCCACATAGATCAGAAAGATGCCCAGAAACCCCAGCGAGACCAGCCCGATCAGCCGCCGCCCAGAGGAGGCACGCGCAGTGGCCAGAACGGTATCGTCTTCGGGAAATTCAAGCGTCATGGCAAAGTCTCCGGTTTGGGTCGCTTTGCGTACCTTGCCCCGTCCCTGTTTGGCAAGCCTATTGATCGCGAGGGGGCTTAATCGTTTCTCGACGGTTTACGATCATTCGGTTGCCTTCTTGTCGGGCGGGACAGCACCTCTTGCAGGCGATCTGCATAGGCCGCGCGGGCGGTGTCATCCATGGTTTCGATCTCTCTCAGCCACACATCTTGCACGGCCTCTTGAACCGCAACACTTGCGTTGGCCTGTTGATCAAGCGCCGCACGGACACGGGCAACGTCAAACGGTTCGGCGCGAATGGCCGACACGACCTCGTTATAAAGCGCGCGCCGGGCACGCCGGGTCAAATGACCTGCCGGCTTGTTTTGCCGCAGTCCCTTGAACAGATCGCGCCTCCGTTCATCTTCAAGCGCCATGATGTAAGGGGTGCCATAGGCACGCATGCTGCTACCGCCCCCGCCATGCGGCCCGTCAAAACGGTACGCCGCACCGACAACCAGTCCAGCAATCAGAAGGTTCACCCCAAGGGAAAGCCCCAACGCCCACCGCATCCACGTGCCGTTTCCTGTCTTTTCCGATGCCATGGTCTATCCTTCTTCAATGTCCCAGCCAAAGGCTGAGAAGTCGGGCAACGAGGTATCATCAAACGATGCATACTCCGTGCCCGTAATAATCTGCGTTGCAATGTCGGGCAGATTGCTGGGCGGGGCCACCCCGATCCAGAACCCGACAGCTGTCGCCGTGACCAATCCACCAAATGCAGGTGCACCGCCGATGGTTTGCCAGATGGCACGCCAACCGCCCGACTTGGCCTTGGGCTGCTGCGCCACGGCATCCGCCATGATCCTGTCCATCAACCCGTCGGGCATGGCAGGCGGGGTCGCCCGCGCGTCTTGGAACAGGGCCTCGAGCATATCTGTGTCAGGTTTTGTCATCACTATATCCCAATGCGTCGCGCTGTCCGGACAACAGAGCAGTCAAAGCGCGTTTGCCCCGCGCTGTCAGGCTTTCCACAGCTTCGACCCCAATATCAAGGATCTCGGAAATCTCCGGATTGGCCAAACCTTCGATGTGGCGTAGCACAACCGCTTGTCTTTGGCGTTCCGGCAAGGCGTCCAATGCGATCTGCAGCGCATCTTCACGCGAGCCCCGTTGCAGTTTGGCCTCAGCGCTCTCGGCGGGGTCGGCAGGCTCTGCGATGTCGTCAAGCGGGACACCACCGCGGCGCTTGCGCAGCCGATCGGTACACAGATTTGCAACCACACGGTACAGCCAGGTTGACACCTTGGCCTCTCCGGTCCGCCACTGCGGCGCGATTTTCCACAGCCGCATCAACGCCTCTTGGGTCACATCCTCGGCCTCGGCCCCATCGCCCAATACCCGGAATGCATGACCAAACACGCGCGGCGACAATTGCATCGTTAACAAACGTGCGGCAGCCTCGTCGCCATCCGCATACCGCGCCAAAAGCGCGGCATCAGGGTCGTCGACCACATCGTCGATGGAGGCGTCAAAGCTCATAGTCTTAGGGCTAACGGCTGCGGGCGCGCCATTCAAGCACGCCCGCGCCACTAGATTACTCGGACTTGTCGCCGTGGCGCTTGCCGTGATCGTCATGCTTGCGGTGTTTACCGTGCTTGCCACCCATCCGCGCTTTCTCGAACTCTTCAGCGCTTAGGGTGCCATTGCCATCAGTATCCAGTTTGGCAAACATTTTCTCCGGCGAGCGGCGGCCCGTCATTTCTTCCATCGACAGCTTGCCATTTTTGTCGGCATCCATCCGCTTCATCATTTTGCCAGACCGCTTGCCCATCTTGCCTTTGCCCATGGCTTCCAGCTCGTCTGCGGACAAAGAACCGTTACCATCAGTGTCCAACTTGCTCAGCATACGCTCGGCACGTTCCGTGCGGCGCTCGGCGGCAGCGGCTTGCATTTCAGTCTCGCTCAGAAAGCCGTCACCATCTGTATCAACTTTGGCGAAACGCGCCTCGGCATGCGCTTTCATTTCTTCCTGCGTCAACTGACCGTCGCCGTTTGTATCCAGCTGGACAAAGCGATCCTGCTTTGGCGTTTCCTGCGCGACCAAGGCGGTACCGCCCAATGCAATCAGGCCACTCAACAATGCGATTTGGAAATTTGCTCGTTTTGTCATTTGTTTTTCCTTTGGTGATCTCAGTTTCACCCACCCTTTTGGCGTGGTGATACTGGTTCAAACGACGCAGCTGGAAACTTCCGTCGCAAAAAATGTGAAAAACTTTCGCGGATCAGTTTGCGACATCGCGACGCAATAGCGTTATGCCGCCTTTCAATTACGTCCAAACACCCGCATATGAGAAGGGCATCAGGATTGAGAACATGACAGATCACAGCACCGAAATTGCCCATACAGACACAGACGAACGCCCGATGGCCCGGTCGCTGCTGCGCGGGTGGCGGCGTAAATGTCCCAATTGTGGGGCTGGCCCCTTGCTCAAGGGGTATCTCAAGGTCAATGACAGCTGCACCGTTTGCCGCGAGGAATTCTTTCACCACCGTGCCGACGACGGCCCTGCGTATCTGACCATTCTGATCGTCGGCCACCTGATGGCCCCCATGCTGCACGTGGTATTTGCGACATGGCGCCCGGAACCTTTGACGCTGTTCACAATCTTTGCGGTTGGCTGCGTCGGCTTGTCGCTCTACCTTCTGCCCAGACTAAAGGGGGCCTTGATCGGTTTCCAATGGGCAAAGGGCATGGGCGGGTTTGGGCGCGAATAGCACACACCGCGTATCCCGGCCCGACTGATTGCAAGAATAAGGGCCACTAGATGAACATCGACAAAAGCCAAATCCGCAACGCGTCCACGGTAATCGTGATCCGCGACCGCCATGAAAACCCCAGTATCCTGATGGGGCAGCGCGGCGCGCAGGCGGTGTTTATGCCCAACAAGTTCGTGTTTCCGGGCGGCGCGCTGGACGTAGGCGATGCGCATATCCCGCTGGCCAATCCCTTGCCCGACACCTGCCTGAACCGTCTGGCCGAAGACGCCGATGCATCGCTTGCCCATGCCTTGGCCGTCGCGGGCATTCGCGAATTGTGGGAAGAAACCGGATTAATTCTGGGCGAAAAGGGCGCGTGGCAGGGCACGCCCCCCGCAGATTGGGAAACCTTCGCACAGCGCGGGTACTTGCCGAGCGCAGCCCCCATGCAATTCGTTTTTCGCGCGCTGACGCCTCCCGGCAGGCCCCGCCGCTTTGACGCAAGGTTCTTTTTGGTTGATGCAGATGATGTGGCCACGAACCTTGATGATTTCGACGCCGCCTGTGACGAGCTGTCCCATCTGCAATGGGTCGCTTTGTCTGATGCGCGGTCTTTCGACATGCCCTTCATCACCGAGGTCGTCCTGGCCGAGGTCGAAGCCCGCGCAAAAGAACTGACCCCGCCAGAATCCGTGCCGTTCTTTAAAAATAACGACGAGGAAAGTCTGTTCCTGCGTCTGCGCGGTCGGCCCATGACCGGATAACATCGCGGGGCGCGTCGTTTTCTTTCAAAGAAAACGGTCCGGAATTTTTGAAAAATTCCGCGTGCCTCAGGCGACAAGTACCAGCATCAGGATCGAACTGATCAGAACCGCCATCCCGGCCCATTCGCGCCCGGTGATCTTTTCGCGGAAAAACAGTGTGGACGCCGCAACACTCAGGATCAGTTCAACCTGCCCCAACGCTTTTACATAGGCGGCGTTTTGCAACGTGAAAGCGATAAACCAGCACAGCGACCCGCCCAAGGACATCAGCCCGATCCACACAGCCACCTTACGCGCCTGCCACACAGCGCTCATCTGCCCCGGTTCGCGCAACCTTAGATACACCGCCATGATGGCCGCCTGCATGCACACGACTGCTGCTAGTGTAACCCCCGCCCGCAGCACCGGCATGTCCGACATAACCGCCAATGTCGCCCCACGATACGTCACCGCCGAGATCGCGAACAGGAAGCCCGAGGCAATCCCCAAGCCCGCCGCCTTGTTCCCCATATCGCGCAGACGGAAACCGTTTTCACCTTTCTTGGCGGATAACAGCAACAGCCCCACAACGCCCAATCCGATCGCGGCAAAGCCCCAGATTGTGACGCCTTCGCCCAGGATCAGCCAACCGGTCAGAACGGTCAGGATAACTTCGGTCTTCTTAAAGGTGATGCCCACCGCAAAATTGCGTTGCTTGAACAGCAAGACCACACAGACCGTTGCAAGGATTTGCGCCGTCCCGCCCAGCAAACCATAGGCCCAGAACCCCGACCCAATCTGCGGCAGTTGCGTGCCGCTCGTCCCTAGATAGACCGCAAGCCCCCCGACGATAAACGGGGCAGAATATAGAAACCTCGAAAACGTCGCCCCCGCCGCCGACAGCGTAGCGGTGGCCAGATATTTTTGCAGCATGAACCGCGCGGTTTGAAAGATTGCGGCGGCTAGGGTGACGAGGATCCAAAGATCAGGCAATACGAATGTCATGCCGCACCTTATGCGCTATTCTTTGCCACGTGCCAGCCTTCAATCAGACCTTGGGGTCAGGGTTTTCCGTGTGACCATCCACCGCGATCACCTGCCCCGATACCAGCCGCGCGCCGTCTGACCCCAAAAACACCGCCATGTTCGCGATATCCCGCGCCTCGACAAAGCTGCGCATTGATGTGCCAGAAGCGTAGCCGTCATAAACTTGATCGCGGGTCATGCCTTTGGCTGCGGCCTCGCGGTTCAGCACACCTTCCATCCGCGGGCCTTCCACCGCGCCAGGGCAGATCGCATTGGCGCGGATGCCAAAGGGGCCCAGCTCCATCGCGAGGGTTTTCGTCAGCCCGATCATCGCCCATTTCGCCGCCGCATAGGGCGTGCGATTGGGGTAGCCATAGATACCCGCCGTTGACGACGTGACGATGATTGCGCCCCTGCCTGCCGCCTTCATAAGCGGTGCGGCATGTTTCGCGGCGATAAAGGCACCTTCCAGATTTACGCTGACACAGGCGCGAAAATCCTCCAGCGCGACATCTTCGATCAACGCGGTTGGCCCCGCGATCCCCGCATTGGCGCAGAGCACATCGATATGGCCCATTTCGGCGATGATCGACGCCATGGCGGCCTCGTCGGTGGCGTTGGCCACGCGGTGATGCCACTGCGCAGGACAATGATCCAGCGCCGCGCGGTCGGTGTCGGTCACCCAGACCTCGAACCCTGCCGCGTCAAACGCGTCGCCCATGGCGCACCCGATGCCTGACGCCCCGGCGGTGATCAGAACCCGTTTCAACGCGGTGCGCCGACAAAGCGGCCAACGCCTTCGGGCATCGGCAGGCTGGCGTGGCCTTGGGCGAACCGCACCAGCGCGGCCTCGATTTCAGGGCTGGGGTTAGACGGCTTGCGGGTTTGCAGGCTGACATGCAGCAAGAAATGTTCCCCCGTGGCCAGCAAGCGGTCGCCTTCATACATCTCATGCCACAGATGCATTTTCTTGCCCGCCCCCATCAACACCCGCGTCCTGATCTCGATCAGCGCGCCAGCGTGCACTTCATCCACGTGGCGGATATGGGTTTCTGCGGTGAAATAGCTGCCGCCCGACGCAATATAATCGGCGTCGCAGCCGATCAGCTCCATAAATCTGTCTGTCGCGTCGGCAAAGGCCTGCAGATATTTTGCCTCGGTCATGTGGCCGTTGTAGTCGGTCCAATCCAGCGGCACAGCGCGGCGCACAGTCAGTACAGGCTGGCTTGCGTCTGCAATATCGTCCGCTCGTGCGTCCAACACAGTGCCCACCCGCAATGTCGCCTCGTGCTGCTTCATCAACCGCCCAGCGCCCCAGTCTTGCTGTTTCAGCGCGCGCATCATCGACACCAGATTGTTATCGCGGATACGTTCCAGATCGCGAATGCCGTAAGCGCCGGACTGTTCGTCAGATTGCCCCGCGATCAGATCAACCAGATCATCATTGAACTCGGGCACGTCCATCAATTTGGTCCACGGCCATTTCAGCGCGGGGCCGAACTGTGCCATGAAATGCTTCATCCCGGCCTCGCCGCCCGCCACGCGATAGGTTTCAAACAGCCCCATCTGCGCCCAGCGAATACCAAAACCATAGCGGATGGCGTTGTCGATTTCTTCCGTGGTGGCAACGCCGTCTTTGACCAGCCACAGCGCCTCGCGCCAGACGGCCTCAAGGAAACGATCCGCCACATGTGCGTCGATCTCTTTCTTGAGGTGCAGCGGATACATCCCGATGGAGGTCAGGGTTTCCTTGGCCTTGTCGACCAGCGGCCCGTCGATGCCATTGCCCGGCACCAATTCGACCAGCGGCAGCAGGTACACAGGATTGAACGGGTGCGCGACCATGATCTGATCCGGGCGCGCCATGCCGTCTTGCAACTCGGATGGTTTGAAGCCCGACGTCGACGACCCGATCACGGCATCGGGGTCACAGGCCTGTTGGATCGCACCAAAAGTCGTGTGCTTAATCTCAAGCCGCTCTGGCACGCTTTCTTGAATCCATGACGTGTCCTGAACGGCGTCTGATATGCTATCATGAAAGCTGATCTTACCCTCATCTGGCAGCGCCACATCGGTCAAACCGGGCATCGACCGCCGCGCATTGGCCATGACCTCACCAATCTTGCGTTCGGCTTGGGGGTCGGGGTCGAACACTTGCACGTTCCATCCGTTCAACGCAAACCGAGCGGCCCATCCGCCCCCGATCACGCCACCGCCAATCACTGCTGCAATCTTTGTCATTTTCGCATCCTTAGCTGGCTGATGTCATAGCCGTTGAAATCCAGTATCTCTTGTGCGGCTCTTATCCGGTCCGCGCCGCCGGTAGGCTTGCGGTCCAGTATCCAGCCGAAATCCCCCGCAGGGTTGCCGACAGCAGCGGTACGAAATCCTTCGTCGACCCAAAGTACCCAGAAAGTCTTTGTTTCGCCATCTGGCCCGGTCAGCGCATAGCGCCCCTGCCCTGTGGACGTCGCCGGCCAAACGTCATCGCACGCGCCATCGCTGTCACAGAACTGAAAGGCAGGCCCACCTCTGCTATCAACAAAGGCAACGGTTGCAGGCGCATCAGCGTCAAAGCTGCCGCGCACCACCCAGGCCCCTTTGAACCGTGCCGCATCATAGCGGCTGGTTGATCCGATCAAGGCCGACGGGTCGCGGTATCCGTCGGTCAGCTTTGGCCCCTGTGCTCCGCAGCCCGCCAGCAATAGCAGCGCTAGCAGCGCGCGCTTCACTTGGGTGCTCGTTTGGTCAGGCCCAGCTTTTCGCGCACTTGTGCAGGGGTCATCAGCCGTGCACCCATGTTTTCGATAATGCTGCCCGCACGTTCAACCAACTGCCAGTTTTCGGCCAAAACGCCCTTGTCCAGCCACAGGTTATCCTCAAGCCCGACGCGCACATGGCCTCCCGCCAGCACCGATGCCGCGACATAGGCCATCTGGTTGCGCCCCAGACCAAAGGCGCTGAACGTCCAATCGTCCGGCACGTTATTCACCATCGCCATAAAGGTATTCAGATCATCCGGTGCCCCCCATGGCACGCCCATGCACAGCTGCACCAAGGCGGGGTTGTCCAGCACGCCATCTTTGACCAGCTGTTTGGCGTACCACAGGTGGCCTGTATCGAACGCCTCAATCTCGGGCTTGACCCCCAGATGTGTCATCATCCGACCCATGGCCGTCAGCATGCCCGGCGTGTTGGTCATGACATAGTCGGCCTCGGCAAAGTTCATCGTGCCGCAATCAAGGGTACAAATCTCGGGCAGGCATTCCGCGATGTGCTGCACACGTTCAGATGCGCCAACCATGTCCGTGCCTTCGATTGGCGGCAGCGGATGTTCGGTGGGGCCAAAAACGATATCCCCGCCCATGCCCGCGGTGAGGTTCAAGATCACATCGGTCTCAGACTCGCGGATACGCTCAGTGACTTCGCGGAACAAATCCAGACGGCGGCTTGGCGCACCGGTTTCCGGATCACGCACGTGGCAATGTACCACCGCGGCCCCCGCCTTGGCCGCCGCAATCGCGCTGTTGGCGATCTGTTCGGGGCTGCGCGGCACGTGGTGACTGCGGTCCTGGGTCGCACCCGATCCGGTGACGGCACAAGTAATAAACACATCTTTGCTCATGGTAAGTGGCATTTGGGTACTCCTTTGGATCGGGTTAGTAGGGCATTGGATGCGCTTTATGCGCGGCGGCAATATCGGCCATAATCTCATCGCTCAGTTCCAGATCAATGGCACCCAAGGCAACATCAAGCTGGTCCATAGACGTCGCGCCAAAGATGATTGACGTCATAAAGGGCCGCTGCCGCGCCCAGGCCAGCGCCATATGCGTCGGGTCCAGCCCGTGCTTTTGCGCGATATCCAGATAGGCGGCTGTGGCGTCAAACACGTTGCCAGTTTTGCGCCCGCCCAGATCACCAACAATCGACATGCGCGACCCGTCGGGCACCGCGCCGTTTTGGTATTTCCCGGTCAAAAGACCAGCAGCAAGCGGCGAAAAGGACAGCAGGCCAATGTCTTCGTTGTGGCAGGTTTCAGCCAGATCGGTATCGGCCAGACGGCACATCAGCGAATACTCGTTCTGCACCGATACGGGGCGCGGCCCGCCTGTGCGCTCGGCGGCATTGGCCCATTGGGTCAGGCCCCAGGCGCTTTCATTGCTTAGACCAAAGCTGCGGATCGTGCCGCGCTTAACTTCATCTTGCAGCGCGCCCATGCAGTCTTCCATATGGGCGATCACCTCGGCCCGGTTTTGCGAGGACGGGTCATAGTCCCAGTTCTTGCGAAACATATAGCTGCCGCGATTAGGCCAGTGAAACTGGTACAAATCGACGTAATCCGTCTGCAAACGCTTGAGCGAGTCCTCAAGCGTCTCGCGAATTGTCTTGGACGAAATAGGGGCCCCGTCACGCGGAGCCGCCCCCGCGCCCGAATGTTTCGTGGCCAGCACAAAGTCCTTGCGCCTGCCGGATTTTGCGATCCATTGCCCGATGATTTCTTCGGTCAGGCCGACGGTCTCGGCCTTGATCGGGTTCACCGGATACATCTCGGCCGTATCGACAAAGTTGATGCCAGCAGCCAAAGCGCGGTCAATCTGTGCGTGGCCTTCCTCGGGGGTGGTTTGGGTGCCCCAAGTCATCGACCCAAGGCAGAAATCCGATACCTTGATATCGGTGCGGCCCAATGTGTTCATCTTCATCGCATTCTCCTGGTCTTGATTTGCGCCACCCTCTCGTTTCGACTGCCCCATCGCAAGCGCATTTTCTGCACTGCGCGACAAAACATCATTTGCGTCGTTTTTTCCAAAGCAATGTCGTTTTGACCGTTGGTTTCCAGATTGTATGACGACATGGTGCACAGCATGCGTTTGCTCATTTCCTTTGCCGCCCTTTTTCTATCGGTCATCTTGCTGCAGCTGTCCTCGGGCGGTGTGGGGCCATTGGATGTGCTGTCAGGTGTCAAGATCGGATTCTCCAAGCAAGAGATCGGCCTGCTCGGCTCGGCACATTTCGTGGGCTTTTTCATTGGCTGCTGGTGGGCACCGCGCCTGATGGGCAGCGTGGGCCACAGCCGCGCCTTTGCGGCCTTCACCGCGTCCGGGGCGATCGGGTTAATGGCCCATATGCTGGTGCTTGATCCGTATGCCTGGGCGTTGATGCGCGTCGCGTCAGGCCTGTGCGTTGCGGGCTGCTATACCGTGGTCGAGGCGTGGTTGAATGCCAAAGTGACCAACGAAACGCGGGGCCGGACCATGGGGGCCTACCGCGTTGTCGACATGAGCGGGTCACTGGCGGCACAGATGATCATCGGCATTTTGGCCCCTGCATCATATGTCTCGTATAACCTGCTGGCGATCTTGTGTTGTGCTGCACTGATCCCGCTGACCCTGTCCACTTTGCCGCAACCGGAAACACCAGCGCAGCCGCGCTTGCGCCCACGACTGGCAATTGCCCGGTCCCCCCTTGCCGTCGCTGCCGTGGTGGTCGCCGCCCTGTCCAGCGCATCGTTTCGGATGGTCGGGCCGATCTATGGCCAAGAGGTCGGGCTAAGCGCCGGGCAAATCGCGTGGTTTCTGTCCGCCTTTGTTTTGGGCGGCGCGCTGGCGCAATTCCCCATTGGCTGGCTGGCCGATAAATTCGACAGACGTTGGGTGCTGATCTGGATGTCGGCCGCGTCCATCGTCAGCTGCGCGGTCACCGTAATGTCTGCGGGGTTTGGCACCCAAGCGATCTTTTTCGCGGCAACATTCTTTGGACTGACGACATTCCCGATCTATTCTGTCGCCGCCGCCCATGCCCATGACTTTGCCACCAGCGAAGAACGGGTCGAGCTGTCAGCGGCGCTGATGTTCTGGTTCGCTGTGGGGGCGATCTTTGCCCCCTATCTGGCGTCGGTGCTGATCGACAACTATGGCCCGGCGGCCCTGTTTACGATGATATCTGTGGGTCATGGGGTTTTGGTGATCTTTGGCCTGACCCGCATGCGCGCCCGCCCCACGGCACGCAAACGCACGCCTTATGTCTATGCACCACGCACCTCCTTTACCATCGGCCGTCTGATGCGCCGCCAGCGTGACGGTAGCAACAACAACGCCCCCTAGCCCTTGGCGCGTCCCTGCGTTAGAGACATGCCAAAGCATTTTCGGGGCCCTTACCATGACACGCCATCTTATTACGTCAGCCATCCCTTACATCAACGGGATCAAGCATCTTGGCAATCTTGTGGGCAGCCAACTGCCCGCCGATTTATACGCCCGTTACCTGCGTGCGCGTGGCCACGAGGTTTTGTTCCTATGTGCCACCGACGAACACGGCACCCCCGCCGAACTGGCCGCCGCCAAGGCCGGTAAACCGGTCGCGGAATACTGCGCCGAGATGCATGATGTTCAGACGCGGATTGCCGACGGGTTTGGCTTGTCCTTTGACCATTTCGGGCGGTCCTCCAGCATCCAGAACCAAAAGCTGACCCAGCATTTCGCCGGTGCTTTGTATGACCAAGGGCTGATCGAGGAAGTCGAGCAACGTCAGATCTATTCTGAGACCGATGGCCGCTTCCTGCCTGACCGCTATGTCGAAGGCACCTGTCCGAATTGCGGGTTTGAGGATGCGCGCGGCGATCAATGCGACAACTGCACCAAACAGTTGGACCCCGAGGACCTGATCAACCCGCGCTCTACCGTGTCGGGTGCGACCGATCTGGAAATGCGCGCGACCAAACATCTGTTCCTAAAGCAATCGCAGATGAAAGATCAGCTTGACGCGTGGATCAATTCGAAAACCGATTGGCCCGTTCTGACCACATCGATCGCCAAGAAATGGCTGCATGACGGCGACGGCCTTCAGGATCGTGGCATCACCCGTGACCTAAGCTGGGGCGTCCCAGTCAAACGCGGCAATGAGGATTGGCCGGGGATGGAGGGCAAGGTGTTCTATGTCTGGTTTGACGCCCCTATCGAATACATCGCCTGCGCCCAGGAATGGGTCGATGCGGGCAAAGGCAGTGATTGGGAAAGCTGGTGGCGCACCGACAAGGGCGCCGACGACGTGCGCTATACCCAGTTCATGGGCAAGGATAACGTGCCCTTCCACACGCTCAGCTTTCCGGCCACGATCATGGGTTCGGGCGAGCCGTGGAAGCTGGTCGATTACATTAAATCTTTCAACTACCTGACCTATGATGGCGGGCAGTTCTCAACCTCACGCGGGCGTGGCGTGTTCATGGATCAGGCGCTGGAAATCCTGCCCGCAGACACATGGCGCTGGTGGCTGTTGTCCCACGCGCCGGAAACATCCGACGCGGAATTCACCTGGGAAAACTTCCAAGCCTCCGTGAATAAAGACCTTGCCGATGTGCTGGGTAACTTTATCAGCCGGATCACCAAATTCTGCCGCTCGAAGTTCAGCGAAGACGTGCCAGCAGCGGGCGAATATGGCCCTGCCGAACACGCGTTGATCGCAGACCTGACCGAGCGCGTGGCCCGCTATCAAACCGCGATGGAGGCAATGGAAGTCCGCAAATCCGCCGCTGAACTGCGCGCGATCTGGGCGGCTGGCAACGAATATCTTCAGGCCGAGGCCCCTTGGACCACGTTCAAAACCGACCCCGACAAGGCCGCCGCCCAAGTACGTTTGGCGCTGAACCTGATCCCGCTTTATGCGGTTCTATCAGCGCCGTTCATCCCCACCACAGCCGCCAGCATGTTGGAAAGCATGCATGTGGAAGACGCCCAATGGCCCGACGATGTGCCCGCCGCACTGGGCCAGCTTACCCCCGGCCACGCCTTTGACGTGCCAGAGGTTCTGTTCACCAAGATCACCGACGAACAGCGTGACGAATGGGCTGAACGATTCGCGGGCGTGCGCGATTAAGGGCCGCGCCCGGTCTGACGATATGCTTGTCTTGTGGGCAGGCCGTGTCTGTGTGGGCGAAAATGCGCACCGTAGTGCTAAAAAATGGACCATTGAATATCAATTTGATTCAGCGGGTTAACCAAAACACGTGGCAATGAACGATGGTTTTCGACCCGCAGGCGCATCATAGCGTTGGACAGATCGTTAACGCGCCTTATGTCACAAGAAATACAGCGAAAGGGCCTGGGGACTTAAATGCCTACAAGATCTATTGATGAGATGGCGGCAGAACTTGTGCACTTGCAAGACGCATTGGCGGCCAAAGAAGCTGAGTCAGCAAAGAAGAACTCCGACAGCAAATCCGATCGCCTGATCTTTCTCGAGGCGATGATGGAGACCGTGCCGGTCGGCGTGATCATGGCCGACGCAAATGGGCAGATCATCTATGGCAACAGCCATGTCGAAAGGATGGTGCGCCACCCGGTTATCCATTCAGAAGATGCCGATAACTACCAAGGCTGGGTGTCCTTTCACGAGGATGGTCGTCAGGTTGAAAGCCACGAATATCCACTCGCACGCGTGATCCGCGACGGCGAGGCGCATTCCGAAATCGACGTGAATTACCAACGCGGTGATGGCACACGGTTCTGGATGCGCATCATCGGCAAACCGGTGGTCGACGCCAACGGCGCGCGCATCGGTGCCTCCGTAGCACTTATCGACATTGACGAAGAACGCCGCCTGCGCGAGGCGCAGAACATCCTGATTGCCGAACTGAACCACCGCGTGAAGAACGCCTTTAGCGTGGTCAAATCCATCGTCAGCCAGTCCTTGCGCAAAATGAGCATTCAGCGCGGGTTGCGTGAAACCATTGATCAACGGCTCAACGCCTATGCCTTGGCGCATTCCAAACTGGTCGGCACCTCATGGGACCGCGCCGAAATCGGTGCCGTTGCCGCAGATGTGTTAGACCCGATCGGAAACGGCCGCATTGATCTAAGCGGCCCCAAGGTCGAGGTCCCCTCGCGGCAGGCATTGTCCTTCTCGATGGCATTTTACGAACTCGCAACCAACGCCATGAAATACGGCGCGCTGTCCGTACCCGAGGGGCGCGTCAATTTGTCATGGGAACAATCTGATACCAAGGAGGGTTCAGTTATAGAGCTCCACTGGAATGAGCTAGGCGGACCCGCGGCGGAAAAACCAAGTGAAACCGGTTTTGGCAGCTTTATCACGGGCCGCGCATTGCAAATGGAGACAGGCGGAGAAATCATAACCGATTTCGGGCCTGACGGATATAAATGGCATCTCAGAATGCCGGAACATACGGAAGACCGGGCAAACTAATGAGCAATACACCGCAGAATATTTTTATCGTCGAAGACGAGGTCGTTGTGGCGTTTGAGATGACGGATATCCTTGAGGATATTGGTTTTAACGTCATTGGCCCGTCCATTCACCTTGAAGACGCGAAAACCAAGGCGCGCGAAGGCGACATCGACATTGCCTTTCTTGACGTGAATTTGGGGAATAACAAAACCTCTAAACCGGTCGCCGATATCTTGCGCGAACGCAAAATCCCGTTTGTGTTCATCACCGCCTATGATGCGGATCAGATCAGCTTTCTTGGGCCCGATGACCGCGTGGTGAAAAAGCCCGTCAGCAGCCAAAAGCTGATTGAAACCTTACGCCGCGTGTACCCAAACCTAGAAACGTAATTTCCCCAGTGTAATCACCGAAAATTGAGCCGGATTTGATAGGCCGCGACATGTCGTCGTGGCCTATTTGCGTGACACGACCGGCGCAAGAACATATAGTGAACATATGGTTAAGCAAACAGTAGAACAAAAGCTCGCTATTCTGAGTGATGCGGCAAAATATGACGCGTCCTGCGCCTCTTCGGGGTCGACGAAACGCGACTCGCGCGATGGCAAGGGGTTGGGATCGAACGAGGGCAGCGGCATTTGCCATGCATACGCGCCCGACGGGCGTTGCATCAGTTTATTGAAGATCCTGATGACCAATTTCTGCATTTATGATTGCAGCTATTGCATCAATCGCGCGTCCTCGAACGTGACCCGCGCACGGTTCAGCGTGGACGAGGTCGTGAAGCTGACCATCGAATTCTACCGCCGCAATTATATCGAAGGGTTGTTCCTGTCCTCGGGCGTGATCCGCTCACCGGATGCCACCATGTCGGACATGGTGCAGATCGCGCGCAAACTGCGACACGAGGAAAACTTTCGCGGCTATATTCACCTCAAAACCATCCCCGACGCCGCCCCCGAACTGATTGCCGAGGCCGGACTGCTGGCGGATCGTTTGTCGATCAATGTCGAACTGCCGACCGATGCCGCCGTCCAGCAATATGCGCCCGAGAAAAAGCCCGGCCAAATTCGCAAGGCAATGGCCGATTTCCGACTGCGCAAGGAAGTGTCCAAGGATAAGTCCCACAGCGGCAAACGCCCGCCCCGTTTTGCCCCTGCAGGACAGTCAACGCAGATGATCATCGGGGCTGACGGGTCAAACGATGCTGCGATCCTGGGGCAATCCACGCGGCTGTACTCCAGCTATAAGCTCAAGCGCGTCTATTATTCCGCCTTCTCGCCAATCCCTGATAGCTCGTCAAAGCTTCCGCTGATCCGGCCGCCGCTGCAACGCGAACATCGGCTATATCAGGCGGATTGGTTGCTGCGCTTTTATGATTTCCAACTGGACGAAATCACATCCGTAACGGCCGACGGGAACCTCGATCTTGAGATGGATCCCAAGCTCGCCTGGGCGCTTGTCCACCGCGAAGTGTTCCCTTTGGACGTTAACCGCGCCAGCCGCGAGATGTTGTTGCGCGTGCCGGGGTTCGGGGTCAAAACCGTCACCCGCATCCTGTCCACCCGCCGCCATCGCACGCTGCGCTACGAGGATTTGATCCGCATGGGCGCATCGATGAAAAAAGCGCGCAGTTTCGTCACAGCCGGCGGCTGGTCCCCCGGCGGTCTGACCGACAGCATCGACTTGCGCGCGCGTTTCGCGCCGCCGCCCGAACAGCTGGCCCTGTTCTGATGCACCGCGCCGTCATGCCTCGGATTGGCACCGCGCAGGCGTGGCGTGATGCTGCGCGGCAGTTTCTGACCGCCGGTATCCGGCCCGAGGATATCGTGTGGGGCGACGCCACCACCGCCCCCGATCTGTTCGGCGATGATACGCCCCTGCGGCCAAACATGCAGGTCACCGTGCCGCGCAGTTTTATCAGCATGGCCAGCAGCGTGGTCTGGCACAGCGATCCCGAACGTTTCGCCCGGCTTTACGCATTTCTGTGGCGGATCAAAGATGCGCCGCATCTGATAACGGACCGCGGCGATGCCGACCTGTCACGCCTGCGCAGGATGGAAAAGAACGTGCACCGCTGCCAGCACAAGATGAAGGCTTTCGTACGCTTTCGCGAAATCGGGCAGCCCGACGCCCCCCGCCGATCCTTTGCCGCGTGGTTCGAGCCGACCTATCACACGGTAGAACCCACAGCGGATTTCTTTGTACGACGGTTCAGTGATATGGACTGGCGCATTTTGACACCGGACGTCTGCGCCCTGTTCGAAAACGGCAAGCTGACCTTCAGCGAGGGGCAGGAAAAACCGAACTTGCCCGAGGACGCCAGCGAACAGCTGTGGATCACCTATTTCCAGAACATCTTTAACCCCGCGCGGTTGATGGTCAAAGCCATGCAATCGGAGATGCCCAAGAAATACTGGAAGAACATGCCAGAGGCCGCGTTCATCCCCCAGATGATCGCTGATGCCCCGGCCCGTGCCCGCGCGATGGCCGAAACCGCCCCGTCCCTGCCCCCTGCCCGCATGGCGCAGATTCAGGCGCAACTGACCGCGCATCAATCGGCGTGGGATGGCCCGAAGGATGCGTTGCCCGCAGCCATCGCCGCCTGCACGCGCTGCCCTTTGCATTGCAATGCGACCCAAGCCGTAACGGGCGAAGGACCGCTGGATGCCGGCCTGATGATCGTCGGTGAACAGCCCGGCGACCAAGAAGACCTGAGCGGGCGGCCCTTTATCGGCCCGGCTGGGCAGCTTTTTGATCAGATCGCAACGCAGGCCGGGCTGGACCGAACGCAGGCCTATGTCACCAATGCGGTGAAACATTTCAAGTTCACGCCACATGGCAAACGTCGCATCCATCAGCGGCCCAACACGTCAGAGATTGATCACTGCCGCTGGTGGTTGGACGCGGAAATCGCACAGGTACAGCCCAAGCTGATCCTTGGCATGGGGGCCACCGCCGCCGAGGCACTGACAGGCAGCCGCGATGCGATCTTGAACCGTAGTGGCAAGGTCGAGGCCACACCATCCGGCACGCCCGTTCTGCTGACGCTGCACCCATCTTATCTGCTGCGGGTTGCCGACCCACAGGCCAAGGCAGACGCCACGGCACAGTTCAGGAATGATCTGCACATGGCTGTGCGGATGTTGGCCTAGCGCGACACTTGTTTCCAAAGCAGGGGTTGCAAACGCGATATAGACATCCATATAACATCCACATGGATGGAGAAACATATGAGTAATGTCACAAAGCTTCGGGACAAGATGCCAGATAACGAGAAGATCACCATCAATCTGGGCTTTGTCGATCTGGGCCGGATCGATCTGCTGGTGCAGGAAGGGTTTTATTCAAACCGCAGCGATTTCATTCGCACCGCCATTCGCAAGCAATTGGATCACCAGTCAGATAGTGTGACCCAATCGATTGACCGTCACACCATGGAAATGGGCCTGCGCGACTATACCGCCGCAGATCTTGAGGCCGTGCGCGCCGCCAACGAGCTGTTGCACATCAAGGTCGTCGGCCTTGCCCGGATCGCGGCCGATGTGACGCCCGAACTTGCCCTAGCCACCATCGGTTCAATCAATGTGCTGGGGGCACTTCAAGCCAGTCCCGAGGTCAAGAAAGCCCTTGGCGCGCGGATCAGCTGATCCCTGTCTTATGTTTCAAAGGAAACCAAAATGACAAATAAGTTCACCTCGGCCCTGCGCCAAGCAACCAAACTGGTCCGCGCCGGGAATCCTTTAGGGGCCACGAAAACCATACAAACCGCGTTGAGGGGTGGTGGGATGGCCGCGTTGGATGAAATGGCCAAGTCCTCGAAAAAATCGTTTGGGAAACCGAGGGTTGGGCGAAGCCTGCGCGACACGCTTGCCAGTCTTAACGCTGGCATGGCGCAATCTGCCACGACGGCGGCAGACGTGACAGAACCGCCGCTGACACCGGGCGCGTGTTTTGAAGCGGAAACCTTTGAGTGTGCCGAAGGCAGCCGCGACTACCGGCTTTACATCCCTGACCTGAAAGGGCGCAAACCGGCGGCTATGATCATGATGCTGCACGGCTGCAAGCAATCGCCCGTTGATTTTGCTAAGGGCACAGGGATGAACCAGTTGGCTGATGCCCACGGTCTGATCGTGGTGTACCCCGCACAATCACGCGGCGCGAATATGCAATCCTGTTGGAACTGGTATGCGACCAGTGACCAAACACGCGATGCGGGAGAACCGGCGATCCTAGCCGGTTTGGCGCGTAAGATGCAGACCGATCATGGCGTGGCCGAGGGCCGCGTTTTCGTCGCGGGCCTGTCCGCCGGTGCGGCAATGTCGGTTGTTTTGGGCCAGACCCATCCTGACGTGTTCAGCGCCATTGGGGTGCATTCCGGCCTGCCCTATAAGGCCGCGCATGATGTACCATCCGCCTTTGCTGCGATGGGGTCGGGCAGCACCCGCAGTCACGAAACGCGACCGATCCCCTCGATTGTGTTTCACGGGGATGCCGACGCCACAGTGCATGTGACAAACGGACAGCGCATTGCAGAAGCCGCAGCAACAGGCGCACAAGTTGTGGACGATGGCAGCGTCAAAAATCGCAGCTTCACGCGCAGCACAACCCTGTCCCCCGACGGCCATGCCGTGATGGAGCATTGGACAATCGCGGGCCTTGGGCACGCGTGGTCAGGCGGCGACAGTACCGGGTCCTACACCGATCCCGACGGCCCCGTTGCCAGCGCCGAAATGGTACGGTTCTTCCTTAACTTGCCTATGAAAGGCGCATAACGTGACCCATTCCCTGACCTTTGACGCCGTTAGCGAAGCACCCCCCGGCCCCAAATGGGCCGCCCGCTGGCAGCGGTCATGGCCCGCTTACGAGGCATGGTTCACCGCACGTGGCGGCGACAACGGCCCCGACCGCGCCGCCTGCGAGGCCGCATTGCGCAAGTATATGCCCAAGCTTGTCCCCGTGCATGCCAAGCTGACCCAGCTTGCCGGTGGATCGGACCGCGCGGCGCGGTTCCTGTCCACATGGTGCCCGCCCAGCTATCTGGGCGGCTGTTCGCTGGCGGTTGCCACGTCACGCGACGACATCCGCCTTGTCCGCAATTACGATCTGTCGCCGGACCTGAACGAAGGGTTGTTGCTGCACAGTGCGTGGACCGGTCGGCGCGTCATGGGCATGGTGGAATTCCTGTGGGGATTATCCGACGGGATCAATGACGCGGGCCTTAGCATCGCGCTGGCCTATGGTGGGCGGCAGGAAACCGGGCGCGGTTTTGGCATCACCACGATCCTACGCTACGTGCTTGAGACCTGCGAGACTGTCCCCCAAGCGTTGCGGGTCTTGCAACGCGTACCATCGCACATGCCCTATAACGTGGTCGTGGCCGATGCATCGGGTGCGGCGGCGAGCGTAGAGATGTATGCAGGCGGCGGCGCAAAGGTGCAGCCGCGCCTTATTTCCACCAATCACCAGACCGATGGCAGCATGCCAGATCGCGGCACCTTTACCCGTACGTTTGAACGGTCAAAGCATCTGAATGGCGTCTTGTCCGAAGGGGCTCCTCCCGCCACCCTTGTCGGCCGGTTTACCCAAGCGCCGCTAAAACAGGATCGCTATGCCGAAGGGTTTGGCACGTTGTTTACCGCAGAATACGAACCGCTGCGCCGCCAGATGACCCTGCATTGGGAGGGAGAGGTCTGGGCGCAGTCCCTCGACGCATTCGAGGAAGGCACCCGTGAGATACGCTATGGCGCTACGGGCACCGCTACGTCCTATCACTCTGGCGGTATCGACTGGGTCAAGATCGGCATGGGTTATGCCGCAGGACGACATCCCGACTGGCACAGGTTCTTGCCCAGTGGCGTGGACGTCGCCTGAGATCACATAAAAAACGCCGGCCCTTTTGATAAAGGGCCGGCGTTTTCTGTCTCAAAAGCATTTGCCCAAGATCAGCCGTAGAACAGCCTTGGGAAATACAATGCGATCTCGGGGAACAGGATGATCAGCGCGACCCCGATCAACGTCACCACGACATAGGGGAATACTGACGCATAGATGTCGCCCATGGTGACATCAGGCGGGGCCACCCCCTTGAGGTAGAACAGGTTAAAGCCAAAGGGCGGCGTCATATATCCGACCTCCATCATGATGATGAACAAGATGCCGAACCAGATCGGGTCAAACCCCGCACCATGCACAATTGGCAAGAACACCGGCAAGGTGATCAACATAATGCCGACAGGGTCCAGAACCATGCCAAAGAAGAACAGCAAGACCAGCATAAAGAACAACGCGCCCCAACGACCGCCGGGAATATAGCTCATCAGATCAGAGATCAGGCTTTGCGCCCCCAAGGCGGTATAAGCCGTCGAAAACGCATGTGCCGCGAACAAGATCCACATCACCAAGGCAGTCAGCTTGAGTGTGGCGATCGAGGCATCATGCAACACCTGCCAGGTCAGCTGCCCATTGATCAAAGTCGCCACAAGCGAGCCGAACACACCAATGGCTGCAGCCTCTGTCGGGGTAGCAAAACCGCCAAAGATCGCGCCAAGAACAATCACCACAATCATGATCGGCAGGATCACCGCCTTGAGCGATTTGATCTTTTGCGACCAATCGGCGCGTTCCTCAACGGGCAACGCTGGCCCCAGATGCGGTTGAAGCCAGCAACGCCCACCGATGTAAAGCGAGACCAGCACGAACAGGGTCAAACCCGGCCCGATGCCCGCCGCAAAGAGACGGCCAACCGATACTTCGGTCAGCAGCGAATAGAGCACCATCAGGATCGAGGGCGGGATCAGGATGCCCCATCCGCCCCCCGCGTTAATGGCCCCGAGGGCGAGCTTTTTATCATACCCTCGCTCAAGCATTTTGGGCAGCGCGATGGTGCCCATCGTGACCACGGCCGCACCGGAGATCCCCGACATGGCGGCAAAGATCACGCAAATCAGAACCGTCCCAATGGCCAAGCCGCCGCGCAGGCCACCAAACCATTGGTGCATCATATCGTAGAGGTCATTCGCGACCCCCGATTTTTCCAGCAAAATCGCCATGAACACGAAAAGCGGCACCGCCATCAGGGTCGGTGATTGCATCGTCTCCCACATCTTGGAGGCCAGCAGATAGAAACCGATTGTGCCCATCTCAAAGTACAAAAACACCACCGAAACACCGCCCAGCACAAAGGCCAGCGGCGTTCCCAGCATCAAAAACAACAGCAATGCGCCGAAAAACAGCAAGGTAAGGAGTTCGACGCTCATTTTTGCTTCTCCTGAGTATTTATTTCATCTCGGTCCGGATCACCGGGTTTGCCAAAAACATCTTCGGGGATCGGCAGGCCCCGCAGCACGCGGATGTCCGACCACAGGCGCACGATGCCCTGCAACAGCAGCAGAATGGCGGCGACGGGGATCAACGCCTTGGTCGGCCACAGCGGGGCCTTCCAGACGGAATTTGACCGCTCCATATCGGCAATCGCCTCGGATGCGATGTCCCAGCCTTGCCAAAGCAACACGCCCACAAACAGCAAAAACAGCGGCCATGTCAGGATATCGACGGACGCCCTGCGTCTGCGTGACATACGGCCATAAAAGATATCGACGTTCACATGCCCGCGCTCGGTCAGCAGATAGCCGCCGCCGATGATCGCGTAGACACCAAAGATCAAGGTGGCCAATTCTGCTGTCCAGATTGTCGGGCTTCCCACCAGATATCGCATCACGACATCGGCCAGAAGCAGGACAAAAATCACCAAGACACCCAGCGACACCCATCGCCCGATAAATTGGTTCACACGCGTAATAGTACGGGCCAGTTGCATCATGGCGGCATGCTCCTTTAGTGCGAAAAGGGGGCGGCGCACCACATGCGCGCCGCCCTATTTTTCAAAGCTACAGGAAACGGGGCTTAGGCGTAGCCCATATCCTTCATCAGCGTGCGATAGATGTCAGCTGCCTTTGCGGCTTTCTCGCCCTTCTGGCCTTCGGTCTCAAGGATCTGAGCCGAGGCCGTCGCGAGCATTTCCAACACATCATCCGGCAGGGTCATCACTTCGACGCCATCATTGGCCACGCCTTCGGTCAGCGCAATCGCTTCAAAATGTTGATACTCGGCCGACCGCAGGAAGAACCGCGTTGTGATCGTATCAACCAAGGCGCTGCGCAGATCGTCCGGCAGCCCCTCAAGCGCGTCTTGGTTCAGGATGAACGCGTCGGTTGTTTGCGCCAGAACCGGTTTGTAGTGGTATTTACACACTTCCCACAGAGACATGGATTGCGCCCCAATGGCAGCACCCCAATGTGCACCGTCCACGACACCAGAACTGAGCGATTGATACAGCTCTGATCCGGGGATGTATTGCGGTGCCGCACCGGCAGCGGCCAGATAATCCAGCATCGCGCCAGAGGACCGGATCTTGAGGCCTTGGAAGTCGGCGGCAGATTCGATCTTTTTGGACAGAACCATTTCCGTCGGCAGAACTTTTTCGCACATCATATGCACGCCGTCAGCGTTCAGGTCCTCGTTCACCAGCGCCTCGACGCCAAGGTTCTTGATCGCGTGTTCCATTTCCCACGCTTGGCGCAGGGTGCCCGGGATGCCATAGGCAAATGTCGCGGCTTCGGCCTGATCCGAGATATAGGACGGGCTGATCGTGCCCATCGGTACAACGCCCTTGCGCACGATGTTATAGATGTCAGGCCCTTTGGCGAATTCACCCGCGCCCAGCAGTTCCAGCTTGAACGCGCCTTCGGTTTTCTCCTCAAGCTGCGCGGCAACGACGCCTAGGCTGGCGGTAAAGGAACTGGATGCTTTGGGCCAATGCGCCTGAACGCGCCAAGTCACTTCGCCCGCTGCAATTGCCTTGCCAACAAGTGCCGGCGATGCGACGGCGGCAACAGCCGCGCCGCGCAACATGGACCGGCGGTTCAGCTTCATATTCTCTTTTGTCATGTCTTCCTCCCATTGATTTCATCAATCGACGTGCCTTGGTTTGGCCCGTCCAGTTCGCCAGCAATCCCGACGAATGTTACTCCCGTAGAATGATCCTGACAAATGTCCGGTTGAACCTCAACAGAATTATTTGTGAAACGGTCATAGGCCCCAGTTCAGCGTCAAAACCCCGATAAACTCCCGCATTGGCTGGAGTTCACGGTTAAATGTACCCTCAAAGTTGCCGCAGGGTTCGACAGCAACGTGGCAACTTTCAGCCCGCTTTCATTTGCCGTGCAGTCCCGCACTCCGACGTCTTTTGCTTGCGTGCCCAGATGCAGGCGGAAAGCCACCTATGGCCCGCTCAGCACTTCTATTATGGGTTGAATGTAGTGCTATTTATGCGAAAATATACCCCTGTGGCGCTTTTGTGTGAAGCTGTTAACAGTCAGACCAAGAAAATAGTAAAATAAGGGCAGTCATAAATTTCGCGTCACCTCTCATCAGGGTTATTGGACTGATAGGTTTGCGCTGTCCGCTTTCGCGGCTGGCGCGATCAATGACTCGCTCGCAAGAGAATTTGACTGCTTAATCCGGCGAATGGTTTCCGCCGGATCACGCTGGGTGCGTAACGCGTAAATCAGTAATGGTGGATAGTTAGTACTAGTGGACAGGCTCGTTATACTTCTCGCAATCGGATATGCTTGTGGCGCTGTCGTCAGTGGCATTTTCGCGATCAACCAACCTATATGGCTGGGATTGCTGATGTTTTGGCTTGGCGGTGCCGTTGCGGCCATCATCGCGGCGCTGGTTTTCAAACTATGCGTCTGCGCCGCGCAAAAAATCCGGGACCGCTATAAAGGCTCGCCCGCGATGCGGGGGAAAACGGGCTGCACCAGCCGGAAGACACAACTGCGCTGACCTGTTGGCTCGAACGCTGCGGGCAGCCGAAATCAAACTCACCCCTCCTTGGTTAATCACGACGACCTGCGCTCATACCGTTGGTGATATAGGCGTGCCAGCGCCCCGACGCGAAAGCGATGCACAACTGCGCGTTTACCGAAAGAAAGTCCAAAATCATCTCCTCGGAATGATCCCGCCCCGCCCTTTGAGGTTGGGCGCGATCTAACCATTGCATTTTGTTGCGGGTGCCCTTGACTTACCGGTGTGCTTAGTACCTTATTATACCAGCTACTAATTCACCATAAAATTGGTGCGAATGATATCTTTGGGAGAACGAGCGTGACGAAAATCGCATTATTTGGGGCTGGCGGAAAAATGGGGGTTCGTCTGTCGCGCAACCTTGCTGCGACGGATTTTCACACCGTCCATGTCGAGGTTTCCGACATCGGAAAAGAGCGACTGAAGACCGAGTTGGGCTTTGACTGCCAAGACCCCGATATCGCGCTCGAAGATGCCGATGTGATCGTTTTGGCCGTGCCGGATACCGCCATCGGCAAGGTGACTGCGGGCATCATAGACAAGGTGAAATCCGGTGCCATGATCATCTGCCTTGATGCCGCTGCCCCCTTTGCGGGCCACCTGCCCAAGCGTGATGATGTTACCTATTTCGTCAGCCACCCGTGCCATCCCCCGATCTTTAACGATGAAAAAACCGAGGCCGGCCGCAAGGATTACTTTGGCGGGGTGGCTGCACAGCAAGGTATTGTAAACGCTCTTATGCAGGGCCCCGAGGCGGATTATGCCTTGGGCGAAGCCGTAGGCAAAGCGATCTATGCACCCGTCGCGCGGTCCCACAGGGTGACTGTTGAGCAAATGGCGCTGCTCGAACCGGGTCTGTCCGAAACCGTCTGTGCATCGCTTCTCGACATCATGCGCGAGGCCATGGACGAAGTGGTGGATCGTGGGGTTCCCAAAGAGGCTGCGCGCGATTTCCTGCTGGGCCATATGAACATTCTGGGCGCGGTCATCTTTGAAGAGGTCGACGGCGTATTTTCAGACGCATGCAACAAGGCAATCGAGTTCGGAAAGCCCGTGTTGATGCGCGATGATTGGAAGCGCGTGTTCGAACCAGACGAGATCGCCGCCAGCATCGAACGGATCACCTAAAGCGGCCAAGCAATCCACTTGTAGCACCAGTAAATAAGTCTTACAGTTGCCGTACATCCTAACTGGGAAACGGCACGACATGAGCAAAGAAGGTGAACAGGACCGCAAGATCGTCCGGCTGAAGCTGTCTGATCAGGTTTTTGAACGGCTGCGCGAACTGGTGGCAAGCGGTGAGCTTGCGCCCGGTGATTTCGTGCCGTCAGAACGAACCTTGATGGAACGGTTTGGCGTGGGACGCCCCGCGGTACGCGAAGCGTTGCAAGCCATGCAAAGCAAGGGTTTGATCACCATTACCCATGGCGGTCGTAGCCGCGTCAACGCGCTTACTGCCGGGGTTGCGTTCAGCCAATTGGATGACATCGCCAAACTGCTACTGTCGAGCGAGCCGGCAAATATCGAACATCTCAAAGTCATCCGGCACATTTTAGAACGGGGCACAGCGCGGCTTGCAGCTGCTAAATGCACCTCGAAGGACGCCGCCGACCTGACCGAGCTGATCGAGCTTCAGCGCGCGCAACTTGGCGACGCTGAGGCCTTTATGAAGGCCGATATTGCCTTTCACACGCGGCTTGCTGAAATCACCGGAAACCCGCTGATCAAAGCCATCACCGAAATGATGCTGACCTGGTTGTTCGAATATCACGCCTCGCTGCTTTTGTGGTCTGGGCGCGAAGAAACGACGCTTAGCGAACATGCGGTTATCGTGAAGTGCCTGAAGGCCAACGACGAAGACGGCACGGAACACGCATTGGAAGCGCACCTAAGCCGTGCCGATTCCAAGTTCTCATCCGCAAACCAGACCTAGTTGCTAGCCTAATCTACGGCGCGCCATTCAAACGGGCTGAGATCACCGTTATCTTCGGGCGTAAGGTTGGCTGTGATAACAGTGGTGCCAACTGACAGTTTCGCAATACCGTCGCTGATCTGTGCGCCTTTTACCACTTGTCCCGCAAGCGATGCCAGCATTGCCAATGCCTGCGTGATGGGCCAATCCGACTGCCCTGTCGTCCCTACGAACCCGATACCGCGCGGGCCGTATATTGCCGCCGGTGTCCAGACCGCGACGTTCGCAGCGGCCAACGCAGTGGCAAGCCCCATAACATAGGCCGCGCCAAATTGGCCACGATGGCGCGGGTCGTCATCAGTCATGCAAACACGCTGCGCATCGGGGTTCGGGATCACGCGGTTGCCATAAGGGTTTTGGCGCATCGCAATCGTCGCCGGGCCAATACGGTACTGCATATCGTCGAAAATCGCCCGTGCAGATCGGGTGATATGAGGGATCGTTTCCAAGGTTTCCATCACCGAGATATCATCCGCAGCATGGACAATCGGGCATAGCCCGTGGCTGACGAAGTCCAGCATCTTCAGTGGCGGGCGTTTACGGTTCAACTCGGGGAAAAAGCTGACCATGCCACCGCCCAGCATGACATCGGGAAAGGCGTCAGCCGCCGCACGGTGGATGTCTTCCAGCGGTGGGCAATCCGGCCAGTCCGATCCCGGCGGCGTCGATTGCCGGTCAGCGGACGGGCAAACCGTCACGCTGGCCGGGACCAGCCCAAACGCCTGTATATGAGCCGCCACAGCACCGAGTTCGGCCGCAGGCGTGTCGGCGCAGGCCAGAATAAGCTCAAGGTCAAACAGGACATCGGGGCATGCAGATTGCGCCGTCGCAAAAGCCTGTATCTGGGCCTCTAGGCCGCCCAACTCCATGTCCAGATGGCACAGCAACCGCTGCGGGTTCACCCCTGCCAGATCGCTAGGCGACCCGGCAAGTCGGCGCGCATCCTCCGGTGTTACCACCAACGCCATATCTGGAAAAATGGCCTCGCTTGATGTCTGCGGCTCTGGCCGGGATCGCGCATAGGGCAACGGCGCGCCGATGCTTAGAACAACAGATTGTGCCAGCCCGTCCCCCTCGGTGATCTGATAGGGCCAAGGTTTCGCAAGCGGGCGGTTATACGTCTTGTAAGACGCATCCCCCCACTGCCGCTGGTCTTCCATCTCAAACGTATCGCCCTCTAACCGGCAGGTTACTGAATAATCGCCAACCGTGTGGGTCAAAGACGCGATATCCATAAACGGTTGCCATGGCTCTATCAGCATTGGGAATGTCGTTTCTTCCAGCGTGCCATCACTATGACCCACATGCACGGGCTGCCCCGCCACGCCATCAATTGGATGCAAAACCGTAAAGCCCGCGCGGTTGGTTTCAAAATCACCCTTTGTGATACCATCTGCGCGCATGGATAGCTGCCCGGCAGTGACCTCAACCTCGATATCAACGATCAACTGCGCCGGTCCGTTTGTGTAAGTTGCGGTATAGGCGATACGCAGGCCAGCGTCGGTCTGGCTGATGACCTCATCCTGAATTTGCGGCACCAAGGTGCCCCAATCACGATCCCTGACCAGAAACGCAATACTGCGGATTGCCTCTGTCCCGTTCAGCTTGATATGCCGCAAGCTGCCTGCCTCAAGCGTGAAGGCCCATGGCGCGCAGGCCAGCGGCGTGCCGGTCACCGCAGGCTGGTCCGTCCCGAACAAGAGTGTGTTCCGGCTCAATGTTCCGACAGCCGCACTGTCCTGCCCTCAGCGGCGGACAGATAGGCCGCTTCGACCAGTGCTAGCGTTTGCAGGTTGTCTGCCCCCGATGTTTGCGGCGCGCGGCCCTTGGCCACGCAATCGACAAAGTGCTGTTGGATCGTCAGTACGCTTTCTTGGATATTGTGCCATGGTTTTTCAGCCCAAGACAGCACGGGCGGGTTCACATCCACGCTATGCGTTTCCTTACCGGTCACCGACAACTGATACCCCGCATCCAAGCGGGCCGTCCCTTCGGTGCCGTCAATCTCCAGCAAAGTTTCCGGGAAAGTCTCAGGCGTGCGGCGGGTGGCGTAAGAACAATCCACGACGCTTGTCGCTCCGCCCGCATGGGTCAACAACATCGTCGCCACGTCCTCGCCCTTGATATTGGGGTTCACGCGTTTCGTTGTTGCAGCAATGCGGTCGGCATCCCCCAGAAAGGCGCGGGCAATATCGAGAATGTGAATGCCCAGATCTTCGATGATGAAACGCGCCCCTTCCGCCAGATAGGGCTGACCGGAAAACACATCATAGCCGGAGCGGAAACTGAAACGGCCAAAGAACGGATCCCCAATCGATCCGGATTTCACGACATAAAGCGCCGCTTGAATCGCCGATTGCCAGCGGAAATTCTCGTGCACCATGAGCGTCTTTTGCGCGGCATCCGCAGCGGCCACCATTGCGCGCGCATCCGCCAGATTATCGGCAAAGGGCTTTTGGCAGATAATGTGAACGCCAGCTTCTGCGGCCATTTTCACCAGCGGCAAATGCGATGGCACAGTGGTGGCAATATCGACAAAATCGAACCCGCCCACGGCGAACATTTCAGCGGCATCCGCATGGGTACGCGTTATATTAAAATCCGCAGCCGATTGCGCGAGCCGCCCGGCGTCTTGATCACACAGGGCGACGATTTCGACCCCGTCGATATCACGCCATGCATGTAGTTGGTTTTGCGCGAAGAACCCACATCCGATCAATGCACCCTTCATCCGAACCCCCTATTTATCCATGGCCGCTTGGGCACGCAGCACAACACGGGCCTGAACCTTTTGCTGGGCTTGGTCGATAACCACAGCCGCAATGATCACAAGGCCCTTGATGACGGTTTGCCAGAATGACGAAACCCCCATCATCACCAGCCCGTCCGAAAGCACCCCGATCACGAAAGCCCCGATAATCGTTCCAATGATGCGCCCGCGCCCGCCAGACATTGACGTGCCGCCCAGAACTGCCGCCGCAATGGCGTTCAGCTCGAACGTGTCGCCTGTCGCGGGATGTGCCGCCACCAGCTGGGACGAGATGATAAGCCCGACCAAAGCGGCACAGAAGCCGGAGAAAATATAGACGAAATACTTGGTGCGGTTGACTTTGATCCCCGACAAACCGGCCGCGCGTTCATTGCCGCCCACCGCATAGATGTGCCGGCCCAACGGCGTCCGCGCAGCGATATATCCGGCAAGACATCCAACAACGATCAGCAGCGCAATCGAAAACGGAATACCGAAAATGTCGCCCGTGCCGATCCAGCGGAAGGTGTCCGAGCCGTATTCAGGATTGCCATTCAGGTTCGGAAAGGTGCGCCCATCCGAGCTAAGCATCGCTGCACCGCGCGCCACATAAAGCGTGCCCAGCGTTGCAATAAAGGGGGCCACGTTCAGTTGCGTGATCAAGAACCCGTTCAAGGCCCCAATCGCAACCCCCACAAGGATCACCAAAAGGCAGATCTCGAACGTGTTAAACTGGATTGACCACCCAAGCCCGACATCGATCCCGTTCAGCACAAGATAGCCAGCGACCATCCCGCAAAGCCCCACGATGGACCCGACCGAAAGGTCGATCCCCCCCGACACAATGACAAAGGTCATGCCAATCGCCAAAAACGCGTTCAATGCCACGTGTTTCGACATGATCACCATATTGGCGGTGGACATGAAGTTTGGCGCATGCAGCGCGAAAAACACAAAGACCAAAATCAGTGCGATGAACGTCCGCGCCTTGAGCAGCAAAAGCAATGCATCCGATCCTGACCAAGATGGCATGTTGGTGGTTTGATCAGTCATCAGACGGATTCCTTACTTTTATGTTCTGTTTTGTGCCCGACCGCAGAGGCTTCGATAAGCTTGGCATTGGTTGCCTCGTCGCGGGTGAATTCACCGGTGATACGGCCGTTTGACATGACAAGAATACGATCAGACAGCGACATAACCTCGTCCAGATCAGAGGTGACAAAAATGATGCCCAGCCCTTCGGCGGCCAGCTGGCGCATGACGCGAAACACTTCGGCCTTTGCGCCAATATCGATGCCACGTGATGGCTCGTCCATCAGCAGCACCTTCGGGTCGGTCATCAGCGCCTTGGCAATCACCACCTTTTGCTGGTTGCCCCCTGACAGCGATGAAACCTCATGTTCGGGGGATGCGATTTTGATCGTCATACGTTTTACAAAATCCGCGACCGTCTGCTTTTCGCGCACAAGGCTAAGATGCACCGCCTTGGTAAAGCGCGACAGGCTGGACATCGTCATGTTTTCGCGGATTGACAGAATTTGTACCAGCCCATCGTTCTTACGATCCTCGGGGATCAGGGCAAGGCCACGGCTGATCCGTGCCGAAACGCCTTTTTCTTTTAGGGGCACGCCATCAATCGCAAAGCTTCCCGTGGCATACCGGTGACGCCCGATAACACATTCCAAAAACTCGGATCGGCCCGCCCCCATCAGCCCATAGACGCCCAGGATTTCACCTTTGCGCAGTGACATGGATACATCGTCGACGACCAGATCACCGCCCGCACCTGGCAGGGACACATGCTCGGCGCTGAACACTTCGTCGCCAAAGGGGTGATCAATCTCTTTGGCGAAATCCTTGCCACTTTCGCCGATCATATTGTGGACGATCCAATCGACATCCACGCCTTCCATCGACCGCGCGCCGGTGATCACACCATCGCGCAGCACGGTGATATAGTCGCCGATCTGGATCAGTTCCTCTAGCCGGTGCGAAATATAGACCAGCCCAACGCCGCGTTTTTTTAGGTCCGCAATAACCCTGAAAAGTATCTCGACCTCGGCGGCGGACAGGGCCGAGGTCGGTTCATCCAAAATCAGAATCCGGGCGTCATGGGCCAGTGATTTGGCAATTTCAACGATCTGTTGCTGGCCGACACGCAGATCACCGACCAGATCATCGGGGTCGATATCCTGCTCAAGCTGGATCATCAGCTCACGGGTTCTAGCCCGCTGCGTGGCCTTGTCGATATCAATACCACCACGGGTCTTTTCGCGGGCCACAAAGATGTTTTCGGCGACGGTCATATTGGGAAACAGGTTCAGTTCCTGAAACACAATACCGATACCGTTGCGCGCCGCCTCTTCTGTGGTGCGAAAAGTAACTTCTTGGCCATCAATAATAATCTTGCCTTCGGTCAGTTGTTCAACACCGGCAATGACCTTCATCATCGTGGATTTGCCAGCGCCATTTTCCCCAACAAGGACGTTCACCGCCCCCATGTGCAGGTCGAAATCCGCCGCCTTTAGCGCAACCGTTCCGGGATAAACCTTGGTCCCGTTACGGATAGAAAGGCCGATTTCATGGGCGGTCATGGCGCACCAAAAGTGAGAGTGGTGGGGACAATTTCGGGACGGCTTTCAACGTCCTTGAACGTATAAATACCCGCGAAACTGACTGTTTTCCCAATCGGGTCTTCGGTCGGTATCATCAGGTTTTCATGGGCCATCGCGTTTAACCCGCCAGCCAGCTTTGCAAATTCGATCTGATCACGGAAATCGGTAAAGCTCAGGAATGACATCGCGTCGCGCAGGGCCGTGCCACGAATGATTGGGCCCAGCTGGATGGTCACATCCGGTTTGCCGTCGCCAACCGTGTCAACCTGCAGCTTCGCCGCGCGGCTTTTCATCTTTGTCTCGACGATCACCCCGGTGCCCGTCACGCCAAAATTCCATGCGCTGGCTTCGCCCACCGGCTTGTAACCATATTTGGCACCAGCAGCGTCGACATCTTGTGCAAGCGCTGCGCGCACGTCGGCAAGCGGGGCCAGCAGATCAGCAACGGCAGGCAAAACCTGCGGCTCCCAAATCTCTCGGGCTAAAGCGGCCATTCGGGCCTGATCCGTTTGCGCTTCCTCAGCCTGCCCAGCCTCGGCCGGATCGGCATTCTTAACAATCTTACAACCGCCCAACGCCACAAGGCTACTCAGCAGGAAAACAGAAATTTGTAGCGTAGGACGCATGCAGACTCCCCCAGAAAGGACCCGCCTTGCATGGCGAGCCCCATATTTTCATGGATATTCTTAGTCGATTACGAGCTTAGCGCGAAAGTCTCGAGATCGGCAGCGTTATCGGAATTGATCAAAACACAATCCATCAACTGCTTTTCCTGCAGGCCCGTTGAGCCGGTTTGAATATACTGATCGGCCTGCTCAACCGCGATCTGCGCCTGACGGTATGCTGGCTGCAGAACGGTCGCCTTGATACCACCCGCAAGGATGCTATCGCGCACATCGTTGGAGCCATCAAACCCGACAACGATTACCTCGTTGCGGCCCGCAGCCTCAAGCGCGGCCCACGCGCCCATTGCCATGGTATCATTTCCGCAGATCACACCCTTGATGTCCGGGTTTGCCTGCAAGATGGATTCCATCTTTTCAAAGGCCTCGGTCTGAGACCAGTTTGCCGATTGCTGCGCAACCATCACCAGATCGGGGTATTGGTCAATAATGTCGTGGTAGCCAGAAGACCGGATGCCCGCATTGGTGTCCGCCTCACGGCCCAGAAGCTCAACATAGTTGCCCTCTTCACCCATTATGGTCACGAACTCTTCGGCACCCAACTGTGCACCTTGGTAGTTGTTGGAAACGATTTGGCTGATGGCGATGCCTGATTCTTTGATTTCGCGGTCAATCAGGAACGACGGGATACCCGCATCCAGCGCACGTTTTACAACGGCGACAGTTGCGTCGGCACCAGCATTATCAAGCACGATCGCGTCCGCGCCACGGGCGATGGCCGTGTCAAACAGTTCGGATTGCTTGTTTGGATCATCATCATGCACCAGCACGATGGTCTCATATCCCAGTTCTTGCGCACGCGCTTCGGCACCTACGGCTTCGGCTTTAAAGAACGGGTTGTCATGACTTGGTGTGATAATGGCGATCAGACCTTTGCCTTGTGCACGCACGATGGACGTGGATGCCAGTGTCACTGCGGCTGCAAGACCGGACACAAAAACGCGGCGATTCGTATTCATTTTTCTCTCCTCCCAAAATGCCAGCTTTACGATAGTAAGCGAGCTGGCCTTCACTTTTTTACAGTTTGGTCATATTGTCAACAGGTATGATGAGTAATCATCTTCATGACCTCCCACTTTCGAAACCGAGGGATTGAGGTTGAAACAAACGTCTCCGATGGTGCCGGGACATCCGACACGCTTCAGGCGCAAACCCTGCGAGGCTTTAGGCGCTTTTCTATATGTATGTTGTACTAGGCGGGTGGGTCATGGGTCGTGCCCCGCGCCCATAGATCGCTAGGTGGCTGCGGATGCAGACAGCTTCATTGCAGCCTCAAGCCGTGACCAATCGCCCTGTGATCCGGGCAGGCCAAGCCTTATCCAGCTATCAGAATATGGAAAGACCCGGGTCCAAATATGATGCGTAGCAATATCTCGCTGCGCCTTGGCGGCGTCTCGTGTGGCATAAGTGCGAAACAAAGACGTTCCGCCAACCAGTTGCCATCCCAAATCCGTTGCCAGCACATCAAGGCGGGCTGCATCCTGCCGCAGTTGCCTGCGTGTCTGCTCCGCCCATGCATCATCTTCAAATGCACGCTTGCACACGTCTATCGCCATGCCTGAAACCGGCCAGGGGCCAACCATATCTCGGATTTTACCCGCCACCGCAGGCACCCCCAGCACAAAGCCGAGGCGTACACCGGCCAACCCGTAAAACTTCCCGAACGAGCGAAGGATAACGACGTTGCCCGGCAAGTCCTGTGGACCGCTGGCCAATGACATCTCGGGCTCCGGGTCGGCAAAGCTTTCGTCGACGATCAACAAACCGACCTTTGTAGAAAGGGCCAGCAAGGTCTGGGGGGGATAAACTTTGCCATCCGGGTTGTTAGGGTTCACCACGACGGCGAGGTCATAGCCTTCCAGCGCCTCAATCGCCGCGACCTCCTGCACGTCCCAACCGCCAGACCGCAAGGCCGCCGCGTGTTCATTATAGGTCGGCGTCAGAACGGCGGCGCGTCCGGCGGGCGTAAGCATTGGCACCAATTGGATCGCCGCTTGGGCACCCGCCACGGCAACCACATCAAGGGACGTGCGATAGGCGCGCTGCGCCGCCCCCTCAAGTCCGGCGAGGCTTCCGTGTTCGGGAAGCCGCGCCCATGCAGCCGCAGGCACCTGCCCCACAGGATAGGGTGTCGCATTGATCCCGGTCGACAGGTCAATCCAATCAGCAGGATCGCCGCCGAATTCCGATATCGCCAATCCCATATTACCGCCGTGGTCTCGCATCCCGTGATCCTTAAAATATCGCAAACAGCGTTATGATAGCGGCAAGCGCGACCATCGTCCGCAGATAAAGCGCAAGACCCATCATAACAGACCCCGCATGCGCATCAGGTGCCCCGGCATTCACCCACGGCTCGTTCGCTATAGTGTCACCATATATGCGCGGGCCGGACAGGCGCAGATTTAACGCCCCAGCCATGGCGGCTTCGGGCCAGCCCGCATTGGGGGATCTGTGATGGCCCGCATCACGCAGCATGACCGAAACGCAATGTGAGGCCCTTCCTGACATCAGCGCGAACAACAGCCCCGTCAGCCGCGCGGGGATCAAGTTGGCGAGATCATCCAGCCGCGCGGCAACCATTCCGAAATTCTCGTAACGCGCAGAACGATGCCCGATCATGGAATCCATCGTGTTGATCGCCTTATACCCCACCAGCCCCGGCAGGCCGAATACCAAGCCCCAGAACACCGGCGCGACAATCCCGTCCGATGCGTTCTCGGCCAGGCTTTCCAAAGATGCGCGCGCAATTCCTGCATCATCCAGCGTTTCGGGGTTGCGCCCGATGATCATAGAAACAGCATGTCGGGCCTGAACCGTGTCCCCTTGGCCAAGCGGCCGGGCGACAGCGACCACGTGATCATAAAGCGATCTGGCCGCCAAGAACGGCCACGCCAAAACGCCACCGATCACGGCACCGCCCCAGCCATCCGGCAAAATAGAACTGATCCAAATACACGGCAGCACTGCACCCGTAAGGATAATAGCGACCAGCACCGCGCCAAGCAGATTTTGCGCGCGGACAGATTGTTGGGCATCGTTCATACGTAGCTCAAGCAGGGTGATGGCACGCCCGATCCACGTCACCGGGTGGCCGATCACGCGAAACAGCGGCGCAGGCCATGCAAGCGCGGCTTCGATCAGAAATCCGATCAAAAGGGCGGCGGCAAAGGTCAATATTCTGATCCCGTCGAAAATCGGAACGCCTCGGACAGCCCTGCGCGCGTCAGGATGGCTTCAGCCGTCTCGGGAACCGTTCCGGGTGCAAAGATGAACGCGCGCGCCGATCCTGTGTGTGCCCGCGCATGGCCCAATGCGCCCAACTGACGTGCAATTGCCGCGCTTGGGTCGCCTGATGGCCCGCGTAGACGAGTCGTGCGTTCCGCCGCTGCACTGGCAAGCGCCGCAAGCCTGGCCAAGTCAGACCTGTTTGCGGCCTGTTCCCAGAGCAGCACCAGATCAGAGATATCAGCAAATGCGCTGTCACAGGGATCGGTTCTGATCGGATCGCCCAAATAGCCGCCGACAATCTCGCATCTCGGCGGGGCCTTGAACTCGGCACAGATTTCCGCCCGCCGAGACGACCAAAGCACCCTGTCCGGCTGGGACAGCATCAAGGGATCTGTCGCCCCTTCGACCCGCAAACACGCCGCTGAAAGCCGCGTTTCATCCGCCCCCGCCGCCCGCGCAAGCGCTATCAGGCTCGCCGTGGATGACCCGGCCCCCACACCGGGCAAAATATTTCCCGACAGGCTGAAATCGCCGCTTGCGGGTTTTCCGGTAGCAGACAGCAAAGCTCTTAATTGATCGTGGGTCACCGCGGCGACGCCCGAATGACCCAAGCGTAACTCCGAGGCCGGCGCATAGGTTGCCTGCGCATAAAGCACATCACATTTCATGGTTATCACGACCACTGGCCCCTCCGGCCCCAGCCGCCCTTGCAGCCATTCCCCGAAATGGCCAGCAACCCTGTCCCGTCGCCCGATTGGCTGAGTATTTTCGCTAACCATCCGCATGTGATTGCTCAAATCAGAACTACCTTATCAAGATCAAGTCATATTGAGCATTGGGGCTGAAACGACAACCGCCAAGACAGCAGGGTTGCTTAGCACGTTAAGAACGGCCGGACCCGTGTGCGTAGTTTGACATCCAGTCCGCCAGACGGCCCACTGCGATGTGCAGCACCACGGTCAGACAGGCCAGCACGATCAGGCTTGCGAACATCAGGTCAATCTTCGCGCGGCCATTGGCCAGCAGCATCAGGTATCCCAACCCCTTGGACGCGCCCACCCATTCGCCAATCACCGCCCCGATGGGCGCATAGACCGCAGACAATCGCAGCCCCGTGCCAAGACTGGGCAGCGCACTTGGTATCCGGACATGCCGCATGAAATGATATTTCCCCGCCCCCATCGTGACGGACAAATCATGATAGCCCCGATCAATACGCGTCAGCCCATCGTGGAATGCCGATGCCACGGGGAAGTAGATGATAATAACCGTCATCACGATCTTTGACCCCATGCCGTAGCCAAACCAAAGCGTCAGCAACGGTGCCAATGCGAAAACCGGCACCGCTTGGGTAAATACCAAGAGCGGCAACATAAGCCGCTCAGCGGTTTTCGACAGGGCCAGATGTATCGCAGTCGCCGCCCCCAAAAGGGTACCAAGCACGAGGCCCAGCAAAACCTCGACCGTAGTCACCACCGCATTTTCCGCAATAATTGCGCGACTGCGATAGGCCGCCTGCGCAATACGCCAAGGCGAGGGCAATATGAAATGCGGCGCATTTGTCAGCATCACAGCACCCTGCCACAGCGCCAACCCCAGCAAGACCGCGATCAGGATGTCGCGGCCCCTCATGCGGCGACACCTCGGATATGGGACAACAGGCGGGTTTGGCAGGCAAGGGTTTGCGGGTCGTCGATGGCGCGCGGGGCTGGCGTGTCCGGCACCGGCCAGCGCGCGGTGCCTTGGGCGGACATGATGATGATCTGATGCGCTAGACGTGTTGCCTCGGACGGGTCATGGGTCACCAGCAAAACAGTGCGCCCCTGCAATGCCTCTGCGGCCAAGTCCTGCATGTCCGCGCGAGTTCCCGCATCAAGGGCCGAAAACGGCTCGTCCAGCAACACGACCGGGCGATCCTCGAACAAGGTCCGCGCGAGGGCAGCACGCTGGCGCATCCCGCCAGATAAGGTGCTTGGTTTGCTCGCTAGGTGGTCTGCCAGCCCCACCCGCACCAACAGATCAGCGGCACGGGCTGCGTCCGGAACCTCACCCCGCAGGCGGGCACCGATGCAGACATTTTCAAGCACCGATAGCCAAGGCAGCAAGAGGTCCGATTGCGCCATATAACTGATGCGCCCGGCCAAACCTACGCCGTTCGTCGCCGAAATATCGCCCGTGAACTGCCCGCCTGTTTCCAGATCAAGGATCAGCCGCAGGATGGTGGATTTCCCCACACCGGACCGACCCAGCAGGCAGGTCCACTGGCCGCCGGGCAGTTGGATATCGGCATCAAACAACAGCCGCCCGTCGATGTGGTGCTGTCCAGCAAAGCGAATCCCCGGCGGCACGGTCATTGGCAGCGCAATCCCATCTGCCAAAACCCGATCTCTAGCGCCGTGGCCGTCGTGAACCGGTTCTGCAACACATCAGCGCGGGGGGATGTGGCAAGATCACCGATACGCCGTGCAACAGCGTCATCAATCATCGTGCCGACAGATGTGCACAGCGATTGATAATCCGGATCAGCATAGGTGTTGATCCAATCGGCATAGGGCGTATCGGGATTCTTATCCCGCGCCAGCCGCAGACCGATTTCACCATAGCCCATCACACAAGGGGCTAATGCCGCCATCAAATCAAGGAAATCGCCCTGATGCCCCGCATCCAACACATAGCGCGTATAGGCTAGGTTTTCGGACGCCTCAGTCGCATCAAAAAGCGTTTGCTCGTCGATACCCTCTGCCGCGCAGGTTTGAACATGCAGTGCCATCTCGTGATTAACCAGCGCATCAACGGTTGCTGAACAAACCTTCATCTCGTCCAGCGCTTCCGATTTCACCACACCCAGCGACCACGCCCGCGCGAAATGCACCAAAAAGACATAGTCCTGCACCAGATAATGCAGGAACGCGCGGCGCGGCAGTGACCCGTCACGCAGCCCTTCTACAAAAGGATGGTTGGTATAGTCGCGCCACGGGTCTGCCGCCTTGGCCCGCCAATGGGCAAAGGTCTTGCCATAATCGGGGGCCATCAGTCTGCCGTCACATCAATGGCGATTTTTGACACGGAGTTCTGGCTTGGGATCAACCCCGCCTCGTTCAAAAACGTCTCGAACGCGGCATAGCGCCCGGCATCCATAGCGGCAGGGCGCAGCGCGAAACGTGGGATGGTATCGGCCCATGCCAAGGCGTTCAGCTCGTCTTGCAATTCGGCCGAGGTGCCGGAAAACAGTGCCCAGCTTTCTTGTGGGTTGTTCACAATATACTGGGTCGCCTGTTCGGTCGCGGCCAGAAAACGCGCGATCATATCTTTGCCCATGCTGTCACTGTTCGCGACATAGATCAGCTCGTCATAGGGTGGCAGCCCTTCTTCCTCGACAAAGAAACAGGTGCCTTCGATCTCTTCGATTTTCATCTGGTTCAGCTCGAAGTTCCGAAATGCGCCAATGACCGCGTCCACCTGACCAGACATCAGCGAGGGTGACAGCGACCAGTTCACGTTAACCAGTTCAACATCATCCGGCGCGACCCCGTTGTGGCGCAAGATCGCGCCCAGCACGGCCTCTTCGACACCGCCGACAGAGAACCCGACCTTTTTACCGGCCAAATCTGCGGGTGATTTGATAGGCCCGTCTTCCAGCGCCAACAGACAGTTTAGCGGCGTCGCGACCAAGGTGCCGACCCGTTTCAAGGGCAAGCCTTCGTGGATTTGCAGGTGCAGTTGCGGCTGATAGGAAATTGCCAGATCCGCCTTTCCAGCAGCCACCAGCTTAGGCGGGTCCGACGGATCGGCTGGCGCAATGGCCGTGACGTCCAGATTTTGATCGGCAAAGTAACCTTTTTCCTGCGCGATGATGATGGGGCCGTGGTTGGGGTTCACGAACCAGTCCAGCAGCACGGTCATTTCATCAGCAGCGATCAAGGGTGAAGCGGCCAGCAATAGTGCGACGGTGAACGAGGGTAGTTTCATGTGGTTTGCCTTTCAAAGTGTACTGTGTCGCCAACGGCAACAAGGGAGATTTCGCCAGCCCAATAGGACCGTAGATGTGTGGCAGCCTGCCAGGCCCGCAGACCGGACCGACATGCAAAGACGGCGCGCGCACCCGGCTTTGGGGCAGCGCTTTTCTGGGTGAATTGCGCGACGGTCATGCGCTGCGCGAAGGGCACGACGGGCATGGGGGCCTCGGCTTGGTCGCGTAATTCGACGACAAAGTCAGACGCCGATATGGCGGACGCTGCGATAAAGCCAAGCGCGGTGTCAGGCTCGGGCGCGGTATCAAAGCGAAAGCCGCCCGTGCGCAGGCTGTGCATGTCAAAGCTGATCAATTGTCCCAAGGGAGACGGTGATTGCCCGATCAAAACACCCAAAGCCATTTGCGCCTGTGCCGCCCCGATCATCCCGACCACTGGTCCCATCACCCCGGCAGTCGCACAGCTGGCCGCGCGATCCGGCAGATCAGGAAACACAGCGCGCAGTGACGGGGCCGTGCTGCAAAATCCGCCCACATAGCCCGAAAACCCCAGCACCGACGCGCTGATCAACGGGATGCCCGCCGCGCGACAGGTATCAGACAGAATATAGCTCACCGCGAAACTGTCGGCGCAATCCAGCACAAGGGTGCTGTCCGCCACAAGTTGCAGCGCGTTTTGAGGGTCAAGCGGCTGTGGTACTGTATGTATCTCACATTCGGCATTCAGACGGCGCAGGCTTGCTGCAGCAGCCTCAACCTTTACCGCGCCAATATCGTTTTCGCGAAACAGAACCTGACGGTGCAGATTGCTGAGCGATACGTGATCCCCGTCCACTAGGGTCAGATGCCCGACACCTGCCCCCACCAGATACTGAAGCACCGGCGCGGCCAGCCCGCCTGCCCCCACGACCAACACGCGGGCTGCGCGCAGGCGCGCCTGTCCGGCAGGACCAACCTCGGCAAGGGTTTCTTGACGGATGTACCTGCTCATCGTGTCGCCGCCAGCCATGCACGCACACGGGTCTCGGGGCTGTCATTCAACGTGATGTCCGTCACCGCCGCGACCACATCCGCACCCGCAGCAAAGGCCCCCGCCGCTCGGTCTATGTTCATGCCGCCAATGGCAATCAACGGCGTATCCCCGATTGCGACGCGCCATGTGGTCAGTTTTTCCACACCTTGCTGATGCCATTTCATCTGTTTCAGGATCGTCGGGTATATCGGGCCAAGCGCGATGTAATCGGGGCGCAAGTCCAGCGCGCGGGCAAGCTCGGCCTTGTCATGGGTGCTGATCCCAAGACGCAGGCCAGCACTTTGAATGGCCGCCATATCCGCATCATCAAGGTCTTCCTGACCTAGGTGGATATAGGTGCACCCCTCGTCAATCGCGATACGCCAATGATCGTTAATAACAAGCGTGCACCCATGTTCAGCGCAGATCGCTTTGGCGCGGCGGATGTGGTCGCACAGCACCATTGGGCTCACGTCTTTCATCCGCAGTTGCACCAGCTTGATGCCAAGCGGCACCAGACGTTCCAGCCAATCGGCACTGTCAAAAATGGGGTAAAACCGGTCTAGCGTCATTCTAGGAACGCCTTTCCAATGACAGGCGTGGAGGGGGCGGCCATATCGCGCGGCTCCATCGGGTCGGCGGTATGGGCAAGCTGCCCGGCGCTGACCGCCATCGCAAAGGCCGCCGCCATCGCCGCAGGATCGCCCGCCTTGGCCACGGCGGTGTTCAACAACACTGCATCAAACCCCATTTCCATCGCTTGCGCGGCCTGCGATGGCAGCCCAAGACCCGCATCAATCACCAACGGCACATCAGGGAAATGCGCCCGCATGGCCCGCAGCCCGAACAGGTTGTTCAGCCCCAAACCCGATCCGATGGGCGCACCCCACGGCATCAAAACCTCGCATCCCGCTTGCAAAAGCTTATCGGCGACCACCAAATCTTCGGTGGTGTAGGGGAAGACCTGAAAACCGTCTTCGCTCAGAATGCGCGCCGCTTCGACCAAGCCGAACACGTCAGGTTGCAGGGTATCTTCCTCGCCGATCACCTCAAGCTTGATCCACTTGGTGTCGAATACTTCGCGGGCCATATGGGCGGTGGTCACCGCCTCTTTGACCGAATGACACCCGGCCGTGTTAGGCAGAATGTGAACGCCAAGGCCCTGCACCAATTTCCAGAAATCCTGCCCCCCGCGATTGCGCCCGCTTTCGCGCCGCAGGGACACCGTCGCCACACTTGCGGTGCTGCGCGCAAAGGCATCGGCCAAAATCGCGGGCGACGGGTATTGCGCCGTGCCCAGCATCAGGCCGTTGGCCAGCGTCGTGCCGTAAAAATCACGCATCTCCTAGCCCCCCTGCATCGGCGCAAGGACTTCGACGCGGTCATCAGGCGCCAGCACATGCGCCGCCCGCGCAGGCGCGGCGACAAAATTGCCGTTCACCGCCGTCGCAACCTTGGCACCGCCAAAGCCTGTTCGTTCAAGCAGATCAGCCAAGGTCGCGGCCTCCACCTCGACCGCTTCGCCATTAAGCAGCAGTTTCATGAAATATCTCCGGTGTTTTGTCGTCACAAACCAACTCTGCCACCATCCGCGCCATCGCGGGGGCTAGCAAAAACCCATGCCGGTAAAGCCCGTTGGCACGGATCAAGTTCCCCCTGCGGCTGATACGGGGGACGTTATCGGGAAAGGCCGGGCGGCTATCGACGCCGATCTCGATCACTTCGGCCTCTCCGAACGCCGGGTGCAGCGCATAGGCGGCGCTTAACATTTCAAGCAGGGATCGGGCGGTGATACGGCGGCTATGGCCCCCTTCGATCATCGTCGCCCCGACCATAAACAAGCCATCCCCGCGCGGCACGATGTAGAGCGGAACACGCGGATGCAGCATACGTATGGGGCGGTTTAGCGCGACCTCGGGGCAGGACAGGATCAGCATCTCGCCCTTGACCCCGCGCAGATTGGCGATGCGGTCACGGGCCTGAAACCCGCGACAATCTATGGTCAGCCCGCGTTGTGCAAACTTGTCCGGGTTCGCATCCGCCACTTCAAATACCGCGCCATCCGCGACCAGCCCCGCACGCAATTGCGTCAACGCCGCGCGCGGGGCCAGATGTGCCTCGCTCTCAAAAAACAACCCTTTGGCAAAGCGACCCGCTAAATCAGGCTCCAGCAGCGATATCTCATCCACGTCAACTTCGCGAAACGCTTGGGTGCGGCGTGCAAAACGGGTCAGGTCTGCACGGTCTCGGGCCGGTGAAATAACCAGCGTACCGCAGCGGTGTACGGCACTTGTTTTCGCCGCCCACCAATCCGCCGCTTCTTGGCCCAACCTCACCACTGGTTCTTCGGCGCTTTCGCCCTCGCAAAACGGGGCAAGCATGCCACCTGCCCACCACGAACACGCCTGCGGGCCTAGGGCAGCGTTGCGATCCACCACGCGGACATCGGCCCCGCGGTCCAACAGCGCGCGGGCCGCGCATAGCCCGGCAACGCCCGCGCCTATGATCGTAATCCGTCCCATCACCACTGACCGTAAAAATGATGCACGGGGCCATGCCCCTTGCCAATGTGCAACGTATCCGCCGCTAGAATTGCGCCCTGCAAATATCGATGTGCCGCCCCCACAGCGGCGTCCAATACCACGCCCTTGGACAGGTTCGCTGCTATCGCCGCTGCATAGGTGCACCCGGTCCCATGGGTGTTCCGCGTCGCCACCCGGCCCGAGGACAGCGTCGCCAAAACACCGCTTTTGCCGACCAGAACATCCGTGCACGCGTTCCCCTGCGCATGGCCGCCCTTCATCAAGACCGCGGCGGGGCCCAAACTCAGCAACCGCATACCTTGCGCGGCCATTTCATCCGGCGTCTCTGCCTGTACCTCGCCAAGCAGCTGCGCCGCCTCGGGCAGGTTCGGGGTCATCAGCGTCGCAAGGGGCAGTATCTTATCGATCATTGCATTTATCGCTGACCGCTGCAGCAAGATATCCCCCGATTTGGCAACCATCACCGGATCAACCACGATAGGCCCGGCAAACCCCTCGATTGCGGCGGCTACCGCATCAATGATGGGTTCCGACGACAGCATCCCCAGCTTGATCGCACGCACATCGATATCTGACAGAACCGCTTCGATCTGCGCCACCACCAGATCAGCGGGCACCTCATGGATCGCGGTGACAGCCGTCGTGTTCTGCGCAGTGATAGCTGTGATCACGCTGGCACTATAACAGCCGTTCGCCGACATCGCCTTAATATCGGCCTGCACGCCAGCACTACCGCCACTGTCCGAGCCAGCAATCGTCAGGGCGATGGGGGTTGGGGCTGTCATTGCGCACATGTCTCCGTTTAGGCGGGACGTACGGACGCAAGAATGAGCCTGCGATGTCATTCGCAGAATACCCGTTCCCTACGCCGGTATGACCCGGATCAGGTTCGACGGGTCGGTGCGTGCACCTCTCAGCCCTAAGGCCCCCCGACGGATAATATTTCTGGTAGCTGACGACCTTAGAACGCGCCGACTACACTCAAGGGCGGACGCTAGTTCGGTGCCTCCAAGACTGCAATAGGCTTTTGTGAAAGACCGCTGTTAATTCTGGGAAGGGCTTGGAGCCGAAGGTCAAGAACCAAACAGGCCTCAAGTAGCCGAAGGCGGTAGGCCAAGGAACAGAATGGTGCGGGCGGTGGGACTCGAACCCACACGGGCACAAGGCCCAACAGATTTTAAGTTTTGATTCAGGATACTTTTTACAGCCTTTTGCGCCTTATAGCGGTCCGCAAGTCCATATAAACACGACATAAAACTCTTATGAGCCTCAGAATGACCTGAGGCAATCTAATCGAAAACGGGCCCGAGTTCGGGCTAACCGTCAGATTGCATAGGAGAAACGCTTCATGGCAACCAAACTCACACAAAGCGTGGTGGACAAAATCCGCCATGACCAAGAACCTGGGAAACAGATATATGACGCCGCTGTCAGCGGCCTTCGCATCGTCGTTGGCAAGAACAGCGCTAGCTACAAGTTGGTGGGCCGGATCAATGACGGAACGGATCGCTATATCTCTCTTCTCATTGGTCGCACGGACGAGGTGTCGCTGAAATCAGCCCGAGAACGCGCTCACGAGTTGCGCACGATACTGCGTCGTGGCGAAGACCCGAGAGCGCCTAAGGCCACGATACCGACCCTCAAGGAGGTCGCAGACGCATACTTTGCAACACGCGGTCAGGAACTGAGCACCCGGACTTTGGCGTGGTATAAAGCAAAGGTGGACGGATCACTTTCAACGTTGAAGAAAATTCCAGTGGATCGGATTGATCGCGCAACGGTTCGCGCCCTGCATGAAAAGCTGACGCGCAAGGCAGGACCATGTGGTGCCAACGGCGCAATGCGGGTTCTGAAGCTGCTGATCAACGACGCCGCCAGGACACATGATTTGCCTCCAAATCCGGTGACGCGAGGCGTCCGCATGAACCAGGAGAGGCCAAGAGATTGGGCAATTGGACCAGATGATATGCCTCTGCTTTGGCAGCAGCTAGATGATTTGGAAGATCGGGTTCGCCGCGGATGTTGGCTTGTGATGCTGTTGACTGGCTTGCGTCGAGGTGACGCTCAAACAATGAAGTGGGAACATCTGGATCAAGACGGGGTTCTTTCAGTGCCATCTCCAAAAGGTGGCGAGGCCAAGGCGTTCAAAATGCCTCTGCCTCGGCTGCTCATCCAAGAATTGGGTGAAGTGCGTGATCTAACACGGCCATTGGAAAGCCCTTTTGTGTTTCCGTCAACGGGCGCAATAAGTGGCCACATTGAAAATATGTCGCGAACAAAGGGCTTTCCGTATGCCCCTCATATGATGCGTCACACCTACCGGACCCATGCGATGGAAGCGGGAGTGGATTTTCAGACGGTGACGCTGCTGTTAAATCACGCCAATCCGCATGTGTCGTTTAACTATGTCACGAGGGCGCATCTGTTGGGCCATATGCGGGAGGCACAGGAGGAAGTTTGTGCGAGGCTGATTTCGTTTAGATGCAAACCTACCGACAATCGTTAAGCGCAATACACGACCGACCAATCATTTGTTTCTCGTTTCGAAATCTGACGGTTTAAGAATGAATGCAAAAGCTGTGCATGTGTTTGTTTTTGAACAAAAATCAGCAATGGGGTTTCCCCACGCTCAAAAAGCTCATGGTTCAATCTTTGTGAGATTGGCGCGTTATTAAACATGAAGTCAGAAGGTGACAAATCATGCCACTTTACCGCTGCTCTTGAGTATAAAGTTCTGCACTTCTCAAGCTGCCTGAAAATATGGTTACGACTACTACCTGGGACATCAAAGCGAATGGAAAACCTCATATCCAGAGCGACTTTTGGTGAAAATTCATCGATAAACCGGCATAAATCGGCCCCATGCACGGTATCCATAACAGCAATGGCAAGCTTGCTGTTATGTTGTTCAGTATCAAATTCAAAGCTCAGCTGATGCTCTTCTTCAAAAACCGGCTGTATCGGGCGTGCCGGTCGTTCAAGCCTTACAACATTAGTGGACATCGGTCTGGTTCATTTGGTCAAAGCTGCCTCAAGTTCTGGATACCCCATAGTAAGCGATGACCACTCATCCCCCCATTCTGGCGGAGACATTTCATGGTTGCCACTAACTTTGTCTTTAAGGCGCCACGTCTTCTCAAAGGCTTTGAGATAGAGTCGTGGAGCCACTCCAACGAAGGGGTGTATCAACATCTTTCCTGAGACGTTAGTGCTTTCTGCTGCATCCGTCAAAATTTTATCAGCCGATTTATGCTCCTCATGAGTGGTCAACACCATAGGGGGCACCCATTTTGATGTATCAACTTCGATGGAGTCGCCGTGTAAATCAGTTGCCAGGCTTTTTGGGTAAGGTTCAATGTACTGCACCTCATAAACACCCGCGCTTACGATATGACGCGCGCAATAGTGGCACGGGTACGTCGTTACGAACAGTCTCGTTCCCACTGTAGAAAAACCTTCTCGTCCGGCGGACAACAAGGCGTCCATCTCTGCGTGCACGGCCCGTGAAAATTCGAGCAAGCCGCCAACTGATGTCTTCCTGAGCTTAGCTCTCAAGCTTTCACGATCATCTACGCCCTTCAGCTCTGGAATCGCATTGATCAACTCATCGATAATTCGGTTTTGTTCTCGATTGCTGCTGCAAAATTTTTCACCTGATCTAAAAACACATCGATGGTCTTGCAAATTTCTTAGTGGGCCAGAGCCTTCGCCATAAACACCTCCACCTGCGGCAGGCACTTCATTCGCCCCCGTCGCGATTATCGTTCCATCTTTGTCAACCAATGAGGCCCCGACCTGGCGGGACAAACAGGAACTTCTAACTCGTGCAGAGTGGGCGTGATGCATCGCTGTTTCATCAATGGTCGGCCTAACCACCTTTGAGTGAGAAATTATATCCACCAACCTTGAACACTTTTCATCGAGCAATTGTTTCTCGTCAACGGGGTCAACTTCAGTATTATTGATAAAAAAGTCTGCTTCAAAGAAAGCATCTGTTACATGCTGCCCATATGACTTTTCGCTGTCGTCAGCATCTCGTTTTACAAATGCCCTGACTCGCTCCTTGTTGGCTTCCTGTTGCGCTTCAGGCTTAGTGAAATATTTCCCAAGGATACGGTCAACTCTTTCTGGTTCCTCGCAAACCACTCCAAGAAGAGCAAAAGAGCTCCCATAAATTCGGCGAAACACGTTCGTTTCCGATGGGTGTCGAATTGAGTCAATCAAATAGACCCGCTTCTTATCATCTGGCGCGACGGCCTCGCCCACATGGTAATCTAAATTTTGAGCTTCCGCCCTGGTTTTAGCGATTTCTCTCAACACCCCGAGCGCCACTTCGGAAGTATCTTTCTTTCGCATATCGTCGCCTAGGTTTTGCATTTCCTCAACCGTAGCCAACTTATCCTCAGCATCTGCGGACTTCGGTGGGTTTTGATCAGCGGCCCAAGTTCTAATTACAGTACTCGCTTTAATGATCGCGACTTCATAACCTGCCTCTTCACAAACCCTTTCCAACGAAGCTATGACTCTAGATCCCCCAGCACCCACTGGCCCAACCACACCAAAAAAGAGCTCTTTAGACCGGGCTCTAGCGATTTTTTCGGCCGTCTTAACTGTCTCTTTTGGCTCAGTGGTTCGGACGTTGAGTTTAGTAACAGGCATTCATTGATCCAATACAATCTAAGGTATAAGTCGCAGCTCAATATCCGCGTAAAAGTTTGCAACAGACTTCATGTTTTTCAGACAAAATTCAAGTCGATAAGGCGATATCCAACCTTTACTAACCCCAGCCAACTTCGAAAGCTCTTCCAAATTTCAACCCGCATTTAGATCCCCTTGGGAAGCGATGGGTTACATGAGGTTGCTACCGATACAAAATCAAAGCATGTCAGCCAAACCAAGGAACCCAAGGCATGCAACATCAAGAGATTTTGGAACGCCTTGAGCGTATAGAAACGGCGATCTCAACACCGGCCAAAGAATACCTAAACATCAAGCAAGCGGCCGAATTCATCGGCGTCAGCCGTCAAACTCTAGACCTGTGGCGCATGAATGCCGAAGGCCCTGCCGTGCACCGTGTCGGCACTCGCGTCCTTTACTCTGTTGCTGATCTGCGAGCCTATATGGATGAAAGACGGCATGAGGCGTTGCAATGAACGGCTCAATGAGTAGGAGCAATCATACGCGTGAGCTGATCCGCAAATATGACGCTGATAACTGGTCTGGGAAAACTGTATCAGACAAGGACGCAGTTCGAATTGGAATTGCCGTTCAAGCGGCAGTAGAGAGTTCTCGATTTGAAATTTTCCAACGTGATTTGACAGCAGGATGCGCTGAAATCGATTGGCGGCATGATCATCCCATGACCTTGTGGACTTTGGCACTTTACGCCAACGTATTTCCTGCCTGCGAGATGCCTCACGAGGTGCGCTTGACTGATGGTCTCATTCACTTTGCAGAGCCGTCAGTTGCGTTAGAACATTCAATAATCGACTTGTTTTGGAATAATCGTGACTTGGTTTGTCTCGCCCTGAAGCGGTTGAAAATCTCCTATTTACCTACAGGCCCCCAAGGGCAGCGCTCAGGCCTTCGGCCTTATCAGGGTTGGTGAACTCAGCCTGTGAGACTTTAAATAATCCTTAAGACAGCGCACGGTTTGAGCTCGTTAACATTTCCCGAATATGCCGCCTGACACCTATCAAAGCAAGTGATCGCGGGTCGCCTGTTTGCCGGAGTTGGACATCCCAACGTCCCTCGTTGGCATACGACGCAAACATACTGCAGCACTGTTTGATCGTAACAAGCGGGTCGCAAGACCACCATCAAACGACCCGCTCAATCAGGAACACAAGGAGCATAAGCAATGTCCTGTAATATTGAAGATAACGCACCACCCTATTCAACCACACCATCGTTGAGCGATTTTCTCACACCAGCCCAAACCGCTCGTATGACAGGGCATCCTGCAACCGTTCTGGCTGTCTATCGAAGCCGCCGTAATACGGGCCAATCATCTGATGCCGGACCTGATTTCATCAAGCATGGCACAGCCGTTTTCTATCCCAGATCGACCGTTGAAGCTTATATCGCAGAGAGAGGCTGATATGACTGGAAAAACAGACCCAGCCCAAATGACTGTACTTTCTGCTGCTGGATACACCCTGATCGCTCTGCATCCATGGGATGCCAAGACGAAGTGCCCGCGCACAGGCAGACTGCGCCTTCGGGGGAAATCACCAATCCACAATGATTGGACAACACGCCCGTATCGCAACGCTGACGCACTGGAACATGCCCGAAAAGGCGGCAATGTCGGCGTGCGCCTCGCAACAAGTGATCTTGTCGTGGATGTTGATCCACGGAACATTGACGGTGGGCAAAAAGGAAAGTTGTCTGCATTGAAAGCCATTGGCCTCAACCCAGACCACTTCCCAACCGTTCTAACTGGTGGTGGCGGCTTGCACCTCTACATGACTAAGCCTCCTCATCTTTCCGTTGTTGACGGATTGCCAGATGTCCCAGGGATCGAATTCAAAACCTTTGGTCGGCAAGTCGTTGCACCAGGTTCGTTGCATCCGTCTGGCAAGCCATATTTATGGTCCTCGGTGCCAGATGACTTATGGCTAGGTGCGCCCGGGGCACCCGAAAAGCTTCTGCGGCTCATCCGAAGGCCAAAACAACCTGTTGCCCTGTCTGGGCAAGGCATTGGGGAGCATCCACCAGAAGAGATTGCTGCAATCTTGGCCAAACTGGACCCAGAGGATTTTCGTGATCATGACAAATGGCTGCAACTAATGATGGCCTGTCATCACGCAAGCGCGGGTGACGCCAAAGATGAATTTGTCGAATGGTGCACAGCCGATCCGCTCTATTCAACCGATGGGCCTGAGATTGCTTATCGGTGGGACAGTTTACGCCGCCACGGCATCGGCCTTGGCACACTTTATATGTTCATGCGTGAAGCAGGGGCTGCGCATCTGATAGATCGACGCCCTCACTATGATTTCCCAGACGACCTTTCAAATCTGGAGGCGGTACAATGAGTTTGGACAATCGAGACATCCTGCAAAGTATTGCACCCAGCCATCTCGCAGCCGAAGCCATTTCAGGATCAGCATTGATCAAGGCCATGGGCATGTGGCTGGAATATGCCCCCGAGGAAAACAGATACCGGGAACTTGACAACGATGAGCTGAAAGGAATGATTTGGTCAGCACTCGAAGGTCAAACCTATATTCACAAAGGAAAGGATGGCCCAGAGGAAAAGCCGCTCCACCTGAACATAAAAATGTCGGCTGATATTCGTGAGGCGATGATCCATCTCACTTTGCAAAGGGGTGTCGAAGAACTGCCTTTCTGGCGAGACAAGCGTGATGATGATCCTGACCCGCGCAACCTTCTGCCTGTATCAAATGGGTTGCTGGATTGGCGTTCTGGGCAGTTGATAGATGCCACACCACGGTTCGTATCGACTGATTGCTCTGATGTTGCTTTTGATCCGAATGCCGCAACGTTCATGTGGGATATGTTTCTGGATGAGATTTTTGACGGTGATCTGGAACAAATCGATCTACTGCATGAAGTCATGGGATGCATTCTTACGGGGCAGAACAAATTCCAGAAGATATTCCAGCTCTTTGGCCCACCCAGATCAGGCAAAGGCACAATCAACCTGATGCTCACAAGGCTCTTGGGAATGCGTTCTGTGGCTTCACCACGTATCAAACAGATCGCTGATGGTGGCTTTGGTCTATCTTCCCTGATTGGCAAAAAAGCAGCCATTGTGGGGGACGCTCGGCTTGAACGGGGACGTAAAACGTCTGCCTTGACCGAACTTCTGCTGTCGACATCTGGGGGTGATCTTCAAACTGTTCAGCGGAAATACAAGGATGATTTCGTAGGTTATTTGCCAGTTCAATGGATGCTGATGTCAAATGAGCCCATACTCATGCATGACCTCACCGGCACAATTGCCACCAGAATGGTGCTGATGGAAACAAGGCGTTCATTTCTGGGGCGTGAAGATAACGCTCTATTTGAAAGGGACCTTTTGCCAGAAGCAGCAGGTGTTTTAAACAAATGCCTTGAAGCCGCCAGATGCCTGTTAAAACGTGGGAAATTCCTTGTTCCATCCTCCATCAAAGGGCGGCAAGCAGAGATACTGCGTGAAGCTTCAACTGTCACTGCCTTTGCCTCTGAATGCTTGATAGAAGACCCTGCGGCTGAAACACCCAAGCAGGACATTTATGCAGCATTTGAACGCTATTGTCAGGGTCATGGTCGGCTCAGTTCAGATAGTAGCATATTTTGGCGGGATTTACGCTCATCTGGTAAGTTTCGGGACGATATGGAAAAGCGTAGCAGAACCAATGGACGACGCGTGCAAACCATAAAAGGCTTGCGTGTCCAGCTTGATGAAGCCGCTTTGCCATTTGACCCTGCAGACGATTTTCTTGATTGATGCCTCCGCTGGCCAAAAGCCCACTGTGCACGTGTTTAAAGCGGTCAGGGGTATTTGCCGAAATGTGCACCGAAAATCCAAACCGGTCAGGCATGAATGCTAGCTGGTCGGGGGTCGGTCAGGGGTGGATGGCTCTACCCCTGACCGCCTAAGTGTTTGTTTCAGAATATCTTATTGATCCTGTTGTTAAAGGGGTCAGGGCGGTCAGGGTTATTTCTCAGTTATCGTATAAGAACAAAAAAACAAAAAGCCGTATATATATAATGTATACTAAATAACCCCGACCGGCCTGACCCCTTAAAATCGTTATTTCGATGTGTTTTTCGGCAGCAGGCAGAGGGTATCTGGATCAAAGGGCCAAACGCCCACTGTGCACGTGCCCAAAGCAGCTGCACTCAACGCTGGTTTCCCACAGTTCAATTCCACGGCATTCTGGCACCACAATCAATATCATCAATCAAGCAATCAGCAACCAGGCTTCAAACGGCCATTGAGAGAAACGACATGTACGGACGACAACTCAGCGGTCCCAAGAAAATAGGCCATCGGCGTGTTGAGCCGACCACGGTCGAAACCAAGCGGGAATTTCTGGCTGCACTGGCTCAAACTGGCAATGTCAAACTTTCCTGCAAGCGTGCAGGCATAAGTCGAAGTGCTGCTTACCATTGGCGTCTGACGGACCCCGAAGTGGCCTCTGCATGGGACCTTGCATTGCATGCCAGCCTGGATGGGCTGCGGGAAGAAGTCGTTGAAACTGCCCGTACAATGAGCTTGGGACGTTGGATTGAAGTGCTTGATGAGAATGGCCAGCCCGTTCTGGACGATAATTTTGAAAAGGTCATGCAATATGACGTTTCCCATGTTGATGCTCGTGTCTTGATCAAACTCCTGGATAAAGCCCTGCCTTCTGCTGATGGGGCAGCCACAACGTCAATCACGGTGCAAAACGATACGCATGTTCATACTGCCCCCAAGCCGATGCCAAAACTTGTCAGGCCTTCGGTGACGGCCGATGTGGTCGATGCCGAGTTCGTATCCGAAATTGACGAGGACACCATAAATGTCTGATTGGCCTGAAGTCCAAACCTGCTTTGTCCTGCCAAGTGGTGTGGCGACACTTCCCTTTGAGGGTGGAGCGATTACCTGCCGGGTAACGCTGGGCCACATCAATGCTCCTGACACTGGCTTGCTGGAAGAAATGCAATCCAAGGCAGAACCAGTGCCTTGGCGGAATACACAAATACGCGATGAGGCCATTGCGGCGATTGAAACCAGGAATGACCTTGGCGAAGACAAGCGGGCTAAACTGCTCGCCCACGTCCGTCAAACGCCATGGTATGAGTGATTGCTAATCCAATGTCTTTCATTCATCCAAAATAGGGCTTCCTAATCAACCACTTGGAAAGCTCTCAACTCCAGGCCCGGACACAGGCCCAATCGGCTCGCTGGCTTACGCAACAACGTCAGCACGGTATCGTTCTGGCGTATGTTGCAAAGGCGAGAGATTCCGAAATGGCTGCATTGTCACCACGTCCGCAGCCCCCGCTTCCGGCTATTCGTTACAAGGATACTCAGGCCAAAGCAGAGGCCTTGGTATCCGAAGCTCTGGGTGAATATGCCCCAAAGGCAGGTCTTACCATGCGGGCGAATGCGGTCAGGCTGTTGGTATCAATGTGGTATTGCCACGGCTCAACCAAATTCCCACGGGGATGGGTGACGCCTGCAATGCAGGCCTTTCTCGATCTGGGATTGGATTGCCCCAACGCAAGGGTATGGCGGTCCTATCGTTCTGACATTCAGGATAACCCAGGCCAATTCCTGACGACGAATAGTGCCCCTGTTGATCTCATCCGTCAGATGGAACTGGACCTCATGGGCAGCGGCTAAGCCAGCATTTCACAACCCAAAGTCAAACGCTGGTCCTCCACGGTACAAAAACACGGCAATGTCCGACCACGCTGAGCTCCGTGTTTATCTCCTTTTCTGCGAACTCAGCGGCTACAGGATCGTGGTGTGGGACCGCTGATCCTGTAGCCCCGACACGAACAGAGGATCGATATGGACAAAGATGGAACAGATAAGCGGCTTGCTGAGCTAAAGGCAGAACGCCAACGCCTCGGCTCAGAACTCGACCTTGCCCGCAATGAGGCCCGCGAAGCATTGATTGACGGCAAGAGGCCATCCAATTCAGCTGCTGCGTTGGCAGAGCGCATCTTTATTGTCGACGACGCCATTGCTGAGTTGTCCAACCGATTGGGGGCAGCGGCTGAAAGTGCGGAACGTAACAATCGAAAGCGACGCGCCGAAGCCGCACTTGATGCCACTTCAAAACGTACCAAACTGGCGGCATCCGTTGATGAGGCACTTGTCGCTTTGGCTTCCAACTGGAACGCTTATGCTGAGGCTCTGCGCAAAGATGTTGGCCAAGTATCAGGTGCAGGCGGCGACTTAACGGCTGTTGAACGCGCCCTGACCAACAACCGCTCTGCTGAACCGTTAGTCAAAGCATTGATTGCTGCGGGTGGTGTGAGCTTTGCTCGGTCTTTGGGCATAGATACCCCGATCCGAGAACGTCATGCCACGCCCCTGACGGATGCCGAAGGACGGGTGGCTGAAAGCCTGCGGGCCGAACTGCTCCGAATAAAAGCATCATCCCCTCAGCCGAATGTCTCTCGTGAGGCAAAAGCTGAACTGAATCAAATGGAGACAAACCTATGAGCACCGAAGGACAACGCCATGCTGCTGAATTGGCACGCCTGGAGGCACGCAAGAAAGAATTGGACGACGCTTTGATGCGGTTGGCCCGCGATGAAGCCGAAGCCCTGGAAGTTGCTGAATTGGCCCAACAGGTCCAGCAACTCGAAAACGAAGTGGAAGCCGCTCGTGTGGCCACAAATATGGAGAAGACCATGACCGACCCAAACAACATTAAGAAAGCTGCTGCTGACAATCGACAGAAAGCAGAAGCCGAACTCGACAAGCTGGCAAAATCTGTCCAGCGGGACGGCGAAACCTTCGAGAAAGCCTATTTTCGCGCGCTTGAAACAGACATGGGCAAAGCAATCATGCAAGCCCGTGATGACGCACAGGAACTGGAACGCGGTGGCATTACTTCAATGGATGTGGTCGAGGCACACAAGAAACTGGTGGATGGCTGATAGGCCATCCGTAGGCTCAGTTGACGCATTTCAGTCAACAAAATGGACCTATTTAGGGCCTTACGAGTCATCAGAAGTATCAACTCATTGCTCTTAAAGCACTTTTCAACGGAAATCGTGAGACTTCGAGTCCGGCGACTTCTGGTGATCTACCGCCAACACACGTCAGTTGGAGTTTTCTGGCAAAACCGCAACCTAATAGCACAGATCTATAATGTAGGTATATCGCCAACCTTGCCTTCAATCCAACCGACCACGTCGGCTCGCAAATCTTCGGTCAGTTCAATGTTCCCGTCATAAGTTGCATGCAACAAGCGTATCCTATCAAAAACGGTTATCTGGCCGCTGAGGCCAGCACGTCTAACCTCATCGGTGCCTATTACGAAAGGTGCGACTATTCCGGTACTTGGTTGTACGGCCGCGTCCAAATATGTCTTCCATTCGTCCGCGTTTGGCGTATGAATCTTGGATCGCCAATTGGTCCCGCTAGCGCATTGCAAAAAGTATGTAGGCGTAGCCTCTCTTGTGTCCGGAAATTCTCTGTAACAAACAATGTCCAAACCGCCATCCTTGGCAGCATCCGGAACCCAAAGATCAAGCCTCAGTGACCCAAGCGTATTTAGGTGACCGCAAAGCTCTTCAACGATGTTAACAATGCTCACTGCGTTATCAGGTGACCAACCAGCCCTTACCACACGCCAGCCAGGTAGGAGACCGGGACAAATCTCTTCGATCACTCGCTCAAAAAGCTCACCCTGAACGGAGAAATTCCGGTGTCTCTCGGCCCACTCCGAGTAATACTGCTGAATAGAAAGGACTAGAAAGAATGCTCGAGTTGGATCTTGCCGCCAGTCTGAAGCATCTCGAATTCGTGCACCCTCGATTACTAACTGGTCAGGAACTCCACCCCAACGCTTGCGTGTTCCAATTTCCGCCCAACCTCGATCCGCAATTTCGTGAGCCAAATCTTGACCACCGTCAGCACAGATATTCTCCTCAATCAAGATGTCCACAATATCGCTTTTGGACACTTCATTCTCATCAAAGAGCAGAGATGCCTCTAACCAATCTGCAAGAGTATTTGTCTCGATATTTATGGTGTTCACAGAACGTGAAAAATTCTTACCAGGAATTTTGAGCATACTAATTACAACTCGAAAATTTTATTTATCTGAGCAACATTGGCTGATAGGCGTTTGACAACACGTATGAGTTTTTCATCTTGAGCATAGTGATGGATTGAGGAAAGTGCTTCCTCTACATTATATGCAGCCGTTGTCATCAATTCGTACAATTCCTCTTGATCACCACCTGCAATTACAAACGCTTTTTCTAGACTCGGCCGCTTGACTGTTCTGAGGTAATCTAGTCCCTCGTCACTCGCCAGCACTGTCGCAAACTTATCTACCTGCCTTGAATCTGTGACGACAGGCGCGTTCTCTTCGTCACCAAACAGCCAGCGCGCATATTCTTTAAGATTGACGATGTGGTTGTCGGAAACAGGTGGTCTTACGTCTTTTGGCTCAACATCAAACTTGTCTGCTACCCCGAGAAAGTCGCGTACTGCGCTTCTTGCAAGGGACAAGAACAATACGCTGAACTTGTCCTCTACTTTGCCAATGTCCAATCCTTCTGTATCCTCCATTTGGATCAAGATTGAATAAGCAATATAATTGCGTTGAACGGTCGGAGTCTTACTCCCAATTTGGCGCATTACATCGCGATAAGTAAGGCCATTTTCATCGATTAATTTAGAAATGAATTGGGCTTTCTCCGGGGGAGCCCACTCCTTAATCCCGGTGACGTGCCTGAAACCCAGAAACGCATCAACCTCCTCTCGGGCATCCAAGCGAATGAAAGGCACTTCTCCAAACAATTTGTCTGGTTGGGCCACGCCATCGATAATTTCCAGCCATTTGCGAGAGGTTTCGTCACCTCCAAAAGTCTTCTGTAGCCTTTTGAGGGCCGCAATCCGCCGATTGCCCTCAATTACAACTAGACGCACATCCCCGTGGATTTCCTCTTCCACACAAAGAACAGCTTCGTGCGCCCAAAAACCGCTCTCTAAGAATGACGTCGCCAGTTCTTCCAACGACCAGTCCCGCATCAGATTGAAGATTTCATCTTGCGCTAGGTCTTTGTTATGCGCAGAGCGCCCGAGCCGAGGGTTCCTTGGATCAAGCGCAATGGAATCGAGATCAATATATTCAATTTTTCTCTGCTTCATGTCGCGTCCTTTCAACCCAAGTTCACTACAACATCGGGCACAATTTCCAATTGGTCTCGCTCGTTTGCTTCTCGCACGCGAATCGTATTCAAAAGATTGTCAGCGACCAAAGAAATTACATCAACATTCACGGCGTTCCCGAGGGCTTTATATGCCCGTGTTTTACTCTCCGGCAAACTTTGAAGACCGTCCATGCTTTGTAGTCGGGCGCATTCTCTCATTGTCATATATCGTTTTTCCCAAGCCACTACAGGAACCTGACTGGTCGTAAGCGCAACCAGAGAAGGCGCAGTAGCGGGATTCTTAACCCTAATGCCCGACGCCCTGAACTGAATGACTTTGTCCCACAATGTTCTTGAGCCATCCTGCCAGTTCCACTCGAACTTCTGGAAGCTAGGCGCAAATTCCTGAACTTTTGGCAGCCATCCTCTTAAGTGATCTTTATTCTGCTCATAGAACTCTCGGTTTTGGAGAATGAACTTGATCTTCCACCTAGGAAAGGTCCGCTCCAAGCCACGAGCATACGCAGGGAGGGCCGCGAGTTGATGCCCTTTTGACATCTTAGCCAAACTGGCTCCAAACTTCCCTCTAAACCTAGCCAAGTAGTTCTTATGATATGAACTAGGTGTACGTTCCTCGACAGGATAGTTTGCACCAAACTCCATAGCCCAGATTGGGAAAGATGGCAGTTTGATACCGCTTGGGATAACGCGAAGAAATTCTTCCCAAACTTCCAAATACCGAAGGTAATCGTCCGAAAGGCAATCAGCATCGTTGGGATTAACATCCAGTATTGAAGAAAGATGAAGTTTCGAAGGCGCATTTGAAAGTGCTGGCCAATCAAAATCAGAGAGGTCTTTTGCCCCAACGATAATTGCCCTTGGTCGCACCTGAGGGATACCGAAGTGGTGCGGCGATAGCTCCTGCGCTTCTACTTCGTAGCCCCGTCCTCGCAGACTACTTTCGATCCTTCGCCAGGTCTCCCCATGATTGTGGCGCATGATGTTCGGAACATTTTCAAAAATCAAAAACCGAGGATCATGCTTGTCGATGGCCTTGAGAATGTAATCGAACAGATCTCCCGAGTCTTCACACTCAAACCCCTTTTGAGATCCCGCTTTCGAAAATGGCTGACAAGGGAAACCTGCGCACAATATGTCGTGAGGAGGAATGTCCTTCCATGCAAACCGAATATCTGCAGCCGGTCGAATACCGTGATTGGACTGATACAAATTCCGCAAGCCTTGATCGATTTCACACGCAAAAACACATTCGCAATCCATACGTGACAGAGCCGTATGGAATCCTCCCAACCCGCTGAACAGGTCAACAAATCTTAGTTTCCGCTCAGCCTTCATTGACGCGGACTCCCGGGCCGTCTTCATTTGACACAAGAAACGTGACCCCTAGACCCTCAAGGACAGATTGTATGTCTCTTACTGTTCGATCGTAAGACTCTCGTTTGCCGCCTTCAAAATCAGCCAAAGTGGCAGCAGATACGCCAGCCAAGTCGGCAAGTTTTGCACGGGACAGGCTCACACCAGCTCTTGCCATTCTGCATTGGACAGGAGTCAATTGCACGGTTCCTCACCCACTGTAGAATTTCATCTAATGTTGGTATTTTTAGCTTATGTTGGAAAATTTGCAATAACTATTTATGCTGTTGTTATTACTTCGTAATTTGGTGCGGGCGGTGGGACTCGAACCCACACGGGCACAAGGCCCAACAGATTTTAAGTCTGGTATGTCTACCATTCCATCACGCCCGCATCTGGCGTTGTTCTTCAACTTTCAGTTTCGGGCCTATATCGGGCCTGAAAACAGTCTCTTCGTCGCAACGCCTTGTTCCGTATGCGTTTTACCGCACAGACTCAAGGATTTTAAGTCTGGTATGTCTACCATTCCATCACGCCCGCAGCGACGCGCACAATAGCTTGGTTGCTGGCAGTGTAAATGGTCAGATGTCGTCTCCGGCCGGTCCAAGTGGCGCATCTTTGGCCAAAAGCGCTGCTTCTGACAGCCACGGGTTGTTTTGGACGGCCACAAGCAGTTGCGCGCGGGCCTCCGGGATGCGGCCAAGCTTCATCAGGGTCAGCGCCCTGCCCGACTGTGCAGCAACGTGCAAAGGCTGGAGCCTAAGGGCAATATCCAGATCAATCAGCGCGTTTTCATAATCTTCGCGCAGGAAATGAATGTAGGCACGCTGGTTGTACCCTTCAGCGTAGGTGGCACAATAGGCGACCAGGCGGTCAAAATCCGACAGCGCACCAACAAAGTCGTAAACACCGCGCTTGCGCATCCCCCTGTCCAACACTTCTTGGGCGGCATCGTCGGGCGCGCGCAGCCAGACATCCCACATCTTGTTCGAAAGCATCTGACCCTCACGGAAATCACCGGCCTTCCGGGCACTTTCAAAGAGCTGTGTCAGCTCTGACGCCACATCCGGCGGTGCAGGACAGGTTGCCGCAAAAGCGGGGCCACAGATTAACACAAGGGCGAATGAAAGGCGCATACCCCAATGGAGCGCAGCCGCCCCGTTTCAGTCAAGTCACATCTGCGAGCATGATTTCCTTAACGGCCTCCATCGCCACATAGGTCGATGTACTGGACACATAAGGCAGCGTGGTAATCGTTTCGCCCAGAAACGCCCGATAGGCCGCCATATCGCGGGTCCGCACCTTTAGCAGGTAATCAAAGCTGCCTGCGATCATGTGCACCTGTTCGATCTCGTGCACCTTCAGGACGGCGGCATTAAACGCCTTGAGCGCGACTTCCCGCGTATCACTCAGCCTGACCTCGACAAATGCAACGTGGTCAAGACCCAAGCGGATCGGGTCTAGCAGCGCGCGATAACCCAGAATAACGCCAGCGACTTCTAGCCGGCGCAGACGCGCCTGAGTGGGCGATTTGGACAGGCCGATCCGCTTGGCCAGATCAGTGATGCTAATCCGGCCATCTTCGGCCAGAACCGTTAGAATCGCCGCATCAAAGCGGTCCATCTTAAAGTCGTCATTTGTCACGTCGAACACCCAATATTAAATCGGTTTGCCTATCAAATCGGGGGCAATCAGTCACTCTTACTTCAAATCGCACAGTAAACTAGTCCAATTAAACATAGGAGCCCAAAATGGCACGTGATTCTTCCCCGATTTTGCGTCATCAAATCGATGCAGGCACCTACGCCGATCAGGAACATGTTCTGCATGAACTGATCCGAAACACTCAGCTGTCACCCGAAGATCGGATAGAGATCACAAAAAACGCCGCAGATATCGTGCGTGCCATTCGCAGCCACACCGCCCCCGGCCTTATGGAAGTATTCCTTGCCGAATACGGCCTGTCCACGGATGAAGGTGTCGCTTTGATGTGTCTGGCCGAGGCCCTGCTTCGCGTGCCCGATGCCGATACCATTGATGCGCTGATCGAGGATAAAATCGCCCCCTCAGACTGGGGCCGCCATATGGGGCATTCGACATCACCGCTGGTGAATGCATCGACATGGGGCTTGATGCTGACCGGCCGCGTGCTGGACGACGAACAACCGGGCCCCGTGCGCCACATCCGTGCGGCGATCAAGCGTCTGGGCGAACCTGTCATCCGCACTGCCGTTAGCCGCGCAATGAAGGAAATGGGCCGCCAGTTTGTTCTGGGTGAAAACATCAATGCCGCGATGGAGCGCGCCAAAGGCATGGAGAAAAAGGGATACACCTATTCCTATGACATGCTGGGCGAAGCGGCCCGTACCGAAGCCGATGCCAAGCGCTATCACCTCAGCTATAGCCGCGCAATTTCGGCCATTGCCGTGGCCTGCACCCACAAGGACAGCCGCAAAAACCCCGGTATCTCTGTCAAACTATCCGCGCTGCACCCCCGTTACGAGGTCGCGCAGGAAGCATCCGTTATGCGCGATCTGGTGCCGCGTCTGCGTGCGCTGGCCCTGCTCGCCAAATCCGCAGGTATGGGGCTGAATGTCGACGCAGAAGAGGCCGACCGTCTGGGGCTATCCTTGGACGTCATCGAAAAGGTACTGTCCGAGCCTGCATTGTCCGGATGGGCGGGTTTTGGCGTCGTCGTCCAAGCTTACGGCCCCCGCGCGGGCGTTGTGATTGACGCGCTCTATGACATGGCGATCCGCCACGACCGCAAAATCATGGTCCGTCTGGTGAAAGGGGCCTATTGGGACACCGAAATCAAGCGCGCCCAAGTCAAAGGCGTCGATGGGTTCCCTGTCTTCACCCAAAAAGCGGCAACAGACGTGTCCTATATCGCGAATGCGCGCAAATTGCTGAACATGACCGACCGGATCTATCCCCAGTTCGCCACCCACAACGCGCACACGGTTGCTGCCGTTTTGCACATGGCGGAAGACAAGGAAAAATTCGAATTCCAGCGCCTGCATGGCATGGGCGAAACGCTCCATAACATCGTCATGGAAAAACACGGCACCCATTGCCGGGTCTATGCACCTGTGGGCGCACATAAGGATTTGCTGGCCTATCTGGTCCGCCGCTTGCTGGAAAACGGGGCGAACTCCAGCTTTGTGAACCAGATCGTTGACGAAAATGTGCCGCCAGAAGAAGTCGCCGCCGATCCGTTCGACGGCCTGTCCGAAGCGGCTCTTCAAATCCCGACCGGACCCGAGCTGTTCCAGCCGATCCGCGTAAACTCGATGGGGTTTGATCTGATGCATACCCCCACGTTGGATATGATCGAATCCGCACGTGCGCCATGGAAGGCGCACAGTTGGGCCGCGACGCCGTTGATCGCAGCCGAGGCAAAGCCAAAGAAAGCCGTGCGTTTGCAGAACCCAGCCGCAGTTGGCCGCAGCCCCGGCACCGTGCGCAATGCGTCTGAGGCGGATGTGAAAAACGCCTTTGACACAGCGGAAATCTGGAAGGCCCCGCTTGAGGTGCGCCAAGAGGTGCTGCTCAAAGCTGCTGATATGCTCGAAGCGCATTATGGTGAAATTTTCGCGCTGCTCGCCCGCGAAGCAGGCAAAAGCCTGCTCGACTGCGTTGGCGAACTGCGTGAAGCCGTTGATTTCCTGCGCTACTACGCCTCGCAAGCAACGAATGTACCCCCCGCTGGCGTCTTCACCTGTATTTCGCCGTGGAACTTCCCGCTGGCGATTTTCTGCGGACAGGTCAGCGCCGCCCTCGCCGCGGGCAACGCAGTACTTGCAAAACCGGCCGAGCAAACCCCATTGATCGCGTTTCTGGCGGTATCCATTCTGCACGAGGCCGGCGTGCCCCGCGAGGTATTGCAACTGCTGCCCGGTGGCGGGGATGTGGGTGCAGCACTTACCTCTGATGCACGGGTGAACGGTGTGGCCTTTACCGGCTCGACCGCGACAGCCCTGAAAATTCGCCAATCCATGGCCGATCATTGCGCCCCCGGCACCCCGCTTATTGCGGAAACCGGCGGGCTGAACGCCATGATCGTAGACAGCACCGCCCTGCCCGAACAGGCCGTCCAAGCCATCGTGGAAAGCGCCTTCCAATCGGCCGGGCAACGCTGCTCCGCCCTGCGCTGCCTCTATGTCCAAGAGGACATCGCCAAAGAACTGATCGAGATGATCGAAGGCGCGATCGAGGTCATGGTCATGGGCAATCCTTGGGACATTTCGACCGATATCGGCCCCGTCATCGACGAGACGGCCCGTAAAGGCATCGCCGACCATATCGACACAGCCCGCAGTGAGGGCCGTGTGATCGCCGAAATGACTGCCCCGGGCAAAGGCACGTTCATCCCACCCACAATGATCCGCATCGATAGCATCTCTGATCTAAAGCGCGAGATATTCGGCCCCGTGCTGCATGTCGCAACCTTTAAGTCCACGCAGCTTAACAAGGTCATCGATGATATTAATGCCACTGGCTATGGCCTGACCTTTGGCCTGCAAACCCGTATCGACGACCGGGTGCAGCATGTCTCTGAACGGATCGAGGCGGGCAATATTTACGTGAACCGCAACCAGATCGGTGCCATCGTCGGCTCGCAACCCTTTGGCGGAGAGGGACTTTCTGGCACAGGCCCCAAAGCAGGCGGCCCGAACTATCTGCCCCGTTTCGGCGCGCCTGATCTGAAATCGGTCGACGAAAGCTGGACCAAAGCCCAAAACGATCTGCCTCCGGTGCCGGATCATTCAAACACAGTAATTGAAACGATCACCCTACCCGGCCCGACAGGCGAAACCAATCGCCTCAGTTCACTGCCGCGACCTGCCTTGCTGTGCATGGGGCCGGGCGACGCGACCGCAACCGAACAGGCACGCGCCGTCAAGGCACTTGCTGGCAGCGCGCTTAAAACCGCGGGCAAGATCGACATTGCGTCGCTTGCAAACGGCCCCAACTATGGCGGCATCCTGTGGTGGGGCGACGAAGAAACCGCCCGCGCCATCGAACAGGCGCTTGCCAAACGGGACGGCCCGATTGTGCCGCTCATACGGGGGCTGCCTGACACCGCACGCGTGCGCGCCGAACGCCATCTGTGCGTAGACACAACGGCCTCTGGCGGGAACGCGCAGCTGCTGGGCGCTGCTGGATAAAAGTTACCGGCGGGCGACCTTGATTGCCCGCCGCACGGCCAAGGGGGGCGTCGCCAACACCGGCAAGCCAATATCCAGCAGATAGGGGGCCGCCCCCTGCATCGACGCTTGCGCTAAAACAATGCAGTCCGTCTGGGGCGCTGCAATCATGGCCGCCCCAACCGACTGCGCAATCGAACGGTTGAACCCCAGCGTATCACCTGCTTCGAAATATGGCCACGCATCCTCGCAGAAGACGACATTTGGCACGCTCCCTTTGGCACAGTCCTGAAACAACGCGACACTCGGCGCGCGCGTGCTTTCCAAGCAAATCGCCAGCATCACGGAGCGGTGGCAAGCCGCCGCCTCCATCGCCGGTCGGTCAATCCGCAACACGTTGTCGCCACCCAAGCGTTCAACCAGCGCACCCAGCGTCGAGCAGGTGCACAGCACCGTATCGGCCTGCGTAAACCGCTCAAGCACTGCTGCTACATCTGCCGCCACAGCCTCGGTCCCCTCAGCCTGGGCGCGCGACAACAAATCGTCGCGGACAATATGCTCGACAGCGCCGTCCCAGCCTTCGGCGTCGAACAGGCGGGTAAACCCTTCAACATGGCTTTGGCCAGTGTGCAAACATGTGATCTTCATTCGATACTTCGCCTCATCCAAACTCTTGACCCTGCCCCAGCGATGGCTAAGGGTCGCGTCATGTTTCCGATCCGCGACCATAACCCATCCGGGCGCACACCTTACGTGACCTACCTGCTTATGGCGGTGAACATCGGCGTGTTTCTAAGCTATGTCAGCTTGATGAACGATCCCCGGGCGATCAACCTTTTCTTTTACAACTGGGCACTTTTGCCGGAACGCGTGACGATGGGCGGCGGGTACACCGGGGTCTTTACGTCAATGTTCTTGCACGGAGGCTGGATGCACCTCGCTGGCAACATGCTGTTTCTATACATTTTTGGCGACAACATCGAAGACGAGATGGGCCATATGGGATATCTGGGCTTCTATCTTGCCTGCGGCATCTTATCGGCGGCGGCTCATGTCATCTCGGGCCCAATGTCGGGCGTGCCCACAGTAGGGGCTTCGGGGGCAATCGCGGGCGTAATGGGCGGCTACCTGCTGCTCTACCCCAAGGCCAAAGTCGATGTTCTGATTATCTTTATCGTGTTTTTCCGCATCCTGCCGATCCCCGCCTGGATCATGCTGGGCCTGTGGCTCGGCATGCAATTCATCGGCGGCGTCGGCGCAGACCCAACGTCGGGCGGCGTGGCCTATTGGGCGCATGCTGGCGGATTTATCGTTGGAATAGTTTTGGCCATCCCGATCTGGCTGCGCTTGGGCGGGCCAAGGTTCTGGTCACGAACCCAGGGCCATCCGCCCCACCCCGATGCGACCTACCCGACACGACGCAGCCATATTCCCAAGGTGAAACGCAAATAGCGCGCGCCATCAGTTGATCGTTAAACCAACGCCGGTTTTCCAAATGGGTTTAAATCCTCGCCGAAGGCATCCCGGCCCAGCCACGAAATCAGCCGCGTGCGACTTTTGCAAATCCGTTGAACAAGGCTTCGTTCGAACAAACGATCTCACCATCGGCAAGGATATCGCCTTCCGGGTTCAACGGTTCAACCATACCGCCCGCTTCGCGCACGATCAGCATGCCCGCAGCCAGATCCCAGGAATTCAGGCGGCGTTCCCAATAGCCGTCAAAACGACCCGCGGCCACATAGGCCAGATCCAGCGATGCAGAACCCCAACGCCGCACACCGGCGCAAACGGGCAACATCCGTCCCAACTCGCGCAGGGTGTCAGGCAAATCGGCACGACCAGCAAAGGGCAGGCCCGTGGCAAAAATGGATTCGATCATCCGGTGACGGCCAGACACACGCAAACGCATGTCGTTCATCCAGGCACCGGCACCCTTTTCAGCAAAGAACATTTCGTCCTTGGCAGGGTCGAACACAACACCCGCAACGATTTGGCCTTTGTGCTCCAACGCGATCGAGATCGCCCAATGCGGCAAACCATGGAGGAAGTTCGTCGTGCCATCCAGCGGGTCAACGATCCAGCGGCGTGTCGGGTCTTGCCCTTCGTCTTCGCCACCTTCCTCGGCCAGCCAACCATAGGTCGGGCGTGCGCCCATCAATTCTTCTTTGATGATCTTTTCGGCCTGAATGTCGGCGCGGGTCACAAAATCACCGGCACCTTTCTTGGACACCTGAAGGTTTTCAACCTCACGGAAATCTTTGATCAGCCCACGGCCTGCGCGCCGCGCGGCCTTGATCATGATGTTTAGATTTGCACTGCCAACCATTTTCCGCGCCCTTCATTCAATCAGCCCTCCCTTTAAGCCCGCAAGCCCAGATTGCCAAGGGCCAGAATGCCAAAGCCCTATCAGGGTAAACAAGGCTCTGACGTAACGTGCCGGATGAACCCGCCTTGCGCCGTTAGGGTTTCCAGATACGGTACCCCTGAGGAATTAATTGGAGGACCCCGAAATGACCGATACAATGAAACATATCGTCTTGGCATCCCGCCCCGATGGCGCGCCCACGGCCGATAACTTTCGCCTAGAGGAATCTGCCGTGCCAACGCCGGGCGATGGCGAAGTGCTGGTGCGCGTGCACTATATGTCGCTTGACCCTTATATGCGCGGCCGCATGGATGACGCGAAATCTTACGCGGCCCCCGTGCCTATCGGCGGCACGATGGAAGGCGGTTCGGTCGGCGAGGTGATTGCCTCCAACAGCCCCGATTTCAAACCTGGTGATTTCGCTTTCGGTATGTTCGGCTGGTCCACCCATGGTGTGCAACCCGCCAAAATGCTGCGCAAGGTTGACCCTGCGCAGGTACCGATCACCACATCATTGGGCGTCTTGGGCATGCCCGGCTTTACCGGTTGGCAAGGTCTTATGGAATATGGTCGCCCCAAGGCAGGCGAAACGCTGGTTGTTGCTGCCGCCACCGGCCCCGTCGGGTCCATGGTCGGCCAGATCGCCAAGACGCACGGGCTGCGCGTGGTGGGCATTGCGGGCGGTGCGGATAAATGCGCAACAGCCAAGGAGCATTTCGGCTTTGACGAATGTCTGGATCACCGCGCGTATCCGGATGCAAAATCCTTGCGCGCCGCGCTGAAAGAAGCCTGCCCCAAAGGCATCGACATCTATTTCGAAAACGTCGGTGGCAAAGTGCTTGAGGCCGTGATGCCCCTGATGAACCCCTTTGGCCGTATTCCGATCTGCGGCATGATTGCATGGTATAACGCCGGTGGTCTGGGCGCGAATGCAGCCCAAGAAGCCCTGACAGCACCAAAACTATGGCGCACGATCTTGGTGAACTTCCTCAGCGTGAACGGCTTCATCATTTCCAACCACTGGGGCAACTTCCCCAACTTCCTAAAAGAAGTCGCACCCAAAGTGGCGGATGGCTCAATCGCCGTCCAAGAAGACATCACCGAAGGTCTGGAAAACGCACCCCAAGCCTTTATGGATTTGCTGACCGGTGGCAACAACGGCAAGGCAATCGTCAAGGTCGTCTAAATCGATCTGGCAGGGGCGTCAGCGTCCCTGCCTGTTTTTAAGGTAAGCAGGCGATATGTAACGCCTTGCGAAACCACATTTCCTCCTACTCAAGAACGATTGCGCAGCTTCGGCAACCGGGCAGTAGAAGGCCGTCCCTAAATTGCGCGATGCTACATCTTGCATGACTACCGACTTAGGCCGGGTATGCCTACGGCCCAAAACCTACACGTTTTTCAGCAAATGGGCAGAAGGCATCGCGCAGCGTCGCGACCATCGCTTCAATCGCAGGTGATGTGCCTGCGGCATTGCGGTGCAGAACGACGCGCGCATTGTCGATCGTCACAAAACCGTCCTCAGCTGTGAGTTCACGGCATCCAGACGGAATGGAGCTGCGCGCCAAGGGAGCAATTGCAATGCCGTTTATGACGGCGCTGCGCATGCTCGCCGACGTGTCGCATTCGAAGGCCGGGTAATAGTCTATTCCAATCTGGTCCAGCGAATGCAGAGCGTAGTCGCGACACCAATCCGAACTGAAATAGATCGATATGGGCAAAGGCCGGCACAAGTGCTGGGAGTGAGAGATCGATGTGACCCAGACCGTCGGATCAACGGCAAGAACCTCGACTTCATCTTCGCTATAGCCTTCGTAAACCACTGCGAGATCAATCTTGTCGGCCGCCAACGCCGCCAACTGCGGCGCGCTGAAATCGCAACGGGCGGTTACCTGTGTATCGGGATGGCGTTGTGAAAATGATGCAAGAGCCGAGGGCAAGATGCTTTGCACATATTCATCAGGTATGCCGACACGCACCGGCCCAGAAAGCGGTTTTTCCCGCAAGGCTGTTGCCGTCTCATCCAGCAGGCCGACAACCCGGCGCGCATAAGGCAACAGTTGTCTACCTCTTTCGGTAAGACTGACCCCTTGCGGTTCACGGATAAAAACGCTCTGGCCCAGGCTTTCTTCTAGCCTGCGAATTTGCATGGACACGGCTGATTGCGTGCGGCCCATTTGATCAGCCGCACGCGTCACCGAGCCTGCGTCAACAACCGCCAGAAAACCGCGCATGAGATTGCTATCAAGTGGTGGCTGCATGGCAGATACCCATCATAATTTTATATGCCTACCATCATTACTATGCATTTGATTGATGTCAATTAATCGCTGAAAACTGGCTTTCGTGATGGAAAGGCAGACAGCAAATGATTTGGAAACTATTGAAACGCTGGAAGGCTCTGCATGATCGACGGCGATCAATGGCGTGGTTGTTGATGCGTAAAGATGATCGGTGGCTGGATGATATAGGGCTGACGCGGGAAGACCTTCGGGTTCTGCTGGAAGAGCGGGAAAAGTGAAATGGCGTTTTATAACGGCTTGGGCGATACAAACATTGATGATTTCATCTACAGCCCCAAACCGGCGCTTTCGACAAAGCTCACATTACCTATGCTGGCATTGAACGACCGATGGGCAAAGACAACAAACCCCGCAGCCCAGTTTCAAAACTGCTGCAGCTTCCGCGCTTCCTCGCCCGCCAGCTTCAGCAATTTTTCCATATATGGTTTGCCTAGATCATCGCGCCGCACCGCTGCATAAAGCCTGCGGGTGATGCCGTTTTTTGTCAGCGGACGCGTCACATAATCGCTGCTGTATTTCACCTCGCGCACCACCCAATCTGGCAACACCGACACACCACGGTTGGACGCAACCAGTAACAAAATCACCGCCGTCAATTCCACCTGCCGGATCGCCAGTGGCTCAACCTTGGCAGGGATCAGCAACTGGCTGAACACATCCAGCCGGGTCCGCTCAACCGGATAGGTAATCAACGTCTCGGCGCGAAAATCGCTGGCTTCGACATATGGCTTGGCAGCCAATGGATGGGCGCTGGCCGCAACGAACACCGGATTGTAATCAAACAACTCGACAAATTCGACGCCGGGCAGGTCTTCGGGATCCGATGACACCACCAGATCCACTTCCTCGCGCAGCAATGCAGGCAGGGCATCGAAGGCCAGACCAGGGCGAATATCCACATCCACATCCGGCCATAGTTTCCGAAACTGCTCGAGCACCGGAAACAGCCATTCAAAACACGCATGGCATTCAATCGCGATATGCATCCGCCCCGTGCTGCCCGCGCGCAGCCCCATAAACTCGGCCTGTGCCGCCTCCAGCTGCGGCAACACCTGCTGTGCCAGCTTCAGCAATCGCAACCCCGCCGGTGACAGCTTAAGCGGCTTGGACCGGCGTACAAACAGCTCGACCCCCGCTTGATCTTCGAGCCCTTTAACCTGATGCGACAATGCTGATTGGGTGATGTTCATCTGGTCAGCGGCACGCGCCAAACCACCGGCCTCGTGAATGGCCTGAATGGTGCGCAAATGGCGGAACTCGATATGCATATGAGGCGTTACTCATGTTGAAGATGAAAGTTATGAGTTTGTTTCACAACTAAATCTGTGCGACAAGGGATGAAAGCAAAAACAGGATGCCGAAAATGCCTAGCCCCGCCGTCTCTTTCGAAGTGTTCCCGCCAAAGTCCGTCGACGCGTCGTTCCGGCTATGGGACACCGCACAGGCGCTGGCCCCTTTATCACCACGTTTCTTCTCGGTCACCTATGGCGCGGGCGGGACAACCCGCGATCTGACCCACGATTCCGCCCATGTTCTGCGCCGTACCTCGGGCCTGCCCGTGGCCGCACATCTGACCTGCGTCGGGGCTAGCAAGTCTGAAACCATGGAAGTCGCCAACAGCTTTGCCGAAATAGGCGTGACCGATATCGTGGCCTTGCGCGGCGATCCTGAAAACGGGGCGAGCGTGTTTACCCCGCATCCCGACGGCTTTGCCAACAGCGTCGAACTGATCGAGGCTTTGACCGCCACGGGCAATTTCACCCTGCGTGTCGGGGCCTATCCTGAACCACATCCCGAAAGCGTGGATCAGGCACAGAATATCGAATGGCTCAAACGCAAATTCGACGCTGGCGCGGACGAGGCGATCACTCAGTTCTTCTTTGAGGCCGACACATTCCTGCGGTTCCGCGATGACTGCGCGGCGGCTGGCATCACCAAAACCATCACCCCCGGCATCATGCCGATCACCAATTGGAAAGCGGCCCGCGGCTTTGCCACGCGCTGTGGCACCCAAGTACCTGCTTGGCTGGACGATGCCTTTGAAACAGCGATCCGCGATGATCGCCACGATCTGCTGTCGACGGCGCTGTGCACTGAGATGTGCAGCACCCTTGTGGACGAAGGCGTTGAAAACCTGCATTTCTACACCCTAAACCGGCCTGAGCTGACGCGCAGCGTTTGCCGTGCCTTGGGCGTGACGGCGCAAACATCCCTGTCGGACGTGGCGTAAGACCAAACACGGGCTTGCCCTCAGGCCGCAAACTCCACACTCTTCTCCGGCATCTAACTGCCGGAGTTTTATCATGCCAAGCATCGCCAAAGGCCCCCAAGACCTGCTTCCCCGGGAAGAAGCGCTAAAGCTGTCGGGCCTTGAATTCATGCAGAAAATTCTGGACGGCACCAACCCCGGCCCTCCCATTGGCCAAACCATGGGTTATATCATTCACGAAGTTGCCGAAGGCCGCGCAGTGTTCCGTGGTGCCCCGGAATTCAATGTGACAAACCCCTTGGGCACGGTGCATGGCGGCTGGTATGGTACGCTGCTCGATTCCGCGATGGCCTGTGCGGTGCAAACCAAGGTCCCGCGCGGCTCGATCTACACAACGCTCGAATATAAAATCAACATTCTGCGCGCCATTCCCTTGGGCACCCAAATCGAATGCATCGGCACGGTTGACCACGTCGGCCGCTCCACCGGCATCGCCCATGGCGAAATCCGTGGAGTCGACGATGGCAAACTTTACGCCACAGGCTCCACCACCTGCATCGTCATGCAAATCGTGAAATAGCCCGCACGCTTCTCTGGCTTAAAAATATCCCGGGGGTGGCCCGTCAGGGCCGGGGGCAGCGCCCCCTCCCCACCTTTCACCCAACCAAACCGCGACCTTATTCTGCCGCGATGGCCTGATCATTCAGCAACGCCCAGACCTTATGCGGCGTGAACGGCATATCCGCCTGACGCACACCACGATCCCACAACGCATCTTGAACCGCATTCGACACCGCCGCCAATGCGCCAACGGTGCCGGCCTCGCCACAGCCCTTCATCCCCATCAGGTTCGCGGTTGAGGGGACGGGTTCGGAATTGAACGTGATAAACGGCACATCCGCCGCGCGCGGCATTGCGTAGTCCATGAAGGATGCGGTCAACAATTGGCCGTCCTCGTCATAGACGACATGTTCTTGAATGGCCTGCCCGATACCTTGGGCAACCCCGCCATGCACTTGACCTGCGGCCAGCATCGGGTTGATCAGATTGCCAAAATCATCGACCACCGTATAGTTTTCAACCGTCACCACGCCTGTTTCAGGGTCGATCACCACCTCTGACACATGTGCCCCGTTGGGATAGCTGCGCCCTGGCAATGTCGCGCGTTCATGCTGCACCAACAGATCGTCGCGGCCTTTTTCGCGGGCCAGATCGGCAACCTCCAGCATAGTGGGTGTCATGTTAGACCCCTCGGCACGGAACCGTTCATCGTCAAAGCTGATCTCGGATGCGGGCACCCCCATTTCATCGACCAGAAACGCGGTAAAGGCCTCGGTCATCTTGGCCACCGTTGCCAATGTCGCTGTGTTCTGCGTGGTCACAGACCGTGACCCGCCTGTCCCGCCACCTTGTTTGATCAAGTCACTGTCGCCTTGGATCACGTGGATAAGATCGGCCGGAATGCCTGTCTGATCGGACAGGAACTGCGCATAAACCGTCTCGTGGCCCTGCCCGTTCGATTGCGTCCCCACATAAATGAACACGGTGCCATCATCGTTAAACTCGACCTTCGCGCCCTCGGACGGATCACCCAAGATGCTTTCGATGTAATAGCAAAGCCCCTGCCCCCGCAGCAGCCCCTTGGCCGCATCCGCAGCCTTGCGCGCCTCAAAACCGTCGCGGTCAGCCTCAGCCGCGGCGCGGGTCAGCAAACGATCGAATTCACCAACGTCATAAGTCTCGCCGGTGGCTGAGGTATAGGGAAACTGATCGGGCTTGATAAAGTTGATGCGCCGCAGCTCCCACGGATCAACCCCCAGTTCACGCGCGGCACGGTCCATCAAGCGCTCCAAGACATAGATCGCCTCGGGCCGGCCGGCGCCGCGATAGGCATCGACCTGCACAGTGTTGGTATAATAGCCTTCGACCTGCAGCCATGTGGTCTGCACGTCGTACACGCCCATCAAGACCCTGCTAAACAGCGTCGCTTGAATGGGTTGGCCGAACTGGCTGTTATAGGCCCCCAGATTGCATTTTGTGCTGACGCGGTAGGCGGTGATCTTGTTATTCTCATCAAATGCAAATTCCGCCAGCGACGTCAGATCGCGCCCGCCATTGTCGCTCAGCATCGCTTCGGTCCGGTCCGACATCCAGCGCACCGGGCGTCCCACAACACGCGCCGCCTGCGCGACCGAGAAATACTCAGGATAGGCCATCGCCTTCATGCCAAAGCCGCCACCGGTATCGGGGTTTGTCACGCGGACCTGTTCGTCTTCCAGCGCGAAAACACGTTTCAGGTTGCCCTTGTGGACCCAAACCCCTTGGCCATTGTTGGACACGTGCAGTTTGCCGTCATCCCATTCGGCATAACAGCCACGCGGCTCCAGTGAATTGACGATGATGCGGTTGTCACCCACATCTAGGCTAACGGTCTTGGCCGCCGCATCGAATGCCTTTTGCGTGGCTTCCTCATCGCCCAGCCCCCAATCAAAGGCCAGATTATCAGGCGCTTCTTCGTGCAGCGCCTCTCCGCCCCGCTCAAGCGTCATATGCGTGGGCAAATCATCCACATCCAGCAGGATCAATTCAGCCGCATCGCGGGCTTGATCCAGCGTGTCTGCAATCACAATGGCCACCGGTTCGCCCACAAAGCGCACGCGCCCCTTGGCCAGCATCGGGCGCAGCGGTTTCGCCCCATCTGTCCCGTCTCGGTTTTTCAAAATTGCACCGTCCATGGAAATATCCATGCCAGACGCTTCCAGATCATCGATGGTCAGCACCGCGTGTACGCCATCGGCCTCGCGCGCATCAGACACGTCAAGCGACGCAATCACCCCATGCCCGACCGGCGAGCGATAGAAATAAGCATGCAGCGCGTTGTCAGGCGCAATATCATCAACATAGCGCCCTTCGCCCGTCAGAAACCGCAGATCTTCAACCCGCTTGACCGGCTGGCTTTTTCCGAACTTATCCATCTGCGCGCATCCTTTGGAAATCCATCATCTGTTGATGCCGACATTAGCCCCGAAAAACCTGATGTCCAGCCGCCCACGGGCAAAACACCACGTCGGCCCCCGCGCCCAAGTTTTCCGCCCGCCAGCCTTCCCCTTTGCGCCTTGCTCCGCTAGATCATCATCAAGTTTAAAGAAGGACGCTGATCATGGCACTTGATAAGAATTTTGACGCCGCCAAGGCCGAAGCCCGTTTGTACGAAGCATGGGAAACCGCAGGTGCCTTCAAAGCCGGTGCAAATGCCAGCCGTGACGACACCTATTGCGTGATGATCCCGCCGCCCAACGTCAACGGATCGCTGCACGTCGGCCACGCCTTTAACAACACGCTTCAGGACATTCTGGTCCGCTGGCACCGCATGCGCGGTTTCGACACCCTGTGGCAACCCGGCCAAGACCACGCGGGCATCGCCTTGCAACTGGCCGTCGAAAACAAGCTGGCCGAAAGCCAGATCAAACGCACGGACCTGACGCGCGAAGAATTCCTTGAACACGCATGGGCCTATAAAGAAAGCACCGCTGACACCATCGTCGGCCAGCTCAAACGTCTGGGGTCCTCCTGCGACTGGTCGCGCAACGCCTTCACCATGTCCGGTGCCCCCGGTGACACCCGCGTGGGCCATGAAAACTCGCCCAACTTCCATGACGCCGTGATCAAAGTCTTTGTTGATATGTACAACGCCGGCAAAATCTATCGCGGCAAACGGCTGGTCAACTGGGACCCGCGCTTTGAAACCGCGATTTCCGATCTTGAGGTCGAAAACATCGAAGTCCCCGGTCACATGTGGCACTTCAAATACCCCCTCGCGGGCGGTGCCACCTATGAATATGTCGAGAAAGACGAAGACGGCAACGTAACCCTGCGCGAGACCCGCGATTACATCGCCATCGCAACGACCCGCCCCGAAACCATGCTGGGCGACGGCGCTGTTGCCGTGCACCCGTCCGATGAACGCTATGCGCCCATCATCGGGAAACTGTGCGAAATTCCCGTTGGCCCCAAAGAGCACCGCCGCCTGATCCCGATCATCACCGATGAATACCCCGATAAAGACTTCGGCTCGGGCGCGGTCAAGATCACCGGCGCGCATGACTTTAACGACTACCAAGTCGCCAAGCGCGGCGGCATCCCCATGTACAACCTCATGGACACCAAAGCCGCGATGCGCGCCGACGGCAAACCCTATGCTGAGGAAGCCGCAACCGCCCAAAAGATCGCGAACGGAGAGCTGGAGTTTGACGAGGCAATGATCGCCGCGATGAACCTTGTCCCCGAAGACTACCGTGGCCTTGATCGGCTCAAAGCCCGCAAAAAGGTCGTAGAGGCCATCACTGCCGAAGGCCTCGCCGTCATGACAGAAAACCCCCGTAGGGTGGGTGACAACCCACCGGATGAGGCCGAAAACGAAGAACCCGCCCTCATCCCCTACGTCGAAAACAAGCCGATCATGCAGCCCTTCGGAGACCGTTCAAAGGTCGTGATCGAGCCGATGCTGACCGACCAATGGTTCGTGGACACGGACCAGATCGTCGGCCCCGCACTGGATGCCGTGCGCAATGGCGACGTCAAGATCATGCCCGAAAGCGGCGAGAAAACCTATTACAACTGGCTCGACAACATCGAGCCCTGGTGCATCTCGCGCCAGCTGTGGTGGGGGCATCAGATTCCGGTTTGGTATGGGCCGAAATGCTATGATGGAGAGTTGCACGGAATAATTTTCAACGACACTGAGCATTCCGGATATGATGCAGTAAACGCCAAAATTTTCTGCGCTTCTTCAGAAACAGAATTGCTGCATGAAGCTCGCCAATACTACGGTGAAAATTTCGACGTTGTTATGTCGAAGAGCGACAAGGTCGGGTTGGATATCACCACCGGTGAAAACGGAAAGATCGTTATTGGCCTAACACGAGACCCCGACGTCCTAGACACGTGGTTCTCTTCCGGCCTTTGGCCAATCGGCACCCTCGGCTGGCCCGAAGAAACCGAAGCCTACAAAAAATACTTCCCCACTTCCGATCTGATCACGGGCCAGGACATCCTGTTCTTCTGGGTCGCCCGGATGATGATGATGCAGCTTGATACCGTCGGCCAAATCCCCTTCGATACCGTCTATCTCCACGGCCTCGTCCGCGATGCCAAGGGCAAGAAGATGTCGAAATCCGTCGGCAACGTCATCGACCCGCTGGAAATCATTGACGAATACGGAGCCGACGCCCTGCGCTTTACCAACGCCGCCATGGCGTCCTTGGGCGGCGCGCTGAAACTCGATACCGCGCGCATCGCGGGCTACCGCAACTTTGGCACCAAGATCTGGAACGCGCACCGCTTTGCCGAAATGAACGGCGTGTTCGAAGACGGGGTTCCATCGGTGAACTACACCAGCCACGCGGATGTCGATCACACGTTGAACAAATGGATCATCGGCGAAACCGCCCGCGTTCGCGAAGAGGTCGACGCAGCCCTCGAAAACTACCGCTTCAACGATGCGGCCAACGCGCTTTATGCATTCGTCTGGGGCAAAGTCTGCGACTGGTATGTGGAGCTGTCCAAACCCCTGCTGCAAGACGACGCGCCAGAGGCCGCAGAAACCCGCCAGACCCTGAAATGGGTACTGGACCAATGCCTGACACTGCTACACCCGATCATGCCCTTCATCACAGAAGAGCTGTGGCAGAACACGGATGCGCGCAGCAAAATGCTGATCCACGGCGACTGGCCCACCTATACCGTGGCAGACATGCTGGACGCCGACGCCGACCGCGAGCTGAACTGGGTGATCGGCCTGATCGAATCCATCCGCTCCGCCCGCCAACAAATGCACGTGCCCGCGGGGCTCAAAGTGCCGATGCTCTGCACCTCGATGGACGCCGCTGCTCAAGCGGCTTGGGATGGAAATGAGGCGATGATCAAACGCCTAGCCCGGGTTGAAAGCATCGAAAAGACAGATGATTTCCCCAAAGGAACCGTCTCCATCGCAGCCGCCGGTGCCACCTTTGGGATGCCCTTGGCCGGACTGATTGACATCGGCGCGGAAAAATCACGCCTGCAAAAATCGCTGGATAAACTGGGTAAGGAAATCGGCGGGTTAAAGGGGCGTCTCAACAACCCCAAATTCGCGACCTCGGCCCCGCCGGAAGTCGTTGCCGAAGCCCAAGGCAATCTGGACGCACGGCAAGAAGAAGCAGACCAGCTTCAGGCCGCTTTGGATCGCTTGGCTGAGTTGGGGTAATACGGGTCCATTTGGAAACCAAGATCAGTGATCTTTGATTTGCGGTCCTAGCTGGGAAGCGAAGATCGTCTATTTGGAAAGCCCCGTCTGTTCGCTCAGGCGGGGCCGACCGTTTCTAGTCTTTGAAAACCGCCGGACGTTTGCCGAACTCGGCGGCAATCACTTCCATCTGGTGAGGGCGGCCCAGCAGTTCCGCCTGCTCGCGGGACTCTTCCAGCAACACCGCGTCGGCTCCGCTTGTCTCGGCAAAGGCTGTCAGGCGTTTTGCGGCTTTGATGGCACTTGGGCTTTTGCCGGCGATGGTCGCGGCCAGGTCCATTGCGGCGGCCAGCGGATCATCGGCAAGCTGTGTGACCAGCCCCCAGCCTTCGGCCTGCGCCGCGTTGATCGGTTGCGCGGTATAGGTCATCAGCCGCAATACATCGCCGCGCACCAGTTTGGGCAGCAACACCATGCCACCCATGTCGGGCACGATGCCCCATTTCATCTCCATCACCGCCAATTCCGCGTCGGGTGCCGCGATGCGGATGTCCGCCCCAAGGGCCAGTTGCAACCCAGCGCCGTAAACTTTGCCGTGCAATGCGGCGATGACGGGGACGCCGACGCGTGTCCACACCATTGACACCTCTTGCCACTGGTTTGTCGTACCATCGCCGTGGGTGCGCGGCATCATAAGCTCTTTGGGATCGCCCCCGGCCAGCGCACCCATGGCGCTGATGTCGATGCCTGCGCAAAATGCTTTGCCCTCGCCCGAGATCACCGCAACCCTTGCATTAGATGCGGCGACTTCGTTGCCGGCAACGATGATTGCGTCGATCATATCCTGATCCACGGCATTCATTTTATCTGCGCGGGTCAGGCGCACATGGGCGATGTGATTTTCATAGGTGATTGTGACGCGGGCCATAGGTTCCTCCGGTAATTTTCACCATCTGGACCTATATCACCCCCTGTGCAAAGCAAAACGCTACGGCACCCAGCGCTCAACCGCCCGCATCATACCAAGGGACTTATCATAGGCCAGTGTCAGAATGCGCCGTCCGCCCAGCTTGGCCCCGGCTAGGGGGAGCGTGCGGATCGCACTGGCGGCCAGTGCTGTTGCGACAAAGCCGCGTCGGGTGAGTTTGGCCATGATGCAACCTCCAATTGCGAATGATTATTACTTGGGGACGCAGGGCTGCTTTTTCAATGCTTGCCCAAGCCGATGGGGATGCAGTAATCGGGTGGCATGACACATATTCGCCTGACCTCGCTTGCCCAATCGCTGCCCTCGACCGTGCCGTTTGTCGGCCCCGAAACCCAAGAACGCGCCGCAGGTCGGGTGTTTGACGCGCGGTTGGGCGCGAACGAGAATGTATTCGGCCCCTCGCCCCGCGCGACTGAGGCAATGGCCGCCACCCAGCAGTGGATGTATGGCGATCCGGAAAGCTATGATTTGCGTCAGGCCTTGGCCGCGCATCACGGTATCACCCCGGACCACATTATCGTAGGCGAAGGCATTGACGGTTTATTGGGTTATCTGGTGCGGCTCATGGTGGCGCAGGGTGACGCGGTGGTCACCTCCGACGGCGCGTATCCCACGTTCAATTACCATGTCGCAGGGTTTGGCGGCGTCTTGCACAAAGTGCCCTATCGTGGCGATCACGAGGATCCGCGCGCGCTGTTTGCCGAGGCTGCCGAAGTCGACGCAAAGCTGGTATATCTGGCCAACCCCGACAATCCGATGGGCAGTTGGCATTCCGGCGCTGATCTGGTCAAGGCGATGGAGACCCTGCCAGAGGGTTGCCTATTGGTACTGGACGAGGCCTATGTCGACTGCGCCCCAGACGGGACTGCGCCCGTGTTGGATGCGGATGATCCGCGTCTGATCCGCATGCGGACATTTTCAAAGGTGTATGGGTTGGCGGGTGCGCGGGTGGGCTATGCCATTGCCGCCCCTGAACTGATCACGGCATTTGGCAAGGTGCGCAACCACTTTGGTATGAACCGCGCCGGTCAGGCGGGCGCATTGGCGGCCTTGGAAGATACCGACTGGCTGGCCCATGTGAAAACGCAAATTGCCACTGCTCGTGACCGCATTGCCGAAATTGCAAGCGATAACGGCCTGACGCCCCTGCCCTCTGCTGCGAATTTTGTGGCGATTGACTGCGGGCGCGATGGAGCTTTTGCCAAAGCTGTCCTTGACGGGTTGGTGGCACGGGGCATCTTTGTGCGCATGCCGTTTGTTGCCCCGCAAAACCGTTGCATCCGGGTTAGCTGTGGAACTCCCGCCGATCTGAATGCCTTCGCGGCGGCTTTGCCCCTTGCTCTTGCGGACGCGGAAAAAGCGTAAGCGCGTCCACTACAATTAACGGCTCAGGCGCAGGTTAAACCCCGCCGATCACCTTAGCTGCAGCATCCAACGCGCCCGTGCCCCGCTTGATGTCGAGCGCGGCCATACCAGCCTCCATCCCGCCGAGCATCCCCATGATCATCTGACCGTTTACATGACCCATATGGCCCAAGCGGAAAAACCCATGGCTTTCGGGGCTTCCCGGTTCGGCCATGCCAAGGCCAATGCCCAAGGTCAGACCAATGTTTTCCTGCACCCATTCGCGCAATTGCGTCGCCTGAGGGGCCTGAAGCCGAAGCGACGTGACCGCGTGACTGCGCAAGGCAGGGTCGGCGATGTTCAACGCCAGCGTCCCTTCGCTGCCCCATACATCGCAGGCGGCCCAGACGGCGCGCGACAGAATGGTATGACGGTCCCACACGGCCTCGATCGTCTCAGCTTTGATCATATCAAGTGCTGCCCGCAGGCCATAAATATGGTGCGTGGGGGCCGTGCCGCAGTGATATTGGTAAAACTCCTCGGGGTTTGCGCGCGGCTCCCAGTCCCAGAACCTGCTGACGCGGGGCATGGATGCCCGCACCTCTGCCGCGCGGTCGTTAAAGAACACAAAACTGACGCCGGGGGGCACCATCAGCCCTTTTTGGCAGCCCGTCACCATGACATCGACACCCCAAGCGTCCATCTCGAAGCGGTCGCAGGCCAGCGATGCGATGCAATCGGCCATCAAAAGCGCCGGATGTCCCGCGCTGTCCAAAGCTGCACGCACCCCTGCAATGTCATTCACAACCGAGGTCGACGTATCCACATGCACGGCCAGCACGGCTTTGATCTCGTGTGCGGTATCAGCTTTCAGGCGTTCTTCGATACGGGCCAGATCCATCGCGGATTGTTTGCCGAAATCCATGACTTCGACGTCGGCCCCCAGACCTGTCGCCATTTCACCCCAGCCTATGCCAAAGCGCCCCGTGGCGGGCACCAGCACCTTGTCACCGGGGCTGATGACGTTGGACAATGATGCCTCCCACGCCCCATGCCCGTTGCCAATATACATGGCAACATGGTGCTGTGTCCGCGCAACGTCGCGCAGATCCTGCATAAGCGGCGGCATCATATCGACCAGTTCACCCGCATAAATGTTGGGCGCGGGACGGTGCATCGCATTCAACACGGCCTCTGGCATAACAGAGGGGCCGGGAATGGCCAGATAACCGCGCCCCTGCGATAAATTTGTGCGGGATGACATGAACGATACGCCTTTCAACAACAGTATTCGGGGCCAACTTATCCCCGTGCCGCGCGGCGTCAATCAGTCAATCCATTACTCAAAGCGGGCCGTCACGCTTGCCCCGCCCCTTGGGGTGCGTACACCAGTGAAATATTTGGCCAAAGGACCCAGGCGCATCCATGAACGATATCACCTACACATCCAAAGAGCTGCTAACATGGCTTTGGCACGACTATCTGAAAAAGCACATTTGGATGCTTGGTTTCGCCATTGGCTTCATGGCCACCGAAGGCGAAGCCTTGGGCGCTAATTTTACTGATGGACAAAGGCAGATACGAAGAGCTGTTAGCCCGTGGTGGCATCTATGCTGACCTGTACAGGCTCCAATTCGAGGATGGTAAAGCCATCCCTGGCGGTCGCAACTCACGGGCGCTGCGCGCGTTCGAACAAAGCTCAGAGCCGGCAGAGCCGAACCTGTTGCAACGTCTTGGCCTGCGCTTGTTTGGGTAGCGAAAGGCGGGGCTACTTGGCGTAGGATTTGGCCAGCTTTTGCGGGGACACCCCTGCAAAATACCGTAGCAACGTCCAGATGTTGCGCCCGCCCCGGCGCAGCCATCCAGCCTTGTGATACTTGTCAGCCGATGTGATCGCCGCACAGTCAATGCCCGTCAGCGTGCCCTTAAGCAGCCGCGCCATGGCCACATCCTCCATCAAGGGTTGGTCAGGGTATCCGCCCACCGACTGGTAAAGTGTTCGAGGCATCAATAGCCCCTGATCGCCATAGGGTAGCCCCAGAAAGCTCCGCAGATGCGCCCATCCCGCGACGAACCATGCGGCAAAGCCACCCCGGTCAAACCGCAGCTTAAACCACCCGGCCTTTCGCCCCTTCAGATGCGCGATCACCGGACCGGTCCAGCCTTGTTCCAACTGCGTATCAGCGTGCAGAACCAGCAGCCATTCGCCCTTGGCCTTGGCGCAGCCCCGACGCAACTGCCCGCCGCGCGATGCGGCACCTTCAATGATGTCAGCCCCCCATGCATCCGCGACAACGCGCGTTGCATCCTGCGATCCGCCGTCTGAAACGATCAATTCACAGATCAAGCCGGCATCGACGCCTTCCATCAAAGCCGTCAAACAGCCGGTCAGGCTGTGCTCAGCGTTCAGGGTCGGAATGATCACAGATATTGGCGCAGGCATGGTTGCCCCTTTCGGGTATTGATCGGCCTGCTATATGTCATGACATGAATTGCAAGGAAACGCGATATGAACGACCGCCGCATTCTGAAACTATCCGGTACAGACACCCGCAGCTTTCTGCAGGGGCTGGTCACCAATGACGTGAACAAACTGGACCAAGGGCCGATCTACGCGGCGCTTTTGACGCCGCAGGGCAAGTTCATCGTTGATTTCTTTCTATCCTCAGAGGGCGATACCGTGCTGCTGGACGTCACAGACGCCAGCGCCGACGCGCTGGTGCAGCGGCTGAACATGTACAAGTTGCGTGCCGATATAACGATCGAGGCAACCGGCCTGTATTTGCATCGCGGGCTGGGTGACACGCCCGCTGACGGCTATGCTGATCCGCGTGACCCGGGCATGGGCTGGCGCGCCTACCGCGATACGCCACAAACAGATGACGCCACCGATTGGGATGCACTGCGCGTGGCGCATATGATCCCCGAAACCGGGGCCGAACTGACGCCAGACAGCTTTATCCTGGAGATGGGGTTTGAACGGCTGAACGGCGTTGATTTCCGCAAAGGCTGCTATGTGGGGCAAGAAGTCACCGCGCGGATGAAGCATAAAACCGAGCTGCGCAAAGGTCTGGCCAAGGTTCATATCAGCGCCCCCGTCGACGCAGGCACCGAGATTTCAGTAAACGGCAAACCGGCGGGCACCGTGTTCACCCAAGCGGGCACCGAGGCGTTGGCCTATCTGCGCTATGACCGCGCCAAAGCGGCAATGCAGGCAGATGGCGCAACTGTCACAATGGTGACAGATGGCTAAGGCGGGGATCAAAATTTAGCCCTGCTTCAGCTGTGCCACCATGCTGAAATCTCTGCCACACTTGTTTCAGCCTTCAACCCAATCCCCACCACTTGGGTCGCCTGCGCTGCCTTTAGTGGCTTCACATTCATGCTAGGGCCCACGCAATGCACCTCCCAAGCGCTGGATGCATCGTGGCTAACAAACCCTTTGAAACGGAACAGCCCTTTGGGCCGCGCATCAAGTTTCCCCACTAACGCAGTGTATTCCAGCCTCAGGTCACTGGCATCGCTCCACCCCACATAAGCGGCATGTTGGGTCAGCGATACATTAGGTACAGACCGCTCGGCCGCGCCGAAAATGATTGGGGCCACAGCATCTACCTGCGCCAGATCGACGACCAACGCCCGTGACTGCACCCCTAGCCGCAATGCCAGCCCCGGATAAGGCGCAGCCAGCTTGCTGAGCAACACCAGATCAGCAGCACTAACCTGCCCCGCCACCTGCGCCCCTATCTGATCATCACGCACCAAAACGTCATAGCTTTGTCCGTCCACCACGGTCGCAATGCCGCCGTAAGCCAAATCCGGCTCGGCCTGTGCCACTTGGGCAATGCGCGCAGGGTCCGCAATACCGGAGGCTTCAATCACCAAATGATCGGGCCTTTGCGGGCGGTCCAGAACATCCCCGATGGCCATGAACAGATCGGCTCCCATGGTGCAGCACACGCAGCCGTTGGTCAGGGTCATCGTATCTTCGCCCGCCTGATCAATCAGCGCCGCGTCGATATTGATCGCACCGAAATCATTGACCATTACCATCAGCTTCAACCCGTGATTCTCGGCCAGCAATCGGTTGATCAACGTCGTTTTACCCGCACCCAGATAGCCCGAGATTACGGTCAGTGGCAGGCGTGGTTTCATAGCAGGTGAACGCGGCCCCCAAAGACCGTGCCCAGTATCGGGACGTCTTTTAACGCCAGCGGATCAACGGCCAAGGGATCATCCCCCAAGACCACGAAATCCGCGCGTTTGCCCGTTTCAATGCTGCCAATCTCGCTGTCCAGCTTCAACGTATAGGCGGCCCCCATGGTGATCGAGAAAAGCGCTTCTTCGACGTCGATGCATTGCGCGGCCCCCAAGGTGCGCCCCGACATCGTCTGCCGGTTCACGGCGCACCACGCGGTGAACAGCGGTGCCATGGGCGTGACAGGCGCATCCGAATGGATCGCGATGTTCACGCCCGCATCAATCGCGCTGCGCGACCCGTCCATGCGTTCGGCGCGGTCCGTGCCGATGGTCAGTGCCACGTGCTGGTCGCCAAAGTAATGGACGTGGTTGGCAAAGATGTTGCAGCACACACCCATATCTGCGGCCCGCGTAAACAGGTCGCGCCCCATCAACTGGCAATGCTGCAAAACATGACGGTGCCCCGCCCAAGGGTTTTTACGCAGCGCAGCCTCGATTGCGTTCAACGTCACCTCGGCGGCTTCGTCGCCATTGACGTGGATGTGCATCTGGATGCCACGGCTGTTCAACTCTTCGACCAGCGCAAAGATCATCTCGGGTGGGGTATTCCAGATGCCATTGGGCTGCCCGCCCACGTAGCCGGGGCTTTTGACCCGCGCGGTCCAGCCTTGGATCGCACCGTCTGTCATAAGCTTGACCGCCCCCAGCCGCAGCTTGTCGGTGCTGCGTTTGGCAAGGGCCTGCGCCTTGTCTGCGATGGCTTTTGGCCCCTCCATCGCGCCCAAGGCAGGCACCACGCGCAGCGGAAAATCATCTGAACCCGTGACCCGCAGCATGGTGGTAACGTCATCCTCTTCCATCTGGGAATACAGATCGGTGACCGTGGTCACCCCTGCCCGCCGCGCCACATCCCCATAGGCGCGAATGGAGGCTTCTTTCTGGCTAAGCCCGCGAAAGTCGATCGCCAAGCGCCGCATGACCGGAAACATGGCTGCCATTTCCTGCAACTCGCCCGTGGGCTGGCCGTCGTCACCTTTGATCACACCTTCGGCGTTAGTGGTCTGATCGTATCCTGCCAGCTCAAGCGCGGCAGAGTTCACGCACATCAGGTGAAAATTCGAGTAAATGATTGCGATGGGTCGCGTTGGGCTGATTTGATCCAGATGCTTTTTGCTCAGCCGCTCTGACGTCAGGAAGATCGGGTCAAACCCCCAACCGACCAGCGGCGCGTCGTCTTCCAGTGTTTCGGCATAGTCACGAAGCCCGCCGATCACCGCGTCATTATCGGCCATACCGCGCCACAGCTTGCCATTGGGGTCGATCCGGTCGTGATAGCCCGCATAGGCATATTCCCACATCGCGCCCGCCATCATATGCGCGTGCCCTTCGATAAAGCCGGGCATTAGCACCGCGTTTTTCAGGCTGTCATCATGGGTCACGGGGCCCCACTGGTCGGCGCAGGTCGCATCGCCAACCGCCAGTATCTCTCCGCAACGGACGGCGACATGGGTCGCTTCCATCCGGTTGATGTCCATTGTGATGATCTTTTTGGCGGCAAAAACAACAATGTCTGACATGATTCCCCCTATATCCCCAAACAGCTATAACAGCTTGGTTCTGCGGAAGAATAGTTTTACCACCCCGCAGCACGGTGCAGGCTCACACCTTTGACGGGAAAGGAGCGTTGCGGAACGGCAACACACACCGTGCCATGGCAGAGATCTGCGTGCCGCACCCCAAAGCTCGGACAGCAAAAAGCCCCGGAAAACCCGAGGCTTTTCAAAACTGTGCAGTCATGACGTGGGGTCAATTCTGGACCTTAGGCGCGTTCAGAATATTCCATCGTTTCGGTGTTCACGATGATGTCTTCGTCTTGGCCGACGAAGGGTGGCACCATCACTTTGACACCATTATCCAGGATCGCCGGCTTGAAAGAATTCGCAGCTGTCTGGCCTTTGACGACCGGCTCTGTCTCGACGATCTTGCAGGTCACTTTTTGCGGCAAGGACGCATTCAACGCTTCGTCCTCGTGATACTCCACCACGACCATCATACCGTCTTGCAAGAACGGGCGGCGTTCGCCCAAAAGTTCTGCCGACAGCTGCACCTGATCGTAGGTTTGCGTGTCCATCAGAACCAGCATTCCGGCGTCTTCATATAGGAATTGTTGGTCTTTTTGCTCAAGACGGACCTTTTCAACCTTATCGGCGCTGCGAAAGCGTTCGTTCAATTTTGATCCGTTGCGCAGGTTGCGCATCTCGACTTGCGCAAAGGCACCGCCCTTGCCCGGTTTGACGTGATCGACCTTAACCGCAGCCCATAGACCACCGTTGTGTTCAAGCACGTTTCCGGGACGAATTTCGTTTCCATTGATCTTGGGCATGTGGGGACACCATTGCAAAATGTTGAAGATTAATTCAGGCGACCTATATCTTCTAAGGACTGGCCACGCAAGGCAGCCAAGCGCCTGCCAAACGCGCAAAGAGCCATGCAAAATTCGCATATGTGCTATGCGAAATATGTGTATCCGAATCGCGCTCTTTCAGTCATAAGGAACGCCTCGCCTAAATGACAAGAGCAAGAATAATAGAAAGGACGACGAGATGAAAGATTTCGTTGATGGCACTGCCTTTAACAATGAACAAGGTAACCGTGCCCGCAAACTTTTTGCTGCCGTGGTACTGGCCGCATTGGACGATGCAATTGCCGATGACAAGAAATATGGCAATGGCCCCGAACAGATTGCACGCTGGGCGCGCTCGCGCGACGGCCGTGAAGTGTTGAGCTGTGCGGGTATTGACCCGAACGAACGTGTTGTGTCCGGCCTGATGGATTTCGTTGGTAAAGGTGTGCGTACATCTGTTGCCCTGTCTCGCGAAGAGTCCGAGCGGCGTCATGCGGCACAGCAAGCCGAAGCTGCCTGATCTACTTTATCAAAAGATTTCAGTGTCAAAAGACGCGGCCTCAGGGCCGCGTTTTTTATTGCCCGGCCAGCAGCGGTAAAGGACAGGGCCCCCAAAAACAAAAACGACACCCGCCTGCGCAGATGCCGCTATCATAATCCAGGAACTGGGTCGTTATTCCAAATCTTGTGCGGTCAAAGCACGGTGGATTTCACGGCGCACAAGTTTGCGTACATTGCGTGTGATACGCTCGCCCAACGCACCTTGCAGTTCTTTGCGCACGATCTCCTCGACCATCTCACGCAGCATGTCCTCATCAAAATACTCTTCGGCCCCAACGGTTTTATCAGGGCTTTCCGAGGCTGCATCCTCTTCCTCAACATAAGGTCCGGCGTCAACGATGGTATCATCCATCATAGCTGCACCCTTGGTCGGGACTGCGTCAGGCGATGCGGTAATCGGTGCACCAGTGGCGTCCAGTTCGATATCGTCTTCCCATGCCATGGCAAGCGGTTCGGGCGAAACAAAATCGTTTACCTCCCGTTCTTCTACATCCCAGCCATCAGAAATACGGCCGATTGCGGTCTCAAGCGCGGCGATCTTTGCACTTAGCCGATCAGCACCGTCAGATTTCACGCTTTCATCGACCAACTCGGACACGCCGAGGTTCAAAATATCAGACCGTTGTTTAAAATTGGTTACTGTGCCAGATCCCGCGGTATCGCTTGGCGCATTTTCCTCACCCTGCTCAGATCCGGTTTCCGTGGGACTTGCAGGCATTGCATCGCCGTCAGTGATTGCATCAGTGGCTTGGTCCGAGACGTCAACAGATCGTGGCGCGCGGTTACCATCAGACAAGGGAGCATCATTGGCCACTCGCAACGACGGGGTCAGAACCAGCTTTTCCTCTGATGGGACGTTATCTGTGACCTTGCTAACCACCCGCCTGTCTTCAGACACCAATCGACGTATAGAAGACAGCACGTCCTCGACTTCTGCGTTGGAAACAGCATCCGACATAATTCAAGTACCACTCATTTTTACCGATCAACTTAGGCGATGGTGCAGATTCTCACAACACCATCGTAATAATTGTCAGTCCTTTTGAAGTGCCCGCAAAACACGGTCCAGCTGTTTGCCTTCTTTCGACAGCTTGGCGGGGCTGTCTTTGACCAAGTTATAATAGGCTGCAGGGTCATAAACCTGTACCGGCAAATTCAGATTGCGCGCGGTCAACTGGCCCGTGGCCTGCAATACGGAATAGGCGGCAACATATATTTGCGTCTGCGCGGTTACACTGCTTGATTGCGCGTCCAGCAAGGATTGTTCGGCGTCCAGCACATCCAGCGTGGTACGCGCGCCCAGTGCCGCCTCTTCGCGGACGCCCTGAAACGCGATACGTGCCGCGCTGACTTGACGGCGTGATGCCTCGATCTGTGCGCGTGCGGCTGCGAGGCCCGCATAAGCGTCACTAACCGCACGTTCTACGTCTTTGACAACCACATGCAAATTGCCGCGTTGTGCGTCACGCTGTGCGCGGCTTTTACGGACCCCAGCAGACAATGCCCCCCCTTGGAAGATGGTTTGGCTCATCTGCAGACCCACCGATGCGCTGCGGGTCGAGGATTGGGAATCAAATGTGTCTGTCACGCCCAGCGAACCTTGAACAGATACCTGTGGCTCCATTGCGGCCGCGCTTCTGCGGATCAACAGCTCGGCGGCAGCTACCTGATGCTGCACGGCCAGAATGTCGGGGTGGCTGCGCACGGCTAACGCCTTGGCAGTATTGATATTCGAGATGCCCGGCAAGCTGGGCGGCGCGCTCAGGTTGCCAGGTTCGCGGCCCACAGCAATCTTGAAATAGGCCTTGGCCGAGATCAGATCACCCTGCGCACCGGCCAGACCGCTGCGCGCTTGCGCAAGCTGTGCCTCGGCCAGGGCGACATCAGTGCGTGTGACTTCACCCACTTCGAAACGGTCGCGCGCGGCACGCAATTCCTGGGTCAACAGGCGCACGTTGTTTTCGCGCAGTGCAACAAATTGCTGTGACTGGATCACGCTCATATAAGCGTCAACGGCACGCAACAGGATTTGCTGTTCAACGCTGATCAGGGTTTGACGCGCCGCCAAAACAGTTTCCTTGGACGCTTCGACCCCATAGCGCGTGGCACCGAAATCATAGACCAAAAGCGATGCGATCAAGTTCGCCGTCGTCGTCAGCGAATCTGTATCTGTTCGCGTTCCCGCAGTCACAACGCTGGATCCCCCGCTCACGGACCGGTTGAAGTTCTGCGTGATGCCGCCTGTCCACTGTACCACCGGCTTTAGCGCAGATTTGGCAATACCGACATCTTCATCCGCTGCACGCAACACGGCGCGGTTCTGATCCAGCAGACCTGAATTATTATACGCGCCGACCAAGGCATCTGCCAATGTCTCGCCCCAAGACGCTGCCGGGAACAATAGGCTGATGCCCATCATGCCTGCCGCAACTATACGGCGCATGCCGTAAGCCTGACTGTCCTGTTTCATCAATCCCACTTCCTCAGTTCGATCCTCTATGCGCGGGGACCGTTCATATGTGTTCTTAAAGTTGAAAGGCCTTTTCGCGAACGAAACCTTTTAGAACCGGAGCGCCGGCATTAAAGTCTGCGCGCCAACTGACGCCGTGATCGCTCTTGTATCCGATGCGTACCTCGCCCAGCACACCTTCCATAAAGATGCATGCAATACGGCCGCCGATCTTGAGCTGGTCCAAAATCGCATCAGGCACAACTTCGACGCCGCCCTGAACCAAAATGACATCATAGGGGCCATGTTTGGCAGCGCCCGCCGCCAACGGCCCCACGTGCACGATCGCATTGTCCACACCCGATGTTGAAAGGGTTTCCTGCGCCTCTTTCGCCATTTGCTCATCTTCTTCGACAGCAACGACGACTTCGGCGATATGGGCGATCACTGCAGTCGAATACCCATAAGCACAGCCAATATCGAGCACCAGATCGCTGTTACCGATGGCCAGCGCATCCAGCATTTTCGCCAACGTCCGCGGTTCGAGCAGAATACGCCCCTCGCCGAGGTTCAGATTCTCACCCAAATAGGCTGCTTCGCGCTGTGCGACGGGAACGTAATCCTCTCGGGCGACAGTCAGCATCGCATCGATTATCGGGAATTTTGTCACATCAGAGGGTCGAACCTGCGTATCAACCATCATCGTGCGGCGGGCGGAAAAGTCGGACATCGGCTAAACTCTTTCGTTCATATATGGTGTATGCAATGCCATAGCCCAAACCTATCAGCAACGCCAAGATGCCCGTTTCACTTGAAGTTGAGCAAATTCATTTGAGAATGATGCATATTCACGCTACTGATTTTGTACCGTGGCAGGTTTTCTCCAGCAGGGTTACGGTTATCAAGTCAGCATAGTGTTAAACTGCGGTAAATACGAACACGCCGCCGCCCGAGGCTTCTCTATCCTCAATAAATCCTTTTGCAGCAATACCTTCCCTGATTTCACGCATACCGGGGCGATGGTAGATGTGGCGATGCAACTCGGCAATAATCACGCGAATCCCGCTTAGATCTGCGTGACGAAAAAACTCAAGCTCGGCCCCTTCGATATCCATCAACAAGACCGCCGGTTCCAACTGCTCTTTGATTGTCTCCCAGCGGGCCACCGGAACCGATACCTTTTCAGCATTCTTCATGCCCTTGGTGATCGTCATGCCGGACCCTAGAAAATTACCCCGTATATAGAAATCAACCGCTTCCGGGGCCTGCGGATCAGAAAGCACAATCTGATTGTGCACCTCAATTATATCCGCAATACCATTGTGATCATACAGCGCCTTGATCGACGGGATCAGCTTGTGGTTCGCCTCGAACGAGACGATTTTTGCGGGCGCGCAGTTTTTGGCAGTCGCAGCCCCCACAAGCCCCGCGCCGGCCCCCATCTCGACGACAACATCCCCCTCTTGGATAAACTTGAGCGCAGAAAGAACCTCGCGCCGCTCATATTTCCCCAACTCCATATTGACGATCATGTTCGGCCCAAGATGCGGCGCGTTTAACACCTCAACCCCATGATAGGTCGCGACAACTTCATTCTTGATGCTTGCGCTCATGGCCCTGCCCCTTTTTAGGCCCGCCAAGGCCCCTGCTCTCTCCAATTAGACACGGCCAAGCCATAGGGCGCAATAATTGAATAAAAAGAAAGCAGGCTTGCCGGTTGGAAGTCAGGGGAGGCGTGGAGGCACGTACCAGATTATGCCGAAGTTAGAACTTTCTCAACAAAATCAATTACTAATACGTATTCACCCGAGCTGAAATCAGGCAGTGTTTTTTGTCTGCAGCGTTCAGGGATGCAGCAACCCAAGGCCCTAGAACCACTAGATTTCGCCTCCTGTTAGATCGACCCATTTTGTTGGACAATTAATGGCTTTAGGCGTCAATATTAGTATATTACGAGCATAATTGGATTATTTGTTGGACAATATAATTCAACCGACTTATCCGTTACGCCATGCAGATTCGAGCACGATGCTTGAAATGCTGCGCACTCAGAATGGAAAGACGCCGATGACCACATTTGCCAACATGGGTAAATCTACCGTAGCACGCTCTGCCGTGGACGAACTCGTTGACCGAATGCGACAGCTCATTGGCGAGCGCGGTTTAACCGTCGGAGATCAACTGCCGACCGAGAAAGAACTGTGCGAAATCTTCGGCGCTTCTCGTAACACCGTGCGCGAAGCCATGCGCATTTTGAAAACCTATGGGGTGGTCGAAGTGCGCCCGAAAGTTGGCGCAACAATCGTCGACAACAGAATGTCTTCTGCCATTGAAATGTTTTCCTTCAACGTCATGAACATTTCTATTGAGACCTTTTCAGACATACAGGGATTTCGCGGCCTTTTGGAAGTGTCCTCTGTCGAGGCACTGTTCGACCAGATCACAGATGAAGACATTTCTGATCTGCGAGGGATCAACTCTAAACTTAAAGAACCAAGTGAAATCGATGTCGCTTCAGAGCATGATTTTGAGTTTCACACGCGACTGATCCGCGTGCTCCGCAACAAGGCGATCTTGGACATCTACGGCCTGATGAAGCCCGTGATCCTGAGGATCATGAAGAATGGTAAGACCCCGGATACCTTCAAAACGGCGACCTTTGAAGAACATGAAGGCGTCATCAACGCGTTAGAAGCGCGCGATCGGCTCGCCTACCAATATCTAATGAATTCACACCTCGAAAACGGGATCGTGAACTTCAGACACGTCCGAAAAAACAAATAATAAAACAAGCTTGTTCAAATGCTTACCGGGGCGTGAGCAGTACTATAACTTTCCAGGGAGGGAAAAATGTACAAAACTCTAGCAACTTTGACAGCTGGCGCGGCTTTGATGGCCGGGGCGGCATTTGCGGGTCCAAATATTGTGAGCGGGCCGGGTGTGAACCCTGAATGCTTTGCACCATGGACTGACGAAACCAACTTTATGCAATGGGAAGCGCGCGAAGGTCCGTTCCGCGTTGCTGTCGTGAACGGCTTTGTTGGAAACACATGGCGTATCCAAATGATCAAAACGGCCAAAGCCTTCGCTGAAGACCCGTCAATCGCTGGCAAAATCTCTGATTTCAAGGTCGTTTCGACTGGGACGGACGCGCCTGCGCAATTGGGTGCGATCGAAGACTTCATCAACCAAGGTTATGATGCGATCATCACGATTGCTGTGAGCCCCGACGGGTTTGACCGCGTCATTCGCCTTGCGGATCGCAACGATGTTGTTCTTGTACCGTTCGACAACGTATTGGACACAGACAAGGTGATGCAGGTCAACGAAGACCAGCTTGCTATGGGTCGCATGTTCTCCGAGTTTGTACTTGGTGAACTGGACGCAAAAGGCGTCTCCAGCGGTAAAATCCTAGAAGTGCGCGGCCTTCCGGGCAACTCTGTGGACCGTGACCGTTCCATTGGGATCAACGAAGTGTTCGCAGCGGATGACGGCGATTGGGAAATGGTTTCCGTCAACGGCATGTGGGACGATGGCACCACACAAAAAGTGGTTGCCGATGCAATCGCAGTCCATGGCGAATTTGCTGCTGTCGTAGCGCAAGGCGGCTCTAACGGGATGGTTCAGGCCATTCAGGACAGCGGTCATCCTTGGGTGCCTGTATCGGGCGAGTCCGAGAATGGATACCGCAAGGCGCTTTCGGAACATTCCGACGCTGGCCTCAAGGGCATCTCGATCGGGCAATCACCGGGCCTCGTTGCGATTGCAATGAAAGCTGCGGTTTCGGCGCTTGAGGGCAATGTGATGCCTCAGTTGATCTCGGTGCCGCTGCCTGTCGCGACCTATGACGAACTGGAAGACGGCAAGAACTTCTGGAGCGATCTTCCGGATAACTTCTTTACCGTCAACGAGTTCCCGCCCTGCGACGTGAACATCTCCGGTCCTGCAATTATGGCCGAAGACGAATCCGACAGCTAACCAAACAGAGCGCCGGGCGATCTCAAGACGTCGTCCGGCACCCACTCATTCTTCAGTAAGAAATCAATCATGAATTCATCCGACGCTATTGTTCAGCTGCGCGGAGTATCTCGCTATTTTGGTGGGGTCACGGCTTTGGACAATGTAAATTTTTCTTGCAAAGCCGGAAGCATCCACGGGATCTTAGGCGAAAACGGTGCGGGTAAGTCTACGCTGATCAAAATCCTGTCTGGGGTTTTGGGAGCCAGCGAAGGGCAAATTCTCAACAACGGAAAACAGGTCTCCTATCGCTCTACTGCGGAAGCGACCGCAGATGGTATCGTCTGCATTTTTCAAGAATTGTCGTTGGTGCCTGACCTCACAGTTGCAGAGAACATATTCATTGATCAGCCCCCTCGCCGGATGGGAATGATCGACAACCGCAAACAACGTCAGATGGCGGTCGAATTGCTCGCACGGATCAAGTGTGAAGATGTAGACCCGGACGCACATATTCGCGAACTTAGCCTTTCGCGTCGTCAGATGATTGAAATCGCAAAGGCCCTCGCCAAAAACCCGCGTGTGTTGATCTTGGATGAAGCGACATCAGCCCTGACAAGCAATGACGTGGAAACCGTTTATGATCTCATGAACGAGCTGCGCGCGGATGGTGTTGCCTGCATATTCATCAGTCACCGTATGAAAGAAGTCGACGCTTTGTGTGATCGCCTATCCGTATTTCGCAACGGCCAGCATATCCAATCCTTTGACAAGGGCGGATTGAACGAAACCGAAATTGTCCAACTTATGATTGGCCGTGAAATCACGGCCCAGTACCCGCCCAAACGCTCAACCCCTATCGGGGAAACCACCCTATCCGTGTCCAGTTTACGCTGGGAAAACAGTCTCAAGGGCGTCGATCTACAAGTGAACGCAGGTGAAATCGTGGGGCTTGGCGGGCTTGATGGACAGGGCCACAAGGAGCTGTTGCTCGGCCTGTTTGGCGCACTGCGCGGCATGACTGGAGAGATTACCTTTCAAGGTGGCACTTACAAACCCTCCTCGCCAGCACAGTCCAAACGGCAAGGTCTTGCATTGGTGCCTGAGGATCGCAAAACCGAAGGTTTGATGCTGGAGATGTCGATTGGCGACAACATCTTGCTGCCCAATTACAAAAGCGTGTCTCAGGCTGGCGTCATCAATGGCCGCCTGGCCAACGAAGCAATCGCAAAAGCCATTGAACTTTTGCAGATCAAAGTCGGGAGCGCAGACGATCCGGTAGAGACCCTATCGGGAGGCAACCAGCAAAAAGTGGTGATCGCCAAGTGGTTGATGCTCAACCCTGACATCATTTTGCTGAATGACCCGACCCGCGGCATTGACGTCGGAACCAAGCAAGAGATCTACCGCTTGATGCGCGATCTCGTTGAAGCCGGGAAATCGGTTCTGCTCTATTCAACAGATTACGCGGAACTTATCGGCTGCTGTGACAGAGTCTGCGTCATGTACGACGGGCGCATTGTCTCGGAACTGGAAGGCGATACGCTCACCGAAGAAGCAATCGTTGCCGCCTCACTGAATATTCACAAGGACGACCCGGCATGATTGGAAAACTCAAAGCCACTGTCTTGCGAAACCGCGGCTTCACCGGCGCGCTCGTTTTATTCGCGGTTCTGTTTATTACGTATCAGTCCATACATCCGCGCGGGTTCTCGACGGCAGTGTTGGTGCAGAACTCTAACGAAGTTGTTGCTTTGGCATTTGTCGCAATCGCTCAAACCATACCCGTTCTGATCGGGGGGCTGGACTTGTCTGTCGGCGCTGTAATGACGCTGACAAACACGATTGCCTCCCACGTCGTGACAGGCACGCCGATGCAGATGTTGCTTGGCGCTGTTCTGACCTTGGGCGCGGGTACGATGTTTGGCCTGATGAACGGTTTGATCGTCGTCTACGGTCGCATTCAGCCGATTATTGCGACCCTCGCAACTGGCGCAATCGCCATTGGTCTTGCCCTTATTTTGCGTCCCTCCCCCGGAGGGGATATCGACGGAGATCTTAATTGGGCCGCGACAAACGCTGTTTTTGATTTTGCGGAAACTTACGGGTTTGCCGACAATGGAAACGCCGCGTGGATACAGCCCTTCGTTAATATACCCGTGCCGCTGATCATTTTGCTGGTCGTCGCGTTGGGGGTTTGGCTCCCGTTCAAGCGCACTGTAACCTGTCGCACGATCTATGCGATTGGTTCAGCGGAAGGTGCCGCGCATCTGTCCGGCTTGCCCATCGCACGGGCCAAGATCGCAGCCTTTACACTTGCGGGCTTCTTTGCTGCATGCGGCGGGCTTTATCTGGCCATTCAAACATCCTCTGGCAACGCCGACCTTACCCAAGCGGGAACCTACACATTGAACTCGATCGCATCCGTTGTGCTTGGCGGCACGTCCTTGATGGGCGGCACCGGTGGACCAATCGGTTCGATGATCGGTGCATTCATCTTACGGATCATCTCTTTCTTCTTCCGCATCCTATCCATCGACCCATTGCTTCAACCTCTTATCGAAGGGTTGGTTCTTCTCGTGGCTGTCAGCCTTGGCGCACTGCGCACATTCAGGGTCAAAAACAAACTGGGGCTTTTCCGATGACTTTCTTGAGCTTTTCAAAGCCCGCTGACCGTCCGCTACTCATTGCGCTTCTGACGACCTTGGTCATTCTGATGGTCGGCACGGCCTATACCTTGACCACACAGGGAACGGCCCCCTTGCTCACTCCGTCCTACCTCTTGCAACAGTTGCAGATCGGATCGTTCTTGGGCATTTGCGCCGCAGGCATGATGATGGTGGTACTGCTGGGACATATCGACCTGTCTGTGCCTTGGACCATGACCGCCGCCGCGATGATGGCAACGAGCGTGGGCGGACCCTGGGCCATTCCTGCGGGTCTTTCTGTTGGCTTGGCCGTTGGCCTCCTGAACGGGTTCGGGGTTTCGTTCCTTCGCATCCCTTCGATGATCTTTACTCTTGGGGTAGATTCCGTTTTGCGCGGTTTGATGGTCGCCCATACTGGTGGATTTGCCCCGCAGACGAAAGCATCACCATTGATGCGCTATCTGGCCGCTGACACATTTCTGGGCATTCCGGTCGCTATTTTCGTCTGGGCATTTGTATCCATTGTGATCGCCGCGATCCTGACCAAGACGGGATTTGGCAAATCGATCTACGCCGTCGGCGTAAAAGAAGGCGCGGCCTATCTTTCGGGTATCCGCACGCGCAGGGTCATTATAGGTTCATTCGTCGCCTCTGCGCTGTGCGCTTCCACTGCTGGCGTCTTGCTGGCTGGCTATTCGGCCAAGGCGTATCAGGACATGGGCACACCATACCTGTTGCCTGCTATTGCTGCGGTTGTGTTGGGTGGCACCCATATTCTTGGGGGACGAGGTCGCTATCTGGGAACACTCATTGGCGCGACTTTGATCGTGTTTTTGAATTCGGTCCTATCGATCATGCAAATGCCAGAATCTTACCGCCAGATCATATACGGGGTCGTGATCATCACAATGCTGCTGGTCTACGGCCGCGGCAAACAGAACTAGGGGGAACACATGCAACAGCACCCATTTGGATTGCTATCGAACGGTACATATATCGGGCGTGTCTGGCGCCCCGGGATCGGACCATCTGTCGTTCACTTGCGAGACGGGCAAGTTTGGGACATCACATGCCGCGAGGTTCCAACGGTGGCGGCCCTTTTTGAGGAACGCGACATCCAGTCCGTCCTCACGTCAATAACCGGCGACCTTGTTTGCAGCCTAAAGGAGCTGGAACAATCCTCACTTGAGGCAAACTGCTCGCCAGACCACCTACACCTGCTTGCCCCTTGCGATCTTCAGGCGATCAAGGCCGCTGGGGTTACCTTTGCAAAGTCCATGATCGAGCGTGTAATCGAAGAACGTGCCGCTGGTGATTTCACCCGCGCCGCCGAAATCCGCGAACATGTGTCAGAGATCATCGGTGGGTCACTGAAAGATATCGAACCCGGATCAAAGCAATCTGAACAGGTTAAGAAGGTTCTGGAAGCTGAAGGCCTTTGGTCACAGTATCTAGAGGTTGGGATCGGGCCTGATGCAGAAGTCTTTACCAAGGCACAGCCCCTGTCGGCTGTCGGGTCTTATGCACAGGTCGGGCTGCACCCAGTTTCAAAGTGGAATAACCCTGAGCCGGAGATCGTTCTTGCCGTGTCCTCTAAAGGCGCGATCCGCGGTGCGGCGCTTGGCAACGACGTTAATCTGCGAGATGTTGAAGGGCGCTCTGCCTTGTTGTTGGGAAAGGCCAAGGACAACAATGCTTCGGCTGCTATCGGACCGTTCATTCGCGTGTTCGACGACGCCTTTACGCTTGACGATGTAAAGCAGGCCGACATCAGGTTGAGCATCGAAGGCACAGACGGGTTTGTGCTCGAAGAAAACTGCGCGATGAGCGAGATTAGCCGCTCGCCAGAAAGTATTGTCAGCCAATCCATAGGCCCGCACCACCAGTACCCTGATGGCATGATGCTGTATCTGGGCAGCATGTTCGCACCGATCAAAGACCGCGACACCCCCGGTCAGGGTTTCACTCACAAGTTAGACGATACCGTGACCGTTTCGACGTCGTCACTTGGGGAACTTCGTAACCGTGTCTCGCTGTCTACAGAATGTCCGGCTTGGACATTCGGGGCGCGTGCATTGATGAAAAATCTTGCTGAAAGGCAACTGCTATGACCTTTAAACCACATGGACGCCATCTGATTGGTGGCTCTTGGATGTCCTCTCAGGATCGTTTTCAATCTTCGCCCGCACATGGAGACGCGCATAGTTTTTCGGTGGGAACCGTTGACCTGGTCGATCAAGCTGTAGAACTGGCCGAAAAGGCGTTTGGCTCCTTTTCATTGTCATCACGCCAGTCTCGTGCAGATCTTTTGATCGCGATCGCCGAAGAAATCGACGCGCGCGGCGATGACATCACCGCAATTGGCAGTTCTGAAACAGGCCTGCCAGAAGCGCGCCTTCAAGGGGAGCGTGGGCGCACCACAGGGCAGCTTCGGCTCTTTGCGCAGCACATTCTGGATGGCGACTATCTGGATAGACGGCATGATAAAGCCTTGCCAGACCGTCAACCTGCCCCGCGCCCGGAATTGTACATGATGCAGCGCCCGATTGGCCCCGTTGCCGTGTTTGGCGCATCGAATTTCCCCTTGGCCTTTTCGGTTGCAGGCGGGGACACTGCGGCGGCGCTGGCCGCTGGATGCCCCGTTGTGGTGAAAGGTCATTCGGCGCACCCGGGCACGAGCGAGATCGTTGCCGAAGCGATCCATGCTGCCATCGCCCGATGTGACGTCGATCCCGGTATCTTCAGCCTGATCCAAGGTGGCAGACGTGATGTAGGCACCGCACTCGTCCAGCACCCGTTGATCAAGGCGGTAGGCTTCACCGGATCACTTGCAGGGGGGCGTGCGTTGTTTGACCTTTGCGCAGCACGTCCCGAACCAATCCCGTTTTTTGGCGAACTCGGCTCCGTCAATCCAATGTTCTTATTGCCTAGCGCAATGGCGGAACGCGCGACCGACCTTGCGAAAGGCTGGGCAGGCTCGCTCACAATGGGTGCCGGACAGTTTTGCACCAACCCCGGCATCGCGTTTGTTGTTGAAGGGCCGGATGCGGATACTTTCTGTGACGAGGCCGCGAATGCGCTGCGGGACGTGGGACCGCAAGCGATGCTCACCGAAGGGATTGCAAGCGCGTACCGCAGCGGCACCGACGCAATGGCCAATGCAAGCAATGTGGACGGGCTGATGCAAACCGAAGCTGCGCCGCGCTATGCATCGCCGAACCTGTTCAGCACCACGGCCAAAGAGTTCCTTGCAAACGAAGCGTTGGGGGAAGAGGTGTTCGGCCCGCTTGGCCTCGTTGTTCGTGTGTCCGACATCGAGGAAATGCTGACCTGCGCACGCCACCTCCAAGGGCAGTTAACCTGCACCTTGCACATGTCGAATGCCGACCATGAGGTCGCGCGCGTCCTGCTGCCTGTTTTGGAACGCAAAGCCGGCCGGATTTTGGCAAACGGATTCCCGACAGGGGTCGAAGTCAGTGACACAATGGTGCACGGCGGACCCTACCCCGCCTCAACCAATTTTGGCGCAACATCGGTTGGCACGCTGTCGATCCGCCGGTTTCTTCGGCCTATTTGCTACCAGAACATTCCATCCGACATATTGCCCGATGACGTGACAGCCTGAACTGGACCGGCCACTGCGACAGTGTCCGCGCCCCCCTCAGGCTAGGCCTCAAGGGGGGCGTCGACACTACTCACAAACTGAACGAAAGATATCATTCCCATGACCGATTATCGCGACAAGTTTAGAGCAAACGGAAAGCTTCGCTCAGAGGAATGGTTCAACAACCCTAACAACCCGGCCATGACCGCGCTCTATCTCGAGCGATATCAGAACAACGGGTTTACGCCTCAGGAATTGCAATCTGGCCGGCCCGTCATCGGCATCGCGCAATCCGGATCTGAGCTGACGCCGTGCAACAAAATCCATCTGTTTCTAGCCGACCGGATCAAGGCGGGTATTCGCGATGCGGGCGGCATCCCTATCGAATTCCCGATCCACCCCCTGCACGAAAACGGCAAGCGCCCGACTGCAGCACTTGACCGGAACCTTGCCTATCTGGGCCTTGTTGAAATCTTGCACGGCTATCCTTTGGACGGGGTCGTTCTCACCACGGGATGTGACAAGACGACGCCAGCTATGTTGATGGGGGCCGCGACCATGGATCTTCCGGCGATTGCCTTGTCGGGCGGGCCGATGTTGGATGGCTGGTGGAAGGGCGAACTTGCCGGTTCCGGCACGATCATCTGGGAAAGCAGACGCCTGCTGGCCGAGGGCGTCATTGACTACGACGAATTCATCAGCCGCGCATGTGCCTCTGCCCCGTCATTAGGGCATTGCAACACAATGGGCACCGCCAGCACGATGAATGCCTTGGCCGAGGCCCTTGGAATGTCCTTGCCGGGATGTGCCGCGATACCCGCGCCATTTCGCGAGAGGATGGGCATGGCCTATGAAACAGGCAAGCGCATCGTCGACATGGTCCATGAAGACCTGACCCCGTCCAAGATCATGACCCGCGACGCATTCCTCAACGCGATCCGCGTTGCAACGGCTTTGGGCGGTTCAACAAATGCGCCGCCCCACATTCAGGCCATCGCCCGCCACGTAGGGGTCGAGTTGAACATTCAAGACTGGCAGGATTTCGGTTTCGACGTGCCATTGTTGGTCAACATGCAGCCCGCAGGAGAATTCCTGGGAGAAAGGTTTTTCCGCGCAGGCGGTGTGCCCGCCGTCATGGGCGAATTGGCACGGGCCGATCTCTTGAACACCGACGTGATGACCGCCTCGGGTAAAAGCTTGGGCGAGAATTTGGAGGGGATCCGCAGCGCAGACACAGCTGTGATCCGAAGCGTCGCTGACCCAATGAGGGAGAACGCCGGTTTTCTTGTGCTCAGTGGCAACCTGTTTGACTCCGCGCTTATGAAATCTTCGGTTATTTCCAAAGATTTTCGAAAGCGTTTTCTGTCCCGCAAGGGTGACGAGAACGCATTGGAGGCCCGTGCTATCGTATTTGATGGGCCCGAACATTATCACGCAATGCTCAATGATCCCGATCTGAACGTCGATGAAAACTGCGTTTTGTTCATTCGCGGAACCGGTTGCGTGGGCTTCCCCGGCTCTGCCGAAGTCGTAAACATGCAGCCACCCGATGCGTTGATCAAGCAAGGTATCACCCACTTGCCAACGGTCGGAGATGGCCGCCAGTCAGGCACATCAGAAAGCCCTTCGATCCTGAATGCTTCGCCGGAATCCGCTGTTGGTGGCGGTTTAGCCTATCTGCAAAACGGAGATCGAGTGAGGCTTGATTTGAACGCGCGCACCCTGAATGCTATGGTCGCCCCGGACGAATGGCAACGGCGCATAGCCGATTGGACCGCGCCAGTGCTTGAACACCAAACACCATGGGAAGAGCTCTACCGCGAGAAAGTAGGCCAGCTTGCCGACGGCGGGTGCCTGGACCACGCGACGAAATACCAGAAGATACGAAATACGCTCCCGCGCGACAGCCACTAACCGAACAGGCCAACTTTGCCCGAATAGTATGCGAACCTGTTACAACGTTTCTTTGAAATGGATTTGATATGATAAAATTCCCTTCACACCTAGATGTTAGAGACGACCGGTTTTTGCAATTGGTGCACCCCTTGGCGCGGTTAACAAAAGTCGCCGATGGCTTCACTTGGACCGAAGGCCCCGTTTGGATCGGCGATCACAACTGCCTTCTGTTTTCAGACATTCCGTCACAGCGAATTATGCGCTGGAGCGACACTGAGGGTCTCTCGGTCTTTCGCAGCAGCTCGGGTTTTACCAATGGCAATTCACGGGATCGGCAGGGCCGTTTGGTTGGCTGCCGACACGGAACCCGTGATGTTGTTCGCACCGAAAGCAACGGTTCTTTGACGGTACTCGCGTCTTCATATCAAGGCAAACGGCTGAATTCACCGAATGATCTTGTGGTCAGCTCGGATGGGGCCGTTTGGTTCACCGACCCGTCCTATGGGATCATGACGAATTTTGAAGGTTTTCAAGCGGAACAAGAACAGGACGCCCGCAATGTGTTCCGCATTGATCCGCAAACCGGGGCCTGCACCGCAGTCGTTTCCGACTTCGTCCAACCAAACGGCCTTGCATTCTCTCTCGACGAAACGCGGCTGTTCATTGCGGAAAGCGGGGCCAGTCATGACCCTGATGTGCCAACCGTTATTCGTCAGTTCGATGTTGATGGCAGCACGCTCAGGGATCGTGGGATATTTGCCACGATCGACTGCGGCATTCCTGATGGTTTTCGCCTCGACATCATGGGAAACCTGTGGACCTCGGCTGGTGACGGCGTACATTGCTTTGCGTCCGACGGGGCACTTCTGGGCAAAATCTTGCTACCCGAGACAGTATCGAACCTGTGTTTTGGAGGCCGAAATGGACACAGCATGTTCATGACAGCCACCAGCTCTGTTTTCCAGGTATTTGTGAATACGCGAGGCGCAGAAACCTGGACACGCCCATAGGTTTAAGCCTGCACCAGATCGCGTTCATTCAGTATTTTCTGCTTCGTGTGCGTTGTTAGAACTGAAGCGTCCCTAGATTTGTAGATGCGGGCCTCGTTCAGTTTCTTTTTTTCTGTTTCATAGTCACTGGCGACAGCCTGCCGTCATTTCTATGCTTGCGTGTCGGGTTATGTATGTAGCGGAACACGTCCCGCCTTGCCGCCTCGCGTGTTAGGGTCTCGAAAAACTTATCATCGCTCAGCAAATCGGACCGTGTGTGTAAGCCAAACTGTAACCCGCAATCAAATGGACCGCGCTCATCTTGTAAGTCTCTGATAAATATGGAGGCGAGTACCGGAATCGAACCGGTGTACACGGATTTGCAATCCGCTGCGTAACCACTCCGCCAACTCGCCTCGACCGCGTTGCCGCGGTGGTTCATCAGGGTGGTCAGTTCCTGATGCGTGTCGGCTTATCTCGACTTTTGCGGGGTTTGTCTAGCCCAGTTTGTGACAAACGCGCCGTGACTTTAACGGTGTAGGCAGGCCTGGCCCAGCGAATCCATTTAGACCGAGATCACCGGCTGCGCGTCGTCTATGGGCGCGTCCAGTTGCAGGTGATGATCTTCAAGGATCAGGATATTCTCGGACCCGATAATATCGCTTTTGGTCTTATAGCCGATCACATCTTCGACCTGCATGTCGGGATTGCGCGCCATCAGGATCGTTTCCTCGGACGAGAAGTTCGTGAGACCCCGCGCGAATTCGTTTCCCTCTTCATCATAGACATGTAGCACGTCGCCCTTCGAAAACTCGCCCTGAATAGACACTAGGTCATTGCGGGCCAGCCCGCGCTCCTTGGACGAAATCGCGGCGACGGCGGCGTTTGAGACCACCAATGTGCCGGAGACCTGCAAGCGGTTGCTCAGCCAGATCATCAGCGGCGATCCGGTTTTGTCACGTGCCAAGCAGCGCGTATGACGGCGCTCGCGGCGCAGTACGGACGATACCGGTGCCTCGATCAGGCCTTCGGCGATGATGGTTTCGACCCCGGCATTCTGCGCCATATTCGCGGCCAGCATCTTGGTCATCATCCCGCCACTGCCCAACTCGCTTACACTTTTGGTGGATTCCAGATGTTCGCTAACATCTTCTATCTCTTCGATAAACTGCGCGCCCGGCTTTGACGGATCACGATCATACAGGCCCTCAACACTGGTCAGGATGATCAGCTGATCGGCTTCGATCATCTGTGCCACTTTTGCAGAAAGACGGTCATTGTCCCCGACTTTCAGGTCGGTCGTCGCGATGGAATCGTTTTCATTGATGATCGGCAGGATGTTGTTTTCAAACAGCCGCAGCATGGTGTTTTTGATGTTCAAAAACCGGCAGCGTTCTTCCATGTCTTCGACAGTGACAAGCATCTGGGCCACGCCCATGTCATATTCCGACGCGACCTGACGGTAGGCGTTCATCAGCAACGGTTGACCGCAAGCTGCGGCGGCCTGTTTGTCCAGAATACCAGCATCTTCAGGGCGTTTTCCAATCATATTCAAACCCAAAGCAACAGAGCCCGAGGACGTAAGGATGATGTCATAACCTTGGGCCTGCAACGCGGCGAGGTCGGCCAACAACCCGTTGATGAACGCAAAACGCAAAGTAAGTTTCTCTTCGTTTGCCAGCAGGCTGGATCCGATTTTGACGACGATACGTTTCTTCTTGGCCACGGGGTACGCTCCGATCATTCAACGATTAAAGCAACATGCAGTCGCAGCAAGAATTGCTGCACAGCAGAATACTGATGCGAATCGCGGGGTTATAACATGTGGACAAGCACAAGATGCAACCGACTAACCCGTGCTTCGGCAACTGCGCGGGGTTATTGCAAACCCTCGAGTGCTTCGCGTGTGGGGCCCGGTAATTCCGCTGGCCGGTGGTTCGTGCGGTCGACATAGACATGCACAAAGAACCCTTCGGCCGATGCGATATCGTCGTCGTTGCGGAACAACCCCAGCTCCATCCGGACCGAACTACGGCCCAGTTTGGCAACACGCAACCCAGCGGTCACACGGTCCGGAAACTGCATTTCGCCAAAGTAACGACACCCCGTTTCCACAACCAATCCGAAAACCGGACTGGTCAGCGGATCCAGCAAGCCGCGTTCGATCAGCCAGCCGTTCACCGCCGTATCAAACAGCGCATAATGGACGACATTGTTCATGTGCCCATAGGCGTCATTGTCGTTCCAGCGGGTTTGCAGCGGGTAAAAGTCGTTGAAATCTGCGCGGGTTGGGGCGACGGGGCGGTCAGACATTACCACGCTGCCGTATAGATCGCATGCGCGTCTGCCTGGGTCACGTCACGCGGATTATTCACCAGCAAGCGGCTTTGTAGCATGGCATCGGCTGCCATTTTCTCAATCGCCTCTTTGGGAATATCGACGTCGCGCAATCGGGTTTGTAGCCCGACCCGCGCAGACAGATCCGCCAAGGCATCGATGAATGCCGCCGTGCGAGCTTTTGTGCCTTCGACCTTGGCCAGTTCGGGAAAGGCATCGGCCGCGATTTCAGCATATAACGTGCCCGCATCAGGCGCATTGAATCGCAAAACATGGGGAAGAACCAACGCATTCGACAGCCCGTGCGGAATATGGAAAGTGCCGCCGATTGGATATGCCAACGCATGAACCGCAGCCACGGGCGAATTGGCAAAGGCCTGTCCGGCCAGCATGGATCCCAGCAGCATCGCGCCCCGCGCCTCCAGGTTTGATCCATCCGCCACGACCGCCTCGATATTAGCCCCGAGCAGCCGCAGGGCCTCGCGGGCAAGCAGCTTGGATGCCGGATTATTGTTGGCATTTTTCGAGGCATAGGCCTCAATCGCGTGAACCATCGCATCGACACCCGTGGCGGCGGTGATATGCGCAGGCAGCCCAAGGGTAAGCTCAGCGTCCAGAATGGCGATATCGGGCAGGATCACCGGGGAAGACACCCCGCGCTTTTCCTCATCCCCGACCGTGATGATCGATACTGGCGTCACCTCTGACCCTGTGCCGGCAGTTGTCGGCACCAGCACCAGCGGCAGGCGTGGCCCTTTGGCCTGTCCCACGCCCCAGGCGCTGTCCAAATTTTCGCTCGAACCCAACAGCAGCGCCACCAGCTTGGCCACGTCCTGCGACGAACCGCCGCCAAATCCGATCACGCCCGTGGTGCCTGCCGCCCTGCCCGCCTCGACCGCTTGCATCAATGTATCGCGGGAGGGGTCTGCTTCGACAGCGTCGAACACCGTGACCGTGTGGCCCGCGGCTTCTAGTGCCGCAATCGCCGGGTCACAAAGACCCAGCCCTCGCAACCCGGGGTCAGTGATTAGCAGGCAGTGCTGCCTCAAAAGCCCGCCAGCAATCTCGGCAAGACGCCGGGCGGCCCCGTTTTCGAAAACAACTGATTTAGTGGTATTGAAGATAAATGGGGTCACGTGGAACGGCCTTTTCAAAATCTGGGTTCCCTTGCAAAGCAATGCAAGGACACCTGTCATTAAAGGCAATATTGCGCGCCGCGCCTAGCGCTTTGTTTTAATTATTCCTTCGCGCTGCAATATGATGCCCGCTTTTACCGCCAGACGCTGCGTCACAGGGGCCGCTTAGCCCGGATAGGCAACGCCATCGCGTCGCAATTCAAGCGTTTTTGACAAACATCTAGCACTCCCGAAACCTCTGGGCAGCAGACCCTGCTCAACCTTCCGCCGTCAAGCGACCGCAAGTACCAACACCGTGCCTTAACTGAAACTACAATGAATCCAAAGTGTTCATAGGCCAGCCTCATGCGATGCGTTAGAATTAACGAACTTGGTTAACGATGTCCCTCTTGCACACTGCGCACGTCTGGCGACGTAAGAATACCATGACCGAAGGTCGAACTAATTAATCGCCAGAGTTAAGCCTCGTGAAACAGTTTGCGCGCTTGGATAGCTCATATTCAGCGCACCGCCAGCAAGAGGCGCAAGCACCGCCATCCTCCTCGCACAGAAAGCACAAGGAATCCAAAGCTCTCACAGGTCAACCTCATCCGATGGATTAGAATTAACCAAAATGGTTAGCGATGCATCCCTACGGCAGTTTGCGCGTTTCGGGCGTTTGGTGACGCAAATAATCCATGACCGCAGGCCGGACTGATTGATCCCCGCGATCGCGCGCCTCATTGATCACTTGGCGCACCTCATCCAGATTGGATCTGCGCAAAAGGTTTTTGACCGGTCCAATAGACGCCGGGCGCATCGATAAATTGGTAATCCCAATCGCCGCAAAACACAGCGCTTCGACCGGACGGCCTGCATCTTCCCCGCAGAACGACAACGGCGTGCCAGTTTCGCGGCACCGCGCGACGATGCCTTCGAGAAACGTCAAAAAACTGGCGTTCAATGTATCGTACCGTCGGCGCACCAATTCGTTTTCACGGTCAGCGGCAAAGAAAAATTGCTTTAAGTCATTGCCACCAATAGATAAAAACTCGACTTCTTCGAAAAATTTCTTGGGCGCAAAGGCCAGAGAAGGCGTCTCAAGCATCGCGCCGACCTCAAGATGCGAAGGCAGTACATGCCCCAGCCGTGCCTCGCGGGCCAGTGTTTTATCCATTTCAGCACGCGCCGCACGGTATTCTTCGAACTGCGCCACAAAGGGGAACATTACCGTCAGGGGCCGACCGTTCGCCGCGCGGATCAAGGCCTGCAATTGCATGCGCATGATACCGGGTTTATCCAACCCGACCCGAATGGCGCGCCAGCCCAAAGCGGGATTTGGCTCGTCATTGGCTTTCATATAGGGCAGCACCTTGTCCGACCCGATATCAAGAGTCCGGAACACCACACGCTTGCCACTGGCAGCATCCAAGACACGCGCATAAAGCGCTGATAACTCAGATCTTTTCGGCATCTTACTACGGATAAGAAACTGCAGCTCGGTGCGGAACAATCCGACGCCCTCGGCCCCTGACCCCTCAAGCGATGGCAGATCGGCCATCAAGCCCGCATTCATCTGCAATCCCACAATTGTGCCGCATCGTGTCTCAGCCCGCTTGTCGCGGATCGAAGCATAGCGTTCCTGCGCAGCCGCCTGCATCGCGATCTTATCCCGAAAGGCAGAGGCCACATTTTCGTCGGGCCGCAGATGCACGATGCCTTGTTCGCCATCCACCATGATCCGATCGCCGTTCAGCGCATCATTGGTGATATGCGAGGCATGGACAATCAACGGAATGGCCAAGGCCCGCGCGACAATCGCCGCATGGCTGCCAACCGATCCGCCTTCAAGTACGATGCCGCGCAAAGACCGCCCGTATTCAAGCAGTTCGGCAGGACCAATATTGCGTGCAACCAATATCGGGTCAGCAGGCATTTCCGCGCCTGTATCGGACCCCTGCCCGGTCAAAATTCGCAGCAATCTATTGCTGAGATCGTCCAGATCCGACAGCCGTTCGCGCAGATAGGCGTCGCTTGCCCGGCCAATCCGCGACCGCGCCAAAGATTGTTCTTTCTCAACAGCAGCTTCGGCCGAAAGGCCGCGGTCGATGTCTTCTTCCATGCGGCGCATCCAGCCTTTGGAATTGGCGAACATCCGGTAGGCTTCCAGCACTTGGCGCTGGTCTTTGTCGCCCGCTGCCATCGTCAACATCTGATCCACGCTGACACGCAGTTCATCAACTGCCTCGTTCAGGCGTTCTTTCTCGCGGATCGGGTCATCGGCGACAGGGTTCGAAACCACAACACGTGGTTCATGCAGCCAGACATGGCCATCAGCCACCCCCTCCTGGCCCACCGTCCCGCGCAGCAAAACCGGTTGACTATGACGGGCAGACATGGCCGCACCTTCGCCGACAAATACGCCCAATTCAGTCATTTCGGCCAACACCATGGCCACAACCTCAAGCGCATATACTTCGTCGGCGGAAAATTCTCGGGCCGCTTTGGATTGCACAACCAATACGCCCAACATTTCACCAAGGCGCTGCACCGGAATACCGAGGAAACTCGAATAAATTTCTTCGCCTGTTTCTGGCATAAAGCGGAAACCGGGGGCCTGCGGGGCATTGGGCGTGTTCACGATCTGCTTGCGTTTCGCCACGCGTCCGACCAGACCTTCGCCAAGCTTCATCCGCGTCTCATGCACCGCGTCCGCCTTCAGCCCTTCTGTCGCACAAAGCTCAAGCGTATCTTCGTCCCGAAACAGGTATATCGAACACACTTCGCATCCCATAGACGTCGCAATGAGGTGGGTAATCCTGTCCAGCCGCGCCTGACCAGCTTCGTCGCTGGCCATCGCATCACGCAAACGCCCCAGCAGCTTGCGACTTTCTGTCTCGAACCCATCGGCCATGGTAAGTCTCTCCTCCGCAAGGCCAGCTTAGACCACAGGCCTTGGCGAAATGAAACGCCTGTTGTCATAAACGCTTGTCTTCCGGCGTTGACGTCACGAAAAGGGCTGACAGCTATAAAAACTGCCAGCGCGCGACGCTCTCACAAAGACGCTTAGATTTTAAGCAACTTTGTCCAGTTCGAATGCGTCATGCAGCGCCTGAACCGCCAGTTCCAAATATTTACGATCAATCAGCACCGAAATCTTGATCTCGGAGGTGGTGATAACCTTGATATTGATGCCCTCGTTGGACAGCACCTGAAACATCTTGGCCGCAACGCCTGTATGGCTGCGCATGCCAATGCCGACGACGGAAACCTTGGCCACATCCGTATCCGCGATCAGCTCGTGGAAGTTGATCTCGCCGGATGCTTTGGCCGCATCCATTGCGGCCTCGGCACGCTTGATCTGGTCAACGGGGCAGGACCACGTCATATCCGTGCGCCCCTCCTCCGAGATATTCTGAACGATCATGTCAACGTTCACACCGCCCTCGCTCAGCGCGGTAAATATGGCTGCTGCGATGCCCGGACGGTCCGCGACAGACACCAGAGTCATCTTGGCCTCATCACGGGAAAACGCGACCCCAGATACGACATTGCTTTCCATGATTTCCTCCTCATCGCAGACCAGCGTTCCCGCTTCGTCTGATTGTTCCTCAAAACTGCTAAGCACCCGCAGCTTGACTTTATACCGCATCGCCAGCTCGACCGACCGGGTCTGCAAGACCTTCGCCCCCAGCGACGCCAGCTCCAGCATCTCTTCAAACGCGATCTTGTCCAGTTTGCGAGCCTTGGCACTGACCCGTGGGTCGGTGGTGTAAACCCCGTCTACATCGGTATAAATATCGCAACGCTCGGCGTCGAACGCGGCGGCAAAGGCAACCGCAGTCGTGTCCGATCCGCCGCGCCCAAGCGTGGTAATCCGGCCCTCCGGGCTAACCCCCTGAAACCCCGCGACAACCGCGACCTTCATGCCTTCGCCGAACTTCGCCATGATATTGGCAGGCGGGATTTCTTCAATGCGGGCAGATGAATGCGCCGCAGTCGTCTTGACCGGCACCTGCCAGCCTTGCCAACTGCGCGCAGGGACGTCCATTTCCTGCAGCGTCAGGGCCATCAAACCGGCAGTCACGTTCTCACCGCTCGATACCACCGCATCGTATTCGCGTGCATCATATAGCGGCGATGTCTCGTTCACCCATCCGACCAGCTCGTTTGTCTTGCCAGACATGGCCGATACGATCACAATCACATCATAGCCCTTGGACACCTCAACGCCCACGCGCTTGGCGGCGCGGCGGATTCGGTCCAAAGTAGCGACAGATGTGCCGCCAAATTTCATCACCAGAACAGGCATGGGTCCCCCGTTGCAAAACTCCGGCGCGGTTTACGCGCAAGCGCCTGCCTTAGCAAGCCCGCACGCGCCAATGCGACGCATACCGCTTCTTCTCTGGCTTACAAATATCCTGGGGTCCGGGGCAAAGCCCCGGCGTGTGGCAAAATCTACTGCGTTGACCGTTTGGGCCGAAACGGCAAAGGCATGACTTGCACGCCCTCTTCCGCCAGTTCCTTGGCCTGATCCAACCGCGCCTCGCCATAGATTGACCGCTCCGGTACCTCGCCTGCATGCATGGCGCGCGCTTCCTTGACGAAATCAGCACCAACATAATCCGACGTCGCCTCAACCTTCTTGCGCAAGGCCTTAACGGCCTTTTCGATTTCGCCATCAGGTTCAGACAGCACCGGCATCGGCGCATCCTCTTGGGTCTCCGGCGCAAGATTGCCCTGCGATTTCCCGGTCGAGACCCGCGGTGCCATCATCCCTTTGGTCACCTGTGACGACCCGCAGATGGCGCAGCTGATATGCCCCGCTTGCGCCAGCGCATCAAAGGCAGCTGCCGATTTGAACCAACTGTCAAAACGATGGTCTTGGTCACATTTCAAGGTAAATTGGATCATTGTCCCTCAGCTTGCCCTTTTTGATCATCATTAACAACGAACACTTATATAAAATGGTGTGTCCGCGAGCGTGTTCAAGCGTCCGGCAGGCCCGGACGCGGGTCAAAGTCACGGATCATCCGGCGCAGTTCCGGCTCTCTCACCATTTTCATCGCCTTCTTGCGCGACATCCACGCGCGCCTGCGCTGACCCGCTTCGGGGTACTCTTTCGCCTTCACCTTTACCTCAACCGGGTACAGCATCGCGATGACCGGCAACAACGTATCATCGCCCATTTCCTTGGCATAGGAATAGACGCCCAGACAGCCCCCTGTGACACGGCCGCGCACGCCCGCCTCTTCCCAAGCCTCTTGCAGTGCGGCAGCCTCGGGCGTTTTGGCGTGCATTGGCCAGCCTTTCGGCACAATCCAGCGTTTGGATTTGCGCGACGTGATCAACAAAAACTGCAATTTACCCTGCCGGATCCGATAGCACAGTGCGGCAAATTGCGAACGGGCTTCGCCTTTGCGGGCACCTTGCAGCGAAATTGGCAGTTGTTTGATCATCTTGGTCTCGAAATGGGGCACTATGTGTCTTCGGTTATCTACCGTCTTGCGCCGACTATGGCCAGTGATCCCCTTGCGTGTGTAATGGCCTTGGCGGATAGTGCTGAAATGTTAAAGAAACTGCTGATCATTCTGGCGTTTTTGGGGCCATTCGCCGCGCAGGCGCAAACCGCACAGGTAACGGTATTTGCCGCCGCAAGCCTGCGCGGCGCGTTGGATCAGGTGGCCACTGACTTTGGTGCGACAGTTGCGTTATCTTTCGGCGGTTCCGGCACGATGGCGCGCCAAGTTGCCGCCGGTGCCCCCGCTGACGTGGTAATTTTGGCCAATCCTATTTGGATGGACTGGCTGGTTGAAAACGGCCCGACCACCCAAGGTGCTCCGATTGATTTGCTCGGCAATAGTCTGGTTCTGATCGTCCCGAATAGCACATCAACAGCGCCCGATCCCGCCAACCTTACAACATTCTTGGGCGACGGGCGTCTGGCAATGGGTCAACGCAACGGCGTGCCCGCCGGAATTTATGCGGCTGAATGGCTGCAGGCTACCGACCAGTGGAACGGCCTGCGCGATCATTTGGCGGAAACCGACAATGTGCGCAGTGCTTTGGCGCTGGTTGCGCGCGGGGATGCGCCTTTGGGCGTCGTCTACCGCACCGATGCGCTGGCCGAACCTGATGTACGCGTCGTCTATGAAATACCCGCCGATCTGCACAGCCCAATCACATATCCCGCAGCCGCGTTGACTAGGGCGGGGGCTGCCTTTCTGGCCCATCTGCAGACACGCGAAAGCCGCGCTGTTTTTGCCAGCTATGGCTTTACGCCGGTGACTGCGCCATGACGCCTGACGCCACCGCATGGGACGCGTTGCGCCTGTCGCTTTGGGTGGCCGTTTGGGCGACTGTTCTAGCTATACCACTGGCGCTGTGGGTCGCGTGGCTGCTCGCGCGGCGTGATTTTTGGGGTAAATCGCTGCTGAATGCTGCGGTGCATTTGCCCTTGGTGCTGCCCCCTGTCGTCACTGGCTATCTGCTGCTGATGGCGTTCGGACGCAATGCACCGCTGGGCCGCGCCCTTGAGGCGATCGGGCTGCAACTAGCCTTTCACTGGTCCGGTGCCGTGCTGGCGGCCATGATCATGGGCTTTCCGCTGATGGTGCGCGCTATGCGCCTTGCCATCGAAGCGGTTGATCCCAAGCTTGAGGAAGCTGCGGCATCCCTCGGTGCATCGCGGCAATCGGTCTTTGGCCGCGTGACCCTGCCATTGATCTTGCCGGGTATTCTGGCGGGCACCGTTATGGGTTTTGCCAAGGCGATGGGCGAATTTGGCGCGACAATCACCTTTGTCGCCAACATCCCCGGACAGACCCAGACCCTGCCCAGTGCCATCTGGTCCGCGTTGCAAATACCCGGCGGTGAAGGTCAGGCGGTGGTCATGGTTCTGATGGCTAGCGCCGTTGCCATAGCAGCGGTTCTGCTGTCCGAGATGCTGGCCCGCCGCGTCGCTGCAAGGATCGCGGGCACATGACGCTGTCGCTGTCCCTTTCGCACCGTTTCGCGGACTTCGCCCTTGATATCACGCTGGAGGCCGGGCCGGGCATTACCGCGTTATTCGGGCGGTCAGGTGCGGGCAAAACCACAGTCATCAATGCGGTTGGCGGTTTACTACGCCCTGACAGCGGCACAATTTCCGTTGATGGCGAAATCCTTTTGGACACATCCCAAGGCATCTTTATCGCGCCCCACAAGCGCCGTCTCGGCACGGTTTTCCAAGACGCCCGTCTGTTTCCCCATCTGAACGTCGCGCAAAACCTGATGTTTGGCGCACGCTATGCGCCCAAGGGCAGCGTGGGGCCTGAGCTGTCGGACGTCGTGTCCCTGCTGGGCCTCGAAGGGCTGCAAACCCGTGCGCCGGCAACCCTGTCTGGCGGTCAGAAACAACGCGTCGCCTTGGGCCGCGCCCTACTAAGCCATCCGCGCATGTTGCTGATGGACGAACCCCTTGCCAGCCTTGATGGCCCCCGCAAGCAAGAGATTCTGCCCTTTCTCGAACGTCTGCGCGACGGCCCGCTTGGCTTGCCCATCCTTTACGTCAGTCACGCCGTGGACGAAATCGCGCGCCTTGCAGACCGGTTGGTGTTGATCCAAAACGGTCAGGTCCAGGCCCAAGGCCCGCTGTTTGACGTAATGTCCAACCCGGCCGCCGTGCCCCTGTTGGGCGTGCGCGAGGCCGGTGCAGTGATCGAGGCGGATGTGATTGCCCATGGGACTGACGGCATATCAACCTTGCGGATCAGTGCCGGAGAAATCGAATTGCCCGGCGTTCAGGCCCCCATAGGTGCGCGGGTGCGGCTGCGTGTTCTGGCGCAGGACGTGATCTTGTCCCTCACCCGACCCGAGGGGCTAAGCTCGGTCAATGTATTGCCGGTGCGGGTCGAGGATATTCATCCCGGCGACGGCCCCGGTGCCGCGATTGCCCTGCGTGCCGGCACAGATCGTCTGCTGGCCCGCGTCACAGCGCGTGCCGTTTCGGAACTGGGGCTTTCCAGCGGTATGCAGTGCTTTGCGATCCTAAAGGCAACAACCGTCGCACCGGGCAGCATCGGGCGCTAAAGGCTTGCGCGTTTAGACCTTGGTACGTTGCGGCAAATGTTTGCCCCCCACCTTATCGCGGAACCGGTCAATCAGGTCCTCGTGGGGGATATCCGCGTCAATCGCCAGCTTGCGCAAGCCGAAATGCACATGCGCCATGTCTTCGTAATAGCTGGTGTAGGCGTAGTTCGTCGCCGCCCCTGCAACGGCCCCAAGCACAGGCACCGCTTGCGCAGCTAGCTTTTGGCCCAGCACCACGGCCAATTTAGGCGCGACCTTGGCAATCACCGCCTGCATGGCGCGGCCGCTTAACGCGATGCGCGCCGACAGAAATCCCAGATCAGCCCCGTCGTCATCGGACAACGGCCCGGCAGCGGCAAAGACCTGCACACAATCGAACTGCACATTCTCGGCGAGCGGATCAAACCCTTGTTCCACGGCAACCCCTTGGATCACCCGCAACAGCAATGTCGTGGTCACTGGCAGTTCTGCCAACGCAGTGGGCAGGCCGCCTGCCCCACCAGCCGCCCCCATCGCGGCACTGGCCGCTTGGTTCAGCCAGCTTTTCTGGTCCGGCACCATGGAGCGTGTCGAAGTGGCAGCCTTCATCGCCTGCCCCAGCGCTTTGATCGTCGCGGTTTCCAGATTGCGGCGCACGGCACTGGGCAGCTTGTCGATCAACCCTTCGGCGCTGCCGCCAATGAGGTTCAGAACATTGATACCAACCCCGCCCGCGCCCTTGTACTGCGCGGCAAGCTGGTCAAGCCGTGCATCGACGTCCACACTCTTGGGCAGGTCGCTTTCGATTTGCATAGGGTCTCTCCGGCTGTTCGCTATAGATGTGGTGCTACTGGCGCGCCGTTTCAATGCGTCCAGCGTGTGACATCCCCTGCGATGCCGTCCCATGCGCCCTCAATCAACGCACGTCCCAAGACCCGCGCGGGGTTTGTGGGCGGCGGCATAACGACGTGTTCCAGTAGAGAAAACCCGAACCGCCGATAATAAGGCGCATCGCCCACCAGCATCACCCGCGACCAGCCCAATGGCACCGCGTGGCTTAGGCTACCTTCGATCAGCATACCGCCCAATCCTTCGCCCTGGCGTGTGGGGTGGACGGCAACCGGGCCCAGCAACAATGCATCAGTGGTGCCAATCCGCACAGGCCAATACCGGATCGCCCCCGCAAGAATACCATCTGCATCGCGTGCGACATGGCTTAGCCCCACAACAGGCGGAACGCCGTCGCGCAGACGGTAGGACGACAACGCCTCGCGCCCCGGAGCAAAGCACGTGTCATACAGCGCCTCGACTTCCCAATGGTCCGCCGCCGTCTCTGGTTTCATCTGGTACACGTGTCGCGGCCCTGTCGGCGGTTTTGAGGTAGCAAAGCCTCTAACATGACGCTAGCCATGGGTGCAAACCTTGAGGAGAGTTTAATGTTCTACCGCCCAAAAGATGGCCATCCCCTGCCCCATAACCCCTTCAACGCCATCGTAACACCGCGCCCCATTGGCTGGATATCCACCCGCGACGGGCAAGGGCGCGATAATCTGGCACCCTATTCGTTTTTCAACGGCGTGGCGTATTTCCCTCCGCAGGTGATGTTTGCGTCCACAGGAACCAAAGCGGATGTTGACGGGACCAAGGACAGCATGGCCAACATTCGCGACACGGGCGTGTTTTGCGTAAATGTCGTGGAATATGCCATGCGCGACGCGATGAACGCCTCCTCTGCAACGCTGCCACACGGGTCCGACGAATTCGGCCATGCGGGCATTGAAAAGGCCGAGTGCGATGAAATTGGCTGCGCCCGCGTGGCAAACGCGCCAGCCAGCCTTGAATGTCGCATGACACAAATCGTCAAAATCGAGGGCGAAAGCAATTTCGTGGTATTCGGCGAAGTCGTGGGCGTGCACATGCGCGACGATTGCATCAAGGAGGGCCGCTTTGACGTGACTACCTATCAACCGCTGTCACGGCTGGGCTATCGCGACTACGCCCGCGTGACGGACGTGTTCGAGATCATCCGCCCGGACGACTAACGCGCGGGCGGAATTCTCTGAAAATTCCGGTCCGTTTTCTTTGAAAGAAAACGGCGGTACCGGATCAGTGACCGCCCAGAATACCCGTGCGCACCTGATAGTTGGCGGCAACCTGATAATCGGGATCGTCGTCACTATCGATCAACAGGTGGCCTGCTTTCTTAAGCAGACGATGGCAATCGCGGCTTAGGTGGCGTAGTTGAACGCGCTTGCCTGCTGCCTCGTATTTTCCAGCGATGGTTTCGATCGCTTGCAGCGCCGATTGATCTACCACGCGACTATCGGCAAAATCCACGATCACCTCAGACGGATCCTCGCGGACGTTAAACAGTTCTAAGAACCCTTCGGACGATCCAAAAAACAGAGGCCCTTGCACCTGATAGACCTTGGCCCCTTCAGGTGTGGTGTAGGTTTTTGCATGGATGCGCCGCGCGTTGTTCCACGCATAGGCCAATGCCGATACGATCACCCCGACGACCACCGCCACCGCAAGGTCTTCATAAACCGTCACAACCGTCACCAGCAAAATGACAAAAGCGTCCATCAGCGGCACTTTGCGCAAGATGGTAAGGGAGTTCCACGCGAAGGTCCCGATCACGACCATGAACATGACGCCCACCAATGCGGCCAGTGGGATCAGTTCAATGATCGACGACCCGACCAGAATGAACAGCAGCAGGAATATCGCAGCCGCAATCCCCGCCACGCGGGTCCGGCCACCGGATTTCACGTTGATCATCGACTGACCGATCATGGCGCAGCCGCCCATGCCGCCAAAGAAGCCGGTAACCGTATTTGCAACGCCTTGGGCGATACATTCCTGACTGGCCCCACCACGGGTGTTTGTCATGTCGCTGACAAGGTTCAAGGTGAGCAGCGATTCAATCAGCCCAATCGCGGCCAAGATCACCGCATAAGGCAGGATGATATAGAATGTCTCAAGATTGAATGGGGCCAATGCCGTACCGTAGAGGCCAATACCTTCCCCAAAGGGCATGTGGAAGGTTGGAAAGCCGCCCTCGATCGAGGCAAGATCACCAACGCGCGGCACATCCATACCGAATGCAATAACGACGGCGGCCACAATACCAATGCCCGCCAGCGGTGCGGGAACCAGCTTGGTGATGTGCGGCATGACCCAGATGATCGCCATGGTCGCAGCGACCAGCGCCAGCATCAGCATCAAGGGCTGACCGGACAGCCATTCGCCACCGCCCATGCCATGGCCCGTATCAACCATCGTGCCAGGCACTTTGAACTGGCCCAGTTGCGCCAGGAAAATAACGATCGCAAGGCCGTTTACAAAGCCCAACATAACCGGATGCGGCACCAATCGGATGAACTTACCCCATTGCATCACGCCGGCGAAAACCTGGATCAAACCCATCAACACCACGGTGGCAAACAGATATTCGACCCCGTGCTGTGATACCAACGCCACCATAACAACGGCCAAGGCCCCCGTCGCCCCCGAGATCATCCCCGGACGGCCCCCGATCAATGCTGTAATCAAGCCCACCAGAAACGCGGCATATAGCCCAACTAGCGGGTGAACCCCGGCAACAAAGGCAAAAGCCACCGCTTCAGGTACCAATGCCAAGGCCACGGTCAGCCCCGACAGCAGTTCAATACGCAAACGCGACGGCGACAGACCCTCGCCCGGCATCCAGCGCAAATCGGTCACATCAAGGTTCTTGGTGAAGCTGCGGAAAGTGGAACGCGCCATGGGGGCATCCTTCATATTGGTGGCTAGGGCAATGGGGCTGAAATAAGCTTTTGCGCTCACTAGAGCAAAGCACGGCAGAAGAAAAGGCAGAGTGCACGCAAGCGGTGATCACGGCGCAGATTTCGGGGTTCCCCTCACGGTGATCCTTGATACTCTGCCCGCAAATCAATCCAAGGGCTTTCCCATGACAAAAACGAAAATCGCCGTCATTGGCGGATCGGGTATTTACGACATCAACGGGCTTGAGAACGCTGAATGGCTGACCGTTGAAAGCCCTTGGGGCGATGCCTCTGATGCGATCTTGACCGGGTCGCTGGATGGCGTAGAAATGGCATTTCTGCCCCGTCACGGGCGTGGACATGTGCATGCGCCATCAACCGTCCCCTATCGCGCCAATATTGATGCCCTGAAGCGGTTGGGCTGCACGGATGTGATCAGCGTATCGGCCTGCGGATCCTTTCGCGACGAAATGGCACCGGGGGATTTTGTCATTGTGGATCAGTTCATCGACCGGACGATCGCGCGCGAAAAATCATTCTTTGGCACCGGCTGTGTCGCCCATGTCAGCGTCGCCCACCCCACCTGCCCCCGCCTAAGCGATGCTTGCGAGACCGCCGCGCGGGACGCTGGCATCAATGTGCACCGCGGCGGCACCTATTTGGCGATGGAAGGGCCGCAGTTTTCGACGCTTGCGGAATCCCAGATGTACCGCAACAGCTGGGGTGCCGATGTGATCGGGATGACCAACATGCCTGAAGCGAAATTGGCCCGCGAGGCCGAACTTTGCTATGCGTCCGTTGCGATGATCACAGACTATGACAGCTGGCACCCCGAGCACGGCGAGGTCGATGTGACCAAAATCATTGAAACCCTGATGGGCAATGCCGACAAGGGCCGCGCATTGGTGGCGCGTTTGCCTGCGCTACTTGGGGCGGAACGCGATCCCTGCCCACATGGCTGTGATCGCGCCCTTGAATACGCGATCCTGACCCAACCCGAGATGCGTGACCCCACGTTGATGGCGAAACTGGATGCAGTTGCAGGCCGGGTGATTTAAGCATTACACCAACCAAGCCCGGCCGACCGGGTTATGAGTATTTTTAAAAGGGTGAAGACGAAGGGGGTGCCCTTTGCGCCGCCCCTTGGGTTTTGGGAGAACCAGATGAAACAGGTTCAGGACTATATTCGCACCATCGTTGATTTTCCCCATGAGGGGATCATGTTTCGCGATGTGACCACGCTTTTTGCCGATCCGCGCGGTTTTCGCATGGCGATTGATCAAATGCTGCATCCCTATGCGGGGATTGCCATCGACAAGGTTGTAGGCCTTGAGGCGCGCGGGTTTATCCTAGGCGGGGCAATCGCGCATCAATTGTCAGTCGGATTTGTACCGATCCGCAAAAAGGGCAAGCTGCCCGGTAAGACAATCGCGCAGGATTATACGCTGGAGTATGGTGAGGCGACGGTTGAGATCCATGACGACGCGATCCAGCCCGGTGAGCGGGTGCTTGTGGTGGATGATCTGCTGGCCACCGGCGGCACCGCCGAGGCGGGGATCAAGCTGATCGAGAAACTGGGCGGCAAAATCGTGTCTTGCGCGTTTATTATTGACTTGCCCGAGCTTGGCGGACGTAAACGTCTGGAAGCGATGGGCATGGAAGTTCACGCGCTTTGTGCGTTTGACGGCATGTGATGGCGTCGGGGGCGCTGCCCCCTGCCCCTGCGGGGCATCCCCCGGGATATTTTAGAGCCAGAGAACGCGGATCAGATCGGCGCGGGGACGATCGTGCCGGGGTTCATGATACCATTGGGATCAAGCGCTGCCTTGATCGCATGAATGGCGGATAGCTTGGCCGGATCGCTGTAGCGTTCGAGGTCTTTGACCTTGAGCCGGCCAATACCATGCTCAGCGCTGACAGATCCGCCCAGTTCATGGGTCAGATCGTGAATCGTCATTTTGATCTGTTCCCGTTCGTTCAGATGGTCCTGCCGCGACCTTCCGGTCACGGGGAAGATGTTGTAGTGCAGATTTCCATCGCCGACATGGCCGAAACAGTTAATTCGGAAGTCCCCCAAGGCCGCGATTTTTTCACCGGCTTTGGTGATAAACTCGGGGATGGCCCCCAGCGGCACCGAGATGTCATGGCTTGAGATCGAGCCCACCTTGCGGTTCGCATGCGGGATCATTTCGCGGATTGCCCAGAAATCATCGGATTGCTGTTGGCTTTGCGCGATTAGCCCGTCGGTGACCAGATCCGCTTCCATCGCGCTTTCAAAAAGGGTTTCAAGCGACGTGGCGGGGTCAAGATCGCCACTGAGGCCCAGTTCGATCAACACGCACCAAACAGGCGGCGTATCGAAAGGTTGGCGTACTTCGGGCATGGTCTCAGAAAGGAAGTCAAAGCCCATTTTGTTCACGATTTCAAAGGCACTGACCATTTCGCCCAGCTGATCGCGGGCCATTGAAAGCAGTTTCAAAGCTGCGGCTGGCGATTGCACCACCAGCAGCGCTGTCCCCGATTTGGCCGGGCGCGCAAAGAGCTTGAGCGCGGCCGCGGTGATCACGCCCAAGGTGCCCTCGGCCCCGATCAGCAAATGACGCAGATCATAGCCGGTGTTGTTTTTACGCAGCCGCGTCAGACCGTGCCAGATTTGCCCGTCCGGCAGAACCGCCTCAAGCCCCAGACACAAATCACGGGCATTGCCATAACGCAGAACGCCTGTGCCCCCTGCGTTTGTTGCCAGATTACCGCCGATACGGGCCGACCCTTGGGCCGCTAAGCTGAGCGGGAACAACCGGTTGGCGTTTTCGGCAGCGTCCTGAACATCCGACAAGATCACGCCAGCCTCGGCCACCAGCACGTTTTCATCCGGGTAGACGGCGCGCACCTTGTTCATCCGCTCTAGCGACAGGATCAGCGGCGCGGGGCCGTGTTCGGCGACCTGCCCCCCGACCAGTCCGGTGCCACCGCCGTAGGGGATCACGCCGACACGGGCGGCATTGGCATGGCGGATAAGGCTCGCCACCTCTTGCACGTCGCGGGGCAAAGCCAGAACGGCAGATTGTCCGGTATAAAGGCCGCGCGGTTCCTCAAGATATCGTGGTTCGACCGGGCGAAACACGTCGGGAGAAAGGTCGGCACGCAAGGCGGCCTCGAATGCGGGATCAGCGGCGTTTAATGTCATGGTGCATTGATCGCGCTGACGCGCAAAACTTGCAAGCCGCTTAATTGTCGCTGCGCAAATATTGCGGGCGCAGCACCATGATCGTGGGCCGCGAGGGCAGCCGGTCGCGCGACAGTTGCAGCGAGGGGCCCTCGACGTTGATTACTGTGAATTCGTCCGACATGGCCGCCAGAAAGTCACTTAGTCCGAAATCCGAAAACCAATGCATGGGGATCACAACCGATGATTTCAGGCGCTTTAGAATGCGGATCATGGTGGAAAGATCAAGGGTATAGCCACCATCGACCGGGGCCATCACGACGTCCAGCCGCCCAATCGCTGCGTATTGGGCCGCATCGGGTTCATGATGCAGATGGCCAAGATGGCCAATACACAGGCCTGCCATTTCGAAGATGAAAATCGAATTTCCGTTTTCCTCGACCCCAGCGAATTGCGAGCGGATATCGGTTGAGACATTGCGGATCAGCACCTCGCCCAAGTCCAGGGAATGATCAATCCCTTCGCCAGATTCTCCCCAGCCCGGCAGGACATGGGGGATGGCGGGATCGGGTGATTGGGTAAAATGGCTTTCATGGGCGCGGTTCATGGTCACGACATCAGGGATCATTGGCAGCGTGCCTGTGAAGCCGGTGAAATCAGTCACCATGTTCAGCCCGCCGTGGCTGCGGATCAGGAAACTGGCATGGGCGATATAGTGTAAATGCACCGTTTCAGTCACGACATCAGGCAGGTTGGCAAGGGTCAGATAAGCCATCCCCGGGGTCGCTTCGGCCAAGGCGATGCAATGGCTGGGGGTACGGGTTTTTATCTGCGCTTGGGCCATCGGGGCAATCAGCAACAGGACAATTATCAAACGAAACAACATAGGCGGACCTCCTTTGATGTAGAAAGGATACCGCATATTTGGTGTCTGTCGTTAGCTGTTATGGCCCGTACGTTCCAGAAGGGAAGCCCCAAGCAGCTACCAAAGCGCCGGTTTGTTTAACGCGGCCACGCAATGCGACGGGCCGACCAGCGGCCAGCGGGCCTTGGTCGAGAGTGGCCGACCCAACCATCCAAAGGGCATGCTAAGCCGCAGCGGCGGCTGTGCCATATCAGCTGTGATCTGTTCAAAGCCGGTTTTGATATAGTAATTCGGATCGCCGTAGGTGAGGACAAAATCAACGCCGCTTTTGCGCAGACCCTCAAGCCCATGCAGGATCATTTCCTGCCCGATCCCTTTATTTTGTTGCCCGGTTTTCACGGCCACCGGTGCCATGACGGACACCCTCCGCCCGTCTTCCTCAAAACGCAGGCGGGAAAAGAAAACGCAGCCAATAACCATATTACCGTCCAAAGCGGCGCACATCATCACATCATCGCGCGGCGTGCCTTGCATCAGGTCTCGGACAAGCTGCCCGACAAACGCGCCTTCCTCGGCACTGTCAGCAACGGTAAAACTGTCCGTCACCAACTGCGTTATCTCGGCTTCCCGACTGGCAAAGTCTGACGTGAACTCTAGCGTCATGGCATCACCTCTAGTGCAAGATCGGCGGCTTTGACGGGTCTGAACCCGGTGCCTCCATCCGGGGGGTTTTTTGCAGCGGCTCCATCTGGGGCAGATCGAACCGCAGGCCCACCCTGGACAGCTTTTCAACAGTCGGGTCACTAGGCGCAAAAAAACCAACGTCCATTGCTCCCGCTTCGATCCCCGAGAACATCAACGCCTCGGACGCAGCACGCACCAACGCATCTTGGGCGCGGGGGATTGCGCCCACGAAACCCAGCAGATGCCCGCGGCTTCCGCCTTCGTATTCGACGCCCACCAACCAAGCCCCCGCAGCCATGCCCGTTGCGGTCGCAAGCTTGGCGTCAATCGCGGCGATTAGGGTTTCGGGCAAGCCTTTGGGCGGGATGACACGGGTGATCTTGGCCTCGACCTGCCCCGGCGTATGCGCCAGCGTATCGCGCAGCCACGCCATCGCATTGTCGGGCAGCAAGATGGCTGACGGTGCGACGTTCATGTTCACCGCCATGCCAAGCGGTTGACCGTCGAGCATGCCCGCTATCGCGCGGCCCGACAGCGCCACATAAGGCGCGGCGTGGCCCACATAAGCAGCCAGCCGTTCGATGCGATCAAAGACCAACACATAGGCATCTTGCAGCAATACCGGGCTGACTTGATCGTCGTCCGGTTCATCCTCAAGCAGCATGAATAGTTCCACATCCGCCATGCGTTCATAGAAACGCAAACGCGCGGCGTCATCCCCATCATCCGCCATCATGGCGGCATGTGCGGTATCCAGCGGTGTTGGGTCAGTCATGCATCACATCTCTTACAGCTTTGCGCAGCCGGGGAAGAACGTTTTCCTCGAACCACGGATTTTTCTTGAGCCAACCGGTATTGCGCCAAGACGGGTGTGGCAAGGCAAAGACGCCCGGCGGATGGTCACGCCAATCAGCAACAGCCTGTGTCACGGTCGTAAAACCGGGCAAATGATAGCGCATCGCGTGCCCGCCAATCAACACTGTCAGCCGAATATCAGGCACGGTACCCAAAGCCCCTGCCCGCCATGTTTTCGCGCAAATCGGCGGCGGCGGCAGATCGCTGCCTTTGGCGTCATAGCCCGGAAAGCAAAACGCCATCGGAATGATTGCGACGCGGCTTCGGTCGTAAAATGCGTCTTCGTCCAGCCCCAGCCAGTCGCGCAGGCGCTTGCCTGATGCATCCCAAAACGGTGTATTCGCCGCGTGTACGCGCGCGCCCGGTGCCTGCGACGCGATGAGCAAGCGCGCCCCGGGCTGGAACCACACCACCGGGTTGGGGCGATGCGCCGTTGCCGTCTGGGCAAAGCGGTCGGCACATAGGGTGCAGGCGCGCAAATCTGATCGGATGTCGGTCATAGATCCGAAATAACAGCGCAAACGCAGGTTTCAATCAGGCGAGGCGGATTCATTTCGAGATCCATCGAAATGATCTTGACGCGAACCACCAATTCGATATTTCTAGAAACATGAAAACATTACCGCCCCCGCTGTCCGACCTCACCATTGCCGCGGCACGTTTTGCGGCCCTAGGGTCCGAGCAACGTTTGCAAGTGCTGCGCACCCTTGTGCGTGCCGGACCAAAAGGGCTGACGATTGGGACGCTTGGCAAAAGATCGGCCATCACCGGATCGACGCTAACCCATCATGTAAAATTGCTGGTCGCGGCCGGTTTGGTGCACCAGCAAAAGCAGGGCCGCAATATCATCTGTGCCGCTGTCGCCCATACGGCGATCAATGAGATGTCGCAGTTTCTACTGACCGAATGCTGCGCTGACGCCGATGCGCCCTGTTCCGACCATCCCCATCCTTAGAAAGCGCCCTATGTCTCACGCTCATCATCACCACGTTGACCCCGATGCAGGCGACGGCAAAATCGCCGCAGCGGTTGCGATTAACCTTGGCCTGACACTGGCGCAGATCATTGGGGGCTTGGTTTCGGGCAGCCTGTCGCTTATCGCCGATGCGCTGCACAACTTTAGCGATGCCATTTCGCTGATCATCGCCTTTGGTGCCCGCAAAATTGCCCGACGGCCTGCGAATGCGGATATGACCTTTGGCTATGGCCGGATCGAGGCCGTGGCCGCCCTGATCAACTATACCACCTTGATCGTGATCGGGCTGTATCTGGCCTATGAGGCGGTCATGCGAATTGCCGCGCCTGAACCGGTGACCGGCTGGATTATCGTTGCTGTGGCCGGGTTTGCCCTGCTGGTCGATCTGGGCACGGCGGCGCTGACCTATCGCGCATCGAAATCCAGCGTGAACATTCGTGCGGCGTTCTTGCATAATATGGCCGATGCTCTTGGGTCTGTGGCGGTTATGGTGGCGGGAACGCTTGTTCTCCTATTCGGCTGGACATGGGTTGATCCGCTGGTGACCCTGATGATCGCGAGCTACATTCTGTGGTTATCGGCCACAGAACTGCCCAAGGTGGCACGCATTTTAATGCTGGCACGGCCCGCAGGCATAGAAACCGAAGATGTCATTGCCGCGATGCGCGCAGTGCCCGGTGTCATCGATGTGCACCATGTTCACCTGTGGATCATGCAGGAACACGGCAACGCGCTGGACGCGCATATCGTGGCAGCCGCTGACACCGACGCCGGGGCGTTGCGGCGGGCCATAAAATCGCATGTGCTCGACGCGTTCGATCTGCATCATACAACGCTTGAGCTTGAGACAGAAACCGACCGGTGTATCGATCCATTAATTATTGGCCACTAATTATGATCCATTAAACCGGAGCAACAAGCGAGGGACCAAAGCCACGTGTCACAAAGTTTGGCGTTCCCTGCACGTCAAACTGCGGATGCAGCGCAGGCAAGCCCGGGGCACTCTGGGTTGTACATCCGCGTCACGATGCGACATAATGTGGCCTAATTCTTCGTATAGGTGGCGGCAATACCTCCGGCCCAAAAGGAGGAGCCGACACCTTACGGCACAACCGGAGCAGTCATGCTGGAATTCGACAATGTATCCAAGTCCTTTTGGACGGGCACACAGCACAAGGTCATTCTCGACCATGTGTCGTTTCGTGTGGAATTGGGTAACTCGTTGGGTATTCTGGCCCCAAACGGCACCGGAAAATCGACCCTGATCAACATGATGGCGGGACTGGAGAAAGCCGACGAAGGCGAGATCCGGCGCGGCTGCAAGATCAGCTTTCCGCTTGGCTTTATGGGTGGTGTGGTTGGCAAAGTATCCGCGATGGAAAACGCCCGCTATATTGCTCGGCTGTATGGGCTGGACCCTGATTACGTGGAAAGCTTTTGCCGCTGGCTTTGCGGGTTGGGTGAATATTTCGATCAACCGGTTGGCACCTATTCCGCCGGGATGCGCGGGCGGTTTTCCTTTGCGCTGTTACTGGCGCTGGATTTCGATATTTACCTGATCGACGAAGGCATGCCAAGCACGACAGATGTTGAGTTCAACCGCAAAGCAGGCGAAATCCTGAGAGAGCGGCTGCGCACGACCACCATCATTATCGTATCACACCAGGCAGAGACCCTTGAGAAATATGCGCGCTCTGCTGGCGTGTTACTGGGCGGTAAGCTTCACATATTCGACACGCTGGAAGAGGCTAAGCAGGTTTATGACTACGAAACCCAAAGCTAGAAAATTTCGCATCAAGCGAAGCACGCCGGCGGCTGCCGCGCCCAGCACCGACGCCCCTACGAGCGGCGCGGACGCGCCGGTGGATCGCCGCCGCCCCGTTCCCCCGAGCCCCGTCCAAACCAAAGCCCAGCCCCAACGCCCGCAAGCGCAGCCAACAGCAGCGCCAGCATCCGGGGCCGCAGAGCAAGGCGCACCGACACCCACGCCCCCACCACAGCGCGCGCCCAACGCCGCGCGACCATCGGCCTCACCCGCAGCATCATCCTCAACGCCATCGTCACCCCCGGCCCAAACCGGAGTAGTTTCTTCAACGGCTGAGGTGAAGGGCGAGCAGGATATCGATGCGATCCGCCGTGAAGGGCTGACAGGCAGACAATTGCGCATGGCCCGCCGCGTCGCCCAAAAACACGGGCTGGCCCCGACCTCGGATTTTGACGCGGTGCGGTTGCTGCGCGATGCGGGCATTGATCCCTTCCAACGTTCCAACATGCTGGAACTGGTCGTGCCGCAGGCAGGCGGCAGCTCCGATACCGACCGAGTGCAACTGCCCCAGACAGTGCCCGTAGGTGGTGCTGGCAACCTACCGTCGACCGAAGTTAATCCGATGGAACGTCGGATGCGCGAGATATCCGACATTCAGGCAGACATCAGCCGCCGCCGTCGTCGCAAAATGATGCTGCTTGTGGTGCGTCTGATGTTTTTCGTGGGTCTGCCTACGATTATGGGCGGGTATTATTTCTACAATGTAGCCACCCCCATGTATGCCACAGAAAGCCAATTCCTGATTATCCAGAATGAAGGTGGCGGCGGGCTTGGCCCCTTGGGCGGTTTGTTGCCCACGCAATTTGCGAACTCGGCCGACAGTATCGCCACCCAAAGCTATCTACAGTCCAAGGACGCGATGCTGCGCCTCGACAAGGATGTTGGATTTGTCTCGCATTTCTCGCAGGACAATATTGACCCGATCCAGCGGATGGACCCGGACGCCTCGAACGAAGAGGCGTATAAGTTCTATAAAAAGAACGTCAAAATCGGCTATGATCCCACCGAAGGGATGATCCGCATGGAAGTGATCGCCGCCGATCCACAAGTCGCGGCCGTGTATTCCGAGCATCTGCTGACCTACGCAGAAGAACGTGTGAACGGCCTGTCCCAGCAAAAACGCGAAGACGGGATGCGCGATGCCCGGATTGCATATGAGCAAACCGTTGATCAGCGCCGCGCCGCGCAAGAGGCTTTGATCAAACTACAGGTCGAAAATGGGGTGGACCCCGAAGCGGTGATCGCCTCGATCCGGGGCCAGATCAGCAACTATGAAACCCTGTTGCTGGAAAAAGAGCTTGAGCTGGCAGCCCTGATGGACAACCCGCGCCCGAACCGGGCCAAGGTTGACGGCGTGGAAGGCGACGTGCGCCGTATTGGCGTGCAGCTTGAACGGCTGAATGAGCGGATGAACAACGCGACCGAAGGCACCAATTCGCTGGCACAGCAAGCCGTTAGCCTGCAACTGGCGCAAGCCGATCTCGCCGCGGCAGACATGGCATTGCAATCATCGCAAACGCAGATGGAACAGGCTCGTACAGAAGCACAACGTCAGGTCCGCTATCTGACCATTGCCGTGCGCCCTGTTGCGTCGCAGTCTGCCTCTTATCCGCGCAAGTTCGAGAACACGATTTTGACATTCCTGATCTTTGCGGGCATCTACCTGATGCTGTCGCTCACCGCGTCGATCCTTAAGGAACAGGTAACAAAATGATCCAAGTCACTGTCGGTAATGTCGTGATCGGGAATGATCGCCCGCTGACCGTAATCGCGGGCCCTTGCCAGTTGGAAAGCGAAACACATGCGCAGATGATCGCCGGCAAGATGAAAGAAGCCTGCGACGCCGTTGGTGCGCAATATGTGTTCAAAGCCAGCTATGACAAAGCCAACCGCACATCACTGGGCGGCAAGCGCGGTCTGGGGATCGAAGAGGGTTTGCGCGTGCTGCAATCAGTTGGCAAAGCCAACGACGTGCCTGTGCTGACCGATGTCCATACCGAAGCCCAATGCGCCATCGCCGCCGAGGCCGTCGACATCCTGCAAATCCCTGCGTTTTTGTGCCGCCAAACCGATATGTTGCTGGCCGCAGGCAACACCGGCAAAGCCGTAAATGTCAAGAAGGGTCAGTGGATGGCCCCTTGGGAAATGACCAACGTGGTCACCAAGGTTGAATCGACAGGTAACAAGAACATCCTGCTGACAGACCGTGGTACGGCCTTTGGCTACAACACCTTGGTCACAGACATGCGCGGTCTGCCGCAAATGGCGCAAACAGGCTATCCCGTGGTGATGGACGCGACCCATGCGGTGGCAAGCCCCGGGGGCAAAGGCACGTCATCAGGCGGACAGCGCGAATTTGCGCCGGTCCTCGCCCGTGCGGCGGTCGCGATTGGCGTAGGCGCGGTATTCATCGAAACCCACGAAGACCCCGACAATGCCCCCTCTGATGGCCCGAACATGATCTATCTGGATAAGATGCCTGCGCTTATCGCATCGCTGATGAAGTTTGATGCGCTGGCCAAGGCCGATCCGATCGAAATCTAAACCTTCTCGGGGGCTTGCGCCGCTTGGCCAAATTTCTCGATCAACCCGGCGTCCTTGATGCCGGGTGCAGATTCCACAGCAGATGATACATCAACCTGACGCGCGCCGGTTATACGCACGGCCTCGACCAGGTTTTCGGGCGTCAGCCCCCCTGCCAACATCCACGGCTTGGGCCATTTCCGGCCTGCAATCAAACGCCAATCAAACGCCAAACCATTCCCGCCGGGCAGATCGGCACCCTTGGGCGGCTTTGCATCGACCAATATCTGATCCGCTACAGCCATGTATTGATCGATCTGGTCCAGATCGCCCGCATCCGCGACCCCCACAGCCTTCATCACGGGTAGACCATAGCGTGCTTTGACCTCGCGCACGCGCGCGGGTGTCTCGGAACCGTGCAGCTGCAACATATCGATTGGCACAACGGCCAGAAGGGCATCCAGAAACGCGTCATCGGCATTGACGATTAGGGCGACCTTACAAATGCCGTCAGGCACCTCCAGCGCCAGCGCGGTGGCTTCTTCAAAGCTGACATTGCGAGGGGATTTCTCGAAGAACACAAACCCGACATAGCGGGCATTCGCAGCCACTGCCGCCGCGATATCTGCCGCACTGCGCAGGCCACAGAACTTTACGTGCACTTTTGTCGACATTTGATTTCCTTGGGTCGCCAGAACAGACAGATAATCAGCTGGCGCGATCCAACAAGGCCAGCACGTCATCTTGGCCTTCGTATTTCTCGCCCTTAAGGCGCGCAACCTCGCGCTCAAGACGGCGCATTTCGCGGGCCTGACGCGCGGCTTCGGCGCGTTGATTGTATTCGCGGATCCATTCCCAGACGAACCCAACCAAGAGACCGGCGATAATGCTGCCCAAGATCACAATGAACAGCGGCACGTTGATTTCAGGATTTACCGCGAAAAAGCCCGACACCTCAGTTGGCAACAACCTAAGCGACACCACTGACCTGTTGGCCAGGGCGACAGCAATCAATGCAACGGCAAAGATCGCAATGCAAAGGTAGCGGACGTAGCGCATTTAGGAATTCCCGTTCAGACGATCACGCAGCAACTTGCCGGTCTTAAAGAACGGCACATGCTTGTCTTCTACATGAACTGTTTCCCCTGTGCGAGGGTTCCGGCCCACACGGGCATCACGTTTTTTGACAGAGAACGCGCCAAATCCGCGCAGCTCGACACGGTCCCCTTGGGCCATCGCGTCGGTGATCTCCTCAAAGATGGTATTCACGATTCTCTCCACATCACGTTGGTAAAGATGTGGATTGTCGTCTGCGATTTTCTGAATCAGTTCCGACCGGATCATGTAAAATTCTCCCCCGCGATGCGTTTTTGTTATTCAACTGACTATACCAACTCCAACGCGTTCGTGAAGTCTCACAAATCAACCATTGGCGCATTTACCTGCGCGAACCCGCTGATTTATGGTCGTTTTTTCACCATAATCATGCTCAACGGGCTTTAACACCCTCTTGCGTCACGGGATCGCCCCCGCAAGGCCACCCCGATTCGCATAGAAAAAGGCCCCGCAATCTGCATTGCGAGGCCCCGTAATTTTGCGAATTAAGCGCTTAGGCTTATTCGTCGCCCTTAAGAGCGGCACCAAGGATATCACCCAAGGATGCGCCAGAGTCAGAGGAGCCATACTGCTCGACTGCTTCTTTCTCTTCTGCGATTTCACGTGCTTTGATCGACACGCCCAAACGGTGCGCCTTGGTGTCAACATTGGTGATGCGAACATCAACCTTGTCACCAACCGAGAAACGCTCGGGGCGCTGTTCGGCACGGTCACGCGACAGATCGGAGCGACGGATAAAGGCTTTCATGCCTTCATATTCGACTTCGATGCCACCGTCTTCGATGGAGGTCACTGTCACAGTCACAACGGAACCGCGCTTAACGCCGCCCACTGCTTCTGCGAACTTGTCGCCGCCAACACCTTTGATCGAGAGGCTGATGCGCTCTTTCTCAACGTCGACTTCGGACACAACGGCCTGAACCATGTCGCCCTTGCGATAGTTCTGGATGGCGTCTTCGCCACGTTCGTCCCATGACAGGTCGGACAGGTGAACCATGCCGTCGATGTCGCCTGGCAGGCCAACAAACAGACCGAATTCGGTGATGTTTTTGACTTCGCCTTCGACTTCGGTACCTTCTGGGTGTGTTTCTGCAAACACTTCCCATGGGTTACGCTGTGTCTGCTTAAGGCCAAGGGAAACGCGGCGCTTGGCACCATCGATTTCCAGAACCATAACTTCGACTTCTTGCGAGGTAGACACGATCTTGCCGGGGTGTACGTTTTTCTTGGTCCAAGACATTTCGGACACGTGCACCAGGCCTTCAACGCCGGGCTCAAGCTCAACAAATGCACCGTAATCGGTGATGTTGGTCACGCGGCCAGTGTGAACCGATTCCAGTGGGTACTTGCCAGCAACCAGATCCCATGGATCTTCTTGCAATTGCTTCATGCCCAAGGAGATGCGGTGCGTCTCTTTGTTGATCTTGATGACTTGAACCTTGATGGTCTCGCCAATTGTCAGGATCTCGGATGGGTGGTTCACACGGCGCCACGCCATGTCTGTAACGTGCAGCAAGCCATCAACGCCGCCCAGATCAACGAACGCACCGTATTCGGTGATGTTCTTGACCACACCGTCAACTTCTTGGCCCTCGGTGAGGTTGCCAATAACTTCGGCGCGCTGTTCGGCACGGGATTCTTCGAGGATCGCACGACGCGATACAACGATGTTACCACGGCGACGGTCCATTTTCAGAACCTGGAACGGCTGCTTCAGACCCATCAATGGGCCCGCATCGCGCACGGGGCGCACGTCAACTTGGCTACCTGGCAGGAACGCAACCGCGCCGCCCAGATCAACCGTAAAGCCACCTTTAACGCGGCCAAAGATTGCGCCTTCAACGCGCTCTTCTGCGGCATAGGCTTTTTCCAGACGATCCCAAGCTTCCTCACGGCGCGCCATCTCACGAGAGATAACAGCTTCACCACGGGAGTTTTCGACCTGACGAAGGAACACTTCGACTTCGTCGCCGACTTCAACTTTGGGAGCTTCGCCTGGTTCGGCAAATTCTTTCAGCTCGACGCGGCCTTCCATTTTGTAGCCTACGTCGATGATGGCTTGGCCCGCTTCAATCGCGATTACCTTGCCTTTGACAACAGAGCCCTCTTCGGGCGTGTCCATTTCAAAGCTTTCTTCCAAAAGTGCTTCGAAGTCTTCCATTGAGTTCATAGCCATGTAGCTTGATTTTCCTTTAGCATTTGGTTTCTGGCCGCGCGGTTGTCTCCGCCGGTCTGTGGTTAAAATTGTCGTCCGTGTTGGGTCTCGTCCGCAAAGCAAAGAGGGCCGGATAAAACCGACCCTGCCTGATATATTGCGCCCGAAACGTGTATCCGCCCCTTAGACAGTCGCGCGTATAGGCCTGTTTTCCGCGAATGGCAAGGGTGGTTAGGTGTCCGCTTGCAGCTTGTGAACAGCGTCGAGCATGGCTTGATGCTCGGGGATGTAGTGGGGGGCGAGAAATTGGTAGACACGCGCCCAGTAAAAATAATCTTTGTTCATTTCGTCAGCGCGAAGCTGCTCATTTGAAAGCGTCAATAATTCAGAGAGGTTCTCTTTAATAAAGAAATTCTGTTTATTCGACCAGTCATTGTTGTCTTTTAGTGATCTTATTTTATTGCCTCTTGCTAATATCTCCTCAGCCTGACTAGGAATAATGTTGAAACGGTGAGGCAAAATTGTGCTCAATTCATCAAATCTCAGACCCGCCCCATCTTTAAAAGATAGCCACACCAAAAGCGCCACGTCGATTGGTCTTTCCGCATAAATAAGACACGCCAACTCCACTCGATCCAGCACCCGTTTGATTTGCCGCATCGAAAGTCCGCTTTCCGGTGCAAGCTCACTCGCCAACAGCGCTGCGCGGGCCACACCGAACTCCTCGTGATCACCAAACGGAATAGCTAAAGGCAACTCAGACGCAAGCGCCTCAGCTGCACTGGACAGGCGGTCCGTCTCCAGCTTCAGCCGCAGGTCCACAAACTTATCAAGGTAGGATTCGCCCTCGGGCGCTTTGCCAAAGCGCTTCTCGGCAACGGATTCCAAATAACCCCGATTAACCATCAGCACGAACACAAATCCGTCCTGATCAAAGACCAGCTTCATCGCCTCAAGCAGGGCAATCGCATAGTCAGGATGACAACGGTCCAGTTCATCAATCAGGATGATGATGCGATCCGTATCCCGTCCTTTTGTGATCTGCGCGTGCAACAGGTTCAGCTGTTCGCCCAACTCAAGCCGCGCTTTCTCAGCCTCTAGCTGCGTAGCAATCATATCACCCGCAGCTTTGGACAAATCCTGCCCCGCCAACTTCGCGATGTCGTGCAGGCTACCCGCCTCTCCATCGCCCGTGGCAACGGCATCTACCAACTCATCAAATCCTTCACGCAACGCCGCCCTCGCGATTGCTTTTGTTCCGGCGATGCCAATCTTTTTGGCCATCCCGAATGCAGCGTCACGCCTCTTGGTTTCTTGCTCAGGCACCATCCCCAGCAACGCGCCCAAAAACGTCACGACAGGATCACCCGAATGATCCGACAGTCGAGCATCAATTTGCACGACACATTCATCAGCGGCCTCTAGCTGCTTGGCCCACCGCTCGCGAAAGAACGTTTTGCCGCGCCCATATCCCGCCTCAATCGAGATTGTCCGATGGTCGGTGATGGACGTAACAAGGTTGGTAAACGCCACGCCACGTTCTTTGAAACCCAGCAGGTCACCTTTCCAAATTTCACTCAGCTCTTCTTCTGTCATTGCCCTGCCCCGGATGATGTCCCCTATCATTCCCCAAAAACGAAAAAGCCTCCAGAATTAACTTAGAGGCGCATACAGGCAGTGCTTCGGTAGAAAAGGTAAACCTCTGCGCCCGCGTTCGAGCGCAGAGGGTATTGGCTTAGGCCTCGGTCGGGCCGCCCGCGTCTTTCCAGTCGGAAAATCCGCCGATATTGGTCACGTTTTTATAACCCATGTCGTGCAGCGTCTTGCCGGACAGCGCCGCTTGACCGCCTGCACCACAGATCAGATAAATCTCGGCGTCTTTCTGGAAGATCGGGTTATAAAGCGCCTCCACCTTCGGATCAGCGCGGAATTCGATCATGCCGCGTGGCACACGATGCGCGCCCTTGATGGTGCCGCTGTTCGCAATGTCAGCGGAATCGCGGACGTCGATAAACACGCCGTTGCCCTCGGCATGTTTGGCAATCGCATCTTTAGCGTCCATTTTCGGGACCACTGCGTTGGCAGCATCTAGGTAATCTTGGGCGGTTTTCATCGGGATGGTCCTTGTATGATCAATGCGCTCTGCCGCGCCCTCTAAACCGCGGCGTTCACCATAAGAACGCGCGGCTTTCTCATACTGTTCCATCATTCCAGAACGACTGTGCCGGCCAATGGCCTATTCTGCGATGCGTGACTTAATCAGTTCGATCGCGCGGGCCACGGCGGTGGCGATGTCCATGGTTGATGTATCCATCTCCACGGCGTCATCGGCGGGCTTGAGCGGTGCCTCCGCTCGGGTACTGTCACGGGCATCGCGTGCCTGGACCTCGGCCAGAACTTCCGCAAGCGTAACGTCAAAGCCTTTCGCCGCCAGCTCGGCAAATCGGCGTTCCGCGCGAACCTCGGGCGTGGCGGTGACAAATAATTTAACCTGCGCATCGGGGCAAATCACCGTCCCGATATCGCGCCCGTCCAGAACGGCCCCACCCGCGCGCATGGCAAAACTGCGTTGAAAATCGACCAAGGCAGCCCGCACTTCCGGGATCGCAGCCGCTTTGCTGGCAGCCTCGGCCACCGCATTGGTTCGCAACTGGTCATTGTCCAGATCGCCCGCAACCAAGGTTAATGCCGCCTCTTCCGCCGTCATCCCCTCAAGCACCTTTGCGCCAACGGCACGGTACAAAAGCCCCGTGTCCAAATGCGCAAAGCCGAAATGCTCGGCCACGGCGCGCGATACCGTGCCCTTACCCGCCGCCGCAGGCCCGTCGATGGCAACCGTAAAGCCGTCTTTCATGCGGTGACCCGTGCAACATTTGCGCCCAACCGCGCCATCAACGGCTCGAATATCGGGAAAGACGTAGTGATCGGCGCGCCGTCATCAACGCTGACAGGTGCATTCGCAGCCATGCCCAAAATCATAAAGGACATCGCGATACGGTGGTCCAACTGGCTGGCACAAGTGGCACCACCCGGAACATTGCCATGGCCCAGCCCCGTGACGGCCCACCAATCAGGGCCTTCGTCAACCTCGACCCCATTGGCGCGCAGACCCTTGGCCATCGCATCAATCCGGTCGCTTTCCTTGATCCGCAATTCCTTGACGCCGCGCATCATGGTCTGGCCTTGGGCAAAGGACGCCACCACAGACAGCACGGGATATTCGTCGATCATCGACGCGGCCCGCGCAGGTGGTACCTCGATGCCCTTCATATCGGGCGAGAACTTGGCGCGCAGATCGGCGACAGGCTCGCCACCCTCGGTGCGTTCGTTCTCATAGATCAGGTCGGCCCCCATTTCGCGCAGCGTGGTAAACAGCCCCGCCCGCGTCGGGTTCAGGCCGATTCCAGGCACCAAGACATCCGACCCCGGCACAATCAGTGCCGCACAAACTGGAAACGCGGCCGAGGACGGATCACGCGGCACATCCACATGCTGGGCCTGCAACTCGGGCTGGCCCGTCAAGGTAATAACGCGCCCCTCATCTGTATCCTCAACCGTGATCTCGGCCCCAAAGCCCGACAACATACGCTCGGTGTGATCGCGCGTTGCCTCGGCCTCGATCACCACGGTCTTGCCCGGTGCATTCAGCCCCGCCAACAATACCGCTGATTTCACCTGCGCCGATGGGACAGGTACAACATAGCGGACCGGAACCGGTTCTGCCGCGCCAACGATTGTCATCGGCAACCGCCCACCTTTGCGCCCAACGGCCTGTGTGCCAAACAACGCCAACGGGTCCGTCACCCGCGCCATGGGCCGCCCGTTCAGACTGGCATCACCGGTAAAGGTCGCAGTGATTGGCGATGTCGCCATCGCACCCATGATCAACCGCACGCCGGTGCCGGAATTGCCGCAATCGATCACGCCCTCAGGCTCGGCAAAGCCACCAACACCAACACCGTGCACTGACCAATTGCCGCCGCCCAAATCGGTAACCTCGGCCCCAAAGGCCCGCATCGCGCGGGCCGTGTCCAACACGTCATCGCCCTCCAGCAAGCCGCTAATCGTGGTCTCACCCACACACATCGCACCCAGGATTAGCGACCGATGCGAGATGGATTTATCCCCCGGCACCTCGGCAACCCCGCTCAGGGGGCCGCAAGCAGACGAGGTCATAGGAATAGGCGTGGCGTGACTGGACATGGGGTAACCTCAATCTGAATTCTGACCGACGTCATAAACCAGCCCGCAGGTGCCGTCCATAACCGCGGGGCCTATCTTCTCTGGCTTCTAAATATCCATGGGGGTCCGGGGGCAATCAGCCCCCGCTGCGCACCGTTTAGCGTTTGCGGAAAGTCAGATAATGCGGCACGCGCCCTTCGCGCAGGGCCTTTTGCTCGTAGCGGGTGGAAATCCAGTCATCCCACGGCTCTTTCCAGTCCGCCGGACGTTCGGCCAGCCATTCAAAGCCGTGGCGCGGCACTTGCTCCAACGTCTGGCGCACATAGTCCTCGATGTCCGTGGCCACGCGAAAGATCGCGCCCCGCTTCAGTACCCGCGCCAAAGGCTCCAGATGCTCTGGCGTGACAAAGCGGCGCCGGTGGTGGCGTGTTTTGGGCCAAGGATCAGGGTAGAGCAGAAACGCGCGGTCAATGGATGCTTCGGGCAGCACGTCGAAAATGTCGCGGGCATCGCCGGGGTGGATCGCAACATTGCTGACACCTGCGCGCCGGATTTTCCCCAACAGCATCGCAACGCCGTTGATATAAGGTTCGCAGCCGATAATGCCCACGTCGGGATTTTGCGCCGCCTGATGCACCATATGCTCGCCGCCGCCAAATCCGACCTCAAGCCAGACGGGCTTGCCATCGAACAGCCCCTGCAAATCAAGTGGCGTGCGTAACGGGTTGGCCTCCCAATCAACGGGGCCAGGCGACAGCGCATCAAGGTCTTCCTCAATATAGCCCTTTTGGCTTTGCTTGAGGGATTTGCCTTTGAGGCGGCCATAAAAATTGCGACGGGGGCGTATAGGATCTGTCATGGCGTTGCCTTTAGCGTGACACCCACGTCAGCGCAACGGCCCGCGGCAGCTGGCCCAAACGAAAACGGACCGCTGATTGGGTCAGCGGTCCGTGTCAATTAGGTCAAAGTGACCAGCAGTATCGCGTCAGCCGTTAAAGCGCCGCCTTCAACGCATCGACCAAATCGGTCTTTTCCCAGCTAAACCCGCCGTCGGCCTCAGGCGCGCGGCCAAAGTGGCCGTAAGCCGCCGTGCGTTCGTAGATCGGCTTGTTCAGTTGCAGATGCTCGCGGATGCCGCGCGGGGTCAGATCGATGATTTTGCCGATGGCCTGCTCAATTGCGGAATCCGCAACGTCAGCGTCGCCGCCAAATGTATCGCAATAGATCGACAGGGGTTTGGACACCCCAATCGCATAGCTTAGCTGGATCGTGCATTTTTCAGCCAGCCCTGCGGCCACGACATTCTTGGCCAGATAGCGCGCAACATAGGCCGCCGAACGATCAACTTTTGTCGGGTCTTTACCAGAGAATGCACCACCACCATGGGGGGCCGCGCCCCCATAGGTATCAACGATGATCTTGCGTCCAGTCAGGCCAGCGTCGCCATCAGGACCACCGATGACGAATGTACCCGTAGGGTTCACCCACCACTCCGTATCGGCGGTAATCCAGCCTTCAGGCAGCACTTCGGTGATATAGGGTTCGACAATATCGCGGATATCGGCGCTAGTTTGCGTTTCGTCCGCGTGTTGTGTCGACAGAACAATAGACGACACGCCAACCGGTTTGCCATTCTCATAGCGCACCGACAGCTGGCTTTTCGCGTCAGGGCGCAACGTCGGCTCGGTGCCGTCTTTACGTACTTCGGCCAAACGACGCAGGATCGCGTGGGAATAATGGATCGGGGCCGGCATCAGCTCGGGCGTTTCGGTAGTGGCGAAACCAAACATGATGCCCTGATCGCCAGCGCCCTCTTCCTTGTCGCTGGACGCATCAACACCCTGCGCAATGTGGGCGGATTGTTCGTGCAGCAGGTTGGTCACTTCGCAAGTGGCGTGGTGAAACTTGTCCTGCTCATAGCCGATGTCTTTGATACAGGCGCGGGCGATATCTTCGATCTTGCCCATGTATTCGCTCAGCTTGTCTTTATTCGACAGCCCCACTTCGCCGCCGATCACGACCCGGTTGGTGGTGGCAAAGGTTTCCGCCGCAACGCGGGCTTCGGGCTCTTCCGTCAGGAAGGCATCCAAAACGGCGTCCGAAATTCGGTCGCAAACCTTATCAGGGTGGCCTTCGGAAACGGATTCCGAAGTAAATGTATAGTTTTTCCGGGACATATAGTGCTCCAATAGTTTTCATAGCCACGTCAGGAAGCCGTTGTGGCCGATGTATTGGACCTATCGTTGACTGCCCCGAGGGTCAAATGTTAACTTTCGGCGGCGCAGCAACAGCGCGCTGACGAGCCCGATCAGCAACACCGCCAAAAACGGCAATTCGCCAAACCGGCTGTAGGGGGTCGGCGCGAGGGCCTCGGGCAAAGCTGCGTCCAAAAACCCCGCGGTGTTCAAGGCAATGCTATCGGTGAGCCGCCCCTTGGGATCAATCATAGCAGACACGCCGGTGTTCGCCACCCGCGCCATCGGCAAACCTTGTTCGATGGCGCGCATTCTGGCCTGCGCCAGATGCTGCAGCGGCCCCTGCCCTTTGCCGAACCATGCGTCATTTGTCAGCTGCATCAGGAATGCGGGGCGCTCGGGGGCTGCATTTACATCGCGCGCGAACACAGCCTCGTAACAAATCAGCGGCAAAGCCATGCCAAGCGCGCCCATATCCACCAGCGCCGGGCCAATGCCCGAGGAATAGCCATTGCCAAGCTGCGCGGCAAAGCTCCTGATGCCAAAATGGGTCATGAAATTGCCAAAGGGAATGTATTCGCCAAACGGCACAAGATGGTGCTTGTCATAGGTCTGGAGCACGTCGCCCGAAGACCCGACCAAAACCGATGAATTGTAATATTGCATTCCGCCACGCCGCTGGATGCCCAAAAACACAGGCGTGCCACCTGCCGCAAAGCTGATCTGGCTCAGCGCACCGCCCGCTAAATCCAAAGGCCAAGGAATGGCGGTTTCCGCCCACAGGATCAGGTCGGGTGCAGCCCCTTCGATCAAGGGTGGCGCGCTGGTATATGCCAGTTGCCGCTCATAGAAGTCTGATATCTTAAGAGGGTCCCATTTGTCTTTCTGCGCCGCATTGGGCTGGATCAGCCGAACCGAATGTTCGGTGACAGCAGAGGGGGCGGCGGCGAACGGAACAGTCAATGCAACCACAACCGCAAGGCGGGCCAACAACGCTGCAAAGCGATTGGTGAATACAGGGTGCGGCGGACGCGTAAAGACAGCGGCACCGGCAGTAAACGTCATTGTCATGCCATAGGGACCAACATAGGCCAGCCCTTGACCCGGCCAGACATCGATCAAACTTTGGCTGAACATCCCCCAGGGAAAGCCGCTAAACAGATAGCCCCGCAGTATTTCAGCCGCAGACAGAAAAAAGATCAGCGGCCAGATACGGTCAGACACCCAGCGTGACAAACCAAAGGCCGCTGCCCAAAACAGCGCCAACCCGCCACACATACCAACCAGCGCAAAGGGTGCCATCCAGGCATAGCGTTCGGGGTCGACCATAAAAGGCGAGACCAACCACATCAAACCATGCAGAAAATACCCGAAGGCAAAGCCCCACCCAATCGCGACTGCCTGCCATGGGCGCGCACTATGCTGAAAAAGGGTGATCGCAACCACCAATCCCAGCAATAACAAAAGCGGCTGATCATAGGGTGCTTGGCCAAATGCGGCCACGGCCCCCGCCCCGACAGCTGCCGCAAAACGCAGCCAAGCAACCGCCTGAGGCGACATTACGCTGATCCGGCGACACGCACCCGAAGGCGCTTGATGCGGCGGGGGTCAGCGTCGATCACTTCGAATTCAGGCCCGTCCGGATGCACGACGATTTCGCCGCGTGTGGGCACGCGCCCCGACAGCATAAAAACCAGCCCGCCCAAGGTGTCGATTTCCTCTTCGTCGACATCGTCATGGTCGGTCAGGGAATGGCCAATCTCGGCTTCGAAATCCGTCAACGGGGTCTTGGCAAGCGCGATGTAGCAGCCGGGCTTTTCAACAGTCCAGTTTTTGCCCTCGTCCACGTCATGTTCGTCTTCGATCTCGCCGATGACCTGCTCGATCAGATCCTCGATGGTGACCAGCCCGTCGACGCCGCCATATTCATCGATCACCAGCGCCATGTGACGTCGTTCTGCCTGCATCTTGGTCAGCAGCACGCCAATCGTCATCGACGGCGGCACAAACACAAGCGGGCGCAACATGGACCGCAAATCAAAGTCATCAGTCTTGGCATTAAAGCCATAGGTCAAAGCAAGGTCTTTGAGGTGCGCCATGCCGATCGGCGTATCAAGGGTGCCGTCATAGACCGGTAAACGGGTCAAACCGCTGTCTTTGAACACCGCCACAAGTTCGTCCATCGTCGAGGTGATGGGCACCGCTGTGATATCCGCCTTGGGAATGGCCACGTCATCTACGCGCATGCGGCGCAGGTTCATCATACCGCGTGCGGATAACCGGTCTGCCTGCGGAGAAACGGTATCGTCCTCTTCGGGGGCTTCGGGCGCGCTGAGCGCACCAATAACGCGGGAAAAGAAACCACCTGATTTTGGTGCGTCTTCTTCAACGGTTTCTATGTTCTCAAATTCGTCCTCGAACCGCGCGCTCTGCGCCGCCTCAGATGATCCGTCTGTATCGCCCATCGGGTCCTGTCTTTGTTGCTTAAGGCAAGCTAGGCGCTTGCGTGATCCCTATATGGGTCATCAATGCCCAATTTGCCAAGTATTTCGACTTCAATCCGTTCCATGAGCGTTGCATCCGCGTCACGCTCGTGGTCATAGCCCAAAAGATGAAGCAAACCATGAACGGTCAGATGCGATACATGATCCGCCATTGATTTGCCGGCGCTTTCAGCCTCGGCCGCGCATGTGTCATAGGAAATAGCGATATCGCCCAGCTCCAACGCGCCGTCAAAGTCTGGCTGCACGGGCAGCGGATTGCCGCCGTCCTGCGCGGCCCCTCGCTCATCCGCAGGCCAGCTTAGGACATTCGTGGGCTGAGGTTTGCCGCGAAAATCGGCGTTTAACTCCGCAATGCGGTCATCGTCACAAGCTAGAATGGAAACCTCGGCCAGTTCCGGGTCAACGGATAGATGCGTCAGGGCGGCAGTAATTGCGCGGTCGGCAAGTGTTGCGAGGCCCAAATCGTGCCAACGGGAATCCTCAATAGCGATGTCGAGCGCGTTCATAAAGGGCAGACCGGGGGCCAGCCCCCGGACCCCCGGAGTTTATTTGGCAAAATGAAAGCAAAACCGGGCATCAGCTGTGACCGGTATCTGCCTCATAGGCCTCGATGATTGCAGCAACCAAGGGGTGGCGGACCACATCCTTGGAGGTGAAGTAGTTGAAGCTGATTTTGGGGATGGTCTTTAGCAGGCGTTCTGCATCTTGCAGGCCAGAGGGCACACCGCGCGGCAAGTCGATTTGCGTGCGGTCCCCGGTGATCACCATCCGCGACCCTTCGCCCAAACGTGTCAGAAACATTTTCATCTGCATCGACGTGGCATTCTGCGCCTCGTCCAACACCACGAAGGCGTTTGAAAGCGTTCTGCCGCGCATAAAGGCCAGTGGCGCGATTTCGATTTTCTTATCCTCAAGCAGCTTGGCTAGCTGTTTGCCCGGCAGGAAGTCGTTGAGCGCATCGTAAAGCGGCTGCATGTAGGGGTCGACCTTGTCCTTCATGTCGCCCGGCAGATACCCCAGCTTTTCGCCCGCTTCGACAGCAGGACGCGACAGGATGATTTTATCGACATGTCCCCCGATGAACATCGACACACCCACAGCAACGGCGAGATAGGTTTTACCGGTCCCCGCAGGGCCGATGCCAAAGGCCAGTTCGTTGTCAAACAGCGATTGAACATAGTCTTTTTGCGCGGCGGTGCGTGGTTCAACCCGTTTCTTGCGTGTCTGAATTTCGATCCCGTCCAGAATTGGCATTTCAATCTGGTCACCCGCCCGCACACCGGTGCCAGCAGCGGAATCTCCCATGCGCAGCATGCTTTCCACATCCGCAGGTTCAACCGTGCGCCCGCCTTCCAAACGCGCATATAGCGCATTCAGAACGGTTTCGGCACGGGCCGTCGCATCATCATCACCGATAAGCGAAAGCTGATTGCCACGTCGCACGATCTGCACGCCGAGGGTCTTTTCGATCGCCGCCAGATGCGCGTCATATGCACCGCAAAGATCAATCAGCAAACGGTTGTCCTGGAATTCCAGCAAACGTGCGGTGTTCATAGACGGGGGGGAGATATCTGTGGACGTCAATGCCTGTTCCTATTTTGAAGTGCCTGTTTATCTATATGGGGTTTACGAACGGATTGAATACCCCGGTTTGAGACAAAAAAGGCCGGAGCGTAAACACCCCGGCCTGAATTGATGTATATAGGGCAAGAAATCAGTTCGGATCCCCGATTGTTGACCCGGTTTTGAAGTCGCCAGCGGTATACGTTGGTGCCGCAACGCCGGAGCAGACCGGTTTGCCGTATTTGTCGATCCGTGCGCTCAGATATCCTTCGACGCCATCATCAATGATCCAGTGGTCGCAGCCGTTTGGATCCACCCAGATGCCCGCCTTGAGTTGGCTCAGATGCTTGCGGTCAAAGCCGCCATCATAGGTTTTATCAGCAGATTTACCAAAAACATCGCTAATATCAGCGCAGGCTGTCAGGCCAAAAGCGCAGGCTGTTGCCAATATAATTTTCGTTCTAAACACTTTCATATCCCCCTTAGCGAATGCAGATAATCTCGACGCGGCGGTTCTTTGCCATGCCTGCCGCGGTCGCATTTGTCGCGGCGGGCATGCGTTCACCATAGCCGCGCACATCTGCGACGCGCGCACCGGTCCGGGCCGCGACAGCAGCAACAGACTTGGCACGGTTCAGTGACAAACGCATGTTATACGCATCAGAGGCCCTGCTATCTGTGTGGCCGGTGATGATATATGACATAGCATTGGCGGATTGGAAAAACTCTGCCAGACGTTGCTTGCCCGGGCCGCTGATACGGTAGCTGTCCGTCGCAAAGAACTGATCCGTATTCATCACACCGCACATGTTACCACGGCGACACACAGGAATGCCCTGCCGATTTACGTGGGGTGTCATGTACCCTTCGGTACCGTCATCCATGACCCAATGTTCGCACCCATCAGGGTCGACCCAGATTGTCGGTATGTATCGTCCTTTGTCACGACCCGCTTGTGATCGTGTCTGTGCATCAGCGCCGGACGCCTGAAGTACGAATGCCACGGCAAAAAGTGCCCCCACGAACAACCGGACGGCTTTGGAAATAGTGTTTAACACAGCCCTCGTTCCCTATCTTATGCTTCAACTTATGTTTTGGCGAAAGATACCACGCCTGCGCAGTACAGTAGGTACTCTCACAATATGTTGTAACGATAAGAGGTTAATCTGGACCTGTGAAGTCAGAAAACCGAAATATGTGCCATATTGCAGCCATGATTGGTCAAATTTGGCCCGATCACGTTACAATACCACCCGAAAGGCAGGATTTACTGCAAATTGCTTACAATCTGGCCGCGTTACAGCTCTACCGCCGTCAGCGAGTTGGTTTTCGCATCGACGATTCTTACCCGCGCCACTTCGCCGACCTTGGCAGTGGCGTTATCGATATGAACCGAATGCAGGTATTCCGACTTGCCGACCATCTGCGCCGTTTCGCGTCCGGTTTTCTCGACCAGAACTGACAGATCCCGCCCGACCATTGCATTTTGGATGCTGCGCTGTTGTTCGGTGATCAAGCCCTGCAACCGCTGCAAACGTTCATCTGCCACAGCAGCATCAACCAGCGTGCGTTCCGCCGCAGGGGTGCCGGGACGGGTCGAATATTTAAACGAATACGCATAGCCGTATTTGACCTCGCGGACCAAATCCATGGTCGCCTCGAAATCGGCATCGGTTTCTTCGGGGAAGCCCACGATGAAATCACCCGACATCACGATATCTGGCCGCGCCTCGCGAATACGCTCGATCAGGCGCAGATAACTGTCGGCAGTATGGCTGCGGTTCATCCGCTTTAGGATACGGTCTGACCCGGATTGCACGGGCAGGTGCAGATAGGGCATCAGCTTGTCGACCTCGCCATGGGCGGCGATCAGCGCGTCATCCATGTCGTTGGGGTGGCTGGTGGTATAGCGGATACGCTCCAATCCGTCGACCTTGGCCAGCTCGCGGATCAGGCGGGCCAGCGTGTAATCTGCACCCTCGGATCCGGCCCCGTGATAGGCGTTGACGTTCTGACCCAGCAGCGTGATCTCGCGCACGCCGTTTTCGACCAGCTCGCGCGCCTCGGTCAGCACACGGCTTGCGGGGCGGGATACTTCGGCACCGCGGGTATAGGGAACAACGCAAAAGGCGCAGAACTTATCGCAGCCTTCCTGAACGGTCAGAAATGCAGACGGTGCGCGAACAGCTTTACCGCGGCCCTTCATCTTTTCGAATTTGTCTTCCTCGGGGAAGTCCGTGTCGAGCGCGGTTTGACCGCTGCGAACGCGGGCCTCCATCGCGGGCAGACGGTGATAAGACTGCGGCCCGACCACCAGATCGACGGCGGGCTGACGGCGCATAATCTCGGCCCCTTCGGCCTGGGCGACACAGCCAGTCACACCGATCTTCAGATCGGGGTTCAACGCCTTGAGCGGTTTCAAACGCCCAAGTTCGGAATACACCTTTTCGGCCGCTTTTTCGCGGATGTGGCAGGTGTTGAGCAAGATCATATCGGCGTCATCCGCCGTCTTGGTCTCGACATAGCTGTCGCCCAAGGCCTCGGCCATGCGTTCACTGTCATAGACGTTCATCTGGCACCCATAGGTTTTGATGAACAGCTTTTTTGGCGCGGTCATGGCAAGGTCCGTTGTTACGATATGCAAAATCGCGGTCTAGCAGCGCCAGCGTTCTCTTGCAATGCGTGCCGATTTGGCTGATTTAGAAAGGATCGCATAAACAAATAGGTCCCCATGCACTATCGCAGCCTTGATCATTTTCTGACCGATGGCAAAGACGCGCTGACCCAAGGGCCGATTGCGATGGTTCTGGTCGAAGATGACGTCGAAATCGACACTGCCCTGCGCCACCATCATCAATTGGGCTTTGCCACGATCATCGCCTTCATGCCCCCAGAATTCGATCTGGCCCGCGATGTAGAAGAACTGGTGATCCGCGTGGATTACTCCATGGCCCAAGACCACGCGATGGAGACGGTGATCAACCGGATGATCGAGGCCGCCAACGGCGAATGGCTGTATTACTGCTACAACGCCGAATACCTGTTCTATCCGTTTTGCGAGACCCGCAATGTCATCGAAATGCTGGCCTTTCACAGCGAAGAGCGCCGCGATGCCATGCTGTCCTATGTGATCGACCTATATGCCGATGATCTGACGGCCCAACCCGACGCGGTGTCGCTGGATTTCGCCCATCTGGACCGCTCGGGCTATTACGCGCAGGCCCGCCCCGATGGCACGCCGTCAAACCATCCCAAAGAACGCCAGCTGGATTTCTTTGGCGGCTTGCGCTGGCGCTTTGAAGAGCACGTGCCCCCCGCCCGCCGCAAGATCGACCGCATTTCGCTATTCCGCGCCAAGCCCGGCCTGCGCATCCGCGCCGATCACACGTTTAATGACGAGGAATACAACACCTATTCCTGCCCCTGGCACCACAATATCACCGCCGCCGTCTGTTCGTTCCGCACCGCCAAAGCGCTAAAAAAGAACCCCGGCAGCACGTTCGATATCGAAACCTTCAAATGGCACAACTCCGCCGCCTTTGAATGGCATTCCCGCCAATTGCTGGATTTGGGGCTGATAGAGCCGGGGCAGTGGTTTTGAGTGGGTTTTGTATGGGTTGGAGATTTTAAGGGGTTAAAAGTGGGGGTGGGCGACGGCTGCGGTGCAATCAGAGCTCATAATGCTTCGATCCGAAGGGGTGCTGCTAGCCACGAATACCACTCCGAACCGACTTTTGATTAAACCGGTCTTCAAAGTATGTTCTGAATATCTCGTTTTCGGGATATTCTAAAGGAGCCTTCCAAACTGCGCCAAAGCGTCCAACTAGGCCTGCAATCCAATCTGCAGCTTGCATTGTCTGATAGCGGTGGCTTTCGACCTGAAATGGTGGCTCGATTAAGCAGCGCCTCGGCTCAGCGGAATTATACATCGCTATGGCAGCCTCTGTAATCAATGCATCTCTTTGATCATGCTCATCAAGTGTCAAAATAAAATTCTCACATGGATCGCAATCTTCTTCACAGTGCTGATTAAGACGTTTGATCGCCTCTCTCAATACAATGCGGTAGAGTTGGTTTGGGTTATGATCTTCTGGAGTGTGGGGCTTTGTACCACCAACATGAAACAAAAAACCGCCTAGTTTGTCGATTTGGTTAAATAACCTGAACGTGAAACGGCGGAGTTCTGCATACTTCATAACATTCGCTACTGTGTAAAGACTCGCCCCTTTCTTTTCCCAGACTGCTGGATGTTGTCCAGCCCGATGTATCTCAAACGACAGTAACTCCTGTTTTCGTTGGAAGAACCAAGTCCCGAACCCTCGCACTTGTTCTATCGGCAAGGCGAACCCTGCCAAGCCGAATACTGGACTATCATTATGGCGTTTATCTATTCGGCTGATGTATGGCCCAATGTGCCCAAATTCGTCCAAATAAACTACGTAAGTCAATCACGCCTCCTAAAACACGAAAACCCACGCTTTCGCGTGGGTCTCGGAAAGAGGGCAATACGAGCTTGCGCCTCGATACCCATATGTAGGGAGAACTGCCCAAAGTCAAGTATTTTGTATAGACAAAACACACTCACAGGCACAGCTTTAGCCTAATTTAAAAATCACGGCTATAACAGTCTGCAAAGGCGGAGGTTTGCAGAATGGCATCAAACTGCCCCCCACTCACCCCATCAACATCGGAAACCAATCTTCCCTCAGGCGTTGGCCCTGCACCATGTCATGCCCCGGAAAGGGCGGCGACGTGGGGCCGGGGCGCTCGGTATAGGTTGCGTCTTCGCCTAGCAGCCGCAGCGAAAAGGCGCGTCTGCGGGTGGTTGACTGGTTGCCGCGCGCGCCGTGCAGGATGCCATAGTTGAACGCCACGGCGTCCCCCGGCTCCATCTGCCATTCGCGGATGTCCATCGCTTCGGTATCGGGATCAGGGACAGGCATATAGGGCGCGGGGTCAAAAAATGCGTCGCCCTTGACCCACCGCGTTGGCAGCACCGGTTTTTCCCACAGGTGTGATCCGGCAACGCAGCGCAGCGTGGCCTCGGTCACGGGATCAAGCGGCGACCAAAAGCTGACGTTCTGCCGCCCTTCGGCGAAATAATACGGCCCATCCTGATGCCACGGGGTTGCCATGGATGTGCCGGGTTCCTTGACCAGCACATGATCGTGAAACAGCTGCACCGTTTTGCTTTGCATCAGGTCGGCCGCCACCTGCGCCACATCCGACCCATGGATAACTTGGGCGAATTCGGGGATCCGTTCCCAATTGCAGTAGTCGTCGAAAAAGCGTCCGGTCTCGCCCGGCTTGTCGTTATTTGATGCATAGGGGCCGGGGTTTTCCATGTTCCGCGCGACACCTGCACGCAAGGCGTCCACATGATCGGCAAACAGCCCCTTGATCAGCACCACGCCATCCCGCTGGTAGCTGTCGATATCGTCTTGAGAAACTAAAGGATGCATCTGCCCGCCCGCTGCTGTTTTGCATCAGCCTAAGCAGCGCCGCAGGAACCGTCCAGCGGTTTAGCTTTTGCGGCGCAACCGGATCACCACATCAACCGATGCGATTTCCGCGCCTTCGGGCGCGTCGGGCAATTGTGCGATCACCAATTGGTCGGACGGTGCGTCGGTCAGGCGGGCCTCGTCTTCCCAAAAGAAATGGGGGTGGTCATGTGTGTTGGTGTCGAAATAGCTTTTTGATCCGTCAACGGTGACTTCTTGCAACAGACCCGCTTCGCAGAACGCGCGCAATGTGTTGTAGACCGTGGCCAGCGACACGGCAGCGCCCTGCCCTTTGGCCGCGTCAAACAGGCTTTCTGCGGTGACGTGGCGATGATGACCGTCGCCAACAAGCAACTGTGCCAACGTCATGCGTTGCCGGGTCGGACGCAGGCCCGCCGTGGCGAGCCATTTGGAACTGGTCTCTTGCATCGCTTTGTTCATTACACACTCATTGTCTGTTCAGGGATGTATATAATGTGCAAACCACCCTCTTTTCAAACAAAAACCCGAAATAGCCATGTTGCTACAACCCTTGCAGGCATAGCGGGCACAATGCTAGACCAAACGCGACTTTGATTATAGCCAGCAGGAGCCGCAGAATTATGGCCGATTACCCCACCAGTTTCGACAAAGAGGCATTGCTGAAATGCGCCCGCGGTGAACTTTTTGGCCCCGGAAACGCACAGCTTCCTGCCCCGCCGATGCTGATGATGGACCGGATCACGGATGTTTCCGCCGATGGCGGCGCGCATGGCAAGGGTCATATCACGGCTGAGTTCGACATCACGCCGGACCTTTGGTTTTTCGATTGCCACTTTCCCGGCAACCCGATCATGCCCGGCTGTCTGGGCCTTGACGGGTTGTGGCAGCTGACCGGCTTTAACCTTGGTTGGCGCGGCTGGCAGGGGCGCGGCTATGCCTTGGGCGTGGGTGAGGTCAAACTGACCGGCATGGTGCGCCCCGACCGCAAGATGCTGACCTACAAGATTGATTTCACCAAGGCGATCCAGACCCGTCGCCTGACCATGGGTGTGGCCGATGGCATCGTCGAGGCAGACGGCGAAGTGATCTATATGGTCAAAGACATGAAAGTCGCGCTGAGCGAGAGTTGATCAGACAGATGGCTTGATTTGTCGCCCCATTGGCGGCAAACCAGAAACAAAGCCGCCCCGCGTTACCATCAGCAAGGCGGCCGCTGAAACAGGGTTAAAAACCCGGCAAGATCAAGGGAGTGCGCCCATGCGCCGCGTCGTCGTCACAGGGTTGGGGATCGTCTCATCCATCGGAAACAACGCTGAAGAGGTGCTTGCATCGCTCAAGGCAGGGACCAGCGGGATCGTTGCGAGCCCTGAAATGACCGAGCACGGGTTTCGCAGCCGCGTTGCAGGTACGCTTAAGATCGACGTGGCAGATCACATCGACAAACGCGCGTTGCGGTTCATGGGGGGTGGTGCGGCCTATGCCTATATTGCCATGGCCCAAGCCATTGCAGACGCAGGCCTGACCGAGGACCAAATCAGCAATCCACGCACCGGCCTTGTGGCGGGGTCCGGCGGGCCGTCAACATCCGCGCTGTTCACCGCACATAACGTGGTGCGTGACACCGGCGCGACCAAACGGATCGGGCCCTTCGCCGTTCCCAAATGCATGTCCTCGACCGTCAGTGCCAACCTGAGCACGGCGTTCAAGATCAAAGGCATCAACTATTCCATCACCAGCGCCTGTTCCACGTCTCTGCACTGCATCGGCAACGCGGCCGAACAGATCATGATGGGCAAGCAAGACGTGATGTTTGCCGGCGGCGGCGAGGAACTGGATTGGACGCTGTCCTGTCTGTTCGACGCCATGGGCGCGATGAGCAGCAAATATAACGACGCCCCTGAAACCGCGAGCCGCGCCTTTGACGCCAACCGCGACGGGTTCGTCATCTCGGGCGGTGGCGGCATGCTGGTGCTGGAAGAATTGGAACACGCGCAGGCGCGCGGTGCCACGATCTATGCGGAAGTAACCGGTTACGCGGCCACATCCGACGGTCACGACATGGTGGCCCCGTCCGGCGAGGGCGGCGAACGCGCCATGCGTCTGGCGCTGCAATCCCTGCCCGAAGGTCGCAAGGTCGGCTATATCAACGCCCACGGCACATCGACCCCCGTCGGCGATGTGGGCGAGATCGAAGCGGTCCGCCGCGTGTTTGGCCAAGGGTCAACGCCGCCGGTCAGCTCGACCAAATCCATGACGGGCCACGCGCAAGGGGCTGCTGGCGCATTAGAGGCGGTTTTCTGTCTGCTGATGCTCAAGCATGACTTTATTACCAAGTCCATCAATGTGGTCGATCTGGACCCCAAGTTGGGCCCCTCCGAAATCGCGCTGGAGCGGGTTGATAATGCAGGTCTGGATTCCGTGATGACCAATTCATTCGGATTTGGCGGCACCAACGGGTCGATGATCCTTTCCAAGTTTAAAGAGTAAGGACAGCACATGTCAGATCTACTTAAGGGAAAACGCGGCCTGATTATGGGCGTCGCGAATGAACGTTCCATCGCATGGGGCATTGCAAAAGCAATGGCCGAGGCCGGTGCCGAACTGGCATTCACCTATCAGGGCGAGGCCTTTGGCTCGCGTTTGAAACCACTGGCCGAAAGCGTCGGGTCGGATTTCATGGTCGATGTGGATGTGACCGATGATGCGTCCTTGGATGCCGCATTCGAACAGCTTGGCGCACGGTGGCCCACGATTGATTTCGTGGTTCACGCCATCGCGTTTTCCGACAAATCCGAACTGACGGGCCGGTTCCTGAACACCAGCCGCGAGAATTTCAAACATTCGCTGGATATCTCGGCCTATTCGTTTATCGAAATCGCTCGCCGCGCCCATCCCTTGATGGTCGAAAACGGCGGCACCTTGATGACGCTCACCTATCAAGGATCAAACCGCGTTGTGCCGAACTACAACGTGATGGGTGTTGCCAAGGCAGCATTGGAGTCCGCGACACGCTATCTGGCGAATGATCTGGGGCCAGAAGGCATCCGCGTAAATGCGATCAGCCCGGGCCCGATGAAAACCCTTGCCGGTGCCGCAATCGGCGGGGCGCGCAAGACCTACAAGCACACCGATATGAACGCGCCGTTGCGGTCAAACGCCACGCTTGACGCTGTGGGTGGCACGGCCGTCTATCTGGCGTCGGATGCGGGGGCCTGCACCACGGGCGAGATCATTCGCGTTGATGGCGGGTTTCATGTGCTGGGAATGCCACAGGCCGAGCATCTTTGACGGTACTGGCGGACCGAGGCGCTGCCCCGGACCCCGGGATTTCAGACCATTTGGAAATAGGGCGCTGCGCTTAGCGTAGCGGTGGGGTTTGGTAGAACCAGACCTTCATGCCGCCATGGGCAATCGCGGGGCCTTGGGGTTTCCACGGTAGTCCCGTTGCTTTGGCCAGTGGTGGCTCAGACGTGACAAGGCCGACGCGCCAGCCCTTGAAACGGGTCAGGAGCGTTTGGCCCAGCGTGCCATAAAGCGGATAGAGCAGTTTTTTGTTGCCGATGCGCCCGCCATAGGGTGGGTTCACGATCACGAGGCCCGGTGGGCCGTCAGGCGGAGTAAGTTCGCCCGCTGCATGGTTTTCAAAATGCACCACATCAGCGACACCGGCGCGTTCAGCATTGGTGCGGCTCATCCGGATGGCACCCGCGTCGCGGTCTGATCCGTAGAACCGCAGGTCGGTCGCCTGAGGCGGTTTAGCGCGTATTTCTTCCCATAGTTCGGGGTCAAAGCTGGCAAGGTTTTCAAAGGCAAAGCTGCGGCTGCGGCCCGGGTTCACGCCCATGGCGATCTCGGCCGCCTCGATCACAAATGTGCCTGACCCGCACATCGGGTCCACGACCGTTTCGGTTCCAGTATAGCCCGCTTGCCGCAGCAGCAGGGATGCCAAGGTTTCGCGCATCGGAGCTTTGCCGATGGCTTCCTTGTGACCGCGCTTGTGCAAAGATTCGCCTGAGGTATCTAGGCTGAGCGTTACGACGTTGTCGTCAATGCGCACCTTGAGGACGAGCGCCGCCTCGGGTGAGATCGTCGCACCAAGGCTTTCGCGCAGGGCTGTTTCGATCCGCTGGGTCGCGGCACCCGCATGGTATATTTTGGACGCTTTGGTTGTCACCTGAACCCGCAAGGGCACATCGGCGCGCAGCACATCCCCCCAAGGGAATTTGCGCGCGCGTTTATCAAGCTGCGCCAGATGGAACGCCATAAAGGACCCGATCCGCGCCAAGACGCGGGACGCCCCACGCAGTTCAAGATTGGCGCGCCAGACCTCGGGCCAGCCGCCCTGCACCGTCACACCACCGGGTGAGAGCGTCGGATTAGCAAAGCCTTTTTCCACGACCTCGGCCAAGAGCACGTCTTCTAGGCCGGGCGTCGAAACGAGGAATATATCAAAGCTGGTATCTGGGTTCATAGACGCTGCTTACTGTGCAACGCCGCGCTATTCGAGCGGTTTCTTTTAAACAGCAGCCCTATCGGCCGTCGCCGGAGTTTTCGAAAACTCCGTACCGGAAAATTTGAATTTTCCGTCGCCAGCGCAGGATGTCCCGCGCTGGCATTGAAAAATCAGGCGATTTTCATCAGCTCAATGTCAAATTGCAGGTCTTTGCCCGCCAAAGGATGGTTTGCATCCAAGGTCACTGTCGCATCGTCCACTTCAACCACCATAACAGGCATGGCTTGGCCATCGGGTGTTTGCATCTGCAACTGTGTACCAACTTCAAGCGGGATATCGGCTGGGATACCTTCGCGCGGCACGGCCTGGCGCATTTCGGGGTTCAGCGGGCCATAGGCGTCTTCGCTGGCAATTTTGACAACTTTCTTGTCGCCGACCTCCATCCCGGGCAGCGCCACGTCGAGGCCGGGAATGATCTGGCCCGAACCGACAACGAATTCCAACGGATCGCGTCCGGCGGAACTGTCAAAGGTGCTGCCGTCCAGCAGCGTGCCTGTATAATGAATAGCAACGGTATCGCCGGATTTAACCTGCGTCATAACAATCTCCAATATGGATGGGGTATAAGTGCAAGAGGCCGCGTGTCTGCGCGGGTGCTCTGGGGTTCACTGGCCAGTGTTTCAAGCCTGCGCGCTGGCGTAAACCCTTATTGGGCTAGTTTTCGGCCTTTTCTGTCCTCCTCACCCGTGCCACTCTCGAAATTGTGCATTCCAAGGGAGGGTCCGATGCCAATTACCACCTGTGTTTTTGACGCTTATGGCACATTATTCGATGTGACATCTGCCGCACGTCAAGCTGCGATCGAGCCGGATTTTTCTGCGCTCAAGGAGAGCTGGCCTCAGGTTGCGGAGCATTGGCGGCAAAAACAGCTTGGCTATTCATGGCTGCGCGCTGTCACAGGCACCCATGTCGATTTTTGGGAGGTCACCCAAAATGCCTTGGACTGGGCGCTTGAGAAAACAGGGCATGCTGATGATCCCGCCCTACGGGCACGTCTGTTGGCGCTGTATTGGGAACTTCAAGCCTATCCAGAAGTCCCCGCAATGCTGCACCAGTTGAAAGAAGCTGGGCTGAATACTGCGATCTTGTCGAACGGATCACCCCAGATGCTGGAGGGGGCCGTGAACTCCGCAGGGATTCAGGAATATCTGGATGCGCTGTTATCTGTCGAAAGCGTTGGTGTCTTTAAACCCGATGCGCGGGTCTATGATTTGGTCAGCCAGCATTTCGGCTGCGCCAAAGACGAGGTTTTGTTTGTGTCGTCAAATGGCTGGGATGCTGCGGCTGCAACCGGATACGGGTTTACAACTGCTTGGGTGAATCGCAACGCAGAGCCGGTTGACCGCATGCCTTGGCGCCCCGTAAACATCCTCAACGAACTTACTGAAATACCAGCGCTAGCAGGTGTCTGATGCCGCATTTCACCTCTTCCGACGGGCTTAACCTGTATTACAGCGACGAGGGCACGGGCCTGCCTATATTGTGTTTGGCTGGGCTGACACGCACCACGGCTGACTTCGATTATGTTACGCCGCATCTGGCGGGCAACCGTCTGATCAAGATGGATTATCGCGGGCGGGGGCAATCGGATTTCGATCCTGACTGGTCGCATTATTCACCCCCTGTTGAATGCCGCGACGCATTGGAATTGCTGGCCCATCTGGGGCTGGATAAAGTTGCGATCCTTGGCACCTCGCGCGGTGGGTTGAACGCAATGGGCTTGGCGATGGGGGCCAAGGACCGCCTGCTGGGCGTGGCGTTCAATGATGTGGGGCCGCATATTGAAACGATGGGGCTGGATGACATCATGCAATTTATCGGCCGCAACCCTGCCGCTAAATCCCACGCCGAATTGGCCACCGCCATGCCCGGTCTGTTTCCTGATTTTAAGGGCGTGCCAGACAGCCGCTGGATGGAAGAAGCGGTCAAGCATTACACTCAGACCGATGCAGGCCTAAAAATCACCTATGACAAACACCTGCGCGATGCGGTGGCCAAGGCGTTCAGTGCCCCATCGCCCGATCTGTGGCCCTATTTCGATGCGCTTGAAGGGCTGCCAGTGGCGTGTATTCGAGGGCTGAATTCAAACCTGCTGAGCGAAGAGACACTGGCAGAAATGGAAAGACGCCGCCCCGACATGATCGTGGGCCGCGTGCCGGGACGCGGGCATATCCCGTTTCTGGACGAACCCGAAGCGGTCGCGGCCCTGCACAAATGGATAGAGGCCATGACATGAATATAGAGATGATCCGCGCTGCTGCTGCCCGCCTTGAGGGTCATGCCCGACGCACGCCACTGCTGAATTCCCCGTTTCTGGATGAAATCGCAGGCCGTCGTGTCTGGGTAAAGCCTGAATGTCTGCAACACACAGGCAGTTTCAAGTTTCGCGGCGGCTGGTCGGCGCTGTCGGCCCTGGACCCTGATACCCGCGCCAAGGGCGTGATTGCGTTCTCCAGTGGCAACCACGCGCAGGGTGTCGCTTTGGCCGCCCAAAGGCACGGGGTGCCTGCTGTCATCATCATGCCATCCGATGCGCCACGGCTGAAAATCGATAACACCCGCGCCCTCGGGGCCGAGGTGGTGTTGTATGATCGCGCAAACGAAAACCGTGATGCCATCGGTGCCAAACTGGCGGCTGAACGCGGGCTAAGCCTGATCAAACCATTCGACGATGCGCAGGTGATTGCGGGGCAAGGCACCACCGGCCTTGAGATTGCAAAGCAAGCCGCCGAGCTGGGCATAACATCCGCCGATGTGATCGTCTGTTGCGGTGGCGGCGGGCTGACCTCGGGGATCGCGCTGGCACTTGAGGCTGACGCCCCCAGCCTGCGGGCGCGCCCTGCCGAACCTGCCGGATTTGATGATGTTGCGCGGTCACTGGCCCAAGGCAGCATTGCGCGCAACCCTGCCCTGTCCGGATCACTCTGCGATGCGATCGTCACGCCGCAACCCGGCAATATTACCTTTCCAATCATGCAACGGCTGTGTGGTCCCGGCCTCGTCGCCACAGATGACGAAGCGCTGCAAGCCGTCGCCCACGCCTTCAACCGGCTCAAGCTCGTCGCTGAACCCGGCGGAGCAATTGCCCTAGCGGCGGCCCTGTTCCGGCGCGATCAGATTGAGGGCGATGATGTCATCGTTACGATTTCCGGCGGGAACGTGGATGCCGATATGTTCGCCCGCGCCCTTGCCACCCTCACGTGACCAATACAAAGGACCCTACCCCATGAAGCTGTTTGATACTGGCGATGTCCGCCTGCATTACCGAGTGGATGGCCCTGATGATGGCGCGCCGGTTGTGTTCGCAAATTCACTTGGCACTGACATGCGCCTTTGGGATCCGATCCTGCCACTGCTGCCCAAGGGGTTGCGGATTATCAGGTTTGATAAACGCGGGCATGGTCTTTCGACATGTCCGCCTGCGCCCTATTCGATGGGCGCTCTTGTCTCGGACACCGAAAAACTGATGGATTTTCTGGGCGTCAAAGACAGTGTATTTGTCGGTCTGTCGATTGGCGGCATGATCGCCCAAGGGCTGGCGACCAAACGGCTGGACCTGATCCGCGCGATGGTTCTGTCCAATACCGCGGCCAAGATCGGCACCCCTGAAATGTGGGCGGATCGTATCAAAGCGGTTCAGGAAAACGGCATCGAAAGCCTTGCGGACGCGATAATGGAGCGCTGGTTCGCCGCCGATTTCCGCGCCACGCCCGAGCTTGAGCTGTGGCGCAATATGGTGACCCGTCAGGAAAACGACGGCTATGCGGGCTGCTCTGCCGCGATTTCCGGCACGGATTTCTACACGCCAACGGCGGGATTGCGTCTGCCGTGTCTGGGCATCGCAGGGTCCGAAGACGGCTCGACCCCGCCCGATCTGGTGCGTGAAACTGTCGATCTGATCCCCGGGTCAAAGTTTCACATCATCCGCAAAACCGGCCATCTGCCCTGCGTCGAGAACCCAGTGGAATACGCGCAAGTGCTAACCGATTTCCTGAAAAGCGTCGGACATGTCTGATATACTTTTGGTTCACGGGTCGTGCCACGGCGCATGGTGCTGGCGCGATCTGATTCCCGAACTGACAGCGCTAGGCCACAGCCCCCGCGCCATTGACCTGCCCAGCCATGGGGCCGATCAGACACCCGTGAATGACGTCACGCTGGACAGCTATGCCAACGCTGTGCTGGCAGCATGCACGCCAGACACCGTTGTCTTGAGCCATTCCATGGGCGGCTTTGTGATCAGTGCAGCCGCTCAAAAGGACCCTGACGCAATGGCACGGCTTATCTACCTATGCGCCTATGTCGCCGCCCCAGGCCTGACACTGGCCGACATGCGCAAACAGGCCCCCAGCCAACCGCTGATGCCTGCAGTCCGGATGCGCGAGGATGGCAAAAGCTTTACCCTTGATCCGACCATGACCGAAGGGTTGTTCTATAACGATTGCCCCGAAGGTGTTGCCGATTTCGCCAACCCGCTATTGTGCGCGCAAGCCGTGGCCCCCACAACCAAAGCGTTGCCTGATACGGCCCGTGCCGACGCCAAGCCGCGCAGCTATATCCGCTGTATGAATGATCAAACCATTCCGCCCGCCTACCAGGTGACAATGACCAAAGACTGGCCAAGCGCGGATGTCTATGAGATGTCCACCGGGCATTCGCCCTTCTTTGCTGCCCCCAAAGGGCTGGCGCAGATTATTGATACGATCCTCAAGAGGTAACACATGGCCGCCAGCGTTTTCGACAGCCCCCTTTATGCGCTGCTTTTCCCGACGGGGGATGCCGGGCGTCTGTTCTCAGACACGGCTGCGGTGCGCGCCATGTTGCTGGTCGAGGGGGCGCTGGCCAAGGTGCAAGGCGCGCTTGGCGTGATCCCCGAGATGAGCGCGGCGGCGATCCACCGCGCGTCGCTCGAAATTCAGGTCGATCCCGGTGCCATCGCAAAAGCAACGGGCGAAAACGGGGTCAGCGTACCGGGGCTGCTGGCGCAGTTCCGCGCCGAAATGCAGGCCCCCGAATTTGCGCAGCACGTTCATTGGGGGGCGACCAGCCAAGACATCATCGACACCGCGCTGATGCTGCGCCTGCGTCAGGCATTGGTGCTGGCCGAAACCGACCTGCGCGCCCTCATTGCATCTCTTGCGGCGGCGGCTGAGGATCACAAAACCCTGCCCCTGCCCGCACGTACCTATGGGCAGCACGCCACGCCCACCAGCTGGGGCGCGGTGTTGGCGGAATGGGGTATGCCGCTGATCGACGCGGTCGAGGAGTTAGATTCCCTGCGTACCACATCTCTGTTCGTGTCCCTGTCAGGTGCCGCGGGCACCGGTTCTGCGCTTGGACCCAAAGCCGCCGAAACCCGCGCCGCACTGGCCAAGGCGCTTGGCCTGAATGACCCCAAACGCAGCTGGCATGTGGATCGCGGTCCGGTCCTGCGCATCGCTGATTGGCAAGGGCGCGTTATGGCGACGCTGTCGCATATGGCGCAATCCATGATGGGGCTGACTGCGACCGGGATCGGGGAAATTGCCCTTGGTGCGCCCGGTGCATCATCGACCATGCCACAGAAGCAAAACCCCGTAGGGCCGTCAGCCATCATCGCGCTTGGGCATCAATTCACCGGCCAACGCGCCACTTTACAGGCGGCCGCGGCGCATCAACATCAGCGCGATGGCGGGGCGTGGTTTGCGGAATGGATGGCCGTGCCGCAACTGGCACTGTGTCTGGCATCAGGCTTGCAACATGCGAAAACCCTGATCGACGGTATCGCCCCGCATCCGGTTCAGATGCACAACGCACTGACGGGCGGGCCGGGTCTGATCCACGCCGAAGCGCTGAGCTTCGCCTTGGCCGAAATCATGCCCCGCCCAGAAGCGCAGGCCGTGACCAAACGATTATGCCGTGACGCACAGGACAAGCAGGTGCCTTTGGGCGATCTGGCCCGTGCCGACTACCCGGAGCTGCCGGCAGGCTTGTTCGACCCCGCCCATCAGATGGGCCATGCCGCGGTGGACGCCCAAGCGTTCGTTACACGCGCGCAGGAGCTTTGACGCGGTGCGACCGGCGGCGTTGTTCATCCTTGCGACTGTTATGATCGATTCCATGGGCATCGGTCTGATCATCCCTGTCATGCCCGATCTTATCGAAGAAGTGCGCGGTGCCAATCTATCGCAAGCAGCCCTATGGGGCGGGGTTCTGGCAACCACCTTTGCGGTGATGCAGTTCCTGTTCAGCCCCTTGGTCGGCAGCCTGTCCGACCGGTTCGGACGCCGCCCGATCTTGCTGACCTCGCTGACAGTGATGGCCTTGGATTATGTGTTAATGGCACTGGCCGGGTCGATTTGGTTGCTGCTTTTGGGCCGTGTGATCGGCGGCATTTCAGCGGCAACGGCGGCCACGGCCAGCACCTATATGGCCGATATTTCTGCCCCGAAAGACCGCGCGGCAAACTTCGGGCTGGTGAGCGCGGGATTTGGCATGGGCTTTGTGCTGGGCCCCGTCGCAGGCGGGTTTCTGGCCGAACTCGGCACCCGCGCGCCTTTCTGGGCCGCAGCGGCGCTGGCCGCCAGCAATGTCGCCTTTGGTTGGGTCGTGCTGAAGGAAACCGTGGCCCCTGAAAATGCGCGGCCTTTGTCATTGCGGCGCGCCAACCCCTTGGGGGCGGTACGGCATCTAGGCGCGCTGCCGGGCATCAAACGTCTGCTGCTGGTCTATTTTCTGTATCACCTAGCCTTTGCTGTTTATCCTTCGGTCTGGAGCTATTTCGGCAAGGCACAGTTCGATTGGTCGCCCGCTCTCATTGGTGCATCGCTTGCCCTTTTCGGGCTATCTATGGCGATCGTACAGGCGGGGGTTATCCGCCCTGTTCTGAAAAACCTCGGGGAGCGCGGCACCGTATTGTTCGGATATGTCTTTAGCGCCGTCACGTTTTTCCTGATCGCCACCGTGACGTCGGGCACAACAGTTTTGCTTTTGACCCCACTGGCGGCACTGGCCGGGGTTATCCCTGTCGCCTTGCAAGGGATCATGTCACAAGCCGTGGCCCAAAACGCCCAAGGAGAACTACAAGGGGTGCTGACCTCTGCTTCGGCCTTGGCAATGGTGGTTGCCCCGCTGGCCATGACCAGCACATTTGCCGCGTTTACTGCGCCCGGCGCTGCGCCTTACTTTCCCGGTGCCCCATTTTTGTTGTCGCTGTTGTTGACCGTGATTGCTGTATCGATTTTCATCCGCTGGCAGCCCCCTAGGGTCACGTCATGAGACCGCGTCTGGCCATTGTTGAGGCTTGCACCTTGCGCGCCGCCGCTTACGCAACCCAAATGGGGGCCAGCCCCCATACCCCCGGGATTTTAATCCATTTGGAAGATAAGGCTGTAAAATGAAGCTTCAGGATCTTGATGTGATTGTGACAGCCCCCCCTGCGCCGGGCTGGGGTGGGCGGTATTGGATATTGGTCAAGGTGACCACGGATACTGGGGTTGTCGGTTGGGGTGAATGTTATGCCTCTTCCGTAGGCCCTGAGGCGATGCGCGCTGTAATCCAGGATGTGTTCGAACGGCATATGCAGGGGCAGAACCCCGAAGACATCGAGCTGATGTTTCGCCGGGTCTATTCGTCAGGTTTTACCCAGCGGCCTGATTTGACGGTGATGGGCGCATTCTCCGGGTTGGAAATCGCCTGCTGGGATATTTTGGGCAAAGACCGTGACCGCCCGGTTTATGCGTTGATTGGCGGGCGGATGAACGAGCGCGTGCGCGCCTATACCTATCTGTACCCGCTTCCCCACCATGACATCGCGGCGTTTTGGACCTCTCCGGAAATGGCCGCGGAATCGGCGCTTGATTGCGTGGCACGCGGTTATACCGCAATCAAATTTGATCCTGCTGGTCCCTATACGATGCGCGGCGGACATATGCCCGCGATGACCGACATCAGCCAATCGGTCGCCTTTTGCAAAGCCATCCGCGATGCAGTGCGCGACAAGGCCGATTTGCTATTTGGCACCCACGGGCAATTCACCACCGCCGGTGCGATACGTTTGGGCCAAGCGATCGCGCCATATAGCCCGCTATGGTACGAAGAGCCGATCCCGCCGGATGCGGTCGAGCAAATGGCGGTCGTTGCCCGCAGCGTCGGTATCCCCGTCGCCACCGGGGAACGCCTGACCACCAAGGCAGAATTCGCGCCAGTGTTGCGCGCCGGTGCTGCTGCTATCTTGCAGCCCGCATTGGGGCGCGCCGGGGGTATCTGGGAAACCAAGAAGATCGCCGCCATGGCCGAAGTGTATAACGCGCAGATCGCGCCGCATCTTTACGCAGGCCCAGTGGAATGGGCCGCGAACATACATCTGGCCGTTTCCATTCCCAACATCTTGATGTGCGAATGCATCGGAACCCCATTTCACGATCAACTGATCAAGGGGAGCATTCAGGTCGAAGATGGATATATTCCTGCCCCGACCGCCCCCGGTTTGGGCATGAACGTGAATGAAGATCTGGCCCGCGCGCATCCCTATGCCGGGTCAGACCTGCATTTGCAGATGCAGGAAGCCCCCTGTGATTACGCCAATGGCAACGCGTTTCAGGGCGGCGCGCCCGTGGACCAAGAAGGGACATAAGCGATGCTAAAATAGCAGGTGCTCGCGCAGTTTAACCGGAAAACGGCGAGCGGGGCAAAAGCACCGATGCCACGCCCGAAGTCAAAGTTGGCCGCGAGAAAACGGGTGCGTAGGCGGGGCTACTTTCCCAGTAACGTCTTGGATGCGGCAACGATCCCCTCGCGCGATGGCAGTGTCGCAGCATAAGCAGGGCCTGTGGCGATAAAGCTGTCTTCGGCCGTGAGGCGCGCGAAATGGGCGACGCCGCGTTCCTGCATCAGGGCCATGATGGCTTCGGCCTGACCACCGGTGCGGCGACATTCATCCACGATCAGAACGGGGCGGTCACCGATAGCAGTAATAATCGCATCTTCGGCCAAGGGCGCGAGCCAACGCATGTCGATTACGCGCGCTTGCACGCCTAGAGCCGCCAGATCAGCCTGCGCCTGCCGACCTAGGTAATGGCCATTGCCATAGGTCACGATCGCCAAGTCACTGCCATCGCCATGCACGCCAATCTCTTGCAAGCCGATCCGCTCATCGGGCGCGGGGTAGGACGTCATCCAGCCGCCATCACCAGCTTCCAGCAGATCCCGCATCGGGTAGAGCGCGATCGGTTCGACAAACACGACAACCCGTTGCTCTTCGCGCGCAAGGCGGTGTGCTTCGCGCAGCATCATCGCCGCATCCGCGCCGGTGGAAGGACACGCAATGATGATGCCGGGAATGTCGCGCAACACAGCCAAGGAGTTGTCATTGTGGAAATGCCCGCCGAACCCCTTTTGATAGCCCAGCCCCGCAATGCGCAGCACCATGGGGTTGGTCCACTGCCCGTTGCTGAAAAACGGCAAGGTTGCCGCCTCGCCGCGCAACTGATCCTCGGCATTGTGCAAATAGGCCAGGAACTGGATTTCGGGCATCGGGACAAAGCCATTATGTGCGGCACCAATGGCGAAACCCAGAATGGATTGCTCATCCAGTAATGTATCCACCACGCGGGCGGGGCCAAAACGCGATTGCAGCTTTTGCGTGACGCCGTAAACACCGCCCTTGCGGCCCACGTCCTCGCCCATGATCAGGGTTTCAGGATGGGCCAGCATCAGATCATGCAGCGCCCAGTTGATGATCTTGGACAACGGTTGCGGGGCCGTCATTTGGTTAATATCACCCCCGAACAGCTCTGCTCGGCGCGCGTCGGACGGGCCATTGACCAGCGCACAGGCGCGTTTGGGCGGCACAATGCTGAACATTACATCCGCCGCCGATTGCAGATGCGGGCGGGTCACAACATCATCGGCGGCCTGCGCGACAGCATCCAACATTTCGGTGTAAATCGCCAATGCTTCGCCCGCAGTCAAAGTACCGGCATCGGCCAACAGACGCACAGTATGCAACAACGGATCATTCGCCTCGTCGGCCTCGACCTCGGATTTCGGCAGGTAACTTGTCGCGATATCGGCCCCCGCATGGCCATAAAGCCGCACGGTGCGCAGATGCAGAAAGGCGGGCTTGCGATGCTTGCGGACAAAATCCGCCGCGGCCTTGGCTGCGGAATAGGCCGCGAACAAATCCAAGCCGTCCGCCTCGAAATACGCAAGACCCGGACGTGCCGACATGGAGGCGTTGATCCACCCGGTTGGCGTCTTCGTCGAAATGCCAATGCCATTGTCCTCGCACACGAAGAGCAACGGCAAAGGGACTCCCTGAACTGCAGTCCAACAAGCCGCATTGATAGCCCCTTGCGCCGTGGAATGGTTCGCTGATGCGTCCCCAAAACTGCACATTGCAATCCCATCATGGGCCAGCAATCGATGTTCCGGCGGGTTACGCCGGGCCAACCCCAACGCGTGGGCCGCACCGAGCGCTTTGGGCAAATGGCTGGCAATGGTCGACGTCTGCGGCGGGATCATCAGGCGGCGGCTACCCAACACCTTGTGACGCCCTCCACTGGTCGGATCGTCCGAGGAACAAGCAAAAGACAGCAACATGTCGCGCAACATATCTTGCCCGCCGACCTGATCAGCGCGCGCGATCTGAAAGGCAGCATCCCGGTAATGGAGAAAAGCTATATCATCGGGGCGCAGTGCATGAGCAACGGCAGCCATTCCCTCATGCCCGCTGGACCCAATGGTATAGAACCCCTGCTTATTGGCCTGCATCACACGGCTTTGCAGATCCAGCGCACGGGATAAAACCTGCGCACGGTACAATCCGACAGCCGATGCATTATCCAATCCGGGAGTGACGGCGCCGCCAACAGGAAAATCCTGCGCCGCAATGCGACGCAGGAAATTATCATGAACAATCTGTACGCGGTCCATTGTCACCATTCCGATCTGGCCAAAGGCTCCTCCAAAAGGTGCCTCCGGCGGGGATATTTAAGAGCCAGAGAAAAAGGAACCAATTCCGCTCTTCTCTGGCTTCTAAATATCCTCGGGGGAGTTTGAGGGGGCAGACAGCCCCCTCATTCCGTCTTTAGAAAAATGCCTGAAGGCCGGTTTGGGCACGACCCAAGATCAACGCATGGACGTCATGTGTACCTTCATAGGTATTGACCGTCTCTAGGTTCATCATATGGCGGATCACTTGGTATTCTCCGCTAATACCATTACCGCCGTGCATATCACGCGACATGCGTGCGATATCCAGGGCCTTACCGCAGTTGTTGCGTTTCACGATCGAGATCATCTCAGGCGCGGCGTTGGCTTGATCCATCAAGCGGCCGACCTGCAAGGATGCCTGAAGTCCGAGCGAGATTTCCGTCATCATGTCGGCAAGTTTCTTCTGAAACAGCTGTGTCTGCGCCAGCGGCTTGTTGAACTGCTTGCGGTCCAATCCGTACTGACGCGAGGCGTGCCAGCAGAACTCGGCCGAGCCAAGAACGCCCCAGCTGATGCCATAGCGCGCGCGGTTCAAACAACCGAACGGGCCTTTAAGGCCTTCGACATGGGGCAGCAACGCGTCTTCGCCGACTTCGACGTTATCCATGACGATTTCACCGGTGATCGATGCACGCAGGGACAGTTTGTTACCGATCTTTGGTGCGGACAGCCCTTTCATGCCTTTCTCAAGGATGAAGCCGCGGATTTTTCCGCCATGTTCTTCGGATTTGGCCCAGACCACAAACACATCTGCGATCGGCGCGTTCGAAATCCACATTTTGGACCCGATCAGCTTGTACCCGTTTGCCGTTTTCACGGCCCGCGTTTTCATACCTGCGGGGTCAGATCCTGCATCAGGTTCGGTCAGGCCGAAGCAGCCGATGAAATCACCGCTCGCCAGCTTGGGCAGGTACTTTTTGCGCTGTGCCTCGGACCCGTAGGCATAGATCGGGTACATTACCAAGCTGGATTGCACGGACATCATCGACCGGTATCCGCTGTCCACGCGTTCAACTTCGCGCGCCACCAGACCGTAGGACACATAGTTGCCGCCCAAGCCGCCGTATTCCTCGGGGACTGTCACGCCCAACAGGCCCATATCGCCCATTTCTTTGAAAATCGCAGGGTCCGTCACTTCATTCGCAAAGGCGTCAATCACGCGGGGCTGCAGCTTTTCCTGCGCGTAAGCGCGCGCACTTTCCTGGATCATGCGTTCGTCTTCGGTCAGTTGATCTGTCAGACGGAACGGGTCCGTCCAATCAAAGCTGCTCATGTTTGGCGCGTCTTTGGCCTTGAGAACTGGGGCTTCGGCGTTCATTCGGTATCCTCCCAATGGGTGTAGGTTTGGGCGAACTATTGCAAAGACGGGCGCGGAATACTATCGCTGCTTTATCCTAGAGTTATGAGTTTTAGTCATATGATAGCCCCCCGCCGTTTTCTGCCCTCTATCAACGCATTGCTCGCTTTTGAGGCTGTTGCACGGCTAGGAAGCGCCACGCAGGCGGCGCTTGAGCTGTGCTTGACCCAAAGTGCAATCAGCCGACAACTGAAAACTCTCGAAGACCAGCTGGGTGTTGCGCTGTTGGACCGGAAAGGCCGGCAGTTGGTGCTGACCGATGCCGGGAAAAGCTATGTCGTTCAGGTGCGCGAAGTATTGAACAGGCTGGCGCAGGCGTCGATCTCGGCACGTACAAACCCGATGGCCGGGGCGCTGAACCTCGCGATCCTTCCCGGCTTTGGCATGCATTGGCTGGCACCGCGTTTGCGCGATTTTGCCCAAGCCCACCCCGAGGTCACTGTGAACCTCAGCACACGGTTGAATCCGTTTTCATTCCAAAGCAGTCCCTTTGATGCGGCGATCCATTTTGGTAAAGAAGACTGGTCCGGCGCCGCCTATCTGCACCTGATGCCGGAAACGGTCGTGCCGGTATGTGCACCCGAATTGCTGGAGACGCCGCTGAACAGCCCCGCCGACATCCTGCGTTATCCCCTGCTGCACCTTGAGACCCGACCAAAGGGGTGGGCACGCTGGCTTGAGGCGCTTGGTGTACGCGATGAGCCACCATCCGGCATGATATTTGACCAGTTTTCGACCATGGCACAGGCAGCGGTGCACGGACTTGGCGTGGCCTTGCTGCCCACTTTTTCCGCCGATCCCTATTTACGCGCAAAACAGCTGGTTCTGGCCTCGACTCAGACGACGCAGAGCATCGGGAATTACTATCTGGTCTGGCCCGAGGATCGCGTTGAGACCGCAGCGCTGCGGTCCTTTAAGGCCTGGCTCACTACACAGACAGATGAAAATCTTTAACGGCTCTCGAATTATTCGCCCTATTTCCGTCACAATATTATCTTAAGCGACGCTTAACTGTAACCGGGTGGGGCCGCTGTCAGGAGCATTCACTATGCCAACTACTTTTCACAAGGCCGCGGCAACCTTTGCCACAGTCACTTTGGCAACGAGCGGTAGTGCCGTGCTCGCGCAGACCCATGACGTCATGGTGTTGGATCAGGCGTTCTTTCCCGCTGTTATCTATGTAGATGCGGGCGACACGATAACGTTTACGAACAGCTCGGAGAGTTCAAGAACGATCACAGCTGCAGATAAGTCGTGGGAGTCAGAGGCCCTAAGCCAGGGCAGCAGCTTCAGCTATGTGGTTGATCGATCTTCATCGCTGGTTTTCACCAGCTCCGCCGGTCAAGGCGACGGTCCCTATGAGGGTACGATCAGCTTTGACGAGCCGCCCCTAAGCGAATAGCTCCCCGCCACTGAACGGCGCAAGGTTACTTAAACGCTGGCGTTATCTGCTTTAGCACAGCTGCGGACTGAGCTTTCGATGCCCACATAGCAATCAGTAAAGCCCACAAAAAAAAGCGCGCCATCGCGAAATGGCGCGCCTTAAACCTGTGAAGCCTATATTATTTCAGCGTGATGCGCCCATCAACATAGGGCGTGTAGGCCCCGTTCGCCGCGATGAATTCAGCCGTGACATCTGCAACATCCGGGCCGTAGTCATAGGCGTTTTCGGCTGTCTTGAACATCGCATAGCCGTCGCCGCCATTGCGCACGTAGTTGTTGGACACAACGCCGTAAACCTTGGCTGGATCAATCGGTTCGCCAGCGACCATCACGTCACTGATGCGGCTGCCAACTTCAGCTTTTGCATCCACGGCATAGGTCATACCTGCCACTTGTGGGAAACGGCCTGCGACTTCCTCGATCTGGCTGACGCCGTTTTCAAGAGCCTCAAGCATGGTCGCGCCAGACACCTGGAATGTGGACAGGGTGTTTTGGAACGGCAGCACCGTCAGAACTTCGCCCATTGTTACCTCGCCCGCGTCAATCGAAGACCGGATGCCACCGCTGTTCTGGATTGCGATTTGCACGCCTTGGTCGGCCACACGCGCCAGCATCGCGTCGGCGATCAGGTTACCCATTGCGCATTCCATAACCCGGCAAACGGAACGGTCGCCTTCGATCATCTCGGATGTTTCGGCCACGACCTTGTTGCGAATCTCATCCAACGGCTGTGCCAGTTCAGCGATGCGCGCAATGGTGCCTTCGTCCTCGGCAACGCCCGCGTCAATCAATATCGGCTCACCCGAGGCTTCTTTCAGGTTGCCGTCATCGTCAAAGGTGACGTTCAGCTCGCCCAAGTATTTACCAAAGGCGTATGCCTGAACGATGGCTGTTTCATTAACCATCGTAGGGTATGCCCCTTCGGCACGGTCGTTCGAGTTGGACAGCAACGTGTTGGAATGCCCGCCCACGATCACATCAACACCTGTGGTGTTTGCTGCGACCATCTGATCGACCTTATAACCCGAGTGGCTGAGCACGATGATCTTGTTCACGCCTTGTGCGGTCAGCAGATCAACTTCACCCTGCACGGCTGCAACGGAATCGGTAAAGATCACGTTTTCACCAGGGCTGGCCAGCTCGTCTGTGTCTTCGGTCGTCAGACCAATCAGGCCAATTTTTTCTCCGCCGCGCTCAAGCACGGCTGATTTTGCCAGCTTGCCCGCCAAAAGCGGTTCAGCAGAGATATCAGCGTTCGACATCAGGATCGGGAATTCAAGCGCATCCATAAACCCGGCCAGCACTTCGGGGCCGTCGTCGAATTCGTGGTTGCCGACGGTCATACCATCATAACCCAGCTTGTTCATCATCTCGGCGGCCATCTGGCCCTTGTAGTAACTATAGAAAAGCGACCCTTGGAACTGGTCGCCGCCATCCACGAGAATGTAGTTGTTGGTCCGCGCCTTGGCATCTTTGATCGCATTCACCAAACGGGCCGTACCGCCAAAGCATTTGCCCTCAGCGTTGTCATCGGATGAACACGGGCCGTCATATTTGCTGATCGGTTCAAACCGGGCGTGAAAGTCATTGGTGTGCAAAATGGTCAGGCTATAATCAGCCTGCGCAACACCCGCTGTCAAAGCAAGCGCTGCTGTTGCGGTCAGGAATCGTTTCATGGTGGTACCCCCAAAGTTGTAATTTTTCTATATCGTGACCTTCGTCTTGCCATCTGTCAAAGATCATTTGCACCAATCATGGCCTGCCGCAGGGTCAAGTCACGCAAGATGCCCTGCACTGCACAGGTCTTGACCGTTTGCCATCGCCAAGGCATCACGGGCTCATGTTGATATACAAAATTTTCCGCGCCGACGAATGGCAAACACTGCGCAACGCGGGCAAAACCCAAGGTGCACCAATTGACGTGGCCGATGGCTATGTCCATTTCTCAACCGCATCCCAAGCCGCCGAAACAGCGGCAAAACATTTCGCGGGCGAAGAAGATTTATTCTTGCTTGCCGTGGAAACCGACCGGTTGGATGACGCCCTGAAATGGGAGGTGTCGCGCGGTGGCGCAGAATTCCCCCATCTTTATCGCGATCTTCAATTGACCGACGTCGCATGGGCGCAACCTTTGCCGCTGCTAGACGGCGCGCATCAGTTTCCGGCGGGGTTTGAAACCGCGTGACCGATTATATTGATCCCGACCGCGCGCAATTTGATGCCTTTAAGGGGCTGGACCGCGACACACCTTTGAACATGCTGAACCTTGTGCGCTTGTGCAAGTATGCCGATTACCCAAGCGATCACGCGCTGGCCGCCAAGAACCTGACCGGTGCCGAAGCCTACAAGAATTACGGTGCCGCAAGCGGCCCTGTGTTGGCTGACGTAGGCGGCTCTATCATCTGGCGTGGTCAGTTCGAGGCCACGTTGATTGGTCCCAGCGACGAAGCATGGGACATTATGTTCATTGCCCACTACCCCAACGCCCATGCATTTTTGCAGATGATATCAGACCCGCGCTACAAGCAGGCCGTAGTTCACCGTCAAGCGGCTGTTGTCACGTCACGGCTGATCCGCAGTGGTCCCCTCCCCATCACGGATGAATTTGCATGAAACATTTCGCGGAACAAATCGGCCTGCGCGCCCTGCGCAAGATCGACCCAGAGGCCGCGCATGGCCTTGCGATCTCGGCCTTGCGAATGGGGTTGGCACCAATGCCGGGACCCGTGACTTCGGATCGGCTGAAAATCACATTGGCCGGAATGGCGCTGCCGAACCCGGTGGGTCTGGCCGCCGGATTTGACAAAAACGCAACCGCCATTGCGCCACTTTCAAAAGCGGGTTTTGGCTTTATCGAAGTGGGTGCAGCCACACCCTTGCCCCAGCCCGGCAATGACAAACCCCGCCTGTTTCGCCTGACCGAGGACCGCGCCGCAATCAATCGCTTCGGGTTCAACAACGAAGGGATGGATGCGATTTGCGCCCGCCTGCGCGACCGGGCACCCGGCATTCCCGTCGGTCTGAACCTTGGGGCCAATAAAACCAGCACGGACCGCGCCGCCGATTTCGCGCGTGTGATGGAGAAAGCCCGCGATCACGTAGATTTTGCGACCGTCAATGTATCGTCCCCCAACACCGAAAAGCTGCGTGATTTGCAGGGCAAGGCCGCGCTGGCCGCACTTTTGTCAGGTGTTATGGACGTGCGCCGATCAACGCCCGTCTTCCTGAAAATCGCGCCGGACCTGACCGAGGCCGAAATCGCAGACGTCGCCGATGTGGCCAATCAGGCGGGCGTGGCTGCAATCATTGCCACAAACACAACATTGGACCGCACCGGATTGCACAGCCCCCACCGCGACGAGATGGGCGGACTATCGGGTGCACCGCTGTTTGAAAAATCAACCCGCGTGTTGGCGCGCCTATCGACATTGACCGACATTCCGTTGGTCGGTGTGGGCGGTATCGGATCGGCCCAAGATGCCTATGCTAAGATTTGCGCAGGGGCCTCGGCGGTTCAGCTTTATACCGCGTTGGTTTACGGCGGCCTATCGCTGGCCGCTGATATTGCGCGGGGGCTGGATCAACTGCTGGCACGCGATGGCTTTGCCACGGTTGCCGACGCCGTTGGCAGCAGACGCGAGGGGTGGCTGTGATCACCATTTGGCACAACCCGCGCTGCTCAAAGTCACGCCAGACCTTGGCACTGATCGAGGCCACCGGGGCGAAGGTCGCCGTGCGCCGTTACCTGGACAGCCCGCCCACAATGGCAGAGCTTGAAGCGGCAAAATCCGCACTTGGTCTGCGGCCCATCGACATGATGCGCACGGGCGAGACCCGGTTCAAAGAGCTGGGTTTGAGTAAGGATAGCGATGATTTGACCCTGATGAAGGCGATGGTCGAAAACCCGATCCTGATCGAGCGCCCTATCGTCTTTAAAGACAGCCAAGCGATCATCGGACGACCACCGGAAACAGTGAACATTTTGCTGGCGGGCTGAGCCGGAATTTTCCAAAAATTCCGGCTCAGCCCGCGGCCCGCTCAAGCGCCGGATAACGCAGGCCAAGCGTCACGCCGCGGGCGATAAAACTGACCAGCAGGGAAATCCATAAACCGTGATTGCCAAGCATGGGCACCAAAACCGCCGCGCACGCACAATAGATGGCAAAGGATACCGCCATCATATTGCGCATGTCCCGCGACCGCGTTGCCCCGATGAAAATCCCATCCAGCATCCACGAAGCACAGCCCAGCAACGGGGCGGCGATCATATAGGGCAGGAACGCCCGCGCCTCGACGCGCACCAATGGGGCCGTCGTCATCAGATCAATAATCGCGCCGCCGCCAATCGCGAACCCCACCGTCATCAACGTGCAAGCCAGCAAGCCCCAGCCGCTGGTCAGCAGCGCACTGCGCCGCAGGACATCGCGCTGTTTTCGGCCCATCGCGCGACCGACCAACGCCTCGGCCGCAAAGGCAAAGCCATCCAGCGCATAAGCGGTGATCATCAAAAACTGCAGCAACACCTGATTGGCCGCCAGCTTTACATCGCCAAAACCCGAACCGAGAAACAGGAACGACACAAAGATCGCTTCCAGCAACAAGGACCGGACCAGAATATCACTGTTCACCTTCATCATGTTGATCCAGCGCGGGCCGTCAAATACTTGGACCCAGTCGCGCCACGCCGGCACAGCAAAGGCCGCGCGACAGAACCAAAGACCCAAGGCAGCCCCCGTCCATTCAGCAAGGAAAGTGGCAAAGGCCACACCTTCAACGCCCCAATCCAGACCCAGCACGAACCACAGATCCAGCAGGATGTTCAGCCCGTTCATCCAGACCTGAATGACCAGTACCGCACGGGTGCGTTCTTGGGCGATCAGCCAGCCGGTGATGGCATAAATCGCAATCGCCGCAGGTGCCGACCAGATGCGGATTTGCATGTAGGAACGGGCAAGCCCCTCGACCTCTGCACTGGCGGGGGACACCTGAAACGATGCCCAGAACAGGGGAATCTGCAGCAGAATAATGGCAAACCCTGCCAACCCGCCGATCAGCAAACCGCGCGTCAGTAGCGCCGCAACTTCGGCATCGTCGCCATTGCCGGCGGCTTGGGCCGTCAGGCCAACCGTCCCCATACGCAAAAACCCGAACAACCAATAGAGCGCGGAAAGGATGATTGCGCCGATACCCACAGCCCCGATCGGGGCCGCAAGACCCATCTGCCCCACAACGCCGGTATCCACAGCCCCCAATATCGGCACCGTCGCGTTGGAAATTACAATTGGGATCGCAATATTCAAAACACGGCGGTGGGTCACCACCTCGCTGGCGGAAAGCCGACCTTGCGCGACCGCGCTTACCTCGCCCTTCGGGATTGCTTCAGTCACGGCGTTGCGGCATCAGGAAATGCCCTGTCGCCTGCGCAAACAGTTTTGCACGGTTATCTTGCCATGCCTCGACATGGACCGAAGCATATCGGCGCCCGGATCGATTAATTCTGGCCCGCGCATAGGCATCGCGGGGCAAGCCAGAGCGCAGGTAATCGACGGTAAAGTCAATCGTCTTGGGTAAGCGCGGCATATGCTCGCTGTCCATTTTTTCGACGTCCAGCACCCCGGATTCCAGATCTTCCCACAGATAGCTCCAGCTCAGCGTGATAATCGATGTCACCTCAAGAAAGGATGCCGTGGCCCCGCCGTGAAGAGCCTTGATGATCGGGTTGCCAATCAGCTTTTCAGAAAAGGGCAATATCGCAGTCAGCTCGTCGCCGCGGCGGTCAAATTCAATGCCCAGAAAATTGATATAGGGCACGCCGCTGATCAGCGCATTCAGCGCTCCGTCACGGCGCTTTTTGACGACCTGAACGGCCTCTGGTTTGGTACGTCCGCTCATCATTTACCCTCCACTACAAAGCTGCCTGTGGCCGTGGCGACCGGGTTTGTGTCTTCCTCGTCATGGGCGGTGGCGCGCACAAAGGCGACGGATCGCGTGACGTGGTAGCATTCTGCGCGGGTGGTGATTTTCTGGCCGGGTTTGGCCGCCCGCAAATATTCAATACGCAGGTCAATGGTGGCCGTCCCACCGGGGCTACTGGGATGGCTCATCACCGCAGCGCCGCAGCAGGTATCCATCAGCGCCGACACCGCGCCGCCGTGAACCACCCCGGTACGCGGGTCGCCCACAAGCTTGGAATCATAGGGCATCGAGATAACCGCGCTGCCATCACCAATATCCTCTAGCGACATATTCAGCGCATCGCTGAATGGCAAAGCTGCGATAAATTGTCCGGCAATCCGCATTTTGTCTGACATTTGTCAGTTCCCTTTGAAATCCTGTCACTTATATCAACCATCCCCGCCGCAAAGAGCAACCCCGCCTGTTGCGCTTGGCTCAGCTTGCGCATAGTTTCCGAAGCGAGGAGAAAGTAATGTCCGAGAAACGCCTTACCTTTAAGGAGATGTGTGCCGAGTTTGACGTAACGCCGCGGACCTTGCGGTATTATGAATATATCGAATTGCTGCATCCCGAACGTGATGGCCGGTCGCGCAGCTATGGCCCACGGGAAATTGCACGTATGAAATTGATCATGCGCGGACGCAAATTTGGGTATTCCCTAGAAGGCATCCGCCAGTGGTTGCTGATCTACGAAAAAGAAGGCACCGAAGCGCAGATGCGTGCATGGGTCGTCAGCGCAGACCGGCAATTGCTAGAACTGGCCGATCAACGTGCCCAGTTGGATGAAGCAATAGACGAGCTGCAGCGCCTTCGCGATGATACGGCAGATGCCCTAAAAGAGATGTAGGTCGCCCGCGGGTGCAGAGCGCGCCTTTTTAATCTGTCTGCCCCCATCAGCCATGTCGGTAATTCCATAAAATTCATTCAAACTTAGCGGGAATGAACGCGATTATCCGCGCAAAACACCTTGCAGGTGGGCCCTTTTGACGATCTTTTAAAAGTTGACGTGAATTTACCTTAGGTAAACCCAAAAGTGACGTGACGTACTACTACGTCAACTGTATCCCGTGTTGTAATGCATCCTCGAACCCCCCAAATCGGTCTCGAATGGCCTTTTATGCGAGAGTGGCACCGACAAATGAACACTACGACAATGACCATCCGCGAGATGTGCGATACATTTGATGTAACCCCGCGAACATTGCGTTTTTACGAAGCAAAAGAACTGCTGTTTCCAGAGCGGCAAGGACAAAAGCGCCTTTTCACCAAGCGTGACCGCGCCCGCTTGAAACTGATCATCCGTGGCAAACGCTTTGGCTTCAGTCTCGAAGAGATTCGCCAGCTGCTTGACCTCTATCACATGGGTGACCAGCAACAGACCCAGCTGGCCCGCACCTATGACATCGCCCGCGACCGGCTGGCCGATCTCGAAGCGCAGCGCGACGAAATAGATCAAGCCATCGACGATTTGCGCGACCAGCTGAAATGGGGGGAAAAGATGATCGCCTCACTCAGCAACCCGCGTAAAGCGGCAGAATAACCCGAACCACCAACAGTTTTACAGATATCCGCCCAAGGGAGAACCCACCATGCCGAGCTACACAGCACCCATCAAAGACATGCAATTCGTGCTACACGATGTACTGCAGGTCACCGAGCAGATCATCCCAGGCTATGATGAGCTTGAGGCCGATTTCACCTCGGCTATCCTTGAGGAAGCAGGCAAGCTGACCTCGGAAGTGCTGGCACCGCTGAACGCCGTGGGCGACAAAGAAGGCTGCCGTCTGGAAAATGGCGTTGTCTATACGCCAATCGGTTTTAAGGATGCCTTTGCCAAGGTCAAAGAAGGCGGCTGGCCCGGGCTGGACATGCCAGAACAATACGGTGGCCAAAATATGCCCTACGTCATGGGTACCGCCGTGGGCGAGATGTTCTCGGCCTCCAACCAAGCATTCACCATGTATCAGGGTTTGACCCACGGTGCGGCATCCGCAATTCTAGCCCACGGGTCAGACGCGCAAAAAGACACCTACCTGCCGAACATGGTCTCGTGCGAATGGACCGGCACCATGAACCTGACCGAACCACATTGCGGCACCGACCTGGGCCTGATGCGCACCAAAGCAGCACCTCAGGAAGACGGCAGCTATAAAATCTCTGGCCAGAAAATCTTTATCTCCTCCGGCGATCACGACATGGCCGATAACATCATCCATCTGGTTCTGGCCAAGATCGAAGGCGGCCCCGAAGGCATCAAAGGCGTGTCGCTGTTTATCGTTCCCAAGTTCATGGTGAACGAAGATGGCTCCCTTGGTGATCGCAACAGCCTTTCCGTCGGCTCCATCGAAGAGAAAATGGGCATCCACGGGAACTCCACCTGCGTGATGAACTATGATGGCGCTGTCGGCTATCTGCTGGGTGAAGAGCATAAAGGCATGCGCGCCATGTTCACGATGATGAACGAGGCCCGCGTTGGCGTTGGCATGCAAGGTCTGGCGCAGGCCGATGTTGCCTATCAAAACGCGTTGGACTACGCCAAGGACCGCCTGCAAGGCCGTGCCGTAACAGGGACCGAAAACCCCAATGGTCCGGCTGATCCGCTGATCGTTCACCCAGATATCCGCCGCAGCTTGATGGACCAGAAATCTTTTGTCGAAGGCGCACGCGCATTCATCCTTTGGGGTGCAAACCTGATCGACGCCGCGCACCGCTCCAACGATAAAGACGCGGATGGTCTGGTGTCTCTAATGACGCCCGTCATCAAGGGTTTCCTGACCGATGTGGGCTATGACATGACCGTCAAAGCGCAGCAGGTTTACGGCGGCCACGGCTACATCGAAGAATGGGGCATGTCCCAGTTCACCCGCGATGCCCGTATTGCAATGATCTATGAAGGGGCCAACGGCGTTCAGGCCCTTGACCTTGTGGGCCGCAAACTGGCGCAAGACGGTGGCAAACACGTGATGGCGTTCTTCGAGATGCTGAAAACCTTTATCAAGGAAAACACAGGCCAAGACGCCGAATTCGACGCGGCCTATCTTGAGCCACTGAAAGCCGCGAGCAAGGACCTGCAAGCCGCTGGTATGTACTTCATGCAAAACGGCATGAAAAACCCCAACAATGCTTTGGCTGGCTCGACCGACTTCATGCACATGTTTGGTCAGGTCTGCCTTGGCTATATGTGGGCGAAAATGGGTCTGGCCGCGAAAAAGGCTCTTGCAGACGGCACCGGCGACGCGTCCTTTTACGAGACGAAACTGGCCACCGGCCGCTACTACATGGCACGGCAATTGCCTGCCACAGCCCTGCACCTGACCCGCATCCAGACCGGTGCGGATACGGTGATGGCGCTGGACGCGGCAAACTTCTAAACTAGCAAAGGTGGGGGAAACCCCACCTAACGCTTTTCGAAAGGTTCCCGATGCCCAAACGTTTGCGCCTCACCCGCCGTTTCCCCGTCGCCATGACCGAAGACGGTTACCGGCGGCTCAAAAAATTCGCGACCGAGGCAGGACTAGACGAAGGGGAAGCGCTGTCTTTTCTCTTTGAAAACTTCAACAGCGTCATGAATGAAGAAAATCTGACAACGCGCCTGCGGCTCTTTAACGCCGAACTCGATGATCGAAAAAAATAACGCGAGAGAGGATGATACCGACCCTTCGGGGAGAGTTTACTTGGCAAAATGAAACGGGCGGCAAGGCCCTGCCTCAACCTTAGTGCAAACCAAGAAAGAGACAGGGTTTCACTTTGCACGCCGCTCAGCTCTCCAGCCTGCGGCGCGTCACGTTGATAAAGCGCAGCCACTAAGAACATCTTAAAATTGAAACCTTTTGATTTCATTTTGCCAAATAAACTCCACGGGGGTGTGGGGGTGTGCCCCCCCCACGTCGACCAGAGAGACAGAAAACGACCTTAGGGAGGTTCAAATGACCATCAAATTGCATTGCTTCGGAGAAAGCGGAAACGCCTACAAAGCAGCCCTTGCGCTGGAACTGTCTGGCCTTGCTTGGGAGCCGGTCAAAGTCGATTTTTTTGGCGGTGAAACGCGTACAGAGGATTTTCGCACCAGCACAAATGTGATGGGCGAAGCGCCGGTTATGATCGACGGCGATGTTAGGTTGACCCAATCCGGCGTGATTCAGGATTACGTGTCCGAGAAATCCGGCAAATTCGGCGGCAAAGATTCCACCGAACGGCGCGAGATTTTGCGGTGGGTTTTATGGGATAACCACAAGCTTAGCTCCAACGCTGGCATGACACGTTTTTTGATGAACTTCCTGCCCGAAAACAAGCAGCCTAAGGAAGTCATCAGCTTTATGCAGGGGCGTCTTACTGCTGCTTACGCAGTGCTTAACGATCATCTTGAAGGGCGTGACTGGATCGTGGGTGATGGCATCACCAACGCCGATCTAAGCTGCTGCGGCTACCTTTATTACCCCGAACCTTTCGGCTTCAACCGCAAGGATTGGCCAAATATCGACGCGTGGCTTACGCGTCTGAGCGAAACACCGGGCTGGAAAGCCCCGTATGACCTGATGCCCGGCAGCCCTGCTGACCGCGCTTGACTTAAAGGGAGACACCTAATGACTGAAGCCTATATTTATGACGCATTGCGCAGCCCGCGCGGTAAGGGCCGCAAAGACGGCGCGCTGCATGAATTGACATCGCTGCGCCTGTCCGCGCTGACGCTGAACGCGCTGAAGGACCGCAACAACCTTGAAGGTCACGCAGTCGAGGACGTGATCTGGGGCAACGTGACCCAAGTCATGGAACAGGGCGGTTGCCTTGCACGCTCGGCCGTGTTGGCATCTGATCTGGACGAGCGCATTCCGGGTCTTGCGATCAACCGGTTCTGTGCGTCCGGCATGGAGGCCGTGAACCTGGCCGCCAACCAGGTCAAGGGCGGTGCGGGCATGGCCTATATCGCGGGCGGCGTTGAAATGATGGGCCGCGTTGCCATGGGCAGCGACGGTGCTGCGATTGCGGTTGATCCCACGCTTGCGATGGAAAAATATTTCGTGCCGCAGGGCATTTCCGCCGACATTATCGCGACAGAATACGGTTTCACCCGTGAAGAAGCAGATCAGCTGGCGGTCAAATCCCAGCAACGCGCCAAGATGGCATGGGACGAAGGCCGTTTTGCCAAATCCGTCATCGACATTAAGGATCAGAACGGCCTGTCGATCCTGAGCCACGATGAATACATGCGCCCCCAGACCGACATGCAATCGCTTGGGTCGCTAAACCCTGCGTTTCAGCAGATGGGCGAAGTGATGCCCGGTTTCGACAAGATCGCGCTGATGAAGTACCCGCATCTTGAGAAAATTAACCACATCCACCACGCGGGCAACTCATCAGGGATCGTTGACGGTGCGGCGGCTGTGCTGATCGGCAACAAGGAATTCGGCGAGAAATACGGCATTAAGCCACGCGCCCGAATCCGCGCCACCGCCAAAATCGGCACCGATCCCACAATCATGTTGACCGGCCCTGTGCCCGTGACCGAGAAAATCCTAGCCGACAACGGCATGAAGATCGGCGATATCGATCTCTTCGAGGTTAACGAAGCCTTCGCCGCCGTGGTCATGCGTTTCATGCAGGCGTTCGACGTGGATGACAGCAAGGTCAACGTTAACGGCGGGTCCATCGCCATGGGTCACCCCTTGGGCGCGACCGGTGCCATGATCATCGGCACATTGCTGGACGAGCTTGAGCGGTCCGACAAAGAAGTCGGCATGGCCACGCTTTGCATTGCATCCGGCATGGGTGCAGCCACAATCATCGAGCGGGTCTAATGGGCGACCAACCCCATCCCTTCCACGCTGTCGCCGGTCTGGCGGCAAAGCGTGGATTGAAAGACCTGAAGATCAAGGAAGAACGCGGCGGGGCCTATGTGCGCCTCTATCAGAACACGCCGCCGCTGTTCTTTAAGCATCGCAATGATCCCAGCGACAGCTTTGACCGCGAGAGTTTCAACGACTTCAAACGGATATTGCTGAGCGAAGAAGATTGCACCGATGGCCCAGAGGCCACGATTGCTTTGATCCGATCACTGCTTGAAAAATTCGCTGATTACACATCTCAGCGCTCGTAACACACTCCAAATCAGGGAGAGATAAATGACCGATTTCACAATGACCAAGGACGCAGACGGCGTCGCCATCATCACCTGGGACGTCCCCGGTAAATCCATGAACGTCATGTCGATCGAAGGGTTGTCCGAACTGGACGCGATCATCGACACCGTTTTGTCCGACGACAGCATCAAGGGTGCGGTTGTCACGTCCGGCAAGGATGGATCCTTCGCGGGCGGTATGGACCTGAACCTACTGGCCAAAATGCGCGAAGATGCGGGCGATGATCCGGCCCAAGGGCTGTTCGACGGTACCATGAAAATGCACGCCCTGCTTCGCAAGATTGAACGTGCTGGCATGGACCCGAAAACCAACAAGGGCGGCAAGCCGATTGCGTCTGCTCTGCCCGGCACTGCCGCTGGTATCGGTCTGGAACTGCCACTGGCCACGCACCGCATTTTCGTCGCGGACAACCCCAAGGCGCGCATCGGCCTGCCCGAGATTATGGTCGGCATTTTCCCTGGTGCGGGCGGCACTACGCGCCTGACACGTAAACTGGGCGCAATGGGTGCGTCGCCTTTCTTGCTTGAGGGCAAGATGGTTGCACCATCCGCGGCGAAATCTGCGGGCCTTATCGACGAGGTTGTCGCCGATCCGGTTGCCGCCGCGAAAGAGTGGGTCTTGAACGCCAAAGACGCGGACATTCTGAAACCTTGGGATGCCAAGGGCTATAAAATGCCAGGCGGCGCGCCTTACCACCCCGCTGGCTTTATGACATTTGTCGGTGCCAACGCGATGGTAAACGGCAAGACCCAAGGTGCATTCCCGGCCGCCAAAGCATTGCTAAGCGCCGTATATGAAGGTGCATTGGTGCCGTTTGATACAGCGCTCAAGATCGAGGCACGCTGGTTCACCAACATCCTGATGAACCCGTCGTCATCCGCCATGATCCAATCGCTGTTCCTGAACAAGGAGGCCTTGGAAAAAGGTGCTGTGCGCCCCGAAGGTGTGCCAGACCAGCGCGTCAAAAAGCTGGGCGTTTTGGGTGCAGGCATGATGGGTGCGGGCATCACGCTTGTGTCTGTTCAGGCCGGTATCGAAGTTGTGCTGATCGACCAGACCCAAGAAGCCGCAGACAAAGGCAAAGCCTATTCCGCGAGCTTCTTTGACAAGGGCATTGCACGTCGCAAGTCCACCGAAGAGAAGAAGCAGGCCGCGTTGGACCTGATCACCGCGACCACCGATCTGGACGCGCTGAAAGGTTGCGATCTGATCATTGAAGCAGTGTTCGAAGACCCCGCCGTCAAGGCCGAGATGACCAAGAAGGTCGAAGCCGTGATCCCCGACGATTGCATTTTCGCCTCCAACACCTCGACCCTGCCGATCACGGAACTGGCCAAGGCATCGTCACGCGCGGATCAGTTCATCGGCATCCACTTCTTTTCGCCCGTCGAGAAGATGCTGCTGGTCGAGATCATCAAAGGCAAGGAAACCGGTGATCGTGCTGTGGCCAAATCGCTCGACTACGTGCGCCAGATCCGCAAGACACCCATCGTGGTGAACGACGCGCGGTTCTTCTATGCCAACCGCTGCATCATCCCTTATGCCAACGAAGGCGCACGGATGATCACCGAAGGTGTGGCACCGCAACTTGTGGATCACGCGGCGCAATTGCTGGGCTTCCCTGTTGGGCCCGTGCAACTGACCGACGAGACGTCCATTGATCTGGGGGCCAAGATTGCCCGCGCGACCAAAGCTGCGATGGGCAATGCCTATCCTGCGTCCCAAGCCGACGATCTGATTTTCTGGATGGAAGATCTGGGCCGTCTGGGCCGCAAAGCCAAAGCCGGCTTTTTCGACTATGATGAAAAGGGCAAGCGTCAGGGCTATTGGAAGGGCATGCACGACAAGTTCCCGCTGGCCGACGAGCAGCCTGATCTGCGCGATGTGCAGGACCGTCTGATGTTCGTTCAAGTGCTTGAAGCCGTACGCGCATTGGAAGAAGGCGTGCTGGAAGACATCCGCGAAGGCGATGTTGGCGCGATCCTTGGCTGGGGCTTTGCGCCTTGGTCCGGTGGCCCTTTCAGCTGGCTCGACATCATCGGCGCACCTTATGCCGCCGAGCGCTGTGACCAATTGCAAGCCAAGTTCGGCGATCGTTTCGAATGCCCTGCCCTACTGCGCGAGATGGCAGACAAAGGTCAGACATTCTATGGCCGTTTCGGGCCGGATGCCAAAGCCGCCTGATCAGGCGACACATCTAAAACACATACGGCCAGCAGGTGACTGCTGGCCGTTTTTGTATCTATCGCAATGGGTCCGTGGGCTAGTCCGCATCCCCGAAACGGTAGCCGAACCGCGCAATATCGACGGCACAAATCCGTGCAACAATCTGCGAAAGCGCGTCCGAATAATAGCTTTGGTATTCAGCATCGCGGTCAGAGGCGTTTTCGTTGGGCAGCGTCAGCGTGAACCCCAGATGGTCAAACAGGGGCTCGGCATCCTGCGCAAAATGCTCAAGCCGGATGAACAGATTACCCTGCTCTGCCCCCCCGCCGTCTTGCAGATAGCTGCCATAGGGGGCGTTTTGCAGGCTGGCTTGTAACGCGGGCGCTTCAAGGAATGCGGCGAAACTGTTTTGTTGCGCAAGCCGGACCATGGCGTGATCAAAGGATTGCACCCGCAGCCAGTGATAATAGCTTACGATCCGGTCCCACGGGTTGCGCACCAAGGTAAAACTAAACATTTGCGCAATCTCGTCGCGGGTCACCACCCCTTCAATATCGGCCAGCGTCGAATGTTTCCAAAGCCGCCCGGCCGCCTGCACATCCTTCATCCGCTTCCGGCGCTTTAGCGCTTTGGGGGTGTCGCCCAGCATGATGTCATCCTTCATAGCGCGCCCTTCCAGCGCCAGCGCCAGCGACGTCCCCCCGGTCTTGGGGATATGCACAAAGATGTAGTTGCGGCCACGGCTGATGATCATCGCACAGGCCTTTGCGCCGCGCGCGCGGCCCGCTGTGCGGCATCATCATTTGATTGGCTGTGTTTCATACTTTTAACTTCACGCAACTGGCGCAATACTCAAGCAGAAAAACCACGAACGCCGGAGGGTACATCATGGGTTGGATGAAAAACGAAGACGGATTGGAAAAGTGCCGCGCCAATTATGTGCCACTTAGCCCGCTGTCGCATCTGCAACGCGCCGCCCATGTGTTTCCCGATGTGCTGGCCATTTCTTATGGTCCGCACCGCACGACTTATGCCCAGTATCACGCAAGATGTAGCCGCTTGGCATCGGCTCTGGCGGATATGGGCGTGATTCCCGGCGACGTGGTATCGACCATTTTACCAAATATCCCTGCCCAAGCCGAGGCCCATTTCGGCGTGCCCGCATGCGGTGCCGTCTTGAACACCATCAACACCCGTTTGGACGTCGATACTGTCGCCTATATCCTTGACCACGGCGAGGCTAAAGTCGCGCTGGTTGATACACAATTTATCGAATTGGCCGAGGCCGCCTGCGCAGCACTAGACACGCCGCCCGCCCTGATCGAAGTCCCCGATGCCCATGCCAGTGTCCCCGCAACCGGACGGCACCCGACATATGAGGACCTGCTGGCCAAGGCTGATCCTGCCTATGCCTGGATCATGCCGCAGGATGAATGGGAAAGCCTTGCCTTGAACTATACGTCTGGCACAACGGGCCGGCCCAAGGGCGTTGTTTACCACCATCGCGGGGCGTATCTGATGACCATGGGCACAGTTGTCAGCTGGCGTATGGTGATGCGCCCGGTCTTTATGCAGATCGTGCCCTTGTTTCATTGCAACGGTTGGAACCATGCGTGGATGATGCCCCTTTTGGGGGGCACCTTGGTCTGTTGCCGCGACATCACCGCAAGCGCTATTTACGATGCCATCGCAGACCAAGGGGTGACCCATTTCGGCGGTGCGCCGATTGTGCTGAACATGCTGGTCAACACGCCCGACAGCGAACGCCGTGCGTTCGATCATGTTGTCGAAGTCTTCACCGCCGGTGCGCCCCCCGCCCCCGCGACCCTGTCCAAGATCGAGGCATTGGGTTTCAACGTCACCCAGGTTTACGGGCTGACCGAAACCTATGGCCACGTCACCGAATGCCTGTGGAGCGATGAGTGGGATGCCTTGCAAGGCGAAGACCGCGCCGCCGTGAAAGCCCGCCAAGGGGTGCCGATGCCAATGATGGAAGACATCACCGTATTGAACCCCGACATGACCCAAGTCACCAAGGACGGGGCCACCCAAGGCGAGATCATGATCCGCGGGAATTCGGTGATGAAAGGGTACTTTAAGAACCCCGAAGCCACGAAAGAGGCGTTTGAGGGCGGCTATTTCCATTCAGGCGATTTGGCTGTGCAGCATCCAAACGGCTATATGCAGATCGCCGACCGCGCCAAGGATATCATCATCTCGGGCGGCGAAAACATTTCCTCGGTTGAAATCGAAGGCGTGCTGATGGGGCACCCGGATGTGAACCTTGCTGCCGTGGTCGCCAAACCCGATGATAAATGGGGCGAGGTGCCTTGCGCCTTTGTTGAGCTGAAACCCGGCCAAACCGGGGACGAGGCGGCGATGATTGCCTTTGCGCGCGAAACTTTGGCGGGGTTCAAAGCCCCCAAAAAGGTCGTGTTCCAAGAGCTGCCAAAGACATCGACTGGCAAAATCCAAAAATTCGAACTGCGCAAGAAAGCGGCCACGCTCTAGCGGTTAGCCTGCGTGTCAAAGCAATGCGCTGTTCGGCTGGGCCAAGTGGTCGCCCTTCCCATAGACCTGTTTGAAATTCCTTGGAACAAACGGCGACCGCGCTGGTTGTCTCCCTGTAACGAAGGGCACTCGCGGACGACAGTTCGCTGCCTGAAAATTTTGTAACAGACACTTTTAACGAGTGACGGAAAGCGAATAACATGACACGGACTTCGAAACTTACCCTAAGCACTGCACTGATGGTTGGCACAATGTTTGGCGGCGCAGCCCTGGCAGCGGATAACGAAACAGTGGATCATACAGAAGTTGGATCGCTTAGCTGTGATGTTGGCGACGGCAGTGGTTTCATCATCGGTTCCAGCCGCGAGCTGACCTGCACCTTCAACCCTGTTGAAGAGGGCCAAGCAGACGAGACATATGTCGGCGAGATCAACCGCTGGGGTCTGGATATCGGTGAGACAACAAACGGCCAGATGTCATGGCTGGTTCTGGCACCAACCGAGTCCGAGTATAGCGAGGGTGGCCTAAACGGTTCCTATAAAGGCGTATCCGCCGAAGCGACATTTGGTGTAGGCCTTGGTGCCAACGTCATGACCGGTGGTTCCGAAAACACCTTGGCCCTGCAACCCGTAAGCGTGAATACCCAAAACGGCATGAACCTTGCTGTAGGTGTGGGCGAGATCAACCTGACACGCGTCGAAGGCTAAATCCTTCAGAAATGTTAAGAGCAAAGGGCGGTGTTATGCCGCCCTTTTTTCGTTCTAGCGGGCAGCGCCTAGACGTTTTTCAAAGCGCCACGAATTAATCACATACGGGCCCTCTTCGGTCTCGACCTCATAAGGCACCGTCGCGGCCAGAACCCAGCCGGACTTTTCGTAAAATCGTGCCGCGCGGTCATTACCGACCAGACAGGCCAGCCACTTTAACCCGTCACCAAGTGCTGCCTCAGCCTTCGCCATCAACTCGGTTGCGACACCGGAGCCTTGGAAACCCGGCGCGACGTAGAATTGATACAGCTCGTCACCCTCGATCATAAAGAACCCGGCCATTTCTCCCTTAATGCAAGCGACCTGCGTCTGCGCCAAATGCGCCTTGGTCCGAGTCAAAAACTCGTCCGCTGTACGCTGATTGATGAGTGATTTTGGTGCGGCTGCGCCATGCCCCTGCATCCATCCATGATGCCACAGTGCTGCAATCGCGGGGATGTCGGCAGATACGGCTGGTTTTACATCCATTAAGTTGATCTCCTACCCCTTTGCGCCATGCTGGCCTGCGCTGGCCCATTGCTCAAGTCTTATCAGATGGTAAAGTAGAGAAAAACAACAAGGCAGTATATCGCAGCTCATGACGGCCCTTACGAAATACGCGCGCATCGAAGCGACGGGCCTTTGGCGTGCCAACCCCGATGATCAACGTCGCGAGGTCATCGTGTCGATCGGGGACGCGACGCTGGTGATTTCCGACATGAAAGACCAAGCCATCGCGCATTGGTCGCTTGCCGCTGTCGCACGCGCGAACCCCGGTATCCAGCCTGCGATATTTCACCCCGACGGCGACCCTGCCGAAACGCTCGAGATCGCAGAGACCCACGGCGAGATGATTGATGCCATCGAAACCCTGCGCCGCGCAGTCGAACGCAGCCGCCCGCATCCGGGTCGCTTGCGGCTGATCGGTGTCCTTGGTTCGATCCTAACGGTCGTTGCCTTGGCCTTGTTCTGGCTGCCCGGTGCAATGCAGGATCACACGCTGAAAGTGGTGCCAAAGGTGAAACGCGCCTCGATCGGGACGGCCCTGCTGCGTCAGATTGAACGGGTTTCCGGTGTGGCCTGTAATAACCCGCGTGGCCGCATAGCCTTAGCCAAACTTAGCACGCGCCTGTCAGCGGGGCCATTGACCGTCTTGCCCGCCATGACCCGCGACAGCATCCACCTGCCCGGGGGGTTGATCGTGCTGAACAAAACGATATTCGAGGATTATGAATCCCCCGATGTTGCCGCCGGTTTCATCCTGTCCGAGGTGGTCAAACGTGCGCAAAGCGATCCCTTGCGCGATATGCTGGCTGATCTGGGTTTGCGCGAAAACTTCCGCCTGCTCACGACCGGTGAAATATCCGAACCGGCGCTTACAAGCTATGCCGAGGTACTGATGACCGCGCGGGATACCCCTGCACCAGTGGATCAACTGCTGGCGCAGTTCAACGAAGAACGCCTGCACAGCACCCCATATGCAGAAGCACTTGATATCACCGGCGAGACCACATTGGCCTTGATCGAGGGCGACCCAATGGCTGGCCAAGATACAGCCCCCTTGATCAACGATGCCGATTGGCTACGCCTCCAAAACATCTGCGGCGGATAAAGGAAACTCATGCTGGATACGAGCCTACGCATTGCCCTGTCACCTGTGTTGCTGATGCAGGCCGCCGCCGTGCGTGCCCGTGCCCTGCAACTGCCCGAGGCAAGCGGCCCCCGAGAAGGCACAATCGGCAGCGGTCCTGCGTTATCGGTGCTCATATTGGGCGATTCATCCGCTGCAGGCGTCGGCGTCACCCATCAGGATCAAGCCCTCGCTGGCCAATTGGCCAAACAGCTGTCGCAGGATTTCACGCTCAACTGGCGCTTGATTGCAAGAACCGGCGCAACGACCGCCAGCACCCTTAAACATCTTGAAAGGCAAGCCCCCTACCCCGTCGATATTGTTGTGACGGCCTTGGGCGTGAATGATGTGACCCATGCTGTCCCCTTCAAGGTTTGGCAACAACGCCAACAGGCATTGCGAGCGCGGATCGACCAGCTTTTTGCGCCGCGTCTTGTGTATATGACAGGCGTGCCACCGCTGGGTCTTTTCCCGATCCTGCCACAGCCCTTGCGCTGGACCTTGGGCAAGCAGGCGGACCGCTTTAACGCGGCGCTGGCCACAACACTCGCCGCTGAAAAGCACTGGCATCACATCGGGTTCGATCTGCCGTTGGACCCGACGCAAATGGCGGCTGACCGTTTTCACCCCGGCTCTGAAATATATGCGATTTGGGCAAAAGAAATGGCCAGCCGGATCAACACCGACTGGCCACTTGTTTCAAATCAGACCTAAGCGCTAGCGAATATAGGCATCACCATAGCCGCTGCCGCGTAACTTACCCAATGCATGGGGCGCTGACGCTTTGGCAAAGGGCCCCGCCTGGACGGACAGATAGGTCTTGCCGCCGCGCACCGACTTACCGATGCGCGCGACCATGCCCATGCCCGCAATACGCTGGGCCGTCCGCTGCGCATTGCCTGCGTTTTGAAAAACACCCACCTGCACATAGGTACTGCCACCATTGCGTATCGGCGCAACTGCGGCGGTATCAGCCTTGGCAGCGGAACGGCTGGAATAGGTTGGCCTGCGCACGGTGGATGATACCCCACGGTTTCGCACGATCCGTTTGACCGTCACACCGTTTCGCGTGGACAAGGTGACCTTCCCCATTTCAAGGCGCTGCTGATCAATCGACGTATAGGGGTAAACCAATGGCATTTTCGCCGTCACATCTTGCCCTGTCGTTTGATTGACTAAACGGCGTGGCACGGTGTTGGTCCACATCAAATTCATCTGCGCCCGCCCCGCAAGTGTTTGCTCGGTCCGTTTGGGGTTCAGGCGATCATCCTCCCATACCGATCTATAGCCTTTGGGGACCTGCACGGTGTTGTAAGTATTGATGCGGTTCACCGCGACATGTTTGGGCACAATACGGGTGTTTGGGCTTACCATCACGGTGCCTGCCGGCATTTTACGTTTCGGCGTCATGTGCGTGCCGCCAACGGGGTTGGCTTCAATTCGCGCTGTCTGCGGGCCGCAGCGTACTGCCATTCTCGCCCCCGCCATATAGCGCTGCGCAATGGGCGATCTTTCCGAACACACAGGTGCAGCCTGAGCGGCAGCAGGGACCGCAACTACCGGCCGCTGTGCGGTTTGGCGCACCACTTTCGGGGCCGTCTGCCGAACAACAGGCGCTGTGCGACGGATTTTTGGCACGGGGCGGGGTTTCACAGCAACCGGCGCAGTCTGCGCAGGCGGCGTGTTCAGCGTGATCTGCACCGCGCCTGCGTTCAGCGGCGCAGAGGACGCCAGCGCGGTGCCGGCATTGGTCGGTTTAAAGCCACAGACCCCTACACGTTTGCGCGTCACCCGCGGCACCCATGTCACGTTTCCGTCGATACCCGCCCGAATGAAAACACAGCCCGTACTGTCGACATATTGCTTGCCCTTATAGGATGCCGGGGGGAACTCTTTGGGTTGATCCCGAAACGATTGGGCCTGCAGCGCGCTGATGCTCGCAGTTCCAAAAATGATAGCGATTGCGACAACATTTCTAAACTTCATCTGCGCCCCCGAACACAACATATAGCATAAATCATGCGTTATCCCCTAGCCAGAGTAAAGCTTACTATGTCGACAATACCGCATTTAGGCCACTATTTCGTGCCGAACATCCGGTCTCCGGCGTCACCAAGCCCCGGTACAATATACCCTAATTCGTTCAGCTTCTCATCCACGGCTGCCGTCACAATTGGCACATCAGGGTGGGCTTCTTGCATGCGCTTGATGCCTTCGGGGGCCGCCAAGAGGCACAAGAACCGGATATTGGTGGCACCGGCCTCCTTCAACATATCGATCGCCGCGACAGATGAATTGCCCGTGGCCAACATCGGGTCCACCGCAATCACCAACCGGTCATCCATACCTTCGGGCACCTTAAAGTAATATTTCACCGGCTTAAGCGTCTCTTCATCACGGTAAAGGCCAACAAACCCCACGCGCGCCGACGGGATCAGCTCAAGAACACCGTCCAGCAAACCATTGCCCGCCCGCAGGATCGATATCAACGCCAGCTTCTTACCGTCCAACGTCGGCGCATCCATCGGCTGCATCGGTGTGTCGATCCGCTTTGTGGTCATCGGCAGGCCGCGCGTCACCTCATAAGCCAAAAGCTGGCTAATCTCGCGCAGCAATTGACGGAACACGGCTGTCGGCGTTTCCTTGTCGCGCATGATGGTCAGCTTGTGCTGCACCAGCGGATGGTTCACCACGGTAAGATATTCAGATGTATCGGGCATAGCTGCGCTCTCCATTTTGCTTGACCAAACTCTTGCCTTGAAATGCCTTGGCCCGCAACCACAGCGGCTCCCTCTGGGTTCATTTTGCCAAATAAACTCCGGGGAAGAATCGTGGCCTGCCACGAGGGGGGCTGGCCCCCTCCCGGGCTATTTTGGAACGGTGACGCCCAGATGCTCTGCCACCAAGGTGGCCACATCCGTAAACCCGATCAGCCCCAAACACCCCTGGCCCAAACCGCGCACCAGCACCGGCGCGCGTTCTCTGGTGTGATCGGTTCCCACCCATGTGGGATCGTTCCCATGATCCGCAGTCAACACCAGAATGTCCCCATCGCGCAGCTTCGACGCGATCGTTCCGATTTCGGCGTCGAACCATTCCAGCGCACGCGCATAGCCCGACACATCGCGCCTATGGCCATATAAACTGTCAAACTCGACAAAATTGGCAAAGGTCAGACTACCATCCACCGCGCTGTCGACCAAATCCACCAAATGCCGCATCAGGGTCTCATCAGGCCCTTTGCGCACTTCGTCAAAGCCCGACATCGAGAAAATATCCCCGATCTTGCCAACCGCATACACGTGTCGCCCGGCGTCCTGAACCCAGTTGCTCAGCACAGGCGCGGGCAGTGCGATGGCAAAATCACGACGATTGGCGGTGCGTGTAAATCCAGTCTCGGCGTCCCCGACAAAGGGCCGTGCGATCACCCGGCCAACTTTCATCTCATGGGCAATCGGCGCGACCTTTGCACATAGCTCTATCAGCCGCCCCAACCCGAAATGATCCTCATGCGCAGCAACCTGCAACACACTATCCGCGGATGTATAACAGATCGGATAACCTGTCTTGATATGCTCAGCCCCCAGTTCCTCGATGATGGCGGTGCCAGACGCATGACAATTGCCCAGCACCCCTTGGGTTCCGGCCAGCGCCGCCATTTTCGCCAGCAGCTCCGGCGAGAACGAAGCGTCGACGTCATCAAAGTAATGCCATTCCCAAGGCACGACCAACCCGGCAAGCTCCCAATGACCCGACGGCGTATCCTTACCGCGCGACAGCTCCGTTGCCGCCCCCCACCTGCCGCTGACTTCTCCGGCCAAACTCTCCACCTCAAGCCCGCTGGCCAGCTTAGTCGCGGCACCCAGCCCCATCCCCACCAGATTGGGCAGGCGTAGCGGGCCCGAACGGCCCTCCTCTGCGCGCCCCTCGCTGCAGGCTTGGGCAATATGCCCGACAGTGTTTGAACCAACATCGGGAACAGATCCGTTAAAAAACGCATCGGCATCAGGTGCGCCACCAATACCAACCGAATCCATCACCACCAAAAATGCACGTGCCATCAACCCACCCGCTCAACGATAAGATCCGGTGGTGTAACAGGTTCGTCTGACAGTGTAACGGCTGCGCGCACGGCTCTGACCGCCTTTTCAGCGTCATCAGACCGGACCGCATGAATGACAGCCAAAGGATCACCTTTGGCAACTCTCGCGCCCAGCCGCACCACTTCGGACAGCCCCACCGCCGTGTTGATCTCGTCGGTCTCCAACATACGTCCACCGCCAAGCGCGACCACGACCATGCCCAACGCCTCGCCATCTATCGCCGCGACATAGCCCGCCCCTGGCGCGGAAATTTGGCCGATAACAGTGGCCTCTGGCAAAAAGCGGCTCCAATTTTCAACAAACTGTGTCGGCCCGCCCATCTGCGCAATCATCATACCAAACCGCTCTGCCGCACGGCCATCACGGATGGCGGCACAAATGGCATCAGCGCCCTTTTGCACATCCGCAGCCAGCCCTGCATTAGCCAGCAAAACGCCCCCTAAAGCCGCACAAACTGATACAATCGGGCCCTCGATCTGCCCCGTCAGCACCCGCATCACCTCCACCACCTCAAGTGCATTGCCAAGGCTGGGCACCAAAGGCTGGCTCATATCGCTAATGATCGCAGTCGTCTTGCACCCGCTGGCATTCGCGGTGTTGGTCAAGGCATTGGCCAACAGCTGCGCCTGCTCAATATCTTTCATGAACGCACCGCTGCCAACTTTGACGTCCAGCACCAATCCTTGCAGACCTGCGGCCAGTTTCTTTGACAGGATCGACGCGGTTATCAGGTCCATGCTATCCACGGTCGATGTCACGTCGCGCACAGCATACAGCCGTTTGTCCGCAGGCGCGATATCGCCTGTCGCCCCCACAATCGCACAGCCGGTTCGGCCAATGATCTGCCGCAACTGCCCCTCACCCATTTGCGTCGATACGCCCGGTATAGCTTCCATCTTGTCCAGCGTGCCGCCGGTATGCCCCAGCCCGCGCCCCGAAATCATCGGCACATAAGCACCGCAGGCCGCCAAGGCCGGTGCCAGAACAAGGCTGACACAATCGCCGACGCCGCCCGTAGAATGCTTGTCCAACACCGGCCCGTTCACATCCCATGACAGAACCTGACCGCTATCGCGCATTGCAAGGGTCAGCGCCACACGGCCCGCATCGCTCAGGCCGACCTGACAAACCCCCATGGCAAAGGCACCCGCCTGCGCATCACTGACGCGCCCGTCCGCCAAAGCCCGCGCAAACCACGCCAATTCCTTACGATTGGGCAACTGCCGGTGCCGTAGCTTGCCTAGAATTCCACGCGCATCCACGCCTTATGTTTCCATATGTTCGCGACCGAATGCGCCCGGCAGCAGCTCAGACAGCGACATGACCTCTTCCACACCGGAAAGCGTGGCCATGGTGACGCGCACATCGCCCTTGCCAAATTCCGCCAGCTTTTGCCGGCAGCCGCCGCAAGGCGTAATTGGCATCGGACTGCCCGCAATCACATAGGCTTCGGTAAACCCGGTTTCGCCCGCAGCCACCATCGCTGCGATGGCACCGGCCTCGGCACATGTGCCTTCAGGATAGGCAACATTCTCAACGTTGCAGCCTATATATATAGTGCCGGAAACCCCGCGCAGCGCCGCCCCCACCTTAAAATCAGAATATGGCGCATAGGCATTTTCCCGAACTGCGCTGGCTTTTTCTCTTAAATCTTGTGTCATTCTGCCTCCGTTCAAGAAAGTATAAAAACCTTTGCTCAAAGTTGCGATGGCAAAAGAATAAAAACCTTTCTCGTTCATTTTGCCAGAAAAACTCCGGGGGATGAGCGGCTTGCCGCGAAGGGGGCTGGCACCCTTGATCCCCAACAGCACGACGCCACGTCAAATGCCATGTTGGCGCGGTCGAAAATTTAGTTTAACGCTAAACCATTCGCCAAAAGGACCAAGAATTATGACCGACGCGCCCAACCTGCGCCAAGCAGCGCTTGATTATCATGCCTTTCCAAAACCCGGAAAGCTGGAAATCCGCGCGACCAAGCCGCTGGCCAATGGTCGTGATCTGGCCCGCGCCTATTCCCCCGGCGTCGCCGAGGCGTGTCTCGAGATTAAGTCGGATCCGTCGACGGCTGCGCTCTACACCACCCGTGCCAACTTGGTCGGCGTGGTCACAAATGGCACTGCCGTTTTAGGCTTGGGCAATATCGGCGCATTGGCCTCCAAACCGGTGATGGAGGGCAAAGCCGTCCTGTTCAAGAAATTCGCCAATATCGATTGCTTTGACATTGAACTGAACGAAAACGATCCCGAAAAACTGGCTGAGCTGGTCTGCGCGTTGGAACCCACATTCGGGGCGATCAACCTTGAAGACATCAAGGCACCGGATTGCTTTACCGTCGAAAAAATCTGCCGAGAGCGGATGAATATTCCGGTTTTCCATGATGACCAGCATGGCACCGCCATCGTTGTGGGGGCCGCTGTCAAAAACGCGCTTTTCGTGGCCAAAAAGAAATTCGAAGACATCAAAATCGTGTCAACAGGCGGCGGGGCGGCGGGCATCGCCTGCCTGAACATGCTGCTGAAACTGGGCGTCAAACGCGAAAACGTCTGGCTGTGCGACATTCACGGTCTGGTTTACAAGGGCCGCGAGGTCGACATGAACCCGATCAAAACCGAATACGCGCAAAAATCCGATCTGCGCAGTCTGGAAGATGTGATTGGCGGCGCAGACCTGTTCCTTGGCTTATCGGGCCCCGGTGTTCTGACGCCCGAAATGGTGCAGAAAATGGCCCCTAGGCCTGTTATTTTCGCCCTTGCAAACCCAACGCCCGAAATCATGCCCGACCTCGTCCGCAACGTGGCACCTGATGCGATTATTGCAACGGGTCGGTCGGATTTTCCCAATCAGGTCAATAACGTATTGTGTTTTCCGTTTATCTTTCGCGGTGCGCTGGATGTGGGGGCCACCACCATCAACGACGAGATGAAGATCGCCTGCATTGACGGTATCGCCGCCTTGGCCCGCGCCACGACCTCGGCCGAGGCTGCCGCTGCATATCAGGGCGAGCAACTGACGTTCGGCGCTGACTACCTGATCCCAAAGCCCTTCGATCCACGCCTCATTGGGGTCGTGTCCTCGGCTGTGGCGAAGGCCGCAATGGAGACCGGTGTGGCGACTCGTCCGATCGAGGATCTGGATGCCTACCGTCACAAATTGGACAGCTCGGTGTTCAAATCTGCCCTGCTGATGCGCCCGGTTTTCGATGCCGCCCGCGCTGCGCCGCGCCGTATCGTCTTTGCAGAAGGCGAAGACGAGCGCGTCTTGCGCGCCGCACAAGCGATGGTCGAGGAAACCAGCGAGCGCCCGATCCTGATCGGTCGCCCCGACGTCATTGAGCGGCGCATCGAAAAGGCCGGTTTAACCATCAGGCTGGGCGAGACCGTCGATCTGGTGAACCCCGAAAACGACCCACGCTACCGCGATTACTGGGAAACCTATCACCACCTTATGGCACGCCGCGGCGTGTCGCCTGATATTGCCCGCGCGATCATGCGCACCAACACCACCGCCATCGGCGCGGTCATGGTCTATCGCGAGGAAGCAGACAGTTTGATCTGCGGCACCTTTGGCGAATTCCGCTGGCACCTGAACTATATCGAACAGGTCTTGGGCCGCGATGGCAAGCGGCCGCATGGTGCCTTGTCTCTCATGATCCTCGAAGACGGACCCCTGTTTATCGCCGACACGCAGGTGCATCTGCACCCCACCCCTGAACAAATCGCCGAGATCGCAATTGGTGCAGCCCGCCACGTCCGTCGTTTCGGGCTTGAGCCGAAAATTGCGTTCTGTTCCCAAAGCCAGTTCGGCAATCAGGGCGAAGGCAGCGGCAAACGTTTGCGCGCCGCCATTCGCATGCTGGATGAGGGCAACCACAACTTCTGCTACGAGGGTGAGATGAACATCGACACCGCGCTTGATGCGGATTTGCGCAATCGCCTGCTGCCATCGAACCGGATGGAAGGGGCCGCGAATGTACTGGTCTTTGCCCATGCAGATGCGGCGTCAGGCGTGCGCAATATACTCAAGATCAAAGGTGGCGGTCTGGAAGTCGGCCCAATCCTCATGGGCATGGGCAACCGCGCGCATATCGTGTCCTCGTCGATCACCGCACGCGGTTTGCTAAACGTGGGCGCGATTGCCGGCACACCGGTCACCGAATACGGTTAAGTCTGAAACGACAAACGCCGCCCGGTTTGGGGCGGCGTGCAGTCCCTTAATCAATCCGGATTACTTTTCGGATTTACCACCCTTGGCTGCGAATACCGGTTTGATATCAGCCACTGCTGCAACTGGCTGCTTGGCAGGCCGCGCGTCCGCTTTGGCCTTTTTCTTTTTGTTGGCGATCTTATCACCCATTGTCCTAAACCTTTGATCAAAGACACGGGGCCGGTGGGATACCGCCCCTAAAGATCAGCGTACATACCGGCCGCAGACAATACTGATCCATATTCGACAAGGCGGTCTGTTTTCGACATCTTTGATCAAGACGGCTTGTAAAGCCCTTCAACGCGACCCAGTCAAAAGCTGTAAACTTTCTTTCACAATGCCCCCTGACCGCAGCAAAAACCTTGCCCTGCCCCGCGACTGTGGCCTACCACAAGAACCAAGCGATCACGGGAGGGAGCCGCACATGGGGTATCACGACACCTACAAAAACTGGCAGGAAAATCCTGAGGCCTATTGGCTGGACCAAGCAAAGACAATTGACTGGGATCAGGCACCGACCCAAGCGATGTTCGACAAGGGCAACGGACTTTATGAATGGTTCGCCGATGCCAAGGTAAACGGCTGTTATAACGCCGTGGACCGCCATGTTGAAAACGGCCGCGCCGATCAGGTCGCGATCATCCATGACAGCCCTATCACCGGCACCCAGACCAAGATCACATTCGCCGAATTGCAAACCCGTGTGGCCGCAGTCGCCGGGGCGCTACAGGCCAATGGCGTGACCAAAGGAGACCGCGTCATCATCTATATGCCCATGGTCCCCGAGGCGCTTGAGGCGATGCTGGCCTGCGCCCGAATCGGCGCGGTGCATTCCGTTGTCTTTGGCGGTTTTGCCGCACATGAACTGGCCGTACGGATCGACGATTGCACCCCCAAGGCGATCCTCGCTGCGTCCTGCGGGTTGGAGCCGAACCGTATCGTTCAGTATAAACCCCTGCTGGACAGCGCCATTGAGCAGGCCGATCATAAGCCTGATTTCTGCATGATCCTGCAACGCGACCAATCCCCATGCGATCTGCTCCCCGGTCGTGATCTGGATTGGCACGCGGCCCAAGACGGTGTTGCCCCCGCAGATTGCGTTCCGGTTGACGGAAATCACCCAGCCTATATCCTGTATACGTCCGGCACCACCGGCGCACCCAAGGGCGTGGTACGGCACACGGCTGGCCATCTGGTCGCGCTGAACTGGACCATGAAAAACATCTACAACGTCGATCCTGGCGATGTCTTTTGGGCGGCATCCGATGTGGGCTGGGTCGTGGGCCACAGCTATATTTGCTATGGTCCGCTGATCCACGGCAACACCACAATTGTGTTTGAGGGCAAGCCCGTCGGTACCCCCGATGCTGGCACCTTTTGGCGGATCATCGAAGAACATAACGTGCGCAGTTTCTTTACCGCGCCAACCGCCATTCGTGCCGTCAAACGCGAAGACCCGGACGGCTTGGAAATTGCCAAATACGATATCTCCAGCCTGCGCGGATTGTACTTAGCCGGCGAACGCGCCGACCCCGATACTGTCGTCTGGGCGCAGGAAAAACTGGGCGTGCCCGTCTATGATCACTGGTGGCAAACTGAAACCGGCTTTACCATTGCCGGCAACCCCGCAGGCCTCGAGGCGCTACCGGTCAAAATCGGGTCCCCCACCGTACCGATGCCCGGCTATGACGTGCAAATTCTGGACGAGGCGGGCCATGCCCAACCCGCAGGCACACTGGGGTCCATCGCGATCAAATTGCCCCTGCCCCCCGGCACCTTGCCGACGCTTTGGAACGCCGAAGACCGTTTCCGCAAAAGCTATCTGACCACCTACCCCGGATATTATGAGACCGGCGATGCGGGCATGATCGACGAAGATGGCTATCTTTATATCATGGCGCGCACCGATGACGTGATCAACGTGGCGGGTCACCGCCTGTCCACCGGCGCGATGGAGGAAGTGCTCGCCGCGCATCCCGATGTGGCGGAATGCGCTGTGATCGGTGTCAGCGACGCCCTGAAAGGTCAGGCACCGATGGGTTTTGTATGCCTGTCCAAAGGTGTGAACCGCCCCCATAGCGAGATCACCGCCGAATGCGTCCAGATGGTACGCGACCAGATTGGACCTGTGGCTGCCTTTAAGCTGACCCTTGTCGTGGACCGCCTGCCCAAGACGCGATCAGGTAAAATCCTGCGCGCCACCATGGTCAAAATCGCAGATGGGGAAGCGTTCAAAATGCCCGCCACCATCGACGATCCTGCCATTCTGGACGAGATCAAAGCAGCGCTTCAGACAATCGGCTACGCGAAGGAATAATAGGCGAGCAGACAGGGCTGCATTGCTGTTTACACAAAGCGGTTAGGCGACCAAGCCTACCGCATGAGCCAGCCAAATGCCCGCTGCAACGTCTCTTTTCCGCCAGATGATATCGGCGCACCATGCGCCATGACCAGACGCTCTGACGGCCATTCCAAGATGCGCCCGACGCCATCACGCGCAGCGGCTTTATCCGTTGTCGCCATACGGAATTTTCGCGGGACCGAAGGAACGGGGGCAGTCATCAGATCCAGACGCGCCACCACAGCGCGCCAGCCGCGATACCATCCTTGTGGGATCTGCTGAACAAAGTCCGTCACCAGTACCGTCGCCGACTCCCTATGGAAAAACACCACCTCGGTCGTGATCTTGTTTCCGCGCACGACCACATGATCCACCGCGCCGGCCCAAGCTGGTTCAGGTTCGTCGCTAATCGTTGAATGAATTACTGTTCCAGCAACCTCTTCCGTCAGGCCGGGTGCCGCATACACCCGTGCATCAGGATAAGCCGCTGCCCACTCCGCTAGGAAACTATAGTGCAGACTGTTGGGGGCCACCAAGTGGCGGACGGGACCAAGCGCATCAACGGCATCGCGAATATCTTGGGTCAAGGCAACCGGCGACCATACCCACACGCCCGCGTCACCCGGCATTTGGACGACCGCCATGCGCGTCGGAAATTTGAAACCCGCCGCCCCTGTTACCGCAGGCCCATCAAAAAGCCAAAGATTTAGTCCAAAAGGGGTCATGATACGCTGCTCCTCTCGAAAGCATCATCGCAATCAGATTACAACGCCGCGACGAACCTGTCCAAGCCTTCGGTCGCCTGAAAACCGTTATTGCGATCTTAAGCACATTGGATTACCAAAAACGCATCAGATCGCCGGGTTCACGGCGCTGATTTCCAGAGAGCTTTCACGATGATACTTTTACGGCTTGCGGCCTTTGAACAGCAGTTGAAATGGACTGCGGTCGCTTTGGGCATTTTCAGCACAATTAGTCTGGTGCAAGGGTGGCAATTGGCGGCGATGCTGTTCAGCCTGCCCTTTTGCCTGATATGGGTTTACTGCGGTTGGCTGCGGACAGAACCACAGCTGAAATACCTCAACATGATGTTCTCAGCGCTTTATGTGTACGGTATCGCGCGGTATTTTTTGATCTAAGACTCACCAAGGCCCGGCACGAAAAAGGCGGCCCCAAGGACCGCCTTTCCACTTCATTCAGGCCAGCTTAGTTATGCTTTGCCATAAAGTTATCGACTTGCTTTTCGGCTTCGTCTTTGGCGACGCCGTATTTGGCTTGGATTTTGCCAACCAGTTGGTCACGTTCGCCTGCGGCCTCGGTCAGATCATCATCCGTCAGGTCGCCCCATTCTTCTTTGATTTTGCCGGTCATCTGTTTCCAGTTGCCTTTGACTGTATCCCAATTCATAGCGGTTCTCCATTATGCTTTGCGGCGTTTCCAGCACCATCAGGGTGCCTTTCCCGTCTCATCACATCAACGTCCGACCGCTGGTTTGGTTCCCCAAAGACAGCGTAGATTTAGGTAAACTGCTCGCTGATCAACCGCTCTTCCAACCCATGTCCGGGATCGAATAGAATGCTGTGCGAAATCGTCGGGTCTGATCTGATCTCGACCGACACAACATGGCGGTGCGATATGCCATCAGCATCGGCCATCACGGGTCGCTTATCGGGTTCAAGCACATCAAATCGTACCGTTGCCGTTTTCGGCAAAAGCGCGCCGCGCCAGCGTCTGGGTCTGAAAGCCGCCACCGCAGTCAGCGCCAGCACATCAGCCCCAATCGGCAGGATCGGCCCGTGTGCGGAATAATTATAGGCAGTCGACCCCGCAGGTGTCGCCAAAAGCGCGCCATCACACACCAGCTCTTCCATGCGCACGCGCCCATCCACGCTGATCCGCAGCTTTGCCGCCTGCGGCCCCTCGCGCAGCAGCGCCACCTCGTTCAGGGCCAGCCCCATCGACGTGGTGCCATCGGCGTGGGTTGCGACCATCACCAATGGGTTGATCACCGCTTCCTCAGCCGCATCCAACCGCTCGCCCAGCCCCTCCTCGGCGTATTCGTTCATCAAAAACCCGATGGTGCCCCGGTTCATTCCGTAGACCGGCACATGCAGTTCTTGGGTGTCATGCAAGGTTTGCAACATGAACCCGTCCCCCCCCAGCGCCACGATCATCTCGGCCTCAGCCGCGGGTACATTACCATACCGTTTGCTCAGCGCCTGCAAAGCGGCTTGAGCGACATCAGCGCGGCTGGCGGTAAAGGCGATTTTCATCGGTGCATGTTTCCAATCGGGGATATTCAGACCCGAAAGAACCACATTATCCACCGCTCTACCAGCTTTGCCGTTTATGTCGTCCCGTCCGGCGGAATACGACCTTCACCCCGCCAATGGTTTGGGATAGACAACGCGCAACCCACACCCTTTCCAAAAGGAACACCAAATGTCCGGTTTCTTCACCAAATCCCTGTCGCAAGCAGACCCTGCCATTTTCGGCTCCATTTCAGACGAGCTGGGCCGCCAGCGCAGCGAAATCGAATTGATCGCCTCCGAAAACATCGTCTCTGCCGCAGTGATGGAAGCGCAAGGCTCGGTGATGACCAACAAATACGCCGAAGGCTACCCGGGCCGTCGCTATTACGGTGGATGCGAATTCGTCGATGTCGCGGAAAACCTGGCCATTGACCGTGCAAAGGAATTGTTTGGCTGCGGCTTTGCCAACGTACAACCAAACTCCGGCTCGCAAGCAAACCAAGGCGTGTTTCAGGCGCTCTTGCAGCCGGGTGACACCATCCTCGGGATGAGCCTCGACGCAGGGGGCCACCTGACCCATGGTGCCAAGCCGAACCAGTCGGGCAAATGGTTCAACGCCATCCAATACGGCGTGCGCAAGCAGGACAACCTGCTGGACTATGACCAAGTCGAAGAGCTGGCCAAAGAACACCAGCCCAAAATGATCATCGCCGGCGGCTCTGCAATCCCGCGCCAGATCGATTTCAAACGCATGCGCGAGATCGCCGATATGGTTGGCGCATATCTGCATGTGGACATGGCCCATTTCGCAGGTCTGGTTGCGGCGGGCGAACATCCTTCGCCCTTCCCCCATGCCCATGTTGCGACGACAACCACACATAAAACCCTGCGCGGCCCGCGCGGCGGCATGATCCTCACCAATGACGAGGCACTGGCAAAGAAATTCAACTCCGCCATCTTCCCAGGCATCCAAGGCGGCCCGCTGATGCATGTCATCGCCGCCAAAGCCGTCGCCTTTGGCGAGGCCCTGCAGCCCGAGTTTAAAACCTACATCAAACAGGTCATCGCAAATGCCCAAGCGCTAAGCGATCAGTTGATCAAAGGCGGGCTCGACACCGTAACCCACGGCACCGACACACATGTCGTTCTGGTCGATTTGCGCCCCAAAGGCGTGACAGGCAATATCGTGGACAAAGCTCTTGGCCGCGCCCATATCACCTGCAACAAAAACGGCGTGCCCTTCGACCCTGAAAAGCCAACGATCACATCAGGCATTCGCCTTGGCTCCCCCGCCGCCACAACCCGCGGCTTTGGCGAAGCTGAGTTCCGCCAGGTCGCCGACTGGATTATCGAAGTCGTCGATGGACTTGCTGCCAATGGTGCCGATGGCAACGCCAAGGTCGAAGCCAAGGTAAAAGCCGAAGTCGAAGCACTCTGCGCCCGCTTCCCCATTTACCCAAATCTCTAAGCGTCTTCCCCCGTCCATTTCCAAATGGTTCCAAAAATCCCGGGGGAAGCCTGACAGGGCGGGGGCAGCGCCCCCCTCCACACTCGCAAAGTCAACCCCGGCCCCTTCAGGTGCCGGGGCGCATATCATCAATCTTGCAATTAGCGCGATCTGCCGTGATCCTCTGATACTCATTCCTATGACAAAGAGGCCCCCATGGATATCAAGCACGCAGGCTCCCGCCACTCCGAAGCAGGATCACCCGACTATTTCACCGGTCATGTGCGCCTTGATCCCGTCGTCTCCGCCCCCGACCCTGCCCGCATCCGCGCGGCGGCCGTGACGTTTGAACCCGGCGCGCGCACCGCTTGGCATACGCACCCCTTGGGTCAAACACTCGTGGTACTGTCGGGCGCTGGCCTCGCCCAATCCCATGGCGGGCCGATCCAACCCCTGCGCCCTGGCGACACTGTCTGGTTCGCGCCCGGCGAAAAACACTGGCACGGGGCCGCGCCTGACTGCGCCATGACCCATCTTGCCATTCAAGAAGCCTTGGACGGAAAAGCGGTCGATTGGCTAGAGCATGTCACCGACGCGCAATACGGCGCTCAGACGTAACCGCGCCACCAAAGAAAACCGACAAAAGCGACCGCCACGAACAACAGGCTAAACGCAACGCTCCCTGCGACAGCCAGAATACGATCCTTGCGCATCTCTGCCACATCTATCCCGCGCAAATGCGCCATCACGCTGTCAAACGCAGCCCGCACCTCACACCCGTGCAACCGCCGCGCCATCTTCGGGTTTTCCGCGAAAAATTCGGCCTCGGCCAAGGCGCTTGCCTGCGTGTGAATCGCGACGGGCAAGCGACGCCGCGCTTTGCGCAACGCATGCTCCAGATCACGGCCCCGCACACCCAGCTTCAGCTCCAACTGGCGGCGCACCACATGTGTTTTCTTGCGAATGTCTTTTTGGCTCAGCATTCGATACCCTAAACACTCTGGCCTATCCGCTGCAATGGCCCTAAATCTCACAACATGCTCAATTTCTCAGAATATGGCACCGCAACAGATGCCCCCGCCCTTTTGATTGTCCATGGCCTGTTCGGCTCGGGCCGAAACTGGGGTGTGATCGCCAAGCGACTATCCGACACCCGCCGGGTGATCACCGTTGATATGCGCAATCACGGTGACAGCCCGCGCGCGGACACGCAGACCTATCCCGACATGGCCGCCGATCTGGCAGAGCTTATTCGCCACCTCGGCGCGCCGATGGATGTGTGTGGCCACTCGATGGGGGGCAAGGCGTCGATGGTTCTGACCCTTCAGCACCCCGAACTGGTGCGCCGCCTGATCGTCGCCGACATCGCCCCCGTCGCTTACGACCATAACCAACAGGGTTTTATCGACGCCATGCGCAGCGTTGATCTTACCACACTCACGCGCCGCTCCGACGCGCAAGAACAGCTTGCCGCCGCCGGGGTCGAACCCGCATTGCAAAGCTTTTTCACCCAATCGCTGGACGTGACCAACAAGGCATGGAAACTGAACCTTGACGTCCTCGAAGCCGAGATGCTCAACATCGTCGGCTGGCCCGAAAACGTCACAGACCCCTTCAACGGCCCCACGCTCTTTCTATCAGGTGCTGCTTCGCATTACGTGCAACCCGAATACCGCCCCCTGATCAAATCCCTATTTCCCAATGCACATTTCGCTAAAATCCCGAACGCAGGCCATTGGCTGCATGCCGAAAACCCCCGCGCGTTCGAGGCTTCCCTGCGCGCCTTCTTGGATCACAGTTGAACCCGCGCACGCGCGCCGATACCCTGCCAAACGTCACTTGTTCTCTGGCTCTTAAATATCCCGGGGTTTGGGGCAGCGCCCCAATCCGCGCCAACCAAACCCAAAACCCGGCCAGAATACCGATCATCCCCCCTTGCACCTCTCCCCCCAACGCCTATAACGCGGAGAATTTGCAAATATCCCGGGGGCCTGAAGCATGCCGAAAAGAACCGATATCCAATCGATTATGATCATTGGTGCAGGGCCCATCGTGATTGGTCAGGCCTGCGAATTCGACTATTCTGGCGCTCAGGCCTGTAAGGCCCTGAAAGAGGAAGGCTACCGCGTCATCCTCGTCAACTCCAACCCCGCCACCATCATGACCGACCCCGGGCTGGCAGACGCCACATATATCGAACCGATTACCCCCGAAATCGTCGCGAAAATCATCGAAAAAGAACGCCCCGATGCGTTGCTGCCCACCATGGGTGGCCAGACCGGGCTGAACACCTCCCTCGCCCTCGAAGAAATGGGCGTGCTGGAAAAATACGGCGTCGAAATGATCGGGGCCAAGCGCGAAGCCATTGAAATGGCAGAAGATCGCCAGCTTTTCCGCGAAGCGATGGATCGTCTCGGCATCGAAAACCCCAAGGCCACCATCGTCACGGCCCCCAAGAATGCCGACGGCAAAAAAGACCTTGCCGCGGGTGTGGCCATCGCGCTCGAAGCGCTTGAATATGTCGGTCTGCCCGCGATCATCCGCCCCGCCTTTACCATGGGCGGCACCGGCGGCGGTGTGGCCTATAACCGCGACGATTATGAGTTCTTCTGCCGCTCGGGCATGGACGCGTCCCCGATGGGGCAAATCCTGATCGACGAATCCCTGCTGGGCTGGAAAGAATACGAGATGGAGGTCGTGCGCGACACTGCCGACAACGCCATCATCGTCTGCTCCATCGAAAACGTGGATCCAATGGGCGTGCACACGGGCGATTCGATTACCGTCGCCCCGGCGCTGACCTTGACCGACAAAGAATACCAGATCATGCGCAATCACTCGATCGCCGTCCTGCGCGAGATTGGCGTCGAAACCGGCGGATCGAACGTGCAATGGGCCGTGAACCCTGCCGATGGCCGTATGGTCGTGATCGAAATGAACCCCCGCGTCAGCCGTTCCTCTGCACTAGCCTCCAAGGCCACGGGCTTTCCGATTGCCAAAATCGCGGCGAAACTGGCCGTTGGCTTTACCCTGGACGAGCTTGATAACGACATCACCGGCGTCACCCCAGCGAGCTTTGAGCCGACAATCGACTATGTCGTTACCAAGATCCCGAAATTCGCCTTTGAGAAATTCCCCGGTTCCGAACCCTATCTGACCACCGCGATGAAATCCGTGGGCGAGGCGATGGCGATTGGCCGCACCATCCACGAATCCCTGCAAAAGGCGCTGGCCTCGATGGAATCAGGCCTGACCGGTTTTGACGAGATCGACATCCCCGGTGCCCCCGAACAGGCCGCCCTGATCAAAGCGATCAGCAAGCAAACACCGGATCGCATGCGCACCATCGCCCAAGCGATGCGCCACGGCATGTCCGACGTGGACATCCACGGGGTGACCATGTTCGACCCGTGGTTCCTTGCCCGTATCCGCGAGATCGTCGAGGCCGAGGAAGTTGTGCGTGAAGAGGGTCTTCCGTTGACAGAGACTGGCATGCGCCAGCTCAAGATGATGGGCTTTACCGACGCACGCCTTGCGACACTGACCGGCCGCGACGAAGACAACGTGCGCCGCGCCCGCCTGAACCTTGGCGTCAAGGCCGTGTTCAAACGCATCGACACCTGCGCCGCCGAGTTCGAAGCGCAAACCCCTTACATGTATTCCACCTACGAATCTCCCGCCTTTGACGAAGTCGAATGCGAGGCCCGCCCGTCCGACCGCAAAAAGGTCGTGATCCTGGGCGGTGGCCCGAACCGCATCGGCCAAGGCATTGAGTTTGATTATTGCTGCTGTCACGCCTGCTATGCGCTGACCGACGCGGGTTACGAAACCATTATGGTCAACTGTAACCCCGAAACCGTATCGACCGACTATGATACCTCGGACCGCTTGTATTTCGAGCCGCTGACCTTTGAACACGTCATGGAAATCATGCGCGTCGAACAGGAAAACGGCACGCTGCACGGTGTGATCGTTCAATTCGGCGGTCAAACCCCGCTGAAAATCGCGCAAGCCTTGCAAGACGCAGGCATCCCGATCCTTGGCACCACACCCGACATGATCGATCTGGCCGAAGACCGCGAACGCTTTGCCGATCTGATCAAGAAACTTGGCCTAAAGCAGCCCCATAACGGCATCGCCCATTCCGACGCCGAGGCGCTTTCAATCGCCGCCGACATCGGCTTCCCGCTGGTGATCCGCCCCTCCTACGTCTTGGGCGGCCGCGCGATGGAGATTGTGCGCGACCAAGCCAGCCTTGAACGCTACATCCGTGAGGCCGTTGTTGTTTCCGGGAAAAGCCCCGTGCTGCTCGACAACTACCTGTCCGGCGCGGTCGAGCTTGACGTTGACGCGCTGTGCGACGGCAAGAACGTCCACGTCGCAGGCATCATGCAACACATCGAAGAGGCGGGCGTTCACTCCGGTGACAGCGCCTGTTCGCTGCCCCCCTATTCCCTACCCCGCGACATCATCGCCGAGGTCGAAAAACAGACCAAGGCGCTGGCCCTTGCGCTCAACGTGGTCGGCCTGATGAACATCCAGTTCGCGATCAAAGACGGCGAGATTTACCTGATCGAGGTCAACCCTCGCGCCTCGCGCACCGTGCCTTTCGTGGCCAAAGCAACCGATTCAGCTATCGCATCCATCGCCGCGCGGATCATGGCGGGCGAGCCGCTGTCGAACTTCCCGCTGCGCGCGCCCTATAACGCCGACGCCGCCTATGACGACGTGCTGCCGCTTGGCGATCCGATGACGTTGGCCGACCCGAACATGCCGTGGTTCTCGGTGAAAGAGGCGGTGCTACCCTTCGCCCGTTTCCCCGGTGTCGACACGCTGCTGGGGCCGGAAATGCGCTCTACCGGTGAAGTCATGGGCTGGGATCGTGACTTTCCCCGCGCCTTCCTCAAGGCGCAAATGGGTGCCGGCAACCCGCTGCCCCGCAACGGCTGCGCCTTCCTGTCGATCAAGGACATGGATAAAACCGACGACATGCTAAGCGCCGCGCGCATCCTGCTCGAGCAAGACTTTACCATCGTCGCGACCCGTGGCACCGCCGATTGGCTGACATCCCACGATATCGCGTGTCAGATCGTCAACAAAGTCTACGAAGGCCGCCCCGACATCACCGACATGATGAAGGACGAAGCGATCCAACTGGTGATGAACACCACCGAAGGCGCGCAAGCGGTCGAAGACAGCAAATCCATCCGCTCCATCGCGCTCTATGACAAGATCCCGTACTTCACCACCGCTGCGGGATCCTATGCGGCCGCACTGGCGATCAAAGCACAGGCCGAAGACGAGATTGGCGTGAAGTCGCTGCAGGGGTAATCAAAGGGGCATAGCCTGCCTGCGGGAAGGCGATGCAACTGTTGATCTGACCACTTTATCTCTGCTGCCGTGATGTGTGTTATCCAAGACGTGCTCAGCCTTGATAAATCGCCTACCCGTGGGGCGGGCAGGCGATGGCCCGGTGCCTGCGGCTTGATTCCGGGCTTGGCGGCTGTCTCCTCACCCCTGCCGCCGCTTCAACTCCGCCACCCGCTCTACTTCCTCAGGGCGCTGCGCCTCCCTCTTCACAAAGATCACCGTGCGGCGGGTCAGGAACACGGCGTCGATCCAGGACACCAGCTCGGATTCCTCTGCGCTTAGTGCGGGCCATTCGGTTTGGCAGCCAGCCAAAGCCGCCTGTAGCCGCGAGATGAAGGTCCAGCAGGATTCAGGATGATCCGCGTAGACGTCATATTTGATCGGCATCGGGAAGGACGTGAAAATATCCTCGATCACGTATAGCCCCCCAGGGGGCAGCAACGGGAACATGGTTTTGAACGCGATGATCTGATGCGACCATTTGTGGCTGGCGTCGTCCAGCACGATGGACGGCTTATAAGTCTGCGCCATTTTGGTCAGAAACGCGGGGTCCGACGCGTCACCGATGCAGATCGTGAAATCATCGCCTGAAAATTTGCGCACCCGCCGGTCATTATCCACGCCCACGATCAGCGCCTTGGTAAAGAACTGCCGCCATGACCGCAAAGACGCCGCTTTGATGCGCGGCAGGCCGACGCCCAGCTCCATAAAGCAGAACTCCTGATCCTTGAACGGTTTGAACAGAAACTCATACAGCCGCATGTAGTCATGGGTGCGCGATGATTTATCAGTTCCCATTTCTTGGGCAAGCTGATCAAGTTCACCAAGGGGCAAAAGCGGCGGCAGGGTCATGGCGGCTCCGGTATGGGTGGGTTTGGACGACAGTGCAATCAAGCCCCCGGCATGACAACCGTTTATCACGCAAACGGGCGCAAAGCGGGGCGCTTCAGCTTGACCTTACTGCTTGTTTTGGGCTTTATCGGTGGTCTGCAAGAAAGGGTTCATCATGTACACACCAGCCATTACCGGTAGCGGGATTTTCACGCCGGATCAGGTTATCACCAACGCCGAGCTGGTTGTCGCCTTTAACGCCTATGCCGATCTTTATAACGTCGAACACGCCGACGAGATCGCGGCGGGCACGCTTGCGGCCAAGGATCATTCCTCGGAAGAGTTTATCTTTAAGGCGTCGGGCATTGAGCAACGCTATGTCATGGACAAAACCGGCATTCTGGACCCAAAGGTTATGCACCCGCTGCTGCGCCAACGGTCGGATGATGAACCCGGGATAATGGCTGAAATGGCGCTGGATGCCGCGCAAAAGGCATTGGCTGATGCGGGCAAGACGGCGGCGGATGTGGATGCGGTGATTTGCGCCGCGTCGAACCTTGAACGCGCGTATCCTGCGGTGGCGATTGAAATTCAGGACCTGTTGGAAATCAACGGCTTTGCCTTTGACATGAACGTGGCCTGTTCGTCGGCCACCTTTGGCATTCAGGCCGCTGCCGACATGATACGGTCCGGATCGATCCGGTCGGCGCTGGTCGTGAACCCCGAGATTTGTTCAGCCCATCTGGAATGGCGCGACCGTGATTGCCATTTCATCTTTGGTGACGTTGCCACCGCCGTTTTGATTGAACGGGTCGAGGACGCAACAGGCCCCTATTTCGAGATTAAATCGACCCGTTGTGCGACGCAGTTCTCAAACAACATTCGCAACAACAACGGTTTCCTGCGCCGGTCACGCCCCGATGGTGTTGCGGATCGCCGTGACATGCAATTCATGCAAAACGGGCGCAAAGTGTTCAAGGAAGTGCTGCCCATGGTCGCAGAACATATCGCGGGCCATATGGCGGACGATGGCGTCGAGGCAGCTGATCTGAAACGGATTTGGCTGCATCAGGCCAACAAATCGATGAATGATTTCATCGGGCGCAAGGTGCTTGGCCGCGCACCAGAGGCAGGCGAACAACCCAATATTCTGCAAGACTATGCAAACACATCATCCGCTGGATCGATCATCGCATTTTCCAAATATTCCAGCGATCTGGCCGAAGGGGATGTTGGGCTGATCTGTTCATTTGGTGCGGGATATTCCGTCGGCTCTGTACTGGTTGAACGCCACGGGTAAGCGCGGCGTTTATCTATGGTTTTTGTGACCGCACGCCATCCCCGCCATCAATTCGCAGCACCCACCTTGAACGCCCGCCCCGACTGCCTGTAAAGGGACCCATGGCAAAGCTATACTTCCACTACTCGACCATGAACGCAGGCAAATCCACGGTGCTGCTGCAAGCCGCACATAACTATGTGGAGCGCGGCATGGTCCCGTATTTGCTGACGGCGCAATTTGATAATCGTGCGGGCGACGGACGTATCGCGTCACGCATCGGCATCGGACAAGAGGCCGATACATTTGGCACTGACGAAGATCTGTTTGAAAAGATCAAGGCCCGTCTGGAGTCAGGTCCCTGCGCCTGTATCTTTATCGACGAGGCGCAGTTTCTGGGCGAAGAACAAGTTTGGCAATTGGCCCGTGCCGTCGATGATTTAGGCGTGCCGATCATGTGCTACGGGTTGCGGGTCGATTTTCGGGGGCTTTTGTTCCCCGGTTCGGCAACCTTGCTGGCGCTCGCGGATGAGATGCGCGAAGTGCGCACCATCTGCCATTGCGGCAAGAAAGCCACGATGGTGGTACGTCAGGATGCACAGGGACAAGCCATCAAAGAGGGCGCGCAGGTACAGATCGGCGGGAACGAGACCTATGTCTCGCTCTGCCGTCGCCACTGGCGCGCGGCCGTCGGGCGCTAAACTGCGTTCGGGGGCGTTTGCCCTGCGACACCGGCCTTTAGATTATCGACCGCCATCATCCACATATTCAACCGCACCTCGTGGGACGCTGTGCCCAAATGCGGCAACAGAACCACGTTATCCAAGGCGCGCAACGCGTCTGGAACCGCCGGTTCGAATTCGTAAACGTCCAAACCCGCACCGCCGATGGACCCTGCCTGCAAAGCATCAATCAGCGCGTTTTCATCGACGATGTTGCCGCGGGCGATGTTGATCAACAGGCCATGGGGCCGCATCGCCGCCAAAACATCGGCATCAATCAGATGATGCGTGTCATCGCCCCCCGGAACCGCAATCACCACGACATCCACAGCGGCGACCAAGGCTGTAAGGTCGCTGATATGCTCGGCCTCATAGGCAAGGTCTTTGGCGCTGCGGCTGAAGTATTTTACCGGCATGGAAAACCCAAAATGACACCGCTGTGCCACCGCTTGGCCGATCCGGCCCATGCCGACGATGCCAACGGTCTTGCCCGTCAAATGCATACCCAGCAGTTGCGATGGGTGCCAACCGGTCCAAGCGCCAGAGCGCACAAGCCGTTCGCCTTCGCCGGCGCGGCGGGCTGCCATCAACATCAGCGTCATGCCGATATCTGCGGTGGCATCCGTCACAGCACCGGGCGTGTTGGACACGAGAATGCCGCTGGCTTTGGCCGCCGCCGCATCAATATGGTTATACCCGACCCCAAAATTGGCGAGGATTTTGCAGCGCAGGTTTTCTATCTGCGCGAACAGATTGGCGGAAAACATGTCCCCCAAGGTCGGCAGCACACCATCATAGTCACGCAAGGCCGCGCGCATTTCATCCGCTGACATCGGCGTATCAATGTCGCGGTATGTCACATCAAAGCCCGCAAGCGCGGCACGCACTTCGTCGGGGGCGGGGCGGGCAATCAATAGTTTGGTCAATGCAAGCGTCCTCCGTTTGGGACAGGCTGCGCGGGCCGCGTCAGCACAATCGCCCCGTTCTCATCAGGTACCCCAAGCACCAGAACCTCGGACATGAACGGCCCGATCTGGCGTGGCGGGAAATTCACCACACCCATGACTTGGGTGCCGACCAGATCTTCGGGCGTGTAATGCACCGTGATCTGAGCGGATGTCTTGCGTTCGCCCACCTCGGGGCCAAAATCGATCCACATCTTGATGGCGGGTTTACGCGCTTCGGGGAAAGGCTCGGCACGTGTGACCGTGCCAACGCGGATATCAACCGCCAGAAACTCGTCAAAGCTGATCTCAGTCACGCGACAGCTCCCTCGACCGATCGGCGGCGGCAGCGACAGCGCGCTTTAGCAGGGCCGGAAATCCGTTTTCTTCATCCATCAGCACCTCAAGCGCGGCCTGCGTCGTACCATTCGGGCTGGTCACGTTCTTGCGCAATTGCGTGGGGTCTTCATCCGCCGCTTTGGCCAAGGCCCCTGCCCCGGCAACAGTCGCTGTCGCCAGTTGCAACGCCAGTTCCGGGCTTAGCCCTTGGGCAACACCGCCCGCCGCCATGGTTTCGATCATGTGAAATACATAGGCCGGGCCAGAGCCGCTGACCCCCGTCACCGCATCAATCTGCGCCTCTTCCTCCAAACAGACCACGTCACCGACGGCGCTCAGCAGCTCATCGGCCTCGGCCATGCCCTTGGCACCGACATTATCATTACCAACGATAGCGGTGATGCCTTGGCTTACGGCGGCAGGCGTGTTCGGCATGGCGCGCACGATCGGTGTCTGCGCACCCAGTGTTTTCTCAAAGGTGGCGATTGTGGTGCCCGCGGCGACGCTCACGAACACGGTCTTGCCATTGCCCATCGCCTGCAACGTCGGCAAGGCGTCGCCCATCATTTGCGGTTTTACAGCGACCAACACGATGGCGGGGGCGGCAGGCAGATCGACGTTCAACTGAACGCCCTGATCTTTCAGCCAGTCAGATGGATAGGGATCAATCACCCAAACCGATGATTTCGGCAATCCACGCGCCAGCCAACCGGCCAGCATCGCTGAACCCATCTTGCCACAGCCCAGCAGAACCAGCCCGTCTTTAGCAATACGTGTATCTTTCATCGCGATAGCCCCCAATTTTAAACACTTGGGGGCAACACTTACGCGTGGCCGTAGGCCTCTGCAATGGCAACCTCTAGCGCCTGCTTGGGCGTTTGGTTGCCCCAAAGCACAAGCTGCACAGCCGGATAGTAGCGTTCAGCGCTGAGCACAGCCGCACCGATCATCGTGTCGATCTGTTCGGCAGATGCCTCGCGACCGCCAGATAGCACCAGACCATAGCGATAGATCATCGTCTTTTGTTCAGACCAATAGGTGAACGCACCCGCCCAGCATTGATCGTTCATATCGTTCAGCAGGTGGTATAGCTCGGGCAGTTTTTCGGCAGGTGGGTCCATTTCAAACGAACAGATCAACCGCAGCGTTTCGTCATAGGCAGACCATGCAAGTGTAATCGAATAGGTCCGCCACTGCCCCTCAACCGCCATTGCGATCTGTTCATCGGAAATTCTGTCAAAATCCCAGTCGTTAAAAGCTGCCAGATTTTCGACGATGTCGATGGGATGGATTTCGTCGTCAAGATATTGCTCGCTTAGGGCCATGTTACCACCTCGTATCTTCTTGGGCATATCGGCACCAACGGCACCTCTATACGTGGGTGAGTTCACTATAAGGTGGGGAATATTCCCGCACCCCATACTAGATATGGTGCGCATATGATGGCGGTCTGGCAAGTCTTTTTCTGGGGATAGATGCAAAAGCTAGGGGATAACCGCAGTATTTTGTGGATAACGTCACAAAAATTTCATGCTTAACAAAGGTTTGCGCGCCGATACTGGACTGAAGGGCGATAAAACCACCCTGCCCACAAAATAAACAAAGCACCCGAACGCAAATCCGGATGCCTTTTGCTGAATTCAAACGGAATTGAAAGCGGCGATCAGCCTTTGGCTTCCATCGCGTCCAAACGCGCCTTAAGCGCCTCGTTCTCTTCACGGGCTTTCTGCGCCATCGCGCGCACCGCATCAAATTCATCGCGGGTCACAAAATCACGATCGGCCAGCCAACGGTCCATCATACCTTTCATGGCGGTTTCCGCCTCGGTTTTGGCCCCTTGTGCGACGCCCATGGCATTGGTCATCATCTGCGAAATATCGTCGAAAATCTTGTTGCGGGTCTGCATTGTGGTCTCTCCTGATCAGCGGCTGCTCTCTATATGGTGCTCAATTCATGTTCTCGCAAGGTTGACTTCACCGCACGGGCAGGCTCAATCGCCTCTATGAACGCAATGATCGACTTCCCGAATATATCCCCCGAGATTTTCTCGGTTTCGTTATTTGGCATGACTTTTGCCCTTCGCTGGTATGCGCTTGCCTATATTGCCGGCATCCTGATCGGTTGGCGATTGGTTGTACGCACCGTCAATCATCCCGAATATTGGAAGGACGCCGCCCCCGTCATGACCAAAGAGCGGGTCGAAGACCTGCTGTTCTGGGTTATTCTGGGTGTGATCTTGGGCGGGCGGCTTGGCTATGTGCTGTTTTATCAGCCGGCCTATTATCTGGAGAACCCGTTTCAAATCCTACGGATTTGGGAAGGTGGGATGTCGTTCCATGGCGGCGCGATCGGCGTCATCGTGGCGTTGCTGGTCTTCACCACCCGCCACGGCCTGAACAAGATATCGACCGGGGATATGGTCGCCCTTGGCCTCGCGCCGGGGTTGTTTTTGGGGCGGGTGGCCAATTTCATCAATGCCGAGCTGTGGGGCCGCCCGACGGACTTGCCGTGGGGCGTCGCCTTTCCGACGGCTGCGGCACAAGACTGCCCAGACGTGCTGGGCATCTGCGCCCGCCACCCCTCGCAACTCTACGAGGCGCTGCTCGAAGGGCTGATCCTGGGCACATTTCTGCTGTACATGGCGTGGCGTCGCGGAGCGTTTAAATGCCCCGGCCTAATCAGCGGCACGTTTCTCGCCGGATATGGCATCGCCCGCTTCATGGTCGAATTTGTCCGCCAACCGGATGCGCAGTTCATCGCCCCCGGCAACCCGCTGGGCCTTGCGTGGGAAATCGGCGGCTATGGTTTAACCATGGGGCAAATCCTGTGCCTGCCAATGATCGCAGTCGGAGCGTTTTTCATTCTGCGGGCCAGACGCGCCGCATGAGCGACCTTCTGGACCATATAAAAGCGCAGATACGCGCCAATGGCCCAATGCGTATTGATGAATACATGGCGACCTGCCTGCTGCACCCCACGATGGGCTACTACACCACGGGCGATCCATTTGGCGTTCAAGGTGATTTCACCACCGCCCCCGAGATCAGCCAGATGTTCGGAGAGATGATCGGCCTGTGCCTTGCGCAGACCTGGCTGTCTCAGGGTGCGCCAAAGCGGTTTACCTTGGCCGAGCTAGGCCCCGGACGCGGAACGCTGATGGCAGACATCTTACGCGCGACTCGCAATGTGCCGGGCTTTGTTGATGCGGCCGAGATTACGCTGGTCGAGGCATCGCCCAAGCTGCGCGATGTTCAAGCGGCCACATTGAGCCAGCACAAGCTCGGATGGGCCGACACCGCAGACACCCTGCCCGATCAACCGCTGTATCTGGTGGCCAACGAATTCTTTGATGCGCTGCCGATCCGCCAGTTCATCCGCAGCGGCGATAGCTGGCGCGAGCGGCAGATCGGGGTAACAGACGGGGCTCTCAGCTTTGGGTTGGGGCCGGTTTTGCCACAACCCGCCCTTGCCCCGCGCCTTGACGACACCGCCGAGGGCGACCTGATCGAGGACTGCGCACAAATTGCGCCAAACCTGCAGGCGGTATCGGGGCGCATTGCGACCCATGGCGGCGCGGCACTTATCATTGACTATGGGGATTGGCGCAGTTTGGGTGACACCTTTCAAGCATTGCGCGCCCACGAAAAGACGAACCCGCTGCTGGCCCCCGGCAGCAGCGACTTGACCGCGCATGTCGATTTTGAACAGCTTGTCGCCGCAGCCGCGCCGGCCCTGCATACCCGCGTAACGCCCCAAGGTGTTTTCCTTGAAAGGCTTGGCATTACGCAGCGTGCGCAAGATTTAGCCAAGAGCATGGGCGGCCCGAGGCTAGAGGCGCATATTGCCGCACATCGGCGCTTGACGCACCCGGATGAAATGGGAAACCTGTTCAAGGTAATCGGGCTGTATCCACCGACACAGATACCGCCACCGGGATTGGAACGATGACGCTTGAAATTCTAACATCTGATTGTCTGGGTGGGCTGCGCCACGGGTTTTTCACGCGCCGTGGCGGGGCATCTTCTGGTGTGTTTACCGGATTGAACTGCGGCTATGGCAGTTCAGACCAGCGCGAGATTGTGCAGATCAACCGCGCTAGGGTCGCAGATGCGATGGGTGTGCCGGACACACATCTAGTTGGTGTGCACCAGATACATTCAGCCACAGCGATCACCGTCGATGGTCCGCTTGACGAAACGCCGCGAGCGGATGCCTTGGTCACTGCCACCCCGGGGCTTGCCCTGTCCGTTTTGACGGCGGATTGCCAACCGGTGCTGTTTGCCGACCCTGACGCAGGTGTGATCGGGGCCGCCCATGCGGGTTGGCGTGGGGCGCTGGATGGCGTGCTACTGGCCACCGTCGAAGCAATGGAAACATTAGGCGCGCAGCGTGCCAATATATCTGCGGTTATTGGCCCTTGCATCAGTCAACGCGCCTATGAAGTCGGGCCAGAGTTCCTTGAGGATTTCCTTGCCGAAGATCCCGACTATGCCCGCTATTTCTCCAATGGCGCGGAGGATCGTATGCAATTTGATCTTCCCGGATTTGGTTTGAACCGCCTGCGTGCAGCCGGGGTGGGCAATGCTGAATGGACCCGTCACTGCACCTATGACGATCCGGCCCGGTTCTACTCCTACCGCCGCACGACACATTCCAAAGAAGCTGACTACGGCCGGTTGATCGCAGCGATCACCCTCTGAGTCGCGACAATTTGTCGAAAATGCGACGAACACCTGCCATGGTTTTGCCAGATACCGTATCTTGGTGCCCTGCCGCCTGCACCAGATCATCGGCGCGCGCCATAATGCAGGCCCTAAAAACACCCGCAAAACATGGCGTTCAAAACGATTGGGGCGAAACCGTCATAAACTTGATTTCCAGCATTTGAATTTCAAGGAAAGAAATTTTTCGACGCCCTAACCTTGCCCAAAAGCCTTTGCATATTGGTCCCAACGCACAAATGACCACATGTCAAAGGGGATACGATCATGAAAACGAACACACGCTTTATCAAGTCTGTTGTTGCCGCCGCCGCCAAAGAAACAACGCAAATGCCTTGGGCACGTGGTGCGCGCCGCGCCGCCTTTATCGCGTCACGCGATGTGCCTCAACCGGTACGCAAGAGCGCCTAATTTCCGCCACGGGGATAGGCAGTACGCCGCCCAAGGGGCAGCCTGATCAAGGTTTGGCCCGTCGGCTGAAAGGCCAAATTTAGTTTAACGCCAAAGGACGGCACCACACGCAATTGCGTTGGGCCGGTGCACGAGAACTGCATCATTCATGCATGCTTCTCGACCTGCGTATCCGCGCAGGCTTGAACCATGTGATGCCCGACTAGAAAGTAATACAATGATGCAGAACACCATGTCGTCCTCAATCGTATCTAAACCAATTTCGCTGTCTAATGACATCAGCGCGCGAGGCTATTATACTTCTTATCTATCAAAAGGGCCGAAAATGCAGACCAACCAGCCAAGCCGAAGCTACGAGATCGTTGCAAAGCGCGCCGATGGAACTGTGTTTATCGGTCAAAATCGCGCCCCTACCCTGCCGGTTTTCGAAAACGCCTTTGCGGCCTTTGCCCATGGATCGCCTGTCCTCACCACCGAAGGCGAAATCGCCGTAGAAGACCTGCACCCCGGTGACATGATCGTAAAAAGCGATGGCACTTCTTCGCCGCTGATCTGGATCGGCTCCAGCTCATTCGTGCCCGCCGACACCGGCCAACGCACCCCCTTGGTGCGCGTTATGGCTGACAGTCTTGGCGTCGGACGCCCCACAGGCTTCGTCACCTTTGGACCTTCGGCACGGATTTTACATACCCCACTGAACATGCGCGGCGAAGGTTCGGAAAAAGAGATACTTACACCGGTGCGCGATCTGGTGGACGGCGTGAATATCATCGCCATTTCACCGCCAACACCGGTTCGCCTGTACCACCTCTGTCTTGATGAACACGCAACCATCACCGTAGGCGGGCTGTCCGTTGAAACATTCCACCCCGGAATAGATTTCCTGCGTGACGTTCCCATACGTCACCGAGACCAGTTCTTGGGAATGTTCCCACATATCCGGAGCGAAGTTGATTTTGGCGCTTTGTGCCACCCGCGCGCGCCGGACCCATCCGACATGGCGATGTCCGCCTAAAAGCGCGCCCTGCCTTAAGCGCTTGTGCTTAATCTGTCTTCCAACACATCAAAGGGCACGCCGGGTTCATCCTTGGCTGGCCGAATGACAAGGCTGGTTTTCACACTGGCAACATTGGGTGTGGTCAGCAATCGCCCCGTCAGAAAGCTTTGAAAGGTCGACAGGTCCGGCGCAACACATTTAAGGATGAAATCCACTTCGCCATTAAGCATGTGGCATTCTCGGACCAGCGGCCACCCGCGGCATTTTTCCTCGAACGTCGTCAGATCTGATTCGGCTTGGCTGGCAAGGCCGACCATCGCAAAGACCTGTACTTCAAAGCCCAGATCACGTGCATTCACATCCGCATGATAGCCACGGATATATCCGCTTTCCTCAAGTGTGCGCACACGCCGCAAGCAAGGAGGCGCAGAAATGCCGACACGTTTCGCAAGCTCAACGTTGGTCATACGACCATCCGCCTGCAATTCGGCTAAAATTTTCCGGTCAATCGGATCCAGCCGCGTCCCTGCCATAAAACCCCCAGTTTATTTCCGATTGTTATAACACCCCCGCTGTGGGGCGCAATATTCTTTCGCCAGCACGCAACAATATGATTCTGGTGCCTTTCGCGCTTGTCGTCGCATCGCCCGGAAATAGCAAACAGCTACCCAGCTTGGTGTATTCATGGGGTTTAAGGCGCTCCTTGGCATCGCTATATTGGCTTAACAAATAGGATCACTTAATTCAGGGGGCTGACCATGGCCGAGACTCGCAAAACCAAGCTTTTGATTATCGGCTCCGGCCCTGCGGGTTACACCGCTGGCGTTTATGGAAGTCGCGCCATGTTGAACCCCATCCTTGTTCAGGGCATTGAACCGGGCGGGCAGCTCACCACCACAACTGAGGTCGAAAACTGGCCCGGCGACGCCGAGGTACAAGGCCCCGATCTGATGGTCCGCATGCAAGAACACGCAGCGGCGATGGGCACCGAGATTATCGGCGATATTATCAACGATCTTGATCTGTCTAGCCGCCCGTTCCACGCCAAGGGCGACAGCGGCACCACCTATATTGCCGATGCTGTGATCCTTGCCACGGGCGCGCGGGCGAAGTGGCTGGGCCTTGAAACCGAAGAAAAGTTCAAAGGTTTTGGCGTATCGGCCTGCGCCACCTGCGATGGTTTTTTCTATCGCAACCAAGAGATCGTGGTGATCGGTGGCGGCAACACCGCTGTTGAAGAAGCGCTGTTTTTGACAAACTTCGCCTCGAAAGTGACGCTGATCCACCGCCGCGATGAACTGCGCGCCGAGAAAATCCTGATTGACCGTCTTGAGAAGAACCCGAAAATCGTTCCGATGTGGTTTCACGAGCTTGACGAAGTGTACGGCACCGACATGCCGCTGGGTGTCGAAGGCGTGAAGGTCAAGAATGTCAAAACCGGCGAGATTACAGACATCCCGGCCAAAGGCGTGTTTGTCGCCATTGGTCACGCGCCCGCGAATGAGCTGGTCAAAGACGTTCTGGAAACCCACATGGGCGGCTATGTCGTTACCAAGCCCGACAGCACCGAAACCTCGATCCCCGGAGTTTTCGCCGCGGGCGATCTGACCGACCATAAATACCGGCAGGCTGTGACCAGCGCGGGGATGGGCTGTATGGCGGCGCTCGAGGCGGAGCGCTTTCTGGCGGAGGTCGGCGATGATGAAGGTAAAGACACATCACTGCCGTTGGGATACGGTGCCGAAGTCAAAGAGAGCGTCTAACTTTCGGCTTGGTGATAGTTTGTTGGGAAAGAATTGCTATTTCCTAACAAAAATCGCGTCATTGTCCGTAATTCTCAGCAAACAGGACGCAAGCCTTGATTAGCCCAAACACACCGGTCTAAACCCCGGCAAAACCTCCATTTGTACTGATATATTGCGAGATAGCCATGCAGACGTCGAACCTAGCACCGATCCCCGAACTTTATGTTTCTTACGATTCGGCGCAAAAGCTGAAGGTGGAAGCAGGCGAGCTGGTCAGCCACGATCTGACCCCGCGCCAGATTTGCGACCTTGAACTGCTGATGAACGGCGGGTTCAACCCGCTCAAGGGGTTCTTGACAGAAGAAGATTATAACGGCGTTGTCGAAAACATGCGTCTGGCGGACGGGTCACTGTGGCCCATGCCAATCAATCTGGATGTCTCTGACAAATTCGCCGAAGGGCTTGAGATTGGCCAAGACATCGCCCTGCGCGATCAAGAAGGTGTTATTCTTGCGATCATGACCGTCACCGACCGTTGGACGCCGAATAAGGCGGTAGAGGCGGAAAGAGTCTTTGGTGCCGATGACAGCGCCCACCCGGCGGTAAACTATCTGCATAACACCGCTGGCAACGTCTATCTGGGTGGTCCGATCACGGGCATCCAGCAGCCCGTTCACTATGATTTCAAGGCACGTCGCGACACGCCGAACGAATTGCGCACCTATTTCCGCAAGATGGGTTGGCGCAAGGTTGTAGCCTTCCAAACCCGTAACCCACTGCACCGTGCGCACCAGGAACTGACCTTTCGCGCCGCCCGTGAAGCCCAGGCAAACCTGCTGATCCACCCCGTTGTTGGCCTGACCAAACCCGGCGATGTTGATCACTTTACCCGCGTGCGTTGCTACGAGGCCGTGTTGAACAAATACCCCTCGGCGACCACGTCAATGAGCCTACTAAACCTGGCCATGCGCATGGCCGGCCCCCGCGAGGCGGTCTGGCACGGTCTGATCCGCAAGAACCACGGCTGCACGCATTTCATCGTGGGCCGCGATCACGCGGGCCCCGGCAACAACTCCAAAGGCGAAGATTTTTATGGCCCTTATGATGCGCAGGACTTGTTCCGCGAGCATCAAGAGGAAATGGGCATCGAAATGGTCGATTTCAAACACATGGTCTGGGTACAGGAACGCGCCCAATACGAGGCCATTGACGAGATCAAAGACAAAGATGACATCACCATCCTGAACATCTCGGGCACCGAATTGCGCCGCCGCCTGCAAGAGGGTCTTGAGATCCCCGAATGGTTCTCTTTCCCCGAGGTTGTCGAAGAGCTCCGCCGTACCCGTCCGCCGCGGAACAAGCAGGGCTTTACCGTGTTCTTCACCGGTTTCTCGGGATCGGGCAAATCCACCATCGCCAATGCCTTGATGGTCAAGCTGATGGAAATGGGCGGTCGTCCGGTCACGTTGCTGGATGGCGATATCGTGCGCAAGAACCTGTCTTCGGAACTGGGCTTTAGCAAAGAACACCGCGATTTGAACATCCGCCGCATCGGATATGTCGCTTCCGAGATCACCAAGAACGGCGGCATCGCGATCTGTGCGCCCATCGCGCCCTATGCCACCACACGTCGCGCGGTACGTGAGGATGTGGAATCCTTTGGTGCTTTCGTGGAAATTCACGTGGCCACATCGATCGAGGAATGCGAACGCCGTGACCGCAAGGGTCTGTACAAGCTGGCCCGCGAAGGCAAGATCAAGGAGTTTACCGGGATCTCAGACCCTTACGATGTCCCTGAAAACCCTGAACTGGCCGTTGAGACGGAAAATGTCGACGTCGACAACTGCGCGCACCAAGTGTTGCTCAAGCTGGAAAGCATGGGACTCATATCCAACAACTGATTTTTGGGCAGAGCAATATTTTTGAATGCCTAGGCAGGTGGGGGCCGAAGTGGAGCAAGTAAAAAGAGTACATGTGTTCACGGACGCCCCCAGCGCGTTATTTTTAAAGCAATTCCCAGGGTCATCGGACACCTTTTCAGGTCTGAAATTCACGATTGGTCTAGAGGTGCCAGACGACATCGACGCGTTGATCGTTTTTAACCGAGCGTCCTACTCAGTTCCCACAAAACTGCCCAAATCACGGACCGCTTTCATTGCCGCAGAGCCCGATGACATACATCCCTATGCAGCACGGTATCTGAACCAATATGGCACGGTCATCTCTGCTACAGAAAAGACCTTAGCGACGGAGCATTGGAAAGTAGCGCCACACTGGTATTGGTTTGCAGGCATGTCGTTTGGCGCACGAGCGCACGCGGATGCCTTGCGCGGATACGATCATTTTGCCTCAATGCCCGTGCCTCCGCAAAAGCATGACAAAATCGCGATTGTTACGTCGAACAAAGTTCATACAGAATTCCACAAAAGCCGTTTGGTGTTCCTTGAGGCCTTGATGGAGCGCATTCCAGAATATCTTGATGTCTATGGGCGTGGCTTCAAAACCATTGACGATAAAGCTGATGCGCTTTGGCCGCATAAGTACCACATCGCCCTTGAGAATTGCACCGGGCGGGACACATGGACAGAAAAAGTTGCCGACCCGTTTTTGTGTTGGTCTTTTCCGTTTTATAGCGGTTGTACAAATCTGGCTGAGTATTTCCCCGAAGACAGTTTTCTCGAGCTGGACACCACAGATCCTGACAAAGCCGCGCAGACGATTAAGACCTCGATTGAAACCGATCTTTGGTCCCGGTCGCTCCCCGCTTTGACCCAAGCACGTGAATTGATACTGGAAAAATACAATATCGCCCAACAACTGGTCAAATTGGCGCAACATCTTTTGACGCATGACGTGAAGCCAGCGGACGCCCCCCGCAGATGGATCTGGTCGGAACGTGCGCTTTGGCCCGAACCCAGTGCGCGCGGCAGCATAGGCCAATGGGCCCTGCGCAATGCAATAATGTTGTTTGACCCCGGTGCCGAGCTCAAGACCGTGGGCTTGCGCAACAGTATCGAGGCCGCAAGAAACCGCAAACGTGCACGCAAGCTGGCTGTACTGGAAGGGAAAAAGCGCGACTAGATCGCCATACACCGCATTGAGAATTCAAGGCGGCGAGTATACACGCAATTTGAACGATAACTGTTCATTGGCCTCTATGAGAAGGCGCAATACGCCTTCTCATCAATCAATCATTTCGGGCCTATGCCGTATTGATTATCCTCATCTTAGTGAACCATCACCGGTGCATAATCGTGGTCACGGGCCAAGCTAAACGCCAGCTTCCGATCACCGACCAGCGCCAATTGCTGACCCTTTGCGTCATGAACCGCGTAAAGCTGTTCAAGCCCTTCGGCCTGTTCGCGCACTTCAAGGGGCAGGTCGGACACGGCAATCGTTTTCACGTATACGGTCCGGTCCTTAAGATGCGTTTCTGTATTTTGCATTTTATTCCCCTTTTCTGATTTTAATCGTCTGAACTACTTTTTCCGGCTTCGAGCGGCTTAGATCCACATGAAGTAGGCCGTTCTCCATCAGCGCCTCGCCGATTTCGACCCCGTCAGCCAACACGAATGACCGCTGGAATTGCCGCGCCGCTATCCCGCGATGCAGGAAAACCCGGTCGTCAGGCCCGTCGGTTTGGCGGCCGCGTATCACCAATTGCCGGTCTTCGACGGTGATCGACAGATCTTCCTCGGCGAAGCCCGCAACTGCCAGCGTGATACGGTAGCTATAATCTGATGTTTGTTCGATGTTGAAAGGGGGATACCCTTCGTTTCCTGCCTTGGCAGTTCGCTCCAACACCCGTTCAAGCTGCTCGAAGCCCAACATATGCGGGTAAGAAGCTAGTGTTAATTTCGTCATAAGACACGTCCTTAAGTCAAGCGACAGTCAGTTGTTACGGCCCCTATATCGGCGACCTTCCCCCTAAATATGGGGAGCAGACGTCCATAAGCAAGGGCTATGCCAATGTTTGACTAACGCTTATGTTATAGATCCTAAGTCAAAGGAAGAATCGCCTAGCCATATGAATGCCCCAACTGACCTGTCGATGAAGAACGATGACGTCCTGCGCGTCGAGCTTGCGGTGTTCCGCCGTGAGCACCGCGATCTTGATGACGAAATCCAAGCGCTTGTTGATAAAGGCACGGCAGATGCCTTGACGCTGCAACGGCTGAAAAAGCGCAAGCTGCGGCTGAAAGATTTGATTGCCCAGATCGAAGATCGTCTTACGCCGGATATTACGGCCTGATCCGATTGCCACCCCACCTATGATGGCTATAGTACGCGCTTCTTAGGCGATCTAGCAAAGGCATATCCAATATGGAAAATCCCCCCGTCGGTATCATCATGGGTTCCCAATCCGATTGGAGCACGATGCGCGAAGCCGCAGCTTTGCTGGATGACTTGGGCATCGCCTATGAGGCCAAGATCGTATCAGCCCACCGCACGCCCGACCGGTTGTGGGACTACGGCAAAACAGCCGTAGACCGCGGATTACAGGTGATTATCGCAGGGGCTGGTGGCGCGGCGCATTTGCCCGGCATGATGGCGTCAAAAACCCGCGTGCCGGTGATCGGCGTGCCGGTCCAGACCAAAGCGTTGTCGGGCGTCGATTCGCTATACTCCATTTTGCAGATGCCGCGCGGTTTCCCCGTTGCCACCATGGCAATTGGTGCCGCAGGTGCAGCGAACGCTGCGCTGATGGCCGCTGGTATTCTGGCGCTTGGCGACGATGCGCTGGCCAAACGTCTCGAAGATTGGCGCGACGCGCTCAGCGCCTCTATCCCGCAGGAGCCTGTTGATGACTGATACCTTGGCGACCGGTGCAACCATCGGTATTTTGGGCGGCGGCCAACTGGGCCGCATGCTGTCTGTTGCGGCTGCACGTCTGGGATTTCGCACCCATATCTTTGAGCCCGGCGCGAACCCGCCTGCAGCGGATGTTGCCCACCATGTGACAACCGCAGGCTATGACGATATTGACGCGCTCAAAGCCTTCGCAAATGCCGTTGACGTTGTCACTTATGAGTTTGAGAACATCCCCACCGAAGCGTTGGATGTGATTGAAACCATCCGCACCATTCACCCCAACCGCGAGGCCTTGCGCACCAGTCAGGATCGCTTGACCGAAAAAACATTCCTTGAGGGGCTGGACCTGCGCGTTGCTCCCTTTGCCGATATCGCCAGCGCCGCTGACCTCGAGGACGCGATGCAAACCATCGGCACGCCTTCGATCCTGAAAACCCGCCGTTTTGGCTATGACGGCAAAGGCCAATCGCGACTGCTCAGCGCGGATGACGCGCCGACCGCTCTTGAGGATATGGCGGGCAGCCCTGCGGTTTTAGAAGGGTTTGTCAACTTCACCAGTGAAGTCTCGGTCATTGCGGCCCGCAGCCCTTCCGGCGAGGTTGCCTGCTTTGATCCCGGTGAAAACGTCCACCGCGATGGTATTCTTCACACGACAACTGTGCCCGCAAATCTGTCAGCCTCCCTGCGGATGGATGCGGTGTTGATGGCCGCCAAGATATTGAACGCACTTGATTACGTGGGCGTGCTGGGCGTGGAACTATTCGTGACACCCCAAGGGTTTATTGTGAATGAAATTGCCCCCCGTGTGCATAACTCAGGCCACTGGACCCAAAACGGATGCGCCATCGACCAATTCGAACAGCACATTCGTGCCATTGCGGGTTGGCCTTTGGGCGACGGCAGCCGCTATGCCGATGTGGTGATGGAAAACCTGATCGGTGACGATATGGACCGCGTGCCAGAGCTGGCGAAACAGCGCGATACAGCACTGCACCTTTATGGCAAAACCGACGTAAAAGCGGGCCGTAAAATGGGCCACGTGAATATCATCAAGCGGTAAATCGCATCGCGATATCACCAGACATATAACTGACGCGCCCGCCTGACATCGTCATGGCGACACGGCGCGTTTTTGCGTCCAGCACCACCAAATCAGCCCTTTTGCCAAGGCTCAGGTCACCGCGATCTGCCAGCCCCAAAACCCCGGCAGGCCCGGCTGAAACCAGCCGCCACGCATCCTGCAACGGCAGGACGCCGCTATCGGCCAACATGAATGCGGCACGTCTGGGCGATGGATAGTGATAGTCCGATGCCAAAGCCGAACCGATGCCCATTGTGATCAGATCGACCGCAGACACATTGCCGTTATGCGACCCGCCCCGCACCACATTGGGCGACCCCAACACCACCAGATCGCCCGCCTCTGCTGCGGCTTCGGCGGCGTCCAGTGTCTCGGGGAACTCGGCCACCTGAACGCCACGCGCACGCCATACGGCGCGGCCCTGCCCGGTGGTGTCATCATGGCTGCCCATCTGAATGCCCATAGCCGAAAGTGTACGGCACAAATCATCCAAGGCCGCAGGCACCGCGTCGCGGTTCCCGTGCAATTCCTGCATTAGCTTCAGATGTGCATCAGGGTTCCGCCCCGCCTTGAGCGCTTGGGCCACCATCCGTTTGGGTGCGCGCCCCTCGGCCAGACGCCCATGCGGCAGGTGATCATTAAAGACGATATAGGACAGCCCGTATTCCTGCATCAACGTGGGGATTTCCGCATAAAGATCCAGCATATGTGTCTCAAACCGCAACTGCCCGCGCAGGTCGGTGACCAATGCCGGGACCGTTTTGCGCATCGCATCAAAAACCTGTTTGGCGAATTCAGGCCCGCGCAGCCCGCCCTCCCAACTCACGAATTGGGCCAGCACAGCGGTCGTGATACCATTGGCCGCGAGTTCAGCCTCGGCCGCGACCATCCCTTCGGACAGTGTTTTCATTGCGCCGCGGCGCGGGGCCAAATGGCGCTCAAACCCGTCACCATGCACATCAACGATACCCGGCAGGATCATATAGCCGCTCAAATCAATCTGACGCGGCTGTGCGGCGTCCACGATCACCCCGCCCGATACCGACAAAGGACGTTCCTCAAGCCCGCTGCCGCCCAATACACGAGCCCCGATCAAATCAAGGTTCAACATCATCAACCCCCGGCAAACAGCCCCCTTCAGGACATCCAATTGAATCCAGAACCGCATCGATAAAAGTCAGCGACCGGTCAAACTTGCCCGTGTCCAGATAGATCATCGTCTGGGCGATCACCGTCGGGTTCAACATGATAAATGTATGGGTGACCGGCAGCATCAGAAAATCACGCATGCCATCGACCCGCGCGGATTTCACCGACACCTTGCCATCATCACGGCCCGGCAAGATCGACGAAAAATACGGGTTCAGGGATTGCGTACCCGCAATCACGCCCAAATCGAATGTGACCGGCGGCAAACTGCGCGGGAGAGAATTTTCCCCGGTCCCCATCTGTGCACCCGCAGGGCCGTTCATCCAATCAAAGGCCGCGATATCACCCAAGGTATCGACGACCTCGCTCCCCTGATTTGGTGGGGCCAGCATGACCACACGGCCCACCCGTGCATCGCCGACCTCGGACACCCATTGCCGCAGCAAGATACCGCCCATGGAATGGGTCACGAAATCCACCTTGTCGATGCCGCAGGCCGCAACCGCGTCGGGCAGCGTGCGGCGGGTCAACTCTTCGACCGGTGCCTCGGTCGAGGGATACCCGGGGCGTACGACTTTATATCCTTCGCTTTCCAGCGAGGCTTCCATGACGGCAAAGGATGTTTCCGTACGCGCCAACCCATGCAAGAGCACAACACAGCGTCCCTCGCCGGCCCGCGCCAGGTCGGATTGCGCAGAGGCGCAACCGCTGAACCCGAAGATCAGAATAAAGAGGACAAGTACGTTTTTCATCTCTGTGCAGATAGACTGAAATTCCTGTATGTGAAATGCTTTGACCGCAGCGATAACGGAAAGAGCGTGAAATGGCGAAAAATGGCCCGCGTTTGGCGGTAAGAGCCGTCATAGTGCATGATCACCGCTTGCTTTTGGTTAATGCCTATCCGCGCGGCACAAGCGATCTGATGTGCGCCCCCGGCGGCGGGGTCGAGGTGGGGGCGTCCCTACCCGACAATCTCACCCGTGAGGTGTTTGAGGAAACGGGTCTGCGGATCGCTGTGGGCGCGCCTTGTCTGGTAAATGAATTTCACGACCCAACCCGCGGGTTTCATCAGGTCGATTTCTATTTCCGCTGCACCGTGATCGGATCAACCCAAGTCGACCCCGCATGGCAAGATGTTGAAAACATTGTCTCGGACCGGCGTTGGGTCACAAAAAGCGAGATGGCGCAGCTGAGGGTGAAACCCGACAGCTTGATCGACGTTGCATTCGGCGATACCCCGATCAGCTACGACCCGCTTGAGCTGATCGTGCGCTGACTGCCAGCCCAATTCCCCCAAGGACAAGCACCGTTGCCACGATCACCTTGATCCCCACAGGTTCGGCCAGAATTGCGGCACCCGCGAGTATGGCAATGACCGGCACCGACAGTTGCACAACCGCCGCCGTGGATTGCATCAGCTTTGGCAAGACTGCGTACCACAAGGCATAACCCAGCCCCGATGTCACCGCCCCGCACAGGATGCCGACAACAAGGCCTGTGGGCGTGTTAAACACCGGTTGCACCAACATCAGCAGCGCCACCATCGGCGTGCAGATCAGGAAATTGCCTGCGGTGTTTGCCAGCGGATCGGCAGAGCCTTTGCCGATGATTGTATACGCAGCCCAGCCCAAACCCGCCGCGATCATCAGCACCGCGCCAAGCGGATCGACCTGCACAGCGGCACTGGGCCACAGAACCAGCACCAAGCCAGCAAAAGCGACAGCGGCCCCGATCATCTTGCGCAGCGTTGGCGCGACACCGAACAATGCGCCATGGGCGAACATCGCAATTTGCACCACGCCAAACAGGATCAGCGCCCCCAGCCCCGTATCCAATGTCAGATAAGCCAAGGAAAACCCGATGATGTACACCGCCAAGGTCAGCGCACCAAAGCAGCGCTGACGGTTGAAAACCTGCACGCGTCCGCCGCGTAGCAGCAGAATAAGACATAGCATGACGGCCCCAGACGCGACCCGGACCACAGCAAAACCAGCGGGGTCAATATACCCGCCTGCAATGGCAAAACGCGTCAGGACAGAGTTCGCAGCAAAGGCGATCATCACAAGGGCGGTCAAAAGGAAAATACGCATGATGTCTGCTTAGGCCAGCCGCGCGGGACGCGCCAACGAAAAAGATGCGCATCACAAGATCAAGCTCCTTCCCAGAGGTGTTAACGATCGTGACCAAATCGGGAGCGATCATCACAAGGGCGAATGTCCGGTTTGAGCCCATTTTACCGGATGCTGCACAACGCACGAATGTCAGCAATGCGTTCCAGTTACTAACGCTGAGGCTGAAAGTCTTTGCTTGCGAGCAACGCAGCTGCGCCGATCATAAGCGTGCCGCAAATCTTGTTCACCAAGCCGAAGGAAAACCGCCTTAGTGCCGTTGCCGCTCGGACTCCAAGCCAGCCCCAGACCAGCAAAATTGCTCCGTCTACGACAAGGTAAGTGACACCTAAGATCAGAAGCTGGGGCAGCACAGGCAATGTCGGGTCGATGAACTGAGGAAAGAGCGCTCCGAAAAAAACGACAGCAAAAGGGTTTGCCATCGACGTCACAAAGCCCTGACGAAACAACCGAAACGATTGGCCAGATTCAGCGGCGGCGACGTCATCTGTTTGATCTTTTGAGAGAATAAGCTGAACGCCAATCCATACCAAATAGGCCACCCCGAGCCATTTGATCCAAATGAACGCGTTCGCTGACGTCGCGATGATTGCAGCAAGACCGAAAGCTGCACCGGTCATTTGCAAGCTGTTGGCAGTCAGGTCTCCGGCAATGGTGTAGGCGCTCCGCTTCAGCCCATGTCTGACGCTGTTCGAAATGATGAGAAGCTGACTGGTGTCCGGCGGTGTTGCGAAGAAAACCGCAACCGCTGCCAGATAGATCAAATACGTTTCCATCGCCATCATCGCATTCCTTCAGTTGCGCAACAGCAAGCTAAGGCCTTGAGAGCAAAATGGTCAAACCCTCATTGCGGCCATTCGCACACAGTCCTTGGACGGCAGCTTCGTCCGCGTAGGCGACATCCGAAACTATTAAACCGCCCCCTTAGATTTATGCAAAGGCATCGTCTATACAGAAACATACTGCGGTCGGGGTTAATCGTGGGCCCTCTACACATATGATAAGGGGCGGATCAAACGATGCGCCCCTTAATTCTGTCAGCGAAGAGTTCGTAAACTCTACGGCGTGATTTACATCATGCCGCCCATGCCGCCCATGCCACCCATATCGGGCATGCCGCCGCCTGCTGCGCCGCCGTCTTTCGACGGACGATCAGCGACCATGGCTTCTGTTGTGATCAACAGACCTGCAACGGATGCTGCGTCTTGCAACGCGGTGCGGACAACTTTGGCAGGGTCGATAACGCCGAATTTGAACATGTCGCCATATTCTTCGGATTGGGCGTTAAAGCCGAACTTCAGGTCGTCGCTTTCGCGGATTTTGCCGGCCACTACGGAACCGTCAACACCAGCGTTTTCAGCGATCTGACGCAGCGGTGCTTCCAGTGCCTTGCGCACGATGGAAATACCGACGTTCTGGTCAGCGTTGTCGCCTGTCAGACCTTCAAGCTTTTTACCAGCTTGAACCAGAGCAACACCACCACCAACAACGATGCCTTCTTGAACAGCGGCACGTGTCGCGTTCAATGCATCGTCAACGCGGTCTTTGCGCTCTTTCACTTCGATTTCGGACATGCCGCCAACGCGGATCACAGCAACACCGCCGGCCAGTTTGGCAACGCGCTCTTGCAGCTTTTCACGGTCGTAATCGGAAGTAGTTTCTTCGATCTGGTTACGGATCTGAGCAACACGTGCTTCGATCTCGGCCTTTTCGCCAGCGCCATCAACGATTGTTGTTTCGTCTTTGGTGATGGTTACTTTCTTGGCGGAACCCAGCATGTCCATTGTAACGGACTCAAGCTTCATGCCCAGATCTTCGGAGATCACTTGACCGCCTGTCAGGATTGCAAGGTCTTGCAACATGGCTTTGCGACGATCGCCGAAACCAGGTGCTTTGACCGCTGCGATTTTCAGACCGCCGCGCAGTTTGTTCACAACGAGTGTTGCCAGCGCTTCGCCTTCAACATCTTCCGAGATGATCAACAGCGGCTTTTGCGACTGGATGACCTGCTCGAGCAGAGGAACCATTGGCTGCAGCGACGAAAGTTTCTTTTCGTGCAACAGGATGATCGCATCTTCCAGCTCGACAGTCATTTTGTCGGAGTTGGTGACGAAGTAAGGGGACAGGTAACCGCGGTCGAACTGCATGCCTTCAACAACATCGGTTTCTGTTTCCAGACCTTTGTTCTCTTCGACAGTGATAACGCCTTCGTTGCCAACTTTTTGCATCGCGTCAGCGATTTGACGACCGATTTCCGATTCGCCGTTGGCCGAGATGGTACCGACTTGAGCAACTTCGTCGCTGTCATTGACAGGGCGCGCTGCTGCTTTGATCGCTTCGACGACAGTGGTGGTCGCCATGTCGATGCCGCGCTTGAGGTCCATCGGGTTCATGCCAGCGGCAACCGATTTCATGCCTTCTTTAACGATGGCTTGGGCCAGAACGGTTGCGGTTGTTGTACCGTCACCCGCTTCGTCGTTGGTCCGGGAAGCAACTTCCTTAACCATCTGTGCGCCCATGTTTTCGAACTTGTCTTCCAGTTCGATTTCCTTGGCAACCGATACACCGTCTTTGGTGATGCGCGGCGCGCCGAAGGATTTGTCCAGCACAACGTTACGGCCTTTTGGACCCAGTGTGACTTTGACGGCATCAGCCAGGATGTTCACACCCTTAAGCATCTTGTTACGGGCGTCGGTCCCGAATTTTACGTCCTTAGCAGACATAGTGTCTTCTCCTAAATTCTTGTTTTGATGTCAGCGTCATGTGAAGGGTCAGAAATGACCCGTCTGCCCTGGAATCAGGACAGGATCCCCATGATGTCGCTTTCTTTCATCATCAGAAGCTCTTCACCGTCGAGCGTGACTTCGGTACCGGACCATTTTCCGAACAGAACTTTGTCACCGGCTTTTACAGCCATCTCGATCAGTTCACCGCTGTCTTTGCGTGCGCCTTCGCCGCAAGCAACGATTTCGCCTTCAGCAGGCTTTTCTTTTGCGGAATCAGGGATGATCAAGCCACCCTTGGTTTTTTCTTCGCTTTCGGTGCGACGCACCAACACGCGGTCGTGAAGCGGTTTTAATGCCATCTTTCAGCTCCTTAAGGCTCAAAGTTATTCTCCCAAGCCACGTTCCCCCGTTCGGAGAAGCGGCCATTAGCACTCAGTATCCTGGAGTGCTAATGAGGTTTAGCTAAGGATGTCCCCTGTCCTAGTCAACCATTGTGTTGTGAAAAATTGTAACAGACCGGATTGGGCGGCAAATATCAGCTGGACCCCAGAACGCGACCGCTGGTCTTAACTGCCTCTGCCCCTTCGGGTGATATACCGTAGATGCCTTTTTCGACTTTTTCGAACCAGCCGTAGTGATTGTCGCGCATCATGACGGTCGCCCGCTTCACCTCGGTCTCGCGGGCCACATCGGCCCCTTTGCTGGCACCTACCTCGAACAAGTATATCGCCAGCTTCAACGCGTCTTGGCGATATGCGGTAATCAACCCGACGCGCGTTTGTCCGCCGTCATTCGGATCGCCCTGACGTCGCGCAAATTCCCGCAACAACGATGCCTTGCGTTTGGTATTCTTGCGCGGTGCATAAGGCCCCGGATCGCAATGCACCGACACCAGCCCATCCGACAACCGCACTGTCATCAGCCCAAGCCCCAATCGCCGCGCCAACACGGTATTGGCCTTGACCGCTTTGTAGAACGGCTTGCCGGGTTTATGCGCGACGGCCAGATACACATCGTCGCTGACCTTGAGCCGCTCAACACATTGATGAAACAGCGCCAGCGAAAACACCAGCTTCAGCTCTACCACCACGGGCGGTTCTTCCCCGCGGATCGCCACTACATCGGCGGCACCAACCTCGGCTTTCACCACATAGCCCTGATCCTCAAGAAAGGACTTCACGGGCGGATAGAGGTCAGTTTCGCGCGGGGTGCTCATGACGTTATTGCTATCAGTATTCCATTGGCGCTGAGAACCCCCTAGGCTGATATCGTGACGCGCGACGAAATGAACCAGTTTTGCAACGCCCTGCCCCACAGCACTCATGTCGTGCAATGGGGCAATGCGGATGTCTACAAGATCGGCGGCAAAGTGTTCGCCGTGGTCGGCATGGGCAATAGTGGTGCCACGGTAAGCTTCAAGGCCAGTGAAATGGCGTTTGAAATCCTGTCCGACAGCCCCGGTATGCGGCCCGCGCCCTATCTTGCATCGCGTGGCCTGAAATGGCTGCAGTATTACACGCCCGAAGGGCTTAGTGATGCCAGCCTGCGTGACCACATCAAAGCGTCGTATGATATCGTCGCCCAAGGTCTCACCAAAAAGAAGCGCGCCGAATTGGGGTTGTAGCCACGCGCGTCACCAGATGGTGACAAAGGCCGCACTCCGCCCTATAAGGCGCGAAAATCCAACCCTCCCCTTTGCAGGACACCGCATATGACAACGCTCGTTTTTGGCCATAAATCCCCCGACACCGACAGCACCGGCAGCCCGATCATCTGGGCGTGGTATCTAAACGAGGTCGCAGGCGTCGATGCCGCACCTGCCCTACTGGGCGAACCGAACACCGAAGCGCTGTTCATGCTGGACCACTGGAAGCTGGAAAAACCACAGATCATTTCGGGCGTCGAAGCCGACCAGCCCGTCGTGATCGTTGACACCAACAACCCCGCCGAATTGCCAGACAACATCAACGATGCGGACATCAAGGCGATCATCGACCACCACAAACTGGTGGGCGGACTTGAGACCAAAGGCCCGATCAGCATCACGATGGAGCCGGTCGCCTGTACCGCAACGATCATGTATAAATTGATCGGCGATCATATCGCGCAGATGCCCACAAACATCAAAGGCGCGATGCTGACCTGCATCCTGTCCGACACGCTGGAATTCCGCAGCCCGACCACGACGCAGGAAGACACTGTAATCGCCCATGCGCTGGCCAAGGATCTGGGCATCGACATTGCAGAATACGCCGCACAGATGTTTGCCGCGAAATCCGACGTCTCGTCGTTTTCCGAGGCTGAATTGCTGCGCATGGACAGCAAAGAATACGAAGTCGGCGGCAAGCAGTTCCGCGTTTCGGTTCTGGAAACCACATCGCCCGCAACAGTACTGGACCGCAAGGATGCGTTGATGGCGGCAATGCCCGGCGTGGCGACCCAAGACAGTGCCGATCAGGTGCTGTTGTTCGTGGTCGATATCCTGAACGAAGAAGCCACAATGTTGATCCCGAACGATCTGACAAAATCTGTGGCCGAGAAAAGCTTTGGCGCGACAGTCACCGGCGACACGGTCGTTCTGCCCGGCATCATGAGCCGCAAAAAGCAGATCATCCCGAACCTCAAGGTCTGACATCAAAGACCTTCTAACGATCTAAATGCAAAAGGCCCCTTCGGATCGAAGGGGCCTTTTGTTTATCTGAATGCGGGTAAGTCGCTTCAATTAGACCTTGAGAGGCGTATCACTACGGGTCCATGCGAGGGGTTTAAACACCTCGTCGACGGGCGTTTGCGCAACGTGGTTGACGTAGTTCGACATGGTTTTCTGCGCCATCCCCAGAATGACGTCCAGCACCGCTCGGTGGCCATAGCCGGCATCAAAAAATGCCTGCATCTGCGCATCCGTCACATTGCCACGTTCACGGAACATCTGAACCGTAAACGTGCGCAGCGCCTCAAGCTTGGGCGTGGGCAGTGGCGTTTCATTGCGCAGCGCCTCGGAAATCTCCTCGGACACTTTCATCGTTTTTGCGATGCCGGTGTGGGCGGGCACACAATAATGGCATTCATTCTCGACGTTGATCGCCTGCCAGACAACGGTCAGTTCCTCGGCATCGAAATCGGTTTCGGTGAACAGCTTGTGCAGCACCTGATACCCTTCATAGGCTTGGGGGCTTTCGGCCAGAATCTTGTGCAGACCCGGCAAACGGCCGAACGCTTTTTGCGATTTCTCCAAGAGCGGTTTGGACGCTTCGGGGGCGGAATCAAGATCGTGAGAAGGGAAAGTCATCAGTCGGAATCCTTTAAATTATGTCGGGTATGTTCATTTAGGCTTTATTGAGCGATCACTCAAGTATATAATTGAGTGATCATTCAAAATCAGGTGAAGTGATGCCGCGCAAACCAAACTACGACCGCAACGAGTTAATCGACCGCGCCCGCGATTTGTTTTGGCAGCGTGGTTGGGCCGGCACGTCCCTTAAGGACCTGGAAGCGTCACTGAAAATGAAACCAGGCAGCTTTTACGCGGCGTTCGGGTCAAAGGATGCCCTGTTCGCGCTGGCCCTGAATAAATATGCCGCAGACGGGACGGAGCGGCTGAAACAACTCGCCACAGAACACGGCCCCCTTGAGGCTCTGAAACGTTTTCCAACCATGGCAATCGGCAACGAAAAAGCCCCCGCCAAGGCCTGTATGCTGTCCAAAACCCTGCTTGAGCTTCAGGCGCATCGTCACCCTCTCGCCCAAGAGGCAGACCAGCATTTGCAAAATATGGAACAGCTGTTCGCCCAGCTTTTCGCGCAAGCCCAAGCAGCTGGCGACATTAGCGCGGCACATGATCCGCGCAGTTTGGCGCGCAGATATCAATCGGACGTGCTGGGGTTGCGCGTGTCTGCGGAACGTGACGGCGTGGACGCCCATGCCATTGCGGCCGAGATCGCCAACAATCTGGCGACACTCTAGCCCCAAGTTCCACACATCTTGTTGCCCCACCTTTGTATGTGTGCTTTCTGCGGTGAAAATGCATTGCAGAACGGAACGCCCCAATGACCCAGATCATTAACAATCTCTTTGAAATCTCGGACCGGTACGAGGCGCTTTTTGTGGATCTGTGGGGCTGCGTCCATGACGGCGTCAAGGCGCTGCCAGATGCTGTGGCGGCGCTCCAGGCCTATCGCAAGGGCGGCGGCAAGGTGATTTTGGTCACAAACTCCCCCCGGCCTCGCGCCAGTGTGGAAAAACAAATGACCGAGTTCGGTGTTCCCCATGATGCGTGGGATGACATCGCCACCTCGGGGGATTCTGCGCGGGCGGCAATGTACCGGGGCACCGTGGGCAACAATATCTGGCACCTTGGCCCGCCAAATTTCAAACATTTCTTTGACCCGATCGCCATTCTGGAAAACCCCGTCACAATTAACAAAGTCGCGCTTGAAGACGCTGAAGGGATTGTCTGCACGGGGCCATTCGACCCCCTGCAAGACCCCAGCGTGCTGCGCCCCCAGCTGTTACTGGCCAAACAGAAAGGCCTGAAACTGCTTTGCGCCAACCCTGACATTGTCGTGGACCGGGGCGATGTCCGCGAATGGTGCGCCGGTGCGGTCGCGGCGTTGTATACCGAGATGGGCGGCGAGAGCCTGTATTTCGGAAAACCCCACCCGCCCATCTATGATCTGGCGCGGCGCAGGCTGTTTACTGTGGCAGGCGATATTTCCGACAAGGATATTCTGGCCATCGGCGATGGTGCCCAAACCGACGTGAAAGGAGCGATGGGCGAAGATATCGATTCGCTTTTCATCTCGGGCGGGTTGGCTGCGCAAGAGACGAAAACCACGACCCAGCCCGATCCCGATGCATTGAACCGCTATCTGGAAAAGGAAATGTCATCGCCGACATATACGATCGGGCACCTGCGCTGAGCCATTTTCTGCTTGCATTTCTGCGCCTGCAAAGTAATTAAGTGTCTCAAACGCCCATGGGCGCGTCACTTTATTACCCGAAGGGTGTAGAATGTTGGATAACCTTCCGCGCGGAACGATCTGTATTGAAGACATCGAAATGGGCATGTCCCGCTACCTGCAAAAGGTGGTGACGGACGAAGACATCGAAATGTTCGCGCAGATCTCTACCGACCGGAACCCGGTGCATCTGGATGACGACTATGCCCAAGACACGATTTTTGAGGGGCGTATTGCCCACGGAATGCTGACCGCCGGCCTGATCTCGGCCGTGATTGGTGAACAACTGCCCGGTCATGGCACAGTCTACATGGGCCAGTCGCTCAAGTTTCTGGCCCCCGTGCGCCCCGGTGACATGGTCTATGCCGAAGTCAAAGTGATCGACATTGATGTCGCCAAACGCCGGGTCAAGCTGGACTGTCATTGCGCGGTCGAGGGCAAGAAAGTGTTGGTTGGCGAAGCAACCGTTCTGGCACCCTCGCGTAAATTCGACTGATCGCGGTGTCGACCATATATCGGTGGTTTGACTAATTCTGCACCGGGTGGGGGCCAGCCCCCACACCCCCGGGATATTTTTGAGCCAGAGAAGCAGGGCCGCCGCTTGTCAGTCAGGTCAGACGGGGCTACGACCTTGGCCATGGATATCATTCGAGATTATCAATTTGTGAGCGCGTCTGATCGCGGGGCCACCGCGGCGATCGGGAACTTTGATGGCGTGCATCTGGGGCATCGGTCCGTCATTGACCTTGCCAGAAATGCCCTGCCCGATGCCCCCTTGGGCGTTGTCACGTTTGAGCCGCACCCCCGCGAGTTTTTTGCCGCCTCTGCCCCGCCGTTTCGCCTGATGGGTGCCGAAGCGCGGGCGCATCAACTGGAAAAGATTGGGGTGAAAAAGCTGTACGAATTGCAATTCGATGCCGCCTTGTCGGCGCTAAGCCCCCGCGGCTTTGCTAAGGATGTTTTGGTCGATGGATTGGGTTTGCGCCATGTGGTGGTTGGCGCAGATTTTTGCTTTGGCAAGAAACGTGCAGGCACCGCCGAGATGCTGCGTGATTTCGGGACCGAGATGGGGTTTGGCGTGACCATAGCCCCGTTGATGGCCAAGGGCGAAAGCACGGTATCATCAACCGCGATCCGCGCTGCATTGTCGGCAGGCAAGCCCCGTGAGGCCGCTGCCATGCTGGGACATTGGCACCGCGTTGAGGGCCCGATCTTGCACGGTGAGAAGCGGGGGCGCGAATTAGGCTATCCCACGGCAAACATGTCAATCGACGGGCTGCACCCGCCTGCCTTTGGGGTCTATGCGGTGTTGGTAGATGTGCTCGAAGGGCCGCAGGCCGGGCGTTATCACGGTGTCGCCAGCCTTGGGGTGCGTCCGATGTTCGGCGAGAACAAAGCAAATCTTGAGACGTTCATTTTTGATTTCACGGGCGATTTATATGGCAAGCATGTATCCGTCGCCTTGATTGAGCATCTGCGCGGCGAGGAAAAGTTTGACGGGCTTGATACGCTGATCACACAGATGGATTCCGACAGCGCCCAGGCACGTGCCATTCTGGCTGCACTATGACCGATCCGATTGCGGCCAAGGGCTTGGCGAAACGGTTTTGGGAGAAGAAACCCCTTGCCCAGATGTCCCCTGCCGAATGGGAAGCCCTGTGTGATGGCTGCGGAAAATGCTGCCTCAACAAGCTTGAGGACGAGGACACACAAGAAGTCGCCTTGACCCGCGTGGCCTGCCGGTTGCTGGACGATGCCACCTGTCGCTGCACCCATTATGAAAACCGCCATCAATTTGTACCCGATTGCATCGTGCTTAAGCCTGAAAATCTGGACACCCATGCCTATTGGATGCCGCTGACCTGCGCCTATCGCCTGCTGTGGCAGGGTAAACCGCTGTATGATTGGCATCCGCTGATTTCCGGCGATCCGGACAGCGTGCATACCGCCGGTATTTCGGTGCAATATGGCACCGTTTCAGAATTCGATACCCCGTTCGAGGAATGGGAAGATCATATCATTGAGGAGCCGACCTGATGTTTTTTGCCTCTGACAACGCAGGCCCCGTTCACCCCCAGATCATGGCGCGGTTGACCCAAGCCAACGAGGGGCACGCGATGCCCTATGGCAAGGATGCGATTATGGACGAGGTGCGCGATGCCATTCGCACCGCGTTCGAGGCCCCTCAGGCTGAGGTATATCTGGTCGCCACTGGCACGGCGGCTAATGCGCTGGCGCTGGCCTGCTATGCCAAACCGTGGCAGACGATATTTTGTTCGACCACCTCTCACATTAACGAAGACGAATGCAACGCGCCGGAGTTCTATGCCGGCGCGGCCAAGCTGACCGTGATCGAAACCGACGACATGATGACGCCAGACGCCTTGCGCCGCGCCATTGAAAAGCACCCCGACGGCAATGTGCATGGCGCGCAGCGCGGGCCGGTGTCGATCACCCAAGTCACCGAGCGCGGGTCGGTGCACACCTTGGACGAGATCCGCGCGCTGACGACCGTGGCGAAAGGCTATGACCTGCCCGTGCATCTGGATGGGGCACGTTTTGCCAACGCGCTGGTGGCATTGGGGTGCACCCCGGCCGAGATGACATGGAAAGCTGGCGTTGATGTGGTGAGCTTTGGCGGCACCAAGAACGGCTGCATGGGGGTCGAAGCAGTTGTGTTTTTTGACCCAACCAAAGCGTGGGAGTTCGAATTACGCCGCAAGCGCGGGGCCCATCTGTTTTCCAAGCACCGTTATCTATCGGCGCAAATGGCGGGATATATGCAGGATGATCTGTGGATGACGATGGCACAGCAGGCCAATGACAGCGCGGCGCATCTTGTCGCTGGGTTGCGCGCGGCGGGGGCAGCGTTTTTGCATCAGCCAGATGCCAATATGATTTTCGCCAGCTGGCCACGCCGCATTCACCAAAAGCTGCATGACGCCGGTGCCAAATACTACATCTGGAACGGATCGCTTGAGGGCGATGACCCTGAAGAATTGCTTGGGGCGCGGCTGGTCTGCGACTGGTCAATCGGGAAACCTGCGATCGACCAGTTTCTTTCGCATTTCTAACCGCTAGGTTTCCGCCAGAAGCGCCCGGATTTCATCAGCAACTGCCACCGGATGCGTCAGCGGGGCCATGTGCCCTGCCCCTGCGATGGTGCGGCAGGTGACGTTTGGCAACCGCTTGGCCAGCGATTCATTGATTGCAAAGGCCATATCGCCCGAGGTCGCGCCATCCATCAGCAGCACCGGCATGATCGCGCGCTCAAACATCCCGGGCTGTAACAAACCCGCGCTATCGTCGCGCAAAAACGGCTGACTGGCCGGCACATAATGGATGCGGTCCGCCATATACTGGCGCAGCTTTTCGGGGGTCTTTTCCCAGCCACTGCCATCGCCCCAGCCGGTATTGAAAATGCGTGCGGCCTCCATGGTGTCGCCACTCTCGTAGGCGACGTTGAAGGCGGCGCTGTTGCGATCTGCGGCGCGCACCCGGTCAGGATCATCGATCAGGGCAGCGGCAAAATAGACCGGTTCAAACATGGTCAAGCTGCGCACCAGTTCGGGGCTTTCTATTGCCAGACGCATACCCACGGTCGCCCCGAAAGAATGGCCGATAATATCCATCGGCTCGGTCAGCAAGGCACGGGCCATATCGGTCGCCACATCATGCACATTGCCCTGCCCGTCCCAGTCGCCCGATTTCCCATGCGAGGGCAGATCGTAGGCCAGCAGGGTCAAATCGTCGGACAAAGCCTCGGCCACGCCGCGCCACGCGCCGGAATGGGCCAGCGTACAATGAATTGCCAATGCGCGACGGGGACCATGCCCAAAGCTGCGCGAAAAAGTCTTAAGCGTCACAAACGGCCATCCAAACACATTTCAAGATCTTCCAGCCGGTCTTGGCCCCAAAACTTTTGACCATCATCTAGAATATAGAACGGCGCACCGAACACACCCTTTTCAACGGCCTCTTCTAGGTTTCGGGCATAGGTGTCGGCCCCTTGCAGCAACCCTTTGTCTGCGACTGCGGGGTCAAATCCCGCCTTGGCAAGGCAGTCGCGCACCACGTCGTCTTGGGCGATGTCGCGGTCCTCGACCCAAACGGCTTGCATGATCAACTGGCACAGCTTGCCAACATCGCCGCCACCCTCGTTTTGCGCGGCGATAATCGCATAGGACGACGGGGCACCATTTGTCGGCCAAAACGCCGGTTTCAGATTGAATGGCATGCCCAGTTTCTTGGCCTGACGGGGCAATTCAATCGCGCGGTATTCCTGCCGGCTGGGGTGCCGGTCTTTGGGCGGTTGCCCCCCCGTCCGCCCGAAACCCGTAATCAGATCAAACGGCTTATAGGTGATCGTCGCACTATGCTTTAACGCGATTTCCTCCAGCCGATTTCCCGCCAAATAGGCATATGGCGAAAGAGTCGCAAAAAAATAGTCTATATGGGGCATTAAGGTCTCCGATCCAGTCCCGGGTAGCTTTGCCAGACCGTAAGGTCATGTTAAGCGGAGTCAACGTCACGAATCTGTCACATGTTATGCAACCGGGGACCCTTTGCACATGGCTCAAACATCCGAACCCAAACTGATCTCAGGTAATGCGAACATGCCATTGGCCAAAGCGATTGCACGGCGCATGTCGCTGCACCGCGGGGTGAATGTCGGATTGGTGAATGCGCGGGTTGAACGTTTCAACGACAGCGAAGTTTTCGTCGAGGTTTTCGAGAACGTACGCGGCGAGGATATGTTCATCATCCAGCCGACATCGAACCCAGCTAATGACAACCTGATGGAACTGCTGGTCATGGCAGACGCCCTGCGCCGGTCGTCAGCCGCACGTGTCACGGCTGTCCTGCCATACTTTGGCTATGCCCGTCAGGATCGCCGCACCAAGGCCCGTACACCCATCACAGCCAAGCTAGTGGCGAACATGATGGTCGGCACAGGCATCGAACGCATCCTGACGATGGACCTGCACGCCGCGCAGATTCAGGGCTTCTTCGACATCCCCGTGGATAACCTTTACGCATCGCCGGTCTTTGCCCTTGATATCAAGAATGAGTTCAAAGATCGCATGGACGAATTGATGGTCATCTCGCCCGATGTGGGTGGCGTGGCACGCGCCCGCGAGTTGGCCAAACGCATTAACTCGCCGCTTGCCATCGTCGATAAACGCCGCGAGAAAGCTGGCGAAGTGTCTGAAATGACTGTGATCGGGGATGTCACCGACAAGGTGTGCCTGATCGTGGACGATATTTGCGACACCGCTGGTACCCTCTGTAAGGCCGCCGAAGTACTGCTGGAAGCCGGTGCCAAGGAAGTGCATTCCTATATCAGCCACGGCGTCATGTCCGGCCCTGCCGTTCAGCGGATCAAGGATTCCGTGATGAAGTCGCTGGTGATCACCGACAGCATCCAGCCCACCGATGCCGTCAAACAGGCTGAAAACATTCGGATTGTGCCAACGGCACCGATCTTTGCCCAAGCGATCCTGAACATCTGGAACGGCACCTCGGTATCCTCGCTGTTTGACGCGGAATCCCTCGAACCAATATATGACGGTATGTACAACCCCAGCTAAGCGGGCGGGCAACTGTTGGGGCCTTTAGTAAAGGTCCCAATCATCCTCGCGGGGCAGCGGACCTATCGCCAGCCACGCAACCCGGGCACGGGCAAAGCGCGTGTCCCCCCAGGTTTTGAAAACCAGATCAAAACCCTCTTCAGCGATATTTTCCGATATCAGATCACCGCGCATCACCGTGGCTGCGTCAACGTCCCAAAGGGCCAGTGACGCTTGTACGGTCGGCGGCGATTTAAACGGTGTTGAGAAAATAATACGCTGGCGGCGTTCGCGTTCGCCGGTGCCGGACCACATATCGCCGCCATCCTCGAAATCAGAGAAAAGCAATGTCTCCCCGCTTTCGACGCCTACAGTATTTCCATCCATCCGTTTCATGCAGTGTTACTGAGCCTTAGCTTGATAATCCAATAGGTTAACAAAGCTTAATGTGATCATCGGAAATAGAAAAGGCCCCGCATTGCGAGGCCCTTTAATCATTTATGCGATCTGAAGATCAAAGGTTGGGTTGTTTGCTCGACAACCCGATGTGATCTCCAAGGGCAACCATGTCAGACAATAGCTTGGCCGCGTCATCAACAGGGCCCGGCTCATTGACAAAATTGTCTTTGGCCGTCGCGTACATTGTTTTGGCTTCTTCCATCATCTCGTCCAGATGCTCTTGGGTCATTGCACCCTTTGGCACGGCACGTTCGGCAAGAACCGACACACCACTGGCTGAGATCTCGGCAAAGCCGCCGGTCACAACATATTCCGTAGCACCTCCGGGGCCATCAACACGCAGCACACCGGGGCGCAACGTGGTGATCGTGGGGGCATGATCAGGCATTGCTGTCATGTCCCCATCAGACCCGGGAATCTGAACGGCCGTCACCTGCATCGAGGCCAGCCGCCGCTCTGGCGAAACGAGGTCGAATTGCATTGTGTCTGCCATTTTTCAGCGCTCCTTAAGCGGCGTCTGCCGCCATTTTCTCGGCTTTCGCCTTCACTTCTTCGATGCCGCCAACCATGTAGAAGGCACCTTCGGGCAGGTGATCGTATTCGCCTGCAACAACAGCCTTGAACGACTGGATTGTTTCTTCCAAAGGAACCTGCTTGCCGTCGGCACCAGTGAACACCTTGGCAACGTCGAAAGGCTGGCTGAGGAAACGTTCGATCTTGCGTGCACGGGCCACGGCCAGTTTGTCGTCTTCTGACAGTTCGTCCATGCCGAGGATTGCGATGATATCCTGAAGCGACTTGTAGCGCTGCAGAACACCCTGAACGTCACGGGCGACGTTATAGTGCTCTTCGCCAACGATGGACGGGTCCATCAAGCGCGAGGTGGAACCAAGCGGGTCAACAGCAGGGTAGATACCCTTTTCCGAGATCGAACGGTCCAGAACGGTTGTCGCATCAAGGTGCGCAAACGATGTCGCAGGCGCAGGGTCGGTAAGGTCATCCGCAGGAACGTAAACGGCTTGCACCGATGTAATCGAACCGGATTTGGTCGATGTAATACGTTCTTGCATCGCACCCATGTCGGTCGCCAGTGTTGGCTGATAGCCAACCGCCGAAGGAATACGGCCAAGCAGAGCCGAAACTTCGGAACCGGCTTGTGTAAAGCGGAAGATGTTGTCGACGAAGAACAGAACGTCTGTACCGGATTGATCGCGGAACTGTTCGGCCAATGTCAGACCTGTCAGGGCAACACGCATACGCGCACCGGGAGGCTCGTTCATCTGGCCGTACACCAGTGCCACTTGTGATTTTTCCAGGTCATCAGGGTTGATAACGTTGGATTCGATCATCTCGTGGTAAAGGTCGTTACCTTCACGTGTACGCTCGCCCACACCGGCGAAAACCGAGTAGCCAGAGTGCACTTTGGCGATGTTGTTGATCAGTTCCATAATCAGAACGGTTTTGCCAACGCCGGCACCGCCGAACAGACCAATTTTACCACCTTTGGCGTAAGGGGCCAAAAGGTCGATAACTTTGATGCCTGTTTCCAGAACTTCGGATGTTGTGGACTGCTCGGAGAACTCGGGCGCATCCGCGTGGATCGAGCGACGCTCGGTCGAAGCGATTTCGCCTTTTTCGTCGATAGGCTCGCCCACAACGTTCATGATGCGACCCAAAGTGGAGTTACCAACGGGGATCGAGATCGGTGCGCCTGTGTCTTCAACCTTCTGGCCACGAACAAGACCTTCGGTCGCGTCCATCGCGATGGTGCGCACTGTGTTTTCGCCAAGGTGCTGAGCCACTTCGAGGATCAGTCTTCTGCCATGGTTATCTGTCACAACAGAGTTAAGGATCTCTGGCAGGTGATCCTCAAACTGCACATCGACGACGGCGCCGATGACTTGTGTAATTTTGCCGACTGCGTTTGCCATGTCGTTTTTCTCCAATACCTTACAGCGCTTCCGCGCCGGAAATGATTTCGATCAGCTCGTTGGTGATGACGGCCTGACGGGAACGGTTGTACTCGATGGTCAGATCTTCGATCATCTCACCGGCGTTACGTGTCGCGTTGTCCATTGCAGACATCCGCGCGCCCTGTTCAGAAGCCGCGTTTTCCAGCAGAGCCGAGAAGATAGCTGTTGCGACACCGCGCGGCAGCAGGTCGGCCAAGATGGCCTCTTCGCTGGGCTCGTAGTCGAACAATGTTGTCACCTCGCCCGCGCCTTCTTCGGTGTCGAAGGAGGCAGGGATAATCTGCTGCGCCGTTGGGGTCTGGCTGACGACGTTCACGAACTTTGCATAAAAGATCGTTGCGACATCAAATTCACCCGCGTCAAAGCGACCAAGCACATCTTTTGCGATGCCTTGCGCGTCGGCATAACCGATACGCTTAACTTCGGTCAGGTCAACGTGACCCACCAAGTTCTTGGCGAACTCGCGACGAATGCTGTCGCGGCCTTTTTTGCCAACAGTCAAGATTTTGACTTCCTTGCCCGCGTCAATCAGACGGCGGGCATGGATTTTGGCAAGCTTTGCGATGTTGGCGTTGAAACCACCGCACAAACCGCGCTCTGCGGTCATGACCACCAGCAGGTGCACCTTATCCTCGCCTGTACCGCTGAGCAGTTTGGGCGCGGAATCCGATCCACCAACCGATGCGGCCAGCCGCGACATCACAGCGTTAAAACGCTCTGTGTAGGGGCGTGACTGTTCGGCAGCTTCCTGCGCGCGGCGAAGTTTCGCCGCGGCAACCATTTGCATGGCTTTCGTGATCTTGCGGGTATTTTTCACCGACGCGATCCGATTTTTTAGATCCTTGAGGTTTGGCATCTGCCTTCCCTCCCTTAAGCGAAGTCAGCGGCGAAAGATTCGATGGCAGCTTTGATCTTGTCTTCCAGCTCATCCTTAACCTTGCGATCGTTTTCGGTGATGTCTTTCATCAGATCAGCGTGCTTGCTGCGCAGGTGCGCCAGCAGACCGGCTTCAAAGCGGCCGACTTCTTTAACGTCGATTTTGTCAAGGAAGCCCTTTGTACCCGCATAGATAACGCAGACGATCTCGGCGTTGGTCAGAGGGGAGTACTGTGGCTGCTTCATCAGTTCTGTAAGACGTGCACCACGGGCCAGCAATTGCTGTGTGGATGCGTCAAGGTCGGAACCGAACTGAGCAAAGGCCGCCATTTCGCGGTACTGAGCCAAGGACAGTTTAACCGGACCAGCAACAGAAGACATTGCTTTGGTTTGAGCAGAGGAACCAACGCGCGAAACCGACAGACCGGTGTTCACAGCAGGGCGGATGCCTTGGTAGAACAATTCGGTTTCAAGGAAGATCTGACCGTCGGTGATCGAAATCACGTTGGTTGGAATAAACGCCGAAACGTCGCCGCCTTGAGTTTCAATGATTGGCAAAGCTGTCAAAGAGCCGTTGCCTGCGTCATCGCCCAGTTTCGCGGAACGCTCAAGCAACCGGGAGTGAAGATAGAAAACGTCACCTGGGTACGCTTCGCGGCCGGGTGGACGACGCAGCAGCAGGGACATTTGGCGATAAGAAACAGCCTGCTTGGACAAGTCATCATAGATGATCAAAGCGTGGCGGCCGTTGTCGCGGAAGAATTCCGCCATGGCTGTCGCAGAGTACGGTGCGAGGTACTGCATTGGTGCAGGCTCGGACGCGGTCGCGGCAACAACGATAGAATATTCAATCGCGCCGGTTTCTTCGAGCTTTTTAACAAGCTGGGCAACAGTCGAACGCTTTTGACCGATCGCAACGTACACGCAGTACATTTTCTTGCTTTCGTCGTCGCCAGCGGCGGCGTTGACTTGCTGTTGGTTCAGGATCGCGTCAAGTGCGACAGCTGTTTTACCAGTTTGACGGTCACCAATGATCAATTCGCGCTGGCCACGGCCAACAGGGATCATCGCGTCAACAGACTTGAGGCCTGTCGCCATTGGTTCGTGAACCGATTTACGTGGGATAATGCCGGGGGCTTTAACATCTGCAAGGCCACGCTCGGTGGATGCGATGGGGCCTTTGCCGTCAATGGGGTTACCCAGACCGTCAACAACACGACCCAGCAGGCCGTTGCCGATTGGAACGTCCACGATGGAGTTGGTGCGCTTGACTGTGTCGCCTTCTTTGATGTCGCGGTCGGACCCAAAGATAACAACACCGACGTTGTCGGTTTCAAGGTTCAGGGCCATGCCCATGATACCACCGGGGAATTCGACCATCTCGCCGGCTTGGACATTGTCCAGACCATATACACGAGCGATACCATCGCCAACGGACAGAACGCGGCCAACTTCGGCGACTTCTGCTTCTTGACCAAAGTTCTTGATCTGGTCCTTAAGGATCGCAGAAATTTCTGCAGCTTGGATACCCATTTATCCGACCTCTTTCATTACATTCTGGAGGGAATTGAGCTTTGAGCGGATCGACGTGTCGATCATCTTAGAGCCCACTTTGACGATAAGACCGCCGATGAGAGTTTCATCAACGGTCGCATTCAACGTTATTTTTTTGCCGGTCGTCGCAGCGAGCGACTTGGACAATTTATCAGATTGCGCCTTGGTAAGCGCCTTGGCCGAAACCACATCAGCGGTGACTTCGCCCTTTTCCACCGCGATAATCTCGCGCAGGTTCTGGATCAGCTGGGGCATAACGAACAAGCGGCGCTTGTTTGCCATGAGCTCTAGCGTTTTAGACATTGTATCAGACAGGCCCATCTTTTTGGCGATGGCGCTGATCGAGGAAGCCTGCTGTTCGCGCGTGTAGATCGGCGAATGGATCAGGTCCTGAAAATCTTCGCTGTCAGCCAAAGCGGCTTGCAGCGCATCAAGATCTTTTTCAATCTTTGGAAGGGTTTTGGCCTCAGAGGCCAGTTCATACACGGCAGTCGCATAGCGGTTTGCGATACCTGTAGAGATCGATGCTGTTTCGGACACGTCCATCCTCTCGTACGTCAGTGCCGGATATGCGAATAACTCGCGTCACCGGGGTGTTGGCGCGGCTTGAATTAACCCAAGACGTCAAAATCAGGGCCGATGTAGCAGACAGGTTTGCGCCCCGCAACACAGTATAGTGAGGTTCTGACCGGAAACCGCCCCTTATTCTTAGCGCCCTCTTGAACTGCGACGCTTTGACCCGTGTCAAACCGCCCTATCCACGAGGGTGCAGCACCATTAACCATTTGGAAACGATTCTAGCCAGCCCTTTAACCAGTACGTGTATTTGTCACACTGGTTTGACGATTGGCGACCCGACGCCTTCCAACACGCGAATTGACCTGCGCGCAGCGCGGCGTTCGACTTTGCCCTTGGGGGGATAGACCAGCTTTGTGACCTCGACCATGACAGCGCCCCCCGCCATCATCGTCGGCACGTGACGCCCGAATTTCTCGAACAGCTTGCCGGATCTCATCCAGACCCGCTTTGGTGACGGCATTTGATATAGCGCACCCAATTGGCGTTCGGGCAGAAACTGGTGTTTGCGCAATTGTGTCTCAAGCTGGCCCGGCGAATAGGGCCGCCCATAGCCAAACGGCGTAAGATCACGCCGCGCCCACAGGCCCGCACGGTTGGGCACGATAAACAAAGCCCTGCCCCCCGGCCCCAAAACGCGCCAGCATTCTTCCAGCAGATCACCCTGCCTGTCCGATGTCTCAAGCCCGTGCAGCAGAACGAGTTTGTCCACATGGCCTGTCTCAATCGGCCAAAGCGTTTCTTCGGTCAGGACAGATGTGTTTGCCATCCCCGCAGGCCACGGCATAACCCCCTGCGGGCCGGGCATAAGGGTCATCACCCTGCGCGCATCCGCCAGATAGGGCCGCAGCAACGGTGCGGCAAAGCCGAAACCCACCACAGTCTGCCCCTTCGCTTCGGGCCACAGCTCAAGCATACGGCTGCGCAAAGAGAACTGCGCGGCACGGCCTAGCGCGCTGCGATAATAGAAGTTGCGCAGATCTTGTACGTCAAGATGCATAGGGCGGACCTTTTGCCGGATCAGATAGTCAGACCTTAGCCCGAACCGTTCATTTGCAAAAGAGACATGCAAACGCCGATTTGATTTCGAGCCTGGCAAGACACATGCGTTCTTGCCGCCTGAACATCTGTTATCCCCTTGCCCCTCGGTATGCGGAGGGTACTATCACCCCAAATGCCCAGTCAGGAGCCCCGCCATGCCGTTCGATCTTGTGACAATTCCCTGCCTTTCAGACAACTACGCCTTCCTGTTGCGCGATCAAGCGAGCGGACATGTTGCGCTGATCGACGTGCCCGAGGCCGCCCCCATCTCTAACAAGTTAAAAGAACTCGGCTGGACGCTGTCAGAAATCTGGCTGACGCATCACCATCCCGACCATATCCAAGGTGTGCCTGAACTAACCGCGCAACACCCCGCGCGCATTCTGGGGGCCAAGGCCGACGCCCACCGCCTGCCCGCGTTGGATCACGCGGTCGAAGACGGCGACACATTCACATTTGCTGGCCATGACGTGCAGATCATGGATGTCTCTGGCCACACGGTCGGGCATATTGCACTTTATGTCCCTGATGCGAAATGTGTCTTTACTGCCGATAGCCTTATGGCGCTTGGCTGTGGCCGCCTGTTCGAAGGCACCCCCGCGCAGATGTGGGGCAGCCTGCAAAAGCTGATGAAACTGCCCGTCGATACCACCGTCTGTTCAGGCCACGAATACACTCAATCAAACGCAAAATTTGCGTTAACGGTTGATCCTGAAAATCAGGCACTTATATCTCGCTCAAGAGAAATCGATCAGGCGCGCAAGGATGGCGTGCCGACGGTGCCCTCGACGCTTTCAACGGAACTTGAAACCAACCCCTTTTTGCGCCCCGCCGATCCCGGTATTCGCGCTGAGTTGGGAATGGAAAACGCCACCGACACAGATGTGTTTGCTGAAATCCGCGCCCGCAAAGATCGTTTCTAAGCGCCGCAATCATGGTCAAAATCGCCCGTTCACGTTAATTGTGACGAGATTATTACAAAAAAGCCTTGAAGCTTTGCCATGATCAACCAAACTCTAATACTATGAGGCCATGCTCGGCTCAGGTGCGCCTATCCGTGGACACCGAACCGACACAGATCGAAAAGGAGCACGCCCGTGCCTTCATTCTCGTCTACTTTAGAACAAGCCATTCACGCTGCTTTGGCCTTGGCAAACGCGCGCAAGCACGAGTTTGCAACGCTTGAACATTTGCTGCTGGCCCTGATTGATGAACCGGATGCGGTTCAAGTCATGAAAGCGTGTTCTGTCAACATGACCGAATTGCGCGAAACCCTCGTTGAATTCGTCGACGAGGATCTGAGCAATCTGGTCACCGATATTGACGGATCCGAAGCGGTGCCAACTGCCGCGTTCCAACGCGTAATTCAGCGCGCGGCCATCCATGTCCAATCTTCCGGTCGCACCGAAGTAACGGGCGCAAATGTGCTTGTCGCGATCTTTGCCGAACGTGAAAGCAACGCCGCCTATTTCCTGCAAGAGCAGGACATGACCCGCTATGACGCAGTGAATTTCATCGCCCATGGTGTGGCCAAAGACCCTGCATTCGGTGAACCACGCTCTGTCTCAGGTGCGCCCGAGCACGAAGAAGAAGCCCAAGGCGTCACCGATGGCGACAAGAAAGAAACTGCGCTTGAGAAATATTGCGTGGATTTGAACGCCAAGTCGCGCGAAGGCGACATTGATCCGCTGATCGGCCGCGATGCGGAGGTCGAGCGTTGCATTCAGGTGCTGTGCCGCCGCCGCAAGAACAACCCGCTTTTGGTCGGCGATCCCGGCGTTGGTAAAACAGCCATCGCCGAAGGTCTGGCGCGCAAAATCGTTGCGGGCGAAACACCCGAAGTGCTTGCCGAAACCACGATCTATTCCCTCGACATGGGGGCACTGTTGGCTGGTACGCGCTACCGCGGTGACTTTGAGGAGCGCCTGAAAGCCGTGGTAACCGAGCTGGAAGAGCACAAAAACGCGGTGTTGTTCATCGATGAAATCCACACCGTCATCGGTGCGGGTGCGACGTCGGGCGGTGCAATGGATGCGTCGAACTTGCTGAAACCTGCACTCGCAGGCGGCAAACTGCGCACCATGGGCTCAACCACCTACAAGGAATTTCGCCAACATTTTGAGAAAGACCGCGCCCTTGCACGTCGCTTCCAGAAGATCGACGTAAACGAGCCATCGGTCGAAGATGCGGTGAAAATCCTGCGTGGTATCAAACCCTATTTCGAAGATCACCACTCAGTCAAATATACCGCCGACGCGATCCGCACCTCCGTGGAACTTGCACATCGTTATATCAATGATCGCAAACTGCCGGACTCTGCCATCGATGTAATTGACGAGGCCGGGGCTGCACAACATCTTGTCGTCGCCTCAAAGCGGCGCAAAACCATTGGCACCAAAGAGGTCGAGGCTGTGGTCTCAAAGATCGCGCGCATTCCGCCCAAGAACGTGTCGAAAGACGATGTTGTCGTTCTCAAGGACCTCGAAGCGTCGCTGAAACGTGTTGTATTTGGTCAGGACAAGGCGATTGATGCATTGTCCTCGGCCATCAAGCTGGCACGTGCAGGTCTGCGCGAACCGGAAAAACCCATCGGCAACTACCTGTTCGCAGGTCCAACCGGCGTGGGTAAAACCGAGGTCGCAAAGCAATTGGCCGACACGCTTGGCGTGGAACTGCTGCGCTTTGACATGTCCGAGTATATGGAAAAGCACGCCGTTTCCCGGTTGATTGGTGCCCCTCCCGGCTATGTAGGGTTTGATCAGGGTGGCATGCTGACCGATGGCGTCGACCAACACCCGCACTGTGTGCTGCTGCTGGACGAAATGGAAAAGGCCCACCCGGATGTCTACAACATCCTGTTGCAGGTGATGGATCACGGCAAGTTGACCGACCACAATGGCCGGACAGTGGATTTCCGCAATGTTGTGTTGATCATGACATCGAACGCGGGCGCATCCGAACAAGCGAAAGAAGCCATCGGCTTTGGCCGTGATCGCCGCACAGGCGAAGACACTGCCGCGATTGAACGGACCTTCACGCCTGAATTCCGCAACCGTCTGGACGCCGTGATCAGCTTTGCGCCACTGCCCAAAGAAGTCATCATGCGCGTGGTCGAAAAGTTTGTTCTGCAGCTTGAAGCACAATTGATGGACCGCAACGTCACGATTGAGCTGTCCACCAAAGCCGCTGAATGGCTGGCCGACAAAGGCTATGATGCGAAAATGGGCGCACGTCCTTTGGGCCGCGTGATCCAAGAGCACATCAAGAAGCCGCTGGCCGAGGAATTGCTGTTCGGTAAATTGGCCAAAGGCGGCGTTGTCAAAGTTGGCGTCAAGAAGGGCGAGTTGGATCTGACAGTTCTTGGGGCAGAAAACCCCAAACTGACGGGAAACAAGCCACCGCTTTTGACGGCAGAATGAAGCGAACCGGCACGGCACTTTGCCTTGCCTTGGCCTTTGCCAGCCCCGCGCTGGCAGAGGCCTTTTTACTTTCACCGCCCATCGACTGCGATTTGACCGGTGACTGCTATATTCAGCAATATGTCGATAGTGATCCATCGCCCGAGGCGTCGGATTTCACATGCTCGACTCTCAGCTATGACGGGCACAAGGGCACCGATTTCGCCCTGTCCAGCCGCAGCGATATGGCGCGCAACATCCGAGTGCTGGCAAGTGCTGCAGGCCGTGTAAAAGGGGTTCGTGACGGCATGGATGACGTCCAGTATTTCACCGCGCAGTCGGGCAAAATTGCCGGTCGCGAATGTGGGAACGGCGTGGTGATCGACCACGGAAATGGTTGGGAAACCCAATATTGCCACCTAAAAAAGGGATCGGTGATTGTCAAACCCGGCCAAAAACTGTGGCAGGGGCAGGAACTGGGATTCGTGGGCCATTCGGGCAAGGCCGCGTTCCCGCATCTCCACTTCTCCGTGCGCAAGGATGGCAAGGTCGTCGACCCCTTTGACCCCGATGGCGTCACGACCTGCGCTACCCCCGGCGACAGTAACCTGTGGCAGGATCGCCCGGAATATCGCCCCGGCGGCCTGATCGACGCTGGATTTGCACAGGCCATTCCCAAGTTTGATGACATCAAAGCCGGCACGGTCGATCTGCAAACGCTTCCGGCCGACGCACCCGCGCTGGTGATTTGGGGCTATCTGTTTGGCAGCCAGCCGGGCGACGTGATGAAACTCTCTATCACTGGCCCTCAAGGGCTGGTGATCGCGGATGATGTCACGTTAACCAAGACGCAGGCACAATCCTTTCGCGCCATTGGCAAAAAGCGGCGTACAAAACCGTGGCCCACAGGACGTTACGATGGCGTCGTGATCCTGACGCGCGGGGCCGATGTATTGAGCCGACAGGCCATGACCCTCGCCGTGCGGTGATTATTTTTCGGTGAATTTCAGCTCGATCCGGCGATTTTGCGCGCGGGCCGCTTCGCTATCACCGGGTGCAACGGGCTGATACTGTCCGAACCCGTTAGCGGCAAGCCTGTCAGGCGCGATGCCCAAAAAGTTAATCATGTAGCGCACCACAGATAGCGCGCGCGCCTGGCTAAGCTCCCAATTATCCTCGAACTCTCCCAGTCCCGAAAGCGGTTGGTTGTCCGTATGGCCGTCCACGCGAATGACCCAGTCGATTTCCGGCGGAATTTCCGACGCGACATTGCGCAAGATGCTGGCGACCTTGGCGATTTCATTACGGCCCTCCCCCGACAAAGTCGCGGCACCGGGGGGAAACAGCACCTCGGACGAGAAGACAAACCTGTCCCCTTCAATGCGCACCCCGGGCTGATTGCCCAAAAGATCACGCAGACGGCCAAAAAATTCTGACCGGTACTGCTCAAGGTTTTTCGTCTCTGCCTCCAGACGTTTGCGTTCAGCAGCTTCCAGCTCTGCGCGACGGCGTTCCTCGGCGGCGACGCGGGCGAGTGCGGTGTTCAGATCGGAACCCAGCGACTGTAACTGCACCTCTTTTGCGGCATCGCGCGCCACGGCATCATCCAAGAGCGCCTGCAATTCACCCAACTGCCCCCGCAGGGATGCAACTTGCTGGTTCAACAGCTCGGTCTGGCGCTGCGCCTCGGCGCTGATCTGTTCTTCTCCGGCCAAGGCAGACTGTGCCAACGCCAAAAGCGCGGCCTGTTTTTCCGCGTCAGTCATTTGCGCGGCGGCCTGTGCCATGGCCTCTTGCCGCGCCGCTTCGGACGCATTCAGCTGGGCAGCCAGTTCAGCCTCGGCGGCGCGCGCGGCGGCCAGCAGAGTCAACGTGTCTTCGGCATCTTTGCGCTGCGCCTCAAGCGCGAGGGTAATGGCAGTGAGCTCTGCATCAGCATCCTGCAATTTGGCGCGCAGCAACTCTGCTGCTGCCGCCTCTGCCAGCTTGGCGGCTTCCGCCTCGGACAGTGCTTCGGCGTTGGCTTGTTCCGCGGCCTCTAGCTGTGATTCCGCTTCGGCATTGCGGGCCCGCAAATCAGCGACCAAGGCATCCAGCGCCTCGCGGCGTGCAGCGGCCAGCCGTGCGGCTTCGGCCTGCGCATCTGTTTCACTGCGCGCCTGAGCCAAAGCAAGGTTGAGCGCCTCTTGCGCGCTGAGCAATTCGGCCTGTTCGTTCTCTAGCGACGTGACACGCGTCTGCGCATCGTCGCGTTGTGACAGCAAACTCGCCACCTGCGCTTCGAAAGAAGTGATCTGTGCCTGCGCGTCCTGCAATTGGGCGGCCTGCGCTTGCGCGGTTGAGGTCAGTGACGCGATCAACGCCGCCTGCTCTGCCGCCTTATCCTGCGCCGACGTCAGCGACGCATTCAACGCCCCCACTCGCATCTCAAGATTCGCGCTGGTCTGGCGCTCCATCCCAAGGGCCTGCGCAAGGGCTGCGACCTCACCCGACAGTGAGTTCAGTTCATCTTCTTGCCCGCTGATCCGCTGAGTTTGTACCGCTTGCAACACCATAAAAATGGTCAACACAAACATCAGCACCAGCAAAAGCCCGGTCATTGCATCAACGAAACCGGGCCAAATGGAGGATTGGAACCGTGATCCTGAGCGTCGGGAAAGCGCCATGCCTAGCTATCCTCGGACGCAGGCTTGTCCGGGGACCGCATGCGGCGTGCTTCGGGCGCGCGCGGAGCAGAAAGCGCCTTGGCCAGCAACGATATATCTTTGCGCAACTCTGCCATGGTTTCTTGTCGTCCGGCCGATATTTCCTCGAGTATCCGTAGCATTTGCACATCAATCGACCGCAGGCGCATACGACTTTCGGCGTCAATCGGATCGTCGGTTTCCTGCGTTTCCAACGCTGCAATCATGCGTTCTTGGCCTTTGGCGATCCTCTCGAGACTGTCGTTGGAGGCATCCCCTTGCGCGCTGCGTTCGGTCAACGCTTCAACAGCACTGGCAAGCGAGGCAAGACGTGTGTTTAAGGCAGTCTGGCTTTCAGTTGACTGCCCGATCAGCTCCCTAAACGTGTCCATCTGCTCGGTGATATGATCCAAAACGCCCGCGACGGCACCTTGATCTGACCCGCCGTCTTCTCCGGCTGAAAAACCGATGCGGGTGATCGAGCTTAGCCAATCTTCCAGTTCTTGATAGAATCGGTTCTGGCCGTGCCCGGCAAAGAGCTCCAGCAGCCCCACAACCAGCGATCCCGCCAAGCCCAGCAAGGACGACCCAAAGGCGACGCCCATCCCGCCCAGTTGCGATTCCAGCCCGGTCATCAGCCGTGCGAACATATCGGTACTGCCGTCGCCTTCTTGCGGGGCAAGGCTGCGGATGGTTTCGACCACTGCTGGAACCGTCGTCGCCAATCCGTAGAATGTCCCCAAAAGGCCAAGGAAGATCAGCATGTTGACGATATACCGCGTTATTTCGCGGGCCTCGTCTATGCGGGTGCTTACCGAATCCAGGATTGACCGTGTTGATGTCGCGTTTACCTGCATCCGCGCGCCACGTGTGCGCAAAAGCGACGCTAGCGGTGCCAACAATTGCGGGGCAACCGTATCGGGGTCCGGCGCGTCTGAGGCGAAGTTTTCGATCCAACGCACCGATCCGACCAGCTGCAAAACCTGATAGAAACAGGCAATCACACCGATGAAAAACACCGCGATGATAACGCCATTCAGATAGGGATTTGCGGCAAAGATCGGCAATACGCTGGGCAGCGCCAGAAACGCCCCCGCTCCGGTCAGGCCAAGGGCGATCAGCATCAAGGTGATCTGCCGTACCGGCTGGGAAAATTGTGGTTTAGACTCGCGGTCTGACTGCGCCATGCCTCATCGTTCCTGACACTTTTGTGCTTCTATTGTGGCACCTTACACCCAACCCCGCCCATTATGCCAAGTATTTATGCGCAAAGCTCTTTCACACGATTGTGCAGCCACTCAAGCGACGCGTCATGCAGCCCGATTTTGGACAGGTGACTGGCAGTATTGAACAAGTATTCGGTGTTGGGGCCCATCCCCCCTACCGCCGCCGTGATAATCTGGGCCTGTTCTTCCAAGGGCATGCCGCCGCAATATTGATCATGATCCGCATCAATCACATAGACCAACGCTGCCACACTGCGCCCATCGGCCAGCTGAACATCAAGGGTTTTCTCCACATAGGCCGAGGAGATCAGCTCGCGTTCACGCAGGTATTCGAGCGTCTGCGCCTCTTGCCCCGGCACCACGCGCAGCGCCATACCATCGCATGCCCGGCCGGTCATGGCGTCTAGCGCCAACACCAATCCCGGATTTTCAACCGTTCCGCGATGGTGGATCGAACGCATACAAAACGACCGGGCATACCCCGGCAACCGACCGATCACGCTTTCCGCAACGTCAAACCCCGGTTTCCACAGCAAACTGCCGTATCCGAACACCCACATTTCCATCCTACTGGTCCTTTGCCTCCCGCTTGGTTAAAGCGGGTTCATATGACGCGTTAATAAGGTTTCTGTCGCCATGGGCAAGCTGGTTGGAATTCTCGTTATTGTCGCCGTTTTCTGGTGCGGATGGTGGGCGCTTGCCTCAGCCGGCATGCAGCGCGGCATCAGTAAATGGCTGGATGTGCGCCGCAGTTTGGGCTGGCAGGCCGACGTTGGCGGCATAGAAAAGCAGGGTTTTCCCTTGCGCCTGCACGCACAGCTGAACGATGTCGCGATTGCCGATCCAAATACCGGCGTTGCGGCCCGCATGAACCAACTGGATATTTCAGCGCCCACCTATTGGCCGGGATATGTCACCGTGGCGCTGCCGGAAACGCCCATCACCTTGGTCACCCCTGATCTGCGCGCAACCCTAAGCGCGAAGAGCGCCGCCGCTGATTTGCGTCTACGTCCCGGTAGGGCGCTTCAACTTCAAAGCCTTGGCCTGTCCGGCGGGGCATGGTCATTGGATACGGCAACAGACAATATCGTCGCAGCAGACACGGTTGATTTGACGATGGCCCAGCAGGCAACCAATACACCGGTTTATGCGCTAAAGCTGAACGCAGATAACCTTGTCCCCGGTAGTTTGGCGCGCAGTTTCATAGGGCTTTCCAACGACTGGCCGGCGGTTTTTGATCTGTTCACCGCCGATCTGATGGTCACCTTCGACCGTGTCTGGAATCGCCGCGCGTTGGAGCAGCACCGACCGCAACCCCGCGCGATCGACCTTAGGCGTGCGCATTTCACATGGGGGGACATCGAGATTCTGGCCACCGGTGATCTGACCGTAGACGAAGTGGGGCTGATAAGCGGGGCGCTGTCCGTCAAAGCCGAAAACTGGCCCGCCCTGCTGGATATGGTGGAAAGTGCCGGATACCTGCCGCCCAACATGCGCCCACAAGCCGAGCAAATGCTAAAAGGGCTGGCGCAAATGGCGGGAAAGACAACGGGGCTGGACCTGACGCTCAGCTTTCAAGAAGGGCGTATGTCGATGGGGTTCATCCCGCTGGGCCGCGCGCCCCGTGTAATCCTGCGTTAAAATTACCGGCAATACGTCCCGTTGCGATAGCGCGCCGTGTCGAAATGAAAATGGTCTTGATGAAACCGGTCTGAGTTCGGGCCCAGAACGGTGCCGAAGGGGCCACACGCCCCTTTGTGCACGCGCCGCATTGTTTTTCTGCTCTGCGCCGCATGCCACCCTTTTAGCACAGTCACCTCGGCACCGCTGTGCAGCTGAAAGGCTGAGATATCAATCGCGCGGCCGCGGCCGTGTTCTGATATTTTGCCCCCCGGCAGATTGTTCCGCGTCCGGCAGGCGTAATGCGCCGCAACACGCAGACCGCGCAGCCCACCCTTTTTGGCAAACGCAGGCTTGGCCGATCCTTCGATCCACCCCTTAAGGGCCGTTGCTGTGTTGCAATCCATCACCGCGGCCTGGCTTAGCCTGACACCCGAAACCGATTCGACCTGTACAGCATTATCGACACCGCAGCCCTTAAGCTTGGGTTGCACGCGGCCAATCGCCTTGCCTTGAATCGCGACGTCACCGCAAACGGCCCCTTTGGCCAACAATGCGCGTTGCGTTTGGGCCTGTTTCACTACGCGCCGACTGCGCAACGTGGGCCGAAGCGATACCGTGATCCCGTTATCACGCGTGATTGTGGTTTCAGCACTAACCCCGCGCTGGTTGGGCCGGATACTGCCAGATGGTTCAAGCGTCAGTATATTTCCACGCAATACAGGGCGCAGCGATCTGTCCGGCCCTGCCAGGGCTGCACCAGACAGCAAGAGGCAGACACACGCCCAGCGGATCATTTCTTGGCCGGCAGGCGACCAAAGTTCGGGGCGTCCGTATCCTGCCCCGCCTCAATGATACCGCGGCGGATGGCGCGTGTGCGGGTAAAATAAGCGTGCAGATGGTCCCCGTCGCCGGTGCGAATGGCGCGCTGCAAGGCAAAGAGTTCTTCCGTGAACCGCCCAAGAATCTCAAGCGTCGCGTCCTTGTTCGTGAGGAACACATCGCGCCACATGGTTGGGTCCGAGGCAGCAATACGGGTGAAATCGCGAAAACCAGCGGCGGAATATTTGATAACTTCGCTATCGGTAACGCGGCGCAGGTCGTCGGCGACACCCACCATCGTGTAAGCGATCAGGTGCGGCGCATGACTGGTAACGGCCAAGACAAGGTCATGATGCTCTGCATCCATTTCCTCAACATTGGCACCCAGCCCTTCCCACAGGTTGCGCAAGCGCGACACCGCATTGGCATTGCTGTCTGGCACCGGCACCAACAGGCACCAGCGGTTATCAAACAGCTCCGCAAAGCCGCTGCGCGGGCCGGAATGTTCTGTCCCCGCCAAGGGGTGTGCCGGAATGAAATGCACGCCCTCGGGCAAAAGCGGCCCGACTTGCGCAATGACATCCGCCTTGACCGATCCCACATCGGTGACCGTACAGCCCGGTTTCAAAAAGCCAGCCATCTCGGCCGCGACAGACCCCATGACACCGACCGGAACACACAGCACGACCAAATCGGCATCTTCGACGGTCTTGGCGATAGAATCGCAGACCTCGTCACACAGGCCAATTTCGCGCGCGGTGTCACGGGTTTCGGCGCTGCGTGCAAAGCCCGACACGGTGCCCGCCAGCCCCGCCCGTTTCATTCCCCAAAACATTGAGGACGCAATCAACCCAAGCCCGATCAGGGCGACTTTGTTGTATATCACAGCCATATCAATCGCCTTTAAACTGGCGGATGGCATGGACGACACGGCGGCATGCGCTTTCGTCACCCACGGTAATCCGCAGACAGGATGGCAGCTTGTAGCCCACCACACGGCGCACAATTAGCCCTTGGGTTTTCAGATACTCATCACAGGCTTCGGCCTCTGATTTTGATTTGAACCGCGCAAGAATGAAATTGGCACAAGAGACATCCGACGGCACGCCAATTTCAGCCAAAGCATCGGCCATCCAGTTTCGCCAGCGCGCGTTCTCGATCCGGCAATGGTCGGCGTAAGCGACGTCTTTTATCGCGGCTTCGGCGGCATTCACGGCCGCTTGGGACAGGTTAAACGGTCCCCGCACGCGGTTCAGCACATCAATAATATGCGCAGGCCCATAACCCCAGCCGACGCGTAAACCGCCCAAGCCGTAAAGCTTTGAGAACGTCCGTGTCATGACGATGTTTTCATGCGCATCAACCAGCGCTGCACCACCGTCATACCCTTCGACATATTCGGCATAGGCACCATCAAGCACCAGAATGGCCTGCTTTGGAATGCCATTCGCCAGCCGCTCAATCTCGCTTAGGCCGATCATTGTGCCCGTCGGGTTGTTGGGGTTGGCGATGAACACCAGCCGGGTTTTGTCGGTACAGCCCGCCAACAACGCATCCACATCTGTGACGCGTTCGTTTTCCTTGACCTCGACCGGAGTTGCCCCGTTCGCGAGGGCGGAAATGCGGTACATGCCAAAGCCATGTTCGGTGTGCAGCACCTCTGTACCTTCGCCGGAATACGCCTGACAGAGAAAGGCGATGATCTCGTCCGAACCGGCACCACAAATAATGCGGCCCGCGTCCAACCCGTGAACCCCGGCAATCGCCTGACGCAGACGGCTGTGATCAGACGTAGGGTATCGGTGCAGATCGTAGGACGCGTCGCGAAACGCTTTGATCGCGGCCTCGGATGGCCCGAGCGGGTTTTCATTCGAGCTCAGCTTGATCACGTTATCAAGCCCGTCAACATGCGACGCCCCGCCCTGGTAAAGGTCGATGTCCATAATGCCGGGTTGGGGACGAATTGCGGTTTTCATCTGTTAATCTCCTGTCGGGCGGACCATAGACCCGCACCCTAGTCAGCGCCACCTATGATGTTGGCCCCGCGTCACTTGGGATATGCCCGACGCCTGCACCTTGATCAAACGGAAAAGGGCCGCGCCGGTATTCTCCAGCGCGGCCCCTTGGCAATAGATATGCGAGGAACCTTAGTTCTTCGCGTAGAATTCGACCACGAGGTTCGGTTCCATCATGACAGGGTATGGCACGTCACCCAAAGTTGGGGTGCGCACAAATGTCGCTGTCATCTTGGAGTGGTCAACTTCCATGTAATCAGGAACGTCACGCTCGGCCAGTTGAGTGGCTTCCAGCAATGCTGTCATCTGCTTGGAACGGTCACGCACTTCGATCACGTCACCTTCTTTTACGCGGTAGGAAGGGATGTTAACCTTCTTGCCGTTCACTTTGACGTGGCCGTGGTTCACGAACTGGCGCGCGGCGAAAACGGTCGCAACGAACTTGGCACGGTACACAACCGCGTCCAAACGACGCTCGAGCAGACCGATCAGGTTTTCACCTGTATCGCCTTTTACGCGCTCGGCTTCACCGTAGATGCGGCGGAACTGCTTTTCGGTCAGGTCGCCGTAGTAGCCCTTGAGCTTCTGCTTGGCGCGCAACTGGATACCGAAGTCGGAAATCTTGCCCTTGCGGCGCTGACCGTGCTGGCCGGGGCCATATTCGCGACGGTTTACTGGGGATTTTGGACGGCCCCAGATGTTTTCGCCCATGCGGCGGTCAATTTTGTGCTTGGCAGCGGTGCGTTTAGTCACGGCTGTTCTCCTTTTTATGGCCCTTGCGGGCGGTAAAGGGCGTTGTCCTCTGGCGCAATGCCTGACAGGGTTCCCCTTGCAGGGTCCACCAACACCAATGAAGCCGCGCTTATACGAGGGTTCAGCGCGGAGTCAATGCGAGAAGTTTGAATATGGGGCCAAAGGCGGCTTTGACGTAGTCGCCCGCCCCAATCGATCCGATTTACCATCCAATTAACGATGTATTAGCCAAATAACCCTTACGGTCGCCGGCATTAGGGATTGCCCTGCTACTGCGTCAAAGTAGCAATAGGTCTCCCTTGGGGCTGCACCGTATTTACGCCCAGTTTTTATGCGTTGTCTAAATCGCACATTCGTTTATCAAGGCGGCGGGGAAAATAATAAGAAAAGCAGGCATATGAACGACGATTCCAAAGTTTTCGGGCAATCCGCGAACGCCATTCCGGCGCGCGACTGGATCAAGGTCCTTTCGAACTACCGTGATCCCGATGCTGTAAGAAGCACTTTCGAGCTCGCGGTGACGGTCGTGCCATTTATCGCGTTGTGGTCTTTGGCGTGGGCATCATTGTCCATCACGCCTTGGCTCACGCTTGCTATCTCGGTCTGCAACGCGGCGTTTTTGCTACGTTTGTTCGCCATCCAGCATGATTGTGGCCACTATGCGTTTTATTCCAACCGGTCCCTTAGCGACTGGCTGGGCCGTGTGTTGGGTGTTTTGACGCTGACACCTTATGACGTCTGGAAACGCTCGCATTCGATGCATCATAGCACATCCGGCAATCTATCCCGCCGCGGCATCGGGGATATCGACACGCTAACGGTAGCCGAATACCGCGCCCTTAGCCCCAAAAAGCGTCTGTATTACCGCCTATATCGCCACCCGCTGGTGCTGTTTGGCTTGGGGCCGTTGTACCTGTTCTTTATCCAACAACGGGTTCCAATGGGGTTGACCAAACACGCGCGCTACTGGGTCAGCGCGATGTGCACCAACGCCGCAATCCTCGTGGCGCTTTCCATCGTGTTTTACTTTGGCGGCGTGAAACCCATCTTGCTGATCTTCCTGCCCACAACCCTATTGGCGGCGACTGCAGGCGTCTGGTTGTTCTACGTCCAACATCAATTTGAAACGACCCTATGGGATGTAGACCCCACGTGGGACATTCACGAGGCGGCGCTGAACGGCAGTTCCCATTATAAACTTCCCGCCCCTTTGCAATGGCTTAGCGCTAATATCGGCATCCATCACGTGCACCATTTGTACAGCAGGATCCCGTTTTACCGCCTGCCCGAAGTGTTAAAAGATCATACCGCCCTTGCCCAGATCAATACACTGACCTTGCGCGAAAGCTTTGCAAATGCGCGCCTGCATTTGTGGGATGAAAGCAGCAAAAGACTGCTGTCATTCGCCCAGGCGCGAAAGGCAAAATAGCGCCACTGCGGCAACACGCTATTTCTTTACCATCGACGCGACTACGTCATGTCGATGGCAAGTCACTAAGTGATCGTTCACCATACCAACGGCTTCCATGAACGCATAGACGATCGTGGGGCCACAGAATTTGAACCCTTCTTTCTTGAGGTCTTTCGATATCTGTGCCGACAGCGTAGTCGACGGCGGTACATCGGCCTGAGACGCAAAACAGTTTTGCAAAGGTGACCCGCCGACGTAGTTCCACAGATACGTATCAAACCCTTCCCGAGCCTCGATCTTCTGCCACACACGGGCATTGGTAATCGTCGCTTCGATCTTGCCGCGATGGCGGATAATGCCTGGGTTTTGCAGTAATGTTTCGACCTCGGCATCGCCCCAGTCTGCGATGACATTCGGGTCAAATCCGGCGAATGCTTCGCGAAAGTTCTCTCGTTTTTTAAGAATTGTGATCCAGCTTAGCCCAGCCTGAAACCCATCAAGCACAAGTTTTTCCCATAACGCACGACTGTCGTATTCGGGCACACCCCAATCAGTGTCATGATAATCAAGGTAGATCTGCTCCGGGCCGGCCCAATCGCAACGCTGCATATTCATCCCTTTTCAGTTGGCCAAGGTGGCCTGCAATTATTTGTACAAATAGACTTTCATTGACCGTTTAACCCGCCCTTATGAAAACATCATGCATTAACGCAAGAATACGCGAGGGCAAAAGGAATCTGCAACGTGCAACAGCGGTCCAAACATCGCTTCGCCAACCTTCCACAGGGCGGCGAAAACCCGCTGCAGTATGCGGTGACACAGCGCGACAAATCGACCATTTCCATGGTCCGGGATGCAGTCGAACACAAGCAGACGTTGATGGCTTACCAGCCGGTCATACGCGATATGTCCAGCAAAAGCATTGCATTCTACGAAGGGCTTATTCGCGTGCTTGACCCGACTGGCCGCGTCATCCCTGCCCGCGATTTCATGCCCGTGGTTGAGACGACCCAGCTTGGCCGCGAAATCGATGTCCTGTCCCTACGCGCCGGGATGATGGCATTGCAGCATAACCCGAATTTGCGCGTATCGATCAACATGTCCGCCCGGTCAATCGGGTTCAAGGCGTGGACCAACATGATGCAAAGATGGCTGTCACGCGATCCGACACTCGGGGAACGGCTGATCCTTGAGATCAGCGAACAATCGGCCATGCTGATGCCAGAGCTCGTGGCCGATTTCATTAACCGCATGCAAGATCAGGGCGTGTGCTTTGCCTTGGACAATTTCGGTTCCGGATATACCGCAATCCGCTACTTCAAAGAGCTATACTTTGATATCTTGAAAATCGACGGACAGTTCACGCGGGGGATTTCAAAAAATCCTGAGAATCGTGCATTGATCACCGTGATGGTATCAATCGCCGAAAATTTTGACATGGTAACCGTCGCCGAACAGGTCGAAAACGAGGAAGACTGCGAAGTCTTGCGCCAGTTGGGTGTCGATTGCCAGCAAGGGTATCTATTTGGGGGCCCGACCACGCGGCCCTATTGGGCAATCAACCCTGACAAGCAAAAATCAGGTTAAACACGTCAAGATTGCCGCTTGTGCTGCGATGCAGTATATCTGATCGTAGAAGGCTAGGGGATCGCAGATGCTCTGCGAGAGGTACCCCGTTGGTCAATAACCTGAGGGAATACACATGACGAATGTTGTCATCGCATCCGCAGCGCGCACAGCCGTGGGCAGCTTCAACGGATCTTTTGCAAACACACCAGCCCATGACATGGGCGCGGCGGTCTTGAAAGAGATTGTAGCGCGCGCAGGAATTGACGCATCTGAAGTGTCCGAGACCATTCTGGGTCAAGTCCTCACCGCTGCGCAGGGGCAAAACCCCGCACGTCAGGCACATGTAAACGCGGGATTACCAATCGAATCCGCAGCTTGGTCAATTAACCAAGTGTGTGGCTCAGGTCTGCGTGCTGTCGCCTTGGCCGCGCAACACATTCAACTGGGCGACGCGGATATTGTTGCCGCCGGTGGCCAGGAAAACATGTCCATGAGCCCCCACGCCCAAAACCTGCGGCCCGGCCAGAAAATGGGCGACATGCAGTTCATTGATACCATGATCAAAGATGGCCTCTGGGATGCGTTCAACGGCTATCATATGGGCCAAACCGCTGAAAACGTCGCCGAAAAATGGCAGATCAGCCGTGATCAACAAGACGAATTCGCCGTCCGCTCTCAGAACAAGGCTGAGGCGGCGCAAAAGGCGGGCAAATTCTCGGATGAAATCGTGGCCTATACGATCAAGACCCGCAAAGGCGAAACGGTTGTCGATAGCGATGAATACATTCGCCACGGCGCGTCCATGGAAGCTATGCAAAAACTGCGCCCCGCTTTCACTAAGGACGGATCGGTCACCGCCGCGAACGCATCCGGCCTGAACGATGGGGCCGCTGGTGCCCTGTTGATGTCTGCGGATAACGCAGAAAAGCGCGGCATAACGCCGCTGGCACGCATCGCATCCTACGCAACCGTTGGCCTAGACCCAAGCATCATGGGGGCAGGACCAATTTACGCATCCCGCAAAGCGTTGGAAAAAGCGGGCTGGAAGCCAGAAGATCTGGACCTGGTCGAGGCCAACGAAGCCTTTGCCGCACAAGCCTGCGCGGTCAACAAAGACATGGGCTGGGACCCGGAAATTGTAAACGTAAATGGCGGTGCCATTGCAATCGGCCACCCAATCGGCGCATCCGGCGCGCGAATCCTAAACACGCTGTTGTTTGAAATGCAGCGTCGCGGCGCGAAAAAGGGCCTTGCCACCCTGTGTATCGGTGGCGGTATGGGCGTCGCAATGTGCCTTGAACGCCCCTAATATACGCTTGCACGGCGCAGTAGTATGCGCCGTGCACCACTCTCCTAAATCATTTCCCCAAAACCCTGCCAAAGTGGTTGCAAAGTCCGTATGTGATGCCCTATCAATCGGGTACGTAATATAATTACGAAATTGATATCGCAAACGAAACAACATTGCCGCAAGGGAAGGGGTAACAATGTCACGTGTCGCACTTGTGACCGGAGGTAGCCGAGGGATCGGTGCCGCCATTTCAACAGCACTCAAGGATGCCGGCTATCACGTAGCTGCCACTTATGCAGGCAACGATGAAGCCGCTGCAAAATTCACCGAAAGCACTGGCATCAAGACTTATAAATGGGACGTCGCAGATTACGACGCCTCAAAGGCGGGCATCGCAAAAGTCGAAGCAGACCTTGGCCCGATCGAGGTTGTCGTTGCTAACGCGGGCATTACCCGCGACGCACCGTTTCATAAAATGACGCCAGATCAATGGCATGAGGTGATCAACACGAACCTGACGGGCGTGTTTAACACAATTCATCCGATATGGCCCGGCATGCGGGAACGCAAATTCGGGCGCGTTGTGGTCATCAGCTCGATCAATGGGCAAAAGGGTCAGTTTGCGCAAGTTAACTATGCCGCCACCAAGGCAGGTGATCTTGGCATCGTAAAATCCCTTGCTCAGGAAGGCGCGCGCGCAGGCATTACCGCTAACGCGATTTGCCCGGGCTACATCGCCACAGACATGGTCATGGCCGTCCCTGAAAAAGTCCGCGAATCGATTATTGCTCAGATTCCGGCTGGCCGATTGGGTGAACCAGAAGACATCGCACGCGCGGTTGTGTTCCTGGCCGCAGATGACTCCAGCTTTATCAACGGGTCCACCATCACAGCGAACGGTGCGCAGTACCTTACGTAATGCGACCATCCGATAAAATGCAAAAGGCCAGTGCTATTATGCGCTGGCCTTTTTGCGTTTCGCTCAGCTTTTTCTAGGCTTATCAGCTGATCCGAACAACCAGCCCCAAAACTCAAGTGTCGCACGCGCCCGTGCACGGTGGGCCTCTTCCATTGCGTTGCGGGCTGCGCGGTTTGTTGTTGCTTCGATCATGTCCAGCCTCCTGATATCAAGAATTTCTGTTCTTTGTCTAAGATGGGCCTATGATGACATATCTACAAACGAGACTTTCTTTCTTTCACATAAGTAAAACTGAACTGATATGACCGATCGCCTGCCCCCCTTGACTGCTTTGCGCGCCTTTGAGGCCGCAGCAAGAAACCTGTCTTTTGCTGCCGCTGCCGCGGAACTCAACGTCACCCCAGCGGCCCTTAGCTTCCAGATCAAATCGCTTGAAGCGCATTTCGGCGCGCCGCTTTTCAGGCGACTCAACCGCGCTGTCGAATTGACCGAGGCCGGGCTTGCCCTTGCCCCGGGTGCCACAGACGGGTTTCAAACGCTGGCCGCTGCATGGCGGGCGGCGCAGCGCACCCAAGACCATCAATCGCTTACCGTCACAGCTGGCCCCGCATTCACCGCCAAATGGTTAGCACCGCGGCTTTTCGACTTTGCCCAAGCCCACCCGGAAATCGAATTACGCTTCTCGGCATCGCTGCGCAAAGTGGACCTTGCTCGCGACAATATTGATGTGGCGCTCCGGTTTGGGGCCTCTGTTGATCCAGACCTCTATGCGCTGCCCCTCGCTGATGAATGGGTGACGCCGGTCATGACGCCGGAAATGGCGGCGCGCTATCCAACACCGTCCAGCCTGCGGAACGCACCCTTGATTGTAGATGATTCGATTGCCTTTCTGGACCCACCGATGGATTGGAATAGCTGGTTTGCCGCCATGGGCCTTGCCCCACCTGCAGCACTAGGACCAAGGTTTTCCCAAGCGGATCATGCCACGGATGCAGCACTGGCAGGGGTTGGGGTGGTGCTGGGCAGACGCGCGCTCGTCATCAAGGATTTGGTCGAAGGCCGGCTGGTCGCACCCTATAATGCAGCACTGGACACCGGAGCACGGTTTTGGTTCCTATGCCCGAAATCCGCACAAGATCGCCCGCAAATTGCAGCGTTCAGGCAATGGATCATAGACGAAATTAGCAAAACATCCGAGGTCGCAGACAGTGTTCCAATCATAGCGAGACAGCCCGCATAAGATGAGCGTTTTAGGTGGATTATGGCATGCTTTGATGTGCAAGTACCTCAGGGCTGGAACCAGATCCTACCGTTTCGTACTTATTATATTGGGGAAAAATTCGAGGCGCTCTGTGGGTCTAGCATCTGCGCTGATCGCTGGCGGCGCTTTTTCGCAGCGCGCGCCAGCTTTGGTAAGTCTGGCTTAAGTTTTTTAAGCGGTTAGTCTGACAATCTCTTCCTTTAATCGAAGCTTTTCCTTCTTCATCGTCGCAACCTTCAGGTCGTCAATGCCCGGGGCGCGCTGTGCCTCCTCTACAGCGTCGCTTACCGCCAAATGTTTCCGTTTCAAAGCTTCAAGATGTGCGTCAAATGCCACTTAACTCTCCTTTGTTGGATTGCGTAATACAAGTGAACCACGAAAAATTTCACCTGTCACGCGGCGACGCAGAAAGTTTCCGAACAAGTAGAACTATCGGCTGGAAGATGCCTAGAATGGTAGCGCCGCGCCAGCGCGCAGAACCGCACGGATCGCGGGAACATAGCTGTCACCATCCGCGATATGCTCGGCCCCTTCGTGCATAATCAATGGAGCACACAGCCGAAACGCCCCCCGGCCAGATTTGCGCGCACGTAGGATAATCAGCTCGGTCATGCGGCCGATCCGGGGGGCAATCGGCAGCACCTCAATGCTGCCCATATCATGGGGCAACGCGCGGATCAGATCCGGAAGCCGCTCTGCCCGGTGAATGAAATGCGCCTGCCCTTTTGGGGCCAGCCTTTTAGCTGCGATTTCCACCCATTTGGCCAGCGGGGTTTGTTCGCCCATAGCTGTTTCACGCGTACTGTCTTCGGACGCAATCGATGCGGCACGATCAAAATAGGGCGGGTTGGCTAAGACATGGTCAAATTGACGCTGCCGCAGCGACAACGGCATCGCGGCAAGATCGGCCTCGATCACCTCGAACTCGGGATTATTACGGCGGGCCAGTTCGGCATATGCTTGTTGGACTTCAACCCCAGTCAGCGACAGCCCAGCGACACGAGCCCCCAGACATAGTGACGCAGCTCCGACACCACAGCCCAGCTCTAACACCCGTTGGCCGGGTGCCGCCGGTACAGTTGCCGCGAGCAGAACGGGGTCTACCCCCGCGCGATACCCCTTGCGCGGCTGCCACAGATGCAATTTACCGCCCAAAAACGCGTCATACGTCAGCTCATCCGGGTCAAAGCTTTGCACGGGTTAATCAGGCAAGCCGGTGGGAATATCGTTATCCCGCAGCACCCTCAGAGCAGCGCTATGCTTGTCCTCGTGAACCATTAACCTACGCGGGAAAATCCCGATGCCGCCTTCCAGCACGCTCATATTTACGTCCAAAGGAAAGCAGTCTATATCCTCGCCCTGAAGAAGGGCGCTGGCAAAGGCAATGATCGTCGGGTCGGTTGTGCGCAAAAGTTCCTTCATAACAGAGATGTAAGTGCAATCGCGCCAGATTGTCGAGCCTTCAGATGGGGTCATGTAGATGAAGAACGACGTACGTCAAAAACCGCATGACCAGATGGCCAGCTACCTTGCTGACGATATGGCGGCGGTAAACGATCTGATACGCGACCGCATGGCATCTGAACATGCGCCCCGCATCCCCGAAGTGACAGCGCATCTGGTCGAGGCAGGTGGCAAGCGTCTGCGGCCCATGCTGACCCTGGCTGCGGCCCATATCTGTGGCTATGACGGCCCCTACCACATCCACCTTGCCGCCACGGTTGAGTTTATTCACACCGCTACATTGCTGCATGATGATGTCGTAGACGAAAGCGGCCAACGGCGCGGGCGACCCACCGCGAACCTGCTGTGGGATAACAAATCATCGGTCCTGGTAGGCGACTATCTGTTTGCGCGCAGTTTTCAGTTGATGACTGAAACGAACAACATTCGCGTGCTTGCGATCCTGTCCAATGCCTCTGCGACCATCGCCGAGGGTGAGGTGTTGCAGCTGACGGCCGCCCAGAACCTTGCCACCGACGAATCCGTTTATCTCAAAGTGGTGCGTGGAAAGACTGCTGCCCTGTTTTCCGCTGCGACCGAAGTTGGTGGCGTTGTCGCCGGTGCGCCGGTTGAGCAGATCAAGGCGCTGTATGACTACGGTGATGCCTTGGGCATTGCGTTTCAAATCGCAGATGACCTGCTGGATTATCAAGGCGACGCCGGTGTGACCGGCAAGAACGTTGGCGATGATTTCCGCGAACGCAAGCTGACACTACCCGTGATCAAGGCCATCGCCAAAGCAGATGCCGAAGAACGCGCCTTTTGGACCCGGACGATTGAAAAAGGGCGTCAGGAAGACGGCGATCTGGACCACGCGCTTGCCCTGCTGAACAAGCATGACACGCTATCGGCAACCCGCGCCGACGCGATGGAGTGGGCGGAACAGGCAAAGGACGCGTTGCACGCCCTGCCCGATCACCCGCTGCGTGGAATGCTGCATGACCTTGCTGACTACGTCGTGGCGCGACTTACCTAAGAACTTCGGCCGCACTGACCCACCAACCGGGATGCGCATGATCAATCCGCCCAGCCGCGTGGTTTGCGGCCTGTTCGCTGGCGTATAGACCAAAGCAGGTCGCCCCAGATCCCGACATCCGCGCCAGCAGCGCATCATCAAGCGCGGCAAGGCAGGCGGCAATTTCAGGCACAACGCCGAGCGCGGCCTGTTCCAGATCATTGCGCTGCGTCGACAGCCACGCAGCAAAACCTTGCGCAGAGTCAAAGGCCGGAATGCTATCTGGCATCGGCTCGTTATGCCTTGAGACCAGACGCTTAAAGACCTCGGGCGTTGATACGGATTTATTCGGGTTCACCAACACCAGCCAACAAGGTGGCAAGGGCGGCAGCGGGGTCAGAATCTCTCCGACACCGCGCATTCGCTGGGGCGCATCATGCAAACAAACCGGCACATCAGCTCCCAAGCTGGCCACATCCTCTGGTATCGGCACATCCCAGTGATTACTCAGCAACTTTAGCGCGGTTGCTGCGTCTGCTGACCCACCACCGATACCCGCAGCTGTTGGCAGCACTTTCGTCAGAACCAGCCGCGCACCCCGTGTCGCATCGGGATCAAGCAGCCGAGCCGCGCGGATCACAAGGTTACGATCATCCAGCGGTACGCCATCCGCATAAGGGCCCTCGACAAACAGCTCTAGCCGGGGCGACGGCACAACGCTAAGTGTATCACCAACCGCGGCACGGACGGCCAGACTATCTAGCAGATGATACCCGTCGGCACGCTGACCTGTAACGTGCAGGGACAGATTCACCTTGGCCCAAGCCGGCTTAGAGACACTGGCCCCCAGTGCGGCGCTGTTTGTGCGCATCAGTCCGTCGATACCTTGCTCAAAGGGTCAGCACCCTCTTCGCTCAGCACCGCGTCCAAACCGATCTCAAGCTTGCGGCGCATCCGGCCCGGATCTGCCTCGCTGTCGGTGTCTTCGGGATCAACAAAGGACAAGGCGCGACGCCACTGGAATTCTGCCTCGCGTTCGCGGCCAACGGCCCAATAGACATCCCCCAGATGGTCGTTGACAACGGGGTCAACCGCAACCAGCTCCACGGCGCGCTCCATCTGCGACACGGCTTCTTCGTAGCGGCCCAAACGATACAGAACCCATCCAAGTGAATCGACGATGTACCCCGATCCCGGGCTGGCCGCGACCGCGCGCTCGATCATGTTCAGGGCTTCATCCAGATTACGCCCCTGCTCGACCAGCGAATATCCCAGATAATTCAGAACCTGCGGCTGGTCGGGGTTGATTGCCAAGGCGGCGCGAAAATCGGCCTCGGCCTTGTCCAGATCGCCGCTGCGCTCTTGTGATATGCCGCGCGCATAGAACAACACCCATCGTTGCGGGTTCGTGTCTGGCGTCTTGTTGATCGCCATATCATAGGCGGCAATCGCGTCATCAAACTTGTCTTCTGCACGCAATGCATCCCCAAGGGCCGAATGCACAGACGGCAAATCCCCATGGCTGCGGGTTAATTGTTGGAGCACCTCAATCGCCCGGCCCGGTTGGCCGGACCGGCGCAAAGCGGCCGCGCGGCCCAGCTCAGCCGCATGATAGGCCGGATCACTTGCTGGTACATTGGCAAGCTCGGCAATCGCCAGATCATATTGCTCTAGGCTTTCAAGCAAGTCAGCGGTCAGTAACAATGCGTCTATGTGACGGGGGTTCAGATAGCGCGCGATCCGCGCATAAAGCAGCACATAATGCTCGCCCGCCGATTCACTGCGCAACACGGCGGCAAAAGTGAAAAATACTTCGGCAATCCCGGCTTTGGCATCGGGCGCTTGCGCAAATTTGACCGGCTCCCCACCCTCAAGCGCTAAGGTCAGAGCTTCAAGCTCGGGGTCAGTACTCCCCCCAAAACTAGAGTTCAACAGCGCCAATGCCTCGGCGTTGCGGTCAAGCTGCCCCAGAATTTCAGCCCGTGCGATCACCCCGCGACGCGTGTGGCCAGCGGCCCCCGCCTCGTTTGCGGCAAAGATACGCTCGGCCCCTTCAAAATCACCAACCGACGCCAGCGCAAGCGCCTTGTGGTACATCACAAAGCCCTGCATCCCCGGCTCTCGGCTTAGGGTATCGAACTCGGCCACGGCTTGTGTCATGTCACCCTTGCCGACATAGGCCCAGGCTTTGACCAGACCATCGACCCATGGGCCAATGCCCGCGCCGTCACCCTCTTGCGCCAACAACCCGTCGTAATCACCCCTTTGCGCATTGTCGGCCGTGGTCACCAGATGCGCGACCTGAGACTCTTGATGCTTTGCCGCCAGAACCTTGGCCAAGGGGATCGCACGGTCGACATCACCCAAAGATAGATTGGCCAGAATAGCGCTTTCCAGCAGCTCGACGTTCATACTGTCCCGTGCAAGCGCACGGCCATAATAGTCAGCGGCTTCGGAAAAATCGCTGCGCACAGCGGCGTGACGCCCCGCCAGATATGCACCCGATACCGATTGCGCGCCAACAGGCAGTGCGCCAGTCACGCCCAACGCGAAAACACTGGCAGAAAACAGCAGATTACGGATCATATATGCAGGCCTTATCAATTTTATTTTACGCTATCACGTTCACCCACAGGCGCAATGGCAGCGCGCAGCGACGCACGTAGCCGTGAGCAACAATCGGCCCTTTTCAAAAGAAAAAAGGCGCGCCGCAGCACGCCCTTTCATCACATCATTAAATAGTGATTTACATATTGGGGTAGTTCGGGCCGTCACCACCTTGTGGGGTGGTCCAAACGATGTTCTGCGTCGGGTCTTTGATGTCGCAGGTTTTACAATGCACACAATTTTGGAAGTTGATGACAAAGCGCGGGTCTTTGCCTTCTTCCTCGACGAATTCGTAGACACCAGCCGGGCAATAGCGCGCAGATGGGCCTGCATAGACCGGCAGGTTTACATCGACGGGCACGGACGGGTCCTTTAGCGTCAGGTGCGCTGGTTGGTTTTCATCATGGTTCGTGAACGAGAACGCAACATTGGTCAGACGGTCAAACGACAGTTTGCCATCGGGCTTGGGATAATCGATCTTTTTGTGATCGGCTGCTTTCTCGGTTGCTTCGGCATCGGATTTGCCGTGACCAAGAGTGCCTAGCAAGGAAAAACCGAATGTATTTGTCCACATGTCGAACCCGCCGACAGCCAGCGATGTCATCAGGCCGAACTTGCTCCACAATGGTTTGACATTGCGTACTTTTTTCAAGTCCTTGCCAATCTCGCCGCTGCGTACATCTGCTTCGTACTCCGACAGTTCATCGCCTGAACGTCCCGCTTGAATGGCCACGAACGCCGCTTCGGCGGCCGCCTTGCCGGACAGCATCGCGTTGTGGTTGCCCTTGATGCGCGGCACGTTGACCATACCCACAGAGCACCCCAGCAGCGCCACACCGGGCGCGACCATCTTGGGCATCGACTGAAAGCCGCCTTCGGTAATAGCCCGTGCGCCGTAAGCCACGCGTTTGCCGCCTTTCAGCAGTTCCGCGACCATGGGGTGATGTTTGAAACGTTGGAATTCCATATAGGGGAACACATGTGGGTTTTTATAACCCAAGTGCACAACAAAGCCGACATAGACCTGATTGTTTTCGATGTGGTAGATGAATGAACCGCCACCTGCATTGCTATTCAAAGGCCAGCCCATCGTGTGAGTGACAGTGCCTTCTTTGTGCTTGGCCGGGTCGATTTCCCAGATTTCTTTCATGCCAAGGCCGAATTTCTGCGGCTCCTTGCCAGCATCCAGATCATATTTTGCGATCACCTGCTTTGACAGGCTGCCGCGTACACCTTCGGACAGGAATACATACTTACCGTGCAGCTCCATGCCGGGTTCATAGTTGTCACCCTTGGTGCCATCAGGGTTGATGCCAAATTCACCGGCCACGACGCCTTTGATCTCGCCGTTCTCGCCATAGACCAGTTCGGAACATGCCATGCCGGGAAAGATTTCAACGCCCATTTCTTCGGCTTGCTCGGCCATCCAGCGGCAAACATTCGCCATTGACACAATATAGTTGCCGTGGTTGTTCATCAGTGGCGGCATGGGGAAGTTCGGCACACGCAACTTGCCCGCCTCGCCCAGCATGTAAAAGTTGTCTTCGATCACCTTGGTCTTGATCGGCGAGCCCTTTTCTTTCCAATCCGGCATCAACGCGTCCAGACCGCTTGGATCCAATACAGCACCCGACAGGATATGCGCCCCGACTTCGGAGCCCTTTTCCAGCACAACCACGTTGCAGTCAGCATCCAGCTGTTTCAGACGGATCGCGGCTGACAGGCCTGCAGGACCAGCGCCAACAATAACGACGTCATATTCCATTGCTTCGCGTTCAACTTCGGCCATTTGGGGCTCCTCTTCGGGCAGAAAATGGGTTTGGATTTGGCTAAACCAGCACGGCCTGCTTTGCAATCGCGACACGACGTTAAAATGAAGGGTCGCGACAGTTTCGTAACAATATAATGCGCCAGCCGTCATAATGTTTCGCAACTCGAAATGGATCAGACCCGCGGATCCCCCATCAGATAGCGCGGCCCTTGACCGTTTTCGCCTGCTTTGTCCTTGGGATTATAGAGCGCGCAGGCTTTGAGGCTTAGGCAACCACAGCCGATACAGCCGTCCAGATCGTCGCGCAGCCGGGTCAATGTGGCAATCCGCTGGTCCAGTCCGGCGCGAAAGGATTGGCTGATACGCGCCCAATCAGCCTTGGTCGGGGTGCGCCCGCCGGGCAAACGGTCAAGCTCGGTTTTGATCTGCGGCAGGGTGAAACCAAACTGCTGGGCAATCATCACAAAGCTAAGCCGCCGCAAATCCGCGCGCTCAAACCGCCGCTGCCCGCCTGCATTGCGCCAAGGTTTGATCAGCCCTTGCGACTCGTAATAGCGGATCGCCGACACAGCCAGCCCAGTGCGCCGCGCAAGTGCGCCAATAGATAACCCATCATTTACAGCCATAATGTTCCTCAAAAAAATACCTTGACCTAAAGTTAGGTTTAGGAATTAGACACGACAGGGTCAATACAACAGCAAGGAAAGACCCATCATGTCAGCTCAGCTTGAACACGCAAATATCACTGTAAAAAACCCCGACGACACCGCCGCATGGATGCTTATGGTTTTCGGATGGCAGGTCCGCTGGCAAGGTGATGCGATTGCCGGGGGCCGCAGCGTCCATATCGGGACACAAGACCAGTATATCGCGCTTTATACGCCGAAAGAGGGACTGAAATCAGCCCCAAATAGCCACACGACCGTTGGGAGCCTTAACCACATCGGCGTGGTCGTCGATGATCTGGATGCGGCAGAAGCAGCCGTCAAAGCGCAAGGTTTCGAAACCACAAACCATGCCGACTATGAGCCGGGCCGACGGTTTTACTTTCATGACAACGATGGGGTCGAATACGAGCTTGTTGAATACGGTGGATAAGCGCGCATTGATGTCGCGACACGCACTCGGCCCTTGCAATCACGCGCCAGTTTAGGTCAGGTAAGGGTTAATTCAAATCGGTCGCACCCTCGGATCCGTTCCGGGGGATGTGGCCCTCATTGCGTGGACGACCACAATGGAAAAAATCCCAATGACCCGCGCCGGTCACATTGCTTTGGAAACTGAACTAAAGCACCTGAAGACGACTGAACGTCCTGCAATCATCAAGGCGATTGCCGAAGCGCGCGAACATGGTGACTTGTCCGAAAACGCCGAATATCATTCCGCCAAGGAAAAGCAGTCCTTTATCGAAGGTCGCGTGAAAGAGCTTGAAGGCGCGATTTCGCTGGCGGACGTTATTGATCCATCGAAAATGTCCGGCTCTATCAAGTTTGGGGCCAAGGTCACATTGGTGGACGAAGACACCGACGAAGAGAAAACCTATCAGATTGTTGGTGAATATGAGGCCAATATTGAAAAAGGTCTTTTGAACATCAAGTCCCCTATTGCGCGGGCACTGATCGGCAAAGAAGAAGGCGACAGCGTCACGGTGCGGACCCCGGGGGGCGAAAGATCCTATGAGGTACTCAAGATCATTTACGCGTGATCCGGGGCAATCGACATGACCGATACGACGCCTGCCACACCGCAACAGTTACCGCGCCAACCTGCGCGCTCGACCCCTTTTGGTGTCTACTCACGTCCAAATGACCAAGCGATTTCCAGCATTGAAATCATCGCCATTGCGCTCAGTGTGTTCTGGCTCTTGGGCTGTGCCGTTTTCTTTGTGATGCAACCCGCTGATGCGGCCCCGGACAGCGGCGATCGCGGCCTGAGGATTGTGATGACCACCTTGGCCATCTTCATGCCACTGGCAATGATTTGGGTCGCAGCCACCGCTGCACGCGCCAGTCGGGTGATGCGCACCGAAAGCAAACGGTTGCAGACAGCAATCGATGCCATTCGCCAAGCCTATATTGCCCAGCAACAGGGCAAAACCTTTGAGGCCGATGCATCCGTCACCCGCAAACTGGATGAAATCGCCGCCGCCGCGCGTAAAACTGAAACCGCCCTTGCGACCTTTCAAACCCGCCGCGACACACCGGCCCGTGCCGCCGCCCCTGCTGCGGCAGCTGCCTCATCAGAGGATCAGCCGGCCTTGGCGCTTGGGACCCAAGCCAGCGATATGGCACCCGCGTTATCCCATGATGATTTCATTCGTGCGCTGAATTTCCCTGAAACGGCAGAAGACGCCGAAGGTTTCTCGGCCTTGCGCAAAGCGTTGAAAGATCGCAATGCGTCGCAGTTGGTCCAAGCGGCCCAAGACGTGCTGACCCTGCTCAGCCATGATGGCATTTACATGGATGATCTGCGCCCGGACCGCGCACGCCCCGAAGTCTGGCGCGAATTTGCCCAAGGTGCCCGCGGGCGCACCATCGCGGCGCTTGGCGGGGTGCGTGATCGGTCGTCTCTTGCCCTGACCAATGCGCGGATGAAACAAGACCCGATCTTTCGTGATGCAGCCCACCATTTTCTGCGCCGCTTTGACCGCGTCTTTTCCGGGTTCGAGGCACAGGCATCCGACGGTGAAATCTCGGCGCTTGCAGAGACCCGCACAGCACGCGCGTTCATGTTATTGGGGCGTGTCGCAGGGACATTCGACTAACGCCCTAAATCCCGAATGATCCGTAAGGGATATATCGCACCAGATCCCCCGGACGCACATGCACCGCCGCGTCCGGCAATTCCACCAAACCTTCCGCCCAGCTCAGCCCGCTGATCCGGCCCGACCCTTCCGAGGCGAAGACTTCAACCTTCCCGTCCCGGATGCGGGCGCGCAGGAATTCGCGGCGCCCCGGTTTCTTGCGCTTTTCAAACGCTGCGGGCACGTCGAACCCTTGCGGTGTTGTCCATTCCTGCCCTGCCATCACGGACAACGCAGGTCGCGCGAAAATCAGCGTGCACACCATCGCGGCGACCGGATTGCCCGGCAATCCGAAGACCGGCAATCCCTGCCACATCCCCAACGCCAAGGGGCGACCCGGTTTTACCGCCACCCGCCAAAGTGACAGCGCTCCGGCCTCTTCCAGCAGGGCAGATACGTGATCTTCGTCCCCCGCAGAGGCACCGCCGCTGGTCAGGATCGCGTCCACTTGGCCTTTGGCACCGTTCAGTCGGACGCGCAGTGCTGCGCGGTCATCGCCGACATGGCCCAGATCAACGGCCCTATGTCCGAACTGCTGAACCAGCGCCAAGAGCATCGGCCGGTTGGCGTCGTAAATCTGCCCGTCAGAGGCCGCAGCCCCCGGCTCCACGATTTCATCACCCGTTGAAATGACGCCAACTCGCAAGGGCTGGTAGACCTCCAGCGCATCATTTCCCGTCGCCGCCATAAGCGCCAGATCAGCCGCCGTCACACGCCGTCCGGCGCGCGTGACAATGTGACGTTGTTTGACATCCTCGCCCGCCTTGCGGGTGTTCGCACCCTGTTTGATCGGGCCAGTGAACAATACCGCACCGCCCTCGATCCGGACGTCCTCTTGCAGCACCACAGTATCAACGCCCGTGGGCAGCGCGGCACCAGTCAGGATACGGATCGCCTGCCCCGCTGGCACGGTCCCCGGCGCATCCCCCGCCGCAGCGCGACCATCGGCCAAAGGTAATTGATGCGGCCCTTCGCCCCGCCCGCCTGCAAAACCATAGCCATCAACAGCGGTATTCGGCAGCGGAGGATTGGAACGTTTAGCAATCACGTCTTGCGCGACGACGCGCCCCAAGGCGCCACCAATAGGCACCGTTTCAACCGCTACCACTGGTGACAACCGGGATTTCAGCAACGACAACGCCTCGTCCACGGGCGTCCAATGCACCCCCGACGGCAACGCAAAACAATCATTGCGCAGCGGAGGGGCGGACTTCATACGGTCCTCAAATCCCAACCCGAAAATCCAGCCCTCTTCGGGGGCATATAAGTCCAGCATTTCGGCCAATGCCACGTCAGATAGCCCGCTCATCTGATGTGCAAGCTCTTGCACCTGCCACGCGTCCTTGATCATTCCATCCGGTATATCCCCGACCACTGTCAGCGATGGCCAAACTTCAACAAATGCCACAGGGTGCTTTAGCTGCTCAAAGGGCCACACATTGATCATTCCATGAAACCGTTTGCGCAGACGCGACAGCACCGGCAAACCCATGAATACCTGCGATCCAACGGCCCCCGCCCCACCCATCTGCCAGCAGGAAAATGCACCCTTAGCCCGGGTTTCCGCCTGTCTCTTTCCCGAAAACGGGTTCGCATACCCATCTTTGGTGCGCGGCAGGCCGGGAATATCGCGGTCGGGCAAACCATTGAACCAAAACGGGCCTTTCCCGTCCCCAAGTCCAAGGTTCACCTCAGCCGCCAGATCAAAGCGGTTGTTGGTATCGGGGCCATCTTCGATCCGCGCCTCGAACCAATCCCACAGTGCAAGCGGATCGCCATACCCTGTCAAAGCCTCCGCAAAACCAGCGGGATAGCCAAAGGGAAAATCAAACCCGATCATGACACGGCGTTCGGCCTCAAGCTCGGCGCGGATCAAATCAACGATCCATGCCTCGGCCACGGTTCTGTTGCGCAAATATACCGGATCTTGCCCCTGCCCGTTGCAGGTCACGCCCGCCCAGATCGCATCCTTGCGCGGGCTGGCACCTGTGTCATTGCCGCCCGACCAATCGATCACCACGAATGTATCAAACACGGTCACAACCTGACCTCGGCCAAGATGAAATCTGCAATCGCGACCGTATCATTCAAATCAAAAACCGGGCGATCCAAGTCCAGCGGCGTGTCGCTGGCGACCGCCTTGATTGTCTCATCATCCGGCGCGATCAAGGGGTTGCCCGGCTCAGTCCGATGCGCTTCGATCTTGGGGTGCGCATCGCGTTTATAGCCTTCGATCAACACCAGATCGACAGGGCTAAGCCGCGCCAACAACGTCTCTAGCGTCGGTTCATCTTCACCGCGCAGCTCGTGCATCAAAGCGACGCGATTGCGCGAGGCCAGCAGCACCTCGCGGGCACCGGCGATCCGATGGCGATGGCTGTCCTTACCGGGGTGATCCACCTCGAACGTGTGATGTGCGTGTTTTACCGTCGACACACTGAACCCGCGCGCAGTGATCTCGGCGACCAGCCGTTCCATCAGCCCGGTTTTACCAGCGTTTTTCCACCCTGTGACGCCGTAAACCCTCATAGCATGTCCTCGGCTGTTTTCAGATCATCCGGTGTGTTGACGTTGAAAAACGCGGCTTCGTGCGGGAACAGCGCCTCGCGCCCGCCGTGTTGTTGGGTCCACATCACGACCTTGCGCAGCCCGCCGTTCAGCGCGTCGCGCAGATCATCGCGTAATGCAACGGGCCACAAACCAAAGGTCGGATGCCGCGCGGTGCCGCGTTTCGCATCAGGCGTCGCCGCCAATACCAACGGGTTGGTCATCCCTTCGCTGGCCAGCAGCAACTGTGGTACCAGATCGCCCGGAAAAAACGGCGTGTCCGCAGCGGCGGTGACGATTGTATCGGCACCGCGTTCGGCCGCCCAATCCATCCCGGCCAGAACCCCTGCCAAGGGGCCGACAAAGCCGTCGATACTGTCAGGCAAAACCGGTAGGTCAAGCGCGTCAAACCGCGCCGCATCGCCATTGGCATTCAACGCCAGTTCCGCCACCTGCGGCGTCAGACGCTCGACCACATGAGACAGCAACGTGCGCCCGCCCAACGTCAGCAACCCCTTGTCGCCGCCGCCCATGCGTGTGGCTTGCCCCCCGGCCAAAATAACCCCAAGCGGCTGTTTCATTCCGATCCCTTCCGGCCAGCGCGTTTGGGTTCATCCACCACCAAATCAGGGTCAGCATCGCGCACAAGGCGGTCTTCTCCGGCGAGGCAGATAAAACGTTTGCCCTTCATCCGCCCGATCAATGTCAGACCAACCTGATTTGCGATCTCGACGCCCCAAGCCGTAAAACCGGACCGTGACGCCAGCACCGGAATACCCATCATCGCGGTCTTGATCACCATTTCTGAGGTCAGCCGCCCCGTGGTGTATAATATCTTGTCATCCGCAGGCACGTTTTCTGACAGCATCCAACCTGCGATCTTGTCGACGGCGTTATGACGGCCCACGTCTTCCATATAAACCAAGGGCTTATCGCCCTGACATAAGATCGTCCCATGGATCGCGCCCGCCTCAAGATACAGGCTGGGCGTACGGTTAATCTGCGCGCTCAGACGGTAAAGCCACGAGGTATGCACCGGCGTGGCGGGCAGCGTGACACCTTCAAGCCCTTCCATCATATCGCCAAAAACCGTGCCAACGGCGCAGCCGCTGGTGCGGGTTTTCTTGCGCATCTTGTCTTCGTAATCGGTTTTGCGGGCCGTGCGGACCACGACGACCTCAAGGTCTTCGTCATAATCAACGCGGGTAATTTCCTCGCCGTCGCGCAACATACCCTGATTGCGCAGGAACCCAAGCGCCAGGTATTCGGGATAGTCGCCGATGGTCATGGCCGTCACGATTTCCTGCGCGTTCAGAAAGATCGTGAGCGGGCGTTCTTCGACGACGTTGATGGTCAACTCCGCCCCGGTGTGGTCGCGCCCTTGTACGGCACGGGTCAGTCGCGGCAACCCCGGCTGCGGGGCAATCAGATAGGTGTCGGTGTCAAGCTTCACGGGCAATTGCATCCCCCTCGGACGGCGGCTAAGGATATGGGAATAGCCTAGGGGTAAAGCATGACCATCACCACCACGAAATCGGCCTTTCGCAAGGGTATGGCTGATGCAGCCCCCTTTGTTTTGGTGATCATTCCATTTTCTTCCCTGTTCGGTATTCTCGCCACCGAGGCCGGCCTGAGCGTGTTTGAAACGCTGGCCTTTTCTGTCGTTGTGATCGCCGGTGCCGCACAATTCACGGCGCTGCAACTGATGCAGGAACATGCACCGACAGCGATTGTTCTGGCGTCGGCTCTTGCGGTGAACCTGCGTATGGCGATGTATTCCGCATCCCTGACGCCTTACATTGGTGCCGCACCCCTTTGGCAACGCGCTTTTGCCGCCTATCTGACGGTCGATCAGTCCTACGTCTGTTCAATGGCGCAATATGAGAAACAGCCAGATATGACCATTCAACAGCGGATGGCATATTTCTTTGGCTGCGTGACGCCGATTGTGCCGCTTTGGTATTTATTCACGTTGATCGGTGCCATGCTGGGCACGCAAATTCCCGACAGCTGGGCATTGGATTTCGCCCTGCCCATCACTTTCCTGGCAATGATCGCGCCGATGTTTCGCACACCGGCACATGTGGTGGCCGCATTGGTTGCGTCGGCGGCATCCTTGGCGACAGCAAGCATGCCCTATTCATTGGGTTTGATCGTGGCAGGGATGGTCGGCATGATGGCTGGTGCCCGGACCGAAGTCTGGCTTGATCGCCGGTCGGAGGGTGCAGCATGATGATCGACAAGGGGACATTGTGGTTTGTGATCATTGCCTTGGGCATCGGCAGTTTTGGCTTGCGCTTTGTCTTTACCGGATTGGTGGGTGACCGCGAAATGCCCGCATGGCTGCTGCGCCATCTCCGGTACACCGCCGTTGCTATTCTGCCCGCCTTGGTAACCCCTCAGGTTTTGGCACCCGCTGCAACGGGCGGGCAATTTGACCCTGCACGTTTTGCCGCAGCGGCTGTGGCGCTGACTGTGGGGATTGTCACCAAGAACGTGTTGGTCGCAATTATAAGCGGCGGTGTAACGCTTTACGGGCTGCTTTGGCTACTCGGCTAGCAACGCCGCCTGCACGCCATCAATCACGTGACCTTCGTCATTTTCGTAGTAATGCGTCGTAGACACATTTGGCAGCGCGGCAAAATCTTCGGACAATTTGACAGGATAGAAGGTTCGGCCGATCCCCTCAAAGCCCGGCACCTTCGAAAGGACGGCAGAGGTCGCGTTCGCGCAATAGGCAGAAGGCACTTGCCCGTTTGATATGACCGCCTGCAGAACCTGCTCGGCTTGCTCTTCGGTCACGGGGACGGTCTGGCTGCGCACATGGTACGTTTTTCGGGCGTGCGACGATTTATAAGCATCAACCCATTTTGGCGACATGCCATAAAGCACATCTCCCCGTTCGATCACCCGCGGGTCGCGAAACGATCCAGCAGGGTCGAAAATCACCTGCTGCGACCCGTTAACCAACAACGCGGTGTGCCCACCACCGCCCGAACGGTTGTTCACCATGGTCAGCAAAGTCAACGATTTAGGGCCCGGCGCAGTATAGGCAGCAGCGGCGACTTCGGCTGGAGAATGGTCAGTGCCGGAACCTGCACCCTGCGCACATGCCGCAGCAAAAGCGACACCGGCCAGTGCCATCCAAATACGCATAGTTGTAGTCCTGCTGGGGAGTATCGAAGGTCTTAGCGGGCGAAAATTGCCATAAAGACGAGGATGCCAATGATCACGATGGAGGACCATTTGACCCAGTTCATAAAGTTGTCAAAGGTCTTTTCCTGTGACGTGGTATCCATGGATCCGTGTTCGTGTTTGGCCATTTGCGTAATCCTTTGACTGGTGTTCGTTCCAATTTGAAAACGTGGTTACTGCATTCGTGCCGCCATGTCACGATATCAAAGAACACGATCTTATGTGTTTTTCTTCTGTGTCAGAGCCGCACCGGCTTCGATATCCTCAACCAGCCGAAAGCCGATCCGATTCGCAGGTTTTTCCCGTTTGGCCTTTGGCAGAGCACGCAAGGCGACATTCAACTGGCTGACGTGCTGCACCAATTGCATCCGCCCGCCTCCGCCGTCCTGCCCATAAAAGGTAACAATGTCGGGATCAAAATACCCCATCCCTTCGATCCGCAAGACACCAGCGTCGCCACCCGTAAAACCCATAGCAACCTCGTGATCCGCATCCAGCTGCTCTTCAAAGTTTTTGAGGTACAGCACGACCCGCTCATAGGCCCATTGCGCCGGCGATTTCTTTGAAACAGGCGTGTCGGTCATGCACTTTGGCACCGTTTGCTTGGCCGCGTTGCGCTGTGTTTCGTCGCTGTGCACCTCGTGCAGGCGCGGCAATGCGTCGGCTTCGGCAGCCTCGGCGGCAGTTCTGATCAGATCATCCATTAGCTTGTTCCGTTGCCTGATACACCCAAGCCCCATCTTCTGCCCGCAATGCGCGCGTGGCAAGACCGGTTTGATACAGATGACTTAGATGTGCGACAGCTTCGACCAGTGCCAGACCATATTCACCTTCGCCGATCTTGCGTTTGAACAAGGTCGGAAAACATTCGGAGGCCGACTTTGGCGTGTCGATATACTTGATCAACCGTTTCAGCGCACCGTGGTGGTTGTCGATCAGCTGGCGCATGCGCGTCGGCAGCCCTGTGAAAGGCAATTTATGTCCGCCAAGCACAAGGTGATCTTCTCGGCCCATCGGGGCCAGCCGTTCGCAGGCTTCCAGCCATTCGCCAATCGGATCCGCCATGGGTTCCGTTGCATAAACACCGACATTCGGGCTGATCGAGGGTAATATCTGATCGCCAGCGATAACCAAATTGTCATCCCTGCTCCAGAAAGTCGCGTGTTCAGGGGCGTGCCCATTCCCCATGTGCACGTCAAACACGCGGCCCCCGATGGTGATCTGATCGTCTTGCTTGATACGGGTAAAACCCAAGGGCAACGGGTCAACGATGTCGGCAAAGTTGAAGGGCCGCTCGGACGCGCGTTTTTCGTATAGATCGCGGTCCATCCCAGACATCTTGTAGAATGCCAACGTCTCGGCCGCAGGGGCTTCTTGCGCGTCCAATGTCAGCATCCGCGCCGTCAGCCAAGCGGTGCGTGTGGTGACCAGTTCGGCACCGTGTTCGGTCTGAAACCAGCCTGCCAATCCGATGTGATCGGGGTGGTGATGGGTAACGATCACGCGTGAAATCGGCTTTCCGCCCAGTGGGCCTGCCATCAGATCGGTCCAGATTGCCTTGGCCTTCTTGGATGAAAATCCGGTATCGATGATGGTCCAGCTGTCGCCTTCGTCAAAGGCATAGACATTCACATGGTCCAGCTTCATCGGCAGCGGCAAGCGCAGCCAAAGAACACCCGGTGCGACCTCGATCACTTCATCATGGGCGGGTGGCGTATCCCAAGGATAGCGCAAGCCCACGGCTTTTTTATCTGACATCAGGCGATCAATTCATCTGTGGTCAACGCAAACAGATCAGCCGCGCCAGACTGGGCATGCACAAGCAGGCCCGCATGTTCTGGCAACAGCCGAAGGATATAGAACCGCGCCAGTTTTTCGCGCGGGCCACCCTTGTCAGCCAACGCGGCCTTGAGATGCAAATGCCCGCCCAGCACCCGCGCAAACGCCCGAAGATACGGCACGGCACCAGCGAAACGCGTGTCCATGTCGTCTTGGGCGACCAACCATTCGGTGGCCTCGCGCAGAGTTTCTGTCGCCTGCCAAACCGCGTCTGCCATGTTGGGGAACGCATCGCGCGCCGCTTCAGCGTGGGTTTCGATTTCATCCATCAGACGGTTCGCAGCCTCGCCGCCATCCATCATTTTGCGCGCCACCAGATCCATTGCCTGAATACCGTTTGTCCCCTCGTAAATCGACGTTACGCGTACATCGCGATAGAACTGCGCAGCACCGGTTTCTTCGATCACGCCCATGCCGCCATGCACCTGCACGCCCATCTGCGCCATGTCGATCCCGACATCGGTGCCGAATGCTTTGGTGATCGGGGTCAGGAACGCCGCCCGCGATTTCCACTCGGCCTCACCGGTTGCGTTGCTCATGTCGATGGCCACAGCGCAGCTGGCCGCGATGGCCCGTGCAGCATAGGTTTCGGCCTTCATCGTCATCAGCATGCGGCGCACATCCGCATGGTCAACGATGGTGCCGGACCCGTTTGGCCGGATGTTTTTACCCTGCTTGCGATCCAGCGCATAGGATAACGCATGTTGATATGCCGCTTCGGCGATGCCGATACCCTGCTCACCAACACCAAGCCGTGCGTTGTTCATCATGGTAAACATCGCGGCCATTCCACCCTGTTCGGGGCCAACCAACCAACCGACAGCCTTGTCGTATTGCATCACGCATGTGGGTGATCCGTGCAGGCCCAATTTATGCTCGAGACTGACAACTTGCAGCGTGTTTCTGGCCCCCAGACTGCCATCCTCGTTTGGCAGGAACTTAGGCACCAGAAACAAGCTGATCCCCTTGGTACCCGCCGGCGCACCGGGCAGCCGGGCAAGGACCAGATGGCAGACGTTGTCGCCGAAATCATTGTCACCCCAGGTGATGTAAATCTTCTGCCCTGAAATGCTGAACGTGCCATCGCCGTTATCTTCGGCCTTGGTCGACAGCGCGCCCACATCTGACCCGGCCTGCGGTTCGGTCAGGTTCATCGTCCCGGTCCATTCGCCGCTGATCAGCTTGGGTAGGTACAATTCTTTGATCGCATCACTGGCGTGATGCTCAAGCGCCTCGATCTGACCTTGGCTCATCAGCGGTGCCAATTGCAGCGACAGACACGCCCCGCTCATCATCTCGTTCACGGCGCTGGCCATGGCCAAAGGCAGCCCCATCCCACCATATTCAGGATCCGCACTAATCCCCAGCCAGCCGCCTTCTGCGATAGCCTTGAAGCCTTCGGCAAAGCCCGGAGACGTCCGCACCACGCCGTTCTCCAACTTGGCGGGGTGCAAATCACCCGGACGCTGTAGAGGGGCCACGATATCGTTGCACAGCTTGCCCGCTTCTTCCAAAATCGCGCGGATCACATCGTCTGTGGCCTCTGCGAATTTTTCAGTGGCACGTACATCTTCAAGCCCAACAATATGGTTGAACAGAAAATTATAATCCTCGACGGGGGCGCGGTATGGCATCGTATTTCCTCCTTGGGCGTGCGCGTCTGCTTGGCAAATAGAGCATCGACCTGATAAGCCCACACACATAAACCGGGGGCAGTTTTGCAAGGATGCTGCGACTGGCCCGCCACCGCAACCCGAAACACAGCGTCACAAAGGCTTCGAGCGAACAGATGACTGATATCCTGCAACCCAACCCTCAGGGAATCGCCTGCGCCGCCGCTATTCTGGCTGACGGCGGATTGGTCGCGCTGCCCACAGAGACGGTTTACGGGCTGGCTGCAGACGCCCGCAATGGCGAGGCGGTGGCCCGTATCTATGAGGCAAAGGGCCGACCCAGCTTTAACCCGCTGATTGTGCATCTGGCTCAGGCTGAAGACGCCCAGCGCTATGGCATCTGGTCGGACAACGCTGAAATCCTTGCCACCGCGTTTTGGCCCGGCCCGCTGACGTTGGTGCTGCCGTTGGCCAGCAATCACGGCCTGTCCTCGCTTGTGACGGCAGGGCTGGACAGCGTTGCCCTGCGCGTGCCCGCACACCCAACGTCCCGCGCGATCCTGCAGGCGTTTGACGGCCCCGTTGCCGCGCCATCGGCAAACCCGTCGGGACGCATCACGGCAACAACTGCGGCCCATGTGCTGGCCGGGTTGGAAGGGCGCATTGACGCGGTTGTGGATGATGGTCCCTGTGCCGTCGGCCTGGAAAGCACCATCGTCGGCTTGACTCAGAACACACCCATCTTGCTACGTGCAGGTGGTCTGCCGGTCGAAGCGATTGAAGCAGCGCTTGGCCTGCAGATTGACGTCGCAGACGGTGCAGAGATCATCGCGCCGGGGCAAATGACATCGCATTACGCCCCCGCCGCTCAGGTCCGCCTGAACGCACAAAATGCCCAAGACGGCGAAGTGCTACTGGGATTTGGCCAGATTACAGGCGATTTGAATTTGTCGCCCAGCGGTGACCTGACCCAAGCGGCAGCCAATCTGTTCGATTATCTGCATGCGCTTGATGCACTGGGGAAACCCATCGCCATTGCCCCGATCCCCGACCACGGGCTTGGCAGGGCCATCAATGACCGCCTGCGTCGCGCCGCCGCACCGAGATAGCCCCTAGGCACGGCCCGCGGCCGAGCTTAACCCCAGCGGATCTATCCCAAGCGAAGACAATGCGGCCGCCCATTTATCCACGTCGGGCAGATCGAACACGATCTCGCGCTTGGCATCACAGGTCAGCCAGCCGTTTTGGGCGATCTCGTTCTCAAGCTGGTTTTCCCCCCAACCCGCATAGCCCAACATCAACAACGCCTTTGCAGGTCCCTTGCCGCGGGCGATGTCCTCTAGCACGTCCAAAGTGGCGGTCATTCCGAACCCGTCTGCGACGTTCAAGGTGTGCAAAACAGATTGATATTCAGAACTGTGCAAGACAAACCCGCGCGATGTCTCAACCGGACCGCCAAAATGCACGCCTAAGCCCGAGGTGTCGTTGAACTCAACATTGCTAAGCTTGTCCAGAACATCCGTAAGCTTCAGATCAGGGGCGGGTTTGTTAACAATCAGCCCCATCGCACCCTCGGCGGAATGGGTGCAAATAAAGATAACGGAATGATCAAACCGTGAGTCGCCCATAACAGGCATCGCCACCAGAAATTGCCCCGTAAGATCCATGTCCATACCCTCGCACCCCTTGAGCTATGTCCTCCGAAGAGCATGGCCTGTGGCCCCGTTCCTTTCAACCCCGCGCCGCTGTAACGTTTCATAATACAATAGTGACTTGGCAGGCATCCGCCTTTGGCCCATGAAAGGCCCATGAAAAGAAAACTGCTCCCTGCGATCCTGTTTGCTTTGCTTGCCCCGCTTCCGGCCTCCGCCATGGATGTGATCAAAGGTGAGATCCTGCAAGGCTGGGTCAGGCCCGACGGCAACCGCATTGCCGCAATCCGCATGACGATGACACCGGGGTGGAAAACCTATTGGCGCGCGCCCGGTGATATGGGCATTCCGCCGCATTTTGATTGGACGGGATCACAGAACCTGTCAGCCATCGCCCTAGAGTGGCCCACCCCTACCGTGTTCCGTGAAAAGAACCTAAAAACGATTGGGTACAAAGATCAGGTGGTCCTTCCGCTGGTCATCACACTGCCTCAGAAAGGCGCACCCGTACATCTAAAGACAACAATCGATCTGGGCGTATGTCTTGATGTCTGCGTCCCTGCGAAACTGCATCTGGAGGGCGTGATCGACACAGACGCGACCCGCGCAGAACCTGCCATCGCTGCATCCCTCGCCCAGCGTCCCTATACCGAGAAAGAGGCCGGCGTGGCCAAAGCCACCTGCGCAATCCGCTTTGTCAATGGCGATCTTGAGCTTGAGACCGCGATCACCCTGCCAAACACGGGCGCGCCGGAGTTGGTTGTCATCGAAGCCGGGCACCCCGATTTATGGGTCAGCGAAGCGGATTCAATCCGGCGTGGCAACACCCTTACGTCCAAAGTTGATATCAGCCATTCAACTGGCGGGCCGATTGCCCTGAACCGCGCGCATATTCGCATGACCGTTTTGGGCAGCAAACATGCGGTTGATATTCAGGGCTGCACGCCCGGCTGATTACAGCGGGCGCTTGCGCTGAGACAGCGTGAAAATCGCGGCACCGATGATGTAGCCGCCCAGCGACAAGATCGCTGCGCCACCGATAAAGAGGATAATCGCTGCGCTCAGCGGTGACATGGCCGCCATTGAGGGCACCAGCAACAGCAGCGCCGGATGCAAAGCGCCGTGCCAGCCTGCCCAGCCCAATGTCAGCGCGGCCCAGCAAATCACCGCCATCCAAAGCCCCATCAAGCCAAAGCGCAACCCCGGTGTCCGTGCGACAAGACCGCGCCGCATGGCACGCACCTGCCGCGAAAAATCATGTTGTGCAGCAATCAATGCCGGCACCACCAGCAGCACCAAGAACATGCCGAAGCCCAATCCATAGACCAAAGTGATCACCGTCGGTTTCAAGAACTGCGCCTGCTGGCTTTGCTCATACAGTAAGGGGGCCATCCCCAAGACGGTGGTCAGCGTCGTCAGCATGACTGGCCGCAACCGGTCAGACGCGCCATCGATGATCGAAGGGATCACGCCGCGCGTTTCGCCGTATTCGTCAATCGTACCAATCAAAACGATGGAATCGTTAATGATAATACCGGTCATCCCCAACAACCCCACAACGGTGAACATGCTCAGCGGCACATCCCAGACCGCATGGCCATAAATGGTGCCGACCAGCCCGAACGGAATAACCGACATCACCACAAGGGGCCGTGTCCAGCTGCCAAATACCCAGCACAACACCAGATAAATACCGGTGAGCACCAATATCAACCCGGTCAGAGCGTCGGACAGGAACGTATTTTCCTGCTCGCTTAGCCCGCTGATGCGGAATTCAACCTGCCGTTCTGATGCGATGGTCGGCAGAATTTCATCTTGCAAAGCTTTGGTAATCTCGGTCGCGCGGGCTGGATCATCTTCGGAAATGTCACCTGTCACGGAAATGAGCCTGATCCCGTTTTCACGTCGTACCGTGCTGAAACCGGTGCGCCGCTCGACGCTCACGATATCGGCAAGCGGCACGTATTGGCCGTTCGGCGTCCGCATCTGGGTGCGGTCCAGAAAATCAGCCGTCAATTCGCCCTCGGGCAATTCGACCCGGATCGTCGCGGAACGCGGCCCGTCAGGATAGGTTGCCGCTTCAATCCCGCCCAGACGGTTGCGCAGTGCACGGCCAAGCGTGTCGATGGTAAAGCCAAGCGATTGCCCCTGCGCCGTCAGATCAAGGATCAACTCTTCCTTGTCGTAGGCCAGATTATCTTGCACCGCGCTAACTTCGGAATAGCGGCGCAGGGCATTTTGCAGGTCTTCTGATGCGGCTTTCAAAACATCCGTTTCGGCCCCGTAAAACTGGACGTCCAGCGCATCGCCACCGGGACCAGACCGCCAACCACGAAAGCTGACCGTCTCAGCCAGGGGATGGTTCACAACCGCATCTTGCAGCTCGGCCACAAAGGCAAAGCTGGAATAGGGGCGCAGGTCGGCGTCAATCAGCTCAATCGAAATACCGCCCAACAGATCGGGGTCTTTGCTGTCGGCCCCGTCCAGTCCCCGGCCAGTATTTCCGCCGACCTGCGCGATTACATAATCAATCGGGTTGGTGCCATAGCGTTCGGCATATTCTTGGCCCAAGCTCTCTGTCGCGCGCTGCATCTCGCGCATCATTTCCAACGTATCTTCGCGGGTGGCCCCTTCGACCATGGCAAAGTTTCCGGTAACAGAGCCGCGTTCCGGCGCGTTAAAAAACCGCCACTGGACGTCGCCTTGGACAAACAATGCAACCTGCGATGCCAGCACGGCCACCACCCCAGCCAACACCACATAGCGGCCCGCAATCACCCCCGCCATAAAGGGTCGAAACAACGTCTGACGCGCCCAAAGGAAACCCCTGTTCACCACACGGCTGGGCAAGTCGTACCAATGTTCCTTGGCTCCGGCGGCCATGGCATGGGCCATATGATTGGGCAGGATCAAAAAGCACTCAACCAAGGACGCCGCCAAAACAGCAATCACGGTCAAGGGGATATCACCAATCAGACTGCCAAAACGCCCCCCCACGGCCAGCAAGCCAAAGAAAGCAATAATCGTCGTCATGGTGGCCGCAAACACCGGCAGCGCCATGCGACGGGCGGCATTTTCTGCGGCAACCAATGGGCTTTCACCCAGTTCCTTGTGCCGGTAATCGGCATGTTCGCCCACTACGATGGCGTCATCAACCACAATGCCCAGCGTGATAATCAACCCGAACAGCGAAATCATATTGATCGTGATCCCGCCCGCATACATCAGCGCAATCGCGGCTGCCATCGACGCAGGAATACCCGCCGCGACCCAAAAAGCCGTGCGTGCATTCAGGAACAAAAACAGCAGCCCCACCACCAAGGCCAAACCAACCAGCCCATTATCGATCAACAGATCAAGACGACCGGTGATGGCCTCGGCGCGGGTGCGGATCAGTTCGATCGTGACACCTTGGGGCAACATGACAGCCATCTCGGCGGCGACGTCTTCGACGCTGCGTTGAATGCCGATGGCATCGCCCCGATCCGACCGGTCAATGCGCACCGAGATCGCCGGGTTTTGCCCCACGAAATATCCCACTTCGCGGTCAGACCCTTGTTCGACAACGCGCGCCACATCGCCAACGGTCAGGGCGGAGCCATCCGCATTGGTCCGCAAGACCACGCCAGAAAGCGCCTCGGCGCTGCGTTTGGCGGTCCCGGTGCGCACACGCGCATTCGCACCGGTCACGTCACCTGCCGGATCAGCATCCACCTCGGCTGCGATAACGCTAGCAATTTCCGACATCGTAATGTCATAGCTGATCAACTTGGTGGACGGCACTTCGATCAGGGTTTGCGGCGATGCAACCCCTTGGATCGTGCTGCGCGTCACCCCTTCGGCAAACAGCCGCGTGACAAATTCATCAGCAAAACGGCCCAGCTGTTCGGGGCTGATCGGGCCGGTGATCACCACATCTGTTACCCGGTCCCGCCACGCGCCCCGCCGCACAACCGGATCTTCAGCGTCTTCCGGCAAGGTCGTTATCGCATCTATCGCCGTTTGCACATCAGCGGCAGCGCGCGCCATATCCCAGCCCGGTTCAAAATCAAGCGTGATCGTCCCACGCCCCTCACGGGAGGCCGCAACAGAGCTTTCGATCCCTTCGATGGTCAGCAGCGCAGGCTCAACCACCTGAACAATGGCACCGTCCACATCTTCGGCACCGGCACCGGTCCATACCGTTGTCACGGTGACATTATCGATAATCACATCAGGAAAGAATTGCGCCCGCATATTCGGCGCGGCGGCGACACCGCACACCAAAAGCACAACAAGCAATAGATTCGCCGCCGTCTTATGCCGAACAAAATAGGACAAAAGGCCCCCGGTGGTGCGCGACATGCTGCGGGCCATCGCCTATCCCCCTATCCGGCTTTCAAGACGCTCTATCATTTGCGCAGGCACCTGTGGCTCTGCCAGTTGTGCCAACACACGCGCTTTGGCCGCCTCGGGCATACGGGTGCTACCCTCGACAAAGGCAATCAGCTTGGCCCGGCGTTCTTCAGTCAGCGCGACCATGGCGGCTTCTTCGCGGGGGGCATCCCCTTGCCGCAGTGGTTTAACCGCGATGCCCGCCCCCAGTAGGGGGGAGCGCGCCTCGAGCACTTCTCGGCCCGCAATATCACCGCGCACCAACACCTCGTCACCAACGCGGCGCAGAACCTGCACCGTCGCTGCCTCAAGCCGGTTTTCACTGTTTACGACCAAGACACGCCCCTGCGCATCCAGCGCCGAACTTGGCAAACGGATAACATTTTCAAGCTCGGGCTCGTTGATACGAACCGTCACAAAATCACCCGGCTTGAATCCCGGTGCCTGCGTCAGCGTCGCAAAGATCAAGCGCCCGCTGACCCCTTCGCCCACGGCGGCACTTGCGCGGGTAATCCTGCCAATCGCCTCAAGGTCCAGCCCGACCACATCTAACGTCGCGGTTAAATCCGCGTTGATCAGGTCGCCCCCCGCATCAATCAGCCGCGCATATTGCGCGGTAGACACGCGAAAGGATACCTCAAGATCGTTCGGATCGATCAGTTCGGCCAGCCGTTCGTTGGCCGACACCAGCCGCCCCTCTACCACCAAGGCACCACTAAGTGTTCCGTCAAAGGGGGCCGAAATAGTCGTTTCGTCCAGCCGACGCTGCGCATCTGCTAGGGCGATCTGGCTGCGTGACAGCATGCTCGCTGCTTGATCAATTCGCGCTTCGGCCTGAGTCACAATCTGACGACGTGCCAACACGGCCTGCCGCGCGCTTGATGCTGCAAGCTCGGCGGTTTCGGTTGCAATCGCCGTGCCCACGCCGCGGTCTGCTAAATCGCTTTGCCGCTCAAAGGCGCGGGTCCGCAGCCCGGCTTGTTCCTCGGCGGCTGCTTGTTCGTCGCGGGCCAGTTCCAACGCCCGCGCGGCATCGCGCCCCTCTGCCTCGGCGTCTTGTACATCGCTTTTGGCGCGCTCGACCTCGGCCAGCGCATCAGCGCGGTCCAACCTAACCAAAACCTGACCGGCACGTACCTTGCCGCCGTCTTCAAACTCGGGGGCAAGGTCGACCACCTGCCCCCCAACCGCCGCGCGCAGCTCAAGCTGCCGCCGGCTTTGAACCGAGCCAAAGCTTTCCAAAACCGGTATCTCGGTGCTGGGAATGGCGCGCACAACATTGACTGAGAAAACCCGTTCACGCGGGGCCTGCGGGGGCGGTGCGTCTGCCATACGTTTTTGCACGGCACCGCCAATCAAATCGACGGCAAACACCAACAGGCCCAAGGCCGTCGCCGCCAGAAACAGCCCAATCATACTCTGTCTTAGAAAGCGCATCGTTGTCCGATCTCAAAACCATTTTGGCGCAAAGCTAGCCCACCCGTCAAAAAAACAAAATCACAGTTATAATACGGATGCACTATTGCTTTCCGTCGCGCCGCGGGCAGAAAAAATTGCGTTTTTCTATTTTCGCCGCTGATGCTCGTCCAATCGAGGCATGATTTCGACGAAATTACAGGGCCTGTGGCGGTAATCCAACTGCTTCAGCAGGATCTCATCCCATGCGTCCTTGCACGCACCCGGCGATCCGGGCAAGGCGAACAGATAGGTTCCTTGGACCACACCGGCGGTCGCGCGGCTCTGCACCGCCGAGGTGCCAATCTTTTGCATCGACACGATGGTAAAGATCGTCCCGAACGCGTCGATCTCTTTCTCATAGACGTCGCGGTGCGCCTCGACCGTGACATCGCGACCCGTCAATCCGGTGCCGCCTGTGCTGATGATCACATCAATGGCACCATCTGCACACCATGCGCGCAGTTGATCCGCGATCTGGGCCCGTTCATCGCGGATGATTGCGCGCTGCACCAGCTCATGCCCCGCGTCGGCAATCCGGGCGGCCAAGACATCACCCGACCGGTCCTCCGCCAAGGCCCGCGTGTCTGAAACGGTTAAAACCGCAATGCGCACGGGGATAAACTCTTTGCTCTCGTCGATACGGCTCATGCCCGCTCCAATACTGCTAACCGCGCGGCGAGGGCCACGAATATGCCACTGCTGATCCAGCGCAGTGCCTGTCCGCCCCTAGCCAGTTTGCGCCCTACCCCACCGGCGAACACGCCGACCAAGGCGTTGATCACAAATCCGCCAATCGACAACACGGCCCCAAAGATCAGGAATTGCATCAAAACGGGTCCGGCCTCGGGCACGACGAATTGTGGCACAAAGGCCAACACGAACAAGATCACCTTTGGGTTGGTCAGGCTCACGATCAGCGCCCCGCGAAATGCGGATGGGGGCACGGAAGCGGCTTGCGCATTCCGCCCGCTGCGAAACGTCTGCACCGCCAGCCACAGTAGATAGGCCACGCCAACCCAGCGGATCACGTCAAAGGCCCAAGGCACCGCAGCCACCAGCGCGCCCAACCCCAATCCTGCAAGCGTCACATGCACCATGCCGCCCAACGAGATACCCGCGCTTGCCGCAACGGACGCCCTAGGGCCAAAGCGCATGCCCTGTCCAAGACAAAACATCATGTCCGCCCCCGGCGTCAGGTTCAGCGCCAAGGCGGCGGGCACGAATGCCAAAAGCGTCAGGGGATCAACCACGGTTCAACTTTGCCTTCAGCTCCAGCAAATCCGCCCAAGCCTCGCGTTTGAATTCCGGGCTGCGCAGCAAATAAGCCGGGTGAAACATCGGCAAGGCAGGCAGGCCCAGCGCTTCAGTCCATTGACCGCGCAACCGTGTGATGCCGCGCTTGCCCAGCAATGCCTGCGCCGACCAATTGCCAACAATCACCAAAACCTCAGGCTTGGCCAGGGCGATATGCCGTTCCAGAAACGGCTTCATCATTGCGATCTCATTTGGCTTTGGGTCGCGGTTCTGCGGTGGCCGCCACGGCAACACATTGGTGATATACACTGGCGCGGTTTCATGGGTCCGGCCCATATCAATCGCAGCCAGCATCTTGTCCAGCAACTGCCCAGCGCGCCCGACAAAGGGGCGGCCTTCGCGGTCCTCGTCACGGCCCGGCGCTTCGCCGATAATCATCACCCGCGCGCCCGGCATGCCATCGCTAAACACCATATTGCGCGCACCGCGTTTCAGCTCGCAATGCTCGAACCCCTCCATGGCGGCGCGCAACTCATCCAGCGATCCGGCACCCGCAGCCATACGTGCAGCCTCGGCCACGGGATCAACGCCCACCGCCATAGGCACAATACCCGGTGCCCCTTTCTTGGCCGCCTTTGGTTTCTCAACCGCAGCGGGCACTTCGTAGCGGTTGACGGGCGCATCACAAATCGCATCGGTCGCGCCCAGTTCGATCTGCCACTGCAAAACGGCAAGCGCCTGATGATAGTCCACTGATTCCATGGTCCCAACTTACGCGCTGACGTGGCTAATAAAAATCCCAACTTCCAAATGGTCTTAAATCCATTCCTCCGTCACGACCAGATGCGCCGCCTGTTGACTTGCCCAGCCCCGCCCCGCCGCCTATAACGCCACAAATAGCGTGGGGTCGCCTTATGAGTTTCGCACACCAACATCTTCTTGGTATTGAACCACTGTCGCAGGATGACATCACAACGCTGCTCGATCTGGCCGACACCTATGCCGATCTGAACAGGCAACCGCACAAGCACAGTGATGCGCTCAAGGGTCTGACCCAGATCAACATGTTCTTTGAGAATTCGACCCGCACGCAAGCAAGCTTTGAGATCGCGGGCAAACGCCTTGGCGCGGATGTGATGAACATGGCGATGCAGGCATCATCAATCAAAAAGGGCGAGACCCTGATTGACACCGCGATGACGTTGAACGCGATGCACCCCGATCTGCTGGTCGTGCGCCATCCGCAATCCGGTGCCGTTGATCTGCTGGCCCAAAAGGTAAACTGTGCCGTGCTGAACGCGGGCGACGGGCGGCACGAACATCCGACACAGGCGTTGCTGGACGCGCTGACCATTCGTCGCGCCAAGGGCCGGTTGCACCGCCTGTCCATCGCCATTTGCGGCGACATCGCCCACAGCCGCGTGGCACGGTCCAACATCATGCTGCTTGGCAAGATGGAAAACCGCATCCGCCTGATCGGCCCGCCCACGTTGATGCCCTCGCAAATCGGCGAATTCGGCGTCGAGGTGTTCGATGACATGCAAAAAGGTCTGAAAGATGTCGATGTGGTGATGATGCTCCGCCTGCAAAAAGAGCGCATGGACGGCGGTTTCATCCCCTCTGAACGCGAGTATTACCACCGCTTCGGGCTGGATGCCGAAAAACTAAGCCACGCCAAATCCGATGCTATCATCATGCACCCCGGCCCCATGAACCGCGGCGTTGAAATCGATGGCACACTTGCTGACGACATCAACCGCAGCGTTATCCAGGATCAGGTCGAAATGGGCGTCGCCGTGCGCATGGCCGCGATGGATCTTTTGGCCCAAAACCTCAGCGACCGCCGCAAGGGGGCCGCGTGACGTCTTCGCCCTCAGACGAACGTGAGTTGCTCAGCTGGCGTATTTCTAGGGCCGCGTTTGTGTCGCGGACAGCAGTGTTGATGGTGTTGACGATGCTGGTGTGCTCTCCGATCCTGCCGTATTTCGATGTACTGACATGGACAGTGGCATCGGCCATCACCGCCCTGTTTTACATGTGGATTTTTGAAGAATTTCAAATCTGGTACGCAAACCGCAAAACCGTCTGGCGGCTAACCAATCGGGCGCTTTATATTAATGAACCCGATGTCGTCGCCCCGTTGGAACTGGCGCTGACCGATATCGCGGCCATCGGCAAGCTATCACTCTGGTCGATCACCTTGCGTTTGCCCAATCGTCAAAGCATCACGCTGCCGCTGGTGCCGAACCTGCGCGAGACCAAGGCAAGGATCGCCGCCGCTAGGGAGGCCGCGCTATGACCGATGAATTTTGGCAAAATGTCCTTGAGGATGACGAAACGCTGCTTTGGACAGGCCGGCCTACTCCGCGCATTTCCCTGCGCAACTTTCAATTGCTCGGACCATTTATCGGGGCTGTAGGTACGGTGATCGCTGGGGGGTTCTTGCTGACCTATAACAGCCTGCCTCTGTCACAATCTGTGGTGATGGCGGCTGTAATCGGTTTAGTCGTCTTATCGCTGGTCAAGGGCCTGAACCGCTGGGCCGATCTGACGCGCACGCGTTATGCGCTGACAAATCACCGCGCGCTGTTCTTTCGTCTGCAAAAGGGCGAAACCCGCGTCAAAGCATTTTCCCGCAGCCTTGAGACCGCCCCCGACGTCAAACCGACCAGCCCGCCATCGGTGTTCTTCATCCGGCAGGAACGCAGCGACAATCCAGCCCTCGCTGGTCATCTGGGGTTTGAATATGTGCAGGACAGCGCCAGTTTATGTCGTCTAATGGCAACAGCTTACAAAGGTGCAAAACGATGACAACACTTACCATCCCCGCAGGCGAGCATGGCCAGATACGGCTGTTTGCCGTGAACCGGCCCGTCGAAGTCATTGCCAGCATGTTGCAAAGCAATGACAAAGCAGCCGCTATTTCCGATCTCCTCGGTTTTACCGTGCCGTCCGGTTCGGCTGAGCTGTTCGCCGTGTCCGATCTGACAGGCGTGGGTCTGCCAAGATACCTGACGGATGGCTATGCCGTGACCGAGGCGCAGATTAACGCGGACCGCGCCCGCCTTGATGCCCTAGAAGGCTATGTTCTGCTGCTGTTTTCCTCTGCCTTTGACGGCGCTGAAACCACGCTGGATATCGGGCCTGACCTGACGCTGATCGGCACCTATGGCGAAGAACAACCCGCGATGGCGGCCCCGCCCCTGACCGCCGATGCTGCGCAACCCTATACCGGTGTGCCGAACCTGACACCCACAACGCCGCCACGTGGCCGCGCGGGTGGGGCCGTGATGGTGCTGGCGCTTATCGTGGCACTTGGCCTTATCCTATGGTGGTTGCTGTGAAAGAACCCAAACCAGATCCGAAAATGTCCGGCCGCGTAGCCACCGTTGCCCTGCTTGTCGCCTTTGGCGTCGTGGCAATGATGGTCTGGATCGGCGGATAGCCCTTTGTGAAAGATAGTAACGTCATGCTGCACTTTGTGAACGCGAAACTGATCGACCCCGAAGCGGGCACTGTGACCCACGGCACCCTGCGGGTCGAGGGGGGGCAAATCACGGCGATCCTGCCCGAGGGCGCCCCCGTTCCGGGTGACAGCACGGTCGTGGATTGTCGCGGCAAATATCTGGCCCCCGGCATTGTCGATCTGGGCGTCAAAGTTTGCGAGCCGGGCGAACGTCACAAGGAAAGTTTTCGATCCGCCGGATTGGCCGCCGCGGCGGGCGGCGTCACCACGATGATTACCCGCCCCGACACCGATCCATCAATCGACAGCCCCGAAGTATTGGAATTTGTCACCCGCCGCGCAAACGAGGCCGCACCGGTGAACGTGGTGCCCATGGCCGCGCTGACCAAAGGCCGCGACGGCCGCGAGATGACCGAAATCGGGTTCCTGATGGATGCAGGTGCCATCGCCTTTACCGATTGCGACCGCGTGATCACCGACACCAAAGTATTCTCGCGCGCGTTGACCTATGCCCGCAGTTTGGGCGCGCTGGTTATCGCCCACCCCCAAGAGCCGATCCTCAGCAAAGGTGCAGCGGCCACTTCAGGCAAGTTCGCATCCCTGCGCGGGTTGCCCGCCGTATCCCCGATGGCCGAACGCATGGGGCTGGACCGCGACATCGCCTTGGTCGAGATGACCGGTGCCCGCTACCACGCAGACCAGATCACCACCGCCCGCGCCCTGCCCGCACTTGAGCGTGCGAAAAAGAACGGCCTGGATGTGACCGCTGGCATTGGCATTCATCATCTGACGCTGAATGCGCTGGACGTGGCCGACTACCGCACGTTCTTCAAGCTTAAGCCCCCATTGCGTGACGAAGACGACCGCATCGCCGTGGTCGAGGCTGTTGCATCAGGGCTGATTGATATCATCTGTTCCATGCACACCCCACAAGATGAGGAATCCAAACGCCTCCCCTTCGAGGAAGCAGCATCCGGTGCAGTCGGTCTTGAGACTTTGCTACCCGCCGCCCTGCGGCTGGTACATTCTGACATGATGGACATCGCGACCTTGTGGCGGGCCTTGTCATTTAATCCTGCTAAACGGCTGGGCCTGCCCGGGGGCCGCCTGAGTGCCGGAGCGCCCGCCGATCTGGTGCTGTTTGACGATGGTGCGCCCTTTGTAATGGACCGAGAAACCCTGCGCTCGAAATCGCGCAATACGCCCTTTGATGGCATGCGCATGCAGGGTAAGGTCTTGGAAACCTATGTTTCCGGTAAAAGTATTTATAAGGCCTCGTAACCATGCCCATCATCGATTCATCGCTCGCCGTGCTCTCTCTCTGGGCTGTGCTTGGCTATCTTATCGGCTCAATCGCATTTGGCCTGCTGCTGGCACGCGTGATGAATTTGGGTGATCTGCGCGCGATTGGATCCGGCAATATCGGGGCCACCAATGTGCTGCGCACCGGAAATAAAACCGCCGCTGCACTCACCTTGGTCCTAGACGGGGCCAAAGGGGCCGCTGCCGTTTTGCTGGCCCGTTTGTTTGCTGGCGAAGATGCCGCACAGGTCGCAGGGCTGGCCGCCATGATCGGGCATTGCTATCCCATTTGGCTGAAATTCAAAGGCGGCAAAGGCGTCGCAACTTTCCTCGGCGTGATCTTGGCGCTGGCATGGCCCGCCGGTCTGGCCTGTTGTCTGGCATGGTTGATTGGCGCGCTGGTCACACGCATTTCGTCGATGGGCGCGATTGCTGCCGCATCCACCTCGACTATATTCCTGGTCGCCCTTGGCTACGGAAGCGCATTTTTCCTTGGCGTCATTTTGACCCTGCTGATCTTTTGGCGTCACAGCGAGAATATCAAACGGATCAGAGCAGGCACCGAGCCGAAGATCGGCGCAAAGAAAGCCTAAGGCCCACCGCTAACCGGTTTTGCCGAAACGCCCCTGACTCAATACCGCAGACAAATCTGCCTGCGGCCCCTGCCCCTTAGTAGGAATATTCAGCGTAAATCCGGCTCAGGTCACCATTCCATTTACCGTTGTAATCGTCCAGTAACTCATCCGCCGGGACTTTGCCGGTCTCGATGCTTTCCTTCAGCGCGTTCAGGAAATGGGTCTCGTCCGGGACCAAGCCTCCGGCCCCCGTGCGGGCGCGTGCTTTCAACCCATGCTCTGACAGCGCCACAACTTCGCGGGCCAGATCATGCATTTTCACGCCGTTGAATTCAGCCTGCAAGCCGTCGACCGATGCCGCGACCCGCAGCCCTTCGCGGGTCTCTGCATCCCAGCCCTTAGCCAAATCCCACGCGCCATCCAACGCGGTTTGATCATACATCAAACCGACCCAAAACGCGGGCAAGGCACATAAGCGCCGCCAAGGACCACCATCCGCACCGCGCATTTCTATGAATTTCTTGATCCGCGCCTCAGGGAAGGCCGTCGTCAGATGGTCCGCCCAATCGCTGAGCGTCGGTATTTCACCCGGCAATGCGGGCAGTTTGCCCTTCAGGAAATCACGGAACGACTGGCCCAATGCGTCAATATACTGCCCGTCGCGGTAAACAAAATACATCGGGACATCCAAGGCGTATTGCACCCAACGTTCGAACCCCATGCCGTCTTCAAAGACCCAAGGCAACATGCCGGTACGCGCGGGATCCAGGTCCCGCCATACCCGGCTGCGCCATGATTTATGACCGTTTGGCTTGCCCTCAAAAAACGGGGAATTCGCAAACAGCGCTGTCGCAACCGGCTGCAATGCCAAGGCAACGCGCAGCTTTTGCACCATGTCGGCCTCTGATCCAAAATCAAGGTTCACCTGCACGGTACAGGTGCGGCGCATCATGACCCGGCCCATCGTGCCAACCTTGGTCATGTAGTCGTTCATCAGTTTGTAACGTCCCTTGGGCATCAGATCCATCTGCTCGTGGGTCCATTCCGGTGCAGCACCCAAACCGATAAACCCTGCGCCGATACGGTCCGCCACATCGCGGACTTCGCGCAGATGCACGTTCACCTCGTCGCAGGTCTCGTGGATGGTCTCAACCGGCGCACCTGACAGCTCAAGCTGGCCGCCCGGTTCCAACGATACATTCGCACCGTCCTTGACCAAACCAATCAACTTGCCCCCCTCTTCGACAGGGGCCCAACCATGGCCATCGCGCAACCCCTCAAGCATTGCGCGAATGGAACAGACCCCCTCATAGGGCAGCGGCAAAAGCGTTTCTTTGTTGTAGCCGAATTTCTCGTGCTCCGTGCCGATGCGCCAGTCTTCTTTGGGCTTGCAGCCATCTGCCAGATACTGCGCCAGCTGCGCATGATTTTCGATCGGGCCGCCGCCGGATTGAGGGATAGACATAAGGGGAGGCTCCGGGATTGTTTCGCTAGGTGTCAGGGCAAAAGTAATTCAAGTGTTCGTTAGGGATGGTTCGAATTCTCGGGGGTGTCAATGCAACAGGGTGCTTGCGGGGCGCATTGATTGTCGTTCCCAGATCACCACCGAAAGCGTCTTATCATCGGCAAGTTCGGCCAGCATCCGTTCGGTTTTCAACCCTGGCAAGACAGCAAAGGCATCAAACAGGGCATCTGTGCCCGCCGCGTCCACAGGGATCATCACGGCACTTTGTCCGGGCTGCTCCAACTTCCAATGGGCCGGATAGGATCCACGCACAAGGCTCAGCCGCTCCATCTCACGCAATGCGACAACCCCGCCGGTCAACGGACCGAAATAGGCGATTTGCCCCTCGTCCACCTGCACAGCACCGGCCCCATGGCCTGATTTACGAAACCGAACCCGCTGCACACCCAGCCAGACAAACGCCACGCCGCCTGCAATCAACGCATATCCCGGTACCGCCAGCAAAAGACCGGGGCCAGCAACCAGCCACAGTCCCAGCAGGATAACGGCTGCGCCGCAAAGAACTTCGCGCCACCGCCACAACTCTGCTTTCGCCTCTGGGCGCAAAAAACTCATAGTTCCACCCTACCTTCATTTTGCCGAATAAACTCCACGGGGGTGTGGGGGTGTGCAACCCCCACTTGGGTATCGGTCGACACAGGTTTAACGCTCAAGACCAATCCCCCAAGGCTTGCTGCCACACCGTCATCGCAGCAACCGCAGCCGTATCGGCCCGCAGGATCCGCGGCCCCAAGGTAACCGGCTGCGTATACTCAAGCCCCCGCAACCGCGCCCGTTCGCGGTCCGAAAACCCGCCCTCGGGCCCGATCAAAATCCCCCAAGGTCCGGTTTTTGCTGCGCCCAATCCTGCATCTTGACCCACCAAGGCCTCGTCACAAAACATCAGGGACCGCTCCGGCGTCCACTGATCCAACAGACGGTCAAATTTGACCATCTCAGCCACTTCCGGCACGAATGTCCCGCCACATTGCTCGGCGGCTTCAACCGCGTGGGCCTGCAACCGATCGCGTTGCACACGGCCAGAATTGGTGAAATCAGTCTGCACCGGCACGATCCGACACGCGCCCATTTCGGCAGCCTTCTCGACAATAAAATCTGTCCGCGCCTTTTTGATCGGCGCAAAGATCAACCACAGATCGGGTGGCATCTGCAAAGGTTTCGTCATCTCGACACAGGTCAGAACACCGCCACGTTTGCCCGCTTGAGTGACTTGCGCCAGCCATTCGCCATCGGTGCCATTAAACAACAGCACATGCGCACCTTCGGCCTGCCGCATCACCCCGAAAAGGTAATGCGCCTGCGCCTTCTCCAAAGGAACCGATTGCCCCTGACCCAAGGCATGCTCTACATAAAGTCTAATTTTCGCATTCATAGGCACGGATATATGCAAGACGACCCAACTGTACCAGATGGCACCGAAAATGAGCCTGTCGCAGATGCAGTAGCTGGCAATTGGGTTGATCGTTTTGCACCCGGTTTTACCCGCCCCTATCTGCGGCTTAGCCGTGCAGATCGCCCGATCGGAACGTGGCTGCTGTTGCTGCCCTGTTGGTGGGGGTTATTGCTGGCCATGCTATCAGATCAACAGCCGCGCTGGTTTGATCTGTGGATATTCGTCGGCTGCGCCTTGGGCGCGTGGTTGATGCGCGGGGCGGGCTGCACGTGGAACGACATTACCGACCGCGACTTTGATGCACAGGTGGCGCGCACACGCTCGCGCCCGATCCCGTCAGGGCAGGTCAGCGTTAAAGGCGCGGTTGCGTGGATGTGTGCTCAGGCCCTGATCGCATTGTGTATTTTGCTAACGTTTAATACAGCCGCAGTTGCCTTGGGCATTCTCGCGCTCTTACCGGTTGCGGTTTATCCATTCGCCAAGCGTTTCACATGGTGGCCCCAGGTATTCTTGGGCATTGCGTTCAACTGGGGCGCATTACTTGCGTGGACCGCGCATACTGGATCGCTCGGGGCACCTGCCGTCCTCCTTTACACTGCGGGCATCGCGTGGACGCTTTTTTACGACACGATCTATGCGCACCTTGATACCGAAGACGACGCTTTGATCGGAATCAAATCTACAGCACGGCTTTTTGGGGACGCTACCCCGCAATGGATGCGCCGTTTTCTCGTCGCATGCGTCGGGCTCATGGGGCTGGCCGTCATCTTTGCCCTACGTGACAACGGGTCGTTCCTTGCGATGGTTCTGGCGCTTGCAGGTCCGTGGGCAATGGGCTGGCATATGGCCTGGCAATTGCGGGGCTTGGACATCAATAATAACAATAAGTTGCTCAAGTTATTTCATGTTAACCGTGATACTGGCATAATTCCGCTACTATTTTTTGCAGCAGCGCTGTTGGCCTGATTGCACAGCGCAGTTCCCCCGCGTATCACCTTGTTAACTTTAACGATCCCAGAAATGAACTTATGCGTCTGTCTGCCATTTTGATCATCGCGCTAACATTTTCAGTCGCTGCAGCCCTGTCTCTTGTTGCGGCAAATTTCTCGGTCACGCTGATCGAAGACAACTCTGAAATCGGTGTGCGTAACGCGCTCGATCGCCAAGGCATGACATGGGCAGAGGTCGAGGCAGACGGCCTTCAGGTGACGCTTTCTGGCACTGCTCCAAACGAGGTTGTGCGTTTTAACGCGCTCAGCACCGCAGGCACAGTTGTCGACGCAGCGCGCGTGATCGACCTGATGGCGGTAGAAGCCCAAGCAGCCATCGCAGCACCGCGGTTTTCAGCCGAAATCCTGCGCAACGATTCCGGCGTGTCCATCAGCGGGCTGATCCCAACCACCACCGACCGAGACGCCGCCATCGAAAGCTTTAACGCCATGGCCGGCAAAGACCACGTGGCTGATTTCCTTGAATCCGCGAATTATCCGTCCCCCCATGGTTGGGAGGACGCGTTCGGGTTTGCGATTTCAGCAATGGAACAGCTACCCCGCGCCAAAGTGTCGGTCTCCGCAGGCCGCGTGATCATCACCGCTATTTCAGACAGCGCCGAGGCCAAGGCACGGCTTGAAACCCAACTGCGCCGTGCGACCCCGCCCGGCTTGAATGTGACGTTGAACATCGCGGCCCCACGCCCCGTGATCACGCCCTTTACCCTGCGGTTCCAGATCAGCGAAGAAGAGACCGATTTTGACGCGTGCAGCGCCGATACCGAAGCCGCGCGCGACCAAATCCTGAAAGCAGCCGTAAAGGCCGGCGCCCCCGACGGGCAACGCTGCACCGTGGGTATGGGTGTGCCAACCCCACGTTGGGCCGATGCGGTTGAAACTGCGATTGCTGCGCTTGCCGAAATTGGTGGCGGGTCGGTCAGCTTTGTTGACGCCGACATTCACCTGATCGCAGAAGAAGGGGCCGATCAGGCGCTGTTCGACCGCGTGATCGGAGAGCTGGAAACCTCACTCCCCGATGTATTCGCCCTGACCGCCAAGCTGCCCGTCGCAGCCGACCCCAATGCTGGCCCCCCTGAATTTGTCGCAACACTATCGCCCACAGGCGATGTGCAGCTGCGCGGCCGCCTAAGCGATGAGGCCCTGCGCAACTTGGCCGACAGCTACGCCAAGGCCAATTTTGGATCAGACAAGGTGTACACCGCCGCCCGCGTCGTCGAGGGTCTGCCCAGTGATTGGTCCACGCGCGTGCTTTCAGGGCTGGATGCCTTGGCGAAACTGGAAAACGGCACCGTCATTGTGACCCCCGACAGCATAAGCGTCACGGGCAATACCGGAAACCCGGATGCCGGATCGCAGATCGCGACCTTGCTGGCCGGAAAACTGGGCGAAAGCCAGGACTATGACGTTGCCGTAGCGTATCAAGAACGGCTGGATCCTGTACTGAGCCTGCCCACCCCCGAAGAATGCGAGGCGCAGATTGGCGACGTTATTGCCAAAGGTAAAATCACCTTTGAACCCGGTAGCGCCACAATCGACGCATCCGCCTTGGGGACCATGGACCAGATCGCCGAAATCTTGAAAGAATGCGGTAGTATCGCGCTTGAAGTCCAAGGCTATACAGACAGTCAGGGCCGCGAGGAAATGAACCTTGCCCTTAGCCAGTCACGCGCGCAATCGGTCCTGAATGAACTGCGCGCCCGCCGCGTGCTAACCGCGTCCTTCACCGCAACCGGTTTTGGTGAAGAAAACCCGATTGCCCCGAACGACACCGAAGAGGGCCGCGAGGCGAACCGCCGGATTGAGTTCCGCCTGATCCAGCCCGAAACAAATGAAACAGCGCTGGAAAACGCTGAGGATACAGGCGATACAAAGCCCGACGCATCAACGACCACGCAGGAAGGCGACTAACATGAGCAGAACCGAGTTTATCATCGCCACTGCGATTGTCCTGTTCGTCGCCTTTAGCTTGGGCTGGTTTGCCAATTGGCTTTTACACCGCTTCACGCGGGTCGCCGCAGGTGATGTGGCCGAACTGGACCGGATGAGCCAGGAACTCCACGAGGCCGAGGAAACCCGCGATCAGGCAATCACCTATCTCCAACAACGCGAGGCAGAGCTGACCAACCAGCTCAGCCAGACCGAGGCGGAATTGCGGGCGGCAATGGACGGATTGCGCGACGCCCGCCAAGAGGCCGAAGAAATGCGCACCTTTATCGAACGCCAGCAGCAGCAGGCCGATTGATCACCAGCGGGCCAGCGCGTCTTCGTCCTCATCTTTCGACGCGACCCACTCCGAACCGCTCTTGGTGATTTCACGTTTCCAGAAGGGCGCGCGGGATTTCAGATAATCCATCAAGAATTCCGCCGCCTCGAACGCGTCTTTGCGGTGCCGCGCGGCAGTTGCAACCATCATGATCATTTCTCCGGGTGCCAAAACCCCATGGCGGTGAATGACCAACGCGTCGCCCAATGAAAACCGCGCGATTGCCTGCTCAGCCATGCCGCGCAGCGCCGTTTCGGTCATTCCGGGATAATGCTCGATCTCCATCGCTTGTAACGGGTCATCGGGCAGATCGCGCACGATGCCGGTGAATGTCACGATGGCACCCATATCCGTGTGCCCCCGCGCGAAATCATCCGACACAGCACCCAGATCAAAGGCCTCCCGCTGAACCGAAATATGCATGTCAGCCTCCGGTCATCGGCGGGAAAAACGCAACCTCGCGCACATTGACCAAGGGGGCATCAAAATCAGACAACTCTTGATCAACGGCGACCCGCAGACTGGCAAGCTCCGAGAACGCCAACGCATAACGTTCTTCGCGCGCCCGTAGCTCTGCAACCAAATCCATCACCGTGGCGGCAGATGTCTCGATCTGCTCACGCGGAACACCGATCCGCTCTCGCACCCAGGCAAAATACAGAATGTCCATTACTTCGGCTCCGTCAAATGCGGTAAGGCCTTGCGCAGATAATCGATCCCTGTGATCGCCGTCAGTGCGGCAGCAATCCACAACAGAACCAACCCGACCCGACCGGCCCAGATCTCAAGGTCCATATCATGACCGATCAGCTCATACTCAAGCCCGATACCTGTCGGCTCCCCCGAAATCATATCGATCCCGATGTCAGAGATACCAAAGTAATGCTCAAAAACGCCCTGGCTGAACAATACCGCAATCGCGACCATCTGCGCGGTGGTTTTCCACTTGGCCAGCTTGGTCACTTTCAACGTTCCTGAAACATCGCCCAGAAACTCACGCAGGCCTGACACGAATACTTCGCGGAACAAAACCACTGTCGCAGGCAGCACCAGCCACGGCGACCAGCTGGAAAATGCAACGATCACCATCAGCGCAATCACCACCATCGCCTTATCGGCAATCGGGTCCAACATCGCACCCAGCTTTGTTTCTTGCTTCCATGCGCGCGCCAGATAGCCGTCAAACCAATCCGTCACCGCCGCGGCGATGAACAAAAACATCGCAAAAGCGTCGGCATAGGGCCGCGACAAGAACAAAAACAGCACCGCAATACCGGGCGCAGCGATCATACGTAACAACGTCAGCGTATTTGGAATATTCCACTTCATATCCGCACCCTACAGCGCGAACCAGCGGGGGGGAAGCACCAAGATATCTTCTTCATTTTGCCAAATAAACTCCCCGCGGAGCGTCCCAATGCAGATACAGCAACCAACCTGCAATCTAGTCACCCACCCTCGTGAAAAAACGCATATATGCGTTCAGCCAAGGCACGAGAGACCCCCTCGACCGCCAGCAAATCATTTAGATTCGCCCGGCCCACCGCCTTGGCCGATCCAAAATGCGCCAGCAAAGCCCGCTTGCGCGCCGCGCCAACACCCGGCACATCGTCCAGCGGTGTCGCACCGACTGCCTTGGCCCGCTTGGCCCGATGTGTCCCGATTGCAAAGCGGTGCGCCTCGTCCCTCAAACGCTGGATAAAGTAAAGCACCGGATCATTGTGGCGCAGCGCCATGGGGCGTTTGCCGACGCGGTAGAATTCTTCCTTACCCGCATCGCGATCTACGCCCTTGGCAACCCCCACCATCGGGATATCCTCGACCCCGTATTCGCGCATGATGGACGCCACCGCGCTGACCTGCCCTGCCCCGCCGTCAATCAGCAGCAGTTCGGGCCACATGCCCAGACTGCGATCCGGATCTTCTTTCAGCAACCGTTTGAGCCGCCGTGTCAGCACCTCTTTCATCATGCCAAAGTCATCGCCGGGCGTCAGCTCCTCGCCGCGAATGTTGAACTTGCGGTACTGGTTTTTCATCATCCCGTCAGGGCCGGCCACAATCATGCCCCCCACCGCATTGGTCCCTTGAATATGCGAGTTATCGTAAACCTCGATCCGCTGGGGTGGTCCGTCCAGATCAAACGCCTCGGCTAGCCCCTTAAGCAGGTTCGCCTGCGTCGCGGTTTCGGCCATCTTGCGCGCAAGGGATTCGCGCGCATTGCGCAGCGCACCATCGACCAGCTCGGCCTTTTCCCCACGCTTGGGCACGAGGAGTTCAACCTTGCGCCCCAGTTTCCCCGACAACGCATCTGCCATCAGATCCATGTTCTCGACCTCGTTTGACAGGATCAACTGACGGGGCGGTTCGCGGGTGTCATAGAACTGGCCGATAAAGGCCTCCAGCACCTCGGCGGCGTCCACATCGGGGCCGACGCGCGGATAATAGTCACGGTTGCCCCAGTTCTGGTTCGCCCGGATAAAGAACACCTGAACACAGGCCTGCCCCTGCGCCATATGCAACGCGATGATATCCGCCTCGGATACCCCTTGCGGGTTGATCCCTTGGGCGGTCTGCACCTGAGTCAGCGCTTTGATCCGGTCGCGCAAGGCCGCGGCGCGCTCAAACTCCATCTCCTCGGATGCCTTGGCCATTTCTGAGGCAAGCCGACCTTGGATGTCTGTCGATTTCCCGTTCAGAAACTTCTGCGCGTCCTGAACGGTCTTTTGGTATTCCTCGGGGCTGATCTTGCCCACGCAAGGGGCCGAGCACCGCTTGATCTGATGTTGCAAACACGGGCGCGTGCGGCTTTCGAACATCGCGTTGGAACAGTCGCGCAACAAGAACACCCGCTGCAACTGGTTCAATGTGCGGTTCACAGCCCCCGCGCTGGCAAAGGGGCCATAGTAGCTGCCCTTTTCTTTCTTCGCGCCGCGATGCTTTTTGATCTGCGGATAGTCTTGATCGTCCGTGACGAGGATATTGGGAAAACTTTTATCGTCGCGCAGCAGCACGTTGAACTTGGGCTTGAGTTGCTTGATCAGATTTTGTTCCAGCAGCAAGGCTTCGGTTTCGGTTTTTGTCGTCAGAAACATCATCGACGCGGTGTTCGATATCATCCGCGTGATGCGTCCCGAATGCCCTGACGGCCGCGCGTAATTACTGACCCGCGCCCGCAGATTACGGGCCTTGCCGACATAGAGGACCCGGCTTTCAGCATCCAACATGCGGTACACCCCCGGAGACCCGTCAATGGTCTTCAGGTAGCTTTGGATGACCTCATAGCCGGTCTTTGGGATTTCGTCTTTAACCGTCATCGATTCGCTGATCTCTTGGTCCTGTGCTGCAATGGTTCGCGGTCAGGGACAATACGAAACATACCCCCGACTCCTGTGGATAACCTTGCAGATAACTTTCTGCGAAGCCGTGTTTTTCCTTGTTTTCGGCAGACTTCCATCAAATGCCTAATTTTTAGGCACACCCCCAAATGCCTGTAATTGCGCCACATTTCCGCCACCGACAGTCAAACTACTGAAAACACGACATTATTTGTTACAGATTTGTAAACGCATCTGTCAAAGTGCAAAACTTTCGCCGTCAGGTCTACTCAAACCCATGAATATCAGGCGTCTTCCATGCCAAATGCTCTCCGCCATCCGTGCACAACAGCTGCCCCGTAACCGATGGCGCGTCCAGAAAATAGCCAAGCGCGGCGGTGATATCCTCGGGGTTCGGCCCGCGTTCCAGCAGTACCCGCGCGCGCTGTTTTTCAAAGCCATCCGCTGTTTGGTGCGCCCCTTGTAACGTTGGTCCCGGACCGATGGCGTTCACCCGGATCGCAGGGGCCAAGGCCTGCGCCGTGGTCTGCGTCATGGCCCACAGACCCATCTTGGCAATCGTATAGGTCATGAAATCCGGGGTCAGCTTTCGCACCCGTTGATCAAGCATATTCAGGATCAAGCCAGATGCCTTCGGGTCGCCATTTTGGTCCGTCAGAGGGGCAAGGCCCTGCTTTGCCATCGCTTGGGTCAGGATGAACGGCGCGCGCAGGTTGCTTCCGATGTGGCGGTCCCAGCTTTCGGCCGTTGCGGTCTCGACCGTGTCATGTTCAAAAATTGAGGCGTTATTCACCAGACAGGTGATCGGCGCGCCTAACGCCGCCACGGCGCGGGAAAACAGGCTCTGGGTCTCGTTTTCGTTCAACAGGTCCGCTTGCACAGCAACGCCGCGCTGGCCCATCGCCTCAAGCGCAGCAACAACCTCGTCTGCGCCCGTAGAAGACGTGTTGTAATGCACTGCGACATCATAGCCGCGTTCACCAAGATACAGCGCCATAGCACGGCCTAGCCGCGCACCGGCACCCGTTACCAATGCAGTCTTCTTCATGTGGTCTCTCTCAGATCAGAATGACACCTAAGTACAACACATATAGTCCGCATAGAACGATACCCCAAACACGGGTGATATCCTGACGCCAATAGACAAACGGGATCAGCAGCAACGACGCACCCAACATCACCCAAAAGTCAAAGCGCATGAACTGCGGGTCCACCTCGATCGGGCCAACAAGGCTTGCCACCCCGATGATACCCAACAGGTTGAACATGTTCGATCCGATGACATTGCCCAATGCCACATCAGCCTGACGGCGCAGTGCGGCCATGACTGTGGTTGCAAGTTCCGGTAGCGACGTACCAATCGCAACAAGGGTCAAGCCGATCACCGTATCGCTGATGCCATAAGCCCGCGCGATCATCGATGCATTATCTACCAACAATCCCGCGCCCAAGGGCAAGCCGACCAGACCCAGCACGAGGAACACAGCAATGCGCCAGCCCGGCATATCCGGGTCCGCGCCTTCGGGTTCTTCCATGCCAGCGGCGCACCCGCCCTTACTGTCGCGGCGGTGTTGCCGAGAGTCGCAAACCGCATCGAATAACACATAGGCAAGGCAGGTCAGCAAAACGCCCCCCGCATAGAAATCATAGACCCCACGCAAAGCCAGCAAGATAAAGATGACCGATGCCGTGATCATCATATTATAGGTCTTGCGTGTGCTGCATTCCGACGTGTGCATCGTGGCCAGCAACGCAGGCACCCCCAGCACAAGCAGAATATTTGCTGTGTTCGACCCAACAACATTGCCAAGCGCAATGCCCGGCGCGTCGTCCAATATCGCCTTGATCGAGATGAGCAGTTCCGGCGCAGAGGTGCCGAATGCGACAATCGTCAAACTAACGATCAACGCAGGAACACCCAATCGCAGCGACAGGTTTACCGCCCCTTTAACCAAGGCGTCACCCGACAAAAGCAGGATTACCAGCCCCAGAATACTTAGCAGCCATGGCATGATCATCCGCTTTTACCCCCACAGCCACAGGGGCCTTTACCAATGCGGTAACGACCGCAGAACTTGCACTTTGATTGACTGAACCGTTTGCCGCCAATCCAATGCATCTTACCAAACCAGGCAAGGACACCCATCGCGACCAGAAACAGCAGAACGATCTTAAGAACCATATCTACAGGCCGAATTTCGCATAGGCAGCATGTTCATCAATGCCGCCTATGGCATCGCCTATAATCTGCGCACCAAACCGTGACAACAGGCCTCTCCTGCTGCCGTAGCGTGCGAATTTCACCTTATCGCCAAAGCGTTCCTTAAGCATGGGCTGCAGGTGGCCAATGCCGTCGATCAGCCCCAATTCGGTGGCACGTTTGGCCAACCAGATTTCGCCGGTGAACAAATCCGTTTCTGTATCCAGTTTGTCGCCGCGCCGCTCTGTGACGTGATCGATGAAATTGGTGTGAATATCGCCAAGCAAGGCTTTCAATCGCGCGACGTCTTCGGCCTTTTCGGGGCGGAACGGGTCAAGCATCGATTTGGACTGCCCGGCGGTGTAAACGCGCCGTTCGATGCCGTGGCGGTTGATCAGTTCGTTCACTCCAAAGGAAGACGAGATCACACCGATTGAACCAACAATCGAACTTGGGTCGCCATAGATTTCATCCGCCGCCGCCGCCAGCCAGTACCCGCCTGAGGCAGCCACATCTTCGACAAAGGCGATGACGGGAATGTCTTTTTCTGCAGCCAGACGTCTGATCCGCGCCCCGATCAAAGACGACTGCACCGGGCTCCCGCCGGGGGAACTGATTTCAAGGGCGACCGCCGCTGGTTTGCCGCGCCGGAACGCTTTTTCTAGGACGGGTCCGATGCTTTCATCGTTCAAAGCGCCGCGACCACGGCCGCCAATCACGCCAGACAGACGAACAACCGCAACGACGGGGTGCGACGACATAAAGGGGATGTATTTTCTCATACTCTTCCATGTAGAACGCGTATCGTTCTCAAACAAGAAGGACCTCACGATACTTATTGCCGAATCCGCCACCCGGTGCGGAAAATCCACCAAATCACGGCGAGACATAGCGCAGTGAACCCGGCAATCGCGCAGAGGCTGATCAAAATCGGTACATCCGCCGCCCCGAAAAAGGACCAGCGGAACCCCGAGATCAAATAAACCACCGGATTGAAATGCGAGATCACCTGCCAAACAGGCGGCAACATCGTGATCGAATAAAACGACCCGCCCAAAAACACGAGCGGTGTGATGATCAAGAGCGGCACCAATTGAAGCTGTTCAAAATTGCCGGCCCAAATCCCGATGATAAAACCAAACAAGGAAAAGCTGACACAGGTCAGCACCAGAAACAGAACCATCCAGACGGGGTGCTGGATCGTGATATCGACAAAAAAGAACGCCGTACCCAGAATGATAACCCCGATGAACAGCGCCTTGGTCGCAGCAGCGCCAACATAGCCCAGCACGATCTCGATAAAGTTGATCGGTGCCGACAGCAGTTCAAACACTGTGCCAATAAATTTGGGAAAATAGATGCCAAAGGACGCGTTCGAAATCGACTGTGTAATGACGCTCAGCATGATCAGGCCCGGCACGATGAATGCCCCATAGCTGATGCCTTCGACTTCTTGAATGCGGCTGCCGATGGCGGCACCGAAGACGACAAAATACAGCGATGTCGACAAGACCGGCGAAACAAAGCTTTGCGTGATCGTCCGGAAAAAGCGGGTCATCTCGAATTTATAGATGGATGAAACAGCGATCCAGTTCATGCTGCATCCTCCTTTACCAGATCCACAAAGATGTCTTCCAGACTGCTTTGGGACGTTTCAATATCGGTCAGCACAAGACCCGCCGCGGCAACATCAGACAGCAATTTGGTAATGCCCGTGCGTTCGGCGCGTGTATCATATGTATAGATCAGGCTTGCCCCATCGGATGCCAGCACCAATGCGTCAGACTTCAAGCGGGCCGGTAGCTTCTTAATCGGCTTGGACAGCTGCACGGTCAGTTGCTTTTTGCCCATGCGCGCCATCAGCTTGTCTTTGTCCTCGACCAGCAGCAATTCGCCATGGGCGATCACGCCGATACGGTCTGCGATTGCTTCGGCTTCCTCGATATAGTGGGTGGTCAGGATGATCGTCACGCCGTCGGCTTTCAACTCGGCCACGATCTCCCACATGTCACGACGCAATTCCACGTCCACGCCAGCAGTCGGTTCGTCCAAGAACAAAACGCGCGGGTCATGCGCCAGCGCTTTTGCGATCAACACACGGCGTTTCATGCCCCCCGACAACGCCCGAATCTGGGTGTCTTTCTTGTCCCAGAGTGACAGTTGCTTGAGGATATTTTCCAGCGCCACGTCATTTTTGGGTTTGCCAAACAAGCCGCGCGAAAACCTTACGGTGCTCATCACCGTCTCAAACGGCTCAAGGTTGATCTCTTGGGGGACCAAACCGATCATCGACCGCGCCGCGCGGTAGTCGGATACCGTGTCGTGGCCGTCTACCTTCACGCTGCCACTGGTCGATGTGGTGATGCCGCAAACCGTTGAAATAAGGGTCGTTTTACCCGCACCATTGGGGCCAAGAAGCGCGAGAATCTCACCCTTCTTGATGTTGAGCGTGACACCTTTAAGCGCCTCGAACCCGTCATCATAGGCTTTGCGCAAATCATAGATTTCGACAATATCAGACATCATAGTCTCCGGGAATTTTCCCGAAAGCTAAACTGATTAGAGCCGAGATAACAGGGGGTTAGTTCAGGACTTTTCCCGACCAAACCAACCTTTCTTTTTAGGGGCCTCCGCTACGACATCCTCTGCATCCGCGTCGGCAGGTCCTTCAAGGGCTTCTTGCAAGTTGTTAAAGAACTGATCGGCCATTTTCTTGGCGAACCCATCAATGATCCGGCTACCAAGCTGCGCCAGCTTGCCGCCGACCTTGGCCTCCACGTCATAGCTCAATTCCGTCCCACCATCCTTGGCCAACAGCCTGACATCTGCACCGCCCTTGGCAAAGCCTGCTGCGCCGCCCTTGCCTTCGCCGCTGATCTTAAGCGATTGCCCCGGCACCAAATCAGACATTGCAACTTGGCCCTTAAAGGTCGCTTTGACCGGTCCGACCTTTTGCACCACGGTCGCCTCAAAGCCCTCTTCGGGCGATCCGGTGACTTCGGTCGCACCGGGCACACATTGGATCAGCATATCGGGGTCCAGCAATGCTGCGTAAACCTCGTCTGGGCTGGCCGCGATCTGGCGCGTGTCTGACATTTGCATTGGCGTATCCTCCTGAGGCGATATTTCCGCAAGCCTAGCCCAGTTGCAATACGCAGGCCAAGACGGAAACACGCTGGACAGGGTGTGTATAGCTGATAGGTCTTCGATATGAATGCAAATGCACAGAGCCAATCCAGCGCAGCAATCGCCTTTATCTTTGCGGGCGTGTTCGCCATTTCGATCAACGACATGCTGATAAAGCAGTTGTCAGGTGGCTATCCTTTGCATGAAATCGTCTTTGCGCGGGCCTTTATCGGGATTCTGTTCGGCCTTGGTTTTGTTCAACTCGAAGGCGGGTGGCGCATTCTAAAGACCTCGCAATGGCATTGGCATCTTGTACGCGGCCTCTTTGTGGTCATCGCGAATATGACCTTCTTTCTGGCCTTGGCGGCCTTGCCCTTAGCCGATGCGACCGCACTATTTTTTGTGGCACCGCTTTTCATCACATTGCTATCGATACCGATCCTTGGCGAAAAAGTAGGCATTATGCGGTTGAGCGCGGTCGCGGTCGGCTTTTTGGGGGTCGTCATCATGCAGCGCCCTTGGGCGGATGCTGAAAGCATGCAAACCTCGCGGGTGGTGCTGTTGCTGCCTGTCGTGGCTGCGCTGACTTATGCGTTGAACCAGGTGATGACCCGCAAGCTTGGCGTGCACAGCAAGGCGTCGGCATTAGCAATCTATATCCAAGGCACGTTCTTAGTTGTCTCGATCGGGTTCTTTATTGTCGCAGGCGATGGCCGCTTTGCCACCGATGGCAGCGCGCCGTCCATGCAGTTTCTGCTGCGCGCATGGGTTTGGCCAGATACGGGCGACTTCTGGGTGTTCTTAGGTCTGGGCCTGAACGCCGCCGTGATCGGCTATTGCCTAAGCCAAGCCTACCGCATTGCCGACGTGGCCACCGTAGCCCCGTTCGAATACATCGGCCTGCCGCTGGCGGTGTTCTGGGGGCTGGTGATCTTTGGCGACTTGCCCCAGTGGGAAGTCTGGATTGGCATCGCGTTGATCTTGGGGTCGGGGTTGTTCGTGTTTCTGCGCGAACGTCAAAAGGCCCGCGCATCCTTGCGCAAACTGCCACTGCGCAACGGTTAATCTGATACGCGCACAATAACCTTACCGGTTGCCTTGCGGCTGCGCAGCAGCTCCAGCGCCTCGTTCGCCTGTTCCAACGGCAACACATGGCTGACATGGGGCTTCAACTTGCCCGCAACATACCAATCAATCAGCGTTCTAAAGCTGTCGGTCAACACCTTGGGATTGAATTTTTTATACCCGCCCCAGAACAGGCCAAGGATATTCAGGTTCTTCACCATGACGATATTCGCGGGGATCTGCGGCACCTCGCCCGAGGCAAAGCCAAGCGGCAGCAATCGTGCCTCGGGGTTGCAGGCGCGCATGGCAGCCTTGAACTGATCACCGCCAATCGGGTCATAGACCACGTCGGCACCGCCCAGTGATTTGACGACTTCGCGGATGTCATCAACTTCGGAATCAATCAGATGGTCCGCGCCCGCCGCGCGGCAAATATCCAGCTTGGCCTGACCGCGGGCGCAGGCGATGACCTCCGCCCCCATCAGCTTGCCCAGTTCAACCGCCGTCAGACCCACACCGCCCGATGCGCCCAGAACCAAAAGCCGTTCACCGGGTTGCAACCGCGCCTTATAGTCTAGCGCCACGTGGCTGGTGCCATAAGCGATCAGAAAGGCTGCCGCATCGACGGCGTTCATCTCGTCCGGAATGGCCACGCAAATGTCAGCGGGAACCACGGCGTATTCTGCCAAGCCGTGAAAGCCGCTGTAGGCTGCGATGCGCTGGCCCACTGCGAGGCCCTGTACCCCTTTGCCCACCGCCGTCACGGTTCCGGCCAATTCCATCCCCAAGGTAAACGGCAGCGCTGGCTTTTCCTGATAGGTCCCCTTGATCAGCAGCAGATCGCCAAAGTTCAAACCGCAGGTTTCAACCTTCACCAATACCTCACCGGGGCCAGGCGTTGGCACCTTGAGGTCTTGCAGACTAAGCGGCTGATCATAGGCGGTGACTTGCATGGCGCGCATGGGGGGAATTCCTCGGGCTGGTCCGTCAATAAATCTGGACGCAAAAGGGCCAGAGGATCGGCGGTTTTGCAACCCCGTCCGCTGGCCCGATGCCAATCCGCTTAATTACCTTGCGTTACGGGACAATCGCCAACCGGATCGCATAGGCGACAATACCAAGGGCCAGCACGCTTAGCACCCAGATCAGCACAAACCACCCGGTTCTGGACAGCCAGTTGCGCCCCATCAGTGATACCCTTCGGCAGGGTCAATTTTGCCGCGGAACACCCAATAGGTGTAGGCGGTGTAAGACAGGATCATCGGCAGCAAGACCAATGTGCCGACCAGTGCGAACTTCAAACTGCTGTCAGGTGCCGCCGCTTCGGCAATGGTCAGCGATGGCGGCACCATATGGGGGTAAAAGCTGATGCCGATGCCAATGAACCCCAGCACAAACAAGGCCAACGCGCAGAGGAAGGGCGTCACATCCCAGTGTCGCCGCAGGCCTTGGAACAGTCCGAAAACAGCAACAGCAACCAAGGCAGGCACCAGAAACGTAAAGATGGCCGTGGGGAAGGCGAACCAGCGAATGTAATACTCCCCATCCAGAAACGGTGTCCAAATACTGAAGATGCCCATGAAGACCACGGTGGCGATGGCAAAGGGCCATGCCAGCCGCCGCATATGGGCCTGAATGCGGCCCTCAAGCTTCATATTTAGCCAAGTCGCCCCTAACATGGCATAGCCCATCGTCACCGCGACGCCGGTCAGGATGGAAAACGGCGTCAGCCAATCCCACCAACCGCCCGCATAGGCACGGTTTTCAATCTCGATCCCTTGGACCAGCGCGCCCAACGCGATGCCCTGACAGAACGCCGCGACAAAGGACCCGCCAAAGAATGAGATATCCCAAAGCCCTTTCCAACGCGTCGTGCGCCAGCGGTATTCAAAGGCGACGCCGCGAAACACCAACCCCAGAAGCATCAGGATGATCGGCATGTATAGCGCAGGCATGATCGTGGCATAGGCCAGCGGGAAAACAGCGAAAAGACCGCCGCCGCCCAGCACCAGCCAGGTTTCATTCCCGTCCCAGATCGGCGCGACCGAATTCATCATCAGGTTACGCTCTTCCTCGTCCTTGGACAGTGGGAACAGCAGGCCGACACCCAAATCAAACCCGTCAAGGATCACGTAGATCAAAACCGACAGCGCGATGAGCCCCGCCCAGATGAAAGAAAGTTCAAGTCCAAACATGGTATCTCTCCTATTCCGCTGGGCGCTGGTTTTTGTGGCCTTTATGCGCGACCTGGGTTGTGCCCGCCGTGCGAATTGGCCCGTCTGTAATATCCTCGGTGGCACCCACCTTGGGCCGTTTCCCCATCAAACGCAGAATGTAATAGACACCCGCGCCAAAGACGAAAAAGTAGACGATAATAAACGCGGTAAGGGACGCTGCGACGGCTGGTGCGCTGACCGGTGCCAAACTGTCAGAGGTGCGTAAAAGCCCGTAGATGGTGAACGGCTGCCTGCCAACTTCGGTGGTAATCCAGCCCGCCAGAACCGCGACGAACCCCATCGGCCCCATCACGATGGCCGCACGGTGCAGCATCGGGCTGCTGTGTAGTTTTCCGCGCCACCGCATAACTGCACCCCACAAACCAAGCCCCAGCATCGCAAAACCCAAACCGACCATCACCCGGAACGAAAAGAACACGATTGCCACGGGCGGCTCGTCCTCATCAGGGATGGTATCCAGACCGGCAAGCGGCGCGTCCAGATCATGCTTAAGGATCAGTGATGACAGTTTGGGCACCTCGACAGCATAGTCCACACGCTTTTCCGCTTGGTTCGGGATGCCGAACAGGATCAGCGGCGCACCGTCCGGATGGCTGTCAAAGTGGCCTTCCATTGCCATCACCTTAGCGGGCTGATGTTCCAATGTGTTGATGCCGTGGAAATCCCCAGCGGCAATTTGCAGCGGCGTCACAAACAGCAACATCCACATCGCCATCGAAAACATGCGTTGCGATGCCGGGCCTTTGTTGTCTTTCAACAAATGCCATGCGCCGACCGCGCCGACCACAAGCGCCGTCGTCAGATAGGCCGCCAAAACCATGTGTACCAAGCGATACGGGAACGACGGGTTAAAGACGATCTTCCACCAATCCAGTGGAATATATTGCCCCACCTCGTTGATGCCGTAACCCGCAGGTGTCTGCATCCAGCTGTTCACCGACAAGATCCAAGTGGCCGATAGCAACGTGCCAAAGGCCACCATTGCGGTCGCAAACATGTGCAGCCCCGGCCCCACGCGTTTCAGGCCAAACAGCATGATGCCGAGAAATCCGGCCTCAAGAAAGAATGCCGAAAGCACCTCATAGGCCATCAACGGCCCGATCACTGGCCCCGCTTTGTCCGAGAACACAGCCCAGTTGGTGCCAAATTGATAGGACATGACAATGCCCGACACGACGCCCATGCCGAAAGCCACGGCAAATATCTTTTTCCAGTAGTCGAACAGAACCTGATATGTGTCGTCCTTGGTCCACAACCAAAGCGCATTCAGGACGGCCAGAAAGCTGGCCAACCCGATCGAGAATGACGGGAAAATAATGTGGAATGATACGGTAAAGGCGAACTGGACCCGCGCCAAAACCTCGGCAGAAAACCCATCTAACATAACGAACCTTTCGTCATTGAATGCAAAAGGGGTGCTTTTGCATTGATGGACTTAGATCTAATCTAATCCTTGGCCAGTGTCACAATATCAAATTGCCGCAGGTGAATATGTTGGAAAATCAATCCTGACCTTTAGGCCCGGCCCATTGTCCAGCAATGCCAAATCGCCGCCGTGCAGCTTTACGACACCCTCAACCAGACTTAGCCCCAAACCGTTGCCCGGCGTGTGCCTGCTGCGGTCAAGCCGGTACAGACGCCGCACCACGTTTTCACGCTCAGACGCCGGAATGCCGGGGCCGTTATCTGCGATCTCTAACACCGCGTGGCCTGCGTGTTGTGCAAGGTTTACCGTGATCTCACTGCCCTTTGGGGTGTGGCGCATCGCGTTCTCCACCAGATTTGCAAGCACCTGCCCCAGCAGGTTTTTGTCGCCCGCCACCTGAACCGTTTGATCGGGTACCGTGCAAACCAACGACTGGTCATTGGCAGTAGCCGCGGGTTCATAGACCTCGGTCATAGTCCGGCAGAGTTCGTTCAGATCGACAGGTGCGAAATGCGCCTTGGGCGACCCAGATTCCACCGAAGCAATCTGCAGCAGCGATTGGAAGACCGATGCGATGCCGGCAACTTCGTCTTGGACCTGCCCCAGCAATGCGCCTTCCTCTGACGCAGGCGGAATGCTGCGGGCCAGATCATCCAGATGCACGGCAACCCGTTGGATCGGCGTCTTCAGATCATGCGCGATATCCGATGATACCTGCCGCAACATCTGGGTCTGCGCCTCTTGCGCGCTGGCCATCTGGTTTAGCTTGCCGCCAATGCGCACCAGATCATCAGCCCAACGCGGCCCCATTGTCACGCGCGCCGACAGATCGCCATTGGTCAGATCGTCCAACATACCGCCAATGACCTCGACATGGCGTTTGCTGCGCCGCGCGAGGTAAAGCCCCCCCGACAAGGCAATCAGAACGGTGGGCAAAAGGCTAAGCAACAGGATGTTAAAGAATACAACGCGCAACGCCTCGACTTGGGCAAGGCTGCGCGCGACGGTCAACTGCCCCCCGTAAAGCCGTATCGTCAGCGATAAATACTCTCCATCATATTGCGCCTGCCCCTTGGCGAGGGAAACGATGTGATAGCCTTCGTCGTCGCGTGCGATGGCCCCGTTGCCGAATAACTGTCCGCTTGGTGTGATATAGCTGAGGATCACGCGGCTGGGGTCGGTATCGCGCGATTCAGCATCCACCAACAAGGATACCGCCCGCGCATTCGGCGCGGCCCGAAACCCGGCGATGTCTTGTTCAAGATCGGCGCGGATTGCTGTTTCAAACGAATTTTGGGTCACGGCGTAGCTGGCCAAAAGGCTGATCAAACTAACGGTTGAAAACAACAGCACCAAAAGCAGCGCCAATCGAACCGGCATGGACCGCCAAAGCTGACGTATGCGGCCCCTCATCCATCGATCCTGTAGCCCGCGCCGCGCACGGTCTGGATCAATTCACGCTCAAACGGTTTATCCACTTTGGCGCGCAGACGGCTGATGTGGGTTTCGACAACATTGGTCATCGGGTCAAAGCTGATGTCCCAAACCGCCTCAAGCAACATGGTGCGAGTCTGCACCCTGCCTTTGCGGCGCAACAGATGCTCCAACAACGCAAATTCACGTGGCAGCAAATCAATCTCTTGCCCCGCCCGCGTGACCTTGCGGGTAATCAAATGCATCTCAAGGTCGCCCGCGCGCAGAACGGTTTCCTGCTCGAGCGCTTGGGGCCGCCGGGCCAAGGCCGCGACCCGTGCTGACAACTCGCCAAAGGCAAACGGCTTGACCAGATAATCGTCGCCGCCCGCATTCAGGCCGCTGATCCGGTCATCGACACTGCCCATTGCGGTCAGAAATAATACAGGCGTGGTGTTGCCCGCACCGCGCAGCGTTTTGACCAGCGCCAGCCCATCGACCTCTGGCAGCATACGGTCAACGATCAACACGTCATAGCTGCCCGATGTGGCCTGAAACAGCCCCTCGCGACCATCCGTCACCAGATCAACAGTATGCCCCTCTTCGCGCAAACCGCGCGCGATATAGGTGCCCGTGGTGGCATCGTCTTCTACTACAAGCAGTTTCATTTCATCCGTTCCGTCCAAGCCATACCTTGGCGCTACCCTAAAAAACAGGCGTCAGGCAGCCCTGCAAAGCAATCTTACAGATTTGTATATGGGGCAAAAACGCCCTGTAACAACGGACAGCCATGTGGGGAGCATACCAATGATGTGAGGAACCAGACATGACATCTTTAACGAAATCACCCCGCCGCGCATTGCCCCTTGTGTTGGCTGCCGCTTTGGCTTCGACTTCTTTGGTCGCAATCGCCCCCACCACCGCATTGGCGGTTCCCGCAGGCGGCTATGCTGATCTGGTCGAAACGATATCGCCGTCGGTGGTGTTTATCGAAGTGACAGGAACAGCCACGAAACCCCAAACACAAATTGAATTGCCCCAAGGCATGCCCGAAGAATTGCGCAAGCGGTTTGAACAAATGATGCCCGGCCAAGGGGCCGAGGCGCAGCCGGTTCAGGGCCTTGGTTCAGGGTTTATTATCTCAACCGACGGTCAGATTGTGACGAATAACCACGTGGTCGACGGCGCGAACAAAGTGACCGTCAAACTATCCGACGGCCGCAGTTTTGAGGCCAAAGTCGTTGGCAGCGATCCGTTGACCGACATTGCACTGCTGAAAATCGAGGCTGATGTTGACCTGCCCGCCGTGACCTTTGGATCGTCCGACAGCATGCGTGTGGGCGACGAAGTGGTGGCCATGGGCAATCCCTTTGGCCTTGGCGGTACGGTGACCACCGGCATTATCTCGGCCAAATCGCGCAACATCAACGCAGGCCCATATGATGATTTCATCCAGACCGATGCGGCGATCAACCGTGGCAATTCGGGCGGGCCGCTGTTTAACAACGATGGCGAAGTGATCGGCGTCAACACCGCGATCCTGTCCCCCGGTGGCGGGTCTGTCGGGATCGGTTTTTCCGTACCGTCCGATCTGGTGCAAAACATCGTTGCCGATCTGGCCGATGACGGGTCGATCACACGCGGCTGGCTGGGCATTCAAATTCGTCCGATGACCGACGAGGTTGCGCAGGTATTGGGTTATGACGCGCCCAAAGGGGCCGTTATCGAAGCCATCAGCGACAATAGCCCCGCGCAAAAGGCAGGGCTGAAAAAGGGTGATATCATTCTGTCCTTCAACGGCACCGAGATTGACGAGCTGCGTGATCTGACCCGCGCCGTGGCAGATACGGACCCTGATCAAACGGCTGATGTGGTGGTTCTGCACCGGGGCAAGGAAGTGACCCGCGCTGTCAAGATCGGCACCTTGGCCGCGCAAGACGCATAACAGAGCTGCCAGCGGGCTTGCCTCGTTCAAGCTGGCAGTCACACTCCAGCCTGTATGCCCCGATAGCAAACCTATCGGGGCATTTTTTGATCAGTTCAAATCGTTGCCTCGAACAGCTTGCGCAGATTGTCAGAGGTCAAGGTTACAGGATTGCCGCCGCAAGACGGGTCCTCCAATGCCATGGCGACCAGATCATCCATTCGGTCAGCGGTGACGCCCATCTCGGACAGCTTGCGCGGGATGGCAAAGCTGTCGTTGAAATCCTGCACAAAGGCACGGAACCCGTCATAGCCGCCGTTGATACCCAGATACCCTGCGGCACGGTCAAACCGTTCGCGGATCATGCTTTCGTTCAGGTCCAGCACGGCAGGCATACACACGGCGTTGGTCGTGCCGTGGTGGGTGTTGAACACCGCCCCGATCGGGTGGCTCATTGCATGGATCGCGCCCAGACCTTTTTGAAACGCCGTGGCCCCCATTGCGGCGGCTGACATCATCTGCGCCCGCGCCTCGATATCGGTGCCATCGGCATAGGCGCGGGGCAGATAATCAATGACCAAACGCATGCCTTCCAGCGCGATACCTTGGCTCATGGGGTGGTAATGCGGGCTGCTGAACGCCTCGACGCAATGGGCAAAGGCGTCAAGTCCAGTGCCTGCGGTGATGTGCTTTGGCATCCCGACTGTTAGTTCCGGATCACAAATCACGACCGTTGGCAAAACCTTGGGATGAAAGATGATCTTTTTCACGTGGGTTTCAGAATTGGTCAGCACCGACGCGCGGCCAACCTCTGATCCGGTACCAGCCGTGGTGGGCACGGCGATGATCGGCGCGATGGCGTCTGCGTCGGCGCGGGTCCACCAATCGCCGACATCTTCGTAATCCCAAACGGGACGGGTTTGGCCCGCCATGAACGCAACCATCTTGCCCAGATCAAGCCCCGACCCACCGCCAAAGGCAACAACGCCGTCATGGCCCCCGTCGCGGTAGACCTTCAGACCCGCATCAAGGTTGATCTCGGTCGGGTTGGCGTCGACTTCGGAAAACATCGCCCGGCCAAGGCCCGCTGCCTCAAGCAGGTCAAGCGTGCGGGTCGTGATGTCCATCGTGGCCAGACCTTTGTCGGTCACCAGCAACGGTTTGCTGATCCCAGCGACCGCGCAGGCCTCGCCGATCTCGGAAATGCGGCCCGCACCAAAACGCATCGCGGTGGGATAAGACCAGTTGTTTCTCAGCTCCATAGGATCAAGCCTTTTTAAGGTGGTAGGATTTAGGACGCGTGAGCGCCTGATAGCCAAGCACAGACAGGCCCGCGCCTTGGCCGGTGTCTTTGCACCCCGTCCAGCATAATGCCGGATCAAGGTAATCACAGCGGTTCATAAACACCGTGCCGGTTTCAAGCTGCGCGCCGATGGCATCGGCGGCGTCCGCGTCTTTAGTAAAGATCGCAGCGGTCAGACCGAACTGACAATCATTCATCAGCGCAATCGCTTCGGCGTCGTCCTTGACCGGCATGATGCCAACCACAGGGCCAAAGCTTTCGTCGCGCATGACACGCATGTTGTGGTTCACGTTCGTCAGGATTTGCGGGGTCAGATAGGCGGCACCGTCATCCTGCGCAAAGGGTTCGATCAGCGCGGTAGCACCATCGGCCACGGCTTCGGCAATCTGGGCGCGGACTTCGACAGCAAAGCGGACGTTGGCCATCGGGCCGATGGTGGTTTCCTGCTCCAACGGGTTACCCAGCTTCAGGGCGTTCACCCAAACCACGGCTTTTTCGACGAAGGCGTCATACAGGCTTTCATGGACGTAGATCCGTTCGATCCCGCAGCAGCATTGGCCCGCGTTGAACATCGCGCCGTCCATCAGCCCGTCAACCGCCGCATCAACGTTGGCGTCTGCGCGCACGTAACCGGGGTCTTTGCCACCCAATTCGGTCGCCACGGGGGTGAATGTGCCAGCTGCGGCCACTTCCATCGCCTTGCCACCACCAACTGAACCGGTGAAATTGACAAACCCAAACTGACGTTCTGCAATCAAGGCAGACGTCGTGTCGTGATCCAGAAACACGTTCTGGAATACATGTTCTGGAACGCCCGCCGCATGGAACGCTTCGGCCAGGCGTTCGCCAACTTGCAAGGTCTGGGTGGCGTGTTTCAACACAACAGTGTTGCCCGCGATCAATGCAGGGGCAACGGTGTTGATCGCCGTCATGTAAGGGTAGTTCCACGGGGCCACGACCAGCACAACGCCGCGCGCCTCGCGGGTGATTTTGCGAGTGGCGGTATCGCTGTCTTCGATGATCATCGGGGCCAGCGCCTGCTCCGCGATATCGGCCATATAGCTGGCGCGTTCATTGAACCCGCCGAATTCGCCGCCATAGCGCACGGGGCGGCCCATCTGATGGGCCAACTCAACCGCCATGCGATCGGTTGTTTTGCCAACCTCGGCGATGGCAGCGCGCACCAGATCGATACGTTCGGCCAGCGGACGTGCAGCCCACAAAGCCTGCGCCGATTTCGCCTGTGCACAGACTGCGCGCGCGGCATCCAGCGATAAAACAGGGCGTTCCAAATAAACCGATCCGTCAATCGGTGAGATACATTTCAGGGTCTTTGTCATTGCTTATGCTCGCTCAAATCCGCGGTTGATTTCCCAGTCGGTTACGACCTTGTCGTATTCCTCCTGCTCCCATTCAGCTGCGCGGGTGTAATGGTCAACCACGTCGTCGCCAAGGGCCTCGCGCAGCATAGCAGAGTTGCGCAAACTGTCGGTTGCGGCCCGCAGGGTGCGCGGTATTTCCGTGACGCTTGCGTCCTCATAGACATCGCCCAACGTCGGCTCTTGCAGAGGTAGCTTTTCCTCAATCCCCTTGATGCCTGCAGCCAGCAAAACCGCCTGAGCCAGATAGGGGTTCAGGTCCGATCCGCCGATGCGACATTCAACGCGAATACCCTTGGTGCCATCACCACACAGCCGGAAACCGGCGGTGCGGTTATCAACGGACCAAACGGTTTTCGTGGGCGCAAAGGTGCCTTTGGCAAAGCGTTTGTAGCTGTTGATGTAGGGGGCCAGAAAATAGGTGAAGTCGGGCGCGTATTTGATCAGACCCGCCATGAAATGGGCCATCAGCTCGGACATGCCCAGCTTGGCGTCTTTGTCGAAGAACGCAGGTGCGCCGTCTTTCCACAGTGACATATGCACGTGGCTGGACGATCCGACCTTGTCCGGTGCCCATTTGGGCAGGAACGACGCCGAGAACCCCTGCTGAAAGGCGATTTCTTTGGTGGCTTGCTTGGAGATCGTGTGATTATCCGCGCAATCAAGCGCTGCGGCATAGCGGATGTTCAGCTCTTGCTGGCCGGTTTCGGCCTCGCCCTTGGTGCATTCAACCGGCACACCAGCGGCGACCAGATGGTTGCGCAAGGGCTGCAGGAACGCTTCTTCTTTGGCGGTTTGGAATAGGCAGTAATCCTCGTTATGGCCATTGAGCGGCACGAGGTTTGCATATTTCTCTTTCTGAAGGGTCCGGTAATCCCCCTCGAACAAAAAGAACTCAAGCTCGGTCGCCATCATCGCGTCAAAGCCCAAGGCATCCAGCCGCGCGATCTGATTTTTCAGCATTGAACGCGGCGAATGAGGCACAGGTTCGTGGGTGTGGTGATCCAGCACATCGCCCAGCACCAACACGGTTTTATCCAGCCACGGCACCTGCCGCATCGTCGATAGGTCGGGGCGCAGAACATAATCACCATAGCCGGTTTGCCAACTGGTCGATGCGAACCCTTCAGGCGTGGACATCACCAAATCGGTCGCCAGCAGGTAATTGCAGCAATGGGTCTCGGCATGGGAATGCTCGATAAAATTTGTGACGTGGAAACGCTTGCCCATCAAACGGCCCTGCATATCGACAAGGGCCACCAATACGGTATCGACCTCGCCGTTATCGGCCATTTCCCTGAGCGTATCGAATGTTAAATTGCCCATGTGCAGACGTTCCTTTTGCATGTGTGAGGGCGGCACAACCGCGCCGCCCCGTTTATCATAAGTTTATCGGGGATCAGCCAAAGGTATAGGGCGGGCCCGCTTTCGATGTCACATCGTTGTAGTCGCGGAATATCTGAACGATCTTCGCGGCTGTTTCGCCTTCTTCAGCCATCTCGTCCCAGAACTTCACAGCCGCGTCTTCGACTTGCTTCCATTCGTCCTGTGGGACAGATGTCAGCTCCAGCTTTTCGCCGGACGCGCGCAGACGCGCCTCGCCGCCCCAATACCACTGGTTGCGATAGGTGTGGCTTGCCTCGATTGCGGACGACACGATCTGTTTCAGGTGATCCGGCAGCTCTGCCCATTTCTCGGCATTCACAAAGAACGACCCGATCCATGCGCCAGAGATGTTGTTGGTGCAGAAATAGTTGGTCACATCAGCCCAGCCCACGGTGTAGTCTTCGGTGATGCCCGACCACGCCATACCGTCCAGCTCACCTGTTTGAACGGCAACTTCGGCGTCCTCGTAGGGGATGTTCACCGGCACAACACCAAACTGCGACAGGAAACGGCCAGCAGTCGGGAAAGTATAGAGTTTCAGACCATCCAGATCGGACAGCGATCTGATTGGATTGACGGTGTTAAAGTTACACGGATCCTGACCCGCAGCAGACAGCCAATGCACGCCAACCTTGGCGTATTCTTCGCGCCAGATATCGGCCAGACCGTATTGGTTAAACAGCACAGGCACGTCCAGCGCGTGCTTGGTCGCCAATGGGAAATACCCGCCAAAGGACCGGACAGGTGTTGGCGACGCCATGGAATCGTCGTCCGAATGCACGCCGTCGATGGTGCCGCGCTGCAACGCTTGGAACAGCTCGCCTGTGGGAACGATTTGATCCGCATAGAACAATTCGATCTCAAGTTGGCCTTGGCACGCCGCGTTGATCGCGTCGATGGCAGGTTTTGTTACTTCTTCACCTAGCGCCGCACCGGCGTAGGTCTGAAAACGCCAGCGGATCGGTTCCTGCGCATGCAGGATCGACGGTGTGGCAATGGCTGCGGGACCAGCAAGTGCGGCCCCCTTTAGAAACTTACGTCTGGTTGTCATGTGACATACTCCTTGTCGGGTTTCGGATTTGAAGGGCCGGTTCATCCGGCCACGTGGTGGTTAATTCGGTTATTTGCCGTAAACGTAATTTGGCAACCAAAGCGCGATCTGCGGGAACAGCATCACAACGGCCAAGGCCAGTATCATCACCCCCACAAACGGAATGATGGAACGGTAGATATCGGTAATCGTAATCTCGGGCGGGGCCATGGCCCGCATCAAGAACAGGTTATAGCCAAAGGGCGGCGTCATATAGGCGATCTGGCAGGTGATCGTATATAGCACGCCGTACCAGACCAGATCAAAACCCAACGCGCCAACCAACGGCACATAAAGCGGTGCCACAATAACCAGCATCGCCGTGTCATCCAGAAATGTACCCATGATCAAGAACGACAGCTGCATCAAGATCAGGATCACCCACGGGTTCAGGCCCCATTGTTCGGTAAACAGGTTCTCGATCGCCTTGACCGCGCCCAGCCCGTCAAACACCGCGCCAAAGGCCAGCGCCGCCAGAATGATCCACATGAACATGCAGGTAATCGCCAGCGTCTGGCGCACCGACGTCTCAAACACCTGACGTGTCATCCGCCCCTTGAGGATCGCGGCCAGAAACGCGGCGATGGCCCCAATGGCCGAGCTTTCGACCAGCGATGTCCAACCGTTCACAAAGGGCACCATCATTACGGCAAAGATCACGACCGGCAGCAGCCCAGCGCGCAGCAGGCGCAACTTTTCGGGCCAGCCGACATCACGTTCTTCCGGCGGCAGCGCCGGACCAAGCTCAGGGTTAATCCGGCAGCGGATTGCGATATAGATAATGAACATCGTCGCCATCATCAGACCCGGAATGGCCCCCGCCAGCCATAATTGCCCCACCGGCTGACGCGCGATCATAGCATATAACACCAACACGACCGATGGCGGCACAAGAATGCCCAAACTTGACCCGGCCTGAATAACGCCGGTCACCATCAGCTTGTCATAATTCCGTTTCAGCAGTTCAGGCAGCGCAATCGTGGCACCAATCGCCATGCCAGCAACAGACAACCCGTTCATCGCAGAAATCAGCACCATCAGGCCAATCGTCCCGATGGCCAAACCTCCGCGCACGCCGCCCATAAACACGTGAAACATCTTGTAAAGATCATCCGCGATTTTGGATTCGGACAGCACATAGCCCATGAAGATAAACATCGGCAGGGTCAGCAAAGGATACCAGCGCATCAGCTTGATCGCGGCGGAAAACCCGATGTCATAGCCGCCCCTGTCACCCCATAAAAACAGCGCAGCGATCACGGCGACAAAACCGATGGCACCAAACACCCGCTGCCCCGTCAGAAGCATCAGCATCATGGTCGAAAACATCAATATGGCGATCAGTTCATAGGGCATTGCGCGTGTCCTCACCGGATTTGAGGAAAAGGATGTCCTTGAACAGTTCAGAGACAGCTTGAAGCAGCATCAGAGATATGCCGATGCACATGGTGACCTTGACCGGCCACATATAGGGACGCCACGCGGTTGGACTGCGTTCGCCACCATACTTAAACGAATACATCGTGGATTCGATGCCGCCCCACAGCAGAATGAACAGATAAATCAGTAAAAACAGTACGGTAATGCAATCGGTCCATGCTTTTTTGCGCGGGGTCAGTTCAGCATAGAACAGGTCCATCCGCACATTCGCGCCCATTTGCATCGCGTATGGACCGCCCAGAATATAATATCCCACCATCACAAACTGCGCCATTTCCAGCGTCCAAAGCTGGGGCGACGCAAAGGTCTTATTATAGGATGACCACAGCAAAATACCCATCAAGACAAAGATGCCATACATCGCGATGCGTCCCAGCCCGTGGTTAAACCCATCCACAACCGAAATATATTTGCGCATCGCGTTCATTCAGCTGCCTCGTGGAAAAGAGAAGGGAACGCGGCGGTAAGCGATCCAACCAGGTGCTGCGCCATTGTTTTTGCCTTTTGATCCGTATCGATCAGATCACTTCGGATTTCGATCATCACGGCTGGCACACCCTGCGCCTCTCCGTGTTTCTCAAGCGAGTAGGTCACGCCATCCGTGGCCGCATAGGGTTCGTTCAGCGCCGCCCTGTAAGTGCCTTGCGCCTGTTCTTGCGCCAAAAGCGCTTGGGCTGCTGAGGGATCAGAGTGATACAGATACCCCAACTCTACCTCGCGCTTTCTGCCGTTATAGATCGGGGTAAAGCTGTGAATGGTCACCACCAACTGCGGTACCATCTGGGCGCGCTGCATATCCACCGCGTCATGAAATGGCGTATGCACCCGGTCAAAGCGGTCCTGTTTTTCCTGCTTCGACAGGCCTGCATTTCCCGGAATATCGAACACTTCGCTGCGGGCCGGAACGCAATCCGGTGCAGCAAGGGGCCTGTTACAATCATAGATCAGGCGTGAAACACCACCGGCCACCAATGGCGCATCAAGTGCGTCACACAGCTCGATCGCGACATCCAGCGCACCGATATCCCACGCAGCATGGGACGCCTGCGCATCAGCACTAAGCCCCAAATCGAACGCGTCCGGGACAAAATTGGAAGCGTGTTCGCATATCAACAACACCGGGGCCTGCCCACTGCTACCGATCACCCGCGCCGCTGTCCAATCGCTGCTCAAACCGAAAATATCCTTTTTGACTGGCTCCATCACTACAGATTTTTCTAGCCTGTCAAGAAATTTCCTGTACCATTTGCTTCACAATTAGAATTCCTGTACCGAAAGGAACAGCTTTTGCACAAAAAAGCACTCGTCCGCGATTTGCTGAAAGAAAAGCAGACAGAGCTCACCGCAGCGGAGCGTAAACTATCGGCTGTTCTGCTCGACGATTCCTTGTTGACTGGCCTGCAATCTATCAACCGTTTGGCCGAATGCGCCGAAGTGTCTTCGCCCACCATCATTCGCTTGGCCCGCAAGCTGGGATTCGACGGCTTCTCGGGTATGCAGGACGCCATCCGCGAGGAAATAGGCGCGCGGATGAAACAACCGCTGGCCAAGCTGGACGCCGTGGCCCCTTCTGACAGCCGCGATCATATCGTTTCGCGCTTTATCGGAGCGGTGTCTGACAATATCAACCGCACCCTAGACCGGCTTGATCTGGCCGAATTCAACCAAGTTGCCGAGGTGCTATCCGACCCCGCGCATCGGCTTTATTTGCTGGGCGGGCGTATCACGCGGTCCAATGCGCATTACTTTTTCAACCACCTGCAAATCATCCGCCCTCAGGTGACGCTGCTGGATTCATCGCCCAGCGTTTGGCCACAGTCCCTGCTGGACATGAATGCCGGAGCGGTTTTGGTGATCTTTGACATTCGCCGCTACGAGAAAGAGCTGGAGAAGCTGGCCAATCTTGCCGTGAAACAGGGGGCCAGCATCGTCCTGTTCACCGACGCATGGGGATCGCCCATCGAGAAACATGCCCGGTTCTGTTTTCGGTCCATGGTCGAGGTACCGTCGAGCTGGGATTCGACCCTTGCGATCAATTTCCTGATCGAAGCATTGGTTGCCGAGGTCCAGTCGCGCAGCTCCGATCAAAGCGCCGAACGCATCGCCGCCCTGGAACAGATGATCGGCGAATCGCGGATCTTTCGCAGCAATTAATCGCGTCGCGCAATTGGCCGGTTTCGTATTCGATAAAACTGAAGTGGTCCTGCTTTTTAGGACAGGTTTGCGGCTCAGCTAAGATGACCCACTACTATGCTGCGAAGCGGAGAACGGCAGGTTTGAGCCCAACCTGTGAACTCGATTTTCTCGCTGCGCGCGCTCGTAGCACGTGAAATGCGGCGGGTGCGTAGATTCCCACGCCGCCACGCAGCGTGAAGACCGGCCATTGATACAGCCTGCAGCGTCGTTGGAAAGGTCAATTCACAAAGTGCGGATGAATAGAACCTGCAGCCGTTTTCTAGCTTCAGCGGATTCAGGCATAGAAACAACGGGACAAAGTGACCATTCCCACCTAATCGTCTTAAGAGGAGAGGAACAGACGACCACGTTCGCGACGCACATGCGCCGCGACCCGGAAGCTGTGGGAGGAAACAATGCGATGTCTGAACGTGCTGATGTGATCCGCTCCGCTCAGGCCCTAGTCGACGAAGGCCGGTTTACCAAGGATCTGGCAGAGCTTGTGTCCCGCGCGACCGAGAGCCAAAACGCATAGCGGGTCGAAGAGATGCAGGCCTATCTTGAAGAGTTACTGGTTCCGCGACTGCTCGCCTCCGGGTTCACTTGCACAATTCATCCCACCCCAAGGTAACCCATTTCTTGTTGCACGCCGGGTTGAAGACCAATGTTAGCCCCCAGCCTTGGCGGGTCGCTACCCACCACCTGAATTCCGCATTACTATGGCGGCTGCAATCAGCACGCCCCGGATGAGCATATGCTGATCCCTGTGGCCCGTCAGGCGCTTGGGGTGATGGCCGGGCTTTATTGGGATCTGGGCGCGCCTTAGGCTTCGCCCAACAGGTCCATGCGCGGCATCAAGTCCAGCAGATGGCGCGAGTATTCGTGGGTCGGGGCGCTGAACAGGGTTTCGGTGTCGGAGACCTCGCAGATGCCGCCATTGCGCATGACCGCGATCCTGTCGCACATCTGGCGCACAACCGGTAGATCGTGGCTGATGAACAGCATGGTCAGCCCAAGTTCCTGTTGCAGGTCCTTCAACAGATTGAGGATCGTGGCCTGCACGGACACGTCCAGCGCCGATGTCGGTTCGTCACAGATCAGGATGCGTGGGCGGGATGCCAATGCGCGGGCGATGGAGATACGCTGGCGCTGCCCGCCGGAAAACTCATGCGGATAGCGCAGTGCGGCACTGGCACCTAGACCGACATGATCGAGAAGGTCACCAACGATTTTGCGGGTCTCGGACTCCCTGTCGGTCAGTCGATAGAACCGGATCGGCTCGGCCACGATATCAAGCACCCGCATTCGCGCATTGAGCGAGGAATAGGGGTCCTGAAAAATCATTTGCAAAGCCCGGCGTGCGGTGCGGGCGGTGGCGCTTTTGGGGTGGGACACAACGTCCTGGCCAATCACCCTAATCTGGCCGCCATCGGGCCGATAAAGCCCGGCGATCAACCGTGCCACGGTGGATTTGCCCGAACCGGATTCGCCAACCAGGCCAAAGGTTTCACCTTCGTTGACGGTGAAAGAGACATCATCCACCGCCTGCAACATCTTGCGATTGCGTTTGAGCAGCGCCTTTTGCAGGGTGAAAGACAGGTCGAGGTTCTCGATTTCGATTGCGGGGCCAGACCCGCGTTCGCGCTGCGACTCGCCCAGCCAATGGGTCTGAATATCAATGCGTTTGAAGGGGGTTGTGCCGCCTTCGATGTAGTCCACCGACGAAAACCGGTCCAGCTTGCGATCCGCACGCGGAACGGCGGCAATCAGTGACTTGGTGTATTCATGCGTCGGCGCGCCAAGGATTTGGGCCACGTCGCCTGTTTCAACCACTTCGCCGCGATACATCACCGCAACCCGATCCGCTATATTGGCGATGACGCCTATATCGTGGGTGACGATGATGACGCCCAGCGCGCGCTCGCGGCAAAGCTGTTTGATTAGGTCAAGGATCTGCGCCTGGATTGACACATCCAGCGCGGTTGTCGGTTCGTCCGCGATGATCAGATCAGGATCTCCCGCCAGCGCTAGGGCGATCACCACCCGTTGGCGCATGCCGCCCGAGAATTGGTGCGGATAGGCCAGAAGACGCGCCTTGGCCTCTGTTATGCCAACCTGTTCCAATAGCTCAATGGCGCGATTTTCGGCCTCGGCCCCGCTAATTTTGCCGTTGGTCTTCTCGATGGTCTCGACCAGTTGCGCACCAACCGTCATCAGCGGGTTCAGCGATGTCTGCGGGTCCTGAAAGATCATTCCGATCCGGTCACCGCGCACCCGGCGCATCTCGGCTTCGCTGCGCCCGCGCAGCTCTTCGCCCTCGAACAGGATCGAGCCGGCGCTGACCCGGCCGGGCGATTCCAGAAGGTCGACGATGGCATTGCCGATGGTCGATTTCCCAGCCCCGGATTCACCCACAAGCCCGAGGACTTCGCCCGGACGGACGGTCAGGCTGACGCCTCGCGCGGCGTGAACCGTGCCACGGCGGGTGTCGAAATCGACATCAAGGCCGCTGATTTTCAAGAGCTCGGTCATCGCAGTTTCGGATTGAGCGCGTCACGCATCCAATCCCCCAAAAGGTTGACAGCAAAGACCAGCACCACCAGCGCGATAGCCGGGAAGAAGGTGATCCACCACAGGCCAGAGAACAGGTATTCATTGCCAACCCGGATTAACGTGCCCAGAGACGGGGTTGTCGGCGGAATGCCCTGACCCAAGAAGGACAGGGTTGCCTCGGCGATGATCGCCAGCGCCAGCCCGATTGTAGCGATAACCAGAACCGGTCGCAACGTGTTGGGAAGGACATGCCGAACCATGATCAGCCATGCGGGCAAACCAATGATCCGCGCGGCCTGAACATATTCCTTGTTCGCCTCGACCATGGTGGCACCGCGCGCCACGCGCGCGAATTGCGGCCAGTCGGTCAGGCCAATGGCAATGATCACGACATAAACCGCAAACTCTTGGCGCAGTTCCAGCGGCAGGAAGGCGCGCCCGATTCCGTTGATCAGGATGGCCAGTAGGATGCCGGGGATTGTCAGCTGCACATCGGCGATACGCATGATCACCGCATCAGTGACACCACCGACGTAGCCCGAGATCACGCCCAGGGTGACACCCAGCACCATGCCAAGGCACACAGCCGCCAGCCCGACAAGGATGGACAACCGCCCACCATAAAGGATCGTCGACAGCATGTCGCGGCCTTGATTGTCGGTGCCCAGAAGGTATTGCGGTTGGCCGCCCTCGACCCAAGCCGGTGGTAGCTTGCCATCCCAGAGTGAAATCTGGCTTGGGTCAAACGGATCGAAGGGGGCAATCAGCGGGGCAAAGAGGCAAGCCAGGATCGAGAAAACCGTGATTGCTGCAGCAATCATTGCGCCGGGAGAATGCAAGAATGACCAGATGATGTCGTTGTCTTTGAACCGCTGCCAGCGGGTTAGTGGTCGATCCTGAGGCCTTTCTTGGGGCTGTTCGTGGCTCATGTTCCTCAGTTCCCTAGCCGAATGCGCGGGTCGACAACAAAATAGAGAATGTCGACAACCAGATTGATCAGAACAAACAGCAGCGCAACGAACACCAGATAGGCAGCCATGATCGGCACATCGACAAAATCGACAGCCTGAATGAACATGAGGCCTGTACCGGGCCACTGAAAGACTGTTTCGGTGATGACCGAAAAGGCGATTAGCCCGCCGATGTTCAGACCGATGATGGTAATTACGGGAACCAGCGTGTTGCGCAGCGCATGACGAAAGTTGATCGCGCGCTCTGACAACCCGCGCGCCCGGGCAAATTTGATAAAGTCGGTTTGCATGACCTCAAGCATCTCCGCCCGCACCAGCCGCAGGATTAGCGTCAGCTGGAACAGCGACAGCGTTATTGCAGGAAGGATGATGGCGCGCCAGCCATCCACAGTCAGTAATGAGGTTTTCCACCAGCCAAGATCGACCGTGCCACTACGCCCCGAAGAGGGCAACCAGCGCAGGTGAACGGCAAAGATATAGATCAGGGCGATGCCGATGATGAAGGTTGGTAGGCTGACCCCAACCAGCGACACCGACAGGATCCCCCGACTGATCCAGGATTTGCGTCTAATACCAGTGTAAACGCCCAAGCCGATGCCGACCACGAGCGCGATGATCGCACTGACAAACACCAGTTCCAGCGTGGCGGGTAGACGCTCGAAGATCAACTGGTCCACCGGTCGCTTGATGCGATAGCTGAGACCAAAATCGCCTTGCAGCATATTGCCAAGAAACCGCGAATACTGGGTCAAAACAGGATCATCCAGACCAAGCTGTTCGCGGATTTCCAGGCGCTGCTCGCGAGTGGCATCCTGTCCAACCATGTTGTTGACCGGATCGCCGACAAAGTTGAACAACGAAAAGCTGACGGCTGAAACAATAGCCATCACCAGCACCGATTGTGCCAGCCGCTTGAGGATGAAGAAAAACATATGAGGGCGCTTTCAATGCCGGGGCAGGACGTAACCCGCCCCGGCAGTTTTCTTATTTCATCACCGCAAAGCGCGGACGGAACGCGTCATCCGCAGCAATCGGGATATCGACCGCGTCCGAAAGACCCCAAGCCAGAACCTGGTGGTGGATCGGCACATAGGGCATGTCTTTTTTGACAAGCGACCAGGCCTCATCGATCATCGCAGTGCGCTTTTCGATGTCGATCTCGGTTGTGATCGCCTTGGTGATCTCGTTCACACGGGCGTTGTTATAGCCGGTGGCATTCCATGACCCTTCACCGTCGAGCAGATACGAGAACACATAGTGGCTATCCAGCGTCGGAACGCCCCAACCCAGCATGTAGAAGTCAGACTCACGCTTTTGGATTTTGGGGAAGTGTTGCGCCTTGGGGATTGCATCAAGGTTCACCTTGATGCCGATCTTGGCCAACATCGCCACGGCCGCCTGACAGATCTTTTCGTCATTGTTGTAGCGGTTGTTGGGGCAATCGAGTTGGATTGAGAAACCGTTCGGATAACCCGCGTCAGCCAGAAGCATTTTGGCCTTGGCCGCATCAAACCCGTAGGACGCATCGTTTTCCGGCGTATTGCCAAGCACACCGGGCGAGGTGATCATGCCGGTCGGAAACGAAAGGCCTTCCATGACGACCCGCTGGATTGCATCTTTGTCGATAGCAAGGTTGAACGCCTCGCGCACCTTGGCATCCTTGAACGGGTTGCCTTCGGCATCCGAGCTGCGTAATTTGTCGACCCCTTGATCCATGCCGAAGAAGATCGAACGAATCTGGGCAACGGTCTTCACGCTAAGCCCTTCTGAGGTTTCGATGCGTTTGACATCCTGCAGTGGCGGATCAAGCACAAAGTCGACTTCGCCCGACAACAGAGCGGCCACGCGTGTGGCGGCATTGGTGATCGGCCGGTATTCGATCTTGTCGATATTACCCGGGAACATGCCTTTGCCCCACCAGTCGGGGTTGGCCGCCAGAACGGTCAATTCGTCCGGCGCACGGCTGACCAATGTGAACGGGCCGGTGCCATTGGCGTTGCGCACGGCAAAGGTTTCTTCCTTTGCCTTGAAATCTTGTGGCGCAACAACGTTGTTCGCCTCGGCCCAGCCCTTGTCCATCATGTAGATTGAGGTCAGCTGGTTGGGCAGGATCGGGTTTGGCCCGTCGGTCGTCAGTTTGACGGTGTAATCGTCGATGACTTCGACCGAGGTAACGCTTTTGGCCTGTTCTTTATAGTCCGAGGCTTCGTGATTGGCGCGCGTGAACGAAAACACCACGTCTTCCGCAGTGAAATCCGACCCGTCATGAAATTTTACGCCTTGGCGCAACTTGAATGTCCAGCCGTCGGAACCGGCTTCCCAACTTTCGGCCAGCTCAGGCTGAAGAACAAGATCCGCATCGCGGGTGACCAGGGATTCATAAATCTGGCCATTCATTGCAATGGTCGGGCCCTCGTTCTGCGAATGGGGGTCCATGGTCAGCGCGTCACCCTGGCTGGTCCATCGCAATACGTTTTCTGCCAGTGCAGGGCTTGCAACCGTCAGAGCCGTCACCGAGACGGCAAGCAATTTTGTGAATTGCATATTTTTCTCCTTGTTGTGTGAGCGTCTGGCCGTGACCGACATCGCGCTCTTGTCTTAACCATACAACACAAAGGGGAGCCGTAAAGAGTGCGACGCGCCTTTCACCCGAACATTTCTGTCAGACAAGATTCCAACCGGATGACAGTTCGAAAGCGGTTCTGCCAGCTTGAGGCGATCCGGTTTTGGACAAACGGCCTCGATTTACGGCGTAAACTAGAATACGTTTGCGTTGCAGGAGGCCAAAGGGTCGGTAACTCACACAATCTGCATCGAATGGTCACTTCGTCCGCAGTGCGGCCGCTCGCCTCCGGTTTGAAGCTGATTTCGTTTGAAAGTGCAGCTAAGGTCGGCAGTGAGCCCAGTTTTACCAATGCTGCGTCTAGCGCGAAAGTCAGGTTTCCGATTGCGCCAGTGTTTTAAGTCGATAGTCTGATGCTATGTAAAAGGATAGACCGACGATGAGTTTAGACGTTTGGCTGACTTATGTGGCGGCGGTCACAATAGTCTCTCTAATTCCGGGTCCAAGTGTCTTTATGGCCATCGGCCAATCGCTCTCCAAAGGACTGGGTGCGTCATTTTACAGCATCCTTGGCAATCTACTAGGCGGGATTGTCATGGTGACTGTTGCCTATGCTGGACTAGGGACCATTCTGGCAAGCTCAAGTGGTGTATATATCGTCATCAAATGGGTGGGTGTCGGATATATGGCGTGGCTCGGACTGTCTCAGATACTTGAAGCAAAGCGAATGAACGAAGCTGACCTTATTATCTCAGGCTCGTCTAGAATACGCGCAGGTAGCCTTCGGTCTGGGTTTCTAATCGGTGTATTAAACCCAAAGGCAATCCTTTTTTACGTCGCCTTTCTTGCGCAATTCATGAACCCTGAAAACGAGATGACACCGCAATTCTTGATTCTTTTGGCAACCTCTACGGTCACCGTGTTCATCGTCCTTGGGGGGTACGCACTGCTAGTGGCCCAAGCTCGCAGGACATTCCAGAGCCTTCGCGCACGGAAACGCATGGGTTACACAGGAGGGTCGTGCCTTCTTGGTGGCTCTGCATTCATGGCCTCCAATTAGAAACAGACATTCCCACTTCCCGCACAAACGACCGCTAAGTCCCACATTGTGTGAATTCACCCACCATCTGATTTCGCGGTTACGGCGAAAGTCCGCAATGACGGGCCGCACTGCAGCATGACGATCAGTGGGTGAACGGCAGGTTTGGGCCGTGAATATCAGAAGTGTTTAGGTCATTCTCATGGATGCTACAAAGCAGAGACCGGCAGAAATGAGCCTCAATGACCCATTGCTACTACATGTTTGGATGCCTATTTCGGCTTTCAGATCGAACCGTTTTGTTGGTTTTGAAAAGTAGGGCTAACATCTCGACTGGGCGGCACACTGAATTTTTTCCTGTAGTCCCGGCTGAAATGCGTTGGGCTTTCATAGCCAACGGAATACGCGGTTTCCGAGACAGACAGGCCTCTTTGAACGAGTGCAGTGCGTGCTTCGATGAGGCGTAGGTCTTTTTGATATTGAATGGGTGTCGTGCCTGTCACCGACTTGAAGTGTTCGTGAAATGAGGACGGACTCATTCCTGCGTGATGAGCAAGATCAGACACGGATATAGACGTGCGAAATTCGTGTCGCAACTTATCAATGGCCTTGGCAATCAGACTTGCATGACTGTCCGCGACCAACAGACGGCGAAGCATCCCTCCGATTGGCGAAAGCAAAAGACGATAGTGAATTTCCCGCAAAATCGACGGCCCTAGAACCCGCGCATCCATCGGGTTCTCCATCAACGCGACATATCTCGTTAGTGGTTCAACCCACGTCGGCTCGGCCTGCCATGTCGACAAGGAATGCGCGTTGGCCTCAGCAAGTTTTGCCCCAGCGACCTGATCGTAAAGGCCGCGAATTACCCCCAAATCGAGAGAGAGAATAACAGCTATATAGGGTTCTTGCTGGTTGGCTTTTGTTATCCGGGACGCAACAGGCAGATCGTGACTGACAACAAGAGCGTCGCCTTGGTTGAGTTCAGCATGTTGGTCGCCGATAGATGTGACTTTGCTGCCTTGGAGGATCAGGCACAGGACTGGGTCATAAATCGTCGCCTCGATCGCACTAACTTTGTCGCGCCGATAGATGGTCAATTGCGGCAACTTCCACCCATGGGCGTTCTCCGAAGCACAGTATTTGCGCGCGAGGGTGGTGAGGTGAGATAAGTCCATCGGCGTCTCCTTACGTAATTCGGTAACAGCCTCTGAAATGAGAAAACAGCTAATCATTCATCAATTTGGAGAAATAGGCAGATTGTTTGGAGGATACGGTAGGCGCTGACAGGTAGGTCTGGCTAAGATCAGGGAAACTATAGGAGTGTAGCAATGTCATCTATTCAAACTCAATTTCTCGATCTGACGGCCCACAACGCCCGTTATGACGCTATCGATCCGAACACCACGCTCAAGGGCAGCGCGGAAGGAAAGATCGTTTTCATTGCTGGTGCCTCAAAAGGGATCGGCCAAGCCACAGCTATTGCCTTTGCTGAGGCAGGAGTAAAAGCGGTCTATCTTACAGCGCGCACAGCGACAGCCCTGATCGAGACGCTGGCGCTTGTGCAAAAAGCCAACCCGAACACCCAGTGCGCCTATGCGGTGTGCGATGTTACCGATGCTGCTCAGGTCGAGGCGGCAGTGAATGATTGCGTGGCAAAGTTCGGCGCCATTGATGTTGCCGATGCCAATGCAGGCTATCTTGGGCCTTGGGTCAAGATTGGTGAAAGCGACCCGAACGGGTGGTGGCGCAACTGGGAAGTCAACGTGAAGGGCAGCTATCACGTGATCCGGTTCGCGCTGCCTCATCTCATCAAAAGCGCTGAGAAATGGGCCGCAGAGGGTAAAAGCGGCGGCCATCTTATCCTTATCTCATCAATTGGCGCTCAGTTTGTCATGCCCGGTGCGTCTGATTACCAAACGTCCAAACATGCCATCAACCGCCTATGTGAATTCGTGCAAAGTGATCACGATGAGGATGGGATCAAGTGCTTTGCAGTGCATCCGGGCGGTGTTGCGACGGATCTCGGCCATAGCATGCCGGAACACATGCATGAATATCTGGTCGATGATCCCAATCTTGCCGCGAGCTTTGCGGTTTGGCTCTGCTCGAGCGCGGGGGATTGGGCCAAGGGCCGCTATTTGAGTGCCAATTGGGATGTCGGTGAGCTTGGGGCTATGGAATCCGAAATCGTGCAAGATGACCTCTTGGTGAACAGGCTTCGGGTGAGGTCATAAAAACTGTCAAATCGGCGGAATAAAGGGCCCATATACTATCGACAGATAGGTCAGCTTTGCCCCAAATAGCGGCCTTCTGATCGGTGCTTAAGTTCGTCTGGAGTTCAAAGTCCGCTTCGGGAAAGCCGCAGTTCAGCACCATAAGCTTCGTTGAATGTCCGGTTTGGGCCGTGCGTGTCGCCGACGACAGCCAAGATTGAGTGAATGCTGCGCTGCATCCGATGGCCGCGACGAGCCCATTATTACCGAATCCAACACAGAGCGCACAGGTCTGGTATCAAAAGAGAAGCCAAATGACCGCTTTTAAGATCTTAATCAAATATGCTCAATTGGACCATATTCCGCGACTGACGCTTCGGAATACCAAGCCCATACCCAGTTCCCGTAATCATAATGCCACCATTCGCTTGGCAGATTCGTAAAGCCGGATTGGATCATGGCAGAATGCAAGACTTTACGATGATGCATTGGCGCGCCGGAAAGCTGATAGGTCGTCCAACTACGTTGTGATGGTTCGTCAAAGGCGCTTCCCATATCCAGCTCGACACCTGATGCGTTCGCAAGCGTTACATCCACCGCCCCACCCGTCAGATGCGGACTGGGTTGGACTGGGTCGTCGGATACTTTTGAACAGTAGTTCATCGTCATCTCATCAAGTTGAATCCCTTCTAGGCGCGGGTTTTCCGTCGCAATTTTTTGACGCATATCGTCGAATAGTGCCTGTTGCAGTTGCTTGGGGCGCCACCCGTCCAGCAGGACAAGCCGGTAGCCGTTTGGCAGAACCTCACTTGCGATCTTCAAGCGATCCAAGACAGACTGGCGTAGCCAAATTTGGGGCAAGGCACCAACAAATCCATTCTGAAAATAGACCGGTTTGCAAATCCAGTGTTTCGAATCCGCAGCCGATACCAATGGTTCCTCACTGGTGCCGGCTGCGATCTGTTTTGCTGAATCCCAAGTGATCACGGGCTTCGTCTCCAACGACATCTACTTCATCATTTCCGGCAACCACGTCGTGAGGCCCGGCATCAGGATGATCACGAACAACACCGCCAGCGCGACAAAGATGAAAGGCCAGATCGCCAAAAACAGGCGTGCTACATCTACTTTGCCCACAGCCGCCGCCACAAAGATGCATGCGCCCATCGGCGGGGTGATGAGGGCGATTGTGATGTTCAGCGTTACAACGATCCCGAGATGGACCGGGTCGATGCCAGACACGGCGGCGATTGGAACAAAAATCGGCGTTAGCAGCATCAATGCCGACACTTCTTCCATAAACATACCAGTGATAAAGGTGACACCAGAGATCGCGAGCAAGATCAGGATGGGGTTCTCGGCAAACGGTTCTAACATAACCGTAAAGGACTTGGGCGCGTCCGCGTAGGCAAGCTGCCAGGATACGATGGAAGAGACCGCAATGATCACAAAGATGGCCGATGTCAGCGCAGAGGTTTCCTTAAGCGACAGCCAAATGGTCTTGGGCGTCAGGTTCCCCGTCAGCAGGCCCCAAGCCGCGACATAAGCCACAGTTAAGGCACCGGATTCAGTTGGGGTCACAATCCCCATGACGATGCCTGCAACAATGATGAACGGCGCAATCAAAGCAGGCAGCGCGCCAACGGTGGCTTCAAAAATCTGCGCTATACCAGCACGGCGGCTTGTCGGTTCAACATTGTGGATGCTTGAGTAGACAACGTTCATGATCATGAAAGCAGCACCCAGCAAAAGCCCCGGCACGACGCCGCCCAAGAACATGGCCCCAACAGAAGTGCCTGTCTGGCTTGCATAAAGGATCATGAAGATGGAAGGCGGAACAATTGGCCCAATCAGGGAACTGGCAGCGGTCAGACCCGCTGCATAGTGCCCCGGAAATCCAGCCTTGCGCATACCGGGCACCAAAAGTGTCCCTAAAGCAGAGGTGTCCGCGACCGCAGACCCGTTGATCCCCGCAAAAAAAACGCTGGAGACAACGTTCACATGTCCAATCCCGCCACGGAAATGACCGACAAGGCGATCCGCAAGCTTCAACAAGCGTGGGGTCATCTGGCCGTTGTTCATCAGGTTCCCAGCCAGAATAAACAGCGGGATCGCCATGAGGGAGAAAGCATCGATCCCGCCAAAAGCCTGTTGCGGCATGATCCGGGCCATCTGGTCAAAGCCAACAAACCAAAACCCGACAACAGCTGTGGTCATGAGGCTCAGAAACAAGGGCAGTCCAAGTGCGACATGGATCAACATCACAAGCAGCATCGTCGTAATCATGTGTCATCCTCGACGTCTGCGTTTTGTAATCCGATGGGGCCGCGCAACAGGCTCAGTACGAACAAGAAGCCAAACCCAATGGGGATCACAGACACCGGCCAAGACCGCGAAATCTGAAGGCCGGGCGTTTTGAAGAAGCTGACGCTTCCGATGTAGTTATAAGAAAACCACGTCATTGCTCCGGCAAGGGCGACGGTCAAAATCCATTGATAACAAACAATAGTTTGGCGGAGTGCGGGGGGCACTCGACGCTCAAGAACATTTACGCGCATATGCCCGCCATTGACCCAAACACCACCGATCCCAATTAGGGCGGATGAGATGATCATGTAGCGCGCGAGCTCATCAAACCAGATCGGTGACGAGCCAAAGAAATAACGCGCACCCACCCCATAAAGAATGAATGCGGCCACTGATGCGGCCAGCAAGGCTGACACGCCCAAGGTAAGGCGTGTCAGAAGTTTGATCAGCGCTAGTCTCATTGCGCGAGAAGATCGCCACGACCAAGGTCGTCAAAAGCCGCTTTCATGAAGCTTTCGTCGATGTCTTGCTCGCCCAGCCATGCGATAAAGCTTGGCGTACCGATTTCTTGGAACATTGCCAGTTGCTCTGCGGATGGGGTGATGATCTCCATGCCGTTTGCAGCCAGCCATTCTACGCGGCCTTCAACGTTGGCTTGCACGCTTTCGCGTGTTAGGGTATTGGCTTCAACGACAGCTTCTTCGATCACTTGGCGGTCTGCATCAGACAATGAGTCTAACCAAGCGCCGTTCCCAACAAGGAACTGCATTGAGTACTGGATGTTGGCGCGTGTCAGGTAGTTTTGCACTTCGTTCAGTGAGCCCAGCTTGATGTAAAGCGGTGGGTTCATTTGACCTTCAACGATGCCAGTTTGCAGGGCCGCGTAGACTTCTGTCCACGGAACTGGCGTGCCTGATGCGCCCATGGCTTCGTACAAAGCAACTTGGGATGGATCCATGGCACGGAACTTCATGCCTTCAAAGTCGCTTGGCTCGTAGATTGGCTTGTCCGTAGATGTGAAGGCCAAGAAACCACCTTCTTCAACAACGGCCAGCAGCTGTGATCCGCCCGTGCGCTCTGCAAAGACGTCTTCGACTTTGGACCAATATGTGCCCTCGTCAAAGAAGGTGCGGGCTTGCTCTGGTGTCTCGAACATAAACGGTGTGTTGGATACAAAGACTTCGGGTGTGATCGGGGATACACCGGCAAAGCTTGCGATGTTCAAAGAAGGCGTCGCAAGCGTGTTTTCCATGCGTTCCTGTTCGCTGCCCAACTGGGAGTCTGGGAACAAATCGATCTCAATATCTGTGCGCTCTTCGATGACTTTCTCAAGATGCGCCGCAAAGAAATGAACCGCGTTCTTTTCTGGATCCGCGGCACCATTATAACCAAGCTTGATCGCTTCGGCGTTTGCATTGGCTGCTGTCAGCGCAAGAATCGCTGCTGTTGTCAGAGTTTTGTTCATCGTTTTTTTCCTTCTTAAACCGTCCTGTTGATTTTTGAGTGGAGCACCTAGAAGTCTGATTCTTATCAAAATTCAGCCTCTTGATGGTGAGGTTGCAAGAAAATTTTTACCGACGAGAACCTCACCTAAACGGAGTGACACACTACGAACACCTGTCCCGATCTATAGTTAACGCTTCATATGTTCTCAACATAACATTTGAAAAAATATGTTTGTGACGAAACATTTTGGATATGCTAGGCTGGGGTGTGCTCAAAAAAGAAGCACGATGGCCCATAGGTACAACTATATGAAAAATGCTGAGATTTTGGCCGAGGCTATCTCGAAAATGGGGTCCCAATTGACCCAAAAAGAAAAGCGTATAGCAGCCTATTTTCAGACCCGCCCAGAAGCCGTCTTGGTCGAAAGCAACTCTGACATCGCCCAAAAACTGGGAATCAGTCCGATGACACTAACCCGGTTTTTCCGCAAGTTAGGGTTCGATGGATCGGCAGACGCCCGTCAACAGGCTTTGCACAAGGTGTATGGCCCAAACAGCTATCGGATCGATAAGCGGTTTGAGAGCGACGGGAAACACAATGATAGACAGTTTGGCACCGACCACGACGTGCTGCATGCATCGATCGACGCGGCTCTTGAGTTGCGCGAAACCAAGTTGTGGAAAGACGTCGTTGAATTAACTGCCACGTCCGATGGGGTCGGGGTCACAGGGTTTCAGACGATGTACTTCTTGGCGGACGGCCTGTGCCGCCGCTTGGCCTATCTGCGTGATGGGGTTCAACTGATCGACGGGATAGACGGGGTCTATGCCGGGCTTTTACCGAACAAGGGTCGCAGCGCTACTTTAGTCATTATTGACATCTTTCGGTATGGCGCACACGGTCCATTGCTGGCCAAACTCGCGCGCGCACGCGGTATAAATGTTGTTGTTTTTGCGGATGAATTCTGTGACTGGGCGACCGAATTCACCCCATATGTCTTGCGCTACCCGGCCGAAACAAACTTTGCGCTGACCATGCCACAAGGCATCAATGCTGGGCTGTCTTTGTTGCTACAGGACGTGAATGTCTTGCTCGGCTCATCTGCGCAAGAACGCCTGAAAGAGCTGTCGAAAGCGCAAGATCACTTTGGCCTGTTCCTAGATTGAAACAGATGGCGGGCTACATGCTATACTGGGAAATCATGGATGAGTTTCGCGCAGGCTAATTGGCTCTGTCATCAAGCGATCAGTGCGCACGCGGTGCAATGACTTTTGGGGTTCCATCGACTGAAAGCCGCCGTTCGCCAGCTAAAGATCAGGGGAGGCTTCGTCCGTCCTGCAGTCATCGAACGACCTATTGATTTCGCTGCCGCGGCGAATGACCGCTAAGCGGGCTGCGGATTCAGCATGGCAACCAATAGATGGACTACGGCTTTGGGCCGCCCGTGAAGACGGCCCGAGGACTTCAGATTTCGATCGCCTCAGCGATTGCTAACGCATCCTCGAGTTCGACGCCAAGGTACCGCACCGTACTATCCATCTTCGTGTGTCCTAGCAGAAGCTGAACAGCACGCAGGTTGCCAGTTTTCTTGTAGATCTGAGTCACTTTTGTCCGCCCCATCGAATGCGTGCCATATGCACTCGCGTCTAGGCCGATTGATGTGACCCAGTCGCGGACGATCCGCGCATACTGGCGTGTCGAGATGTGCAGGCGTTCATGGAACCGACCCGGCCAAAGGTACTCCGAGCCAACCATGAGCTCATCTTCCATCCACTTTTCGACCGAGGCGCGTGTGCCTTCGGATATCTCAAATCGCACAGGTTTCTGTGTCTTGCATTGTAACACCGATGCCCGTTCCTTGATCTGACCCGACGCCATGACGTCGACGACTTTCATCTTCACCAGGTCACAGCCGCGCAGCTTGCTGTCGATCGCCATGTTAAACAGCGCGAGGTCGCGATGGTTCTCTGATAGTTCTAGACGAACCCTGATCGCCCAAACGTGTTGAGGCTTCAAAGGCCGTTTCTGACCAACGATACGACCCTTGTTCCAAGCGGGGCGAAGTGCGCGAATGGCTGGTAGGTTTGGTGTTTCCATGACTGATCCTCCGATCCGCCATGCCCTCCCACAACGACAACCCGACGTTGACTAAAGCAGTATATCACCGGATGCTGCGTTGCATCTGAGGACCGAAAGGAGCCCTAATTTGACCGATGCTGCG
>NZ_FPAJ01000007.1 GCF_900116285.1 Sulfitobacter marinus | reverse complement strand
CCTTGTGCAAAAGAAAAGGCCGCGCTGTTTCCAGAGCGGCCTTCGGGTCGGTTTGGGCTGTCGCGGGGCGGGCCCGCTGGCAGCTTACTCGGTGATTTTGGACACAACGCCCGCGCCAACAGTGCGGCCGCCTTCGCGGATCGCAAAGCGCAGACCGTCTTCCATCGCGATCGGCGCGATCAGTTCAACGTCGAACTGCAGGTTGTCACCAGGCATAACCATTTCAGTGCCTTCTGGCAGTTGAACGGTACCGGTAACGTCTGTGGTCCGGAAGTAGAACTGTGGACGGTAGTTCGCGAAGAACGGCGTGTGACGGCCACCCTCTTCCTTGGTCAGGATATACGCTTCGGCTGTGAACTTGGTGTGCGGCTTAACCGAACCTGGCTTACACAGAACCTGACCACGCTCAACGCCGTCACGGTCAACACCGCGCAGCAGGGCACCGATGTTGTCGCCTGCTTCACCGCGATCCAGCAGTTTGCGGAACATTTCAACGCCGGTACAGGTGGTTTTCTTGGTGTCGCGGATACCAACGATTTCAATCTCGTCGCCAACGTTGATCACGCCACGCTCAACACGGCCCGTCACAACTGTACCACGACCAGAGATCGAGAACACGTCTTCCACAGGCATCAGGAACGGCTGGTCAACAGCGCGCTCTGGTGTCGGGATGTAGTTGTCGACTTCTTCCATCAGCTTGCGAATGGATTTCTCGCCGATCTCTTCGTCGCGGCCTTCCATGGCTGCCAGAGCGGAACCAGGGATAACCGGGATGTCGTCGCCAGGGTATTCGTAGGAAGACAGCAATTCGCGGATTTCCATTTCCACCAATTCCAGCAGCTCTTCGTCGTCAACCTGGTCCACTTTGTTCATGTAAACAACCATGGCGGGGATACCAACCTGGCGGCCCAGCAGGATGTGCTCGCGGGTTTGTGGCATCGGGCCGTCGGCCGCGTTCACAACCAGGATCGCGCCGTCCATTTGCGCCGCACCGGTGATCATGTTTTTCACATAGTCCGCGTGGCCGGGGCAATCGACGTGCGCGTAGTGGCGGTTTTCGGTCTCGTATTCAACGTGAGCTGTCGAAATGGTGATACCGCGTGCTTTTTCTTCGGGCGCGCCGTCAATCTGGTCATACGCTTTGAAATCGCCAAAATACTTGGTGATCGCTGCTGTCAACGTCGTCTTGCCGTGGTCAACGTGACCAATCGTGCCGATGTTTACGTGCGGTTTATTACGTTCAAACTTTGCCTTAGCCATGATGCATGCCCTTTATATTAATGTGGGCCCAACGTCAGACCCAAACCTATCTGGCGGGCGATGTATTGGGTCTGGCGCATAAAATCAAGCGTCTGTTCGCGCTTGAAACCGGCATCTGCAAAGTAATTTCTGCTTATTCCGTGCTGGCAGCAGATGCAGGCCCCGAAACAGGCGCAGAACCTGAGCGCACAATCACAGCGTCAGCAGGCCGGTTGAACCACCCTTCGGCCTCGTTTTGCTTTACCAAATAGCCCTCGATCGACTTGGCAGCATTCTGGCTCAGGTTCTTGAGCTGCTCTTCGGCGGTCTTGGTATAGCCCGACCCTACAATCGGCCCCTGATCAAACGATTCGAACACAGTGATTTGATGTGGCTTTTCGGTCAGCTTCTTGCCCGCAGCGTCATCCCACACATTCAGGTTCAGGATCATCACCGATTTGGGTGCCAGGACCAGCGGAATACCCGGAGGGGCCAAGACATAGCCCTCAACACTGATGCCAAAGTGATAATCACGCGTGCCGTCATAGCGATCGAAACGTTCAGCAATCGCGTCTTTGACGGCAGTTGTCAGCACCTCTTCGCTTACCTCGCGGCTGATCGGCAGCTTTTGCACTTTGGGCGCGACAACAATGTTGTGATATAGGTTAAAATCGCCGAGCGGCACGGGGGGCTTGTTCAGATCGGACGCACCGTTGCACGCGGCAACAAAGGTAACGGTCATCAAAATGGCAAAAACACGAAACATCGAAAGCCTCCATTGGCGCAGAACCTGATCATGGCGATACCCCAAGCCCAACGAGGGTGCAATCTTTTGGGAAATTTGTAACCGATGGACAAAGCCCTACCTATGATGTGTCGCAGAAAGGCACCTTTGCATGAGCCAACCGCCCCTTCCCGTCCGCGTCCCTCTGGTGACCCAGCCTTGGGGCATTTTGAAAAGCCTGCAAATGGCGCGGCGCAATATTCTCAGCATCATTCCAGCCATCGCCACCAAGCAGCCTATGGTGTCGGGCAAGACTGGCAAGCGCTGGCATATGGTCATGGACCCCACGGCCATCCGCGAAGTTCTGCAGGACCGGCTCGACAACTATCCAAAAGCCATGGTGGTCAAAAACCTGTTAAAGCCCGCCATTGGGGAATCGCTGTTCATCGCTGAAGGCGCGCATTGGCGCTGGCAGCGCCGCACTGCAGCCCCGGTATTTTCAGCGCGCAATATGCTTAACCTGTCACCGATCATGACAGCTGCTGCAGAACGATCCTGCGACCGTATCACCACCGCCGGCCCCCGCGCGATCAACATGGCAGACGAGATGGTCACGACGACCTTTGACGTGATTTCTGACGTTACATTTTCGGGCGATGACAGCATCGACCGCGATGCCGTGCATGTCGCGATCGAGGATTACATCGCACAAGCAGGCAAGATCAGCCTGTTCGACATATTGGGTTTTCCCGACTGGGTGCCCCGCCCAGACCGGATCGTATCTGGCAAGGCCGTACGCCAGATGAAGCGTCTCGCCGATACCGCCATCGAGGCTCGCGCCAAGCGGGGCAGTAACGGCACCCCCGATCTGCTGGACCTGCTGTTAGAGGGTGTGGACCCCAAGACCAAACGCCAGATGAACACCGCCGAGCTGCGCGATAATTTGCTTACATTTATCGTTGCGGGACATGAAACCACGGCCCTGACATTGTCGTGGTCGCTGTATTTGATGGGGTTTGATCAAGCCGCACAAGATAAGGCCCGTGCCGAGACGCAATCGGTTCTGCAAGGTCGCGCGGCAACCGGTGACGATGTCGAACACCTGCCGTTTATCCGTCAGATCATTGATGAGGCGCTGCGCCTTTATCCGCCGGCGGGCATGCTGTCGCGAACCGCGCAGGTACACGACACGCTGGGCGGGCGCGAAATCATACCGGGCGATACTGTGATGATCCCGATCTATGCTTTGGGCCGTCACGAACAGCTGTGGGATGATCCCGATGCGTTCAAACCCGAACGGTTCGCGGACCGCAAATCAATCGACCGCTACGCCTATCTGCCCTTTGGCGATGGCCCCCGCATTTGCATCGGGGCCAGTTTTGCCCTGCAAGAGGCGGTGATCATCCTTGCCACCTTGCTGTCGCGCTTCAAATTTACCGCCGTGGCAGGCAAGAACCCTGAACCCGTGATGATCCTTACGCTCCGCCCCGAGGGTGGTGTTTGGTTAACGGCAGAGCCCGCTTAGTCGCAGATCGACTGCAGGGCCTTCCAGCCAGCATCATCCAGTATCGGCGCATAATTGCGGGTTTCGTCGGCAGCGCTTCGGGCATTTTCAATGCGGTCCGACAGGCTGGGATGGCTTAAGAAATGGCCCAATAATTCGTTACCCTCGCCATGCTCATCGCGCAGACGTTCAAACATCGTGCCAAGCGCCGCTGGCGATACATTTGCCGCCTCAAGCCGCGCATAGCCGAATGCATCTGCATTCGTTTCTGCCTGTTGGCTATAGGTCGCGCTGATCAGGCGTTCCGTCAGAAATAATACGGCGGCACCCCCGGCAAAATCGCCGAACAGCAGACCCAAAATGCCGATGGACCCCGCCGATCGCAACGCATGCCGTGTCGGGTCGCGACTAACAACATGGCCGATTTCATGGGCAAGAACGACGGCGACTTCGTCAGGGGTTTCCGCGTGGTCGATCAACCCTTTAAAGATCACGACAAACCCGCCCGGCAAAGCAAAGGCGTTAATCATATCGTGATCCAGCACCGCAACGCTTAGCCCCTCTGGCGCGCCGTCACCCGCGTTCAGCGCAGCCGTGATCTGCGCAAGCGCCTTGGTCCCAGCGGGGTTTTCGCAGATAGCAAGCGGCGCAAGCCCGGTGTCCCCCAACGCGTCGCGTATCTGTTCAAACGTCGCTTCGCCCAAGGCGCGTTCTCCGTCGGGTGGGATGAAAACCGCTAGGCGGTCCGCCAGCAAGGGTACCAAAACCGTGACCTGAAGCGCGACAGCGGCAACTGCTCCGGCTGCCCAAAGCGCCAGTTTACCGCGGCCTTTTGGCGGGCTGCGGCGCGTAGCGTTTGGCAAATACCCTAGCAGCATTTGATCTGTAACCAACAACCGCGCCAAGGGGTCCGTGATCAGCCGCAGGGTAAAGCTCTGCTTGTCGGCGTTATCCTCAAGGGTCCGGATATCTTCGAGCGGCCAAAACAGGGTCGTGCCATTATCAAACCCGATCTGAAGATTGTTATTGGCAATATGCAGGCTGACCTCTTTGCCAATCGGGCGGTCACCGTCGAAATAGGCAGCGCCAAAACCGTTGAATCCCGTGCTCATATCGCGGCCCCCAGATCCAATGCCTCGGCGAACCCTTCGGCCTCGGCAAATTCATCGCGCGCACGCTGGCTGATGACCTGCAAGCCATGGCGTTGTGGAAGCGACAGAGTTTGGGCTATGTGACGCATCAGCGGAAAAGTGACGAAAGTGCTGTAAAGCACGTTCCAGAGCAGAAAGATCGACAGGTAGAAAACCGCGATCAAAAGAACTGCGATACTTTTTGGCAGATCGACAGCCGCACCAAAATCACCCATTGCGCCGCCCAACATCGCCGACGGCCCCAGCGTTAGCATTGCGAAAATCACCAGCCCAACGACCCCAAGCACCAGGAAAAAATAGGCGATAACGCTGCCCAGAACGTAAATACTCGCAACCCGAGGCCCGCTAAGCCGTGAATGCAGTGTGATCCCATCTGCGGTTTTATGATTGGCCATCAGACGTTTTGAAACAAAGCGATAATGAATTGCACCGTACAGCAACCCCAGAATCCCAATCAGAAAAATCCCCAGCCGTTCCACGCCGACGACAGGTAATGCTGCCGCGCCGCCGTCCATCATTTCCTCAACCGAGCGGATGATGTCGTCGGTTGTCATGTCAGCTGACACCACGATCGGGTCCAACCAGAACACCCAGATCGCGCCCCCGACCAGAACCAAAAGCGATAGAATAAACGGGATCGCTGCACGGTACAGCATTGCCCAATGCCCGCCCTGATTCAGTCGGGCAGAGCCGAAATAGGTTCGATCCGTCACATATTTTTCAAGCCAGAACGTCATGCGTGGCCACAAAAGCCCCACCGTCAGCAGGGTAACCGCCCAATGCACCAACGCCCGCCACGCATAGCCCCACGCCCCCTTTTCAAGACCAAAGCGCACACCGCGCCAGCGGGTCCGGGCCAGAACATAGCGCCGCGCCCGGTATTGCGCGTAAAACCACAGCGGTATTACACCCACGACACTGGCCAGATACCCCACGGACGCGCTGGAAAAGATCGAGAAACTGACGAACATGACCAGCAGATTGATGATGCCAATGTAAAACGTCAGGATGACCACCGCGATAAAGAAGCCCAGCAGCTTTTCCCACGGATCGCCCACATATTCCATCGGATGGCCACCGGGTCGGATCGCCGACCAGAACCAGCGGCGCATTCTTGTTTTCATCCAGAAACGATAAAAACCCAGCGTAATGACTGTCAGAAACCCGGTCTTAAGCGCCAGCCAAAACAGAGCAAACCGGGTGCCAACAAAATATACAAGAAGGCCTGCGGGATCAGTCGTGGGCGATGTCAAAGAGACATCACTCATAGGGCGGGCCGATTAACCAAAACGATTGTCACGCGGGAAACCACGGGGGGCCATGCGCCCCGAACCAGCGCGTTTGCCCGTCCATTCACTCAGGTCAGATTCGGTACGGGTACGCCCTGCAGGGTCAAGCCAGCTAAGCCCTTCGGCCCGCACAAAGGTTGTCGCATCCGACATGCCACCGTCTTTGTATTTCTGCAGGCGCACGCCCTTGCCGCGTGCCATTTCGGGCAATTCGTCAATACCGAACACCAGCACCTTGCGGTTTTCACCAACCACAGCGACTGAATCGCCCGCGATTGGGGCGCAGATCATCGCTTTGACGTCGCCGCGCACATTCAGAACCTGCTTTCCCGTACGGGTCTGGGCCAGAACTTCGTCCTCGGGCACCACAAAACCATCCCCGGCAGAGGAGGCAACCAGCAGTTTCCGGCCCGCCTTGTGAATGAATATATCAATGATCTGCACGTCGTTTGGCAGATCAACCATCAAACGCAACGGTTCCCCCATGCCGCGCCCCCCGGGCAAGGTCGCCGCAGAAACAGTATAAAAACGACCGTTCGAACCAAAGACCAGCAAGCGGTCGGTCGTTTCAGCGTGGAAGATAAAGCGCGGGCCGTCACCGTCTTTGAATTTCAACTCGCGGTTCAGGTCGATATGGCCGGTCATCGCCCTGATCCAGCCCATCTCAGAGCAGACAACAGTGATCGGCTCGCGGTCAATCATCGCCTCAAGCGGCACGTCTTCAACCTCGCCCGCTTCAGCGAACGTCGAACGGCGCCTGCCGATATTTCTACCGTCGAGGGTCCAGTCTTTGCCGAACTGTTTCTTGGTGGCCCGCAACTGGTCAATAATGCTGGTCCATTGCAGGTCTTCGTTTTCCAACAGGTCTTCCAGACCCGCGCGTTCTTCCATCAATGCGGCTTGCTCGCGCAGCAACTCCATCTCTTCGAGACGGCGCAGCGACCGTAGGCGCATGTTCAAAATTGCGTCTGCCTGAACTTCGCTTAGTGAATTTTCAGATGTTGGCGCTGGTGGCACATAGTCGGCCTCACTCGTCGCCCGAACGTGGTCTTTGCCCCAATCCTCGGCCATGAGGGCGGATTTCGGGTCTTCATCATAGCGGATAATGTCAATGACGCGGTCCAGATTCAGGAAGGCGACGATAAAGCCTTCCAATACCTCAAGACGGTGATCGATCTTTTCCATGCGATGGGCAGAACGGCGCTGCAAAACCTCGCGGCGGTGATCCAAGAAAGCGCGCAGCACTTCCTTCATTGAGCAAACCTTGGGCGTTAGCCCGTCGATCAACACGTTCATGTTCAGCGAAAACCGCACCTCAAGATCGGAACTGCGGTAAAGCATCCCCATCAGTACCTCGGGATCGACATTTTTCGACCGCGGTTCAAGAATAAGGCGGATGTCATCGGCGGATTCATCGCGCACATCGGCCAAAATCGGTATCTTCTTAAGCTGGATCAACTCGGCGATCTTCTCGATCAGCTTGGATTTCTGAACCTGATAAGGGATTTCGGTGACGACAATCTGCCACGCCCCGCGCCCCAAATCTTCGACCTCGTAGCGGCAGCGCAGGCGGAAACCGCCCTTGCCGGTGCGATAGGCGTTGGCGATATTTTCAGCCGGTTCAACGATAATCCCGCCCGTGGGGAAATCGGGGCCCGGCACGAAATCAAGCAGTTTATCATCGCCCGCGTTCGGGAATTTAATCAGGTGAATACAGGCATCCACCAGTTCTGAAATATTATGCGGCGGAATGTTCGTCGCCATACCAACCGCAATGCCCGACGACCCATTGGCCAACAGGTTCGGGAACTGCGCTGGCAGCACCACAGGTTCGGTCAGCGTACCGTCATAGTTCTCGCGGAAATCAACGGCGTTTTCGTTCAACCCTTCCAGCATCGCCTCGGCGACGGCAGTCATGCGCGCTTCGGTATAGCGGCTTGCGGCGGGGTTATCCCCGTCGATGTTGCCAAAGTTGCCCTGACCGTCAACCAGCGGATAACGCACGTTGAAATCCTGGGCCAAACGCGCCATCGCATCATAGATCGCGGCATCGCCGTGCGGGTGATAGTTCCCCATCACGTCGCCCGAAATCTTAGCCGACTTACGGAAACCACCTGTCGAACTTAGCCTCAATTCGCGCATCGCATATAGAATGCGACGGTGCACAGGCTTTAGCCCGTCACGGGCATCTGGCAGTGCGCGGTGCATGATCGTCGACAATGCATAGGTCAGATAGCGGTCGCCCAACGCGATACGCAGCGGTTCGGACACATTCCGAGGATCAAACTCTGGGGGGGCGGTAACATCTGACATGCGAGGTGTTTAGCCAAGCAGGCGTGAAGCGGCAAGCGGCTGTTTGGCGAAAAAGACGCCAGACACCGCCCGACTGTTACCGCCCTGCAACGCTCAAAAGATTCTCGCGCCGCAGACGCGCAATTTGTGGTAAGCGGGCTAAGTGCGTGTCTTAGGGCTGCCAACTGCTTGGCTAATGGGCCCATGCTGCAATGAGGACGTACAAAATGAAACGGTTTATCCTGCTGACCTTCGGGTTTTTGGGCCTTGCTTTTTATGAGCTGAGCGGTGGCGCTGATTTTGAGCCCCCGCGCCCGCCGGTTATCGAAGCATCCATTACCGAAGGAAATGTTGCAGACGATGGCCAGCAGATCGAGGTAGCGCGCGCCGCACCTCAGATCGCACCCCATACCCCACAGGGGTTGGCAGATATCGGGCCGGTCGATACCACCCCGCCCGGCTTCAGCATGACATCCGACAATGAAACCACTCAGGTCGATGACCTCGTGGCGGCGGCCGGTACTGCTGTCACACCAGCAAAAGCGTCCTTGGCAAACGAAGTGAATGTGGTGCCCGTAAACCTGAGCACCACGTCCGGCCAGGCCACATCAGCGATCATTCCCAGCCTGATTACCCCGGATGATACAGGGGCGACTGCCATCAATGCGGGCGGATCTGGCGATATCCGGTCGGTTTCGGGCAGCAGCGTGAACGTGCGCGGCGGCCCCGGCACCCAATATGACGTTGTGACCCAACTGACCCGCGGCGATACTGTTGAAATCATCGATGACAGCGGCAACGGCTGGGTGCAAATGCGCCCGCTCAGTGGCGGACCTGTGGGCTGGATGGCTGATTTTTTACTCTCAGAAGTTTAAGCCGCGTTGCCATCAAGGCACGAACACGCAATGAAAGACCTTGAAAAAAGGAGGCCTTTCGTGACCGACAAAAGCATTTTGATAACCGGCTGTGCCTCGGGCATCGGATATGCCGCCGCGCATGGGCTGCGCGCCCGCGGCTGGCGTGTGTTCGCATCCTGCCGTCAGCAAGCAGATTGTGACCGCTTGGCCGCCGAAGGCTTCGACAGCCCACGGCTCGACTACACTGACACCGCCAGCATCCACGCCGCGCTTGAACATGTGCTGGATGCCACAGGCGGGACGCTGGATGCGCTTTATAACAATGGTGCCCATGCGACGCCCGGTGCCGTCGAAGACCTGCCCACCGACGCGCTGCGCGACATCTTTGAAAGCAACTTTTTCGGATGGCATGAGCTTACCCGCGCGGTTTTGCCGATCATGCGTGCCCAAGGGTACGGGCGTATTGTGCAATGTTCCTCTGTTCTTGGGTTTGTCACGATGCCGTGGCGCGGGGCCTATAACGCGACAAAATTCGCGCTGGAAGGGCTGACCGACACCCTAAGGATCGAAATGCGCGACACCCCGATCCATATTGTCTTGATCGAACCCGGCCCGATAACCTCACGCATCCGCGCCAATTCGATCCCCTATTTCGAACGCTGGATCGATTGGGAAGCCTCCTCTCGCCGGGATCAATACGAAAGCAAAATTAGGAAACGGCTCTATTCAAGCAGCGGACCGGACACATTCGAACTGCCCCCGGAAGCCGTGGTGAAAAAGCTGGTTCACGCGCTAGAGGCACCCAAGCCGCGCCCGCGCTATTATGTCACGACCCCTACATATATCTCGGGCTTTTTACGGAGAATATTGCCAACCCGGGCGCTAGACTGGGTGCTGGCACGGTAAATTCCGGTTGCGCTACGCGTTTGCCCCGCTACATCTGGGCATAGCACAAAGGAAAACCTATGTTCTCGGATCCTCTTTTCATACTCGTCTGCATCGCAGTGCTGGCTGTTATCATCATTCTGATTATGGGATTGGGCGGTTTTGCCAGCGGCGGCGACTTTAACAAGCGCAATTCAAACAAGCTGATGCGGCTGCGGCTTATTTCGCAGTTTATCGCCGTGGTTTTGATCGTGATATATGTCTATCTACGCAAGGATGCCGGCTGATGGTTGTTCTGAACAAAATCTACACCCGCACCGGCGACAAAGGCGATACAGCGCTTGGCAACGGGACGCGCGTGCCGAAACACGACACCCGGGTCGAGGCCTATGGCACCTCAGACGAATTAAACTGTTTTGTCGGCGTCGCCCGTTTGATGGCCACAGGTGAAACCGATCTGGCATTGTCCCGCATTCAGAATGATCTGTTTGATGTCGGCGCCGATCTGTGCCGCCCGGACATGAGCGCCGACGCAAACGCGGAATACCCGCCCCTACGCATCGCCCCAGAACAAGTGAACCGCCTAGAGCGCGAAATCGACGTGATGAATAAAGACCTTGCCCCGCTGCGCAGTTTCATCCTGCCCGGCGGCAGCGAGTTGGCCGCACATCTGCATGTCTGCCGCACAGTCGCGCGGCGCGCGGAACGCCTGACTGTCCTTTTGGCGCAGCAAGAAGACGTGAACGAGGCCGCCATTCGCTATCTCAACCGTCTGAGTGATTGGTTTTTTGTGGCTGCTCGCATGGCGAATAACAGCGGTGAAAATGATGTTTTGTGGGTGCCCGGGGCAAATAGGTGACAAAAGTAATTGAAAACGCCGCGTCCAAACAACGCAAAATGCCGTTTTTGATCTGTTTTGATACAAGATGCTCCGCTACACCGACGAAGAGTTCAAATGACTTGGCCAAAAACACCGAGTCGTAAACTGAGGAGAGATAACGCCCATGAAGGTATTGGTACCTGTAAAGCGCGTGATCGACTATAACGTGAAAGTACGCGTCAAAGCGGACGGCACGGGTGTTGATCTTGCTAATGTAAAAATGTCCATGAACCCGTTCGATGAGATTTCCGTCGAACAGGCTATCCGTCTGAAGGAAGCCGGTCAGGTCGACGAAGTCGTGGTTGTTTCCATCGGCGTAAAGCAATCGCAAGAAACCTTGCGCACCGCTTTGGCCATGGGCGCGGACCGGGCCATTTTGGTTGTCGCAGCTGACGATGTACACAATGACATCGAACCGCTGGCTGTTGCCAAAATCCTTAAGGCGATTGTTGACGAAGAAAAGCCAGAGCTGGTTCTTTGCGGTAAGCAAGCTATCGACAACGACATGAACGCAACCGGTCAAATGCTTTCTGCCCTTTTGGGTTGGTCACAGGCCACCTTTGCTTCCAAGGTCGAGATTGATGGCGATAATGCAGTTGTGACGCGCGAAGTAGACGGCGGTTTGCAAACCATCAAGGTTTCAATGCCAACGGTTGTGACCGTTGACCTGCGTCTGAACGAACCACGCTACGCATCGCTGCCAAACATCATGAAGGCCAAGAAAAAGCCGATGGATGAAAAGACCCCTGCCGATTACGGCGTTGAGGTCGGCAACCGTCTGGAAATCGTGAAAACGGTAGAACCAGCAGAACGCGCAGCCGGCATCAAAGTAGATAGCGTTGACGCGCTTGTGGCGAAACTTAAAGAAGCGGGGGCTGTGTAATGGCTGTTCTACTCCTTGCAGAAGTAACCGATGGCGAATTGGCGATGGACGCGACCGCAAAGGCGGTCACTGCGGCCAAGCAAATCGGTGACGTAACCGTATTATGCGCAGGCAGCTCTGCTGCTGCGGCTGGCGAAGCGGCCTCCAAGATCGACGGCGTGTCCAAAGTGATCGTCGCCGAAGACGCATCTTTGGGTCACCGTTTGGCCGAATCGACAGCGGCATTGATCGTGTCGATGGCAGATGACTATGACCACATCGTTGCCCCGGCGACGACAGATGCGAAAAACGTAATGCCCCGCGTTGCGGCGCTGCTGGACGTGATGATCATCTCTGACGCGTCAGGCGTTGTTGATGCAGACACGTTCGAGCGTCCAATCTATGCGGGTAACGCTGTTCAGACGGTCAAATCCACCGATGCAAAGAAGGTTATCACTTTCCGCACATCGACATTTGATGCCGCCGGAGCAGGTGGTTCCGCATCTGTCGAGACAGTTTCGGCTGCTGCCGATCCTGGCCTGTCGTCCTGGGTTGAAGATCACGTCGCCGCCAGCGACCGCCCCGAGCTGACATCGGCTGGTGTGGTTGTGTCCGGTGGCCGCGGTGTCGGTTCCGAAGAAGACTTTGCCCTGATCGAAAAGCTGGCCGACAAACTGGGTGCCGCCGTCGGCGCATCCCGTGCTGCGGTCGACTCAGGCTATGCCCCGAACGATTGGCAAGTGGGCCAGACCGGCAAGGTCGTCGCCCCCGAGCTTTATGTTGCTGTCGGTATTTCCGGCGCGATCCAGCACTTGGCCGGTATGAAAGACAGTAAAATCATCGTCGCAATCAACAAAGACGAAGAGGCACCGATTTTTCAGGTTGCCGATTACGGGCTGGTTGCCGATCTGTTTGAAGCCGTGCCAGAGCTGATCGAAAAGCTGTAAGCCAGCTTTCAAAACCGAACACCAAATGGCCCGTCAGAAATGGCGGGCCTTTTCATTTTGAGCGTCGGTTAGGTTATCTCTGACATGGCCTGAACCACGGCTGCTGCCGCTTCTGCATGGGCGCGCGGCCCCGGAAACTCCTTGGCGACCAATGCTTCGAGCGGGGCAAAGACCATTCCCTCAGTCCCGTCCTCTTGGGCCAAGGCCGATGGGATAACTTCGACCACCTGCGCGACATAAGGCGCGACCTGCGCCATCATAGAGCGCGTCACAAACAATGGATCATCGCCAAGTCCGTTGATCGGCAGGATAGTTTCAGCAGGCTGATGGTTGGCAAACCAAAGCAGAATAACCTTTCCCTGCATGTTTTCGACCAAAAGCCGCATCCGTGTGACCCAAGCGGATTGCAATTCCTTGTAAATTGCATCGAAGCGGTCTGGCGACGCTTGCCGCAGCGTGGTCAACAAATGCTTGTTAAAGTGGAATTCCGAAAAATCGATCTCGCGAAATATCGTCTTGAGCAGATCAGACGGTGCTAAAAACCGGTCGTTACGCCGCGGATGTACCGAATAGAAACGATTGCTCATGTTTTGGGCACCCATCACCTGTACCACAGTGATCACCGCCTCGGATGCGGCCTGGGGCACATAGGGGTCGCGCGCGAACACATCTATCCCCGCATTCAAGCACCCAAAATTGACGCACCGCTGACCGGTTTCTTCTTCAACCAGCGCGGCAAACGGTTTCTCAATAAAACGCCCATAGGTTTCTGTCCCGCCTATAAACGCGACATACGGCTTATCCAGTGTGCGCTTGGGCCCCCTGAACAGTAATTTTGACGTACCATACCTGCACGGCTGATAGTCCAGAGCCCCCGGCCCCATTGCAACATAGGTCATTACACCCACCCTTTTTAACTCACCCGAGACCCAAGATGACTGCAAAGGTTTTCAAATACCTTAAAGACTGTATTTGTGAGAACTTATCATGAGTTCCGGCCCTTGCGGCCACCGCCTCCTGCGCCCTATGCTGCGCGCAAAACCACAAAGGACAGCGCATGGATATCCAGACAATCGGCATCGTTGGCGCAGGCCAGATGGGCAACGGCATTGCCCATGTTATGGCCCTGGCAGGCTACGATGTTCTGTTGACCGACGTCAGTGCCGAGGCTCTGCAAGCTGCCGTTGAAACCATCACCAGCAACCTTGACCGTCAGGTCAGTCGCGGCAAAGTCAAAGAGGCCGACCGCGACGCGGCGCTTGCCCGAATTACAGCCACACAGACCCTAAGCGATCTTGGTCAGAGCGATCTGGTCATTGAGGCCGCGACGGAACGCGAAACTGTCAAGCAGGCGATTTTCGAGGACTTGATCCCGCATCTCAAGCCGACCACCATCCTGACGTCAAACACGTCTTCTATCTCAATCACGCGGCTTGCCAGCCGGACGGACCGGCCGGAAAAATTCATGGGTTTCCACTTCATGAACCCCGTCCCCGTCATGCAATTGGTTGAACTGATCCGGGGAATCGCCACGGACAAGGAGACCTTTGCGGCATGTAAGGCTGTTGTTGAGAAGCTGGGTAAAACCGCCGCATCTGCCGAAGATTTCCCCGCGTTTATTGTAAACAGAATCCTGATGCCGATGATTAATGAAGCCGTTTATACGCTGTACGAAGGCGTGGGATCCGTCGAATCCATCGATAGCTCGCTCAAGCTGGGGGCCAATCATCCGATGGGGCCGCTTGAACTGGCTGACTTTATTGGTCTCGATACGTGCTTGGCCATTATGAACGTGCTGCATGATGGATTGGCCGATACCAAATACCGGCCCTGCCCATTGCTGACCAAATACGTTGAGGCCGGATGGCTTGGCCGCAAGTCGCAGCGCGGGTTTTACGACTACCGCGGCGATGTGCCAGTACCGACCCGTTGACGATCGACTGAAACGGCCTGGGGGCCATCCCCCAGACCCCCGGGATTTTAGGCCATTTGGAAGCCAGTCAGTCTTTGAGGTTAAGCGTGTGGCTGCGCAACCATGCCATCAAGCCGCGCGGGTCGTCTTGGAATTTGTCCAACTGCGCATCGGTCAGCGGATGGCCGACAATTGGACCTTGGGGTTTGTTGCAAGAATGGACAATCTCATGCAGCAAAAGGCCCTGACGCAGCATTGGTGAGATTTTGTTGGCGATCTGGTACGCACGGCTATTCGCACCCGGGAACTTCATCGGCACAACCTGGGCACCCGAGCGGCGTATCATCTTTGCAGTGAACACATTCCACTCGGCCTCAATCGCCGGGCCAAAATAGGTCTCGGACGAGGCGACGACACCGGACGGGAACAATGCGACGACGCCGCCTTCTCTTAGGAAGGACATTGCCTTTGCGCGCATCTCAACGCCTTTGTGCTGCGCGTCGGGATCGTGGGGAAACGGCACAGGAATCATGTAGCTGCCAGCCACTTCGTCAATCGAAGTCAGCAAAGAGCGGGTCAAAATCCGGTAGTCGGGGCGCACCCGGCCGATCAAATCAGCGAAGATCATACCATCGACCATGCCATGGGGGTGGTTAGCAACGACGACAACAGGCCCCGATTTGGGAATGCGATCAAGTTGATGTTGGGGTGTTGTTAGCTCGATACCCATCGTATCCAGAGCGGCGCGCCAGAACCCCTGCCCCTTCGGCGCGCCATTTGATTCCAACTTGCGGATCATTCTGAGAATCGAAATCTTGCCTGTAAAAAGCTCGATCAAGCTGATCACGCGCGACTTGATCGGGTGATCAAAAGTAGACGCATATGACAGGCTTCGGCGGTCGTATTTAGTGAAGAAAACGGTGTCTACGTCTTCTTCCGGCTTAAGCGGAGCTTGAATTGACTGGCTATCATCTATCAAAACGAGAGGTCCATAACACGGAGGCGGATCATTCGCAGGTTTACTGGCCTAATGACCTTCGCCAAATTTGTCGGCCACAAGCGCGGTTAACGCTTCGGCCAGCGCATCCTGATCGGGGCCGGAGGTCTGTACATCGATGGTCGACCCCTTGGACGCCGCCAGCATCAACAGCCCCATAATGCTGTCACCTGACGCAGACATACCGTCCTTGCAGACCTCCGCGCGCGCATCGAACGCTTCGACGACCTCGACCAGTTTGGCGGAAGCCCGGGCATGCAGCCCCTTTTCGTTGACGATCTTCAGAGAAACCTGGGTCATCTAGAGGCCTTTATCCTGCGCTGACATTTTGGCTATCGATATATTTCCGACCCGCAGCAAGCGCGGCGCGAACGGCTTCGGGAACATCTAGGTCGCGCGACTTGGCTAATTTGATAAGCATGGGCAAGTTGGCACCGTAAAGAATGCGCCGGTTTTCAGGACGACACGCCAAGAGACTAAGATTTGACGGCGATCCTCCGAACAGGTCGGTCACAACGACAACGCCGCCGCCGGTATCAACTGCATTGGCGGCTTCGCAGATTTCCTGTTCCTTGACGCTGCGGTCATGATCGGCATCAATAGAAATAGCGCGGACACCATTTTGGGATCCGACAACATGTTCGATTGCTGCCAAGTATTCTTTGGCCAGCCCTCCATGTGCTACGATAACAATGCCTATCAACGCGCCGTCTCTTCCCGCTTTTTCTGGTCCAGTTCGCGGTGCCTAATTGACACCTGCCAGCCCTCTTCTGCAAGGCTGAAAGCGTGAGATTGCGCCAAAGTGACCGAACGATGTTGGCCGCCCGTACACCCAAACGCGATTGAAATATGGGATTTCCCTTCTGACTGGCATGCGGGCAAAATCAACAAGCTGAGATCAAGAACCTGCTTGGCGAACGGTGGATAAAGCGGGTCCTGTTTGACATAGTCCTGGACCGCTTTGTCCGTCCCGTTCAAGGATCGCAAGGCCGGATCCCAAAATGGGTTGCGCAGGAACCGGCAGTCGAAAACCATGTCGACACTACGGGGCAGGCCGCGCTTGTAGGAGAAGGACTGGACCGAAACGCTTAGGTGATGCGTGCCATCAACGGCGAACCAATGTTCGATTTCTTCGCGCAGCTGGTGAATGTTCAGCTCGGTCGTGTCGATCAACGTATCAGCCTGTGCCCGCACTGGGGCCAGCAGTTCTTTCTCTAGCCTGATCCCTTCGGAGGGCGCATCCGCGAGCGCCAAGGGATGACGGCGGCGGGTTTCGGAGAAACGACGCAGCAGGACGTCTGTGGCACAATCGAGATATAGCAGTTCAACCTGAACATCGGGCCGCGCCCGCATTTGGGCAATCACTTCGGTCACCCGATCGGTCGAGAAATCGCGGTTTCTTTGATCAATGCCTAGGGCCATAGGCCGGATCTGCCCCGGGGCGTCCAGCAGCGCCAGCAACATGCGCAAGGGGATATTATCAATCACCTCAAAGCCCGCATCCTCAAGCACATTTAGCGCAGAGGACCGGCCAGCGCCGGCGGGGCCGGTAACCACAACAACGCGGCGGGTATCTTTCAAAATATCAGACATTTGGTTTTGGTTGCACGTTTTGAAGGCTGAGGAAAAGAACCGCAGCAAAATGCGGCCCGTCACTTTTGTGTAAGCATGGCACGGATTGCCCCAACAACTTTACCTCATGAGGGGCCGGGAGTCTCTCTGCTTCGTCTTGCCCCATATCTACCGCCAGACAGATCGGGACGGCCTGTTCATATGGCAGATGCAGAATCCCGACCCCGCGCGCTTCGATCATCCCGCAGATAGCGGAAGGGCATTGAGCGACAAGACCCAAAGCAGTGTGGGCGATGTGGGTTCGGTCGTCTGCAACCAGCACAGCGCCAAGCGCCAAAAGCTGTAGGGCCAGTGTTGATTTGCCCGCGCCTGAAGGACCTAGAATAATCAGCCCGCGATCACCGACACACACCGTGGTGGCGTGGATCACCTGCTCGGACAAGGGGGCGTCAGCCACGCCCTAAATGGGAAGGCCGACGACAAAGCGCGCGCCAAGCGGCTCGGACGTGATGTCTGCCTCTGTCGGGCGAATGTTCTCGGCCCAGATCACACCGCCATGCGCCTCGACGATCTGTTTTGAGATCGCCAAACCAAGGCCGGAGTTATTGCCAAAATGTTCGTCAGGCCGTTGTGAATAGAACCGTTTGAAGATCTTGGAAAGCGCCTGATCGGGGATACCGGGGCCGGTATCTTCGACAACAACCAAAACACGATTTTCACGTTTGCGCGCCCAGACCCGGATCGCATCGCCATCTTCGCAGAAAGACGTGGCATTGGTGATCAGGTTCACAAAAACCTGTGCAAGCCGCGCCTCGAGCCCGTGAACAACAATCGGTTCGCTCGGCAAATCGGTGATGAAATCGATGCCTTTTTTGCGGGCATCTTCGCCCAGATATTGCGACAGGTTGCCGATCATCGCGAGCAGATCAAACGGCTCTTCTTCTTCTTTAACCAGCTCGCTGTCCAAACGCGATGCGTTGGAAATGTCGCTGACCAACCGATCAAGACGCCGCACATCATGATCAATAACATCAAGCAGTTTTTCGCGCTGGTCCTCGCGTTTGATCAACCGCAACGTCCCAACGGCAGACCGGAGCGACGCCAGCGGGTTTTTGATCTCATGGGCCACATCAGCCGCAAACTGTTCGTTTCCGTCGATGCGATTATACAATGCCGACACCATCCCGCGCAGCGCGCCAGACAGCCTGCCGATCTCGTCCGGGCGCGCGGTGAGGTCGGGAATTCGGATACGTCCCGGGTTCATCTTGCGCGCATCCTTGTCGCGCCCCAGTTCAGCCGCTGCGGCCAAATCGGCCAGCGGGTTCGCAATCGTCGACGCCAACACAAGGCTAAGACCTATGGACACCAATGTTGCGATAACGAACATCTGCAAGACACGCTCGCGTTCGCCGCGCACCAGTTCGTCAATCTCACCGGCCGCAGATGTCACCGCAACCACACCAATCGGCGTGCCGTTTTGGGAAATGGGCGTGGAAACCGTAAACAGCGTGCCACCATCAGCATCAAGGTTGTTCTGAATTTGCGTGCCGCCCGACAGCGTCTCCGCAACCATGGTCTTAAGCTGATCTTGGATCGGCAAGACATCAGCAGGCGGGACCTCTCCAAAGGGGTTCGAGAGCTTGGACCACAGCCAGTTCAGACCGTCTGTCAAAAAGGTTTTTCCGCGCTGACGAGGGGCCTCTGTCGGGGTCCGGCCTTCCGACCTAGTCAAAAGGGTCTGGTCAGGTGCGAAAACGAAAACCTCAACCCCGCTGCGCAGATCCAAACGGCTCAGGCTGGCGGCCACATCAATTGGTTCATTCGCGGCCAAATCGATCGTCGCACCAGCGGGCAGCTGCGCTTCAAAAATATCGGCGATCAGCTCGGCCTCAGAAACCAGCGACGCACCGCGTTGAACCGCCAGACTGTCGCGCGATGAATTGAGGTATAAAATCCCGGCGACCAGAACGTTCAATGCAATCAGATTGAATGTAATGATCTTGCGGGTCAGTGGCGAAGTCCGCAACGAAAACAGGCCTCGGCGCGCACGGCTGCCACGCAATTCCTCGGTCGCTTCCGTATCTGGCGCAACCCAATCGTCGCCCAGCACGACATCGCCGTCCCGAATATTGGTGCCCGTGTCTCGCACAAAATCCCTTTCGGCAATCGCCATCCCTCAGATCATTCCTCGTTATATCTGTAGCCGATACCGTAAAGTGTCTCAATCGCCGAGAACGTGTCATCCGCCGAGCGCATCTTTTTGCGAAGACGTTTGATGTGACTGTCGATGGTACGGTCGTCCACATAGACCTGATCATCATATGCAACGTCCATCAACTGGTCGCGCGACTTCACAAAACCAGGGCGCTGCGCCAATGCCTGCAAAAGCAAAAACTCAGTGACGGTTAAGGAAACGTCGTTGCCCTTCCAGCTGACTGCGTGACGCAAGGGGTCCATACGCAAATCGCCGCGGTCGATAACCTTGGTTTCTTCGGTGTCGCCGACCTCATTGGTTTCAACAGCTTCTTGGCGGCGCAATAGCGCGCGAATACGTTCAACCAACAGCCGTTGGCTAAAGGGCTTTTTGACATAATCGTCGGCCCCCATGCGCAGGCCAAGCACCTCGTCGATCTCGTCATCTTTGGATGTCAGGAAAATAACCGGCATCGCGGTTTTCTGGCGCAGACGCTGCAGCAGGTCCATCCCGTCCATGCGGGGCATCTTAATATCAAGCACCGCCATGTCAGGTAATTTTTTATTGAAAGCGTCTAGCGCTGCCTGGCCGTCATTATACGTTTCGACCTCAAAACCTTCTGCTTCGAGAGTCATCGAAACCGACGTCAGGATGTTCCTGTCGTCATCTACCAATGCAATTTTTGACATCGCCCGTTTCCTTATAATGCTCAATTATCACTTTTTTCTTTCACTGATCGTCAATTTTCGCTGGCGAATCAATGCTAAAGTGCGAATCACTCGAGCTTATGGCCTTATTTCCCCCACAATTTAGTTAGGAATGACTAAATTGCCGCACTCACTGTGTCATAATTGCAAAACTGACCTTCGCTGAAAACCGCTCGTTTGGGGTGCCAGCCAACAAAGAACAAAATGATGGCGCTAACTGCGTCAAAGCTGCCTGTTCATCCGATAAAACGCCGTGCTAAGACGCCCTTATGGTCATGCAGACCAAGCATTTTATGCACTAACTGGCGTCACGCCCCGGCGCACCTACAGGAGACATCACATGACATTAGGCCGCGTAAATCCGCAATTCCGCCTCGAAGACCAAGGCATGAGCGGGCTAGGTAATGTCTATTACAACTTGATTGAACCTGCGTTGGTGGAAGCCGCGCTAAAGCGAGAAGAAGGCACATTAGGCAAAGGCGGTGCCTTTCTGGTCACCACTGGAAAATTCACTGGCCGCTCTCCCAAAGATAAACATGTCGTCAAAACCGACAGCGTTGCCGATACGATCTGGTGGGAAAACAATGCTGAAATGTCGCCTGAAGGCTTCGACGCGCTTTATCAAGACATGCTGGCACATATGCAGGGCCGCGACTATTTCGTGCAGGACCTTGTTGGCGGTGCCGACCCCAAACACGCGATCAACGTTCGCATGGTAACGGAGCTGGCCTGGCACGGGCTTTTCATCCGCCACATGCTGCGCCGCCCCGAGCGCGACGCGCTGGATGATTTCATCGCGGACTTCACGGTGATCAACTGCCCCAGCTTTTCAGCTGATCCAGCAAAACATGATTGCCGCTCGGAAACAGTGATTGCGATGAACTTTGACAAAAAGATCATCCTGATTGGCGGCACGGAATACGCAGGCGAGAACAAGAAGTCTGTCTTTACCCTGCTGAACTATCTGTTGCCTGAAAAAGGCATCATGCCGATGCACTGCTCGGCCAACCATGCAACCGGAAACCCGGTGGACACAGCGGTGTTCTTTGGCCTGTCTGGCACCGGTAAAACCACGCTTTCCGCCGATCCGGGCCGCACCTTGATCGGTGACGATGAACACGGCTGGTCCGACAATGGCACCTTCAACTTCGAGGGGGGATGCTATGCCAAGACCATCAACCTAAGCCGCGAAGCCGAACCTGAGATCTATGCGACGACCGAGAAATTCGGCACTGTCATCGAAAACATGGTCTTTGACGAAGAAACCAAAGACCTCGACTTTGATGATGACTCCCTGACTGCGAATATGCGCTGCGCCTATCCGCTGCACTATATCTCTAATGCATCGGCCAAGGCGACGGGTGGTCACCCCAAGAACATCATCATGCTGACCTGCGATGCATTCGGCGTCTTGCCTCCCATCGCACGCCTGACGCCGGCGCAGGCCATGTACCACTTCCTATCTGGCTTCACCTCTAAAGTTGCTGGCACCGAGCGCGGCGTGACCGAACCTGAGCCCACGTTTTCGACATGCTTTGGTGCACCGTTCATGCCCCGCCGACCCGAAGTATACGGCAACCTTTTGCGCGAAAAGATCGCAACCCACGGCGCAACCTGCTGGCTGGTGAACACCGGTTGGACCGGCGGCGCGTATGGCACCGGCAGCCGCATGCCGATCAAGGCAACACGGGCTCTTTTGACAGCAGCCCTTGAGGGATCGATGGCGGACGTTGAGTACCGCAAAGACCCGAATTTTGGCTTCCAGGTCCCTGTATCGGTCAATGGGGTTGCGGATATTCTGCTGGATCCGCGCCGCACGTGGGACAACCCTGAATCCTATGACCGCCAAGCCGCGAAACTGGTCAACATGTTCTCGGAGAATTTTGAGCAATACATGCCCTATATCGACGAAGACGTGAAAGCCGCCGCAATCGGCTAGGCCCCAGATCAAAGACTGAAAAAGAGCCGCGGCAATCCGCGGCTCTTTTTGTTTAGGCAGCCTGTGCAGCCATGTCAGACATGGGCATCTCAAGGATAAACCGCAGATCCTCGTTTGACATATACGCCATGAACCCTTCGATCGGTGTATCCTGACCGGTCAGGAACCAACGAAGCGTGCCAGGTTCCGTATGCATATAGCCATGTCGGGCGGGAAACCCTTTGAGAACTACTGAATTTTGCATGAAGGCGATGATGTGATCGGGGTTCCAGTGCTGAATTGACTGCCAGAAAGCGTACCGTCCCAAGATCGAGGACAGGCCAGCATTGCGGAACTCACGTGGCGTCGTACCGACCCAGAACTCTCCGTGATAGGCCACCGTACCGGCGATCCGCTGTGCGCCCGGCCCCGCGCGATACCTTGATCGCTGCAGGTCGATATCCACACCGGGCGGTGGAAACTCTGTAAACGAACGTCGCAAATATTCTGCAAGGCTCGTCCCACCGAGATCAAGCAAACGCATTGCCTGAGTATGCATGACGTCGCCTTTGGCGTTTCGGCCAACGATCCAGAACGCGTTATCCTCGTTCATTTCATGCAGTTTAGGGTCGAAGGGCATCCCCAACAGGTGCCCGGGACGTGCTTCTTTCAGGATTTCTGTATACTCGTTAAAATCGTACCCAACCGTCAGGCTGATCCCTGCTTGGCTCAAAAGAGCCATACCATTCGCTATGAATCGGTCCCCTTCTTGAAAGCGGTGCAGCGTCATCTGAAATTCTCCTTTAATCCATTTACAGGATTAAGGTTAACTCAAATGGGGATAATGCGCTCGTTTTTTTTAAATTCGGGTCAGAATGAGACAATCGCATCTGATGGCATCACCTTAAGCGTCGACTGATCAAGCCCCGAAATCGTAATAGACCGCGATCTGTCAATGACAGCAATCAAGGCAAAGCTTCCGTCGGGGAACCGGCTGGCCATCAAAAGCCTTTTGTATGCCAACGGGATAGGGCCACCGCCTTCTTCGCGCGGAATTTGGGTCACGACTTCGTCCAGCCGAACCCCACCGTTGGCCTGCACCTCGCGAAACGGGACATCAAGCATCGCCTCGAATTCCGGGCCGCCCGGGAACTGCCCCAACGGGCGTCCGATACTGCTGCGCGCGTTTTTCCAGCCCCACCATTTAGTATAGAACGATTCCTCCCCTACTTCGACGCATAGCCACCCATTGGGTGAATCGCGATAAACCAGAATATAGGGACGGTGTTCTTCAAAATTCGGATTGTCTAACTCGCCGTTGCTTTGAACCCAACCCTTGAAAGATTCGCGAAGCATGGATGATTCGCCCTGCCAGATTTGGGTCAAAGGCTGCTGCTGTTGGTAAAATGTCCAACCGTTTGGCTGCTCATGCGACAGTTGAAGTAGCCCATCGATGTTCCGAATCTTACCTGTAGACCAAATATCCCCGCGCCCAAGTAGCTCGATCGCCTCTGGCAATACTTCACGGCCAACGTCGGTCAGCTGATATCGACGATTATCGACCACAAACAAAGTATGGCCCATTCTTTCTTCAAGATTGGCAATGTGTCGCCTAACGGTTTGGCGCGTACTGTCCAGCTTTGTAACGGCGTGGCTCAGGTTCAACGTATCCGCAAGCACCACGAAAGAACGTATCATTTCATACAGCAAAGCCGGCGCTTTCTGGCCCACTTTTTCCATAGCTTCAATTTTCATTTCTTTAGTCATAACTATCCGATGGTAAATTTATAATACCTTAATACCACATTTGTAACACGTCTAGGGTGCATTGATAACCACAAATTGAAAATAACTACCCAATTGATCGGAATACGAGTTCTGGCGATGACTATGGGACAACAACCAGAGGTATTAGTGATTATGTCCCATCCCGTAGATGTTCATGTAGGTAAAAAGCTGAAGCAAATTCGCACCCTACGTCGTCTGTCCCAAACCGATGTTGCCAAGCAACTCAACCTGTCCTTCCAGCAAATTCAGAAATACGAAATCGGATCGAACCGCGTCGCCGCCAGCCGTCTGTTTGAACTGTCTCAGATCCTGAACGTCGCACCGTCGTATTTCTTCGAAGGGTTGCACGACAACACCAACGATGCGCCCAAAAGCGATCCTAGCGTCGAAATCGTTAGCGCGCTGGCATCGATCCGTGACGACGGGGTTAAGTCGCGTATTGTGACATTCATCGAAGATGTCTCCGGCGTCACTGTTGCGCGCCAAGGCTGAGGCGTTAGCCCATCAGCCCGCGGCGCACGAGGTTAGCGCCTGCAATTAAAAGAATGACAAGCGTCGCTTTTCGAAACGACGCCTGATCAATCCGATCCATGATCTGGCTGCCCAACCACATACCGATAAGGGCAGGCATAATCATGGCAATTGAAAACGGGACAGTCTCGGCCCGCAGCACCCCAGACCCGAAATGCGCAAAAAGCAGCGCAACAGCGCCGAGGCCGTAAATCACGCCTTGTACGCGCATCTGGTCCTTCTTGGGCGTGCCAAGCGCCGTCAAATACGCAACCGTTGGCGGCCCCCAAACACCTGAGACGCCGCCCACTGCCCCCGCAAAGCCGCCCACCAGCAGCTCAACCTTGGTAGATCTCTGCGCAAGGCTAAAGCGCTGCCCGGCAAGCTGCCACAGCGCAAACAGCGTAATCGGCACACCGATCACCAGCGCCATTGCCTGCGGTGATAAAAAACGTACCATCTGTGCGGATAGAACCAGCATGATGCACCCAGATATCAGAAACACCTTAAACATCCGCGTTGACGCCCACGCCGCGTGCAATCCTTGACGCAACGCCTGAAACAGGTTCGTCGCCACAGTGGGAAATATCAGACCCGCTAATGCAATTTCAGGCGGCAGAAAAAAGGTCAGCCCGGAAATCAACACCAAAGGCATCGCGAATCCCACGACCCCTTTGATGAACCCCGCCACCAGGGCGATACCAAAGGCAAAGACCAATTGCTGCAGCGTCAAAAATGCAAAAAGTATATCCATGACGCCGTCATATCAGGTGAAGTGAGGAGTGCACGGGAATTCCGCCGCGTAATTTTCATCCAAACTGACGCATGAAAACGTATCTTTATTGTGCTGCACCTGCGAAAGGGGTATCCCCCTCATAAGCTAGAAAAGGACTGATGAAATGGCACATGATGGACACGGCTTGACCGGCGGCGCGCAAGTCATACTTGGTGATCTTCTTGAATTGACCGGGCAGGCATTGGCCCCCGTCGACGAGATTTTGGACAAAGCCAAAGCATCTGTGCGCGACATGGTGTCAGTTGATGGGCGCGTCTCAAACGGTTTGGTCGAAGCGAACCAGACTGCCGCACATGGCCTAGCGTGGCTAGCGACATATGCGCAATCTTTGAACCAGATGCAGCTTTGGGCCAAAAAGCTAAGCACTGACGGCAAGTTCGGTGAAACCGAGGCGCTTATTCATCAAATCGCTTTCGGCGAATACCTTTGGCAGATCTACGGCGGCATCCAGATGAACCAGGGTGAAATCCTGCGCCTTCAGGATATGGGCTTGGGCCAAGACGCGCAACGCGGCCTCATGAACCCTGCCATCCAGACGCTTACCCAGCACGGCAATACCCAAGCCGCCCGCACTCGTCTGGTCGAACTGATGCAGGAACAGGCCGCCAACGTCATGGTCGGGCAATCCGGCCTCGACGAAGAACTGGAAATGATTCGCGAGCAATTCCGCCGCTATGCCGTGGAAAAGGTCGAACCTTTTGCCCATGAATGGCACCTCAAGGATGAACTGATCCCGCTCGAAGTCATCAACGAGCTGGCTGAAATGGGTGTCTTTGGCCTGACCATCCCAGAAGAATTCGGCGGTTTTGGTCTGTCCAAGGCGTCCATGTGTGTCGTGTCCGAAGAACTCTCGCGCGGCTACATCGGTGTGGGCTCCCTCGCGACCCGGTCTGAAATCGCGGCGGAACTGATCCTCGCAGGCGGGACAGACGAACAAAAAGCCAAATGGCTGCCGCGTATCTCTAGCGCGGAAACCCTGCCAACTGCGGTATTCACCGAACCGAATACAGGGTCTGATCTTGGATCTCTGCGGACCCGCGCCGTGAAGGATGGCGAAAACTACAGTGTTACGGGCAACAAGACCTGGATCACCCACGCCGCACGGACCCATGTCATGACATTGCTGGCCCGCACCAACCCCAACACGACAGACTACAAAGGTCTTTCGATGTTCTTGGCCGAAAAGACACCCGGCGATGATGCGAACCCCTTTCCAACCGATGGCATGACCGGCGGCGAAATCGAAGTGCTCGGCTATCGTGGTATGAAAGAATACGAACTGGCCTTCGACGGATTTCAGGTCAAAGGTGAGAACCTGCTGGGCGGCGAAGAAGGCAAAGGCTTTAAACAGTTGATGGAAACCTTTGAATCCGCGCGCATCCAAACAGCCGCACGTGCAATCGGCGTCGCGCAATCGGCGCTGGATATCGCCATGCAATATGCGATCGACCGCAAGCAATTTGGCAAATCCCTGATTAACTTCCCCCGCGTTTCGTCAAAGCTGGCGATGATGGCCGTGGAAATCATGATTGCCCGCCAGCTGACCTATTTCTCGGCGTTCGAGAAAGACGAGGGGCGCCGCTGCGATGTCGAGGCTGGCATGGCCAAACTGTTGGGGGCTCGCGTCGCTTGGGCCGCGGCCGACAATGGCCTGCAAATCCATGGCGGCAACGGCTTTGCGCTCGAGTACAAGATCAGCCGCGTGTTGTGCGATGCTCGCATCCTGAACATCTTTGAAGGTGCGGCAGAAATTCAGGCTCAGGTGATCGCGCGCCGCTTGCTTGGTTAATCCACACGATTATCATCTATCCGGCACAAACCATGTCGGGCAGATACCCAAACGAGGGCTAAACATGCTTCACCCCGCCGCGCTCGCGCTGCCCCTCGCCCTTCTTGCGGGGTGCGATGCCGACGAAACCCTGCGCAGCTATGGCGGGGCCGACAAGACATGGCAGTTGGTCGAATTGAACGGCGCGGCGTTCGCAAACACGGCGACCCTCACCTTCCCGGCAAAGCACAAACTCGCAGGTAACAGCCCCTGCAACCGCTTCTCTGCGACCTTGGATGTCCCTTATCCTTGGTTCAACGTGACGCAAGTCGTTTCAACCAAAATGGCCTGCCCGGCCTTGGCCCAAGAGATGGCGTTCTTTGATGCACTGTCTACCGCGTCGATATCCGAAGTCCTCGGCGACACGATGATCGTGTCCAATACCGACGGGCTAATGATGGTCTTCAACGCTGTCGACTGAACGCGTCGATAAAACGTGCGCGTGCCTCTGGAAGCGGCTTCCCTCCTAGATCGCGGGCCAGACGGTGCTCCAGAAAATAGCCCGTCGTTTTAAGGCCTGCAGCGATCTCGTCATTCGCCGCATCACCTTCCCCCCGCAATACCGGCGGCAAAGGCAACATTTTGTCAGCCCACTCGCCAGCGCCCTCACGGGTCACGGCCCGGCCAGACTTGGGTGACACGAACACCAGCCCCTCGGATGCGCCCGTCACGGCGCAGGCGCTTAAATCCAAACCATAGCCAAGCTCTTCCAGGAGGCTAAGCTCCCATTGCAGATACGCGAGCGGCCATAGATCACCCTGATCCAGCAAATCCAACAATGTTTGTGTGCGGTGATACAATGGGGCATGTGGCTCACGCTCCGGCAGCGAGAACGACAACAAAGCAGTGACCGTGTTCAGGCCTGCAAGGCTGAGCCGGTCCTGCATCGCCGTCACCGCGCGGCTGCGCACCGGCTCGACCGTAAAAGCGCCGATATGATCCTCAAGCCGCGCGCGCCACGCCACGTCGATCTGCGCACCGGGCTGCAGGATCGGCGCGATCTTACGACTTGTCCCGCCTCGAACAATGCCAGCATGCCGCCCCTGCGAGGGGGTGAACACCTCAATAATCGCCGAGGTTTCCCCATGTCGCCGCGCGCTCAGCAATATACCCTGATCGCGCCACTCCATCAGCTCAACCCTTCCTCAAACAATAAATGCCGGCCCTGACGATCCTCAACCTCAATCACCCAAAGATCAGGATCAAAGCCGCGTTGCTTGGCGATAGACGCATCTACATCGGCGTCGGTCCCGCTAGTCATCTCGACCCACGCGCGCTCACCGCTCACCAGATCAAAGCTCTTGTGAAACAGCGCCGCATTCCCATCAAGGGTCGATAGCTTGACCAGAACGATCCCGCCAGTGTCATCGCCATGCGCCACAACAAACGCAGGAATATCAAAGACACGTAGCCGCGCCAAATAGGCGTCGACCCAGAAACGCGCTGTCAGCCGCGCCATGCGCCAACCCCAATTCCAAATGGAAAAAAATCCGCCCCGCAGGGTCGTTTAGACCAGCAATCAAACATTGCCGTCCTTAAACTCCAGCCCCATTTCAGTGTAACGCTCTGCATCATCCAGCCAATTCGGTCGGACCTTAACCTGCAAAAACAGATGCACCTTGCGGCCCAGAAACTCTTCCAGTTCTTCGCGGGCGGCTTTGCTGACCGATTTGATCGTCTCGCCTTTGCTGCCCAAAACGATGCCCTTATGGCCATCGCGCACGACATAGATCAGCTGGTCGATCCGGGCGCTGCCATCTTTGCGTTCTTCCCAATTCTCGGTCTCGACCGTCATCTGGTAGGGCAATTCCTGATGCAACCGCAATGTCAGCTTTTCACGGGTCATTTCAGCCGCGATCATACGCATCGGCAGATCGGCAATCTGGTCTTCGGGGTACAGCCATGGCCCCTCAGGCAATTCGCCCGCCAGCCATTGGCGCAGTGCATCAATGCCGTGCCCACGTTCCGCAGAAATCATAAATGTTTCCGCAAAAGGAAACCGCTCGTTCATCTCTTTGCTGAGGCCCAGCAGAACAGGGGCGTCAACGCGGTCGATCTTGTTGATCGCCAAGGCCACCTTACGCCCCTTATCAATACCTTCCAGCCCTTCCAAAATCCGCTCGACACCTTCGGTCAGACCACGGTTTGCCTCGATCAGCAGCACAACGATATCGGCATCCGCAGCGCCGCCCCAAGCGGCAGCAACCATGGCGCGGTCCAAACGGCGACGGGGCTGGAACAGGCCGGGCGTGTCAACAAACACCAACTGGCTGTCCCCTTCCATCGCAACGCCGCGAATGCGCGCGCGGGTGGTTTGAACTTTGTGGGTGACGATCGACACTTTCGCGCCAACCATCCGGTTCAGTAGCGTGGATTTGCCCGCATTGGGCTCACCGATCAGGGCGATAAAGCCAGCACGCGTGGTCATGAGTTTTTCTCCAACTGTGCCAAAAGCGTTTTGGCGGCGGCCTGTTCGGCCTGACGTTTCGAGGGCGCTGTCGCAACAGCCTGCTCCCCATTTTCAATCCGCGCAGATATCGTGAACACCGGCGCATGGTCCGGTCCTTGCCGGTCGGTCTGTACATAGGATGGGGGTGGATATCCTCGGGCCTGCGCCCATTCCTGCAACGCTGTTTTGGCGTCGCGCGCATCTTGTTTTACCGTTTTGACGCGATCGCCCCACTGACGCAGAATGAAATCCTTTGCGGGCTCCAGCCCACCATCCAAGTAGATCGCTGCGATTATTGCCTCGATTGCGTCGCCCAGCAAGGCTTGCTTGCGGCGACCACCAGACAGCATTTCGGACCGCCCCAATTTAAGAACTGCGCCCATATCGATTTCACGCGCGACATCGGCACAGGTTTCTTTGCGCACCAGCGCATTGAACCGAGGGGCCAACTGGCCTTCGGTGGCACCCGGGTCCAGCGCCAGCAAGGCTTCGGCCATGACCAGACCCAACACCCGGTCGCCCAGAAATTCCAGCCGTTGATTATCGTCGCGGTTGGCCGAAGACATCGACGCATGTGTGACGGCACGATTAAGCAGTTCGGGTTTGGCAAACTTATACCCGATGCGGCCCTCAAAGGCCTTTAGATCCGCGCTTAACTTCACTTGATCGCTTTGAAAAAACGGTCGCTGCGCCATGTCCAGAAGAACAACATGGACCGCCCGCCCGAGCTGAACATAATCCGGTCCGCGCGGCCAATCAGGTTTTCAAACGGGACAAAGCCTACGCCGCCAGCCTGCTGCGCCAAACGGCTATCGGCCGAGTTGTCGCGGTTGTCACCCATAAAGAAATAATGACCATCGGGGACAGTATATATACCGGTGTTGTCAGATGCCTGATTGCCAATGTTCAAAATAGCGTGCTCGACACCGTTTGGCAGCGTCTCGATCTGACGGGATTTTTTGCAAACGCCGCCTTGACCAATGGCCCCGTTTTCACAACGCGGCCGCATGCCTTGCGGGCCTTGACGCTCCATCGTTTCTTCAAAAACCCCATCGTCGCGCAGCTTAACGGCAGTGCCGTTGATGCTAATCACGCCACGCGAAATTTGAACCTTGTCACCGGGCAGGCCGATCAAACGTTTGATATAGTCGCGGCCCGAAACTGGGTGACGAAACACAACCACGTCGCCGCGTTCTGGCTCGGATGCGAACAGCCGGCTGTTGTCGCCATCAAACACACCGCAGATGTCTTTCGCATCCATTTCGATCCCGAACCGCGGGGCAATAATGCTGGGGCAGGACGCGTAGGAGTAGCCATATGCCATCTTGTTCACGAACAGAAAATCACCGATCAGCAATGTCTCTTTCATCGACCCGGACGGAATCCAAAACGGTTGGAAAAACAGGGTGCGAAATACACCTGCAATCAACAACGCATAGACGATTGTTTTGATAGTTTCGACAATCGCGTTGCCTGTTTTTTCCTTCGCAGCCATGCTGGCGCTCCTGATGATCTGTTTGTGGTTACATGCGGGCAGGACTGCCCCAAGTCAAGCGATGCGCGACGCGCCAGCACATCCATAGCGAGAGATATCAAGGTAACGGCGGGAATTACGTGATTGGGCGCGCCTCAATCACCACGAAAGCCTGCGCCCAAGGGTGATCATCGGTCAATGTGACGTGGATAATCGCCTCGTGCCCTGCGGGTGTCATTTTCGACAATCGCTCGGCCGCCCAACCGGTCACGTGCATCACCGGCTGCCCACTGCGCAGGTTGGTGACGGCCATGTCTTTCCACGCAATCCCCATCCGCAGGCCCGTCCCAAGCGCCTTTGAACATGCTTCCTTGGCCGCCCAACGTTTTGCATAGGTGCCTGCAACATCGCGGCGACGCTCTGCCTTGCGTTGTTCGGTATCCGTAAAAACACGGTTGCGAAACCGGTCGCCAAAACGGTCAAGCGTTCCCTGAATACGTTCGATATTTGCAAGATCAGTCCCGATGCCAAGGATCATATTACCGCCTTACTCTGCCCGTGCATCGTCCATCAGGCGGCGCATTTCTTCAATGGCCGGACCAAGCCCGAGAAAGATCGCCTCGCCGATCAGGAAGTGGCCGATGTTCAGTTCTTGGACCTCGGGGAACGCTGCCACGGGGGACACGGTGTCATAGGTCAAACCATGCCCCGCATGGATTTCCAGCCCAAGATCATGCCCGAACTTGGCCATTTCCTCCAGCTTTTGCAGTTCCTTTTGCGCGACTTCCCAATGCCCTTCGGCAAAGGCATCGCAATAGGCACCGGTGTGCAATTCGATCACTTCAGCACCGATGCGGTTAGCCGCTTCGATCTGGCGTTGATCGGCTGCGATAAAGATGCTCACCCGGCAGCCAGCGTCCCGCAAGGGGGCGATGAAATGGGCCAGTTTGTTCTCTTCGCGGGCAACCTCAAGGCCGCCCTCGGTTGTCCGTTCCTCGCGCTTTTCGGGCACGATGCAGACCGCATGGGGCTTGTGACGCAAGGCGATGGCCTGCATTTCATCCGTGGCTGCCATCTCGAAATTCAGCGGCACGGTCAGCACCTCTTGCAGCCCTTCGATGTCGGCATCGGTGATGTGGCGACGGTCTTCGCGCAGATGCGCGGTAATGCCGTCCGCACCGGCGTCCTGTGCTGCGCGCGCGGCACGCAACGGATCGGGATACGCGCCGCCCCGCGCATTTCTTACCGTGGCGACATGGTCAATATTGACCCCAAGTCTCAGCTTACCCTGCACTGCCATGATCACTCCCCTTCTGAGCCGTCTGCTCCATAATACGTTTCGCTTCGGCCTTGGCTGCGGCCTTTTTCTTGAGCGCCTCGAATTTCGCTTTGATCACACCTTTTCGGCGTTTCTGATAGGCCCGCAGCAGTGGCACCGACAGATAATACGCGATGGTCGCACAGATGATACCGGGCAAAATGCCCCCGATCAGATAGGGGTAAAACACCTGATGCCAAAAAACGGTCAGCCCAGACCAATCCGCGGTGCGGTCGGTAAAGATTGCAATGAAATTGGCAAACAGGTCATAGCCCGCGTCGACGAATTTACCGCCGAAAGACCGATGCTCCCCCCGCTGCATCGGAGAGCCCAATATCCAATGCCCCATCGACAGCGATGACAGCCCAATCGGCACATAGGTCAGCGGGTTGCCAAAAAACGTGCCCATCAAAGCGGCCAACATATTGCCCCGCATCAGCCGAGATACCAACGCAGCCACGATAAAGTGCATCCCGTAGAACGGCGTAAACGTCGTGAAAACACCCGCCCAAATGCCCCGCGCAATGCGTTCGGGGGTGTCCGGCAAGCGACGCATCCGGTGTTTGACGTAATGAAACGCACGCGTCCAACCACCACGCGGCCACATGAACTCGGCCATGGCGCGCAATGCAGGTTTCGGGTCGCGACGTTTAAAAATCAACTCTTCGTCCTTGGATTTGGCAAACTTCGCGTGCTCAGGCTTCTTTGTCGTTCGCTTTCAAAGCCTTCATGTTTCTATGTCGGCTGATCTCAGCCACTTCGCTTTCTGCCTCTAGGGTCGGCATCAAAGAATGCAGATGCGCTATGTCTCGCAGCTCTACGTAGATCAGCAACCGGTAAAAGTCAGGTTTGCGGTCCAAAAATTCCAGATTTGAAATATTGGCACCCGATTGACCGATCAACGTGCAAATCCGCCCCAAGACACCGGCACCGTTGCCAATCGTCAGATCCAGCGTCGCGCCATAGGCGGCAGGATGCGGGCCGTCATGCCAGCGCAAATCCAGCCAGCGTTCTGGTTGATCCTCGTAAGCAGACAGCCGTTCACAATCAATCGAGTGGATCGTGACACCCTTGCCGCGATAGGTGATGCCAACAATGCGTTCACCCGGCAGCGGCTGACAACACGGGGCACGGTCATAGGACTGCCCTGGCTGCAAACCGACAACGGCGCGTTTTTGGTCCACCTGTTCGCCCGGCTTTGGTTGCAGATGCGGATAGACGGATTGTACGATTTCGCCGCCCGTCAGATCGGCAGAGCCAAGCCGCGCAAGCAAGTCTTCGGGGCTGTCCAATCTCAGGTTCCGCGCCGCCGTGCGCAGCACTTTTTCGGTCGCACGTTTGCCGATCTGTTCAAAGGCGGAACGCGCCAATTCGCGCCCAAGGCTCACAAACCGCGCACGATCCACCTCGCGCAGGGACCGGCGGATCGCGGTCTTGGCCTTGCCTGTAGTTGCGATATCCAACCACGTGACCTGCGGCGTTTGGCCTTGTGCCGTAATAATCTCGATCGACTGGCCGTTTTTGACACGGGTCCACAGCGGCACCCGCATCCCGTCGATCTTGGCCCCCACGCAGGCCGACCCGATCCGCGTATGGATCGCATAGGCAAAATCAATCGGAGTTGCACCACGGGGCAGCTTGACCACTTCGCCCTTGGGCGTAAAGCAGAACACCTGATCTGCATACATCTCAAGCTTGACCGCCTCGAGGAAATCTTCGTGATCTTCCTCGGAATCCAGCTGTTCAGTCAGTTGCGCGACCCATTTCACCGGATCAACGGCAAAGGGGTTCCGCGACCGGACACCGTCGCGATACGACCAATGCGCGGCCACGCCGGTTTCGGCGACATCATGCATCTGGCGGGTTCTGATCTGAACCTCGACCCGTTTACCATCACGGCCCGAAACAGTTGTGTGAATCGACCGATAGCCGTTGGTTTTAGGTTGGCTGATGTAATCCTTGAACCGGCCCGGCACAGCCCGCCAACGGCGATGGATAACCCCAAGCGCGCGATAGCAGGCGTCGTCAGTGGTGGTGATTACCCGGAAACCATAGATGTCGGACAGCCGCGAAAACGACTGATCCTTTTCCTGCATCTTGCGCCAGATCGAATACGGCTTTTTCGCACGGCCAAAGACCTCGGCCTCGATCCCGGCTTTTTCAAGCTCTTGGCGCATGTCGCCGGTAATCCGCTGAATCACATCGCCCGTTTCGCGTTGCAACGTGATAAAACGCCGGATGATTGATTGCCGCCCCTCGGGGTTCAGCACGCGAAAGGCCAGATCCTCCAGCTCTTCACGCATCCACTGCATCCCCATGCGCCCGGCAAGTGGCGCATAAATATCCATGGTTTCGCGGGCCTTTTGAACCTGCTTGTCGGGGCGCATCGATTTAATCGTGCGCATATTATGCAAGCGGTCCGCGAGCTTGACCAAGATCACCCGAAGGTCCTTGGACATCGCCATAAACAGTTTGCGGAAATTCTCGGCTTGTTTGGTTTCGGTCGAATTCAGCTGAAGATTGGTCAGCTTTGTAACGCCATCAACCAGTTCGGCCACGTCTTGGCCAAACCGTTTCTCGACCTCGGCGTAAGACGCCTTGGTGTCTTCAATCGTGTCGTGCAGCAGCGCGGTGATGATCGTGGCGTCGTCCAGCTGCTGCTCGGTCAGAATAGCGGCGACAGAAACCGGATGCGTAAAATAGGGCTCGCCTGAATGGCGAAACTGCCCCTCGTGCATCTTCTCACCGTAGTCATAGGCGAGGCGGATGTGTTCTTCGTTGGACTTAGGGTTATAGGCGCGAACAAGCGCGACAAGATCGTCAGCCGTAATTTCGGCGGTGTTCATGCCTGTACTGCCTCATAGCCCCGAAGGGCGCGGGTCTTAGCCCTGCCCTTGTGCTGCCATCAATTGCCGCAGCAACATTTCTTCGGACATGCTGTCTTCTTCCGGCTTGTCCTGTTCAGCCCCCATCAGCAACGCCATTGCGTCCTCTTCTGGTTCGTCAACTTCGATCTGGTTCTGATTGCTTTCGATCAGGCGCTCGCGCAGATCGTCAGCAGACTGTGTTTCGTCAGCGATTTCGCGCAGGGAAACGACAGGGTTTTTATCATTGTCACGATCAACTGTAACAGGGGAACCTGCTGCAATTTCACGGGCACGGTGCGCGGCAAGCATAACAAGCTCGAACCGGTTTGGAACTTTGTCCACACAATCTTCAACAGTGACGCGGGCCATAGGGATGCTCCAATAAGAAATGCTGCAAGAAGCCGACTATTTAGAAGCCCTTTGCGAGATTTACAAGGGCTTATTCAATCGGTCTGACGTCGTCTTTATCTTGTTGCGGCAGGTCATTCAACATCTGCAAAACGGTCTTTTCCAGTATCGGATGCAGCCAATTCGGGGCGATTTCGGCCATAGGCACCAATACAAACGCCCGATCTTGCATCCGTGGGTGCGGCAGGATCAATTCATCAGGCGTTTGGATCATCTGATCGTCCAAGGGCAAATTACGCCAGTGATTCTGTCTCTGCACATCGGGGAAAACCGCGTCCCCCACCGCGATAAGATCAAGATCAACAGATCGTGATCCCCACCGCACATGCCGTTCCCGGCCCAGCTTTGCCTCGATTTCGTGTAACACCTCGAGGGTCTCATGAGGCGCGCAATCGGTCTGGAACCCGACCACAGCATTCACGTAATCCGGACCCGATCCCAGCGGAAACGCAGGATTGGCAAAAAGCCGGCTCTTGGCGTGTAAATTATATCCCTGCGCTTTCAAGAGATCGATTGCATAGGCAACGGTCTCGGCCGGGCCACCCGCTATTGATGATTGATTACCGCCAAGCGCAACCCAAGACACTTTTGCGATATCTCGCACGGTACTTACATATCTACAGTTGTTTATCACTTGCCGCCTCGTCACAAATGGCTATGGGTTCCCAAAGGACATGATTGATTTCACGCAAAAAAATCGTAATCTGTGATATCATTCTCGCAACCAACCTCCCTAGCAGCCTATTACTACAAGGACATCATATGTTTTATAAAGACGAACGCTTAGCTCTATTCATAGATGGTTCGAATCTTTACGCCGCTGCCAAAAGCCTTGGTTTCGATATTGACTACAAGTTGTTGCGTACCGAGTTTATGAGACGCGGAAAACTGTTGCGCGCGTTCTATTATACTGCACTGCTTGAGAACGAAGAATATTCGCCGATCCGTCCCTTGGTTGATTGGCTGAACTATAACGGCTTCACGATGGTGACAAAGCCCGCCAAGGAGTACACCGACAGCATGGGCCGGCGCAAAGTCAAAGGTAACATGGACATCGAACTGGCAGTCGATGCGATGGAACTGGCACCGCGTCTCGACCACATCGTGATCTTCTCGGGCGATGGTGATTTTCGGCCTCTGGTCGAAAGCCTGCAGCGCCAAGGCGTGCGTGTGTCCGTTGTCAGCACCATTCGCAGCCAACCGCCGATGATCTCGGATGATCTACGCCGCCAGGTGGACAACTTTATCGAGTTGGAAGATCTGCGCGACGTCATTGGCCGCCCCCCGCGCGAAACCAGCGAAGACTGATTGCGCGCAAAAAGCCCGTTACAATTATGCGGCAAACGCTACGGGCATAGGCTCTGAATTGGTTTTCGAGTGCTGGCAAAGGCGAAAGAAGCTCAAAATATGAAACGGCACCTTACCAAGGTTCCATAGGACGCGGCTTCCCACGGACGATATGCTTGCGCGGCCGCCGCTCCCGTCTGGACGATTGTGCCTGCAGCACTTATCTAATCACCAAGCCCAAGGAGCCGGACATGTCAAAATCACCCCTGACCCTTTATCTTGCGGCCCCCCGTGGGTTTTGTGCAGGGGTGGACCGCGCCATCAAGATCGTTGAAATGGCGCTCGAAAAATGGGGGGCACCTGTCTATGTTCGCCACGAGATTGTACATAATAAATTCGTCGTCGACGGGTTGCGTGAAAAGGGTGCCGTTTTTGTCGAGGAACTCTCGGAATGCCCCGATGACCGCCCGGTGATTTTTTCCGCCCACGGTGTCCCAAAATCGGTCCCTAATGCTGCGCAGGCCCGCAATATGGTCTATGTTGATGCCACCTGCCCTTTGGTCAGCAAGGTCCACATCGAAGCGCAGCGCCACGCAGATGCAGGGCTTCAGATGATTATGATCGGTCACGAAGGGCACCCCGAAACCGTCGGCACCATGGGGCAACTGCCCGACGGCGAAGTGCTGCTGGTCGAAACCCCGCAAGACGTGGCAACCGTGACCGTGCGGGACCCGCAAAAGTTGGCCTATGTTACGCAAACAACCCTGAGCATCGATGACACCGCAGACATCGTCGCGGCCCTGAACGCGCGGTTCCCGGCCATTGTTGGCCCCCACAAGGAAGACATCTGCTATGCCACGACCAACCGCCAAGAAGCGGTCAAGGCCATGGCCCCTAAATGCGACGCCATGCTGGTCGTCGGTGCCCCGAACTCCAGCAACTCCAAAAGGCTGGTCGAGGTCGGATCGCGCGCGGGCTGTTCTTATGCCCAGCTTGTTCAGCGCGCTGACGACATCGATTGGCGCGCGCTAGACGGGATCAAAAGCATCGGGATCACGGCAGGCGCATCCGCCCCCGAGGTGCTGATCAACGAAGTCATCGACGCCTTTAAATCCCGCTACGACGTCACCGAAGAACTGGTCGAAACCGCCATCGAAAACGTTGAATTCAAGGTTCCGCGCGTCTTGCGGGTGCCCGCATGACAACTATTCCCCGCGCCCCGCTTATTCTTGGCCTTGCCGGTCTGATCCCGTTCATCTGGGGCGCGTTGACGGTGGTCAATGAACCCCTAGCCACCTGGGCTGCCGCCAATCTGGGGGGCCGTTTTGTTGGTCCCTATATCCAGCTTTTCTATGGCGCAGTGATTTTGTCATTCATGTCCGGCGTCTTGTGGGGCTTTGCCACCAAGGCCGATGGCCCACAGGCCGCGACGGGGTACACCCTTGCAGTCATCCCAGCCCTTTGGGCGTTTTTCATGACGGGCGGCGGCCCGGTCGGGGCTGGCATGAACCTGATGTTCGGCTTTGCCGGATTGCTGGCGCTAGATTTCGCGTTTTGGCGGTGGGGGCTGGCCCCTGAATGGTGGATGAAGTTGCGTGTCTTATTAACCGCCATTGTATTGATCTGCCTCGCGACAGGCGTGTTTTTATGAGCGATCCAGAAACGCTAGGCGTCTACGCAGACAAAGCGCAGGAATACGCTGAGTTCAATCAGAGCATCACTGGTGATCCACAACTGCACGCGTTCATCCGCGCGGTAAAACCAGGCGGCACCGTTCTGGATCTGGGCTGCGGTCCGGGCATCGCAGCCGAGCATATGGCCCGCGCGGGCCTTAAGGTTACCGCGATAGACCCTGTGCCCGAAATGGTGGCCCTCGCCGCACAGAAACACGGGGTCACGGCGAAACAAGCCAGCTTTGATGATCTGACCGGCACCGATCTCTATGATGGGGTTTGGGCCAACTTCAGCCTTTTGCACGCGCCGCGCCGCGACATGCCGCGCCATCTGAAAAACATCGCCGCCGCCCTGCGCCCGAACGGGGTATTTCACATCGGGGTAAAGACCGGCACAGGCGAACGTCGCGATACGCTGGGCCGGCTTTATACCTACTTCACCCACGACGAATTGACCGGTCTTTTGGCTGATGCGGGCCTGACCGTCAAAGAGCATGCAACAGGACGCGATAAGGGGCTGGACGGCACCCTCGCAGACTGGGTATGCCTGCGCGCATGGCGAAACTGACTGCATATACCGATGGGGCCTGTTCAGGTAATCCCGGCCCCGGCGGCTGGGGCGTTTTGATGCGCGCAACCGACAACGGCAAGATTATCAAAGAACGCGAGTTGAAGGGCGGCGAAGCGGCCACCACCAACAACCGGATGGAGCTGATGGCCGCGATCAGCGCGCTTGAAGCACTGGCCCGCGCGACTGAAATTACCATCGTGACCGACAGCAACTATGTCAAAAATGGCATCACTGGCTGGATCCACGGCTGGAAGAAAAACGGCTGGAAGAACGCCGCGAAAAAGCCCGTAAAGAACGCCGAGCTGTGGCAACGTCTGGATGCAGCCAACGCAAGCCACAAGGTTACGTGGGAATGGGTCAAGGGCCACGCGGGCCATCCCGAAAATGAACGCGCGGATGAATTGGCAAGGGCGGGCATGGCCCCGTTCAAAGGCAAATGATCTTGACCGACCTTCTTGATTACGCGTCCGTCTTGGTCTTTGCGATCACAGGTGCCTTGGTTGCCAGCCGGGCCCAGCTTGATCTGGTGGGCTTTGGGTTTATCGCATGCCTGACGGCCTTGGGCGGCGGTACGGTGCGCGACCTGCTATTGGACCGCAACCCGATCTTCTGGATCGCGAACCCTGCTTATCTGGGCGTCGCCGCTGCGGCGGCCTTTGTGGTTTTCTTTACCGCGCATCGGCTTGAAAGCCGTTACCGCACATTGATTTGGCTGGATAGTTTTGCACTGGCCGTGGCTGTGGCCGCTGGTGCAGGTGTCGCGTTTTCCCTAGATCAGTCCCCAGTCATCGTGGTCCTGATGGGCATGATCACCGGCTGCATGGGCGGCTTGATGCGCGACGTGGTGGTGGACGAGGTGCCGCTGGTTCTGAAACAGGGCGAACTATACGTCACAGCCGCCTTTGCAGGGGCGGCCACGGCCGTCGTCCTGCGCATTTTTCTAAATGACGATGCCATCGCCCTGTTTGCTGGGGCCTGCGTGACATGGGTTTTGCGTGCCGGATCGCTCTATTTCGGGTGGAACCTGCCCGTCTACAAAGGCCGCCCGCCCCGCGTCTAAGGCTATTTGCGACGCCAGTGGAACGGGACAATAATCAGCGCGCCGATGGATGAAACAATCGCGTTCAGCCCCGGTGAATTGAACCCGAACCCGAACATCAAGCGCACAAAGTAAAACAGAAACGCGCCGCCCACACATATGATGATCGACGCCAGAATCCCGTTGCGGGTAAAACCCGACTTTTCCGCCAGGTAACCAACGATCCCTGCGATCACGACGGTGCCGATTATCGATGGAAACATAGCGTTATCCTTTGCCCAAAATCGTGCCCGGCACGATTTGCGCGCCTTGCTGAAACACATCGATATCTTGGGCCGCTTTGCCCGCACGTTGCAAGCGTGTCAGTTGGACGGCCCCCGTTCCGCAGGCAACCCGCAGGCTTGCGTCCAACACCTCGCCAGCCGTACCGCTGCCATCTGCAAGGGATGATCCCAGCACCTTGATCCGTGTCCCATCCAGATCGAACCACGCACCGGGAAAGGGTGACAGCCCACGGATCAGACGGTCGACCTCGACTGCGGGTTTGGTCCAGTCAATCAGTGCCTCGGATTTATCGATCTTGGCGGCATAGGTCACGCCACCCTCGGGCTGCGGTTCAGGCACCAGATCAGGCAGCTTTGCCAAGGCATCCACAATCAAACGTGCGCCCATCTCACTCAGCCGGTCGTGCAACTGAATTGTGGTTTCGGTCGCCCGGATCGGCGTCGCCTCGCGCAAAAGCACAGGGCCTGTGTCCAAACCAGCCTCCATCTGCATGATGCAAACGCCGGTTTCCGCGTCACCGGCCATAATAGCGCGGTGAATGGGTGCAGCACCGCGCCAGCGCGGCAGCAGACTGGCGTGAATATTCACACATCCCTGCGCTGGCGCATCAAGGATGGCTTGCGGCAGGATCAGGCCATAGGCGACGACCACCGCGATATCGGCATTGAGCGCGGCAAATTCCGCCTGCGCCTCGGGCGTTTTAAGCGAAACGGGATGCCGGACAGGCAAGCCCAAGGCCTCTGCCCGTGCTTGAACAGGGCTGGCGCGGTCCTTTTTCCCACGGCCTGCGGGGCGCGGCGGCTGGCAATAGACACACACGACATCATGCCCCGCCAATACCAGCGCATCCAGCACCGGCACTGAAAATTCGGGCGTTCCCATAAAGATCACGCGCATGTGGCTATCCTTTGAATTTCCGCGCCTTGCGCAGCAGCATATCCCGGCGGGTTTTGCTCAGGTTATCGAAATACATCTTGCCCGCCAAATGGTCGATCTGGTGCTGTACGCTTGTGGCCTCGAGCCCGACAAAATCACGACGTGTGATAACGCCGTTCTCATCAAGATAGCGCACCGTCACGCCGCGTGGTCGCTTTACCTTGGCCGACACACCGGGCAGGTTTGGGCTTGCTTCGTCGTGTTCGTTCATGATCGCGGAGGCATCCAAAATCTCGGGGTTGGCCAGCCTGATCCGCTTGTCCCGCCCTTGCGATGCATCGACCACCGCAACCCGCAGCATCACCCCGATCTGCGGCGCGGCAAGGCCAACACCGGGCATAGCGTCCATCGTGTCAATCATATCATCCCACAGACCGCGAATTTCATCTGTAATATCGGGCACATCCGCCGCGGCTGTACGCAAGCAAACATTGGGCCATGGCACAATTTTCCGAACCGTCATTGGGTCGTATCCTTTTCCACACGATCATAGATTACGATGCCGTCCAGATGGTCGTATTCATGCTGAACGATCACCGCCTCAGCCCCGGAAAAGCTACGCTCCTGAGTGCCTTCAAGGTCAGTCCAGCGCAAAGTCACCGAAGCCGCGCGGTCGACATCCATCGGAACACCGGGAATCGAAAGGCACCCTTCCTCCCCCGTCAAACGTTCATCAGAGAGTGCTATAATCTGTGGATTTACACAAGCGATCGGGGTTGGCGTGCCCTCTTTCCAGCCCGCGTCAAAGACGAAAATCCGTTCGCTCCGCCCCACCTGAGGGGCCGCCAAGCCGCGCCCGGGGGCATCATACATCGTGTCAAACATATCGGCCATCAACTGCACAATCTCGGGCGTGATAATGTCGACCGGCTTGCAAACCTGCGTCAGCCGGGCGTCTGGCCAGATCACAATGTCCAGCACGCTCATGCGCGGGCCAGTTCGCGTTTTAGCTTGGTCATTTTACGGGTGATCATCTGGCGCTTCAACGGCTTGAGGTAATCGATGAAAAGCTTGCCATCGAGATGGTCAATCTCGTGCTGTACGCAGGTGGCCCACAGCTTGCTGAACGTCTCGGTCTGTTCGTTGCCGTCCCGGTCAATCCAGCGCACGTCGACCTCGGCCGGGCGGGTCACATCGGCATATTGATCAGGAATCGACAAACACCCTTCCTCGTAGGTGTTCAAATCGTCTGACCCCGCGATGATTTCAGGGTTGAACATGATCAAAGGACGCGGCGCTTCGCCTTCTTCCTTGACGCAATCCATAACGATCAGCCGGTCAAGAACGCCCACCTGCGGGGCGGCAAGGCCAATGCCCGGTGCGTCATACATCGTGGCCAGCATATCATCTGCCAAAGCGCGCAATTCATCCGTCATATTCGTGACAGGGGCGCAGACCTTTTTCAGGCGTGGGTCGGGGTGAAGAAGAATGTTACGTTTCATGCATGTGATTTAGGCCAACCGGTGTCACATCGCAACCTCAGGGCTTGCGGTCAGGCAGATTAGGTTTAGCTTGCAGGCGAAATATTTCAGGAGCGACCTATGAGTTTTGACGAGATCATCGACCGCCGCGGCACCCATTGCGCTAAATGGGACAAGATGGAGCCGATTTACGGCGTGCCAGCGGACACTGGCATTGCCATGTGGGTCGCTGATATGGATTTCCGCCCGCCCGCGGTTGTGCAAGACGCGCTCCAAGGCATGTTGGACCATGGCGTGTACGGCTACTTTGGCGATGACAGCCAATATCTGTCCGCGATCCAGTGGTGGATGGAAAACCGTCACGGCTGGAAAATCAAACAGGACTGGATCTTTACGACACATGGGTTGGTCAACGGCACCTCGATGTGCATCGACGCCTTTACCAAGCCCGGCGATGGTGTAGTCCTGTTCACCCCCGTTTATCACGCTTTTGCGCGGGTGATCGCCGCTTCGGACCGCAAGGTTGTTGAATGTGCGATGGCGAACAATGATGGCCGGTACGAGCTGGATTTTGACGCGTATGACGCCCAGATGACAGGCGATGAGACCATGCTGGTGTTCTGTTCGCCACACAATCCGGGCGGCCGCGTTTGGACCAAAGACGAACTGGCGCAGGTTGTTGCCTTTGCCAAGCGTCACGATCTGATTTTGGTGTCTGATGAAATCCATCACGATCTGGTCATGCCCGGCATTACCCATACACCGATGGCATTGATGGACAATGTACAGGATCGTCTGGTGATGATGACCGCGACAACAAAGACCTTTAACATCGCGGGCGGGCATTGCGGCAATGTGATTATCCAAGACCCCAAGCTGCGCGCGACTTTTGCCAAACGAATGAATGCGATGGGGATTTCCCCAAATTCATTTGGGTTGGTCATGGCCACAGCCGCCTATTCGCCCGAAGGGGCTGCATGGGTGGATGAGCTGGTTACCTATCTGAATGACAATCGCCGTATTTTCGATGCCACCATCAATGCCATTCCCGGACTACAGTCGACGCCGCTGGAATCAACCTATTTGGCATGGGTCGACTTCGACGGAACAGGCATGGACCGGGATGAGTTCACCAAACGGGTCGAAGAAACCGCCGCCATTGCAGCGAACCACGGCACAACCTTTGGCAAAGGCGGCGATACATTCCTGCGCTTTAACATCGCGACGCCCCGCGCGCGTATCGAAGAAGCCTGCAATCGGCTGCGTGACGCGTTCAGCGACCTTCAGTAAAGCTAAACCGGTGTGCCCTTGGCAATCAATGCCACGGGCGCATCATTTGCCCGCACAAAATCAAGCGCTGGCTGCTGCGAGACTTTGGTCGCGCGCTTGAACTCGAATTGCATCTCGCTGCCTTCTCTTTGGGCGGCGACGATCAAGCACTGAAACAGATGGATTGACCCATCGTACAGATCCACCAATCCACGTACCCGTGGCGCGGTTTCAGCTTCCATTGAAAAACCGGTTTTCCAATGGCGTAGCACCCGATGCTGCGTTCCATTTACATCAATCCGCAGCTTAGATGCCTTGCGCAAGCTCTTCATGCGCGCCGCATCTAATCCGGCTTGGATTTCCTTTGGCAGAGAAATTTCCATATTACACCCCCATTGTTAACCAAGATGACGTGAAGCTGCGCGAAATCAACTGGTGCTTGGAAAAAGATAACAGTGGTGCATCTTTGCAGACGCTGATGTGCGCGCATACCTGTGGCCATAATCTTACAGCGCGATAGCTTAGCCTCACAAAGTAAAGGAGTGATCAATGGGCCTTTTGGTAGATGGCGTCTGGAAAGACCAATGGTACGATACGAAATCCTCTGGCGGGAAGTTCGAACGCTCGGCCGCGAAATTTCGCAATTGGGTGACAGCAGATGGCAGCGCTGGCCCCAGCGGCGATGGCGGGTTCAAAGCCGAAAGCGGACGGTATCATCTGTATGTAAGCTATGCCTGTCCGTGGGCGCATCGAGCGCTCATCTTCCGCGCGCTCAAGGGTCTCGAGGATCACATCTCGATCTCGGCCGTTCACCCCGATATGCTGGGCGAGGGTTGGGAATTCGCAACGGATTTCCCCGGTGCCACAGGTGACACGTTGTTTGACTACCCCTATGCTCGCGACATCTATACCCGCGCAGATCCAAAGTTCAGCGGCCGCGTGACCGTGCCTATTCTATGGGACAAAACCAACGAGACGATCGTTTCAAACGAATCTTCTGAAATCATCCGGATGTTCAACAGCGCGTTTAACGCGATCACCTGCAACAGCGCAGATTACTGGCCCGAACACCTGCGCGATGACATCGAAGCGGTTAACAGCCGCGTCTATGACACCGTCAATAATGGCGTCTATAAATGCGGCTTCGCCACGACCCAAGCCGCCTATGACGAAGCGGTTCACCCTCTCTTTGGCAGCCTCGACTGGATTGAGGGGATTTTGGCCGACAATAGATATCTGATGGGCGACACCCTGACAGAGGCTGACTGGCGGTTGTTCACGACGCTGGTGCGGTTCGACAACGTCTACCACACGCATTTCAAATGCAATCGCAAGCGGATCATCGATTACCCGAACCTCTGGGCCTATACACGCGAATTATACCAGATGCCCGGTGTGCACGACACGGTAAGGATGGATCACATCGTGCGCCATTATCATTATAGCCATGAGACGATAAACCCGAACCGGATCATACCGATCAATCCCAATATCGACTTCTACGCGCCGCACGGACGGGGTTAGCCCCTGTACTTGCTCTAGGCGACGAGTGTTTCGGCTTTCTTCAGATCAACCGACACCAGTTGGCTAACGCCCTGTTCGGCCATCGTGACGCCAAACAGCCGGTCCATCCGGGCCATGGTAACTGCGTGGTGGGTGATGATCAAAAACCGCGTATTGGTCTGGCGACACATTTCGTCCAGTAGATCGCAAAACCGCGTCACGTTGGCGTCGTCCAGCGGTGCGTCAACCTCGTCCAGCACACAAATTGGGGCCGGGTTGGCCAAGAATACCGCGAAGATTAACGCCATTGCGGTCAGGGTTTGCTCCCCCCCGGACAACAGGCTCAGCGTGCTCAGCTTTTTGCCCGGAGGCTGGCACATAATCTCAAGCCCGGCCTCCAACGGATCGTCGGATTCAACCATGACCAAATTCGCTTCACCGCCATTAAACAGATGCCTAAACAGCATCGAAAAGTTGTTATTGACCTGTTCAAACGCCGTCAAAAGACGCTCGCGCCCCTCTCGGTTCAGGCTGGAAATGCCACTGCGCAATGTCTTGATCGCCTCGGTCAGGTCTTCTTTCTCGGTGGCTAGGTTATCATGCTCTTCCTGAACTTCGCGGGCATCTTCTTCGGCGCGCAGGTTCACGGCACCCAACGCCTCTCGCTGGCGTTTCAGCCGGTTCACATCAGCCTCCAACGCATCAGATCCCGGCATTTTTTCAGGGTCCATGTCCAGTGATGCCAACAACTGATTGGGCGTCATCTGCTGATCTTCGGCGATGCGTTCCGCAGCATAGGCCACCGTTTCTTTGGCCGCATCCCCGCGCGCCTCAGAGCGGGCACGCGCTTCGCGCGCCTCTGATGCCAGCCGTTCTGCATCCCGCTCGGCCACTGTCGCCTCGCGCAGCAGGCCCTCGGCCAGCGACAAACGATCCGCCGCCTCTGCCTTGCGCGCATCTGCTGCGGTGATCGCTTGGGTTAACTCATCACGCTTGGCTGCGATCTCGGCGGGTGCGGCACTCGCGTCTTTCAATTCGGCCTCTGATGTAATCTTCCGTTCCACGAGCTCGGCGCTACGCTTTTCAGCCGTGTCCAAACGATGACGCCAGCCGCTCAATTCTTTGGTCACTTCTTGCGCGCGCTTTAACCGGGCATCGCCCTCGCGACGCAATTCATCATGGGCAGACCGGCGCGACATCATCGCAATCCGCGCGCCTTCCACCGTCATCCGCAAAGTTTCAACACCTTCGCGGGCCTCAGCCACATCATCAAGCTCGGAAAGCGCGCGCTCGGCCTCGGTCACGGATTGGCGCGCAGTCATGGCTTCTTCCTCGTGGCGCGATACCGCCAGCCCAAGGCTCTCCAGCCGGCCCTCTGCGAGATTGCGATCGGCCTCGGCCCGACTCAGCGCACGGCCAGCATCCGCAACCGCCCGATCAGCATCCCGGCGGGCATCGCGGGCCAGCTTGTCCGCCTGAGTTTGCGCACTCAGGGTCTGTTGCAATGCTTCATGCGCATCCCGCGCGCCATCGGCACGCTGACTGGCCTGCTCCAACGACTGCTTCAACACTTCGAGCCGGTTAATCTGTTGCAAACGCAGCGCAGCGGCGGATGGCGCATCCTCTGCCCATGCCCGGAAACCGTCCCAACGCCACAAATCCCCCTCGGGCGACACCAAACGTTGTCCGGGGCGCAATGCTGCCTGCAACCGTGGTCCGTCGTCCGCCTCTACAAGGCCGATCTGACTCATTCTGCGGGCCAGAACATCGGGCAAGGACACATGGGCCGTCAGCGCCGTCACCCCGTCGGGCAGCGGTTGCACCACATCATAGGCAGGCAATACGGCCCAGCCCGATGGGCCATCTGCGTTAACCTGAGGCGCACGCAGATCATCAGCCAATGCCGCACCAAGCGCCTTTTCGAATCCGTGTTCGACCTGCAAGCGGTCCAATATCTGCCCACCTTCGGCAGTGTCCCGTTCCACCAGTTTGGCCAGCGCACCGGCTTCGGCGCGCAGGGCGTTCATCTCGCCTTCCGCTTCCGACCGTTCTGCGCGTGCTTCTGCCTCCCGGCTTTGCGTTAGCGCACGCTGCTCTTCCGCCTCGTTCAGGGCCGTTTCCGCAGCCGCAGCCTGCTGCGCGGCGGCAGCCTCGGCGGTCTTTGCCGCATCGAAATCAGCCGCAGCCTTCACCAACGCAGCCTTGCTTTGCGCGACAGCATCGCGTGCCTTTTCGGCCTCGCTCTCTGACTTGGCCAAGGTTTTACGGCTGTCGCCCAGCAGACGTTCCGCCGATCCGTGCCGCGCCGCAAGGCGGGCAACGTCCTCGGTCATTTGCGACAATGCCGCTTCATGGCTTTGCAGAACCGATGCGGCCTCGCGGGCGGTTTCAGCCGTGGCTTCCAGCGCCGCCGCATGGCCGGACCCTGCTTTCTCAAGCTCTTTTGATTCCCACTCAAGCCGTTGGATTGTGTCGCCCGCATCGCGGTTCAACCCAGCCTCGCGTTCGATATCACGGGTCAGTTGCGCGATCCGATTGGTCAGCGCATCAATAGTTTCCTGCGCGCGGGCTTCTTGATCGGCAAGGGTATCGCGTTGCACCCCAAGACGCTGAACAACAGCCGCCGCAATCGCATCCTCTTCGCGTAACGGCGGCAATGCATCCTCGGCGCTTTGACGCGCCTTGGCGGCCTGGCGCACCGCGCCTTCGGCTTGCGCCGCCTCGGTCACACGAATGCGCAGCTCGTCGGCCGCGGCCGCACGCGCATCATCAGCTTCGCGCCAACGACGGTACAAGAGCATACCTTCGGATTTGCGCAGGTCATTCCCGATTTCACGATACCGCGCCGCTTGCCGCGCCTGACGCGCGAGCTGCGCCAATTGCGCCGCCAGCTGTTCAATCACATCATCAACACGGGCGAGGTTTGCCTCGGCAGCATTCAGTTTCAGCTCGGCCTCGTGGCGCCGCGCATATAGCCCAGAAATCCCGGCAGCCTCTTCCAGAATGCGGCGGCGGTTCTTGGGTTTGGCGTTGATCAGTTCCGAAATCTGGCCTTGCCGTACCAAGGCTGGCGAATGCGCCCCGGTCGAGGCATCTGCAAACAGCATCTGGACATCGCGGGCGCGTACGTCTTTGCCAGCCGCCTTATAGGCACTGCCAACATCCCGCGTGATACGGCGCACGATTTCAATCTGATCGGCATCGTTGAACCCAGCCGGGGCCAGTCGTTCGGTGTTGTCGATATGCAGGGCGACTTCGGCAAAGTTGCGCGCAGGGCGGGTCGAGGCACCGGCAAAGATCACATCTTCCATGCCGCCACCGCGCATGGCAGTCGGACGGTTTTCCCCCATCACCCACCGCAATGCCTCGAGCAGGTTCGATTTGCCACAGCCATTGGGGCCAACCACACCTGTCAGACCATCTGCGATGATCAGGTCCGTTGGATCAACAAAGCTTTTAAAGCCCGTCAGTCTGAGTTTGGAAAACCGCAATTGCCCTCGCTTGTCTGATTCCCAAGATGCATGCAAGTAGGCGTGATGCATCGCGTCCTGTCAATCCAAAGACGCTAGGGAAAGAGGGTAGTCTCCGCTTATCCACAAGATATTGCGCTAGATCCCGGTATTACACGACAAACTGTGCATCGCTGGATTTTCTGAATTGGTCGGCGTTTGGGCCGACAAGCTGCACTTGATGGGTGGGCGTACTGCGCGAGGCGCGCCTGAGGTTGGGCATGCCAGAACGCCCGTGGCCAATGCCTGATCGCCCCACACCTCCGTCACGTCACAGCCGCTGACCGCAGACATCGCAAAAGCAGCCCGATCCGTGATCGGACCTAAACGGGGCGCGTATTCGAAATTTATGCGCATCGCTTCGGCCAGGTTTCCCCGAACCCGTACATCAAACACGGACCCGTCAACGGCAACCCTAGTGGCAGTCAGCCCCCTGAAATGCGGGCCGGCTGTGTTGCACGCGGCCAAGCTAAAAACGATAAGGACAAGCAAATATATGTTTCTCATGCCCAATCGGTACGCCACAGCGATTAACAGCGGGTGAAACACTGACAAAGATATTGTCGCTGCCCCCTGCCGGTCATATAATTTGACCAATTCGAGAGGTCATTTCATGCCATTTCAGCCTGTATCGTCAGAAAAGCTATCGCATGCCGTCGTGCGGCAGGTCGAGCAGCTGATCCTGCGCGGCATATTACGCCCCGGGGAACGCTTACCGGCAGAACGTGAACTGGCCAAACGGCTTGATGTGTCGCGCCCGTCCCTGCGCGATGCGATTGCACAGCTCGACAAATCGGGACTGCTGATCGCCAAACCCGGTGCCGGCGTCTATGTGGCAGACGTGCTCGGTGGGGCCTTTTCGGCACCGCTGATCGAACTATTCTCGCGCCACGACGAGGCGGTGTTCGACTATCTGTCTTTCCGCCGCGACATGGAAGGCCTAGCCGCAGAACGCGCGGCACGTTTGGCGTCAGACACGGATCTAAAGGTTGTCGACACCACCTTTCGCAAGATGGAAACCGCCCAAGATACCCGCGCAGCCGAGGACGAAGCACAGCTGGATGCGCAGTTCCACATGGCCATTATCGAAGCGAGCCATAACGTCGTGATGCTGCATATGATGCGGTCGATGTACGACCTGCTGCAAGGTGGCGTGTTCTATAACCGGCAGGTGATGTTCAAACAGCGCACTACGCGGTCTGCCCTTCTGGATCAGCACCGCGCGATCAATGATGCGCTTCAGGCCCGTGATCCCGTTGCCGCCCGCGCCGCTGTCGAAGCACATCTGAACTATGTGGAGAACGCGCTACGCGATCAGCAACGGGCAGAGCGTAACGAAGTTGTTGCGCATCAACGACTACAACACGAGACGCAGCAAGACTGACCTTTAGAAAACTAGCCACAAACGCAAAAGGCCCCGGAGAGTATCCGAGGCCTTTCGTTAAGATAGCTAAGCTTAGTGCAGCTTGGAATCTACATCCGCGATTGCGCTTGCGATCAAGGCATTGCCCTCTGCGGCGGTCATCTTCTTGGCGATGACTTCCTTTGCAGCGGCAACAGCGATCACAATCGCTTGGTCACGTACTTCTTTCACGGCAGCAGCTTGTGCCGAACCGATTTGCTCTTCGGCGGCGGCCAAACGACGCTCGATGGATTTCTCCAGATCGGCACGGGCTTGATCCGCAGCTTCGGTCGCTTCAGCTTTTGCAGCTGTTACAATCCGGTCGGCTTGATCTTTGACTTCTTGCTGCTTGCGCTCGTAGCTGGCCAAAAGTGTCTGCGCTTCTTCACGCAGGGCACGGGCTTCGTCCAGTTCCGACTTGATCCCTTCCGCCCGGTTATCGAGCATGCCCGATAACAACGAAGGTACTTTGAAATAGAACAAAACACCGATGAACAGAATGAACGCGAGCAACACGATGAAGTCTGTGTTGTTCAGCGAAAAGAAAACGTCGCCCGCTGCAAAAGCCGGTGATGCCACCAGGCCTGCAATCAAAGCTGAGAAAGTCAAACGCATGGCTTATCCTTTCATCCGGGCTTCGACGGCCGCGGAAACAGTTTTCGCATCTGCGGAACCACCCAAGGCTGCCACAATCGCCTGAGCGGTGTCTTTTGCCACCTCTTCGACGTTTTGCATGGCGCTTGCGCGAATTTCAGAGATGGCTTTTTCGGATTCAGCAGCTTTCTCGGCGATCTCGGCGTCTGCTTGCGCAATTGCCTTGTTCAGATCGGCTTGAATATCTGCTTTTGCGGCTGCAACGATGCGGTGCGCCTCGGCGCGGGCATCGATCAGCGCTTTATCATATGCGGCTTCTGCCTCTGTTGCCTTGACCTTAAGGTCTTCGGCAGCAGCGATGTCATTGGTGATTGTGCCTTGGCGTTCAGCCAAAACCGATCCAATGCGCGGCAAAGCAATCCGGGATAGAATGAAGTAGATCGCAACAAGCGCCACGACCAGCCAGAAGATCTGGTTGCCGAACCATTCGCCGCAAAGTTGGGGCATGCCAATGGCACCGCCGAATTCGTTGACACACATGCCAGCGACTTCCATATCAATTGGTTCAGTTGCCATTGTGGCCTCCTGTCAAAACGTTCAAATCCCTTGGGCAGCGCGCCGTAACGCGCTGCCCGAAGCGTAAGGAAGTGTCAGTCTGACGCTTAAACGGCGAACATCAACAGCAGAGCAACGAGGAACGAGAAGATCCCCAGGGCTTCTGCAAACGCGATGCCGATGAACAGTGTTGCAGTCTGACCAGCAGCTGCCGAAGGGTTGCGCAGTGCGCCGGCAAGGTAGTTGCCTGCAACGTTGCCCACACCGACTGCCGCGCCGCCCATGCCCATGCATGCCAGACCCGCGCCAATGTATGCGCCCATTTGTACGATATCGCCTTCCATGAGAATTCTCCTTACGATGGAATTGAGGTGATGAAGTGGGGCAGGTCAGAATGACCCACGCCCGTTGTTAGTGATGCGGATGAAGCGCGTCTTTCAGATAGACACACGTCAGAATGGTGAACACGTAGGCCTGGATAAAGGACACCAGGATTTCGAGGCCATACATCGCGGTGATTGCCACGACGGACAAAGGCGCGATGGCTGCAATCGCGGCGAAGCCTGCGAAAACTTTGATCACGGCGTGACCAGCCATCATGTTACCCGCCAAACGAATGGAGTGGCTGACCGGGCGCACGAAATACGAGATCACTTCGATCAGTGCCAGAATAGGGCGCAGTGCAAGCGGTGCGCTGGAGACCCAGAACAAGCCCAAGAAAGACGCGCCGTTTTTGACGAAGCCCAGAATGGTAACGGCAAAGAATACTGCAAAGGCCATGATCGCAGTGACAGCGATATGCGATGTTGGCGTGAACGCCATTGGCAGCAGGCCAAGGAAGTTCGCGAATACGATGAACATGAACAGTGTCATAATGTAGGGGAAATATTTAACCCCTTCTTTACCGCAAATGTCTTCGACCATCTTGTAGATAAAGCCGTAGGCAAGCTCGGCTACCGACTGCAAGCGTGTCGGGATAACCGACCGTTTTGAGGTGCCCAGAACCAGCAAGGCGAACACGGCCAGAACAGCCAGAGCCATCCAAACGGTTGCGTTGGTGATCGTGTACCAAGAAACAGCGCCATCGCCAAAGAACGGCTTAACGATGAACTGATCCATCGGGTGGAAAACCAAGCCGCCCGCTTCTTCGCCGTGTGCTTCTGCCGCCATGTCAGGGCCCTTTATCTTCTTCGACCGTTTCGGCCATCTTCTTTTCCTGGATTTCTTGCGCAGAGCGGAGCATCGTCTTTACCCCAGCCGCAAGGCCCAGCATTACAAACAGCACCATGAATATCGGGAGCGTTCCAAAGAACCAATCCAACGTATACCCGATGCCAAAACCGATCCCAAGACCGGCGCAAAGCTCAATCACCATCCGCCAGGCGAGCGATGCCTGAGAATAATGCTCATCCACGCGGGGCTTTGGTGCTTGCGCTTGCTTTGCCGCCGCGATCTTGGCCTCAAGCTGCTTTAGTCGCTGCTGTTGGTCCGGATCGGTCACGCCAAAAATCCCCGTGGATGTGTTGGTGCTTAGCTACTTTTACTGCCCAGCCGAGTCAACAGGATTGAATACTCGTGTATCCAATTGATTTTGCTTTATTTTGCAAATTCAAAACAGATGAAAAAGCCCCGCCACGGAGTCAAAACCGCCCGAAATCGCGCCTGATTGTTATTCAACCTTTTGGTTGAGGGTCCGATCCGCTATGGATATCTGAAAGCTAATCCACACCCCTTAACCGGTAACAAAGAAGCACCATGTCCGCCCAGCTAGACTCCATATTCGCAGCCCTTGCTGACCCGACCCGTCGGGCCATTCTGTCGATGTTGCTAGAGGATGACATGGCCGTGACGGATGTCGCCGAGCCGTTTGATATGTCCCTTGCCGCGATTTCCAAGCATCTGGGCGTGTTGGAACGGGCAGGCCTGATCGCGCAGGAAAAGCGTGGTCGCCTTAAGTGGTGCAAACTTGAACCCTCTGCACTGCAGTCGCCATCGGTGTGGATGCAAGGGTTTGGTCAGTTTGACCCGGTAAATCTGGATGATTTTGAAAAGTTTCTGGCAGCGGAGATTAAAGCGGAATCGTCAAACGCTGAAGCAATCGAGTTGGAGTAGGTTTTGCTGGCTCTTCCGTGACGAGGTAATAACACGAAAGAGCCATGCTTGATGTAGTTAGATAATGCCAAACGCAAAGCGCAAGATGGCAAGTACAACTACGACCAGACCGATTAGATAGATAATGCTACGCATGTAACCATTCCTTTATTAACTTTCCGTGATGATAACTCCTTGGCAAACGCATCGGTTCCCAAATTTGTTTATTTATTTATCACGTTAGGTCAAAACTTGGTCATTCCGCAGTAAAAGGTACAGCGCCAGTATCGTTAACCCCACGCCCCCCAATACAATCGTCGATGGCGTGCCATTGCCCAACGCGACCTCCCACAAAATCACCCAGCTTGGTGTCAGATAGGTATAGGCCATCACCTTGGCCGAGGGCAGTCGCAGCGACGCAAACTGCAGCAAAACAAACGTGGCAGAGGACGCCGCCACCGAGACATAAAGGATCGTTATCCAAACGATAGGCGGCAGCGCCAGCCAGTTCGTGCCCAGCACATCACGCCACCCATAGATAAAGATCAACGCCCCACCACCGATAAGCGTCCCCAATGTGAACACCACCGCAGGCTCGCCCCTGTTCAGCTTGCGCACCATTGGCGTATAAAGCGCGTGGCTGACACAGCCGATAAGATACACCGCCTCGCCGCGCCCGACCTCAAACCGTTGTAGGGCGGCGATATCTGCGCGGAAAATAACCCAAAGCGCCCCAATCGCACCGATGGCCAGCGCCAAGGCCATCCGCAACGTTGTTTTCTGCCTCAACAACAGCCAACCAAAACCTGCCGCAATGACAGGGGTGAGTGTGAAAACCGCCGCAGCACTAACGGGCTGCGCAGTTTTCAACCCCTCGAACATCAGCACAAAATAGACGGCGAAAAGCCCGCCCAATATCACGTAGCGCCACGGCGCACGGGCGGCTTCACGTGTGATCCCCGTCGTCGCGGCAACCGCAACAGCAATCACAGCCCCCGCAATAACAAACCTAGCAGCATTCAACGCAGCAGGCGATATCATGTTCGCCGACATCGACCCCAATGAAAATGCCCCCGCCACCAAAGCCGAGAACGTGAGCATTGCCAGATGCCCCTGAATATCAGGCCGCACCAGATTGCACCTTTGCGCTGTCTTTCAAGAATTTCAGCAGCGCCTGAACCTTGGGCGTTCGGTGCAAATCGACATGGGTAACAAGCCACAGTGCTGAATCCCATTCAGGCAACTGCGGATGAACCTCGATCAGATCGGGATCATCCAGCACTTCCTCGTATCCAACAAACCCGATACCGGCACCGCTGCGAATGGCCGTTGTCAGCGCATTTGAATCCAGACAGCGAAAGGTCATCGCGCTTTTCGGCACCACGGCTCGCATCCACTGAAAGAACGGCGCGCGGTTCTCCATGTCGTCGTGAACAACAAAACGGTGGTTTCCGTAATCCTCGACCCCCGATGGCTTGCCAAACGCCTCGATATAACTGCGATGCGCAAACAGCCCGACCCTAAGCGCCCTGAAGGGCTGCACGACGTTGTCCGGCTGCTCTGGCACTTTGCCCGCGCGGATCGCCACATGCGCTTCGCCGTACTCAAGCCGGAACAGTCGTTCGCCAGTCAGGAAACGGATGGAAATTTCCGGGTTCTGCTTTTGGAATTCAACCAGCAAGGGCGTGACCCAATCGGCAAGCCCTAATAAGGACGTCACGACCAGCTCGCCTGATACGCTCTCTCCGCGCCCCTTAATGCGGTTGGCCAACTGGCTGAACTGATCGTTCGTCGCCTGCGCCACGCGCAACAGGTCCTCCCCCGCCTCGGTTGCCTTGTAGCCACGGGCATGCCGCTGGAACAGTTTGACGGACAGGCGCGCCTCTAATGCATCAATATGGCGGATCACGGTGGCATGATGCACGCCCAAAACTTCGGCAGCGCCGCTCACTGTGCCCATGCGCGCGACTTGATAAGCTGTCTTAATCTCATCCCAATTATCCACTGCGGCACCCTTTCAAACGAAAATATGTGCAAAATCGAACAGATCCTACGCGGTTTTCGCAAGTTGCGTCCGCCCGTGCAAGGCGCATCTAGATCAGGGAACAGAAACTCAAAATAAGGGACATCTCCCATGTCTATTCTACGCGTCGACTCCTCTGCCAACACCACCGATTCCGTAACCCGCGCCATGACCGACCGCATCATCGCCACGCTGGGCGATACAGATGTAACCGTGCGCGACCTTGCACTGGAACCGCTGCCGCAAATCACCGGAACATGGGCCGTTGCCCGCGCTACCCCGGCCGAGGCCCGCTCCCCCGAGCAAGCCGAGGCTTTGATCGAATCCGACAAACTGGTCGCCGAGCTGTTGGCCGCAGATACAATCGTTATTGGTGCGCCTCTCTATAACTTCAGCGTGCCTGCATCCCTGAAGGCATGGATCGATCTGATCGCCCGCACCGGCGTGACTTTCCGCTATACCGAAACCGGCCCCGAAGGTCTGGTCAAAGGCAAACGCGTGATCATCGCGATGGCATCGGGCGGCGTTCCAGCTGGATCCCCTGCGGATTTCAACACCAGCTACCTGAAAACTGTTCTTGGCTTTATGGGCATGACCGACGTCACCATCGTTTCCGCAGATGCGCTAGCCAAAGACCCCGACGGCACGATGGCGCGCGCCAACGACGCCATTGACGCATTGGCCGCCTGATCACCGGGCACGACGGGCGGGTTGACTCAAACCCGCCCCTCACTTAAACGACCCACAAATCCCGGAAGCACTATGCCTTCCGGTCTCTGGCGCGGCCAGAGATCGCCCCCCACCAGCGTGTTACGCCCGTGGGGGCATTTGTGTATTTAACGCGGGCTTCCTAGATTAGGATCATCCGCAACCGACCGAAGGGGGCCATGGCCCATGTTTGAGAATCTATCCGAACGCCTTTCCGGCGTCTTTGACCGCCTCACCAAACAAGGGGCGCTGTCCGAAGAAGACGTCAAAACCGCCCTACGCGAAGTTCGCGTCGCCCTGCTTGAGGCTGACGTATCCCTGCCCGTCGCCCGTGATTTCGTCAAAGCCGTCCAAGACAAAGCCACCGGCCAAGCGGTCACCAAATCGATCACCCCCGGTCAACAGGTCGTCAAGATTGTCCATGACACTCTGATTGACGTGCTCCGCGGCGAAGGCGAGCCCGGCTCGCTGAAAATCGACAACGCCCCTGCCCCGATTCTGATGGTTGGTCTGCAAGGGTCCGGTAAGACGACAACGACTGCCAAGCTGGCAAAACGTCTCAAAGACCGCGACGGCAAACGCGTGCTGATGGCGTCACTTGACGTTAACCGCCCCGCCGCGATGGAACAGCTGGCGATTCTCGGTGTGCAAATCGGCGTTGATACCCTGCCCATCGTTAAGGGCGAAAACCCCGTCCAGATCGCCAAACGCGCGAAGACCCAAGCCGCCATGGGCGGCTATGACGTCTATATGCTGGATACTGCGGGTCGCCTGTCCATCGACGAAGAGTTGATGCAACAGGTCGAAGCCGTCCGCGACGTGTCCAACCCGCGCGAAACACTGCTGGTGGTCGATGGCCTGACCGGCCAGGACGCCGTGCAAACAGCTGAAAACTTCAACGACCGCATCGGCATTTCCGGCGTGGTCCTGACCCGCATGGACGGCGACGGTCGCGGTGGTGCGGCCCTGTCCATGCGCGCCGTCACTGGCAAGCCGATCAAATTCGTCGGTCTTGGCGAAAAGATGGACGCGCTCGAGACGTTTGAACCTGAACGCATCGCGGGTCGTATCCTTGGCATGGGTGACATTGTCGCCCTTGTTGAAAAAGCCCAAGAAACCATCGAGGCCGAACAAGCCGAAAAGATGATGCGCCGCATGGCCAAGGGTCAGTTCAATATGAACGACCTGAAAATGCAGCTTGAACAGATGCTCAAGATGGGCGGCATGCAAGGCATGATGGGCATGATGCCCGGCATGGGTAAAATGGCCAAACAGGTCGAAGAAGCGGGCTTTGACGACAAGGTGCTCAAGCGCCAGATTGCCCTGATCCAATCCATGACCAAGAAAGAGCGCGCCAACCCCGCGCTGCTGCAAGCCAGCCGCAAGAAACGTATCGCTAAGGGTGCCGGCCTCGAAGTGTCCGAGTTGAACAAGCTGATGAAGATGCAGCGCCAGATGAGCGATATGATGAAAAAGATGGGCAAAGGCGGCATGCTCAAACAAGCCATGAAGGGCATGATGGGCGGCAAAGGCGGCATGGACCCTGCGGCCATGGCCCAAGGCATGGACCCCAAAGCGCTTGAAGCCGCGGCGAAACAAATGGGCGGCAAGCTGCCCGACATGGGCGGTATGGGCGGCGGCATGGGCCTGCCCGGCGGCCTGTCAGGATTTGGGAAAAAGAAATGATCAGTTGCACCGTCAGATATGAAATCGACCCCGACAAATTACCGGAATTCGAAATCTATGCAAAAGCGTGGCTGCACCTTGTGGTGAAGCTGGGCGGCATCCATCACGGCTATCATATGCCGCATGAAGGCCCCAACGACATCGCCTATTGCCACTTTTCCTTTGCGTCGCTCGCCGATTACGAGGCGTACCGCGCAAAGATGTGGGACGATCCTGAATGCCTGCGCGCCTATGAGCACGCCAAGGCGACCAAATGCATCCGTCGTTATGACCGTTCGTTCACCAAGCCGATGTTCAACGGCGCGACCGTCGATGAATTGGGGCTGTAATGACCAATAGTGCTAAATTGGCCGCCGAGGTTCTTAAAGAACACCGCGCGAGCATCGACCGCCTAGATGCAATCCTTGTTTACACGCTGGGCGAGCGGTTCAAACACACTCAGGCTGTGGGGAAACTCAAAGCTGAACACGACCTTCCCCCGTCCGATCCGAACCGCGAAGCCGGTCAGATCGCACGTCTCGAAGATTTGGCGAAAGAGGCTGACCTCGATCCCGAATTCGCCAAGAAGTTTCTGAACTTCATCATCGCTGAAGTCATTCAGCACCACAAACAACACCAGTCGTAGGGTGGGTGAAACCCACCACACCTAAACCCAAAGGAAATACATCATGTCCATGAAAATTCGTCTCGCCCGTGGCGGTTCCAAAAAGCGCCCGTTCTACCGTATCGTTGCTGCCGACAGCCGCATGCCACGCGATGGCCGCTTTATTGAAAAGCTGGGCACATATAACCCTCTGCTGGCCAAAGACAGCGAAGAGCGCGTGAAAATGGACGTTGAACGCGTTCAGTATTGGATGAGCAAAGGCGCACAGCCAACAGACCGTGTTGCACGTATGCTCGAAGCCGCAGGCGTGACCCCAAAGACAGAGCGCAACAACCCCAAGAAGGGTACACCGGGCAAGAAAGCCCAAGAGCGCGTTGAAGAAAAAGCCGCCAAGGCCGCCGCAGCAGCAGAAGCCGCAGCAGCACCAGCGGAAGAACCTGCAGCAGAAGAAGCCGCAGCAGAATAATCAAACGGTTCCCCGGCGCGGTCTTTGCTGCGCCGGGAAGCTACAGGTGTATTCGACAGCTGGCATCACTTTGCCAATGCAGGCTGTCCGATGTACTTTCTCATCACTCTGACACCGACCGCGCCCTGACGTCGTCCCTGACCCGAAAGCCGATCATGTTCCGATTGCTGCGTCTCATCTTTATTCTTGGTTTAGGTATTGCCATTGGCATCTGGTTTGAACGTACGCTGATGAAAAGCGAATGTCGGGCTGGTGAAGGTCAGTGGACCGGCACAATCTGTGTGAATTCGGAGTTATTGCAATGAACGACAAAGTATCCGTAGGCGCGATTGCGGGGTCATATGGCGTGCGCGGCGAATTGCGCGTCAAAAGCTATTGTGCAGTTCCCGAAGACATCGAAACCTACAGCCCCCTGACATCAGAAGACGGCAAGCGCAGCTTTGCAATCGCGCTGGTGCGTCCGATCAAGAACGGCTTTGTCGCCCGCATCACGGATGTGACGTCAAAGGAAGAAGCAGACGCCCTGCGCGGCACCGTGCTGTTTGCCCGGCGGGATCAGCTGCCCTCGTTGCCCGACGATGAGTTTTATCATGCCGACCTGATCGGGCTTGAGGTGTTTGATACGGGCGGCACGTTGATCGGTAAGGTCAAGACCGTTCAAAACCACGGCGCGGATGATCTGCTGGAAACGCAGCTTGCTGGCACCTCGGCCACCGTGTTCCTGCCCTTTACCAAGGCGGCGGTTCCCACGGTCGATCTGGCCACAGGTCGCATTATCGCCGATCCCCCCGATGGGATACTCCCCGATGCCAAGGCTGATTAAGCCGCGCCTGCAAAATGGGGCGGCGTTCCAGACCCCGCGCGGCCCTGCAAAAGCCGTGCTGGAAAAGGCCAATGTGACATGACAACACCGCCAAGCAAGACAAACGCCCCTGACGGGCCCGCAAAGCCCCGTTCTCACGGCCGCCAATCGGTACGTCCGACGCTGAAACCCCGCGAATTGATGCAAGACACCCCCGATTACGCAGGTGTTTGGCGGGCCGAGATTGTCACGCTATTCCCCGAACTTTTCCCCGGCGTGCTGGGGGCCAGCCTGACGGGCCGCGCCCTGCAAGAGGGCAAGTGGCAGCTACGCACCCATAATCTACGCGACTATGGCATTGGTAAACACCGCAACGTTGATGACACGCCCGCAGGCGGCGGTGCTGGCATGGTCATGCGTGCCGATGTGGTTGGCCCCGCGATCGAAGAAGCCATGTCGGGCGCGGCGGGACGTTGGCCGATCCTGTACATGTCGCCGCGCGGACGCCGCTTTGATCAGGCGATGGCCGCCGATCTGGCTAAATGTTCGGGCGTCACCATGCTGTGTGGCCGTTTTGAGGGCGTCGATGAACGCGTGATCGAACACTATGGCATTACCGAAGTGTCCTTGGGCGATTTTGTCATGACCGGTGGCGAACTGGCGGCGCAGGCGATGATCGACGCCACCGTGCGCCTGCTGCCCGGTGTGCTGGGCAACGCAGATAGCACGGTCGAGGAAAGCCATTCCTCGGGCCTGTTGGAACATCCCCAATACACCCGTCCCGCCGAATGGATGGGCCGCGAAATACCACCCGTTCTGATGTCGGGCAACCACGGCGAAATCGCGAAATGGCGGTTGGCCCAAGGCGAACGGCTGACAGAACAGCGCCGCCCTGATATGTGGGCAAAATACACGCCAAAACCAAAGGGCAAATCATGACCGACCTCAGCCGCACCCTTGACCACGCCCGCATTGACGAGCTGCCAAACCCCTATTTCGGCAAGGTGCGCGATTGCTATGATCTGCCAGATGACCGCCGCATCCTGATCTCATCGGACCGGATATCGGCCTTTGATCGGATCCTGACGGCGATCCCGTTCAAGGGTCAGGTTTTGACCCAAACGGCGCGGTTCTGGTTTGATAACACCGCAGATATCTGCCCCAACCACGTGCTGGAATACCCCGACCCCAATGTGGTGATCGGCAAACGCCTGACCATCCTGCCCGTCGAGATTGTGGTGCGCGGGTATCTGGCCGGCTCCACCGGTACATCGGTTTTGACGCTGTACAAAAAGGGCGCGCGGCAGATGTACGGCCACAGCTTCCCCGACGGGCTGCGTGATAATGAGGCGCTGCCCCATGCGATCATCACGCCCACGTCCAAAGAATTCGATGGCGGTCATGACGCGCCGCTGACGGAAACCGAAATCGTAGAACAGGGTCTGCTCACCCAAGCACAATGGGATCAGATCAGCGACATCGCCTTGCGGCTGTTTGCCCGAGGACAAGAAATGGCCGCCAAGAACGGGTTGATCCTAGTCGATACGAAATACGAATTTGGCACCGATGCCGATGGGAACATCCTACTGGCTGATGAAATTCACACGCCTGACAGCTCACGCTTTTGGCTGGCGGATGGGTATCAGGCGGCGCTTGAAAACGGCACCCGCCCCCCGTCCTTTGACAAGGATGTTATCCGGTCGTGGGTCGATGCGCGCTGCGACCCTTACAAGGATAACATCCCTGAAATTCCCGCCGATCTGATTGCAGCAACCTCGCAGGTCTATATCGACGCCTACGAGGCGATCACCGACCAGACGTTCGTGCCCAACATGGACGGCGACACCATGCTGGACCGCGTGCGCAGCAATCTGGCCCCCTATTTCACCACCTAAAGGGCGACGCATTTAGGCGGTGATACCCTCTTGATCCAAGGGAATATCCGACCTATACGACGCCTACGTCTGGAATCGCTTTTGCGGCTCCAGCCTTTTCTGCATCCGCAGAAATTCAAAGCAAAGATGATGCTACCTTCGATGGGGTGCTACGGCAGGCCCGCCAGACAGACCGAAGCTATGGGATCGCGCAAAACTTCGTGGACTAACCGCGAGCATTCATAGGAGACGATCAGATGAACCTGATTGCACAGATCGAGGCGGAACAAATCGCCGAACTGGGTAAAGAAATCCCAGACTTCCGCGCTGGTGACACCATCCGCGTGGGCTTTAAAGTGACCGAAGGTACACGTACCCGCGTTCAGAACTACGAAGGCGTCTGCATTGCACGCAACAACGGCCACGGCATTGCCGGTTCGTTCACCGTGCGCAAGATTTCCTTTGGTGAAGGCGTAGAGCGCGTATTCCCGCTGCACTCGACCAACATCGAAAGCATCACCGTTGTCCGTCGTGGCCGCGTCCGTCGCGCCAAGCTGTATTACCTGCGCAGCCGTCGCGGCAAATCGGCACGGATTGTCGAGAACGCCCATTACAAGCCAAAATCTGGCGCGAACGCGTAAGGAGAGCTGTCATGAAAGCCGATACACACCCCGAATACCACACGATCAACGTCAAAATGACAGACGGCACCGTCGTGGAAATGAAATCGACCTACGGCAAAGAAGGCGACCAGCTGGCGTTGGATATTGACCCCTCCGTGCACCCTGCATGGAACGGCGGCACATCCCGCTTGATGGATACCGGCGGCCGCGTGTCCAAGTTCAAAAACAAATATGCAGGTTTGGGCTTCTAAACCCTTCTGCCTATTACGAACAAAAATGGCGTGCCTCAGCGAGGCGCGCCATTTTTTTTGGGGGTGTTTGCGGGGGAGGCCGTATCCGGTTTGACGCCGTACTGCCGCGTCCTGCGATTTACTTCATTTGCATATCATAGACCATTTTCATCACCATACGGCGTGGCAAAAGGGGGACCAACCAGTTCAGCATGAACCGCATTTTCCGATCATTGATGACCCGCAATTTGCCTTTCAGCATGGCCTCATACCCGAATTTTGCGACATTTTCGGGCGTTGCCGGGTTATCCTGTGTCATTGCAAGCTGATCCATCGCGGCCGCCTGTGCAAAGCCTGTATCAACGAATCCGGGTTCTAGCGCCGTGACGGTCACCCCGTAGGGGCGCCATTCAAAATCAAGCGCGGGGGAAAGAGTGCTCACAAACGCTTTGGTCGCAAAATATGTCGCCTGCAAGGGGCCGGGTTGATAAGCCCCCGTTGAGCTGACGTTAAGAACTTTGCCACTGCCGCGCGCGACCATATCTTTGCCAACCAAGTGACACAGCTGCACCAACGCAGCGACGTTGAGATCAAGCATGTTCATGTCGGCCTCAAGACCCCGGTCCAAGAATGTACCATGTCCCCCGAAACCGGCATTATTGATCAAGATATCAATCTGCGCACTCTGTGTGGCATCATAAAGCGCCTTGGCAGCCCCTTGCGCCCCCAAATCAAGCGGGATCGTTTTCACGTTAATGCCGTGCTTGCTCTCAAGCTCGTCTTTGAGTTCGTTAAGCTTGTTCTCCCGACGCGCTGTGATGATCAAGTCACCCCCCTTTGCCGCATGATACCGTGCAAATTCGCGACCAATGCCAGAAGATGCGCCGGTAATAAGTGCTGTGTTGGACATGTGCTTTCCCTATAAGTCAACAATCGTTGACAGTGGAGGTAGGGGCGCATGCGCATGAAGTCAACACTTGTTGACAAATATTGAGCGACCTATAAAAAATCATGAGCAAGTCAGAACATACACGCAGCGCGCTTTTACAATCCGCCACTCGGCAGTTTGGAGAGTTCGGCTATTCCAATGCATCCTTACGAAAAATCGCCGGGCAGGCCGGTGTCGATGTCGCACTGATTTCACGCTACTTCGGCGGCAAGCTGGGTCTGTTTAATGCGAGCCTAAAAGAATGCCTTAATTGGCCGGAGCTGCTTGACCCTGCCAATGACCCAATTGAAACGGCGATTGAAAAATTCACGGATCCCACGTCGGAAGATCACAAGTTCTCCACGACCCGGATGATTATCCTAAACGCGGATGACCCCATTGTCGGTGAACGTGTGCGGGTCGCCCTGTTCGACAAATTAATTGACCCACTTGAGGCCCGAATGGACGGTGCCCACGTCAAAGAGCGTCTGGCCATGTTCATCGCTGTCATCGTCGGGGCATCAATCACCCGATACTCACTACAGGTGCCGGGAATGGCCAGTGCCGACGCAAAGATGCACAGTCGCCAATTGCGGCACCTGATTGATGCCGCATTGAGTTTTAAATGCTGAGACCAATGCGCACCATTCAGCTAATTGGTTACTTTTCGCCTTTCCACATTCAGGGCAGCACTGCGCGAGCCGTGTTATCCGTCCCGCCCCGGCTCGTTCAGATCGCTAGAGAACAGCGCGATCTTGTTGCCTTGAGGGTCGCGAAGATAGCTGACGTAAAAATGCGGCCCGTATGACGGGCGAAAACCCGGCTGGCCTTCATCCGAACCGCCAGCGGCAAGGGCGGCGGCGTGAAGGTCGCGAACCTGGGCTTGGCTGCGTGCCTCGAACGCAGTCATGGCACCGTTTCCAGCGGTCGCCGGGGCCCCATCAAAGGTTGGCTTTACGTAGAAATCCGGCAGAACCGGTGACTGACCCGGCTCGACAGGCAGCGCATAGCTTAGCCCTTCGGGGCCTTCCTTTAGCCCGTAACCAAGGGCTGGCAGAAACGCCGAATAAAACCGCTTTGCACGCGCGATATCATCAGCGCCAACGGTGACGTAGGAAATCATACTGCGCCTTCCTTCTTGATAAGCTCAAGTATTGTACCGCGTTTAAACTCCTATGCTAGACCGACATCTTCGTTGGCTCTACAGGCACGGTCTGGCACAACGTGCAAGCGACCCATTGATGGCGTGCCCAACCAGTCCGGCAAGCCGCCGAAAACCCACCCGCGTTTCGCATAAATTTTCATGTCCCAACGCAGCCGCGTTTAGGTTTTGAAAAGGATTTCCAGGCAACGTCGCCTCAGCCCTCCTCGAAAGGTTCGCTGATGACCACGTCTTGCCTGACCCGCCGTCCCGTCCGAAAACCTCAGCAACAGCCCCCTGCGCCCAAATACGCACCGCCCGCCCAGCCAGAACTGTGGACACAAGATCTGTCCGCAGCTCAAAACCTGATGCGCAGCCGGCAATATAGCCAAGCATTGGTACTAGCCGCTGCGTTAAAGCGGCTATATGGCGACCGGCGTGAACTGACGCAGATGATCACCGCCTGCCGCAGCCATCTGAGCGCGTCCGCGTAATTCAACCCAACCACATCAAACGGCCCGCATCGCCGTGACGCCCGCCAATTCATCACAAGATGGAACGCGGCAAAGCCCTGATACAATAACCACAATACTGGGCGCGCTAGTCCTTTCAAAAGCACCATATCTGCCATATGGTTCGCCCCAATGTGGCCCCGGCAAAAGCGGGGGAGTAGAAGGGACAGCTGGAAATGGCGCATATTATCGTCGTCGGAAATGAAAAAGGCGGAGCGGGCAAATCAACCGTTTCAATGCATGTCGCAACCGCCCTTGCGCGGATGGGCCACCGGGTCAGTGTTTTGGACCTCGACCTGCGCCAGCGCACCTTTGGGCGGTATATCGACAATCGCAAATCATTTCTCGCATCCGCCGATCTCGATCTGCCATCCCCGTCCATGCACGAACTGCCCGAGGTAGAGGCCGATGCCCTAAAGCCCGGTGAAAACATCTATGATCACCGTCTTAGCGCCGCCATTGCCGAGCTGGAACCGGTCAGCGATTTTATCCTGATTGACTGCCCCGGTTCGCACACCCGGCTTAGCCAGGTTGCCCATTCGCTGGCCGACACGCTGATCACCCCGCTGAATGACAGCTTTATCGATTTTGATCTGCTGGCCCATACGGATGCCACTGGCGACAAAATCACCGGCCCGTCGGTTTATTCCGAAATGGTCTGGAATGCGCGGCAGTTGCGCGCTCAGGCCGGGCTTGCCCCGATTGACTGGATCGTCGTGCGCAACCGGATGGGCGCGCAGCGCATGGTCAACAAAGACAAGATGGAGCGTGCGATCCTGAACCTCAGCAAGCGGATCGGCTTTCGGATTGCGCCCGGCTTTAACGAGCGGGTCATTTTCCGCGAGCTGTTCCCGCGCGGGCTGACTCTGCTGGACCTCAAGGACATCGGCGTCAAACAACTCAACATCTCGAACGTGGCCGCCCGCCAAGAGTTACGCGATCTGATGAAGGCTCTCAACCTGCCCGGAGTAGAGATCAATTTCTGATACGGTCCCGGCGCGACAAGGCCATCATATTTGATGTGAACAGCGCCAGGATCACCAGCCCCCCGCCGGTCAACGCATAGGCACCCGGGTTTTCGCCCACGACGGCCCAGACCAATAGCGGTGCCAGCACCGATTCCAAAAGTACCAGCAACCCAACCTCGGCCGAGGGAATGTAGCGCGGGCCAAGCGCCAACAAGACCGAACTCACCATAATGAACACACCGTGACCCAACACCAGTGGGGCCTGATCGACGGGCATCGCAAGAGGCACGGCAAAGGGTGCAATCAACCCTGCAGCAATCAAATAGGACAAGCCCGCCCCCGGCACCATGGACACGGCCTTGGCATAACGCGCCGCCGTCAAACCTGCTGCGAACAATGCGGACACGGCCAAAGCAAGCAGATCGCCCGCCAAACTGGCATGCCCCGACTGCCCCGACCCGTAGGCGATAAGTGCCATGCCCACCAAGACGGCTGCAATCGTGATCAACATCCGCCGGCTGATCGGTTCTGCCAGAAAAATCCGGCTATAGATCGTGGCGAAAACAGGCAGCGATGCGATGATGAATACCACATTGGCGACCGACGTCAGACTGACCGCCAGCACAAACAAAACGCCGCTCGCCCCTGTACCGACCATATATATCGCGCCGTAGCGCCCGGTTTTCAGCACCGCGAGGAACGGCCCCGAACCCTTGGTCCAAAATATCCAGCCGCAGATAAACCCGCCAGCCACCACCAACCGCCAAAACGCGATCGTAAGCGCAGGCGCATCAATCAGCCGCACAAACAGCGAATCCGGCACCACGCAAAGGACGCCGATCAAGGTAATTAGAAATCCACGGGCTTGATCATTCATGTGCTATCGGTGACGCCGAACCGCGCTCAAGTAAAGCCCGCAGGAAATTTCGCCGAAAGCGCCACCAGCATCTTTTTCAGCGCTGCGCGCTCTGCCGGGCCAAGGCCCGCCGTCAGCTCATCATCATAGCGTTGCGCAACCTGATGCAGATCCGCATAGGCCGCCTGTCCCTGTGCCGTCAGGGCAAGATGTTCGACCCTGCGGTCGGCATCGTCACGGGAACGCGTCACGAAACGCCGCTCTGCCAGCCGTTGCACCGCGCGGCTGATCTTGGTCTTGTGCATATTTGCGCGCGCCCCGATCTCGCTTGCGGTCATGCGCCCGTAAAGCCCGAGATGAAACAGCACCCGCCATTCGGTTCTCAGCATCCCATACCGGTCTTTATAGATTTTCTGGAACTCCAGACTGCTTGCCTCGGCTGCTTGGTTCAGCAGATAGGGCAGGAACTGGGTAAGGTCGAAATCGGCGTCTGACATGTAAGGGACCGCTTGTTAGTTACAAAAACAACTATTACAAACGCAACAGATTTTGCAAGGGAGGCTTTCGTGAACCGCCAAGTAACCCCATCCGACCTGACGACAGCAACCAGCCCGATGGGCACGACCGCAGGCTATATGCCCGGTTTCGGCAATGACTTTGAAACCGAAGCGTTACCCGGTGCCCTGCCCCAAGGCATGAACAGCCCGCAAAAATGCAATTACGGCCTGTACGGCGAACAGCTGTCCGGCACGGCCTTCACCGCGCCCAGCCATCAGAACGAACGCACATGGTGCTACCGCATCCGTCCGTCGGTGAAACATTCGCACCGCTATGAAAAAATCGATCTGCCCTATTGGAAATCCGCGCCGCATATCCCGCAGGACGTGACCAGCCTTGGTCAATACCGCTGGGATCCGGTGCCGCATTCCATCCAGAAACTCACATGGCTGACCGGCATGCGCACCATGACGACGGCGGGCGATGTGAACACCCAGATCGGCATGGCCAGCCACATCTATCTGGTCACCGACAGCATGGTCGATGCCTATTTCTACTCCGCCGACAGCGAAATGTTGATCGTCCCCCAAGAGGGCCGTTTGCGGTTTTGCACAGAATTGGGCGTGATCGACCTTGAACCCAAGGAAATCGCGATCATCCCGCGCGGTTTGGTTTACCGCGTCGAAGTCATCGAAGGCCCAGCGCGCGGTTTTGTCTGCGAAAACTACGGCCAGAAATTCGAACTCCCCGGTCGTGGCCCGATTGGCGCAAACTGCATGGCCAACCGCCGCGATTTCAAAACACCGGTCGCCGCGTTCGAAGACCGCGATGCGCCCTCAACCGTGACGATCAAATGGTGCGGACAATTTCACGAAACCAAGATCGGCCATTCCCCCTTGGACGTCGTTGCGTGGCACGGCAATTACGCCCCTGTCAAATACGACCTGCGCACCTATTGCCCTGTGGGCGCTGTCCTGTTCGACCATCCCGACCCGTCGATCTTTACCGTGCTAACAGCCCCGTCGGGCGTCGAAGGCACCGCGAATATCGATTTTGTGCTGTTCCGCGAACGCTGGATGGTCGCCGAGGATACGTTCCGCCCACCATGGTACCATAAAAACGTCATGTCCGAACTCATGGGCAACATCTATGGCCAATACGACGCCAAGCCCAAAGGGTTTATCCCGGGTGGCATGTCGCTGCACAATATGATGCTGCCCCACGGGCCTGACAAAAATGCGTTCGAGGGCGCGTCGAATGCCGATCTCAAGGCGGAAAAACTCGACAATACAATGTCGTTTATGTTCGAAACCCGCTTCCCACAGCATCTGACCAAGTTCGCCGCGCAGGAGGCCCCCTTGCAGGATGACTACATCGATTGTTGGGACAGCCTCGAGAAAAAGTTCGACGGTACACCGGGCAAGAAATAGGCTCTGATCCAAGGGTCGCGCAGACAAATTAATTCAAGGACAGACTATGACATTGCTGACTTCATGGGTGGAAAGCGCCAACAGCGCCGACACTGATTTCCCACTCAACAACCTGCCCTATGGCGTGTTTTCGACCGACAGCCTTGAACCGCGTTGCGGTGTTGCCATTGGCGATATGGTTCTGGACATGGCCGCGGTCGAGGCCGAGGATCTGATCCTGCTGCATTTCGACCCGGTGTTTGACGTGCCTTATTGGAACGACGTGATGGATCTGGGACCAGACACATGGGCCAAGCTGCGCGCGCAACTTACCGCTCTTCTCGCCTCCGGCAGTCCTGATCAAGCCAAAGCCGCCCCACATCTTGTGCCGATGTCGGAAATCCGTTTGCACATGCCTTTCGTTGTCTCCGAATACACGGACTTCTACGCTGGCCGTCACCATGCCACCAATGTCGGCACGATGTTTCGTGGGGTGGAAAACGCGCTGCCGCCCAATTGGCTGCACATTCCCATCGGCTATAACGGCCGCGCCTCTACCGTGGTTGTCTCGGGCACCGACATCTATCGCCCGAACGGGCAGCTCAAAGCACCAGATGCCGATACGCCGACTTTCGGCCCCTGCAAACGCCTGGATATCGAACTTGAGATGGGTGCCATCGTCGGGACTTCTACCGAAATGGGTAACATGATCAGCGTCGCCGAAGCAGATGAAATGATCTTTGGCTACGTGCTGCTGAATGACTGGTCAGCCCGCGACATCCAGGCCTGGGAATATCAACCGCTCGGCCCGTTCCAAGCCAAAGCCTTTGCAACCTCAATCTCCCCCTGGATCGTGACAGCCGCAGCGCTCGACCCGTTCCGGACCCCGACACCGGACCGCGAGAAGGAACTACTGCCCTATCTGCAAGAACCCAAACCGATGCTTTATGACATCGACCTAAGCATATTGATCCAACCCGATGGCGGCGAACAAGAAGTCCTCGCACGTACAAACTACAACACGATGTATTATTCCGCGCCGCAACAACTGGCGCATCACGCCTCGTCTGGCTGTGCGATGAACGCTGGCGATTTGCTCGGCTCCGGCACGATCTCGGGCCCCGAAAAAAACGAACGTGGCAGCCTGCTTGAACTCAGCTGGGGCGGCAAGGAACCTATCACCCTGTCCGACGGCTCCACCCGCAGCTTTATCGAGGACGGCGATACAATGATCCTGACCGGCCACGCCCAAGGCAACGGCTACCGGATCGGGTTTGGTGCCTGCTCCGGCACAATTCTTCCCGCCAAACCGCAACCCTGATCCTCGCTTCATTTTGCCAAATAAACTCCCGCCGGAGGCACCCACAATCGCCCCGCGCGCAGACAGTCGATAAAGGAATACAAATGGCCAAGAAATTCGCATCCCAAGGGGACATGACCGAAAAGAAGATCTCCTTTACCGAAGTCGGTAAAGACCTCTGGGCCTTCACCGCCGAGGGCGATCCGAATTCAGGCGTCATCATCGGTGATGACAGCGTCATGATCGTCGAGGCGCAGGCGACCCCCCGCCTCGCGGGCAAAGTCATCGAGAAAGTCCGCGAGGTCACCGACAAGCCCATCACCCATGTGGCACTCACCCATTACCACGCCGTCCGCGTCCTAGGGGCCTCGGCTTTCAACGCGGATCAGATCATCATGTCTGAAATGGCACGCGGCATGGTCAATGAGCGTGGCCAAGAAGATTGGGACAGCGAATTCCAACGTTTCCCCCGCCTGTTCGAGGGGCATGAATCCATTCCGGGGCTCACCTACCCCACGACCACCTTCAACGACCGTATGACTGTGTACCTCGGTAACCGCCGTATTGACTTGATGCATCTGGGCCGCGCCCATACTGCGGGCGATATTGTCGTCCATGTCCCCGATGAAAACGTCATGTTCACCGGTGATATCGTTGAATACCATTCCGCCTGCTACTGTGGCGACGGCTATTTCGCCGATTGGGGTAATACGCTGGACGCGATCAAAGCCTATGATGTCGATGCCATCGCCCCCGGTCGCGGCGATGCGCTGGTGGGCAGCGACATGGTAAACGCCGCCATTGAAAATACCCGCGACTTCGTCGAAAGCACGTACCGCCCCGCCGCCCGCGTCGCTGCACGTAACGGCACATTGAAAGACGCATGGGATGCTGTGCGCGCGGAATGCGACCCAAAATTCGCTGATTACGCGATCTATGAACATTGCCTGCCCTTCAACGTCGCCCGCGCTTATGACGAGGCCCGCGGGATCAGTCACCCCCGCATCTGGACCGACAAACGCGACATCGAGATGTGGGAACAATTGCAAAGCTAAACCCGCCATGGCCTATGATTACGCCCCATTCCCCTATACGCCCCCTCCGGGCCTGACGCGGCCCGAACCCCGCCATCCCGTGGTGATCGTCGGCGCTGGCCCCATCGGGCTGGCGATGGCGATTGATCTGGCCCAACGTGGCACGGCGTCGGTCGTGCTGGATGACAACAATGTGGTGTCCGTTGGCTCGCGCGCAATCTGCTGGGCGAAACGGACCCTCGAAATCTTTGATCGTCTGGGGGTTGGCGAACGGATGCTGGCCAAGGGCGTCACCTGGAAAGTCGGGCGTAATTTCCACGGCGAAAATCAGGTCTACGCCTTCGATCTACTGCCTGAGCCGGGTCACAAATATCCAGCCTTCATCAACCTGCAGCAATATTACGTCGAACAATATCTGGCAGAACGCGCTGCAGAATTCCCCGACCTGATCGACCTGCGTTTCCTCAACAAGGTCACAAATCACAGTGACCACGGCGACCATGCCACGCTTGATATCACCACCCCCGATGGCGACTACACAGTCGAAGCCGACTATTACCTCGCTTGCGACGGCGCGGGTTCGGCCACGCGCAAACGCATGAACCTCCCCTTCAACGGCCAAACCTTCGAGGAACACTTCCTGATCGTTGACGTAGAGATGGAAACCTCGCCTTTTGGCAGCGACGACACACCCGAACGCTGGTTCTGGTTCAACCCGCCGTTCCATAGTGGCCAATCCGCCTTGCTGCACAAACAGCCCGACAACATCTACCGTATCGACTTGCAACTTGGACCCGATACCGACCCCAAGGAAGAAGCGACCGAGGCCAAAGTCATCCCGCGCATCAAGGCCATCGTTGGCGATACCCCCTTTCGCCTCGACTGGATGAGCGTCTATAAATTTCGCTGCGCCAAGCTGGATCGCTTCGTGCATAACCGCGTGATCTTTGTCGGCGACAGCGCCCATGTGGTCAGCCCCTTTGGCGCTCGGGGCGGTAATGGCGGCATCCAAGACGTGGATAATCTGGGCTGGAAACTTGCCGCAGTCCTGCAGGGAAACGCCCGCGAACCGCTTCTCGAAAGCTACAACATCGAACGGGTCCACGGCTCCGCAGAAAACATCATCAACTCGTCACGCGCCACCAATTTCATGACGCCCAAGTCACCCATCGAGGCCCTCTTTCGTGATCAGGTTCTCAAGCTTGCTACCGAACACCCTTTTGCGTGCAAACTGATCAACTCGGGCCGGCTGTCACAACCATGCAATCTCTCCGCTTCCCCCCTGCAAACCCCGGGTGCCGCGCTGGTGCCGCCAGGTACCGCGCTGATCGATGCCCCCCTGCATGACGGGCAGGACCAAACCTGGTTACTTACCGCAACCCACGGCAATTTTACCCTGATCACCGCCAGCCCAATGACCCTGCCCGATATCGCAGGCATCGCGCGCATCGGCATCAACCAATCCGCAGACTATCCTTGCTACCGCGCCACGGATGGCCACGCCGAAACCCGTTACGGTACGGATAAAATCTACCTCCTGCGTCCCGACGGTCATGTCTGCGCCGTCTTTGACACACCCGCCCCCGCCGCAATCATCGCGGCCCGTGACCGCGCCCTCGGAGCAATGATATGATCCTCGACGACACCCTCGGCCTCGACGCGGACAGCTTTTACAATGCGCTGATGGATGCCCATGCCGGTTTGACCGACGCGCAAAGCCATGCCCTTAACGCACGGCTCGTGCTGATCTTCGCAAATGAAATCGGTGATCTGGACAGGCTCGAACACCTGCTCGCCGCAGCACGGCAAACCACCACGCCCTGACTTCTCTGGCTCATAAATATCCCCGCCGGAGGCACGCATCTGCCTGTGGCAGATGCCAAAATCAAATGGCGCAACGCGCCGCATTTTTCTCATTTCCAAGGCTTTAACGGCTAATGCCCGGCTACGGTCTTGACGCATGGCAACGCAAAGTTGACACTCAGCCAACCAAGCCTAGGTTCAACTGGGTAACAAGCGCAGATCAACTGCATCACCAACCCTGCGGCTACAGCCATGGGGGCGAACGTGGAAAGCGGCAAAAGCCGTAGTCACACCAACAGAGAGGAAGATCATGAGTTTTTTGACCCGTACCGGTAAGCCCCTGCCAGAGGCCATTCTAAAATCAGCCGAGGCTGCCAAGGCAGATCCGGTAAACCGACGCGAATTTCTGGCGTTGGCCAGCGCATTTGGCGCAACCACTGCCACCGCCTATGCCATGATCGGCCTGCCCGCCCCCGCCAGCGCTGCCGCCCACAAAGAAGGCGGCACAGTCCGCATGCAAATGGAAGTGCGCGCCCTCAAAGATCCGCGCACCTATGACTGGTCACAAATCGCGAACTTCTCGCGCGGGTGGCTGGAATATCTGGCGATCTGGGAAAATGACGGCACGTTCACCCCCGCCTTGCTGGAAAGCTGGGAAATCAACGACGACGCCACCGAATATACCCTGAACGTGCGCAAGGGCGTCACCTGGAACAACGGCACAGCCTTTACCGCCGCCGACGTTGTGCGCAACATCGAAGGATGGTGCGACAAGGCCGTCGAGGGCAATTCGATGGCCGGCCGTTTTGCGACCCTGATCGACGAGGAAACAGGCAAGGCAATCGAAGGCTCGATTACCGCTGTTGACGACCACACGGTCAAGCTGACGCTGCCGCGCCCTGATATCACCTTGATCCCCGGCATGGCCGATTATCCCGCCGCAATTGTTCCCGAAGGCTTTGATCCAGAAACCATGCTGGACAACCCCATTGGGACCGGTGCCTACCTTCCTGAATCGCTTGAAGTAGGTGTAAAAAGCGTCTTGGTCCGAAACACGGAACACACATGGTGGGGCACCGAGGTGTATGGCGGGCCTTATATCGACCGTCTGGAATACATCGACTACGGCACAGACCCCTCCGCTTTTGTTGCGGCAGCCGAAGCTGACGAAATCGATGCAACCTATTCGATCGAGGGTGAATTCATCGACGTGTTCGGAACGCTTGATGGCTGGAACGAAAACGAAATTGCCACTGCGGCGACCATCGTGGTCCGTCCCAACCAGCTTGCCGAAGTGGACGGCATGAAGCCATACGCCGATGCGCGTGTCCGTCAGGCCATTACAATGGCGGTTGATAATGCCGTCCTGCTTGAGCTTGGCTATGCCGGGCGCGGCTTGGTTGCCGAAAACCACCACGTTGGTCCGATGCACCCGGAATACGCGGAATTGCCCCCGCGCAAGGTCGATCCTGCTGCTGCCAAGGCGCTGATGGAAGAGGCAGGCATGGCTGATTTCGAGCACGAGTTGTTCTCGATCGACGATGCTTGGCGCAAGGACACCACCGATGCCGTTGCCGCGCAATTGCGGGATGCGGGCATCAAGGTCAAGCGGACGATCCTGCCCGGTTCGACGTTCTGGAACGACTGGACAAAATACCCGTTCTCCTCGACCAACTGGAACGCGCGGCCTTTGGGCGTGCAAATCTGGGCGCTGGCCTATCGTTCCGGTGAGGCATGGAATGAATTCGGCTGGTCCAACCCCGAATTCGATGCCCTGTTGACCAAAGCGCTGTCTGTTGCTGACGTTGAAAAACGCCGTGCGATCATGGCTGAAGGCGAGGCGTTGATCCAAGGCGAAGGCGTGACAATCCAACCATACTGGCGCTCGCTTTATAACCACACCAAAGAAGGTCTGGTTGGCGCGGGCCACCACATCGGGTTTGAATATCACCCTGCACGTATGGCTTGGACGATGTAATTACATCCACATAATCTTGGGAAAAGGGCCGCGTTCTACGTGGCCCTTTTTCGTACCCGCTATTCCAGGCACATTAGAAAAGCAGCGGCAGAAAAGGGGATGGAGCCCAAAGTTCAGGGTGAACCGCGTGCAGGTTTCGCAACTGTTGTGTCAAAGGCCCCTGCCCTAAGGACCGTGCGCGCGCCGTGAGGTCCGGCAGCCCCAACGCATAAAACGCCAGTTGATCCAGCTCTTGAGACGTCACACCGCTTTGCAGTGCTGCGCTGGCCGCATTCATAACCCCGACGATCAAAGCGTCCGAGGCCTCGGTTGCCGCCAACGGCAGTTGGTCAATCCGGGCAAAGCGGGCTTCCTCGACGATCATATCTTCCATCAGCGGATCGATCACCGCGCCGCCACCACCCGGATAGCGATACCATCCGACCCCGATAGACCGCCCGAGCCTGCCCTCACGGACCATGCGATCAGCCACCAAAAGATCGGTGCCAGCCGCCCGGCGCCGGGCAAAGGCAACCTCTAGTCCAATATGGTCCTGCGCCTTCAGCACCCCTTGGACGAACCCTGCCTTTTCCAACGCCTCGTCCAACTCCCACGGGGTAATGCCCACCAGCAAAAGTCGGTCCGCCAATGCAAGGGCCGTATCTTGCAAGATCGTGCCGGTAAATGCGCCCCCCTCAATTTGAATCACCGGCACATTCAGCGCATTGGCGAAATCCAAGGCTTTACCACGCAGCTCGGCCGAGGCGCGACCAAGGCTGACTTCGATCAAGCGGGGGTCCAGTAAATTCAGTGCGACAGTACGGGCCGGTGCGGGTACATTAGAAAACCCCTGCGGTCCGTTCAGAACTACAACCAATGCACCCGGCGGTGCGTGCCCTGCGGCGGCGGCGTGGCAAACGAACACATCGCAGTAGCCCGGCACGCCACTGTCCACGCGCAACTGCAGATCAGGCAGCCGTCGGCCAAGGATATCCCCCACCCGTACTGCATCATCTCGGTCAGGCTCTATCACGCTGATGGCGAACCCGGCCCTAGACAGCGCGGCGATCAGATCCAAGCAGGCCGTGCCCAAATCGTACAACACCACATGGCTTTGCCGTGGCGCGGTCACCCGTCAAGCACATCCAGAAAACGGCGTTTTTCAATAATCCGCAGCAGGTCCTTGAGCGATGCCTTGACCGGGCGGTTTGACGTATTGACCTGCGAATCTGCGCGTTCGTATAGCGGTGTACGGGTGTCCAACAGGGTCTTTAACTGGGTCATTGCCGCAGGATTACCTTCCATCGGACGCTCATCACCTTGGGCCCGCACACGCTGCATATATTCCGCAGGGCTGGTATGAAGCCAGATCGTGTGAAACCGCTGCAACAGCCGCACATAAGTGGTTTTCTCGGCGACGATGCCGCCCGCAGCCGCAAGGATCATTCTATCATGCGTCGCGCTGACCCGTTCCAGCGCTTCAGCCTCAAGCTCGCGGTATCCCTCTTGCCCATAAAGCGCCAGCACTTCAGCAATTGGCATATCCAACGCGGCCTCGATCTCTTTGTTCAATTCAATAAATGGCAGCCCAAGCACTTCGCCCGCCAATTTACCCAATGTCGATTTTCCCGCACCGCGTAGACCTATCAGGCAGATACGGCCCGCCCGCAATTCGGTCTGGCTGTGCGCGAACAATAACGCACGCACCTGTTGCTGAATGTCCGGGCTGGCCTTGCTGAACACCTGCGCCATCCTTTCGGCGTCTCGGTCAAGCGGCATATTCTCGGCCAGCAATGCATCGATCTTGAGGTCAAGCGCACCGGCAACCCGTTGCAGCAATATCACCGAGATATTGCCCTCTCCCGCCTCAAGCTGGGCCAGATAACGTGGTGACACGCCAGACAACTCAGACAAGACACGGCGAGGTAGGCCACGGGATTTTCGCGCCTCTCGTACCCGCACGGCAATCCGCTTGATCAGCTCTTCGCCTGGTGTGGGCGGGGGCAAACTATCCGGCATAAACATCCATAAATGAACAATAGTGCAAGATTACCGCCATACCCCGCGGGATCAAGAATATTCTGCAAAAAAATGCATTACCCTTCGCGTATCAGCGGTTCGACCACTTTGCGGATACGATCAGGTGCTGGCATGCTTTTGAAAACGTCCGCTTGGGTGAACACGCAGGTAAAGCTGCCCGTGAAACACAGCACATTATTCTGATAGGCTTTCATCCCGAATGTGATGGACTTCTCGCCCAGCCGCGTCGGATAAGTCTCGCACATCAGACGATGGCGCGGGGTGACGGGGCTGCTGAAATCCATCGACAGGTTCACAAAAGGCGTGCCCATATTGCGGTCGATTTCCATCTGAAACCAACCTTCGCCGTCGAAATGTTCTTCCCACCAGGCATTGATCGCGTCTAGGGCGAACCATGGTAGACGGGCGGTATAGGCGATCTGCGCCGGGTCGCAATCGCCCCAAGTGACGCGAATTTCATGAACAAAAGGCGTGTCGGTCATTCAGTAGGTTTCCACATGGTAGCGGCCGTCTTCACGCATGGTGTCGCGCAACGCTTCCCATTGCTGCCCCATGCTTTCGGCGATTGAAGTCATCGCCCTTTCAACACCTTCCTCCATGCCCCGCAACCCGCAGATATAAATATAGGTGTGTTCATCGACCAACAATTCCGCGATGGCTTCCTGCTCAGCGATAATCCGGTCCTGCACATATTCCTTGTCTGTGCCCGCCTCGCGACTGAACACCAGATGCTGTTTCATCAGGCTTTCCGGTATCTTCTTGAGCGGGCCGAAATACGGCAGGCTTTGCGGCGTACGCGCGCCAAAGAACATTGTCATGCCGCCTGTCGCGCCGCTGCGCTGGCGCTGCATGGTAAAGGCGCGCATAGGCGCGGAACCGGTCCCTGTACAGATCAGCAGCAAATGCGCCTTCGGATCGCTTGGCATCAGGAATGTCGCGCCAAAGGGGCCTGTCACCTCGACCTCGGTTCCGGTTTCCAGATCACATAGGAAGTTTGACGCCAGCCCGCCTTCCTCGCGTTTCACCGTAAGCGAGATGTTGTGATAACCGGGGCGCTCACCGTCCCGCGGGCTAGAAATCGAATAAAGCCGTGGAAGATGCGCGTTGCCATCTGCATCGGTGCCGGGGGGGAGGATGCCAACCGATTGCCCTTCGAGCACCGGAAACGGCAGCGCGCCGGGGTCAAGGATGATGTGCCGCAAGTCGTGGTCAGGGTCATCGGTCAGACGGTAATTCCCCTGCACCTTCATCTTGGCCGGCTTGCCAAGGTTGTACATATTTACGGCGGGCTTGCTGGCCGTCAGCGGTGCTTTGGCTTTTCCGCCCGCGCCTTTATGTGCCTCGGCCAATAATGCCGCAATTGGGTCCACGGCCCCCTCGTCCGACGATGGGGCGGGTGCGGCGATGTCTTCTTGATCGGGCAGCTCGTCCATCTCGAACTGCTGCTCCAGCGTGTAGGGTGTGTCGACCACGCGCCATTCGTCGATCGATCCAGTCGGGCAGACGGGAATGCAATCCATGCAAAAATTACAGGTGTCGAAATTCACCACGACATTGTTGTCGTCATGTTCAATCGCGCCCACAGGGCAGGTCATTTCACAGGTATAGCACCGGATACAGATCTCGGGGTCGATGAGGTGCTGTTTGACGGGCTGGTTCATGACGCATGCTCCTGCGGCTTTATGTGCGGATGGGCGGACCAAAGCCCACCCATCGTTTTTATCTGCGTAGGGTGGGTACACCCCACCGCGCGCTTTAGGCCATGTGCAACTTTACATATTCAAAGTCGCCCGGCTTGTTATCGATGCCAACTTTGGGTGCGGCGATCCAGCTGGCGTATTTACCCGGCTCATAGCAAGGTACCATCAACGATTGGATATAATCACCATCCGCCTTGGTCGGCAGCCATTCGTCTTTGCGTTTGTGCCATTCATCCGACGACATGATATTACCATCGGGGTCAACAGCCACGGCGCTGAACACGCCGATCTGACGGTGGAAACCCTCGTGCGGCATCTTGAATTCGTAATCGATCCCAGCCTTGGCGATCTGCTTGTTCCAGCGCCCGACACCGCCTGCCGCATCACGCACATAATCATCGCGCAGACGCATGTTGATCGCGGTTAGCGCAGGCACGTCTTCGGTGATGATCTTGCCATCCTTCACTGACGTCACCGCATAGGTATCGTTTTGCAGTTTGTGATCATCGTCGATCCGCTGCTCCATGTACCGGCCTTTGATACCATAGTTGAACGCATTGGCCGCGTTGGTCGATACTTCTTGGCCGAACAGATCCAGCGACAGTGTATAGTGCAGGTTCAGCTTTTTCTGGATCGTGGGCAGGTCGATCACGCCCAAATCGCGGATCTTATTGATATCATAGGGGTCGGTGATGCCCGCCTTGTTCATCGCCTCAAGCGTCGCTTGAATGGTGCGCCCCACGCCGGTTTCGCCGACAAACATGTGGTGCGCTTCCTCGGTCAGCATAAAGCGGCAGGTGCGCGACAGCGGGTCGAACCCGGATTGCGCAAGGCTTTCCAGCTGCATTTTGCCGTCACGGTCGGTGAAATAGGTGAACATGAAAAACGACAACCAATCCGGCGTTTCTTCGTTAAACGCGCCCAGCATGCGCGGGCTGTCATCCGAACCCGAGGACCGCACCAGCAAATCATCCGCTTCTTCACGCCCATCACGGCCAAAGTATTTTTGCAGCAGATATACCATCGCCCACAGGTGGCGGCCTTCCTCGACATTGACTTGGAACAGGTTGCGCATGTCGTAAAGCGATGGCGCGGTCAGCCCAAGGAAGCGCTGCTGCTCGACCGATCCCGGCTCCGTATCGCCTTGGATCACGATCAGACGTTTCAGCATATTGCGATATTCGCCGGGCACTTCTTGCCACGCGGGTTCGCCGTAATGTTCACCCATCGGGATTTTACGATCTTCAACCGCGGGGGCCAGCAAAACACCCCAGCGGTATTCGGGCATCTTTACATAATCGAACTTTGCCCAGCCCTTTGGATCAACCGACACGGCCGTGCGCAAATACACCATCGATTCCTGAAAGTTTTGCGGGATCAGGTCGTTCCACCAATTGATGTAGCCCGGGTGCCATTTCTCCAGCGCTTTCAGCACCTTTTTGTCCTGGCTCAGATTCACGTTATTCGGAATTTGGGTGTCATAGCTTACGTTGATTAGGTCGATCATTGATTTCCTCCTCGTGGGGTCAAAATCTTTCAAAGATTTTGGGTCGGATTTTTTGAAAAAATCCGCGCCCGTTACACACGTTCCATGTTGTATTCACCGCGCATGCCTGTGCCGTAACGTTGCAGCGCGCCGTCAGGGCCAACCGCGTTGGGACGCTGGAAAATCCAGTTCTGCCACGCGGTCAGGCGGCCAAATATGCGGGTTTCCATGGTTTCGGGGCCGGCAAAACGCAGGTTCGCCTCCATCCCCGTCATGGCATCGGGACTAAAGCTGGCGCGCTCCTCCATAAACAGGCGCACCTCATCCTCCCAATCGATGTCGTCATAGACATAAGTGACTAATCCGGCATCATCGGCGGCATCGGCCTCAAGCTGCTGACCCTTCAGGCCCTCAAGCGTCGCGATATCCTCGGGCGTACCCAAGAACCGCGTTTCAAGCCGGGTCAGGTCATTGCCCATTTTATATGTACCAAAGTTGCCATCGCTCAGGGTCACCGTCGCAAGGGGGCGGTTATCCCCGTCAAATTCCTCAAGCATCATATAGCTGCGATCCACGGCCCACAGCAGTTCGGCCAAGGGGCCTGCAAAGCACGATCCATGTTCGACAATCGCAACCAAACTGCGCGAGGTCATATCAACCCGCTTCAACACACGTTTCCAGTATTGCAGGATTTCATTGGCAAGCCAGTGATCCTTGTTGGCCAGCAATAGCGCCTCATGGGCGATCACAAGCTCCGGATCACCTTGGGTCTGAAATTCGATCAGGCCCAGTTCCTTTTCGTTGTTGCGCAAGTGCAGGATGGCGTCGTCGAGTTCCCGTGCACAGCGCAATATCCATGCCTCTGCGCCTTGAGCTGCCAACGCATCCACATCGGCAGGGGCCGCGGCATCTGGCCCTTTGATGGTCACCGTCGCGCGTTTTGCACTGCGGTTCAGCACCACCTCAACGGTGGAATAGGTGATGCCATCCGCGGTGAAGCTTCGCGACAGGGGTGTGAGTTCAATACCTTGCGCCACATCTACCTTGTCCGAATTTGCAGCCATCTCGCGTGCGCGTGCAACCACCGTTTCGTCAAACTTTGAATTCGGGATCACCTCATCGACCAGACGCCATTCCTTGGCACGCTTGCCCTTCACGCCTTCCTCGATCGAACAAAACACATCGGCGCGGTCCCGGCGAACCTTGCGCTTGTCGGTGACGCGGGTCAGGCCGCCTGTACCGGGTAGAACCGCCAGCAGCGGCACCTCGGGCAGGGCAACCGAGGACGTGCTATCATCGGTCAGCATGATGTGATTGCACGCCAGAGCCAGTTCGTATCCGCCCCCTGCACAGGCCCCTTTGACCGCGCAGATATAGTTTTGGCCACTGTCTGCCAGCGCCGCTTCATAGGTGTTGCGCGTCTCGTTGGTGAACTTACAAAAGTTCACCTTGTGACTATGCGCAGCGCCGCCAAGCATGCGGATATTGGCACCGGCGCAAAACACCTTGTCCTTGGCCGATTGCATCACAATGACTTTAACCTCTGGATGTTCAAACCGCATCCGCTGCACGATATCTGCCAATTCGATATCAACGCCCAGATCATAGGAATTCAGCTTTAGCTCGTAGCCCTCAAACAGCCCGCCGTTTTCATCCACATCCATATAGAGGTTGGCAACAGGGCCATCATAATCGATTTTCCAGTGGCGATATTTGGACGGATCAGTTTGAAAATCGATAATCTTGGTCACATGCAGTCTCCCTTGTCGGTCCGGTTTGTCGCCACTTCACAACACCGTCTCTTTGGTCAATTAGTGCACAATATGGCATATTATTGCCATATATTTCTGAATTTAGGCCAAGTAACTTGGTATTTCATGCATTATCTAGCATATTTATCTGCACTCGCGTTGCTTCGACCCAAGCACTGGTATCGCTCAGCCGCAGCCCCAGAATCGTTTCAGCCGCCCCGCATTGCCCCAACAGATCATCGACCATAGCACAGAGCCTACGCGCCGCGTTCGGTTTGCCCATCCGAACTTTCAGCCGCGCGTTGGCCAGTTGGATCATGGATTGCACAAAGGTCCGTTCAGGTGAGGGATCAGGCGCATGCATCCAAACCGCCTCTAGAACCTCGTGGCATTCCCAAAAATACCCGCCATGGAAATAGGATAACCCGGCCTGCCACGCCTCGGTCTGATGCAGCAGTTGAACCGGCGTTTCGTCGGTGGCACTCGCCTTGATATGATCAAACCAATCTTCGGGATGGCGCGCGTTCAGGCCCGGCACATGTGCATGCGGTGGAACCAAAACGCCCATGCCCTAGGCCATCTGAACGATTTCGCGTTCAATCCGGTCTAGGCGGGCGCAGAATTCACGGACCGCCTCCAAGGTGGCATGGGGTTGATCCGACTGCGGCGCATGCCCGCAGTTGTCCAAAATCGCTGTTTCCAGAGGGGAATATATCCGGGTCTCGATCTCTTGGATCTGGGCCAGCGTTCCGTAAGGATCATCGCGCCCCTGAATGGCAAGCACCGGTATACGCAAATGGTCGATGCTATCGCCGACATTCCACGCCGCGAACCCCGGATCAGTCCAGACATCATGCCAGCCGTGAAACGCGACATCTACATTGTCGTGATACTTGGCCAGCTTTTCCTTTAGCCCTCCATTGGCATAGGCATCGCCTGCCGATCTGATCGCTGCCAAACCGTCCGGCTCGGTAAAGAAATGCGGAGCCAAAAGAATCAGCGACCGGATACGCATATCGGACACCGACCCCGCATAGATCGTGGCAATCGTGGCCCCATCGGAATGGCCCAGCAAAATCGCATGCTCAATCCCCGCAGCATCCAGCACATCGCCCAGAGATTGTTCCGCCTCGCGGGTCATGTAGTCCAGCGGGCGCGGCAGATCAACGGGATCAGATGCCCCATAGCCCGCCCGCGAATAGGCCAGCACACCAAAGCCGGTGGCATCCACCAGCGCCTGCGGAAAATCACGCCATAACGCAACGCTGCCCAACCCTTCGTGCAGCAACACAAGCGTTGGAGCATCGGCAGGTTTTGGGCCCCATGCAGCATATTCCAGAGATTTCCCACCCGCCGTCAGCCGCTGACCCGCTTCATTTGACCATGTCACACCCATCATGCTTCCCCTCGCAATTTGAACCGTTGTATTTTTCCCGTCGCTGTTTTGGGCAGGTCTTCGACCACCTCGATCCAGCGGGGATATTTCCATTTGCCGATCTTTTCTTTGACGTGGCTTTTCAGCTCGGCCAGCAAGGCATCATCCGCGCTGCCATCCTTGAGCACGACGAAAGCCTTGGGTTTCTCCAGCCCGTCGGCGTCTTCGGCAGCCACAACGGCGGCTTCCAACACGCGCGGATGGCTGACCAGCGCACCTTCAACCTCAAACGGCGACAGCCAGATGCCGGACACCTTGAACATATCATCCGTGCGCCCACAGTAGGTCAGCCGGCCATCCTCGGCCAACTCGTATTTGTCACCTGTCCGGGTCCAAACACCTTCGAAAGTGTTGCGGGATTTGTCGCGTTGGTTCCAGTATGAATTCGCAGCCGAGGCCCCGTTCACCAACAATTCGCCCACGCCGCCGGGCAGCACGTCCTCGCCTGTCTCGTCCACCAAACGCAGCGTATAACCGGGCACAGCAACACCCGATGTGCCATACACCAGATCATCTTTGCGATTACTTAGAAAAATATGGAGCATTTCAGTCGATCCCACACCGTCAAGGATGCTGGTGCCCGCGTGTTTTTCCCACCTTAACCCCACCTCTTCCGGCAAAGCCTCGCCCGCTGAAATACAGGTGCGCAGTGGCACCTTCAGGCTGCCCGCGCTGTCCATATGGGCGACCATCGCGGCATAAAGCGTCGGCACGCCGCAAAATACAGTCGGCTTTTCGGCGTTCAGAATATCCACAACACCATCGGGCGTCGGGCGGCCCGCAAGCAGCAGGGTCGTTGCCCCGACAGACAGTGGGAACGACATGGCATTGCCGAGACCGTAAGCAAAAAAGAACTTGGCGGCAGAGAACACAACATCGTCCTCGGCAATTTCAAGCACCTGTTTCCCGTAAGTGTCAGAGGTCGCCCGCAAGGCGGAATGCACATGCGCGACGCCTTTCGGCTGGCCCGTCGACCCAGATGAATAAAGCCAGAATGCAACCTCATCCGGGCTGACCGGCAAGGTGTCGCGCGGCGCGGCACACGCAATGAAATCGTCAAAACTGGTGGTGCCGTCGACCGGGTCACCGATCACCACCACATGCCGCAAATAGGGGTTTCCCGCGACCGCGTCCTTGGTGACGTCCCACAGCTCGGCCGATACAAAAAGGATCGCAGCCCGTGCATCCCGCAGGATCGCATCATAGACGGAGGCCGCCAAAAGCGTGTTGAGGGGCACGGGAATAACCCCGCATTTTATGGCACCCCAGAAAATCTGCGGAAATTCGATCTGGTCCAGCACCAATATTGCTGCGCGTTCTTCGGGGCGAATGTCGGCGCGCGCCAACGCGCCCGCAACCATCCCCGCCCCCGCAGCCATCTCTCCGTAGGTCAATGTCCGGTCACGGCCAATCTCTCGGAACGCAACTTTGTTAGCGCGCCCTTCTTCAGTGTGACGGTCGACGAAATATGTGACTGCATTCGCTATTGTGTTGGCAGCGGTCATCTCGGTCCTCCCAAACGTCGATGCTTTATTGTGCACTTACTAAATACTGCCGCAAGACAACTCGCCCTATTGGGCAGTTTATTGCATTAAACCGCCGATATACGCGCACCGTCTGCGGGATCGTAAACCCGGTCGACCAATTCCGCCCGGCGCATCAGCATCTTGGGAAAGTTAAGATTGCCTTTGGCCGTGACCTCTCCATCGCCCATCGAAGGCGGATCGGTCATGATGACCGCACCCGTCACACGCGACGCGCTGCCGATTGTTTTCGAGGCCAATTTCTTCATCACTGCGCCGATCTTTTCCATCAGCGGCGGGCAGATCATTGCGCCCGCATCATCCGACACCTGCCAGCCCTCGGCCTTGATCGTGGCGTGGTTGGGCACCAGCAACATGCCCACTTCGGCACGACCCTGACCTGTCAGCACAAGATCCGACACATAAGGGGCCAAGGCAGCCAGCATATCCAGCCGCAGCTGCGCCGCGCGCACCCATGTCCCCGTCATCAGCTTGAAGTCTTCGGACATGCGCCCGTCAAACATCAGCCCGCGCGAAGGGTCCTCCGGGTCGACAAAACGCATCGCGTCGCCCGTGACAAAGAACCCGTCTTCGTCGAACGCATCAGCGGATTTATCGGGATTGTCATGATAGCCCTTGGTGATCGTCGGCCCCGCCACCCGCACATCGCAGCGCCCGTCGTCATCAGGGATCAATTTCACGGTCACACCGGGCAGCGGCACGCCCACGATACCCGCGCCCTTTGCCGGTTCGTGCTGCAACAAGGCGGCTGGCGCGGTTTCTGTCAGCCCCCAAGATGAGTTGATCAACGGCAGCTTGCCACGCGTCTCCATGGCAAGGCGTTCCAGCTCGGCCCAGGTTGCCTGCGGCAGCGACGCCCCCGCGTAAAAGATCATATCAAGCTGCGCAAAATAGCGTTCACGCAACTGCTTGTCTGCCTTCAGCGCTGTGACCAGCTGGGCGAACCCGACTGGCACATTAAAGCTGATCGTGCCGGAAATCTCGCGCAGATTGGCAAGGGTTTTGTCAAACATCCCAACGGCGGGCTTACCTTCGTCGATGTACAGACTGCCGCCGTTTGCCAGCATAAGGTTAAAGTTATGCGACCCGCCAAAGACGTGGTTCCACGGCAGCCAATCCACCAGTTGCGGGGGCCGCGTCGTCACAAAGGGCAAGGCTTGGGCCAGCTGTGCTTGATTCGTGGTCATCATTTTTTGCGTGGTCAGCACGCCTTTGGGATCAGAGGTCGATCCCGAGGTCATCAGTATTTTCGCCAATGTATCGGGCGTGATCTGTGCAAAGGCTGCATCCACATCCGCACCGCCTGGCGTCAGGAAGCTGTTGAAATCGGTCGCACCTGTGTCGCCGGGGGCCGAGGACAGCTTTTCCGCGCGGCTCAGGCTGTCCAACCCAAAGGCCCCTGCGTATTGGGTGGCATCTGATGCGTAGACCATGCCCGGTTTTACCAGTTTGGCCACGTAATCCAATCGTGGCAGGGCCGCGGGGATCAGCGAGTATTGTTCGGCCACCGGCACGGTCGGCACCCCCACATATTGCGCGGCAAGCGACAGTAGCCCGTGATCGATACTGTTGCCCGATACGATCAGAATGGGTTTATCCGGCCCCAGATCACGCTCCAAAAGATGCCCGGCAATGGCCCGCACCATCTCAAGCGCCTGGGCGTAACTGACCGTCCGCCAGCCAGCACCTGACCGTTCGGCCAGAAAGGCCCTGTCGGGCGTCGCTGCGGCCCAATCATGCAGCCAATCGCCCGTGCACCGCGCCACCGGCCCCAGATCATAGCCCGACTCAAGGATAATCGCCCCGTCCGGCCGGTCGGTTCTAATGACTTTGTGGGGTTTCAAATTGGCACTGTTGGTCATGATTCCTCCTTGGCCCCGCCGGACAAGGCGGACCTAATGAATGTTTTCACCCGCGCTGCAACGCGGGAACGGGGCCAAACCTAGCCCGGTAACAGGAACAATGTGATCGCGGGGAACATCACCAGAATGATCACACGGACGATGTCGGATCCGACGAAATACATCACGGCCTTGTAGGTTTCGGTCATGGGTGTTTCGCGGTCCATCGAGTTGATGATGAACAGGTTCATCCCCACGGGCGGCGTAATCAGCCCCACCTCGACGACAATAAGAACCAAGATACCAAACCAAATTGCCACATGTTCCGTGCTCATCCCGAAATCCATCGCTGAAATCACCGGAAAGAAGATCGGCACGGTCAGAAGGATCATCGACAGGCTGTCCATGAGGCAACCAAAGATCAGGTAGAACACCAAAATGATTGTCAGCACCAACCAGGGGCTATAGCCCTGCCCAACAACCCAATCGGACATAAATTGCGGCACGCCAGACAGCGCCAGAAAACCGTTATAGAACCCGGCCCCCAGCACGATAAAGAAGATCATGCCGGTGGTTTTCGCAGTGCCCAGAAGGCTTTCGCGCAGCAACGACCAGTTCAAGCTGCCAGACAGCAACGCCGCAAGCCCCGTGCCTGCCGCACCGATGGCGGACCCTTCAGTCGGGGTGAACCATCCCAGATAGATGCCGCCCACAACGACGACAAAAATCACCAGAACTGGCCATGTGTTGGCCAACGCCTTGAACCTTTCGCCCATCGGCACCGCAGGGCGCGTACCCGCCGAATTGGGGTTAAGGCGCACATAGATCGAAATCGTAATGATATACCCAAGCGCCGCGAGAATGCCGGGAATGAACGCGGCAAGGAAAAGCTTGGCGATGTTTTGTTCGGTCAAGATTGCGTAAATCACCAAGATTACCGAAGGCGGGATCAGAATGCCCAGCGTGCCGCCCGCCGCCAGTGTTGCGGTGGAAAAGCCCCCTGAATAGCCATAGCGGCGCAGTTCGGGCAGGGCGACCTTGGACATGGTTGCCGCCGTGGCCAGCGAACTGCCGCAGATCGCGCCAAAGCCGGCACAGGCCCCGACGGCGGCCATCGCGACACCACCCCTGCGATGCCCCAGAAAGCTTTCGGCGGCTTTGAACAGCGCCGTGGACATGCCCGACAGGGTCGCGAATTGCCCCATCAGCAAAAACATCGGAATGATCGACAATGAATAGCTTGAAAATGTCGTGTAGGTCTCAGATTTCAGCTTGGCCAGCAGCGGGGTCGGGTTGCCGCCCATGGCGAAATACCAGCCGCCAAATCCGCACAGCAGCATCGCCAATCCGATCGGCGCGCGCAAAAAGATCATCAACAAAAGCACAGGAAAGGACCAAAAGCCCAGTTCTAGATTGGTCACGTCAATGTGCCCCTTGTTCGCTGGGTAGGATGTTTGCGTCGGTCGCTGCTTCGATCACACGCACAACGGCGCAATATGCCGCGACGATGCAGGATATGATGCCCGCGGCGAAACTGGCGGCATAGGCCCACCAGACCGGAAATTGTAAAAACAGCGTTGTCTCGCCATTGCCGATATAGCGCTGCATCCCCTCGAACAACCGCCAGACGATCAGAATAATCACTGCTGTCAGGATCAGCTCCCAGAATGCGGCGATCCAGCGGTTAGCCCGCCGCGACAGAACCGAGGTAAAGATATCAACGCTCGCATGGGCTCCGTAAAACTGGCAAATCGGCAGAAACGAGAAAATCGCGAAGGCAATGCCAGCCTCTAGCAGTTCGTAATTGCCGTTGATCTCTCCGATCCCTAGGTCAAGCAAGGCTTGGGACAGGCCGTTCAACTGGGTTTGGAAGAACTCGTTATGAAGCACTTTGTTCGCGGTGCGCCCGATAATCGAAAGCGTCGTCATCAGAATCAGCACGACCAAGACGAGCCCCCCGATAACTGCTGTAAACCGGGCAAGAAATTGTATCAGCCGATGCATATGACATCTCTTAAGTTAGACAATTTTGGTGTGGCGATTGGCCTGCGGCGTTTGATGCGCCGCAGGCCATGGCTAATGTCGTTAGCTTATTTACCGTACGCGTCCATCAGGCCTCGGGCTTCGTCGATCAGGGCCTGACCGTCGATGCCTTTGCTGTCCATGTCAGCAATCCAGCTCGCATAGATCGGCTGCGCGGCATCACGCCAAACCTGCGTTTCCGCGTCGGACAAGGTGACGATGTTGTTGTTCAGACCTACCGCGATTTCGCGCGCGGGGCCATCTGCATCCGCTTGCGTCCCCCCTGCAAAAACCGAGAACTCATGGCCGGAATTGTCGTCGATGACCTTTTTCAGATCGTCAGGCAGGCTTTCGTACTTGTCTTTGTTCATCGCCAGAACAAAGGTCAACGTATACAGCGCAGAGCCCGTGAACTCGGTGTGGTTCTTGACCAGTTCCGACACTTTCAGCGCAGGCGTCACCTCCCAAGGGATGGTCGTCCCGTCGATAACTCCTTTGGACAGGCCTTCGGGAATTGCGGGTACTGGCATGCCAACAGGTGTTGCACCAGTTGTTTCCAAAAGCTGGTTGACCAGACGTGATCCGCCGCGAATTTTCAAACCTTGCATATCAGCAGGCGTGCGCACCTCTTTATTGGTGTGCAACAAACCGGGGCCGTGCACCCATGTGCCCAAGATGTGCACATCTTTGAATTCGCCATCTTTCATGTGCTTTTCAAACATCTGCCAATAGGCAGAGCTGGCCGCCCGTGCATCGTTCACCATGAACGGCAATTCGAATACCTCGGTCGACGGATAGCGGCCCGGCGTATAGCCGACCACGGTCCACACGATATCGGCCACACCATCAATCGCTTGGTCCATCAGCTCTGGTGGTTTGCCGCCAAGCTGCATCGACGGATAACGTTCAACCTTGATCCGGTCGCCGCTGTCTGCCTGAACCTTATCGGCCCAAACGTCCAACACCTGCTTGGGCACGTTGGCCTGTGGTGGCAGGAACTGGTGCATGCGCAGCGTGACGTCTTGTGCCAAGGCACCTGTCGCGCTCATCCCCACGGCAAGTGCGGCCGCAGCGACACCCAATACGGTTCTTCTCATCATCATGTTTTCTCTCCCTATAGTTGGTCGTAACGGTGCCCGCTTTATGCACGCTTTCCGCAAACTCGTTTAAACTCGGGGACAACAACAGATGCACAGCAATCACAGATGTGATGCTCTCCTCCATACATCCGTTTCCCTCCCCTTGCGTGCATGTTGCCCAACAGATCAGGCAACGCGACGCTTCTTATCAAAATTGTTAGGCCATCTAACAATATTTGTCATTAACTTTTCAGCGCTCTTTCTGTGCAATGCCGCATTGGCCTTTGCGCATTGGTAAAACCCACAGATTAAAGCAACTTAGCGCGGCTGACTTTGTAACCGTCAAACGAAATTCTTCGGTGATGCATAATATTTCACATGTCGGACATGCTATGGTCGGCATATTTCGGGCCAAACCGCAAAATTTCAGGGGTGGGGGATGGTGGCGTTACCTGGATTTGAACCAGGGACCTAACGATTATGAGTCGTTCGCTCTAACCAACTGAGCTATAACGCCATCGGCGCTTCGAATATGACGGGCCTTGGCCCCCGTCAAGGGCCAAAACCAATCTAATGTCATCAACCTGCGTCGCGAACCGTATCAATCATCAATTGAACGTTGTCAGGATTGGCGTCTGGCGTGATGCCGTGACCCAAATTAAAGATATGCGGCCCTTTGGAAAAGGCCTTTACGATGCTGCGCGTCTCATCAATCAAATCCTGCCCACCGGTGACCATATGGCGTGACGCAAGGTTGCCCTGCACACAGCCATCCACCTGAACATTGGCCGCAGCCCACTCAGCAGACACGGAATTATCCAGCGCAACGCAATCCACACCAGTGGCCTTGTGGAAGCCGATATACTGATCGCCCGCCTCACGCGGGAAGCCAATGATAGGAATGCCGGGGTGGCGCTTCTTCAATTCTTGGGTGATCTCGCGCGCCGGCTCCAGCGCGTATTTCTGGAACGCCTCGCCAGAAAGCGACCCCGCCCAGCTGTCGAAAATCTTCATGACCTCCGCGCCAGCCTCGATCTGCGCCGACATATATTCAATCGTCGCCTTGGTGATCAGGTTCAGCAGCGATTCAAATAGCGGGTTGTCATTGATCCGCAACTGGTGCGCAGGCCCCTGATCCTTGGTGCCTTGCCCCGCGATCATATAGGTCGCCACCGTCCACGGCGCGCCCGCAAAACCGATCAGCGTGGTTTCCGGTGGCAACGCCCCCGCAAGGTTGCGCACGGTTTGATAGATCGGGTTCAGCGTCTCGTGGATATCGTCCACGGGCTTCAACTGATCAAAATCCGCTTGGGTGGTGACCGTGGACAAGCGCGGCCCTTCGCCGGTGACGAACCACAGATCGGCCCCCAGCGCTTGTGGCACCAGCAAAATATCCGCAAACAAGATCGCTGCATCAAACCCGAACCGCCGGATCGGCTGCAAAGTCACCTCGGTCGCCAGATCAGGATTATAGCACAACGACAGGAAATCCCCCGCTTCGGCGCGCGTGGCCTTATACTCGGGCAGATAGCGCCCCGCCTGACGCATCATCCAGATCGGCGGTGTCGCCAGCGTTTCACCCGCCAAAGCGCGCAAAATGGTTTTGGTTGGGGCTGTTGTCTGCGCCATGTGTCGGCTCCTCAGGTAATCTTTTGCCTTGGTCAAGATGTGAGGGCTGGAAGTCAAGGCGCGGGTGCCGCATTGTCGCACAAAATTGACTTGGCCCAAAGAGAACTTCATGACCCTGACCCTGCCTACCCCTCAGAACCCTTTGCACATCGGCACCCGTGGCTCGCCCCTCGCCATGGCCCAAGCCCATGAAACCCGTGCGCGGCTGTCAGCGGCGTTCAACCTGCCCCTGACCGCGTTCGAGGTGGTGGTGATCAAGGTCACCGGCGACATGATCCAGGATCGCCCCCTCAAGGACATCGGCGGCAAGGGCCTGTTCACCCGCGAAATCGAAGAAGACCTGCTGGCGGGCAAGATCGACATCGCCGTCCATTCGATGAAGGACATGCCGACTATCCAACCGGGTGGCCTGCTGCTCGATACTTTCCTGCCGCGCGAGGACCCCCGCGACGCCTTTGTCGCTCCCCAGATGTCCGCCCTTGATCAACTGGCCCAAGGCGCGGTTGTCGGCACCTCCAGCCTGCGCCGCCGCGCGCAATTGCTGCACAAGCGCCCCGATCTGCAGGTCGTCGAATTCCGCGGCAACGTGCAGACCCGTCTGCGCAAGCTGGCCGATGGCGTGGCAGAATGTACCTTCCTCGCCATGGCAGGGCTGAACCGCTTGGACATGGAAAACGTCCCCGCCACCCCCATCAACGACACCGACATGCTGCCCGCAGTCGCCCAAGGGGCCATCGGCATCGAACGCCGCGCTGGTGACGCCGATACAGAGGCGCTGCTGTCCGCCATTCACGACACCCCCACAGGCCAACGCCTGACCGCAGAACGCGCCTTCCTGCTCACACTGGACGGCTCTTGCGAAACGCCTATCGCAGGGCTTGCCACGCTGGACGGCGACACCCTGCACCTGCGCGGCGAAGTCTTGCGCCCCGACGGATCAGAGGTCATCAAAGGCACCCGCAACGGCCCAATCTCGGATGGCGGTCAAATGGGCGTCGACCTCGCCCAGGAACTGCTCGCCCAGGCCGGCCCGCATTTCTTCGACTGGCACGGGGGCACATAGCCCCCCCGCGACCCATTTCCAAATGGTCCAAAATCCCGGGGGAGTCCGCAGGACGGGGGCTGACCCCCGTGCCCGCTGTCAGAACGTCACACCCATTTGGCGAGGGGCGGCAGGCTCATCAATACGGCGTTGGCATCATGCCCGGTCTCAAGCCCGAACTTTGTGCCGCGATCATAAACCAGATTATACTCCGCATAGAGCCCGCGATGCACCAGTTGGGCATCCTTATCCGCGTCATCCCAGCCCTGCGCTTTGCGCTTTTCAACAAGCGGGACATAGGCTGGCAAAAACGCACGGCCGATATCTTGGGTCAGCTTAAAATCCGCCTCCCAATCGCCGGTGCAATGATCATCCATGAAAATACCGCCCACACCCCGCGCACGGTTGCGGTGCGGGATATAGAAATACTCGTCGGCCCATTCCTTTAGCTTGGGATACAATCCCAAACCATGCGGATTCAAATGCGCCTTTTGCTGGTCGTGAAAATGCGCCGTATCCTCGGCATATTCGATGCAAGGGTTCAGGTCCGACCCGCCACCAAACCACCACGCATGGGGTGTCCAGAACATGCGGGTGTTCATGTGAACTGCCGGGGCATGGGGGTTTTGCATATGCGCCACCAGACTGATGCCAGAGGCCCAAAACCGTGGGTCGTCTTTCATGCCGGGAATGCCCTTTCGCGCCGCCATCGCAACCTGCGCGCGTTCGCCCAATGTGCCATAAACGGTCGAGATATTGACACCGACTTTCTCGAACACACGCCCGCCGCGCATGACGCTCATCAATCCGCCACCGGCATCCGATCCATCGTCGCTGCTGCGCTTGGTTTGCGTGACCTCGAACTTGCCCACAGGCGCATCGGCCAACGGCCCGGCATCGTGCCCTGCTTCCAACCCTTCGAACGCATCCACAATCTGGTCTCGCAATGTACGAAACCATGCTGCCGCGCGGGTTTTTGCCGCCTCGAAATCATCTGTCATATGCTATTACCTCTTTCGCGCAGATCAGTGCGCCGGTGCATCCACCGCGTCCAGCAGCGAACGGCCACCGTCCACCACGATCACTTCGCCGGTCATAAAACTGGAACTATCCGTCGCGAGAAACTGAATGGTATCCGCCAGTTCGGAGGGCGATGCGATGCGGCCAAGCGGCGTGTGGCTGCGAATATCGTCGCGCCATTCGCGGTTATCCGCGACCGAAGCCTTCAATGATCCGCTCATCACCGACCCGAACGCAACAGCATTCACCCGGATCCGGTGCGGGGCCAGCGTCAATGCCATCGACCGCGTCATCTGCTCCAGCGCGGCGGCGGCCATCGAATAGGCCATCAGCTCGGGTCGCGTGTGTCGCGATGCGATCGAGCTAAGATTGATAATGCTGCCCATTACCCCTTCGGGCCGGCTTTCGGCTTGCTTGATCATCCGTTTCGACACTTGCTGCGTCAGCTGCAGCGCGGTCATCACATTGTCCTGCCACAGTGTTTCGACGCTGGTATCATCGTTGTTCAATGCATCCGTTGGCAAAAACTGCCGCGATGCGTTCACCAGTACATCGACCTCGTCAAAGGCATCAATGGTTGCGGACACAAGATTGGCAATCGTCAAACGCTGACGCAAATCGCCCGCAAAAAAGCGGATATTGCCCTCGTCCTTGGTGTTGCCAAATTCTTCGGCCAGCGTCTTTTCATCCATATCGGCGCACATGACGTTGGCACCTTTGTCAGCAAACTGCCGCGCGATCGCCAGACCGATCCCGTTTGCCGCGCCCGTCACAATGACGTTTTTGCCTTTGATCGAAAATGACATAAAAACTGTTCCTTATGGCGCTGAAGGCGCTTAGCGGCGGTTTTTCAGGGGCCGGGCTGCATGAAACAACTTGAACCGCGCATCCCCGCCGATCTCTTCTACATGGGCAAAGCGGGCTTTCAGCTCGGCCTCATAGGGCAGATGGCGGTTCGCGACCATCCACAGCTTGCCCTGCCCTGATAGCATACGCGCGGCGGCCGCGACAAAGGCCTGACCAATTTGTGGTTCGGCCGCGCGGCCGGTGTGAAATGGCGGGTTCATTACAACCGCATCCAAGCGATGCGGCGGCTCCCACGCCGTGGCATCCTCCCACAGGAATTCTGCACGGTCGTCGCCGACATTCCGGCGCGCGCATTCCAACGCCATATGCCCTGCTTCTACGACATACAATTTTTGAACGCTTTCCCGCGTCAGGATATGAGCCGCGAGGAATCCCCAACCCGCGCCGAGATCGGCGACTTCCGCGCCCAGCTTTTCCGGCAATGCGTCCACCAAAAGCGCCGAAGCCAAATCGACCCCATCCGCCGAGAAGACGCCCGGCGCGGTCCAAAAACCGCCATCGGTACGTTCCGGCCCCTGTTTCCAATCCACAAAGAATTCTGCGGCAGGTTCGGCGATCCAGAACAGTTTGCCATGCGCCTTTGAAATCGGCCCGTGAATCGTCACGCGGCTGCGCATCTCGCGCAGGATGCTGTCAGCGCCGTCGGTCTTTTGGCCGTCGATCACCACGATGCCATCGCAGGCCTCGCAAGCGTCGGCGATCATCGCGCGCGCTTCTGCCTTGGCGCGGGGCAGGCACACGATGCAGGCCGCATAGTCACCCTCAAAGCTGCGAACCACGTCATAGCCGCGCGCCGCCCAAGCATCATAATCTGGTTTGAAATTCTGAATGATCTGAACGCGGGCTTTGTCGAGGCTGGGCAAATCACTGTCACGGGGCGGCTGGAAGACGGCAATCGTCCCCTCATCTGGTAATTCTAGGCCACCGCCGTCAAGCGCCAGCTGCAAACGTGCATCAATCACGTGTTATTCTTCTTTTTCCATGGTGCATTGCAGCGGGTGCTGATGCCTGCGCGCGAAATCCATGACCTGCGCTACTTTGGTTTCGGCAATCTCGTGGCTGAACACACCCACAACTGCCAGACCCTTTTTGTGAACCGTCAGCATGATTTCAAACGCCTGTGCATGGTTCAGACCAAAGAAGCGTTCAAGCACGTGCACCACGAATTCCATCGGGGTAAAATCATCATTCAGCAGCATCACCTTGTACAGCGGCGGCCGCTTTGTTTTGGGTTTGACTTTGGTCAGCAGATCGACGTCTTCGTCGTCGCGATCCTTGTCAGCCATCATGATATCATCAAGGCGCATTGCTGCTCCTGCTGCGAGAGAAGTGTTCAAGTGAGTCGTTTAGGCGTTTATATAGACTGAAACAGACTTTATAAAAGAGGGTCTTGGAAAGATGACCAAACCGTTAACGATGATCGGGTTTGATGCCGATGACACGCTTTGGCACAATGAGCATTATTTCGTCCTGACCCAAGATCACTTTGCCGACCTACTGCGTGAACATACCGAACCCGACAGGCTGATGGAACGCTTGCTGGTCGCCGAACAGCGCAACATTCCCCATTATGGCTTTGGGATCAAAGGCTTCACTTTGTCGATGATTGAAACCGCAATTGATGTGACCAACGGCAAAGTGCCAGCCAGCGTCATCGCCAAAATTCTGGATGCGGGCCGCGAAATGCTTTCGCATCCCGTCGATTTGCTTCCTCATGCGCAGGAAACCCTCGCGGCGTTGCAAGGCCGCTATACTTTGGTTTTGATCACCAAGGGCGACCTTTTGGATCAGGAACGCAAACTTGCCCTGTCAGGACTGCGCGAAATGTTCAACGGGATCGAGATCGTGTCCGACAAAACCCCGGCGACCTACAGGCGCATCTTTTCGCAGTTTGGCGACGGTGCCGAACAGGGCATGATGGTCGGTAATTCGATGAAATCCGATGTGGTTCCGATGGTGGATGCGGGCGGCTGGGGCATTCATGTGCCGCATGGGCAAACCTGGGCGCTTGAACACGCCGACGCCCCCCATCACGCCCCCCGGTTTCGGCAAATTGGCGATCTGTCAGAGTTGGAACAAATTCTCACCTGATCTTGGCAAATCACCAACGGCACAAGATTCGCGGTATTCCCGCCAAGCTAGCGGCACATTACTGTCACAATCGCCTCAGTAGTGGTTGTGCGAATCGCACCCGCTAGATGTGGCTCACAGAATATTCACCTTTTCATGTAATCCTTAATTTCAAAGGGTTTATCGAAAATCCGAGTTGTGGTACGGTAACCTTAATAATTAGTGGCCAGTCGAAAAATCGGCGGTCCGAGGCAGAGCAAAAGGCAGTTATTATGAAAGCGCGGCGCGTGCAGCCGGCCCGGTATGGGCTATTCATTCTTGCGGCTATCTGGGTTTTGGTGGTGCTCCCCCTCAGCGCCATGGCGGCCCCCTATGCCGCGTACGTCATTGACGCTAGAACCAACGAGGTTCTTCACTCCCGTAATGCTGATACGCGATTGCATCCCGCCTCTCTCACAAAAATGATGACACTTTACATCGCATTTGACGCAATCAAACGCGGTGAAATTTCGCTTGATACCAAGGTTAAGATCAGCAAACACGCGGCGTCCGAACCGCCCAGCAAACTGGGCATGCGGCCGGGCCAGACCATCGCGCTGCGCTACCTGATCCGGGGTGCTGCGGTGAAATCGGCCAATGACGCGGCCACCGCCATCGGCGAAGCGATCTCGGGCTCCGAAGCCAAGTTTGCACGCCGCATGAACCGCATGGCCAAGGCGCTTGGCATGACCAACACCACCTTTAAAAACGCCCACGGCCTGACGGAATCGGGCCACATGTCCACCGCCCGTGACATGACCACCATGGGCCGTCACCTGCTCTATGATTTCCCTGAATATTATAACCTCTTCTCCCGCATCACAGCCGATGCAGGCGTGCGCAAGGTCAGCCATACCAACCGCCGTTTTCTGGCGTCCTACAAAGGTGCCGACGGGATCAAAACCGGCTACACGCGCGCTGCGGGCTTTAACCTGACAGCTTCGGCAGAGCGTGGAAACGAACGGATCATCGTCACGGTTTTTGGCGGCACCTCGACCACCGCGCGCAACGCAAAAGTCGCTGAATTGATGGATCTTGGTTTCCGCCGCGCACCGTCCAGAGCGCCGCTTATGAAACCGGTCAAACCGCTTTACGCCGATATCGAAAACACACCCGTTGCCAGTAATTCCGGCCGCGCGGGCAAGACGATCCGCCTGGTCGGCGCGGTCACGAAATCCAAGCGGCCACAGCTGCGCCCCACCAGCAACGACGCGGTGGTCATCGCCACGGCTGAGGCACCGGTGGCAACCTCGCCGTTGCTGGCCAAAGACATCAATGCCGCAGTTAAACAGGCTGTGGCAGCGGCCCCTGTCAAGGATGTAAAACCCGCCAGCCTTGCCGCTGTATCGCCACGCCCCACCGCGCGGCCAAGCGGGTTAATCGCCTCGATCACGCCAACAAAGACCGCAAAAGCGGTAACGCAACAACAAGAGGTCGTGACCCGCGTATCGACATCGGGCGGGCGTCACTGGGGCGTCAATGTGGGTCGTTTCCCCAGCCGCTATGCTGCCGAAACCGTTTTGGTCAAAACCGCCCTGTCCGAGATTTCGACGCTTGACGGTACATTGCGTAAAGTGGTCCAGCGCCCTCAAGGCTATGACGCGAATTTTCTCGGCATGACCCGCGAAACCGCTGATCTGGCCTGCCGCCGTTTGGCCGCACGCAATGTCAGCTGTTTCATGATCGGCCCCAGCTAAACAGGCACCGACCGTCTATTTCCTAGGTGGTCGCCTGCAACAAGCTGCGCGTATAATCCGATTTCGGATTGTCATACAGCGTGTCGGCATCGCCATACTCAACGACATCCCCACGCTTCATCACGATGACCTTATGCGACATCGCGCGCACGACTTTCAGGTCATGGCTGATGAAGAGATAGGCCAACCCGTACTTACGCTGAAGATTGCGCAGCAGGTCAACGATCTGCACCTGCACGGTCATATCCAGCGCCGAGGTCGGCTCGTCCAGCACCAGCAAACGCGGCCGCAATACCATCGCACGCGCAATGGCTATGCGTTGGCGCTGGCCGCCTGAAAACTCATGCGGATAGCGATCCATCGTGGCGGGGTCCAACCCCACTTCGATCATGACATCGCGGACCAATTCTCGCTGATTTCGGTCGGGATCAACGTTATGGATGGTCAACCCCTCGGCGATGATCTGCATACAGGTCATCCGTGGCGACAGGCTGCCAAACGGGTCCTGAAACACGATTTGCATGTCTTTACGCAGGCGTCGCAATTCCCGCGTCGACCATTTACGCACATCTTGCCCCGCAAAGTTTATGCCACCCTCGGACGCAATCAGCCGCATAATCGCCAGCGCCATCGTGGTCTTGCCCGACCCGGATTCGCCCACGATCCCAACGGTTTCACCCGCACGTACCGTCAGGCTGGCGTCATTCACGGCCTTGACGTAATCAACAGTCTTTCGCAGGAAACCTTGCTGAATGGGAAACCAAACCTTCAGGTGATCGGTGCTTGCGATCACCTCGGCACCCTCAGGCACAGGGTCAGGACGGCCTGATGGCTCTGCCCCCAGCAGCTTTTGCGTATAGGCGTGCTGCGGGTTATCGAAAATCTCGGCCGTTGGGCCTTGCTCGACAATCTCGCCGTGTTGCATGACGCAAACACGGTCCGCAATCCTGCGTACAATCCCAAGGTCATGGGTGATGAACAGCAGGCCCATGCCTTCGCTGTCTTTCAGCTCTTTCAACAGGTCCAAAATCTGCGCCTGAATAGTCACATCCAGCGCCGTTGTCGGTTCATCGGCGATCAGCACATCGGGCTTGTTGGCCAGTGCCATGGCGATCATCACGCGTTGCCGCTGCCCGCCTGACAGCTGGTGCGGATAGGCCCCCAAACGGGATTCTGCATCGTTGATCCCCACCTTGTTCAGCAGCTCAAGAATACGTTGTCGCGCGGCGGTGCCGACGACCCCTTGGTGCAGCGCCAGCGATTCACCCAACTGCTTTTCAATCGTGTGCAGCGGGTTCAGCGAGGTCATCGGCTCTTGAAAGATAAAACTGATATCGTTGCCGCGCACCTTGCGCAGCAAGGCATCGCTCGCCCCGATCATCTGCTGCCCGTCATACAGGACAGACCCGGACACCTCGGCGCTGTCACCCAGCAGCGATACCGTGCTCAGCGCCGACACCGATTTGCCCGAACCGGATTCACCGACCAAGGCAACAGTCTCGCCCCGTTCAACGGTAAAGCTGACACCTTTAACAGCCTGCGTTAACGCTCCCTCCTGACGAAAGGACACACGCAGATCTTTGACCTCAAGCAGGGCAGATTTGGTCTCGGTCGTGGTTGGCATACCAGTCATGAGAATGTCTTTCTTGGGTCGAATGCATCACGGATGCCCTCAAAGATGAAGATCAGCAAAGACAGCATGATGGCAAAGGTAAAGAACGCCGTGAACGCCAGCCAAGGTGCTTGCAGGTTCTGCTTGGCTTGCAACGTCAGTTCGCCCAGCGACGGGGCCGAGGACGGCAAACCAAAGCCCAGAAAATCGAGGATTGCCAGCGTGCTGATTGTACCGGTGATGATAAAGGGCAGCATCGTCAGCAGGGCCACCATCGCGTTGGGCAACATGTGCCGGAACATGATCGTCACGTTCCCCACCCCAAGCGCCCGCGCCGCGCGCACATATTCAAGGTTCCGCGCGCGCAGGAATTCGGCCCGCACGACCCCCACCAATGACGTCCAGCTGAACAGAACCAGCAAGAACACCAGCAGCCAGAAACTGCGCCCCAAAATGGCGAACATAATGATGATCACATAAAGTGAAGGCGTGGACGACCATATCTCGATCACCCGTTGAAAAATCAGGTCCGTCCAACCGCCAAAGAACCCCTGAACAGCCCCCGCGATAATACCGATCAGCGATGCTGCACCTGTCACAATCAAGGTAAACAGGATCGACAACCGGAACCCGTGAATGACCCGTGCCAACACGTCGCGCTTGGTGCCATCGGTGCCCAAAAGGTTCTGACGGTTGGGCGGCAAAGGTGCGGCACCGGGGCGGTCCACAGCGGTGTTGAACGAATAGGGGATCGGCGGCCAGATCGCCCAGCCTTTGTCGATCGCTTGGCCGTCAATCTCACCGTCTTGGGCGTCCTCGATCAACTGATCGGGATCGTCAAAACAATCAACCAGCCCGCCGGTCGCAATCAGGCATTTCACCTCGGGGTCGCGATAAACCGCCTCGGTCTGGAAATCACCGCCAAATGCCGTTTCGGGATAGAACTGAAAGATCGGTATAAAGTATTCGCCGCGATAATTAACCAAGATCGGCTTGTCGTTCGCCACAAATTCGGCAAACAGCGAAATCCCGAACAGGATTGCGAAAATCCAAAGGCTCCAATAGGCGCGGCGGTTGCGGGTAAAGTTGTGCCAGCGGCGCTGATTGAGGGGGGACAATGCCATCAGATCACCCCTCGCGCCGTTCAAAGTCGATCCGTGGATCAACAAATACATACATCAGGTCGGACAGAATACCGACCAGCAGCCCGATCAAACCAAAGATAAACAAGGTGCCAAACACGATAGGATAATCGCGTGCCACGGCCGCCTCGAACCCCAAACGGCCAAGGCCATCAAGGCTGAATATCGTCTCGATAATCAACGATCCGCCGAAGAAGACGCCGATAAATACCGCGGGGAAACCCGCGATCACAATCAACATCGCGTTGCGGAACACATGGCCATAGAGCACCTTGCGTTCCGACAACCCTTTGGCCCGTGCCGTCATCACATATTGCTTTTTGATCTCGTCCAGAAAGCTGTTTTTCGTCAGCAAGGTCAGCGTTGCAAAGGCCGATATAGTCGATGCCAGCACCGGCAACGTGATGTGCCAGAAATAATCGCCGACCTTGGCCAGCGGGCTAAGTTGATCGAAATTATCCGATGTCAGCCCCCGCAGCGGGAATATCTGCCAGTATGACCCGCCCGCAAACAGCACCAACAGTAAGATCGCGAACAAAAACCCCGGGATGGCATAAGCCGCAATGATCGCGCCCGATGTCCATGTGTCAAAGGCCGTGCCGTCCTTGACCGCCTTGCGAATACCTAGCGGGATCGACACCAGATAGGCGATCACCGTCGACCACAGCCCCAGCGTAATCGACACCGGCAGCTTTTCCTTGACCAAATCAATCACACTGATCGACCTGAAATAGCTCTCTCCGAAATCAAAGCGCATATAGTTCCACATCATGTTCAGGAACCGTTCGACCGGGGGCTTGTCAAAGCCAAATTCTTTCTCAAGCTCGGCGATGAATTCTGGGGGCAACCCGCGCGCACCAACATAGTTTTCGGTGTTGCCTGCGACATCCGCATTACCCGCGTCATTCCCCCCACCAGAGAACCCTTCGAACACGTCACCGCCGCCTTGAATACGGGCGATTGCCTGCTCAACCGGGCCGCCGGGCACAAATTGCACCAGCGCAAAGTTGATCAGCATAATCCCAATCAAAGTGGGAATAATCAGCAATAGCCGTCGAAGAATATAAGCGCCCATATGCGGCGTTTACCTCAGCGCACCAGCGGCGCGCAAGGCCGCTGCTTTGTCGGCGTTGTACCACCAGAAATCGAGATAGCCCAAAGCATAGGCGGGCTGGTTTTCGGGGTGTTCGTACTGGTCATAATACGCCGTCCAAAAACTGTCGTTGTACCATGTCGGGATCATGAAGAACTCATAGCGCAAGGCACGGTCCAGCGCGATCAGGCTGGCGTCTTCCTCTTCCTTGGTCTGCGCCGCAAGGGACACTTCGATAATCGCGTCGATCATCGGGCTGGCCACACCTGCGGGGTTGAACACCGAATAGCCGGACGCCTCTGACCCGAAAAACTGGGCCAAGCCTGTGCCGGTGCCCAGAAACGTCGGATATTGATCGTAAATCAGATCGTAATCGCGATCCCGTTGGCGGGCCGTAAATTGCGAACTGTCGACTCTCTCAAGCACCGCATCGATGCCCATGTTCTGCAAATTCGACATAAAGTTTTCGACAATCGCAGACAGCGTGGGCGACCCGGCAGAATCCATCAAAAAGTTAAGGCGCAACGGCTGCCCGCTTGCGTCATAGCGTTTGCCATCTGTCCCCACGGCCCATCCGGCATCATCCAGCAGCTTCATCGCACGGCGCAGATTGCGGCGATCCAACAGCCGCGATGCGTCCGAGCTATGCGGCATAACCGCATCTTCGGTCAGCATCTCAGCGGGCACCACATCGCCAAGCTGTTCCAGCAACGCCAACTCCATCCCCTGCGGCTTGCCGGTGGCCATCAAAGGCGTGTCTTGGATGAAAGACGCACGTGGTTTGAACAACCCAAATTGCAGCGATTCATTCGTCCATTCAAAGTTATAGCCCAAGGCAATCGCCTGACGGACGCGTTTGTCTTTCAACACATCGCGGCCAAGGTTGAAAACAATACCCGCGGGTGTGGGCGGCGCACCATCGGGGAGCTCCTCTTTGACCACCTGACCGGCGGCGACTTTGGGGAAATCATAGGCCGACGCCCATTTCTTTGAACTGCCCTCGACGCGGAAGGTGTATTCGCCTGCTTTAAACGCCTCGAATGCGGAATTTTCGTCGCCAAAATATTCGACACGAATAGTATCGAAATTATTGCGGCCTACGTTAAACGGCAGGTCCTTGCCCCAGTAATCGGGGTTGCGTTTGTAGACGATGCGCCGGTTCACATCGACCGCTTCCACCATATATGGCCCAGACCCCGGCGACGTCATCAAGCGGGATTCGTCCAGCCGCGCGCCGGTTTCATCAAACCATTTTTTCGACCACGCAGGCACACCGCCCACTTGGCTAATCAGGCTGCGGCGCGAGATGCCGGGGGTAAAATAGAATTTGACCGTGTAGTCATCAATCGCCTCGACCTTGGGGATACGCTTGCGCACCGCATCGCCATAGGATTTCAGACCCTGATCCAACAGCAGATTATGGCTGAACACGATGTCATGCGCGGTGACCGGATCGCCTGTCGAAAACGTGGCATCCTTGCGCATGTGAAAGATCACCCAGTCTTTGGTTTCGGGGTACTCAAGGCTTTCACACAACAGGCAATAGCTTTCGCCATAAACATCCGCCGGGGCCAGTTCTCCGCCGACCCCTTCGCCCAGCAAGCTTTCGTACATAATGTGGCTTAACGCGCCCGCACGCCCCTTGCGCGAAGCGGGGTTCATCGAATCAAACGTCCCAAGGGTCGAGATCGCAATCTCGCCGCCCTTGGGGGCATCGGGGTTCACATAGTCGAAATACGGGTAATCTGCGGGGTATTTCAGATCGCCGTAAAACGAATACCCGTGACTGCGGATGATCTTTCCCTCTTGGGCATAGGCTGCGACGCTGACCAACATAGTCCCCAGCGTCAGAAACATCATCCAAAACGTTTGGGATGTCATACTGCGGGCGCGACGTGCAGCGCTGGCATGGGTGCGGGGCATCAAGATGTTCCTTTGCAAAATGTCATATCGGCAAGGCCGTCCTAGCGCATAAGCTAACGGCCCACCGCGCAAGAACACAAGTTGCGAATATGTTATCTCACTGAAATGGGACCACAAAACGCAAAAGGCCGCCCACGGGTGGGGCGGCCCTTCGTAAAATCAGGTCGACAGATCAGTCGTCGAGGCTGTCGAGATACGCAATCACGTTTGCACGATCTTCGATCTTGCCAAGACCTGCGAAACCCATGGTCGTGCCAGGCGCAAATGCTGATGGCTTGGTCAGGAACGCGTTCAGGTTTTCCGGTGTCCAAACATCAGCTGCTTGTTCAAGGGCGCCGGAATAGGCGGTGAAACCATCGGCGCTGTCCACGGGGCGGCCAACGACGCCGTACAGATACGGTCCAACTGCGTTTTCGCCGTTTTCAACTTTGTGACAGGCACCGCATTTGCGAAAAACTTTGGCACCGGCGCTGGCATCGGCAGACGCCAACACAGCCGAGAAATCAACTTCTTCAGCGGGTTCATCGCCACCAGCCGAGGCGACTTCGACAACATATCCCGCGTCACCGTGCACTTCGTTGTGGTAAACTACTTCGCTGGCGAACTTGCCAAGCAAAAGAACAAGCCAAGCCCCAAACAAGCCGGCAGCTACTTTAGTGATCGTCATTGTATCGAACATGCGTGAAGGTCCATCGTTGGTATTCGGGCATAGGGTTGTCCGCGTATCTATTGCTTTCCCTTCGTCGGGGCAAGGTGTAGTTACCCCTACGAAGCGCTGACAATAGTAAAGGTCTGATAAAGGATGCCCGAAATGAGCCAAAAAAACTCTCCTCGCATCGCTTTTCAGGGTGCATTGGGCGCCTACAGCCACGAGGCATGCCTTCAAGCGCGCCCCGATATGATTCCCGTCCCCTGCCTGACATTCGAGGATGTGTTCCTTGCCGTCAGCGAAGGCCGCGCCGATCTTGCCATGCTTCCGGTTGAGAATACGACCTATGGCCGCGTCGCCGACATCCATCGTTTACTGCCCAAAAGCGGCCTGCACATCATCGACGAGGCCTTTGTACGGGTGCGCATCTGCCTGATGGCCAAACCCGGCGTTCCACTTGAAGATATCAAACTGGCCCGCGCCCATATGGTGCTGATCCCGCAGGCACGCAGTTGGCTTGACGCCCATGGGATCGCATCCGAAGCCGCAAAAGACAGCGCCGGAGCCGCAGAAGAGCTGGCCGCGTCAAATGACCGCAACACCGGCGTGCTGGCCAGCGAAGTTGCCGCCGATATTCACGGGCTAAATGTGCTGGCGCGCGACATCGAAGACCTTGATCACAACACCACGCGGTTCTTGTTGATGGCCCCCGATATCGACATGACCCGCCGCGCTGAAAAAATGCTGACAACTTTCGTGTTTGAAGTCCGCAACATCCCCGCTGCCTTGTACAAGGCGATGGGTGGTTTCGCGACAAACGGCATCAACATGACCAAGCTGGAAAGTTATATGGTCGGCGGATCGTTCACCGCGACCCAGTTCTATTCCGACATCGAAGGGCACCCCGACGATCCCGCCGTGCAACGCGCGCTTGAGGAACTGGGATATTTCACCAACATGCTGGAAATTCTGGGCGTCTACCCCGCCGACCCTGACCGGCAAAGCTAAGACAAACGCAGCCCGCTTGTTTCTATTCAGCGGGCCTTACCTGCGATTGCTGATACCGCTCTTCCATGTCTTTGGCATAGTCGGCAACACGCCGTTTGAATTTCTTGGTCAATGACGTTTTGGCCAGCTTCAAGGATTGCACAAGCAACCGTGCCGACAAGGTTTTCGGCTTGATATCAAGGCTTGCCGCAACCCGCGTGCGGCTGCGAGACAAAGCCATCAATTCAAAGGAGACCGTGCCAAGCAAACCCGGCGAGGTCGATTCAAGGCAAATTTCGTTGGGCTGGTCAAAGGTCACCATTTCGACCTCGATGTCGCGGCGCTTGCCGCGCATGTCAAATGCGGCTTCCCACTTCATTCCCGTGCCCGGCACGGTCTTGGTGTCGACCCGCTGGACCTCGGCTCCACGCCGCATGGCCGCCCGCTCAAACGTGTCAAACTCACACAGCATATCGAACACCGCATCTATGGGGGCCTCGATGTCCTCTTTCGTCGAAAATTTCATAATGGCGTCCAACTAAATAATAGAAATAATATTCCGGTCACATGCATAAATCATATCAATCCAGTGTATCCGCAAGCCAATTTTCCAGCAAGAAATGCGCAATTGCACCTTTGCGGGCTGGCAGGATCGTGCTGTGCTGCCCGGCAAATACATCCAACATCTCTTCTCGTGTCATCCAAACCGCGTCTTCGATTTCTTTGGGATCGATGGTGATCTCCTTGCTGGTGGCAACGCCCGCGCAGCCAAACATCAGCGATGCGGGAAACGGCCAGGGTTGGCTGGCCAGATAGCTGACCTCGCCCACGCGCACACCCGATTCCTCGAACACTTCGCGGCGCACGGCGGCCTCCAGCGTTTCGCCCGGCTCCACAAACCCGGCAAGTAGCGAATACATCCCCGCAGGCCAGCCCGGCGACCGCCCCATAAGAACCGAATTCCCATGGGTAATTAGCATGATAACCACCGGATCAGTACGCGGAAAATGCGATGCGCGGCAGGCCGGGCAATTGCGCTGCCAGCCAGCGTCATTGATCACCGTTTCAAAACCACAGCGGGCGCAGAACCCGTGAATCTCGTGCCACGCCAAAATCGCCTTGCCGGTCGCGGCCAGTTCGGCATCGCGGGGGTCTAACCACGTCATGCAGCGCCGTAATTCGACAAAGACATAGTCCTGCGGCAGCATGGGATGCCGCTGTTCGCTTGGGTCCAAAAATTGCCCCAATTGCCGCGGGTCAACGTCGTCGGGCATCCACTGCGACAGGTCATAGGCAAACCGCGCGGCACCGTCTTCTCGGCCAAGCAGAATTGGTGTACCACTGGCATCATCAAGCGCCGGATGATCAAGCGGGAGACGCACAAGGGACGCAGGACGTGCGGGATCGATCAGAACCTTACCCCGCCAGAACAAAATCGCACGTGCAGCGTCATCTGCCTTTGCCGCCGCGACGGTCTCTTTATCGCCGCGCAATTCGCCTGCACGGTCAAGCGACGATCCCCCGAATGTTACTGTCTCAGCGTGCTTCATACTGTCCCTCAAATCTGCTTTGCCCTAGGTAGTCAGCAACGGACCCAAAAGCCAAGCCCGGCAAAATTTCCGGGCCGGACGCTTTCAATTAAAAAGAGAAGCGCTTACACTAAAACAACCATAGAGAGCACTATGAGATTGGAGCCAGGCATTTGACTATGTTTTACAGTCCACAGCACAAGGCGGCCTATGCCATCCACTGCTAAGGTCGCCCGCCCGTGACGCATGTTACCGCAAAGCTGCGGATACTTGCCACGACTGATTTGCATATGAACCTGTTGGGGTTTGATTATGCCTTTGATGCGCCGCACAGCAAGAACGGTTTGGCGGGGCTGTCCACCATGGTCGCCGACGCCCGCGCCGATGCCCAGTCACAGGGAAGGCTCACCGTCTTGCTGGACAATGGCGATTTCCTGCAAGGCACCGCCCTTGCCGACTGGCAAAGCACGTCAGGCGATGCGTCCAAACATCCCATCATCAGCGCCTTTAACACGATGGGCTATGACGCAATCGGGCTGGGCAATCACGATCTGGACTATGGCACCGATTATCTGGCCGAGGTGGTTGAGCATCTGGATGCCTCTGTCGTCTCGACAAATCTTTCCGCCGGTGCCGTCGCGGGCGTGCACCCCTATGCGTTGCTGGAAACCGACATCCAGACATCGCAGGGAACGGCCCCGCTGACCATCGGCATCCTGTCCGCCCTGCCCCAAGAAACCGCCATCTGGAATGCATCACAACTGCCAAAGAGCGCCCGCATCCAGCCCCCGCTTGCGTCGCTGGCCACCGCAGCCAAAAAGCTACGCAAAGAAGGTGCCGAGCTGATCATCGCCCTTGCCCATATGGGCATCATCCCGTCCGAGACGCAGACAATCACCGGTGATTCCGGTGCCGCCGCCCTGGCCCAACTGCCTGACATCGACGTAGTTATCGCGGGCCATACCCACCAAAGATACCCTCTGGCACCAATCACAGGAACCAGCCCCGTCACGGCATCGCCGCTGGTAATGCCCGGCAACAGCGCGTCTGATCTGGGGGTGATTGATCTGGATCTGGTACGGATGCCCAACAAAGGATGGCATATCGGCAAACACACCAGCGCGCTTTGGCCCAACACCGGCAACGTGATACCTGACCCCGCCATCATTGATCAAAGCACTCAGGCCCATCAGGCCACACGCGCCTATCTGGCCGAGCCGGTCGCAGAGATCGGATACGACCTGCACAGCTATTTCGGGATGGTACATCCCGCCAGCACGCTTGCGCTTGCGGCGCGGTCCAAGGCGATCGAGGTCCGCAAGGGATTGGCGGGCAGCGGCTATGATCACCTGCCCATATTGGCAACCGCCACCACCCGCACTGTGGGCGAGAAAAGCGGCCCGACGAACTATATCCACATACCGCAAGGGCCGGTACTGCGGCGGCATCTGGCGAACTTTGCCCCTGCCACCAACCGGATTTGCGCGTTGCAGATCACGGGCTCCATGCTGCATAACTGGCTGGAACATTCGGCACGGGTGTACAACCAGCTCAGCCCGGACATGCCCGACCAGCAGTTACGCGACGAGCGAAGCCCCAGTTTTATCTTTGATACGATTTACGGGCTGGATTATGTCATTGATCCATCGCGGTCTGTGGGTGACCGGATCAGATCGCTGATGCACGCGGGTACAGTAGTCACCCCGGATCAGCAGTTCATTATTGCCACGAATCAATTTCGCGCGGCCGGCGGAGGCGGCTACACGGATCTGAACCTGCCAGCCCCCCTGTTTCAAAGCGATTTGACCCCGGTACAAGCAATCGTACAGGCCTTGCAAAGCGATGATCTGACCGAGTGGATGACCATTAAATCATGGCAGCTGAATTGCGGCGGCACGTTCAAAGCAGTTTTTGAATCCAGTCCGATAGCTGCCCGATATTTTTCAGAGATCGACGCGCTCTGCCCTGAAATATTGGGGCAGACGGAAACCGGTTTTGACCGTATCCAGATCACCTTGTGATCCTTGCACTTTGAAAAACCCTATACTATATGGGCCCTGAGAGGTTGGTGCGGGCAGGTGCCTCGCCAACCCGGTCAGATCCGGAAGGAAGCAGCCGTAACGAGCCCCACTTGGGTCGTTATCAGCCTCTCACCTAAGCGTATTTTGCAAAGTAAAATGCGCGTCACCCCGGCAGGGTCATCCACAGGATGGCACGAGAGGGGTAGCCCAAATCACCAAAACACACGCCTCCGAAATGATTCGGCCCTTTGAGGCAACGGCACGCCCGCATACAGCAGCCAAGTTACTCATGGGCAACTTAAAAACCTGTTTATAAACGTAAATTTTACCCTACACGACCGAACGCAGCCCGCCCCCTACAGCCGTTCAGCCGCAAATGTATCGCATTGGCCAACCTGCCCGCTGTCATAGCCGCGCTGGAACCAGCCTGCTCTTTGTGCGGATGTACCGTGGGTAAAGGTATGCGGCTGCGGCGCGCGACCCGCTTGCATTTGCAGATAGTCATCACCGATTTTACGCGCCGCATTCAACGCCTCATCCAGATCGCCACGTTCCATCAGCCCTTTGACGTTTTGCGCCCAAATGCCGGACAGACAATCGGCCATTAGCTCCAACCGGACGGTAAGCGCGTTCGCCTCAGCCTTGGAGGATTGCCGCCGCAATGCATCGACCTTGGGCAAAATGCCCAGCTGGTTTTGCACGTGATGCGCGACCTCGTGGGCAATCACATAGGCCGCAGCGAAATCACCGTCCGCGCCCATGCGCCGCGCCAGCATGTCGAAAAACTGCGTATCCAGATATGCTTTTTGGTCCGCAGGGCAGTAGAATGGCCCGGATGCCCCTGATGCACCGCCGCACGCGCTTTGAGTTGCGCCGGAAAAAACCACCAAACGCGGTGGCACATATTGACGGCCCAATTGCTCAGAGAAGATTTGGCTCCAAACGTCTTCAGTCGTGGCCAGAACCTGTGCTGAGAACTGGGTGGCTTGCCCATCTGCCTGACTGACCGGCGCAGCCTGCTGGGTTTGGGTGCCGCCACCGCCCAGCAGTGGCGTCACATCAATACCGGTGAAATAGCCGATTGCCAGAACGGCCAAAACACCGACCAACCCCAATCCACCTGCACGACCCCCGCCGCTGCGACGACCGCCACCACGTACTTCAACATTCTTGCTTCGCCGTATCCCTCGCAGCCGCATCGCGTGCCCCCAGTTGTAAGATTTGATGTGTTATATCGGTTTGGTTCGGATATGTTTACACTCTAGGGTGGATCGCATTCAACGCTTAACACCGGGCGTACGTTGAGCTTCGCATTCCCCGGCCCAACAACGGTGGACGCTGCCCCGCCCCCGCCCTATCTTATGGTGCAACCCGAATCCCCGAAGGACCGTCATGTCAGACACCACCGCTTACCGCGTTCTTGCCCGCAAATACCGGCCCGAGACCTTTACCGATCTGGTCGGCCAAGACGCCATGGTACGGACCCTGAAAAATGCGTTCGAGGCTGACCGCATTGCGCAGGCGTTTATCATGACCGGGATCAGGGGCACCGGCAAAACCACTACCGCGCGGATCATCGCCAAGGGGATGAACTGTATCGGGCCGGATGGGAATGGTGGCCCCACGACCGAACCTTGTGGCGAATGCGAACATTGTCAGGCCATCATGGAAGGCCGCCATGTCGATGTGATGGAAATGGATGCCGCATCGAACACCGGCGTTGGCAACATCCGCGAGATTATCGATTCTGTGCATTACCGCGCGGCCTCGGCACGGTACAAAGTGTACATCATCGATGAGGTACACATGCTATCGACGGGCGCGTTCAACGCCCTGCTGAAAACGCTTGAGGAACCGCCCGAACATGTGAAGTTTATCTTTGCGACCACGGAAATCCGCAAGGTGCCGGTCACGGTGCTGTCGCGCTGTCAGCGGTTTGATTTGCGCCGGATCGAACCCGAGGTGATGATCGGTTTGATGCGCAAAATCGCAGGGGCCGAAGGGGCCGAGATTGCCGATGATGCGCTGGCCTTGATCACCCGTGCCGCCGAAGGATCTGCGCGCGATGCGACATCGCTGTTAGATCAGGCAATCAGCCATGGCGCGGGCGAAACCACCGCCGTGCAAGTGCGCGCGATGCTAGGCTTGGCCGACCGTGGCCGTGTGCTCGACCTGTTCGACATGATCCTGCGCGGCGATGCGGCGGGTGCGTTGAATGAACTGAGCAGTCAGTATTCCGACGGGGCCGACCCGATGGCGGTGCTGCGCGATCTGGCCGAGATCACACATTGGGTGTCAGTCGTAAAAATCACCCCCGATGCCGCCGAAGACCCGACCGTATCACCCGAAGAACGCAGCCGCGGATTGACCATGGCCGAAACGCTGCCGATGCGGGTGCTGACGCGGTTGTGGCAAATGCTGCTCAAGGCGCTGGACGAGGTCGCAAGCGCGCCCAACGCGATGATGGCCGCGGAAATGGCGATCATCCGCCTGACCCATGTGGCCGACCTGCCCAGCCCCGAAGAACTGGTGCGCAAGCTTGGCAATGCCACGCCGCCCCCTGCGGCCCCGACCCCCGCGCCAAACGGCGGTGGTGGCGGCGGCAGCACCTCAGCGATGGGTGGGCAGCACGTTCAATCGGGTGGCGCGTCAGGTGTCACCTTGACAGCGACCGCCCCCGCGGTTGACCAAGCGCTCGCGCGGTTTCCCAGCTTTGAACATGTGGTCGAATTGATCCGCACCAACCGCGACGTCAAGCTACTGGTCGAGGTGGAAAACACCCTGCGGCTGGCCGCCTATCAACCCGGCCGCATCGAATTCACCCCCACCGATGACGCGCCGCGCGATCTGGCGCAACGGCTTGGCACTCGGCTGCAACAATGGACGGGCAACCGCTGGGCGGTGATCATCGTCGGCGACAGCGACGCGGAAACCATCGCCGAAATCCGCGATGCCAAGGAAAATGCGCTTAAATCCCAGGCCGAAAACCACCCGCTGATGCAGGCCGTGATGGCGACCTTTCCGGGGGCGAAAATCCTGTCGATCCGCACGCCCGAAGACATCGCCGCCGCCGCCGTGTCTGAGGCCCTGCCCGAGGTCGAAGACGAATGGGATCCCTTCGAGGACGACTAGCGCGCAGGGGGGTGCCCCTTGTCCGGCAGCGTCACAATTCGCATATAGATCAAGACACGAAATTCAGGAGACGACACAATGTTAAAAGGTTTGGGTGCCATGGGCGACATGGCCAAGATGATGAAAGCCGCGCAGGAAATGCAAGGCAAGATGGCGCAGATGCAAGAAGACATGCACAGCATCATCGTCGAAGGTGAATCCGGCGCCGGCCTTGTCAAAGCGACCTGCACCGCCAAAGGCGAGCTGAAATCCCTCGACATCGATCCGTCGATTTTCAACGGGGACGAAAAAGAAGTCGTCGAAGACCTGATCCTCGCCGCGATCAAAGACGCGCAATCCAAAGCCACAGATCGCGCCCAGTCCGAGATGAGCAAGCTGACCGAAGGCATGGGCCTGCCCGCCGACATGAAGCTGCCCTTTTGATCTTTCCAAATGGATCTAAATCCTCGCCGAAGGCATAAAATCTCTTTTTAACCCCGCAGCGAGGTCCGCACCCTTGAGCAGCACACGCGATATCGACGCCCTGATTGATCTGATGTCGAGACTTCCGGGCCTTGGCCCCAGATCGGCGCGGCGCGCGGTGCTGCACCTGATCCGCAAACGCGCGCTGCTGCTGACACCACTGGCCGATATGATGCAGACGGTGGCAGCAACGGCACGCGAATGCCTGAATTGCGGCAATGTCGGCACCAGCGATATCTGCGATATCTGCACATCGGCAAAACGCGCCAATGGCGAGATTTGCGTTGTCGAAGACGTGGCGGACCTGTGGGCGATGGAACGGTCGGGCGTGTTCAAGGGGCGCTATCATGTGTTGGGCGGCACGCTGTCCGCGCTTGACGCCATCGGCCCGCAGGAATTGCGCATTCCGCGTCTGATTGACCGGGTCGCCAGCGAAAACATCAGCGAAGTTATTCTGGCGCTGAATGCCACAATCGACGGGCAAACCACCGCGCATTATATCGCCGATCAGCTTGACGGGCAGGTGCGCCTAACGTCGCTGGCCCAAGGTGTCCCGATTGGTGGTGAACTGGATTATCTGGACGACGGTACGATCACCGCGGCGATGCGGGCGCGCAAATCTATCTAATCACTCTGATTTCTGACGCAGCTTGGCCAAGGCAATTAGCGCGGCGTCACGCTCTGCTTCCAACTCGGCAATGCTGCGGCCCGCCGCCTCTGCCGTAACTCCGTTCACCAATTTCTCGAGCACGTCCGGGGTCAGGCTGGGGTTGCCCAAGCTTGCCCAACGTTTCTCCTGACTGGTCCCAAGATGGTCCAGATATCCGGCCATCCCGCCCGCACCCCCGCCCAAATGATAGGCCATATGCGCGCCCAGCACCGACCAGCGCAGGCCGGGGCCGTTCACCAACGCTTTGTCCACCGCTTCGACGCCCGCAATCCCTTCGGCAACGATATGCACAGCCTCGCGCCAAAGCGCCGATGCCAACCGGTTGGCGATATGCCCCACAGCTTCTTTCTTGAGCCTGACAGGGGCGGAGCCGATGCCGCTGTAAAATGCCTCGGCCCATGCCACCACCGCGTCATCGGTGCCAAAGATTTCGACCAAAGGCACCAGATGCGGCGGGTTGAACGGGTGCGCGGTGATCAAACGGGCGGGGCGTTTCATGCCAACCGACAGATGCGACCACGGATGTGCCGACGTGCTGGAAGCGATGATAACATCATCAGCCACGCGTGCCTCGATCTGCGCATAGAGGTCTTGTTTGAGCGACACGTTTTCAGGGGCGTTTTCCTGCACCAAACGCGCGCCTTCGAGCGCATCGCCCAGATCAGCACCCAGATGCAGTTCCCCCAGGACGGTCGGCCCGCCGATCTGTTCCAATTGCGCCAGTGGTGTCGCAACTCGACCCCGAAACCCGCCAAGCGATTCCGGGTCAGGATCCCACGCGCGCACATCATGGCCCGCGCGCAAAAACAACGCCGCCCAGCTGGCCCCGATCAGACCGCAACCCACAACCGCGACGGTGGTTTTATCGGCCATCAAAGCGTTCCTTTATTCAATCGGCGACAACGCAGACAGCTAAACAGTTTCGTTCAATTCCAGCACCGTTTCGACACCGTTTTCAAGAACATAGACACAGCCCTGACGGTTTGTCAGTTGGCCCAATTCGACCCGATCAAGCCCGCATAATTCGCCGCGCAGCAATTGACCGCTAAGACCATGGGCCACAATCACCGTTGGTCGGGTCAGCGACGCCACAAAATCCCGTACGCGGGCTTGGAATGTGTCAAAACCCTCGCCACCCGGGGCGGCTGAATAAAACTCCATATGGGGGCTGTGTGGCGTGATGCCTTCGGGCAGGTTTTTGTAGATGTCCTCGCGCAAATGGCCCTCCCATTCGCCCGCGAACACCTCTTTCAGGCGGTCGTCGGTTTCATAGCTGCGCCCGCCCAATGCGATGTCGGCTGTCTGGCGCGTGCGTTTCAGCGGCGAGACGAAACACGGCAGGTCAGCCTCAAGAATGGGTGCCATCAACCGCGCCTGTTGTTCGGCATGGCGCAAACCGCGCGGCGACAGAACGGATTCGGTTTGGCCCTGCACGCGCCCTTCGGCGTTCCATTCGGTTTCGCCGTGCCGCATGAACCAAACTTTGGGATAGGATTTCATCGCTTCGTGCCTTTTTGAAACTGCTGTTTGCGCGCACCTTGGCCGATGGCAGGACAAAGGCCAACCCTATGATTTCGCCGCAAGATGCGTTCTGGCGACGTGATGCGGGCTGGCACAGGCGATGCGAAACCCGCTGTCGTTCTTGCAAAATGACGATATATCTTGCGCAGATGAGGTGGATATTTCTGCTTTAGTGTACTATCGCATACCAAACTTCCTGAAAGGCTTGAAACCATGGCTGATACGAACACACCTGACATCATTTACACCAAGGTAGACGAGGCACCAGAACTGGCGTCTTATTCCCTGCTGCCGATCATTCGCAGCTTTGCCGATGCGGCGGGCGTGTCTGTTGGCACCCGCGACATTTCGCTGGCCGGTCGTATTCTGGCGGCCTTTCCTGACGCGCTGACCGCCGATCAAAAGCAATCGGATGATCTGGCCGCGATGGGCGATCTGGTGAAAACGCCTGATGCCAATGTGATCAAGCTGCCCAACATTTCCGCGTCGGTCCCGCAATTGGTTGCCGCCGTTAAGGAACTGCAATCCCAAGGGTACACCCTGCCCGATTACCCCGAGGCCCCCAGCACCGACGCCGAGAAGAAAGCCCGCGCCGCCTATGACGCGATCAAAGGCTCGGCTGTGAACCCGGTTCTGCGCGAAGGCAACTCTGACCGTCGTGCGGCAATTGCGGTCAAGAAATACGCGATGGCCAACCCGCATTCGATGGGCACATGGTCCAAGGACAGCAAGACCAAGGTTTCCGCGATGTCGGGCGGTGATTTCTTCTCGAACGAGAAATCCCTGACGTTGAGCGACGCCCAAGCCGGTGCAGCTAGAATCGTGCATGTGGCGGCAGACGGATCCGAGACCGTTTTGAAAGACGGCGTGACATTCCCAGCGGGCACCGTTGTGGACACCACATTCATGTCTGCCAAGGCGCTGGACAAGTTCCTGGCCGAGCAGATCGAAGAGACCAAGAAAGACGGCACATTGTTTTCGTTGCACATGAAAGCGACGATGATGAAGGTGTCGGACCCGATCATTTTCGGCCACGCTGTGCGCGAATTCCTGAAGCCGGTGTTCGATAAATATGATGCAGAGCTGAAAGCCGCGGGCGTGAACCCGAACGCAGGCATCGGCGACATGATGGCCCGCATTGAAGGCAACGCCGAGATTGTTGCCGCGGTCGAAGCCGCCATGGCGGAGCGTCCACCGATGTATATGGTTAACTCTGACAAGGGCATCACCAACCTGCATGTCCCGTCCGACGTGATCATCGATGCGTCCATGCCCGCGCTGATCCGCGCAGGCGGCAAGGGCTGGGGCCCGGACAACAAGGAACACGACACCAACTGCGTGATCCCTGACAATTCCTATGCCCCCGTTTATGACGAAAGCATCAAGTATTTCAAAGAAACCGGCGCGCTGGATCCGACGACCTCGGGTACTGTGCAGAACATCGGTTTGATGGCCCAAAAGGCCGAGGAATACGGCTCGCACCCGACCACTTTTGAAATCCCTGCCGACGGCACCGTGAAAATGATCGCCGCCAACGGCGATGTAATTTCCGAGCATGCCGTTGAGGCGAATGACATCTGGCGCGCCGCATCGGCCCGCAAGGCACCGATCGAAGACTGGGTGCAACTGGCAATCGACCGTCAAAAAGCCGAAGGCTGCGAGGCTATTTTCTGGCTCGACGAAAACCGCGCACACGACGCAAAGCTGATCGCTTACGTAAAGCCGATCCTTGAGGCGAAAGGCGTGGCTGACAAGTTCCAGATCATGTCGCCTGCCAAGGCCACGCGCCAAACGCTGGAAACCATCCGCAAGGGTGAAAACTCCATCGCGATCACCGGCAACGTGCTGCGCGACTATCTGACCGACCTGTTCCCGATTCTGGAACTGGGCACCTCGGCCAAGATGCTGTCGATTGTGAAGCTGATGCAGGGCGGCGGTTTGTTTGAAACCGGTGCTGGTGGATCTGCACCCAAGCACGTTCAGCAGCTGGTCGAAGAAAACCACCTGCGCTGGGATTCACTGGGCGAATTCTGCGCCTTGGGTGAAAGCCTCAAGTTCCTGGCCGATCAAAAGAACAACGAAAAGGCGCGGATTTTGGGCAAGGCGGTTGATGATGCCACGCAAGGTATCCTCGACAACAACAAATCGCCCTCGCGCAAGGTCGGCCAGCCCGACAACCGCGCCAGCCACTACTACTTTGCACTCTATTGGGCGCAAGCATTGGCAGCACAGACCGGCGACGCCGATCTAGCCGCGCATTTTGCCCCTATCGCGGAAAAGCTGGCCGCGAACGAGGACAAGATCATGGCCGAACTGGCCGAAGTCCAAGGCAAAGCGGTTGATTTGGGCGGATACTTCCACTCGGACCCAGCCAAAACCGAGGCGGTCATGCGCCCCTCGGCAACACTGAACGCCATCATCGGCTAAACGATCTTAGCCCCGCCCCTTGACCAAGGGGGCGGGGCTTTTCTTTGCCTTATAGGGCAACGTCGCGCTGAAACTTCTGATCTCGCGACAAAGAACCTGACGCATAGGTTTACCAGCACCACTAAATCCTGATTAAACAACAATTAGCCCTGCACTGACGGGGCCGCTATAATGTTGACGGCAGAAACGGGGGCCTTCATGGCGAAGCGCGCGCTAATCACCGGGATTACAGGCCAGGACGGGTCTTACCTTGCGGAATTCCTGTTGGAAAAAGGGTATGAGGTGCATGGGATCAAGCGGCGGGCGTCGTCGCTGAACACCCAGCGGATCGATCATATTTACCAAGATCCCCATGTGTCCAACCCTCAGCTGCATTTGCATTATGGCGATCTGACCGACAGTTCGAACCTGACGCGGATCATTAGCGAAGTGCGGCCCGACGAGGTGTATAACCTTGGCGCGCAAAGCCATGTCGCCGTCAGCTTTGAATCGCCCGAATATACGGCGGATGTGGATGCGAATGGCACGCTGCGGTTGCTGGAAGCGATCCGGTTTCTGGGTCTTGAGAAACAGACCAAGTTTTACCAAGCATCCACCTCCGAGCTCTATGGTTTGGTGCAGGAAACCCCGCAGACCGAAACCACACCTTTCCATCCGCGCAGCCCCTATGCGGTGGCCAAGATGTACGCCTATTGGATCACGGTGAACTACCGCGAGGCCTATGGCATGTATGCCTGCAACGGCATCCTGTTTAACCACGAATCCCCGCGGCGCGGCGAGACCTTTGTCACGCGTAAGATCACCCGCGGGCTGGCCAATATCGCCCAAGGGCTGGAGGACTGCCTGTATATGGGCAACATCGACGCGCTGCGCGATTGGGGCCATGCCAAGGATTACGTGCGGATGCAGTGGATGATGCTGCAACAGGACGAACCCGATGATTTCGTGATTGCGACCGGTGTGCAATATTCCGTGCGCCAGTTCATCATCTGGTCGGCAGCCGAGCTGGGGATCACATTGCGGTTCGAGGGCACCGGCGTTGAGGAACGTGCCATCGTGGACGGCATCCAAGGTGACAATGCCCCCGGCGTGAAACCCGGTGATGTGGTGTTGAAAATCGACCCGAAATACTTCCGCCCCGCTGAGGTGGAAACACTGCTGGGCTCGCCCATCAAAGCCAAGGAAAAGCTGGGCTGGGTGCCTCAAATCACCACGCAGGAAATATGTGCCGAGATGGTCGCCAATGACCTGAAGGTCGCGCGGCGGCATGCGCTGTTGAAAGAGCACGGGCTGGATTTGCCAATCTCGCTTGAGAATGGATAGGCCCATGCGCAAGATTTACGTAGCAGGACATCGCGGCATGGTCGGGGGCGCGATTTTGCGTCAGTTACAGGCGCGCAAGAACGCAGGTGAGGCACTAACGCTAATCACCCGCACCCATGCGGAGCTTGATCTGACGTCGCAAGCGGACGTGCGCGATTTCATGATGTCGGAAAGACCCGATGTGGTGATCCTTGCCGCCGCGCGCGTTGGCGGGATCATGGCGAACAACACCTACCCCGCTGATTTTATTTACGAAAATCTGATGATTGAATGCAACGTGATCCATCAGGCCTTTGCCGCTGGGGTCAGACAGCTGCTGCAACTGGGCAGTTCGTGCATTTACCCGCGCGACGCGGCACAGCCGATGGCCGAAGACGCGCTTCTGACCGGCACGCTTGAACCCACGAACGAGCCCTACGCCATCGCGAAAATCGCGGGCATCAAGCTGTGTGAAAGCTATAACCGGCAGCACGGGGTCGATTATCGCAGCGTGATGCCGACCAATTTGTATGGGCAGGGGGATAATTTTCACCCGCAGAACAGCCATGTTCTGCCCGCACTGATCCATCGTTTCCACGAGGCCGCGCGTGATGAATTGGACGAGGTCGTAATCTGGGGCACCGGCAAGCCCATGCGCGAATTCCTGCATGTGGATGATATGGCCGAGGCGTCCCTGTTTGTGCTCGACCTGCCCCAGGAAACGTACAGCGCGAACACCCAACCGATGCTAAGCCATATCAACGTGGGCACGGGCACAGATGTCAGCATTGGCGCGCTGGCGCAGATGGTGGCAGATGCGACGGGGTTTAAGGGAAGGCTGACCTTTGACTCGTCGAAGCCGGATGGCACGATGCGCAAGCTGATGAACGTATCGCGTCTGGCCGATATGGGCTGGCAGGCTAAAATCGCGTTGAAAGACGGTTTGCAAGAAACCTACGATTGGTTCTTGCAGCAGGAAACGGTTCGGTCCTGAATGCTACAAATTTAATTAATGTCTCGTTAGATTAATCGCTATTAAGGTCCATATCATGATCCATCCTATTCTACTTTGTGGCGGTTCCGGTACACGCCTTTGGCCGCTGTCGCGCAAGTCATACCCTAAGCAGTTCGCCAAGCTCATGGGCGATGGAAGCTTGTTCCAGGCCTCGGCGCGGCGCTTGTCTGGCGACGGTTTTGCGGCACCCTTGGTTGTGACGGGGGATCCATTCCGCTTTATTGTGACAGAACAGTTGGCGCAGGTCGAACAGGCCGCGATGGGGATTTTGATCGAACCGGAGGGGCGCAATACCGCGCCGGCCATCCTTGCAGCAGCATTGTGGATCGCAAAGACGGACCCCGGCGCGCTGATGCTGGTGGCCCCGTCCGATCACGTGATCCCTGATACGGATGCTTTTGCCACCACGGTTCAGGCTGCCGTGCAGCGGGCGAAATCGGGTGATTTGGTGACCTTTGGCATCATGCCCACACGACCCGAAACGGGCTATGGTTACTTGGAGTTAGCGACGGGTGCGGACGCAGATGCCAACACGCCACAATCGCTGGCGCGATTTGTCGAGAAACCGGATGCAGGCCGCGCAGCCAAGATGTTGGCAGCCGGGAATTTTCTGTGGAATGCCGGTATATTCCTGTTCACCGCAGAGGCCATTATTGCCGCCTATGAGGCCCATGCGCCCGCCCTGCTAACCGCCGTCACCGAGGCACTGAACAAGGCAGATCCGGATCTTGGCTTTACCCGTCTTGATCCCGCCGCATGGTCCAAGGCCGACGATATCTCGGTCGATTATGCGATCATGGAAAAGGCAAATAATCTGGCGGTGATGCCCTTTGGCGCGGGTTGGTCAGATCTGGGCGGCTGGGATGCTGTTTGGATGGAATCCGGACCGGATGCGCAGGGGAATGTCTGTTCTGACAATGCCACCGCGATTGACTGCAAAGATACCCTGCTGAGGTCGGAAACCGACGGGTTGCAGTTGGTCGGGATCGGGCTGGACAATATCGTGGCCATCGCCATGGGCGATGCGGTACTGGTCGCCGATAAATCCAAGGCACAGCGCGTGAAAGAAGCCGTTGATGCGCTCAAGGCCAAGGGGTCAAGCCAGGCGGTGCAACTGCCCCGCGATTACCGGCCTTGGGGCTGGTACGAAAGCCTGGTCATCGGCGGCCGGTTTCAGGTGAAACGCATCGTCGTGAACCCCGGTGCGTCGCTCAGCTTGCAAAGCCATCACCACCGCTCAGAGCATTGGATCGTGGTTGAAGGCACCGCCAAAATCATCGTCGATGATACAGTGCAATTGATCAGTGAAAACCAATCTGTCTATATCCCGCTGGGGGCTGTGCATCGCATGGAAAACCCCGGCAAAGTCCCGATGGTGCTGATCGAAGTACAAACCGGCAGCTATTTGGGTGAAGACGATATTATCAGATACGAGGATATCTATGCACGAGGGTAACGCGATTTCCCGCGACGCGGCGCTAGAGACTGCGCAGACATATTTTGACAGCGGGCGGTTACAATCAGACCTTGCCGCTTTGGTCGCGTTTCAAACGGAAAGCCAAACACCGGAACAAAAGCCCGAGTTGACCCGCTATCTGGACGCGGCAATTGAGCCGCGGCTGAATGCGATGGGGTTTGAGATCCAGAGACATAATAATCCTGATCCCTCCGGCGGTCCGCTTTTGGTGGCGCTGCGGATTGAAGACCCTGATTTCACAACGGTTTTATCCTATGGCCATGGCGATGTGACCCGTGCACAGACCGATCGATGGCGCGAGGGGCTTACCCCGTTTGAACTGACCCAGGACGGTGACCGCCTATATGGGCGCGGGGCTGCGGATAATAAGGTTCAACATCTGATTAACCTCAAGGCGCTAGAGACGGTTTTGGCAACGCGGGGCCACCTTGGGTTCAACGTCAAAATTATCTTTGAGATGAGCGAAGAAATCGGATCGCCGGGATTGGCGGCCTTTTGCAGTGCCAACACAGACCTGCTGTCAGCGGATGTGCTGATTGCGTCAGACGGGCCACGATTGCGGCCGGATCGCGCCACGATGTTTATGGGTTCACGCGGCGGGGCCAGCTTTGATCTGGTCGTGGATCTGCGCGAAGGGGCGCATCATTCGGGCAATTGGGGCGGGTTGCTGGCCGATCCTGCGATGCTGCTGTCCCATGCCATCGCGTCTATCACCGATGCACGCGGGCAATTGCGCATTCCGCAATGGCGGCCCGATAGCCTGACCCAAACCATCCGTGACGCGCTGGATGGGTTGCCCATTGTCGAAGGCAGCTTTCCCCCCGTTGACGAAGATTGGGGCGAAGAAACCCTGACCCCGGCAGAGCGCGCCTATGGCTGGAACTCCTTTGCTGTGCTGGCGATGACAAGCGGCGTGCCGGACGCGCCAGTAAATGCTATTTCCGGCAAGGCGCGGGCGACCTGTCAGTTGCGCTATGTCGTAGGCACCGATCCACAGGCGTTGCTGCCAGCCCTGCGCAACCATCTGGATGCGCACGGGCTGCAAAAGGTGCAGATCGTCCCTGACGCGGCGATTTTCCCGGCCACTCGTTTGGATCCGACACATCCTTGGGTCGAATATGTCAAAACATCAATCACACAGACCACCGGCATGGCACCGCATGTGCTGCCAAATCTTGCCGGGTCTCTACCAAATGAATGTTTTGCGGATATTTTAGGGCTGCCAACGGTGTGGATTCCCCACAGTTATCTTGGCTGCAATCAGCACGCGCCAAATGAACATGTGCTGAAACCCGTCTGCGAAAGCGGGCTGCAAATCATGACAGGGCTGTTTTGGGATATAGGCGAAAGCGCCCCGTAATCAGGGCGCTTTCATAGTCATTTAAACGCGTGGCTTTAGGCGCGTGACAACACGCTTGCCGGGCGGGCCTTGTACAGCGCGGCTGTGATCAGCCCCGCCAGTACCGCCTTGATGATGTCACCGGGGATAAAGACGGTGACCAATGCGGCCGATTCCAGCAGGGTTTTGTCCAACGCAATGGCAAGACCGGCAATACCAAAGGCATAAAGCACAATGATGCCGCCAATAACCGACGCGACACCCCCGACGATGGCCAGCGAAGGGCCCTGCCATTTTTCAACGATCAGGCCTGTGACAAATGCAGCAAAGGGGAAACCGATCAAGAAGCCGGACGACGGCAACATGAACGATCCCAGACCGCCACGACCACCCGCCAGCAGGGGCAAGCCAATGGCAACGAGCAACATGAACAGCAACACCGCCAGCGCGCCGCGTTTGGACCCAAGAACGGTGCCACATAGCATGACGCCAAGGCTTTGCGCCGTGATTGGCACACCAAAGGCCAAGGTGAATTGGGGGATCAGCGCAAGCGCCGCAATAAGTGCTGCAAACAAGGCAACAAGAGTAAGATTACGTTCCATTTAAGATACTTCCTGTTAGGTGGCGCATGTATTTATGTGATTAACCAAAGACACAAGGGCGTGATTGGCCCAATGTTCAAACAGGGCCGGCACTGGCCAGAATTGCGGACACATCTAGGTGCTGCTCCATGTGATCGGCCAGTTGGTCCAACGTATCCTCGACCGTTTGGCTATAGGATACCGGCGCGGCAGACAGCCCGTGTTGCGCCAGCCACGCTTTTCTAAAGCTGTCATTGGAAAACAGCCCGTGTAAATAGGTGCCTGCGATCTTGCCATCCCGTGACACCGCACCATCTGACACACCGTCGATCTGACAATAGGGGCGTTGGCAATCTGGCCCTCTGGTTTGACCGATATGAATTTCGTACCCGTCAATCTGCGCACCAGTGGCAGTATGGGTCGCGGTGACGCGGGTCAGGGTTTTATCCGCCGCCATAAGGGTTTCCACATCCAACAAGCCGAGTCCGGCGTCCTGGCCCGCAGCGTCCTCGATCCCTTCTGGATCCGCGACGACATGGCCCAGCATTTGATAGCCACCGCAAACACCCAAGACATGCCCGCCGCGCCGCACATGGGCCAGCAGATCGATATCCCAGCCTTGGGCGCGCATGAAATTCAGGTCGCCGCGGGTTGATTTCGTACCGGGCAAGATCACCAAGTCAGCGTCAGCAGGCAGCGGGGTGCCCGGCGGGATCATGGTCAGCCGCACCGATGGCTCTGCCGCCAACGGATCAAGATCATCAAAATTCGAAATGCGCGAAAGCATGGGACAGACGACATGAAACGCGCCATCCGATCGCGCGCGGGCCAGATCAACTGCATCTTCGGCGGGCAGCAAATGCGCGCCACTGAACCAAGGCAGAACACCAAAGCCGGCCCAACCGGTGCGGTCGATGATATCTTGATAGCCATCATCAAACAGGCGCACATCACCACGAAATTTATTGACCAGAAAACCCGCGACCATGGCGGCATCGTCGGGGTCCATCACCGCTTGGGTGCCGACGATCTGGGCGATCACGCCGCCGCGATTGATGTCACCGGCCAGGATCACCGGCACATTCGCGGCGCGGGCAAAGCCCATGTTGGCAATGTCATTCTTGCGCAGGTTCGTCTCGGCCGGGCTGCCTGCCCCTTCGACGATGATCAGATCAGCGGTTTTGCCGAGGATACCAAAGCTATCCAATACGGGTTCCAGCAACGCCCTGCGGGCCGCACCGAAATCACCGGCCTCAAGTCGGGACCGGGCACGGCCCTGCACCACGACCTGCGCACCAGTATCGGTTTCAGGTTTGAGCAGCACAGGGTTCATATGCACCGACAAGCTGCGGCCCGATGCGATGGCCTGAAGCGCCTGCGCGCGCCCGATCTCACCCCCGTCGTGGGTGACTGCGGCATTGTTTGACATGTTCTGCGGCTTGAAGGGCGCGACAGAAATCCCGCGCCGCAGGGCTGCGCGGCACAGCCCCGCCACAAGCATCGATTTGCCCACGTTAGAGCCGGTGCCCTGAATCATGATTGCGCGTGTGGGCATGGCCGGTCCTTTGGAATTCGCTTGGGCAAAGTCGTGTCAGCCACCACGCGCGGCGTCAAGTCTGAGCGTCAGGCACCGGGACAGTTTACCCCCCCCTCGGTCACGAGACGGCTTTGGGTGCGCATAGCGCCGCTTTCATCTGTAGCACCCGGCGAGAGTTTTTCGGCCCGGCGCAAAACAGCGCGGCTGCGGTACAAATAGTGCAGAGCGATTGGACAGGGTCTTCGATCAAAGGTGCGCGCGAGTGTGCCATCGCGCCAAATGTCAGATTAACCGCCCGCACCCCGTCAAGATCACGAATTGCCCGACGCGACATATCGCGCAGCTGATAGGCGCGGGCCGCCGGGGTATTCATCCGAAAGAAGGCGGGGTCCAGGGGTGTCAGCTTGGCCACCATACGTTCCCACGCCTCTAGCTGACGGTCAGCCTTGGCGCAAAGCCCGCCTTGGGTATCGCGGGTGTGGGTCAAGATGTCTTGGATCCCTTCGAACCGCCAATCCGTGGTCAATGCCATGCGCGTCCAACATTCGATATCCGCGCAATGACGAAAGGTTTCGTCAAAATACCAATCGCGCTGGATTTCACGGCGGGGGCGATAGGCAATGTCGTTCAGCGCGGCGCGGCGGATCACTATAGCCGAACCATTATCAACCGGATTGCGTTTGAGGATGCAGGCTGGGGTGATGTCGGAAACACAAGGCATCTTTGCGCGGCCTTTCACAGCGCCCGCCCCATCAATCACCGCCGAGCCAGAGAAACTAACCCCAATTTCGGGGTGGGCGCGAAGATGGGTAACATGGCGGGCCAACTTGGTCGGCATCCATATATCCCCGGCGTTGCAAAACCCGATATACTCCCCCTGCGCGACAGAAATACCGACATTGCGGGCCGCAGCAAAACCTCGGTTGGCCTGACGTAAAACGCTGACCCGTGGATCGGTGGAATACTGCGCCGCAATCCGGGGCGTCGCGTCGCAAGACCCATCATCCACGATGATGATTTCATAAGAACCATAGGTCTGGGCAAGCAAGGCCTGCATGGTTTTGTCCAAGCTGTCTGCCACATTAAAGGCCGGCACAATGATAGAGGCGCGCGTCATGACGAAAGCCTGTCGCGCAGGGCAGGTACAGCCGCGGTGTCGAGCGGTATGTCGTTGGGCGTTTTGAGCATGAGTAGGGTCCAATCAAATAATTGACCCCTTCCTAGCGGACGGCATGATCGGCGTCCCAGACGCCGCCGGAGAGGACGGCGGCGCGATCGCCTTGCCCCCCTATCCTTTAGGATACGGTGGCCCAGCCGAATGCTGTCTAACTGGTTACTCAAAGATGTGCTTAGGTCGCGCGTGCCCTATTGTCTGGTGCGTGGTGCTGTGCGGCGTTCGGCTTGCAGTAGGGGGCGCGTTCGGGCCCAGATGGCTGGCAATCCAGCGATCCATTCATCGGTGCGCACCTGATCATCAGCCTTGGCTGACGTTTCAATCGCAAGGAACCCAGCGCGCATTTCCATCGCCCCCATCGACGCAGAAGACCCTGCCAACCGATGCGCCAAAGCCGCGATTTCCGGCAAATTTCGTTGCGCAGGGTCAGAAAATGCAGAGATCGTGCGCTCTACCTCTTGGGTGTAACGGTCCAGCAGCGACTGTAGCTGATCCACGCCGAGGGTATCGCGCAATTCATCAAGATATCGGGTGGCCACGGGTGCAGAGGCGGTTTCGGGCGGATTTGCTTGGGCCTCGTTCGACTGAACATATTTCGCGATGACCGTCAGCAGGTCCTTGCGCACCAAGGGCTTGGTCAGAATGTCATTCATGCCATCGGACAAGAACGTCTCTTGCTCTTCTGCCATAGCGTTTGCGGTCAGTGCGACGATAGGCGTGTTAGCACTCATCCCCTGCCCCGCGCGGATCGCTCGGGTCGCACCGCGCCCGTCCAGGATTGGCATGCTGATATCCATCAAGATCAAATCGAAACGGATGTCCTGCGCAATTTCGACAGCCTCGGATCCGTTATGCGCCTCGGTCACAAGATGCCCCGCGGCGGTAAGCATTTCGCGGGCAACGACGCGGTTGATCTCATTGTCTTCGACCAAAAGGATCGCGCAGCCGCTGGCCTGCGCCACTGGTTTGCGCTGCGCAATTTTCAGGTCGGGTGCGTCGATGGGTTCAATCGGGAAACGGATGCTAAAGGTGCTTCCCTGCCCGACATTGCTGGCCACATCGATCCTGCCGCCTAAAGCTTTGACGAAACGCTGTGCAATACCAAGCCCAAGCCCGGTTCCCCCCACCTCACGATCATAAGAACTGTCCCCAGTCATGAAATCATCGAATATCTGCTTTTGCAGCTCTTCTGTCATGCCGATGCCGCTGTCAGATATGGTGATTTGCAGTTCGGGCGCTTGGCCGGCTTGCTGGTTTGTTTCGACCTGAATGACAACCTGCCCGTCGTGGGTGAACTTTACCGCATTGCCGATCACATTCATCAAAATATGCTGGATACGATCACGATCGGCGCGGATCCAGTTTACGGGGGCGGTAATCCAGCTCCATTCCAAGGTGGTCCCGTTGGCCGAGGCGGCACCGCTTTGATTGTCCACGATGTCTTGCAAAAGCAAGCTGATGTCCATCTCGATGGGGCGCAAACGCAGCTTACCCGCGTCGTATTTCGTGATGTCCAGCACATCTGAAATATGGCTCATCAGCAGTTTGCCCGAGGTATCCATATTCTTGATGTAACGCGACTGTTTCGCGCTAAGCTTGGTTTCGGACAGCAAGGTCAGATTGCCCAATAGCCCGTTCAAAGGCGTGCGTATTTCATGGCTCATCGTTGCCAGAAAATCAGTCTTGGCCTTCTCGCCCGCCATCGCCCTGTCGCGGGCCATCACCAATTCGCGCTCTGCCTCGACCTGTGTGGAAATATCGCGCAGGAAAGCGATGTAAATCTCGCCCTCGCTGGTGGTGGCCGATTGAACGGCCAGTTCCACAGGAAAGCTATCGCCGGACTTGCGCTTGGCCTCAAGCTTGATCCGGCCCTTGCCAACGACGCGTCTTTCGCCTTGGTCGCGCATGCGTTGCATACCGGCCTCGTGGGCTTCGCGATACTGATCCGGCACGATCATGGTGCCCAGCTCTTTGCCCAGCGCCTCTTGTGCAGTGTATCCGAAAATCTGTTCGGCGGCAGTGTTGAAATCCAGTATATAACCTTCCGCATTTGCCACAATCACGGCGTCCAATGCGGTGCTGGTGACCACCTTCATCCGTTTGCTGGCCTCGATCACCTCGGACCGGCGGCGGATATTCTGGCGGTTCAACACCCCCAGATAGAGGGATAGCAATAGCAACGCCACAAGCAGGGCAGTAACGCCAAACGCCATTTGCATCAGCGTAACGGCGACGCTGTTGCGACGTAGGTCTGAATCGCGGGCAAAGAAGTTTAGCCCAGAATTCGACATCCGGCGCACGCTTTTGCGTATGTCATCGGCTCGTTCGCGCATATCAGGCAAGGCCGCAACCAGGCCCGCATCATCGGCATCGATCTCATCAACCGTTTGATCCAGAAACCGTTCGACATTTGTCAGGCTATCAAAAAATTCGAACTGTTTGCGCAGATCAGCATAGAGCGATGATTGCGAAAGTGTTCGAATGCGGCTGTAAAAGATATCAAAATCGCGCCGGAGCATTTTGATATCGGCAGGGTCGGCTGCGTCCAGCGTCGCGAGATGCAGTTGAAATTCAACGAATTCCACCTCGGCTTGCGACAACGTCCATTGCACGTTGTCGGAACTGGCGGAGTTCAGCAGCCTAAGATCACGCGCGACGTGGATGGCGAGAAATATGATAGAAACAATGCCAATCGCCCCCAGCAGTACTGAAAGCACCAGCCGAAGGCGTAAAGATGTCTTTGCCAAACGTAATATAGGCTTGCCTCCTGTGGTCGGCGGCACCCGAAGGGACTACATGCCCCGTCATTTTAGTCTAATACGACGATCCGGTCGAGTTGCCAGATGCTGCGCGAATAGATCACTTCGCTGCGATATGATGCATCAGAATCGTAGGGGTACACAATCCAAAGCGGGCCTTTGTCGCGCACGGACAATGTGTCGCCGTTCAGCCGATACGCGATGATTGGCCCCCCCGACACCGCATCCGAGATCGGGATATCGACGGCGTAGTCGTTGATTGCCGTGGCGCGCAGCTTGCTGGCGCTGATACCCAAGCGGTCAACCAGCACGTCTAGCGACACACCTTGAAAGGATTGGGTGCCATCGGTCCAGATGGTCGACGTATTGATCACCGTGGCGTCAAGCGCTTCAAGCATTTCCAGATCGAACTGTACCATACCATCCGCGTTTGTCGTTTCGATGGCACCCGAAACAGTCAGGAGTATTTCGCCACGTGCCACTCCAAGATCGTCAGCCCGAACTGGAATGATAGAAATCATTAAAAAGATCACGGCCTTGAAAAGTGGTGAAAACATAGCGCAAACCCTATTTCTGACTGCCCGCCGAATAGCACAAGATCCCCCGACATACGACTGAGCATAGGGATACACACCTATCCGTTCGGATAGGTCAGCGGCGCTCTGCGTATCATACCCGCCGGCCCGCAACAGTTTTTGCCCTGCAATAGGGCCTTGCCCGGGCGCATTCCCGCCTGTCACGGGGGGCTCGTTTGGCCGGACGGGCCGCGCATGATATCCCAATGATGCTTAACCTATCCCGACGCTCCGTTGGCCGCGCCGCCATAAAGCCATATTTAGATGGTGCAATGCGAGCAATCTCGGTTAACGTGTAGGAACAGCCTAGGAGACCCGAATGCGCGTACTTATCGCCGACGATCATGACCTGCTTCGCGATACATTGGTTATGTTTCTTGAGGCGCAGGGCGACATTACAGTGCATCAGGCCGCAAATCTTGGCGAAGCGCACCAGTTGATCAACGCAGAGGACAGCTTTGATCTTGTGCTCCTGGATTTGAATATGCCCGGCATGAACGGCCTTGAAGGGTTACGGGTCACCTTGGACATGAAGGGCGGACAACGCGTGGCGCTGCTGTCGGGCGAGGCCACCCGCGAAATCGCCGAAAACGCGCTTGAGGCCGGAGCCGCTGGTTTCGTGCCTAAAACCCTGCCAGCCAAATCAATGATCAACGCGGTCAAATTCATGGCCATGGGCGAACAATACGCCCCCATCGATTTCATGACCGCGCTGGACGACAAGCCAGAACACCCCCTGGCCGAAAAACTGTCACCGCGCGAATTACAGGTTCTCAAAGGCCTGACCGAGGCGAAATCGAACAAGGAAATCGCCCGCGATCTGGACATTACCGAGCCGACTGTCAAACTGCATATGAAGACGCTCTATCGTAAAATCGGGGCGGCCAACCGCACCCAAGCGGCGTTGATCGCCCGTGAGGCTGGCCTGTTTTAATCCCGCCTGTCCCTTTGGAATTCAAAAATGTCCGATCATTCCCTGCTGGCCACCCCTGAAACTGTGCATTGGGGGCGGTTCTGGTCCGAGCATCCTCCGGTTTTGACCATCGCGGATGGGGACCGCGCCACCATCCAGACATTTTCCGGACGTGCCACGGTTCTGCCGCCGCCTGATTCAGGCATGACGGTTGCGCCAGAACAGCACGCCATCTTGGAGGCCGATATTCCGGGGCAGGCGCATCTGCTGACCGGCCCCATCGCCATAGAGGGCGCGATGCCCGGCGACGTGTTGAAAATCAACATCGAGAAAATCGACCTTGGCGCGGATTGGGGGTTCAATGTTGTGCGCCCTGCTGCGGGCACCCTGCCGGGCGAATTTCCCGTCTCGACCGAAACCATTACCCATATCCCGATTGATATTGCCGCAAAAACAGCGCGCCTGCCATGGGGTGCCATACTACCACTGAACCCGTTCTTTGGCGTGATGGGGGTCGCCCCGCCTGCCCAGTGGGGCGAGGTCACATCGATCCAGCCGCGCCTGCATGGCGGCAACATGGATCTGAAATTACTAACCGAAGGGGCGACGCTATATCTGCCGGTCCACACAAAAGGCGCGCTGTTTTCCTGCGGTGACGGGCATGGCTGCCAAGGCGACGGAGAGGTCTGTATCACCGCGTTAGAGACTGCTTTGACGGGAACGTTCCGCTTTGAGGTGCTCAAAGCTGCGGGCGCGCGGATGGCCCTGCCTCGGGCCGAAACAGCGACAGAAATTATTTCGATGGGGTTTCACGCCAGCCTGGATACGGCGTTGCAAATAGCGCTGCGCGAAATGATCACGATGATCCGAGAACGCGTTGATATCAGCGAAACCCAAGCCTACCAGCTGTGTTCTCTGGCCGCAGACTTTGCAGTGACGCAATCGGTGAACCAAGAAAAAGGCGTGCATGGTCGATTGCGTAAATCGTTGCTCGCCGCCGGCTGAGATCAGATTGCGCTGCTATGTGACGTTTGAGGTGCCTGAAAGACGTCCAGTTGGCCCGCAAAGATGCGTACCAGCGGCTCGAACCCCGGATTTACGGACAGGCGGTCCCCGGTTAGGGCGACGCCCAGCGGGTATGCCGATGCAAGCTGCGCAAAGGCCGTTGATATGGCCGGTCCATACGCCGGGAAATCGGCCTGCAACTGCGCGATATCAACCTGAAACCCACACATCAGCTGCTCGATCGCCAAGGCGACCCAACGATCTGCGTCTGACAGCACATAGCCCCGCGCCCCGGCAAGGGTCTGCCCCTCGACCGCCGCGACATATTTGGCCGTAGCAGATTCGTTCTGGCTGTAGCCTTGCGGAAATTTCGAGATGGACGAAGCCCCAAGCCCGATCAGAACCTCGGCTGTGTCATCGGTATAACCTTGAAAATTGCGGCGCAGATGCCCCGTTGCCTTGGCCGTGGCGAGCCCGTCACCCGGGCGCGCGAAATGGTCAAACCCGATCTGTTCAAACCCGTCCGACGTCAACAAGACCCGTGCGATCTCGGACAGGTCATAGCGCATTTTCGGATCAGGCAGAGCAGCCTCGTCGATCAGCACCTGCCGCTTCGACATCCAAGGCACATGCGCATAGCCGTACAGCGCCAAGCGGTCGGGCTGCAAAGACATCACTTCTTGCAAGGTTTGGCTTAGGCTTTGCGGCGTTTGAAGGGGCAACCCGTACAGCAAATCCATGTTCAAACTGTCCAGATCGCCAGACCTTAGATGATGCACCACATCGGATGTCTGCTGAAACGATTGCATCCGCCCGATAGCAGCTTGCACACGCGGGTCGAAATCCTGCACACCGATACTGGCGCGGTTCATGCCATAGATGATCAATGTATCCAGCAACGCGGGCGATGCCTCGGTCGGGTCGATCTCGACCGAAAATTCAAAACTGGCACCCTTTTCGAAATTCGCAAAGATTTTATCCAGCAGCAACGCCATCAGTGCGGATGACAATATCGTGGGGGTGCCCCCGCCAAGATGCAGCCGCGACAGTTTCACGTCTTGGGGCAGACGTGCCCGCACCAAATCGATTTCCCGCAAAAGGGTTTCTACATATGATTCCACCGGGCGAAGCGTGGATGTCCCCTGGGTCCGGCAGGCACAGAACCAACACAGACGTTTGCAAAACGGAATATGCACATAAAGCGAAACGCTGGCACCTTCGGGCACAGCGCGCAGCCAGTCGGATTGCTCGGCGTTTCCGACCTGAGCGTTAAAGTGATTGGCGGGCGGATAACTGGTGTAGCGCGGCACTTTGGCATCCAGAATGCCATAGCGGCTGAGTTGCTTAAAATCTGTCATGACTGTAGCTTGCATCTACTAAGGCCATTTTTCCTTGATTTAGATCAAACATGACCATTGAGCTAAGCGCGCGCGTGACCTGCACCGACTGTCCGATCCGGCACCGGGCGGTCTGTGCATATTGTACCGGCGATGAACTGGATGTGTTGGAACAGCTCAAGAGCTATAAAACCTTCAAGGCGGGCGAGCCTATTTTGTGGCGCGCAGATAAATTGACCTATGTGGGATCCTTGGTGCACGGCGTTGCCACCCTTAGCAAAACCTTGGAGGACGGTCGCACCCAAATGGTCGGACTGCTGCTGCCATCAGATTTTATCGGACGGCCCGGCCGGAGCGAGATTGAATTCGATGTGGTTGCCGTCACGGATGTGACACTGTGCTGTTTTCAGATCAAACCTTTTGAAGCACTAATCGCCTCTACGCCACATGTCGCGCAGCGTCTGGTCGAAATGGCCCTGGATGAACTGGACGTGGCGCGCGAATGGATGCTGCTGCTGGGGCGGAAAACCGCCCGCGAAAAGATCGCGACCTTCGTTCAGATGCTGGTGCAACGCCAGCATATCGCAGGAACAGACCTGCCGGGGCAGGCGCTGTCCTTGCCGCTGACACAGGAACAAATCGCCAATTATCTGGGTCTGACCCTTGAAACGGTCAGCCGCCAGCTGGGCATCATGAAGAAAAACGGCATCCTGCGCTTTTCGGACCGGCGACATTTTGAAGTCATTGATTTTCCAGCGCTTCAGCTTGCGACGGGCGACGATTCAGATGGCGGCGTGCTGGTGTAAGCCGCCCTGCGCAGGCCTGCCTATAGTGTGACTTGATTTGTATCAAAACGGCCCGTGCCGTGACCTGATTACGTGTTTTCAACCAAGAGGAGACTAACAGATGTACAAGAATATCGTGATACCCGTCATACTGGACCACCCCGAGAAAAACAAAGCTGCGTTCGAGGCGGCGCGTGCGCTGGCAGATGAAGGGGCGCATTTCACCTTGCTGCACGTTCTCGAAGATATCCCGGTATATGTGTCTGAATATGTTCCGAACGATTTTGTCGTCGAGGCACGCAAAACATTGCGCAGCAAACTGGACGAGCTGAGCAAGACATTGCCCAATTGTCATGCCGCCATCACCGAGGGCCGCCCCGGTACGCAAATCCTGAAATGGGCTGAACAAAACAATTCTGATTGCATCGTTATCGCGTCTCACCGGCCGAATATCTCGGACATTTTGCTGGGATCGGTCGCACATTACGTGGTGCGCCACGCAAAATGCGCGGTTCATGTCATCCGCTAGCCCCCGCGCGCTGGCAAAATTGATTTAGATCAAAGAAGGCCCGCGTCTCAGTCGCTAGGCGACAGTTGCGAACAGCCGCGCGTATCCCAAAAGCGGGCTGCGCCCAGAAGAAGGTGCACTATGAACTATTTTAAACTCGTCGTTTTGGGGATTATTGCCCTGATAGCCGCCATCGGCACGAACTGGGGTCATGATCTGGCCTATAAGGTTCATGCTTTCATCATCATGGCGGTTGCCGCCGGGATGTTCATCTGGGTGCTGAGGCGCATTGATGAACCTGTGCCCGCCGCTGAAACCGGCTATGCTGACGGTGTCGTCCGCGCCGGTGTGATCGCGACAGCCTTTTGGGGCATCGCGGGGTTTCTGGTCGGTACCTTCATAGCCTTTCAACTGGCCTTTCCAGAGCTGAACTTTGACTGGGGCCAGCCCTTTACCAACTTTGGGCGGTTGCGGCCGCTACATACGTCAGCGGTGATTTTCGCCTTTGGCGGCAACGCGCTGATCTGTACGTCGTTCTATGTCGTGCAACGCACCAGTTCCGTGCGTCTGTTCGGGGGCAATTTGTCGTGGTTTGTATTCTGGGGCTATCAGCTGTTCATCGTTCTGGCCGCCACAGGGTATCTGCTGGGGGCCACACAGTCGAAAGAATACGCCGAACCTGAATGGTATACCGACGTCTGGCTGACCATCATTTGGGTTGCCTATCTGGTCGTATTCCTCGGCACGATTTTCAAGCGCCGTGAACGCCATATCTATGTGGCCAACTGGTTCTACCTAAGCTTTATCATTACCGTTGCGATGCTGCATATCGTCAACAACCTGTCGATTCCGGTCAGTTTCTGGGGATCGAAATCCGTACAGGTGTTTGCGGGCGTTCAGGATGCCATGACGCAGTGGTGGTATGGCCATAACGCCGTGGGCTTTTTCCTGACCGCCGGTTTTCTGGGTATGATGTATTATTTCGTCCCTAAACAGGCGAACCGCCCCGTCTATTCCTACAAGCTGTCGATCATTCATTTTTGGTCGTTGATCTTTCTTTATATCTGGGCTGGTCCGCACCACCTGCATTATACTGCTCTGCCCGATTGGGCCGCGACCCTTGGTATGGTGTTTTCCATCGTACTGTGGATGCCCAGCTGGGGCGGCATGATCAACGGCCTGATGACCCTGCAAGGGGCATGGGACAAACTGCGCACCGACCCGATTTTGCGGATGTTTGTCATCTCCCTTGGGTTCTACGGCATGTCCACCTTCGAGGGTCCGATGATGTCGATCCGCGCCGTCAATTCGTTGTCGCACTACACCGACTGGACCATCGGGCACGTGCATTCCGGTGCGCTTGGCTGGAACGGCATGATCACCTTTGGCGCGTTGTACTTCCTGACGCCGAAGCTCTGGGGCCGTGACAAGATGTTCTCAACGTCCGCGATCAACTGGCACTTCTGGTTGGCCACGATCGGTATCGTTCTCTACGCCTCGTCGATGTGGGTCACCGGCATCATGGAAGGTCTGATGTGGCGCGAAGTTGATGATCAGGGCTTCTTGGTCAACTCCTTTGCCGACACCGTTGCTGCGAAATTCCCGATGTATGTGGTGCGCGGCTTGGGTGGGGTTCTCTACCTCGCCGGTGGGCTGATCATGGTGTGGAATATGTGGATGACCATTCGCGGTGCGAAACCGGTCACCACGGCCCTGCCGTCCAACGCAACACCCGCAGAATAAGGAGCTGAAACAATGGCCTTTATCGACAAACACGCCATCCTTGAGAAAAGCCCCACCCTGCTGCTGGTTGCATCGCTGCTGGTGGTCACGGTCGGGGGGATCGTAGAAATCGCACCCCTGTTCTGGCTGGAAAACACCATCGAAGAAGTCGAAGGCGTGCGGCCCTATTCGCCGCTCGAACTGACGGGGCGCGACATCTATGTGCGCGAAGGCTGCTATGTCTGCCACAGCCAGATGATCCGTCCCATGCGCGACGAGGTCGAACGCTATGGCCACTATTCGCTGGCGGCTGAGTCAATGTATGACCACCCGTTTCAATGGGGATCCAAACGAACCGGGCCTGATGTGGCCCGTGTCGGCGGGCGCTATTCCGACGCGTGGCACGTAGATCACTTAAGCGATCCGCAATCCGTTGTACCGGAATCGATCATGCCGAAATACGCCTTCCTTATGGACGCACAGATTGAGCCGACCCATATCGAGGCCCTGTTAAAGACCCACAGGTTTGTCGGCGTCCCCTATTCGGACGAACAGATCGAAGAAGCCAGCGCAGATTTCCGCGCCCAGGCCAACCCGGATTCCGATTATGACGGCATGCTGGAACGCTATCCTGGTGCCGCCGTAGCCAACTTTGACAGCCAACCGGAACTGACGGAAATGGATGCGCTGATCGCGTACCTGCAAGTTCTTGGCACCATGGTTGATTTTTCGACCTTCACCCCAGATGCCAGCCGCTAAGGAGACCTGAAATGAACACCTATTCCTTCCTGCGCGAACTTGCCGATAGCTGGGTTTTGCTTGCGATGTTCCTGTTCTTTGCCGGCGTCATCCTGTGGGCATTCCGGCCCGGCAGCACCAAAGTTTACGCCGCCGTGGCCAAGATACCCTTGGGCGACGACACAAAACCCAAAAGCATGACAGATAAAGGGGATGACCATGTCTAAGGGCAAAACCGACGACGTCACCGGCACCGATACCACTGGCCACAGCTGGGACGGCATCGAAGAGCTGAACACACCCCTGCCGCGCTGGTGGCTATGGACGCTATATCTGTGCATCATTTGGGGCATTCTTTACACGATTGCCTATCCCGCATGGCCGATGGTTTCCGGCGCGACCAAAGGTGTCTTGGGCTGGTCCACCCGCGCGAATGTCGCGGCCGAGATTACGGCCCATGAGGGCAAGAATGCCGATCTGGTGGCGCAGCTTTTGGCGACTGATATGGACGTATTGCCAGCCAGTGCCGATCTGAACCGCTATGCTGTTGCGCGCGGTGGTGCGGTGTTCCGTGCCAATTGTTCGCAATGTCACGGATCTGGTGCAGCTGGCGCAAAAGGCTACCCGAACCTTCTGGATGACGACTGGCTTTGGGGCGGTGATATGGCCGAGATTGAATACACTGTGCGCCACGGCATTCGTAACGAGCAAGACGACGATGCGCGCTATTCCCAGATGCCCGCCTTTGGTGAGATGCTGGAAAAAGACGAGATCACCGCCGTGGTCGAACATGTGGTGTCTCTGTCAAACGCAGATTTCGACGCCCAATTGGCAGAAACAGGGGCGGTCGTTTACGCTGACAACTGCGCTGCCTGCCACGGGGAAGCCGGGCTGGGCGACCGCAGCCAAGGTGCGCCCAATCTGGCCGATGCGATCTGGCTATACGGCGGCGACCGCGAGGCCTTGACCGAAACCGTGAAAAACGCCCGCTTTGGTGTGATGCCAGCTTGGGGTCCGCGCCTGACCGAGGCCGATGTTCGCGCCGTTTCCGCATACGTGCACTCTTTGGGAGGCGGAGAGTAGCACGGCAACGACCAGTTAGTCCCTGACTGGTCCATCCCCGCAAGCGCGCTTGTTCGCAAAACAAGCCGCTTCGGGGGTGTTGTTGATCAAGATCAAAGTTCGCTGGCCAGAACCGGGTTAGGTGAAGGGGCGAACAGGAAGTAACATATGACCGATCAAGCATCCCCTCCGTCCCTATACGCGCCGCGCGAACCGATTTTTCCGCGCAAGGTCACGGGGTTTTTCCGCCGTTTTAAATGGGCGATCCTGGTCGTCACGCTGGGCATTTACTATATCACCCCATGGATCCGTTGGGACCGCGGGCCGAGCCTGCCGGACCAGGCCGTGTTGGTCGATCTGGCCAGCCGCCGATTCTATTTCTTCTGGATCGAAATTTGGCCACATGAATTTTATTTCGTCGCCGGTTTGCTGATCATGGCGGGCTTGGGGCTGTTTTTGTTCACATCGGCACTGGGCCGGGTCTGGTGCGGATATACCTGCCCGCAGACCGTCTGGACCGATCTGTTTATCCTTGTTGAACGCTGGATCGAAGGTGATCGGAACGCCCGCGTCAGACTGCACAAAGCAAGCTGGGGTGTTCGCAAATGGCGGCTGCGCCTGACCAAATGGGCTGTGTGGCTGGCGATTGCTGTCGCGACCGGTGGCGCTTGGGTGTTCTATTTCACCGACGCGCCGACATTGGCCCGCGATCTGGTCAGCCTGACCGCGCATCCGGCGGCCTATATCACCATCGCGATTCTCACCGCGACAACCTTTATCTTTGGCGGTTTTCTGCGCGAACAGGTATGCATTTACATGTGCCCCTGGCCCCGCATCCAAGCGGCAATGATGGATCCTGATACCATTACGGTTGCCTATCGCGACTGGCGCGGCGAGCCGCGCGGCAAGGGCAACAAAAGCCGCCGCGGCAAGGTAAAGGCCCTTCAAGCCGAAGCAGATGCCCAAGCTGCCGGGCCGGGCGCGGCGCGATATTCTGGCACCCCATACCGCCAAGACGACAAGCCCGCCGCACCCGTGCTGTCCCCTGTTTCCGAAACGGGTGATTGCATTGACTGCATGGCCTGTGTGAATGTCTGCCCCATGGGCATCGACATCCGTAACGGTCAACAGATGGAATGCATCACCTGTGCGCTGTGCATTGATGCCTGCGATGATGTCATGGACAAGATCGGCAAACCGCGCGGTTTGATTGATTATCTGGCCCTGTCTGACGAAACCGCCGAGCGGGCGGGCGCGCCTGTCAAACCGTTGTGGAAACATATCCTGCGGCCCCGCACGATCCTCTATACCGCCATTTGGCTGCTGATCGGTCTGGGGCTGATCTATGCGCTGTTTGTCCGCTCCGACATTGAACTGACGGTCAGCCCGGTGCGCAACCCGACTTATGTGACCCTGTCCGATGGCACGATCCGCAACATTTATGATGTGCGTCTGCGCAACAAATCAGGCGAAGACCGCGATTTCCGCCTGCGTCTGACCAGCGACGAAATCCTGCGTATCGAACTGGAAGGGACCGATGATCTGTCCCTGAACATTCCCGCAGATACAACCGTTCTACAGCGCGTCTATGTCACGGCCCGCCCCCAAGATCAGGCGGCAAATAGCGCTGCGACTGACCTGCGTATCTGGGTCGAAGACACCACCGCACAAACACGTGCGTCCAAAGCGACAACGTTCAATGGAAAGGGAAACTAGATGCAACACGAGCTTAAAGGCTGGCATGTTTTCACGGGGTTTGCGATGGCTTTTGGTGTCATCATCGCCGTCAATCTGACACTGGCATTCAATGCCGTGCGCACCTTTCCGGGCCTTGAGGTCAAGAATTCCTATGTCGCTTCGCAAAGCTTTGACGCGGACCGCGCGGCGCAAGAGGCGCTGAATTGGGATGTCGCGGCGACGTTGACAGGTGATCATCTGGTGCTCACCATTCTGAAAGGCGACGCGCCGGTTTCCCCCGTGATCGAAGAGGCCATCTTTGGCCGCGCCACCAGCGTTGCAGCTGATCAAACGCCGGATTTCAAATTCAACGGTCAATCCTATGTGGCCGATGTGGATGCAGGGGCAGGCAATTGGAACCTGCGGCTGAAAATGCGGTCCATCGACGGGGCATTGTTTCAACAGCGCGTGATTGTAAGGGTACAGAAATGACAATGGTTGCGGCCTGTCCGGGCTGCGTTGCGGCCCCCTTGGCGTTGAAACACGCCGAAAACCATGCGGCCCCTGCTGTTGTCCTATCCCTGCCCACCATCCATTGCGCCGCCTGCATCGGCAAGGTTGAACGCAAGTTGAACGCCATGCCCGATGTGGACAGCGCGCGGGTCAATCTGTCGCTCAAGCAGCTGTCGGTTTATGGCGATGATCTCGACACCGACACAATCGTCGCGGCGCTAAAGTCTATCGGATATGACGCCTATCCGCTGGATGTGGGGATGCTTGAAACACGCCAAGACAGCGTGGGCCGCAACCTGTTGGTGCGTCTGGCAGTGGCTGGCTTTGCGATGATGAATGTCATGCTGTTTTCAGTCGCGATATGGTCGGGCGCCACCGATACCACCCGCGAGCTGTTTCACCTGATTTCTGCCGCGATTTCCTTGCCTGCGGTGCTGTATTGCGGGCAACCGTTTTTCGCCAGCGCGTGGTCTGCTCTGCGGGTGCGCGGGCTGAACATGGACGTCCCGATTTCGCTGGCGATTTTGCTGGCCACGGGCATGTCCCTGTATGAGGTATTGAACGGCGGCGCGCATGCCTATTTCGACGCGGCACTTTCGCTGACGTTCTTTTTGCTGATCGGTCGCTATCTGGATCATCACACGCGCAGTTCTGTCAGATCAGCGGCCAAGGAACTGGCAGCGCTTGAGGTCCACCAAGCCCAGCGGATCGAGGACGGCAAGGCCGTCAAAACGCCAGTGTCCAGCCTTGCTGTTGGTGACCGTCTGCTGATCCCGTCGGGCGTGCGTGTGCCCGTCGATGGCAGATTGGACAGCGCGCAGGCGCTTTCGGATCGGTCGTTTCTGACCGGTGAATCCGCCGCAATCACACTGGCGAAAGGTCAACAGGTTCAAGCTGGCGAGATTAATCTGGGTGCCCCGTTCGAGATGACCGCCACCGCCGTCGGCGATGACACAACTTTGCGGCGCGTCGCGCATTTGGTCGAGATGGCTGAGAACAGCCGCAACAGCTATACCAACCTCGCTGACCGCGCGGCGCGTATCTATGCACCGGCGGTGCACCTATTGGCGTTCGCGTCGTTTGTAGCGTGGATTTTAATTGATGGCGACGTGCGCCATGCATTGAATATCGCCGTTGCCGTGCTGATTATCACCTGCCCCTGTGCCCTTGGTCTGGCCGTGCCAGCCGTGGCCACCGCAGCAATCGGGCGGCTATATGGGTTGGGTTTTTTGGTGAAATCAGGCACCGCGCTGGAACGTCTGGCCGAGGTTGATGTCGCGATTTTCGACAAGACCGGAACGCTGACCCTCGCCGGGGGCAGCGCGCGGTTGGATCACCTGACGGACGAGCAGGCCGCCGTCGCACGCGGCTTGGCGCAAGCGTCTGACCATCCCGTATCCCGTGCGCTGATCGGTGCCTTGCCCGATGCGCCAGCAGCAACGCTTACCGATATCTCTGAAGTTTCAGGAAATGGCATGGAGGCGCTTTGGCACGGTGAAACCGTCAAGCTTGGACGCGGCGCATGGCTGGGTGCCTCGTTTGACGGGCTTGGGCTGAAGATTGGTGAGCAAGCTGCCGTCGAACTCCCCCTACACGAAACACCGCGCCAAGGTGTTGATGTGGCCCTTCAAGGGCTTCGTGATTTGGGCATTCCGCCGCAGATCCTTAGCGGTGACAGGCAGGGCACGGTAAGCGCCCTCGCCCGCCAGCTTGGCGTTCAGGACATTCACGCCGAAATAAGCGCGACAGAGAAACACACCTATCTGACGGAATTGCAGAATGAGGGGCACCATGTGCTGATGGTCGGCGACGGGCTGAATGATACGGCGTCTTTGGCCGCCGCACATGCCTCCGTGGCGCCCTCCTCTGCGTTGGACGCGTCGCGAAATGCGGCTGACGTCGTCTTGCTACGCGAGAACTTGGATGATTTCCCCCTGCTGATCCGCATCGCGCGCAGCACCTCGCGCCTGTCAAAACAGAACTTTGCCATCGCCGCCGGGTATAACGCCATCGCGATCCCCGTCGCCCTACTCGGCTATGCGACCCCCTTGCTGGCGGCGATCGCGATGTCGGCATCGTCGATCACCGTTATCCTCAACGCCATGCGGGTCAGGTTTGTCCGATGAATGTTCTGCTGATCCTGATCCCCGTGTCCATCATCCTGGGCGGCTTGGGCCTGTGCGGTTTTCTATGGACCCTGCGCAGCGGCCAGTACGACGATGCCGAAGGCAGCGCCGCACGGCTATTGCTGGACGATGATGAACCGGACAAAGATGAACCGGTCAGGCGTTCATAAGACCGCTGCCTTTTCACGATGAAAGATGCCCCATTTCAGCTGGGTCCCTTGGGCGCTGCGCCAAAGCACAAGCCCCGTAAGCGCAAGCAGCATGAGCTCGGCCAGCGGGCCTGCGTACCAAACACCAATCTCGCCAAACCAAACAGGCAGGCTGAACGTCAGCGGGATCGCAAAGACGTAGGTTTTGGACAGCCCCAAGATCGCGGCCTTGGTCGCGGACCCGATGGCCTGAAAATATGCGGCAACCATCATTAATGGCCCCATCAGGAAAAAGACGCAGGTCATGATTGGCAGGATGCGGGCCACCTCGGTAATAACGCCCATGTCGTCAACAAATGCGCCCGCGATCTGGCTGGGGAACCGCGTCACCAACAACTGGATCACAAGACAGTAGATGAACGCGATCCATATCGCGATCCGCAGGCTGGCATCCGACCTTTGCCAAAGAGCGGCACCATAGTTGTTGCCCGTGATCGTCTGCATCGCAAAGGACAGCCCCAAAAGCGGCAGAAAGGCAAAGGTGATAACGCGGGTAATGATCCCGTAGGCTGAAACCGTAGCGGCGTAGCTGGGGCTATCAACCCATTGTAGGGCCGTCATAATTGCAGCGGAACCAAGCGCCAGACCGATAAAGTTCAGGCTTTGCGGCGCGCCCAATGCGAGGATCCTGCCCCAGCCGCCACGCAGTGAATGGCGCAGTAAGGTCGATGGCCGCAGCGACGTGTCGCCCCAGAACCGAAAGGCCATAATGATCGCAAAAGCGAGTGCCTGTGCAGCGGCAGTGCCATATGCCGACCCCGCGACGCCCATGTCTAACAGGGCGATCAAAACATAGTTGAAAGCGATATTCGCGAGGGAAACCAGCAGGCTCATCGCGGCCATAAAGCCGACGCGACCTTCGTTACGCAAAGCATCTGAATTGACCGATAGAACGAACAACAGCGGCGAGAAGAACACAGTGATCCGTAGATAGACTAGGCCCATCTCTGCCAGAACATCCGACCCGCCAGCAGCGAGCAGTGTCATCGGCCGGCCCAGAAAGATGAACAGAAAGATCAGACAGGCACCCAGACCAAGTGCCAGCCCATGCGCGCCCGTAAACACAGCGCGGGCTCCGTCCAAATCGCCTGCACCAAGATACCGCGCAAGCAAACTGGACATGCCGTTCGACACCAGCGTGGAGAGCGCAACAATCAACATATAAATCGGAAACATCAGCGTGACCGCCGCCAGCGCTTCCGGTCCGACATAGATGCCCAGAAACAGCGCATCAGCGACGGATAGAAGCCCGTTCATCCCCATCACAACAATGATCGGCAGGGCTGTTTTCAGATAGATGGTGCCAAGGGGCCCATCGGTGAAGGTATTTTTGGGGGTATCAGACATATCCCATATCTCTCTCGCTTGATCGCACAGTATGAGATGGGACCCGCGTTACCATCCGCGCGACTTGCGGAAAGAGGTAATAGAAATAATCGAGCGTAGAACTTTACCAAGACAATCGTCAGCGGGAGGCAGGCGTCCACAGCCTGTGATCTGGGTAATGTGGAAACTGTTCCGGGTCAAGAGACCAAGGGTCAGCCAATCGCTCCCTTTTAACGCAAGAACGCCCGCTGTGATATTTTCACAGCGGGCGTTTTTTGTATTGTTATCGTATTGAGAGATATACATTTATTGAACTTATTAGGTTTG
>NZ_FPAJ01000001.1 GCF_900116285.1 Sulfitobacter marinus | reverse complement strand
AGCTATGGCGGTGACATTTCCGGAACGGGGTCCCTCACCAAATCGGGAGCAGGAACCTTGACCCTGACGGGGGCAAGCAGCCACACCGGGGGCACAACGATCTCTGCTGGTACACTGCAAATCGGCAATGGTGGCACCAGCGGCAGCCTGTCCGGCGATGTCACCAATAACAGCGCTTTGGCCTTCAATCGCAGCGATGCGTTAACCTATGGCGGCGACATTTCTGGAACGGGGTCCCTCACCAAATCGGGCACCGGCACCCTGACCCTGACGGGGACGAGCAGCCACACCGGGGGCACGACGATCTCTGCTGGCACGCTTGTGGTCAATGGCAGCACCGGTGCCATCACCCTGAATGGCGGCACCCTAGGCGGATCCGGCACGGTCGGCACTGTGGCCGTCAACTCCGGCGGCACGTTTGCGCCGGGCAATTCCATCGGAACCATCGCTGCGGGCAATACCGTTTTCAATGCGGGGTCCTCCTATGCGGTAGAGGTAAACGCCGACGGTGACAGTGATCTGTTAAATGTCACGGGCACGGTGACGATCAACGGCAGCGCGACTCTGAAAATCGCCCCGGAAACGAATGGCCAAGATGGCAGCACCTACGCGAAATCGACCGATTACACCATCATCAAAGCCAGCAGCGGTGTCACCGGCACCTTCGGGACCGTGACAGACAGTTTTGCCTTCCTTGATGCCAAGGTCAGTTATGACCCGAACAAAGTGAATGTGAAGCTGACCCGCAACGATGTCGCCCTTAAGGATTTGGCAACCACGTCAAACCAGGTCGCCACGGCAAATGCTGTGGACAGCCTTGGCAGCGGCTCTGCCCTTTATGATGCTGTTGTGGCGCTTGAGGACGATAAAGTTGAGGCGGCGTATGACAGCATGTCCGGCGAGGCGCATGCTTCCGCCAAAAGCTTTCTCTTCCAGAATGATGCGGCGATCGCGGGTAGTATTCTGGGTCATATGCGCGACACGTCCGCCACGGGGCCGGCCCCGGCTGTCACCCGTGGCATCCCGGCACCCTCACGCGACACCTGGGGCACGGTCTTTGGGTTCCAGGCCGAGACCGAAGAAACAACCGATGCTGCCGAGATGAAACGCAGTGGCGGTGGCGCGCTTGCGGGTGTCAACCTGATGACATCGCCGGATCTGCAGCTTGGTGTGACACTGGGGGTCAGCAGGTCGGAATATGACATCACCGGTCGTCAGTCATCCGGCACGGCCACTGCTGCGCATCTGGGGATTTATGGCAGCACTCAGCGGGGGCCGCTGAACCTGCGCTTTGGGGCAACCTACGGGTATCATGAGATCGATAGCGAACGCAGGGTCACGGTCGGCGCGACGACAGATGACCTGAGCGCCAGTTACAAAGCCCAATCGGCGACCCTGTTCGCCGAGGCCAGCTATGGCGTTGCGCAGTTCGAGCCCTTTATCAACGCCTCCTACACCATGCTTGATACGGATGGGTTTACCGAAAGCGGGGGCGCATCTGCGCTTACGGTGGATGCGGCCTCGCAAGATATGGTTTTGGCCACGCTGGGTGTGCGGGCCACGCATGACATCATGTTCGGGCCAAAATACGCCAGCCTTGCATGGTCTGTCGCCTGGCAGCATGCGGCGGGTGATCTGACGTCACAGATGGATGCGGCTTTTGACGGCGGCTCAAAGTTCCGCATCGAAGGCGTACCGATCGCAACCAACACAGCCGTCATCACGGCGGGTATCAATGTTGATCTGGGGGCAAGCACCAGCATCGGGTTCGGCTATACTGGGCAGTTCAGCAAAGGTGCCCAACGGCACACGCTGCAGGCCAACCTGACCAAATCCTTCTAACTAATCCCCTTGGCTGGCATGCGGTATCAATCCCATGCCAGCCAGTAGGGTTGTCTCTGCAGGGCACGAACACCAAAATGGGTCCGTCCTGTTCGCGCATGACATAGCGTTTGTCGCCGACAAGCTGTGGCAGGTTTATTCCCCCCGTCATGCCGGATGCGCAGCTCCTTCAGGGATGTTGATACCAAGGGCGTTCCGAATAGGTGCTGCCCTCATCAAGAGTGCGCGCCACGACTGTGATATGATTGAGCTTCAATAAAGACCCATGCGCCATTTTCTATCCTATCTGAGTGTTTCAAAGTTTCCGCATAAGCCAACCGATTGACCCGACATCGAGCGGGCGGCAGGCGAAGCGAGGAAACACGCGAGTTCTGCAATCTCATGTGGGTGGATTATGCGTCCAAGGGATGTATTCTAGACCTCGGCCGCTTGTGCAGTCTCTAGGGAAACACCTGTTGCTTCTGCCTTAGCTGCCAGTGCGGCATCCATGCGCGGGCCTGTTACTGAGCCCGGCAAGATTGCATTCACCGTCACACCGTGCGGCCCCAGCTCCAGCGCAAGAATTTCCTTTAGGCCGATACCCGGGCCAACTCTCGCTTCAAGAGGCCTGATCTCAGCGGCCTGTTCCGCAACCTCTGATCTGACGCGCGGTGACTTCGTAAGCTGCGCCTTCCATTTGTACAGCGACTTGGTGCTAATCCCCAATCGCTCGGCAACTTCGCTGACCGCGTAACCACACTCAACGACCTGCGCCACGGCGTCCTACTTAAACTCATCCGCAAATCGAATGCCCTTGTTCCTATCCGTCACTCCTTAGTTCCAAAATTACTGAAGCGGCGCCTTGCATGAATGTGCTCTACTTTGGTTCCGGCTGTCACGTCGTGATGGGCAGCGCACCGGAAGTTTTCAGTTGCCTAAGGATGAAATTAGTTGTCGTTGTCCGCACGACGCCAAGCCGAAGGAGTTTGTGCATGATGAAGTGCTCCAAAGCCTCTGGTTCAGTCGCTGCAACTTTCAGGATGTAGTCGAAGTCGCCTGTAATGGACGCGCATTCCAAGACTTGCTCGCTTTCTTCGACAAAAGTTTCAAACGTATCGATGGAAGATACATCGTGATTGATGAGGGATATTTGAACATGGGCAAGCGCGTTCAACCCGAGTTTTTTGCTATCGAGAATTGCCGCATATCGGGTGATGAAACCGTCGTCCTCCAACCGTTTGACACGCCGCCAGCACGGGGACGGCGATAGCCCGACTGCATCTGACAAGACTTGGGTGCTGGCGCGTCCGTCGTGCTGCAAGACCTTTAGTATCAATCGTTCAAATTCATCGAGCATGATTTCACCTGAAATATTAGGTTTTTGGGTGTGACTTTCCCCGTTTATATTTAATCCAGGTAAATGAGGAAGAAAAAACCACCTCATTAACGATAGCTTTTCTACGAAGGGCGTAGAAACAGCCATTTGCTAAACAAGCTCAAACTATCAACAGGGACCAGATTAATGAGCCAGAACATCCACGTTTATCAATCCATTGCACGCGCTATAGAGTCCCATGGGACCACGCTGCTGTTCGGACTTATGGGGGATGCAAACCTGTTCATGGTGGATAGTTTCGTGCGCGATTGTGGGGGCCGGTTTGTTCCGGCTGCACATGAAGGTAGCACAATTTTGATGGCATCGGCCTTTGCGCGCGTCTCGGGTAAGGTTGGTGTTGCAACGGTCACGCACGGCCCGGCTTTGACGAATTGCGTCACTGCGCTCACAGAAGCCGTGCGAGGGCAGTCGCCGATTGTTGTCCTTGTTGGTGATACGCCAGCCGACAACCCCCGACATTTGCAAAGCATCGACCAGCGCGAGGTTGTGAAAGTGACAGGTGCCGGATTTGAACAACTCCGCACACCAGCCACAGTCGGACATGATGTTGCACGGGCCTTTTACCGCGCACAGGTCGAGCACCGTCCTATAGTACTCAATATGCCAGCAGATTTCATGTGGCAGAAGGCCCCGTTCGACATGAAGGTACTTGACGTTTTCACCACACCGGGTGCCGTCGCGGAGGATGATACCCTTGATCAGGCGATTGGTCTGATCGCATCGGCACGCCGCCCTTTGATTTTGGCAGGCGGCGGCGCGGTCGCAGCACGTGACCAGATTGTACTTTTGGCGGATCGGCTGGAGGCACCGGTTGCGACGACACTTCAGGCCAAAGGCCTGTTCAATGAACACCCCTACAACATTGATATATTTGGTACATTATCCACACCAGCCGCCTACGAGCTGATCCAGAGATCTGACTGCATTATTTGCTTTGGAACACAGTTACACGATTTTACGACGGACCGCGGAAAGCTCATGCAAGGTAAACGCGTCGTTCAAGTTGATATCAATACGGCTTCCATTGGCGGGGGATTGCATCCTGACGCTGCATTGATTGGCGATGCCGGGCGGACTGCTGACAAAATCCTTTATTGGCTGAACGAGGCCGAAATTCCGGCAAGTGGGTTCACCCGTGAACTTGATTGCAAAACACTCACCACACATCCGGCAGGGGGGGACAAGGCGGCCAAGGGGGTTGTGAATTTTGTATATGCCCTTGAGCGCTTGGAAGATGCTTTGCCCAAAGACCGTGTGCTGGTGACGGATGGTGGGCGTTTCATGACAGAAGTCTGGTGTCGCCTATCGGTGCCGAACCCGCAGAGCTTTGTCAGCACAGTTAATTTCGGTGCGATCGGGTTAGGTCTTCAAGCTGCCATTGGAGCGGGTCTTGCGGCACCGGATCGACCCGTCGTTTTGTTCAGCGGCGATGGTGGTTTTATGATGGGTGGTATCAACGAGTTCAACACAGCGGTCCGTCTAGGACTTGATCTGATCGTGATAATCGCCAACGATTCCGCCTATGGTGCAGAACACATTCAATTCGTGGACCGCAAGATGGACCCAAGCTTAACTGAATTTCAATGGCCCTCGTTTGTCGAGGTTGCAAAATCTCTTGGCGGAAATGGCATTGAGGTCAGATCGAAAGAACAGCTCGAGACCGCAATCCAAGCCATCAAGAGCCGTAATGGCCCTTTCTTAATCGAACTGCGTCTGGACCCATCAGACGTTCCGCGCATGCGTACCTAACCAGTCGTTGCGAAGAACTGTTCAATCGCCGCAAGCGCTGCCGCCGGAGCTTTCTCAGGGACAAAATGGCCGCTGGGCATCGCAGAAAAGGGCATCTGGCGCACCACGCGCGCCAGATGCCCTCGACCTCGACCTCGACCTCGAAGTGCTTTCCGACAACGCATTGTTCTCCAAGCGGCCATCGCTAACGGATCATTTGCACAGGCTGTTCTGTCAGTGTCAGAAGCGCGCCTCCAGATACGCAACGATGGTATCTGACAGCTCGCGGTGAATATCCGCGCGAGGGCGGCCACCAGCATCATCGCAAAGTGGATCAAGCTCGCCTTCGTTGATCAAGATCTGTGCCCCCCGTGGTTTGCACTGCGCTAGAAAGCTGAAATGGATCGCATCGCCAACCACGGTATAATGCGCCGTGGGTATCTGATCAGACGCCGCGCGGGCATAAACTCCGACGGGAATGGTTTCCTCGTCACCAAGGTTGATCACCAACATCGGGATGTCGATCTGTTCAAGGCTTTGTTCTGTCAGCGTTTCAACGATACCGGGGTCGATAATGACGGCTGTTTTGATCCGAGGGTCGCGCAGATCCTGTGACGCTGGCGACAGATCAAAGTCGTGTAAGTTAACGCCAAAATGGGCCAGAAATGCGCAATCGGACATGCCATGATCTGTTTCATCGCAAAAACTTTGCAACAGATCAGGATCAACGCGCGCACCCGCTGTTGCCATTGCCGTATATCCGCCCGCCGAAAACCCCAAGATCGAGATGTTATCGGTATCGATATAGGGATACGCAGCCGCATTTCCGGTGATTTCGTCCAGAACCGCGGATACATCGGCAGGGCGTTCCCACACACGTATCGCGGCTTCGGCAGATGCATTTCCGGTCGTGGTGCCGGGGTGGTTTGGCAAAACAACAACGAAGCCTGCTTGCGCAAGTTCCGACGCGATCCAGCCAAACTGGCCTGCGTTCCCACCCGCCCCATGCGATATAACAACCATCGGAAAGCGGCCAGTTTGATGGGGCGCATCGCGGCCGGCGGGCGTGCCATGGAAAACGCCGTTCCCACCAACCGTGATGGCTTTGCCGCCCGGTGTTGCGGGGTACCAGATGTTGAAATCAATGTCTGTGCTACGGATTGGCGCGGGCGCGGTGCCATAGGTGATCCCCGCGTTACCGTCATATGGCGGGCGCGTGAGATCATAGGCAACCCAGCCTGACACTCCGAGGACTGTGGTAAATGCGATCGCTTTGGCAAATGTTATGAATTTCGACATCGGTTTTCTCCTTGCGAGCCGGATAAGTGATGTCCTTGTTATGGGGAGAATGTTCAAAACCAGCGTCCTGAAACGCGTTTAAGGTCGTGCTGAAACGCGTTTCAGGATACATGTCATCGCAATAGTTCTCCAGAATGAGCGCGCATTTCATGCTTTTTGTCCCTCTTCCTTTGTTCGCCACATTGTTTTTGGTGCTTTTGCTGTGCCGTTTCATGTTGACCCGGGACATGACAATGCGCGCCCATCAGTTATTCGCGGGCCTTTTGGCACTATACGCAGTGCAATCGCTTTTGGTGTCGCTGCGTTGGGGGTATGAGCTTGAGGGCGTCGCGCCTTACCTGATCGTATTGGCACCTGTTTTACCTGCCGTGGCATATCTGTCTTATGCTGCCCTTGCAGGTGGCCAAAAGGGACTCAGGCTATGGCCGCTCGCCGTGGTCGGGTTGAACTGGATCGCATTTGCAGTGCTGCCTGTCATTCCGGATCCGCTTATTCTGATGACCTATCTTGTTTTTGGCTTTCTGCTGCTTGGGTTGTGGTGGAAGGGCGCGGATACCTTATCGCTGTCGCCCATAAACGATGAACGCGAAATCCGTTTTGCGATGCTGCTGACCGGCGCTGCCTTGGTTGCATCAGGGCTGACCGACATCTTTCTGGTCGTCGATTTCATACGCAATGAAGGGCGCAACGCGGGGCTGATTTTGACCTTAGCCCAAACCGGATTTGTTATCGTGATTGGCCTGGCCGCGTCCTTTGGGCGTGCGGCGACTTTGCCGGACCAAGAAGACGACACTACTGCGTCGCCCCCTCAGCCGACCGAGCATGACAGTGAAATCGTGGCACGGCTCGAACGGCTTTTTGCCGAAGACAGGCTTCACCGGGACGAAGATCTCAGCTTGCGACGTCTCGCCCGTCGACTTGGCCTGCCAGACCGTCAGGTATCAAACGCAATCAACCGAACCCGAGGCATAAGCGTGTCGCAGTTCGTGAATGATTTTCGTATTCAGGAAGCCTGTTTGCTTTTAAGGACAACAGACAAATCGGTGCTTGAGGTCTCGCTCGCTGCAGGGTTCGCAACGAAATCCAACTTCAACCGAGAGTTTTTGCGTGTGACTGCGCAAACGCCATCAAGCTGGCGCAAGAAAAAACCGGCGCATTGAACTTGAGACATCGGCCCCTGTGCGCAGAAAGCGGGCAGGGGCTTGATGGTGCGACCGACCCAAAGCCGACATGACCCGTTGCCAAACCTTCCACGTCGATCAAAGCTATTGCGGCGGCGTCAGATGGGGCGGGTCTTCGGGTGCTGATATCGGTCAGGGCCATAGGGCCACCGCCGCCAGAAGAACGGTCATGCCGACCAAGGCCTGCACGATTGCTCCGCCCGTCAGAATTCCGATGGCGCGCCCTTCGCTATGCTCATCTGCCAGAGCGTCCCGCCGGACAAGCCAGTAGTAGCTGTCGTTAGGCAGGATCGCGATGAAAGAACCGAGGCAAATCGCGAAGACGGCTGCAATTTCGTTGACGCCGCTGGCCAGCACCATCGGGGCCGCGACGGGCGCGATAGCTGCGAAAGTGGCCATAGAGGACCCCTGCGCCAGCTTGAACAGCACGGTCAAAACAAAGAGCGCAATCAGGGTGAGGGCCCCATCGCCCTGTGGCACCAGCCGGTCGAGTTGTACCATATCCGTCAGCACGGCACCAAAGGCACTCGCAGCACCAATAACCAGCAGAAGCGATCCTGTCCTTCGAACCGCACTATCCAGACATGCGCGCCGCTCGTGAGGTGGAGTTTGCAAAAGTGCAAGGATAGCAGCGGTGATCAGCGCACCCTTGGGCAATAAGAGAAAGTCAAATACCCCAACGCCGGTCTTGCCGACAACGCCGCCGAGAACCAGCAACCCAGCCATCACCAGAAACGGCGCGAAGGCGCGCAGCAGGCGTCCATTATCTGCGGCGCTGTCCACTTCAGTTTGCGCCGCATTGCTTTTGATCGCAAAGCGACCCCAGATGACGCCCGCTGCCCAGACCGGCAACGTCAGAAGCGCGCCGCACAAGAGCAGCATGGCAGGTTCAATCCCTGTGGCACCAAGCCCTGCCGCGACGATCAAGGGGCCCGCCGGATAGAGCAGTTTGAACCCTGCATAGGCCCCGAAAGCCGTATCCATCTTATAGCGCCCCGCCGCCGGAGAAAGCGCGGCATAAGCTGTGTCCGGGCAGATCATGCCAGCGCCCGCCACCGGCGAGGCCAACGCGACCGTCCGGCCCGCCGCTTTGGACGCGATGTTCTGCCGTGACAGCACCGCAGCCAGCGTAAATGACGGCAAGAGGATCAAGGCAAACTCGCCCAGTGCCCGCCCAAACCCTGTGTTGAACGCCGTCACAACCTCGCTGGCATCCATGCCCGCTGACAGCCCAAGACCGAGCGTCAGAAGAACCATCCAGATCACCAATGGCAAATCCGGCATGTGGCTTTTTAGACCGGATGATGTGAGCGGTGTTAAGGAAGCGTCTGTCATGGCGGGACCAATCTTTTATTTGAGTTCAGATCATGCTAAATCCAGTTATAGGATTATCAAAATGAGAAATGTGAAGCCTACCATGTGTTCAACTCATGCAAAGCCACCACTGCGTTCCCTACAAGTCTTTGAAGCAGCCGCGCGTTGTGGCGGCTTCACCGCAGCTGGAAAAGAGCTTGGCATCACCCAAAGCGGTGTATCGCGCCAGGTCTCGGATCTGGAGGCAATGCTCGGTGTGGCGCTGTTTCTGCGCAACGGCGCGAGGCTAAGCGTGACACCGGCAGGCGAGCGTCTGGCAGCCCAGTTGTCAGAGGCGTTTGCGCATACTTGGTCCGCTGTGGCAGATGCGCGGCGTTCAGATCAGGTTGTCACGCTTTCGATGTTGCCATCCGTCGCGGCGCGTTGGTTTGCGCCGCGACTGGCGGATTTCATGGCAGCAAACCCGGGTATTGATCTTCGTATTACGGCTTCCCGGCATTTGGTGGATTTTGCCTCTGAAGGCGTTGACGCCGCGATCCGCTATAGCCCTGCGCCCCCAAGCGATCTGGAAGCGACCAAGCTTGGCACAGAGAGCATAACGCCCGTTTGCTCTCTGAAATATGCCGAAGACCACGGGTTGCACGCGCCAGCTGACATGTATCGCGCCACTCTTCTTTGCGGGGATATTCCCGAAGACTGGCCCACATGGTTCGAAGCCGCCGGTTGCCAGCACCCTCCACCCACCGGGCCGCGCTTGGGCGATGATGGTGCTATCTTGCAGGCAGCGGTCGATGGTCAAGGCGTGGCTCTCGGGCGATCACGTCTTGTCGCGGATGATATTGCCACGGGGCGGCTAGTAGCACCTTTCGCCGTGTCGCTGGATGCCAGTCATGCATATTGGTTTGTTCGTCCCAAAAATATGGCAACGACGCCTGCGATCGACGCGGTTAAGACCTGGCTTGTTGATCAGTTCGAAGAGTAACACTCAAACGCCGTCGTCGGGCAATGCGCCAACATCTGGCGCACCCCCATGTTTTTAAGGCGTATCAAAGGCTACGACTTTGCCCACTTTCTTTCAAACTCCCAAACCTCTTCAAAGCCGATCAACGTGTTGAACTCGGCGAAGTCGAACAATGGCAAATTGGAAGAGTTTGAGCTGCCCTCTGACTTAAGGACGTTGAGCGCATTTTCGACAGCTTTGGCAGCGGCCAATCCGGAAATGGATGGAAATATCGCCAGCTGGTACCCAATGTCTTGCAGTTCGTCCGCGGTTTTAATTGGGGTCTTTCCACCGTCAGCCATATTGGCAAGCATGGGGGCAGAAATGCGTTCGCAGGCTTGCCGCATTTCATCTTCGCTTTCGAGCGCTTCGACAAAGACGATATCGGCGCCTGCATCCTGAAAACGGAGCCCCCGCTCGACAGCGCCTTCAAAGCCTTCAACCTGACGGGCATCTGTGCGCGCAACGATGAGCGTGTCATCGTTTTCGCGTGCCTGACATGCGACTTTGATCTTATCGCACATGTCTTCCGTGGAAATGACCCTTTTGAACGGCGTGTGACCGCATTTCTTTGGAAACTCTTGATCCTCCAATTGAATGGCGGCCACCCCAGCGGCTTCATAGCCCTTGACGGTGTGATGAACATTCAACAGCCCGCCGTATCCTGTGTCTGCGTCGGCAATCACGGCCGCGTTTGAGGTCCGACATAGGGTTGCGACGCGGTTCAACATTTCCGTGTAGGTGCTGATCCCTGCGTCAGGAATGCCTTCGACGGATGCGGTGCCCCAGTAACCTGAAGAATAGACAAAGTCGAAACCCACTTTGTTGCTGACAACAGCGGAAATCATATCGTGGATACCCGGTGCTGCAATAAACTTGCCTGCTTTCAGGGCGTCGCGGAGGTTGGGTTTTGTCATGAATTATCTCCAATAGTGTCAAGATAAGCTATGGTTTCAGCTTCGGTCACCACGTCGCCGTATTTCGCGTTCATGTCGAAAAGGTTGGCTTCGTGAGGTGCTTCGTGACGGTCCCCGACTGCGTCCCGCACAACGATCGGAATGAAGCCGTGGGATGAGCAATCAACGCATGTCGCGCGCACGCATCCGCTTGTGCTGAGACCGGTCAAGATCAGCGTATCGATGTTCCAGGTTGTCAGTGTCGATGCCAGAGAGGTGCCGAAAAATGCGCTTGGGTATTGTTTGGTGATGACGAGTTCGTCATCCGGCACTTTCAATGCTGCTGGCCAAGCCCCCATGGGGTTGCCGCGAGTGAAGTTGCGCAGCGGCTTTGCCTTTTGGAAAAAGCGGCCGCCGTCAGAGCCGTCGGGCAGATAGCTAACATTGGTATAGATCGTCGGCACATTTTTTGCCCGCGCGGCCTCTCGAATGCGCAAGGCCGACGCCAGCGCATCGTCAACATCTGCATAAAGCTCGCAGTCCTTGTTAAAGTACGCTTCGACGAAATCGATGAATATAAGGGCAGGGCGTTTGCCAAACCCGATTTTGTTGTCGTAAGCGATCCGGTAGTTTTCGCCAAGATCCGGTGAATTGGGCATTTTAGTCTTCCATTTTCGAGGCTGGGTTTGTTGCGGTTTTGGTCAAGGACAGCCATGGCATCGTGAGATCACGTTGTTTTTCATACGCTTCGATTGTGGCTATGTCGTCTTGCAGGATCATTCCCGCCTCATCGAGACCGGACAGAAGCGCCCGCTTGTTATAAGATGAGATATCGAAGGGCAGGGCTGTGCAATCGGGCAGCGAAATGATCTGTTCGCTTAGATTAAGGCTAAGGTTTTGACCCGCGATTGCGGCTGCCTCGACCTTGGCCATTTCAGGGCCGGCACAGACGATCGGCAGCACACCGTTTTTGAAACAGTTGGCAAAGAATATCTCGCCAAAACTGCGGGCAATGACGCAGCGAACACCCAAGTCTGCAATTGCCCATACGGCCTGTTCACGGCTGGACCCGGTGCCAAAGCTTTTTCCGGCCACTAGAAAAGTCGCGTTCGCGTACTGAGGTTGATTGAGCGCGAAGTCAGGGCTGTGACGTTTCCGCTCATGAAATGCGTATTTTCCGAGCCCGTCGCGATCGGCGATCAAAAGAAACCGTGCCGGGAAGATCACATCCGTATCTATGTTGTTTTCCAGGATGGGAACGGCAATGCCTGTCAACTTATCTAGCTTTTCCATGGGGTTAAATATGCTCTCTTACATCGGTCAGATGACCCGTGAGCGCAGCCGCTGCTGCCATTTGTGGACTGACAAGATGGGTGCGTCCGCCCTGTCCTTGGCGCCCTTCAAAGTTTCGGTTGGAGGTTGAGGCACAACGCTGTTTGTCTGACAGACGGTCATCGTTCATTCCGACACACATTGAACATCCGGCTTCCCGCCACTCGAATCCGGCGTCGAGAAATATCTTGTCCAGACCCTCTTCTTCCGCGGCAGCACGTGTTTGTGCAGATCCCGGCACGACCATTCCAGATACATTCTTGGAGATATGCTTGCCCTTCACGACTGATGCGGCGGCGCGCAAATCTTCTAATCTGCCATTCGTGCAAGACCCAATAAAGACCCGATCAATTGCGATATCGCGCAACGCAGTGCCGGGCGTCAGGCCCATGTATTCAAGGCTTTTTTTAAGTTTGCGACGACGATCCAGATTAGGTTCGTCCTGCGGAAACGGAATATGGGCCGTGACGCCAGACGTTTGTTCGGGGCTGGTGCCCCAGGAAATCTGCGGCTCAAGCGACGACACATCGACCAGTGCATACGAATCGTAGACCGCCGTTTCATCGGACTTGAGGGTCCGCCAGTTTTCCACAGCAAGGTCCCATAGTGCACCTTTGGGCGCGTAGGGTCTATCTTTCAGGAAATTCAAAGTTGTGTCGTCCACGGCCACCATGCCGACGCGACTGCCCGCTTCAATCGCCATATTGCACAGTGTCATGCGCGCATGCATGGACAAATGCGGAATGGTCGATCCCGTAAACTCCAACGCATGACCGACGCCGCCATCCGCACCAATCTGCGAGATAAGTGACAGTATGATATCTTTGACGGTGACACCAAAGGGTAGGGGGCCCGAAAGCTCTACCTGCATTGTTTTCTGCCGCTTTTGCCGCAAAGTCTGGGTGCTGAAGACATTCGCGCATTCACTGGCACCAATGCCAAAGGCCAGACAACCAAAAGCACCGTGCGTACAGGTGTGGCTATCACCGCAGACAAGGGTTGTGCCGGGCAATGTAAAACCCAGTTCGGGCCCGATCACATGTACGATTCCGTGGCGCTGATCGTCGGGCGCAATGTATTCTACGTTATGGTTTATTGCATTTGCGCGCAGACGTTCGACTTGTCGGGCTGCCAGACCATCCGCGAAGGTCGCATTTTTGCGAATTGTCGGCACCGCGTGGTCAGGCAATGCGATATGGTTTTCCGGCTTGCGGATCTTATGTCCATCGTCGTCTAACTTGGCAAATGCCTGCGGGCTGGACACCTCTTGTACCAGATGCCGGTCGATGTAGAGCAGGCTGTCTCCATCGTCATACTGCCGCACAACATGCGCGTCCCAGATCTTTTCGTACAAGGTTTTTCCAGCCATAGACATCTCACCACAAGTTAGGGCCTCGGGAAGCCTAGATGTTCCTGAGGGCGTTTTTGGATTGCTGCAAAAATAGTAAAAATATTGCTTGATCTATTTTCGAACTTACGCTTACCTGAATGCGCATTCAGTAAAATCTTGTTGCGACGATTTCGTCAAGGCAAAAGATAGGCGAGGGGATCAAAATTATGAGGCTTGGTGTTGACGTGGGGGGTACCTTTACGGACCTGCTCCTACACGATGAGAAATCTGGAAGAACGTTTCGTGCAAAAACGCCGTCAACGCCGGAGGACCAATCTAAGGGCGTTGCAAACGGTGTGCAGCTGATTTGTGAAAAGGCTGGCATCAAGCCGTCGGATATTTCGCTGGTGCTGCACGGTACAACAGTTGCGACAAATGCCGTTTTGGAAGGCAAGGGGGCGCGGGTCGGTCTGTTGGTTACAAAAGGTTTTGAAAACACGCTGCATCTGGCCAAATCCTGGACACCCGGCCCCTTGTTTGGCTGGATTAACATGGAAAAACCCGAACCTCTGGCGTCGCTACAGGATACGCGTGGCATTCCAGAGCGCATGACCGCGCGTGGTGAAGTCGCTGACGCTTTGGATGAAGACGCGGCGCGTCAAACCATTAAACAGCTGTGCGAGTCCGGGATCGAAGCGCTGACAATCTCCCTGATGCACTCCTATGCCAATGACGTGCACGAACAGCGGCTGAAGGCGCTTGTGGCAGAACAATTCCCGGATATGTCGGTTTCCGTCTCATCGGAAATTCTACCTGAGTTTCGTGAATATGATCGTGCGATCACGACTGTTATGAACGATTACGTCCGCCCGATAATGATCAGATATTTGTCCCGGATTGAGCAACGGTTGGCCGAAGTAGGCGTGACCTGCAAGCTGCACATCGTCCGGTCTGATGGGGGATTGATGAGCGCCGCTGCCGCTGCCGAACGCCCCGTGCATACGGTGTTGTCGGGACCTGCTGGCGGTGTCACCGCAACGGCAATGACGGCGCGGCGCACAGGGCTGAACAAGCTGTTGGCCTTTGATATGGGGGGGACATCGACGGATGTATCTGTTGTGCAAAACGGCGTCCCCGAAATCTCGCGCTCTACCGAAGTTGGCGCATTTCCAGCCAAGGTGCCGACACTCGATGTAAAGAGCGTGGGCGCAGGTGGCGGTTCTATTGCAGAGGTTTCGGAGCTGACGAAATCCTTGCGCGTTGGTCCGCGCAGTGCGGGCGCGATGCCTGGTCCGGTTGCGTATCGCCGCGGTGGTACGGAGCCGACTGTCAGCGATGCCAATGTTGTGCTGGGATATCTGCCCTCCAAACTGTTGGGTGGGGATATGGAGCTTGATGTCGAAGGTGCGCGTCAAGCTGTGGCTAAGATCGGGGATTCACTGGGTCTCACTCCTGAAGATGCGGCACAGGGTATCCTAGATATTGCGAATGAGGTGATGCTGGGCGCGCTGCGCCTTATCACTGTGCAGCGCGGCCTTGATCCACGGGATTTTGGCATGGTTGCCTTTGGTGGTGCCGGGCCGTTGCATGCAAATGCCATGGCGGAACTTCTGGGTTGTTATCCGGTGGTTGTCCCTGCAAACCCCGGTGTGTTGTCCGCCCTCGGATTCCTTGAAGCGGAATTCAAGAACGAGTTTGTGAAGACGCTGATCCGATCCGCATCCGAAGAAGATGAAAAAAAGATCTGGGACAGTTTCACCGCGCTTAAGGCCAAAGCACAGGCTTGGCTGGTAGAACAGAACGTCGATGAGGCGGACCAAGGCATCAGCTATTCGCTGGATCTCCGTTACGAACAGCAGGGCTTTGAAGTCAGTATCCCCGTATCTGCTGATGCGGTCGAAAGCCGAAGCGGCATGGCGCAGGTTCATAAGGATTTCCACGAAACGCACGAGCGTTTGAATGGCGTCCGTTTCGATCTTCCAATTGAGTTGGTGACACTCAGAGCAGTTGCGACAGGGAGCACGCCGCCGGTTGATGAAACGCCGCCGAAGGGGGGGACGACCGATGCCAATGCCGCGATCATGGATACGCAGAAAGCGTATTTTAATGGCAAGTGGTACAACACGCCGCACATAGACCGCGATCGTCTTGCTGCGGGCGCGCGCATCCCTGGCCCCGCCATCATTCGTCAATACGATACAACAACCGTCTTGATGCCCGATCACTATGCCGATGTGGACGAACGCGGCAATTTGATGATCTGGCCAACTGCGAAGGGAGCGTAAGACAATGACTACATCAGTTGATCCAATTACCCTCGACCTGATCGAAAACGCTCTGTTAAACGCGCGCTACGAAATGGATAGCGTCGTTGTACGCATCGCGCTTTCGCCGGTTATCCGCGAACAGCACGACGAATTCCCAATGATCTGCAACGAAAAAGGTCAGATGATCGTCGGGCAGTTCGGGTCGTATATTCCTGCCATCGTAGAACAGTTTGATAGCGACATAAACGAGGGCGATGTCTTCGTTTGGAACGACCCATACGCCTGTAAAGGCTCGATTTCGCACAATAACGACTGGTGCGTGATGATGCCGATTTTCCATGAAGGCAACCATGTCGGCTTTAGTTCGATCTTTGGACATATGGTCGATGTCGGTGGCAAGGTTCCCGGCTCAATGCCGTCGGACGCACGCACCATTTGGGAAGAGGGGTTGAGGGTTCCACCGGTCAAGGTATATGAAAACGGCGTGTTGAACGAAGGCGTTTTGGCCATCATGCTGAACAACACGCGTACGCCCGATATGAACCGCGCCGACCTGATGGCGTTGATTGCAGGGTGTCGGGTCGCAGCCCAGCGAGTGGGCGAGATTTGCTCTCGGTTCGGGCGCGACGCCTACATGACAGCCTGTGATCAGCTGCTTGACCGGACCCGTGATGCCATGCGTGTTCTTATCAACAACTACATCTCGGAAGAGCCGGTGACCTTTACCGACTATGTTGATGATGACGGTGTCGGCAACGGCCCGTTCAAGATGCATCTGTCAATTTACCGCCGCGGCGACGTGGCTGTCATCGACTGGACGGGTACGGATGATCAGGCCGAAGGGCCGATCAACTTCCACATTCACGAGGGGCTTTGTAAGCTGTTCTTTGGTGTCTACATGATCATGGCATTTGACCCGAAGATCATGTTCAACGAGGGCTTCTACGATCTGTTTGAAATCGTTTTGCCCGAGGGGAGTTTGCTGAATCCCAAATTTCCTGCTGCGCTGTCGAACCGTCTGAACACGCACACGCGGTTCTTTGACTGTCAGGCGGGCGCACTGGGTCAGAAGGCACCGCACCTCGCGATGGCCGCTGGCTACGGCACCAGCCCGCACTTCATCTTTACGGGGCATGACAAGAACGGAAAGTACTTTCAGCTGATGGAACTCCTGTTTGGTGGCGTTCCGGGACGGCCCTTGGGAGATGGCTTTGACGGCCATGCATGGTGGCCATTGTTCAGCGCTACGCCATTGGAATATATCGAGAATTACTATCCGGTGCTGGTCGAAAGCTATAAGCCGGTTCGCGATTCCGGCGGCGCAGGAATGCATCGCGGCGGTGCTGGGATCGAAAAGATCTATCGGTTGCTTGAGCCCGGTTCCATCTCGATCCATGACGACCGCGAAGTTGTTCCGCCTTGGGGGATCAACGGCGGCTTGCATGGCGGTACGTCAAGCAAATGGCTTTTGCGTGCTGGTGAAACAACACCTGAACGCATTGCATCCAAGCTGGACAATCTCGCCGTTGAGGCGGGCGACAAGGTTATCTTTATCACGGCCGGTTCCGGCGGATGGGGTGATCCGCTCGAGCGTAAACTTGCGAGTGTTCAGAAGGACGTCCGTGCCGATCTTGTCTCGGTCGAACAAGCAAAGTCCGACTATGGCGTGATTTTCGATGACACACTGACTGTCGATGAGGCGGCCACATCGGCACTGCGCGAGAGCAAGCGTGCTGAACGGGGCGAAGCGGCAGCGTTCGATTTCGGCTTTATTCCGGGTGTTACCGAAGCCGCTGAATGACGCGAAAGCTCTGCTGAATAGCAAGTGGGTGCTAAGGGATCTTAGTGCCCACTTGCTCCATTTGGGTGACCGTTGATCCCTCAAAGAAACGGCCTGGAATGACGCAGCTGTCGGCTTTTACGGTGTCTTCCTCGTCCCCGATCGCGGCTAAAAGTTCCAGTGTTTTCAAGACCATTGCATTAATGGGCTGACGTATCGTTGTAAGCTTATAGGGTTGAAGCTGGCCTTCGCGGATGCCGTCAAAACCGACGATCATAATGTCTTCCGGAAACTTAAGATCAAACCTCTCGCGCAGCTCATCAATGCAACCAATCGCCATGATGTCATTCACTGCATAAATTGCATCGGGAAAGGTCGGGTTCGGGCCTTTAAAGCGCTCTCGGATCGCGTCACGGGCGCCATCATAGCTTGAATTTCCGTCAATTTCCTCAATGCGGACCGCCTCGATTGCTTTGTCCTGAACGGCAAGGCGAAACCCTGCGACGCGGTCGCGGCTGGTTGAACCCTGAGGGTCGCCGCGCAAGATCAAGACTTTGCGTGCGCCGGCATCATAGATAACCTTTCCAAGTTCCTGGCCGCCGCCAAAGTTATCGCAGCGCACCGATAACAATGTCGGATCGTCCGAGCTGCGATTGAATAAGAGAATCGGAATGCCAGCACCCTTTGTCATGCTCACAAGGTCGTTTGAAAGCGGCGCTGATGTCACGATGATCGCGTCGACATTGTATTTCAACGCTTCGAGTACGGCATCATCACAGGCTTTCCCTTGGCTAATCGTGAAGCTGAGGACGTGTTTTCCTGACGCTTGCAGATGCGTGATGAAGGCATGCAACGATTCCACATAAAACGGGTTGTCGAGATTGCCGACGATGACCGCGATTATGTTGGTGCTTGCGCTCGCCAAAGAGCTGGCGATTGAGTTTGGGTAGTAATTCAGCTGTTTGGCCGCGGCGAGGACCCTGTCCTTTTTATCCTTTGCGATCTGGGCACCGGCCGTGAATGCCCTTGAAACGGTGGCCTGCGATACACCGGCAAGTTTAGCAACTTCGTATGAAGTCACCCTTTGTGATTGACGTTTGCGTGCCATAAGCGCCTCGCGGTTGTTTCGTCCTAAAACAGTCATTGACAGAAATGAGAGAAATGTCGAATGTAAAATTGTGAATGCGCATTCAGTGGCTGCTGAAGTGCAAAAAAAAGACGACCCAACCAGTCCAACAAGAGGAGTTATCAATGACCTTAAAGAAGGTATCAACAATTGGAGCGTTCGCATTGCTTGCGACCGCGGGAGCTGTTCACGCTGACCAAGCCGGTATTGATCGGGCGCAAGAGCGGCTCGCCGTTTATTCGAACGAACCGGTGTTCACCAGTCCGGGTGAGCCGTTCGACATTAAAGCATGTGTTGCCGACAAGAAGATGTTGTCGATTCCCAATAGCAGCGCAAATCCCTTTTTGAAGGGGATTATTGATCGCATGAGGGCGGTCGGCGAAGACATCGGTCTTGAGGTGACAGAATGGGAAAACCAGGGTCAACCAAGCCAGTGGGTGCAAGGTTTTGATTTTGCGGTACGCGATGGGTACGATGTCATTAACCTGATTTCTGGCATTTCACCGGATACAGTTCTGCCTCAGGTACAGGCTGCGACCGATGCTGGCGTCAAGGTGACGACCTCGCACTTCTACGATCCGTCATTCGAACCGAATGAGCTTCTGTCGTCGACATTGCCGGTTGGCTTCAACGAGATCGGCAAGATTTTGGCGAACTGGACCACGGTGAATACCGACGGCAAAGCCAAGATCGCCTTGATTGTGTCGCGCGAAGTGCCGCCGACGATCCCCTTGGTGGATGGCTTCATGTCCGAGCTGGCAGAGAACTGTCCTGACTGCGAAGTCGTTCAGGAAATCAACGTTGGTGTGGCTGAATGGGGGACAAAGATCCAGTCATCGGTTCAATCCGTCCTTCAGGCAAATCCCGATGTTGATGTCGTGATCCCGATCTACGATTCAATGTCGCAGTTTGTTGTTCCTGCTTTGCGTCTGACCGGCAAACTGGGCAAAGTGAAGGTTGCGACCTTCAACGGCACGCCATTTGTATTGGACTACATCACAGATGGCTCAGTATCGATGAACATCGGCGAAAGCCTTGACTGGATCGCTTATTCAACGGTCGATGCGACAGCACGGGATTTATGTGATCTGCCAATTCCAGAAAAGCTGAATGTGCCGTTCTTTATCTTCGACAAAGACAATGTTGCTTTGGCAGGCTCGCCTGCGCAATTTGATACGGGCTATGGGGATTCATATGTTTCCGGCTTCCGTACTCTGTGGGGCCTCGAATAAATCCCATGGCGATGACATCTGAAGAAATGTCAAATGATCCGGTGGCAGTGGAAACACTGCCACCAACACTTCGGCTTCGTAATATTTCGAAAGTTTTCGGCGCGACCAAGGCTTTGGACAATGTATCCTTGGATGTTTTGCCGGGGGAAGTGCACGGTCTGCTGGGTACGAATGGATCGGGAAAATCCACACTTATCAAGGTTTTGGCAGGATATCATTCGCCAGAACCGGGCGGCACGCTCGAATTCAATTCAGATAACGTCAAACTCCCGCTTAGGCCCGAGGACTTTCGCCGTCTCGGCATGAGCTTCGTTCACCAAGACCTTGGCCTCGTGCCATCGCTCACCGTCTTGGAGAACTTGCGCATTGCTGAAATCGCGCTGGCCAAAGGTGGTTTGATCAACTGGAAACATGAGAAAGCTGCCGCGAAAACTATTCTCGAGCGGTACGACGTCAATATCGAGATTTGGCGCCGCGTCGACGAGTTAAGCGCGGTGAACCGGGCTTTGCTTGCGATTGTGCGCGCGTTCGAAGACGTGCGCCGCCGTAGCGAGGAAACGGGCAAACCGGGGCTTGTTCTTTTGGATGAACCTACGCCGTTCTTGCCGAGGGAAAGCGTCAATCAATTGTTCGACCTCGTGCGCCGCATAGCGGAGCAAGGATCGAGCGCGATTTTCATTTCGCACGACATCGATGAGGTCATGGAGTTTACCGACAAGGTGACCGTGCTGCGTGACGGCCGCGTGTCCGGCCAGGCCGAAACAAAAACGGCCACGCATGATGATATGGTTGAACTTATCATCGGCCGTCGGTTGGAAAAGACAACAACCACGAAGACGGCAAGCACTGCCAAGCGTACCGTTTTGGCCAAATTTTCGGATATCTCGTCAAAGACCGTGAAGGCGCGGCCCTTCGAAATTGGCAAGGGCGAGATTATCGGCATGACCGGTTTGATCGGTTCAGGCTATGAGCAGCTGCCCTATCTGATGTTCGGCGCGCAGCGCGCTGACGCCGGTACAGTGCAGATTGAAGGGCAAAGCCCGATTGTTTTGTCGGGCCTCACACCCAAGGCTGCGCTTGAACATCAGTTTGCGTTGCTTCCCGGCGACCGGCTGGAAAAAAGCGGTGTCGGCAGCATCAGCATTTTCGAAAACATGCTGTTGCCTGGCATTACCGATTATTCGGCGCGTGGCTTCTTGAATAACGCTGCGATGAAGAAAGAAGCACGCCGCCTTGGCGCGCAATTCGAAGTACGGCCAAATAATCCGGAAGCGCCCCTTGGATCATTGTCAGGCGGCAATGCCCAAAAGGTGTTGATCGCCAAATGGATGAAGCGCAACCCAAAGCTGCTTTTGCTGGATGAACCGACCCAAGGCGTCGACGTTGGCACGCGCGATAATATCTTCAAGGCGCTCCGCGCCGCTGCGCAGCAGGGGATGTCGATCGTCTGCGCCAGTTCGGACGCAGAGCAACTGGAAGCCGTTTGTGACCGGGTTCTGATTTTTGCGCGCGGCCGCATTATCGATGAACTCACCGGTGCGCGACTGACAAAAGATGAAATTATGCAGGCTTGCTATGGGTCTTTGTCAAAACTCACCGAAACTGATCGATCTCAAGAAGTGATAGAGAGCTAAAAATGACCAAATCTACAGAAACTGCCGGTGCCACTACAAGCTACCTCAGGATTTTTGAACGCTTTGCTCTCATCGTCGTGTGGGCTTTGTTGATCCTGTTTTTTAGCGTTCTGATGCCGAGCTCGTTTTTTAATTGGGGGAACTTTGCGATCCTCTTTGCGTCATACGCTCCGGCTGCATTGCTCGCTTTGGCAATCATCGTGCCTTTGACGGCTGGCGACTATGATCTGGCTGTCGGCGCTACTTTGACACTTTCGTCGTGTTTGGTGGGCGTGCTGAATGTCTGGATGGGCCTGCCGATTGTCCTGTGTATCGTGATCGCCCTGTCAGCAGGTGCCGCTGTTGGGTTGTTTCATGCGCTTTTTATCATCTACTTCCGCATACCGTCACTGGTGGTGACCTTGGGCACCACGTCCCTGATGACGGGAATTGTGCAGTGGATGACAAATTCGTCCACGATTGGTGGAATTGACAACAGTTTGATCATGGCCGTGGTGGGCGGGCGTATATTTGGTATCCCGTATTCGTTTTATTACGCCATCGCGGCTGTGCTTGTGCTTTGGTACGTGTTCGAATTCACCCCGCTGGGCCGCAGGCTGCTTTTCGTAGGCCGTGGCCGTGAAGTGGCCCGATTGAACGGCGTATCCGTTGATAAAATGCGTGTTGGGGCGTTGGTTTCATCTGGCGTGATCGCGTCGGCTGCAGGTGTGCTCTATGCGGGAACCTTGGGGTCGGCCGATCCGTATTCAGGCTTGAATTATCTTCTGCCCGCATTTGCCGCTGCATTCCTTGGTTCAACCACGATTTTGCCGGGACGGTTCAATGCGCTTGGTACCTTGGTCGCTGTATATTTTCTTGGGACAGGGATCACGGGTTTGACCATGTTGGGTATCCCGCTTTGGGTGACGAACGTCTTTAACGGTGGCGCACTCATTGCCGCTGTCACCATTTCCCAGTTAACGCGCGGTCGCGAGGCGACTGATATCGGTTGAAAGAGGCTGACTTGGCTGCGTGCCCACGGGCGGCCTTGGCGCGTTCAGGCGCGTGGCACATCGGCTCAAGTTTAGACGCATGACCCGTGGTGGCGGAGGACATCTGCCCTATGGCGCGGCGGCAGAATAGTCGACCCGTCAGATCAGTCGCGGTTTCGTTCCCAACATGGAGGGTTCCACCTTGGACCAATTTCAAAGCAACTTTACTTTTAACACGGTGCCTCGCATCCATTTTGGCAATGGTCGCATGTCAGAGATTGGTACGCTTGAGGCCGCTGCCCTTGGTAAACGCTGCATGATAATCACGGATGTCGGCATCGTCGCGACCGGCATTGTTGATCAAGCTACGTTTGCTCTAAGCTCCTGCGGCATCGCGTACTCTGTCTTTGACAAGGTCGAAGCCGATCCGTCTGAGGCAACAGTACTGGCGGCGGTGAAAGAATGCCGGGAAGCTGATGTAGACAGCGTAATTGGACTTGGCGGTGGCTCATCCCTCGATGTTGCGAAACTGGTCGCGTATTTGTCTGGCACGGATGAGCAACTCGACGACATTTATGGCGTCGGGAAAGCGACAGGTCAGCGCCTGCCTCTCGTGTTGATCCCGACAACGTCCGGCACCGGATCAGAGGTGACACCAATCGCGATTGTAACAACAACCGAACAGGAGAAGATGGGCGCCGTCTCACCGGCACTGTTGCCGGACGCCGCGATCCTTGACCCGCAGCTTACAATTGGGCTGCCTCCAGCGGTCACAGCGGCGACGGGTATTGATGCGATGGTCCACGCGATTGAGGCCTACACCTCAGCGAGCTCAAACAATAATCCGCTATCAGCCACGCTGGCGCTTGAAGCGCTGCGTTTGCTTGGCGGATCGTTGTTGCGTGCGGTGACCCATGGTGACGACATTGAAGCAAGGTCGCGCCTCCTTGTTGGGGCGATGTTGGCGGGGCAGGCTTTTGCGAACTCTCCGGTGGCGGCGGTGCACGCATTGGCTTACCCGATTGGGGGCCACTTTAAGGTGCCACACGGGCTTTCAAATGCGCTTGTCCTGCCACATGTCCTGCGGTTCAACGCTGTAGAAGCACCGGAGGCTTACGCTGAAATGGCACCTGCCGCGTTCCCTGAACTTGCCGCTGTTCCCGCGTCTGCGCGCGCTGCTGCATTTTGTGATGCGTTGACGAAACTGTCGAAAGACTGCGGGCTTCCACAACAGCTGCGTGATCTTGGAATAGGCAAGGACAGTCTGGCCAGGATGGCAAAAGACGCTATGAACCAAAGTCGGCTCCTTGTGAATAATCCCAGAGCCGTTACCCAAGCGGATGCTTTGGCGATCTATGAGGCTGCATGGTAATCTACGACGGGCTTGGTAAATGAGGGAGCGCTTCAAAAGGGTTGCGCAGTTTCGCGTATCTGCCTGATGTGCCTGAGCTTAAACACTAAACTGGCCAGAAGGATCATCAGATGCGCTTGCCGCAAACCCCGTCCTTTCGGCTTGATGGTAAACGGGGTTCTCTCATCAATATCTCCAGCCAATTGGCCCATGTCGGAGCGACCGACCGCGCGGTGTACTGTGCCACCAAACACGCGGTTGAAGGTTTCACCAAAGCCATGGCGATCGAATGGGGCCCTTTGGGCATTCGGGTCAATACGATCTGTCCAACGTTTATTCGGACGGCACTCACTGAAACGACGTTCCAAAATCCAGATCGCGTTGCCTGGCTGACAGAAAAGATCAAACTTGGACGCGTCGGTGAGGTCACCGACATCATGGGGCCTGTCGTCTATCTTGCCTCGGAAGCCTCAGCGCTTATGACAGGCACGCACCTTCTGATTGACGGTGGGTGGACGGCAGACTGATATCGTTTCTGCGCATCCGAGCATCGCAGGCATAACACTGGTGCATTGGATCGCGCATTCAACGCTATGTAGGCGAACGATCAGATCGCTTCTTGCGCAGCAGGTCCGTCCACGATCATAATAGGGTTGCCGCGTGAGCAACGTTCTACCCGGCTTTCGATACCATACAGGCGGCGGATCAGGCTGGGGGTCAACACGTCGAGGGTGGGACCAAAGGCAAGGGTGCGTCCTTCCGCCAGTGCTATGGTCGCTGAGCAGCAGCGCATCACCTGATTCAAGTCGTGCATAGCCAAAATCAGCACCGCTTGGGTTTCCTCGGCATACGCGCGCAGTGACTCTAACACTTCGTACTGGCGGTTGAGGTCCAGCGCCGAGGTTGGTTCGTCCATGAGAACGACTTTTGGGCGGCTCACGAGAGTCTGCGCGATCGAAACTACCTGTCGCTGCCCCCCGGAGAGCTCCGACAGTTGTTGATCCACCAAATGCGTGATGTTGAAGCGATGCACGGTCTCGTCAACGGCGCGCAGTTCTTGGGTGCTCAACCGCCAGCCACCGCCACCCTGTTTCAGCGATAGTATGATCGATTCATAGACCGTTAGTGCGGCGGTCATGCCGGTGTCTTGGGGCATATACCGCAGGTCATGGGTATGGGCCCCTTCAAGTCGGACGGCACCCGCGCCACGTAGATGCCCAGCGATGCGGCGAAATAGGGTGGATTTTCCGGCCGCATTCGCCCCAACCAATGCCGTCAGCATACCGCCTTGCAAATGTGCTGAGGCTTCAAACAGAATTTGACGTCGGCCATAGCGCGCGCCAACTTTATCCAGGGTCAGGCTTACCATGATTTGCGTCCCTTCGTCAGGATCAATGCCGCGAAGAATGGCACGCCTACAAGGGCGGTGATAATCCCGATAGGAAGCACGGCCCCCGGCAGAATTGCCTTGGATAGAACTGAGGTGGCTGAAAGGATCACTGCGCCAGACAGCATCGAACCGGGTAGGAAAAACCGTTGGTCCTCGCCTAATAGCAGCCGCGCCACATGGGGTCCGACGATGCCGATGAACCCGATTGTGCCGACAAAACTGATCGGGACCGCGGCAAGAAGCGACACCAACACAAGGGCTTCGAGGCGCAGCCGTTTCACGGGGACACCCATGGCCGAGGCCCGAACCTCTCCCAGCCGTATTGCCGTCAGCGCCCAAGCGCGTCGGGCAAACAACGGCGTGCAGATCGCCAGAACTATGGCAGTGACTGCGACCTTGCCCCAAGTCGCTTTGGACAGGCTTCCCATGGTCCAGAACACCACCGCCGAAAGTGCTTGTTCGGAGGCAAAATATTGAAGCAAGGCCAGAGCCGCATTAAAGGAAAACACCAATGCGATACCCAGCAACACGATCGTTTCGACAGTCACGCCCCTAAGCGTCGACAGGCCAAAAATCAAAAGAGAAGCCGCCATAGCCATGGCAAAAGCATTGATCGGTACCATTAAAGAAATAGCGCCGGGAAACAAAGCAACGCCCAGCACCATCGCCAAAGCCGCACCGAAACTGGCAGCCGCTGAAAGGCCCAAGGTAAAGGGACTGGCCAGCGGATTTGCCAAAATCGTTTGCATTTGCGCGCCGGCCAGCGACAGGCTTGCGCCAACCGTAACAGCGAGCAATGCCATCGGCATCCGAATATCCCAAACGACGACGCGTATCTGGAGGTCTGCGGCCCCGGGCGCAAAAAGTGTTTTCAGAACGTCCCATACGGCATAGCGCGCAGGCCCCAGTGAGACGTCCACCGCCACCGACAACACTAGCGCCACGGTCAATCCGACAAGGATCGCGATGCGACGGGCCACCAGCCCGCGGTAACTTTGTACGCTTGCGGATTCTGATGGATCTAATTCGGCGGTTGTCATCGTGTATCCAATGGTATTCGGCGGCCCATTACGGGCCGCCCAGTTTAGATGAAAACAGACTTAGTTGTTGGCTGTGTCACCAAGAGAAACCCAATAGCCCGGGCTGTAATCCACTGGCAAAAAGCGGGAATGCAGCTCTTTCAGCGTCGCTTCGGGGTCGAGATCAGGGAACAGGTCAGGGTGAAGCCATGTTGCCAACCTCTGCACCGCGATGAAGCTGTAGGGCGAGTTGTAAAACTGGTGCCAAATGCCGTGAACTTGACCGTTATTTACTGCTTTCACGCCTGTATAGGCGGGCCGCTCCATCAGGGCTGAAAGTTTCCGATCTGCTTCGGCCATGTCCGAGCCGGGACCCATGCCAATCCATGCGCCGCCGGGTACATAAGCGTCCCAATTGCCGCCCGTCACCACGATCTGATCGGGGTCTGATGCGATAACTTGCTCAGCGTTCACTGTGCCAAAGGTGCCGGGAATAAATTCTGACCCCATGTTGACGCCCCCCGCAAGTTCGACAAAACGGCCAAAGTTGCCATTACCAAAGGACATGCAGCAATCCTCGGAATAGCCCCCGGCGCGCTCCACGAAGACCAACGGACGGTTCAGATCCGTCTGCGCTGCGATAACATCAGTGACGAGATTAAGCTGCTCTTCGTAGAAGGCCTGGAATTCCGCAGCTTTATCTTCCTCGCCAAAGAGTTTCCCGACGATATTCATGGACTGCGTGGTGTGCTCGAACGGCTTTTCACGAAAGTCGACGTATACGATAGGAATGCCAACCTTGGCCAACTTGGCTTCGTAGCCTGCCTCGTCTGTCGCAGCCTTGGATTCAAGGTTCATGATCAATACATCAGGGTTCAACGACACCGCTTGCTCGATATCGAAAGACCCGTCCTTGAACCCGCCGAAGGTCTGGATATCCTTCAATTGTGGAAATTTCTCGGCGTAAATATCATAGCTTTCCGGCGAGGCTTGGCGGAGATCGTCGCGCCAACCCACTACGCGTTCGAAGGGATTGTCGTTGTCCAAGACGGCGGTAAAGAAGATCTGCCGACCCTCGCCTAGAATAACGCGCTCGACCGGTGCGTCGACCGTAACCTCGCGACCGGCGATGTCGGTCAGGGTGATGGGATCGGCTTGCACAAGGCTGGCTGCGAAAAGGCTCAGCGCACTTGCGCAGAGAAGAGGGCGAAGGGTCATATAAAGCTCCTGAAGAATAATCTCTTCAAACCGCCTAATATTTCCGACTGTTCTAGTCAATTAATAAGTTGACAGTTTTAATCGACTAAATGAAACAGCAACAACACCACCAGAGAAACGTCATGACATCAACCAACCGAGATCTGCGCGACGATATCCGCGACTATTGGTCAGATCGCGCGGCCACTTTCGACAATGACCCTGGCCATCGCATTGATGACGGTGCCGAAATGGCAGCATGGGAGGTTCTGTTCCGGCGTCACCTTGGCGATGGAGAGGGGCGCGCACTCCTCGATCTTGCATCAGGCACAGGGGAAATCTCGCGTTTGTGCCAGCGGCTGGGCTTCGCTGTGACGGGCCTTGATTGGGCGGAACCGATGCTGGAACGCGCGCGCGGAAAACTACCGGACGTGACATTTCTACAGGCCGATGCAGAGCGTACGACACTGCCCACGGCAAGCATGGATGTAATTGTCACGCGCCATCTGGTTTGGACCTTGGTGGACCCGATGGCCGCCTTTGCGGAATGGTTTCGTGTGCTCAGGCCAAAAGGAAAACTGCTGATTGTGGACGGCGATTTTGTATCCCGCAGTTTGCTGGGCAGGATATTCCAGCGGTTGGCACCAAATGGATCGCACAGCGCAATATCCGCTACCAATGCCGAGCGCCACAAGGATATCCTCGCCAGGGTATATTTCAGCGGTGGGGCGCGGGCCGATCAAGTGGCCGCATTGTTGTATTCCAGCGGATACGACGAGATTGTCATCGACAAACGCCTCGCGCCGATTCATCGCGCACAAGCCACACAACTTGACTGGCGAAAATCGCTTCTGCGGCGATCCGAACATCGCTACGCAATATGTGCCTCCAAGCCCAGAATACCCGAATAAACATCAGAAGTGGCGCGACGCATGGTGCGGGTCTCTCAAAGCGCAGCATTGCAACCACTTGCAGCTCACGGAACGTACGTCGAAAGCTTTTTACTGCTTCGCTGTCAGTGACATTTTCGCGTTGGACCGGGCGAACTTCGGGGACGTTCCAGCAAAGGTGGCGGAGCAGATCAATATCATGAAGCATGGCGGGTCCTGTGCGCCGCGTTGCGTCCAAATATTCGTCTGGCTTGTATAGCAAAACTGGCTGTTGTCCGTCCTGATGTCTCCGATGTGTCGGCGTCTAATCAGGCGGGCATCAAAGACGGCGATAGAAGGGGGCAACACAGCCTAGTCTCGGGTCTTCTTCGCGCTGTCGCGGTGCAGTTCTGCTCCGATGATGTCCTCGATCACACGGGTGCAGACCCAGTTGTCGCCGTCGGGATAGCGCGTGCGGCCTGCGTGAAACAGCTGCATTGCCGCTGCCGCAGTATGGAGGGGCACGCCGAGTTCTTCACCCAGCCCCATCGAGATCGTTAGGTCTTTGTGCATCGTGTGGATGCTGCTGCCTGTGCCTTCAAACTGGCGGTCAATGATCTTTTCCAAGGCATTGTTGACCACGCCGCATCCCGCAGATGAGGTTGAGAAAACATCGAGCAAGACCTGACCTGATACCCCGGCTTTGGCGGCCAGCGCAGCGGCTTCGAAGGTCGCTGAAAACTGTGCACCAATCAGGGATTGAAGGCAGGCTTTGACGGTTTGGCCATCCCCGGGTGCGGTGCCGACGCGGTGGATATTGGCCGAAACGGCCTGCATCACTGGCGCGAACTCATCAAGCACATCCACCGGTGCGGCGGCCATCATGGTCAGTGTCCCACCCTGCGCGCCGGGAAACCCGCCCGAGACGGGGGTATCAATCAAATGCACCCCACTGCCGGCCATATCTTTGCCGATTTCGCGGGCCTCATGGGGCTGGATGGTTGCGGTTAGGATGATCGCGGACCCGTTGGCCATGTTGAGGGCCAAGCCATCGGGGCCCAGAATAATGCTTCGGGCCTGATCGCCATTCATCACCATGACAAAAACGACATGACAGGCCGTGGCCATAGATCTGACGTCCGTCAACACCTGACCACCCAAGTCCTTGAAGGCCGCGACGCGAACGGGATCAAGATCCAGTCCATGTGTCTCAAACCCATTTGCGATCAGGTTCTTAGCGAGGCCTGACCCCATGTCGCCCAGTCCGATGACACCGACCTTCATGTGATTATCTCCTACCTTTGAATTATGATGCCGCGATTTTCGATTGCTTGCGCGGCCAGCTCATTGCCCGCACGAAACGTGGTCACGTTGCAAGTTCCACGAACGTCTCGCTGATCTGTTTCCACGCGAAGGCCAGATGGTCACGCAGCGCTTCTTCGGCTGTGTCCGCATCGCGGCGCAAAATGGCTTCAAAAATTGCGCGGTGGAAATCATAATTTTGCTGATTGCGCGATTCTATACGCTGCATCTTTTGCAACCGCGTCGAAAGCCATTCTGTATAGGCCTTGTGGATCGACGGCAAAATTGGGTTGCCTGGTATTTCATAAAGAACGCGGTGGAACGCGACATCCGTTTCATAAAAGAGCGGCGTGTCCGAAATCGCGGCGAAGTTGTCAGCGAGCGCAGCTTCCAATCGTTTGATGTCATCGGCATTCGCATGAAGAGCGGCTTGGCGCACCAAAGAGGCTTCCATCAGAATGCGAAGACTAAAGAGGTTACGCACACCAGTGGGCTGACCAAGCAACTGGGTTACAATGCTGCCAACTGCGGTGATGGCTGCGTCATAGCCGGGTTCTGCAACAACGGGGCGAAAACCGGGGCGGGCATAGATCAGCCCCTTTCGCGCAAGTGCCTGTATCGCTTCGCGGGCCACCGTGCGGCTTACACCATGCTGTTGAACGATTTCGCGTTCCGTTGGCATGGGCTGACCCGCGCCGGGGTTTCCGTTTAGGATCTCGCGTTCAAAGTGATCGATCAGAAGATCAGCTGCCCTGTTTTTCGGGTGGCGCATTTGTAAAGTCATCGAATAACTCTCTTCCACAATGAACGGTGTCGTTTTTGTATATCCAAAATATGGCGGGGGCACCAGTAAGCGCGGGTCAAATCTGTCTCTGGACCTCTGTTGCAATTATTGTCATACCAAAATCTAATGTCATTAGGTGCCAAACTGAAGTGTCATTATCTGCACAACAGGAGAGGCCTTGATGAACCCGATCGAAAACGTCGAAACTCGCTTGTTCAATGTTCCATTGGTAGAGGTTTTGACGGATGCAAAGCATGGCGACCACACGCATTTTGAGTTGGTTATTTGCACAATTACACTGGCAGGCGGGCAGACGGGCACTGGATATACCTATACCGGCGGCAAGGGCGGGCAGGCCATTGCGGCGATGATCCGTTATGATCTGGCCCCGTTCTTGGTTGGTAAAGATGCCGCTGCGGTTGAGTCATTGTATGACGAAATGCAGTGGCATGTACATTACGTGGCACGCGGCGGGATCGCGTCTTTTGCGATTTCTGCGGTCGATATCGCATTGTGGGATCTGCGTTGTAAGGCGGCGGAGCATCCACTTTGGAAGATGGCGGGAGGGGCGCGCGACCGGTGCAAGGCCTATGCTGGCGGGATTGATCTAAACTTCCCTTTACCAAAGCTGATCAAGCAAACCGAAGGCTATCTGGCGGCAGGATATAACGGTGTAAAAATTAAAGTAGGCCAGCCTGATCTGGCCGATGATATCGAACGCGTCGCGGCCATCCGCGCGGCAATAGGACCAGACCGCGCATTGATGGTCGATGCGAACTATTCCATGACAGTGCCAGAGGCGATTGCCGCCGCGAACGCCTTTGCCGACTATAACGTTTTGTGGTTCGAAGAACCGACCATTCCAGATGATTATGTGGGCTATGGCGAGATAGCAGATGCGACAGGCGTGCCACTGGCGATGGGTGAAAACCTCCACACGATCCATGAATTCGAATATGCGTTTCGCGATTCCAAGTTGAGCTTTATTCAACCAGATGCGTCCAACTGTGGTGGTATTACGGGTTGGTTACAGGTTGCGGCGCTTGCCAAACAACATGGCATTCCGGTGTGCAGCCACGGGATGCAAGAACTCCACGTAAGCCTGGTATCCAGCCAAGTGGATGCGGGCTGGCTTGAAGTGCACAGCTTTCCGATTGATCAATATACAACACGGCCCTTGCAAGTTGAAAACCACTTGGCCGTTGCCCCAAATGATGCAGGGATAGGCGTGACTTTTGATTTTGAAAAACTCGACGCGGCTCATGCGTCCATGACACCGAGGTAACATCATGACCCAGACAATTCAGGCCGCGTTTTATCGTGGTGATCGCACGTTCACCGTTGAGACAGCAGAGGCCGCTGGCCCTGCTGCGGGCGAGGTGTCTATTCGCATTGCCTATTGCGGAATTTGTGGCACCGACATGCATGTCTATCACGGCAATATGGATGCGCGCGTCGGGTTTGAACGTGTGATCGGTCATGAAATGTCAGGTGTTGTTGCCGCTGTCGGTGACGGCGTTACAGGTTTTGCCGAGGGTCAAAAGGTCGTCGTGCGCCCCTTGGATCACTGCGGCGATTGTCCGGCGTGCAACGCAGGGCATCAGCATATCTGCCACAATCTGAAATTCCTCGGCCTTGATACGAACGGCGCGATGCAGGAAATCTGGACGGTGCCGTCCCACACGGTGCATTTGCTGCCCGATGATATGCGTCTGGATCATGCCGCGTTGATCGAGCCGGTTGCAGTGGCCTGTCACGATGTGCGCATGTCGAATTTGCAAGCGGGCGAGGATGTGCTGGTCATTGGAGGCGGACCCATCGGGATGCTCTGTGCGATGGTCGCACGGGACGCGGGGGGCAATGTGGTTGTCTCCGAAGTTAATGAGGCGCGTTTGGCGATTGCTGAGAAGCTGGGATTTGACACAGTGAACCCCGCGAAAGCGGATTTGGCTGCTGCGATCCAGGAGCGGACCGGGGGCAAGGGGGCCGATGTGGTGTTTGAGGTGTCCGGTTCGCAGCCCGGTGTTGATGCAATGACGGCCTGCGCTGCCACGCGCGCGCGTATCGTCATGGTCGCCATCCATGCGCAAAAGCCGCAGATTGATCTGTTCCAGTTTTTCTGGCGCGAGCTGCAGATGGTCGGCGTGCGGGTGTATGAGCCGCAAGACTATGACAAGGCGATTTCCATCGTTGCATCTGGCGGTGTCGATGCGGAAACCTTTATCACCGACGTCAGCCCGCTGGCAGATATCCAGAAAGCGTTTGAACAGCTTGATAGCAGTCCGACCGCCCTTAAGAGCCTGATCAAGGTGGGGGATTTCGCATGACCCTGTTTGATCTTACGGGAAAAACCGCCCTTGTGACGGGCTGCAAACGTGGCATCGGGCGCGGCATGGCCGAGGCCTTGGCAGATGCAGGTGCGGACATTATCGGGGTCAGTGCAACCCTTGAGCCGGGCAGTGATGTTGAAACGGCGATCACTGCAAAGGGGCGCAGCTTCAAAGCTTATCAATGCGATTTTTCTGATCGCGCTGCGGTGCGCGGGTTTGCCGCCCAGCTCGAGGCCGATGGGATCGCGCCTGATATTCTGGTCAACAACGCAGGCACGATCAAACGTAAGCCTGCGGCAGATCATGATGACGCGCTTTGGGACGAAGTGATTGACGTGAACCTGTCGTCGCAATTCATCCTCAGCCGTGAAATCGGGCGGGGTATGGTGGCGCGCGGGTCGGGAAAGATCATCTTTACGGCGTCCCTTTTGACATTTCAGGGCGGGATCACCGTGCCGGGGTATGCTGCATCCAAGGGGGGCATCGGGCAACTGACAAAAGCATTGGCGAATGAATGGGCACCCCATGGCATCAACGTCAACGCAATCGCGCCCGGCTATATCGCGACCGACAACACCAAAGCGCTCCAAGATGATGCGGCACGGTCCAAATCGATCCTTGAACGTATCCCGCAAGGGCGTTGGGGCACGCCGCAAGATTTTGCAGGGCCGGCCGTGTTTCTTGCTTCATCCGCATCCGATTACGTGAATGGCGAAATCCTGGTTGTCGATGGCGGCTGGATGGGGCGCTAAAGCAACGCCGCGATTTCAGGGACGGGCGATTGTGACCTCGCGCATCCCCAAAAGATCGGCCATCAGTGGCTGTCCCGCGGCATGCTTTTGCGGGCCACATCGCGGTAGGATGGGGCACCGCGCAGGGTCATGCCCTTGTCCAAGCCGTTCGTAAGATCACGGAAATATTGCTGCCACGGCGTCTGGCTTTCGGGCACCTGATATCCACCATCGGCCAACAATTGGCGCGCCCGTTCGGCAAGTTCATCCAAGGGCACCAACATGTCCGCCGTGCCTTTCGCCAGATCGAACCGCACGCGGTCGCCGGTCTTGAGCAAGGCAAGCCCGCCGCTTTCGGCGGCTTCGGGGGACGCATTCAGGATCGACGGGGACCCAGACGTACCCGATTGGCGACCGTCACCAATGCAGGGCAGGGCCTCGATCCCTTGCTTCAGCAAATACGACGGCGCTCGCATGTTCACGACTTCAGCGCCGCCGGGATAGCCCTTCGGACCCGCGCCGCGCATGAACAGCACACAGTTTTCGTCAATGTTTTCTGCGGGATCGTCGATGCGCCGGTGATAGTCTTCGGTGCCGTCAAACACGATTGCGCGGCCTTCAAAGGCGTCCATATCACCGGCGTTGGACAGATACCTTTTGCGGAAATCGTCAGAGATCACGCTGGTTTTCATGATCGCACTGTCAAACAGATTGCCCTTGAGGTTAAGGAATCCTGCGTCTGTCACCAGCGGGTTTTCCAACGGGCGGATGACGTCGGTATTGGTGGCGGCGCGACCTTGGCAGTTATCGCCCATGCTGACGCCATTAACCGTAATTGCACCGGGGTGGGGCAGCAGCCCACCACCAATCAGATGTGCCACGACAGAGGGCACGCCACCCGCTCGGTGGTAATCTTCGCCCAGATACTTGCCCGCCGGTTGCAAGTTCACCAACAACGGCACCTTGTGGCCGATGTTTTGCCAGTCGTCGTTGTCCAATGGCACGCCAAGATGCGCCGCGATCGCGTTAAGATGGATCGGCGCATTGGTGGAGCCACCGATGGCCGAATTGATGACGATCGCGTTTTCGAACGCCTCGCGCGTCATGATGTCAGACGGACGCAGGTCATCCCAAACCATCTCGACGATGCGTTTGCCGGTCTCATAGGATATCTGGCCGCGTTCACGGTAGGGTGCGGGGATGGCGGCGGAGCCGGGGAGTTGCATGCCCAAGGCTTCGGCCAGTGAGTTCATGGTCGTCGCGGTGCCCATGGTGTTGCAGTACCCCACGGACGGCGCGCTTGAAGCGGCGATTTCCATGAACTCATCGCCGTCGATATCGCCCTTGGCCATGAGTTCACGCGCTTTCCAAATCACGGTGCCCGAGCCCGCGCGTTCGCCGTTCCAATAGCCGTTCAGCATCGGGCCGACGGACAGTGCAATCGCGGGGATGTTGACTGTGGCCGCCGCCATCAGAAGGGCAGGTGTGGTCTTGTCACAACCGATGTTGAGGACAACGCCATCAATCGGATAGCCATACAGCGTTTCCACAAGTGACAGATAGGCAAGGTTGCGGTCTAGGTTCGCCGTGGGGCGTTTGCCGGTTTCCTGAATGGGATGCACCGGGATTTCGATACAAGTGCCCCCCGCTGCAATGATGCCGTCCCGGACACGTTTGGTAAGCTCGATATGGTGGCGGTTGCAGGGCGAAAGGTCACTGCCGGTCTGAGCAATTGCAATGATCGGCTTGCCGCCCTGAAGTTCCTCACGGGTCAGACCATAGTTGAGATACCGTTCCAGATAGAGCGCGGTTATTTCCGGATCACCTTCGCGGTTGAACCAATCGCGAGACCGCAATTTGTCCTTGGTCATCTTTGACATGTTGTGTCCTATCTCAGCTAGATTCTTTTTTGTGATCGGGTTCGGTATTGTAAGACCATACATCGCTCGAAAGGTTTTGAAAGGCCAGACTTATCCTCAGAATTGTTTGGCAATAATATCAATTCTCCCTTTTAAAACATGTATCTACAGATTTGTTAGCGCAATCGAGAATTTAGATTGCCTAAATTTTACCTTCACTCTAGTTTCGTCATACCAAAATGAGGGGCAGTCAATGCTTCCGGACAATTTACCAAATGGGAGGAACGATATGTCCGCACTGAAAAACCTTAAGCTTGCCGCGTCTGCGGCCGCCTTGGCGATGACGGCAGCTGCCGCTGATGCGCAGCAAACGAACCTGCGTATTCAGACGCATTTTAGCCAAGAAACATTGTCCGGCAAAATGGCTGCGACGTTCATCGATGACGTTCATGCGATGTCTGGTGGAGATATCCAGATTGAGATGTTCTATGCATCATCCGTCGTGAAATCCGCCGAAACCTTCGACGCTGCTGCAACAGGTATCCTTGATTGTGATATGACTGGTGGCTCTTATCAGACCGGTAAGAACCCGGCGTTCCAGTTTACAGGCGATCTGACAGGCGGCTATGCAAACCCCTATCAGCAATACGCATGGTTGCTGCATGGCGGTGGCTATGAAGCGCTGAATGAACTCTATAACCCTTACGGTATGGAATTTGTCGGTTGGTGGATTCCGGGTCCGGAATCGCTGTCCTCCACAAGCCCCTTGGCTGGTGTTGCGGACCTTGAAGGCTGGAAGTTCCGGTCGCCTCCCGGTGTGATCACGCTGATCTTTGAAAACCTTGGCGCGTCTCCAATCGTGATGGACTTTAACGAGATCTTTACTGCGCTGGAAACAGGCATCATCGACGGTGCGGATGCGGCAAACCTGACCAACAACATCGGCCTGGGTCTTTATGATATTGCAGAGCACACAAACTACCCTGGTTTCCACTCAATGCCCGCTGACCACCTTGCGTGTAACAAGGGTGTTTGGGACGCGATGCCGGCCCACCATCAGGCGATCATGAAAGTTGCGATGCAAGCACTTGCCCTGCGCAACACAACGATCAACGAAGTTGCGAACGCAAAGAACTCCGTCATTTTGGCTGAGCAAGGCCTGAATATGTACCAGTGGTCCGAAGAGGACATGGCAACTTATCGCGGTGCGGTTCAGGACGCATGGGCTGAATTCTCCACGACGCCAGAATCCGAGGCGCTGTTGAACAGCCACCTCGACTTCCTGCGCGGCATTGGTGCCATGAAGTAAGGCCGAGAGGTTTGAGATCAGAAAACGGCGGGGGCTTTCCCCGCCGTTTTCACCTTAGAGAGTAAGCAAGTTAGACCATGGCGGGGGCACATGATGAGCGATGCACAAACAGGTGGATTGAAAGAATGGATATATCCTTCAGCGTTTTTGATCTGCGCGGGCTGGGTCGTCTGGCATATCCCCGCATTTATCCTTGATTGGTTCCGCCCCGAAAGCGAAAGCCTTTTCCTTCAGATTTCAGAACTGCACATGCGCAAAGGCGTGCTGCCTAATTTGGGTGGCTTGTTTGGCGGCTTCGCGAATGTGATTGATTGGGTTGCACTGATACTGATCCCGGTTTTCGCGTATCTTGGGTCGCGGTCTGTTGTGGTCGCGCCAATGGAATTCGAACGCTGGCGACGGTGGGACCGTTTCGCGCTGTTCATTGGGCGCGCTACGATGATGATGATCCTAGCCATGACCTGCGTGATGCTGTTTGAAGTATTCATGCGATACGCCGTTGAAAAACCAACAAAATGGGCGAACGAGCTGACGCTTTGGATCGCCGGTTTCGTGTTTCTATGTTCGGGCTTTTACGCCATGCAGCAACGCTGCCATATCCGCATTTCGATCTTGTATGACGTGGTGCCGCGCCCCATTCGCAAGCTGTTTGACGTTTTGTCGACGCTGATGATCGTGACCTTTTCGGTCGGGTTGGTGTTTGGCAGCTATAAGCAGGTGTTCATCAACAAACTATACCGCTGGGAGATGTTCGGCACGGCCTTTGATCCGCCGATCCCGGCGACGATCCAACCGATGATCCTGATCATCCTTATGCTGATTTCCGTACAGGCGATTGCCAACCTTATTGCCGACTGGCACCTCGACCCGGAATTTTACTCACACGACGAGATCGACGAAGATGAAATCGCCGCAATCAAACGCAGCATCGGAGTCGAATAATGGATATTGGCTCAATTTCAATGATCGTCGTCTTGGGCATGATCGTCTTGCTGGCGATTGGTATGCCACTTGGATTTGCATCTGCCGTACTTGCGCTTTTGGTACTGGTGTTGAAGTTCGAACCCACCATCCTGACCGCGCCGTGGACCATTGGGGACGGGATGCTGACGGGCAACCCGGGGACGGGGGCCCTTTATCTTCTGACGCAGAAGATATTCGATCTGATGACCGAATATGTCCTCATATCCGTGCCGTTGTTTATCTTCATGGCGGCACTGCTTGAGCGTTCGGGCATCGCCAAGGAAATGTACAACGCACTTGATTTCTGGTTGGCACGGGTACGTGGCGGCGTGGCGATTGTGACGTCCTTGATGGCTGTCATCATGGCTGCGATGTCTGGGATTATTGGGGGCGAAGTTGTGCTGCTGGGCCTGATCGCGCTGCCGCAAATGCTGCGCCTTGGCTATAACCAGAACCTCGCGATTGGCACGATCTGTGCCTCGGGGTCCTTGGGCACGATGATCCCGCCTTCGATTGTCCTCATCATCTACGGGTTGATCACCGAGACGTCGATCAAGGCTTTGTTCACGGGGGCGTTTGTGCCCGGTTTCATGCTTGCGTCGATGATCATTATCTACATCCTGATCCGGGTGAATTTGGATCACAGTCAGGCACCGTTGCCTGAAGACCCGCCCGATGGCGGCATCTCCGAGGTTGGGATCTCGGCCGCGCCCAAGCTGGTCTTTAGCGCGTTGTGGACCGCCTTTACCGTGATGTTGCTGACCCTCTTGGTGGGCTGGATACTGACTGTGTCAATCCCGACATTGGGCGAAATGGTTGCGGGGCGGCCCAAGACGGTGATCTTTGGTTTCATCATAACCGGCCTGATGTTCTTGATGTCACGATCCGGAAAAGGGCAAGCATTTTTAGCGTTCCTGAGCGTGCTTGGCGCGGGCTTTGCCGCATTGCTGTTGGCCCGGGTTCTGTTCTTTACGATCTTCGGTCAAAACATTCTGGAAGAGGGCGAAGACCCCATCGTTATGGGGATGCCCCATCACATCCCGTACATTGCGGGGGCCGTTGCCATTGGATTGGCGTTGGCGTTTGGGCTTTTCGGGGCCAGACGTACTGCCATCGGGTGGGAGCACGGCAAAGGGCTGGTTCCCCCGATCACGGTTATTGGCGTTGTTCTGGGGTCCATTTATGGCGGCATTACCGGCATCACTGAGGCCGCGGGCATGGGCGCATTTGCTGTTCTCGTCATCGCATTACTGCGCGGTGAGGCCAGTGTTGGGCTGTTGTGGGACGCAATGATGCGCACGCTGAAATCCACAGGTACGATTATCTGGGTCACCATCGGGGCTGCAGCCTTGGCGGGCGCATACACGCTGGCAGGGGGGCCGAACTACATCGCCAACCTGATCGTCGGGTCGGAAATGCCAACGATGCTGGTGTTGCTGACCATGATGCTGATCCTGCTGTTCATGGGCGCGTTCATGGATTGGGTCGGTATCGTTTTGCTGATTATTCCGGTATTCTTGCCTATCGTAAAACGCCTCCCGATTGAGGAAATCGGCCTGATCGGAACGTTGGACCCCAAGCACGTGTCGGTCTGGTTCGGGGTGCTGTTTTGTATGAACATGCAGGTCAGTTTCCTGTCGCCGCCCTTTGGGCCAGCGGCGTTCTATCTCAAATCCGTGGCTCCGCCGCACATCACATTGGTCGACATCTTCAAGGGTTTCCTGCCCTTCATCGGTGTCCAACTGTTGGCCTTGTCTGTGCTGCTTATCTGGCCGAGCATTGTAACATTGCTGCTGTAAGGAGCCGTCACCATGCTGACCCAAGTCCAAATAGACCAATTCAATCGCGACGGATATCTCGTGATTGACGATGTGGTCGATACGGCGACACGGGCGGCGGTAGAAGCAGAATACGCAGAGCTGATGGCAACGCTTTATGACACTTGGCACGCCAAGAGGCTGGTGCCCGCAGCAACACCCGGCATAGGCTTTTGGCAGATGTTGGACGTGGCATATCGTGGCGGGTTTGATTGGTATCAACCGTTGGATATATCGCTGCCGCATGCAGACATCACGGCCCAGACGCCGATGCACATCGGGCCTGCGGTGTTTAATATGGCGACGCATCCGCGCTTGTTGGATATCATCGAAAGCCTGATCGGGCCGGAACTGACGTCCAATCCCATCCAGCACGTGCGCATCAAGCCGCCCGAGGATCGGGTCGCGGAAGATGAAATCCGCGCCCATATCATAGCGACCGATTGGCATCAGGACAAAGGCGTAACGCTCGAAAGCGCAGATGAGACCGAGATGGTGACGGTCTGGCTGGCGATTACAGACGCCACGGTTGAAAACGGGTGCCTACAAGTAAAGCCAGGCATGCGCGATGAAATGCTGCCTCATTGCACGCTCAAGCAAACGGGTATCACTGATACTTACCTGCCAAAGGACGGCGCAGTTCCAACACCCGTCAAAGCAGGCGGTGCCGTTATTTTTCACCCGCTGACGCCGCATTCCAGCCTGTCCAACACATCGGACGGATACCGCTGGTCGTTTGATTTGCGTTATAATGTGACAGGCCAATCCACAGGGCGTGATCAATTCCCAAGTTTTGTAGCGCGGTCTCGCAGTGATCCGGAAACAGAGCTTCGGGATTGGAAAGTCTGGCGCGACATGTGGAAAGATGCAAAAATTCAATTATCCCAAAGCGAACATATTCCACAGCACCGTTGGCCGTCTGATGGCCCTTACTGCGCATGATCTCGGTGTTGAAGCTTGACCCGACTAACAATGCTACCGTTTCGTGCAGACGGCTGAAGATCGGGCAAGGGGGGCGATGGGGCTACGGCACCCGTGTTGAGAACAGAGGGCGCACAATCTATGCTGCGGTCCTAAGGGCCGCGTCACGAACAGAAACCAAATCCGAGGCGCAAGGCTTGGGCGATTTCGTATTCGTCCCCTGGCAAATCGGCACCGTCATATAGGAGACAAAAATGACAAAACCACACATCGGATTTATCGGTCTTGGATTGATGGGCGGGGCAATGGTGTCGCGGCTGCAAGATCAAGGATATGACGTAACTGTCCTGGGCAACCGCGACCGCACGGAAATCGACAAAGCCATTGCGCGTGGCGCGCGCGAGGCCTCGTCCGCCAAAGAGGTCGCGCAGAACAGTGATATCGTCATGCTGTGCATGGGTACCTCCGAACAGGTTGAGGGGCGGCTACAGGGCGACGATGGTGTTATCGCGGGTCTGACCGCCGGCAAGGTTGTTATCGATTTTGGGACCTCCTTGCCCGCATCAACCAAAGCGATGGGCGACGCAGTTGCCGCGGCTGGCTGCACCTATCTGGATGCGCCGATCGGGCGGACGCCGAGCCATGCACTTGAGGGCAAAATCAACCTCATGTGTTCAGGTGACAAAGACGCCTACGATCGCGTGTTGCCGGTTCTCAAAGATCTCGGTGAGAACGTCTTTCACCTTGGCCAGCTTGGCAACGGGCATGCGATCAAACTGATCAACAACTTTTTTGGTCAGACCGTGGCAAGCGCTTTGGCCGAAGGTTTTGTGATGGCTGACATCGTTGGGGTTGACCGAAAGGACCTATACGAGGTGATGCACGCCGGGCCGCTCGGCTCTGTCTTTATGGACCTTATGGCGGCTTATGCGCTGGAAGGTGATCCAACAAAGCTTGCGTTTTCCATTCGCAATGCAGGCAAGGATGTTGGGTACTACGATCAGATGACCAAGGATGCGGGCGCGCCCTCGATCATGGCTGCGGGCGCTTTGGGCGCATTGCGTGATGCTGACGCTCAAGGGCGTGGTGATGCGATGGTGCCGGAACTTCTCGATTACTTTGCGGATCGTTTGAAAAACCGCTGAACAAAACGCCGCGCCAATCGACATGATTTGGCGCGGCGTTGGCCTGATGATCTTGGCCAACCTGCTGTTTTATTTATGGTATCCCGACGAAATGGGTGATCGGGACAGGCCGGATGGTCGTCCAGCCTGCGTTTAACACTTTGAAGCGGCTGAGCGCCCCAAAATGCTAAGCCTCGACCTCTAAGTATATCAGTCGTCCCTAAGTATTTTGGGAGCCTGCCTCTGTGCAGCACGGCTCTCATCTTACTTACGCTCTCCTCGTGGGTGCGATGCTGCATTCAATCCAGCCAATATTCTCAAACCCAAGGCCGCCTCTCAGTAAAGGGCGCTTGGGCGTTCTGAATACATGAATCCCGTGTTCAATCGTCAGAAATACCTCTGGTTGATGGAGTGTGTGATGTTTTTTTGTGCAAGCTTATCCGTTGACGTCTCTCCGGGCGCACTGATCGCATAATTGCTTGACTTCGAATCTTCCTGAACCATTATAAAATTGGTTCAGGCGTAGATTCGAAGCTGACGGGGATAAATTGCGGATGCCAAAACAAGCTAAACCAGATCAGCAACCTGATGGATGCGAAGACATATTGATGTCTCTTCATGATCTGGCTTTGCGGTTTAGAGGCCAAACCAACGATGTCATTGACCGCATTAGCCTGACCGTCAAACGCGGTGAAGTTCTGTGCGTGGTTGGTGAATCCGGGTGCGGCAAGAGCGTAACAGCAATGGCACTAATGGGGCTGTTACCCACTGAATTTGCAAAGATTTCATCGGGAATCTTGGGTATTCAGGCCACCCGGCTGGACCTGTCCAAAGTGACCATGCCAACCGCTATGCGTGGCAACGACATCGCTATGATTTTTCAAGAACCTATGACTTCGCTTAACCCCTCATTCACCATCGGCAACCAGATTATCGAGGCTATTTTGCAGCATAGCGCAGGCAGTCGTACGGACGCGCAGGCGCGTGCTTTGCACATGTTGCAACGCGTTGGGATCGCCAATCCCGAGCAACGACTGTCGGAATTCCCGCACCAATTGTCAGGTGGTATGCGCCAACGGGTGATGATCGCCATGGCGCTGGCCAATGACCCCAAAATACTGATTGCGGATGAACCAACGACCGCGCTGGATGTGACGATACAGGCGCAGATCCTCGATTTGATCCGCGATCTAAGCGATGAGACAGGCATGGGTACGATCATGATCACCCATGATCTGGGCGTTGTGGCGGAAATCGCTGACACCGTTGCGGTAATGTATGGGGGGCAGGTGGTCGAACGAGGCGCGGTTGCCGAAGTGTTCAACGATCCTCAGCACCCCTACACAATCGGCCTGATGAGCGCGATGCCTCAGCTGGACAAGCCGGGGGGCAAACTGGCAACGGTTCCAGGCACCGTGCCCTCGGTTGCAAATATGCCAGAGGGGTGCCGCTTTCGCACCCGCTGCGTTTTTGCCACGCAACGCTGCCAGGTCCGGCCGCCGCTGTCCAATACCACACAAGGGCACGACGTGGCCTGCCATTACGCCCCAATCGAGGCGAACCTGTCGGTGGCGCTATGACAGATGATATCATCCTCGACGCCGTCGACCTTGTGAAAAATTTTGGCGATGCAAGCTCTTGGCTCTCGCGGGCACCCGTTGTGCAGGCGGTGTCGGGCGTGTCGTTGCAGGTCAGACGCGGTGAAACTTTCGCAATTGTGGGCGAAAGCGGATGTGGGAAATCAACCCTGGCACGCGCGTTGATGCGGCTTTTGGCACCGACCTCGGGCAAGGTCTTGTTTGATGGAAATGACATCAGCGACACGCGCGGCGCTGACCTGCGCAAGCTCAGAAAAGACATGCAGTTCATTTTCCAAGACCCGTTTTCGTCGCTCAACCCGCGCATGAGCGTGGGCAAACTGGTGGGCGAACCGCTAGAGGTCCATGCCCCCGAGCTGAGCGCGCAACAGCGGCGTGATCGGGTCGCGGATTTACTGCGCCGCGTCGGGCTACGGGCTGAATATGCGGGACGCTATCCGCATGAATTCAGCGGTGGACAGCGACAGCGGATCGGGATTGCACGCGCACTTGCCTCTGGCCCCAAGCTAATCATCGGCGACGAACCTGTATCGGCGCTGGATGTCTCGGTTCAGGCTCAGGTGATTAACCTGCTTGGGGACCTATCGCGCGATATGGGACTGACGTTGGTGATCATTGCCCATGATCTGGCCGTGATCCGCCACATGAGCGACCGTGTCGCGGTGATGTATTTGGGCCAGATCGTCGAGAGCGGGCCCACAGCGCAGGTATATGACAGCCCGCGTCACCCTTATACGCAGGCGCTGCTGGCGTCGATCCCGGTCATGGGCAGCACGCCCGGCAGAGATAAGACAACCGTATTGGGCGAGATGCCCAGCCCGGCCGCACCGCCGCAGGGGTGCCGTTTTCATACGCGCTGCCCGCATGCGCAGGCCATATGCAAGACGGACAGGCCTGCGCTGGAAGGCGATACATCCGATGGTCATCAGGTTGCATGTCACTTTTGGGACAGCCTTGCCAGTGCCGCACCATTGCCAAACCCACAACCAAAAACCAAGGCCGCAGAAGCCCGGTTTGCCCTGTACCGCGCTGCGGTCGAGGGTGGGACCGTAAAACACAACACCGAACAATAAACAGAGAGGACCTGACCTATGCTAAACTTAAAAACTGCTGTAATCACCGCCTTGTTGGGGGCCACAGCGCTGACCGCCAGCCCGGCCTTTGCCAAGGATCTGCGCATTGCGCTGCAATCTGATGCCGATGTGCTTGATCCCGATCAATCACGTACCTTTGTGGGGCGTATTGTATATGCGTCCTTGTGCGACAAGCTGGTGGATATCACCCCTGATCTGGAAATCATTCCACAACTGGCGACCTCATGGGTAACCTCGGATGACGGCACGTCGGTCACTATGCAACTGCGCGAGGGCGTGTTGTTCCACGACGGCACCGCTTTCAATGCCGAGGCCGTCGCGGCCAATATCGAACGTTCGCAAACCATGGACGAGTCGCGCCGCAAGTCCGAGCTGAAATCAATCACCTCGACCGAAGTGACGGGAGAGTATGAAATCAAGCTGAACCTCGCGGGTCCGGATGCCACGCTTCTGGCACAACTGGCGGACCGCGCAGGCATGATGGTGTCCCCGACGGCGGCAAACGCAGCGGGCGTGGATTTTGGTTTGAACCCCGTTTGCTCGGGCGCGTTCAGCTTTACCGAGCGTGTCGCGCAGGACAAGATTGTACTAACGAAGTTCGCCGACTACTGGAACGCGGATGAGATCCACTTTGACTCCGTGACGTTCCTGCCGATCCCCGACACCACCGTGCGCTTGGCCAACCTGCAATCGGGCGATATCGACATGCTTGAGAGGCTGGCAGCCACCGATTTGACGCAGGCCAATGGCGATGACAGCATCGTCGTCGAAAGCGCCGTGTCGCTCGGCTATCAGGGTATCACCTTCAACATCAACAACGGTGAAAAAGGCGACAATCCTTGGGGCAATGACAAACGTCTGCGTCAGGCGCTGAGCTATGCCATTGACCGCGAAGCATTGAACCAAGTGGTTTTTGAAGGCGCGTTCGCGCCGGGCAACCAGTCCTTCCCATCGTCCTCGCCGTGGTACAACGCCAGCCTGCCACTCGAGGGGGCGGATGTAGCAAAAGCCAAGGCGCTTTTGACCGAAGCCGGTTTCGCAGATGGGATTGACCTTGAAGTGCAAGTGCCAAACTCGACCGAGCCGCTTGCCGTGATGCAGGTGGTGCAGGCGATGGCTGCGCAGGCGGGGATCAACATCCAACTGACCTCCAAAGAGTTTGCGACATTGCTGGCCGACCAATCCGCTGGCGACTTCACCGCAAGCCAGATCGGCTGGTCGGGCCGCGTCGACCCGGATGGCAACAACCACTCCTTCATGGTCGAGGGTGGCGGATTGAATGACGCGAAATACTCCAACCCCAAGATGGACGAGCTGATGAATGCCGCGCGGGTCGCCCCGACAACGGCGGAACGCAAAGCGTTCTATGACGAAGCAATGGTTATTATGCTCGACGATTTGCCGCGTTTGTTCCTGTACCACGTGAACTGGATCTGGGCCTACAGCGACAACATGAAGGGCTTTACCGCCTATCCTGACGGGATGATCCGCCTAGAAGGCGTCACCTGGACGGAATAATTCCTTCGCCCGCGCGGGACATCGCTGCCGTGCGGGCATTTACACAAAAGGACTGACATGCTGCCGTTTCTGTTTCGACGCATTCTGATTGCTTTGCCGACGATCGTGCTGATCTCGATCTTTGTGTTCGCACTGCAAAAATTATTGCCCGGTGATCCTCTGTTGGTTCTGGCGGGCGAAGAGCGCGACCCCGAGACATTGGCGTTGCTGCGCGAAAAATACCGATTTAACGATCCCATCTGGATGCAATATTTCGCGTGGGTCGGAAACGCGCTTCAAGGTGATCTGGGCGTTTCCCTGCGCACCAACCAACCGGTGACTGAACTGATGGGCCAAAAGCTGCCCGTCACAATCCAGCTGGCCGTGATGTCCATGATCTTTGCTTTGGTGATTGGCATTCCCGCGGGCATTCTATCAGCGGTCAAAAAAGGCACCGCGACAGATTACATTGCAAATCTTGTGGCGCTGTCGGGGCTTTCAATACCGAATTTCTGGCTTGGCATCATGCTGATCCTGCTGGTGTCGGTGAAATGGCAATTGCTGCCCGCTTCGGGCTACGTGCCTTTGTCCGAAGATATTTGGCAATCCGTTCGTACAATGCTGATGCCATCCTTTGTCCTTGGGACGGCTTTGGCCGCAACTCTCATGCGGCACACGCGATCATCGATGCTAAGCGTCATGAACGCTGATTACGTGCGCACGGCACGGGCCAAGGGATTGGCGGAGCGGGTTGTGATCCTCAAGCATGCGCTGCGCAATGCGCTGACCCCGATCGTGACGCTGACAGCGCTGTTGTTTGGCGAACTTGTTGCCGGTGCCGTCCTGACCGAGCAGATTTTCACCATCCCCGGCTTTGGCAAGCTGATCGTGGATGCAGTTTTCAACCGTGATTACGCGGTTGTGCAGGGCGTCGTTCTGGTCACAGCGGCAGGTTTCATCGTGATGAACCTATTTGCCGACATGATGTATTTCGTTCTCAACCCACGCCTGAGGGAGCAATAATATGACCAACACTGCCCTCGCTTCCGAGCCGGTTCTCACCGCAAAAACGGAAAACCGTGTCTGGAAGAAATTCCGCAGCCATAAAAGCGCAATGGTTGGCGGCGTGCTGGTTGCCTTCTTCATTCTTATCGCCATCGCGGCCCCCATCCTGCCGATCCCTGATCCCGCTGCCACTGATTGGGGGGCGGTGCGCAAGGCACCCAGCTTGGCGCATTGGATGGGAACGGACGAGATTGGCCGCGACGTCCTGTCCCGCATGATCTGGGGCGCGCAGGCGTCCCTTCTTGCGGGGGTCGTTTCGGTCAGTATTGCGATTGCGATAGGGGTGCCGCTGGGGCTGATTGCGGGCTTTTTCGGCGGTTGGTCTGATGCAGTGATCTCGCGCTGCACAGAGGCGCTTTTGGCGGCTCCCTTTCTAATCCTCGCTATTGCGCTAGCGGCATTTCTGGGGCCATCGCTGACAAATGCGATGATTGCGATCGGGATATCGGCAACGCCGATCTTTATTCGCCTGACGCGCGGCGAGGTTATCAACGTTAAATCAGAGGATTACGTCGACAGCGCCCGCGCGATTGGCCTGCCAACACCGCGCATCCTCAGCCGCTATATACTGCCCAACGTCCTGCCGCCGATCCTTGTGCAGGCCACGCTGACGATTGCCACGGCAATTATCGCAGAAGCGGCGCTTTCCTTTCTGGGCCTTGGGCAACAACCGCCCGACCCAAGCTGGGGGTCGATGCTGAACACAGCGAAAAACTTTCTCAACCAAGCACCATGGATGGCACTGTGGCCTGGAATTTCAATCTTTTTGGTCGTGCTTGGCTTTAACCTTTTGGGCGACGGGCTGCGCGATGCGCTTGACCCGCGCGAACATTAATCCGGAGATATAATGACTGACTTTACAACTCGCCCCGAGATACGTGGGACATTCGGTGCCGCCACCTCGACACATTGGATTGCGTCAGCCGTTGGCATGAGCATCTTGGAAAAAGGCGGTAACGCGTTTGACGCAGCCGTGGCCACCGCGCTGGTATTGCAGGTGGTAGAGCCCCATCTGAACGGTCCGGCAGGGGATATGCCCGCAATCTTCTATTCCGCCAAAACCGAAAAGGTAGAGGTGCTCTGCGCGCAGGGTGTCGCCCCCGAAGCTGCGACAATCGCACATTTCAAAGAGCAGGGGCTGACGTTGATCCCGGGTTCCGGTTTGCTGGCTACGGTGGTGCCGGGCGCATTTGACGGCTGGATGCTGATGCTGCGCGATCACGGCACCATGGGCCTGCGCGACGTGATGCAACCGGCCATTGATTATGCCCGCGACGGGCATCCGATGTTGCCCCGCGTGGCACATACGATTGCCGGTCTGGCAGATTTTTTTGCGCAGGAGTGGCCCACATCCGCGGATGTCTGGACACCGGGCGGCAAGGCCCCCGAACCCCACGCATTGTTCAAGAATCCCGACCTTGCCGCGACCTACGACCGGCTGGCGTCAGCCGCTGGCGAAACGCGCGAGGCGCAGATCGACGCCGCCCGCGCAGAATGGCGCGAAGGCTTTGTGGCGGATGCGATTTTTGACTACCTCAAGGACGCCAATGTGATGGACGTGTCCGAAACCAAGCACGCGGCCGTTCTCGCTCCCGCTGATATGGTGGCTTGGCGCGCAAGCTATGAGGCCCCCTTGTCCTATGACTATCATGGCTGGACGGTTCACAAGACCCAGTCGTGGTCGCAGGGTCCGGTCATGTTGCAGGCTTTGGCGATCCTCAAGGGCGTTGATCTGGCATCCATGGATCCAAATGGCGCAGAATTTGTACATACGGTCATTGAGGCCATGAAACTGGCCTATGCCGACCGCGAAGCCTATTATGGTGATCCGGATTTCAGCGAGATCCCGATGGAAGCACTGCTGAGCGACGCCTACAATGACGAACGCCGCAAGCTGATCGGACGCCAAGCGTCGACGGAACAACGACCTGGCCGTGTGGCAGGGTTCGAGGCGTTGGCCGACGCCTATATTGAGCGCAGCCAACGCGATTTCAACGTGGGCGCAGTCGCGGCACAGGAACCGACCATGTCGCATCTGACCGAGAAACGCGGCGACACAGTGCATCTCGACATCATTGATCGCTGGGGCAATATGGTGGCTGCTACGCCGTCTGGCGGCTGGCTGCAAAGCTCGCCGGTCATTCCGGGCCTAGGCTTCCCGCTCAATTCGCGGGCACAAATGTTCTGGCTCGATGACGGTCTGCCGACATCGCTGGTGCCCAAAAGCCGGCCGCGTACAACGCTGACGCCCAGCCTTGCCGAAAAGGACGGCACGCAGCTGGTGTTTGGCACACCGGGCGGCGACCAGCAGGACCAGTGGCAGTTGATCTGGTTCTTGCGCTTTGTGCATTTTGGCTGGGACTTACAGAAAGGGATGGACGCACCACTTTTTCATTCGATGCATTTCCAAGGCTCCTTTTTCCCGCGCGAAGTCCGAACCTGCGAGATGATGATCGAACCGGGTGTCGGCGAGGATGTCATCGCAGACCTGCGGGCGCGGGGGCATAAGGTGATCGTTGCTGACCCGTGGACCGTTGGCCGTATGACCGCCGCGATGCGTGAACCCGACGGGATCTTGCGCGCCGCCGCAACGCCGCGCCTGATGCAAGCTTATGCGGTGGGCCGATGACCTATTCTCTGATTGCACGAGATACCGATGGCAGTATCGGGCTGATCGTGGCCAGCAAGTTTTTTGCCTGCGGGGCGGCCGTGCCATATGTATCGGGTTCCTGCGCCATCGCGAGCCAAGCCTTCTGCAACCCGATCTGGGGCACAGAAGGACGCGCGCGCATGATGGCAGGGGAAAGCGCCAAAGATGTGTTGCAGGATTTGGTCGCGCGCGACCAAGGACGTGCAATCAGGCAGGCCCATATGATGGACACATCGGGGAATTTTGCCGCCCATACCGGTGCAGAATGTGTGGATTTCGCCGGGCATATTTTGCACGAGGATCATTCGGTTGCCGGCAACATGTTAGCCGGTCCACGTGTGATCGAAGCAACCTCGGAGGCGTTCATAAAAAACTCAAACCTCGCTTTTGCCGACCGCCTCATCACGGCAATGAAGGCCGGCGAAGAGGCGGGTGGTGACAAACGCGGACGGCAGGCTGCGGGTTTGGTGATACATTGCGGTGAGGACCACCCGTGGCTTGACCTGCGTGCGGATGACCATGCCGACCCATTGTCAGAACTGGCGCGGCTTTGGAACGTCGCGCAAGAGCGCTATGTGCATTTCGCCAAAGGCATGCCTACCAAGGCGCGGTTTTCTGGCAATCCTACACGCGACAGCATCGACGCCGATATCGCAGCGGCGTTGGAAAAGCGTATCGCAGAGGGTAGGACAAGTCAGTCACATGCAGTAGAGAACGAGCAATAACAAATAGCAATGCCTGCAACCAACTGACAAAAGAGACATCCAATGAATGAAATGTCTACAAATAACGCTTCAGGCCAACTGCGACAAAGACTGCTTGATTTGATAAAGTCAGGTGATCTTAGCGCTGATGGCCGTCTCCCGACAGAGCGCGCACTGGCTGAAAAATTTAATGTGGGCCGACGTTTTGTGCGGCAGGCGCTTGACGCGCTCGAGACCGAAGGGCTGGTGTGGCGCAGGCAGGGCAAGGGCACATTTGCAGGACAGCCCGCAGATCCGATGGGCAACCTTGCGGCAAGGATCACGGGCCAGACGAACGCGTTTGAAGTTATGGAAGCGCGTCTGTGTATCGAACCGGAACTGGCCGCCCTGTGCGCCAGACGCATGCGCCCCGAAGAAATTGCGCGGCTCCGAACCCTAACACAGCGCCATCAAGAAGCGGCCGACGCACAGGCCATTGAACTTTGGGATGGCGCGCAGCACCGCCTGATCGCGCAATGCGCCCGCAACAAACCCTTGCTGACGGCGTTCTCTCTGCTGGACGAGATTAGGTCTAATCCCGACTGGGTTTCGCTGCGATCCAAAAGCCGCACCCCCGCGTCAATGCAGGTCAGTTATAACGAACACATGGCCATTGTAGACGCGATTGCCGCAGGTCACGAACAGGCCGCGCGCCTTGCGATGCGCGATCACCTTGAGACACGGTTCGCCGCGATCCAGCGCGATTTGGATATCACGACAGATCGGAGTGACGAGCCGGTTTTCGTGGCAGCCCAACCCAAACCGCTCACAGCGGATGAATGAGGCAAAACTTGGTACACACTCAAGTTGGCTCGATGATAAAAGAACAAAGGCTTTTTTCGAGGTTTTATCAGCAACGGAATAGGCGTTGCTGCACAAAACGAGTAGATTTCGGCCCTCCCCTGAAATACTTGGCGTAAGCGCTTATGGAGTCAAATAAGGTGATTTGATAAGATAGGGTTCTTGGCTCATCTTAAGCCTACGGCGACTTTGCGTGGCTCGGATTTAGGAACATATCCAGCATGGCCTCCAACCTTGGGCGACCACTGATCGTATCGTTTTTCGCCTCGAACATACCGGTTAATCTAAGGTCGGTATAGCCGTGCACCAACGACCACAACGCAATCGCATAGGTTTCGGTGTCTTGCTCGCTACACAGTCCGGCCCCTGCAATTTCAGCCCGGCAAGCGTTATAAAACTGATCCATGACATCAAGCAATTCCGGGTCATCATGATTGACTAATCCGGTGTGCCAAAGCAGCCTGTAGCGGTTAGGGTACGCCATTGCATATTCGAACAGTACAATCGCAAAGGCCGAGATGCGCGTGCTCGCGGGTAGGTTCTTGTCGCTCAGTTTTTCCTGAACAGAAGCCAAGATGTCTTTGAACAACACCGTCGCAAGAGCAGTAAGAAGTGCCTCTCGATCTTTATAGTGATTAACCGGAGCGGCATGAGAGACCCCGACTTCCCGCGCGATCGCTCTGATCGTAACGCCTTCAGGCCCCTGTTGATCCAGAAGAGCGCCTGATGCGTCCAGCAATGCCTGTTTCAAGCTGCCATGATGGAAGGGTTGTTTCGTTTTCATCCGACCATATTGACAGCGTCAATTATGATGTCAATATTGACAACGTCAACTTAAAGGAATGGACCATCACTATGACGTATAAAATTCTTGGAAACCCGCTCTCACCGTTTACCCGCAAAGTGGCATTGTTCGCGGCGGAGATGGGCCTGAACACTGACCTAACGCTGGTGAATCCCTACGCTCCACCGGATGGGTTTGAGACAATCAGCCCGCTCAAGCGTGTGCCAGTTCTGCAGGCGAACGGCTTTACGCTGAACGACAGCTCAGCCATTTGCGCCTATCTCAATGCAGCTCATCCCGCGCATACAGCGCTGTTTCCAACGGAACCCGAACATCTGGGCCATGCATTGTGGATCGAAGAATATGCAGACACGGCCCTTTTTTCCGAGATCAGTACCGGTGTGTTTCGGCCCATTTTCATCAACGAGATGCGGGGGCTGCCTATTGATACGGAAACTGTGAAGGCGTCGGTTGCTGAGCATCTTCCGCCCTTGTTGACCTATCTGGAGACACAAATCTCGGGGAAAGACTGGTTTTGCGGGGGCGCAATCTCGATCGCAGATGTGTCGGTCTATTCTCAAATGGCGAACTTACTGCATTCAAAGTGCTTGCCGGATGGAAACCGTTTTCCCTATTTGATGAAGCACTTTGAGCGGATATCCTCACGCCTTGCTGCCGTCGGGCTGTATGAGGCTGAGCTGCTCTATCTCGAACAGGTGCGTGCGAGCTTGCGGTCGTCAGCCTGACTTAGCGACGGGTAAGGATTATTCCGCGATTAGTTCTTTATCGTCATCGTCTGCATTTTACTGCGTTCCTGATTTTACTATTTGTACATGAGAGCCTAAAACCAACCAACCGTCTGGCGCGCGGCACCTACTAACTTTCATAAAGGCGTGTCCCATGGCCACCACACCAAAGCTGCATCCCCGCAATCAACATTCAGATGGTTACGACTTTGAGCGTTTGGTGGCGCAAACACCTGAACTTGAATCTTTTACAACTCGTAATCCAACCGGTCAGGCGACGATTGATTTTCAAGACGTGAACGCTGTCCGTATGCTTAATCGGGCTTTGCTTAAGACGCATTACAATATTGATTTTTGGGATATCCCCAACGGCTATCTATGCCCACCAATTCCCGGTCGTGTCGACTATATTCACTATCTTGCGGACCTGCTTGCCGACGGCAGTAGCCAAGAGATCCCACGTGGGCGTCACATCAAAGCATTGGACATCGGCACGGGTGCAAGCTTGGTTTACCCCCTGACAGGTCAAAGCGAATACGGCTGGCACTTTACAGGCGTTGAGATCGATGCGGGTGCTCTTAAATCCGCTACGCAAATTCGCGACGTTAACGGTTTGAACATTACCCTTAGGCAACAAAATAACCCTAAGGACATCTTCAGAGGTGTGATCAAGACCCACGATACCTTTCACGTAACGCTGTGCAACCCGCCGTTTCATGCGTCGATGAAGCAAGCGAACAAAGGCACCCAACGCAAGTGGGCAGGCCTTGGAAAGGGACACTCTAGCAAACTGAATTTTGGGGGTCAGAATGCTGAACTTTGGTGTCCGGGCGGCGAGATAAAGTTTATCGCCCGAATGGTAGAGCAGAGCATGGAATTCGCCGACCAGTGCCTGTGGTTTACGTCGTTGGTATCGAAAAAGGACAACGTCCAAACGCTTCGCAGAATTTTAGGGAAAGCCAAAGTTGCTGATCTTAAAATCGTCGAAATGGCACAGGGGCAAAAGACCAGCCGGTTTATTGCTTGGACCTATATGAATAAAAAACAACGCGCGTTGTTTTCGGTCGGGTAAGCAACCCAGCAGGTTCCCTTAATTGATCAGCTGCGATCGAGCTGGATGGAACACAGCAGCACAATATGGATTTCAAGAACAAGCGCATCATAGCGATTGTCAACGCGGCGGAACATGGACGAAAAAAATTTGGGGTTTATACTATTTAGATCAATTATTTAGCGAAGTGCAAAGGCCAATAGAAGCAGGCAAAAGATCACACTCACCAGCCAAATCGCGACCGACACGCGCTGGCGTGAGCTCAGACGTTTGAGCGGGTTAATCATAGCTGAACCTCTCTGAGAGGATGCGATCGGACGGCGTGCCGCGCTTAAGCAGGTGGTTCTCGACAATATCCATCATAATCGGCGGCCCGCAGATGACGAAAACCCAGTTTTTGTAATCCTCGGATGTGAAGGCACGGTCCAGCAGGGGGCCGTCAATGAACCCGGTTTCGCCTTGCCAGTTTTCTGGCGGATCTGACAGCACCAAGGTTACGTTTCGGGTGCCAAGTTCGTCGCGATATGCAATCTGATCGACCGACCGATTTGCGTAGATCAGTTTGACCTGTCGCGGATCATCGGTCAGGCGCATCTGTCTGAGCATTCCGAGCAGCGGTGCCAACCCGACGCCGCCCGCGATTAGCGCGACGCCCGGTTCCGGGCGGTCATCGATGGGTAGGTTCCCGAAAGGGCCATCAAGATAGGCAACCGTACCGGGCTGTATCTGGCCAATCGTCTGGGTGAAGTCGCCAAACTCCTTAATCATAAAGGATATTTCTGGCCCAGCCGCCGGGGCAGAAGAGATCGAGAACGGGTTTTCCTGCATTGAAAAGCTACTATGGCCGACATTCAGCCAGACAAATTGTCCTGCTTTGTAGTCAAGACCGGCATGGCCGTTGGGCGCGACCGTTAGCTCCCATTGTTTTGGTGTCATCTGCCTTACAGCGCGCACGCGCCATGCCCGGGTTTTATCGCGAAGCGGGGCCAGCAGGTAGACGTAGCAGAGCGACCCGACCGCTATTGCGGTCATCGCCACCCAGACAGCCGTCATCACCGGCTGCGCGCCGTATCGCCCGGCGTAGATGGTGTGGTGCAGCAATAGTGCGGCGATTAATAGCGCACCGATACCATGCATCCAGCGCCATGTTTCGTATTTCATGTCCAGTTTGCTGCGCCCGATGGCCAGCAAAACAAGGCTGGGAAGCAGCAGATATGCCACGATGCCGGTGGAAAGATCTGACATATCAGTGGTGATCACCAACTGGCGGGTGGGGTCCCACGGGCGCGGGCCGCCAGCGGGCGTGCCGCGGTATAGCAACGGATGAAGCAGCGCAAAGCCAAGCGCAACCCGCGCCATCAACTGATGAACCCGCATCGTCACATCCATGCCGATATCAGTCGATACCGCTTTGAACCGGCCGGACAGGACAAACTCCATCAAGATCATGGCAAATGCCAGAATACCCATGCCAGAGGCCAATTCCTGATGGAACACACGCGGCGGGCCACCGACGAGCCAAGACAGCACCAGAGGGAGCGCAATAACAGCGATGTAGCAAAGGATCAAAAACAGCGGTTTCATATGTTCTGTTGATCCATTTCTCGTAAGGAGGTCAGGTTACCTTTGTAGAAGGATCTTCTACGCCATCGTGGATCGCGGAGTTGAGATATATCAACTTTTGTTCAGAAAGGCGCGCATCTGTGGGCGCATGGCCAGTCATTGCGGCGGTGACGGTTTAGGGCGGCGTTTATACAAAACCCATGCAAAGAGGTTGATGATCAACAAGCTAGTCAGCGATGGCATGATCGAGGCCATACCTGCCTCTTGTCCAAAGGCGATGCTGACAATGATCTTTAGGATTGTACCGGCGTTGATGACCACGAGGCCGTACCAAACGTTCCGTTGCCAAAATGCGTAAAACAGCAGGAAGAGGAAAATGATGACGCTCAAGGTGAGTGCGACAAGGGGCAGTTTACTAGTGTTGGTAAAGAACAGGCGCTCTTCCCACTGGAGATATGCGCTGACGGTTGGCGATACCGTCGTCGGCGCATCGAACCAGAACAGGCTGGTTGCAAGAAGGGCCATTAACCCAAACACGTGATATAGTTTCCGCCGGTAGGCGTAATAGGCGGCAGGGATCATAAAGATTGGCCGCGAATACCAGGAAAACTGATTTTGATGCCGGTCCCAAACCCATGTGCCCATATGCACACCAGAGAGATATGCGGCGACAAAGATGACAGCTGAATAAACCAAGATTGCGCCTATGAGCCATAAGACAAGGCGATCCAGTTTTTCAATATTGACCGTTTTCGTCACGTGGCTTTCTCCCCTTGGGCAGCGAAGTGATTGGCCCGAAATGGCTGTGTTTTCTATCTAGGCCGCGGGTGCCTGTTACAAAACTATAACCAAACCACCACAAAAGTGAATCGATTGCTGCGTAGGCACACCGCAACACGAAGGGGGCGTTATGCTGCAATTTGATCAGATCACCAAAACATTTGGCGCGAATACCGCCGTGGATGCGGCAAGCTTTGTTGTCGATAAGCCTATGATGATCGGGATTATCGGTCGCTCGGGGGCGGGAAAATCCACGCTTTTGCGGATGCTGAACAGGCTGACGGATGCATCATCGGGTGCGATTACTTTTGACGGCGTGAATGTGACGGGTCTGCGCGGCGCGGCCAAGCGCAGCTGGCAGTCACAATGTGCCATGATCTTTCAACAGTTTAACCTCGTGCCGCGCATGGATGTGGTGTCCAACGTGCTGCACGGCACCCTGAACCGCCGTTCGACCTTGTCCACCATGTTCAATCTGTACCCCGACGAGGACATCCACCGCGCCATCGACATTCTGGAACGGCTCGGGATTGCCCAGCACGCGCCAAAGCGCGCCGAGGCGTTGTCGGGGGGGCAGCAGCAACGGGTCGCCATCGCACGCGCCCTGATGCAGGACCCCCGGATTATTCTGGCGGATGAACCGATTGCCTCGCTTGATCCGATGAATGCGCAGGTGGTGATGCAATCACTGCGCGACATCCACGAACAAGACGGCCGTATGGTGATCGCCAACCTACATACGTTGGACACCGCGCGGCGCTATTGCGACCGGGTCATCGGGATGCGTGACGGCAGGATCGTCTTTGACGGGTTGCCAGAGCTGCTGACCACCGCTGCCGCCCGCGAAATCTATGGCGCTGATGCCAGCTTTTCCGAGGCAACAACATCGACCCAGATCGAAACGACCGCCCCGGCCAAGGAACACCTGGCCGGTATCGCAGCGCTATAGCGCGACCCCCTTTACCCGCACTCCAACACCGGGTGCATCAACTGAAGAGAGACCAAAGATGAAAAAGACGATCACACTTGCCCTTCTGACGACAGCGCTGGCGGGCACGGCATGGGCCGAAACCCACGCCATTGACGAATTCCGCATCGGCATTCTGGGCGGCGAAAACGCCCAAGACCGCATGAACAGCAATGAATGTTTGCGCGGTGCCATTGAGGACGCTCTTGGCGTGCCAACCAAGCTGTTTGCACCTGCCGATTACAATGGCGTCATTCAGGGTCTTTTGGGCGGCACGATTGATCTGTCACTGATGGGCCCGTCCTCCTATGCGGCGGTTCACATCGCGGATGAAACCGCAGTGTCGCCGATCCTTGTAAAGGTCAATGTTGACGGCAGCACCGGTTATTACTCGGTTGGTTTTGCCCGTGTGGACAGCGGCGTAAAATCGCTTGAGGACATGAAAGGCAAGGTGTTCGGCTTTGGTGATCCGAACTCCACCTCCGGCTATCTGATCCCGTCGGTCGAGATCCCCGGCCAGATCGGTGCCTCCATGGAAAGCGGCGATTACTTTGGCGAAGTCAAATTCACCGGCGGCCATGAACAAACCATCGTTGCTGTGAACAATGGCGACGTGGATGGCGGCGTGACCTGGACGGATGGACAGGGCAACTGGGAAGACGGTTATACCTTTGGTGCACTGCGCAAAGCGGTGGATGCGGGCCTTGTTGATATGAACGATTTGGTCGAAATCTGGCGCTCCAAGCTGATCCCGGGCGAGCCTGTTGTTTTGCGCAACGCCCTGCCTGACGATGTGCGTGCGACAGTGACAAACATCATCGACACCATGGGCGAAACTGATCCCGAATGCGCGGCGGCCCTTGCCGGCGGCGAAGTCAGCGGTTTCGATCCGATCACCCATGATGCCTATACATCGATCGTCGCCGCCCGTCTGGCGAAATCAAATTAAATCAGTCGATTACATGATTTTTCTGGCTCCGGATTGTCCGGGGCCAGTCACTTAGGCGGGGTAGGGCATGGCAGACAAGACAGAAACCGGCGGGAATGCCACCACAGATGGCGGCGCATATCTTGAGCATATCAAGAAGAAGCGGCTGATGAATTTCATCATGATGGTGGTGTTTTTGGCGCTTTTGGTGTCGGGCTTTTACACCGCCGACAAGCGGAATGCAGGCGGCTTTTGGGACGGGCTTTCCCACATTTTCGACTTTCCGGCCGCCATGTTCAGCGAGGCATTTGAACGTGCACCGTTGATGCCCGGCTATCTGATCAAGTATTTTCCGTCTTTGATCGAGACAATCAACATTGCCGCGGCATCGACCCTGATCGGCGGTTTGTTGGGGTTGGCGATGTCCTTGCTGGTCACGCGCGGTTTTGCGCCCGTGCCATGGCTGGTGAACCCGCTGCGCCGGGTGCTGGATATCCTGCGGGCCATCCCTGAAATCGTCATCGCCTTGGTGCTGATCTTTATGCTGGGCGGCGGGCCTGTGCCTGCGATGATCGCGATTGCGCTGCATTCCGTTGGGGCCTTGGGTAAACTGTTCTCCGAGGTCAATGAAAACGCTTCTCTCAAACCCGTCGAAGGGCTGGCCTCGGTCGGGGCAGGCTGGACGCAGCGGATGGTGCTCGGCGTCATCCCGCAGGTCGCACCGAACTATCTAAGCTACGCGCTGTTACGGTTCGAGATCAATATCCGTGCCTCGGCTATCCTAGGTTTTGTCGGGGCAGGCGGCATTGGCTATGACCTGCGTAACACCATGAGCTGGGGCATCGGGAAATACGACGAAGCCGCAGCGATCTTTATCCTACTTTTCCTGACCATTGTCGTTGTGGACCAGCTATCGGGTCTGCTGCGCAACCGACTGACCCATGGTGCCGCAAACCCACAGGTGATCCTATGACAACCGCCACCCTTCATGCTGCCACGCTGACGGCATTCAGCCGCAAGAAACGCCTGACCATAGCCGTGCCATTGGTCATTCTGGCCTATTTTGCCTATATTTTCGTCTCTTTCGATGTGGCGGGCCTTGGCGACCGGATCAACCTGAACAACGCCCGCACGCTGCTGTCTGACAGCTACAGCTACAAAACCCATGTTGCGCAGAATAACCGAGACGGGGCGATTTCCATCTCGGTCGAGGGCGAGCGCAAGGGGCAATACCCCGGCGGCACCGCGCCCGATTGGGTCAGCTTGGGCGATGCCACAGTGGTTGATCTGGGTAAGGGCCATGTAATCACCCTGGGGCCTCAGGTCAGCTATGACATTCCCGGCTACGGGGTGGTGACGGCGCGGCCTAATGGCACGGGCGTGAATGCGGTGTTTCCGAGAGGTGATCTGCCTGATTATATCAACGCCTCAAAGAACCGCGTTATGATCGCCACCGATGCGGGGCGCTTTACAATCACCCGCGCCCGCGCCGAGGTGTTCAAATACAGCTACGGCTGGGAGCTGTTCTTTTTCACACTCGACAGCCCCTATTATGGCATGGGACCTGTTGAGCTGGCCAGGCATGCCCTGAGCGGTGAGGCGGGGGCGATCTGGCAGGATTTTTGGACCAATAAGATGTGGCGGCACGGGGATGTGCTTTGGGCCTTGTTCGAGACCTTGCTGATGGCGTTTCTGGGCACCTTTGGTGCGGCGATCTTTGCCTTGCCGCTGGCCTTTTTGGCGGCGCGTAACTTTACCCCCTTGGGCATCTTCCGCTTTGCCGCGCGGCGGGTGTTTGATTTCTTGCGCGGTGTGGACGGGTTGATCTGGACCATCGTGCTAAGCCGCGCGTTCGGCCCCGGACCCCTGACCGGTTCGCTTGCGATCTTGCTGACGGACACAGGCACATTCGGCAAGATGTTCTCGGAAGCTCTTGAGAATGTGGATGAAAAGCAGATCGAAGGGATCACATCGACAGGGGCCAAGCCGATGCAACGCTATCGTTTCGGGGTCTTCCCGCAGGTGTTGCCGGTCCTGATAAGCCAGGTGCTGTACTACCTTGAATCCAATACCAGATCGGCGACCATTATCGGGGCAATCACCGGTGGCGGCATCGGCTTGCTGTTGACCCAGGCCATCGCGACCCAAAAGGACTGGGAAGAGGTCACCTATTACATCGTTTTGATCATCTTGCTGGTCATGGCGATGGACAGCCTGTCCGGCTGGTTGCGCCGGAAGCTGATCAAGGGCGATGGCTGATGGCGCGATTGAAAGCGGATGCGCCCTTTCTCCACCCTGATTGCGAGGTGAATGATGCGCGTTTCGGAGCCTTTGTCGAAATCGGACGCGGGACCAGATTGGCGCATAGCCATTTCGACGACTACGCCTATTGCGACAGATATTGTGACATTGCCAATACCGCCGTGGGCAAGTTCGCCAATATCGCGGCCTTTGTCCGGATCGGGGCCACGGATCACCCGATGGACAAGGCCAGCTTGCATCACTTTCACTATCGGTCGGGCGACTACTTTGACGATGCAGATCACGATGCGGCTTGGTTCGACCACAGACGCACGAGGCGCGCGGTCATCGGGCATGACACATGGTTGGGCCACGGCGCACAAGTCCGGCCAGAAGTGACCATCGGTCATGGTGCGGTGGTGGCAGGAGGCGCAATCGTGACCAAAGACGTCGCGCCCTACATGATCGTGGCGGGCATCCCCGCTGTGCCGTTGCGGGCGCGTTTTACCGTTGATATTGCAGATCGGCTGATGGCGCTGGCATGGTGGGATTGGCCCCATGACCGATTGCGGCAGACGCTGACCGATTTCCGGACCCTTACGGCTGAGGCTTTTCTGGAGCGCTATGAATAGTCGCGCCGGGGGTTATGGGTCTGACAGCGTCAATGTCACCTTATCTGCGGCAAACCATGTGCGCCCGACCTCGATCGGGGTGCCATCGGGGGCGACATTCACGTTGATGGTGCGTAAAATTGGTGCGTTCTCGGCAATCCGTAGATGCAGCGCCTGTGTGGCGGTGGCCAGCTTTGCGTTCACCCGTGTCGATGCTCGGGTATAGTCCTCCACACCGCATTTGGCCAAAGCTGCTGTCACCGAAGGATCAGCACGTAGATAGTCGAGCATTTCAGGAAAACGGTCGGCGGGAAAGACACTGCGAAACAGCGCGATGGGCAGGTTTTCGACCAGCGACAGACCCTCGTAGGCATGTACCTTTGCCCCGCTGGCGATCTGCAGGGCGTCCGTCTCGGATGCGTTGGCGGGGCGGGTTTCCAACAGCAGGGCGGTTTTGGCGGGGGTGCGCCCGGCAGCGGTCAGGTTCTGGTGAAACCGGACCCGGCGGCCGATGGGATAATCGGTTGGCGTCATGGTCACGAAAACACCCGAACCGCGCCTTGCATGGACGATCCCCTCATCGGCCAAAGCGGCCAAGGCCTGACGCACCGTGTGCCGGTTAACGCCGAAGCGCGCGGCAAGGGTTGCTTCGGTCGGCAGCTTGTCACCGGCGCAGTAGACACCGCCGGTGATATCTCCGCACACAGTGTCGGCAATGGCTTTCCAGATCGGTGTGCGACGGGTCATGTCATGAAAACTTCATATTATGGGGGATTGGCAGCATGAGAGTTGTTGAGTAGTATTTGTCTAGTTGTATAGGCAACTAAAGAAGGTGTCTAGATGAATATGATGAGTGATCCAAACGCGTCGCGAAAAAGCTGGCTTGGTCTTTTGGCCAAATCTGCGGCCTCAGATGTTGCCCGTCATTGGGCGGCGCTGAACATGACGCCCGACCATACCGTTTTGCGCAGCCCCGAGATTGGCGGCGTTATGGTTCGGGGGCGGGCAGGGGCCGTTGGTGCGGCGTTCAACTTGGGCGAAATGACCGTCACTCGCGCCTCTGTCAGGTTGGCCGACGGAACGGTTGGGCATGGCTATGTGCAAGGCAGGGAGAAAGACCATGCGCTCCACGCGGCCTTGGTTGATGCGCTGATGCAAACGGATGCGGCCGAAACGGTCGAGGCAGTAGTTTTGACCCCGTTGCGCGATGCCATGACGGCCCGCAAGACCGGGCGCGCGGCCAAGGCAGCCGCAACCAAAGTTGATTTCTATACCATGGTGCGGGGGGAAGACTGATGCAGGCACAAACCCTTGAAGGCGGCTTTGCCAATCTGCCCGTTGATGCATCCCATGCCTTTCGTGCGGTGATGACGGCGATGGCACGCCCCGGCGACATTGCCCGCGTGCAGGGCGCGCACCCTCCGTCCCCGATGAGCATGGCCGCCGGTGTTGTCGTCCTGACATTATGCGATCCGGAAACGCCCGTTTTTCTTGCGGCCAGCCATGACACGCCGCAGGTGCGTGACTGGATTACCTTTCATACCGGTGCCCCCTTTACCGATGCGCGGGGCGCGATGTTTGCCCTTGGCGCATGGGATGAATTGCCGCTGTCGGATTTTCCGATTGGCACGGCGCAATATCCCGACCGGTCGGCCACCGTTATTGTCGAAAGCCGGACGTTGTCCAATGACGACGCGATCCTGCGCGGACCGGGGATCAAGGACAAAGCAACCTTATCCTTGCCCGAAACGCAGCGATTTCAAACCAACGCGGCACTATTCCCGCTGGGGCTGGATTTCATTTTCACCTGCGGCGACCGCCTTGCGGCGCTGCCCCGCACAACGAGGGTCGGCTGATGTATGTTGCTGTAAAAGGCGGCGAGCGCGCCATTGATAATGCCCATGCGTGGCTGGCGGATGAACGGCGCGGCGATACCGCTATCCCCGAGCTAAGCGTCGCGCAAATCCGCGAGCAGATGGCGCTGGCCGTGAACCGTGTCATGGCCGAAGGGTCGCTTTATGATCCCGATCTTGCCGCCCTTGCGATCAAACAGGCGCGCGGTGATCTGATCGAGGCGATCTTTCTGATCCGCGCCTATCGCACCACCTTGCCGCGTTTTGGCGGATCGAACCCGATTGAGACCGAAGACATGGCTTGCGACAGGCGGGTGTCGGCAACCTTCAAAGACGCGCCGGGGGGGCAGGTTCTGGGGCCGACCTTTGATTACACCCACCGGTTGCTGGATTTCAAACTGGCCGCTGATGGCGAGGGTGCAGATGTACCGACAGCCGCGCCTTCAGACGCTGCGACGCCCCACATCATGTCCTTTCTGGACCGCGAGGGGTTGATCCAGACCGAACCGACCGGCGACGCAGTACCAGACGATCTGACCCGCACGCCGTTGGAATTGCCCGCAAGCCGCGCCTTGCGCCTGCAATCGCTGACGCGGGGGGACGAGGGGTTTTTGCTCGGCATGGCCTATTCCACCCAACGTGGATACGCGCGCAACCATGCCTTTGTCGCTGAATTGCGCATCGGGACGGTCGCCGTTGAAATGGAAATCCCCGAGTTGGGCTTTGCCATCGAGATCGGAGAGATCACCGTGACGGAATGCGAAACCGTCAACCAGTTTCAAGGCTCAAAAACGCAACCGCCGCAGTTTACCCGCGGCTATGGGCTGGTGTTTGGCATGACCGAACGCAAGGCGATTTCCATGGCCTTGGTCGACCGCGCATTACGCTGGAAAGAACTGGGCGAGGATAACCTCGGCGCACCAGCGCAGGATGAAGAATTCGTTTTATATCATGGCGATAACATTCAGGCGACAGGGTTTTTGGAGCATATCAAACTACCCCATTACGTCGATTTCCAATCCGAACTGGAACTGATCCGCAAGCTGCGCCGCGAAGCGCATGATAATATCAGCCGGGAGGCCGCGGAATGAGCGATTACAACTTTGCCTATCTCGATGAACAGACCAAACGGATGATCCGCCGTGCGATCCTCAAGGGGCTTGCGATCCCCGGCTATCAGGTGCCCTTTGCCAGCCGCGAAATGCCGATGCCCTATGGCTGGGGCACGGGCGGGGTGCAGGTGTCGGCGGCGGTGCTGACGCCCGATGATACATTCAAGGTTATCGACCAAGGGGCGGATGACACAACCAACGCCGTGTCGATCCGCCGGTTCTTTCAAAAGACCGCAGGCGTCGCCGTGACCGAGGCCACATCACAGGCCAGCGTCATTCAGACCCGTCATCGCATTCCCGAAGAGGCGCTGCGCGACGACCAAATCATCGTTTACCAAGTGCCGATCCCCGAACCTTTGCGCTTTCTCGAACCCTCCGAGGTCGAGACCCGCAAGATGCATGCACTTGAGGAATACGGGTTGATGCATGTGAAGCTGTACGAAGACATCAGCCAGCATGGCGATATTGCAACGGCCTATGCCTATCCGGTCAAGGTTGAGGGGCGCTATGTGATGGACCCGTCCCCGATCCCAAAATTCGACAATCCCAAGCTGGAAATGTCAGGCATTCAACTGTTCGGCGCGGGGCGCGAGCAGCGCATTTATGCGATCCCACCCTATACAAAGGTCGTTAGCCTTGATTTCGACGACTACCCATTTCAGCCGACCAAGGCCGATCACGCCTGCGATCTGTGCGGTGCGCCCGACAGCTATCTGGACGAATTGATCGTCGATGACGTGGGCGGACGCATGTTCATGTGCTCGGACACCGACTACTGTGCTACCCGCCGTAAACAGGGGCATGTCGGTGCACAAGGGATGCCCTATGAGGAGGACGCCGCATGACCCCGTTGTTGCAGGTTGAAAACATTGCCAAATTTTATGGTGCCCGGATCGGCTGTACCGATGTGTCCTTTGATCTTTATCCCGGCGAGGTCATGGGGATCGTGGGCGAAAGCGGGTCGGGCAAGTCCACTTTGCTGAACTGTCTGGCAGGGCATATGACCCCTGATCGCGGGGCCGTGCGCTTTGACACCCGTGCCGAAGGGCTGCGCGATACAATCACCATGTCCGAGCCCGAACGGCGGATGTTGGGGCGCACAGACTGGGCGTTTGTGCATCAACATGCCCGTGACGGGCTGCGCATGAATGTCAGTGCAGGTGGCAACGTGGGTGAACGGTTGATGGCGGTGAATGCGCGGCACTATGGCGATATTCGCGCGGAGGCCATCGATTGGCTGGGGCGGGTGGAGATCACCGAAGACCGCATCGATGATCGCCCCACAGCCTTTTCCGGTGGTATGCAGCAACGCCTGCAAATCGCGCGCAATCTGGTGACGCGGCCGCGCTTGGTGTTTATGGATGAACCAACTGGCGGGCTTGATGTGTCCGTGCAAGCGCGCCTGCTGGATCTTTTGCGCGGCCTGGTCCGCGAGATGAACCTAAGTGCGATTATCGTCACCCATGACCTAGCAGTTGTGCGCCTGTTGGCGGACCGGCTGATGGTGATGAAGGACGGCCATGTGATTGAAACGGGGCTGACGGATCAAGTGCTGGACGATCCGCAGCATGCCTATACCCAGCTTCTTGTTTCCTCTGTCTTGCAGGTTTAAGTAAATGATAAGTATAGAAAATATTTCAAAATCTTTCGTGTTGCACAATCAAGGCAGCGCTGAAATTCCGGTGATGCAGGGGGCCTCAATAAAGGTGGCTCCGGGGGAATGTGTGGCGTTGACCGGGGCGTCGGGTGCGGGGAAATCCACGTTGATGCGGATGATTTACGGCAATTATCTTACCGCCTCGGGCCGGATCATGATTGGCGATATTGATGTGGCAACCGCCGCCCCGCGCGAGATTATCCAGCTGCGCCGGCGCACGCTTGGCTACGTCAGTCAATTCCTGCGCGTCGTGCCGCGTGTCTCGACGCTGGATGTGGTGACCGAACCGTTACGGGCCACAGGCACGCCCCGCGCGGCCGCTGTTGCGCAAGCCAAGGTGCTGTTGACCCGGCTGAATATTCCCCAACGGCTGTGGCAGTTGAGCCCGACAACCTTTTCGGGCGGCGAACAGCAGCGGGTGAATATCGCGCGCGGCTTTGCCTATTCCTATCCGGCGCTTTTGCTGGATGAACCGACCGCCAGCCTTGATCCGACCAACCGTGCCACGGTGCTGGCCATGATTACCGAGGCAAAGGCGCGCGGGGCCGCGATCATCGGGATATTTCACGATCATGCGGCGCGTGACGAAATCTGCGACCACCAGTTTGACGTGACCCAGTTCACCCCGGGGCTGGCCGCATGAGCGGGGGGCGCTTTATCGCGATTGTCGGCCCGTCAGGTGTTGGCAAGGACAGCGTGATGCAGGCCATGGCAGCCCGTGACGCGCACATCGTGCTGGCCCGTCGCATGATCACCCGGCCAAGCGACGCGGGTGGCGAGGATTTTGATGGCGTAACGGTCGAAGATTTCCACGCGCTGCACGCCGCCGATGCCTTTGCGCTCAGCTGGGAGGCGCATGGACTGCACTACGCCATCCCCGCGGCGGTTGATGCGTATCTGCGAGAGGGGCGCGATGTGCTGGCAAATCTGTCCCGTGCCGTGCTGATATATGCCAAAGACCGTTTTGCTAATTTTGAGGTGATCAATCTGACGGCTGACCGCGATGTATTGGCCGCGAGGCTGGCAGCCCGGGGCCGCGAAACGGCGGAACAGATCGCGGGTCGGCTCGATCGGGCGGATGCGCGCTTGCCCGGTGGCATGACAGCGCTTCATCTCGACAACAGCGGATCGCTTGATCAAACGGTTCAGGCCGCGCTTGACCATCTTTATCCGGATGTAACCGCGCAGGCGGGCAGGGTACCGCACAAGGTGAAATGATCATGAAAACCATCACATATCACCGGATAGCAAATGGCAGCCTCTTCAATCCCTCAAGTTCCCCGCAGATGCCGAACATCTGCCAAACCAGCGTGACATGCCCATGACCCAGCAGACAACTTTCGCCAATGCCCGCCTGATCTTGAAGGACGAGGTCATTACCGGATCTTTGACCATTGCGGATGGCGTCATCACGGATATCGCCCAAGGTGCCAACGTGCCAAAAGGCGCGATTGATCTTGACGGCGACTACCTCGCCCCCGGCTTGGTAGAGCTGCACACCGACAACGTGGAGCGGCATCTGGAACCGCGTCCCAAGGTAAGCTGGCCGTTTCGCGCGGCCATTCTGGCCCATGACCGAGAGCTGGCAGGAGCCGGGATCACAACGGTTTTCGATGCGATCCGGATCGGGTCCATCGTGTCGGACACGGGGGCAGGCTACCCCAAATACGCGCGCCAGATGACCGACGAAATCATGGGGGTCCGCGCGGCGGGATTGCTGCGGATCAGCCACCACATTCATCTGCGGGCAGAGGTGTGTTCCGAAACCCTGATCGACGAACTTGATGAGTTTTCGGAGGAGGACCGCATCGGCATCGTGTCGATGATGGATCACACACCGGGCCAGCGCCAATTTGTCGATATCTCAAAATTCGAGACCTACATTCGGGGCAAGCGGTCCTATTCGGACGCGCAATGGGACGGGTATGTCGATTTTCTCTACGGGCTTCAGGCGCGGCTTGGGGCCAAACATGAGGCCGCGACGGTGGCCGCTGCAAAACGGCTTGGCGCAACCTTGGCCAGCCATGATGACACGACCGTTGATCAAGTCGCCACTAGCCATTCTTATGGCGTGAGCGTGGCCGAATTCCCCACAACTGTCGCTGCTGCCGACGCATGCCGCGCCAAGGGCATTACCACGATCATGGGGGCCCCCAACCTGATCCGCGGCGGGTCGCATTCCGGCAATGTCGCCGCGGCCGATCTGGCGCAGATGGACCTGCTGGATATCCTGTCGTCTGATTACGTACCTGCGGGGTTGCTGATGGCTGCGGTCCAGCTTGGCGATATCTGGGGCAACCTTGCACGCGGGATGCAGGCCGTCACAGCCACGCCCGCACACTCCGTCGGGCTGATGGACCGCGGGGCATTAGAGGTGGGTCAGAGGGCCGACATCATCCGCTTTGCCCTGCAAGACCAGACACCCGTCCTGCACGAAACCTGGAGCGCCGGAAAGCGCGTGTCCTGAGGGGGACTGCGGCTGGACGGGTGTGGTGAGTGGCTTGAGTAGGGAAGGACGGAGGCTTTGGAGGCAAGCTTTGCGGGACAAAGGGTGCATTCGCGGCGCTTGTGCCAATGGCCGCTTAGTTTTTGGCCTCTCGGACACCAGCCCAAACCAAGCTTGCTCCCATTGCTCCAAAAGCTGCGGCGAAAACACCCTCGAACCACCGTGAGAAACGAGAGTAACCGCGCATCGCGACGCCAGTCGAAAAGAGCCACGCATACGTCCCGTATATGACCAAACCCGACAATGCGCCCATTGGTCCGAATGCAAGCACATGCCAAGCGCTCAATCCTTGCCCAAACAGGAAGGACGCGACCGCTGCCCACATCAGAGCAGCCTTGGGGTTGGTCAGCAGAACCAAAACGCCTCGACGCCACGCAAGTCCATTGGTGAGTGAGCGCGGATCAGGTGCAAATGTTGCGCTACCACCGCCCTTGAGTGTTGCGCGGGCTGCCTTGATTCCGAGAAAGAGCAGGTATCCACCACCCACGAACTTTAGGAAAAGAAGTGACAGCGGAAACGCCTCTATCAAAGCGCCAAGTCCTAAAGCCGTCGCTGCTGACCAAACTAGCATCCCCGAAGAAATTCCAGCCACTACGCAGAGTGCGGGTTTCCGTCCCTGTGCCAATCCGACCGATGCGACTGCTGCAAGGTTTGGCCCAGGCGATATCTGTGCTGCTAAGACACCAAGCCATGTAAGTGCATAAATTGATAACATTTCCGTCCCTCCAATTTTCTGTCTTTTAACATCGTCGCTGAGCACCTTTTTCTTGGCAAGGTTATTCCTCAAGAAGCCGCCATTCATGCATGACGGAGCAACCGTCACTATGGGCTCAAACCCGACATCAACACCTAGGTATCTCCCAATTATATCTGCCGACCAAGCCACCCGCACCGCTCCATCCGCGTGTTTCGATGCCTCTACGCGCACAAGCCGCTTAAAAAACAGGCAGCGCAACAAACTTGGCCCCATTCTCCACCCGATTAGATTTCCTATCCGGTACGCCTGCGCTACCCCAGATACGTGAGAAAAGATCTTCGTATTCTTGTCGTCGAGGCTGATACCGCCAAAGCGAAAAACATCATCGACGCGCTGCTTGAGGCAGGGTGGAGCGATGTGCATGCGATTGCCCAAGTGTCGGGTCTTGAACAGTCGATCCTGAAACATGCCCCCGACATCGTGTTGATCGACATGGCGAACCCGGATCGTGACACTTTGGAACATATCGGCGTGGTGTCGGATACCAAATCGCGCGCGGTGGCGATGTTTGTGGATCAGACCGACCAGGATTTGACCCAAGCGGCGCTGGCCGCAGGTGTCAGCGCCTATGTCGTCGACGGGCTGCAAATGAACCGTATCAAATCGGTGATCGAGACGGCGATCGCGCGGTTCCAGATGATGCGGCAGATGCAATCAGAGCTGGAGGCGGCCAAGCAGGCGCTTGAGGATCGCAAAACCATCGACCGCGCCAAGGGTATCCTGATGCGCCGCCGTGATATGTCCGAGGACGCGGCCTATAAGCTGTTGCGCAAGGCGGCGATGGATCAGGGGCGCAAGGTGATTGATGTGGCCCAAGCGCTGGTCACAGCATCGGATCTTTTGACGTGAGCCGCACCGTTCTGAATTGCGGTTATGTGCCTCTGATCGATAGCGCGCCGCTGATCATCGCGCGCGAATTGGGGTTTGCCGCGGAGGAGGGGCTTGACCTTAATCTCGTTCGGCAACCGTCATGGTCCGCGTTGCGCGATATGCTGGCCTTGGGGCATCTGGATGCGGCGCAGATGCTGTCACCGATGCCGGTCGCGATGTCGCTGGGGTTGGGCGGGTTGCCTGCGAAAATCGACAGTCTGATGGGGTTGTCGGTTAACGGGACGGTGTTTGGTGTGTCGCAAAAGCTGGCGGGCGATCTGGGGCCTGTGCCGTTTGGCGATCCGCATGCGTTGCTGCGCGCGCTGGCCGGGCGGGGGCGCGGCCCCTTGCGCGTGGGGGTGCCGTTCCCGTTCTCAATGCACCGGCTGCTGTTGTCCTATTGGACCCAATCCGCCCCCGATCTTGCTGTTGAAGTGGTCACCGTGCCGCCGCCGCGCATGGCCGATGCGGTTGCCGACGGGCATGTCGGTGCCTTTTGGGTCGGAGAACCCTGGGGCAGTGCCATTGTCGGGCGCGGTGTTGGCAGCATTTTGATGGCGGGGCGGCATGTTTGGGGCTTCGCGCCCGAAAAAGTGCTGGCCGCGCGCCATGACTGGATTGCCGACAATCCCGACCCCACGCGGCATCTGATGCGGGCTGTGTACCAATCCGCCCGTTGGCTCGACATTGAAAAGAACAAACCGCTGGCGGTCGAGATTTTGGGGCGCAGCGAGCATCTGAACCTGTCGCAAGAGGTGATCGAGCCTGCGCTTACGGGGCTGTTGACGCTGACCCAAGGTGGCACGCCGCAGAGGATCGACCAGTTTTTGATGTTCCATAACCACGCCGCGTCTTTCCCGTGGCGCAGTCAGGCGGCGTGGATCGCGGCACGGCTGGGCGCGGATGCGGCGGGTATTGAGCGAGCCAAGCAGTGTTTTCGCAGCGATCTTTATCGCGCAAACCTTGGCCCGATTGGCGCAGACTTGCCCGGCGCATCGGAAAAAGTCGAAGGGGCCATTGCCGAAAAGACCGCCGTTGCGTCCTCTCGTGGTCAGATGATTCTGGCCCCGGATGCGTTTTTTAACGGCCGGATGTTTGATTTTTCAGCATCAAGTGACCAATAATTATGCATTTCGCTGCACGGGCACATATATTTATGCGGCGGTGCAGAATATTTGTTGAACCCGTGTTTGGATTGATGAACTCTAGAATTCAACGGTCGGGCACTGCTGCCTGATCCCTTTCCGCCAATGACGGTGGAAACCTTCCAAGAGCAAAGCCGCTCGTAAGAACCACGAATTTTTCGTGATGCTTACGTGCGGCTTTTTGTTTTCGGGGCGCTTCCCCAACCAGACACAGGATATCACAGATGATCAGAAAACTGCCCTTTGTACTCGCGGCGTCAGGCCTGATGGCCAGCGCGGCCACCGCCGAAATGCTTGATCTGGAAAAAGACGAACTGACCGTCGGCTTTATCAAGCTGACCGATATGGCCCCCTTGGCTGTGGCCTATGAGAACGGGTATTTCGAGGATGAGGGCCTGTTTGTCACCCTTGAGGCGCAGGCGAACTGGAAGGTCTTGCTGGATGGTGTGATCGACGGGCAGCTTGACGGTGCACATATGCTGGCGGGCCAGCCGCTGGCCGCCACCATCGGGTATGGTACCAAGGCACATATCATCACGCCCTTTTCCATGGACCTGAACGGCAACGCCATCACCGTCTCGAACGAGATTTGGGAGAAGATGAAGCCGAACGTGCCCAAGATGGACGATGGCCGTCCGCAGCACCCGATTTCCGCCTCGGCGCTCAAGCCCGTGGTTGAGGACTACAAAGACCAAGGCGTTCCGTTCAACATGGGCATGGTTTTCCCGGTTTCCACCCACAATTACGAACTGCGCTACTGGTTGGCTGCGGGCGGTTTGCAGCCCGGCTATTACTCTGATCAGGATATCTCGGGCCAGATCGGTGCCGATGTGTTCTTGTCCGTGACGCCGCCGCCGCAGATGCCTGCCACGATGGAGGCCGGTACGATCTTTGGCTACTGCGTAGGCGAGCCGTGGAACCAACAGGCGGTGTTCAAAGGCATCGGCGTGCCCGTCATCACCGACTATCAGCTGTGGAAGAACAACCCCGAGAAAGTCTTTGGCATCAGCGCTGAGTTCGCCAAAGAGAACCCCAACACCACGCTGGCCATGACCAAGGCGCTGATCCGCGCGGCGATCTGGCTGGACGAAAACGACAACGCGAACCGACCAGAGGCGGTCGAGATGCTGTCGCGGTCCGAATATGTGGGCGCGGATTACGAAGTTATCGCCAATTCGATGACCGGCACTTTTGAGTTCGAAAAGGGTGACAAGCGCGACATCCCTGACTTCAATGTTTTTTTCCGCCACAACGCGACCTATCCTTATTACTCCGACGCCATCTGGTACCTGACGCAGATGCGCCGTTGGGGTCAGATCGCCGAGCCGAAGTCGGATGAATGGTTCGTGGAGACGGCCAAGGAAGTCTACCGCCCCGATCTTTACCTTGCTGCCGCGAAAATGCTGGTGGATGACGGCACGGCCGACGCGGCGGATTTCCCATGGGACAGCGACGGCTTCAAAGCGCCAACACCTGCCGAGGATATCATTGACGGCATCGCTTACGACGGGCGCGCACCCAACGCCTACCTTGATAGCCTACCGATCGGCCTGAAAGGCGACCAGATGATCGTCGACAACCAGATCAAGGGCTAAGCCCTGCGCGCCCTTCGCGGCATTTACCGCGCGGGGCACCCCCCATGTTTGCCCAGAACACAGGATACACCCCATGTCTGTCACCGACCCCGATACATTGTCCGCCGTCACCTTGGACAAAGAGGCCAAGCGCGCCCGCCTTTTCACCCGCATCAACAAGGCTGACAACTGGTTTCAGGTGTTAGGGCTGGCCTGGCTTACGCCGATCCTGAAAGCGGCCGCTGGCGACAACCCAAAGGCGCAGATCGGTGAAGTCTGGCGTTTGCTGGGTGTTCCTGTTCTGGCAATTGTGATCTTCCTGCTGGCATGGGGCGCTTTGGCCCCCAAGGTACAAACCTCGCTTGGGGCGGTGCCGGGTCCGGTGCAGGTCTGGGAGCAAGCCATCAGCCTGAACGCCGATGCCATCCGCGAACGTGAAAAAGCCGCAGCGTTTTACGAGCGTCAGGACGTGCGGAACGCAAAGCTGATCGCGGACGGTCGCGCAGATGACGTCAAACAGCGGGTCTATACTGGCAGGCCCACCTATTACGCGCAAATCTGGACCTCGATCAAAACGGTTTTCTTCGGCTTTCTGATTGCGTCGATCATCGCCATCCCGCTTGGCATCGCGGCGGGTTTGTCGCAGACGGCGAATGCCGCCTTGAACCCGCTGATCCAGATTTTCAAACCGGTCTCGCCGCTGGCGTGGCTGCCGATTGTGACCATGATCGTGTCGGCGGTCTATGCCAGCAATGACGGCATGTTTTCCAAATCCTTCCTGATCTCGGCCATCACGGTCACGCTGTGTTCGCTGTGGCCCACGCTGATTAATACGGCCCTTGGCGTGTCCAGCATCGACAAAGATCTGGTCAGTGTGTCGCGGGTTCTGAAAATGAATACATGGACCAAGATCACCAAACTGGTGCTGCCCTCGGCGCTGCCGCTGATCTTTACCGGACTGCGCCTAAGCCTTGGTGTGGGCTGGATGGTTCTGATCGCGGCGGAAATGCTGGCGCAGAACCCCGGCCTTGGCAAATTTGTCTGGGATGAATTCCAAAACGGGTCGAGCCAGAGCCTGGCCAAGATCATGGTGGCGGTCTTTACCATCGGGATCATCGGCTTCCTTCTCGACCGCGTGATGTACGCGCTGCAATCCATGTTCACCTTCTCGGCAAACCGGTGACCCGCGCTCAAGCAGCGAAGCGGTAGCGCATAAAGGAAAAACCATGAGCATTCTGTCCATCAAAAATGTGAACAAGGGTTTCGGCGTCGGCACCCACCGCGCCGAGGTTCTTAAAAACATCAACCTCGAGGTTAAAGAGGGCGAATTCCTTGCGATCCTCGGGTTTTCCGGCACGGGTAAATCCACGCTGATGAACCTGATCGCGGGGCTTGAGACACCTGATAGCGGCAGCCTGACCTTCAAAGGTGCGCCGATCACAGAGCCGGGGCCGGAACGTGGCCTGATCTTTCAAAGCTATTCCTTGATGCCGTGGTTGACAGTGGGCGGCAATGTGGGGCTCGCGGTCGATGCTGTGTTCCCCAAGCTTTCTAAATCTGCACGGCAAGAGAAGATCGACCACTACGTAAGCATGGTGGGTCTGTCCCATGCCACGGCGCGGCGGCCGGCGGAATTGTCGGGCGGGATGCGCCAACGGGTCGCTGTGGCCCGTGCGCTGGCGATGAACCCCGAAATGCTGCTGCTGGACGAGCCGTTGTCGGCGCTGGATGCGCTAACGCGGGCCAATCTTGCGGACGAGATCCTTGATATTTGGGAGCAGGATAAAAAGACCTGCATCCTGATTACCAATGATGTGGACGAGGCGATCTTGCTGGCCGACCGCATCGTGCCGCTGAACCCTGACGGCACGCTGGCCGACCTGATTGAGGTGAACATCCCGCGCCCCCGTGACCGGATGGCCATGAACAACGACGATACATTCAAGGCGCTGCGGGCCAGTGTCACGAAATACCTGATGGATGTGGGGATCGAGGCGAAGGTCGAAGAGACCAAGACCCTGCCGGGGGTCACGCCCATCCACGCAGTGCCACGTGCGGTGACCGCAGCACAGCACAGCCCCATAGAAGAGCGGTATCTGAATTTCTCACAACTGCACAAAGTCTATCCAACGCCCAAAGGGCCGCTGACGGTGGTCGAGAATTTCGATCTCAAGGTCAACAAGGGGGAGTTCATCTCGCTCATCGGGCACTCGGGCTGCGGTAAATCCACGGTGCTGACCATGGCGGCAGGGCTTAATCCGATTTCCAAGGGGGCGATCCGGCTGGACGGCTGGAACGTGGAGGGCGCAGACCCCGAACGCGCTGTTGTGTTCCAATCGCCCAACCTTTTCCCATGGCTCACGGCCAAGGAAAACGTCGCCATCGGTGTGGACAAGGTCTATCCCAAAGCCTCTCAGGCAGAGCGGCAGGACGTGATCGAATACTACCTTGAACGCGTCGGTCTGGCCGACAGCATGGACAAGGATGCAGCGTCCCTTTCGAACGGTATGAAACAGCGGGTCGGCATCGCGCGGGCCTTTGCGCTTTCGCCCAAGCTGCTGCTGCTGGATGAACCTTTTGGCATGCTCGACAGCCTGACCCGCTGGGAGCTTCAGGAAGTTCTTATGGAGGTCTGGTCGCGCACCAAGGTCACCGCCGTTTGCGTCACACATGATGTGGATGAGGCGATCTTGCTGGCAGACCGCGTCGTCATGATGACCAACGGGCCACAAGCGACGATAGGCAAGATCACGGATGTGAAACTGCCCCGTCCACGCACGCGCAAAGCGCTGCTAGAGCATCCCGATTACTACACCTACCGGCAGGAGGTGCTCGATTTCCTAGAGGAATACGAGCATGGCAACACCTCGAAAAATGCCAAAGCCGCATCCCCAAAACCCATCGCAGCGGAGTGATGATATGAAACAGAAGCTGATTATTATCGGGGCGGGGATGGCCACCGGACGCGCGCTTGAAACCTTGCTGGAAACCGCGCCGGACGCCTATGAGGTGACGCTGTTCAACGCCGAACCGCGCGGCAACTATAACCGCATCATGCTATCGCCTGTATTGGCGGGCGATAAAACCTATGCTGAGATCGAGACCCATAGCGCGCAGTGGTACAGCGATAACAACGTAACCTGCCGTTTTGGCGAAAAGATTGCCAACATCGACCGTGCCGCCAAAACGGTGACGGCGCAGAATGGCGATGTGCTGCCCTATGACAAGCTGATGTTTGGCACCGGGTCCACCCCCTTTATCATCCCGCTGCCCGGTCATGATCTGGAAGGCGTGATTGCCTACCGCGATCTTGAGGACACCGAACGGATGATGTCCCTAGGACCGGACAACACATGCGTTGTCATCGGTGGTGGTCTGCTGGGGCTTGAGGCGGCGGCTGGCATGGCCGCGCGCGGTGTTGATGTGACTGTGGTGCATATCATGGGCCACCTGATGGAGCGTCAGCTGGACGAAGCGGCGGGATATCTGCTGCGCAAAGCCCTGGTTGATAAAGGCATCACCATCAAATGTTCGGCCAACTCAAAGGAAATACTGGGCACAGACGGTCACGTTCGCGCTTTGCTGCTGGATGACGGGACCGAATTGCCTTGTGATCTGCTGGTTATGGCCGTGGGTATCCGGCCCAATGTGGCATTGGCGTCCGAGGCCGGGTTGGCCGTGGGGCGCGGTATTCACGTGGACGACCAGATGCTGACATCAGACCCTGATATTCTTGCGGTCGGTGAATGCGTCGAACATGACGGCGCGATCTTTGGTCTGGTGGCCCCCTTGTATGATCAGGCCAAGGTCGCCGCCCAAACCCTGCTGGGCACCCATGCAGCATTCGCGCAAAAAGAACTGTCGACCAAGCTCAAGGTGACGGGGTGTGATCTGTTCTCGGCGGGTGATTTTGCCGATGGGGAAGGGCGCGAAGATATTGTGTTCCGTGATCCCGCCCGCGGGGTCTACCGTCGGTTGGTCATCGAAAATAACATCGTCATCGGGGCGGTGATGTATGGCGATACCGCCGACAGCAACTGGTTTTTCGGCCTGATCCGCGACAAGACCGATATCAGCGACATGCGCGATACGCTGATCTTTGGCCCGGCTTATCAGGGGGGAACCCAGCTGGACCCGCTCGCAGCCGTTGCAGCCTTACCGCGTGATGCGGAAATCTGTGGTTGCAACGGCATTTGTAAAGGTCAGATCGAAGACGCGATTGCCGCAGGCGCGGGCGATCTGGCGGCGATAAAGGCGACCACCAAAGCATCGGCATCCTGTGGCACCTGCACGGGGTTGGTCGAACAGGTTTTGGCCGTCACGCTGGGGGATGATTTTGTACTGCCCGCCGCTGCGTCGATCTGTGCCTGCACCGACATGACCCACGAGGACGTGCGCCGCATGATCAAATCGCAGCGCCTGACCTCAATGCCTGCGGTCTGGCAGGAATGCGGCTGGAAGACCTCCTGCGGCTGCCATGTGTGCCGTCCTGCGCTTAACTTCTATTTGCTGGCCGATTGGCCGCTGGACTACGCCGATGATCCGCAAAGCCGTTTCATCAACGAACGCAAACACGCCAACATCCAAAAGGATGGTACGTTCAGTGTCGTACCGCGTATGTGGGGCGGGATCACCACACCGGACGAACTGCGCGCGATTGCCGATGCAGCGGATAAATATATGGTGCCCACGGTCAAGGTGACCGGCGGGCAACGGATCGATCTGCTGGGGGTTAAAGGCGAGGATCTGCCGGCAATCTGGGCCGATCTGAATGCTGCCGGAATGGTGTCGGGATACGCTTACTCCAAAGGGCTGCGTACCGTTAAGACCTGCGTAGGCACGGATCATTGCCGCTTTGGCACCCAAGACAGCACCGGCCTTGGCATCAAGCTGGAAAAGACCCTGCACGGCGCGTGGACACCGCATAAATTGAAACTTGGCGTGTCGGGCTGCCCGCGCAACTGCGCCGAGGCGACGTGCAAGGATATTGGCATCATCTGTGTCGACAGCGGCTTTCAGATCAGCATCGGCGGTGCGGCTGGTATGGATGTCAAAGAGACCGAATTGCTGATGCAGGTCGCGACCGAGGACGAGGCCATCGCGGTGATCAAGGCCGTTACCCAGCTCTATCGTGAAAACGCCAAGTATCTGGACCGTATATATAAATGGATGGCCAAGGTGGGGCTGGACTGGATCAAAGAGCGTATCCAGGACGATCTGGACGGGCGCGCGGCATTGGTCAAACGGTTCGAGTTAAGCCAAAGTATCTATCGTCATGACCCGTGGGCGGCCCATGCCAAAGACAAGGCGGCAAGCTATCAGCCGTTGGCGCGCTTTGATCTGGAGGCGGCGGAATGAGCAAGTGGATCGACATTGCTGCCCTAGAGGATATTCCAAAGCGCGGCGCACGGGTGGTAAAAACTGCGCAGGGCTGTGTCGCCGTGTTCCGCACCGCCAGCGATGAGGTCTTTGCGCTGAATAACAGTTGCCCGCACAAGGGCGGCCCCTTGGCCGAAGGCATTGTGCATGGGGCGTCCGTCACATGTCCGCTGCACAATTGGGTGTTTTCGCTGGAAACCGGCTTGGCGCAGGGCGCGGATGAAGGGCAGGTGGGTACCTATCCCGCACGCGTCGCGGGCGGGCGGATCGAGCTTGATGCCGCATTTCTGGCCGCACGGTCTGCCGCATGAGCCTGACACGCACCACCTGTCCCTATTGTGGCGTCGGATGTGGTGTGCTGGCCGGAGCCGATGGCACCATCAAGGGCGACCCGGACCATCCTGCAAACTTTGGCCGCCTGTGTTCCAAAGGCTCGGCGCTGGGCGAAACCATTGATCTGGACGGCCGCCTGTTGCATCCGCAAATCGGGGGGCAGCGGGCTACGTGGGATAGCGCGCTTGATCAGGTCGCGACCAAGTTCAGCGACGCGATCCGCGACCACGGCCCTGACAGCGTCGCGTTTTATGTGTCGGGTCAGTTGCTGACCGAAGATTACTATGTCGCCAACAAGCTGATGAAAGGCTTTATTGGGTCGGCCAATATCGACACCAATTCGCGCCTGTGTATGGCGTCATCCGTGGCAGGGCATAAACGGGCTTTTGGCACTGATACCGTGCCGGGCACTTATGCTGATCTGGAAGAGGCTGATTTGATCGTGCTGGTCGGGTCCAACCTCGCATGGTGCCATCCGGTGCTGTACCAGCGCATCGTCGCGGCCAAGCAAGCCCGGCCCAATATGCGCGTCGTCAACATTGATCCGCGCAGAACGGCCACCTGTGATCTGGCCGATCTGCACCTGCGCGTGGCACCGGATGGTGATGTGGCCCTGTTCAACGGTTTGCTGACGTATCTGGCGGACCACGGCCAGCTTGATATGGCATATGTCACCGCGCATGTGGGCGGGTGTGAGGCAACGCTGGCGGCGGCGAGGGCCAGTGACCCGCTGCAATCAGGCGCTGCCCCCGAAGACATCACGCAGTTTTTCGCGCTATGGGCGGGCACGAAAAAGGTCATGACCGTCTATTCCCAAGGCGTGAACCAGTCACAATGCGGCACCGATAAGGTCAACGCGATCCTGAATTGCCATCTGGCGACAGGGCGTATTGGCAAGCCGGGGTGCGGCCCGTTTTCGGTCACCGGCCAACCCAATGCCATGGGCGGCCGCGAGGTCGGTGGTCTTTCGAATATGCTGGCAAATCACCTTGATATTGAAAACGCAGACCACCGCGACACCGTGCAAACCTTCTGGAACAGCCCGACGATTTGCACGCAGGCCGGTTTTAAGGCCGTCGATCTGTTTGACGCCTGTGCGGCTGGCAAGATCAAGGCACTGTGGGTGATGTCCACCAATCCTGCGGTCTCAATGCCGAACGCCGAGAATGTCGCGCAGGCGATCAAGAACGTACCCTTTGTGGCCGTCTCGGACATTATGGCGCGGACGGATACCGGCGATTTGGCCGATGTGCTGCTGCCCGCGACGGGATGGGGCGAAAAGGACGGTACGGTCACCAACTCAGAGCGGCGGATTTCGCGACAACGCGCCTTTCTGTCCGCACCAGCCGAAGCGCGCCCCGATTGGCGTATCATCAGCGATGTGGCCGCGCGCATGGGGTTCGCCGACGCCTTTGCCTATGACAGCCCCGCAGATATCTTTGCCGAATACATCGTGCTGGACGCTGCCACACGCCCCTTTGCCCGTGATCTGGACCTGAGCATTTTCGCCGATGCCGATTATGCAAAGCTGGTCCCGACCCAATGGCCACGCAACGATGTACGGTTCTTTGCCGACGGGCGGTTTTACCACGCGGATGGCAAGGCGCGGATGTTGCCTGTGCAGGCACCTGTGGCGCAGCAAACGGGTCTGACCCTGAACACGGGCCGTAACCGCGACCAGTGGCACACGATGACGCGCACCGGAAAATCGCCAAAACTGGGCGCGCATTTGGCAGAGCCGTATCTTGAGATACATCCCGTTGATGCCGCAGAGATCGGCATCGCCCATGGTGATCTGGTCGAGGTGCACAACGTGCAAGGCCGCAATATTCTGCGGGCGCTGGTCACCGATCGCGTCGCATCGGGGCAGCTTTTTGCCCCCATGCATTGGACCCGCCAGACGGCGCGGGGGGCGACGGTCAATGCCCTTGTGGCACCCGTGACCGACCCGTTTTCCGGCCAACCTGCGTTAAAGCGGGGGGATGTGTCTGTTCAACCGTTTAAGGCAGAATGGTACGGGTTTCTGGCGTGTTTGCATCAGCCCGAGGCCCATACACCCTATGCCGCGATTGCGCGGACGGCGACTGGCTGGCAGGTCGAAATGGCAGGCAGTGAGGCCCCAGACAGCTGGACCGAAATGCTGGGCGGCATGATAGGTTTATCCAACGCGGAAACATCTGTTTTTGAAGACCGCGCGGATGGGACCATCCGTGTCGCGCTGCACCGCGAGGGCGTGATACAGGCCGTGTTCTTTGCCGCCCGGACACCGGTGATCCTGTCACGTTCCGCCGCGATTTCACATGTAGGGACAGTCACGCCGCCGCTTGAGGCGTTGGCCGGACGGATGCGCCAAGATCAACCCGATCCGGGTGTTGTTGTCTGTGCGTGTTTCAACGTGGGACGCAACACTTTGCAGGCGGCGGTAACCGCTGGTGCATTTTCGGTTCAGGCCCTGGGAGAGATCACATGCGCAGGCACGAATTGTGGCTCGTGCAAACCTGAGTTAGCTGATATTATTGAACAAAACACAGTTCCGGTGGCCGCAGAATGACCCTCGCCTCCTTTGTCAGAATCGTCGCACAAGGCAAGGGTCGCGCCCGCGCCCTGACGCTGGCTGAGGCTCAGGAAGCGATGAGCGTGATCCTTGAGGGACGTGCGGCACCCGAGGCAGTGGGTGGTCTTCTTATGGTGCTGCGCTTGCGGGGGGAGGAGCCACAAGAAATTGCCGGTTTTACGGCGGCTTTGCGGGCACATGTTTCGGGGGTGCTGCCTGCTGCCGATCTGGATTGGCCCAGCTATGCCGCGGGTCGTAGCCGTGGCGCGCCGCTATACCTGCTTGCGGCGCGTCTGGTGGCACAAAGCGGCGTGCGGGTTTCAATGCACGGGCATAACGCGTTTCAAAATGTCACGATGACCCCGCAAGACATGCGCATGCTGGCCGGGCCGCAGGTTTGCTATGATCCACTGACTGATCTGTGCCCCGAAGCCTTTGCCTTGCTGGGTTTACGGGCTGATCTGGGTTTGCGCTCTTGCATTAATACGGTGTTGCGGATGTGGAATCCGTCCCGTGCAACAGCCACTGTTCAGGGCGTATTTCATCCCTCATACCGCAGCCTTCAGGCACAGGCGGCCGAGATGTTGGGGCAGCAAACCCTGAGCATTATCAAGGGCGGCGGCGGAGAATTCGAGCGGCATCCCTCCAAGGATATTGTCTGTTTCGGCCTGCGTTCGGGGCAGCATATCCAGCACAAAGCGCCCGCGCTGCTGTTGGAAACCCGCCGTTTGCACGAAGAGGATGCGACGGTTGATCCCATGGCGCTTTGGCAGGGCGAAACGCGTGATGCATTCGCCCAAGCGACGGTAACAGGCACTGCGGCACTTGCCCTGTGGACCCTCGACCCCGACGCAACATTGGCGCAGGCCCAAGCCAAGGCGGATGCGCTGTGGTCGAACCGCGCCGCATATGAAGGATGCCTCGCATGAAAACCTTTCCCATGTTTATCAAGATGGCGGGCCGTCGGGTCGTGATTGTGGGCGGCGGCGAACAGGCCGCGCAAAAGACGCGCCTGATGCTCAAGACCGACGCGCAGATCGTTGTGCTGAGCGACATGCTTGACGACGAGCTGGCAGCATTGGCGGCCTCTGGCCGGATCACGCAACAGCGCGGCACCATCAGCACCCGCGATTTTGAACAGACAGCATTGGTTTTCATTGCGACCGGATGCCCCGGGGCAGACAGCGCGCTGCACGGCGTGGCCAAGGCTGCGGGGGCGACGGTGAACGTGGTCGATCAGCCTGCCTTATGTGATGCGATCACCCCGTCCATCGTGGACCGTGACCCCGTTGTGGTCGCCATTGGAACAGAGGGCACGGCCCCGGTTCTAGCGCGCCAGATTAAGACGCAGGTCGAACAGATGTTGGAGCCTAATCTGGGTGATCTTGCGGCCCTTGCCGGACGGCTGCGCGCCAGTGCCGCGCAGCGTCTTGCGCCGCGCTTGCGCCGTGATCTGTGGCGTTGGGTCTTTGGCGATGCACCGCGCCGCAAATACACAAGCGGCGGCGTGCGTGAGGCTGCGCAGATGATCAAGCAGGCGATCGCTACGGGTGATTTCGAACACGACACCGGCGGAAGCGTCGCGTTGGTTGGTGCTGGCCCCGGTGCCAAAGACCTGATTACCCTGCGCGGGGTACAACGGCTGCAAGAGGCCGACGTGATCTATTACGACCGCTTGGTTGATCCCGAAATCCTAGAGCTGGCCCGAAGAGATGCGCAACGTGTCTATGTCGGCAAGCGGCCCGGATGCCACAGTTGGCCGCAAGAGAAAATCACCCAAACGATGCTGGCCAGCGCAAAATCAGGCGCGCGCGTGGTTCGGTTGAAGTGCGGCGATCCCGGCGTCTTTGCCCGCAGCTTGGAAGAGATTGACGCCCTGCGCGACGCCGATATTCCGTTTGAAATCGTCCCCGGTGTGACTGCGGCCTGCGGTGCTGCAGCGGCCGTGGGCCAGACGTTGACGGAGAGAGAGGCGATTGACACGCTGATTCTGACAACGGGGCATTTTACGGACGGGTCCGCGATACCCAACGCGGTTAAAAACCTTAGCCCCGGCAGTTGTGTGGCGCTTTACATGGCGGTCGCTGCGGCACCGGCGATTAGCACCTACCTGTCCGCTCGGCATGCGGCAGACCAGATCAGCGTTACCATCGTCGCACATGCGCAAACTGATCGGCAGATCGTCGCCACATGCGATGTCGCGTCACTGCCTGCGACGCTTGCACAGCACGGCATAAAAAACACGGCGACGCTGCTGCTGAAACTGCGCAAAAATACGGTGCCGGTAAATTCTGCTGTGCCGCCTCATACGGCAAAAACCGCGGCGTTCAGGGTGGCCGAGGGTGCAATGGCGCATGTGACACCGTAGGCGTGATCTGGAGCGCCAGACTGACAATCAGTAACCCGGGACATGCCACCGGCCCGACCAAGGCCGTCTTGACCGAAACCAGAACCGAGACGATGACCAGCACCTTGAGGGTCAGCAGGTAAAGCGCATCAAAGCCCACGACCGCAAGCGTCCGGATGTGGTTTCGCGTGATCTTCTGAAATAACAAGGCGTGATTTTTCGTGCCTTTCGATCTGGATTTAGGCGTCTGTGCCCGCAGCACTTTAACAGGGTCGAACATCAGCCGCGTAGAGCGGCACTTTTCCCATAAATCTAACAGCGTCACGTAGTAAGAGGACGTATTTACGCCTTAATTTGAGGCGTGTGAGGCAGGGGCGCATCGCTATCGTGGTTAAACAACTTGAAATTGAAATTTTGTCACCTCCATGCTTGGCGGAAGTTATGGACCTGTGATACTAAAAATTGGTACGATAATTACTCGAGACGGTGCTACGGCAAGCGGCCTGCTATCCTCTTGGCGGCGTCAAATTTTAACCACAACCGCGTGATGTTTATCGCCTGAAAAATTTAGGTTTAGGCAGAGAAGGTGATGACTTGTTTTGATGACTTGCTTTGCTGACATCCTCATATCCCCGATTTTCTTGGGGGTTCTTGGCGTAAGCGCTGTGGCTGCCTTTGTCATGGTCTGGATGTTGAAGTTCCAGCGGTTCAGCGCAAAACCTTACTATGCAATGGCTTTTGTGGCTTTGATCTGGACGCTGATCGTTGTCGGGGCAGAGGCCGCATCTGATGATTTTACCTGTCAGTATAGATTCGCCATTTCGGCGTGGTTAGGTAATGCCACGGTGCCTGTTGCTTGGTGTTTCTTTATCTTTGGCTATATCGACAACGCGCCGTGGGTCGCGAAGCGGTGGGTCTATGCAGTGCCTGCTGTCATAACGGCTACTGTCTTTGCCTTGGCAGCGACAAACCAGTGGCACCATTTGGTCTATGCTGATGGGACAGGTATGTGGCCAGGGCAAGATCATGTGACTTATGTTCACGGTCCCGGATTTTATGTGATCATCGCGACCCTGTATTCCTTCGTAATGGCGACACTTTGGTGCCTTTTACGCGCCTTTACCCGCTCAAGGTTTTCCGCTTGGCCGTTTTTGGGGGTGTTGGTGGCGGTTACGATAACGCCGTTGGTCACGAATGCGGCTTATGTCATGTTCGGCTTTACGATTTTCGGCCTCGACCCCACTGCGTTTATGTTCACATTCGCCGTCGTCGCCTTTAGCTCGCTGCTGGTGACGAACAAAACCCTGGACATGGCCACGGTCGGACCGTCAATCCTATTCGACACGATGAGCGAACCTGTCGTTTTGATCGACCGGACCTACAACATCGTACAGATGAATTCGGCCGCGAAACGCAGCGGATTACATGACGGGTCAGGGCACCTACTGAAGGAGGTACTAAAGAACATCGAACGTTCGAATACCTCGGAAGAGGTTGAAAACCTGGAGATCAGCGACCGGTTTTATGAGCCGAGAATTCAGGAGGTCGCAAGCCCGCTGGATCCCGCGCGGGCCATCCTTGGGTGGAGCATCACTTTCGTTGACATCACGGACCGGATCGCCATCAGCGCGGAGCTGGAACGGGCCGTCGAAGCGGCGGATCAGGCAAATGAGGCCAAAGACGAGTTTGTATCGGTGGTCAGCCATGAAATGCGGACCCCGTTAACCTCGCTGACGGGCGGGCTGGCGCTGGCGCTGAGCGACCGTTTTGGCGATGTGTCCGCCCCGTTGAAATCCCTGCTTGAGATTGCGCATCGCAACGGCCGGCGGTTGTCGCGGTTGGTCGACAATATCCTGCTGGCCCAGAAAATCGACATTGGTGCCCTGCCTTTGGATACAAAACGTGTCGATCTGGGGGGGCTGCTGCACGAAAGCCTTGAAGAAAACAAGATGTTCGCCTCGACGCGGGGCGTGCGTTTTGTCACCAAGAAAAACGATACCACGGCCTTTATTGTCGGAGATGCTTTTGCCCTGCGCCAGATCGTCGATAATCTGGTCTCGAACGCCATCAAGTTCTCAAAGGAAAATGGCGTGGTCGAAGGCGCGCTGATGATCGATAACGGGCGTGCCAGATTGTCGATCAAGGATTCCGGTCGCGGCATCCCCGAAGGTATGGAAAGCCAGGTTTTTGGGCATTTTGAACAGGTGAAAAGCAGCGGGCAATCCTCGACCCAAGGCTCAGGGCTTGGTCTGCATATCTCCAAAAAACTTGCCCAACAGATGTCGGGGGATGTTTTCTATGACAGTGAGGTCGGTGTCGGCTCGACCTTCCATGTCGAATTTGCCTTGGTTGATGAAGGCGATACCGAACCGGCGCAGCTGGCTGGGTGACATAACTCGCAGAGAATGAACGTGGCTGGCTAACATGCCTGCGCTAAAGGGATGATATCTTCGCCGTCGAGTGCATTTGTTTGCGGGTCGGCTAGCCGACTTGTCCAACATTCTTACGGGGGGCAGGCATTGCTGCCGACCGTCTGACCTCAGAACCCCAAGCCCCGACAGATATAACGTTTCGGTTCAGGTAGAGTTTCAGTGTCGGGACAACAATAAGATCTAGAATTCCGGACAATTGGGCATAATTCACACCGGACAATAAGTCCGAATGCGGTCGTTCCAAAACAGAAAAGGGCGAACCCTAAGGCTCGCCCATTCTACATAACTATCAAGTAGTTAATTGGCTCCGACGGTAGGGATCGAACCTACGACCAATTGATTAACAGTCAACTGCTCTACCGCTGAGCTACGTCGGAACGGTCTGGGCGATATAGCAGTGGTGTTTTGTGCCGTCCAGTGGGTTTGAGCAGTTTTTTACAGCTTTTTCGAAATTGATTTCAGATCAGCTTGAATTCGGCGTCAGCGGATAGGGTTTCAACAGGCGTCACTCGGTTTTTTCCATTCAGATCAACAAGGTGAGCAAGGACATTGCGAGCTGCCGCCCCCAGAAGAGCGGGCGGTGTCTGGGTGTAAATTTGCGCCGCGAGGGCCTGTGCGGTGGCCGGGCCTGCAGCGAGAGCATCCAAAATATCTGCCTCTCTGGATTGGCGGTGCCCGATTAGCCAGGCCAAGCGCCCGGCAGGATCGTCGATCTCGGCCCCGTGACCGGGGTAAAATGTCCGCCAGGCACGTTTTTGCAGACGGGTACACGAGGCCATGAAATCGGTCAGGTCGCCATCAGGCGGCGACACAAGCGAGCTGGCCCAGCCCATCACGTGATCGGCCGTAAAACAAGCATCCTGCCACCCGAGACTGATGTGGTTGCCGATGTGACCGGGGGTGTGAATAACCTCGAGCGACCAGTTGTCGCCGGTGATGTGGTCGCCGTCCTGCACAATCTGGTCGGCGTGGAAGTCTTCATCAATGCCTTCGCCGCCCCCGATCTGTGCGCCTTTGGCCAGTTGGGTCATGACGTCAGAGCGGCCCGCCGAGGCATCGCCAAAGGCCAAGATCGGCGCGCCGGAGGCCTGAGACAGATCGCGTGCGAGAGGAGAGTGATCAAGATGGGTATGGGTGACGATGATGTGGCTGATGTGCTGGTCTGATCCGACGGCAGTCAGAATCGCGTTTAGATGTGCCTGTGACGCCGGGCCGGGATCGATCACTGCCAGAGCGTTCGTGCCAAGCAGATAGGTATTGGTGCCGCGATAGGTCATGGGAGACGGGTTATCGGCCACAATTCTGCGCAGGCCGGGCTCTAGATCCTGGGCGATCCCTACGGGCGGGGCAAAGTCATCGGGGGGCAGCATGGTTTGGCCTTTCGTAGGGGCGGGTGTCTGGCTAAGGTCTACAACATGTTCTTTATGTGGCTCAAACGATATATGCCCCGAGGCATCTATGGGCGCGCGGCGCTGATCTTGCTGTTGCCGGTTGTGATTTTACAGCTGGTGGTGACGGTGATCTTTGCGCAGCGCAACTATGAAGGGGTGACTACCCAAATGACCACCACGGTGCTGCGCGAGGTGGCGCTGGTGCTGGACGTGGTCGCGGATGCCCCGTCGCCCGACGACATTGCGCCGATGGTCACAGAACGGTTGGCCCCTTTGATGATGCGGGCGACGCCGGTACCCTTGGATGAGGTGCCCCGCCAGAACAGCCTGTCTTGGTATGATTATTCGGGCCGCGTGATGATCAAGCTGTTCAGGACCCGGTTGTCCGGGTTTCTGTCGCTTGATCTGAGCGATCCGGACCTTGTGTATTTGTTCGCCGACACAGATAGGGGGCCGATCAAGATCAGCTTTGACCGGCGCCGCATTTCGGCGGCGAATCCGCACCAGCTGTTTGTCTACACCTTTACCTTCGGCTTTCTGATGACGTTGATTTCATTCGTATATCTTCGCAATCAGCTGCGGCCGATCAAACGTTTGGCCCGCGCTGCCGAAGCGTTCGGGCGCGGCCGCCATATTCCGTATACCCCCGCAGGGGCCGTAGAGGTGCGTGCAGCGGGCAGTGCGTTTGTTGACATGCGCGCCCGGATCGAGCGGCATATTGAGCAACGCACATTGATGTTGTCGGGGGTGAGCCATGATCTGCGCACTCCGCTGACGCGCATGCGTCTGAGCCTTTCGATGATGGACGACGAAGACACCGGCCCCTTGCTGCAGGACGTCGATGATATGCAGCGGATGTTGGATGAATTCCTTGATTTTTCCAAAGGCACTGCCGAGGGCGAGTTTGAGAAACTGGACCCGCATGTATTGCTAGAAACCGCTGTGGCTGAGGCGCAACGAGCGGGGCGTAATGTGACCTTGCTTCCCGCCGAAGGGACCGGGTCGGGGACAGTGCGTTTGCGCAAGGTGGCGATCTTGCGGGCAGTGGATAATCTGATCTCGAACGCGGTGCGCTATGGCTCCAAGGCCGAGGTGTCCGTCATGCTGACCGACAAGACGATGCGTATCCGTGTGGAGGATGATGGCCCCGGTATTCCTGAGGCGCGTCGCCATGAGGCCGTGCGCCCGTTTTCGCGGTTGGATTCTGCGCGCAGCCAGAACCAGGGTGGCGGCGGCGTTGGCCTGGGTCTGGCCATTGCCACCGACATTGCCCGTGCCCATGGCGGCGTGCTGCGCTTGGGGGTGTCTGAACGCTTGGGCGGCCTGCGGGCCGATATCGTCATCGCTCGTTAGGTCCATTTGCATCCGCAAAAGTAAATACACTCCGAAACGGGCGGAATGTGTTTTGGGATACGGCCTAGTAAATGCTATAACTTTGCCAATGGTATGAAATTTGCGGCTGCTTTGAGGATTTATCTCTCGTGTTATGGTTGCAAATTTTGTGAATTTGGCCTTTCAATGAAGCGGTATTGTTGGGGTGTGCGCCGGACCGCTGGAGATGTGGGAAACGTTCTTTTTGCGACGATCTGCTAGGTATTTGAAAATACTAACAAATCGGGTTGTTAAATGGAACGAGATGCGCATTATCTTTTCAGTCAGGATCGTGCCGGAAATGCGCCCAAAATTTGGCGGATATCGGCGTGATGGTGAAGGAGGGGGCTAAGGAAACGAGAAGATCGTCAGTCAAGCCAGATATGACGGCAGAGTTTCCATAGCCGATACAGGGAATGTTGAGAAAAAATGATCGATAGCGTCAAAAATTATCTAGCTTCAAAGTCGTTTCTTTTGATGGCTGTAATTGTGATCGGTAGCGTGTCGGGCATCGGCTATACCATCATCAAACTGGACCGTGACAGCCACCTTGCATCGGTGAAACGCGACGTTGAAAACGGGCTTTATGCGACGGCTGAACAGGTTCAGCAGCGGTTCTTTGAGACCGTTCTGACTGCGAAAAGAATTGAAAATATTCTAAGCATTTCCGGCGGCGCGGTTGATACGCAGGTCGTTAATATTGTCACAAAACTGCAAAAGGATTCCCCCACGATTGTCGCCGTGGCTCTGGCCCCCGGACTTGAGGTCACGCATAGTTTTCCACTGAGCGATGATGAGACCGCGATTGGTTTGAAATACTGGCAGGTGCCGGAACAGATGGCCAGTGTGGCGCGGGCGTACCGGGGGCAAAGTGCTGTGGTGGACGGGCCGCTGTCGCTGCTGGGCGGCGAGATGGGTTATATCCTGCGTTACCCCGTGTTCCTACCGCTCCCTGATCGCGATAGGGACCGGTTTTGGGGGATTATTTCGATCGCGATCAGGGCGGATAGTTTGTTCAGCTCGGAGCGTCATGACTTTGGCGACGCCTCGAAATATCTTTTTGAATTGAACGAGATACCAGCCTCTGGTGTGCCTGTGGCGACCGCTGGGAACGGCAATCAATCGTGGCGTTTTGAACCTGTTGTCGTTGACTTTAGCATGTTGGGCAACAGGTGGCAGGCCTTGGCACGGCCGACGGCTGGATGGCCATCATATTCACCGCAAAGCAGCTATCTGGTGGCGTTCTCGTTGTTTTCTGCCGTGGTTCTGTTGGTCGTCTTGTCGGCCTATCGCAGGCTTGCGTTGAAAAAGGACGATGCGCATGCGCTGCTGGCCGAAGCGGTCGGCTGTATCAGTGAAGGGTTCATCGCCTTTGATGACAAAGAACGGCTGATGATCGTGAACCAAAAATATCTTGATTACCACGCCAATATTGCTGATCTGGTGGTCCCCGGCATGACAATGGATGAACTGGTTCGCATTGCCGCGACGCATCAGGCGGCACCGTTTGTCCCCGAGGACCGTGAGGCATGGATTGCCGACCGGATGGAAAATTTCCGTAATCCCGGTGAATCCTTTCTTCAACAGATCAGTGACGATCTCTGGCTCAAGGTTACAGAAGCCAAGACCCCACATGGCTATACGGTGGGGATATGGACAGACGTGAGCGCCGAAAAACATGCGCAAGGTGTTGCCGAGGCCGCGGACCGCGAAAAGACTGATTTCTTGAATAATGTATCCCACGAGTTGCGCACGCCGCTGACGGTGATTTTCGGGCGCGCGACCTTTATGCGCAACAGTGAAAGACTGCCGCAGTCCAAAAAACTGACCAAGGCGATCAGTGCCGATGGCCCGCCAACCCCCGCGGTGACGACGGCGATCAATAAGTACCAGGACTTTATTTCAGAGCAGGGCGCAGGCATTGCGGATTCCGCGCAGCATATGATCCGTCTGGTCGAGGATTTGCTGGATTGGACAAAGGTCGCCCGCGGCAAGTTGGAGCTGGATATGCAGCTTTTGCAGTTGGATGAACTGGCGGCGTCGGTCGTTGAGGATTTACAGCCCAATGCCGAAGCAAAGGGTTTGGATTTAAGCTATGCAGGTGACAGTTCGGCCGAGGCAATGGCTGATAAGGTCAGGCTCAAGCAAATTCTGTACAACCTGATCAACAACGCGATTAAGTTCACCGACAAGGGATCAATCCATTTGGAGATGACCAGAGAAAACGGGCAGATCGTTTTCAATGTCACAGACACCGGGCATGGTATCTCGGAGGAAAATCTGGAACGTGTTTTTCAGCGTTTTCAGCAGGTTGACGGATCTATGTCGCGTAAAAGCGGCGGCCTTGGCCTTGGGTTGGCAATTTCCGAGCAACTGGCCGCGCTCCATGGTGGTACCTTGTCGCTGACCAGCAAAATCGGTCGCGGCAGCACTTTCACGCTTAAGATGCCAAGCAGCGAGCGTGCGGATCAGGGCAGTGAGGGGGCCGGGCAAACCAGCATCACCATCGAGAATGTCGCCTAACAGCAAAGGCACTCTCGGGCGGGCCCGCTCGCTAGATGATTAAAGGGGATATGGCTCGATCTTATCGGCGGACAACGCATAGCCAATGTCTGCCAGTTGCGTCGATACGGAGGAAACGCCGAACATCCCGATCACATTAACTGCCTCGAACAACCCTTTGTTTTCATAGGGAGTTGAGGTGGTCACAAAGACCAGTTGATTGGCGGGCGGAGGCGGTACATGGACACAAGCCCCTACGTAAGGCACCAGAATAAATGCCATAACGCCGATGCCTCTTTGGTCGATGGGAACGATAAACCCGGGCAGGCGGACGATCTGGCCATTCCAATCGGTTCTGACGCCGGTTGATTCAGGCTGTTGCCGCGAGAGCATCATGTCTTCGTCATGGGGCAGCAAGCTGCGCAATGCGTTGGGAATACCTGTTTGGTCTTTCGGCAGCAGGTCTTCCCATTCTAGGTCGATATACCCTTGGGCGCGCGCCAGACGCGGGATAAGCGTTGCGGTGGCCAGCCCGGCAAGAACGGCGCGGCGGTGCAATCCTTGGCTCACCACTCAAAGACCTTCATCTTGTCGGCGGTGAGGGAATAGCCGGTTTGCCCCAGCTTGGTTGATTGCAACTGCGTGCGCAGGGTTCCGGTGACCCAGACCGCATCCCACAGCTGATCACTGGGCCATGGTTTTGCGCTGTTTACCATGACCAGCTGGTTCGCGGGCGGTGGCGGCGTGTGGATACAGGCCCCGACATAGGGCACAAGCATAAAGCTGGTGACGCCCTTGGCGCTGATATCAAAGGGAATGATGAAGCCCGGCATGATGATATAGGCCCCGTTCAATGCCTCGTTCAGCTTGACCGCGTTGGCGTCATATACCGGGTTCCAGGTATCGTTCAGCATGTCGATCTCGCCTTCGCCGATGATCTCGGCATAGGGCAGGCCGGGCGGGATCAGATCATCCCACATGATTTTCCGCGGGCTTGCCGCCAAGCTGGCCTGAGGCGCAAGCGAAAACCCGGACAAGAGCATCAATGCAGTTCTGCGATTTACCATTGCACCCTTCCGATTTTGCGCGTCACGTTCGGACCATCATACCATCAGCAACCGACATTCTGTAAGCCCTCAATGCGGGTAAAAGGCTCACGATTGCGCCAGCACAGATCACGCCGGTGATCACCCAGAGTTCGCGCAATGTTGGTGTCTCGATTGGCAACCAAAGCCCGAAAGACGCATCAAGGACCGGCTGCGCGATGGTCAGCCCGATGTATAAAAACACCAACCCCAGCAATGCACCGACTGCTGCCATCACCATGGCCTCGAGCACCAGCATGCTGAGGATCGTAAAGGGGCGGGCCCCCATGGCCCGAAAAATCGCCATCTCGCGGCGGCGCTCGTTCAAGCTGGAAAAGATCGTGGCCATCATCCCGATCAGCGCGGTCACGACGACCATTGCAGACACCGCAAGCAGAGCGGTTTCTGCGATGCCGACGATGCCCCACAGTTCCTGCAAGGCGACGCCGGGAAGAATGGCGAGCAACGGTTCCTCTGGGTATTCATTGATCGCCCGTTGTAGGGCAAAGGTCTGGAGCGGGCTTTCCACCCCTATCAACGCGGCTGTCACAGCCTTGGGGGTCAGGCCCATCTCGCGGATAACATCTGGTGATGTCGACTGACCGGGCACCTGTGCGCCGCTTTGCCAATCCACGTGGATCGCCTCGATTGCTTCCATGCTGACAATCACGGTGCGGTCAACGGGTGTGCCGGTCTTGGCCAGAATACCCGACACGCGAAAGGGTTGATCCTTGTGCTGGGTAAACGATGCCAGCCCATGCGCCACAATGATCGGATCCCCTACACCATAGCCCAGCGTCGCGGCGACATCGGCACCAATGACGGTATCGAAAAGGTCATCCATGATGACGCCTTCCGCGACTTCCAGCGATCTGCCCTGCCGGTATTTGTAATGTTCGAAAAAGGCAGGTGTGGTGCCCATCACGCGGAACTGGCGATGGCTGTCGCCCAGCGAAATTGGCACGATCCAATCCACCTCGGGGCGCGCTGCAATGTCGAGATAGCTTTCCCAGGTCACATTATTGGTGGCATTGCCGATGCGAAAGACGGAGTAGAGCAGCAGTTGCACCGCACCGGAGCGCGCGCCGACGATCAAATCCGTGCCCGAGATCGTATCGGCAAAGCTGGATTTAGCCCCGGTGCGTATCTTTTCTACACCCAGAAACAGCGCCACTGACAAAGCGATGGCAAGGATGGTCATGCCGACGGTCAGCGCACGGGCAAAAAGCGATGCAAGGGCGAGCCGAAAGATCATGCGACCGTCCTTTCGGTTTGGGCAATCTCTTCCATCTGGATCACCCGGTCAAAGCGTGCGCCAAGGCGGGGATCATGGCTGACCATCAAAAGCGATGTTTCATTTGTGCGCGTCTGCGCAAAGAGCAGATCAAGAAAGGCCGCTTGACTGTTGGCATCCAGGGCAGAGGTGGGTTCATCGGCAATGATCAGCGGCGGTTGCCCGATCAACGCCCGCGCCACGGCGACCCGCTGCTGTTGGCCGACGCTCAGGGCGGAGGCTTTGGCTGTCATGATGTCGGCGGGCAGGCCAAGTGCCGTACATAGGTCTGCGGCATTGGCGGCGGCATCTTGTACGCGTTTGCGCCGGGCAGGGGCAAAGCGCAGCGGCAGCAGGATGTTATCTGCGACAGAGCCAAAGGGCAGCAAGTTAAATTGCTGGAAAATAACACCAATATGTTCGGCACGGAACCTATCGCGCGCGCCGCCCGAGAGCGCGGCGATATTGCGCCCTGCGATATTAACCGTGCCACGGTCCGGCAAGATCGTCCCGCAGATCAGCGAAAGCAGCGTCGATTTTCCCGACCCGCTTTCACCCAGCAGCAATACAGTTTCGCCTTTCGCGATGTGAAAGCTTGGCACGGTCAGCGCGAAACCAGCCCGCCCCGGCCAGTGATAACTGACATCACAAAGGTCGAGAACCGGGCCGGCCACGTTTGATCAGCGCTCCAGATCAAGCAGAGGTGTCGAGCGCTCAACTTCGAACGCCCGCGCACCTGATGCGCTGATAAGCTGCACGTCGATTTCCTGCGCATTGGGGAAGGTTTGGAAATAAGCAAAGTTGATTTCCGTTAGTGCGTCCGGTGTGTCGCAGGTCAGGGTGTAGGTAGCGTGGAATTCCGTGTGACCCGCGTCTTCGGCATGGTCATCATGCCCGTGGTCGTCATGTCCATCATGACTGTCGTCTTTATGGCCGTGATCATCATGCCCATGATCATCATGTCCGTGGTCGTCATGGCTTTCCTCGGCGTGATCATCGTGATGTTCGTCACCGTGCTCTTCATGTTCGCCATGCGCGTCACCACCTTCAAGTTCGGCCTTTGCATCGACCACAGCGCAGCCCGCAGCATCCGGCATCACGAACAGATCAAGCGGCGCGCCCAGTGTTTTGACAGCCTGTGCAATCGCCGCCAGATCGGCCTCGCTGGTTGCCGCATATTCGAACCCGACAATATCCGCGCCGGGTGCCTCAAAACTCAGCGCGACTGTCGTGCCTTCGATGGCGATATCCAATGTGCCTACACCATGTTCATGGGCGTCAAGCTGGCGGGCATGGTCGGCCAAGGCGGGCAGGGCTGCGACGAGCGTGATGAGGGAGAGTGCTTGTTTCATGATCTATCCGTGTTTTGAGTAAGAAAGGTCAGTCTGCGCAGGTGCCGCATTGCCCGTGAATTTCAACAATATGGCGCGCGGCCTGAAAGGCGTTTTGATCTGTCAAACGGGTGAATGTCGGCAAAAGATCGCTTCCGTCATGTTCTTCGACCGATCCGCAGTCTTCGCAGATGGCAAGGACGGGTACGCTTTCGACGTGGTTACAGCGGCACGGTACAAACGCCTTGATTGATTCAAGCCGATGTGCCTGCCCCTGATCGGTCAGGGCTGACAACGTGCGATACACCGTTGGTGGCGCAATGTCGGGCTCACTGACTTGAAGTTGTTCAAGAATTTGGTAGGCGGTCATCGGTCTGGGGGATGCTTTCAGCAATGTCAAAACGTCTGTTTGCCGGGCGGCTGCGCGCTTTCTCATCGGGTGACCTCCATCTTTGTGAAATTGGTATTTTATAAAGTAACAAATGGCAAGGTGGATGCTGTTTCGAACGCCGTTCAGGCAGCGCATATCACCTGTCAACGGCCACAAGTTGCGGGCGCTGCTGAAATCGCCCGCAAAGCTGGTTCAGATTGCGTTATGCGGTCTGCTCAATCTGGATTTTACCGTCATGCAGAAAGCATCTTTTGCTGAACAGCGATAGGTCGACGTTATTTGGCAGGCGGATGTCGTCCATGCCGGGCATACCATTAACCGAAAGATCAAAGCGTCGGTCGATCTGCGAAAGCAGGATAACGCTTGCGCGTTGCGCGACTGCAAAGGCCTTTAGTTTGCGGATCTGCACTTCTAGTGGCGGATTACTGCGCTTTTGATCAAGCAATTGCAGGTAATCGACAAGGATCAACGCAGGCTTTGCCGTGTTGTCGATGCGGCTTATGATATGGTCGGCGCAGATATCATCTGAGGTGTCGATGGTGACGGTCTGGTCGAACTGGTCGGGATCTATGCCAAGCTTGTCCAAGCGGTTCCGTATGTCCAGAACGGTGTCGCTTAGGGTGAAGAAATACCCCGTCCGGTTGGACTTCTCAGCCATGGCGACAAGCTCCAGCCCCAACAGCGTTTTGCCGTGGCCGGGGCGCGCTGCGATGAGGGCCATGTCGCCAGCATCAAGCTGTTGCAGAACGGCCTTGGAGGGTGTGTTCTTGGCATAGCTCGAGGCCAAATGGCCCCAGTCCTGAAACCCCTCGCGCTTTGCTATTTGGTCAAGCGCTTGGTGAAGCTTGATCTCGGTGCTGCGTGTCAGCAGTTTTGCCTCACGCTTGAGTGTGTAAATGGGTGATGACAGTCTCATCTTGAACCTCCTCTTTCGAGCGGTCGACGCAATCCCCCCTTATGCGCGTGCTCGAACAGGATCAGTTCGACATGAAACCGCTCTGCATGGCAAATGCTGCCCCGATGGAGGGAGGAGGCCCGAGCAAGGCCTGATATCGATGCTAGCGCGGATTTTTGAGGTGCGCAATCGGGTATAACCAGTTTTACTGGTGGCGCAGCGCTTCGATCGGGTCGAGCCTGGCTGCCCGGCGGGCGGGGAAATAGCCAAAGACCACCCCGACGACTGCCGAGAACAGGAACGCGCCACCGACGACGGCAGGGTTGGGGGCGAAGGGGATCGCCATCATGTTCGAGGCAAAGATGGCAAGGACCAGACCCAGAATGATGCCAATCAGACCGCCAATGACCGAGAGCACAATCGCCTCAACCAAAAACTGCATCAACACTTGGCTTGATTGCGCGCCCACCGCCAGCCGGATGCCAATCTCGCGGGTGCGTTCGGTGACGGAAACCAGCATGATGTTCATGATGCCGATGCCGCCGACCAACAGGCTGACCGCCGCCACAGCCGATAAAAGGCCGGTCAGCACGTCGGTAATCCCTGACAGCATTTCGGCGATCTGCTTCATGTCCATGACCGTGAAATCATCTTCTTCGCCTTCGCTGATGCGGCGGCGCTCACGCATCAGCGCCTTGATCTCGCCCATCACACGGTCTGTCGATTTTCCATCCTGCACCGCCACAAAGATCATCGCGACATCGCTGCTGCCGGAAATGCGCCGTTGAAAGGTTTTTATGGGCAGGCCGACGACATCGTCCTGATCGGTGCCAAAAGACGATGCGCCTTTGGCCTCGAGCAGGCCGACCACCTCGCAGGTCAGAGAGCTGAGGCGGATTGTCTCGCCGATGGGGTTGGTGTTGCCGAAAAGGTTCTGGCGCACGGTTTCACCAATGATGCAGACGGGCCGGCCCGATGTTTCCTCGGTGTTGAGGAACGCGCGTCCCATCACCAGCGGCCAATCGACAGCATCCAGATAGCGGTTGTCGGTACCGACCACCTGCGTCGTGGTGCTTTCGGGGCCGTATATCGCTGTCATGGATGTTTGCGCATAGGGGGCGGCAGTGTCGACGCTGCCGATCTGGTCAATGATTGCTTCGACGTCCTTAAGCTTGAACGCTTCGGCGACCGATTGGGTGCGCGGGCCTTGTTCCATTCCGCCGGGCATGATCATCACGATATTGGTGCCCAGTTTTTCAACATCTGCGGTAACCTGACTGGACGATCCTTCGCCCACAGTGACCATGGCGATCACCGCGGCGACGCCGATGACGATACCCAACACGGTCAGAACCGACCGCATTGTGTTACGAAAGATCGCTTGAACCGCCAGTCGTATGGTTTCCCAGATCATCGTTTGCCGCCTCCGCCGCTTGGTTTGCCGTCTCGCTCGACCTTGCCGTCCACCATCCAGATCAACCGGTGGGCATATTCGGCCATGTCTTCTTCGTGGGTGACCATGATGATTGTCATCCCTTCGTTGTCATTAAGATCGCACAGCAACTGCATGATTTCGCGCGACATTTTTGTATCGAGATTACCTGTTGGTTCATCCGCGAGGATCACATCAGGGTTGGCTATCAGGGCGCGGGCGATGGCCACACGTTGCTGCTGGCCGCCCGACAGTTCAGACGGCGTATGGTGTTCGCGTCCCTTCAGGCCGACCTTGCTCAAGGCCTCGAAGGCCCGCTGTTTGCGTTCGGCGCGACCAATACCCTTGTAGATGAGCGGCAGTTCGACGTTTTCCAATGCAGACCGCCGCGCCAGTAGGTTGTAGCCCTGAAACACAAAGCCCAGATAGTTCCGGCGTAGCAGGGCGCGCTGGTTGCGATCAAGGCTTGCGACGGGCACGCCGTGGAACAGGTACTCCCCCGACGATGGTCTATCGAGACAGCCGATCAGGTTCATCGCAGTGGACTTGCCTGACCCCGAAGGGCCCATGATTGCCACGAACTCTCCGGTTTTTATGGTGAAGCTGGCACCGTCCAGAGCACGGACTTCGGCCTCGCCCTGACCATAGATTTTGGTGACCTTGCGAAACTCGATGAGTGGTGCTTCGCCGGCCACGTCAGGTGCCCTCGCTCATCTCGACGATCACCTTGTCTCCTTCTGTGATATCGCCCGCCAGAATACGGGTCATCTGGCCATCCGTATCGCCTTTTTCCACGGGCACCTCGACGGCAACGTCGTCGCGCAGTACCCAAACGGATCGGGTAGACCCGGACGTATTGGCGGTATCGTCGCGCGACGGCATCAGCAGGCCCAGCAACCCGCCGCCTTGGGTTTTGTCGTCATCGCTATCCTCGACAATCTGCGGCGGGGCAAAGCGCAGCGCGGCGTTTGGGACGACAAGGACATCATCATACTCAGCAACCGTGATATCAGCCGTTGCGGTCATGCCGGGGCGTAGCATGAGGGCAGCGTTGTCGATAGATAGGATCGCCTTGTAGCTTACTACTCCATCAATGGTTTCAGAGGCATAGCGGACCATGGAAATGACCGCCGGAAATGTCTGATCATCATAGGCGTCGACGGTAAAGGTCGCCAGCTCGCCGGAAGCGACCCGGCCGATATCAGCCTCGGAGACATCCACCTGAAGCTCCATCTTCGTCAAATCCTCGGCGATGGTGAACAGGATCGGCGCAGAGAGCATCGCGGCTACGATCTGCCCTTCATCGACGTTGCGCTCCAGCACCACACCTTTGATCGGCGAACAGATACAGGCCTTCTCCAGTTCGGCCTGTTGCGCCTCAAGCTGGGCCTTGGTCAAATCCATATTCGCGGTGGCGCTAGCCAGATCTGCCTTGGCACGGGCCAGCTTTGCCTCGGCTGCGTTCATATTGGTGCGGGTGGTCACGCCGCGTTCATCCAGTTTTCGAACCGTGTCGTAATTCAACTGGGCTTCCAGCAGCGTTGCCTTGGCACTTGAGACCTGCGCCTCGGCCACGGCATGTGATGCTTTTTGAACGGCCAGCTGCGCCTCTAGCTGGGTCGTGTCGAGCTGCGCCAAAAGCTGCCCCTCCGACACCGTATCGTTGTAGTCAACCAGCACCTTCTTCACGGTCCCCGACAACTCCGAGGAAATTTCGACCAGATTGGTGGGCTCGATGGAGCCTGTTGCCGTCACCGTGACCTGAAGATCCGCGCGGGTTGCTGCTTCGGTCTGGTACGTCACCGCGTTGCGTGTGGCGCTCTGGGTCTGCCACCAGTACAGGCTGGCCCCAAGAAGCGCGAAAGCTACGATATAATAAACCCAACGCGGGATGGGATGCTTATGCTCCCCGACCCCAAGTGCCGCTTCGATTTCGCTTTTCTTATCCGTCATGGTGCCGCTCCGATGGGGGGTGTGGGCGTTGTAGCACCGCGCCGCATCGCGGTGCCTTGATACATGTCAAACGGGGCAAGATCGCAGTTGGCGGCGTGATTTCGGGCAGGGCACCGCCTTAGACCCCACAAAACAGCAACATTAATGACACGATTGCGAATTGCTTGGACGGCTCGGACCCCGAGACAATTGACCAGATACACGCCGAATTCTATTTCCTTAGAAAACAGTTAAAGCTGCCTCACAGGCCTAGATCATTCATTTCTTCCAATGCTGATCAAAGATATTGTTTCGAAAGGAAATTAAATGGCACGAATTTCCGAGTTTGAACAAACTGGTGGTGACCGGTTTGAGATCGCGATCAGCCCCGACGAATATGTTGCGCTTGCGAACGGATTTCAACTGCGTTTGACAGCCTTCGACGAAGACGGGAACGAGGCGACCGACACCGTAAATGGTGGAACGCTGAGCTTTCTTTTGCCGACCGATCAGGCACAGTGGACACAGGATACGAGTACGGGTGAATATATCTATATCCAGCCGGTGCTTGGCGGGAGCTTTTCAGACAATAACCATAACGTAACTTATCAAGGCGTCGTTCTGAGTTCGGTAAACTCATCCGGCTATGACACTGTCGAACAGGCCTACATGATTGGTGGGTTCAATGAACCCTACAACAATAACTTCGCAACCGAGATTAATTCCTCGACCTTTATTGAGCCGGGCGTAGATTTCACCGCAGTCGACCAGCAAAATGTTATAAACGGTCGCGGCGATGCTTCGGTCAGATGGGATGCGCCAAATATTGACACACCGATTGTGTCCTTACGGCCTGGAATGGGCGACAGTGGATCAACGCCGCCGCCGTGTTTTGTGGCCGGAACAATGATTGCCTGCGCGGGCGGTGAACGTCGGGTTGAGAGACTGAAGGTGGGCGATCAGGTGAGGACCCAGCAACATGGGTTGCAAACGATCCGTTGGATTGGTCACCGGCATTTCTCGGGTGTTGAGATCGTTGCAGATGAAAAAATTCGTCCGATCCGTATCGCGTCTGATGCGTTGGGCCCCAGAATTCCCACGCAAGATTTATTGGTATCGCGTCAGCATCGGATCGTCATGGAATCCATGGCGGTTGCCGAACTGTCCGATGCGCAGCGTGTGCTGATCGCGGCGCATCATTTGGCGCAGCTTCAGCGGATATCCTGCGTTTGCCCTGCCAAAGGCGTGACGTATTATCATATCCTGTTTGATCGCCACGAGGTGATATTCGCAAATGGGGTCGCCGCCGAAAGCTTTTACCTCAGCAAAACGGCCGAAAGCGCCAAGTGTCTGTCCACCGATGATTTATTGGATATCGAAGAGCGCGGGCTGTTGAACGATCTTGTTCCTCCGGCCTTGCCAATCCCGAACAACAAGCTGCAACGCGAAATCGTCAAGCAGCATGCAGCACGGGCGCGCAAATTCGCGCTACCGATCTCGGCGCGAAACGTTCAGATAAAAGAGCTTATCTAACCCCTCTGCATTCGCATTTCATCGTATATGATCTTCGCACAGCGGATGCGCTGTTTGGGGCGCGTGATGCCGTTGGGTGTATGTGCACAACGAACCCAGTATTGGGTAGGCAGCGATGCCTCGGTGCTTCATTTTGGCGCGAGCACTGGGTGCGTGCCAGCCACAGGTTTATCGCCTAGGCCGCGCGCGGCAAGGGGCATATCGTATAAAATCGGCAGATTTTTATAGGCTCGCTTAACAGCTTGCAAAGACTTTTCCCTTTAAAGGGACGGGCTGGCAACGGGGCTGGCACACCACAAGGGGTCTTTCTAGTGCTGGCTGTACTGCGCGTGATGGCTGTGATCTTTGGCTTTGCGGGGGGCGCTGCCTCTGCGGCGAACACAGCCGAAGAAAACGCGGTGGCCTACGTCCTAGCGCAGGTCGTCAATCTAGAGCACGAGGGGTCGATCTGGGCAGCTCTTGCTAAAAGCAATTTTCGAAACATGAACTTGAGCTCCCAAGAAGTGCTGGCCCAAGACGACCAGTGGCGCAGGGAAATCGGAACCGGCGATCCGGCGCTGATTGGCCTTGTTACAGCCGTATCTGCATCGGCCTATCTGCGTGCGTTGGTTCAGGGGTCAGGGGGGCGCATTACCGAAATTATCGTGATGGATGCGTTGGGTTTGAATGCGGCGATCAGCAATGTCACCACCGATTATTGGCAAGGCGACGAAGCCAAATTTCTGGAGACTTTTCCAAAAGGTGCAGGGGCCATCCATAAAGGAGGGATCGAATTTGACGAATCCGCAAACACCTACCAGCGGCAAGTTTCGGTGACATTGGTCGATCCGATCACGCGAACCCCGGTCGGTGCAGTGACGTTCGGCATTGATGCCGCCGCGTTCCCCTAAGTCCCCAAGGTTGTGAGAGCTAGAAAATGCCGATGCCAAACCGCGTGAATATCCTGCATTCAGTTGCGACAAAGTTTGCACTTGCCGCTGTGCTTTCTATTTCGATTGTCGTGCTTCCGCTGCTGGTTCTGCAAAATGCATCACTCAGCTACCTCGCGGGTGAAACCTTGGCCGCCCGGGCCGAAGACCGCGGTCAGTTGCTGGCGTCCGCATTGCCTGCGCCGGTTGCCTATAAAAAATATCGCGATATCAACAGTTTGTTCGCGCAGTTCGATGACCGAGATGAAAATTCCTTTATCAGCTATGTCGTCGTCGATGCCGATGGTTGGGTGGTTGCCGAACACGGGGCCAACACGGATGCCGCATTGGCCGATTTCGCGCGCAGTGCCGTCGGGGCCGAAACCCGGATCGTGTCGAAACAGACCAATCTGGTCGCTTTCCCGCTGATACATGGAACGGCCCGAAACGTAGGCGCATTTTCAATGCGCTGGTCCGCTGACCCGCTGGCCGATTTTTTGGCATCCACTCAGATGAAATCACTGATGGCCACGGGCATTATTGGCCTGATTGCGGTGATTGCGACGTTTCTGGCGTTTCACGGCATTATCCTGCGGCCGATGTCGGCCTTGACCAAAACGGTTGAGGCTTTGCGCCAAGGTGATTTCAAGACAGAAGTCGCGAGCGCAGCCCGGCAGGATGAATTTGGTATGATGGGCAAGGCGGTGGAGCATCTGCGCGCTGATCTTGCTGAGGCGGCTGACGGCGCGCGCGAGGCAAGTTTCAAGCGCGAAGCGTTCAACAACTCATCGGCGGCGTTGCTCCTTGCCGATCAAACAGGGGAGATATTTGCCGTTAACCCGGCTTTCGAAGAGCTTTGCCAAAACCGCATCACCCAGTTTCAAAACAGGTTTTCCAGTTTTGATCCCAAAAACCTGGTCGGTAGATCATTGGAGCTTTTTGATGTTATCTCCAGCGATATGTTGGCGGATATCGGTGGGGGCGATGACGCGGCATTTGCGACCACGATTTCAATTGATGACGTCCGTATCTCTCTCAAAATCAAGTCCATCCGCGATAACAAAGACACGAAAATCGGCTTTGTCCTTGAATGGCAAGACGTCACGGATGTTTGGAAAAGCACCGCTCTTATCAACGAGATAAACGCGACCCAGCTGAGGGCTGAGTTTTCCCCCGAAGGAACGTTGCTTGACGAGAACAAAATATTTTCTGCGACGATCGGCAGGCCAAAGGGCATGCCGGGGCATGTAACACTGGCGTCTTTGATGTCGAGCGACGCGGAAGATTTGGTAGCAAAACTCAAAAAGGGCCGTTCTTTCATCGGTAAAATGGTGTTTCGCGGGGTTGATGGCAGCGATGTTATTGTCGAAGGCAGCATTACATCGGTCATCGGTACCGACAAGAAACCGTACCGTCTGTTTTTATTGGGCCGTGACATAACCGAGGCAACGCAAGCCACCGAGCAAGCCCAATGGGAGCGTGCAGAACTAAGCCACGAGCGCGCCAAGGTCGTCGATACGTTGCGCGTTGCCTTTAAACGGTTGCGAGACGGCCATTTGCACGCAAATCTGTCCGAACCTTTCGCAGATCGTTTCGAGGAATTGCGACAGGATTATAATAATGCGGTGGGACAGCTGTGCCAAGCGCTTGGCGGTATCGCCAGCCGCGCTGAAACCATTCGCAATGAATCGCAAGACATCAGCGGCACCACCGAGGTGTTATCGCGTCGAACAGAGGGGACCGCCGCCACGTTGGAGCAGGCGGCCTCGGCCTTGGACGATCTGACCGCCGCCGTGCGCGGCACCGCCGAAGGGGCCCAGAAAGCCGATACTATTGTCGCAGAAGCAAGGAAAAACGCGGAAAAGAGCGGGGTTGTTGTTCTGAAAACGGTTACGGCGATGGACGAGATTTCGATCTCCTCCAAAAAGGTCGCGTCGATCGTCAAAGTCATTGATGATATTGCATTTCAGACCAACCTTCTTGCCTTGAACGCAGGGGTCGAGGCGGCGCGCGCTGGTGATGCTGGCCGAGGCTTTGCTGTGGTTGCATCTGAAGTCAGGGCGCTGGCCCAACGCTCGTCGGAAGCCGCAACCGAGATCAATGGTCTGATCGCGCAGTCGGTTGCCCAAGTTAGAATCGGCGTGGATTTGGTCGGCGAAACAGGAAAGTCTCTGCAAGAGATTGCCACGTCTGTTCATGATATTTCAACGCAGGTTTCCGAAATTGCAATTTCGGCCAGCCAGCAATCTTTAAACCTAGAAGAAATCAACAGTTCGGTAACCAAGCTTGATCAATCAACACAGCAAAACGCGGCACGACTGGAGGAGACCACCGCCGCAAGTGATGCGCTGAAACGAGAAGCCGCAGCCTTGGTCGAGACCATCTATCACTTTCAACTGACAGAACAAGTTGTGGATTTTGCCGAACCCAAAGCCATTGTCGAAACGGCCCAGAAACCAAAGAAGGGGAAAATTGAACGCTTAGAGCCGCCAGTAAAACAGGCGATTGAACCTATGGCCACGGCTACCGGCACATGGACAGATTTTTGATGTGGATAGGGATCATGGACCAATGCAACTGGGAAGGGACCGTTAGATGGCACTATGTCTGAGCGATTCACAGATGTGGCCTGATCAAACCGATGATATTTTCGTCGCACAAGGCGAATTTCAGGTCAGCGATGCCCCCGACGTTGTTTTGAAAACCCTGCTGGGGTCCTGCGTTGCCACATGTCTTTTTGATCCCGTGGCGCGGGTTGGCGGGATGAACCATTTCCTGCTGGCGACGGGCCCCGACGGCGACAGCCATTCCGAGCGATACGGGCTTTTCGCTATGGAGATATTGATCAACGGGCTGTTGAAACTTGGAGCCAGAAAATCACGATTGCGCGCCAAGATTTTTGGTGGGGCGACGATGTCGGGAAGAATGGGCCATATCGGTGCAAAAAATTGCGAGTTTGCGATTAGTTTCCTTGAGATAGAAGGCATGCCCGTTGTGGGAAGTAGCTTGGGCGGGCAGCAGGCGCGCGCTATTCGCTTTACGCCTACGACCGGCCGGGTCAGCCAGTTGCTGGTCGATGATGACGAAGCCGATGTGGTGATGCGGCAAGCGCAAAACCAGTCTTTGGACGATATCCAGTTTTTCGGGAAATGATGAGATGACCTGTAAGATAATGCTTTCCGATCGACTGCACTCTGGCAAGGCAGATGACCTGATCCGATTGCTTGCCCAAAAGAGTGGGCAGGACATCACTATAGACGGCCTCAAGGTGCTTTCTGTGGGCGCGCGCGCGGCTGAAATTCTGCTGCGTTTCCAGCGTTTCTGCCTGTCTTCCGGTCATGTATTCCAAATTGAAGCCTCCCCAGATTTTGTGGATGACTTGAGGTTGATGGGCATGGCTGAGGCCCTTCTAGGAGGAGAGCAACCGCTATGAGTATCAGTATTCTCGCGATTGACGATTCCCGGACGATGCGCGATCTGCTGCGACTGACCCTTGAGGACGCCGGGTTTTTCGTGACCACAGCAGAAGACGGTGCCGATGGCGTGCGAAAATTGGCTGACACAAACCCTGATGTCATCATCACAGACATCAATATGCCGGGTATGGATGGGTTTGGGTTTATTGAAACTGTCCGCAGCACGGGCCAGAATACATCAATTCCAATTCTCGTTCTCAGCACCGAAAACAGTCCCGAGCTAAAGGATCGGGCGCGCAGTGTTGGGGCGACCGGTTGGATCGTAAAGCCGTTTAACGACAGCCGACTGGTTTCTGCAATCCGCCGCGTGGCAAGGTTGTGACCATGTCCTCACTGACCGAATTGCGCGCAATATTTTTCCAAGAATGTGAGGAGCAGCTTGAGGATCTGACGGATGGGTTGAACGCGATAGAGGCGGAAGTCGAAGAGACAAGCCCCGACCCTGATCAGGTGAATAGCATGTTCCGTGCGGTGCATTCGATCAAGGGGGGGGCGGCGTCTTTTTCTCTGGACGCAATTGCGCAATTTGCCCATGCGTATGAAACCATTTTGGACGAATTGCGTGGCGGGCAGCTGTTAACAACCTCTGACAGTATCCCTGTCTTATATCGCGCAGCTGATTATCTGGCGGATTTGATATCCCTCGCTGCGGCAGGTTTTGAGCCGGATCCAGACAGGCTCGCGCTTCAGACCTCCGAGATTATGTCCCTGTCTCAAGCCGAGCCAGTGGCGGAGCCGGAAGGGGATTTTCTGGCGGATTTTGTGCCCCTCGCCTTGGATGATGACGGGGCTTTACCCGTCGATAATGGGCCGGAACTACCCGTTTTCAATATCTCATTCACCCCGACGGCTGCGCTATATGCAAACGGGCATGAGCCTGTTCAGTTGTTTCGCGAGCTTGAAACGTTGGGACGGCTGAAAGTGGATGTTGAATTGGACGAGCAGGCACCCTGGGACGATCCACACCCAGCAGCAACCTGGCGGTTGAGCCTCGCCTCGGACCGGTCAGAGAGTGACATTCGCGAGATATTTGAATTCGCAGAGCCACATGCGCAACTGCAAGTGTCACTCAGTGACGGCACGGTTGATGTGCCACAGCACCCCATGGCCCAAACTGACAATGCGGCCAATGTTCAAGAAGTTGAGGTCGATGACCCGGCAGGCATTACAGAGCCGGATACCCCAGACTCAGTACTGCCCGAGCCGACAATAAAACCGCCCGCGCCGCATAAATCGACGGTGCGTGTCGATTTGGGGCAGGTGGATGAATTGATCAATCTGGTCGGCGAGTTGGTGATCACCCAATCTGTGATGACCCAGTCCCTTTTGGAACACAGCGGCCCGGTCAGCAGGAACGTGATGGCGACGCTTGATGATTTCAAATCTCTGACCAGAATCATTCAAGAGGGGATCATGGCCATTCGCGCGCAATCGGTGAAGCCGTTGTTCCAGCGCATGGCACGTATTGTACGGGAAACCGCACAGATGGCGGGTAAAGAGGTGCGCTTTACCTCGGAGGGAGAGGATACCGAGGTGGATCGCATTATGATCGAACGCTTGGTGGACCCGTTAACCCATATATTAAGAAACGCCGTGGATCATGGGGTGGAAATGGGGCCAGACCGTCTGCAAGCAGGAAAAGAGGAGGCTGGATGCATCAGGCTGTCGGCCGCACATCGGTCCGGCCGCGTGGTGATTGAAGTATCTGACGATGGTGCTGGCGTAAAACGCGATAAAGTTCTGGCCTCGGCCATTGCTAAGGGGCTGATACAGGCGACGGCTCAGTTAAGTGAAGGCGAAATTGACCGACTGCTTTTCATGCCGGGGTTTTCGACGGCGGATGTGGTGACAAATCTTTCTGGCCGCGGGGTCGGGATGGACGTTGTGAACAGTGAAATTCGCCGTCTTGGGGGGCGGGTTTCAATCATTTCAAGCCCGGGCGAAGGGACAACCATATCAATTAGCCTACCGCTCACCCTTGCGGTTTTGGATGGGATGATTGTTGACGTGGGGGGCGAAACTTTGGTGGTGCCCATATCGGCAATCCTTGAAACGATCCGCCCCGATCCGTCGCAAATCCACCAAATAGGCCCGTCCTCTCGTATGGTGGCGGTCCGCGATATGATGGTCCCGATTATCGAACTCGGGCAGGTCTTTGGATATGAGAACAGTTCATGCCGCCGCGACGAGCACATTCTTTTTATCGTCGAAGATGAAAATGGAACGATGTTCGCACTGGCGGTCGATCAGATACGGGATCAGCGACAAGTCGTTATCAAGAGCCTGGAATCGAATTATGGCCATGTGCCCTTCGTCGCTGCGGCCACAATTTTGGGGGACGGTCAGATCGCCCTGATTGTCGATTTAGACGAAGTAACCCATCGAATATCAAATCCGCCGCCGACTTCTGTTAAGCACAAGAGGGCATACGCATGAGTTTTAAAGAACGAAGAAAGTCTTTGCAGAAGATTGAATTCATTACACTTTCAATCGGCGCGCAAGATTTTTGTATGGATATCATCCTTGTGAGAGAGATCCGCGGCTGGAGTAAGGTCACAACGCTTCCTCACTCTCCGTTGGATGTGTTGGGGGTGATGAACTTGCGCGGCGCTGTCGTGCCCATCGTCGATCTATCTGCGCGCTTGGGTTTGGGCCGATACGAGGCGACCGATCGTGACGTGATTATCATTACCCTTATCGGGGATCAGACCGTCGGATTTGTCGTGACGGCCGTGTCCGACATTGTTGAACTGTCACGTGATGAAATTCAGCCAATGCCAAATATTGGTGAGGGGGCTGAAAACCTGTTCGTGAAGGGGATTGTCACATCTGACGATAAAACCCTGCGCGTTCTGGATATTAATAACATAGGGGACTCCATGGCGTTGGCGCGTGAAATTGCATGAGAAACATCATGAGTCCCACAGCTGCCGGCCACGGCGAAATTCTATTATCAGCGGCGGCGTTTGAGGGTATTCGCGCGCTCCTGAAATGCAAGACAGGAATCCATTTGGAGGAAAATTCTGATAGTATGATCTTGTCACGGCTTTCGTCGCGTGTGCGTCGTCAGCGATTGCCTGATTTTGACGCCTACCTTGCGCATGTCCGCTCCGAGGCGGGCGCGCAGGAACTCGTTCAGATGATTAACGCGTTAACCACCAACACCACGCGGTTTTTTCGAGAGCCGGGTCATTTCGATCTGCTCGAGACCGACGTGCTGCCAAATTTGATCGAAAAGGCAAAAAGGGGTGCGCGGATCAGGCTTTGGTCGGCAGCATGCGCAAGCGGAGAAGAAGCATATGGCATCGCGGCCCTTGTTCTTCAAAATTTTCCTGACGCGCGGGATTTCGATATTCGTATTCTGGGAACGGACATCGATACGCATATGTTGCAGCGTGCAAAAGCAGGAATTTACCCCAAAAAATCCATAAGTGGGGTGCCAGACCGCTTTGGGGATATCATGTTCGAACCTGACGGGGGTGATGGTAAACTTCACATCCGGCAACGGTTAAAAGACATGACCACATTTCGCTATCTGAATTTTGTGGATCCCTGGCCGGTGCGTGGTCCATTTCAAGTAATTTTCTGTCGAAATGTAGCGATTTATATGGCTCCAGATACACAGTCGCGCATCTGGCAGGGCTTGGAAAACGTTTTAGATCAAGAGGGTGCGCTGTTTATCGGCCATTCTGAACGGATCAGTCCCGATTTGGCACTTCAACTGGAATTGTTTGGCCCAACATCTTTTCGTCGACCATTAAGCTTTATCGGTCAGAATGCGAACCAGAAGGAGCGCGGCGATGTCACTACGTGAAACTGTTAAAGTACTTGTCGCTGACGATACAAGTGTAAGCCGCGGGCTGATTTGTAATGCGTTGTATGAAATTGGAATTACAAATGTCGATGTTTGCAATTCCGGGGACGCCGCGTTTGTCAAAGCGACGCGTGAGGGGTTTCACCTGATCATTTCGGATCAAAATATGCCCGGCATGTCGGGGCTTGAGCTGTTGGCAAACCTAAGATCTCAAAAAACGACCTCCCGGATTGGTTTCATACTGATTAGCGGCTCGATGACACGGGAAATTCTTGCCGCAGCGCAAAAATGGGGGCTGAATAATTTCCTTACAAAGCCATTTGATACCCCAAAAATGAAATCATGCGTCGAAACTGTTATCGGTCGCCTATGACATCTGTTAAATCGACTTGGCCGGAGGTCCTGCATGGCGTTGAGAGCGAGCTTACCCACGTCGAGACCATGGCACGCAGGGTAGACAAAGCGTTGGCGTCGATCTTGGTGGCCCGCGGAACGTTGACCCAAGATCAGACTGCGGTATTTCAAGAAATGGATATTCTCATCCAGACGGTGGAGGACCTTAGGAATTTTGCCGCACATCTGAAAGAGAACATCCCTGAACACCAAGCTTTTGATATCACTTCAGCTTTAAAGGTTCTACGTCTGGACCGCGTCCGGGACAATTTAAGTCAGGTTAAGCGGGATAATCTCTCGGATGAGGGGCGAGTTACTTTGTTTTAGGGTCGCTATCCACTGTTTTTAAACTTTTTTCGCCAATGGTAGCCGCAATGCGGTTGTCTCAAATCGTTGATTTTCGTGCGTGTTGCTAGCCGGTGCGGAAGCCCACCGTATAGCAGTGTGCATATTAGTATGCTGGGTATGTCTACAATACAGGAGCCTGCAAGCGATTGAATACTATGGCTGAAATTCCTGAAATCTGGCCAAAAACGGGGGGCAGGCGGGCGGTAGCCCTGACATATGCGCCATGGGTTTTGGCCGTATTCTGTCTTGTGGCGATTGTCGGACCTCTCACCTCTATTCTATCCAATGCAGGGCAGCTTGACCGGCAAGAGCTTTACCTCGTCCTGTCATTTGATCCTCCCAACCGCCTCCAAGAGGAACTGGAACGGGCTAGTGGCAGGGAATTGGGACCCGTTCGGGGTATTTTCTCTCGTCTGATTACAGTCGCACCAGCGGGGCATGCTCAACTGGCCCATGCGGGCTATCATCTTATTCCTGCTAGTATATTGGCCGATATTTGCGGTTTCTCACCTAACTTGCCACGGTTCACGGGACGGAGTTCGTGAAGATGGAAATCAACTCGTTAGCAACGTCGGTGAAAATGGTCTTTGGTCTTGCCATCGCCCTCGTGCCTTGCGTTGCAATTACTGCGATTATGGTCGACGGAAACTATATTTTGGCCATCTCTGTTTCGCTCTGTTTTTTGTTGTTGGGTGCTCTGATGTCTCGGGGTCAGCGGCTGTTGACTACAATCGGTGCCGCACTTGCGCTGCTGGGGCAAGCGATCGCATTAAACGGGGCGTTTCAGGGGCATGCGTGGCAGATTGACAGCCATATGCTGTACTTTGCCTTGCTGGCCTCTCTGGTCATTTTGCGCAGCATACCTGTGTTGCTTTTCGCCGCGGCGGTCGTCGCCATTCACCATGCCTCGCTCTCCATACTGATGCCGACGCTCATTTACCCATCCGGAGGGCTATGGGACAATATCGAACGGACCTTGCTTCACGCTGGGGTTGTCATATTGGAAACTGGGGCGCTCGTGATTACGGTTTTGCAGCTTAAACGCTTGCAGAAAGAGATGCAGTCAAAGACGGATGAGGTTTTGCAAAGCTTGGTGCTTTCTGATGCGGCGCGAAAAGAGGCACAGCTTTCGCAAAGACAAGCCGAAGAGGCCAAGCAGGAAGCGCAGTTGGCGCGAGAACGGGCCGAGGCAACGGTGCTGCAATTGGAAGCAGCAGAGGTGACGCGGCGTTCGGCGGAGGTTGAGAAACGCAAAATCCAGAAAGAACATATCGAGCGGGACCAGGCGAAATCGCAAGAGCAGGCCATGGTTGTTGAGGCATTGCGCATCGGGTTAAGGCGGCTTGGAACGGGGGACCTGACCGCGCGGATATCCCGGTCGCTGCCAAAGGAGTATGACGAGTTGAGAGACGGGTTTAACGCCGCTATTCGCTCACTTGAGGAAATGGTGTCCGAGGTCGCGATGCGGTCGATGCAAATGGACGCGGAAATCCATGAAATTTCCATGTCCACCAATGACTTGGCCCTTCAAACAGAGCAGCAAGCCATGACCCTTGGGAGCACATCACTGGCGCTGGATGCCTTGACGCGGATCGTCAAGGAAAATGCCGACAGTGTCGAAAAGGTGAATGCGTCGTCGCAAACCGCGCAGTCGAGCGCGAGACAAAGTGGCGAAATCGTATCTGATGCATCTGTTGCAATGGAGTTGATCAAGGCAGAGGCTCAGGAAATCGCTAAGATTGTCGAAGTTATTGATGCCATATCGTTTCAGACAAACCTACTTGCCCTGAACGCCGGGGTTGAGGCTGCAAGGGCAGGGGATGCGGGGCGTGGCTTTGCTGTTGTTGCCTCAGAAGTACGCGCGCTTGCACAACGTTCCGCGGAAAGTGCGACAGATATCCGTACCATTATTAGCCGGTCAGAAGGGCAGGTCGCGAATGGGTCCGACAAAATCTCGGACAGCGTTTCCGCGCTTGAGAAAGTCGTGGCTGGGGTACAGGCGATAACCGAAAAAATGGAGCTTATTGCCAGCAGCACGCAACAACAAAGCATGGAAATATCGTCGGTCAACGCCTCCGTCGGCGATTTAGGTACAGCGACGCAACGCAATGCAGCGCGATTTGAACAAACCAACGCGGCCTGCCTGAGCCTTGCACAAAATGCCAGCACTTTGCGAGAGCTTACCGAGCGGTTCAAAACCGCCAAAGCAGAGAGGGAAACCTGGAAAGTCGCATAGGTGCCGAAAAGTTCAATTTCGGAGAGACCCTTTGGCGTCTCGCTTATCTGGTTTGCTATCCAGAAATTGGTAGGTACGAGAAACAGGCGATCACAGCGGGAAACGGGTGCATTTCCCATCACATTCAGCCGCGCAGGCTCGTGCTCCCATAATGCTCCTATAGTTGTATTTGTTTCGTGCCGAGGCGCAAAAATTTGAGTTTATCACAGTCGATGAGGAGGCTTTGGAAGCATGCCCTGTTGGAGTGAGTAGGTGGCCTGTTATCACAGCGCGGGCTGAGCCCCAGATGTCCTGTCCGCATACCATTAAGTGGATCGATCAAGCGCATATCCAGTACTGCATTCAAGTTCATAGTGATGATAGTGTTTTGAACGCACATGTCTGAATTGTACGCGCGTTAAAATCTGGGTGGCGACATTCGCTTTTCTTTACCCTAGTGTTCAGCGAAGTGCAGGTAAGGCAAGGAAGAGTAGCGATGGCAAAACCCGAGATTCATACGATGGAGGAGCTGTCAGCCGCCATTGGCGTGTCGCGGCCGACTTTGTCGCGGTATTTTCAGGATCCGAGTAAGGTCAGCAAATCCTCAGTCGAGCGGATCCGCCGCGGATTGGAGCAGGTCGAATACATTCCGAACTTCTTTGCGACACGGATGAACCGAAAGAAAACGGGCATGATCGGCGTGATTATTCCCTATTTGAATGACCTGTTTTTCACGCGCTTGCTAGAATCGATTGAGCGGGCTGCCATGCGGGCCGGATACACCGTCATTACGCAATGTTCGCATTCTGACCCCGAGATCGAGGCCCGCGCGGCCGAGACCTTTTTGTCGATGAATGTGGATGGGGCGGTTGTGGCCCCCCTTGGAAACCGCAGTGATCTTAAGGTGTACGAACGGCTGAATGCGCGGCTGCCTTTTGTATTGATGGATTCGCGCCCTGCACGGCTTTCGGGGGTTGATTTCGTTGGCACGGACCATGTGCAGAGCACCGGTCTTATTACCGAATACCTTTCTCGGGTTGGTGCTCCGCCCGTGTTTTTGGCGATGCCGCGTGTGAATTTTAACGCCCTCGAGCGCGAGATGGCGTACATCTCAAAGATGGAGGAATTGGGGTTTGAGCCGACCATTATCGGCATCGAGTCGCTGAATGGGGAAGGGTATTTTGAGGCACATGGCCTTGCGGTATTGGATGATCACTTTTCCAAGGGCAATTTCATCGATGCCTCAATCCTATGTGCAAACGACCGTGTGGCGATTGGTGCACTGCGGGCGGCTGCACGTCACCGGCTAGAGCCTGGGGCCTTGCACCGGGGCGGTTTACGAATCGCCGGGCACGACGATTATCCGCTTTCGGAGTTCATGATCCCCACATTGACGACCGTCGCGCAGAACGTTCAGGCGATCGGGCAGGCGGCCGTGGACCGATTGATCGAAAAGTTGCGCGTGGAAAAACCTCATGACAATCAAGCAGTTCAACTTATGGATGGTGTTTTAAAGGTCCGCGACTCTGCTTGATGGCATTTCGATTGCTGCGTTGCGGCGTCCCTGGTTGAAATATTGAGTTGACGGAACGCTAATTTGCTCCCTATTCTTAACACGTGTAAAAACGTCTTTGGGAGGACAACCATGAAACTGAAGCAAATTTTGCTGACCTCTGCGGTCGGCTTTGGCCTGTCTGCCAGCATCGCAGCCGCGGATGCGCATGGCACAACCATTACAATCGCAACCGTAAACAACGGTGATATGATCCGCATGCAGGGTCTGACCGAAGACTTCAACGCCAAGCACCCCGGCATCAACGTCGAGTGGGTTACGCTGGAAGAGAACGTGCTGCGTCAAAATTTGACGACAGACATTTCTACCGGTGGTGGTGCGTATGATGTGATGACCATCGGCACCTACGAAGTGCCAATCTGGGCCAACAACGGTTGGCTGGTGTCGTTGAACGAAGGCATGGCCGACGATTACAACAAAGATGACCTGTTGCCTGCCATCGCTGGCGGTCTGACCGTCGACGGAGAGCTTTATGCATCGCCGTTTTATGGTGAATCCTCGATGGTCATGTATCGCACGGACCTGATGGAAAAAGCCGGCCTTGAAATGCCCGACGCGCCAACATGGACATTCATCCGCGAAGCCGCCGCAGCCATGACGGACCGTGCTAACGACATCAACGGCATCTGCGCACGCGGCAAAGCGGGCTGGGGCGAGAATGGTGCCTTCCTGACCGCGATGTCCAACTCCTTTGGCGCGCGCTGGTTCGACGAAGACTGGAATGCGCAGTTTGACAGCCCGGAATGGGCCGACACGCTGAGCTTTTATCTGGACATGATGAATGAATCCGGCCCGGCGGGTGCAGCAAACAACGGGTTCAACGAAAACCTGACGCTGTTCCAACAAGGCAAATGCGGCATGTGGATCGACGCGACTGTTGCGGCATCGTTCGTAACCGGCGCAGATTCAACTGTTGCGGACAAAGTTGGTTTCGCACTGGCACCTGACAACGGTCTGGGTAAGCGCGGCAACTGGCTCTGGGCATGGTCCTTGGCAATCCCGTCCTCCTCGGAAAAGCAAGACGCCGCCAAGACCTTCATTTCCTGGGCAACTGGCCCGGCCTATGCCGAACTGGTTGCGGGTAACGAAGGGTGGGCAAACGTGCCTCCGGGCACACGTACATCCTTGTATGAAAACGCCGATTACCTTGCCGCGGCACCTTTCGCTAAAATGACGCTTGAGAGCATTTTGGCGGCGGACCCGACGAACCCGACTGTTAAACCCGTGCCATACACAGGCGTCCAGTTTGTTGCGATCCCCGAATTTGCAGGCATCGCCAACCAAGTGGGTCAGCAGTTTTCGGATGCTCTTGCGGGCAACCAAACAGCCGAGCAAGCCCTGGCAAACGCGCAAGAATTGACCACAGAAGAAATGGAAGCAGCAGGCTACTAAGCTGCCGCAAAATCCAAAGGGCGGCGCGTTCGGCGCGCCGCCCGACCATCGTAAATACCACTAAAGCAGCAATTGACTGAAGGCTGGCTTTTTCGTGAGGTCCATGTGACCTTTCGTAAGTGCCACCCACAATCGTTCTTCAAACTTAACCGTCAGGAGCTTTGTTATGGCGACAGCACATTCAAAATCCGCAGCCCGTTTCATGATCGCGCCCGCTGTTTTTGTCTTGTTGGTGTGGATGCTGATCCCGCTGTGCATGACGCTCTATTTCTCTTTTGCCGACTATCGGCCGATGCGCGGCGTGTTCGAGGCGTGGATCGGGTTTGATAACTACGCACGGTTTTTCAGCTCCAGCTCCTTTATCAAATCGCTGGTGACGACGCTGTGGATGGTGGGCAGCATCTTGCTGATCACAATCACCGGTGGCGTTATGATGGCGCTGCTGTTGGACAAACCGATGTTCGGGCAGGGTATCGTGCGCATTCTGGTGATCGCGCCGTTCTTTGTTATGCCAACGGTGTCGGCGCTGGTGTGGAAGAACATGTTCTTTAACGTCGATAACGGTCTTTTTTCATACGCATACAAGTTCTTTGGCCTGCAACCCTATGACTTTCTCAGCCAGGCACCACTGTTTTCGATTATCATTATCGTTGCCTGGCAATGGCTGCCCTTTGCGACCCTGATTTTGCTGACGGCTGTGCAATCGCTCGACAGTGAACAGCTTGAGGCCGCCGAGATGGACGGTGCCCCGGCACTGGCGCGGTTTAGGTTTATCATTCTGCCACATCTGAGCCGCGCGATCACCGTTGTGATCTTGATCCAAACGATCTTTTTGCTGTCGATTTTTGCTGAAATTTTCGTCACCACGAATGGTGCCTTCGGGACCCGCACATTGACCTATCTGGTCTATCAGCGGGTGCTGGAAAGCCAGAACATTGGGCTTGGGTCCGCTGGTGGTATCGTCGCTGTCATTCTGGCCAACATCATCGCAATCTTCCTGATGCGGATTGTTGGCAAGAACCTCGATAACTGAGGAAAAGGAGAGCCCTATGGCCCGCGCCATCACCCCCCAGAAAAAGGTCATGTGGACTGCGCTTGCGTGGGCATTTGGTCTGCTGATGTTCTTTCCGATCCTCTGGACGTTTCTGACATCGTTCAAAACCGAAGCTGCGGCAATTTCGGACCCGCCGGTCTGGCTGTTCTTTGACTGGACGCTTGAAAACTATGCCGCTGTTCAGGAGCGGTCTAACTATCCCAAAGCGTTGATGAATTCGATCATCATCGCGGTCGGGTCGACCTTGCTGGGCATCCTGATCGCTGTGCCTGCCGCTTGGGCGATGGCCTTTGTGCCCGGTCGCAAAACCAAGGATATCCTGCTGTGGATGTTGTCGACCAAAATGCTGCCTGCCGTTGGTGTTCTGTATCCGCTGGTGTTGCTGGCAAAATGGCTGGGTGTGATGGACAGCCGAATTTTGCTGATCGTCGTGCTGATGCTGATCAACCTGCCGATCATTGTCTGGATGCTGTATACCTATTTCCGCGAAATCCCGGGCGAGATTCTAGAGGCCGCCCGTATGGACGGGGCGGGCCTGCGGTCCGAGATCATCTATGTGCTGACGCCAATGGCCTTGCCGGGCATTGCATCCACTGTGCTGCTGAACATCATTCTGGCCTGGAACGAGGCGTTCTGGACCATTCTGCTGACCACGGTGAATGCGGCCCCTTTGACTGCCTTTATCGCCAGCTTCTCGGCACCCGAGGGGTTGTTCTATGCCAAGCTTTCAGCCGCCTCGATGATGGCCATCGCGCCCATTTTGATCATGGGCTGGTTCAGCCAAAAGCAGCTTGTGCGCGGTCTTACCTTTGGTGCGGTCAAGTGATGATGCCACGCCATCCCTTCAAATCCACGTCGGTCTGCGACCAACTTGGGGTCTGTGCAGGGCCCCACCTAACGGGAGAACTTTCATAATGGGCAAGATATCCTTGAACCAAGTCACCAAAAGCTTTGGCGATGTGCAAGTCATCCCGCCGCTTGATCTTGATATCAACGAAGGTGAATTCGTGGTTTTCGTCGGCCCGTCCGGCTGCGGTAAATCCACCTTGCTGCGTCTGATTGCAGGTCTGGAAGACACGACATCGGGCCATATCAGCATTAATGACCAAGACGCGACCACCTTGCCCCCGGCCAAGCGCGGCCTTGCGATGGTGTTTCAGTCTTACGCGCTTTATCCGCATATGTCGGTGCGCAAAAACATCGCTTTTCCGATGCGTATGGCGGGAGTGGATGAGGCCACGCAAAAGGCCAAGATCGACGCGGCTGCGGCGGCGTTGAACCTGACCGATTACCTGGACCGCAAGCCGGGCCAACTGTCGGGCGGGCAGCGTCAGCGTGTGGCCATTGGCCGTGCGATTGTCCGCGAACCAGCGGCGTTTTTGTTCGACGAACCGCTGTCGAACCTTGATGCCGCCTTGCGCGTCGGCATGCGGCTCGAGATTATGGAGCTTCATAAAAAGCTTGAAACAACAATGATCTATGTGACCCACGATCAGGTCGAAGCCATGACAATGGCCGATAAGATCGTCGTGCTGCAGGCCGGTGTGATCGAACAGGTTGGGTCGCCGCTTGAGCTATACCACAGCCCGCGCAATAAATTTGTTGCGGGTTTTATCGGGTCGCCCAAGATGAACCTGATCGAAGGGCCAGAAGCCGCCAAGCATGATGCCACCACCATCGGTATCCGCCCCGAACACCTGATCGTTTCCAAAACCGAAGGCGCATGGAAGGGCCGTGTTGGCGTGGCTGAGCACCTTGGCTCTGACACCTTTATCCACGTGCACGACACCGGCCTGATGGACATGATGACCGTCCGCATCACCGGCGATATCGAAGCGCGCCACGGCGACACCATCTATCTGACGCCGATGGAGGATCAGATGCACCGGTTTGACGCCCGGGGTTTGCGCATCGAATGACACGTCTGTCGGGGAAATCGGCCCTGATCACAGGGGCTGCGCGCGGCATTGGCCGTGGCTTTGCAGCGGCTTTTGTCGCTGAGGGCGCGCAGGTGGCTATCGCTGATATCAATCTTGAGGCGGCACAGGCGGCTTCGGCTGAACTGGGCGATGCCGCCTATGCCGTGCAGATCGACGTCAGCGATCAGGTCAGCATTGATGCGGCGGTGGCATCCGTAGTTTCGCAGGCGGGCAAGCTGGATATTCTGGTCAATAACGCAGCACTTTTCGACGCGGCTGAGACGGTGAACATCACCCGCGAAAGTTTTGACAAGCTTTATGCAGTGAATGTGGCGGGCACGCTTTTTACCATGCAGTCCGCTGCCGCGCAGATGATCAAACAGGGTCATGGCGGCAAGATCATTAACATGGCTTCCCAAGCGGGGCGCAGGGGCGAACCGCTGGTGCTGGTCTATTGTTCGACCAAGGCTGCCGTAATCTCGATGACGCAATCGGCAGGGCTGGACCTGATCCGCCACGGCATCAACGTTAATGCCATCGCCCCCGGCGTGGTGGACGGCGCGCATTGGGATCATGTCGATGCGATGTTTGCCAAGCTGGAAAACAAGAAACCCGGTCAGAAAAAGGCCGAAGTCGCAGCAGGGGTGCCAGCGGGCCGCTTTGCTGTGCCTGCAGATTTGGCGGGTATGGCGGTCTTTCTTGCGTCGTCCGACGCCGATTACATCGTGTCCCAGACCTATAACGTCGACGGTGGCCAGTGGATGAGCTAAGCGCATCCGGCATCCGCCCCCTTTACCGGAGAATTTAATGGCTAAGCCGTTGACTCTAGATACTATTAAAGACCTTCCCGCAGATATTCGTGTACCGTCTTATGCGCGTGCTGACCTGTCCCCGGGCATCGTTCATATTGGCCTTGGCAACTTTCACCGCGGCCATCAGGCGTGGTATCTGCACCGTCTGATGGACATGGGGCTGGCCCATGATTGGGCCATCGTCGGGGCCGGAGTGCGTGCCGCCGATGCGGCACAGCGCGAACGTCTGAAGGCCCAAGATTACCTGTCGACCCTGATCAAGCTAGACCCAAACGGCAAATCGGCAGAAATCACCGGATCGATGATCGATTTCGTTCCGGTCGAGGATGATAACGCGGCGTTGATTGCGCAGATGGCTGATCCTGCGATCCGTATCGTTGCGTTGACCGTGACCGAAGGCGGTTATTACCAAAACGGGGCAGGCGGGTTCGATGCGGATCATCCCGATATCGTGCATGACGGGGCGCATCCCGCGACACCCAAAACCGCCTTTGGCGCGATGATTGCCGCGTTGAAACGGCGCCGGGATGCGGGCCATGGCCCGTTTACCTGCCAGTCTTGCGACAACCTGCAAGGCAATGGCGCGATCCTGCGCCGGACCGTGGTGGGGTTGGCGAAACTGTCTGACCCTGATCTGGCGGATTGGATCGATACCAACTGCACCTTTCCCAATGCTATGGTCGATTGCATCGTGCCTGCCACGGGGCCTGCGGAGCTGACCCTTGCCCGTGAATTTGGTGTGGTCGACATGGCCCCCGTTACCCACGAAAATTTCCGCCAATGGGTGATCGAAGACAAGTTTTGCGCCGGTCGCCCCGATTGGGATCTTGCCGGTGCGACCTTTACCGATGATGTGCATGCTTTCGAGGCGATGAAGCTGCGTTTGTTGAACGCGGGCCATCAGATTATCGCAAACCCCGGTGAAATTCTGAACATTGAAACCATCTCGGAATGTATGGCGCATCCGACCATTCGCGCCTTTCTGCGCAAGGTCAGCCTGACCGAAAGCGCCCCGCATGTTGATGCGGTGCCGGGGATGAGCGCGGAGGCCTATATCAATTTGATCGACACGCGGTTCAGCAACCCTGAAATTCGCGACACCGTGCGCCGCGTCGCCTTTGACGGCACTTCGCGTCATCCCGGGTTTGTGCTGCCCATCATCCGCGACGCTCTTGCGGCGGGGGCGGAGGTCGACGGGCTTGCCCTGGTCGAGGCGCTTTGGGCGCGGATGTGCGAGGGGACGCGCGAAGACGGGACAGAAATTGCGCCCAACGATCCCTATTGGAATGATCTGCAAACCGCAGCACAGGCGGCGAAAACCAACCCGCAAGCCTGGCTTGATCAGACGCGGCTATATGGTGATCTGGGTCAAAACGCAGTCTTTGCCAAGGCTTTCGACCGTTGGCTAAGGGCGATCTGGGCCGGCGGTGCAACCGCCGCCATGCAACGCTATATCGACGCATAACACCTTATTTGAACGGCCCGTTATGGGGGAGACAGAGGGCCCACGCTCTACTGCTGATCAGCGGCTGCTCGTTTTTTAAGCGGCGGCACCTTGATGCTTAAACCCTAGCGTGTAGGGCCGCTCCATGTTTTGACCATTTGGTAGAATATAGCTTGACTGGTTCATTGCTTACAAAGCAGGCTTTGAACAATCAAACACCAAATGGGGGTCTATTACGATGGCAAAACTGAATTCTCGGGTCGGTCGGCGCGGCTTTTTGGCGACAACCGCTGCGGCTGCTGTGCTGGCGGGAACACTTGGCGTGCCTGCCTTTGCAGCCGAGCCGATCAGGGTCGCTGGCATCTATACGGTGCCCGTTGAACAGCAATGGGTCAGCCGCATTCATAAGGCCGCGATGACGGCCCAAACCCGTGGCGATATCGAATATGTCTATTCGGAAAATGTCAGTAACACCGACTATGCCCGTGTCCTGCGTGAATACGCCGAGGCGGGCAATACGCTGATCATCGGCGAGGTTTTCGGCGCAGAGCAAGAGGCCCGCGAGGTTGCCGCCGATTACCCGGAAATCGCATTCCTGATGGGATCAAGCTTTAAGGAAGACGCGGCGCTGCCCAATTTCGCAGTCTTCGACAACTACATTCAAGACGCATCGTATCTATCTGGTATTATTGCAGGTTCCATGTCTAAAAGCGGTAATATCGGCATGGTTGGTGGCTTTCCAATCCCCGAGGTCAACCGCCTGATGCATGCCTTTATGGCCGGTGCGACGGAGATGAACCCGGACATCAAATTCCAGGTCAGCTTTATTGGCTCCTGGTTTGATCCGCCCAAAGCCAAAGAGACCGCCTTCGCGATGATCGAGAATGGCACTGACATGCTCTACGCCGAGCGCTTTGGTGTGTCGGACGCAGCAAAGGAAAAAGGCGTGCTGGCGATCGGCAACGTGATCGACACGCAATCCGAATACCCTGAAACCGTCGTTGCCTCGGCGATCTGGAACTTTGAGCCGACCTTGGACAAGGCGATTGCCGAAGTGCAGTCAGGCACGTTCAAGGCGGCCGATTATGGCGTCTATTCCTTTATGAAGGAAGGCGGCACCGTGTTGGCCCCATTGGGCACGTTCGAGGGCAAAGTACCGCAAGCAGCGCTTGATCTGGTGAACAAGCGCCAAGCTGAAATAATGTCGGGTGATTTCGTGGTTGATGTCAACGATACAGAACCGTCGTCGTCGTAACCCCATGACGTCAAACGCAGAAATCGTTCTGCGCCTTGACGCCATCACCAAACGCTTTGGCAAACTGGTCGCGAATGACGCGATCAGTTTGTCTTTGCATCGGGGTGAGGTCGTGGCGCTGCTAGGTGAAAATGGGGCGGGTAAAACGACCCTGATGAATATCCTGTTTGGCGGCTACACGGCCGACAGCGGGTCTGTTCAAGTGTTCGGGCAAACCCTGCCGCCGGGCAATTCACGCGCAGCATTGGACGCAGGCGTGGGCATGGTGCATCAGCATTTTACCTTGGCGGACAATCTGACGGTTCTTGAAAACATTGCGCTTGGCGCACAACCGATGACAGATGTTCGCCTGAGTAAGAAAGAAATATATAATAAAATCAAAATACTGTCAGATGAATTTAATCTGAAGGTTGATCCATCGGCACGGGTTGGCAGCCTGGCAGTTGGGGAGCGTCAGCGGGTTGAGATCCTCAAGGCGTTATACCGTGATGTGAAAATCCTGATCTTGGATGAACCCACCGCTGTTCTAACCCCGCAAGAGGCAGATGATCTGTTTGGCACCCTGAGTTTGGGGATCAAGAATGGTTTGTCGATCATCTTTATTTCCCATAAGTTACATGAGGTTATGGCGATATCTAACCGTGTCGCGGTGCTGCGCCATGGCAAGCTGGTCGCCGAGACCCTTACCGCTGATACTGACAAAAACGCGCTATCGGCTTTGATGATGGGCACGGCGGCCAAGTCCCCCGATATCACCCTAGCTAATCCGGGTAAGACATTGCTTTCATTGCAAGATGTTACCACGCCCGACATCGGTAACAGCCCGGGTCTGAAATCGGTCTCGCTTGAGCTTAAAGCGGGGCAGATTGTCGGGTTGGCGGGTGTGTCCGGCAACGGACAAGCGGCGTTGGCCGATGTGGTTGGCGGGATGCGGATGCCGTCCCAAGGCGCGCTGGTACTGAATGGTAAGACGCTGACGCAGTGGTCACCGCGGGCTGCGGTTCAAAACGGTATCGCCCGCATTCCCGAAGACCGTCACAAGACCGGCACCATCGCGGATTTTGACCTGACCGAGAACGCAATTCTTGAGGGCTATTCGACCGCACCCTTTAGCAAGGGCGGATGGATATCATGGAAGAACGCCAAGCAGTTCGTGACTGATATCATTGAAAAATATGACGTGCGCTGCCCCGGTCCAGACACGCGTATCAGGTTGTTATCGGGTGGAAATATGCAAAAACTGATCCTTGGCCGCGTGCTTGAGGCTGATCCGCAGATTGTGTTGGCCAATCAACCCGTGCGCGGCCTTGATATTGGTGCGGTGAACTATGTGCACAGTCAGCTGTTGGCGGCGCGGGATCGCGGGGCTGCTGTGTTATTGATATCCGAAGATTTGGATGAAGTTATGGACTTGTCTGATGTTATTCACGTCATCGCGGGAGGGCGTCTTTCGCCCGGCTTTGCACGCGGCACCATGACCCCGGCAGAACTGGGCATTTGGATGGCGGGCCAAGGGTTTGATGCGCAGGTGGCCCATGCGTCTTGAACCTATCGCGGACCCGTCTTTGGCGCGCAGCATTGCGCCACCAGCAATCGCAATCATTGCAACGGTCGTGATCGCGTCGCTGCTGGCAATGTTAGCAGGGGCAAACCCGTTTTCCGTGCTGGGGCTCATCCTGAAAGGCGCGTTCGGATCTCAGTTCGCGTTGTTAGAGACGTTGAACCGGGCAACGCCGCTGATCTTTACGGGTTTGGCCATTGCGGTCGCGTTCAAGGCCAAGTTCTGGAACATCGGGGCCGAGGCGCAGCTTTATGCGGGGGCGTTGATCACGGTGGTCTTGGGGACGGGGGCGCTGCCGTGGCCCAGCTTTGCCCTGATCCCGGCGCTGGCGATTGGCGCGGTGCTGGCCGGAGCGGTTGTGCTGCTGGTGCCAGCGATCCTTAAAACCCGTTTCGGCGTGGACGAGGTCGTGACGACCTTATTGTTCAACTTTATCTTTTTGCTGTTCATCTCAATGCTGCTTGAAGGCCCGCTCAAAGACCCGATGGGCATGGGCTGGCCCAAATCCGCACGTCTGATCAGCGAGGCGCGTCTGCCGCGGATTTTCGATGGCTTGCGGCTGCATTGGGGGTTCGCGCTTGCGTTACTTTGCGCCTGTGCGGTGTGGGTAATTCAGACGCGCAGTACCTTGGGATACGAGATGCGCGCCGTGGGTTTGAACCGTGATGCGGCTGCGTTTGCGGGCATTCCGGTGAATGCGGTGCTGGTGAAAACGGCGTTGCTGTCGGGCGGCTTGGCAGCTTTGGCAGGGTTTTCCGAAGTGGCGGGCCTCAAGGGGAGCCTGACGCTCGATCTGTCGCCGGGGTTTGGGTACACGGGCATCATCGTGGCGATGCTGGCGCTGCTGAACCCGCTGGGTGTCATCGTATCCGCGCTGTTCGTCGCGGGGATTTTCGTGGGGGCCGACAGCATGAGCCGCGCTGCGGGTGTGCCCACCTATCTGGCGGATATGATGCTGGCCACGGCGCTGCTGCTGATGGTGCTGGCGATCATGTTGACCAGGTTCAGAGTGGTACGTGACTGATGGAAATTCTTGATATCCTGATCTCGGCCAGTTTCTGGGCCGCCGCCATCCGCATCGCAACGCCGCTGATTTTGGCTACCATGGGCGAATTGATCTGCGAACGCGCTGGCGTGCTGAACCTTGGTATTGAGGGGATCATGGTCGCAGGGGCCTTTGCCGGTTGGATGGCGGTGTATTCGGGGACAGGCCTATGGGTCGGCGTGGCCGTGGCGATGGTGGTCGGCATGGGCTTTGGCCTGTTGCACAGCGTGCTGACCGTGCCGTTTGGGTTGTCGCAGCATGTGGTGGGGCTGGGCGTGACGTTGCTGGCCACGTCCTCGACCTACTACGCCTACCGGCTTGCGTTGCCGCAGGTGAACAGCCCGCCCAAGATTGACGCATTCCAGCCTTATGAAATCCCGCTCCTGTCAGACATCCCATTGCTGGGCCAAGCGTTGTTTTCGCAAACGCCGTTCACCTATCTGGCATTCGCTTTGGTCGCGGCGACCAGCGTGATGCTGTACCGCACGCCAGTTGGCTTGGCTGTGCGCGCAGCGGGCGAAAGCCCCGCAGCCGTGGCCGCGCAGGGGCTGTCGGTGACGGCAATCCGCATGGGGGCCGTGATCGTGGGCAGCGGGTTCATGGCGATGGGCGGCGCGTTTCTGACCATGTCCGCCTTTGACAGCTTTTTCTTTGAGATGGTGAACGGGCGCGGCTGGATTTGTATCGCGCTTGTGGTGTTCGGATCATGGATGCCCGGCAAGGCGTTGCTGGGCGCGGTGTTGTTCGCTGCCTTTGACGCATTGCAAATTCGAGTGCAGCAAACCGGTTTTGGGGCAGATATCCCCTATCAAATCTTCCTGATGGCACCTTATATCTTGTCCATCGTCGCCTTGGTGCTGGTGTCACGCCGTGCCCAAGTGCCTGCGGCCCTGATGGTGCCGTTCAACAAAGGAGAACGCTGATGTTTGATCTGATCGTAAAGGGCGGCACGCTGCCCGATGGACGTGTGACGGATATTGGTATTGCGGGCGGCACAATCACCGCGATGGACCAGCTAGGTGATGCGCAGGCGGGCGAAGTGATTGACGCGACCGGCGATCTGGTTAGCCCGCACTTTGTCGATCCGCATTTTCATATGGATGCGACCCTCAGCTATGGCATCCCGCGCATCAATGCGTCCGGCACTCTGCTTGAGGGGATCGGGCTGTGGGGTGAGCTCAAGCAGGTCATGACGCAGGACGAGGTCGTTGCCCGCGCGCTGACCTATTGCGATTGGGCGGCGTCCATGGGTCTGCTGGCGATCCGCAGTCATGTTGACGTTTGCGATGACCGTCTTTTGGGTGTCGAGGCCCTGTTGCAGGTGCGTGAGCAGGTCAAGGATTACATCGATCTGCAACTGGTCGCCTTTCCGCAAGACGGGTTCTATCGCGATCCGACCGCCCGCGAAAACACGATACGCGCGCTTGAAATGGGCGTAGACGTGGTGGGCGGCATCCCGCATTTTGAACGCACCATGGCCGACGGGGCCGCATCGGTGCGCGATCTGTGCGAGATCGCCGAGGCACGCGGCCTGATGGTGGACATGCATTGCGACGAGACCGATGACCCGATGTCGCGGCACATTGAAACGCTGGCCTACCAGACCACACGTTTGGGGTTGCAGGGGCGCGTGGCCGGATCGCATCTGACCTCGATGCATTCGATGGACAATTATTATGTGTCCAAGCTGCTGCCCCTGATCGCAGAGGCTCAGATTAACGCGATACCGAACCCGCTGATCAACATCGTGCTGCAAGGGCGGCATGACACCTATCCCAAACGCCGTGGCCTGACGCGGGTCAAGGAAATGCTGGCAATGGGGATCAATGTCGGTTGGGGGCAGGATTGCGTGCTGGATCCGTGGTATTCGCTGGGGACGGGCGACATGCTGGATGTGGCATTCATGGGCTTGCACGTGGCGCAAATGACCAGCCCTGACGAGATGTGTAAATGTTTTGAAATGGTGACCAGGGCCAATGCACGCACGATGGGGTTAGAGGATTACGGCCTGCATGTGGGGGCCAAGGCATCATTGGTGGTGCTGGATGCGGGCGATCCGATCGAGGCATTGCGCCTGCGGGCCAACCGGTTGTGCGTGATTGCCAAGGGCAAGGTGATCGCACGGGGGCCACGGTCGGATACAGCGCTGACGCTACCGGGCCGTCCGAGCAGCGTTGTGCGACGGCATAAGACGGCTGGATGATCCTGCTAGGATAATCGCGCTAGGTTGATCGTGTGAAATCCAGCCAGATCGGCAGGTGATCCGACCCGCGTTGCGCGTCATGTGTCTCGACCACGCCGCCGCCCACGACGGTCAGATCATCATCGATTGCAATCCTGTCTAAGGCGGCTACCGGCATGCGCGCATGAAAACTTTTGCCCGGGGCATGGATGGTAAAGTGATGCGCCAAACGGCCAAGACCTACGGTTTGCGACCATTCGTTCATATCGCCCGCGATCAACGTCGGGCGGCGGTCACGTTCGTCCAGATGGGTGATCAAAGAGGTCAACTGCGCGCGGCGGGCCCACCGCATCAGCCCCAGATGGGTTGCAATCACACGCAGTTCGACACCGGCGATTTCGGCATCGACCACCATTGCGCCGCGCGGTTCAGCGCCGGGCAGATTGATATGCTGCACATCTTGGATATCCGCGCGCGGCGTTATCAAGACCGCATTGCCATGCCAGCCGATGCTGACGGGGCTGGGCACGGGCACGGCGACCAGACCTGTTTCAGCTGTCAGTATATCCAGCGGCAGGGCCGAGGGGCGCTTTCCCAGCCGCATGTCGGCCTCTTGCAACACGACAATCTCGGCGTCCAGATCACGGATAATGCGCATGATCCGTTCAGGATCGCGCTGACGGTCCGTGCCTTTGGCCTTGCGCATATTATAGCTGGCGATACGTAGCGTGGGGTGGGTCACAGGATCGGCGCTCCGATACGAAAGACCCCTTCGGCCAGACGGCGTGGCAGATGGGGGTGGGGGCTGTTGCTGTGGCAATCTTTTTGGCGGGCCATAAACCAGTCTGCAAGTTGGGTGACCGATCCGGCATCATATAGAAATATCATCGCCTCAAAGTTCAACAGCATGCTGCGCACGTCGAAATTGGCGGTGCCGACGACCGCCACATCATCAATTACCGCCGCTTTGGCGTGGATCATGCGAGGGGTGAAGTAATATACCTTTGCCCCTGCGGCCTCGGCATCGCGCAGGTATCCGCCACGGGCGAAGTCAGCGATATGCTGGTTGGATTTCTGCGGCACGATGATGCGCACGTCCACCCCACGCAGCGCAGCGATCCGTATCGCATTGGCCAAAGGTTCGGTCGGCACGAAATAGGGGGTCGCGATCCAGATACGGGTATGGGCCAGATGCAGCGCGCGGATCAGCCCGTCGTGCAGCGGGTCTTCGTCGATATCTGGGCCCGAGGCGATCAATTGCAGCGTTGCATTACCAGCGGTGTCGGGGGCCTTGGTAACGGCTTCGACGTCTTTGCCGCTCGCGACCTCCCAATCTGATCGGTACACATCGCAAAACGCCTGCACGCTCATCCCTTCGATGGTGATGGCCAGATCAACCCAATGGTCATCGGCGGGTGCGTCGGTCATGTAGTGGCAGCCGATGTTCATCCCGCCCGAAAAGACGCGCGCATTGTCGGCAATGATGATTTTGCGGTGGTTGCGCAGGTTCAGATGACCCGTGCCGGGCAATTGCAGAAACGGCGAGAAATACAGCACATCGCCGCCTGCCTTTTTAAGCGCATCAAGTGCTTTGTGCGGCCCGCGCATGGTGCCAAAGCGGTCCATCAGAAGCCGGACCTTTACGCCGGCCTTGGCCCTGTTGGTCAGAGCGTTGACAAACCGTTCCCCGGTGTCGTCATCGGCAACGACGTAGAATATGCAATCAATGCTGTGCTGCGCGCCTTGGATCATCTGCATGACCGCGTCGAATGCCGCCTGCGGTGTTTCAAGCAGCTTGAAATGCTGTGCCTCAAGGGCGGGGGGCATCTCGAAGTTCTGAAAAGTGTGATCTAGATCATGGACCGGGGTTTGGTGATGCTCACGGCGTGTGAAACGGATCGGCGCATAGCGTTTGCCCTGTTTGCGGAAACCCAATCCGACAAATACCGGTACAGCCACATAGGGCAGCAACACCAGAAACAGGATCCATGCGGCAGTGGATTGCGGGCTGCGGCGTTGTTGCAGCAGGACAAAGGCCACCATCAGCGTCAACAGGGTGACGCCGACCACTTCGATATGGGCAATGATGAAGTCGATCATGGATGTCTCCGCCAAAGGTCCGGGCGCGGGGGCCGCATGGCAGCCCCCGTCCACACAGATTTAGCAGAGCATTTGATGAAGTCACGGAGAGAGTTACGCCCTAGGCGGGCAGATGGATGTTGAACCGTTCGCGGATCATGCGGTCTGTCTGCGCGTCGAACCGTGCGCTGGCACGTTGCGCAAGAATGTCGTCCTTGCGGGCGGTGGCGCGGGCCAGCAGGTCGGGCCTGCCCAGTTCGGCCCATTCCTTGGGCGATGTGCGGTCCGCCAGCGTGGGATAGATATATTCGGTCTGCATTAGGCCCAGTGTTTGGTCAGACCCCAGATAATGCCCCGGCCCGCCAATGCAGGTGGCGCGGATCACCTCAAGGCTGACGCTGTCCTCGGTGACTTCGATCCCGCGCACGCAGCGCAGGGCTTGCCCGATCAGATCATCGCCCAAGATCAGCGATTCAAGGCAGAACCCCAAGAGCGACGCATGCATGCCCGCGGCCTCGTACACCATGTTCAGGCCGGACATGCCTGCCATCACATTTGACATCGCCTGTTCCCAACCGGCTTGCATGTCGGGCAGCTTGGCATCTGCAATACCTGCCGCCGCGCCGCCGGGCAGATCGTAATACCGGTGCATTTGCGCGCATCCGGCGGTGAGCAACGCCTGTTCGCCCGACCCGCCGGACATCGCACCGGTGCGCAGGTCGCTGACAAAGGGCCAGGTGCCAAAGATTGCAGGATGACCCGGTTTTACGGCGTTGACATAAACCAAACCGGCCAGACATTCCGCAACGGCCTGCACGATTGCACCGGCAATGGGGGCAGGGGCGGTGGCACCGGCCTGACCTGCTGACAGCAGTAGTATCGGCATGCCGCCTTCGATCAAGGCCTCCATCACCAGACAGCTTTCGGTGGCAAATTTCATTGGCGGGACGACAAAGCAGTTCGTGTTCGACACAAAAGGCCGTTCGCGCCATTTATCCTCGCCGCCCGCAATCATGTGCAGCAGTTCCAGACCGTGTGGCACAAAGGAGGGCTCGGTAAAGGAAACGCCCACATGTTTGGTCGTGCCCGCACAGCAGGCATAGATCGAATTGAGATCCATCTCGAGGTTGTCGGGGATGTCGCGGCACACCATGGGGCGCTGAACGAAATGTAAATTGTCGAGCTGGTCGGCGATGTGGGCGGCATCATGCAGGTCTTGCACACCACATTCGCGGTAGGTGCGCCCATCGACGTCAACCAGATGCACGGCTGCCCCGGCGGTGCCGTAATGAACACGCGTGCCAGACAGCTCCAGATCATGTTTGGGGTCACGGGCGTGCAAGGTGACAGACCGGTTGGCGCGGGCAATCGTGTCTTCGATCAAGGCACGCGGAAAGCGGAGCCTGCCATCATCGCCCAAGATCGCGCCCGCAGCTGTCATGTAGGCAATGCCAGAGGGCGGCGCATCAGCAAGGCCGATTTGTTCCAACGCATCCAAGGCGGCATGGTGAATGCGTTCCATCGCGGCGGGGGACAACGGATTAAAGGTACCGCCGGACATGCCCGCGCGAACGGGGCGCAGATGATCGGCAAGGGGGGCGGCGCGGGCCGCACGGCGTGCAGCGCGACCACCAGAGCGGTGAGGTGTTTGTATGGTCATATGGGGTTCCAGCAAGTGAAGGAAAAAGGGGTGGCGGTTGCTAGGCCCGCGCTGGCGCGCCCCGTGCTGCGCGACCCCGTTCAGCCCCGATGGTGCGGATGATACAGATGATGATGCAATGCTCTGTTTTCATGCAGCCTCCCTCCGAATGGTTCCAATGCTGCGCAGATAAATTTTGACCATCTGTCTTGTTTGCGACGCTTATTCTGTTTGCGACCCAATGTTTCTTGGGTCCGGCGGCAAATCCCCGCCGATGAGGTGACGCAAATCAGCAACAAATGACCGATCACCAACCCGTTACTGGGATCGCGTGAACCTAAATCCTACATGCAGCGTTGTGTAACCGAAGCGGGATGACCCGCTGAGTAATTACGAGAGATCAAGGAGTTATGATCATGAAACGTTCAATGAAATATACAACGCTCGCCGCGGCTGCTACTTTTGCCATGGGCGGCGCTGCCCTTGCCGGTAGCTTGGAAGAGCCGATCGTTGAGCCTGTGATGACTGCACCTGTTGTTGTGGCCGATATGGGCGGCAACTGGACAGGTTTCTACACTGGTTTGCAGCTGGGTTACGGTGATGCAGACGGCCAAGGCGCACAAGATGGCGACAATGGCCTTTACGGTTTCCACGCAGGCTACGACCATGACTTTGGTAAGTTCGTCCTGGGTGGTGAACTTGACTATGACAAAACCGACATCGATCTAGGTGGTGTTTCGACGCTTGATTCCGTTGCGCGTGCAAAAATCAAGGGCGGTTATGACCTTGGCAACACTATGATCTATGCAACTGGTGGTTATGCTTTGGCTGACACATCCGGCGGTGACGAAGATGGTGCGTTTTACGGTATCGGCATGAGCTATAAAGTGTCCGAGCAGTACACAGTTGGTGCCGAGCTTCTTGAACACCGCTTTAGCGATGTGGGTGGTACAGCCGGTAACGATCTGGACGCCACAACCTTCACTCTGCGTGGTTCCTACCGCTTCTAAGCGAAACGTCTGAATAATACTGGCGGTGTGCCGTTCGGGGGCGTCTGGAAAGGCGCCTCCGGCGGGGATATTTAAAAGCCAGAGAACAGGGGCCGGAGTATATTCTCCGGCCCTTTTTTTGTTTTTCGCTAAGTGTGTCTACTGTGCGCGGCTTTCCGCGAAGGTACACAGCGTTTTCAGGGCCTGCGCGAATGCGCTGTCTTCGATGGTCATAGCGACCCTGATATGGCCAGCGGCGGCGGTGCCAAAGCTTTCACCCGGCATGACGGCGATATGATGAGTGTCCAGTAGGGCATAGGCGAAATCCTCGCCCGACATGCCTGTGCTGCGTATATCCAGCATCAGGTACATCGCGCCGTCCGCAGGCACCAAGCTTACGGCGTTTTGCTGTGCAATGATGTCTTGCGCCAGAACCCGGCGGCGTTTGAACGGGGCGGCGATGTCTTCCTCGAAGGCGGGACCTTGGTTCAACGCGAATTCGGCGGCGTCCTGGATATAACCGGGTACGCCATAGGTGGTGTGTGTCGCGAGGTTGGTCAGATGTTCAACGGCGTCCTCGGGCCCGATGATCCAGCCGCAGCGCGATCCGGTCATGGCGTGGCTTTTTGACATGGACCCGACCACTAGCGTTTTATCCGCCATATCGGGTAATGCGCGCGGCGATATATGGGTGCCGTTCCACACTTGGGTATCATAGACCTCGTCCGAGATCAGCCACAGCGCGTTATCCTTGCACACCTGTGCAATAGCATCGAGCGTTGGGCGGGTATAAACCACACCGGTGGGGTTGTTGGGCGAGTTGATGAGCAGCGATTTCGCCCCAGGGGCCGCTGCGGCGATTTCGTCGCCCTGGGGTTGGAAGGCGTCCTTGGCATGCGCTGGGATCGCCTTGGGAATGGCGCTGACGCCGCGAATGGTGCCGGGGTAGGTCGCGTAGTAAGGATCAATGAACAGGGCCGTATCGCCGGGATTGGTCGCTGCCGCATGGGCGGCAAACAGTGCGGATTGCCCGCCGGGGGTGATGACCACATTGTCGCGGGTGGTTTTCACGCCAGTGCGGTCCTGCACGCGTCGGGCCACGGTATCGCGCAGGGTTGTGGTGCCCGAGATCGCGGCATAGCCCGTGTGACCGCCAAGGGCGGCGCGGTGCATGTCTTGCAGGATCGGGGCCGCCGTGCGGATGTCATGTTCCCCAATCGTCAGCTCGGTCACGGGGGTGCCGTCGGCAATCATTTGACGCGCCCGTAGGAAAACACCCCAACCGTCTGAACCGCCGCCCAAAATGCTGGTAAGCCGCTTAGATATCTGCATGGTTTGTCTCCCTTTGTGATGTGCTGGCGCAGGGGCGCAGAGGCGGGGAGGATTGTCAATCAGCCTTGACCTTGGGTGCGGCACCGCGCTAGGCAGGTGCCATGAATATGAACGCAACAATTATTTGCTGTATTTCCTGCTGAGACTTTCCAGCGGGCCTGTTCATAGCGTTTTCTTTTCAAACCAAATGTGCCATGCCCGCGCCATACTTGCGTAAGGACGCGCCATATGACGACGATCAAGCTGCACAACACGAAAACCCGCAAACGCGAGGAATTTGTTCCCATCGATCCTGAAAACGTGCGGATGTATGTCTGCGGGCCGACGGTCTATGACCGCGCGCATTTGGGCAATGCGCGGCCTGTGATCGTGTTTGATGTGCTGTTCCGGTTGCTGCGCCATGTGTATGGGCCGGATCACGTGACCTATGTGCGCAATTTCACGGATGTGGATGACAAGATCAACAAACGCGCTGCTGAAAGTGGCCGGTCAATCGGAGAGATCACCGCCGAGACGACGCAATGGTTTTTGGACGATATGGCCGCCGTTGGCGCGCTTGAGCCGAACGAGATGCCGCGCGCGACGGCCTATATCCCGCAGATGGTCGCGATGATCGAAGACTTGATTGCCAATGGGCATGCCTATGCTGCCGAGGGACATGTGCTGTTCCGTGTGCGCAGTTACGAAAAATACGGGGCGCTATCGGGACGGTCGGTCGATGACATGATCGCCGGCGCGCGGGTCGAAGTGGCCCCCTACAAAGAAGATCCGATGGATTTTGTGCTGTGGAAACCGTCGGATGACACAACGCCGGGTTGGGACAGTCCGTGGGGCCGTGGCCGTCCCGGCTGGCATATCGAATGCTCGGCCATGGCGGATGAACTGCTTTGGAAAAAACCGTTGGGCGAGGGGCGGTTGTCGGATGAAGCAAAAAAGCACCCCCATGTGTTCGATATTCATGGTGGCGGTTTGGATTTGCAATTTCCACACCACGAAGACGAGATCGCCCAAAGCTGCTGCGCAAATGGCACCGATGAGATGGCCCGGTATTGGCTGCACAACGAGATGTTGCAGGTCGAGGGCAAGAAGATGTCCAAGTCCTTGGGCAACTTCTTTACCGTGCGCGACTTGTTAGATCAGGGCGTGCCGGGAGAGGTGATCCGGTTCGTGATGTTAAGCACGCATTACCGCAAGCCGATGGACTGGACCGTAGGAAAAGCTGAATACGGAGAAAAAGTATTAAGAGGTTGGAGAAAAGCAGTAAAAGGGGTGAAGGCGAGTAAACCAAACCAAGAAATCATTGCAGCGATTGCCGATGACTTAAACAGCACCTTAGCAATATCAATCTTGATTAGCATGTTTCATGATATTTGGGAGGCTTCTCGAGAAGATGGCGTCAAAAAGCCTTCTGAGTACACTATTGAAGAGTTTCTGGCTTCTGCGCAATTCTTGGGGCTGCTTACGGATGAATTGGGTGATTGGTTCGCCGCAGATGAATCTGTTAACCTGGTTAATTTTGCCAATTTGCTCCAAAAATTAAGGGAAGAAGCTCTCCAAACTAAGGATTTTGCTCCGGTGGATAGCTTGAAAAAGGCTCTAGTAGAGGCTGGGGTCGAGGTGCGTATGTCGAAGGCGGGTGTAGATCTAGCACCAGCTGTAGGTTTCGACCCAGCCAAGCTAGAGGCCATCAAATGATGCGCCTCGTAACACAGGCCAGCCCCCGGCCGAGGGTTGGGGCGAAGCCCCCGCCGTCGTGCTGGAAGCACGCCTGCGGCGTGACTGGGGCGGTCGGGGGCTGGTCGTGCAAAGTGCACGACGTAAGGAAGAATAAGGGAAGGGGGGCGATCTCATGACTAAACAACGCCTCTACCTCTACGACACCACCCTCCGCGACGGGCAGCAAACCCAAGGGGTGCAATTCTCGACCGCCGAGAAGATCACCATCGCCAACGCCCTAGACACGCTTGGTGTGGATTACATCGAAGGCGGATGGCCGGGGGCGAACCCGACCGACTCTGCGTTTTTCGACGATGCGCCGCGCACCCGCGCCAAGATGACGGCGTTCGGGATGACCAAACGGGCGGGCTTATCGGCCGAAAATGACGACGTGCTGGCCGCAGTGATGAATGCGGGCACGGATACCGTGTGCCTTGTGGGCAAAACCCATGATTTTCATGTGACCGCCGCCCTTGGCATCGAACTGGCTGAAAACACCGGAAACATTTCAAAATCAATCGCCTATCTGGTCGCCCAAGGTCGCGAGGCACTGTTTGATGCAGAGCATTTCTTTGACGGGTACCGCGCCAACCCCGATTATGCGCTGACGGCGATCAAGGCGGCCTATGACGCAGGTGCGCGCTGGATCGTGCTGTGCGACACCAATGGCGGCACCCTGCCAGCCGAGGTGGCGCGCATCACCGCCGAGGTGATCGCGGCAGGCATTCCCGGCACCCATCTGGGCATCCATACCCATAATGACACCGAAAACGCCGTGGCCTGTTCGCTGGCCGCAGTGGATGCGGGCGCGCGGCAAATTCAGGGCACGTTGAACGGGCTGGGCGAACGCTGTGGCAATGCGAACCTCACCACGCTGATCCCGATTTTGCTGCTGAAAGAACCCTACGCCAGCGCCTATGACACCGGGATCAGTCTGGAGGCGCTTGAGGGGCTGACTCAGATCAGCCGCAGTTTGGATGAAATCCTGAACCGTGTGCCGATGAAGCAAGCGGCGTTTGTCGGGTCTTCCGCCTTTGCCCATAAGGCAGGGCTGCACGCCTCTGCGATCCTGAAAGACCCCAGCACCTACGAACATGTCCAGCCCGAGCTGGTCGGCAATGCGCGCATCATTCCGATGTCGAACCAAGCCGGGCAATCCAATCTGCGCCGTCGCCTTGAAGGCGCTGGTTTGTCCGTGGCCAAAGGCGATCCGGCGCTTGGGTTGATCCTGGATCAGGTCAAGGCGCGCGAGGCGGATGGCTATAGCTATGACACCGCGCAGGCGAGCTTTGAGCTGTTGGCGCGCCAAGCCTTGGGGCAGATGCCGGACCTGTTCGAGGTCAAGCGCTACCGTGTCACGGTCGAGCGGCGTAAGAACAAGTATAACCAGATGGTGAGCCTGTCCGAGGCGGTGGTGGTCGTCAAAGTCGACGGTGAAAAGCGTCTGTCTGTCAGCGAAAGCATGGATGCGGAGGGCTGTGATCGTGGCCCGGTGAACGCGTTGTCCAAGGCGCTGGTCAAGGATTTGGGCCAATATTCCGCCCTGCTGGAAGACATGCATCTGGTCGATTTCAAGGTGCGCATCACCCAAGGCGGTACCGAAGCGGTCACGCGTGTCATCATCGACAGCGAAGACGGGCAGGGGCGGCGTTGGTCCACTGTTGGGGTTTCGGCAAACATAGTGGATGCGTCGTTTGAGGCGCTGTTGGACGCGATCCGTTGGAAGCTTATCCGCGATAATAAGGCATAAAGGGCAATGAAAACGCTGTTTAAGATTGCTCTGACCATTGTGCTGAGCGTGGCGATCACGCTGGGTGTCGCCGTTGTTCTGGTTCTGACCGATCCGCCCAAACCTGTGGCCGAGCGTAAGGTGTTGGATTTCGACGCATATCTTTCGCAAGACGCGGCCATGCCGGTAATCCCGCCGTTGCTAAGCACCCCCATGCGCGATGGCTATGCGTTGAAATATCGCCGGTTTGACGGGCCTGCGGGCGCGCCGCTGCTGGTGCTGGTACACGGGTCTGGCTGGCACGGTCTGCAATTCGTCGAAATGGCCCAAAAGCTCAGCGAAAAGGCCGCGGTGCTTGCCCCTGATTTGCGCGGCCATGGGACAGCACCGGGCCAGCGTGGGGACATTGATTATATCGCACAGCTTGAGGATGATTTGATCGACCTGATCACCGCCGTGCATGTGCCGGGCCAAAAGATCGTGATGGGCGGGCATTCCTCTGGCGGCGGTTTGGTCGCGCGGTTTGCGGGCAGCGAATATGGCCCGCTGCTGGATGGTGCGGTGCTGCTTGCTCCGTTCCTCAAGTACAACGCGCCGACAACGCAGCAAAACTCTGGCGGGTGGGAAACCGTGCAACTGCGCCGGATGATCGGGTTGTCGATCCTGAACGCATTCCGCATTACGGCGTTGAATGATAGAACGGTGATCCAGTTTGCCATGCCTCAGCAGGTGTTGGACGGCCCCTTGGGTGACACCGCGACCACGGCCTATAGCTACCGGCTGAACTCGGGTTTTGCGCCGCGCGGCGATTATCTGGCGGATGTGGCGGCGTTGCCAAAGTTTTTGCTGGTGGCCGGTGCCGATGACAGCGCGTTTTATGCGGATAAATACGAGGAAACGATGGCATCCGTGAACGATAAAGGCACCTATGTGATCGTGCCGGAATACGGACATTTGGCCATCGTAGACGCCCCTGAAGCGGCTCAGGCCATATCGGATTTCTTGGATGAAATTTAACGACGACCTGACCGCCTGCGCCGCGATTGTTGAACGCGCAGACCCGCTGCGGTTTCGCGCGGCCATGGCGGCCCCGCTTGCGGCGCGGCGTGTTCTGTTCCCGCTTTACGCGTTCAACATCGAAGTGGCGCGTGCGCCTTGGGTGACGCAAGAGGCGATGATTGCTGAAATGCGCCTGCAGTGGTGGCGTGATGTGTGCGATGAAATTGGCAAATCCGGTGCCGTGCGCCGGCACGAGGTTGCAACGCCCTTGGGTGCTGTGATCGCGGCGGATCAGGCGCATCATCTGGATACGCTGGTGGGCGCGCGCAGGTGGGATATCTACCGCGACCCGTTCGAGGACGAGGCGCATTTTGACGCCTATATTGACCAGACGGCGGGCAGCTTGATGTGGGTTGCTGCATCGAGTTTGGGCACGGCGGACGAGGTTGTTGTACGCGATGCGGGCTATGGCGCTGGTGTGGCGGCGTGGTTGCAGGCGATCCCGCAATTGGTGGAGCAGGGGCGCATTCCGTTGCTTGATGGTACCGATGCAGGTGTGTCAGCATTAGCCCGCAAGGCACTGACTCGGCTGGAAAAAGCCCGTCAATCGCGTGGTAAAGTTTCGGCAGCCGCACGGCCCGCACTGTTTAGCATTGGGGCGAGCGCTGCGGTGCTGGAAGCCGCGATTGAGACGCCGTCGCGCGTCGGGTCGGGTACCTTGCCGCCGCTTGACCGGTTTGCGCTGTCATGGCGCGCCCTTAGCGGACGTTGGTAGGCTACGCCTGTTCAGGTTTCTGGCGCAGCACCAGCCAGATCAACGCACCACCGGCGAGCACCAGAAACGGGATCATCGCGATGTTCACGGCGGCCCAGCCTTCGACAGCGCTGCCGCCTGAACAGTTCATCAGCCCGCCACTGGCCAGCGACGCAAAGGTCACGCCACCGAACACCAGCAGATCGTTCAGCCCCTGCATGCGCCCGCGTTCATGGGGTTCATGTGCGCCAGCCAACATCGATGTGGCCCCGATAAAGCCAAAGTTCCAGCCAATGCCCAGCAGGATCAATGCGATATAGAAATTGCTCAGTTCGACCCCTTGCAAGGCGACCATCCCGGCCACGGCAAGAATTGCGATGCCAAGGCCAAGGATCTTTTCGACCCCGAAACGTGCGATCAGATGCCCGGTAAAGAACGACGGGGCATACATCGCCAACACGTGGCCGGTTACGATATGCGACGCGTCCACGATGTCATAGCCACAGCCCACCACCGCCAGCGGTGTCGATGTCATCACCAAGTTCATCAACGCATAAGACACCATGCCGCAAACCACAGCCACGGCAATGCGCGGCGTCTTGAGCAGTTCCATTCGCGAGCGACCCTTGGGCGCATCAACGGCTGGGATCGGCGGCTTGGGGATTTTTAAAAATGCGAACAGCGCCATGCCCGCAGCGTTCAGCGCAATCGCGGCGATATAGACCGGCAAAAACCGCACAACGGTCGCATCCGGGTTGGCCCCGGTCAGCAGGCTGACCAATTGCGGGCCAATGACAGCGGACAGCAGCCCGCCGGCCATCACATAGGAAATCGCCTTTGGCCGGTATTCATCCGATGCGGTGTCCGTCGCCGCAAAACGGAAAAAACCCTGCGAAGACATGTAGATACCAGCCAGATAGCTGCCCAATAGAAAAACCAGAAAGCTCTCAATCATGAGGGCATAGGCGCAAAGTGCTGCGCCCGACATCCCGCCAAACGCCCCCACCACAAAACCCGCGCGGCGTCCGAACCGTTGCATGACGCCCGACAGCCAAGGCGCGGTTGTCATGGATCCGAACACGATCATCGAGATCGGCAAGGTGGCAAGGCACAGGTTGGGCGAAAGCTGTTGCCCCGCCAATCCACCGACCACGAAATACATCGGCATCTGGCTGCCAAGGAAAGCCTGCGCGATGACCAGAACGGCCACATTGCGCTTGGCGCGGGTGTCATCAATCATTGTCATGCGAACGGGGTAAACTCAGGTTTTGGGATCGGCAAGCCCCTTGTGTCTGCGCGCTGGCTGGGCGACGGTTGGCTGATGGATCAGACCTCTCATATATTGTTGATCGCTGGCAGCGCCGAGGCGCATGATATTGCATCCCAATTCACGCAGAATGGGCAACGAATGCAGGCGATTTTGCGCGCGCCGGAACGCAGTTTTGGCCCCTTGGCCGTGCCCTCGCAAATTTGGGCACCCGCGTCTGTGGGGGATATGAAGTTTTTTCTGGCACAGCAGCGCATCACCGCGATTTGCGACGCGGGCCACGGGTTCGATAGCGATGTGGCTGATATGGCCGCAGCGGCGGCCGCCGAAATGGGCCTCGCTTATGCGCGGGTGTTGCGGCCGATTTGGCCGATCGATCCACCCGTCCTGCGCGCCGCGTCTGTCCGAGCCGCTGCTGATATGATTTTTCCCGGCGCACGGGTCTTTGCCGCGACGGGCAGGGGATCTGTGCCCGAATTTACGCTGTTCAAGGGGGACACGCTTTTCCTGCGCCAAAATGACCCAAAGATGCGCAGCGCCTTGCCTGATTTTGTGCAGCCTGTGTTCGGGACACCGCCCTTTACCGTCGCACAGGAAGTGGCCCTGTTTCGAGAACTGGACATCGACACCCTAATTTGCCGGAATGTGGGTGGGTTGCCCAGCCGGCCCAAACTGGACGCCGCGCGGGAAATGGGCCTGCGCAGCATTGTAATCGACAGATCAGCCCCGCCAGCGGGCGCGTTGGTGTTGTACAGGGCCAAGGACGCGCTGGAATGGCTGGATACCCTATGAGCGGCGGGAAGTGAGCGTAATGAAAAATGTCGGTCGGATCATCACCTGCGATGCGGATGTCGCCGAAGGGGCGGCGTGGCTGGCCAACACACAGCCCCGTTTTGCCGATGCGTTGCAGGCCACTGGCCCTTTGCCGCTGCGATTACGCGCCGACGGGTTTGATGCTTTGATCGGGGCGATCATCAGCCAGCAAGTATCCGTTGCCTCCGCCAACGCGATGAGCGCCAAGATGGATGCGCAGGGCCTGACCCACGAGGCCGCGATTATCTCGGCTGGCGAAGAAGGCTTGCGCGCGGCAGGTCTGAGCCGGCAGAAAATTCGCTATGCTTTGGCGCTGGCGCAGTCGGGGATCGATTATGACGCCCTGCGCGATGTACCCAATGATGAGGTGATCAAAACCCTTACCGCGATCCCTGGCGTTGGCACTTGGACGGCGCAAATCTATGCAATGTTCTCGCTGGGCCGCGCCGATGTGTTTGCCGAGGGTGATCTGGCCTTGCAAGAGGCCGCAAAAACGCTTTTTGATCTGCCAGTGCGGCCAAAGCCGAAACAGCTTGCACAGATGGCCGAGGCTTGGTCGCCGTGGCGGTCGGTTGCAGCCCGCGCGCTGTTTTCGTACTACCGCGTTGTAAAACAAAGGGAAGGGATCACATGACACGTGTCTTAAATGCAGAACGCCGCGAACCGGTATCGGGGGAAACGCGGTCTGCCGTCGTGTTCTTGCACGGTTATGGGGCCAATGGTGCTGACCTGTTGGGGCTGGCTGATCCCTTGGGCGAACATCTGCCCGACACGCTGTTTATTGCCCCCGACGCGCCAGAGGCCTGCGCCGGTGCCCCAATGGGGTTTCAGTGGTTTCCGATCCCGTGGATCGATAACTCCTCCGAAGAAGAGTCCGAGCGCGGCATGATGCAGGCGGTTGATGACCTGAATGCATTCCTTGATGCGTTGATGGTGGACGAAGACTTGTTGCCCGAACAAGTGGTGCTTTTGGGGTTTAGTCAGGGCACGATGATGGCGCTGCATGTGGCCCCGCGCCGCGAAGATGCCGTGGCCGGTATTGTCGCGTTTTCGGGCCGATTGCTAAGCCCCGATAGCCTCAAGGACGATGCAACCGTGCGCCCACCGGTTCTGTTGGTCCATGGCGATGCAGACGACGTTGTCCCGCCGCAATCGCTGCCCGAAGCGGCGCAAGCCCTGCAAGACGCGGGTTGGACGGATGTGTACGCCCATATCATGAAAGGCACAGGCCACGGCATTGCCCCCGACGGGTTGAGTGTGGCACTGGCCTTCATGCGCGATAAACTTGGGCTCTAAACGCCCCCTTGGCGGCGTGTCCATTCATCGGCCACGTCGCCCATTGTTTTCGGCACGCCGCTTCGGATCCACGCCATAAACGGGCGGTCAAATTTAAACGCATCGCCGCACTGATTGCGTAGATACCGCCTCACATTCTGGGTCGATTTATAATTGCCATCCAGCGGCGTCGCGCGGTTGATCTCATCCGCATGCCAGTCAAACTTCACATCCTCTCGCTCCTGTGTCGACGGTATTTCGATCATTATATCCGTTATACGGTCATTCTTCACATGCCTGTTACTTAACCATCATACCGTTTCTGCGACATCTTGTGCTTATTTGCGACTTGTCAGGCGCAAAACACGAGATATAGTTTTAACCATCGGCGGGGCTGTTCCCGCCGGACCGGACGCGGAACGGCAAAGGGTTTAAGTTACATGGACGGCGATTTCAGAACAGAATTCACGCGCAGCCCGGCAGGGCTGAAACACAAACCGGCCTTGGTGCTGAATGCGGATTACAGGCCATTGTCCTACTATCCGCTGTCACTTTGGCCCTGGCAAGACGCGATAAAAGCGAAATGGCTGGACAGGGTAGATATCGTCGCCGAATACGATGAATACGTGCACAGCCCCTCGATGGAGATACGCATCCCCTCGGTGGTCGTCCTCAAAGATTATGTAAAACCTCAAAAGCGCGTGGCCTTCACGCGCTTTAATTTATTCCTGAGGGATGAATTCTGCTGCCAATATTGCGGCGCGCGTGGCGACTTGACCTTTGACCATGTGGTACCGCGCGCATCAGGGGGCATCACAAGCTGGCAGAACGTTGTCGCGGCATGCAGTCCGTGCAATCTGCGCAAAGGCTCCAAAGCTCTGCACCAAACCGGGTTTCAACTGCGTAAACCACCGCGCCAACCCGATGCAGAGGAATTGCGCAACATGGGGCGCAAGTTTCCGCCAAACCACCTGCATGAAAGCTGGATGGATTTCTTGTATTGGGATGCCGAACTTCAGGCCTGATGCCTATATTCTCTGGCTTTGAAATATCCCGGGGGTCGGGGGGCTGGCCCCCCGCCGCTTGCCTCAAAAATAACGGCTAGATATCCAGATCAACCCAGACCGGCACATGGTCCGAAGGCTTGTCCCGCCCGCGCACATCCTTGTCGATCTGGCACTCTTGCAAGCTATCGGCCACGGCGGGGCTGAGTAGGAAATGGTCAATGCGGATGCCATTGTTGCGGTTCCACGCCCCTGCCTGATAATCCCAAAAACTGTAATGCCCCGGCCCTTGAGTGCGGGCGCGAAATGCGTCTGTCAGCCCAAGTGCGATCAACCGCCGCCACGCGGTGCGAGATTCCAGACGAAACAAGGCATCCTCGCGCCAGGCGTCCGGTTTGGCTGCGTCTTCGGCTTGGGGGATGATATTGTAATCCCCTGTCATCAAAAATGGCGTTTCTTCAGCGAGCAAGGCGCGGGCCCGGTCCTGCAAACGTTGCATCCATGCCAGCTTATACGCATATTTTCCACCAGCGACGGGCGCGCCATTGACGTCCAACTCCACCGGATTGCCATTGGGCAGGTAAAGCCCGCAGATGCGGATGGCCTGCTTCTCGCCCATCACCGACGCCTCAATATAGCGGGCTTGTTCATCGGTGTCGTCACCGGGCAGACCGCGTGTTACGTCTTCGAGGGGCAGTTTTGACAGAATCGCGACCCCGTTGAAGGATTTCTGCCCATGGGTTTCGACATTATATTCACGGTCCTCGAACAGTTCGCGGGGGAAGTTTTCATCGATCGATTTGATCTCTTGCAGCACCACCACGTCCGGCTGCGCCTCGTCCAGCCACTGGGGCAATGCGTCGATGCGGGCCTTGATGCCGTTAATGTTGAACGTCGCGATTTTCATGATTGCCCCCAAGCCGGTGATTGTTCTCAGCTATCGCGTATCCGGCAGCATGGGGCAAGTGCCGCGCGCGTCAAAATTTGAGACGGGTCACAGCGATTCGGGCAGGAATTTTGCTTGATTCTGGCGGGTTCAACCTAGGATAGATGATGTGGATTATGGCCGAGTTTTGTGGATAACTTTTGGAATGTGTAGTTTGGTAAGAGGCTTATGGCATGCATTCTGTGGGGCCAGAATGTGGATAAATTGACGAAAATTCTACTATAAGAAGAATTAACGCGTGAGTAACTACTTTTCCGATTATTTAGTGACAGATTGCTGCCTCCGGTTGCAATTCAGAAACCTTAACCTCACAGAGGACTAAAAATGACCGCACTAGCCTATGTCGATGAAACACAATTTGCCGCAGCTCCAACGGGGATGGCATCCATGCATGCTGGACAGGGAACAGAGCTGTTCACCACTGGCTCCAGCGCAGGGCCTGTCCAGATGATGACGGGCGGCGGAACAGAGTTGTTCACTACCGGATCCAGCGCGGGGCCTGTTCAAATGATGACCGGCGGCGGTACGGAACTGTTCACCACAAGCTGCGGTCCTGCGGGGACTGAAATGACCTCGGGCCACCTGGTCGAGCTGTTTACAACCAGCTGCTGAGCCTAAGATAAAATCGGTTCTGCGCCCGGCACCTGGCGCAGAACCTTGCCGGAGACTGCTAATGTCAAATATTCTTTCCTTCACACCGCGCCCCAAGGGTACCGCGACCGCCGCCGGGCCTGAGGCCTTGAGCGTAATGTTCGCAAACCAGCGTCGCGCGCGAGGGGATGTGTTCTGGTTGAAAGAAAACGCCGAATGGCTGGGTATTCTGGCGAGCATGTCCGTAGATGGTATTGATGCAGCGCTTGATCCTTATGCGGCGTTTTATGATACGATCCGCCGTCAGCTTGAGTTTTTCCCGCAGTATTATCGGTTTTACCTGTCAATTTGTCTGGATCTTGAGGATCTGGGCGCAGGCGGAACGCAAGGCGAGGCACTGTGCCACTGGGTGGCTGCCCAAGGGCTGGTCGAAGCCGAGCTGTCGGATTTGCAGCGGGGCGAGGCTGCGCGGCTTTTGGCGCGGCGCGGGGTGCAGACGAAATGCCACGCGGCCGGCCTTGGCGACAGGTTGCAGAACTTTATCGCGCGGCCCCGGACCTTTGCGGTGCCCAACAAGAAAGCCGCTTATGAGTTGGCTCATATTGTTTTCTATCTCAGTGATTATGGCCGCTGTGATCCGGGGGTGGCACCTGAGGCATTGACCAGCCTTGAATATGCTGGGCTGTTGGCGTTTTTGGATCAAGATATTGATTTACTATCAGAAATTTGTGCCGCATTGCGCCTTGCGGGCGCGGTGCCCAGCCCGATCTGGGAACGGTTGGTAGTCGAGGCCCATGCAAACTGCACCATGATTTGCGGTGCACCGGGGGCGAGCGATGTCTATCACGGGTATCTGGTCACCGGTTGGCTGACGCATCTGGTGGATCGCCCCGCGTTCAACCATGCGGTCCCTACGGGCCAGGTCTCAGTCCATGGGGCAATGGTCGGGCAGGGCGCATTGCGTGGTCTGTCAGAAAGCCTGTTCGAGCTCGGGCCCAAACGTCTGCCGGATTGGCCGCGGATGCGCCAGACGCTCACAGATCATCTTAGCGGTGTCGAGCAGTCCGTGATCGCACTGGCAGAGCAGTCCAGCCCAAGGTTTGAGGCCTTTTTTCAAGGTTTCTCGCGCGCGTGTTCTGGGGCGATGACCTCATTGGCATGAGGTCAGCCTCCGGCGGGAGTTTTTTTGGCAAAATGAAACCTGGGGCCGGAAGCTACATCGAGAAGGATGTACCGCAACCGCAGGCGCTGGTCGCGTTGGGGTTTTCAATCACGAAACGCGCGCCGATCAGCTCTTCGGAGAAGTCGATTGTCGCATTTGCCAAGAAGGGGAGCGAGATGCTGTCGACCACGACTTTCTGACCGGCCCCCTCGAGGATCATATCGTCGTCCTTGGGATCATCCAGGATGATTTCATATTGGAAGCCAGAGCATCCGCCCCCTTCGACTGCGACGCGCAAGGCCTTGCCATCTGCGGCCGCGCCGATTTCGGCAAGACGGTCAAATGCACGAGAGGTAACTTTGGGTGGCAGGTTCATTTTCGGGCTCCGGTGTGATCGGTTTCCATCTGTCGTTGCTTACAATATAGAAAGCCACAGGACAGGCCACAAGGACCACTGAACATGCGCGCTTCTTTTGCCTCTGATCCGGCAGCGACCCGGGGACGGTTGATGCCGGAGGAGGAGAGTACTTTTCGGTCTTGCTTTCAGCGGGATCGTGACCGGATCATCCATGCCAGTGCGTTTCGCAGGCTCAAGCACAAGACGCAGGTGTTTATTGAGCATGAGGGCGATTATTATCGCACACGTCTGACCCATTCGATTGAGGTTGCTCAAGTGGCGCGCACGATTTCGGGGGCATTGGGGTTGAACGCCGAACTGACCGAGGCCGTTGCATTGGCGCATGACTTGGGCCATCCGCCTTTTGGCCACACCGGAGAGGACGCATTACAGGTATTGATGCAGCCCTATGGCGGGTTTGATCACAACGCGCAGGCGATCCGGATTGTGACCCATCTTGAGCGGCATTACGCGGAATTTGATGGGCTGAACCTGACGTGGGAAACCTTGGAAGGCATTGCCAAGCATAACGGTCCGGTGACCGGGCCATTGCCCTGGGCGCTTGAGGCCTATGGTCGCCAGCATGATCTGGAGCTGGAAACCTATGCCAGTGCCGAGGCGCAGGTCGCCGCGATCGCCGATGATGTGGCCTACAACCACCATGATTTGCATGACGGGCTGCGCGCCGAGTTGTTTTCGACGGATGAGCTGGCCAAGCTGCCCATTCTTGAACGCAACTTTGCCGAAGTGGACCGTTTGTACCCCGGTCTGAACTATTACCGCCGCCGTCACGAAGCGCTGCGCCGGTTCTTTGGCGTGCTGGTCGAGGATGTCATTACTGTTGCAAAGGCCCGTTTGGATGAAATGCAGCCGCAATCCGCGACCGATATTCGCATGGCGGGCCGCACCCTGATCCAGTTTTCGGACCCTGTTTTTCAAGACCTCAAAGTGATCCGCGCGTTTTTGTTCGACCGCATGTACCGTGCGCCGTCTGTTGTGATCATGCGCAAGCAGGTGACCGAAGTGGTCGAGGATCTGTTTCCGCATTTCTGTGCGCACCCCGAAGAATTGCCAAAACAGTGGCGCAAGGATGTCGAGGACGCACAGGATGAAACGGCGCTCGCGCGGATCGTCAGCGATTATATCTCGGGAATGACCGACCGCTTTGCGATTCAGGAACATGAACGGCTGATCAAGGGCTAAGCGCTCTTGATGTTTGGCGGTTTTTCAGGTGATACACAGGGCCAAGCCGAAGGAATGCCCCAATGAACCTATTTGCCGATATCCGCACCCATGTGCTGTCCACGCTTGATGCGCTTGTTGCTGATGGGTTTTTGCCCGCTGGCCTAAGCTTTGACGCCATTGCAGTGGAACCACCACGCGATGCGGCCCATGGCGATATGGCCACCAATGCCGCGATGGTGCTGGCCAAACCGGCAGGCATGAAGCCCCGTGACATTGCCGAGAAACTGGCGGAGAAACTGGCCGAAGATCCGCGGATCACATCCGCCGAGGTCGCCGGGCCGGGGTTCTTGAACCTGCGTCTGGCCCCGTCGGTCTGGCAAGGCGTTGTGAGCGCGATTTTGGCCGAGGGCACTGATTTCGGTCGCGGTGATCTGGGTACAGGAAAACGGGTCAACGTCGAATATGTGTCCGCCAACCCGACCGGTCCGCTGCACGTGGGCCATACACGTGGTGCGGTTTTTGGCGATGCCTTGGCATCCTTGCTGGATTTTGCGGGCTTTGACGTCACGCGCGAATATTACATCAACGATGGTGGCGCGCAGGTCGATGTGCTCGCACGGTCGGTCTATCTGCGGTATCTTGAGGCCCATGGCCAAGAGGTTGCCTTTCCCGATGGCACCTATCCCGGTGACTATCTGATTGCGGTCGGCGAGGCGCTGAAAGCCAAGGTTGGCGACGCCTATATCGGCAAGGACGAAGACGTCTGGCTGGAAGACGTGCGCAGCTTTGCCACCGAGGCGATGATGGACCTGATCCGGGCTGATCTGGCGTCTTTGGGCGTTAAGATGGACGTGTTCTTTTCCGAAAAGTCGCTGTACGGAACCGGTTTGATCGAGGCGGCGATTGAGGATCTGAAATCCAAGGGTCTGATTTACGAAGGTGTGCTTGAGCCGCCAAAAGGCAAGCTGCCCGAGGATTGGGAACCGCGCGAACAAACGTTGTTCAAATCCACTGCGCATGGCGATGATGTGGACCGGCCGGTGATGAAATCCGACGGCGGCTGGACGTATTTTGCCCCTGATATTGCGTATCACTATGACAAGGTGCAACGCGGTTTTGACATGTTGATTGATGTGTTCGGGGCCGACCATGGCGGTTACGTCAAGCGGATGAAGGCGGCTGTATCCGCGCTGTCCGGTGGCACCGTGCCGCTGGATATCAAGCTGACCCAACTGGTTAAGCTGTTCAAAGATGGCAAAGAATTCAAGATGTCCAAACGGGCAGGGACGTTTGTTACCCTGCGCGACGTGGTCGATCAGGTCGGCCCTGATGTGACCCGCTTTGTGATGCTGACGCGCAAAAACGATGCGATGCTGGATTTCGACTTTGCCAAGGTGCTTGAGCAATCGCGCGAAAACCCCGTGTTCTACGTGCAATACGCCCATGCGCGGGTAAACTCGGTTCTGCGCAAAGCAAATGAGGCTGGCGTGGCCACGGATATGGCGGCCTTGCAAGCCGCTGATCTGTCGCTGTTGGACCACGAGGCTGAACTGAAACTGGCTGGCAAGCTGGCGGAATGGCCGCGCCTGGTTGAGACAGCCGCACGCAGCAATGAGCCGCACCGGATTGCCTTTTATCTCTACGAATTGGCGGGCGATTTCCACGGGCTTTGGAACCGCGGTAATGACGTGCCGTCTCTGCGTTTCTTGCAGGATGATGCTGCCGTGTCTCAGTCAAAAATCGCTCTGGCAAAGGCCGCAGCGATTGTAATTGCGTCAGGTCTTGGTATTCTTGGGGTGACCCCGGCAGAAGAGATGCGTTAAACGCACGCCTGCCGGACAGGTAAGTTCAAAGTATAGGACCCGCGCCGATTAATGAGCGGCGGGCAGTGAGGCAAAGATGGCAGATTACACGTCTTCCCCCCAAGCTGGGGGATATTACGCAGATTCCGATATGTACGATGTGGCCCCTCAGCGGTCTAACTCATTGGCGAATATAACCAATATCGCCGGTGCTGCATTGTCGACGGCGCTTGTTATTGGCATCGGCGTCTGGGGTTATAAGCTGATCGTGCGCGATGTCAGCGGGATTCCCATTGTCCGCGCCGCCCAAGGCGACATGCGTGTGCGCCCCGAAAATCCGGGCGGTCAACTGGCCCTAAATCAGGGGCTGTCGGTCAATGCTGTCGCCTCTGAAGGGACGGCGGATCAACTGGCGGAACGTGTTATTTTGGCCCCCAAACCCCTTGATCTTGAGGCCGAAGATCAGCCCATTCTGGCGTCAATGGTTGCACCTGTGCCACAGGCGGCGGCGGTGCATCCTGCGGCAGGTGACGTGCATGCCGCCCTGAAAAGCGGCGATGTCGATGATCTGGTTGCGCAATTGACCGACGGAATGGAACCTATGGACACCGCCGAGATCGAGCCGATCCAAGCGAGTGTTTCAATCGATCCTGCATCGCTGGATTTGGCCGTCTCAAACGCCATTGCAGTTGCCATGGTCGCAGAGCCGGGGGTCAAAGCGTCACTGCGTCCCAAAAACCGGCCCGCTGTGCGTGCAGTTGTGACCCCTGCGGCATTCGACACCAGCGCATCAGCGAGAGAGGTCAAGGAACTTGCTGCTGACAGCCTGCCCACGGGCACGCGCTTGGTCCAGTTGGGAGCTTTTGACACGCCCGAGATCGCGCGAAGCCAATGGGATAAGCTGAACGGTCGCTTTGGGGCCTATCTCGAAGGTAAGTCCCGCATTGTTCAGCAAGCCAGCAGTGGCGGGCGCACGTTCTACCGCCTGCGTGCGCATGGGTTCCTGGATATCGCCGATGCGCGCCGCTTTTGTTCGGCCCTTGTGGCGGAAAACGCTGATTGTATCCCTGTCGTGACCCGTTAATGCGGTTTGGCGCGACGATACTGGATGCCACCGGCTTACGTCTGACAGCGCAGGAAAAGGCGTTGTTCCGGGCAGTTAAGCCCTTTGGGTTTATCCTGTTTGCCCGCAATATCGATACGCCTGATCAGGTCCGCGCCCTGTGCGATGAAATGCGCGACGCGGCGGGCCATAACGCAGTGATTACCGTCGATCAGGAAGGCGGACGTGTGCAGCGTCTGCGCGGCCCGATCTGGCGTGACTGGACGCCGCCGCTTGATTTCGTGCAGGCCGCCGGTGCGCAGGCGGCCGAAGCAATGTACATCCGGTATCGCCTGATTGCGCAGGAGCTTTATGCCGTGGGTATCGACAGCAATTGCGCCCCGATGGTTGATGTCGTCGGCTCGCACACTCATGAATTTCTACGCAACCGCTGCTATGGGACAGATGTCGCGCAGGTGGTAGCATTGGGCCGCGCCGCCGCTGACGGGATGCTGGCGGGCGGTGTGCTGCCCGTGGTGAAACATATGCCGGGGCATGGGCGGGCGACGATGGACAGCCACTTTGATCTGCCGTTGGTCGACGCTGCGCATGGTGATCTGGCGCGCTGTGATTTTGCGCCGTTCAAGGCGTTGAACGATCTGCCGATGGGGATGACGGCGCATCTGGTGTATGATGCGATTGATCCGCGGCCTGCGACGCTGTCACCGGTGATGATGGGGCTGATCCGCGACGAGATCGGGTTTGATAACCTGATCATGACCGATGACATCTCGATGAAGGCGCTTGACGGCAGCCCCAACCAAATCAGCCGGGATGCGCTGGCGGCGGGCTGTGACGTGATCTTGTACTGTAATGCATCCCTTGCGGATCGTGCTCTGGTGGCCGATGCGGCCGGGGAAATGACAGATATGGCGCAAATTCGTGCCGAACGTGCACTATCTATGCGCAGGCCCCCCGATGAGATTGACATTTCTGCCCTGACTGCGAAGCTTGACGCGCTTCTGGGCGAGGAATTGCATGGCTGAAAACCTTTTTGAGGAAGACCAGACAACGGTCGCCGAAAGGCTGGCCGCCGAAGCATTGATCGTGGACGTGGACGGGTTCGAGGGCCCGTTGGACCTGTTGTTGACCCTCAGCCGCACCCAGAAAGTCGACTTGCGCAAAATTTCGGTCCTTCAGCTGGCGCGGCAATATCTGCTGTTCGTGGAAAAAGCCAAGGCGTTGCGGTTGGAACTGGCCGCCGATTACCTGGTGATGGCCGCATGGCTGGCATTCCTGAAGTCGCGGCTGTTGCTGCCGCCTGACCCGACCGAGGAAGGCCCCACAGGCGAGGAACTGGCAGCCCATCTTGCGTTTCAGTTGGAACGCTTGCAGGCGATGCGCGATGCAGCCGCGCGGCTGATGGCGCGCGATCAGCTGGGGCGCGACTTTTTTGCGCGCGGTCAAACCCACGAGGTCAAACGCACGCGCCGCGTCACCTATAGCGCGACCTTGCTGGATCTGATGCAAGGCTATGCGCGCATCCGCACCCGCGATGAATTCCGGCCCTTTGTGATGGACCGTGAAAAGGTGTTCACGATGGAACAAGCCTTGGAGCGGATGCGAGGCTTGATCGGATTTGCGGGGGACTGGGGCGATCTGACCAGTTATCTGCCCGACGGCTGGGCCGAGGACCCGGTCATGCGCCGCTCGGCCACGGCATCGACCTTTGCCGCCTCGCTTGAGCTGGTTAAAGAGGGCCATCTGGAAATCCGGCAGTCCGACAGTTTTGCCCCGATTGAACTGCGAAAAAGAGAGGGACGTGGTGACTGAAGCCATTGAAGATCAAGAAGAAAGCCTGTTTGAAGCCCCACCCGTTGCTGAGCAGGAGCGCATGCTTGAGGCTATTCTTTTTGCCACTGCCGAACCCGTCACGCTGCGCGAGATTGAAACGCGCATGCCTCACGGCTGCGATGCAGCCGAAGCGATGGTACATCTGCGTAAGCGCTATGAAGGGCGGGGCGTGCAGGTGGCCAAGATCGGTGATGCCTATGCGATGCGCACCGCTGCTGATCTGGGGTATCTGATGCAAAAAGAGACGGTTGAGGTGCGCAAGCTATCGCGGGCCGCGATCGAAACCTTGGCCATCATCGCCTATCACCAACCCGCGACTCGCGCCGAGATCGAAGAAATTCGTGGTGTTTCTGTGTCTCGGGGTACATTGGATCAACTGCTTGAGCTTGACTGGATCCGTTTTGGCAGGCGCAAGATGACCCCGGGGCGGCCCGTTACTTTTGTCGTCACCCAAGGGTTCCTGGCGCATTTCGGTCTGGAAAGCCCGCGCGATCTACCTGGCCTGAAAGAGCTACGCTCTGCCGGGCTATTGGAAAGCCGCCCGGCCTTTGGCGGGCTGCCGCTGATGGCGGGAGAAGAGGACGATGTTGACGAAGACGTGGAAGGTCAAAGCGAGCTTTTTGAAGATTAAAGCTGTGGAGGGCCTGAAAAACGTCCCGGACTCTGTTATATTAGGACCAACAGTCAATTTTCACGTGCAATCGACGGGGTCGAGAGATGAACCAGATAGTAAACATGATTATGCGCCGGGTTATGGGGCAACTGATCAACCGCGGTGTGAACCTTGGCTTTGATCAGGCATCCAAAATCGGCAAGGGCAAAAAGAGCACGGGCGAACAGTCTGATGTATCGCCCGAGGAAGATGCGCGCCGTAACCGTGCGGCCCGCGCCCAAGGCAAACAATCACGTCAGATGTTGAAAGCCATGCGACGCTTGGGGCGTTTTTAAGCGTCGTAGTCGGGTGTTGTAGGGGGCTCTGCCCCCCCCCGCTCCAAAAGGGGCGTCCCCCGGGATATTTTTAAGCCAGAGAAGCGGCTTAGCCGGGGGCTGCGAAATGTTTGCTTAGTTTGAGGCCTTGACCTTGGTAGTTTGAGGCAATGCCGGCCCCGTAAAGCTGGGTTGGGACTTCCGCCATCTTTTCATAGACCAGCCGGCCCACGACCTGGCCGTGTTCCAGCACAAAGGGGGCCTCGTGGCAGCGGACCTCGAGGACGCCGCGTGATCCGGCTCCGCCTGATTTATCATGACCAAAACCGGGGTCAAAGAAGCCCGCATAATGGACACGGAATTCGCCCACCATGGCAAGGTAGGGGGCCATTTCTGCGGCGTATTCTGGCGGGATCGTCACGGCTTCTCGGCTGACAAGGATGTAGAACGCGCCGGGATCCAGAATGATCTGGCCGTTGTTGCTATGTACTTCCTCCCAATAGTCGGCGGGGGCGTAGTGGCCGATTTTATCCAGATCAATGACGCCGGTATGCGGCTTGGCACGGTAGCCGACCAAGGTGGTGCCGGGCAGGCGCAGATCAACAGAGAAGCCCAAACCGTCGTCAATGACCGGTGTGCCATCGACCAACGGGGTGGATTTATGCAAGGCGCGCAAGGCGTCGTCGTTCAACGTGGCATCACCGGTCGAGAACCGGATCTGGTTCAGACGCATGCCCGGCCGTACCAGCACCGAGAATGAGCGCGGGCAGATTTCAGCATAAAGCGGGCCGGTGTAGCCGGCGCTCACGCGATCAAATTCGGTGCCGCCATCTGTGATGGTGCGGGTCAGCAGGTCGAGCCGTCCGGTCGAGCTTTTGGCGTTGGCGACGGCAGAGACATCGTCGGGCAGGGCGAGCCCTTCCATCAGCGGGACGACATAAACGCAGCCCTTTTCAAGAACGGCCCCATCGGTGAGGTCAACGCGGTGCATCTCAAACTCGGCCAGACGGTCGGCGACTTTGGCACCATGCCCCGCAAGAAACGAGGCGCGCACGCGGTAGGCAACTGTGCCAAGGCGCAGATCAAGGCTGGCGGGTTGAATTTGGGCGGGGTCAATCGATAGCGTACCGGTTATCTGTCCTGCGCTGATCATTTCGCTGATTTTCTGGTTTGGGATAACACCGCCCATAGCAGGACCTTTCAAATGCAAACACCCGCACCGTTACAGGCGCGGGCGTTTGTTTTATGTCGGTTGGTCGGGCTAGCAGGACTCGAACCTGCGACCTTCCGTCCCCCAGACGGACGCGCTACCAGGCTGCGCCATAGCCCGACATGAGGCGGTAAATACCTGATAATTGCGGGTGCGCAAGGGGGAATTGCCGCAAAGCGCATGGGGTGTCAGTCTTTTGTCGTTGGACTGTGGTCTGAGACCCCAGCAGCCATGGAATCGCGCAGTGCGACAAGCCGGGCCAAGACCGGTGCGATGTCGGTTGCGGCGGCGGGGCTGATCTTGCGGATGCCAAGGGCCGAGGACAGCAATGCCGCGCTGGCGGGGATGTCGGTTTCCGACGGCAAGGTGACATCGACCACACGAGGCTGTGCTGCCTGTGTCGGTGGCGTTGCGGTGGAAGGTGGGCTGGCTTTGGCAGGGGGAGTATTGTTCTCCGCCGTTTGGGCGTCTGCAGCCTCTTGGCGGGGGGCGGCGGCCGATTGCGCAGGTTCAGGTGACGCTGTTTCAGGTGTTTCTGCGGGGGCCTGCGGCGGTATGTCGGGCGCGGCGTCGAGCCTTGGTGAAGACGTTTCTGGTGATTTTATCTGTTTTTCTTCAATGGGTTGCGAGGCGCTCTTAACGTCATCGTTGAGAGAGGCTGACGTGCTTGCGGGGGCAGAGACCGCTGGTGTCTCGGGCCCTGATGGCGTTGGCTCTGCCACAGGTTCCGCGGATGCCTCCGTTACGGGCGGGGCGTTCTTAGCAGCGGCGTCCTGATCGGTCGGTGTTTCTTTTGCGGTTACCTCAGGTGCAGGGTCTGCCGGGCGCGCGGTTTCAAAGGGAAGCACGACGCTTTCGGGTTTGACGGGCTCAGGGGATGGTGCGGCCATGTCAACAGTATCGCCCGTACCTTGGCTCACGTCGTCATGGCCAAGCTCGTCGAGCGGCGCAGACAAGGCAGAAACATAGTTCATACCTTCTTCGCGCAACACTTTCTGGACGCCTTTGATCGTCAGGCCATCCTCGTGCAGCATGCGTTTTATGCCGCCAAGCAGCAGCATGTCGGCGGGGCGATAGTAACGCCGGCCACCGGCGCGTTTTATCGGTTTGATTTGGGTGAATTTGCTTTCCCAGAACCGCAAAACATGGGCTTGGATGCCCAGCCAATCAGCGACTTCTGAGATGGTACGGAATGCGTCCGGAGACTTGGGCATCAGATCAACGCTTGTTCCCGTTTGCGACCCTGTCCTTCATCAAATGGGAGGGGCGGAATGTCAGAACGCGGCGGGGGTTAATCGGAACTTCCTCGCCTGTTTTTGGATTACGACCGACCCGCGCCGATTTATCGCGCACGGAAAACGTTCCGAAGGAAGAGATTTTGACCTGCTCACCTTGCACCAAGGCGTCAGACATGTGCTCAAGAACAGACTCTACCAGTTGGGCGCTTTCATTGCGGGACAATCCCACTTCGCGAAAGACAGCTTCGCTTAGATCCATGCGGGTTAACGTTTTATCGGCCATTATATACCCCTAATTTTTTTTCAGCATAGGCAGGGAATTTTTCACCTGTCAACAACTATGGGTCGTAAGGCCCTGTTTGCGCGGCGAAAAGCGCGTTTACCAGCGCAGAACGACCGCGCCCCATGCCAGTCCGCCGCCGATTGCTTCGGTCACAATCAGGTCGCCTTGCTTGATTTGGCCGCGTTGTTTACCGACAGATAACGCCAGCGGAATGGAGGCGGCCGAGGTGTTGCCGTGATCTTGCACCGTCACGACAACCTGATCCATCGACAGGTTCAGTTTCTTTGCAGTGCCTTGAATAATACGGATATTTGCCTGATGGGGCACGACCCAATCGATATCTTCCGAGGTCACATTGGCGCGTTCCATCGCGGCTGTTGCCGTCGCGGCGAGCTTTTCAACCGCATGGCGAAAGACTTGATTTCCTTGCATCCGCAAGTAGCCTGAGGTGCCCGTGCTGATGCCGCCATCGACGTAAAGCAGGTCGCGGTAGCGCCCATCGGAATTTAGATCCGTGGACAGGATGCCGCGATCAGCAGGTGTGCCGGTGCCTTCTTGAGCTTCAAGCAGAAGCGCGCCTGCGCCGTCACCAAACAACACGCTGGTGCTGCGGTCTGTCCAATCCATTATTTTCGAGAAGGTCTCGGAGCCGATGACCAGCACGCGTTTGGCCTGACCTGACAGAATCAGCGCATTGGCGTTGGCCAAGGCATAGATAAAGCCGGCGCATACTGCTTGAACGTCAAAGGCAAAGCCGTTTTCCATACCCAACTCGGCCTGCACCATGGTTGCAGCAGAGGGGAATGTCAGATCGGCGGTCGATGTTGCAACGATGATCGCGTCTACATCTGCGGCGGCTTTTCCAGCCTCTTTGAGGGCCATCTTTGCTGCTGCCGCGGCCATTGTCGAGGTGGTTTCGCCTTCGCCTACGAAATGGCGGCGTTCAATGCCCGAACGGGATCTGATCCATTCATCATCGGTGTCTATTTTGCCTTCGAATTCAACGTTTTCGACGACACGCTTGGGTAAATAATGCCCGGCACCAATAACAACAGCTCGGATGGTCATTCTTCGATCTCTTTCACCGGCGGGGCGGTGGCAACGCGTGCCGCAAGCCGGTTGGTAAATTCACTTTCCGCCAGACGCGCGGCGAGCTTGATGGCGGATGATACGCCCGTTGCGTCAGCGGCACCATGGGATTTTACAACGGTGCCATTCAACCCCAAAAACACGCCACCGTTCACACGGCGCGGATCAAACCGTTTTTTGACGCGGCCAAGTGATCCATAGGCAAGCAGCGCTGTAAAGCGTGACCAGATCGAATGCTGAAAGGCTTCACGCAATCCGTTGCCGATCAATGTCGCCGTGCCTTCGCCGGTTTTGATGGCGATATTGCCGGTGAAACCATCCGTGACAATCACATCAGCGACATCGCCTGACAGATCGCTGCCTTCGACGAAACCGACGAAATCATACTCGGATTCATCGGCAGCGTCGCGAATCAGCTCAAAGGCTTCTTTCAGCTCGGTGCGGCCTTTGTGCTCTTCTGTGCCGACGTTCAAAAGCCCGATGCGCGGCCGTTCAATATCCATGCCGTTGCGCGCGTATGATTTGCCCATCAAGGCAAAGCGCAACAGATCATCGGCGTCAGCACGCACGTCGGCACCAACATCCAGCATGACGTTAAACCCTTGCGGGCCGGTCGACGGATAGAGCACGGCAATTGCAGGGCGGTTCACGCCGGGCATCTTTTTCAGGCGGATCATCGAAATGGCCATCAACGCGCCAGTATTGCCGCAGCTTACGGCAACCGATGCTTCACCCGTGCGCACGGATTCGATGGCAGACCACATCGATGTGTCCTTGCCATTGCGCAGCACATTGCTGGGCTTGTCGTCCATTGTCACAACACCAGAGGCATCGCGTACGATGCAACGGCCCGCCAGTTCAGGCCGCTTGGCTACCAATGGTTCCAGCGTTTCCGCAGGCCCATGCAGCACAAAACTGATGTCGGCATTTCTGGCCGCAGACTCAGAACACCCGGCAACAACGATTGCCGGGCCCTGATCGCCCCCCATAGCATCAACTGAAATAAGGGTACGCTGAGCGTTCGCTTTCGGGTGATCGGACGAAACCGTCATCTGGTGCGAAGCCTTTTGTAAACTGCGGTCAACGAAAGCAGCTTACGCTGCTTCTTCGTCTAGGTCGATCTCTTCGTTCTGAGCGATGATTTCGTTATCATCATAGTGACCGCAAGCTGCACAAATGTGGTGTGGACGTTTCAGTTCACCACAGTTTGCACATTCGTTTGGGTTCGCTGCGCTGAGCGAATCGTGTGCGCGACGGTTGTTGCGACGCGATTTGGAAACTTTATTCTGTTGGACAGCCATGTCTGGTGCCTTTGCCTTCGGGGTCGTTCAGCGGCATATAGCCAAAGACGACCGTGTTTCAGATCAACTCCCAGTTTGGGCGTGACGTGCGTTTAGGCCGAAGCCTATCCGATGTCCAACCTTAATTGGGGTGAAGGGCGCAAAATACTGCGAAACTTTGCCGATGCAACCCCGTTTTGCCGCGTTTTTCCTGACGATCTACTCTTTGGGGTCTTCCAGCTTTTCACGCAGCTGTGCCAATCCGGCAAATGGGCGCGCGTCTTCGTCTGTCATTGGGGCAACGCCCGGCTCGGCGTAAACGGCCTGTCCCAACTCCGCGCCGTCTGCACGGGGATATTGCGGGATCTCGAGGGCGAGGGCCTCGATCATCACGGCGGCGGGGTCGATCCAGGCTTTCAACGGCTCAGAGCGGTCGTCCTCGGGCATTTCTGCCTCGGGTTCATCCGGCTGTTCGTAATCCTTGGTGAAAAACCGTGTGATGTTTACATCAATGCGGGTCGTCACCGGCTCAAGCGTAACGACACAAGGTTGCACCACCGTCGCGCCGAGGCGGGCATCAAGCTGCCAATCTGTTTTGCCCGAGGCGGCTAATTTCCCTTCGAAGGATAATTTACGCACGGCGCTTAGCCCCAGTTCTTCGGCGATCTGTCGCAGGGTGTCTGCGTCAGGACGCAAGGAAAAAGGGGTGTCAGCGTTCTGCGGCAGATCTGCAACGCGCAATGCAGTCGATGTGGGGGGCGTGCGAGACATGATGTGTTGCTTTCGTTTCTTGAACCATAGGGCATGCTTGGTGTATGCGAGATAAAAGCCATGATCCCCAAGGGCAAGAGGGCACCAAGAATGCGTATCGACCGCCATCTCACAAAGACACTGATGTCTGCCGCTCTGATCAGCGCGGGTCTTATGCTTGGGGCTTGTGCGCCTCAATATAAGAATCACGGCTATGTTCCGCTGCAAGAGGACCTGGATCAACTAACCATTGGCCAGGACACGCGCGATACGGTGACTGCGATGGCTGGCGCACCTGCGGCATCCGGACTGCTCGATTCTTCTAGCTTTTACTATGTACGTTCGCGCCGCAGGGCGTTGGGGTTTCTGGCACCCAAGGAGATCGAACGCGAAGTTGTCGCCATCCGCTTTAGTGATAATGGCGTCGTCGAAAACGTCGAGCGGTTCGGGCTGGAGCGTGGCAATGTCATCGCACTGGACCGGCGCGTGACCAGTTCTTCGGTCAAGGACAAAGCCTTTATTCGCCAGCTTTTGGGCAATATCGGCCGGTTTAACCCTGCCGGTCTTGGCGGCTAGGCATCATATCTTGGCCCATGGGACGCATGTGAGGACATGATCACCATGAGCAAGGGTCGATATGATGTTGTGACGGCGCAAACGTCTCAGGATATCCAATCTGCACAGGCGCTTAGGGCTTTGGCCTTTGGGGTGAAGGCCCCGTTTGACAGCGACGTCTTTGATGACTGCCAACACCATATTCTGGTGCGCGACCGCAGGGACGGGCAGCTTGTCTGCTGTTTTCGGATCGCGGTGTTCGAGGGGGCGGATATCAAACGTAGCTATGCCGCGCAGTATTACGGGCTGGACCGTCTGGCCGGATTTGAGGGCAAGATGATGGAGCTTGGGCGGTTTTGCGTGCATCCGGATGCCTCTGACCCTGATATCGTGCGTATCGCCTGGGCCGCGTTGACCCGGTTTGTCGATTCCCAAGACATCAAATTGTTGTTTGGCTGTACGTCGTTCAAGGGCACTGACCCTCAAGGGTTTCTGGGCACCTTTGCAGTGCTGGCGCGCAGGCATCTCGCTCCTCCCGCGTGGTGCCCCGACGAGGCCGCGGATGAGGTGTTTCGATTCGCGGATCTTGCGCCCACCACAGTCGACAGTGAATACACCATGCGGCAGATGCCGCCGCTGTTGCGTACCTATCTGTTGATGGGGGGCTGGGTCAGTGATCACGCAGTGGTGGACCGGCAGATGAACACGCTGCATGTGTTCACCGGACTTGAGATCGAAGCGATCCCAGAGAATCGCAAGCGTTTGCTGCGCGGGTTGGTGTAATAGATTCTATGCCTTCGGCGAGGATTTAGAACCATTTGGAAACAGGGGTCATTGACCCGGGCGCGGCGCGGATATAGCTGGCAGCCATGGCACGCGCACCCTTATTACAAGTGAACGAGATTACGCTGACTTTCGGCGGCGATCCCGTATTCGAAGATATGTCATTGGTCGTTCAACCGGGCGACCGGTTGGCTTTGGTCGGGCGGAATGGCTCGGGCAAGTCGACCTTGATGAAAGTCATGGCTGGCATTGTTGAGGCGGATAGTGGCGACGTCATTGTCGGCCCCGGTGTATCGGTCGGCTATATGGAGCAGGACCCGGATCTGAATGGGTTTGAGACCTTGGGCGATTTTGCATCCCATGGGCTGGACCCGTCCGAGATGTACAAGGTTGAACGCGCGGGCGAGGGGCTGAAGTTTGACCCGGCGCGCCCGGTCAGCACGGCCTCTGGGGGGGAACGCCGCCGCGCGGCTTTGGCGCGGTTGATGGCATCCGAGCCGGAATTGATGTTGCTGGACGAGCCGACAAACCATCTGGACATCGAAGCGATCCGCTGGTTGGAAGACGAGTTGAAAACCACACGTGCGGCTTTTGTGATTATTTCGCACGATAGGGCGTTCTTGCGTGAATTGACCCGTGCGACCCTGTGGATCGACCGCGGTGTGACGCGCCGGCAGGAAATCGGCTTTGGCGGGTTTGAAGCATGGCGCGACCAGATGTGGGAAGAAGAGGACATGCAACGCCACAAGCTGAACCGCAAGATCAAGGCGGAGGCACGGTGGGCTGTTGAGGGTATTTCCGCCCGGCGCAAACGCAACCAAGGCCGCGTACGTGCCTTGCAAGACCTGCGCGCCGAACGGGCCAGCCAGATCAAACGGCAGGGCACAGCGGCCATGGCACTTGAGGCCGGACCCAAGTCGGGCCGCAAGGTGGTTGAGGCGGTGGGCATTACCAAAGCCTTTGGCGATAAAACGATTTTGCGTCCCTTTGACATTACCATCCAACGTGGCGACAGGATTGCGCTGGTGGGGCCGAATGGCGTGGGTAAAACCACGCTTTTGAACATGCTGATCGGCAAGGAACAGCCTGACAGCGGCACGATCAAAATGGGCACCAACCTTGAGATCGCCTTGTTCGATCAGGCGCGCGCGCAGTTGGACGGGGACATGTCGCTGTGGGACAGCCTGACTGGTGATCCTGAGATGCGCGTTTCAGGTAAAGCGGACCAGATTTTGGTGCGTGGCCAGCCGAAACATGTGGTGGGATACCTAAAGGAATTCCTGTTCGACGAAGGGCAGGCACGGGCACCTGTGCGGTCCTTGTCGGGTGGGGAAAAGGCACGGTTGCTGCTGGCCAAGATCATGGCGCGGTCCAGCAATATGCTGGTGCTCGATGAACCGACAAACGACTTGGACGTCGAAACCCTTGATTTGATGCAGGAATTGCTGTCGACCTATGATGGCACTGTGCTGCTGGTCAGCCACGACCGCGATTTCCTTGACCGTGTTGCCGCGACCACCATCGCGATGGAAGGTGACGGCAAAGCGACGGTTTATGCAGGGGGCTGGACCGATTATCTGGCGCAGCGTCAGCAGGATGATTTCGACCAAAGTGTCGTGGCCAAGACCAAGCCGGGGGCCAAGGGCGAAAAGCCGAAAGCCGCCGCGCAAAAGGGTTTGAGCTTTACCGAAAAGCACCGGCTTGAGGCGCTTCCTGCCGAGATTTCGCGCCTGGAGGCCGAGATTGCCAAGTTGGAAGAGCTCATGAGCGATCCGGCGCTGTACACAGACAATCCGGTCAAGTTCCAAAAGGCCACAGATGCCTTGGTCGAGCGGAACGAAAAGCTGCAGGATGCAGAGGCCGAATGGCTTGTGCTTGAGGAGAAGGCGGAAGGCTGAGGGTGTTTTGTTTTGGGCCGTTTTCTAGGGTCGGAACGCCTAGGTCCGTTTTGCGGACGAAGCTGCCATTTAGAGTTGCTTTGGCTAGGCCTGTCTTCCTTAGGGTTTCTTCAATTTCCAGCCATATTACGCAGCTATTTCGCAGTATTTATGGTGCCTTTGACCAACTCTTTCGTGCTTCCCACCATGTGTGCATTTCCTTGAATACGGGCATCAGCCCAACGCCGTCTTCAGTGGCGCTGTATTCAACTTTTGGCGGCACCTCGGCATAGACCACTCTTTCAACGAGACCGTCGCGTTCGAGGTCCCGTAGTTGCTTTGTCAGCATCGTCTGTGTGATTTCAGGGATCGCTTTCCGAAGCTCTCCAAACCTCTTTGTCCCATCAAAGATGAGTATCTGCAGTATCGACAGCTTCCATTTTCCACCGATCATCGCGAAGACAAGTGGTGCGGGACAAAGGTTCGAACTGGATTTGTCGTGCAATTGAAGCTCCATTAGTATCGTTTTGATACTTAAGTATCAAAATACTGCCTACTTTTCAAACCGATTGCATTGAGTAAGTCTAGATCAACCCAGAAAAATGGAGCCTAGCGTGGTCGAACCGTCAAAAAACTATGAAGAAGTCATTCAAGTGTTTGCACCTCAAGAGGCGTGTTTCCAAGCTGTTTCGAAACAGATGGACAAGTGGTGGACCCGATCTGTCGAAGGTGGCCTCGGCGGGGTTGGTGACAAAGTGACTGCGCGTTTCCCGCCCGATTACGGGTTTTGGACGTTTGAGGCCACTTCATTCGAAAGACCGGACCGCATCGAGATGATTTGCACAGACGCGCATCACAAAGTCGAAGGCCAACCCAAGGAGATCGATCAAGAGTGGCTGGGAACAAAGATCATCTGGGAGTTCAAAACGGTTGGAGACAAGACCGAGATCAAGATGATCCACGATGGATTGACACCGACGCTAAACTGTTGGGAGATTTGCCTTGATGGCTGGAACCATTTCTTCAAGAACAGCCTGAAGTCGTTCTTGTGTGGCGAGGAACCAAGCCCGCATGTCTAAACTTTGCAGGCACTAGTCCAACGCGCAGCGTCTGTTGGCTTGGGCTCGAAACGGAACTTAGATACTTTTTGCAGTAGAGGGCAGAGTGACCCGCCCCCCGTTATGTCTACCCCAGTTGCACCAGCGCATGGCGTTTCTTACCCGCGCTCAGCTTGATCGGAGCGGCAAGGGCTGCCGCGTCAATCATCATGCCTGCGTCCGTCAGCGGCGCGTCATTGATCCGCGCGCCGTTTTCCGAGATCAGGCGTTTCGCCTCTTTCCCGGAACCCGCCAGCCCGGATTTCACGATCAACTGCACGATCGACATGCCGTCGCCGATGTCTGAGGCGGTCAACGTCAGGGTGGGTAGGTCATCGCCTACGCCACCCTTTTCAAACACTTCACGGGCGGTCGCTTCGGCGGCTTTGGCCGCTTCGGCACCGTGCAGCAGGGTTGTGACCTCGTTGGCCAGCTTGATCTTTGCGACGTTGATGTCGGACCCTTCCAGCGCGCCCAAACGGTCGCATTCGTCAACCGGCAATTCGGTATAAAGCTTGAGGAAGCGACCCACGTCAGCGTCGGTCGTGTTGCGCCAGAACTGCCAGAATTCGTAGGGCGACAACATGTCAGGGTTCAGCCAGATCGCGCCGGATTGGGATTTGCCCATCTTTTTACCGTCAGATGTGGTTAGCAGTGGCGTGGTCAGGCCGTAAACTTCGCCATCGATCACACGGCGGGTCAGGTCGATACCGTTAACGATATTGCCCCATTGGTCCGATCCGCCCATTTGCAGGATACAGCCATAGCGGCGGTGAAGCTCCATGAAATCATAGGCTTGCAGGATCATGTAGTTGAATTCGAGAAAGGACAGAGACTGTTCGCGGTCAAGGCGTGACTTAACGCTTTCAAACGACAGCATCCGGTTGATCGAAAAATGCCGCCCGATGTCGCGCAGGAAATCGAGGTAGTTCAAATCGTCCAGCCATTCAGCATTGTTGATCATCTGCGCAACATTTTCTGGCCCTACCGCTTCGCTACTTGAGGGCATCGGCCCTTCTTCATAGGTCAGGTAGGCGCTGAACACTTTCTTAATGCCCGCAATGTTATCGTCGATCTGGTCCGGGGTCAGCAGCGGGCGTTCGTCCGCGCGAAACGACGGGTCGCCCACCTTGGTGGTGCCGCCGCCCATCAGGGTGATCGGTTTGCCGCCGGTCTTTTGCAGCCAGCGCAACATCATGATCTGGATCAACGATCCGACATGCAGGGACTTGGCAGTCGCGTCAAATCCGATATAGCCGGGTTGCGCGCCCTTCAACAACGCCTCATCGAGGCCTTGATAATCCGTGCAGTCGGCGACAAAGCCGCGTTCCATCATGATGCGGATAAATTCGGATTTGGGGTGGTATGTCATGGCGCTTGCCCTCAGCTTGGGTGGTGGTGCACTCTATAGGTGCTGAGCAGACAAAGGAAAAGGCCATGAATAAGGCTCACAGGGATCCTATTGCGAAAACAGGTGTATTACGGGCCGCCGGCGCGATGAGCGGGACGTCGCTGGACGGGGTCGATGTGGCTGTGATCGACACGGATGGCCACGATATCATGGGCTTTGGCACATCGGGATACCGTGAATATTCGGGCGAGGAACGCAAGGTGATTGCAGCGGGTTTTGGCAAGTGGTCTGGCCCCGAGGTGCAGGCCGCCACGCAAGTGATCGAGGCCGCGCATCTGGAGGTTTTACAGGATTTCACAGACGTTGATGTGATCGGCTTTCACGGCCAAACGCTGGCCCATGCACCACGCGTCCAAGGAACGTTGCAAGTGGGTGATGGGGCGGGTTTGGCGGACGCTTTGGCCACGCCTGTGGTCTGGGATTTTCGCAGCGCTGATGTTGAACTAGGGGGCGAGGGCGCGCCGCTCGCGCCGTTTTTCCACCATGCCTGCGCACGCTATGCAGGGCTAAGCGGGCCGGTCGCTTTCCTGAATTTGGGCGGCGTGGGGAACCTTACCTGGGTCGATCCGAGTATCAACCGGCCCGAGGCTGAGGGCGCGCTGCTGGCCTTTGATACCGGTCCCGCAAATGCGCCGATCAACGATTTGATGCAATCACGACTGGGATTGACCTATGACATGGGCGGCAAGATCGCGTCAAAAGGCACGGTCGAAACCGGCGCGCTTGAGCTGTTTTTGGCGGAACCCTATTTCGCACGTATGCCGCCCAAGTCATTGGACCGTAATGATTTTGCCGAAATGGTAGCGTTGGTGGGGGAGCTATCTGACTCTGATGCTGCTGCAACCCTGACTGCTATGTGTGCGGCAGGCGTGGCCGAGGCGATGGCCCATTGCCCGCGTGTGCCTGACCGTGTGCTGGTGACGGGCGGCGGGCGGCATAACCCGATATTGATGAAGATGCTGGCGGTTAGTTTGGATTGCCCCGTTGTCCCTATTGAAGATATCGGGCTGGACGGTGATATGCTGGAGGCGCAGGCGTTTGCCTATCTCGCCGTGCGCGTCGCACGGGGGCTGCCGACGTCCTGTCACAGTACCACGGGTGTTCGGGCGGCCGTCGGTGGCGGTACAGTAAGCCTGCCCAAACAAGAAAAAAGCGCGCCGGAACAGCGCGCCTTTTAAATTTAACGGTACAAAACGCCCGCGCTTACCCTTTGAGGATCGAGCGACCTGCGTATTCCGCCGTAACGCCAAGCGCCTCTTCGATGCGGATCAGCTGGTTGTATTTTGCCAGCCGGTCTGACCGCGCCAAGGATCCTGTTTTGATCTGGCCACAGTTTGTCGCCACGGCGAGGTCCGCAATCGTCGCGTCCTCTGTCTCGCCCGACCGGTGGGACATCACGTTGGTAAAGCCCGCGCGATGCGCCATATCGACGGCTTGCAGGGTTTCGGACAGGGTGCCGATCTGGTTGACCTTAACCAGCATCGAGTTTGCCGATCCGCGCTTGATCCCTTCGGCCAGACGGGCAGGGTTGGTCACGAACAAATCATCGCCCACCAGCTGGATCTTATCGCCCAAACGGTCGGTCAGCAGTTTCCAACCGTCCCAGTCATCCTCTGACATGCCGTCTTCGATCGAGATGATCGGATAGTCGGCGCAAAGGGCGGCCAGATAGTCAGCATTTTCGGCGCTCGACAGCGTTTTGCCTTCGCCGGACAGGACATAGTTGCCGTCTTTGTAATACTCAGTCGCCGCGCAATCGAGCGCGAGATAGATTTCCTCGCCGGGTTTGTAGCCTGCTTTTTCAACAGATTTCAGAATAAAATCAAGCGCATCTCGGGTGGAGTTGATGTTGGGGGCAAAGCCGCCCTCATCGCCGATACCGGTGGACAGGCCTGCGGCAGACAGCTCTTTCTTCAGGGTGTGGAACACTTCGGAACCCATGCGCACAGCGTCGCGGATGTTTTCGGCGGCCACTGGCATGATCATGAATTCTTGGATGTCGATGGGGTTGTCCGCGTGTTCGCCGCCATTGATGATGTTCATCATCGGTACCGGCAGCATCCGCGCAGATGTGCCGCCGACATAGCGGAACAAGGGTTGCGAACAGAAATCTGCGGCAGCTTTGGCAGCCGCCAGTGACACACCCAAAATGGCGTTGGCCCCCAGACGTTCCTTGTTATCGGTGCCGTCCAGTTCGATCATTGTTCCGTCGATTTCAACCTGTTCGGTCGCATCAATGCCCACCAGCGCATCCGCAATCTCGCCGTTCACGGCTTCGCAGGCTTGCAACACGCCTTTACCCATATAGCGCGCTTTGTCGCCATCGCGACGCTCGACCGCCTCGTAAGCACCTGTAGACGCGCCCGATGGCACTGCTGCCCGGCCCATTGTGCCGTCTTCCAACGTTACATCGACCTCGACGGTAGGGTTGCCCCGGCTGTCCAGAATTTCGCGGGCATAGATGTCTACGATGGTGCTCATGAGGGGAGATCCTTTTGGCATGGGTGTTTTCGCGCCGCTTTTAACCTGCGGGGGGCAAGATGGAAAGTGTTCAGGCGATGTCTTTGACTTTGCGCTCGCGCCACACGGTATAGATCCCCGACGCAACAATGATCGCAGCACCGATATAGGTCAGCAGATCGGGGCGCTCGCCAAAGATCATGATGCCGATCACAATGGCGAAGAGCAAACGCGTATATCGGAACGGCGTGACAAAGCTGATCTCGCCGATCCGCATAGCCGCAACGATGCCGTAATAGGCCGCCATTCCGATGGACAGCGCCGACACCATGTAAACGCATTGCAAAGCCGTCATAGGGGCAAAGAATGTGCCCGTGGACACCATATGCAGCAACCCGGTCGGTACCAGGGCCAAAAACGCCAGAAATGACAGTTGGAAACTTGAGGTGTGCGTGGGGACGCGCCGGGTTGCCAGATCGCGCATGGACAGGCCTATAACGCCAACCACAGCCAGTAATGACAGCGCTTCAAAGCTCTCCATGCCGGGGCGGATGATCAGGAGTACGCCAAATAGCCCGACCAGGATCGCGCTCCACCGGCGCCAGCCTACGGGATCGCCCAGAAACAGTGCCGCGCCCAATGTAACGGCCAGCGGCGTTGCCTGTAAAATCGCAGAGGCCGAGGAAATCGGCGTAAGTACGATGGCCGACACAAAACCCAAAGTGCCTACGATCTCTCCGAATGCGCGCAGCATAATGGGCCGCGTCAGCATGGACCGCTCAAGCAATGGCTGCGCCTTGACCCGAACGACGATGCCGAAACAGAGCGCACCGCCCAAGCCCAGAATGAACAATATCTGGCCGATTGGAATTTCGTCGCCCATCAATTTGATGAACATATCCTCAAAGGCAAAACCCAGCATCGAAAACACCATGATGATAGCGCCGCGCAGATTGTCCATTTGTCCAAGCCTTTCAAATCATTCCGTCGATCCATGCCGATTTGGCAGGCAATGTGCAAGCGGGGTCGCAGGCCCGTGGGGTGGCGCTGTGGTGTTTGGCTTCACCTTAGTTTGCTACAAGGCGTTGACTTTGCCCGGCGATGCGCCCATCTAGCGTTCAAGCGATGCCTTCTGCCGCGTGAGCAGTTCAGCCTTTGACCCGGATGGGCCATGTCAGTGCAGAGAGATAAGGCCGCCGATGTTCCCAAAATCACGCGTGGGGCCAAGCGCAACAGACAGGGTGTTGGCATCAGGCCGCCCCCTGTGATCTGTTTTGCGTCCCTCGCGGTGGTGCCCTTTGTGCGGCAGCCGCGTGATTTAGACAGGGCCGGCGTTTTGCCGCGCCCTTCGGAAAGACGATAGAAGATGAGCGATTTTGAAATGATGGGCCTGCCGCGCCGTTTGGTCAAAGCCTTGACCAAGATGGGCATGACAGACCCGACCCCCATTCAAAAACAAGCGATCCCCCATGCCATGAATGGCCGCGACGTGATGGGCCTTGCCCAGACGGGCACTGGTAAAACAGCGGCGTTTGGTGTGCCCTTGGTGGCCCAGATGCTAGAGATGGAGGCGCGCCCCGAACCGCGCACTGTGCGCGGGCTCGTGCTGGCCCCGACCCGCGAGCTGGCCAATCAGATCATGGAGAACCTTAAAGGGTTCTGCGAAGGCACCCAACTGAAGACAATGATGGTTGTGGGCGGTCAGTCGATTAACCCACAGATCAAACGCATGGAACGCGGTGTTGATTTGCTCGTGGCCACACCGGGCCGTTTGCTGGACCTGATGGACCGCCGCGCGGTGCTACTGCACAAGACCTCGTTTCTGGTACTCGACGAGGCCGACCAGATGCTGGACATGGGCTTTATCCATGACCTGCGCAAAATCGCGTCCGTGTTGCCCAAAGAGCGCCAAACCATGCTGTTCTCGGCCACCATGCCCAAACTGATGAACGAGATCGCCAACAGCTATCTGATCAGCCCGATCCGCATCGAAGTATCCCCTCCCGGCAAGGCCGCCGATAAAGTCACCCAAGAGGTGCATTTCATCGCCAAGGCCGAGAAAAAATCATTGCTGATCGAATTGCTGGGCAAGCATACCGAAGAACGTGCATTGGTCTTTGGCCGTACCAAACATGGCTGTGAAAAGCTGATGAAGGATCTGGTCAAGGCCGGATTCAAAGCGGCCTCAATTCACGGCAACAAAAGCCAGGGCCAACGGGACCGCGCCATTGAGGCCTTCAAAAAGGGCGATGTAACCGTGTTGGTCGCAACCGATGTGGCAGCGCGCGGTTTGGATATTCCCGATGTGAAACATGTCTATAACTACGAATTGCCCAACGTGCCTGATAACTACGTGCACCGGATCGGCCGCACGGCCCGTGCCGGCAAGGATGGTGCTGCGATTGCCTTTTGCGCGCCCGATGAGATGGGCGAATTGAAAGACATCCAAAAGACCATGAAAATCTCGATCCCTGTTGCCTCCGGTCGCCCGTGGGAGGCGATTGACGAACCGGCCAAGCCCAAAGGCGGCCGGGGGCGTGGTCGCGGCCGTGGTGGGCGTCCAGGTGGCGGTCGCCCGGGTGGTAACGGTGGCGGCGGTAATGGCGGCGGCGAGGGCAAGCCCGTAGGCGCATCCCGGCGTCGGCGCAAGCCCGGTGGCGGTGGCAAACCCGGTGGCCAGCGCGCAGCGTGATCCCGTCTTTACATAAACTGACGATCGGCATTCTCTATGTCGCGGTGGCGCTGCTTGTTGCAGTGCCACCCGTCTACATTATGGGGCTGCCCGCGTCCTGCACGACCCCGCCCTGCGCATTTTCGTCCAGCATGCTTTTCAAGGGTGATGTCATCCTGCTTTGGCTGCTGCCGTTCAGCGTCGCAGCTGTGCTATTGGCGCTGGCGTTTCGGTTAAAAACCACCCGCTGACCGCTTTCCAAATGGACTAAAATCCTCGCCCGAAGGGCGAAACCAGCGCGCTTTACTACACAAGCCTACGCTGATGGTTCACGCACCGCCGCATCTCTTTTGGCAATCCGCCCCATCCGAAGCATCAGTAAAAAACCGGCCGCAGCCAGCGCCAGCACCGACGTGATCAACAGATCAATATCGCCGTCGAACATCAATCCGATGGGGGAGGCGATTAGCGCTGCCAGCACTGTTGATACGGCACCAATCACGGATGCGGCCATGCCCGCAATATGACCCATCGGCTCCATCGCCAAGGCGCTTAGATTGCCCAGGACCAGCCCGGCCTGGAAAAATAGCGACACCTGCCAGATCATGTAAAAGCCAAAGCCAAGAGGATCGGGCAGATTGTCTAGGCCCGCAAACAGCATGATTGCAGAGAGAATGATCTGCGCGCCAAGGGTCAGCGTCACAATCCGCTGCATGCCCAAACGCACCACCAACAGCGCGTTAATCAGGCTCGAGGACCCCGATATCAAGGCGATAACCCCAAACCACAACGGAAAGCTGTCGGCGCGTTCATAGACTTGATCGAAGATGGGCTGCACCAACATCAATGTCGCAAAAAGGATCGACATCGCAAGCGTTTGTACCGCGATTGACAGCCGCACCATGGGGTTGCTGAAAATCTCGACCACGGCGTTCCATAGCAGGCCGATACGCATCGGGCGCCTGTCTTCAACAGCCAGAGTTTCAGGGAGCCGGACCCGCATCCAAATCGTTGAAATTGCTGAGAATACGATAAAGCTGACGAATATACCGCGCCAGCTGGAGAAACTGATAATGACCGCGCCCATGGCGGGGGCAAAGGCGGGCACCAGAACAAAAATCATCATCGCAAATGACATGATCCGCGCCATTTGACGCCCGGAATAAAGGTCACGAATGATCGCAAGCGATACGATACGCGGCCCCGCAGCACCCAGCCCTTGAACGACACGCGCGGCCAGCATCACGTCAAGCGACTGGCTGGCCCAGGCAAGGACGGTTCCCGCGATATACAGTGCTGCTCCGCAGTACACGATGTTTTTCCGCCCATATGCATCAGATAGCGGACCGGTAAAGAACGTCCCCAGACCAAGGCCAAAGATAAAGGCTGTCAGGATCAGGGGCACACGCTCGGGCGTGGCGGGGGCCAAATCAGCTGTGATTTCGGGCAGGGCGGGCAGCATTGCATCGGTGGAAAACGCGATCGTGGCAAATAGCATCGCGATCAGCGCCACAAATTCGGCGCTGCCCATGGGAAAATCAGGTCTGTCGGATTGCATCTGCGCCGCTCCTAGGGGATAGAGCAGCAAATTGCGCCCGTTAATTCACGTCTAGCGTGCACTGCTGGGGAGTGCAATGCGGTGAATAATCAGGCCGACTTTAGGGTGGTATTGTTCCAGTGCGGTATCGGACCTGCGGGCAGATTTACGACCTGCACAATATCGTGCAAATCCTCTATCATGCCCGGGTTGCCACCGCGCAGGGCCAACACCGAAACGTTGTAGTTCACGATGTCGGTACGACGTTGGTCCCAACTGTCCCATGCGATCACACGCGTGACATAGCGGCAGCTTTCCAGGATTGCGCGGCGTGTTTCAAAGGGGGTTGCCGCTCTGTTGCCCACCTGTGCGCAAAACGCATCTGTGGCACATCCCACGATCACTTCGGTGCCCATGCTGGACAGGTCCGCCAGCAGTTTTGCATGGGATGTTTGAAACCCGTCAAAGCGGCCATAGGTCAACACGCTGCGTGACGGCTGGATGGGTCTCTTGATGACACCGGGCACAGCCTGCGCCCGATTACGCACCCCAAGGGGTGGTGTGGAATGATCTAACGTACTGCCCGCTCAATTTTTGAACTGGGGTCTTTGCCCCGTTTAATGAGGGTGATTCTAGGGGGACTGGCCCGCAAAGGCAAAGTGTTTCTGCGGGTTTAGCTGCGGTTTTTGAACGATCAGCCTTGCTGGCGCAAATCGGCCAGCACTTGTTTCCACAGCTCGGGCGGTTGTGCGCCGGGCACAGCATGTTTGCCGCCGACGATAAAGGTGGGGACAGAGTTAATGCCCATCTTGCGGCTATGGGCGTCGCGGTCACGAATGTCTTGCACATCTGAATCCGACGCCAACAAGCGACCGACGACAGATGCATCCATCTCGATCCCGTCAGCGATATCGGCCAGAACTTCGGCATCGCCAATATCGCGCGCATCCACGAAATACGCCTTGAACAGGGCGGATACGGCGGCGGTCTGACGCCCCTCGATACCGGCCCAATGGATCAGCCGATGGGCATCCAGCGTGTTTGGCGTGCGCTTCATGTCCTCGAAATTGATGGTCAGACCGGCCTTTTTCGCGTGCTCTACCACGGGGGCATAGGCTTTGACCGCGCCCTCTTTACCGCCGAATTTGCCTTCCAGATAGGCGCGGCGGTCCATGCCTTGCGCAGGCATGTCGGGGTTCAGTTGAAACGGGTGCCATTCAATCACAAACGGGTGGTCCGGTTCCGACGCCAAGGCGCGGTCCAGATGGGCCTTGCCAATATAGCACCACGGGCAAATCGGATCGGACATGATATCAAGCTTGATCGTCTCAGTCATTTTGCGCCTCATAGCCCGCGCGCAAGGCGCGGCGCAGCAATTTGCCGTTTGCCCCCATGGGCAGCTCTGGCAGATGAACATAAAGGCGCGGTTGTTTGTAGCGCGCCAGATTTTCTTGTGCATAAAGCGCCAGTGCGGCTTCGTCCAGCGGGCTATCTGCTGTGTAAAATGCTGCAATCACGGTCACGTCGGCACGTACGGACACCTCGGTCGCGCCAATGGCCGTGATGCCGGGATATTGGGCCAGCTTTTGTTCCACCTCGATAGGTGACACACGAAACCCGCCGGCGTTCATCATATCGTCGTTGCGCCCCAGATAGGTGATCTGTCCATCCGCGCCCATCACGCCCTGATCGCCTGTCATAAACCAACCATCCTGGAACTTTTCGGCGGTCTGTTCCGGCGCGCCGAAATACCCCAGCATCAGGCCCGGATCGGTTTTATAGACGGCAATCGTGCCCTCGGTACCATAGGGCACAGGGCCGTCGGGGCCGATCAGCGCCACACGCCGCCCCGGTTGCGGGTATCCCAATGATCCGTCGGGCGCAGGACGCGCAGGCGATCCTGACAGAAAGGTTGAACATTCCGACATGCCGTAGGCCTCGTATATCTGCGTGCCGCTGGCCGATTGCCACGCGCTGCGCAGGGCCTCAGGCAATTTCTCCCCCGCGCTTAAACCGTGGCGTAGGCTGGGGATGTCGATGCCGTCATTATGTTTCAGGATCTGCCGGTACACGCCCGGTGCCGCGGCAAACAGGCTCGCGTTCTCTTGGCGCATGATCTGCGGAAGATCGGCCGCCGCGGTGCCCGCTGCGGGGATCAACGCTGTGGCCCCCATTGTCCAAGGGTCCATCAGGCCGGTGCCCAATGTATAGGTCCAGTTGAATGCGCCCGCATGCATTACGCGGTCGGTCTCACGCAGGTCGTACCAACCATCATACATCATTTGCCGCGCCCAGATCGCGCGATGCGCATGCATGACGGCGCTTGGTTTGCCCGATGTGCCTGAGGTGTAAATGATATAGCCCAAGCGCTCGGGATCGCCCATGTGCCAATCGGCGGGCGGCAGATCGCGCATGGTCCGTAAATCCTTGACATCAACCACGCCAGAGCCCTTGGGGCAGGGCACGAGGGGATCACGCAGGATCGCCTTGGGGCGCAATGTGTCAATGATCGCAGATACTTCGGGTTCGGTCAGTGCGGCGGCAGTGGGGACAGGCACCAACCCGGCAGCCAAGGCCCCCAGATAGGCCAGCGGAAAGTCCACCGTATTGCCAAGCCGCATCAAGACGATATCGCCGGGCTTCAGCCCAAGCGCCAAAAGCCCCGTTGCCGTGCCCCGTACCGCGCTCTCAAGGACGTGGTAGCTCCAGTTCTCAGCCCCGTCCTTGCCAATGATCCGCAAGGCGGTTTTATCCCCCAGCCGCCCCGCATGTGTCAGCACATGGGCCGCCATATTAAACGGCGCAGGGCAGGGCGCGTATCCGTCCGAGGGGGAGAGTGATAACATAGCCCATCGCTAGCGCGGGTTCCGGCCCGTTGCAAGCGGCGGGACCGGGCGATATACGCGGTATATGACAGATCAAGCGCCTAAATCCATGATCCAGATCGCCCGCGAAAGCGGCGAAGCCGAAACCGCCCCTCCGGTTAATCTGGGCGCGCGGGTACGCGAATTGCGCAAGGCCCGCAATTGGACGCTGGAACAGGCGGCGACGCAGGCCGGGCTGGCACGTTCAACCCTTAGCAAGATCGAAAACGGCCAGATGTCACCCACATATGACGCGCTGAAAAAGCTGGCTGTCGGGCTCGAGATTTCTGTGCCGCAGCTCTTCACACCGCCCTCCGCTGCGCAGATCAACGGGCGCATGTCTGTGACCAAATCCGGTGATGGCACCAGCAAGGCGACAACAACCTACGAGCATGAATTGCTTGCAGATACCCTGCGCAAGAAACAGATGCTGCCCTACCGCGCCCGCATTCGCGCCCGCAAAATGGAAGAATTCGATGGCTGGGTCCGCCATGACGGCGAAGAATTTCTATACGTCCTCACAGGCGTCGTGCGGCTTTACACCGAATTTTACGAACCCGTTGAAATGCGCCGCGGTGACAGTGCCTATTATGATGCTACCATGGGCCATAATGTCGTCTCAACCAGTGACGAAGACGCGACAATCCTCTGGGTCACATCCCTGACGTAAAGCCACCCAGTTTCATTTTGCCAAATAAACTCTCCCCGAAGGGTCGGTCTGCGACTGGGCGCTAAAACCGCTATTATCCACTCACTGCCCGGCTTCAATCCACCAGACTTCGGGCATATAATTCGGCCCATCCCCATACAGCGGCACGTGATCGGGATATTTCATCTCGGCGATATGGGCGATACGATCCTGAGTGAACTGCCAGAACGGCACCACATAGCGCCCCGCAGTCAACAACCGATCAAGCGCGCGTGTTGCGGCAATGAAATCCTGCGTCGTGGTGGCATTGACCATTGTGTCAATCATCGCATCAATGGCGGGCGATTTCACCCCCATCAAGTTGCGGCTGCCCTGCTGGTCTGCCGCCTCGGATCCCCAATAATACCGCTGTTCATTCCCGGGGCTCAGCGACAGCGCGCGGCGAAAGATCGCCATGTCAAAGTCGAACTCGGCATTACGCGCCACGAATTGCGCATCGTCAACCGCCTCGACGATGGCCTCAACGCCAAGCCGTTTGAGCGCCTGAATATAAAGCTCTGCAATCGCCATATTCTCGGTACTGCCCTTGGACATCAAAATGCGAAAGCTCAGCGGCTTGCCATTTGTATCCCGCATGATCCCGCCTTGCGCGGAATAGCCAGCCTCTTGCAGGGCCTTCATTGCGTGGCGAATGCCGCGCCGATTGCGGGCGGATCCGTCCGATACGGGCAAGGCATAGCCTTCCATCGCACCCATTGGCAGGCTGTCTTTGAACGGGGTCAGCAATTCGGCGACGTGGCCCTCGGCCGGACCATGGGTCATGGCCAGAGGCGAGTTTGAAAAATACGAGGTGATCCGCGGCTGCGCACCGCCGGTCAAGGTCTCGTTGATATATTCAAAGTTAAACGCAGCAATCATCGCCTCGCGCACGCGGATATCGTCAAAAGGCGCGCGGCGTGTGTTCATGACAAAGCCGGTCATGCCGGATGGTTTCTGGTGGGTGAAGGTCGACTTTACGACATCCCCCCGATGAACCGCTGGAAAATCATATTGGGTGGCCCAAGTTTCGGCGTTGAATTCACGAAGGGCGGAAATCGCGCCCGCTTTGAATGCCTCGAACAGCACATTGGCATCACCATAAAAATCAAGCTTGATCTGATCGATATTATGGGTGCCGCGCCGAAACGGGACATCCTTGCCCCAATAGTCGGGATTGCGTGTCAGCGTCACCTGCCGCCCGGCCTGATAATCCGTGACACTATAGGGGCCGGATCCAAGCGGAATATCGGCCAAAGCGGCATTGGCGAAATCGCGCCCTTCCCATTGCGCTTTGCTCAGGATCGGGCGCATCCCCGCCAGCAGCGCCAACTCGCGGTTTTCGGCGTTGAACGTCATGCGTACGGCCCGCGGCCCAGTCTGCACGATACTGTCGATCTGCGCACGCAGCCCGTGATAGCGCGGATGCCCCTCAGAGCCGAGTATATCGTAGCTAAAGATCACGTCATCAACGGTGACCGGGCTGCCATCAGAAAAACGCGCTGTGGGCCGCAGGGTGAATTCTACCCAAGCGCGGTCCTCGGGGACTTCAACCGATTCGGCCAAAAGACCGTAAAGTGTGAACGGTTCGTCCCATGAGCGGCCCATCAACGCCTCATGTGTGAAAAATGCAAGCTGCCAAGGTGCGGTGCCTTTGCGCACGAAAGGGTTAAGGCTGTCAAAGCCTCCGGTGTTGCCCAAAATGATCGAGCCGCCCTTGGGCGCGTGCGGGTTCGCATAAGGGAGCGACACAAAATCCGGTGGTAGAGCAGGGGTCCCATACATAGATATCCCATGCGCTGGCTCGGCTTGGGCAGGGCCTCCGAATAGAATCAGTGAAGAAACAGTCGCAACCGCCCGACAGGTTTGGAAAAAATTTAGCACCATTTTTGAAACAATCCCGCGCTGCCCTTGTTTTATTACGCCAACTCTTAGCGGCGTGGCGGGGGCTAATCAAACTTTAAGCTTGGATTGCGGCGAAGCTTTGCGTATAAAGACATCACTGCTCGATAGGTTTCTTGCCTGTATGAAACCTGCCTCAATAACTTAACGTCCGCTTCGTGCGGACGTTTTTTTTTGACCATTTTGGCGCGGCAGAATTCTCTCCAATATTGGCGAAACCGCGCCGTTGAGATTCAATTAGTTATTTTCATTCTCGGGGTAGCGTTCCATGATGCAGTTGCAGCAAACCGCAGGAGAACACCATGGCCTATAGCATCGACCTTTCGCAAAAAACCGCCCTGATCACGGGGTCGAACTCGGGCATCGGGCTTGGCATTGCTTGGGCGCTGGCGCGGGCTGGGGCGGATGTCGTGTTGAACTCCTTCACCGACCGCGATGAAGACCACGCTATCGCCGCAGAGATCGCCAAAGAGACCGGCGTAACCGCACGCTATATTCAGGCCGATATGTCCAAGGGCGACGACTGCCGCCGGTTCGTGACCGATGCAGGGCGCTGCGATATTCTGGTCAACAACGCGGGCATTCAGCACGTGGCCCTGATCCCCGACTTTCCCGTGGAAAAATGGGATGCGATCATCGCCATCAATCTAAGCTCGGCGTTTCACACCACGGCGATGGCGCTGCCGATGATGCGCAAGGCTGGCTGGGGCCGGGTGCTGAACATCTCATCCGCACATGGGTTGACGGCGTCGCCCTTTAAATCAGCCTATATCGCCGCAAAACATGGCATCGTCGGTCTGACCAAAACCACCGCGCTTGAAACCGCCAAAGAACCGATCACCTGCAACGCCATCTGCCCGGGTTATGTTTTGACCGACATTGTGGAGAAACAAATTCCTGACACGATGAAAGAATACGGGATGAGCCGTGACGAGGTGATTAAAAACGTGATGCTTGAACGCCAACCCAGCAAAGAATTCGCGACCGTTGAGCAGTTGGGCGGCACGGCCACATTCCTGTGTTCGGACGCAGCGGCGCAAATCACCGGCACGACCGTCAGCGTCGACGGTGGCTGGACCGCGCTTTAAGAACTTTTATGCCTTCGGCGAGGATATTTAAGAGCCAGAGAATATAGAACCGGTCCAGGGCTTCTCTGGCTCTTAAATATCCCCGTCGGAGGCGGTCTTTCTTGAAACGGGGCGGGGCAATCCAATGGTGAAAAAACAGATAAATCTGGGCTTGCAAGGTGGCGGCGCGCACGGGGCCTATACGTGGGGTGTTCTTGATCGGTTGCTTGAGGAAGACGATCTGGAGATTTCAGCGATTTCTGGCACGTCTGCGGGTGCTTTGAATGGGGCCGCGCTTAAGGCGGGGATGATTTCGGGCGGGCGTCAGGGCGCAAGGGACAATCTGGACTGGCTTTGGCAGAAAGTGTCTGGCGTGGGCGAAAGCCAATTGTCGGGTTGGCTGGCCCCTTTCGGCGTTGGGGCAATCAGTCGGGCGATGGAATACAGTTGGCATAGCGCTGTCAGCACTGCGATGACGCAAATCGTATCGCCTTATGTGTACGGCCCAGCCTATAAAAACCCGCTGCGTGATATCGTTGAAAAGTTCAATTATGATCTGGTGTGCGGGCAGGATGCGCCTCGGTTCTTTGTCGGGGCCACGAAGGTGCGCGATGGCAAAATCAAGATTTTCGAGGGCGACGAGATTGGCCCGGACGCATTGTTGGCCTCTGCCTGTCTGCCGACCTTGTTTCAGGCGGTTGATATCGTTGATCCGGAAACCGGAAAATCCGAGGCCTATTGGGACGGTGGCTATACCGGAAACCCTGCGCTTTTCCCATTATACACCCGTAATTTGCCGCCGGATATTGTCGTTATCAACATCAATCCGTTGGAGCGCGCCGACCTGCCGAAAACCCCGATAGAGATTCAGAACCGGATCAACGAGATCAGCTTTAACTCCAGTTTGTTGCGCGAATTGCGGGCCATCGAATTTGTGCAGCGATTGCTGGACATGGGGCGGATCGAAGAGGGGCAAATGAACCGCGTCTACATTCACATGATTGCCGATGATGATCTGATGTCCAAGCTGTCGATCGCCACCAAAACCGTGCCGAACCCGGCGGTGATTTCTGCGCTTCGGGCGGCGGGGCGTGTCTCGGCCGAGCAGTTTCTAACCCATGATATTGATCACGTGGGCAAACGCAGTTCGGTCGATTTGAAGCAGATGTTCAGCTAGGCTCTATCGGGGGCGGTCGCCCCGTTTGACCATCAACGGGCAGGGGGTGCTCTGGCGGATACACAAGCCCTGCCGAGATGACCAGCTTGGCCGCATCTTCGACGGACATATCCAATTCGATGATGTCATTGCGGGGGAAAAACAGTAAAAAACCGGATGTCGGGTTGGGCGTTGTGGGAATGAAAACGCCGACCAGTTCTTTGTCGACCCCGACGTGGCGGGCAACCTCGCCCTTGGCCGAGATCGAAATAAACCCAAGCGCCCAAGCCCCTTTCCGGGGGTATTCCACCATGCAAGCGGTTTCAAAGCTGCGTTCGCTTTGGGCAAAAATTGTCTCGGAAATCTGTTTGATGCCTGAATAGATGGTGCGCACGACCGGAGTACGCTGCACCAACCCTTCGGCAAAGCGGATAAAGGACCGGCCGATGATGCCCTTGGCCAGCCAGCCCACAATGATGGTGAACAGTAAAAAGATGATAACGCCAATGCCGCGCACGTTGATCTGCGCCGACGGGTCTAGCCCGAAATAGGTTTGGATCAGCCGGTCAGGGTGATAGGCGAGCGGCACCATAGGAAGCACGATGCCGTCGATCCAGCCGATGACCGTCCAGATCAGCCATATGGTCAGGCCCACCGGTGCAATCACTACCAAACCCGTCAGGAACGACCCGCGCAGCCGCGCAAAAAGGGTCCGCTTTGGCGCTTCCGGTGGCGGTGAAGGTGAAAATGGCGTGTTCATCGGCGTGTTTTTCTTCCCAATCATTCCATTTCAGAGCTAAGTGCTTTGTCCGCCTGCTACAATGGAGTGCGCATAAAATTTGGGCTTCAATTGCTGTTTGAGGCCAGTTCAGCCGCAATTTTGGAGGCCAAACGGGCATTGTTGCGCACCAGCGCGATGTTTGCTGTCAGCGAACGCCCCTCGGTAAGCTCGAATATCCGTTGCAACAGATAGGGCGTGACGGATTTGCCACTGATGCCGTGGGCGATGGCGTCGTTTTGGGCGGTGGCGATGATCGGGGCCAGTTCGGCTGCGGGAATTTCATCGGCCGCGGGGATCGGGTTGGCCACCAATTGTCCGCCCGGCAGTCCAAGCTGCGCACGAAGGCCATGGGCCGTGGCGATCTGCGCGGGATCATCCATGCGCAGGGGGGATTTCAACGGCGACGTGCTGCTCCAGAACGCGGGAAAGCTGTCTTGGCCGACGGTGATCACCGGCACGCCTTGGGTTTCCAGCACCTCAAGGGTTTTTGCCACGTCAAGGATTGCCTTGGCCCCGGCGGCGATCACGGTGACGGGGGTTTGGGCCAGTTCCAGCAAATCGGCTGAGATGTCAAAGGTGTCTTCGGCCCCTTTATGCACGCCGCCGATGCCGCCTGTGGCGAAGACGGCGATGCCCGCCAGATGCGCGGCGATCATTGTGGCGGCAACGGTGGTGGCCCCAGTGCCACCTGTGGCGATGCAGGCGGCCATGTCGGCGCGCGACAGTTTCGCAACGCCTTTGGCCTGGGCCAGTTGGCTCAGTAGCGCATCCTCAAGCCCGATATGAAGCTGCCCGTCGATCACCGCGATTGTGGCAGGGGTCGCACCGGCGGCGCGCACATCCGCCTCGACCTGGCGGGCGACTTCCAGGTTTTGCGGATAGGGCATGCCATGGGTGATGATTGTGCTTTCAAGCGCCACAATCGGGGTGCCTTTGCTATGGGCTGTGGCAACTTCTTGTGAGCGGTGTAGCGTGATCATATTTTGGTTTCTCCGGAAACATATTGTGCAGCAGCGGCAAGGGCTTGGGTCAGGGCCGCATCTGATGCAGCGCCATGGATTTCAGCCGCGATATGGGCTGCCATAAAGGTATCGCCTGCGCCGGTCACACGGATGACAGAAACGGCGGGCGGGACTTGGGTGATCAGACCGCTGGCCTGTCCTACGGTCGCAGGATTGCCGCCATCGGTGACAACAGCCCGCACAGCACCGCGTTCAAGCAAGGCCGCAGCGGCATCGCGTGAGCTGTCAAAGGTGGTTTGGCACAGCAGGCCCGCCTCTTCGAGGTTTACGTAAAGCGTGCCGCGTTTGGCCTGAATAAAGGGGCTAAGGCGCATTGCCTTGCCGGGGCTGGCAGGGGCCACGCGCAAATCAGCCTCGGTCAAAAGCGGGCTACGGGCCATCTCGGCAAGCAGATCAAGGGTCAGGTTGCCATCAAGGGCGACGGTCCCGCGATAGGGCGCAGGCAGTGATCCATCGGCAAAGGGGCGCAGGATCTTGCTGCCAGCCGCCTCAAGTGAATGCGCGTCCGCGATGGCGGCGATCAGGCCGTTTGTCCCCTCAACAGCCATATAGCGGTCGGTGGGCAGATCATCCGAGCGGTAGACGAAATTGGTGTTCAATCCGCGCAGCTGGCAGGCCGAGATCAGCTCGTCGCCTTCGGTGTCGCGGCCCACGGCGCTGATCAGCGCGGGCGATAGGCCAAACCGGGCCAGCGCCATCGCGATATTAAGGGCAACGCCGCCGGGCAGTCGTGTGATACGGCCCGGCATATCCGACCCTAGCCGCATTTGCGTCTCGGCGCGCCCGATGATGTCCCACAGGACCGAGCCAATACAAAGTATATTTGGTGTATCTGTCATATTGCCCGTTCTGCCGAGACCTGCGCCGGGGCGCAAGCCCGGTTAAGCGATTGAGCGGTCAAGATTGCGGCGATTAATTTGGTACAGCAAAGGTAAGCGAGGCCCAAAGGCTTTCCCACTGCGGGCTTTTTGATGTTTCGCCCGCATCCGGGGCCGGGCGCAGGACCACGGAATCCACCAGGTAGGTCATGCCGCGCGCGACCGGAAAGGTAAGATGCCCCTGATCGTCGCTGCGATAGACGGTGACTGTGGGGGCGATCTTGGCAGATTTTTCATAAACTTCGATCTGCACGTCTTGGCGTGGGGCCCCGTCATAGGTCAACGCAACTGTCATCATCCCGTCAAAATCCGCGTCATATGGATTGGTTAGCGCAACAAATTCGGTCGCAAGGCCAAGTTCGCGGTCACTGCCATGGCCATCGCCAATCGCAATCAGCGCTTTGGAGTGGCGGGTATAGCGTTCGCGCACGTTTTCCTTGGGGTAGCCTGCGTTCAAATGGTCGACGAGGGCGGTCTTGAAATCCTTGTGTTCGGTAAAGCCGACGAAGGTTTTCCAATCTTTATAAGTCAGTGAGGATGGAGAGGCCTCGTGCGCCACGATCAGCAAACCATCCCTTGGCGGGGCTGTGATCTGCAGGGCGGGGACGTCGCCCATGCGCCCTTGAACGGGGAGGGTATCGCCCTCAAAACTTAGATCGAAACGGTCTGTGCGATTTGCGAAATAGGCAAGATTGGTGCCTTCAAAAAGCTGGCCGTTCTTAATGTTGGTTGTCAATTCCGCGCCGGGCTGTACTTGATATACGGGCGCTTCGAGCCAGTATTCATGGGCACTGGCAGGCAGCGCGCCCAAAGCGAATGAAATAACGAGTATGAGACGGGACAAAAACATGAAGAACACCTTATATGCGGTCATTCTAAAGCTGGCCTACGCGGTGCTTTTGTCAAGTGTCGCAACGGGGGCCGCCCGCGCGCATGAGGTTGTTCCGACCATCGCAGACCTGACCGTGGCTGAAGGTGTCGCGGATCTGGTGCTGCGTGTGAACCTTGAGGCGTTGATGTCTGGCATTGATCTGGATGCAGTCGCCGACACCAATGATGCTGAAAACGCTGAAGATTATGACAACTTGCGTGCCATGTCCGCCGACCAGATCGCTGCGCGCGTGCCTGAACTGCTGGCCGGATGGAACGCGGCACCCTTGCTGCGCGCCGATGGTGAGGCCGTAAACCTGACCACCGTGTCCGTCACCGTTCCCGAAGATGTGAATGCTGAGCTGCCGCGTATTTCGCAATGGGTGCTGCAAGGGCAGGTGCCTTTGACTGCGCGTGGCGTTGTGGTGTCGTGGCCTGCTGGATCAGGGGCGATGGTCCTGCGTCAACAAGCTGTTGATGAACCCTATACCGGATATCTGGAGGGCGGTGCCCAAAGCCCCGAGATCGAGCTGGCAGGCGGCGGTCAGGAAACCGCGTGGCAGGCCTTCATGGGCTATATTCCCGTCGGATTTGACCACATTTTGCCCAAGGGGCTGGATCATATCCTGTTCGTGCTGGGCCTGTTCTTTTTGTCGACCCATCTGAAGCCGCTGATCTGGCAGGTGTCCGCCTTTACCGCCGCGCATACCGTGACGCTGGCCCTTGGGGCGCTTGGGCTGGTGACGGTGCCGGGATCGATTGTCGAGCCGCTGATCGCAGCCTCGATAGTCTATGTGGCGGTCGAGAATATCTTTACCTCGGGGTTAAACCCTTGGCGGCCTTTTGTGATTTTCGGTTTCGGATTGTTGCACGGGCTGGGATTTGCGTCGGTTCTGGGCAAATTCGGCCTGCCAAGCGATCAGTTCGTTCCAGCGCTGATCGGCTTTAACATCGGGGTCGAGATTGGCCAACTGACGGTGATTGCGATCATGGCGCTCTGCGTCTGGCAAGCCTTGCGCGTGGCGCGGGGTGAGGGCGGTGCAGAGCGCACCAAGCTGATTTATGTCGGGCTGGCTGTCGTGGCGCTGGCGCTTTGCTTGGTACCGATGCCCGGTGTCGCGGCGGCGTTGGAAGCGCCCGTGCCGCTGTTTTTGGTGCCACTGGCGCTGGTCTTTACCGCGTGTTTCCTGTCGGTCCAGTTCCGCCAGACAGAAGAACCCTATCGCCGTTTCGTGGCGATCCCGGCGTCTGTCGGAATCGCGGCCGTCGGGGCCTATTGGTTCATTGAGCGGGTGTTTTTATAACGCCCCGCCTGGTTCACGCTATCGCGGCGACCAGTGTTGCCAAGGCTTGCGCCGGATCGTCTGATGTCCAGATTTCATCGCCGATGCCAAAGAAATCGGTATAGGGGCTAAGGTTGCGGATCAGGTCCTCGTCCAAGCCGCCTTCGGCGACGCAGGGGACTTCGATCACTTCGGACCACCATTGAAACAGGTCCAGCTCGGCGTGTGACCCGTCGTCCAATGCACTTGGGCGCACCGGACCAAAGCTGATGTAGTCCGCACCTGCTTCGCCTGCTGCCATGCCGTCATGGCGCGAGCCTGCGCAATAGCTGCCAACGATGGCGTCATCGCCCAAAGTCTTGCGGGCGTGGCGGATTGAACGTGCTGCGTCGGTAAGATGGACGCCGTCCAAGCCAATACGTTCAGCCAGCAACGTGTGATCTGCGATCACCAGTGCGATATCGCGTGCATCAGTGATTTCGCGCAAGGCGTCGGCGGCGCGCAATACGACATCTTCGTCGCGGGTGCTGAGGGCAAGGCGCACGCAGGCGATGGGCTGGCTATCAAGAACGCGGGCCAAGGTCTGGGGAAAGGTTTCCAGCTCAAACGCGGGGGGTGTGATCAGGTAAAGCTGCGGTTGTTCGGGCGTCGTCATGGCAAGCGGTCCTTTGCTGTGTTGGCGTCAATTAACGGATCGCGCGCAGAAAGAAAAACTTTTATGCCTTGGGCGAGGATTTTTTACCATTTGGAAATACGGCGTGTTCTTGTGAGAGCGCTGTTGCGCGGGTAAGAGGCGGGGATGAATGACAGTGTAGAGAACCCCAAAATACCGGCTTTTGTGTTGGTGCGCCCGCAAATGGGCGAGAATATCGGTGCCGCCGCGCGCGCCATGTGGAACTTTGGTCTGGACCGGATGCGCATTGTCGCACCGCGTGATGGCTGGCCGAACCCTGCGGCTGATGCAATGGCATCGGGTGCGGGGCGTTTGCTGGACGAGGCCATTGTTTATGACGATCTGGCGGGATCACTGGGGGATGCAGCGTTTGTGTTTGCCACCACTGCACGGGACCGGGATTTGACGAAGCCCGTTTATAGCCCCGAGGCCGCGATGGCTAAGGCTGCCGAGCTGATCGCCCAAGGCCAGCGGGTCGCGGTGATGTTCGGGCCCGAGCGTGCGGGGCTGGAGAATGACGATATCGCACGGGCTAATGCGATTGTATCTGTCCCTGTAAACCCGCAGTTTGCATCGCTTAATCTGGCGCAATGTGTGTTGTTGATGGGGTATGAATGGATGCGCGCCCAGGCGGAGATTATTCCCGAACAGGTCGAGATGGCCGGCACGGATTGGGCGGATAACAGCGAGATCGAACATCTGGCGCGGCATTTCGAGGAGCGGCTCGATGTGGCGGGGTTTTTCTATCCTGAGCACAAGGCGGCCAGCATGAAAGTTAATCTGCGCAATATGTGGTCGCGCCTGCCCTTGACCCGCGCGGATGTACAAACCTTGCATGGTACCCTGCGACAGATGGTGCGCTGGAAAGAGCGCGGCTAGACCTTTGCGCCTGTGTGACCTATTTCTGCATCAAACCTAGCAGACAAGAGGCACCATGGCCGAGAAACGTAAGCTTTTTGAGGAAGTGGGCGATGCACAAGCGGCACGCCCTGTTGCGAACGCTGGTATGATCGACCGGGGTCGTGGTGGCGCGCGTGGCGCGATCCGCGTTTGGCTGTTCATATTGTTCGCGCTGGTCTTTGTGATGATCGCGGTTGGCGGTTTGACGCGTCTAACCGATAGCGGGCTGAGCATCACCGAATGGAAACCCTTTACCGGGGCGATGCCCCCGTTGAACGCGGCGGATTGGCAATCGGAATTCGCGAAATACCAAGAGATTGATGAGTTTCAGGTTCAGAATGCGTGGATGGAACTGGCCGATTTTAAACGGATTTACTGGTGGGAGTGGGGCCATCGCCAGCTGGGCCGTGTGATCGGGCTGGTTTGGGCAATCGGCTTTTTATGGTTCTTGTTGCGCCGTCAGATCCCGACCGGCTGGACCGGTCGCTTGTTGCTGTTAGGCGGGCTAGGCGGCCTGCAAGGGGCGATTGGCTGGTGGATGGTGTCATCGGGCGTCAGCACTGGCGGGGCGGTTCTGGATGTTGCGAGTTATCGGCTTGCCACCCATCTGGGGCTGGCCTTTGTGATCCTTGGGTTCATCACCTGGTATGCTTTGATGCTGGGCCGCACCGAAAAGGATTTGATGCAGGCGCGTCGGGCCAAGGAGAGTAAACTGTTTAGGATGTCGACAGGGCTGCTGCATTTTGCATTCCTGCAGATTTTGCTGGGGGCCTTGGTTGCGGGGATTGATGCGGGGCGGTATTTCGTTGATTGGCCATTGATGCAGGGGCAGTTTTTTCCGCCAGATGCGTTTAACATTGCACCTGTCTGGCGGAACTTCTTTGAAAACCCGGGCCTTGTGCAATTCATGCATCGGATGGCGGGCTACCTGTTGTTTGCCTTTGCTGTGGTTGTCTGGCTGCGCGGGCGCAAATCTGCGCACCCGAACACACGCAATGCCTTTAACTTTATGATGCTGGCAATGGCCGGGCAGATCGTTCTGGGCATTGTAACTGTTCTGAACGCGGCCCCCGTGCATATCGCCATCTGGCATCAGGTGCTGGCTGTCATCCTATGGGTGCTGATCCTGCGGGCGCGGTTCCTAAGCGGCTATCCCATTCCAACATCCCTAAGAGGAAAAACCCAATGAGTGCTTTTGACGATCTGATGGTCTTTCAACGCGAGACTGAGGCGTTGGCTCAGATTGCAGGCCGTTTGGGGTGGGATCAGGAAACCATGATGCCACGCGGGGCAGCTGCACAACGCGGCGAAGAAATGGCCGCCGTCGAAGGCGTGCTCCACGCGCGCCGTGTTGATCCGCGCATTACGGACTGGCTTGAGATGATCGACGAGGGCCATCTGGACGACGCCGGCAGCGCGCAGTTGCGCCATATCCGGCGGTCCCATGCCCGCGCCAGCAAAGTCCCTGCAGCGCTTGCCGCCCGCTTGGCGCGTATCACATCCGAGGCGCAGGGCATTTGGGCCGAGGCGCGCGAAAACGAGGATTTTGCAGCCTTTGCGCCGACCCTGTCCGAGGTGATCACCTTGAAGCGCGAAGAAGGTATGGCGCTGGCGGCTGGCGGCGACATCTATGATGCGATGCTGGACGACTATGAACCCGGTGCCACGGGGGCCGAGCTTGAGGCGATGTTTGGCGCGCTACGCCCTGAACTGACCCGTCTGCGCGAAGCGGTCCGCAGTGCAGAGGCCCCGCCCGTGCTGCAAGGCAAGTTCGACGAATCTGCGCAGATGAAGCTGACCCGGCAATTGGCCAAGACCTTTGGTTATGACATGAGCATGGGCCGCGTCGACAAGGCCGTACATCCGTTTTCAAGCGGTTCGGGCCTTGATGTGCGGATCACCACGCGCACCAACGAGACGGATCCGTTTAACTGCTTTTATTCGACCATCCACGAGGTCGGCCATGCCTGCTATGAACAAGGTATCGACCGCGCCTATCTTCTGACGCCGTTGGGCGCGGGGGTATCGATGGGGGTCCATGAAAGCCAAAGCCGGATTTACGAAAACCAGCTGGGCCGCAGCCGCGCCTTTACCGGATGGTTGTTCGGCCAGATGAAGGATGCCTTTGGCGATTTTGGCGTCGCGGACGAGGATACATTCTATCGCATCGTGAACCGGGTGTCCGACGGCTATATCCGCACCGAAGCGGACGAGTTGCAGTACAATCTGCACGTCTTGCTGCGCTTTGATCTTGAGCGGGCGTTGATGGGCGGCGAGTTGCAAGTCGATGATTTAGAGGCCGCGTGGAATGACCGGTTCAAGGCTGATTTCGGCTATGAGGTGGATAAACCATCAAATGGCGTGCTTCAGGATGTGCATTGGTCCGTCGGGCTGTTCGGCTATTTCCCGACCTATTCGCTGGGCAACGTCTATGCGGGCTGCCTGAATGATGCTTTGCGCAAGGATGTCACGGATCTGGACGACCAGCTAACGGTTGGTGACACGCGCGCCGCCACAGGCTGGCTGCGCGAAAATGTGCAAAGTCACGGGGGGCTGTATCACCCAAAAGAGTTGATCACCCGCGCGACTGGCTCAGCGCCGAGCGAGGCCCCTTTGTTGTCGTATCTCAGTTCAAAGTTCGGAGAGTTGTACAGCCTTTGAAGCCCGCCGGGGATGTCTGTGAGTGGCTGGCCTATAACGGTCGCTGTTGGTCTTACTAACGCTAAGTCCCTAACTATAGCCGCTGCTCTGGACGATGAGGTAAACACCACAACCCGCACAAAAAAAAGACCGTCCAGTATAATACTGCACGGTCTTTTGCGTTAACCAGCTTGGCGCGCTTTGGGTCAGGTTTCCTCTGTAACCTCGCCATCGATTGCATCGTCATCCCCTTGATCTGCGATCCATGCAACACTGACAACGACCTCGCCCTTGCCGGTGTCGAACACCTTCACACCGCCTGCGCTGCGCGAGCGGAAGGAAATGCCTTCGACCGGAACGCGGATCGATTGCCCTTTGGACGTGGCCAGCATGATCTGGTCGTCCAATTCAACCGGGAAGGACGCCACGATCTCGCCGCCGCGCATCGCCTTGTCCATTGCTGTCACGCCCAAACCGCCGCGGCCACGTACAGGATAGTCGTGGCTGGATGACAGCTTACCCGCGCCTTTTTCTGTGATGGTAAGCAACAGGTTTTCGGCGGCTGACATCTCTACATACCGCTCGTTCGAGAAGTTCGGATCGGCGGGCGCTTCGTCTTCGTCTGCTTCTGCATCGTCAGTCAAACCTGCCATCGCACGCCGCATCTTGAGGTATGCGGTGCGTTCCTCCGATGTTGCGTCAAAGTGGCGGATGATCGACATGGAAACGACTTTGTCGTCGCCGTTCAGTTTGATCCCGCGCACCCCAACCGACGCGCGGCTGTTGAACACGCGTACATCCGTGGCCGGGAAACGGATCGCGCGGCCCGAATTGGTGACCAGCATCACATCGTCATCATTCGACGCAATCCGCGCATTAATGAGCGTGGTGTTGGCGTGATCGTCCTCGAATTTCATCGCGATCTTGCCGTTGCGCATGACGTTGGTGAAATCGGACAGCTTGTTGCGGCGCACGGTCCCTGCTGAGGTGGCAAAGACCACTTGCAAGTCGTCCCATTCGGCCTCGTCCCGATCGACGGGCATAATCGCTGCGATCGACACACCGACAGGGATCGGCAGGATGTTGACGATTGCCTTGCCCTTTGATGTGCGGCTGCCTTGTGGCAGGCGCCAGGTCTTGAGCTTGTAGACCATCCCATCGGTCGTAAAGAACAACAGCTGCGTGTGGGTATTGGCGACGAAAAGCGTCGTAACCACGTCTTCTTCTTTGGTCTGCATGCCCGACACGCCTTTGCCACCACGGCGCTGGCTGCGGAAATCCACCAAAGGTGTGCGTTTTATATAACCGCCTGACGTGACGGTCACGACCATGTCTTCTCGCGCGATCAGGTCTTCGTCGTCCATGTCACCGGACCAATCGACGATCTCGGTGCGGCGCGGTACGGCAAACTGGTCTTTGACCTCGGCCAATTCGTCCGAGATGATGCCCATGATGCGTTCACGGCTGCCCAAAATCTCAAGGTACTCCTTGATCTTCTTGGCCAGCTCTTCCAACTCATCTGTGACTTCCTTGACGCCGATCTGGGTCAGGCGCTGCAAGCGCAGTTCCAGAATGGCGCGGGCTTGCGCCTCGGAGAGGTTATAGGTGCCATCGTCGTTGGCGGTATGGGTCGGGTCGTCGATAAGTGCGATGTAAGGCAAGATCGCTTCAGCGGGCCAACGGCGCGTCATCAGCTTTTCACGTGCTTCGGCAGCATCGGCTGAGGACCGAATGGTTGCGACGATTTCGTCGATATTGGTGACGGCCACGGCCAAACCACACAGGATATGGCTGCGCTCACGGGCCTTGCGCAGCAAGAATGCAGTGCGTCGGGCAACCACGTCTTCACGGAAATCAATGAAGTAAGTCAAGAACTTGCGCAGGGTCAGCTGTTCGGGGCGGCCACCGTTTAGCGCCAGCATGTTACAGCCGAAATAGGTTTGCATTGGCGTGAACCGGTACAATTGGTTCATCACGACTTCGGCCGTCGCATCACGCTTCAATTCGATCACGACGCGCACACCATTGCGGTCGGATTCGTCTTGAACATGGGCGATGCCTTCGATCTTTTTCTCGCGCACCTGTTCGGCGATCTTTTCGATCATGGTGGATTTATTCACCTGATAGCAGATTTCGTCGATGATAATGGCAAAGCGGTCTTTACGGATCTCTTCAACGCGGGTCTTGGCGCGCATGATAACGCTGCCACGACCTTCAAGATATGCTTTGCGCGCACCTGCACGGCCCAACATGACGCCGCCGGTTGGAAAGTCGGGGCCGGGGATGTATTCGATCAAATCTTCGGAGGTCAGATCAGGATTTTCGATCAACGCCTGACAGGCATCGATAACTTCGCCCAAGTTATGGGGCGGGATATTGGTTGCCATACCGACGGCGATACCGCCTGCGCCGTTCACCAACATATTCGGGAAACGCGCTGGCAAAACAGTGGGTTCACGTTCCTTGCCATCGTAGTTGTCGATGAAATTAACGGTCTCTTTGTCCAGATCGCTCGTCATGAAGGATGCGACCTTGTCCAGTCGCGATTCAGTATAGCGCATCGCGGCCGCGCTATCGCCATCCATGGAGCCGAAGTTGCCCTGACCGTCAATCAGCGGCAAAGACATCGAGAAATCCTGTGCCATCCGCACAAGCGCATCATAAATCGCGCTGTCGCCATGCGGGTGATAGGAGCCCATCACATCGCCCACGGATTTCGCAGATTTACGATAGGTTTTGTCGTGGGTAATACCCTTTTCATACATCGAATAGATGATGCGGCGGTGAACCGGTTTCAGGCCGTCCCGCAGGTCGGGAATGGCGCGGCTGACGATGACCGACATGGCATAATCCAGATAGGATGTGCGCATCTCGTGTTCGATGGTGACCGATGGGCCATCAAACACAGGGCGCGAAGCCGGAATTTCATCATCATTTTCAGGTGTTTCTGGCGTGTCGTTCACGTAATCGGCCTAGCTCTTGCTGGTTCTATATCTTGGGGTTTTGTATAGCAGATGGCGTATATAGGGTGCAATGCCTGCGGGCTTTCTGGGCTCATTTGAATCGGGCGGATCGGCTAAGGCACTGAAAACACGTGCGATTAAATCAACCATATTTCGCGTGGCGTAACGTCAGAATAATAGAATTTCCAAATCTCACGAGAACCGGACTAGGATAGGCGCGGGGTCATCAGGGAGGGACAGATCATGCAGCGCATTTTGGTAAACCAAACATCAATTGCACAGACTCGGACAGAGAATGTGGAAAGCGCGCCGCTTGAGGCCGGTCAGGTCCGTCTCGGGGTGGAAAGCTACGCGTTGACCTCGAACAATATCACCTATGCGGCAGCGGGATTTGATATTGGCTATTGGCACTTTTTTCCAAGCGGAACAGAAGGTTGGGGCATCGTTCCTGTGTGGGGTACTGCCAAGGTGATCGAAAGCCGCAGCGACCAGCTGGAGGTGGGGACGCGGCTTTACGGGTTCTACCCGATGGCGGAGGAACTGGTCATTACGCCCGCATTCGCACCGGGCGGGTTTATCGACGCGGCCGAGCACCGCGCGAAACTGCCGCTGATCTACAATCAATATACGCCCACGCGGTCTGGAAATGACGATGACGATCACCTGCGCGCCATTTTGCAGCCGCTGCTGGCGACGTCATTTTTAATATTTGACTGGTTGCAGGATAATGCATTTTTCGGGGCCGATCAGATCGTTATCGGCAGTGCGTCGTCCAAAACCGGGCTGGGCCTGTGCAAATATCTGGCTGAACCTGCGGACCGTGCCTATCAGATCGTGGGGCTGACATCCGAGAAAAACCGTACCTTTGTCGAAGGATTGGGGGCCTGTGACAGCGTTCTGACCTACGATCAGATCGACGACATTGCACAGATCCCGTCGGTCTATGTGGATATGTCCGGCAACACCGAGGTCAAGATGGCGCTGCATGATCATCTGGGCGACCAGCTTAAGCATTCTTCGGCCGTGGGGCTAAGCCATTGGGATCATTTTGCCCCCGCGCAAAAGCTGTCAGGCCCCAAGCCGGAATTCTTTTTCGCCCCGTCGCAGGTTGCGAAGCGACGCGCGGAATGGGGCCCGGGCGAGATTGAAAAACAGATCACAGCCGCGTGGAAAAGGATCGCGGCTGATGCGTCAAACTGGATGGATGTGAAGGTCTATAACGGTGTCGCCGCATCCGAGGGCCCGTATCACGCATTGGTCACGGGGCAGGCGGATCCAAAGGTCAGCGTCGTTATCCGGCCCTAAGGATTAGGCCGAACAGCTGGCGCCGCCCAAAACGCAGAATTTAGCGCAATGGGGATGATTCAAGGCCACGTCTTTTTCGGCCTCTTCAAGGCTATTACCCAGCTCGAATTCAGGGCTGTAGGGCAGCAGTGTGCAGGCCAGAACGGCGGGTTTTTCTGCGCCCTTGCGTTTGACCACCATCCGCGAACTTGCGCACATGATCGCATCAGGGGACTTGTTTAAGATACCCCAGCAAGCTGTTGTAATTTCAGGAACTTCGACGGTTTCGTCCATCTCGGGGAACAGCACGGTCATGCCAGGGTCATAGGCGTCGATGTCAAATCCGTGCTCGGCGTAGAAGGCACCATATCCTGCGCGGCTGTCTTCGTCGCTGTCACCAAAAACGGATCGTCCAGCGACTGCCATGCGAAAGCCGTTATCGCGCAGCCATGTCATACCTGTAATGGTCTTTTCCAGCGCGCCCGCGCCGCGTTCGGCATCGTGTAGATCGGCGTGGTAGTGATCCACGGAAATGCGCAGCGTCAGCTTGCCGGGGTAGGCCGCGTTCAGCCGTGTCAGGCCCGCCAACACCGATTTTCGCATCATCGGCCGCATGGCGTTCGTCAGAATCAGCACGTCATACCCCGCCTCAAGCGACGCCTCGGTGATGTCGATCATCTGTGGGTTCATAAAGGGTTCACCGCCGGTAAAGGCAATCTCGGTCACGGGCCAGTTGCGCGCAGTGATCTGGCCCAGATAATCGCGCACTTCATCGGCGGTGATATAGACCAACGCATCGTTGGTAGGGCTGGATGCGATGTAGCAGTTCACGCATTCTATGTTGCACAGGGTGCCGGTATTAAACCACAATGTTTGGGGGTTGGTGAGGCTGACGGTCGCGCGGTCTTCGCCCTTGGCCGTCACCGCGGGGTTTTCGAATTTGCCTGCGTTTGCCTGTGCAAAGTCTTTCATAGACACTGCGCCCTTAGATGGTTTGCGTTGTTTCTTTGTCTAGGCGAATGGTAAAATCAATAAAACCCTGTGTATTCTTTTGCACAGACTTGTGAAGCGCGGCAAAATCTATATGTTTGCGCTAACATTAATTGAACGCCCAAGCGCTGCGCCCCTGCAGCAAGGAGAGTTGCCCGATGGTCTCACGCGTTATTCCAGTTGATCCGTTTGATCTGGTGATTTTTGGCGGCACCGGCGATTTGGCGCGCCGTAAAATCTTGCCGGGCCTGTTTCGCCGCTTCTGTTCAGGTCAAATGCCCGAGAATGCCCGCATTGTCGGTGCCGCGCGCACAGATATGGACGCCGATGGCTACCGCGAGATGATTGCCGAGGCGATTGCAGAGTTCAACACGGATTTCGAGCATGAGAAGGGCCAGCTTGAAGCGTTTTTGGCCAGCTTGGAATATGTGACCATCGACGCCAAAGGCACCGATGGTTGGGAGGCATTGCAAAAGCTGATGGCCGGAACGGATCGGGTCGAGGCGTATTATTTCTCGGTATCACCGGCGTTGTTTGGCGACTTGGCAGAGCGGTTGCAACATTGGGGCATGGCAGATGCACGCAGCCGGATTGTGGTCGAAAAACCCTTTGGCCGTGATCTGGAAACCGCCCGCGCCTTGAACGACACGCTGGCCAAGTATTTCGACGAAAGCCAGATTTACCGGATCGATCATTATCTGGGCAAAGAGACGGTTCAAAATCTGATGGCAGTGCGTTTTGGTAACATGTTGTTCGAGCCGCTTTGGAACAGCCAATATGTCGATCATATTCAGATCACGGTGGCCGAAACCGTGGGCGTCGGGGGCAGGGGCGAATATTACGATAAATCCGGTGCGATGCGCGACATGGTGCAAAACCATTTGATGCAGTTGCTCTGCTTGATCGCGATGGAACCGCCTGCACGGTTTGACCCTGACGCTGTGCGTGATGAAAAGCTCAAGGTGATCCGCGCGCTGGACCCGGTTTTGCCGCATCATATCTCACGCGGGCAGTATCAGGCCGAACCATGCAACGAGACGGAGCACCCCGGCTATCGCACTGCCGTCGGAGACCCCCGTTCGCGCACCGAAAGCTTTGTCGCGCTCAAGGCGCATATCAGCAACTGGCGGTGGGCGGGCACGCCGTTTTATCTGCGCACCGGCAAACGTATGGCGGCGCGGTCCTCGGAAATCACGGTCGTGTTCAAGGAAACCCCGCATTCGATTTTCGCGGAAGACGCGGGCCGGCACCGCAACGTGTTGTCGATCCGCTTGCAACCCAACGAAGGTATCACCCTTGGCGTGACGATCAAGGAACCGGGCCCCGGTGGGATGCGTCTGATTGATGTGCCGCTGGACATGACCTTTGCCGAAGCGTTGGGGCCGGACGGATCCGAGAATGTGGATGCATATGAGCGCCTGATCATGGACGTGATCCGCGGCAACCAAACCCTGTTCATGCGCGGAGACGAGGTCGAGGCTGCATGGGCGTGGACCGACCCGATTATTCAGGGTTGGGAGGCGCGTAATGACGTGCCTAAACCCTATGACAGCGGGTCAGATGGCCCAACGGATGCCAATGAAATGATGCGGCGCGACGGTCGAAAATGGCGGGAGCTTTCGATATGAAACTGATTAAATATTCTGACCGCGAGGCGCTTGCGATTGACGTGGCGAATATACTGACGGGTGAGTTGAAAAATGCGCTGTTGTCCAATGATCGCGTCAGTTTGGCCGTGCCCGGCGGCACAACGCCGGGGCCGATTTTTGACAGCCTGAGCGCGGCCAGCCTGGATTGGTCACGGGTGCAGGTCATGCTGACCGATGAACGCTGGGTCGCCCCCGATCACGAGATGTCGAACGCGCGTTTGCTGCGTCAGCGTCTGTTGGTGGGTCCAGCGGCAGCGGCGGGATTTACGCCGTTTTTTGTGGATGGGCTGACAGCCGCCGAAGCGTCGGAAAGCCTGTCCGATACCGTGTCCCAGTACCTGCCGCTTTCGGTGCTGGTGTTGGGTATGGGAGCGGATATGCACACGGCCTCGCTTTTCCCCGGATCAGACGGTTTGGCGGAAGCTATGGCCAGCGATGCCCCGGCGGTCTGTCCGATTAATGTTGCAGGCCAGGACATTGGCCGGATTACGCTTTCTCGTCCCGCGCTCGAAGGGGCCATGGCAACGCATCTGGTGATCTTTGGTGATGAAAAACGCGCAGCGGTGGAGCGGGCCTTGACCCTCCCGGCCCATGAGGCCCCCATCGGTGCCCTATTGAAAGAGGCGGTAGTCCATTGGGCGGCATGACAAAATTCGACGATCTGATGGCGATGGAAGCAGCGGTGCGGGGGCGCTCAATCCTGTCCTTGTTTGACGATGCAGACCGCGCGGCGACCTTCAGCGCGCAAACCGGCGACATGTTGTTCGATTTCTCCAAGACCAACTTGGATACCGACACGCTGGGCGCTTTGCTGGCCTTGATCGATGATGCCGATGTTTCGGCGCGCCGCGACGCGATGTTTGCGGGCGACAAGATCAACGACACCGAAGACCGCGCCGTTTTGCACACCGCCTTGCGCAATCTTGACGGTGGGCCGGTGATGGTCGACGGCGTCGATGTGATGCCGGGCGTTCTGGCCACGCTGGACCGGATGCGCGATTTTGCCGATCAAATCCGCGCCAGTGACATAACCGATGTGGTGAATATCGGCATTGGCGGATCTGACCTTGGCCCTGCGATGGCTGTGCAAGCGTTGTCGCCTTACCATGACGGGCCGCGCTGCCATTTCGTATCAAACGTGGACGGCGCGCATATCGCTGACACGCTGCGCGGGCTGGATGCGAAAACCACGCTGGTGATTGTCGCGTCCAAGACGTTCACGACTATTGAGACCATGACCAACGCCCGCACCGCGCGCGCTTGGATGACGGAAAACGGAGGCGATCCTGCGCGTCAATTTGCAGCACTCAGCACGGCCCAAGACAAAACCGATGCCTTCGGGATCAACCCCGCGCAGGTGTTCGGCTTCGAAGACTGGGTGGGCGGGCGTTATTCGGTCTGGGGGCCGATCGGCCTGTCCTTGTTGATCGCAATCGGGCCGCGCGCTTTTCATGCGTTCCTGCGCGGTGGGCAATCGATGGACCGTCATTTTTGCGCCGCAGCCCCTCATGAAAACCTGCCGATGCTGCTGGCGCTTGTCGGCATATGGCACAACCAAATTTGCGGCTACGCAACCCGCGCCGTACTGCCCTATGATCAACGGCTGGGTCAATTGCCCGACTATTTGCAACAGCTTGAGATGGAATCGAACGGCAAGACCGCCCAGATGGACGGTGCCACCGCGCCTTTCAACACTGGCCCCGTCGTTTGGGGCGCGCCGGGGACCAATGGCCAACACGCGTTCTACCAGCTGATCCACCAAGGCACCCGTGTCATCCCATGCGAATTTCTGATCGCGGCAAATGGCCATGAGCCCGATCTCACCCATCACCACAAATTGCTGATCGCCAATTGCCTCGCCCAGTCCGAGGCCCTGATGCGCGGGCGCAGCCTGCAAGAAGCGTCTGAAATCATGGCGGCCAAGGGCCTGACAGGGGCCGAGCTTGACCGTCAGGCGCGCCACCGCGTGTTTCCGGGCAACCGCCCATCCACAACCCTCAGCTATCCACTGCTCGACCCGTTCACACTTGGCCAGATCATCGCGCTCTACGAACACCGCGTCTTCGTCGAAGGGGTGATCTTAGGCATCAACTCCTTCGATCAATGGGGCGTGGAACTGGGCAAAGAACTCGCCACATCCCTGCAACCCATTGTTGATGGCTCGGAACCGGCCACAGGTAAAGACGGATCAACCGCAGCGCTTGTCGACTTCATCGCAAAACACGCAGACTAATCCCTTAATCTGTTTCATTTTGCCAAATAAACTCCGGGGAGTTTGAGGGGCCGCGCCCCTCATTCACCTTACAAAAGACCTATACCAAGTCCGGATGCCGCCCGACACGGTTGGCCAATCTGGCGACACTTAGGCCTTGGACAATGATCGAAAACACCACAACGATATAGGTGCAGGTCAGGATCAGCGGCTTCCATTCCCCGTCCGGCAGCGACAGCGCCAAAGCGACGGAAATCCCGCCCTTCAAGCCGCCCCATGTCATGATCGGGATCACCCCTTGGTTAAAATCTCGGAACGGGCGCAAAATCGCGATAGGGACTGCAACGGCGACCAAGCGACCCAGCAGGGCCAGGATGATCGCGGCCATGCCCGTCAGGAACAGGTCCCCGTTAAACGCGATGGCGAATACTTCGAACCCGATCATCAGGAACAGCACCGCGTTCAAAATTTCGTCGATCAGCTTCCAGAACGCATCGACATAGCGGCGGGTTTGCTCAGACATGCCACGTGCCGCGCCCACATCGCCAATCAAAAGCCCCGCGCAGACGGCCATGATCGGGGCCGAGACATGCAGTGCTACGGCCAATTCATAACCGCCAAAGGCCAGGCCGAGCGTCAACAAAACCTCAAGCGGATAGTCGTCAATTCGGCGCATCACGCGAAAGGTCAGCCAGCCCAGCACCAGCCCCAAAACCGCGCCGCCAACGGCCTCTTGCAAAAACAACTGACCTGCGGCCACCACGGGGTTTCCGTCTGAGCCATGATCACCTGCCATCGGATAGGCCAGACCCACCAAAATTAGGAACACCACATAGCCGACACCGTCGTTGAACAGGCTTTCGCCCGCGATCTTGGTCTCCAGCGATTTGGGCAGATCCGCCTCGCGCAAGACGCCTAAAACGGCAACCGGGTCGGTGGGCGTTATCAGGGCCCCGAACACCAGCGCGGTTAGCAACGGCATGCCTGTCAGCCATGAGAAACCAACGCCCACGATCGTGGTCGACAGGGCAACGCCCAGCGTTGCCATCAGCGCCACAATTACCCATTCGCGGCGCAGGTCCGAGGTTTTGACATGCAGCGCACCTGCGAACAGCAGCAAGCCCAACATGCCCTCCAGCAGTGCCTCGGAAAAATCGATGCCCGTCACGACCCCGCGCACAGAATCCGCGATGCCCAGACTGGGCACCAGCAGATCTATCCCCAGCAATCCAAAAGATGCAATCAGTGCCACCACCAAAATACCGATGGAGGAGGGCAGCTTCAGGAACAGATAGTTAATTGCCCCAAACCCGCCAGCCAGGACGATCAACAGGGACGCGATTTGCAAGAAGGTCATGGCACTGTCTTTCGTGGTTTATCGTGATCGGGTTTACAGTTTGATGTCGTAGGTAACCCACGGCGTGCGCGTGGCTAGCTTGTCATAAACCGCGCGGCCGCGATAGTTGTCTTCGGCGGTGATCCAGCGCACGGTGCCCCAGCCCTTGTCTTGGGCCACGGTTTTCACCGCCCCGATCAAGGCTTGCGCGGCCCCTGATCCGCGCGCGGCAGGATCCACAAAAAGATCGTCCAGAAAGCAATTGGTCATGGCGCGCAACTGGCTGACAAAGGGCCGGAAATGCGTGAACCCGATCACTGTGCCTTGGGCGTCTTCGGCGACGATGCAATTGCTGCTATGTGTATCATCCATCAACCAGCCAAACACAGTTTCGCGCATGTCTGGCGTCTGATCGACCTTGTAAAATTCTGCGTATCCGGCGAACAGGCGCTCCCACTCGGGGCGGTCTGTGGGCGCAAGCGGGCGTGTTTTCAGAGTCATATCAAATGCCTTTCAGCCGAGATTAGGTTTCTGCGGTTGCCTTGTCGTGGGTCTCAAAATGGCGTTTCAAACGGTCGGGCAGGGGATAGCGGCCTGATCCGTCCTTTTTCAGCAAGACCAGCACACAATCAAAGGTCGCGCGGAGCTGCCCGCCGACCCAGATTTGCTGGCTGATGCTATAGGATGTGTTGCGAAACCCTGTGCAGCGGCAGGTCACAATGTAATCTTCACGTTCCAGCAATTCGTGTAAATACCGGATCGATCCTGACCGGATCACGACGCGCGGCCCTGGGGCATCCATCAACCTCTGTTCCACCAGCGTTTGCGTATATCTGATGCGCAGCCGTTCGAACCATTCAAAGTAGGTGCAGTTGTTGACGTGGTTGTTGGTGTCCAGATCGGAATACCGCACTTGATCAGCCATCGCCAAGGGTTGTGGGTCGATCAGACCGGCGTCGCGCTGTTGATCTGCGCTAAGTGGCGAATGGTAAACAAGTTTCATTCACCCTGCGTAATCATGTGTGTGTTCGCTTGCAAGACCCGGTTGGATTGGTAAATGTGTGGCCAAACCAAAATCGGGAGGAAGCGCCATGCTTGGCCAAATGATGAATAAGTCGCTAACGATCTCTAGCCTGATCGAACACGCGCAGCGCTATCACGGGACGGGCGAAATCTATTCGGTCAATACCGGCGGCGGGGTCGAGGAAACCACTTGGGGCCAAGTGGGCCGGAATTCGCGCGCCTTGGCATCGGCACTGACGAACCTTGGTCTGGAACCACAGGCGCGTTGCGGCACCATTGCATGGAACAACCGTCGTCATCTTGAGATTTATTTCGGTGCGTCCGGTGGTGGCTTTGTCTGTCACACGATCAACCCGCGCCTGTTCCCCGAACAGTTGGTGTATATTTTGAACCACGCCGAAGATAAGGTGTTGTTTATCGACAAAACATTCGTGCCGTTGATCGCGGCGATCAGGGACAAGCTTGAGCATCTGGACCACATCGTGCTGATGGAAGGCACCGACGCTGAGGCCGCCAAACAGATCCCCGGCCTCAAGTTCTATGATGATTTGATTGCCAGCGGTGATCCCGAATTCGACTGGCCTGAACTGGATGAAAACACCGCCTCCAGCCTGTGCTATACCTCTGGTACCACCGGCAATCCCAAGGGTGTGCTGTATTCGCACCGCTCGACCGTCTTGCACAGCTTTGGCATTAACCTTGCCGACAGCATCGCGATTTCCGCGAAAGAGGTCGTGCTGCCCGTTGTACCTATGTTCCACGTCAACGCATGGGGCGCGCCCTATGCATGCGCGATGGTTGGTGCGCGTATGGTGATGCCGGGCCCCGGTCTGGATGGACCGTCGCTGGTGGGGTTGATCGACACATACAAGATCACGCTGGCACTTGGCGTTCCGACGATCTGGCTGGGTCTGCTGGGCGAGGCTGATAAAATCGGATCGTCCCTGAGCAGCCTCAAGCGCACGGTCGTTGGCGGCTCGGCCTGTCCGCCGTCGATGATGACAGCATTCCGCGAGAAATACGGCGTTGAGACGATCCACGCCTGGGGCATGACAGAAATGTCGCCCGTGGGCAGTATCAACCAGCCCTTGGCCAAGCATCTGGACCTGCCAGAGGCCGACCAGCACAAGCTGCGCGAAAATCAGGGGCGTCCGGTGTACGGGGTCGAACTTGAGATCATGGATGATGAGGGCAATCCCGTCCCCCATGATGGCAAAACCCAAGGCGATCTGGTGACCAAAGGCTTCTGGATTTTGGACTCCTACTTCCGCAAAACCCGCGAGGAAACCCTGACCAAAGATGGTTGGTTTGACACCGGCGACGTCGCGACGATGGACGAAGACGGCTATGTTGAGATTCGGGACCGGTCCAAGGACATCATCAAATCGGGCGGCGAATGGATCAGCTCGGTTGAGCTGGAAAACATCGCGATTTCGCACCCCAAGTTGTCAGATGCCGCCGTTATCGGTGCGCGTCACGAGAAATGGGACGAACGCCCGATCCTGATTGCTGTCAAAGCCGAAGGACAAGAGCCGACAGAAGAAGAAATTCTGGCGGTGTTCGACGGCAAGATCGCGAAATGGCAGATCCCTGACCGCGTGGTGTTTACCGATGTACTGCCACGCAACGCGACGGGCAAAGTGCTCAAGCGGAACCTGCGCGACAGCTTTGGCGAAGTGCTGATGATGGGCTGATATCGTCGGTTGCTGGCCCTGAAACCGGGTCAGCAACCGTCTGGGCAGCCGTTGTTTAGGCACGTCAATACAATGCCCCGCTTTGCATTGCGGCCTGACCGATTTCACATGGCAGACTAACGCTTTGGCTTGAATTTAGCAGCCTGCCATAACGACGCGACCATCCGCAAGGTATTCTCCTAGGGGATGAGGGACTTGAACCCCCAGCCAAAGCGTTATGAGCGCTCTGCTCTAACCAATTGAGCTAATCCCCCAGGAGCAGCCGCTGACTACAACAATCATGACAGCGCAACAAGACGTGTCTGGCGCAAATCTGCGTTTCTTGCGCGCGGGTGGTCCGGGGCGCACGCGTTCCCTTTGAACAATGATTTCGAAACAGGCATAAAATATCAGCGTTTGACTTAGACCTTGGTGTTCGTTGTGTCTTGCATTGCGCGCCCGCGTCGGGTGATGTAACCCGCTTTCGCATAGGCAATAAGCGGCGGGGCCCGACGATGACCAACTCCAAAAACGGAATCACCTATGCGGATGCAGGGGTGGATATTGATGCGGGCAACGCGTTGGTGGAACGGATCAAACCAGCCGCCAAGCGGACCAAACGCCCCGGTGTGATGGCGGGCTTGGGCGGATTTGGCGCGCTATTCGATCTCAAGGGGGCAGGGTACACTGACCCGATCCTTGTCGCGGCCACGGATGGTGTGGGCACCAAGCTGCGGATCGCCATTGATACCGGCAATGTCGACGGCGTCGGTGTCGATCTGGTGGCGATGTGTGTGAACGATCTGGTGTGCCAAGGGGCCGAGCCACTGTTTTTCCTAGACTATTTTGCCACGGGCAAGCTGGAAACCGAAGAAGCCGCCCGCATCATCGAAGGTATTGCGCGCGGCTGTGAGGGATCGGGCTGCGCATTGATCGGGGGCGAAACCGCCGAGATGCCCGGCATGTATTCTGACGGTGATTTCGACCTTGCAGGCTTTTCTGTCGGTGCGATGGAACGTGGCGCGGATCTGCCCAGTGGCGTTGCCGAGGGCGATGTGTTGCTGGGGCTCGCCAGCGACGGTGTTCATTCCAACGGCTACAGCCTTGTGCGCAAGCTGGTCGCGATGTCAGGCCTTGGCTGGAACGCCGATTGCCCATGGGCCGACGGCAGCCTGGGCGAGGTGTTGCTGACGCCCACGCGGCTTTATGTAAAACCGGCGTTGGATGCCGTGCGGGCAGGCGGTGTACACGCGCTGGCCCATATCACGGGCGGCGGTCTGACCGAAAACCTGCCGCGTGTATTGCCGGATGATCTGGGCGCTGACATCAATCTGGATGCATGGGAATTGCCCGGTGTTTTCAAATGGATGGCGCAGGTCGGGGGCATATCTCAGGCCGAGATGCTCAAGACCTTTAACTGCGGTGTTGGCATGATTTTGGTCGTGGCCGCCGATCAGGCAGATGCGCTACAAAAGCTGCTGAGCGACGCGGGCGAAACCGTCTATCCGATGGGGCATATCACCACGGGTGCCGGGGTTGAATACACGGGCCAATTGCTGTGACCAAACGGGTCGCGATTTTTCTGTCAGGTGGCGGCTCTAACATGCGTGCGCTGGTCGAGGATATGACCGGCGACCACCCGGCGCGGCCCTGCGTTATCGTGTCGAATGTGGCTGATGCGGGTGGTATCGCATGGGCCAAGGCCCGTGGGATCGCCACCGAAGTCGTTGATCACAAACCGTTTCAAGGCGACCGTGCGGCGTTTGAGGCTGAACTGTCATCGCGCCTTGCCGCCCATGCGCCCGATATCATCTGCCTTGCGGGCTTCATGCGTAAACTGACCGCCGGCTTCACTGACGCCTGGGCGGGGCGCATGATCAATATTCACCCGTCATTGCTCCCATTTTACAAAGGGTTACATACCCATGCTCGCGCGCTTGAGGCCGGGGACAAGGTCCATGGCTGCACAGTGCATGAGGTTACGGCGGCTTTGGACGACGGTCCTATTTTGGGGCAGGCACGGGTGCCGGTATTGGCGGGTGATACCGCCGATGATCTGGCGAAACGCGTCTTGGTCCAAGAACACCGCTTGTATCCGGCGGTATTACGGCGCTTTGCAGCCGGGGATCGCAGCCTTTTAACCCTCGATAGTTGACGATCAGGTCTTTTGCCCTGACTTGTTCCGATTACACATTGCCTGTTGGCTCAGCTCTGGTCAAAGTACTGATATGAAAACAATTACCACAACCGACGCGCTTGAGGCGTTTTGCCTCGAAGCTGCAACCCATGAATATGTCACCGTTGATACCGAATTTCTGCGGGAACGGACCTATTATTCGAAGCTCTGTCTGATCCAGCTGGCAATGCCGGGCACGGATGATTCCAACGCCGTGCTGGTTGATCCGCTGGCCGGCGACATGTCGTTAGAGCCTTTGTATACGCTGTTTCGCGATACGTCCGTGGTCAAGGTGTTCCACGCCGCGCGTCAGGATCTCGAGATATTTTTCGTAGATGCGGGCGTGTTTCCCGAGCCGTTGTTTGACACGCAGGTCGCGGCGATGGTCTGCGGTTTTGGCGAACAAGTCGGCTATGAAACCCTCGTGCGCAAAATCGCGCATCAGGCTGTCGACAAGACCTCGCGGTTTACCGATTGGTCGCGCCGCCCGCTGAGTGAGGCACAGGCCAAATATGCATTGGCAGACGTGACGCATTTGCGGCAGGTTTATGAATTCCTGTCCGCCCAGTTGGAGAAAACTGGCCGCGCGCGGTGGGTCGCAGAAGAGCTGAAAACGTTGACCAGCGCCGATACATATACGACGGCCCCACGGGACGCGTGGAAGCGGGTAAAAACGCGTACAAATTCAGCGAAATTCCTTGCTATTGTGCGCGAGCTTGCCGCCTTTCGCGAGGAATATGCCCAAACGCGAAATATTCCACGCAGCCGGGTGTACAAGGATGATGCGCTGGTCGAATTGGCCAGTAACAAGCCCAAGAACCACGAAGAATTAGGCCGCGCCCGACTGTTGCTGCGGGATGCCCGCAAAGGCGAGATTGCAGAGGGTATTTTGAAAGCCGTCGCTGCTGGTGTGCAGTGCCCGGCATCGGATTTACCGCAACCGGACCGCAGCCGCGACAAGCTACAAGTGAACCCGGCGCTGGCCGATCTTTTGCGCGTGTTGCTTAAGGCGAAAACAGAAAGCGCAGGGGTCGCGGCCAAGCTGATTGCACCTGCCGCTGATCTGGATGCGATTGCCAGTGGTTTGCGCGATGTCGCTGCGCTGAAGGGCTGGCGCCGCGAAGTGTTCGGCGATGATGCATTGCGCCTCTGCGAGGGTAAGATCGCGTTGACCGCCGCAGGGGCGTCGGTCCAAGTGGTTGAGCTTTAGTCCGTAACTACTTGTAAAGTAATTGTAAATTTTAGCGTCGCGCCGTCATTGCGTTGCGTTGGCCTTCGACGCGGATGACGCGAACACCTGCCAGCATTTGATCGGTCAGCTTGCGACCTGCAATAACTTCGCGGGTTGGCTTTGGGCCGATGGCGGTGTTTTTCGCGGGTGCGACCCCCTCAAGGCGGTAGGTCAAAACCCCATCGACGGGCATCTCTTCAGGGTTTTCCGGGGTCAGCCGTACTTCGTAAATACCCTGCCGCGCTGCCAGCCCTGTGGCGCGCACGATGGCACCGCCCGGGATACGTTCAATCGTCAGGTCTGTGACCTGATCAAAGGATCGCCCGGCATAGGTCGCTTTGGCCTTGCGCATCCCGGAAAACAGCCCCGAGGACTGCGGAATAAGAGGGTTGGTGCTGGCTTCGCTGCTGGCAATTGGTTCGGAACGGGCAGAGCCGAACCAGTTGAACGGGTTGACCCGGCTGTCGCGCACTGTCGAACAGCCCGTCAGAACCAGTGTTGATACCAAAATGGCCGAGAAAATTTTGCGCATAGGGTCCGCCGTGAAATTGCCGTGTCATTTGACTAACCGATCCCAAGGCGGTTGGGAAGGGGTGGACCTTTGCCAATACGCAACCTACCTGTGGGCTACGAAAAGCGAGGGCATAACCGTGGCGACTGAAGTATTTGAAGAACTGGTCGAGGATTTTGAATTTCTGGACGATTGGGAAGATCGTTACCGCCATGTCATCGATCTGGGCAAGGCGATGGAGCCTTTGGAAGACGCCTTGCGGGTGCCTGCCACCAAGGTGGACGGTTGCGCCAGTCAGGTCTGGCTGCACGCAAATTTCGAGAACGGTGTTTTGCATTTTGACGGGGCCAGCGATGCGATGATTGTATCGGGACTGATTGCGGTTTTGCGCACGCTTTACAACGGATTATCCCCTAAGGATGTGCTGGGCGTGGATGCCCGCGCCGAGATGGGCCGGCTTGGACTAAACGAACATTTGTCTGCGCAGCGGTCTAACGGGCTGACCGCGATGATCGAACGGGTACGTGAAACCGCTGCCGCGCAGGCGTGATGGCCGGGTGCGGTTTTGTCTAGTGGTCGGACAGTTGAGTTTATTTGGCAAAATGAAAATCAAAGGGTTTTCAGTGTTTCCTCAAGATCGCCATAGCCCGTAAAGCGCCGCTCGAACGCTAGTCCAAGCGTTTGCGCGCAGGTTTCGGCCTTGGCCGTCAGAGCGGGATCATCGGTTTGCGCTTGATACACCAGCTTTTCGTAATTGCCGAAATACATATCACGCAATTCAGGATGCCGGTCGAGGCCCATGGGTTTCATGATAAATGCGTCGAACTGGCGGACCAGAAAATCGGTCAGATAGAAGGTCGTGATTTCCGTTTGGGCGGTTTTGGCAAAGCTGTCGTTCCCCTCGAAAAAGCTGTAGCAATGCGGGCCGGCCACCATTCTTACACCCATCTCATCGCAGGCTTTTTGCAGCATGCCGCCGGTGCCGCAATCGGCATAAACCACAAATATATCAGCATATTGACCCCGGTGTTTTGCGACGGTGGCACGCACGGAGTCTGTGATCTTTTCCGGGTATAGATGCAGTTTGGCGGGCAGGCAGGTCAGGTCGAGATGGGTCCAGCGGTTGGCGGCCTTGAGGTCTAAAATCTCGCGGGCCAATGCGCCGCAGGCAATCAGCAAAATACGCCCTTTGCCTGCCGCGAGCGGCAGGCCTTTCTCAGTCAGATGGGTATCGCTGGGCGTGTCCATGTTGTTCCTATAACGCAAAAGGCCCCTCCGGTCAGGAGAGGCCTTGCACTTAAATGATCAAAACCTCAGGCTTTGGCGCTATTGTGTTTGCGGCTGACCCATTCCTTGGCGGTTTCCACGGCAACTGCTGCGTCGCGGCAATAGGCATCTGCGCCGATGGCCTTGCCGAATTCTTCGTTAAGGGGGGCACCGCCGACCAAAACGATGTAGTCATCGCGGATGCCCTGTTCGACCATCGTGTCGATGACCACCTTCATATAGGGCATTGTGGTCGTCAAAAGCGCGGACATACCCAAGATATCGGGCCCTTCGGTTTCCATCGCCTCGAGATACTTTTCGACGGAGTTGTTGATGCCCAGATCGACGACCTCGAAGCCGGCACCCTCCATCATCATCGACACAAGGTTTTTGCCGATGTCGTGAATGTCGCCTTTGACCGTGCCAATGACCATTTTACCAACGCGCGGCGCGCCGGTTTCTGCTAGCAAGGGTTTGAGGATGGCCATGCCGCCCTTCATCGCGTTGGCGGCCAGCAGCACCTCGGGCACGAACAAAATACCGTCACGGAAATCCGCACCAACGATGGTCATGCCGCCAACAAGCGCCTTGGTCAGCACGTCATAAGGGGCCCAACCGCGACCGATCAGAATGTTTACGCCTTCTTCGATTTCTTCGCGCAAGCCGTCATAAAGATCGTCAAACATCTGTTGAACAAGATCTTCGTCGTTCAGTTCGGCAAGGATAATTTCGTCTTCATCCGACATCGTCGTTCCTCATCGGTTAGCGTGCCCATGGGGCTTTTGTTCTTGTGTCATGAAATCAGGACAAACCGCGTGCATTTTGCGACACGGTCGGCTTCACAAGCGACGCATTCATGCAGGTTAAATTAGCGTCAATGGTCCTGTAAAACAATGGCTTGGCAGTCTTTACTTGACGATGTTCTTATTTTGTTCCAGAAGATTTTAATGGATCGTGAGGACATCAGATTTAAACTTGCTGGGCGGGGTACATCGTCAAACCACGCGGGGCGGTTTGAACGGTTTTCCACCACTGCAATTGATGACGGATGGGCGGGCGATGATGATCCTTTGCCCGTGTTGCGGACCCAGGTCAGCGTGGAAATACCGCGCAGTGTGATCAGCTATAATCGGTCGCCGGATTTGCCGTTTGACAGGTCGATTAATCCATATCGGGGATGCGAACACGGGTGTGTTTACTGTTTTGCCCGGCCCAGCCATGCGTATCTGGGAATGTCGCCGGGTCTGGATTTTGAAACCCGGCTGATTGCGCGGCCCGACGCGCCGGATGTGTTGCGCCGCGAATTGGCAGGCAAACGCTATCAGGTTGCCCCGATCGCGATTGGAACGAACACCGATCCCTATCAGCCGATCGAGAAAGATCACCAGATCATGCGGCGGTTGCTTGAGGTTTTGTCAGAGGTGAATCATCCCGTGGCGATTGTCACCAAGGGAAGCCTGATTGAGCGGGACATTGATATTTTGGCGGACATGGCGCAGCGGGAGCTGGTGCGGGTTGGGGTTTCGGTTACCACGCTTGATGCGAAGCTTGGCCGGTTGATGGAACCGCGGGTGCCCGCGCCAAAACGCAGATTGCAGATCATTGAGAGGCTGGCAAATGCCGATATTCCGGTGCGGGTCATGGCCTCGCCGCTTGTGCCTGCGTTGACCGACCCTGAGTTGGAGGCGATTTTGCAAGCGGGGCGTGATGCGGGGGCGCAATCTGCCAGCTGGATTATGCTGCGCTTGCCCCGCGAAGTGTCGATGTTGATGCAAGATTGGCTGCAGCAGCATTACCCGGATCGGGCGGAGCGCATTATGTCGCGTTTGCGCGAAATGCACGGCGGCAAGGAATATGACGCCAATTGGCATACCCGCATGCGCGGCGAAGGCCCCTATGCCCAGATCATCGCGCAACGCTTTGATCTGGCGGTCAAACGGCTGGGGCTTTCCACGCTATTGCCGCCCATGCGCTGTGATCTGTTTCGCCCGCCCAAACGGGCAAGCGCGCAGTTGGATTTGTTTTAGCTGGTTTTTGAACCGCGGCGGCCGCGGCGGGGGGCGCGTACCGGACCTTCGCCATCAGTGCCATCGCTGGCTGACGAAAACGGGCCCAAGGCTTCGACGATTTGTTCCAAGCTGGGTGCGTCACCTTTGGGGCGGCTATCAAGGGCCGCGCGCATATGCACCAGATGTTCGGGCATGGTGCCGCAGCAGCCGCCGATGATGGACGCGCCGCAATTGCGGGCCAGTTCAGCGTAATCGGCCATCAATTCGGGCGTGCCGTCATAGTGGATGTGGCCTTCGACATATTTTGGGATGCCCGCATTGCCCTTGGACACGATCGGGGTTGGCATGCCCTTGGCGGCAAAGCCCAAAACCGTGCGCAACACGTCTGACGCACCTGTGCCGCAGTTTGCGCCATAGGCCAGCGGCATGTTTTCAAGTTCGTGAACCATGTCGACCATGGCCGCAGATGTCATGCCCATCATGGTGCGTCCGGCTGTGTCAAAGCTCATCGTGCCAACCCAATCGAGACCGGCCAGTTTGAACCCTTCGGCAGCGGCGCGGTATTCTTCGGGGGCGCTGATTGTTTCAAGCCAGCCCACATCGGCACCGCCAGCCTTTAGGCCATCAGCGGTCTCGTGAAACATCTCGACGGCCAGCGCGTGGGTCAAGGGGCCTACGGGTTCCATAATCTCGCCGGTGGGACCGACGGAGCCTGCGACGATCACCTTGCGTCCTGCGGTGTCTGCCACTTCGCGGGCCAATTCGGCGGAAACGCGGCTTAGCTCATGCGCGCGTTTTTCCGCGCCGTGCAGTTTCAGCCGCGATGCATTCGCGCCAAAGGAATTGGTCAGGAAGATATCGCTGCCTGACTCAACGGCACCTTTATAGAGTTTGATGATATTTTGCGGCTCGTCCGTGTTCCACATTTCGGGCGCGTCACCAGACATCAGCCCCATGTTGAACAGGTTTGTGCCAGTGGCACCATCCGCCAGCAGCGTGCCTTTTTCAGCCAGAAGATCGGTAAGAGGATTTGACATGAAAGGCTCCGCAAAAAGATGTGATTTCGCGTCATCTCACGATGCTAAACGTGGGGCAACCTCATAATTTTCATCATCGTAATGAGATTGGCTATCATTCGGAGGGCGGCCGGGCCGGTGAACGGCGCGGGCGATATCCACCAAGGCAAGCGTAAGCAGCGCGCGGTTTGGGGCCGCAGCATAGAGCGGCTGCCAGTTGGGGCGGAAGTTTGATTTGAACTGGCGCAGACCCGGCCCGCCCATTTTGCGCACCACGATCTGAGACAGCTTAACCATTAGTGCCGAGGAAGGATCGGGGCAGGCTGGCACGGCAGCAAGGCTGAGACGGGCAATGCCTTGGCTCGCGGCATCGCGGATTGCGGCGTGAACAAGCGTGTGCATGGTGCCATCTGGGGCGTCCGGATCCTGACGCATCAGGTCAAGGCACCATTCGCGGCTGGTGCGGTGAAAGCTGGCAAAGGCGACAAGGCGGCCCTTGTGATGTGCCAGATACACTTGTTGATGGGCCACATATTCCGGGGCGAATATCCCCATCGTTCCGCCACGCGCGCCGCCACGGGTCTGCTGCCAACGATGATCAATGCGAGCCATGTCAGGCAGGGGCAGGTGCGCTGGCTGCGATATGATTATCTGTGCCTTGTCAGCGGCACGCAGCTTGCGGCGCAGGCTTCGAAATGGGGCGGTGGTGGTGGCAAACTTTATTGGATTCACGACAGCCTCGTCCGCGACATGGGAAACAAACCAGCCTTTTTGACGGGCCGGTAGCGCAGTGCGGGCAGAGCATTTATATAGGGCCGGGATCAGGTTTCGGTCACGCGCTTGGGTTGAAACCGTCGCAATAGGGTCCTGTGCGTCGCCCGTCAGCGGGTCAAACAGGGCGCAAAGCGTTTGGCTGCAGGGCCAAAGGGCGCTGTGATCTGCAATAAAACCACCGTTCTGCCGGATCACGCCAACTTCGGCCCTTGGGGCGGTTGAGATATCACCTATTGCGTGGGATTTTGTCTCGTGGCTGCGGGTATAGGGCTTTAGCATCAGCGCCATCGCGATCAACGCCGGTACTGCATAGTAAATTGCACGAAAGGCGATGATCCCGGTCAGAACCGGCACCGCGTCGCCCCCCGGAAGGGCGGCGAAAAACACCAATTCAAATGGCCCAACACCCCCCGGTGTCCCGCTGAGCAATGCCGAGCCGAGGGCGATCAGAAACAGGGGAAGTACAACGGTAAAAGATATCTCGCCCCCCGGAATAAGCAGGTATAGCGCCGTTGCAGCGGCCAGCAGATCAATTACCGTCCACAGCAAGATCGAGGCGAGCGCACGCAGACTGGGCAGGCGAAACTTGAAGCGGCCCAGAGAAATTACAGGACAGAGATACAGGCCAGTCACCGCGGCGGGCAGGGTGGTGACAACAATGACAGAAGGCCAGAACATGAAGGCCGGTGCCGGAAAGATAAGGCAGGCCACAGCCGCCACAACCAGCAATGCCACCATGAATGTCAGGCAGACAAAAACCGACAGACGCAGGGCCATCGCCATCGAGATATCGGGCAACATGCGCCAGCGTGCAAGCGCACCGGTCAGCACCCCGAGGCCGAGGGTCTGCGCCAAAGCAATGGCGATGGTGCCCGCACCGCAAGCCTGCAAGGTTGGCGTACCGGTTCCCAAATGACGGTGCGCCACCGCGTCGTAGCGGCCAAGCGCAAGAAAGCTGAGACCTGTGCAGCAGGCCGCCAGCACGACAGACAACGGATCAAGGCCGCGCAATTCGGCGGTAACATCCCGCCAGAACCCCGCAGACAGCTGACCGGTCAAGACCCACAAGCACACCGCGCCAATTGCAACCGAGACGGCAAGCTGCGCAGCGCGCGCGCCTTGCCCCGAAAGAAGCCATTTAATCATGGTTGTGTTCCCCGACCCAACGTGGGCCGGAATATGAGGCCGGCATCCTTCCAATAAGTTAAGATCACCAAAAAACGCGCCCCAGATTTAACTCAAAGGCGCGCTTGTTTTTCTACGATGTCGTGGTGGGTTAGCTTAGGTCCTGCATCAGCTGCGCCTTGGCCTCGGTCGTCAGCTCGGCCATCTTGGCGCGAATTGTCGCCTCGTCTGCGCGGCTGCCCAGATCGCCGGAAACTTTACGATAGACGTCTTCTTCGCCGGCTTCTTCAAAATCTGACTTCACAACCTCGGCGGCATAGGCGGATGCATCATCGCCTGTCTTGCCGAGCAAACCCGCTGCCCAAAGACCCAGCAATTTGTTTCGCCGCGCCTCGGCTTTGAACTGCATTTCCGAATCGTGTGCGAACTTGTTTTCAAAGGCGTTCTCACGGTCATTAAAGGTCGACATATGTGTTCTCCTGAAAATGTGACTTGGGTGATTAATAGATGGGAATGGTTTCGGCCTGCCACAAGTGTTGGCAGCGGTGCGGCACTGCAGGTCATACGCTTGCGCGAAAGGGATGGTTGGACTATGTGACACCTCAAAGGCCCGACGGCCCCTGCCGTTCGCCTGATGTCTGGAAGGTATGCGCATGGCCCGTCGCACCAAAATCTATGAAGGCAATGCCAAGATCCTGTACGAGGGGCCGGAGCCGGGGACGATTGTCCAGTATTTCAAGGATGACACTGCCTCTATCGGGTCCGGCAAACAGGCCGTGATCGAAGGCAAGGGTGTGTTGAATAACCGGTTGTCCGAGTTTTTCATGACCGGGCTGAACAGCATCGGTGTACCGACCCATTTCATCAAACGTCTGAACATGCGCGAGCAATTGATCCGTCAGGCCGAGATTGTTCCGCTGGAAATCGTCGTGCGCAACTATGCCGCGGGAAGTTTTTCAAAGCGGCTAGGGATCGAAGAAAGCATGCAATTGCCGCGCCCTATCGTTGAATACCACTACAAAAACAACGAACTCGGGAACCCGCTGGTCACCGAGGAACATATCGCGGCCTTTGGTTGGGCGGGCCAGCAGGATATGGAAGACATCCTGAGCCTGTCCTTGCGCGTCAATGATTTCATGTCCGGCGTGATGATGGCCGTCGGCATCCGGCTGCTGGATTTCAAGATCGAGGTTGGCCGCGTCTATGACGGTGATTTCCAGCGTTTGATCATCGCAGACGAGATCAGCCCGGACAGCTGCCGCTTGTGGGATATGGAAACCGGCCAAAAGCTGGATAAGGATGTGTTTCGCCGCGACCCAGGCGCGCTGGCAGATGCCTATACCGAAGTCGCACGGCGTTTGGGGGTGATGCCCAAGACGTCGACACCGATGATGAAACCGACGTTGATCAATTGAGGCAGGCGTCGGATATGAGTTTATTTTGCAAAATGAAGCAGGGGGACGCGCCATGAAAGCACGGGTGCATGTGATGTTGAAGAACGGTGTTCTGGATCCGCAAGGCGAGGCCGTGCGCCATGCGCTTGGGGCCATGGGCTTTGACGGGGTCAAAGGCGTGCGTCAGGGCAAGGTGATTGAGCTTGATCTGGATGCAGGCGTGACCGAGGCCGATGTTGAGGCGATGTGCGAGAAGCTGTTGGCCAATACGGTGATCGAATCCTACAGCGTGGAGATGATCTGATGCATGCAGCCGTCGTCGTTTTTCCGGGTTCCAACTGTGACCGTGATCTGGCGGTTGCATTCGAGGCCGCCGGGGCCAAGGTTTCGATGGTTTGGCACAAGGACACGGAACTGCCCTCTGGTGTCGATATCGTCGGCGTACCTGGCGGTTTTTCCTATGGTGATTACCTGCGCTGCGGGGCGATTGCGGCGAATTCACCGATCTGCCGCGAAGTGGCTGCACATGCGGAGCGTGGCGGCTATGTCATGGGGATCTGCAACGGCTTTCAGGTATTGACGGAAACCGGTCTGTTGCCGGGCGCGTTGCTGCGCAATGCCGGTTTGAAATACATCTGCAAGACAGTGGGACTGAAGGTTGCCACGTCGGATAGTGATTTCACATCCGGTTATAACGCCGGTGCCGTGATCGATATTCCCATCGCGCATCACGATGGCAACTATTACGCGGATTCCGATACCATCACCGAGTTGCTGGCAGAGGACCGTGTTGCCTTTACCTATGAGGACAACCCGAACGGCGCGCAGGCTGATATTGCGGGCATCTTGTCGGCCAACCGGCGCGTGCTTGGCATGATGCCGCACCCCGAGCGCCGGGCCGACCCTGTGCATGGTGGCACCGACGGGGTGGCGCTCTTCCGCGCATTGGCGGGTGCACTGGTCACAGCGTGACTTGAGTGCATGGCCGAGGTTGCGTAGATTGGGGTAATGAGCCAATCAACGCCCCCTAGCGCCTATCCTATATCAGTCAGCTGGCGTTTGCGGCTGGCTTTGGCGATCTTATTGGTGATTGCGGTTGCCACGATTGCGATCACAAACAAGCTGCTGACGGACAGGTTCACCGACAGCACCCGTAACCGAGCCGAACTGCGGATTGCATTATACAGTGGTAACCTGCTGGCTGAATTGCGGCAGAATGCGATTGTGCCGCAGCTGCTGGCGCGGGACCCCACGTTGATCCAGGCCTTGATCCAGGCCGATTATTCCCTGTCCACGCAGCGCTTGATCTCATTTGTTGAAGAAATCGGCGCGGCGTCTTTGATGCTGTATGACATCGATGGGCGGATGGTGGCGGCGACGGATCGTAATCGTTTGGGCGCAACGCACCGTACGGATGCGTATTTTGTGGATGCTTTACGTTCAAACTCCACAGTATTCAGCGTTATTCCGCGCGAAACCGGCGGTTATCAGTTCTTTTATTCGCGGCGCATCCAACAGGGTGGCGCGACCCTTGGGGTGATTGCAGCCGAGGTGGATTTGCAACGGTTTGAACGTGCTTGGGCCGGTATTTCGGATGCGGTGATCGTGACCGACAGCACTGGTAACATCATCATGGCGACCGAGCCCCGTTGGCGCGGCCTGACCGAGACCGAGGCGCTGTCGAACCAGACCCCGCAAAGCGCGATTGAACGCGCGATCAAAGCCACAGCAGATTGGACGGCCTTGCCCCCCGATGCCTATCTACAGGGCGAGGCCGTGATGCGGCTTTCCTCGCGTATTCCGTTTCGCGGCTGGCGGATTACCAGCTATACGACCTATGCGTCGGTGCGTGAAAAGGTGAATGGCGTTCTGGCGCTTGAGGTGATGGGCTTCGCGATCTTGCTGGCCCTGACATTCTATGCGCTAAGCCGGCAAACCGCTGGCAGGGCGGCCTTGTTCCAGCGCGAATCCACTGAACTGCGGGCGCTGAACGCGGCCTTGCAACGGGAAATTGCCGAGCGCAAGCGTATGCAAGAAACTTTGGCCGTAGCCGAGCAAACCCTTGAGCAGTCAAGCAAATTGGCAGCCTTGGGCGAGATGTCAGCCGCGGTCAGTCACGAGTTAAACCAACCGCTCGCGGCGATGAAAACCTATCTGGCAGGCGCGCGGTTGTTGATCAGGCGTAACCGCACGGATGAGGCGTTGTCGTCTTTTGGCCGAATTGACGATCTGATTGAACGGATGGGGGCGATCACCCGGCAACTCAAAAGCTATGCACGCAAAGGGCAAGAGAGTTTCTCGCCCTTTGATATGCGTGATGCGCTGGCATCGTCGCTGTCGATGATGGAACCACAATTGCGACAGCGTCAGGTACATATCAACCGCATCTTGCCTGATGCGCCCGTGCGGGTGATGGGCGACCGGATGCGGGTGGAACAAGTGTTGGTCAATCTCTTGCGCAATGCGTTGGATGCCACCAAGTCAGAACGTAACCCACAGGTCGAGATTATGCTTTCGGCGGGCGAGACCGCCACCTTGACTGTGCGGGATAACGGCCCGGGCATCGAGGATCTCGATGCGTTGTTCGAACCGTTTTACACAACCAAGCAGCCCGGCGATGGAGTTGGGCTAGGGCTTGCGATCTCATCCGGTATTGTCACCGAATTGGGGGGCAGGCTGACAGCGCGCAACGGCCAAAATGGCGGCGCGGTCTTTGAAATGCAGCTGCCCATTATGGCCAGCACAGATAACACACAGGCGGCAGAGTAAATTATGGCTCAGGCAATGAAAATCGCGATTGTTGATGATGAACAGGACATGCGGCAATCGATCAGCCAATGGTTGGCGTTGTCAGGATACGACACTGAAACCTTCCCAAGCGCGGAAGATGCGTTGAAAAAGCTGGGGCCGGATTACCCCGGCATCGTGATTTCCGACATCAAGATGCCCGGCATGGGCGGGATGGAGTTCCTGAAAAAGCTGATGGGCAGTGACAGCGCGCTGCCGGTGATCATGATCACTGGTCACGGCGATGTCCCAATGGCGGTTGAGGCAATGCGCGTGGGAGCGTTCGACTTCCTTGAGAAACCCTTTAATCCCGACCGGATGAGCGAGCTGGCAAAGAAAGCCACCAGCGCGCGGCGTCTGGTGATGGACAACCGTGCCCTGCGTCGGGAATTGTCCGACGGCACCCAGCTGATGAAAAAGCTGATCGGCGGGTCGCCGGTGATGGAACGTCTGCGCGAGGATATCCTTGATCTGGGGCAAGCCGACGGTCACGTGTTGATCGACGGTGAAACCGGGACGGGCAAGACACTGGTCGCCCATGCGCTCCATGCGGTCGGGTCACGTGCGGGCAAGAAATTTGTGCTGGTCAGCTGTGCCGCGCTTGAGGAAGACGCCCTGAGCAAACGCCTGTTTGGCCCGATGATGCCCGAAGACGCGCAATTGCCCGCGATTGAGGAAGCCCGCGGCGGCACGCTGGTGCTTGAGGGGATCGAGGCGCTGAGCGAGACGCTGCAAGCGCGGCTGTTAAGTGCGATCAACGAACAAGGCACCCCGGCCGAAACGCGGATTGTCGCGATCTCGAACCTGCAAGAGGCGGGGCGTACGTCGGAGGACGCGCTGCGCCCGGATCTATTCTATCGGTTGGCGGCGTTGCGTATCACCGTGCCGCCCTTGCGCCAGCGTGGTGAGGATATTCTGACCCTGTTCACACGGCTGAGCGAAGAGTTTGCCGATGAATACGGTTGCGATGCGCCGCAAGTATCCGCGCAGGAAGCTGCGCAACTGTTGCAGGCCCCATGGCCCGGCAATGTGCGCCAGCTGATCAATGTGGCGGAGCGTGCGGTGCTGCAATCGCGGCGCGGATCGGGGTCAATCGCATCGCTGCTGATGACCGATCACGAGGAAATGCAGCCGGTGATGACCACGGACGGTAAACCGCTCAAGGAATATGTTGAAGCATTCGAGCGGATGCTGATCGACAACACCATGCGCCGCCACAAAGGGTCAATCGCATCCGTGATGGACGAATTATGCCTGCCGCGCCGGACCTTGAATGAAAAGATGGCGAAATACGGATTGCAGCGCTCGGATTATCTCTGAACGTTGATCGTTTTGCCTAAACCCAGATTAGACGCGCGAGGTTACAGCCGCGTCTCGATCAACTGCTTTGCGGCACCGTTTTCATCGGTATAGCAGGTCCAGGGCGCGATGCCCGGCACGTTGATGATATATTGGCGCGTCTCGACGATTGGGATCGTCGTGTTGATCACACCGCCTGAAACACCGGTGTGTTTTTCAACAGCGCGAAGGCAGCTTCTGTGGGCCTTTAGTTCGGCGCGCGCTGCAGGGTCGTTTGCAACAGCCATATCTTCGCAAGCGGTAAGCACCATGAATGGCAGGCAAAGCGCAAAGCGCAGGGAAACGTGCATCTTATCTTCCTTATTTTCGGGGCAAGCCCCACCGTAGGTCCAATCCCAATATCGACCAACAGGCCTGATACGAGTGTTTCCCACACGCAGACGTGATGTCAAGCAATGGCACTTTTGGCCGCGCAATGGCCCATACCAAATCGCTCCAAACGCGATTGACCATTGTCATTTGCCCGCTTCTACCTTTAATTGGGTACAGGGCTGATTGCGTTACAGACGCAATCGCAGACCCTTTGACAGTTTCGCTGCCTCGGTTACCCGGCAAACCGGTGTCCAGGCAGACCGATAAGGCCCTTAAAAAAGGCCAGAGAACCGCTGACGGATGGCATGGGCCAAGGCCCTGATCAAAAGCAGTAATTAATGGATGTGAACCGCGCCAAGGTGCCTTTCACGTCGGAGAAGAACCGCGATGACGCGCGCAGACGCCACGAGCAGACAAACAGGCGGCCTTTTGGGCCCTGTTTTAGCCGCGTCACCTATCGCCCTGACAAGACATACCCTGCCGCGAGGTGCCCCACCCGGACACCTGCGTGCGCAGCTGTGCAAAATGGATTTATGCCTAAGAAAATGCTTATCGATGCCACCCACGCTGAGGAAACTCGCGTTGTTGTGGTTGACGGAAACAAGGTCGAGGAATTCGACTTTGAATCAGAGAATAAACGCCAGCTAGCTGGCAACATCTACCTCGCGAAAGTCACGCGGGTAGAGCCTTCATTGCAGGCGGCCTTTGTGGATTATGGTGGAAATCGCCATGGTTTCCTGGCGTTCTCGGAAATTCACCCTGACTATTACCAAATCCCCGTCGCCGACCGTATCGCGCTGATGGAGGAAGAACGTGCCTATGCCGAAGCGCAAGCCGCCAAGGACGAGGACGACGAAAAACCCAAGCGCCGCACCCGGTCACGCAGCCGCAGCAAGGCCAAAGCCGAAGACACGGTAAGCGAAGATGCCGTGGCCACCAAGGATGCGGATAGCGATCAAATCGACGGTATGGAAACCGTTGATCTGGACGACGAGGAAGGGTCCTCTCCGATGGAGCGTGTCGCCGAGACGCCCGTTGAAGAACCCGATCAGGATGAGGCATCTTCGGATGCTGACGACAGCGACGCCGATGTAGATGGCGACGATGACGAGCCCGAAGCGAAAGCCAAAGACGCATCTTCAAAAGATGACAGCATCGAATCTGTTGCGGATGATGACGACCAGGAAGACCTGCGTCCGGCGCGCAAGCCACGCCCGAAGCGCTATAAAATTCAGGAAGTCGTAAAAGTACGTCAAATCCTGTTGATTCAGGTCGTCAAAGAAGAGCGCGGCAACAAAGGCGCTGCCTTGACCACCTATTTGTCGCTGGCAGGCCGTTATTGCGTCTTGATGCCCAACACCGCACGTGGGGGCGGGATCAGCCGCAAGATCACCAACGCCGCAGACCGCAAGAAGCTGAAAGAGATCGCAAACGAAATTCAGGTGCCCAAGGGCGCGGGCCTAATTGTCCGGACCGCCGGTGCTCAGCGCACCAAGGCCGAGATCAAGCGTGACTATGAATATCTGCAACGCCTGTGGGAGCAAATTCGCGAGCTGACGTTGAAATCAATCGCGCCTGCGAAAATCTATGAAGAGGGCGACCTGATCAAACGGTCGATTCGCGATCTTTATAACCGCGATATCGACGAAGTATTTGTCGAAGGCGAGCGCGGCTACCGCATTGCCAAGGACTTCATGAAAATGATCATGCCGTCCCACGCGAAAAACGTGAAGCTCTACAGTGATTCATTGCCGTTGTTCGCGCGCTATCAGGTCGAAAGCTATCTTTCGGGTATGTTCAACCCAACGGTACAATTGCCGTCGGGGGGCTATATCGTGATCGGCGTGACCGAAGCCTTGGTTGCAATCGACGTCAACTCGGGTCGTGCCACCAAAGAAGGTTCGATCGAACAGACAGCGACCAAGACAAACCTTGAGGCCGCCGCCGAGGTTGCCCGTCAATTGCGTCTGCGCGATCTGGCTGGTCTGATTGTCATCGACTTTATCGATATGGACGAGCGCCGGAATAACATCGCCGTCGAAAAGATGATGAAGGACAAGTTGAAAACCGACCGTGCGCGCATCCAGGTGGGCCGAATCTCGGGCTTTGGTTTGATGGAAATGTCCCGCCAACGTCTGCGCCCCGGCATGATCGAGGCAACGACCCAGCCCTGCCACGTGTGCCACGGCACAGGGTTGATCCGGTCGGATGACAACCTTGCCCTGTCGATCCTGCGCGAGATCGAAGAAGAGGGGACACGCAAACGGTCCCGCGAGGTGTTGGTGACAGCGCCTGTCGGTATCGCCAACTTCTTGATGAACCAAAAGCGTGAGCATATCGCCCATATCGAGGGCCGCTATGGCATGTCCGTGCGCATCGAAGGCGACCCGACATTGGTCAGCCCCGATTTCAAGATCGAAAAGTTCAAAACGGCCACACGTGTGGTTGCACAAATCGAACATGTCGTGTCGGTCGATACTAGCCTGATGGATGAAATCGACGAACAAGAGGCCGAGACCGTAGACGCTGATGAAGGCGCGAACGAAGATCAACCGGCGAACCGTGGCAATGGCCGCGCGCATGACAATGACGGTGAGGATAACGAGGGCGAGGGTAAACCAAAACGCCGTCGCCGCCGTCGCCGTCGTCGCGGTGGTAAATCCAACGGGGATGATGCTGCAAACGGTGAGAACAACGGCGCTGAAAGCGCAACGTCGGACGATAACCAGCCTGCTGAGGCCAAGCCCGACGATAGCGATGCTGGTGCCAAGGCAGATGATGCGGCTGAAAAAACCGCTGACGCTGACGCAACCGAGGCAAAACCCGAAGCTGCTGAAAAGCCCAAGCGTACCCGTCGGCCCCGCAAGCCCAAGGCCGACGTCGCAGCGGAGGCCGATAGCGCCGATGCGACAGTGAGTGCTGAAGCGACAGACGCGGCCGAGGAAGCGGCCGAAGAAAAGCCCACGCCTAAAAAGCGAACCCGCACGCGCAAGCCCAAGGTTGCAGAGGAAGACAAAGCCGACGGCAAATCCGACGACAAGCCGGAGAAAAAGCCAGCTAGAAAGTCGAAACCAAAGCCGGAGCCAACGCCGGTTCCAGCGCCCGAGCCTGCGCCGGTAGAGCCAACACCGGCACCGGTTGAGGTTCCGATTGAAGCGCCAGTCGAGGTACCGCCAACGCAAGAGGTGGCACCCGCACCGGCAGTGGAAGAGGTCCCCGACCAGACCGCTGCGCCAGCGCCTGAAAAGGTCGAGGGAAAACCCGCCAAGCCAAGACGGCGCGGTTGGTGGTCATTGGGCGGCTCGTAAGCTGACAAAATACTGAAAAGGCAGGCCTTCGGGTCTGCCTTTTGCATTTGGGGGCTATTTCTTGCGGATCACATAGGTCTGCGGGGTCGTATCCAAATCCTGACGGATCAGATCATGCCCTGCCTCGGCGCAAAAATGCGGGATATCGATGATCGCGGCAGGATCATCAGCCTGAACTTCCAATACGCCGCCCGACGGGATCGCCTGCAACCGCTTGCGCGCTTTGAGCACGGGCAGGGGGCACAGCAGCCCGGTCGCATCAAGGATATGTTCATCATTCATAAGTCTCAGATAAGGCAGATGTTTCAAAGCGTCCACAACCTTGTGACAGGCCGCCGCGCAACAACGCGTGACGCCACCGCCAAAGCGCAGTAAAGATGCGATATGTTTGGAATTGATCTGATTGACGCTGGCCTGCTGCCCGCCATTTTCATCGCATTGACGGCGGGGATTATCAGTTTCCTCAGCCCTTGCGTCTTGCCGATTGTACCGCCCTATCTGGCCTATATGAGCGGCGTCACCCTAAACGATATGTCCGCCGTCGGATCAGCGCGGCGCAAGGCGATCATTGCAGCGCTGTTCTTTGTCATGGGGCTTAGCACAGTCTTTTTGATCCTCGGCTTTACCGCGTCGGCATTCGGTGCATTTTTCTTGCAAAATCAACTGCTTTTCGCCCGCGTGTCCGGCATTGTAGTGATCATTTTTGGCCTGCATTTTCTGGGCGTCTTCCGCATTCCGTTTCTGGATCAAGAGGCGCGATTGGATGCAGGTGACAAGGGCGGATCGTCCTTTGGGGCCTATGTGTTGGGCCTTGCATTTGCCTTTGGCTGGACGCCTTGCATCGGGCCGCAACTGGGGGCGATCCTGTCGCTTGCCGCGTCCGAGGCATCGGTGGCACGCGGTACCTTGCTGCTGGGGGTCTATGCGGCGGGGCTTGGCATTCCGTTCTTGCTGGCCGCGATGTTCATCACCCGCGCTACGCTGCTGATGAACCGGATCAAACCCTATATGAAGCTGATCGAACGGATCATGGGATTGCTGTTGATCGCCGTCGGCGTCGCGCTGCTGACCGGTGCTTTCTCGGCGTTTTCATTCTGGCTACTCGAAAGCTTTCCTGCACTCGGATCACTGGGCTAGACACCTTACACTTGGCTAAAAACCTGTCTAAGCTGCGGCTAACGACAGGTGGGACATGGCCGCAGAAATCGATCAATCAGTCAAACGGCGCCGGGTGTTCTACATTCCGGGCTATGACCCGATCCATCCCCGTCGCTACCGCGAATTATACCGCAAGGAATCCGGGGATCAGGCGCGGATTTCCGGTTATGAAATCGGGCTAAAGCCGAAAACCACCAAGGGTATTTATGGCTGGGTCGTTGATGCCGAAATCGACGGGGCGCAGGTGAATGCGCAGGTTGAGGTGTTGGTGTGGTCCGACATCGTGCGCGTGTCGATGCACAATTCGATTTTGGCGACCTATGCGCAATTGATCCGCACTGCATGGGTATATATCGCGTCCGGCGCGTTGTGGCGGTTGATGCAACTGCGCAAAGGTCCCGTGATTGCAGCGCTTTACCCTGTGGGGATGTTGTTGTTGCAGTTGGCGGTTGCCGTTCTGATCGGGGCGTTGGCCTATGCCGCGCTGACCTATTTCGGCGGACCCTTTTGGACCAGGGGCCTTGCAGCGGCGGTTAGTGTGGTTGTGGGATGGGCGGTGTTGAGCGGGTTCAAGAAACGGGACGGCAGGTTCTACGCCCACTATCTGATGCATGATTTCGCCTATGGCGCTGCCTTGCGCGGCGCGAACCCGCCCGCGCTTGAGGCGCGAATGACTCAGTTCGGCACGGCAATTGCCGAGGCGTTGAAATCCGATGTGGATGAGGTGTTGGTGGTCGGTCATTCCTCGGGCGCGCATTTGGGTGTGTCCGTTCTGGCCGATCTGGTGCGGGCGGGGGCGGTGCCTGACAAGGGTCCCAAGTTGGGGTTTCTGACACTGGGGCAGGTGGTGCCGATGGTATCGTTTCTGCGTGACGCTCATCGGTTACGCGCCGACCTGCGGTATTTGTCGCAGCGGGACGAACTGACCTGGATCGACGTGACAGCTCCGGGCGACGGTTGCTCCTTTGCGCTGTGCGACCCCGTGGCGGTGTCCGGTGTCGCACCGGAAAATCAGAAATGGCCGTTGGTCTTTTCGGCGGCGTTTACCCAATCGCTCAGCCCTGCACGTTGGAAGGAATTACGCTGGCGGTTTTTTCATCTGCATTTTCAGTACCTTTGCGCATTCGATGCGCCCAAAGACTATGATTACTTTCAGATCACGGCGGGGCCAAAAACGCTTGCTGAACGCTATGCGGACCGGCCCGCGTCAAAGTCGCGTATCGTGAAACCGGTGAATAAATTCACCTCGGTTACGCCATGACCCAGCCGCCCAAACCAGACAGTAGGCCTGATAAGGTGTCCCTGTGGCGCTATGCCAAGCTGTTTCGGCGCGACATCCTGTCGGCGCAACCTGTCCGTTTGTACCGTGCTTGGATGGCCGAGTTTAAGACGCCGTTTTTCCGCAGCTATCTGATCAACCAGCCTGATCTGATCAAAACCGTGCTAAAAGACCGGCCTGATGACTTTCCCAAATCGAACCGCATTGGCGAAGGGCTGCGGGTTTTGCTGGGGAACTCTGTGTTTTTGACCAATGGTAAAACATGGAAACGTCAGCGGCGCATTATCGATCCTGCCTTTGAAGGGGGGCGGTTGCGCAGCAGCTTTCCCGCCATGTGGGAGGCGGCCGAGGCGATGGCCAAGCGGCTGGAGCCGCAAGCGGGCCAAGTAATTGAGATCGAAGCGGAAACCAGCCACGCCGCGGCTGATGTGATTTTTCGCACGCTGTTTTCATTGCCTATCGAACATCATCTGGCGCGCGAGGTGTTTGAAGAGTTCAAAACCTATCAACGTAGCCAGCCGATCCTGAACATCGCGGCATTTATCCCATTGCCGCGCTGGTTGCCGCGTTTGTTTCGCAAAGACACAAAATCAAGTGCGGCGAAGATCCGGCGCTTGATCACAGAGCTGACCGAAGCGCGGATGGTCGAGATTGCAAAAGGCACCGCGCCAGAGGATCTGGCCACCAAGATCATGACAACTGTCGACCCCGAGGACGGCGGCACCTTTAGCACCCAAGAAATGGTCGATCAGGTCGCGATCTTTTTCCTAGCGGGGCACGAGACCAGCGCATCGGCGCTGGCGTGGGCGTTGTATTTGATGGCCACGCACACTGACTGGCAGGATAAATTGGCCGAAGAAGCGCAGCAAATCGATATCTGCGACTTCGCTGTTATGTCCAAGCTCCGCCTGAGCCGGGATGTGTTCCGAGAGACGCTGCGGCTTTATCCTCCGGTGCCTATGATGGTCCGAGAGGCAACCTGTCCGGAGCAGTTCCGGGGCCGTGACGTTAAAACGGGCGCGCAAATCGTGATCAGCCCCTGGCATCTGCATCGGCAGGAACGTTTGTGGGACAATCCCGATGGCTTTGATCCCATGCGGTGGCACAGCGAAAACGGGCAGAAATGTCAGCGCGAGGCCTATCTGCCCTTTAGCGCGGGGCCACGTGTCTGCCCGGGGGCGGGTTTCGCGATGATCGAAGGGCCGTTGATCCTGTCGCGTCTTTTGCGTGACTATCGGGTCGCGGCGGTTGCATCAAAACTGCCCGTGCCGGTCGCACATCTGACGGTAAGGTCACAGAACGGCATTTGGCTGCGTCTTGTCCGACGCTAACGATATATCATCGCGCGTTGAGATGCATTAAACCATGCAAAACGGAATCAGTAAGGGCCGAACCACCATGAGCACGACAGACGCACAACGCACACAGATGGCAACCGGCAACGGCTTTGTTGCCGCATTGGACCAGTCCGGTGGGTCAACGCCAAAGGCGCTTAGCTTGTACGGCGTTGAACCGTCGGATTATTCTGGCGACGCGGAAATGTTTCAAGCGATGCATGACATGCGCGCGCGGATTATCCTCGCAGATGATTTCACCAGCGACAAAGTTCTGGGTGCGATCCTGTTTGAACGCACGATGGACGATACAATCAATGGTAAACCCGTCGCCGATGTTTTGTGGAATGATCGCGGCGTCGTGCCGTTTCTAAAGATCGATAAGGGCCTTGAGGACGAAGCAAATGGCGTTCAACTTCTCAAACCGATGCCCGATCTGGATGCATTATTGAAGCGGGCCAAGGCGGCCGGGATTTTCGGTACGAAAGAACGCTCTGTGATCCAATCGGCCAATGCATATGGCATCCGCGAAGTGGTTGCACAGCAATTCGAGGTCGCAAAAGCCGTCTGCGCCGCAGGTTTGGTGCCGATTATCGAGCCCGAGGTGAACATTCATTCCGATAGTAAAACGGACTGCGAGGATATACTGAAAACGGAGTTGGAAAACCAGCTTGCCTTGTTGGGTCCGGATCAAATTGTGATGCTAAAGCTGACACTGCCCGAGAAAGCAGGGTTGTATGATGATCTTGCTGACTTGCCGAATGTTTTGCGGGTTGTTGCACTGTCGGGGGGCTATTCGACCGATGATGCCAGCGCACGTCTGAGCAAAAATAGGAAGATGATCGCAAGCTTTTCGCGTGCTTTGACCGAAGGGTTGAACGTGAAGATGACGGATGCAGAATTTAACGCTGCATTGGGCGCAAACATCGACAAGATTTACAAAGCATCAGTGGCGTAACAAGACGGAATTTTTCAAAAATTCCGAACCGTTTTCTTTCAAAGAAAACGTCTACAGAACAACGCGGACCGGTTCCTGATTACAGAAAATCACGAGCTGGCCCGCGTTCTCTACCGCGTGAAATCCGCGGCGCATTAATTCCTGCTCGAATTCTGCTTTCCCCACATATCGTTCAATGTCCCGCATTTTGCGGCGTATCACACCGCCGCTACGCGCAGATTTAGAACTGAATAAATCTAGAACCCATTGATTGGGGGATAAGGGGGAAGGGCGTGCCAGTATCATACGAAACGTTATTCCGACGTTGGTAAACGTTCCTTTAAGCTCCGCAGAACAAAGACCCGAATAGCCGAGGCAAGGCCGGCTTCCATTCCACGATCTGCATCAATTTTCGTCACAAGCGCATTGATCGGAAGATTAAGATCCGCGGCGATTTCCTTGAACTCACTCCAGAATTCATCTTCGAGAGAGATCGATGTTCGGTGACCCCGTAGGGTCACCGAATGTTTGACAGGCCGCGCGCTCATGTCTCGCGCTTATGGGCTTCCAGATTGCGCGAGATTTGCGCCAGACGTTCTTTCAGCACCTCTTTTTGGTCCTTGCTTTGACCGAATTGCACTGAATTTTCATCAGCGCGGGCCTTGCGAGACGCGCGGTTGCGCTCTTTCTTGACCTTATTGAGGTTAATGGGGGCGCTCATTCTTTTGGTCCGATCATTTGCTCCGGCCGCACCACGCGGTCGAATGTTTCTGCATCAACAAAGCCCAAGGCGATTGCTTCTTCCTTGAGGGTCGTGCCGTTCTTGTGGGCGGTTTTGGCAACCTTGGTCGCGTTGTCGTAACCAATGGTCGGCGCGAGGGCCGTTACCAGCATCAGGCTTTCTTTCATCAGCTTGTCGATGCGTTCGACATTGGCTTGCGTGCCGACAACCATATTGTCCGTGAACGCCGACGCGCTATCACCCAAAAGCTGCATGGATTGCAATACGTTATAGCTCATCATCGGGTTATAGACGTTCAGCTCAAAATGGCCCTGCGATCCAGCAAAGCCAACGGCGGCGTCATTACCCATGACATGGGCGCAGACCATTGTCAGCGCTTCGGCCTGCGTGGGGTTCACCTTGCCCGGCATGATCGATGATCCCGGCTCGTTCTCCGGCAAGATCAGCTCGCCCAGACCGGACCGCGGGCCGGAGCCCAGCAAACGCATGTCATTGGCGATCTTGAACAGCGATCCCGCAACGGTTTTCAACGCGCCCGAGAACATGACCATCGCGTCATGGGCGGCCAGCGATTCAAACTTGTTTGGTGCCGTGACAAAGGGCAGGTCGGTGATCTGCGCCATGTGCGCGGCGACCGCCTCCGCCCAGCCTTTTTTGGTGTTCAAACCGGTACCGACCGCTGTGCCGCCTTGGGCCAGCTCGTAGATGTCGGGCAGGCAGGCGTTGACGCGTTCAATGCCTTTGGCGACCTGATGCGCGTAGCCGGAAAATTCCTGGCCCAGCGTCAGTGGCGTCGCGTCCTGGGTGTGGGTGCGGCCGATCTTGATGATGTCCTTGAAATCTTCCGATTTGGCGGCCAGCGCATCGTGCAGCTTTTGCAAGCCGGGCAGCAACACATCACGGGCCTGCATGGCAATCGCCACATGCATCGCCGTGGGGAATGTATCGTTGGACGATTGCCCCATGTTACAGTGATCATTGGGGTGAACGGGTGTCTTAGACCCCATTTCGCCGCCCAGCATTTCGATGGCACGGTTCGAGATAACTTCGTTCGCGTTCATGTTCGACTGGGTGCCAGAACCTGTCTGCCACACAACCAAGGGAAAGTTATCGTCGAACTTGCCGTCAATCACTTCGGAGGCCGCGGCGACAATCGCGTTGCCAACCTCGGCGCTCAGCCCGCCTTGCTTGAGGTTCTCCATCGCACAGGCTTTCTTCACCACACCCAAGGCGCGGATGATCGGCACCGGCTGTTTTTCCCAACCAATGGGGAAATTGATGATCGACCGCTGGGTCTGCGCCCCCCAATATTTATCGGAAGGGACTTCCAACGGGCCAAAGCTGTCTGTTTCTGTGCGTGTATCGGCCATGTGCAGGCTCCTGATCTTGGCAATATGTTGGATCAGGGTTTAGCCTGCGCGGGGGCGCGGCGCAATCAAGCGATGGCGCTAACGCCACTGCAATCTGCCAAGTTATTTGCGAAAACTGTCCAAAGACACGATTTCGGCAGCCTTGGGCGTGTCTTCAGCGACCTCAAGCTCGCTTTCGTCTTGTTGGGTCAGATCCGCGTCATCGTCTTCGACGCTCTCTTGTTGCTCGAATTTCAGGCCAAACTCGACAGAGGGGTCAACGAATGTGCGGATCGCGTCATAGGGGATATACATCGGCTCTGGCGCGTCGCCAAAGTTGAGCGTTACCGAGAATCCCTCGTCTGTGACCTCAAGCTTGTCATACCAATGTTGCATGACTACGGTCATCTCGCCGGGATAGCGGTCAGAGAGCCAATCAGCCAACTCTGCATCGGGATGTTCGGTGTCGAAGGTGATGAAAAAATGATGATTTCCGGGCAAACCATTCGCTGCCACGTCCAAAAGCACCTGCCGGATCAGTCCGCGCATGGCGTCGTGCATCAGATTGCCATACTCAATGCTTCGGCTCATTGTACCTGTCTAACTCCCAAAGTTGTTAGAGCTAGCATACGCCATTTAGCATCAGTGAAAAGGGGCAACCTGAAGCAGATTTAAAATGGGTCCCGCAGGATTTACCCAACGAGGGCAGGAACAAGCGCTGCGGCACCGAGCACAGCCATGGTGAAGACAAATCCGCGTCCGAGAACAAGCATTAATATGCCAGCCAACCCGGTCAGGATCATCGCCGTAAGGTTAAAGCTGGACCAGACCGGCAAGGGCATCGCCAGAATGCCGGCGGGTATAACCTTTCCAAACAGGACATGCAGGCCAAACCACACAGAAAGATTACCGATCACCCCGACGACAGCGGCGGTAATGGCGCGCAGGGCAGATCCAAGACGCGGTTGTGTCGAAATCGCTTCAAGATAGGGGCCCGCAAGGAATATCCAAAGAAAACACGGGGTAAAGGTCACCCACAGCGCCAATAGACCAGCCACGATCGCACCGGTGACGCCACTTTGCGCGAATCCGGCCAGCAGGGCGACAAATTCGGTCACTAAAATCAGCGGGCCGGGGGTGGTTTCGGCCAGACCCAACGCATCGATCATCTGCTGGGTGGTGATCCAGCCGTAATCTTGCACAACGCTTTGGGTCATATAGGCTAAAACCGCATAGGCACCGCCAAACGTCACCACCGCCAGCTTTGAGAAAAACAAACCCAGTTGCAGCAGAAACTCCTGCCCCATGGCCCAAACCAGCAGCAGCGGCGCGGCCCATAGCGCGCCCCAAATCAATCCGGTCTTCAGCGGTCTGGCGGCCCCCGCAGACGGGGCATCCACCGGTTCAACCGGCCCGGATTGACGGCTAAAGCCCCACAGTCCCGCGGCGAGGATGATCAACGGGAAAGGCAGCCCCAAGATGAAAAGCGCCGCAAAAGATGCAAGCGCCAGCACCCAACCTTCGGTGCCGGTCAATGCCTTTGCCGCGACCTTTCTAAGCGCTTGGAAAACCACGATGATCACGGCGGCTTTGATGCCCAGAAACGCGGCCTGAACCAGGGGCAGCTGGCCGTAATAGGCATAACCCAAGGCCAATATGCCAATCACCACCGCGCCGGGCACCACAAACAGAAGCCCCGCCAACAGCCCGCCCGCCGTCCCGCGCAATCGCCAGCCTGCATAGGTAGCCAGTTGCATGGCTTCGGGTCCGGGCAACAACATGCACAGCGACAGCGCCCGCAGATATGCGGCCTCGGTCAGCCAGCCGTGCTTTTCCACCAATTCCCGGTGCATCAGCGCGATTTGGGCGGCAGGCCCGCCGAAGGACAGCAGGCCAATCCTTCCGAAAACCTGCCCCATGCGAGACCAGCTTGGCGCGCTCATGCGCTGCGATCCCCGGGCCAGTCATGGGTTTCACCTGCGCCGTCGCGGGCCCAACGAAACAATGCATCATACATCAGCAAACCCTGCGCCAACTGGTCTTGGTCCTCTTTAAACTGGCGGGACAACCCCACAGACAAGGCCAACAGCCCGGCCGCCTCGGGGGCCAGATCATGGCGGTTGGTATCGGCGGCTCGTATGACCAAGGCCAGTTGATCCAATGGCGCGCAATGCAGTTCAAACACGTCCAGCATTGTGTCAAAGGTGCAGTTCTCTCCCTGATGGGAAAACGCGACCCCTTCAACATCAAAGGGCACCGCTCCAAAGCGATCTGCCACCGCCAGCACTTCGCTTGGCGAAACGAACAAGAACCGCGCAGCCGGATCGACAAAACGCCGGATCAACCATGGGCAGGCAATGCGGTCGATCTTGGGCCGGTGGCGGGTCACCCACAGGCTCGCGCCGTCCACAGGCTCGGGCAGGGCAGCAGCGGGAACACGCACAGTGTCGGGGTGATCGCGCCACGCCTGCATGCCGCCCGCCAGATATTCCGCGGCAATGCCATCAGCGCGCAGCCGCGCCGCGAGCCCTTGGCCCAGTTTGATGCCTCTTGCACAGATTATGACGCAAGGCCGCCCGGCCAGAATGTCCTTTAGGCCTGCAACATCTTTATGGGTGTGCCGAATGGCACCGGGGATCAGATAGGGATCTTCGTTGAAATCAGAGTCTGTGCAAATATCAACCAGCACGGGCGCATCAGTTGTGCCGATCAGGCGCAACAGTTGCGGGACGGTAATTCCATTCAGAGCAGCCATAGCATGCATCCTTTCATAGCGGAAACATGCGAACTTCTGGCTGGCGCCTCACGGGGCGTTCGCGGAAATCCCCATGAAAACTTTCTGACACACCAACATACACCACGTCAAGCTGCGCGGATCGTCTATTCCAAATGGAAAAAATCCTCGCCGAAGGCATCTTTTGGACAGTCAGCAGCATCAGGAGGGACGGCAGCAATGGACCAAAAAGCCAGATCAAGGGGCAAATCAGGGGGAGGGGTAAAGTGCAGGTTTCTGTTGCCAGGTACCTGCGAACCCCGCCTTAGGTCGCTAAACGTAAGGACTTAAGTTTCAATAGTTCCGGTCGCTTACGCGGCCATCGCCATTGGAGCACGATTGTCATTTGCAATTGTACATTTTACGCCGATAACGGTGGCAGTCAGCCGAGATAAGGCTACATCTTTAGACGTTCGTCGATCCTATTTCGACCCCATGATCCGCAAATGACGGATTATTGGTGGAGTCGCCGGGTACCGCCCCCGGGTCCGAACCGCTTATTACATGCGCGTTTATACCCATAGTCCCGAAGGACAATCATAACATAGGAAGCTGCGCAGGGTTTGCAAGGCGTCATCGGCGCGAAAACCGATAAAGATAGCAGGTCAAACTTGAGCAGTATTTCCGCTGCGCTGCGCAAAAATACGGTGGGCAAGGGCTTGGGTCTCGGCCTCAAGCGCAGTGAGCCCGGCACTGGCTGCGGCACCGTCGCCAGCCTCGATCGCATCGGCAATTGAGATATGCAGCGCGATGATTGCATCGCGGGATCGGGCGGTGAAGGTGATCATGTTCATCAGCGGCTGCATTGCCTCGACCGCACCGGCAAGCTGATAGGACAGCACCGGATTGCCCGCGCCATCGACCAAGGCACGGTGAAAGGCGACATCAGAGGCGCAAAATTCCTCATCGGTCAAATTCGCTTCGCCTTGTACCTTAATTTCATCCCGCATTGCATTGATATGGTACTGTTTTCGGCGCTCAGATGATAGCGGCGCGCAGGCGCGTTCCAAGGCATATCGCGCTTCGCAGGCGGTCTCGAAACTCACATCATTCATCGACAACAGCAGCGTCGAGGTGGTGATCTGCTGGGCTTGCGCTGCCTCAAAGCTGATACGATTGACGAAAGCGCCGCCAGTTGCCCCGCGCTGTGTGCGGATCAGGGATTGCGCTGCCAGCCGTTTCAGCGCCTCTCGGACTGTGGCGCGGGATACGTTGAATTTCAGCGATAGCTCCGCCTCCGAGGGCAAGCGCTCGTCCACAATCAATGCACCACTTACGATGGCATCACGAATATTCGCAGCGATCTGCGCCGATAGGTCGGCTGAGGGGACAAGTTTAGATTTCATATGTCTTACATTTAATATTTGGAAAAACTTTAAATGTCTGACATTATTTTTTCAAGCACCGAGTCGCGCAAGTCTGGGAGGATAGCGTCACATGGCACCCGTCATTCGTTCCGCTCTTTGGCTTGGCTTTTTCGGCGTGATTTTGGCCGCTTGGGTCATGATGTATGTGATGAGCACTGGCATGGGGCTGGATCTGCTGGGCCGTCCCGACGCCATGGGCCAAATGATGCGCGGCATGGACCCGCGCATGGACATGTATATGCCCATGGCCAGTTTCGGGCCTTTGGCCGTGATGTGGGCGGCGATGATGGCGGCGATGATGCTGCCTACGATGATCCCGACTCTGCGCAGCTACGAAGACCTCATGGTCAGTGCCAACGGCACGCGGGCAGGGTGGTTTGGCGTGTTGCTGGGCTATTTCATCATGTGGGTCGGCTTTGCGCTTGTCATCGCGGCGGTGCAGATGGCGCTGCTGTATGGTGGGGTCATCGACATGCTGGGCATCGCGAAATCACGCTGGTTTGCCGCCGCATTATTGCTGGCCGTGGGGGTGTTTCAATTCACCCGCGCCAAGGAAATCTGCCACGGCGTGTGTCATTCCCCGATGATGTATTTCATGGGCCATTGGCGCGCGGGCTTTGCGGGCGGTGTGCGCATGGGGCTGGGGCTTGGCACGTTTTGCGTGGCCTGTTGCTGGGGTTTCATGGCGCTTGGCTTTGCGGGCGGTGTGATGAATTTGGCATGGATGGGGCTGGCCACGGTATTCATGGTTCTCGAAAAATTGCCCCAGATCGGGTTGAAAGTGATAAAACCGTTGGGTGTCCTGCTGATCCTTGGCGCATGCGCCGTGGCAGCTTGGCCCTTGTATTCAGGAGGATAAGATGGCGACCAACAAAAGAGCGGACGCAGACCGTTTGCCGATCAGTCAGCGCATTGATCAGCGCATGCCCAACCCGAAACGGCGCGAGGCGACCCCGACAAACTGGCAGATCAAGGGCGAATTATTCCTCAATTGCTCGTGCGAGATGTTCTGCCCCTGCGTTGTCAGCCTTGGCGCGCACCCACCCACAGAAGGGCATTGCCACGCGTGGATGGCCATCGCCATCGACGAGGGCCATTATGAGGGTGAAGACCTGTCGGGGCTGAACGTGGGCTTGCTGGTTGATATTCCTGGCCGCATGGGCGAGGGCAACTGGAAAGTCGCGGCCTACGTCGATGAAAATGCCAGTGGCAAAGCCTATAATGGTATTTTGCAGATATTTTCCGGTGCGGCGGGCGGTACCACGGGCCTGTTTACCATGCTGGTGTCCGAGATCATCGGGGCCGAGCGCGCGCCCGTGAAAATCATCCGAGATGGCAATAAACGGTCGATCCAAATTGGCCGCAAGATCGCAGGCGAGATCGAAATGATCGCGGGTAAATCGCCGGATCATCCGGTGATGATCTCAAATTCGAAATACTGGATGGGGCCGGATATTATCGCGGCACGCGGGTTGAAATCCAAGGTGCGGGACTATGGCAGGGTCTGGGATTTTGGCGGCAAATCAGCCGAGATTTGCCCGATCGATTGGCAGGGCCCGAACCCATGATCAACGTCGGCTATGCACGGATGATGGCGCGTTATAACAGTTGGCAAAATGATCAACTGATACCGCTTTTTCTGGATATGTCGCAGGCGGATTTGACCAAAGATCGCGGGGCGTTTTTTGGCTCGATCCTGAGCACGGCAAACCATATCCTAGCGGCTGACATGTTGTGGTTGTCGCGGTACGACCCGTCGATGGAGTCCCCAATCGAGAGCTTTGATAAATGGTTGATGCTGCATAAGGACGCCCGCGATTGGGCAGCGGATCGGCAGCGGGTGGACGGAAAAATCAGCCATTGGGCAAACAGTTTGCGCGAGGTGGATTTGCTGGGTGATCTGCATTGTGTCCCGGCGGGGGGCGGCCCGGCTTATGACCTGCCAAAAGGGCAGGGCGTGTTGCAATTGTTCAATCACCAGACCCATCACCGGGGTCAAATCCACGCGATGCTGACGGCGGCGGGTCAAAGCGCACCTGTTACGGACATCGCCTTTTTGCCGGAGACCGCATAAATGGCCCTGATTTCCCCCTCGCGCCGGATCAGGCGCACGATGTTTTCCGAAGGTGTCGAAGCAGCGGGGGTCAAGGCCTATACGGTCTATAACCACATGCTTTTGCCCACGGTTTTCAAAAGCGTGCAAGAGGATTATCACCACCTGAAAGAGGCTGTGCAAGTCTGGGATGTATCCTGCGAACGACAGGTGGAACTGCGCGGGCCGGATGCGGCAAAGCTGATGCAAATGCTGACGCCACGCGATCTGCGCGGGATGTTGCCGGGGCGGTGTTTTTATGTGCCCATTGTTGATGAAACCGGGGGGATGTTGAACGATCCGGTGGCCGTAAAGCTGGCCGAGGACCGCTGGTGGATTTCTATCGCCGACAGTGATTTGATGCTGTGGGTCAAGGGGATCGCCAATGGCTACCGGCTGGATGTATTGATTGATGAACCCGATATCAGCCCGTTGGCGATCCAAGGCCCCAAGGCGGATGATCTGTTGGCGCGCGTCTTTGGTGACGCGGTGCGTGATATCCGGTTTTTCCGCTTTGGTATGTTCGATTTTGAGGGGCGATCCATGGCGGTGGCCCGGTCTGGTTATTCAAAACAGGGCGGGTTCGAGATTTACGTTGATGGCGAAGATAAAGGTATGCCGCTGTGGAACGCGTTGATGGAGGCGGGCCGTGATCTGGACGTGCGCGCAGGCTGCCCCAACGGGATAGAGCGCGTCGAGGGCGGTATGTTGAGTTATGGCAATGATATGACCGACGATAACACGCCCCATGAATGCGGCTTGGGCCGGTTCTGTGACACCCAAACGGCGATTGGCTGTATTGGTCGGGATGCGTTGTTGCGGGTTGCCAAGGAAGGCCCCACCAAACAGGTCCGCGCGATAGATATTGCGGGCGAGGCCGTGCCACCTTGTGACCGCGTTTGGGACATCGAGGTAAAGGGAAAGAAGGTCGGTCAGGTGACCTCGGCCGCGTATTCGCCGGATTTCAAAACAAATGTGGCGATTGGCATGGTGCGGATGACCCATTGGGACGACGGATGCGAGGTGCAGGTACGCACGCCCCAAGGGCTGCGCGATGCGGTGGTCCGCGAGAAATTCTGGGCGTAATCGCCTGGATGAGAGTTGGGGATCGAGGGGCCAGCCCCTCGGGCTCCCCGGAGTTTATTGGCAAAATGAAAAGGGTGGCGAAGTGTCATCTGGATAGGAGAGAATATGTTTGATGCGTTGATGGTGACCAAGGATGAAGAGAGCGGTAAGACCTCTGCCGCGGTGACGCAGATTGAGCTGGATCAGTTGCCTGCCGGTGAAGTGACCGTCGCGGTCGAATATTCGACTGTGAATTACAAGGATGGTTTGTGCATCGGGCCGGGTGGCGGATTGGTGCGGAATTATCCGCATATTCCGGGCATCGATTTTGCAGGCACGGTCGAGGCGTCGGATGATGATCGCTATAAGCCCCGTGACAAGGTCGTTTTGACCGGCTGGCGTGTGGGCGAGGCGCATTGGGGCGGGTATTCGCAAAAGGCGCGGGTGCGGGCCGATTGGTTGGTGCCGCTGCCCAAGGGCCTTGATACCCGTCAGGCGATGGCCGTGGGGACCGCCGGGTTCACTGCGATGCTTGCAGTGATGGCGTTGGAGGATCATGGGTTGAAAACCGGCCATGGTCCTGTGCTGGTTACAGGTGCCGCGGGCGGTGTCGGTTCGGTTGCCGTTGCGATTCTAGCCGCTTTGGGTCACGAGGTTGCCGGTGTGACGGGACGGCCCGAGACGTCGGATTACCTTAAGGCACTTGGGGCCAGTCAGATCGTTGCACGGGACGAGATCAACGAGACGGTCAAGCGCCCGCTTGAGGGCGAAACCTGGGCCGGGTGCATTGATGCCGTAGGCGGCGCGATGTTGGCGCGCGTTTTAGGGCAAATGAAATATAGCGCGTCTGTTGCCGCTGTTGGCCTGGCCGGTGGCGCGGCCTTGCCTGCGACGGTTATTCCGTTCCTGTTGCGCGGTGTGAACCTGTTGGGGATTGATTCCGTGATGCAGCCCTATGACAACCGTTTGCGCGCGTGGGAGAGGGTCGCCAAAGACCTGCCGATGGCCAAGCTAGAAGATATGGTTGTGCCTGCGACGCTTAAGGATTTACCACAGCTCGGCAAGGATATCCTGAATGGACAGGTGCGGGGCCGTGTCGTCGTTGACGTCAACGGCTAAACGCCGCGCGACCGGGCCGCGCCGACAGGCAGCGGCCCGTTTGATTATCGCGCAGGCGGGGCGGCTTTTGGTCTTGAAAGCCGGCATTACGGGCTATGTTCGTTCATACCCTATGAAGAAGGTTAACATTGTCTGATACGTCCCCGATCCTTGTGTGGTTTCGCCGTGACCTGCGGTTGACCGATCACCCTGCCTTGTACGCGGCGGCGCAAACCGGCCGGCCGGTTATTCCCGTTTTCATCCATGACGATCTCGTTGAAGGTCTTGCCGCCGCCCCGAAATGGCGGTTGGGGCTGGGGATCGGGTGTTTCGCGGACGCATTGCGCGATAAATCCAGCCAGCTGGTGCTGCGCAAAGGTGATGCGTTGGAGGTGCTGCAAGAGTTGATCACCCAAACCGGTGCCGGGTCGGTCTACTGGTCGCGGCTGTATGATCCGGAAACCACGGCGCGGGACCGCCGGGTAAAGGATGCGTTGAAAAACCAAGGCGTTGAGGCGCGGTCTTTTGGCGGGCATTTGATGTTTGAGCCTTGGACGGTCGAGACTAAGACCGGCGGGTATTACAAAGTCTACACGCCGTTCTGGAATTCGGTGAAAAATCGCGCGGTTGATGCGCCGCTTGCCGCGCCCGCGACGTTGACGACGCCTGCGCAATGGCCGGATAGCGATGATTTAGCAGACTGGAACCTGGGCGCGGCCATGCGGCGCGGTGCGGATGTGGTACGGCCCTTTGTTCAGCTGGGTGAAAAAGCAGCTCAATCCCGGCTTGGCGCATTCATGGCGCATGGTGTGGCCGAGTACAAAGCAAACCGGGATCTGCCGGGGGTGGATGGCACATCGAACCTGTCGGAAAACCTATCGCTTGGCGAAATCAGCCCGCATCAATGTTGGCATGCGGGGCAGCGCGCCTTGCATGATGGTAAAAAAGGGGCAGAAACTTTCCTCAAGGAACTGGTCTGGCGCGAATTTGCCTATCACCTGATGCATCACACACCGCGCCTTCTGGATCAGAACTGGCGCGAGGAATGGGCGGGGTTTCCGTGGAACGAGGACGAGCGGTGCGCCGAGGTCAAGGCATGGAAACAGGGCCGGACGGGCGAGCCCTTTGTCGATGCAGCGATGCGAGAGCTGTACGTAACGGGGCGCATGCACAACCGCGGGCGCATGATTGTGGCGAGTTATTTGACCAAACATCTTATGTGTCATTGGCGTATCGGCCAGAAGTGGTTCGAGGACTGCCTGATCGATTGGGACCCTGCCAGTAACGCAATGGGGTGGCAATGGGCGGCGGGGTCCGGGCCGGATGCAACGCCGTATTTCCGGGTGTTCAACCCTGCAACCCAGCTGGATAAATTTGACAAGAACCGAGATTACACCAGCCGCTGGATCGCCGAAGGGCGCGCCAAAGCGCATCCCGATGCGTTGGCGTTTTTTGAAGCGATTCCAAAGCATTGGAATATGTCGCCCGATGATGACTACCCCGACCGGATTATCGCATTGGACGCGGGCCGTCTGCGGGCGCTGGATGCCTATAAGAACAGAAATTTTTGATGGGTGATAATCGCGTTTTTGGTGTATAAACCTTAACGCGGCTATGACCCCACGTACAGGGACCCGAGATGATATTTACCAGTACAGAAGGGCAAAAATCCCTTCCCCGATATTTCGCAAGTGTTTTTGCAACGGCCCAACAGATGCATCACGGGCAGATCGATTTTGTTCTGCCGGATGGGCGCAGGTTCCGGGCTACAGGGGCAAACCCGATGCCGGTGGCTGAAATTCAGATCCACAATGCTGATCTGTTTGCACGGCTGATCCGCGAGGGGGATTTGGGTTTTAGCGATGCCTATCTGGACGCGTGGTGGAGCACCCCGGATCTGCAAGCCTTCATGGATGTCGCCCATGCCAACGAGGATATCTACGATTCATTTCCGGCGATGGGGCTGGTGCGCAGGTTTGAATCCCTGCGGTTCTGGCTGCAAAGCAACAGCAAAAAACAGGCGCGCAAGAACATCAGCTATCACTATGATCTGGGTAATGATTTCTACAAGCTGTGGCTGGATGATACGATGACCTATTCCAGCGCTTTGTTCGAGGAAGGCCCGCAGCAATCACTGGAATCTGCCCAGACGGCAAAATATGCGTCGATGGTGGATCAGATGGGCGTGCAGCCCGGCGATCATGTGCTTGAGATCGGATGCGGTTGGGGCGGATTTGCCGAATATGCTGCCAAATCACGCGGGCTAAAGGTGACATGCCTGACCATCAGCACGGAGCAGTTTAACTACGCCAAAGAACGCATTGAAAATGCTGAAATTTCTGATGTTGTTGAGATCAAGTTGCAAGACTACCGTGATGAACGTGGCGTCTATGATGGTATCGCGAGTATCGAGATGTTCGAGGCTGTGGGCGAGAAATACTGGCCCGCTTATTTCAATACATTACGGGATCGGCTGAAGCCGGGAAAATTCGCGACCTTGCAGATCATTACGGTGCAAGACCGCCGTTGGAAGGTATATAAACGAGGGGTTGATTTCATTCAGAAATACATTTTCCCCGGTGGCATGCTGCCAAGCCCGACAGTGCTGCGTGAACAGATTGAAAAGGCCGGCCTGGCGGTAGAAAAATCGATAGAGTTCGGCAAAAGCTATGATCTGACCCTGCGCCGTTGGCATCAAAACTTTAACGAAAAGTGGGATGATATTGCGGCCATGGGCTTTGACGAGCGGTTCAAAAGGATGTGGGATTTCTATCTAACCTCCTGCGCTTCTACCTTTGACAGTGGCAATTGCGATGTGACACAAATCACGGTGAGACGCCCCGGATAAAGGGCCCGTGTGATCCAAGGAGCAGTCGATGCCTACAGGTGCCAAGTTGGCCGCCGCCATGTGTTTGGCCGTCTTGGGCGTGGTTCTATCGGTGATCATCACATCGTTGATACCCGAGCTTTCCCGTTTCAAATATCTGGTGCCGTTGACAGTCGCTCTTGGTGGGGTGATTGGCTGGTTTTTCATGGCCCCGCGCGCCGGTGGCGGTGTGGGCCATGCGATTGCCAATGGGGTAACTTGTGCTGTAGCCTTGGCGTTTTGGATGCTGACGGCGCTTGCGGTGATCCGGGTGATCGATTTGTCTTTGAAAGGTCAGTATCGCGGGCTTTCTGACGCCATTGTTGCGGTCGTTATGATCGGCGCTGAATATGCCTTGTTGCTGGCGATTTTGCCGGTTGCTGCGGCGTTGGCTGTGGGCGGTGTTGTCAGCGGGTTTGTCACAAATTTTGCCGACAGGAAGTGGTCGTAAGTTGATGAAAAACTTTTTCTTTTACGGCACGCTTCGGCATGTTCCTTTGCTTGAGATCGTGCTGGGCCGCGCCGCAGCTGACATCAAATTCACCTCAGAAAAATTGCACGATCACGCCGCCCTTGCCGTTGCCGAAGGGCCATTTCCCTGCGTGGTAGAGCGTGCTGGTGCCGTTACCGATGGGCTGCTGGTCGAAGGGTTAACCGATACCGATATCGCGCGGTTGAATTTCTACGAAGGCAGCTTTGATTATGACTTGCACGATGTGGTGCTGGCGGGCGGGCAAACGGCGCAGGTGTATTTCCCCGCGCCGGGGGCTTGGACCACAACGGATGCGTGGGATTTGCGTGCATGGGAGAACGACTGGGCCGCCCTAAGCTGTTTCGCGGCGGACGAGGTTATGGATTACTTTGGCAAATACACCGCGGCACAGGTGGCCAAGATGTTCCCGATGATCCGCACACGGGCTGCGGCGATGGTAAACGCCGCCCATTCGAAACACGGCGCAGGGACATTGCATGGCGCAATCGATGTTCAAAAGATTGACCGCGCGTATACCAACTATTTCGCGCTGAACGAATACAAGCTGCGCCATGAACGTTTTGACGGCACCATGTCACAGCCGGTCGACCGTGCCGTTTTTGTGGTGTCAGATGCGGCGCTGGTGTTGCCTTATGACCCTGTACGCGACCGTGTCATGGTGGTGGAACAGGTGCGCATGGGGCCTATCGCGCGGGGGGATCGGTCGGTTTGGCAGTTTGAACCCATCGCAGGCAGGGTCGACCCGGGCGAGACCCCGCAGCAGGCCGCTCACCGCGAAGCCGCCGAAGAGGCGGGGATCGTGTTGCAATCTCTCGAACCGGTAGCCGAAGTATATGCGTCACCGGGATGCACCACGGAATTTTTCTATATCTACGTGGCGCTTGCCGATCTGCCGGATAAAGCGACCGGTGTGGCCGGTTTGGACAGCGAAAATGAAGATATCCGGTCGCATTTGATGTCTTTTGACGCTTTGATGGCGATGGCGGACGCACAGCAAGCCGCCAACGCACCGCTGGTGACCGCAGCATATTGGCTTGCACGTCATCGCGACCGCTTGAGGTTGGTCCCCCCCAAGGCTACACCTGATATAACATGATTTAGGAGCACCCCATGCACGTCGCATCTGATCTGGCGCAAGCCATTGGCAACACCCCTCTTATCCGTCTGCGCAAGGCAAGCGAGGAAACCGGGTGTGACATCTATGGCAAGGCGGAATTCATGAACCCGGGCCAATCGGTCAAGGACCGTGCGGCGTTGTTCATCATTCGCGATGCCATTGAAAAAGGCACGCTGCAACCCGGCGGCACAATTGTTGAAGGGACCGCGGGCAATACCGGCATCGGTCTTGCGCTGGTCGGTGCCTCTATGGGGTTCAAAACGGTGATCGTTATCCCCGAAACCCAAAGCCAGGAAAAGAAAGACATGTTGCGTCTGGCAGGCGCGGAGCTTGTACAGGTGCCAGCCGCGCCTTACCGCAACCCCAACAACTTTGTCCGCTATTCCGAACGGCTTGCGGCCGAACTGGCCCGTTCAAGCAACCATGGGGTGATTTGGGCCAACCAGTTTGACAATGTGGCCAACCGTCAGGCGCATATCGAAACGACGGGGCCTGAGATTTGGGACCAAACCGGCGGCAAGGTGGACGGATTTTGCTGTGCTGTGGGATCGGGCGGTACGTTGGCGGGCATCGGCATGGCGTTGCAGCCAAAAGGCGTGAAAATCGCATTGGCCGACCCTGACGGCGCAGCGCTGCACAGCTATTACACCACAGGCGAACTGGTGGCCGAAGGCGGGTCCATCGCCGAAGGCATCGGTCAGGTCCGCATCACCAAGAACCTCGAAGGTTTTACCCCCGATTACAGCTATAATATCCACGACAGCGAGGCGCTGCCGATCGTGTTTGACCTGTTGCAGCACGAGGGCCTGTGCCTTGGGGCGTCGTCGGGTGTGAATGTTGCCGGTGCGATCCGGATGGCACGCGAGATGGGGCCGGGCCACACTATTGTGACGATCCTGTGCGACTTTGGGACACGGTATCAGTCCAAACTGTTCAACCCTGATTTCCTGCGCGAAAAAGGCTTGCCCGTTCCTGAATGGTTGGACCGCGCGCCGCAGTCCATCCCCGGCGTTTTCGAGGACCAATGAGCCAGCCTTTGCGCATGGTCTTTACCGGGCTTTGCCTGACGTTTTGGCTGATGGTCGGGGCGGCGTTCGCCCAAGAGGAGCCAGCGCAGCCTGCTGACCGCTGGAATAATGTCGCCACCCGTGCCGAGACAGTCGTGCAGGACGCGACAACCAGTGACACTGTTTTGGAAACATTGCGGGCGCGGGTTGTCGATTTCCGTGCGGTTTTTGATAGCGAACGCAATGCCAACGCCGCGCGCATTGCCACGCTGCGCGAACAGATTGCAGCACTTGGCGATCCGCCCGAAGGGGAAAATGCCGAACCCGAGGCCTCGGCCTTGGCGCAGACTCGTGCCGATCTGAACCAGCAGCTGAACGCGCTGTTGGCCCCTGTCCAAATAGCCGAACGCGAATATTTACGCGCTGACGGGCTGGTGCGCCAGATTGACCAGATATTGCGGACGCGGCAGGCGGAAAAATTGCTGACCACGACGCCCAGCCCGCTGAACCCCGAACATTGGGTACCGGCGCTGCGTGACCTGACGGATGCCTTTGGCGCGATGTTGATTGACCGCGGTTCGCTTAGCAGCGCGCAGAAATTCGCGGCGCTGCGTGAAAACCTGCCCTTGGTGTTTTTTGCAACGGTTGTGGGGCTTTTGCTGCTTTTGCGGGGCCGTCCTTGGGCGATGATGATGGTGTCGGGGCTGCGCAGACATCAGGCGCGGGGCATTGGGATCTGGCGCTTTGTCGTCTCATTGCTGCGTATTATTCTGCCTTTATGCGGATTGTTCCTGTTGGCCACGGCGGCCCGTCAAAGCGGCTATCTTGGGGTGCGCGGCACCGAGGTGATCCGCCTGCTGCCCTTTATGGGTGTTATGGTCTTTGGCTTTCGATGGGTGTCGGAACGGGTATTTTCGCGCGACGATGACGAAGCATTATTGCTGCTGGATCAAACCCAACGGCGTCGGGCCCGGTTTTATGTAAATGGTATTACTGTGGTGATGATTGTGTCGATTATCACCAATCAGATCCTCGAGTTTGAGCTGCCAGGTGCCGCAACGACTGCGGTGATCGCGTTTCCCTTTGCGGTGCTGATCAGCTTTGCGCTGTTCCGGATTGGCCAAATCCTGCGCGGCTATCAAGACGCCGAGGAAGAAGCCCAAGACCCGGATGACCCACAGCGCAGTTCGACACTTGCACGAGTTGTGCGCAGTTTCGGGCTGGGGGCAATGGCGATTGGCATCTCCGCGCCGCTGTTGTTTGCCTTTGGCTATCAGGATCTGGCGGATGCGATTTTGCGCCCGTTTGTGGTGACACTGGTGATTTTAGGGCTGGTCATGGCGCTGCAACGCTTTGCAGCAGACGTATATGGCGCGATTACGGGGCAGGGGATCGCGGCACGAGAGGCATTAATGCCGGTGTTTTTCGGCATGATCCTGTTAACGCTGGCCACGCCGGTTCTGGCGCTGGTCTGGGGCGCGCGGCTGACCGATCTTAGCGAATTATGGGCGACATTCTCGAACGGTTTTTCGATTGGCGATACGCGTATTTCGCCGACGAACCTGCTGACCTTTGCGGTAATATTCGCTGTCGGTTTTTTGTTAACGCGGCTTTTGCAGGGCGCGTTGCGGTCAAATGTGCTGCCTAAGACGCAGATTGATATAGGCGGGCAAAACGCGCTGCTGTCAGGCTTGGGCTATGTCGGTATTTTCCTCGCGGCGCTGGCGGCGATCACCGGGGCGGGCATTGACCTTAGCTCGCTTGCGATTGTGGCGGGGGCCTTATCTGTCGGTATCGGTTTTGGCCTGCAAAACATCGTTAGTAACTTTGTTTCGGGGATCATCTTGCTGATCGAGCGTCCCATTTCTGAAGGGGACTGGATCGAGGTCGGCGGTAAAACCGGTTATGTGCGTGATATTTCCGTACGCTCGACCCGGATTGAGACTTTTGACCGCACCGATGTGATTGTGCCCAACGCCGATTTGGTAAGCGGTACCGTTACCAACTACACCCGCGGGAATACCGTGGGCCGTGTGATCATTTCCGTCGGTGTGGCCTATGGCACCGACACAAAACGGGTCGATAAAATCCTGCGCGAAATTGCCGAAGATCAGCCGATGGTATTGGCGAACCCGGCCCCTAATGTCTTGTTCATGAATTTTGGCGCTGATGCATTGGAGTTTGAAATCCGCGCATTCCTGCGTGATGTGAACTGGATGATGAGCGTTAAAAGCGATATCAACCACGCCATTGCAAAACGCTTTGCCGAAGAAGAAATCGAAGTGCCCTTTGCGCAGCGCGACATCTGGCTGCGTAACCCCGAGTCGCTGAAAGGGAAGACCGACACATGACGCAGCCGCTGTATCTGGATGATGCCTATCAACGCGAAGCACCCGGCCGCGTGACGGCGATCACCGAAGAGGGCGGGATCGTGCTGGACAAGACGATCTTTTATCCCACGGGCGGCGGTCAGCCCGGTGACAGCGGTTGGCTGATGTGGGACGGTCAGCGCTTGCCGATTGCGACCACGGTCAAGGGGCAGGGCGATGCGATTGCCCTTGTCCCCGCCGAACCGTCGCATCTGCCCGATGTGGGCACCCATCTCACGCAGCAGCTTGATTGGGACCGCCGCCACAAACACATGCGCGTGCATACCATGCTGCATCTGTTGTCGGTGGCCGTGCCGTTCGGGGTCACTGGCGGGCAGATTTCGGCACGCCATGGCCGCCTGGATTTTGATATGCCGGACGCACCAGAGGATCGCGATGCGATCGAGGCGGTGTTGAACGACTATGTCGAAGCCGATTTGCGCGTGACGACCCATTGGATCACCCAAGACGAACTGGCCTCGGCGCCCGAATTGGTCAAGACGATGGCGGTCAAGCCGCCCAAGAGTGCAAACAAGGTGCGACTGGTCGAGATCGGCGATGGCACAAGCTGGATTGACCTACAGCCCTGCGGTGGCACCCATGTGGCGCGCAGCGGCGAGGTCGGCGCGCTTGTACTGGGCAAGATCGAAAAGAAAGGCCGCAGAAACCGCCGTATTTACGTACATTTGGATGGTTAACGCTGTTGTTGAAATTGGCGTGATTTACCCCTTGCGCCCAGACCATACCTCACGCTAAACACCGCCCTAATGGATCGGTGGCCGAGTGGTCGAAGGCGCACGCCTGGAAAGTGTGTAGGCGGGAGACCGTCTCCAGGGTTCGAATCCCTGTCGATCCGCCATTACCCCCTTTTGTTGGCCAAGATACGGTTTTTCTGTTCTGGTTCAGCCGGCGTTGAACATCAATTTGAACCCAGTTATCTGCAAAGGGTGGTCCCGTTTTAACCTGCAAAGTTAAATTTCGATGATCGGATATTTTGGCCTGTTTTCGGCTGCGTTCATCGCCGCGACTTTTCTGCCGATGCAGTCCGAGGCCTTGCTGGTCGCGTTGATGCTGGGCAATCAGCACGTGTTGGCGGTTTTGCTTTTGGTCGCGACGGCGGGCAACGTTCTGGGGTCGGTGGTGAATTGGGTCTTGGGGCGGGTTGCTTTGCAGTTCAAACATAAACGCTGGTTTCCGGCCAATGACGCTCAGTTGGCGCGGGCGGAAATCTGGTATCACCGCTATGGGCGCTGGTCGCTGCTGGTCAGTTGGTTTCCAGTGGTGGGTGATGCGCTGACGATTATGGCAGGCGTTCTGCGCGAACCACTTTGGTCGTTTGTAGCAATTGTCACGGTGGGCAAAGCGGCGCGTTATGTCGCGTTGGCGATGATAACGCTGGCGTGGTTTCCGCCAAGCGTGGACTGATTTTCAGTATGCAGCAAAAGAAAAGCGCCTTTCGGCGCTTTGTTCTCGTATTGAGATCGGCAAGGGGGGCTTAGCCGCCCCAGCTGCGGACCACACCGCAATCCATATGCACGAAATTGGAACCAGAATATTTGCCAACCCCGCCGCCATGACATGCGATTGCCGCCTTGGCCATTTGGTTGACGGAACGTGACGCCAAACGCAAATCTGCTGCCTGACCCCGCATGTGGAGAGAGTTTTTTGCAACACCGCGCGAGCGCGACCGGAGCATCGCGTTTGTTTGCGGGCTGCGGTAGCCGGACAAGAGCATGTAAGGTTCGCTGACATCCAGCAGATTATGGGACGCGGCCATGATATCAATTGTGCGCAGATCCATGGATTTGACACTATTGGTCCGCCAGTCGCGCATGAAATGGTTCACTTCCTTCACGGCGTCTTTGATATAGTCACCCTCGATCCAATAGATCATGTCGAGGCGTTCACCTGTGCGGCCCGAATACATCTTGATGCGGCGAATATCACCGGCACCGCGCAAAAAACCTGCTGCATTTGCGAAAGTGGGGGCGGCTGTTACTGCTGTTGCTGCGAACGCGCCCAATAGGGCACGGCGGGATAAACCCGAAGAATTGATACCAGTCATGCGTCTTACGTCCCGTACTAAACCCGATCTTTCATGATGTTACATGCAAGATCTCAACCATCCCCAGATGCAACGCATTTATGTCATAGGGCGATTCTTTTACCAAGGGCTGAATTGAAAAGGTTCCATCTATCAACAAATTTAGGCGAATAATTGCGCAAACACCCAGAGTGTGGTCATTTTTGCAACATCGGCGATGCTCAAACACATCAGCGCCGAACAATATGCTGACGTCACACGTAATGTTATTGGACAAAATCAAACGCTTGTACCTGTTATAAGGCTCTAGTCGCGTTTTAGGTATTTGGGGGATAGGATGACTAAAATTCTAGGTATCAAACAAGGTGCCACAGGTAGATTAACCACAATTCTTGGTGCTGCCGCTGTCGCTTGTGCGATGCTTATCAGCCCTGCGCCCGTTTTTGCGCAGTCGATTGCCTTTAAGCAGGCGGTCGCCGAAGCCGCGTCTCGTGACGCCGATATTGCGGCCTATTACCGGTCCCACGATTACGCACCTGTCTGGACCGACGGGTCAGATACGCAACGTGGCCGCCGTGCCGCGCTGATGGCGGCGATCTCAACCGCTGATAAACATGGGCTTCCCATGGCGCGTTATGATCCCATCGGCCTGATGGAACAGCTGAAAAATGCCAAAACCGCCCGTGATCGCGGCCTTATCGACGTCGAGATGACCAAGGTATTTTTGCAATATGCCCGTGATCTGCAAACTGGCGTGGTGGTGCCGTCTCGGATCGACAGCGCCATCGTGCGCGAAGTGCCGTATCGCGACCGCCAAGGGTATATGACCGATTTTACGGCCTCTGAGCCGATGCAGTTTTTGCGCAATCTGCGGCCTCGGACGCTAGAGTATAATGCGCTGATGCGCGAAAAGCTGGCAATGGAATATCTGCTGGCAAAGGGCGGTTGGGGCCCTGCGGTGACTGCAAAATCTCTGAAACCCGGTGCGCAGGGTGCTGCGGTCGTAGCGTTGCGTAACCGGTTGATTGCAATGGGCTATCTCAAGCGGTCCAATTCCATGACCTATGATGCGGTGATGGAAGAAGCGGTGCGCGAATTCCAGCAGGATCACGGTTTGAACACCGATGGCGTGGCGGGTAGCGGGACCATGTCCGAGATCAACAAAAGCGTCGAGACACGCCTGAAATCTGTGATCGTTGCGATGGAGCGGGAACGCTGGCTGAACAAAGAGCGCGGCGCGCGCCATGTGCTGGTCAATATCCCGGCGTTCACAGCTGCGATTGTCGATGATGGCCGCGTGACCTTTGAAACACGCTCGGTTGTGGGGGCCACAAAGGCGGGGCGCTACACGCCCGAATTTTCCGACACCATGGAATATATCGTGGTTAATCCCACTTGGAACGTCCCCCGGTCTATCGTGACCAAGGAATATCTGCCCTCGATGAAGACGAACGCGGGTGCGGCGGGACATATCGATTTGATTGACGGGCGCGGGCGTGTCGTCAGCCGGGATTCTGTGGATTTCAGCCAGTATAACGCGCGCAATTTCCCCTTTAGCATGCGTCAGAAGCCCGGTTCGCGGAACGCGCTTGGCTTGGTGAAATTCATTTTCCCGAACAAGCACAACATCTATTTGCACGATACACCGTCAAAAAGCCTGTTCGCGCGCGATGTGCGTGCGTTCAGCCATGGCTGCGTGCGTTTGCAAGACCCGTTTGATTTTGCCTATGCGCTATTGGCGCGGCAGGAGGCCGATCCGGTAGCCTTTTTCAAGGCGCAACTGGCCACGCGGCGCGAGACCTTTGTGCATCTGGACGTCGAATTGCCGGTACATCTGATTTATCGCACTGCCTTTACCACACCGCGGGGCCACACCCAGTACCGCGCTGACATCTATGGCCGTGACGCCAAGATATGGGATGCGCTGAGCAAGGCAGGGGTAGCAATGGGCGCTGTTCAGGGTTAATTCATCCCCGATAAGGGGAACAAACCATGCGTCACACGATCCAAGAAATTGCCGCATCACTGGGGGCGGTTGCCGTTGGTGACACGTCTTTGACGATCCGGAAACTTTCCGAACCGGCGCAGGCTGGTCCGGAGGATCTGGCCCTCGCGATGAACCCCAAATATGCCGCCAGCCTGACCGAAGGGTCTGCGGTTGCCGCGATGTTGTGGCCAGATGCGGATTGGCAGGCGCTTGGCCTTAAGGCCGCAATCCTGCCCGACCGTCCGCGCTATGCCATGTCGGGCCTTACGAAAATGATGGATCCGGGGCAGGGGTTCGAGCCGGGCATTCACCCGTCGGCAATTATCGACCCCACCGCCGAGCTGGATGCTGATGTGTCTGTTGGCCCCTTCACCATTATCGCGGCAGGGGTGAAAATCGGTGCAGGCAGCATGATTGGTCCGCAATGCTACATCGGCAACGACGCGGTTTTAGGCACAAACGCCTATCTACGCGATCACGTGAGCATCGGCGCGCGGGTGACCATTGGCGATGATTTCATCGCGCAGCCCGGTGCCTGCATCGGCGGAGATGGATTTTCATTCGTTACGGCCGAGCCGAGCACGGTTGAACAAACCCGCAAGACATTGGGCGATCGGGGCGACACAAAAGCGCAACAATGGACGCGTATCCACACCCTAGGCAGTGTAACGATTGGGAATGACGTTGAATGCGGCATGAATTGTACCATCGACAGCGGCACCATCCGCGACACGGTGATCGGCGATGGCACCAAGTTGGATAATCAGGTGCATCTTGGCCATAACGTCGTGATCGGCACCAACAGCCTGATTTGCGGGCAGGTTGGCATCGCGGGCTCCGCGACCATCGGCAACAACGTTGTGCTGGGCGGGCAATGCGGCGTCAGCGACAATATCTTTGTCGGGGATGGTGTGATCGCGGGCGGTGGCACCAAACTGATGTCGAATACGCCCGCGGGCCGGTCGATGCTGGGCTATCCTGCGACCGAAATGGCCAAGCAGATCGAAAGCTACAAGTCGCTGCGGCGTCTGCCGCGGTTGTTGCGTGAATTCACGGCGTTAAAGAAAGAGTTGTCGAAACCCGAAAGCGACGCCTAGCGCGGGGCAAAATCGGACGTAGTGTAAGGAGAGTTTCGTTGGGTATCCAAGATCAAGTCATTCATATTCTTGCAGAACAAGCGGTGCTTGAGCCGTCAGATGTGACGATGGATAGCACGCTTGAGGATCTGGGCATCGATAGCATGGGAGTGGTCGAAAGCATCTTTGCGATCGAGGAAGCATTCGATATTTCCGTACCGTTCAATGCCAACCAGCCTGCGGACTCAGATTTCGATATCTCAAGCGTGGCCAGCATCGTGGCGGGTATCAAGCAGTTGAAAGCCGAGCAGGGATAAGCCGGTGAAACGCGTCGTTATCACCGGTGCGGGGACGATCAACGCGCTTGGTCTGAATGTGCCGGACACAATGACCGCCATGAAGAATGGTGTCTGCGGGATTGGCCAGCTTGAGTTTCGGGACGTGGAGCGGCTATCGATCCAGATAGGCGGACAGGTCAAGAATTTCCCGCCCCCCGAACGCTACAACCGCCAGCAACTGTCGCTGTATGACCGGTTTACTCAATTCACGCTGGACGCGGCAGAGCAGGCGATTGCCCAGTCTGGCCTTGTCTTTTCGGGCGATCTTTCGGCCAAGGCTGGGGTTGTTCTGGGCACTGCCGGGGGCGGTGTCAGCACATGGGACGACAATTACCGCGCCGTTTATGAAGAGGGTAAAAACCGCGTTCATCCCTTTGTTGTACCCAAGCTGATGAACAATGCGGCCGCCAGTCATGTCAGCATGGAATACAACCTCAAAGGGCCGTCGTTTACCGTGTCGACCGCCTGTGCCTCGTCCAATCACGCGATGGCGCAGGCCTTTGCGATGGTGCGTTCCGGCATGGCCTCGGCGATGATCACCGGCGGGTCTGAATCCATGCTGTGTTTTGGCGGCGTCAAAGCCTGGGAGGGCCTGCGCGTCATGAGCCGCGACGCCTGCCGCCCGTTTTCAGCCAACCGCAATGGTATGGTGCAGGGCGAAGGTGCAGGCATCTTTGTGTTCGAAGACTACGACCACGCCCGCGCCCGCGGTGCTGATATCCTGTGCGAGGTTGCCGGTTTCGCCATGACCTCAGACGCCAGCGATATTGTAATGCCTTCCAAGGCCGGTGCCGCCCGCGCTATGCAGGGCGCATTGAGCGACGCGCAGATCAACGCCGATGAGGTGGGGTATATCAACGCTCATGGCACCGGCACGGCGGCGAATGACAAAACCGAATGTGCGGCGGTGGCGGATGTATTTGGGCCCCATGCGGACCGGTTGATGATCAGCTCGACCAAGTCGATGCATGGCCATCTGATTGGCGGTACTGGCGCGGTTGAACTGCTGGCCTGTATCATGGCGTTGCGGGACGGGGTGATTGCCCCGACAATCGGCTATCAGGAACCTGATCCCGAATGTGCCCTTGATGTGGTCCCGAACACGGCACGCGATGCCGATGTATCAGTCGTCTTGTCCAACGCTTTTGCCTTTGGCGGATTGAACGCGGTGATGGCGCTGCGCAAGGTATAGCTGTGCATTGGATAGGCGCTGACATGAAAAAGGCCGCCTCGGTATCGAGACGGCCTTTGGTTCTCTGAAATCGATCTTTATTTACTGATCAATAACGGACGATTTATCAAAGCTTGCGGTAAAGCCGTCCAGTGACAGGACCAACTCGACCTTTTGGTCGGGGGCCAGCGCGGGCACGATGGAAATCACCGCCTCTTTACCCCGTTTAAACGCGGCAACATCGTCCTTGGTCAGACCCATGCGGACATAGCAGCCAACGGGGTTACAAAACGCAAAGGGGTAGCGGCGGGCCTTACCACCATCGACCGCAAGGCTCAGCTGCGCGGGCAAGGCAGTTTCAAGCGGTACAACGACTGTCGCACCTGCTTCGGCCTTGCCATTTCCGGGCAAGCGGAACAACGAAAATTCGGCAACTGGAACACCTTCGCCATCATCCATCAGCTGGTACATCTGGCAGGGGTCATTCTCTTCTTCGGTCTTGATGCAGCGCATTTCCCACGCGCCGATGACTTCTTTGGTATAGGGTTTGCCCAGATCGGGGTCGCCATCCGCATCGGTACCCATGCTGAGCTGCGATTCCACTGAACTGGCGGCGGGTGCATCTTCTGTGGCGGGTGCGGCAGCAGGGGCTGGTTTTTCACTGGTTGTGGTTGTCGTCTGTGCAAAGGATCCCGCAGGCAAGGTCATCGCCAAGGCGGCACACAGGGGAAGGATGTTCAAATACTTGTTCATGCTCGTTCCAAATCTATGAAATTTATTGCCATCTATCACGGCACGAAACGGTTGTCCCGCAAGTTGCACATGGTTTTACCGCTGTTCCGGCATTTTTTTGCTGATGACTAAGGGGGAGCCTAAAAAGAAAAAAAGGACGCAAGCGCCCTTTTTTCCTGTTCTTCGTTTCTCCCCGTCGGACTGGGCCGACTTATTGGGGGAACGTTACGAAAGCAGATCAACGCGGTCAATAGGAAATATGCAACCCTGCCGATAACTTAACCGTAAAAAAAGGGCCGTACCCGAAGGCACGGCCAGTCTGACAGGGAGGAAGTGTTCACGGATCGAAAGGACATGTAGATCCGGAACAATTTCACTATGGTGCCGAAAGGTTAAGTTTGTATGCTTATGCGGCACTTTGCCTGCTATGGCGGGACCCAAAAGGATGATGAATACGTGACAAATGATATCTTTATCGGCGGCGGCGGCACGGACTACGCCACGCAGCAGTTTCTTAACATTGGATATGCCAACCGCCACGGCCTGATCGCAGGGGCAACGGGCACCGGTAAAACAGTGACGCTGCAAATTCTGGCCGAAGGGTTTTCCGCTCAAGGCGTGCCGGTGTTTCTCTCCGACGTTAAAGGGGACCTGTCCGGCCTCGCCGTCGCCGGAACGCCCTCGCATAAACTGCATGAACCCTTCATGTCCCGCGCCGAAACCATCGGGTTCAGCGATTATAGTTACGGCTCCTTTCCGGTCGCGTTTTGGGATATGTTTGGCAAACAGGGCCACCCTGTGCGCACCACCGTGTCCGAGATGGGGCCGCTTTTGCTGGGCCAGCTCCTAGGCCTCAGCGAAGCGCAAGAAGGCATCTTGAATATCGCTTTCCGCGTGGCCGATGAGGAAGGCATGCCGCTGCTCGATCTCAAAGACCTGCAAGCCCTGCTTGTCTGGGTGGGCGAAAACGCCTCCACGCTGGCCTTGCGTTATGGCAACGTCTCGCCGGCTTCGGTGGGCGCGATCCAGCGCCGCTTGCTGGTGTTGGAAAATCAAGGGGCGGCTGATCTCTTCGGCGAGCCGGCATTGGAACTGTCCGATCTGATGCGCACCGATAAAGATGGCCGTGGTTTCATCAATATTCTTGCCGCGGACAAGCTGATGAGCGCGCCCAAACTATACGCAACATTTCTGCTGTGGCTGCTTTCCGAGCTGTTCGAAGAACTCCCCGAGGTAGGCGACCCCGACAAACCCAAGCTGGTGTTCTTCTTTGACGAGGCGCACCTACTGTTTGACGACGCGCCCAAGGCGCTGGTGGATAAGGTGGAACAGGTCGCACGGCTGATCCGGTCCAAGGGGGTTGGGGTTTACTTCATCACACAAAACCCGGCCGACGTGCCCGAAGACATCTTGGGCCAGCTTGGCAACCGCATCCAGCATGCCCTGCGCGCCTTTACCGCCAAGGACCGCAAGGAGTTGCGCATGGCTGCGCAAACCTACCGCGAAAACCCGCGCTTCGATACCGAAGAAGCCATCCGCGAGGTCGGCGTCGGCGAGGCCGTAACATCCATGCTTCAGAAAAAGGGTGTGCCCGGCGTAGTCGAGCGGACATTGATCCGCCCGCCTTCGTCGCAGCTCGGGCCGATTGATTTGGGAACCCGCGCGGTTTTGATCGCGCAAAGCGCCATGGCGGATAAATACAACACCCGTTTAGATCGTGAATCCGCCTTTGAAATTCTCACCAAACGCGCGGACGAGGCTGCCAAAGCCGCCGCCAAAGCAGAGGAAGAAGCAGAAGAAGCTACGCCCGTCTTGCGCGAATTCAACGCCGCGCGCCGTTATGCAGGCAAGGGCGTGTCCCGTTCGTCTTCAAAACGCACATCAAAACCCAGCGAAAGCTTTGGCGGTGCGATTGCAAGTGTGGTGATCAAGGAACTCAAGGGGACAACAGGCCGCCGCATCGTGCGCGGTATCTTGGGCGGGCTGTTCAAAGGGCGCTAACGCCCTCGTTCCAAATGGACTAAAATCCTCGCCGAAGGCTAGCCTTATCCCGTTTGGGATAAGGCTATTTCTTTAACTGCAGATGATACCCTATTTCTCAGGGATCAATCCGCGCGGGCTGAACCGCAGGACCAGCAGCAGAACCGCGCCCATGGTCATCAGCCGCATATGGGCGGCAGATTCAATCAGATGATCCTTCAGCCAATAGCCATCCGCCATGCCATAGGTGATCGCATTCATCAGCCACAGGCCCATGGGTTCAACCATCACCCACAGATACCACATCAGGAAGCCGCCCAAGACGGCCCCAAAGTTATTGCCCGACCCGCCGACAATCACCATCACCCAGATCAAAAAGGTAAAGCGCAGCGGCTGATACGACCCGGGCGTCAGCTGGCTGTCCAGCGTGGTCATCATCGCGCCTGCGATCCCGCAGATGGCCGAGCCAAGGATAAATACCTGCAGATGCCGCGCGGTGACGTCCTTGCCCATAGCCTCTGCCGCGACTTCGTTGTCACGAATGGCGCGCAGCATCCGGCCCCAGGGGGAATTCAGCGCGCGTTGGCTCATCCACAATAGGATCAGCAAGACGGCGGCAAAGAGCAGAATGTATAGAAACTTGACCCATAGGGTGGATGCCTCAACCGGATCAAAACCGAAACCTGCCGCACGTTCGACAAAGCCTGCGTTATTCTGCAGGTCGATCTCGTAGGGGACGGGGCGCGGGATGCCGATCACGTTTTTCACGCCCCGCGACAGCCAGTCCTCGTTCTTGAGGATGGCAATGATGATCTCGGCGATCCCCAGCGTCGCAATGGCCAGATAATCGGACCGCAGCCCAAGCGCGGTTTTCCCGATCACCCAAGCGGCCCCGGCGGCGAACAGCCCGCCCACGGGCCATGCGATGATCACCGGCAGGCCAAGGCCACCCAGATATCCGGTATGGGCAGGGTTGATGTCTTCGACCGCCGCGACAGAAGGGTCAAAAATCGCGCGGAACAAGAAGAACCCGCCGATCAACAGCGCCAGCACCACCAGCGTGCGCAACCAGCCTTTGGCCATGCGCTTCATCACTTGGACCGCTGCAACCACAGTCGCAGCCCCCAGCAGCAGTGCACCCAGAATGCCCCAACCGCCCGCAGACCAAGCACCTTCGGTTGCGGGCATGCCGATCAGGATCGCAGCAAGGCCACCCAAGGCGACAAAGCCCATGATGCCAACGTTAAACAGCCCGGCAAAACCCCATTGCAGGTTCACCCCCAAGGCCATGATGCTGGAAATCAGCCCCATGGAAATGATCAGCAGCGCGGCATTCCAGCTTTGTGCAAAGCCGGTATAGACAATAAGGGCAGCAATAATCGCGAAAAGCGCGGTGTTTCTAAGCGTCTCGTTCATACCGATTGCCCCTTGAACAGACCTGTGGGTTTGAACAGCAACACGATCAACAAGATCACAAAGCTGACGGCGAATTTATAGTCGGTGGACAAAAGCTGAACCAAGCTGTCGGGCGCAAGGCTGTCGGGCAGCAAATAGCCCAGCACCTTCTTCCACGCATAGGTGATGGTGACTTCGGAAAAGGCGATGACGAAGCCACCGGCAATAGCGCCCACAGGATTGCCCAATCCGCCGACAATTGCCGAGGCAAAGATCGGCAGCAGCAGTTGGAAATAGGTGAAGGGTTTGAACGACTTGTCCAGCCCGTACAGAACGCCCGCGGTGGTCGCCAAACATGCCACGATGATCCACGTGATCATCACCACACGTTCGGGGTTGATGCCTGACAGGAGCGCCAGATCTTCGTTATCGGAATAGGCGCGCATGGATTTGCCGGACCGGGTTTTGTTCAGGAACCAGAACAACACCGCCACCACGATAATAGCGGTAATCACGGTCAGCCCTTGGGTGGTTTTGATCGCCAAACCTTCTTGTAGACCGGTCATTTTCTTAAAGGTACGTGCCGAGATGATGAACCGTTCGCCATCAAGGAAATTCTTGTCATCCGACCCGATGATAAAGCGCGTGATGCCGTTATAGATGAACGTCACCCCCAGCGATACGATCACAAAAATCACCGGTTTGGCTTTTTTCTCGCGGTAGAATTTATACACCACCCGGTCGGTGCCCAGCAGCAACCCGATGGTCACTAAAATCGCAAAGGGCAGGGCCAGCAGCGCGGTGGGCAGCACCCATAGATGCAGACCGATGGCCTGAAACCCCCAAGTAATCAGCACGGCCGACATCGCCCCAAGCGCCATGGTGTCCCCATGGGCAAAGTTCGAAAACCGCAAGATGCCGTAAACCAGCGTCACCCCAAGCGCACCAAGTGCGAGTTGCGAGCCATAGGCGATGCCGGGGACCAGCACATAATTGGCCAGCGCCACGAAAGCGTTCAATAAATCCATCAGTTGCATGTCCCTAGATAGCTGATGACGAAAGGCCCGTCAGCATAGTGCACGGTATAGCGTGTCGCACCGTTTTCTGTGATCGTGATCATGTGGCGTGCAGCAAAGGTGCCACCGGCCAGTGACATCGATTTGCCCGAGGTCACCCCAAGCAGTTCGACGGTTTCGGCATCCGTGATCATTTGCGCCTGAACGCCCAGATCATCCGCAGTGAGCCCGCCACCGATGCCCGTGATCTCGGGGGTGAATTCTGTTTCGGTGCAGGGTTCGTTCTCAACGCATTCGGTTACAAAATCGCATATCCGCAAGATGTCTTGGCGGTAGGGCGCGGTCTCAAGCGCCGTGGCTTCGTCTGGCGTGATGTCCGCCACCGCCGCGTCGGGTGCTTTTTCCTGCGCCACGGCGGGCAGGGTCGAAATCAGCACAAGGGGGAAAATCCAGCGCATTCCTAGCCCCCCAAGAATGATTTGCGGACTTCTGGATCGTTTAGCAGCTCTTTGCCCGTGCCGGTAAACGCATTGGCACCTTGCACCAAAACATATCCTTTGTCAGCGATCTCAAGGGCTTGTCGGGCGTTCTGTTCCACCATCAAGATGGGAATGCCGGTGCGTGCGACCTCAATAATACGGTCAAACAATTCATCCATCACAATGGGGCTGACGCCTGCGGTGGGTTCATCCAGCATCAACACCTTGGGCTGGGTCATCAGCGCGCGGCCCACGGCAACTTGTTGGCGTTGACCGCCCGATAATTCACCCGCCGCCTGAAGCCGCTTTTCCTTGAGGATTGGAAACAGGTCATAGACCTGTGCCATCGTATCACGGAAATCATCGCGGCGGATAAAGGCACCCATCTCAAGGTTTTCCTCGACCGTCATCGAGGTAAAGATATTCGACGTTTGCGGTACAAAGCCCATGCCCTTGGCCACGCGATCCTGTGGCGACAGCTCAGTGATGTCTTCGCCGTCCAGCCGTACGTGACCCTCGCGCAGGTCCAGCATGCCGAACACGGCCTTCATCGCGGTGGATTTGCCAGCGCCATTGGGCCCAACGATCACGGCAATTTCGCCCTTTTCCACGGCGATGGTGCAGCTGTGCAGGATGTCCGGTCCTTTGCCGTAGCCGCCCGTCATTGCCTCGCCAATCAGGAAAGGCCCGCCGGGGGCCGGGTGGCTTTTGCCGCCTTGTTTGACAGGCTGCGCGGTGCCTTGGCCTTTGGTATTTCCGATCGACAGGTCTTTGTTGCCTCGATCACCATATGGGTCGCTCATATCAGTCTCTTTCAATCGGTGCCGCTGTGCAGCGGCTCAATGGTGTCAGCGCAAGACAACGGGTCCTCGCAGGTGTCGCGCAGCATCATGGCCACGTCAAAGGACATCTTTTCCATATCCTCAAACGGTGTTGTGTCGGCTGTATCCAGGTACAACATGATCCGCGCAGGGCCGACCTGTGACAGCATGACAGCACTTAGGGTGCGGTCGCCGTTGATTAGGTCATATTGCAAATGGCGCAGGGTCAGGCCGCGTGGGGTCACGATTTTGTCCACCTGCAACACTTCAAGCGGGGCATTGCCATCTGCGTCAATCCAGGCGTCATAGGTCGCGAATTGTTCCTCAAGCGTGGCGATCGTGTCGGTGATCTCGTAACCAGGCCATTCTTGTGTGAAATTCAGGATGTAATCGTCGATATAACGGGCCGATCCATCCCCGATCACGTCCCATTTCGCCGCTTCCCACACGGTACCCCGGTCGCACATCCACACATCCGCCGACAATTGCGCACAGGCGGCAGATGCCTGCGGCAACGCCATGGCGGCGGCGAATACAATGAGGGAAGGGCGGTGCTTCATGCGGTCTTGTTCTTGAGGCCGGTGCCCAGATAGGCCTCGATCACCTGTTCGTTGGCTTTGATTTCGGGCAGGGTGCCTTGGGCCAGAACCTTGCCTTCGGCCATACAGATGACCGGATCACACAGGCGTCCGATGAAATCCATGTCATGTTCGATGACGACAAAGGTATAGCCGCGTTCCTTGTTTAGGCGAATGATCGCGTCGCCGATGGTGTTCAGCAGCGTGCGGTTCACGCCTGCGCCAACCTCGTCGAGAAACACAATCTTGGCGTCGACCATCATGGTGCGGCCAAGTTCCAGCAGTTTTTTCTGCCCGCCCGAGATTTGACCGGCCTTTTGCTCGGCCAGATGTTCGACCGTCAAAAATTCCAAGACTTCATCAGCTTTGGCGCGCAGGGCGCGTTCCTGATCGGCGATGCGTTTGCGGCCAAACCATGTATTCCAAAGGGTTTCGCCCGCTTGATCGCCGGGCACCATCATCAGGTTCTCGCGGCAGGTCATGGACGAAAATTCGTGTGCAATCTGAAACGTGCGCAGCAGACCTTTGTGGAACAGCTCGTGCGGGGGCAAGCCGGTGATGTCCTCACCGCCCATGGTGACACGGCCCGAAGTTGGTTTAAGAACGCCTGCGATCACATTGAAAAGGGTGGTTTTTCCAGCGCCGTTAGGGCCGATCAATCCGGTGATTGAGCCTTGTTCAATGGTCAGGCTGGCACCGTCGACGGCATGAAAACCACCGAAGTGTTTGTGTACATCGTCAACGACGATCATATGGTTATCCCCGTGTCCGCGTCGTGAATGCGCGGTTATATCTAGAAAACAGCAGCCCGGTTGCCCGGACTGCTGCAATGTCACTGTAAGAAAGGCTTACTTGAAACCGATGGTTTCGATCACGCCGTCTTTGACTTCAATCATGCGGTATGTACCGGCGGATTCACCGGGGCCGATCAGTTCGACTGCGGATGCGCCGACATAGTCAACATCCTTGCCAGCTGCGATCAGCTCAAGCGCTTTTGCCAGTTCGCCGGGATAGATTTTTTCGCCCGGTGCGTTGGCCACATCAAGGATCTTGGGGCCGTACACGGCTGGATCTGTGGATTCTGCCGCCTGCATCGCCAACATGAACAGCGCCGCTGCGTCATAGGATTCAGGGGTGTAAGGCGATGTCCCGTTAAAGCCTTCGCCTTCGGCCATTTTGGCGAAAACATCGATGCCTTGACCCTCGGAACCGGCGATTTGACCGTAAGAACCGTTCAGATCATCGCCGATACGACCGGGCAATGTGTCACCGATCATACCACCTGGCAGACCGAATGTGTCGAATGCACCGGTATCAAGGGCGGCGTTGATGATGCCAGGACCACCTTGGTCAAGGTAACCCGCAACAACCAGAATTTCACCACCAGCAGACGCCAGCGCGCCAACTTCGGCAGAGTAATCTGCTTTGCCGTCTTCGTGGGCCGCAACGATTGTCACTTCACCACCTACGGCCTCGAACGAGGTTTGGATCGCGTCAGCAAGACCCTTGCCGTAGTCGTTGTTTGTGTAGGTCAGGGCGATGGATTTCACGCCACGCTCTTGCAGGATTTCCGCCATAACCTGACCTTCACGCGCATCCGATGGGGAGGTGCGGAAAAACAGACCGTTGTCTTCCATTGTGGACAGACCGGGCGATGTGGCGGAGGGCGAAATCATGACCATGCCGTTTGGAATGGCGACGTTTTGCAAAACCGCACCTGTCACGCCGGAACAATCCGCGCCGATCAGACCGTTGATGCCCTCGGAAATCAGACGTTCAGCACCGGCAACCGCCAGCGCGTTGTCGATACAGCCGGAATCCGCGCGCAGACCTGTGACAGTCGCGCCGCCCAGCAGTTTGCCGCTGTCGGTGACTTCTTTCATCGCCATTTCAGCGCCAGAGGCCATGGGGCCGGTCAGCGATTCAATTGGGCCGGTAAATCCGAATTCGATCCCGATTTTCACTTCTGTCGCGTGCGAACCCGCAAAAGCGTTTGTCGCAAGCAGTGCCGCAGCCGTTGTGGCCATAAGCATCTTTTTCATTGTTATCTCCCTTGTTGGAACTTTTTATGTTCGGAGCAAAGCCTATGCGGGGTTTTTCAAAAAGAAAAGCGCAATCAAGCGTTCACCGTAGGTCAAGCCGCGCTGGCGATTGAAAAATCCTGCCCTGCGGTGCCAGATTTGGAAAAAATCGCGCGCTGGTCAATGTAGGGCACATTCGAGTTGCCTAAATGGACAACCGTGCTGCATGTGATCCGCGTTCGCGGTACGGGGTGGTGTCGTAATGCGCCCGGTAGCATTTTGAGAAATGTGAGGGCGAGGCAAAGCCGCAGGCCAGCGCCACGTTGATCACGCTCATATCCGTTTGCATCAACAGGTTGCGCGCCTTTTGCAGACGCAGTTCCATATAGTACCGTTTAGGGCTGCGGTTCAGATAGCGGCGGAACAGGCGCTCCAACTGGCGGGTCGACATACCCACGTCTTTTGCCAAGGTCGAGGGGCTGATCGGTTCCTCGATATTGCGTTCCATCATCTGGATGACTTGGCTTAATTTGGGGTGGCGCACGCCGATGCGGGTTGGCACGGACAAACGTTGGGTGTCTTGGTCTGTGCGGATCGACGAATAAATCAGCTGATCGGCCACCGAATTGGCCATTTCCTCGCCCTGATCATCGGCGATCAGTTTCAGCATCAGGTCAATCGAGGACGTCCCACCCGCTGTGGTCATCCGATTGCCGTCAACCACGAAAACCGATTTGGTCAGGGTGACGTCTTCGAATTCCTCGGTAAAGCTGTCTTGATTTTCCCAGTGGATCGTCGCCTTTTTGCCATCCAGCAATCCGGCTTTGGCCAGTGTAAAGGCCGCAGTACAAAGCCCGCCGACCATCATGCCCTTGCGGGCCTCGCGGCGCAGCCAGCCCAACAGCTTTTTGGTGGTGGCGGCCTGAACGTCGATGCCGCTGCAAATCACCAGCGTATCCTCGCGGCGCAATTCGTCCAGATCGCCATCAAGCGTGAACTGTGCGCCAGCTGAGCAGCTAACATAGGTCCCGCCTTCGCCGATCAAACGCCAGTTATACACCTCGCGGCCCGCCATCCGATTGGTTATGCGTAAACATTCCACAGCCGACGCAAAGCTCAGCATGGTAAAGTTTTCGAGCAAGACAAAAACAAACAGCTTTGGCCTATCTTCGTTAACCGGGATGCGGATGGCCGATTGCGTGTCTGACATCGCTGCTCTTTCAGTAATGTGGAAATTTTCGTAGGTCAGGTTCCTCTGGCGTAAAAACCTGCCGAAAACCTTGCCCGCGTGAGGGGGCAAAGGTCAATAGGGGGAATTCGGTTCTGGTCACTGGGCGCTGGCTTTTGTATACCGTTGGCTCAACCGTTAGCGCAGGACATCCGGCGCTATGCCTACTTCGGAGAGAGAAGATGACCGATTGGACAAAATCAAGCTGGCGCGACAAACCGCGGATCCAGATGCCCGACTATCCAGACCAGGCTGCACTGCAGGCTGTCGAGGCAGAATTGTCCCGGTATCCATTGTTGGTTTTTGCAGGCGAAGCACGCCGGTTGAAAAAGCATCTGGCCGCCGCTGGTCGCGGTGAGGCGTTCTTGCTTCAGGGCGGCGATTGCGCCGAAAGCTTTGAGCAATTCAGCAGTGACATGATCCGCGATACATTCAAGGTCATGCTGCAAATGGCGATCGTGCTGACCCATGGTGCCAAGGTGCCTGTGATCAAAGTGGGGCGTATGGCGGGTCAGTTCGCCAAACCGCGTTCCGCCCCGACAGAGGTGGTCGATGGCGTTGAGCTGCCCAGCTACCGTGGTGATATCATCAACGGGCTCGACTTCACTCCGGAAGCCCGCATTCCAGACCCGCAAAAGATGCTGCGCGCCTACACGCAGGCGGCTGCGACGCTGAACCTGATCCGCGCCTTTTCAACGGGCGGCTATGCTGATGTGCATCAGGTACATGGATGGACCTTGGGCTTTACCGAAAGCGAAAAGGCCGAGAAATACCGCGACATTGCCAACCGGATTTCCGACACTTTGGATTTCATGGCGGCAGCGGGTGTCACGGCCGAGACGGCTCATACCCTGCAATCGGTGGAATATTATACAAGCCACGAATCGCTTTTGCTTGAGTATGAAGAGGCGCTATGCCGTCAGGACAGCCAAACCGGTAAATGGTTGGCAGGCTCTGGCCACATGATCTGGATCGGCGACCGTACCCGTCAGCCGGACGGTGCCCATGTGGAATTCGCGCGTGGCGTACAAAACCCAATCGGGTTGAAATGCGGCCCGACCATGACCAGCGACGACCTGAAACTGCTGATGAAAAAGCTGAACCCGCAAAACGAGGAGGGGCGCTTGACCCTGATCGCGCGGTTCGGTGCGGGCAATGTGGGTGAACACCTGCCGCGCTTGATCAAAACCGTGCAGGAAGAAGGCGCGAACGTGGTTTGGACCTGTGACGCCATGCATGGCAACACGATCAAATCGTCCAGCGGCTATAAAACGCGGCCCTTTGATTCCGTCCTGCGCGAAGTCCGTGAATTCTTTGCAGTGCATGCAGCCGAGGGGACCGTTCCGGGCGGCGTACATTTCGAGATGACCGGCCAGGATGTGACCGAATGTACCGGTGGTGTGCGTGCTGTGCAGGATGAAGATCTGTCAGACCGTTACCACACAGCTTGTGATCCCCGTCTGAACGCCAGCCAGTCGCTGGAGCTTGCGTTCCTTGTGGCCGAAGAGCTGTCGGCGCGCCGGACGGCACATCAGGCCAAGGTCGCAATCTAAGCGGTTAAAAAGGTTGAGTAAAAAGGCCGCGCATCATGTGATGCGCGGCCTTTTTTGTGGGAGGTTATGGATAGCTGCCCGTCAGCTGTCGGACTTTACCAGCCGCAGATAGGGAACGCTGCCCCCGTCCGTGCACTGCTGTCGTACAGGGCGCTGCGCTTTTGGGGCGTCAGCCACGGGGGGCTGAGGCGCGCGGTCAAACACAGGTTGCTGAGCCATAAGCGGGCGAACTTGGATATCTTCGATGTTAAATCGGCACGGGTCGGCGGCAATGTCACCTTTGGTCACGAAACAGCCCAACATGCGGGTGACATCGCCCATGTCGCTTTTCAACGGCAGCAATACCATGCGCCCTTCGGCGGCCCCTGTCTCGTTGCGCAGGGCAAGGGTGCCTACAGCGGGGGTGCTAAACAGCTCTTCCAGCGTGTCACTGAACCTGCGCCGCGACTCCGTCGACAAGAATGCAGTGATCGGCATGCCGCGTACTTCCATGCCCATCAGATCGCTCAGATGGCTACCTGCGATGCGCATCCGCGCGACGCCGGGGGCGACCCGTTCCAGGATAAAGGCATATTCCAGCGCCGCTTCGATCCCGCGCGGGTCGATGTCCGACCGTTTGGGCAGCAGCCTGTCTTGGCGCAGACCTTCCCAATAGGCTTCGACCTGGGCGATGGCCGAAAAGCTGTGATGCGCGTGAAAATCGTTCAACTTGACGATATTCTGGGGGTCTTTTGGATGCTCGTACATGAATTCCGTCTCGTCTTGGTTGCGTCTGTGTTGTGGTCGGCGCTTATTGGTTGTTTCGACCGCTGCTCGTATTTGAGGGCAGCACAAAAGTGCCGCTTTGATCCTGTTATAACAATTTCATCGCAAATTTGCATACAAATCTCATGAAGTGGTTAACTTTTGGCTAGGGATAGCGGGCGCGGGAACTTGCCCATGGGGCTTGCCCAGAACCGCAGTTTGGATTTTAAAGCGGGGCAGAGCCCCAGCCCACAGGATGCCCTATGATACGTTCAATGACCGGTTTTGCCTCAGCCAGTGGCGCATTGCCTCCCCATAGTTGGGGGTGGGAATTGCGGTCGGTCAACGGCAAGGGGCTTGATCTGCGCTTGCGCGTGCCAGATTGGGTGGACGGGCTAGAGGCGGGACTGCGCAAACAGCTTAGCGCGCAGATCGCGCGGGGAAATGTTTCGTGCAATCTGCGGATCGCCCGCGACGAAAATACGGGCAGCCTGACGGTGAATGCCGCCCAGCTGGATACCGTGCTGGAGGCGCTGCAACAGATCGAAACGCGTGCAATGGATGCGGGCGTGTCGCTGGCCCCGTCCAAAGCAAGCGATATCGTGACCATGCGCGGTGTCTTGGAACAAGCGACCACTGATGATGATGTCGAAAGGCTGGCCAAGGCGCTGCTGGCCGAGTTCACAACGGTTCTGGCGGCTTTCAACGCCATGCGTGCCCGCGAAGGGGCAGCGCTGGAACAGGTACTACAAACACAACTGGCTGAGATTGAAGCGCTCACCCTGCAAGCCGCGGCGCTTGCCGAACAGCGCAAAGCCGAGATGGCACAGAACTTGCAGCGCAATCTGGCGCGGGTGCTTGAGAACACCGAAGGCGTGGATGCGGACCGGCTGGCGCAAGAACTGGCGCTGATCGCGGTCAAGGCGGATATCACCGAGGAAATCGACCGTTTGCATGCGCATGTCAGCGCGGCGCGTGATCTGCTGGGCCAGGGCGGGCCGGTCGGCCGTAAGCTGGATTTCTTGATGCAGGAATTCAACCGCGAGGCTAATACCTTGTGCTCAAAGTCCCAGAATACCGAGTTGACGCGCGTCGGGCTGGCGTTAAAGGCCGTCATCGATCAGATGCGCGAGCAGGTGCAGAACGTCGAATAAATCCTGCGGGCAGGGTGCTTACTGATTGGTGTCCTGCTGTGCACAGGCCTCCTCAATCAAAGCTTTTTTCTACCAGCCTTCAGTAGTTGAGTATAAAAGTCGGGATTGTCGCGGCGCCGTTTGTTTGGTAGCAAACGTGGAATCACGCGTTTTGGTGAAATTGTTTAATTTCCAGCGCCGATGACCAGCCAAGGGCGCACGCCGTCTTAGCCAACACAGCAACCATTACCCGGTCAGGAGTCTCCATGCCCCGTTTCCGTTTCGCCTTTCTGGCGGTACCGCTTGTTTTGTCGGCGCAGATCGCTTGCGCACAACAATCTGACACCGGCGGTCATATCGCGGTCGAGCTGAATGCCGCTGAATCAAGCGCCGAGGCCTGCACGTTGTCTTTCATGATCACGAACGGGATGAAAACACCTGTTGATAAACTGGTCTACGAGGTCGCCTTGTTTGACAAGGCAGGTCAGGTCAGCCGCTTGACCCTGTTCGATTTTGGCACATTGCCGCCCGAACGCCCCCGTGTGCGTCAGTTCGCCGTGCCGCAAATCAGCTGCGATGATCTGGGTCGCGTATTGTTTAACGGTGCCAGCACCTGCGAAGGCGACGGCATTGCGCCAGATGCGTGTGAAACCGGTCTGCGCCCATCGTCGCGTGCCGACATCGAGGTGTTGGGCTGATGATGGGTATCGTGAACGCCATCGCAGAGTCCTTTGCTCAGATCGCCGAGACCGGCGGCCCGGTTGTGGTCGTTCTGATGGCAGTCGCTGTGCTGACCCTTGCCGTATCCATATATAAAGCATGGCAATTTTGGCGTTCGGCTGTTGGCCGTCACACGGCGCTGTCTCAGGCCGTTGCGGCATGGGATCAGGGGGACCGCGCTGGCGCACGGACGGCATTGGGCCGGTCCAAAAGCTATCTGGTGCCTGTGGTAGATCAGGCGATGTCAGCGCCCCAAACCGGGGCAGAGCGGCTTCAGGCCGAGGCTGAGGCCCAGTTTGCCAAGCTTGAAACCGGTTTCCGTTTGCTTGATTCCGTTGCGCAGTTGGCCCCGTTGTTGGGGCTGTTCGGAACGGTATTGGGGATGATTGAGGCGTTCCAGGCTTTGCAAGCTGCCGGGTCGCAGGTCGATCCGTCAATTCTGGCCGGTGGTATCTGGGTGGCGCTTTTGACCACAGCCGTGGGGCTGGTGGTGGCCATGCCCACCGCCGTGATCCTTAGCTGGCTTGAACAGCGGATGGAGGCCGAGCGCGTGATCGCTGACAAGGCGATCCTGACCGTTCTGCACCCCGCCGCAGGGCCATCACCTAGTCAGGCCAGCGCATATGAGGGGGCAGTTGCCGCCCATGGCTAGGCCACGCACGCGCAGACGCAGATTATCGATGACGTCGCTGATTGATGTCATTTTTCTGCTGCTCTTGTTCTTTATGCTCACTTCTACCTTTTCAAAATTCTCCGAGGTGGAGCTGGCCGCGGCGGGACCGGGGACGGCCGCCCCTAGTGATGCCAAGCCGTTGTTTTTGCAGCTTGGCACTGAAACCCTGCGGGTGAACGGCGACGATGTGGGGCTGGACGCATTGGCGTCATCCAGCGTCGGTCAGGCTCAAGAAGGTACGGTTTTGCTGGTCTCGCTCAAGGCGGGTGTCGATGCGCAACGGCTGACGGATTTGCTGGTGGCGCTGCGCGGTTTTCCTGCTTTGCAGGTCTCGGTTCTGGGGGGCTGAACATGCGTAAGTTTGCAAAAGCCAAGCCCCAACGCGAACCGACCATCGCCTTGATCAACATCGTCTTTTTGATGCTTGTGTTCTTTATGGTCGCGGGCACCTTGGCTCAGCCGCTTGATCCGTCCCTGACGCTGGTTGAGACCCGCGAATTGGACGGCCAAGCCCCGCCAAATGCCTTGGTCGTCTATCCCGATGGGCGCATCAGCTTTGAGGGCGAAGATCAGGCCGACGCTGCCACCTTTGTCGCGAGCCTGTCTGAGGAAGACCGGGAAACCGTGCGCATCGTGCCGGACCGTACGCTTCCTGCGGCGGCGCTGGTCAGCCTCACACGGGATTTGCGCAGCGCAGGGGCACAGCGCGTCATGCTGGTTACAAAAAGGGCTTTGGAATGATATTTCGCTCTCATCTTGCCAGGGGTGTGTCGTTGGTTCTGGCGACGGGTATTGTTGCTGGCGCGGCGCAGTTCAGCGTGCCCAAAAACCGGATCGAAATGGCTGGCGGGGGTGCCCCGGTTGAAGCCAGAATGGGGTCCACATTTGAGGATATGGCCGTTGGCACCTTGACGGCAAAGACGCCCGATACCGAGGTAGAACAACCTGTCGAACCTGAAGTGATCGAGCCTGTAAAAGCGGAGCCCGTTCGACCCGAGCCCATTGCGAAGCCGGAACTGGCACTGACGCCCGAGCTGACACAGCCGGTGACACCGACCCCTCTCGTGATGGCGGCGTTGACGCCGGTGCCTGCGACCCCTCCGGCACCCACTGGGGCCCCAAAGCCCGAGACGATTGTCACCGAAACGCCCAAGACCGATGCCCCGTTGCAGTCGCAGCGCCCCAAGGAAAAGACCCCCGAAGTCGTCAAGAAAAAGCCCAAAAAGAAACCGGTAAAAAAGGCGACGGCGCGTGGCAATGCAAAGCGTAACAACACCAAGGGCGCAGAGACGGGCAAAAACAAAAACGCCAAGGCGACAACCACAGGCAAGGCCAAAAAAGCCGCCTCTCAGGCGGGGAATGCTGCGGTCAGCAACTACCCCGGTCAAGTGATGCGCCGGATCTCGCGGGTGGGCAAACCGCGGGTCAAATCCAAGGGCGAGGCCGTGATTGCCTTTACGATCTCGGCGAGCGGCGGTTTGGGCGGGGTTTCTGTTGCGCGCAGTTCGGGGTCGGCTGCGCTGGATCAGGCGGCTCTGACGCTGATCCGCAAAGCTGCGCCATTTCCCAAACCGCCGGCAGGCGCGCGGCGTCAATACACGATCAAGATCAAGGGGCGCTAGGCCAGCTGCGCCGTGCTCCTCAGCACTAATCATATAATCAGAGTAGGAAGTTTCATGTTACGCGTTTTGATGAGTATCGGGGTCGCTTTGTGGGCAACGTCAGCGGCAGCGCAGGAATTCCCGGTCACAATCGAACACGCCTTTGGGCAGACAGTCATCGAAGCGCGTCCCACCCGTGTGGCATCGGTCGGCTGGGCCAACCACGAGGTGCCGCTGGCCTTGGGCATCGTTCCTGTGGGCTTTGCCCGTGCGTCCTGGGGCGATGATGATGGTGACGGGTTGTTGCCTTGGGTGACTGAAAAGCTTGATGAATTGGGCGCGCAGGCCCCGGTTTTGTTTGACGAGGGCGACGGCATTGATTTTGAAGCGGTTGCGTCGACCAACCCTGATGTGATCCTTGCGGCCTATTCCGGTATTTCGCAATCGGATTACGACACGCTTAGCCGGATCGCCCCTGTTGTGGCCTATCCTGATGGCGCGTGGACCACCACATGGCGCGAAATGATCCGCCAGAACGCGGCAGGGCTTGGCATGGCGTCCGAGGGCGAGGCGATGGTTGCGCAGATCGAAGAGCGTATCGCGACAGCCCTACAGGACTATCCCCAGCTTGCGGGGAAAACTGGCATGTTCGTGACCCATCTGGATATTCGCGACCTTAGCACGATTGGCTTTTACGCCGCAGCGGATCAGCGGGTGCAGTTTCTGGAAGACCTAGGCATGGCCACGCCCCGCGCGGTGCGCGAAGCCAGCGAAGCGGGCAAATATTCCGGCCGTGTCAGCGCCGAGCGGATTGATTTGTTCAATGATGTCGATGTTGTCGTGACATATGGCGACATGGCGCGTCTCAGTGAGTTGGTGAAAAACCCGCTGATTGCCCGTTTCCCGGCGATTGCACGCGGGTCGGTGATCTTGCTGGCCAATGATCCGATGGGCACCGCAGCCAACCCGACGCCGCTTTCGATCGACTACGTGCTTGAGGATTATCTGACCCGTTTGGCAGATGCTGTGGCGCGCGGCGAGGGGTGACCCTAAGCCGCGATCATAAGGCCATGCGTGTGTTTGGTGTCGTTGCGCTGCTGTTGGCGACCGTTGGGTTGTCGCTGGCCGTTGGGACGCGCAGCGTGCCATGGTCCGAGATTTGGGACGGGCTGACGGGGCGGATCGAAACCATTGGTGCCGCTGCTGTCGCAGTGCGGATGCCGCGCACGGCACTGGCCGTTCTGGCAGGCGGAGCCTTGGGGATCGCGGGAGCGGTGATGCAGGGTATTACCCGCAACCCGTTGGCCGATCCGGGAATTTTGGGCGTGAATGCCGGTGCTGCCCTGTTCGTTGTGGTGGGCGTCGCGTGGTTCAACATCAGCGGTGCGACAACATTTCTATGGCTGGGCATTGCCGGCGCGGGCTGTGCGGCGGTTTTTGTCTACGCGATCGGATCAACCGGGCAGGGCGGTGCGACGCCTCTCAAGCTGACCTTGGCGGGTACGGCGACCTCTATTGCCGCATCTGCGTTTATCATTGCGGTGGTGTTGCCGCGCAACGACATCGCGGGCAGCATTCAGTCTTGGCAGGTGGGCGGCATCGGCGGCGCGCGGTTTGACACGATCCTGCCCAGCCTGCCGTTCCTTGCTATCGGGCTTTTGCTTAGCTTGGGATCGGCGCGCATTCTGAATGCACTGGCCTTGGGCGAGGAAATGGCCGCAGGGTTGGGGCAAAACGTAGCGTGGGGCCGCGCGATGGCGGCAGCTGGGGCGATTGTGCTGTGCGGTACGGCGACAGCGCTGTGCGGCCCCATTGGCTTTGTCGGGCTGGTGGTGCCGCATATGTGCCGGATGATTGGGGGTATTGATTACAGAACCATTCTGCCGTTGTCGGCGCTTGGCGGTGCGATCCTGTTGGGGATGGCCGATGTGTTGGGGCGCATCGTCGCGCGTCCGAACGAACTGGACGTGGGGCTTGTCACGGCATTCGTCGGCGCGCCGTTCTTTATCTGGACCGTTCGGCGGCAAAGGATGCGCGGGTTGTGAGCGTTCAAACGGCAGAGGCATCGGACGCGGTGCAAGGCGCAATCCGTCAACGGGTTAACCGGCGCAGTGTGGTGATCTTGGCCTTGTTGATCGCGACCGCACTGATCCTGACGGCTATCACCCTAAGCTGCGGGCGCGGATGCTTTGCGCCCGGTGACGTGATTGCTGCGTTGATGGGCGATGATGCATCTGGGGCGACATTTGTGGTCAACGACCTGCGGTTGCCGCGTGCGCTGATGTCGGTGGTAACGGGGCTATGCTTTGGCTTGGGCGGGGTCGCATTTCAGGTGATGCTGCGCAACCCTCTTGCCAGCCCCGACATCATCGGGATCAGCGCCAGCGCCGGTGCCGCAGCGGTTTTTGCGATTGTTATTTTAGCTTTTGACGGCTGGCTGGTTTCTGCCGTTGCCGTTGTATCCGGTTTGCTGGTTGCGACCCTGATCTGGGCGTTGTCGTCCAATCGGGGTGCGGCCGGGGCGCGGTTGATCCTGATCGGGATCGGCGTGTCGGCGATGTTGGACAGCGTCACGGCCTATATCCTGCTTGAGGCTCCCGCATGGGACCGCGCCGAGGCGATGCGCTGGCTGACGGGCAGTGTGAACGGGGCGCAATTGCCGGATGTTATTCCCGTTCTGGGGGCGTTGATTGTTTTTGGCGGGCTGCTGGCGGCCAGCGCGCGGGATTTGAATATCCTGCGTTTGGGCGATGACGCGGCCCGTGCCCTTGGCGTGCATACCGAAGCCACGCGGCTGCGCGTCACCTTGGCGGCCGTTGGGTTGGTGGCTTTTGCCACGTCCGCTGCGGGGCCCATCGCCTTTGTCGCGTTTTTGTCCGGGCCTATTGCCGCGCGTTTGCTGGGCGGGTCGCGTGGTATTCTGGCGGCTGCGGGCCTTGTCGGCGCGATCCTGGTGCTGGCGGGCGATTTCACGGGTCAGTTCTTGCTGCCCGCACGGCTGCCTGTGGGCGTTGTCACGGGGGCGGTTGGTGCACCGTTTCTGTTGTATCTGATCGTGCGCACCAACCGGAACGGGGGCACAATATGAGCTTTGATAGAACGCTTGAAGCACAGATGCTTTACGCCGGATACGATCAACGCGCGATCCTTGAAGATGTCACGCTTGGGCTGAGGCCGGGGCAGATCACGGCAATCGTCGGCGGCAATGCATCGGGTAAATCGACGCTACTGCGCACGTTGGCGCGGATTTTGCCGACGCAGTCCGGGACGGTTTTGCTGGATGGCAAATCCTTGCATCAAATGCGGTCACGCGATGTGGCGCAGATCATGGGGTTGTTGCCGCAATCGCCCATCGCCCCCGAAGGCATTACCGTTGCCGATCTGGTCGGGCGGGGCCGCCATCCGCATCACGGGCTTTTCTCGCGGTGGGGCGATGATGACGAACGCGCCGTGTCTGAGGCGCTTAAGGCGACGGGAATCGAAGCGCTGGCCGAGCGCGAGCTGGATACATTGTCAGGCGGGCAGCGGCAGCGGGCCTGGATCGCGATGGCCTTGGCCCAAGAAACCGAGCTGCTGCTACTGGATGAACCCACCACATTTCTGGATGTATCGCACCAGGTCGATGTGCTGGATGTGCTGGTTGATATGAACACCAGCCGGGGCACCACCATTGTGATGGTCCTGCATGACCTGAACCTTGCGGCGCGGTATGCGGATCATCTGATCGCGGTGGCGGACAAGGGGATCTACGCCGAAGGCGCGCCCGCTGACATCCTCACCGAAGCGCTGGTGCGCGATGTTTTCGGGCTGGAATGCCAGATCATCAATGACCCGGTTTCCAACACGCCAGCCATGGTTCCTATCGGCCGCCACAAGGTCGCGCGCCGCACGAACAACGCCGCATAAAAATAACCTACAAAAAGAGTCGCATTAGGCTAGAGCTTTGAGGCTATGCGATTTATAGCCTTATCTTAGTGATTCACTAAGTTATATCGGAGCTTCCCTTGTTACCTTCTCTTTCTACACCCCGCCGCTTTGGGCATGGATCCCTCAAGTCATTGTTGATGTGCTGCACGGCAATGTTGCCAGCTGCCGCAGTCGCGCAGGAATCCTACCGTCTGGACGACGTGACACTAGAGGCCGAGGGTTCCCACAGTGGTGCCTCTGATGCGCAATCGGTGGTGGCAACTGGTATCGATTCGGGGGGCAAGTTTTCCGGCGACCTGTTGGACATCGCGGCAAGCGTTTCGGTTGTAACCAGCAAAGAGATCAAGCAGCGCAATGCCGACACCGTCGAAGAGGTGCTGAACTACACCGCCGGTGCCTCCACGGATAGTTACGGTGCAGATGATCGGTATGATTATTTCACGTTGCGCGGTTTCACGGCGCACACCTACCGCGATGGTCTGATGATCGGGAAAAACTTTGGCGGTTTCCGCGAACAGCCGTTCGCCTATGAGCGGGTCGAAGTCTTCAAAGGTGCGAATTCCGCTACTTTTGGTATCTCTGATCCCGGCGGTTCGGTGAACTACGTCACCAAAAAACCGCGCGATGAGAAATTTGGCGAAGTTTACACCCAAATCGGATCTTTCAATACGCAAGAAGTCGGTCTGGATTTTGGTGACAAACTGAACGACGATGGCACGCTAAGCTATCGTTTGACAGGTCTGCTGCGCAACGGCGAGCTTGAATACCCGTTCTCTGAAAACGATGAACTGTTCATCATGGGTGGGCTGACCTGGCGCCCGTCTGATGCGACGGAACTGACCCTTGTTATTGACCATGTTGACATGGACTATGTGCCGGGCAGCGGTGGTTTTCCTGTCGGCTATGATTTCGATCGCAGCTCTGCCTTTTATGGCGAGCCGGACTATAACTATCGCGGGGCCGAGCGGACCTCCGTGTCACTTATGGCCGACCACAATTTCGGCAACGGGCTGAAATTCTCGGGAAATCTGCGCTATGTTGATCGCGAAGACGACTTTGGCTACGCCTATGTGAACGGCACGACTGGGACCACCGTCAACCGTGCGTTCTTCCAAAGCGCCGGCACCACCAAAGCGCTGATCGCTGATGCGCATCTGACCTATGATACCGTCATCGGGGGCGTCAAAAGCAAGACCGTTGCAGGTGTCGAATTTTCGCAATCCGAAACCACCGACCATCGGGATTGGGGATCGGCCCCGTCGGTTAATTTGAACAACCCTGTGCCCACCGGTGCACCGACCAGTGTAGCGGATTATGCTGACGAGGATACCGACACCGATAGCCATGCAGTATATGTGCAACAAGAGCTGAACTGGAGCGATAAAACGATCCTGTCCTTTGGCCTGCGCCACGACTGGATTGATATCACCAAGCAAAACAACCTCAAAAACACCACCACTCAGAATGACATATCTGAGACGACAGGCCGCATCGGGTTGACCTACAAGATCACCCCCGAGGTATCTTTGTACGGTAGCTACGCCCAATCGGTTGTGCCTGCGGGCGCAGGGGTCGATCCCGAAAGAGGTGATCAAATCGAGTTTGGCACGAAATGGCGCCCGGCTGGCACCAATGCGTTGTTCTCGGCGTCGGTCTATCAGCTGTCCAAGACCAACATCAGCCGGACTAACCCGGTGACCAACATGTCCGAACCCATTGGTGAGGTCCGCGTGCGCGGTCTGGATCTGGAAGCAAAGGCCGAGTTCGGTGCATATGATGTGACGGCAGCCTACAGCTTCCTTGATGGCGAGATCGTCGAGAATGGAACATCGGGTAACGTCGGCAACACGCCTGCGTTGGTGTCGTCGCATATCGCGTCGATCTGGGGCAGCCGCACCTGGGAAAACGTTGGACGCGGTGATCTGACAGCGGGTGTCGGCCTGCGCTTTAACGGCGGCTATTACTTTGCCGACTCGAACACGTCTGGTGAGACAGGCAGCTTCTTTGTTGTGGATGCGGCGGTGTCTTATGATGTGACCAAGCAGACAACACTGTCTGCAAGCGTGACCAATCTGTTTGATGAAAAGCACGTGGCCTATGGCGGTGCTTATGCAAACTTCTACAGCCCTGGCCGCGAAGTACAGGTCAGACTGACCCATAGTTGGTAACCAGTACGAGGGCGGCGCATATCTATGCGCCGCCCTTTTTTCATTGGTTAACGTCCATATTCCTTAGCCAAACCAAAGGTTAGCTATGCAAAAAGTCACTGCAGAAACCACCATCGCCCTCGCTGCACCACAGGCGTTGCTGGGTGAGTTTGTCGCGCATATGCGCGACGATCATGGCATGTTCTTTAACGTCGCCGATGATGGCGCGCATAGTTTTGAGAATGATGGCTACCGGATTGAACTTTTCCCGCAGGACCGAGGTCTGCGCATCCGCCTTGAGGCCCCGGACGAGCACGCGATGAGCTTTACCAAAGAGGGGATCGTTCATCACGTTGAAGAATTCGATGTCGCTGCAGCTGAAAGCATCCGCTGGAATAACGAGCAGGCACAGATTGGCACCACGCCCGAGAATTTTCGCGTGCTTACCGTGCTAAAAAGCGAAATGTTGTTTGACGGCATGCAGCGGGTCACCTTGCATTACCCGGATATTAAGGCGCTTCAGTCCCGTGGGATTCATCTACGGCTCATCTTGCCTTGTGATCCGTCCCGTGTGCCGGTCTGGCCGGTGATGGGCGAAAACGGCGCGCCGATTTGGCCCGTGGGCGCAGACGAGTTGCACGCCCGCTATGTCACCTTGAAAAACATCCGTGCGGATGTCGAAGAGGTCGATATCGATATTGTGCGCCATGGCACCGGTATGATTTCGCAATGGGCCCAAAACGCGAGCCAAGGGCAATTGGTCGGGGCGATGGGCCCTGCAGGTATACGAAACCTGCCCGAGGCGAAATCTTATTTTCTTGCGGCTGATGGCACCGGACTGCCAGCGGTTGCGCAATTGCTGTCGCGGCTGTCGCAGGATGCTATGGGCGATGTGGTCGTAGCGCTGCCTGCCTCCGTCGACTATCGTAGCTATCTGCCAGAAACGGGGCTGACCGTTCACACCCTGTCGCCAGACGCGTTTGAGGAAAACGTCGTCGCGATGGCCGAACGGTTGACCATCAAGGACACGACCGGATACGCGTTTTTCGCCGGTGAGTTTGGCAACGCACAAGCCCTGCGCGCGCATTTTAAAAAGGTGCTGGGCCTCGATAAAACAACGCAGATCAGCGCCACCTACTGGCGTCGGGATCGGTGATTAAATCCCGGCTATAACACGGCGGAATCTGCCCTATGCTTGTTGACAGTCGCCAGTTCATGCATTCTTTGTCCGTCCAACAAAGTATGTGGAGACAAACATGAGCGATCGTCGCGGCCTTTTGATTATCCTCAGCTCCCCCTCGGGGGCGGGTAAATCGACCCTTGCGCGCAAGCTGCGCGATTGGGACCCGTCGCTGCAGTTTTCCGTGTCCGCCACCACTCGTACCCCTCGCGTGGGCGAGGTCGATGGCAAAGACTATTTCTTTACTGACGAAGACAAGTTTCGCCACATGGTGAAATCCGGCGAGATGCTGGAGCATGCGCGGGTCTTTGGCAATTACTACGGATCGCCCAAGGGACCGGTGGAAGCCTCTATCGACGAAGGCCGTGATGTGTTGTTCGATGTCGACTGGCAAGGTGCGCAACAGATCAGCACCTCAGCGCTCAAGCAGCATGTTTTGTCGATCTTTATCCTGCCGCCCACGATCCGCGAACTGCGCCGCAGGCTGGAAACACGCGGCCAGGATACCGCCGAAACCATTGCCCTGCGCATGGAAAAAAGCTGGGACGAGATCAGCCATTGGGATGGCTACCACTATGTTTTGATCAACGATAATCTGGCCGAGACCGAGGCCAAGCTGAAGGCGATCATCGTGGCAGAGCGGTTGCGGCTTTCCCAGCAGCCCAATCTGGTGGATCATGTCCGTACACTGCAAGCCGAATTTGAGGAAACAGAATGACCCTATATGCCTTGGTCGATACGGCCCCGAGGGTTGATGCAGATGCGTGGGTTGCACCGGATGCCAATGTGATTGGCAATGTCGTGCTGATGGCCGGAGCGTCGGTTTGGTTCGGCTGCACCCTGCGCGGTGACAACGAGCTGATCACCGTCGGCACGGGCAGCAATGTGCAGGAAAACTGCGTGTTTCATACCGATCCGGGCTGCCCGCTGACCATCGGCGAAAACTGCACCATTGGTCACAAAGTCATGCTGCATGGCTGTACCATTGGCGACAATTCACTGGTGGGCATGGGGGCGACGGTCCTGAACGGGGCCAAGATCGGCAAGAACTGCCTGATCGGGGCAGGGGCGTTGATCACGGAAAACAAGGTGATCCCCGACGGGTCGCTTGTGATGGGCGCGCCGGGCAAAGTTGTGCGCGAACTGGACGCAGCCGCGATTGCAGGGCTGACCGCCAGCGCCAAGCATTACCAAGAAAACGCGCGCCGGTTCCGCCGCGATCTAAAACCCGTCTAGCGGATGGTGATCCGGCCGCTCTTGCCCGATCTGCTGGCGGCATTGCCTTTGCCGACCCTTGCGGTTGATCGCGCTGAACGGATTGTTGCCATGAACACGGCGGCACAGACCCTTGTAGGGACTGCCGCATTGGACCGGCATTATATCAATGTTTTACGCCAGCCCACGGTGGTCGACGCGGTTGAACAATGCCAACGTGATGGCAAACCCCACGAGGCACATTACCTGTCCAGTGACGGGGGCAATGACACGCGATTTCAGGTCTATGTCAGCGCGGTCAGCGGGTCCGATTATGTGTTGCTTAGCTTTCAGGACATCACCCAACTGACCAAGGCCAGCCAGATGCGTCGCGATTTTGTGGCAAATGTCAGCCATGAATTGCGCACGCCGCTGACCGCCTTGATGGGGTTCATCGAAACCTTGCGCGGGCCGGCGCGCGATGATGCACCTGCACGTGACCGATTTTTGGGGATCATGACCGGAGAGGCCGAGCGCATGAACCGCTTGGTGGGCGATTTGCTGTCGCTCAGCCGGGTCGAATCCGAAGAACGGCTGCGGCCAACGCAAAAGGTTGATCTGCGCTATGTGGTGCAATCGACCTTGCGCAACCTGAACCCCCTCGCGGTCGAGGCCGAGGTATCCTTGGTGCCGCGCATGGCCGATAATGATTTGCCGATGATTGGCGATTCTGATCAGTTGTTGCAGGTGTTTACCAACCTCATTGAAAACGCGATCAAATATGGCGGCAAAGGCAAAACCGTCGAGATTGACGTTGAAACTACCTTGCGTGATCCGTCTTTGCGCGGCCCAGCGGTACGGGTCACGGTCATTGACCACGGCCCCGGCATTGATCCGCTACATATCCCGCGCCTGACCGAGCGGTTTTACCGCGCCGACAGCCACCGCAGCCGCGCACTTGGCGGGACGGGGCTGGGTCTGGCGATTGTAAAACATATATTAAGCCGTCACCGCGGACGGTTGAAAATCGACAGCGAGCTTGGAAAAGGCAGCCGGTTCACGGTGATTCTGCCCTTGGACCCGGCCCAAGACTAAGGGCAGGTGAAAAAAAAGATGACAGTTTCCTGCGCTGTCATAAAACTGTAACACTACTGTCACAAAAGCCAAACGAAGCGCACATAGTGCTGCGGAGAGATCACCATGGGGGTGGTCAAAAATTTTTGCTGACAGGAGACATCATGTCGCTCGTTAAAATCACTACATCCGCATTGGCCATTTCCGCCGTTTGCGCGACAGCTGCCGTTGCTCGCGATCAGGTCCAAGTTGCTGGTTCTTCCACAGTTCTTCCTTACGCGTCCATCGTTGCCGAAGCATTTGGTGAAAACTTTGATTTCCCAACACCTGTTGTTGAATCCGGTGGTTCTTCTGCTGGTCTCAAGCGTTTTTGCGAAGGTGTGGGCGAAAACACAATCGACGTTGCAAACTCCTCGCGTCCGATCCGTGACAGCGACATCGAGCTGTGCACCAAGAACGGCGTGACAGACATTATCGAAGTTCGCATCGGTTACGACGGCATTGTTTTCGCCAGCCAGATCGACGGCCCGGCATATACTGCCTTTGAGCCTGCCGACATCTTTAACGCTTTGGGATCCAAAGTGCTGGTTGACGGCAAAGTCGTCGCAAACCCGCATACACAATGGGCCGACTTTAACGCTGATCTGCCAGCGTCCGACATTCTGGCATTCATCCCCGGCACCAAGCACGGCACCCGCGAGGTGTTCGAAGACAAGGTTCTGCTGCAAGGCTGTGAAGATACAGGCGCGATGCAGGCCATGATGGACGGCGGCATGGACGAAGATGCGGCAGAAGATGCATGTATCGAAGTACGTGGCAACGGCATCACCGTCGATATCGACGGCGACTACACCGAAACCCTTGCACGGGTAGACAGCAACCCCAACGGCATAGGCGTGTTCGGTTTGGCGTTCTACGAGAACAACACAGACAAGCTGAAAGTTGCGACAATCGGTGGCGTCGAGCCAAAGACAGAAACCATCGCGTCCGGTGAGTATCCTGTGTCCCGCCCCTTGTTCTTCTTCATCAAGAAAGCCCACATCGGCGTTATCCCTGGCCTAAAAGAATACGCTGAATTCTTTATCGCAGACGAGATCGCAGGCCCAGACGGCCCGCTGTCCGCCTACGGCCTCGTATCCGACCCCGAGCTGGCAACGACACAAGAAGCCGTCAGCAACGAAGACACATTGAACTAAATCCATCTGGGCGGCCCGTTCGCGGGCCGCCTTACTCTCGGGGTCCCGCACAATCGCTTGTAATCGCGGGGGTCGCGATCCCACATTCAACCAAAGAGGCCCCCCGCAATGCCCGCCAGCTGGATCCTTCTAAGCGTACTGGCTCTTACCCTGATCGGGTATTTCCTTGCACGCCAACGCGCCGTTGCATCGGCAGGGGGGGATCGGCGCTTGCTGCATTCCCTGCCCAATTACTACGGGCTGAACGCAGCCCTTGCCGCCGCTGTTCCCGCGCTCGCATTGCTTTGTGCCTGGATGATTATCCAGCCCCTTGCCATCAACAGCTACATTTCAAATGACCTGCCCGCCGAAGTTCGTGCAGTCCCCGGCGAGCTGTCGCTGGCCATGGCCGATATCAGCCGGGTTGCCGACGGGCTGAGCGAAGCGGTCGCCCGCGGGGCAATCACCACCGAGGAACTGGACAAGCTTGATGCGGAGGCTTCGGACGTGCGCAGCCTGCTTGCTGGCGTTGGTGTAGCACTTGGGTCTGACGTGGATGCGCAAAGCCTTGATCTGGCCCGCAGCTACCGCGCAGCGACCAATACCGGAAACATCCTGCGCAATGTGGTTGTGTTGCTCGTTGCACTGGCAGGCATGGCCATCGCGGTCATGATCACCAACAAGGATTTCCGCGCCCGCAACTTTGTTGAACGCGCAATTCTTTTTCTGCTGGTCGCGGCGGCCTCCGTCGCGATTTTGACCACCATCGGAATCGTCTTTTCACTGATCTTCAACACCGTTGATTTCTTCTCGCGCTATCCGGCGGACGATTTCTTTTTCGGAACACGGTGGGAGCCAAGCTTTTCTGGGCGTGGCGGGGCATCGGATCTGGGCTTTCTGCCGCTGATCTGGGGGACCTTGTTTATCTCGCTGATCGCGCTGATTGTCGCCGTGCCGCTTGGGTTGATGTCCGCGATCTATCTTTCTGAATACGCCTCAAAACCGGTGCGTGCCGTCGCAAAGCCCTTGCTTGAAGTCTTGGCCGGTATTCCAACCATCGTTTACGGGCTTTTCGCGCTGCTGACGGTGGGGCCGCTGCTGCTGGATATCTTTGGTCGTGACGGTGCGCTTGGCGTCAACTGGATGTCGGGCGGTACGGCTGCGATGACAGCGGGGTTGGTCATGGGCATGATGCTGATCCCTTTCGTATCTTCTCTGTCAGACGATATCATCAACGCCGTTCCCCAAGCGATGCGCGATGGGTCATACGGGTTGGGTGCCACACAGTCTGAAACGCTCAAGCAGGTGATCCTGCCTGCCGCGCTGCCGGGTATTGTGGGTGCCATTCTTTTGGCGGCGTCCCGTGCCATCGGCGAGACAATGATCGTTGTTCTTGGGGCAGGGGCGGCGGCATCGCTTTCGATGAACCCGTTCGACGCCATGACCACCGTCACCGCCAAGATCGTCAGTCAACTGACCGGAGATGGTGAATTCAACAGCCCTGAAACGCTGGTCGCCTTTGCGCTTGGGATGACGTTGTTCGTTATCACACTGGCCCTGAATATCTTCGCCCTTTGGATCGTCCGCCGCTATCGGGAGCAATACGAATGACCGACACAAACACATCTATGGCCCCCGCTGGCGAACCCAAACGATTTGGGTCACTGCTGGAGCAATCGGACCGGACAAAGCGCCGCAATGCAAAGGAAAAACGATTTCGTTTGTACGGTGTTGCAGCCATCGCGGTTGGTCTGATTTTTCTGACGGCGCTGGTTGTGACGATCATTCTCAACGGTATCCCGGCGTTCACCCAAACCCACATGACGCTGCAAATCGAACTGCCCGCAGACAAGCTGGACAAGAAGGGCGAACGCAATCTTGCGGACATCAAAAAGGTTTCGACATTCGGGTATAATCCGCTGATTGACGCCGCCTTGGTACGTGCCGTCACCGAGGCTGGAGTTGAGACGGATATTACGAAAGGCAAAGACCTTCGTGACATGCTGTCCAGCGGGGCAGGTGCTCAATTGCGCAATGCCGTGCTGGAAAACCCTGATCTTATTGGCACCACCCATGCTTTTACGCTGCTGACCTCTTCACGCGTGGACGGCTATATGAAGGGACGCGTCACACGCGTTAGTCTGGCCCGGGATAAAAACCTGACGCCTGAACACCTGAATATTGTGGATGGGCTTGTCGACACGGGTGCAATCCGCCGTAGCTTCAGCTGGAATTTTATCACCGGTACGGATGCCTCCGAAAGCCGCCCTGAACAGGCTGGCATGGGCGTTGCGATGCTGGGGTCGTTTTTCATGATGCTAGTCGTGCTCGTGCTGTCCCTACCAATCGGGGTTGCCGCATCGATCTATCTCGAGGAATTCGCCCCCCAGAACACCTTCACCGACTTTATTGAGGTGAATATCTCCAATTTGGCGGCGGTGCCCTCTATCGTGTTTGGTATCTTGGGCCTTGCCGTGTTCATTCAGTTTGCGCATCTGCCGCAATCGGCACCTATCGTTGGTGGCTTGACCCTGACCTTGATGACCCTCCCGACCATCGTGATTTCGACCCGCGCCTCACTTAAATCGGTGCCGCCGTCGATCCGCGATGCTGCACTTGGGGTTGGGGCGTCCAAGATGCAGTCCGTGTTGCACCATGTTTTGCCGCTGGCCATGCCCGGCATCTTGACCGGCACAATCATCGGGTTGGCCCAAGCTCTTGGCGAAACAGCGCCATTGCTGCTCATCGGGATGGTCGGCTACATCGCGACGAACTACCCCGACGGGATCGCCTCTGGCTTTTTGGACCCGAACTCGGCCATGCCCGCGCAAATCTATGAATGGGCCAAACGCGCAGACCCGGCATTTTACGAACGTGCCTGGGGTGGTATCATTATCCTGCTGGTGTTCCTTGTTACCATGAACGCCATCGCCGTTATGCTGCGGCGCAGGTTCGAGCGGCGCTGGTAGGAATGGGCGGTAAGGCTATGAAAGACAATATTATTTCGGAGATGGACGTGACGACAGACAAGATCAAAATCTCGGCCCGTGACGTGCAGGTCTATTATGGTGACAACCACGCCATCAAGGATGTCTCGGTCGAGATCCAGGATAAAACCGTTACGGCCTTCATCGGCCCATCGGGCTGCGGTAAGTCAACTTTCTTGCGTTGTATCAATAGGATGAACGACACAATTGATATCTGTCGCGTCGAAGGAGATATCCTGATTGACGGCGAAGACATCTATGACAGCAACGTTGACCCCGTGCAGTTACGCGCCAAGGTGGGGATGGTGTTTCAAAAGCCGAACCCGTTCCCCAAATCGATCTATGACAACGTCGCCTACGGCCCTCGTATCCACGGCCTTGCGCGCAACAAAAGCGAGTTGGACGATATCGTTGAACGCGCCCTGAAACGAGCGGCGATCTGGAACGAGGTCAAAGATCGCTTGCATGCGCCGGGCACCGGCCTGTCAGGTGGCCAGCAGCAGCGTCTATGCATTGCGCGCGCCATCGCGACTGAACCTGAAGTGCTGCTGATGGATGAACCCTGTTCCGCGCTTGACCCGATCGCCACCGCGCAGGTCGAAGAGCTGATTGACGAACTGCGTCAGGATTATTCCGTGGTGATCGTCACGCACTCCATGCAGCAAGCGGCGCGGGTCAGCCAGAAAACCGCGTTTTTCCACCTGGGTAACTTGGTTGAATACGGCGAAACAGACAAGATTTTCACATCGCCCGAGGACCCTCGGACGGAAAGCTATATCACAGGCCGGATTGGATAAATATCATGTCAGATCAACATATTGCCTCTGCTTTTGACCGCGATCTGGAAAGCGTTCAGGCGCAGATTATGAAAATGGGCGGGATGGTCGAAGATGCCATTCGCCTTGCCGCGCAATCGCTTGAGGCGCGCGATGAAGAACTGGCCGCGCAGGTCCGTGACGGTGACAAGGCGATTGATGCGCTGGAAGAACTGATTAACGAACGCGCCGCCCGCGTTATCGCGTTGCGTGCGCCAACGGCGATTGATTTGCGTCTGATCCTCAGTGTGATCAAGATCAGTGCCAGTCTGGAACGTATCGGTGACTATGCGAAAAACATGGCCAAGCGGAACACGGTTCTGGCGCAACTGCCCGAGGTCAGCGACAGCACCGGCGCGATCCGTCGCATGTGTAAAACCGTTGAGGCCATGCTGAAGGACGCGCTGGACAGCTATGTGCAACGCGACGCCGAGCTGGCGATGGACGTCATTGGCCGCGACAAGGACGTCGACCAGATGTACAACGCCTTGTTCCGCGAATTCCTGACCTTTATGATGGAAGATCCGCGCAATATCACCTCATGCATGCATCTGCATTTCATCGCCAAAAACGTGGAGCGCATGGGCGATCTGGTGACATCCATTGCCGAACAGGTCGTGTATCTGGTCACCGGCACGCAACCGGACGAAGATCGCCCCAAAGCCGATGATACTTCGACCCAGCTAAAGGCGTAAATCATGTCTGTGGCACATCCTCAGATACTGCTGGTGGAAGACGAACCGGCACAGCGCGAAATCCTCGCCTATAACCTGACATCCGAGGGCTTTGAGGTGCGGCGGGCCGAGAATGGCGAAGAGGCGATGCTGCTTGTTTCCGAAGCGCTGCCGGATTTGGTGATCCTTGACTGGATGATGCCGCTGCTCAGCGGGATCGAGGTGTGTCGCCAGCTTAAGAACCGTGAGGACACGCGCCATATTCCCGTGATCATGCTGTCCGCCCGATCCGAAGAGGTCGACACCGTGCGCGGCCTTGAAACGGGCGCGGATGACTATGTGGTCAAACCCTATTCCATGCGCGAATTGATGGCCCGTGTCCGCACCCAATTGCGCCGCGTGCGCCCGGCCTCGGGAGGTGTATCGCTAAGCTTTGACGACATTACCCTTGATCCCGAAACGCACCGTGTGAACCGTGATGAACAGGCGTTGAAACTGGGGCCGACGGAATACCGGTTGCTGGTGACCTTGCTGGAGCGTCCGGGGCGGGTATTCAGCCGCGATCAGCTTTTGGATCACGTATGGGGGCGTGACATATATGTGGATACGCGCACCGTGGACGTCCACATCGCACGTCTGCGCAAAGCATTAACCCAGCACGGTGGTAATGATCCGATCCGCACAGTGCGCGGCGCAGGGTATGCATTAGGGTAGCCTGTTAATCGTTTGATTTTGTTTGATTTTCATCCAAGTAGATGTTTTGAAAATCTTAATGTATTGGTTTAAATTATATTCATAAGATTTTGAAATGTTAACAAAATTTAATGTAGCGAAGGCGGTCCGTCTTATGCCCTTTATGGCAAATTGATACTGATCAACTCACCTGTCCAGCCTCTTGCATAGTGTTTCCGCATACTGAACCTATCAAAGGAGAGTGACGATGATCGGACTGATGAGAGTGCTCACGACCTGCGCCGCGATGATCATTGCTGGGCAAGCCGTGGCTGAGACGGCGGAACGCACGCTTGGCGATGACATATTCCGCGCTGGAGATACCACAATGCCCGTGCAAGGCGCACGGGATGTGTTCGCGACAGGGACCACGGTGACATTGCAAGGCGAGATTGCCGAGGATGCGCATGCCGTCGGGTTTGACGTGGACGCGGAGGTGGCCACGGGCGGCGATCTTTACCTTATTGGCTTTTCTGTCAGCCTAAGGGGCAGTGTTGGCGGTGATTTGAATGCGTCCGGGTTCCGGGTCAGGACAGCCCCCGACGCGAATGTGGTCGGCAATGCCCGGCTGGCAGGTGGGCAAGTCACGATTGACGGGCCTGTGGGCGGTGCACTGATGGCGGCAGGCGGGAAGGTGACGCTGAATGCGCCTGTAGGCGGTGACGTTTTGATGACCGGCGAAACTCTGGAATTCGGCAAGGACGCGCGTATTGATGGCAGGCTGACCTATTCTGCGCCGACCCGCCTGAATATCCCCACCGATGTCATCGCGGCGGACCGGGTCACATTCGAGCCCTATCACCGGGGCGATGTTATGAAAGACGCGCGTGACATGTGGTCTGATTGGGAAAACCCTGTCCTGCCGACCTTTATGTCGATGTTCAGCGCGTTTTTGGTGACCGTGGCGTTCTTTGTGGTGATCGGTGCGTTGTTTCTGACGCTTGTCCCCAACCGCGTGCGCGCTCTGCGTCGCAAAATCGAGGCGCGGCCCGGCAAGGCGTTGTTGTTTGGTGTGGTGGGGCTGTCGATTTTGGTCGGTTTGGTCCCGATCAGCGCGATGACGGTGATTGGCCTGCCGCTTGTGCCGATCGTCTTGCTTGGGGTGGTTGCGATCTGGACGCTTGGCTACATCCTTGGGGCCTATGCGCTCACGATCCGCGTCTTGCACAGCTTTGGCTCTGACGAGAACCCGAAAATCTGGGTGCGGCTGCTGGCGCTGGTTGCCGGCGTTACCTTTGCGTCGCTGTTGAATTTTATCCCCGTGATCGGATGGATTGCGAATTTTGCCTTGGTATTGCTGGGGATCGGCGGCATGACGATCGTGCTTTTCGAACGCATGGGCGGCGACACCGGCCCGGTTCTGGATGCGCCAGACTGATCGCGGCGAGACGGTCATAGGGGGCGGCGCTGTGCAAGGCCCCCTATAAAACACGACCCTCTGCAAACAAAATGACCGCTGGCAGAAATGTCAGCGGTCATCGTTTGTGCCTGTCATGGCCTGTCGGCCAAGGCCGGGGTGCTCAATCTTCGGATTGTGACGCGTCCAGCAGGGCCCCCGTGTCGAGCACCAGAACCGTTTGAGGTGTCTCAAGAGAAATGACGCCGTCCTTGCGCAATATGCTGAACGTGCGGCTGACGGTTTCAACGGTAAGGCCCAGAAAATCGGCAATGTCAGCGCGGCTCATGGGTAAGGAAAACGCGGTGTAATTGCCAAGCGGTGCGCCGGTGCGATTGGAAATGGCCAAAAGGAAAGACGCCACTTTCTCGGCTGCGGATTTGCGGGCAAGCATCATGAAATGATCTTGCATGGCGGTGATTTCGCGCAAGGCCGCGCGCAAAAGGCGCTGATGCGTTTCAGGATCACCCGCGCCGGTTTCCAGTTTAGAGCGGCGATGCGCGATGATTTCGGCGGTGGCTACCACATCGCAATCGGTGTGGTGTGCGTCGCCGTTGGGAAAGCCGATGATGTCGCCGGGCAATCCGAATGCAATCACCTGCCGCCGGCCATTCTCAAGCACCCGCGTCAGACGCAAAACACCGGACTTCACCTCGTAGACATGGTTGGCGGTGTCACCTTCGTGAAACAGGTTGGCACCCGTGGCATAGGTTCTGTGTTGCGTGTGAGAAGCGGCGGGCTGCGACAAAAGGCGTGCGCCCATCGCTTGATCTGCTGATGTGGATTCGCTTGAAAGTGTTACGTACATGATGCATTCCCCAATTTGATTGAGGAGACATTCTCAAGTAATGGTCGCAGCAGGACGTGCATCAGAGTATCAAATTGTATCGGTTTGTATCCGGAGACGACACCACTCATACGGGTGGAAAATATTTGGCATTTACTTTATGTTATTAACTTCGAGGGGACCGGAGCTATGACGCAGAAGAGAATTCTTGTCGTCGATGACGATCTGAAAATTCGTACGCTCCTTCGGCGGTGTCTTGAAGGGGATGGATATCACGTGGACGAGGCCACCAATTCCCAAGAGGTGCGCGACGCCTTTGGGGCCGGTATGCCGGATCTGGTGACCCTTGACCTGAACCTTGGCGACGAGGACGGGTTGAACATCGCCCGTGACATTCGCCGCGACCACGAAGTCCCGATCATTATGGTGACCGGTAAGGACGACGTTATTGACCGCGTTGTCGGGCTGGAACTAGGTGCTGATGACTATCTAACGAAACCGTTTCATGTGCGCGAAGTTTTGGCGCGGGTTCATTCGGTGCTGCGCCGCGCCGAACGGCATGCACCTGTAAAGGCCGATGCCAGTCCTAAAACGCCGCAAAACGACGGCTTGCTAGATCTGGATGGTTTGAAAATCGGGCTGGACCAAATGCTTTTGGTTGACCGCGCGGGGCAGCATAGCGAATTGACCACTGCCGATTTCAAGCTACTGGCGGCCTTTTTGAACAACCCGCAAAAGCCGCTGTCCCGTGACAGGTTGATGGATTTGATCGGGGGGCATGACTGGGCCCCGCTGGACCGGACCATCGACAATCAAGTGGCGCGCCTGCGCAAGAAAATCGAGCGGGACGTGTCGCGGCCCGTGTTGATCAAGACGGTGCGCGGCATCGGCTATATGCTGACAGCGCGCGCCGTGGATCAGGGCGCTGTTTCGTCGAACACCGCCTGAAGCGCCTGGGCCAGTTCGGCCTGACGGTATGGTTTGCGCAGGATCGCGGTGTCGGCACCGATTTCTTCTGCGCGCAGCACGCCTTCGAAAAACCCTGAGGTCATCAACACCCGCAATTGCGGTTTCTCTGCCGCGATCCGCTTGGCCAAGTCATGGCCTGTCATCTTTCCGGGCATCACCAGATCGGTGAACACCAGATCGATATCGTCGCGCTCTTGCAATATGGCCCATGCCGCATCTGCGGTTTCGGCGGTGATGCAGCGAAAGCCAAAGGCTAGCAGGCGGGCCTTGGACAGGCGCATGACACGCACGTCGTCCTCGACCAAAAGGATCAGCCGGTCCGCGCCGATGGTCCCATAGGCCTGGTCATCATCCTTGGCGGCGACCTCTTTGGTTTTAGCATCCATTGAGGCCGGGAAATACAGGCTGATTGTGGTGCCTTGGCCCAGCTCACTGTAGATCGTGACATGGCCCGAGGATTGTTTGACGAAACCATAGACCATCGACAAGCCAAGCCCGGTGCCTTCGCCGGTTGGTTTCGTGGTAAAGAACGGCTCCATCGCGCGGTTACGGGTTTCGGGCGACATGCCTTCACCGGTATCACTGACAGACAGGCGGACATAGCTGCCGGTATCAATCCCGATTTCCTGCGCGATATAGGAATCGTCCAACACGACATTGCGGGTTTCAAAAAACACTTTGCCGCCATTGGGCATCGCATCCTGCGCGTTCAGGGCAAGGTTCAGCACAGCGGTTTGCAGCTGTGTTGCGTCCGCGCGGGTGTGCCAAAGATCATCGGCCAGCGCGGCCTCGACGGTGACATGGGCACCGATTGTCCGCCGAAGCATGGACACGGCCCGCGATACCTCATCATTCATTGCGACGGTATCAAGCTTGAGGTTGGTGGTGCGCGCAAATGCCATCAACCGCGAGGTTAGGTCCGCGCCCAACTCGGCTGCCTCAAGCGCGTCGGTGATCATCGCGCGGCTTTTTTCACGGGTTTCATCCATCTCAAGCAGCTCAAGATTTCCGATAACAACGGCTAGCAAGTTGTTGAAATCATGCGCGATTCCGCCTGTCATCTGCCCAATCGCATCCATGCGCTGAGATCGCGCTGCGGCTTCCTCGGCGGCACGTCTACGGGATTGATCATGCAAAATACCGACAAAGGCGACTTCGCCGGCAATATCGGCACGCCCGACCGACAGATGCAGCGGAAAGATCGTGCCATCCGCGCGTATGCCCTCGACATCCCGGCCCAGCCCGATGATCCGCTTTTCGCCCGTCTCAAGATGGTGGCGCAGAAAGCCGTCATGCTGCACGGCCATGCTTTGCGGCATCAGGACCTTTACGTTCTGACCTGTAAGGCCCTCGACCGTATGCCCAAAAAGGGTCGCAGCGGCCTTGTTCACACGCAGTATTGTGCCCGATTGATCCGAAATCAGAATTGCATCAACCGCCGCATCCAGTAGTGCAAGCAGGACAGCGCCGTCGTCCTCAATTTCCATCTATTCACTTCCGCGTCAAAAAATCCGGGCCGGTCATATTGATGACCATCGGCCTAGTTTTCCACACATAGAAGAGACGCGCTAGTTAATATCCCGTGAAACGTTCAACAGGGCCATCATATTGGCAAGCGTAATCACCCCAACAAGGTCATGCGCCTCGACAACCAGGAATTTGCGTCGGCCGGTTTTCTGCATCAGTTCGATCAGATCCACGGCCATCACGTCAAAAGACACAGTGTTTTCGGACGATGTCGGTTCTACAACGTCTTCGACGATGGTGGTGGTCCAGTGCTCACGGTCGATCTTGTGCAGAATTTGGGTATCGACATACCCCAGCAAGGTGCCGCTTTCGACCACGGGGGCAAAGCTGATCGAATGTTTGAGAAAGACCCGGTTGACCAGCTCTGACAACGACATGTCGGGTTCAGCCGTCCATGGGTTCCGTGTCATCAGGCTGGCCACGCTACGCCCCTCCAGCGCGGTTTTTGTCTCAAGCTGGGTCAATGTCGCGCGCGAGGTTGCGAGCAGGAACAGCCCGATCAGGACCGGCCAGAAGCCTGACGTCGGCGCGCCGGAAAACACGGCATAAAGGCCAAGCGCCATCAGCCCGTAGGCAAAAAAGCTTGAGATCGCGACTGCTCTGCGCGTGGATGCCATCAGATCGCCGGACCGTGCCCAGAGCCATGCGCGCAATACGCGGCCCCCGTCCATCGGAAAGGCGGGCAGCAAATTGAACAGGGCCAGAACCAGATTGATGACCGCCAGATAGGACAGGATCGCCTGCACCGGAACAGATAGCCCGGCAAAAGAGGCCGCCAGCTCACTGAACCAAAACGCCAGGGCGATGGCGGCGCTGGCCAAGGGGCCGGCGATGGCGATCCAGAACTCAGTGTTGCCGCTTTGAGGTTCTGACTGGAGCTCGGCCACACCGCCGAACAGAAACAAGGTGATCCCGGCGACCTTAACCCCGAAACGCGCGGCGACCACGGCGTGGGCCAGTTCATGCAGCAGCAGCGATCCGAACAGCCCCAGCATCGAGATCACAGAGATGGTCAGGATCGTCGGTCGGCCAAGGTCTGGCAATTGGCTGGGGAAATAGGTCGTTGAAAGGCTCCAAACCATGAGCGCGGCGATCAACACCCAACTGGCATCAATCTTGATGTCAAATCCGCGCAGCTGCGCGATCTTTATGGCATTACCCCACATATTTTACCCCGTCGGCATCTTTGTTATTTTTGATCTGGCGGGCCGACCTGCGTGCTGCATATGCGCAGGGCAGGGCGGCTGGACGCGTCTTTGTACGTTTCGTTTCTGGACATGCTGGATTCCTGTGCCCGGCACCTTACCCCTTTGTTAGCTCAGTTTTTTTGATAGGGGTTGATGGAAATCAATCGATCAAATGGCTACGGGACCTTGCCGCTAGGCAGTGGCATCGGGGAGGCTGTGCCGCTTTCAAAAGCCGGCAAGTTTCATGCGTGAGGGTTCGACGGGGCGTGTCAGAGATACGCTGCTCATGCGACGGCGGCAGGGGCTGTTGCATGGGCCAGCAGCTGCGCCATCGCGGCCGAGGCGATGCGCGATAAAACACCATCCGCGCGGCTGGTCAGTATGATCGGAATGCGCGCCCCCACCACAACCCCGCCTGCATCTGCACCGGCAAGATAGATCAGCTGTTTTGCAATCATATTGCCCGCCTCAAGGTCTGGCACGATCAAGATATCCGCCTGTCCCGCCACGTCTGATGTGATCCCTTTGGCGTCAGCCGCCGCCTTCGAGATGGCATTGTCAAATGCAAGCGGCCCATCCAGCAAACCGCCGGTGATCTGGCCGCGGTCCGCCATTTTGCACAGCGCCGCCGCATCGACGGTCGAGGGCAGGCTTGATGTCACTGTTTCAACAGCAGAAAGTAGCGCGACCTTGGGCAGATCGACCCCCAGAGCCGTGGCAAGGTCAATGGCATTTTGGACGATATCGCGTTTGGCGGGCAGATCGGGAAAGATATTGATCGCCGCGTCGCTGATCAGCAAAAGCTTGGGGTAGGTGGGCACATCCAGCGCGAAAATATGGCTCATCCGGCGTTCCGTGCGCAAACCGGTGACTTTGTGCAAGGCAGGTTTCAACAGCTCATCGGTGTGAATCTTACCTTTCATCAGCATATTAACCTTGCCCGCACGGGCCAGTGCCACGGCCTGTTCGGCGGCGGCATGGCTGTGGGGGGTGTCGATGATTTCGATGCCGGACAGATCGCAACCTGCATCTTGCGCCGCCGTTTCGATCTTGGCGCGGGGCCCGACCAGAACAGGGATGATGATGTTCTTCTCGCCCGCCTCAAGCGCCCCTTGTAACGACGCGGCATCACAGGGATGCACGACGGCAGTACGGACGGGGGCCAACGCCGAGGTCGCTTTGATCAGGTCTTCAAAGCGGCTGCCGCGCTCGTGCAGGTGTACCTCTGGCAAAATGGCGCGGGGGCGACGAACTTTGGCGGTGGGGGCCACGACAACGGCTTGCCCCTCGATGACAGTTTCGCCTTTTTGGTTGGTGCACAGGCAATCAAGCGTGACGTGATGATGCTTGGCGTCTTTGGCGGTGACGATCACCTGAATTGTCACCGTATCGCCGATCCCGACGGCCTGCAGGAATTTCAAATTCTGGTTAAGATAAATCGTGCCCGGACCGGGCAGCTCGGTGCCCAAAACCGCTGAAATCAGCGCGCCGCCCCACATGCCATGTACGATAACTTTGTGGAACATGTCCGAACGGGCGTATTCCTCGTCCACATGGGCGGGGTTCACATCGCCGGACATGACCGCAAACAGTTCGATATCCGCAGGCCTGAGCGTCCGGGTCAATTCGGCGCTTTCGCCCAGTTTAATCTCGTCGAAGGTGCGGTTCTCAATGAATTGCATCAAAGCATGCCTTTAAAGGGGGGCGTTGGTATCGGGATTTACTCCTGAAAAACATAGGTGCCTGGGGCGTCGCAAAGCGGGGCGTATTTTTCGTCTTTGGTGCCCATGGGTGGCGGCGGGACCGGTTCGCTTGATCTGTCCTCCAGCCATGCCACAAGGGCCGGCCACCACGATCCATCAACCGTTTTGGCGGTGTCGGCCCATTGCTCGGGGTCATGATAAGGCGCGTCCTTGTGCTTGACCCGCATGCGGTAGTGGCGATGGGGGTGGCCCGGTTCTGACACGATGCCAGCGTTATGGCCGCCGCTTGTCAGAACAAAGGTGACATCAGTATCGGACAGCAGGTTGAACTTGTACACAGATTGCCACGGTGCCACGTGATCGCGTTCTGTGCCCACCATAAAGACGGGCGCGCGGATATCCGTAATCGCGACGGGCTGCCCCCCGGCAAGGAAACGCCCCTCGGCAAGGTCGTTGTTCAAAAACAACTGCCGCAAGTATTGTGAATGCATCTTGTAGGGCATGCGCGTGGCATCCGCATTCCAGGCCATCAGATCGTTCATCTCGGAGCGGCCGCCCATCAGATAATCATGGACCACCCGCGACCAGATCAAATCATTGGAGCGTAAAAGCTGGAAAGCGCCTGCCATCTGTTTGCTATCAAGATAGCCCTTGTCCCACATCATATCATCAAGATAGGCAAGCTGGCTGTCGTTGATAAACAACGTTAATTCGCCCGCTTGGGTGAAATCAACCTGCGCGGCCAGCAGTGTCATGCTTTGTAGTCGGGGGTCATTGTCGCGTGCCATCGCTGCTGCGGCAATCGACAAGAGCGTGCCACCAAGGCAATAGCCGATCGCGTGTACCTGCCTGCCGCCTGTGATGGTATCAACTGCGTCAATGGCATCCATCACGCCACAAGACAGGTAATCATCCATGTCTAGGTCACGGTCATCGCTGTCCGGGTTCCTCCACGAGATCATAAACACCGTAAAGCCCTGCGCCGTCAGATAGCGAACAAAGGAGTTTTCCGCGCTCAGGTCGAGAATATAATATTTCATGATCCATGCAGGGACAATTAAGATGGGCTCTGGCCGCACCTTGTCGGTCGTGGGCGCATATTGGATCAGTTCGATCAAGTGATTGCGATAGACGACTTTGCCGGGGGTGGTCGCCAGGTTTTCGCCGACTTTGAATGCCTCAAGGCCGACGGGTTTTTCGCCGTTGTTGGCCCGCGCCGCGTCTTCGATGAAATTCTGCCAGCCGCGTATCAGGTTCATCCCGCCCTCGCGTGCGGTTTTGGCCAGTACCTCGGGGTTGGTCAGCGCAAAGTTCGAGGGGGAAAAGACGTCAAGAATCTGGCGCGTGACGAATGTCACCACATCTTCGTGTTGACGGGTCACGCCCGACACGCCGGTTGTCGCGTTTTGCCACCATTGTTGGCTTAGCAAAAATCCCTGCGACATCATGTTAAAGGGCCATTGTTGCCAAGATTCGTCTTTGAACCGTTTGTCCTGAGGCAGCGGCGTGATGCAGGTTTCCGACGTGTTGGGGTTCTGAGCGCAGCGTGCGGCGTAGGTTGAAAAACGCCATATCTTTTGGCCGGCTTTCTCAAGCAGCTGCAGCTGTTTGCCGGGGGCAGACGACAGATGCAAAGCCCAGTCCGAATAGGCAGCAGCAAGGGCGATTGGGGAGATCCCCCCGGTGAAATGCGCCTGCGCGGCTTTCATCCCCTTGTCCAAGGCTTGTTCCATCGTCGCATGCACATGTGACCGGTGTTTCACATCCATCTCGCCGGACAGGGCGTGCGCCTTTGGGGGGCTGCGGTGCGGTGCATGGGATGTGTTGGGATGGAGTGAGGCGACGTTTGCCATCTTCGGGCCCTTTCCAATTAACGCGACTTTATCCCCCGATACACATGATCCGCCGATAGCAAATTGACCTGCATCAATCATCGGCCTGTCATGCACGTGTTTTGCGCTGTCCGGCTGGCGGGTTTACGTCGCCAAGGGCGTGATCCGCAGCGCGCGAAGGGCGTTCAGAATAACGGCTACGTCGATCACTTCTTGGATCAGCGCGCCCTGAACGGGCGTCAGATAACCCAAGGCCGCCGCGATCATGCCGATCACTGACAACCCGATCCCCGCGACCACACTTTGCAAGGCAATGCCCCGGGATCTGCCCGCGATATCCATACCCAAGGCCAGCCGGTCAACACGGTCAATCAGTAGCACAACATCTGCCGCCTCGGCCGATGCCGCAGCGCCACGTGCGCCCATTGCCACGCCCACATCGGCAGCAGCTAGGGCAGGGGCGTCGTTCACGCCGTCGCCGACCATCATCACCGGGCCATTCTTGCGTTCAGTCAGGACCAGCAGCACCTTTTGTTCCGGGGTCAGATCGGCCCGGATTGCGTCCAGCCCCAAATCCTTGGTCACCTGTTCGGCCACCGCCACGCGGTCGCCGGTGGCAAGCAATATCCGCCCAACGCCGATCCGGCGAAGATTGGCCAGCATGGCGGCAATCCCCTCGCGCAGGGGATCTGCCATCACCAGATGCCCCGCCATCACGCCATTTACCGCGACAGCAACGACGACGGACCCCGCCGTGCGCGACAAATCCGACGGTACTGTCGCACCGACCTGATGGGTCACAAAGCTTTCTCCGCCGACGATGACATTGCGTCCGTCGATCTGGCCAGAGAGACCTTCGCCCGGGGTCTCGATCACTTGGGAAGGAACGGGCAGCGACAAATCGCGCGCCTTGGCGGCGGCAACGATGGCCTGCGCGACCGGGTGGGTCGAGGTCTGGTCAAGCGCTGCGGCAAGGCAGAGCATGTCATTTTCACCAATATCCCCAGAGGTTTGAATTTCAACGATCCGGGGCCGCCCGTCGGTCAAGGTGCCGGTCTTGTCCAAAATCAGCGTCCGAATGCGCGCCATTTTTTCCAGCACGCCCGACCCTTTGATCAGGACCCCGAAATGCGCGGCGCGCGACAGTCCTGCGACCAACGCAACCGGCACAGCAAGGATCAGCGGGCAGGGCGTTGCAATCACCAGAACGGCCACGGCGCGGATTGGATCGCCCGTAAACCACCACGCGGCAAAGGCGATTGCCACTGTTACGACCAGAAAGCCAAGCGACCAGCGATCAGCCAGCCGCGCCATCGGCGCTTTGGAACGTTGGGCTTCTTCGACAAGGCGCATGATGCCGGCATAGGTGCTTTCGCTGGCGCGGTGTGTCGCCGTCAGTTCGAACGGGTCGCCCGCATTTGTGGACCCGCTTAGCGCCGGTGCGCCGCGCGCAAGCCGTGCTGGCAAGGATTCTCCGGTCAGCGCGGATGTGTCGACAAAGGCAATATCTGACGCGACCGTCCCGTCGACCGCCACGGTGTCACCCTTGCGGATCAACAGCAGATCCCCCGGTTCGATATCCTCAAGCGGGATATCTTCGAGGCTGCCGTTTTTGTGCCGCGTCGCGGTGCGCGGCACCCGCGCCAGCAGGTCGTGCATTTCGCGGCGCGCGCGGCCTTGGGCAAAGATTTCCAGAAACGTACCGCCGGAATACATCACCGCAACAACCGCCGCCGCAAGGGTTTCGCCAAAGACAAGGGCCGCGGTCATCGACAGTGCCGCAACGATGTCCAACCCGACATCACCGCGCGACAGACTGCGCAAAATCTCGACCAGCAGGGCGATCAGCACGGGCACCACGCCTACAGTCCATAGCAGCGTGGCAAGATCAGCTTGGCCAGCCAAATAGAGGGCAATACCCGACACCAGACCAAAAACAGCGCAGATCAGCAGCGCAATTTTCACCCAGTCATTAGCGGCTCGTGTCATATGGCGTTGCTTCCTTGGTCAAACGGTGGCTGTCGCGTGGTGAAAAAACGGGGTGCCGGGCGGAATATGGCCCGGCACCCCAATATGGCATAACTTTACCCTGCGCGCCCTGATAGGCACCTAAGGGAGGATCAGGTTTTCTGGTTCTTCTTCCATGCATCTTTAAACGCTGCTTGGGCTTTTGCATTCGCAGCATCAAAAGCGGAACGGGATTCGGTCAAAGCGGACCGTAATGCGGCCCATGAGGCCTTGCTTGCGTCACTCATGTTTTCAAGCTTTGCCCCGGCATTCTGGGCAATATGGTCCGCTTTGGCGACGGCTGCGTCGACTTCGGCATCGCGTTCTGCCTTGAGGTCGGCGGCAGCCTGCCTGATGCGCTCTGCGGTATCGTTCCATGCTTTTTGCTGGGCTTCGGCCTGTGCCTTAAACGTGTCTGCGACTGCATCGGCTTTTTCGCCCACGTCTTTCCAATAGGCCTCTATATCATCCTCGAACGCGTCCCATTCCGCTTCGAGTTTCGCACTTGTTTCTTTCCAAACCTCCGCGTCGTCTTTGTATTCAGCCTTCAGCTTGGCCCTAAACGCATCGCGGCGCTTCCTCATGTCCTTAATCGCCTGATCGGCATTCTTGCTTGTATCTTTCTTGACGCCTTCGACCGTATTTTCAAAGACTTTCAATACGGCTTCCATCTCGTCGAGGCGGCTTTTGACCCATTCTGTATAGGGGGAAATGTCTGCTTTCTTTTTCATGTCACTCTCCTGATGCATGCCTTAGGGTTATCTTTCCAGATAGGAGGTCCATCCTCCAAGGCGGGTTTGATATTCGGTCAAATGGCGTGGTCGGTTTCAGAAAAATCGCCAAAGGCGCGGCTTACCGCGATGGGGATCATCACAAAGCTCCAGCCTGAAATCATGATGCTGATCCCCGCCAACGTGCCCAAGGCCCAGAGTGCGGCAGATGGCATCTGCCAGATCAACAGGCCGCCCAAAAGGGCGGTGATCAGACCGTCAAAAAGAAGCCAGCCCCAACCGGACAGCGGCCGCATGCGGAACGAAAGAACTGTCTTGATGACACCTTCCGTCAAGAACATCGCGGCGAGGACAATGGTCAGGACAACCACCCCTTCCAATGGGAAGAACATCAAATACACCCCGGCAAACAGCCAGACGGCGGCGACCAAGAGGCCCAGGATGACGCCGCTCCACTTGGGGTAGCTGAACGCACCTATCGTTTGCGCGATGCTGGCAATGATCAGCATGACTGCTGTGATCCACACGACGCTTAATGTGCTGATGAAGGGAAAGACGATGGCGGTAAAGCCGACAATGATCATCACGACGCCAAGGGCAATCATCACGTTGCGACCGCGTTTTATGCCGTCAGCGAATGGGAATTCTTCGGTAGGGTTCATGGTCATGGAAAATCTCCAACTCTATTTCTAACGTTCATGCGCGCCGCTTTGCTGAGAATGAAAACGGCCAATTTGAAATCTGTTTTGCTGCGCTTATTGCGGTCGGTTTAGGCGCAAATTGGTGTAGGGGCGGTAGCAATGCCCCCAGTACCTGAGAAAACGATTACACGATTCGTGGTCTTCCAGATTGACGCACATCAATTGTTGATCGGGTGCACTTGATGCCGATCAAGTCAGGCCTGCAAAGGAGCGGTAGTTTGGTCCCGGCCTCAAGCAAAGGAAAAATCATGTCCAACGCAAATTCTCGTCCGCCTTCCGACAAGCCTGCCAAGGAAGTGCCCGCGCCAAACGATCCCAAGCCAGCCCCAGAGCCGCCGCAGCCAACCGGGCCGCAAGATCCACAGCAAAACCCTGCCCCGTCAGAGGTTCCGCAGCCCGACATCGGGCCCGAGGATCCTGCTTATGATCCGTTTGATGATGGGAACTTCCCTGTTTAAGGCATTCAAAATCTGATGCTTTTAAATGCATTGAAAGCGGGCCGCTGCTGTCTTGCGGCCCGCCGTCTGAAATGTCGTTGTGATACGCTATGCGATGGGAAAACAGCGCATCAATGCGCCAAGAACACCGGCAGGTCCGTTTGCTCAATCATCGACCGTGTCGTGCCGCCCAGAACGGCTTGAACCATCCGCGCGTGCCCATAGGCCCCCATGACCACAAGGTCGGCCCCGAATTCCTGCGCGCGGTCCTGAATGCATTTTTCGATAGATAGTTTTCCGCTTGGGTACTGTGAAACGGTGACGTTGCAGCCGTGGTGGCTTAGCCATGCGGCGACATCGGTGCCGGGATCCTGACCATCTGCGTCGGCCATCATCACCGGATCGATGCTGGCGATCAGCACTTCTTTCGCCTCGATCAGATAGGGCAGGGCGGCGTGCAGCGCGCTTGCTGCGGCCTCACTGTCATCCCAAGCGACAAAAACACGGGCGATCTTGTCGGCGATTGACCCGTTGATGCGCAGCCCGATCGGCGAGTGGAACAAAACACCCGACGCAGCTTCGCGCAGAAAGTCTGGCGTGTCGCGCAGGTTGTCGGCCAGATACGCCTCGTCGCAGACCCGTGCGAACCGTGCGACGGCATGTTTTGCATCGGCAGTGGCGCAGATGACCGACTGCACATCGCCCGCTGCATTGCTTTTGGCCAGCAGCGCTTCGACTTCTTGGACGCGGTCTTGTTGGGTTTGTTGTACCTCTGCAACCAGTTCGCTCCAGTTATCCGGGACGGTGCCGGCCCCGTATGGCGATACATAGACCGGAAAGAATGGCGATGCGCCCAAGATTAGGCAAACCAAACGGTGGCCTTGCTCGGCTGCGGCTTCGGCGGCCGCGCTGATCAGGGTGTCGGCGGTGTCGATGTTCATCACAAATAATATCGTGCGGCGCTTCATGCTGTTCTCCGTTCCAAAAATGCACCCCGTCAACGGGTGGGGCAGTTGTGTAGAGGTTAACAGCCCGCTGAACCAAAGAAATGATACAGATCAAACGGCGGCTGAAATTTGCGGGCATTATGAAATCAACAACTTTCAATGGACGATTGGCAAATGGATTTCAAAGATTACTACAAGGTGCTTGGCGTCGCACGCGATGCAAGCGATGACGAGATCAAGAAGGCGTTCCGCAAGGGCGCGCGCAAATACCATCCCGACATCAATTCAGATGCGGAATCCGAGGCAAAGTTCAAAGATGTGAACGAGGCCTATGAGGTTCTAAAAGACCCCGAACGCCGCGCGGCCTATGACCAACTAGGCCAGGAGCCGCCGCAAGGCCAGGGCCGCTATCAGCCGCCGCCCGGCTGGGACAGTGGTTTTTCATTCTCTGAAGGCGGGCCAGAGAGCGACGAAGGGTTCAGCGATTTCTTTGAAAGCCTGTTTCGCCGGGGCGCTGGTCCGTCAGGCGGTATGGGCGGTATGGGTATGGGCGGTGGCCGTGGTGCCGACAGCCACGGGCGTATCGAAATCTCGATCGAGGATGCCTATCGTGGTGCTGATCGCACCTTAAGCCTAAGATCGCCGGTTGTGGGCCCAAACGGCACCGTCACCATGCAAGATCGCAAACTGTCCGTCCACGTGCCCAAGGGGGTATCGCAGGGGCAGCATATTCGGCTGGCAGGTCAAGGCGCACCGGGTGCGCAGGGCGCAGGTGATCTGTTTCTTGAGGTCGCCTTTGCGCCGCATCCCATATACCGGCCGGACGGGCGGGACCTTTACCTTGATCTGCCCATCACCCCATGGGAGGCCGCATTGGGGGGGCAGGTCGTGATGCCCACCCCCGGTGGCAAGGTCGATCTGCGTATTCCCAAAAATGCGCGATCAGGCCAGAAAATGCGACTGAAAGGCAAGGGGCTGCCCGGCAAACCTCCGGGCAATATCTATGCCACGTTGAAGATCGTAAATCCGAAAGTTGAAACAGAAGAGGCACGCGCGTTCTTCGAGAAAATGGCCAAAGAGATGGCCTTTGATCCGCGGGTCGGGCTTGGAGGGAAATGAAATGAAAAAGACAACGATAAAGTCAGACGTCGTTGATGCGCTGTCATTGCCTGACCTATGCCGGTTTTGTCAGGCTGATGAAACATGGGTCATCGAACTTGTCGAACATGGTGTGATTGATCCGATGGGCAGCAACAGCGGCGATTGGCGGTTCATAGGGGCCAGCATTTCGCGTGCGAAAAAGGCGCGGCGGCTTAACCGCGATCTGGGGATCAATACTGCGGGCGTTGCCTTGGTGCTGGACCTGCTGGAAGAACGGGACGCGATGATGCGCCGCCTTGCGCGTCTCGAGGCGATTTGATTGAGTTAGGGGCGCATATTGCCCCAACGCGCAGCACTTCAAAGCCAGCTGAAAGCCGTCGATGACCCGTTTAGAAGACCAAACACCCGTTTTTGAGATGACCGATACCCATTGGCGGTCGCTGCAAAAATCGGGCGCGGCCCATAAACACCGCTATGGGCACGCCGCGGTTATTGCCGGTCCCTTTGGTCAAGGTGGTGCCGCGCGGCTGGCCGCCAGAGGTGCGTTGCGGATCGGGGCAGGGCTGGTCAGTGTGGTATGTCGCAGTGATGCGGTGGCCGAACATGCCGCTCAGTTGAATGCAATTATGGTTAAACCCTACACGCAGGACGGCGAATTTCAGGACCATCTCACGGGGATCAAGCCACAGGCGATTTGCATTGGCCCTAATCTGGGATTGTCATCCGGCAACAAAACGCAGGTCGGGCAGACGCTGACGCTGGGGCTGCCGATGTGCATCGATGCCGATGCGATCACCCATCTGTCAGACAGGGGCGATCCGCTGCCCGGCATTTCCAATCCGCAAAGTGTCATGACCCCGCATGAGGGCGAATTGCGCCGGTTTATTCCAGAGGCATTCAACACAACATCCTGCCGCGTGACCCTTGCCCAGCATGCCGCAAAGAAAGCCGGCTGCGTTGTTCTGTTCAAAGGGCCCGATACCGTGGTTGCAAGGCCCGCGCACGCGCCCATGATCGTATCCTCCAAGCGTTTCCAACACAGCAGTTGGTTGGCCACGGCGGGATCGGGGGATGTGCTATCGGGTTTTATCACCGGCCTGCTGGCCCGAGGCTTTGATGCGTTCGATGCGGCCTGCCTTGCAGCCGAGCTGCATTTTCGCTGCGCCGAGGCCTTTGGCCCCGGCCTGATCGCAGTGGATATTCCCGAAATGCTGCCAAAGGTTCTGCGTTGACCTAGATCAATCCGCCGCGTGTCTCGACGTTTAGTCTGACCGAAACACAGGTGAAAATATGATCAGAAAACACGAATGGCGCGCTGCATTTCCGGATCTAGCCGGGATATCTGACGATGTGTCGGACCAGCTTGACCGGCACGCCCGCCTGATAACGCGCGCGCAGGGTGCTGCGATATCAGGCGCGGATAACGTGACCGATAACCTGTTGCTTGTCGTGACCGGCACCGTTCGGGTGCAGCAATATTCGCCGATGGGCCGGAAAATCGCGATGTACCATATCCATTCCGGCGAGAGCTGCGTTTTGACCTCGGCCTGTTTACTGGCCTATCGTGGCCGCGCTGTTCAAGCGGTTGCCGAAACCGACGTCGAGGCGGTGTTGATCCCCTGCAATGTATTCGACGCGCTGATGCTTGAATCCAAGGCGTTCCGCGCCTTTGTTTTCGCCTCATACTCCAAACATCTGTCAGAGCTGATGGGCAGCGGGCCCGCCCAAAGCCCCGCAGGCCCGCATATTCGTATTCACTAAGTACCCGTAAGAATGGAGAGTAAAATGAACGTAAATGTTGGAAATATCGACCGCGCCCTAAGGATCATCCTTGGGCTTGCGCTGATCGGTGCGCGGGTTTTGAACATCCCCGATATCTGGAGCAATCCAGTGCTGGGCTATGGCAGCCTGCTGGTGGGGCTGGTGCTGGTTGTCACCGGGATTTTCCGGTTCTGCCCGCTCTACCGCTTGCTGGGCATTTCGACCTGCAAGGTGTGACAGGCGGCTTCGGCGGCTCATGAACCCTCGCCCCCGAAATGGGGCGCACCTCGCGAATAATGAAGGATACAACATGCTTGACCACTCTCACTACGCCGGATTGATCAAGGCGCGATTGCAGGAATTAGACGCCCGCATGCACGAGGTTGATCACGAGTTGGGTACGCCCAAATCGCCCGATATGGACGATCAATCCATTGATCTTGAGGACGATGAGGTGCTCGAAGGCATCGGGATCGCCGCCCAAAAGGAAATTGCATTGCTTAGGCTCGCCATGGAGCGGATCAAGAATGGCAGCTATGGCGTATGTAAAAAATGCGGCGGGCCGATTTCCGACGCCCGTTTGACCGCCGTTCTTTACACCCCGTTGTGTAAAAATTGCGCCGCAAACCGATAACCATCCTGCGCGGATTGGCCGGTAAGGCGGCAGATGCAGTGCAATATGTTAGTGAGGGTATCGGCGCATTGTCGGGGTCTTCGCCATACAACCAAGGGGCTGCTGTCACAAAGAATGATGGTGCCCACAGCCCCGACACTTTAGGATAAATGGCATGACTGAACCCGCCGCCATGCCAGCCAAGACGATCCAGAGTTCGACGTTCGATGGGACGTTGACCCTGTCGGGGCGTTTGCTGATCGACACGCTGCTGCAGCTTGAGGGGCGCGGGGGCCATGCCGCCGCTGAACCGTTCCATTCTATTGATATTACGGACTTATCCCAGATGGACACCGCAGGCGCGTGGTTCTTGATCGATCAAAAGATGCGGGCGGCACGGCACAATATCGCGCTCGAAATTCGGGGCGCGTCTCAGGCGCAGGCGCAATTGATCGCGACGGTTGAAAAGAACATGCCCCCCAAGGACGCGGCCGCTGCCAAACCTCTGAGCATCGCCGACCGGTTCGAAGTCTATGGCCGCAAGGTCGTGCGCGCATTGCGCATGACGGTTGAGCTGACCTCGTTCCTGGGGCAGGTGATTGCAACGCTTGGCGGTATTATCCGTCACCCCAGCCGGTTGCGTCTGACATCGGTGGTGCATCACTGTCAGGAAATCGGCGTGAGCGCGGTGCCCATTGTGGCGTTGATGGCTTTCTTGATCGGGGTGGTCTTGGCCTTTCAGGGGTCGGCACAGCTGCGCCAATTCGGTGCCGAGGTGTTTGTTGTTGATCTGATAGCCATTTCGATCCTGCGTGAACTGGGTATCCTGTTGACGGCGATCATCGTGGCGGGCCGGTCGGGATCGGCGTTTACCGCGTCTATTGGGTCGATGAAAATGCGCGAAGAAATCGACGCCATGCGTACTCTTGGCCTTGATCCCGTGACGATCCTTGTGGTGCCGCGCGTGCTGGCGCTGATGCTGATGTTGCCAGCACTGGGGTTCATCGCGGATATTTCCGGTCTGGTCGGCGGCGCGCTGATGTCGTGGATCGATATGGGGGTGTCCCCTGCGGTGTTTCAAACGCGGCTGGTCAACAACACAGATGTTTGGCATTTTAGCGTTGGCATGATCAAGGCACCGTTTTTCGCGCTGATCATCGGGATTATCGGTTGTTACGAGGGGATGAAAGTTGGCGGCGACGCGGAATCGCTGGGGCGGCTGACCTCTGCCTCGGTGGTGCTTTCGATCTTTATGGTGATTGTGATGGACGCGTTGTTTTCGGTCTTTTTCGCGGTGGTGGGTGTGTAATGACAGCAGTAAGTGACCCTATTATCCGTGTGCGCGGTTTGGTGACGCGGTTCGGAACGCACACGGTGCATGACGGTCTGGATCTGGATGTGAAACAAGGCGAAATCATTGGCGTGGTCGGCGGGTCCGGCACCGGGAAATCTGTGTTGCTGCGGGCCATTGTTGGTCTGCTTGAACCCGATGCGGGCCAGATCGAGGTGTTCGGACAAAGCGTGCGGTCCACATCTGACGCAGAGTTTCGCGCCCTGCGCCGCCGCTGGGGCGTGATGTTTCAGGACGGTGCGTTGTTTTCATCGCTGACCGTGCGCCAAAATGTCGAGGCACCGATGCGCGAGCAGTTGGCCTTGCCTGACGACTTGCGTGAAACGCTTGCCGGTATCAAGGTGCGCATGGTCGGATTGCCGGAAAATGCGATGGCGAAATACCCGTCGGAATTGTCTGGCGGTATGCGCAAACGTGCCGGTTTTGCCCGCGCCATTGCCATGGACCCCGAGATTGTCTTTCTGGATGAACCCACCGCAGGGCTTGACCCGATCGGGGCGGCGGCGTTTGATATCCTGATCAAACAATTGCAGGCTTCGCTGGGGCTGACGGTGTTTCTGGTGACACATGATCTGGACAGCCTGCATGCGATCTGTGACCGCATCGCGGTATTGGCTGATCAAAAAGTATTGGCCGTAGGAACAATGGACGACATGATGCAGGTCGATCACCCGTGGGTGCATGAATATTTCCACGGTCCCCGTGCGCGGGCGGCTTTATCCTCTGCCCAAAGAGAAGGGGCGCAATGATGGAAACCCGCGCGAATTATATCCTGATCGGGATATTCACCCTGCTGTCCATCCTTGGGACCTTGGCGTTTTTCATCTGGTTGGCCAGCGTTCAGATCAACAAGCAATATCAAACCTACGGTATTCTGTTTGAAAACGTGTCGGGGCTGGATACGTCGGGCGATGTTTTGTTCAATGGCATTTCGGTCGGCAAGGTTGTCGGTTTGAAAATAGCCGATGAGGACCCGTCAAAGGTATTCGCGACCATCGAGATCGAAGGCGATGTGCCGGTCCGGTCCGATACGGTGGCCCAGCTGCAATCGCAGGGGGTGACGGGGGTGGCGTATATTTCGCTGTCGGGGGGCACGCCGACGGCACCGCCGCTGGTTGCGAATGCTGATGGCTGGCGGATGATCCCCTCGCGCCGGTCAACCGTGCAAACGCTGGTCGAAGACGCGCCGGACATTCTGATCGAGGCCAAGAAACTGCTTGTGCAGTTTCAGAACCTTGCAGGCCCCGAGAACCAAGAACATGTGACCAACATCCTGCGCAATATCGACACCTCTTCCGATCGTCTGGATGAGGCGCTGAGCGATTTTTCAAAGATCAGTGGCACAGTGCGCGATGCGACCGATCAGATCACCCGGTTTACCGACCGGCTTGATAGCATTGGTGCTGCGGTGACAACGACCCTTGAGCAAGCTGACAGTACGCTCGAAGCGGCCACAGTGACGTTTGGCACAGCGGACAAGGCGCTGACAAGTTCGGTCGCTGCCATCGATAGCGCCAAAGAAACCTTTGATCAGGCCAAGGCGCTGTTATCGCAACAGGTTCCCGAGATTCTGGCGCTGGTGTCACAGGCGTCAGCGCAGGCGAATGAGGCGATTGCTGATGTACAGCACCGCACGGGCACCACACTGGATGGGTTTGCCCAGACGGCTGAATTACTGAACGCGCGCCTGATTGAGCTTGAGACAGCACTTGAGGGGGCCAATACCGCCTTTACTGCCGTAACCGAAGCGTCAGACAGTTTCGACCATCTGGTAGATGGTGATGGGACGCTTTTGGTGGCCGAGGCGCGTGTGGTTCTGGCAGATGCAAAAACAGCGATTGATGCGATCAACGCGGTCGTTGCGAATGACGTCCCTGCGATCACCGCCGATATCCGCAGCGGCGTTGCCACGGCGAACCAAGCTATTGAGGACGTCGCGGCGCAATTGACGGGCTTTACCGGGCGGTTGGACCCCATGGCGGATGACGTGCAGGCGGCGCTCCTGTCTGCCAAAACGCTCTTTAATCAGGCGCAAGGCAGTTTGACCCGCTTGGATACCACGCTCGTTGCTGCCGATGGTGCGCTTGGATCGGCGCAAACCACGTTTGATGCGGCGACGGAGGTTCTGGACACCGATCTGGAACCCATGATGACCGATATCCGCGCGGCCGCGGACGAGATCAGCCGTGCCGTAACGGACGTGACCCGCGACATGCCTGCCATCACCTCCGAACTGCGCGCGCTGATCGCCCGCAGTGATGCCGTCGTGCAGCAGATACAGAACGCTGTGGCAAACAGTACCCCGGGGATTGGCGATTTTGCCAACAAGGGGCTGCCGGAACTCACAAAGCTCGCCACCGAGGCGCGCATATTAATCGACACATTGGGCAGTCTTACGCGCCGCATTGAACGCGATCCCGCCCGCTTTATCTTGGACGGCCGTGTCCCTGAATACAGGAGATAGACCTATGCAAACCATAACCCGCCGCGCCGCTTTGTTGGGGGCGGTGTCCACGCTCAGCGGCTGCGCGGCGATATCGTCGATCAACAGCGCTGCAGCACCGCTGGATACCTTTGATCTGCACCCCGTCGCCGGATCCACCAGCGGTGGCCGCAGATCACGTACCTTGCTGGTCGCGCGCCCGCAAGCGTCGGCTGCGCTGGCCACGGACCGGATTATGATCAAGCCGGGTGCGGCGTCGGTTACCTATCTGCCCGATGCCCGCTGGGTCGATGAATTGCCGGCGGTCTTGCAATCCTTGTTGATACGCAGCATCTCTGGCACCGGGCGTATCGCATATGTCGGGCGCAGCGACGCGGGGCCAATCCCGGACAAGGCGTTACTGGTGCGCATCGACGCTTTTGAGGTCAACGCATTGGACGGCGGTACATTCGACGTCACTGTCGATCTTGATCTGACGTTGATCAATGACAGCAACCAACGGGTGGTTGCGTCGCGGCGGTTTACGAAAACGACCCTGGTTGCCTCGGACGATGTGGCTGAAATCGTTGGCGCATTTCAAAGCGTGTTGAATGACCTTTTGCCTGAGATGGCAGATTGGGCGGTCGCGCGGACCTGAAAACATCGGCGCGCGCTTGGTCATATAGGGCAGGGGCACAGGGTTGATTTGGATCAATATGCAGGCAGGCGGCCCGTCTAGATTAGGGCCAAATCCCGTATTGCCCAAAAGGACGATCCCATGACCGCGACAAACGAGCCAGACCACAAACCCACCGTCATTAAAATCCCGGAGGCCGTCGGCGTTTTTGACAGTTACGAAGACCTGCAAAAGGCATTTTATGATTTGCGGATGGTCGGTTTCAGCCGGTATGACATCAGCCTTCTGGGCGGCGAGGACACGCTGAAGGAAAAGCTGGGCACTGCTTATTGGCGCTCGCCCGAGCTGGAAGACGACCCGAACGCGCCCCGCGCGGCATTCGTTTCCGAAGAAGCAATCGGCGAGCTTGAAGGCGGCATCGCAGGCGGTTTTTTCTTTCTAGGTTCATATGTTGCCATGGCGGCGATGCTCACGGCGGCCAGCACATTGGCCGCGTCGATTGCTGCTATCGCGGTCGGAGGCGTACCTGCGGCAATCGTCGGCGCGCTGCTGGCCCGGCGCGTGGGACAGCACCACAAGGACTATTATGCCACCCAGATCGAACATGGCGGGATTTTGCTGTGGGTCCGGGTAAAAGACAAAGAGCACGAAGATCTGGCGGTCAAGATTATGAAAGAGCATTCGGGACGCGATGTTCATGTCCACGGCTGGAGTGAATAAGCTTCTGATATAATTGGCCGAAACGCCCTTGAAGGCCTGAAATCAGGCCCTTTCGTTGTATCTATCCCAGTTGCGCCTGTACCATGGTCACCGGCACGCTATGCTTGGCCAAGGGACTGAGCGGAAAGGGCTGGGGCTATGCGGTTGGAAGCGCCGTTGTGGATCGACAAAATACGCGCAGAAGAAGACGCGCGCGGGGCATTGACCGCCGTTTTGAACACCAAGCACGAGGTGCAACGGTTTACCTTGGGCGACGCCCTGAAAGTTAGCTTGAAAAGCTGGGTGTTTCGGGCAACGATCAACGGTGAAGATGCTGTCGTAAAACGGTTTTTCGACGGCGATGTGCCGCAGGTTCTGCGCAACCTCAAGGTGGAGCTGGACTTTCTAGAGCGATCCTTTGACGACCCGCGATATCAGGCGAACCGGTGCCTTTACACTTGGCCCGAGGACGGTATCGCTGTGCTGAGCTTTGCGCCGGGAAAGCGGCTGGGTGACGAGATCGCACAGGCCTCCGGCGATGCCCGGCGACAGCTTGTGTGGCAAAGCGGTGAATGGCTTCGCCGCTATTGTGAATTCCGGAAAAGAGATAGCCGTTTCGGCCCCAGACATTGGGTGAAAAAGATGACATCGGTCAAGACAGATCGGGTGTCGGTCCCGGCGGATCGATTGCTTTTGGACCGTCTGCGCGCGTCCGTGGTGGGGCAAACTGATGCGGTAAGGGGCGTGCCTGTCGTACAGGCCGCGACCCATAGCGATTACGTCGGTTTGAATGCCCATTATCATCAGGGCACGATCTATGGCGTTGATATTCAAGGCGAAAGCTGGCTCGCTGTTGCCAAAGACGTCGCGCGTTTTCTGGTCTGGTTGCAGATACACGTCCCAATCTCCGAAGGCGGACAGCGTTATGGGATTGCACTGGAATATATTGATCCGTTTTTGGAAAGCGGCGTTCTGAGCGCGCAAGAGCAGGTGACGACGTTGCCATTTTTGATTGGCGAGCAGCTGAACGGTAGGTTTGTTGAGGTCTACGCGCGCCCCCATCTGCGCGACATCACACGCGCCGCGATTGAGATGTATCTGGCGTAAAGCAGGGGCATCGTGCCGCGTGTACGTGACAATTTTGATGCCCATGATGGATTGAATTGACAACTGGTATAACAAGGTACTAGTCATGGAGAATGTCTAGAAAGATCAGCACCCCGAGCGGTGGCGATACGCCCCTGCCTGCTCAGAAACCGCGTGTCGCATGGTATGCGGACGACTTTACCGGTGCGGCCGCGACGATGGAGGTTTTGAACTTTGCTGGTATCAAAACCGTCCTGTTTTTGGACGTGCCGACGCCCGACCAACTGGACCAGTTTCCCGGTATTGAGGGGTTTGGCGTCGCGTCGACCGCGCGGGCGCAAACGCCTGATTGGATGGACCAGAATCTGCCCACAGCCTTTGACCGGATCAAGGCATTTGAGCCCGAAATTTTCCACTACAAGATATGCTCAACCTTGGATTCCGCGCCGCATATCGGATCGATTGGAAAGGCCATAGAGATCGGCGCAGATTGTTTCGATAGCCAATCAATCCCCGTTCTTGTCGCGGCCCCAAAAATGCTCAGATATCAATGCTTTGGCCAGCTTTTCGCGGGAATGGGCGATCGGATATTTCGTTTGGATCAGCACCCGGTGATGGCCCGGCACCCGGTTACGCCCATGCAGGAACCCGATGTCGCTGCACATATCCTCAAGCAATCAGGGCGTCTGGACGCAACGTTGATACCGCTCAATGAGATGGGCGCATCTTTCAGCTATACGCCGCAGGCAGACGCGCGGCCGGATGGATTATCGCTTGTTTCGATTGATAGCGTGAATGATGATACGGATGCGATCGCAGGGCGTATTCTATGGGAAAACCGTCGCCAGATGCCTTTTGTCGTCGGCTCGCAAGGAATTGAATATGCGCTGGTTGAACATTGGCAGCGGACCGGAATTATCGCGCAGACGGCACCGCCGACCAGCATCGGAAGGGCAAGTGCTATGATGTGCGTCTCGGGGTCGGTATCGCCCACAACGGCCAGCCAGATTGAATGGTCGCGGCAAAACGGGTTCGAGTGTATCGCATTTGACGCGACCCAACTCTGCCGTGACCCCGAAGCGGTAAACCGCGAGGCGGCCCGTGTAATCGCCGCGTCCAAGGAAGCACTGTCCAAGGGGCACGATCCGTTGGTGTATTCGGCGGCGGGGCCTGATGATCCGATGGTGGCACAGCTCATCGAGGCGGTGGCGAAGTCCTCTCACAGCATGGCTGAGATTAACCGGAAAATTGGCGAAACTCTGGGGCTGATCCTCAAACAGATATTGACCGATTGCGGTGTCCGCCGTGCTGTCGTGTCGGGTGGGGATACCTCTGGCAGCGTCACGCAACAGCTCGAGATATTTGCCCTAACCGCGCTGGCCCCAACCATTGCGGGCGCATCGATTTGCCGGGTGCACGCCAGTAATGGGTTCGACGGCCTGGAGCTGGCACTGAAGGGTGGGCAAATGGGATCACAAGACTATTTCGGGTGGGTCCGCGATGGCGGCGGCCCACGGCAGTAACAGCGCAACACCAACCAAAGGCCCAAGCCCTTATGAACAGCGAATGGATCCACGTAACCTACCGGCTTGAAACGTCAGGCGATGTTGGCGCTTTGGCCGAAAAAATCGCCTCTGATCAATCAACTGGCACCTTTACAGAGCTGCCCGGAGAGACCGAGGCCGTGCGCAAACGCTGTGCCGCGCGGGTTGTGAAGCTGACCCCGTTGGAGCCTGCCGAACAACCGTCGCTGCCGGATGCGCAGGGGCAGGGGCCGTACAACCGCGCGCACGCCGTGATCGCATACCCGCTCGAAGCCGTTTCTACGGATATCGCGGCCTTGATGACGATTACCATTGGCGGCGTGTTCGCCGTGCGCGGGCTGAGCGGGGTTCGGGTGATGGATATTGATCTGCCTCAGGCGTGGGATTGTCATCCGGGGCCGCAGTTCGGCATCGCCGGGTCGCGCCGTCTGACCGGGGTTGAAAAAGGGCCGATTGTCGCATCGATTATCAAACCCTCGCTCGGGCTGCTGCCGGCCGAGACTGCCGAGGTCGTGCAGTTGCTTTGTGATGCGGGTGTCGATTTCATCAAGGACGATGAAAAGCTGATGAACCCCGGCTATTCCTCTGTCGCGGATCGCGTAAAGGCGATCATGCCTGTGATCAAAAACCACGAGCAAAAGACCGGTAAGAAGGTGATGTATGCATTTGGGATTTCCTCGGCCGATCCCGATACGATGATGAAAAACCATGATCTGGTCGTCGAAGCCGGCGGCAATGCAGCGGTGATCAACATCAACTCTATCGGCTATGGCGGCATGTCATTTCTGCGCAAGAGATCGCAGCTTTGTCTACATGCCCATCGCAATGGCTGGGACATTCTAACGCGCCATCCCGGTCTGGGGATGGAGTTTCGGGCCTATCAGAAAATCTGGCGGTTGCTGGGGGTAGATCAGTTTCAAATTAACGGCATACGCGCCAAATACTGGGAACCGGACGAGAGTTTCGTGAAGTCCTTTGAGGATGTCACAACCCCGATTTTCCGCGAAGACGACTGCGCGCTGCCAGTGGTGTGTTCGGGTCAATGGGGCGGGCAGGCTGTCGAGACTTATAATCGCACCGGGCGCAGTCTGGATCTGATGTATCTGGGCGGCGGCGGCATCCATGGGCACCCCATGGGCGCGGCGGCGGGCGTTAAAGCGATCAAACAGGCGTGGCAAGCCGCCGAGCAGGGCGCCGAGCTTGAAGCCTTTGCAACCACGCATCCAGAGCTGGCCGCAGCACTGGCCAAATGGGGCTAATCACGGCACCCGATTTGATCCGCGTCCGCTGAGGGATTGATGTTTTTGTGATGTGCCCGAGCGCGCCGAGATATCTTGCATTACCTCTAAAAGCATAATAATCATGTGATCATACCAGTTGGTATGAATACGCGAGGTCGGGAGCGTTCAAGCATGAAATGGGTCGGAACCAGTTGGAAGATGAACAAGACTCTGCCCGAGGCAGAGGTTTTCGCTTCAAAGCTGGCGCAGGCTGACATTGATGCGGATCCAACCATCCAGCGGTTTGTCATCCCGCCATTCACCACGCTACGAGAGGTGAAACACCTTTTATCCGCTACGTCGGTCAAGGTAGGTGCGCAAAATATGCATTGGGCCGATAAAGGGGCCTGGACCGGCGAGATTTCGGCGCCAATGTTGGTCGATTGCGGGGCGGATATGGTCGAACTGGGCCATTCCGAACGGCGTGCGTTCTTTGGTGAAACGGATGAATTCGTCGGACGCAAAACCGCAGCCGCCGTGAAAAACGGCCTTATCCCTTTGATTTGTATCGGGGAAACGCTGGACCAGCGTAACGCGGGCGAGGGGCCCGAAGTACTGGAACATCAGGTACGTGCCGCATTGGGTCTGATCCCCGAATCCAAATATGATGCAACAGTTCTGTTCGCATATGAGCCGGTCTGGGCCATCGGAGAGAACGGAACGCCCGCCAGTTCCGGCTATGCTGATGACCGTCATGCCGAGATTATAGACGTTGCAACACGTGTGTTGGGGCGGCGTGTCCCATGTCTTTACGGTGGGTCGGTCAACCCGGGCAACTGCGCCGAGCTTATCGAATGTCCGAACATCGACGGGTTATTCATTGGCCGCTCCGCATGGAACGTCGACGGCTATCTGGACATTTTGAAACGCTGCGCTGCCGCGCAAACCAACTAGGAGAGATGTCATGAAAATTGCAGTCGCAGGCGACAGCGCCGGAGAACCATTGGCCATTGCCTTGGCGGAATACCTGTCAGCACGTTTCGACGTTTCCGAGATATCGCGCACCGAGAACGGCCCGGATGACTATTACGCCAATCTCGCAGATCGCGTTGCATCGCAAGTGGTGGACGGCACGTATGACCGTGCGATTTTGTGTTGCGGCACGGGGATCGGCGTTTGTATTGCGGCAAACAAAGTACCCGGCATTCGTGCGGCGCTGGTCAGCGACAGCTATTCAGCCGGCAAAGCGGCCACATCAAACAATGCGCAGATTATCACGTTAGGCGCACGCACCATTGCCGTTGAATTGGCCAAGACGATTGTCGACGCGTATCTGGAGAAAGAGTTTGATCCTAACGGGGCGTCCGCACAAAACGTCGAAGCGATTGATACCGTTGGCGGGCGTTATACGGCTGGCTAACAAGAGCGTCAGGGCATTGGACGGACGGATATCGACAATACTTATAATTGGTATTATGTAATATATTGATGTGCTGAGATGGTGATGGATGTGCGCAACTAAGCTTTTGGTATCTAGTATAAAAACACCTAAAGCGTCTATTTCCGTGGTCTCACATAGTGCTGGCCTTTGTAGGCCCTGACATCAACCTCACTGTCTTGGCCCGCCTTTACCTCTCTTGATCTACTGTTCATAGTTCGCCGTGAAGGCGTCGGCGCGATCTCATGTGTATCGATACCGTCGTGAACGGATGACGGCTGGCTTGAAAGGGTTTGAAAATGGCCAAATTGAAAATCTCCTCTGCGCAGATGGTACAGGCCGCGCGTGCCCGGATCAGAGAGGTCGAAACCCCGGATTTGATCGCGATGCTGGTGGATCCGGCGATTGTGATCGTCGATCTGCGCGACATACGCGAACGCCAGCGCAGCGGTTATATCCCGGGCAGTTTTCACGCGCCGCGCGGCATGATCGAGTTTTGGGTTGATCCGGATAGCCCCTATTTCAAACCGATTTTCGGCGAGGATAAGACCTTTGTTTTTCATTGCGCGTCGGGCTGGCGGTCGGCCATCACCACGGCAACATTGCAGGACATGGGGTTTGAGGCCACACATCTGAAAGAAGGTTTCTCCACCTGGAAAGACCATGGCGGGCCCGTCGAATTCCCTGAAAAGAAAGACTAAACAGGCGTTGGCGGCTGTGCTAAACCTGCGGGAAGACGACAAAAGGCATGGCTTATGACATCTATTCTGATCCTGAACGGACCTAATTTGAACCTTTTAGGCACACGCCAGCCCGAGGTGTATGGCGCGACTACATTGGCGGATGTCGACGCGCTGTGCCGCGCCCATGCCGATACGCTGGGTCTAACGATCGGGTTTGAGCAGTCAAACCACGAGGGTGCGATGATCGATCACATTCACGCGGCCAAGGGCAACCATGCGGGAATTATCCTGAACGCGGGTGCCTATACCCATACGTCGATTGCGCTGATGGATGCGATTTCGTCGGTCGAATTGCCCGTGGTAGAGGTACATCTGAGCAATATCCACGCCCGAGAAGCATACCGGCACAAATCCTATATCGCACCTGTTGCGGTGGGTCAGATCTGCGGTTTCGGCGCGCAGGGCTATGTATTGGCACTGGATGCACTGAAGGCGCATTTGGCGATTTAACCCGCTAGTATTAAACGAAAAAAGGCGGAAACGCATCTGCGCCCCCGCCCCTCAATCTTGCTGTTGGATCGCTTAGCCTTTGGCGGCTTTTGCAACTTCGGCAGCAAAGTCTTCTTTGACGACTTCGATGCCTTCGCCAACTTCCAAACGTACAAAACCGGTGATGGTTGCGCCGGCTTCTTGTGCGGCGGCACCCACGGTCAGGTCTGGGTTCACAACAAAAGACTGGTTCAGCAATGTCACTTCGGACATGTATTTTTGCATCCGGCCAACGATCATCTTTTCGATTACGGCGTCAGGCTTGCCGGATTCGCGTGCGATATCCATTTGAACCTGCTTTTCTTTTTCGACTACAGCCGGGTCCAGATCAGCTTCGGACAGGGCTGCTGGGTTGATCGCTGCGATGTGCATGGCGACCTGTTTGCCGAACGCTTCATCTCCGCCGGTCATGGCAACCAGAACGCCGATTTTGCCCATGCCAGGTGCCGCGGCGTTGTGCACATAGGACACAACGATGTCACCATCGAGCGCCTGCATACGGCGCACGGACATGTTTTCACCGATTGTCGCGATGGCGTCTGTGATCACGGTCGAGACGGGCTTGCCGCCCATGTCGGCTGCGTTCAACGCGTCAACGTCCGAGACATTGATCGCGACATCAGCAATGCCGGAAACCATTTTCTGGAAGTCGGCGTTTTTGCCAACAAAATCGGTTTCGGAGTTTACTTCGACTGCAACACCGTGGCCGCCTTCGACTTTAACGGCGACCAGACCTTCTGCTGCGGTGCGACCGGATTTTTTAGCCGCTTTGGCCAGACCTTTGGTGCGCAGCCAGTCAACGGCGGCTTCCATGTCACCGTCGTTTTCCGTCAACGCCTTTTTGGCGTCCATCATGCCGGCACCGGTGGTGTCGCGCAGTTCTTTGACCATGGATGCTGTGATTGCCATCGCTTTGGTTCTCCTTGAATTGGGATGATATGAGGGGCAGGTTTGGCTGCACTCATGTCTCAAAAATGTATCGGTTTGACGACAGGCAGGGGAATGTCCCCTGCCCGCCTCCGGGTTCAGTCGCTTAGGACTTTGCCGCTTCTACAGTTTCCTGCTTGGATTCGATATCCAATGGTGCGTCGGCGCTCATTGCGTCGTTGGAAACAGTTTCGGTGGATGCTGCGCCCACTTCAACGCCGCCGCCTACCAATGCTTCTTCCTCGGGTGCTTCTTCCATGGCACCAAGGTCAACACCGGCCGCACCAAGCTGAGCGGACATACCGTCAAGCGCTGCACGTGCTGCAAGGTCGCAATACAGGCCGATGGCGCGTGCCGCGTCGTCGTTGCCTGGGATGATATAATCGATGCCATCTGGCGAGCAGTTGGTGTCAACAACGGCGATCACAGGGATCCCCAGCTTGTTGGCTTCTGCAACGGCCAGCGCTTCTTTTTTCACGTCGATGACGAAGATCAGGTCAGGACGGCCACCCATTTCGCGGATACCACCAAGGGAAGCTTCCAGTTTGAACTGGTCACGCTCCATGCCAAGACGCTCTTTCTTGGTCAGGCCGGTAAAGCCGTTTTCGGATTGCTCGTCGATGGATTTCAGACGCTGGATCGACTTGGAAACAGTCTGCCAGTTGGTCAATGTGCCACCCAACCAACGGTGGTTCATGTAATACTGTGCGCATTTTTCTGCGGCATCAGCGATCGGCTGTGCGGCCTGACGCTTGGTACCAACGAAAAGAATGCTACCGCCTTTGGCGACGGTGTCACGGATGGCTTGCAGGGCCTGGTCCAGCATTGGAACAGTCTGTGTCAAATCCATGATGTGGATGCCGTTACGCGCGCCATAGATGAATGGACCCATACGTGGGTTCCAACGCTGCGTTTGGTGGCCGAAGTGTACGCCTGCTTCAAGCAGTTGGCGCATGGAGAACTCTGGAAGAGCCATGTCTTTATACCTTTCCGGTTTTGCCTCGTCGGGGGTCTCGATCCCGTGTTGGGACCAACCGGCGGACATTCAAGGATTTCTCCCTCAAAGGCCCAACCCCGACTGCGGGTTTAAGTAGCGCGCGTATAGGATGGTTTTTCCCTATGCACAAGGGGTGTTTTCGGGCCTCCGGGCTAGGGATGACCGTCGATATCATCTAAAAAGGAGAAATTTCAAAAAAGCCTCTCGCAGAAGTTGATGCTTTGCGATGTTTGCTGTTATTGGGTCCCTATTGCGCGATTTTGAACCATTTTTGCCAGCCGTATTGCTAAGGAGCTTATTTTTTTGGACGATCCCATCCCGCTACCGCCGCGCGTGATCTCTCGATCCAAGGCGGTCCCGATGATCGATGTATTTGCTCATGATGTGCAAAATATCCTGGGCGAGCAAGGCTACTTGATTAACGACCGACTGCTGATGCTTTTGGTTTTGGCGCGTGATGCTTTGCGGATGGAAGATGTTTGCATTACGCAGTTTCGCAAAAAGCGGGTGCGCGTGCTATGCGCCACAAGCTCTGCTCTTTGGCCGCAATCTGTGCCGGTCAAGGATATCGATCTGTACACGACCGGACAGATCATTCAGCAAAAGAGAATGGTCACCTCGGATGTGCTCAACGCGACGCCGATGACGAAAACGGTGGACCTGACCGGCCGCAAACCTGAACGGTATATTGGCGTTCCTATTCTGTTTGACGGTACGGTTTGGGGCACCGTCGAGATGTCAGGCACCGCGCAGCCCGGTGGTTTGAAACCGGACGAGATTACAGCAGCGGTGTTTCTTGCGGCGGTTCTGTCGGTACCACTGGCGTTGCTGGCCTAGGCATCGCTGCCTAAAAGGTCGGCCTGATGTCCGGCACGGACAATGCGTTCGCAGGTCATGGCCAGTGTTTTGCGATCGGAAAAGTCAGAGACCCTGAGCGGCTGGTGATAGCGTGTAATCACCACCCCGTGGTCCTTAGCCGCGAGGGTCGCCAGCAGATGCGCGCCAAAGGACATATCGCCCCACCAGCCATAGAAGCGGTCATCTGACCCGTTCGGCGTATTATAGGTCACGCTGACTGGCTGGATCCAGATGACATCGCGCAGCTGCGGGGCCATGAAGGCCTGAAACAACGTTGTTTTAAAGGGCAAAACCCGCTGCCCGTCGGTGCTTGTGCCTTCGGGAAAGAACAGCAAACGGTGATTGTGCAACAGCCGCTGTTGAAACAATTCGGTCTGTTCGCGCGCGCGCTTGGGGTTGCGTTCGATAAAAACAGTGCCCGTGGCGCGGGCCAGCCAGCCGATACCGGGCCAGCTGGCGACCTCGGACTTAGCGACGAAATAGATCCGTTGGCTGGCATTCAGCGAAAAGACATCCAGCCAGCTGGCGTGGTTTGCCACCACGGCACCGGGGTGCTGCATGGCGGTGCCGATCCGGCGGCGGCGCAGCCCGATGATCCAGAAAGCAATGCGGCAAACCGCTTGGGTCACATAGGGCGATACCGGCCTGCCCTGCCCGCACAAGGGTCGTTCAACCAGCCGGATCAGCATCAGGATGATCAAGCCGATGGTGACAAGCAGCGCGAGCGCCACACCACGCCCCAGAACGCGCAGCCACCCGACCGGGCCAATCTGATGCTCGATCTGTGGGTCCGAGCCGTCCCAACGTGCGTTCATCTTGCCGATCCACTATAGATGCGCGCCTGCCGGCTGCTGAGTTTTGCCGTGTCCATGATCAGGCAGACGTCGGTTGTGTTAAAGCTGTGATCAATAAACGCGCCATCGCCGACGCAGCCGCCAAGGCGCAGATAGGCTTTGATCAGGCTGGGCACCTGAACCATGGCGCGGCGGCGATCCAGTTCTTCGGCGGGTATGATGTTCATATCCTGATAGGCATCCTCGTGGGCGCGCACCCGTAAATCGGGCGGCGCAAGATGGTTCAGATGCAGCAATGACAAGGGCTGTGCAAGCGCTGAAATGTCGGTTCCGTGAAAGCTGGCAACGCCGAACATGATTTCGATGCGGTGCTCTGCGACATAGCTGGCAAGACCGGACCACAGATGATGCATCGCCATTCCGCCACGGTAATCGGGGTGCAAACAAGAGCGGCCCAATTCCAGCAGACGTCGGCCCGAATGTTTGAGCGGGGCCAGATCATATTCGGTCTCGGAATAGAAACCACCTGCCCTTTCAGCCGCCTCGGCGCGCAAGAGCCGGTAAACGCCCGCGACCCGCCCAGTGGTCTTGCACGACAGGATCAAATGGTCGACAAATTCGTCGAAGCGGTCCTGTTCGAGCTGCTGTTCATGATCAACAAGCGCACCGCCCGCGCCCAATTCGGTCACGAATACATCATACCGCAATCGCTGCGCGGCGCGCAGCTCGGCTGGCGTTTGGGCCAGCTTAAGCTCAAAATCTGCGGCGGTTCCAATGGTCAATGGGCGATTCCTTGGTCGTGGTGGTCGAAGGCACATGGCCAAAGTAGCCTTATAGTGGTTAGGCTGATATTAACCTTTTGCTAACCTAGAACTGTCACCAAAGACAGGCGTCAAACCGACCCGGAAACTATCTATGACCATTTTGCCTTCGCTGCGAAAGTTCACTGTCACTTTACCATCTATGTTACTTTGGACCTGTCCGACACCCCAGTTTGGGTGTTCGGGGTGCTGTACCAACATGCCCGGCGTCAAAATGGCATTCAGATCATCCATGGGGTTTCCTTTAGCGGGGGTGGCAACGCATGCCTAATTCAGAGATCGAGCTTGCGGCGTTGGTGGGCAGCCGCATTTGCCATGATTTGATATCGCCCATCGGCGCTGTCAACAACGGGTTGGAACTGCTTGCGATGGCGGGCACCGGGTCAAGCGCGGAAATGAGCCTTATTGGTGATAGTGTGTGCAGCGCCAGTGCGCGCATACGGTTTTTTCGGGTGGCATTTGGTGCAGCAGAAAATCAGGTTATCGGCGTGCCGGAAACCATCGGCATTCTGGATGACTATCACCACAATACACGCTGGAATGTCGACTGGGCCCTGAAAGAGGCGCAACGGCGGACAGAGACCCGGATGTGCTTTTTAGCGCTGCTGTGTATGGAAACGGGTATGCCTTACGGTGGCACCATTACGGTTAGCGCGTCCGGCACCAAATGGGTGCTGACCGGACGGGCCGAAAAGCTCAACATCGATGCTGAGCTTTGGTCGGTTCTGGCCACCGGGCAAGCTGCGGTCAAGCTGCGGCCAGCGCAGGTACAGTTTGGGTTGCTGCCGATCATCGCACGCGAGGCGGGCAAACAGGTGACGTCCCAGATTCTCGAAAACGAGATTACGTTGTCGTTTTAAGGCCCGCTATTCAGTAGGTTAGCTGCGCACAGCACCATCGCCGCGCACAAGATATTTAAAGCTGGTCAACTGCTCGGCCCCCACTGGGCCACGTGCGTGCATTTTCCCGGTGGCGATCCCTATCTCGGCGCCCATGCCGAATTCTCCGCCATCGGCAAATTGCGTGGATGCGTTATGCATCAAGATTGCGGAATCCAGACGCGTCATGAATTTGGTCGCTGCCGCATCGTCTTCGGTGATGATGCAATCGGTGTGGTTGGACCCGAATTCGCGGATATGCGCGATGGCCCCATCGATATCAGGCACGGTTTTGGCGGCGATAATCATGTCGAGATACTCGTGCCCCCAGTCTTCATCGGTCGCAGGCACGGTGCCCTCGATATCGGACAATGGGGGCGCGGCGCGGACTTCGACGCCTGCGTCGATCAGCGCTTTGATCACACCTCTACCGATGGTGCGCGCGACTTTTTCGTGGATCAGCAGACATTCGGCCGAGCCGCAAATACCTGTCCGGCGGGTTTTCGCGTTCAACACGACCTTTAGAACCTTTTCGGGATCGGCAGCCTCGTCGATGTAGATGTGTACGATCCCTTCGAGATGGGCAAAAACCGGCACACGGGCCTCGCGCTGGACAAGGCCGACCAACCCTTTGCCGCCGCGGGGCACGATCACGTCAATCGTATCGGTCATGGTCAGCATTTCGGTGACCGCAGCACGGTCACGGGTGGGCACAAGCTGGATCGCGTCCTTGGGCAGGCCAGCGGCCTCAAGCCCCTGTTGCAAGGCGGCATGGATCGCGCGCGAGGAATGAAAGCTTTCCGAGCCTCCGCGCAGAATAACCGCATTCCCGGCTTTCAGGCACAAGGCTCCGGCATCGGCAGTCACATTGGGGCGCGATTCATAGATCACGCCGATCACACCCAAAGGCGTGCGCACGCGCTGGATATGCAGACCTGACGCCTGGTCCCACTCGGTCAGAACCTCGCCAACGGGGTCTTTTTGCGCCGCAATGCTGCGCAGGCTGTCGGTGATCGCCTTGATGCGCCCCTCGTCCAGCAACAGACGGTCCATCATCGCGTCAGACAGCCCCTTGTCGCGACCAAATTCCATGTCTTGCGCATTTGCGGTCAAGATATCAGCGCGCGCCTCCCACATGGCGTCGGCGGCGTTTTCAAGGGCGGTTTGTTTTTGATTGGCGCTGGCAAATCCAAGGGTCGCGGCGGCGGCTTTGGCACGGCGGCCAATGTCTGCCATCAACGCGGGAATGTCGGATGTCTGTGTCATGTCCAAGGTCATCGTTTCAGATCTACTTTTATTCATTTCGGCTAAGCACTACCTAAAGCCTTCGGCGAGGATTTTAAACCATTTGGAAATCAAGAGAGTGCCAGATCATCCCGGTGGATCAAAGCTGCACGGCCCGGAGAACCCAAAAGCTCTTCTATTTCAGTGCTTTGGTGGCCTTTGATGATCTGCGCCTCGTGAGAGGAATAGCGCGTAAGCCCGTATCCGATGGGGCGCCCGTCCGGCGTTAGGATCGAGATGCTATCGCCCCGCGCAAAGGGGCCCTGCACCGCCGTGACGCCGGCAGGCAGCAACGATTTGCCCCGTGACATGGCGGCCACGGCACCGGCATCAAGGGTCACACTGCCGCGCGGTTTCATCGCTGTGATCCAAAGCTTGCGGGCGGTTTGCGGGTCGGACTGCGCGGTGAACCACGTCGCATTCGCACCGTTTTCCAATGCAAATAGCGGCCGCAGAGGCGACCCTTCGGAGATGGCCATGGCGCAGCCCGCGGCAGTCGCTGTTTTAGCGGCCATCAATTTGGTTTTCATACCGCCCTTGGACAGACCGGAGCCAGCATCGCCGGCTTGTGCTTCGATCTCGGGGGTGATGGTGGTGACGGTTTCATAGCGGATGGCAGCGGGGTCATCATTGGGGTTGGCTGAATAAAACCCGTCCACATCGGACAGCAAGATCAGCTGATCCGCCCCCACTGTCACCGCGATTTGCGCAGCAAGGCGGTCGTTGTCGCCAAAGCGGATTTCATCGGTGGCAACGGTGTCATTTTCGTTGACGATGGGCACGGCGCCTAGCGACAACAACTGCTCGAGCGTGGCGCGGCTGTTCAGATAACGGCGTCGGTCGGCACTGTCTTCGAGGGTGACCAACACCTGCGCCGTGGTAATGTCGTGTGGTTCCAGCACCTCTTCATAGGCGCGGGCCAATCGAATTTGCCCAACGGCGGCGGCTGCTTGGGATTGTTCCAACGCCAGCGTAGTCATGGGCAAACCCAACACACCACGGCCTAAAGCGATGGAGCCTGAGGAGACAAGCACAACATCTTTGCCCTGCCCCTTGAGCCATGCCACATCTTGCGCGAGCGAGCGCAACCAATCGGCGCGCAGCTGGCCTGTCGCCCTGTCCACCAACAGGGCCGAGCCGATTTTAACAACGATACGTTTGCCGTCGCTTAGGGTTGCCAAGGCGCTTCTTCCTCGGCGGGGCGGAACCGCAGACGGTCGTCGTCGATCTGGCCACGCAAGGCACGCAGCACATCGGTCACGCCTTCGCGGGCAACGCCGGACATCATCATCACGTCGCTGCCGCAGGCTTCTTCCAGTTCGGCCCGCGCGGCTGCGCGTTCTTCTTCGTCCAAGGCGTCGATCTTGTTCAGCACGGTCACGCGAGGTTTGTCGGCCAGATCACCGCCGTATTTCTCAAGCTCGGTGATAATGGTTTGGTAATCCGCGGCAATGGTCGCAGAGGTGCCGTCGATCAAATGCAACAGCACGGCGCAGCGTTCCACGTGACCCAAGAACAGATCGCCAAGACCGCGCCCTTCGGACGCCCCTTCGATCAGACCGGGGATGTCGGCGACGACGAATTCGGTGTTATCCACGCCCACAACGCCCAAATTCGGGTGCAATGTGGTGAACGGGTAATCGGCAATTTTCGGACGCGCGTTAGAAGTGGCGGCCAGAAACGTGGACTTGCCCGCATTTGGCAGCCCCAGCAGACCCACATCGGCGATCAGTTTCAGACGCAGCCAGATCGTGCGTTCAACGCCTTCTTGGCCGGGGTTGGCGCGACGAGGAGCTTGGTTGGTGGCCGATTTAAAGTGCAGGTTACCCCAACCGCCATTGCCGCCACGGGCGAGTTCGATCCGTTGGCCCAGTTCGGTCATATCGGCGAGAACGGTTTCCTGATCTTCGTCCAGCAATTCAGTGCCAACGGGAACGCGCAGAATGATATCATCGCCATCTTTGCCGGTGCGCTGTTTGCCCATGCCGGGCTGGCCGTTACGGGCAAAAAAATGTTGCTGATAGCGGAAATCGATCAACGTGTTCAGACCGTCAACCGCTTCGGCCCAGACAGAGCCACCGGCCCCGCCATCGCCGCCATCAGGACCACCATATTCGATGTATTTCTCGCGGCGGAACGACACACAGCCGCCCCCGCCTGCGCCAGAGCGGATGTAGACTTTGCACAGGTCGAGAAACTTCATTTCAGGGGCCTTTCCGGGGCACGGCAGATCACAGTTTGATGCTATATGTCCATGTAGGTACGCAGGTCTCGCGCGCCAGACAATAGCTTTCGGCAGTCCCGAGATAGCGGAAACCTGCGTTGGTTAATACTTTGGCCGAGGCCGGGTTGTCACGGAACACCGACGCGAACATGTTATTATTGCCAAGCGGGTTTGCCTGAACCAGCGCTTGCACGGCTTCGGAGGCGAGATGGGTGTTCCAGAATGCAGGTGCCACCCAATAGCCAACCTCGGATTGGTCGCGGTCCATTTTGACAAGGGAGATGACCCCCATCACTTCGGAGCCACCGGTTTTCAACCCGTCCATCACCCACACGTCTTCGATACGCTCATCGCTGGTGGCGCGTTTGATATAGGCCTCGATCACGCCGGGGGGGAGCGGATGGGGAATGGAGACGGTGTTATTGGCCACGCGCGGATCGCTAGCATAAAGTTCGATCAGGCCCAGATCGGACTGGCGTACGGGACGCAGGTCAAAGCGCTCTGTTTCAATCACGGGCTGCGTGGGGATTTGTAGAGTTTTCATCGTCATGCTCCTCCTCCGAACAATACGAATAGGACTGATGCAACTGTCAAAGTGGCCAGAAACCACATCAGATATTTTTCCCAGATGGTACCGGCGACAGTCTTTGCAATACCTGCCCCGGCCAGTGTCCAGAGGGGGTGCAAAATAGCCTGACAGCATAGCAACACAGCGGCGACTGTCGCGGTGGCAGCCAAGGTTGGCGTGCCGGGGGTGACAAATGCGGTAAAGCTGCCAACGATCATCGCCCATGCCTTAGGGTTCAGGGGGTGCACAATCAGCCCTGCCGCAAATCCGGGGGCATTTTCCGTCTCGTGCCCCTGCCCCAACCGCAGGTTTGCCACCTTCCATGCCAGCCAGATGATATAGGCCGCTGATGCGAATTTCAGCAGTGTGAACAACAGCGGTGCCTGTTCGGCCAGTTGCATCAGGCCAAAACCGATGGGCCAGATGATCAGTTGTTTGCCCAATGCCACGCCTGCGACGAATGGCAATGCGGCACGAAAGCCAAAGCGCGCGCCGGTTGCCATCATCGCCATATTGGCGGGGCCTGGTGTGCCGACCTGACTGACAGCAAATACCGCGAGTGATGCGATTGCGACGCTCATGAGGGCACCCTAACCGATAGGGATGCTGACAACAGTCGGAGGGCCACAGATGCGCAGATTTCACGCGCCGCCGTCGCAATGATCCGGAAAGAGCGTTGTGGCAGTGTCATCTAAGCCCTTCCTTTCTGGACAGAGAAATTAAACAATTGATTAACAACAAAAAGGGACCGGCGTTTCCGCCGATCCCTGAATTTTTTCAAAACCCTTGTAGGTACGGCTTACTCTGCGGCTTCTGCCACTGGCAGGACCGAGATAAACGTGCGGTTTTTCAGACCCTTGTGGAACTGAACCTTACCGTCGACCTTGGCAAAGATGGTGTGATCTTTGCCCATGCCAACGCCTTCAGCTGGCCAGAATTTTGTGCCGCGCTGACGCACCAGAATGTTGCCGGGAATAACAGCTTCGCCGCCGTATTTTTTTACGCCAAGACGACGTCCTGCGGAGTCGCGACCGTTACGGGATGAACCGCCTGCTTTTTTATGTGCCATTGGTGTCTCTCCTTAGCCTTTTGCCAGTTCTTTGGCCTGTGCGATCCAGTCTTCACGACCCACACGACCTTTGAACGACAGTTTCTCTTCGATTGCTTCTACGTCTGCATCTGTCCACGCTGCGATTTGTGCAAATGTGGTGATGCCTTCGCCGTTCAGCTTACCAACGATGACGGGGCCAACGCCAGAGATCTTGCTCAGATCGTCTGCGCCTTCAGCTGCAGCCGCTTTTTTGGCTGGCTTTGCTTTGGCTGCCTTCGCGGGCTTTTCAGCAGCAGGGGCTGCCGCTTTTTTCTCTGCTTTGGTTTTCTTCGCAGGCTTGGCTGCGTCAACCTTGGCGGCTGCTTTGGATTCGATGGCTGCAACGGCTGCTGCGCTGACCGACCCTGTGCCGATGGCTGCTTTTGCGCCGGACTTGCCTGCGCCAGATGCCATGATCTCGCCGATTTTAACCAGCGTCAGCTTTTGACGGTGGCCTTTGGTGCGCTTGGAGGAGTGCTTCCGGCGGCGCTTGACGAAGTGGATGACTTTCTCGCCCTTGATCTGGTCAACAACTTCGGCCTGAACGCCGGCATCGTCTACCATGGGGGAGCCAACAACAGGGCTGTCGCCGCCCAGCATCAGAACTTCGTTGAATTGGACTGTTTCGCCCGCGTCAGCAGCCAAACGTTCTACCCGAAGCATATCGCCGGATTGAACTTTGTACTGCTTGCCGCCTGTCTTGATGACCGCAAACATGCGTTTTCCTTTTTCGCTTTCGCGTCCTGTGGTCCCCTTATCGGGTGTTTTCGGGCCTTGGCCCACCTCGGACAGCGCACCCCATTTCGGGATGATCATAAAATAATAAAGGCATCCGAGACGGATACCTTTGGGTTGAGAGCTGCCAAATGCACCACTGCCGCCTTTATGTCAAGCGGCGAACCGGCGTTTTAGGGGCTAAAGCTCCTCTGCGACCATATTCAACGCAACGGCCCGACCCAAGGTATAAGAAATATCAGCATAGGCGGCACCATAGCCATCAAACAGCGCCCGGTTCAAAGCCATGCCAGCCTTTGTCTGCGCAAAGGTAATATAGCGGTCCAGCGCGTCATCCTCCAGCGGTGAATAGGCCATGAGTAAATAACCGTACAGCCAGCCTGTAGTATCTTCAGTAATCTCTTCTTGCTGTTCGCCGACTTCCGCCAGAATCTCTTGCTCGGTCATGTCCACGGCACCGCCATCGGCCAGACCGCGCATGAACTGATAGTTCGCATTCATCGCGGCGGTAACATTGCGGTTGATCATATCGCCAGCATCAATCAGCGCGGTAATTTGGGCCAGACGCGCATCATCGCTGCCCTCCAGCTCGGCAAACTTGGTGCGGGCGGCGTTTTCAATCTCTTGATCCGTGATGGCGGCGCGGGCGGCATTTTCCAGAGTGATGATCTGCGCGCCGATGCCCGAAGCGAAGAAATCGATCGTCAGCTCGCGCATGTCACCTTGCAGCTCAGCCTCTAGAAAACCGCGCAGGGTTTCGACCATCCGCTGAGGGCTGTAAATCGCATCGACCTGTATCTGCCAGCCTGCACCACCCTGCCCGCCCAACATGTCTTGGTTCAAGGTCTGGGCATAGTCCAACCCCTCGGCCTGCAAAATCGCGGCGACCTCGTCGATCTTAAGAGCATCCATTAACACCTGCGCCCGCGCATCGGCCCAGAGCGGTGCCGCCAACAGCCATAGCAGCGGCAGCCATAGCAGCGGCGAGATAAACAGCAGGCGCATCAAAGGTCCTGACTGGGCTGCATGCCCGCCAAGCGCGCCGCCACCGCCTCAAAACGATTGGCCATGATCTCGTATTGCACGGCATTCATTAGCGCATAGACCTCTTGCATCGTGGGGTGTTCCAGCGCTTGCGCATAGGCCTGCACCTCATCGTCGGAAAATGCCTGATAAGTGTAGGCTGACGTTTCCAGTGCGTTTTGCTGGATTGATGCGCGCATCTCGGGCTCTTGGCTACGCAAAACCTCGCGCAGGTCGGGTTCTTCCATCTGCAAGCGGATCACCCCTGCCCCGGCTGCGGCCATCAAAAACCTGATCTGCACCTCTTGGATCGCCCTGATTGAGCTGTCTTCGACATCGCTGGCCTCGTTTAACCTGGTAAGCAGCGCAGCGCGGGCCGGATTAACACGCTGGACCCCTTCAAGAATGGCAATGCCAGCCTCGGACTTGGCCGCGCCATCATCCATCATATGCGACGCGTTTTCCGCCGTCACCAAACGTTGACCCAGATCTGACGCATAAAACCCCGCCGCATGTTCAAGCGCCTCTTCGCTTAGCGTTTGCGTCAGGATGTCAGAGCCCATCTGCAACATCACATCTGTGTCAAACACTTCGCGCACCAGCCGGGACCATTCAGACCCGAAGGCCTGAGCATCAATGCCGAGCATTTCAGGCGCAGAATCCGCCGACAGCCGAATGCTTTCCAGCGCCACTCCAAACCCCGTTACCTCAAGAAATGCATCAACGCGCCGCTGATCCGCGGCATGCCCGGGGCTTGCAACCGCCGTCATCCAGACGGCCGCGGCCATGATTGCCACGTGACAAATTCGTTCCAGCGCCCGCATTGCATGATCCTTGTATTACCAACCGCTGTGATCTTAGGACAAATAAGGCGGGCGGCAATGAAAATCCCCGTGACCCAGAATTATCCCCCCGCCCCCCTTGTCACCCCGCCAAATCGGGACTAAACGAGCGCACCACACCGATGCGGAGAGGTGCCGGAGTGGTCGAACGGGGCGGTCTCGAAAACCGTTGAGCCTTCACGGGTTCCCAGGGTTCGAATCCCTGTCTCTCCGCCATTATTTCCAATCAGATAACAAAAACCCTCAGGTGGTACCGCGCCGGCGTGGTGTGCTTTCAACTGATGCTTGAAATCACATGCCGATAATCGTGCGGGCAGTCTTAGAATTGCCAATTTCCTTTTATATCATCTGGAAAGCGCCAATGAACGCACTGGTAATTTTTAAGGAGTGTTCCCTTTCAAAAGGTGACACAAATATTACCCCAAGGAGATTTTGGCCGGGCTGGTCTTGGGGGAAATGAGGTTAGAATGATCTGCATAACGTTAATAATTTTAGCACACGCTGCACTATTGGGGACTGATGCATGATCCTCCCGCCTGTCCCAAAAAATGAAGCGGAACGGCTGGCATATATAGATCTGTTGGGCCTCGACTTAGCTATTCCATATGAGGAGATACAAGGGCTGTGCGAGGTGGCGTCGGCCTTGGCGGGAGCACCGGTTGCTTTGGTGACATTGATTGCCGAGACCCAGCAACATGTGCTGGCTGGCGTCGGCTTGGGCGGGGTAAAGCAGACCAGCAGGGACGTCTCATTTTGTGCCCATGCGATCATGGGTAGCGCGCAGTTCGAGGTGACAGATGCACAAGCGGATCCCCGGTTTGAAGATCATCCGTTCGTTGTGGGGCAACCGGGTTTTCGGTCTTATCTTGGGACCGTTTTGGAGCCTGAAGAGGATATGCGTCTTGGCACGCTTTGCGTTCTGGATGTTGAGCCCAAGACCTATTCTGACGATGTAAAGGCGGGTCTTTCAAAGATTGGCGCGGCGATCACCGCATTGATTGTGTCCTATCGCGAAAAGAGGGATCTCATCGGTTACGCCAAGGAACTTGCCACACGGAACACAGAGATGATCGACCTCACAGGGTCGCTTCGGCAGTCGATGGAAAAGCTGGTCGCGGCAGAGAATACCAAGAACGAGTTTGTATCGATCGTCAGCCACGAGTTGCGCACGCCGCTGACCTCGATCAAGGGCGCGTTAAGCCTGATGCGCAAAGACATGCAGGAAGCCAGTTCGGCAAAGGCGCAACGTCTGGTTCAAATCGCCTATGAAAACAGCGAGCGGCTGCTGTCTTTGGTTGATGATATTCTTAGGCTGCGAAAACAAGAATTTGGCACCGGGCAAGTCAGCTTTGGCCCGGTTGATCTAAGTGCGCTGATCGACATGTCAGCGGAGGCCTATCGCAATTATGCCGCAGACCGGCAAGTGACGCTTACGGTTTCGGGAACAGGCCAGCCCTGCATTGTAAGCGGTGACAAAAGCCAACTGGATCGGGTATTGGCGAATATCCTGTCTAATGCGTTCAAGTTTTCCAAACGGGGCGGTAATGTCGAGATTAGCCTGCACTGTGACGAAGACGGGCCTCAGATCATAATAAAAGATGACGGTGTGGGGATCCCGGATGGGTCAAAGGAAAAGGTTTTCGGTCTGTTCTCGCAGGTGGATGGGTCCGACGCGCGGTTGCAGAACGGGGCCGGCCTTGGAATGCACATCTGCAAGCAGATTTTGACGCAACACGGGGCCACCATCGACTATGAAAGCGAGCTTGGCGTCGGAACGATGTTTACGATCCGCTTCGCAGCGGCCGACCAGAGTGAAACGGCAGGTTAATTGGCTCATTCACAGGCGTTTATCCCGTGCCAATAAGGCGTGACTGTAGCCACAGCAGTGACGGATAGGCCGCAATCCAGAACCATAAAAACCGGTTCAACCCGAACAGCCAGGCGTTCGCCAAATGGAATGTCGCGGCAATGAACAGCGCGGCGATCAGCAGTGTCTCGTTTAGAAAGCTAAGCGGGAAGAGCACCTCAAAAAGCATGACAGCCCATGATGCCCCCCACAGCAACCGCGGGAACTGCGCCAAACCGCGTAGGTTTTCGGCGACGGGATAGGCCGAAAAGCTGAATACGTCGGACAGCGCCCGCCCGCTGCGCCATTCGGGGTTCACGATCTTGACCTGCCCCGAGATGAAGTAGGACAGGATGACCTGTATGCCCAGATATCCGAATGCGGCTTGGGCCAGCAGACCATCAGGCAGCCAACGTGACAGGCACAGGCAATATAGTATCAATAGTCCCATACGGTCACTGCCGCCGTTATAGGGCCCCTGAAAGCGATGCAAAATCAGTACGCTATGGATGCAGAGCGCCAGCAGAACCCAAGAGCTGTACCAGCCTGAAATCAACGCAATGCTAAGCATCGCACGCGGTAAAAACAGCAACGGTGCCGTATGGGTGCCGGTCAGATGTTCGGCCGATTGCTGCAAAAATGCGAGAGCCAAGAGGATTTCCGTGGCCCGCAGCGCGCATTCAAACGTCATTATGCTGCTGCACCTGCGACGGGAAAGGGATCGGATTGAAAAAGGGTTTCCTGACGCATCCCTGTTCCTTCGCGAGATATAAATACCAACCGGAACTGTGCAGCATGCGCGTCTGAAACGGATGATCCATGTGTCAGGTCGTCATGTGTCAGGTCACTTAGAATACGCCGTTGTATTTCGCTGATGCTGTGCGCGGTTGGGCTTTCTGTAATGCGTTCCGCGCAGCTGACCACAAACAGCGCGTCGTTCCGGGCACCGTTCCAGATCAGCCGTGTCAGCATTTGCAGCACAGTTATCGTCGCGGGGCGCGGTCTGAATTCCCGCCAGTCGGCCACGCCGTCCTTTGACAACAGGGTCCACTGCACCCGGGGAGAAGGCTCAATCGTTTGGAAAAACCGCCAGGACGGCAGGAGCACAGGTAGAACAAGCGACAGGGTTTTGAGCATGAAACACAGTTAACGGGCTGGTCATTAAGATCACGTGAATTCGACCCGCAGATGTAGAGGCCCGCGTCTAGTGCATTGTTTCCGATGTCAAAATACGCGCTTCATGGGCACGTAGCAACCGGCGTGCAGCGGCGTAGTTTGTCAGGCCTCCGGGGCGCTTCAACTCTGGGAACAGGGTCAGAACTTCGTCGCGTTGCTCGGGCAGGATACCTGCCATTGAATGCTCACCGGGTTGAAAGCTTTCTGCCCACGCCCCATCCGCCAGCACGACCTCGTGTTGGTCGAACAAGATATGGATATAGCTGACCCGCGCCGCGCGAATTTGGTTAACACCATCCAGCCCGACAAGATGCTTTGCCGCGACCAGAACTTCGCGTTCAAGGAACATCACCTCGGCCAGATTAGATGTTATCAAGATGCGGTGGTTCGGGCTGACCACCATATCCCATTGCGGCAGATTGTTACCCAAGGCCCCTGCCCGGATCATAATCGGATGAAAGCGCGGTGCCGCGACAAGCTCTGCGCGGCTGAGGTTGCGGCGACCGATCCAGCGGACCGGCTGCAAACCATTGTCACGGGTGATCAAAAGGTCGTCGACCTTCAACTGCTGGACCGGAATTTCGCCGCGCCGGGTTGCGATGCGTGTGTCAGGCGTAAAGCAAATAACCACGTCTTCGATTTCGGAATAGGTTGTTGTCCCTGTGATATTCCCGCGGGAATCCTGAAATTCGATCCTACCGGATTCCGGCCCTTCTTTGATCAATTTGTAACTCGACTTGTCGAGCCCGGTCAGATTAAGAACATCGTTATCAAGGCCATCAGCATCTTCACCACCGACGATCGTGTGATTGCCACCTGAGGTAAAGTTGATTAGATCGGAGCCCTGCCCGCCGTCAGCCAGATCATCGCCGCCCCCGACGGTCAGCGTGTCGTGGCCTTCGCCGCCGGACATCTTGTCGCTTCCTACGCCGCCATCCAGATTGTCATCGCCGCCTTGGCCCAGCAGCGTGTCATCGCCCAACCCGCCAAAAAGCGTGTCATCGCCTGCCACGATCGGCACTTCGACCGGTTCATCAATCAGATCACCCGACAACGTGAAGCCGGACTGCGTTGTGCGTGTCTCCAAGGTGAATTCGATGAATTCACGATCCTCGAACCGGCCTGAAAACCACGAATCCTGATCGTTGGGGTCATTTTGTTGGGTGCCGGTTGCTGTGACAGTACCGTTTTGGGTTGTCACGTTCAGCGCGGAATCGTCGCTGGTGGCAAAGGCGGTAAAACTGTCGGCGTCCAGCGTAACGGATTCCTGATCGCCGTCGCTGTTTCTGTCGAGGTCATTGAACGTCGCGGTAGAATTCAGCGAGACAGGTAAACCGGTGTTCGGGTTAAAGAATTCCAACCGGAAGCTCGCAGTTTCCCCACCATATTGGGGTCTTGACTGACTCCCCGCGTTCAACAGGATTTCGAACCCCTCGCCGCCCGACAGGTTTATTGGCATGTTCTCGTTCGAGGTGCTGACCAGAACCAGTCTGGCATATACCGGTGTTCCATCGGTCAATGTGGCGACGTCGCGGTACACGACCTTATCGCCCGGTTTGGCCGTATCGCCGCCGCCGCTGGAAACCCGATTGTCAAAGGATAGCGTGACCGGCGTTGCGTCGTTGCCCGGCGCCGTGCCGACACCCGCATCACCGTACAGCACGTCATTGCCCGCACCGCCGTCAATCAGGTCATTTGCACCTTCGCCGGACACGCGGTCATCGCCGCCGCCAGTTTGTATCTGGTCGTCGTCAGCCGTGCCCTGAATCGTGTCAGAGCCCGACGTCCCATTTATCGTTGCCATCAAAGCAGCCTTTAAGTGTCGTATCGTCATGAAAGGTTCAGCAGCGAACCCGGTTTCAGACGCAGTAGAATTTGACCCTCACCTACATATAAAGTTGCAGGAGCGACAGCCGACATTCGAAATTGTGACCGCATTTTGGCGGTCGTAAGCGTCGAATGACGTAACGATTCTATTATTCAGCATGGTTTTTGGGCACGACTTTGCCGACCCTCAACCGACGCGTGTTACACGGGGTAAAAATATGCGCGCCAGATTCCCACAAACATCAAGATGCTGCCGATGTTGACCCATATGTGCCAGATGGCATAGCGCATCGGCATGGTCTTGCGCGCATAAAACGCCGTCCCCACCACATAGGCAGCCGCACCGGCAAGGACACACCACAGCGTCTCGGCGGGCACCATGTTCAGATCAGGGAGCGCTGATAGGCCAATCGCCCCCAGTCCTAGGTATGAGGCCGTCGACCAGCGCGATTTTACCTGTTCGTTGGTGATCTTGTTCCAGATTGCCACGGCGGTCAGGACCCAGCATAGACATAGCAAAAACATCGTCCACGGGGTGCCTGCCAGTACAAAAAACGGCGTGAAGGTGCCTGAGATACTAGGATAAATGGCGGCGTGATCAATGCGGCGCAACTGTACGCGCTGCGCATGCCAAGGCAGGAAATGATAGGCCCAAGAGGCCAGATTGGACGCCAAAGCGCTGAGCACGTAAACCCACACGGCAATGATTGGGGCGATGCCCAACTCGGCTGTGGTCTTGCTGATTAAGGCACCACCTGCCCCCAGAACCAGTACCAAGCCAAAGATGTGAACAGCCATATCCGCGCGCCTGTGGCGGGGGTTGGCACTGGGGAATGTCGTATCTATCATGGGCGTCTCTGGCAAAGCTTGCAACGTCGGTAGCCGCCGCCCCGCCAAAAGTCCACCACGCCGGTACGTAAGCTTGGCGCGTTTACGGCGCTGGCGCGGATTTGCCTGCCAAGATGGCTTCGATCAGGATTTGAACGCGCAATGCCTCGGGCAAGGTTGCCAGACGGTTCGGTTTGCCCTCGATCAGCAGCACCAGATCATCCAACTGCGCGCGCAGGCTGGTTGCGCGCGGGTCGGCGTATTCCTCAACCACCGGGGTGAAAGCACCGCCTGTTGACACATCATCCAGATAGAACTCTGAGATACGTCGGCTGGCCTTGGTCCCTTTGATGGTCAATTCCTGACGGTCCGGTTGTGCGCCACCGACGCTGCCCATGATGGTGACAGGCGCGCCAGTTGCCGATACCAGCCGTGCGGCGACATGGGTTTCACACAGATCGGTGCCCGCTGGATAGTCGGGTTGCGCCCAGACCAGTTCGAGCGGGCCCAATATACGTTCGGAAAAGAACAGAAAATGCGAGATTACTTCGCGAGTCAGGCCGCCCTCGGCACGAAAGCGCAGCCAATCTGCGGCTTGCTGCCACGCACGCGGCCATGCGGCATAGGTCACGATGATATCCGCACCAGCCAGATCGCCCAGATCGCCTGCCTTGGCCGCCGCGTGAACATCAGTCAGGGCTGCCCCAGCCGCTTGGGTGAAGTTCACCGCAGCGGGAACCCCAAAGGCATCAATCTTGGCAACCAGATCGCGGCTTTCTCCGATATCGATGCCAAGGGGTTTTTCAAGGAACACGGCCTTGCCAGCCTCGGCTGCGGCCAAGGCATAGGCCTTGCGCGGAACGGGCGGACAGGCAAGGTAGACCAGATCGGCAGCGGCAATCGCGTCTTCGGCGGTGGCTGTCAGCGTTACATCCGGGGCGGCAGCCCTAGCTGTGGTGCAGGCATCATCGCTGGGGTCCCAAATCGCGACAACCGAATAGGCGGGATGCTTTTGCATATGCTCAAGCATGCGCTGACCCATAATGCCCAGACCGATGATTGCTGTCTTAATTGTCATGTCGTCCCTCAAAATTCAGATGCCCGCGCACCCAATTCATACAGGGGCATCAACGGCTTGCGTTGCTTTAGCACAGGAACATCCCGAACCGCGAGGCGAAAACCCTGCCCTAAAATATGAAACCCCCGCATAGCGCCGGGCCATGCGGGGGTGAAATCTCTGGGTGGGTTCTTGGCGCGGGTTAGCGCAGAACGCCTGCCTGTGCGGCAATATGGCGGATTTCGCCGCGCGCAACGCCGATATCGGCCAGGTCGCGGTCGCTCATCGCGGCCAGTTCGTTATAGGTTTGACGTTCGGCGCGCTTTTGGGCGCGGTTCGCGCGAAAGCCTTCGATCAGGCTGTGCATTCTTGCAGCGACGTCAAAGCTTGATGTGGTTGCTGTTGTATAGCTCATTTTATTCTCTTCTCATCTTCGGTTTGCGGTGGCCTATCCACCGCAACGGGTTGGTATCGCGTTTTGGTCCCTGTTATAATTTGGGGACAAGTCGCATGATTTACGCAGGAACGGCCCCACGTGGTGTTTTCGAAAACAGACCGCGCAGTTTTGCGGATGCTTTGATCGCGAGCGATGCGATGAACGCGCTGCGCTCTGCATTGGCACGCGCAAGGATCCGGTCAACTTCTAGCGGTGTGGCGGTACGGTATGTGACGTTGGTAGTCATGTTCAGCTTTCCATTTCTGGGCTTCATTGCCCGTGGACTGCATATGTGCCTGACCGTGCAAAGGTGCAAACCATAGTCGATATGCAGTTTTTGCATGGCTTTCGAAATGGCGGAATACTGCCGAATTTGGGCGCGGTGCAGGCACGAAATGGCCATATAATTGCCCTTGGCCTGCCTTGGGATGGACAGAGTGGTACGGCTGAATTAACCGGCCCGCGAGATAAAACTTCGCACCCTAATGGAGCAGTTAAATGGCCCAAAGCATCCCCACCCCCGTCAAGGCGGCACCCGTGCCTACAAAACCCGTACAGCCTCAAACAAAACAGCCGGTTTTCACGGATTACGCCAGCATCTGACGGGTGACAGCAGGTGGCCAAGACGATACACTTTTCGTCATGACAGACCCTGTTTCCTCGATCCGCAATCTTGGCCCCGCGTTTGAACAAAGCCTGGCCAAGGTTGGCGTGCACAGCGCCGAACAACTGCGCGACCTTGGCGCGGATGCGGCCTATGAAATGCTGCTGCGCGCCGGACACCGGCCCCACTTTATCGGCTATTACGTACTGGTGATGGGCCTTCAGGGCCGCCCGTGGAACGATTGCAAAGGCGAAGAAAAGAAAGCTTTGCGAGTCAAGTTCGACGCGATGAAGGAACGGGCCTTTGATCCCGCCCAGTCAGAGTTTGAGCGCATGATGGACCAGATCGGTATCAGGGCACCCGGAACGTAAAAGGCAGCCCATAGGAACCGGATGATCCCCGAGCGCGTTATCTTTTATATTATAGATGACAGCTAATGAGGACCCAATGGCGCTGCACTCTACCACTGAAAAAGATCTGGATCGCTTGCAAGGGCTGGCCCGCAGTATGGATTATGCATTCCGCATCCCTCTGCTTGGCATTCGGTTGGGTTGGGATTCACTCTTGGGCCTGGTGCCGGGGATCGGGGATGCACTTGCCTTGGCCCCTGCTGGCTACATCATGAAAGAGTCGCACCGCATGGGCGCAAGCGCCGCAGTATTACGGCGCATGGGGGCAAATGTGGGCATCGACCTTGCGATTGGGGCCATCCCACTTGTCGGTGATCTGTTTGACATCGGCTGGAAGGCAAACACCCGCAACGTGGCCTTGTTGAGGGATCATTTGAATCACCGTAGCTCGGCCGAGGATGTGGTTGAGGGGAAACTTTCGTCGCATCACCCCATCCTGCGAGGGTAAGCGGCTGATACGAAAAAGGGCCGCAGTTGCCTGCGACCCTTAATCAGTTCTCAAAATCAGGAAGGCTTAGCCAACCAGTTCAAGACCAGAGAAGAAGTAAGCGATTTCAACTTCGGCTGTCTCAGGTGCGTCCGACCCGTGAACCGAGTTTTCGCCAACTGATTCAGCAAATTCAGCGCGGATGGTGCCGGCCGCTGCGTCTGCAGGGTTGGTTGCGCCCATAACTTCGCGGTTTTTCGCGATGGCGTTTTCGCCTTCCAGAACTTGGGCAACGATTGGCGCGGAGGCCATGAATTCGCACAGTTCGTCATAGAAGGGACGCTCGGCGTGTACTTTGTAAAACTCGCCTGCTTGCGCTTTGGACAGGTGAATACGCTTGCTGGCAACAACGCGCAGGCCTGCGTCTTCGAATTTCTTAACGATTGCGCCGGTGAGGTTGCGGCGTGTTGCGTCTGGTTTGATGATCGAGAATGTGCGCTCAAGGGCCATGATAGCTCTCCTATAGGGGTTAAATTGGGCGCTCCCTAACATGGGGATTGCCGCGTGAAAAGGCGCGATTGACGCGGGGCCAGACATGGTTCACACCGCGCCCATGTTACGCATTTCAGAAATCAACTATTCCATCGAAGGCCGTCCCTTGTTTGAGGAGGCCAGCGCCGTCATTCCCGAAGGTCATAAAGTGGGCCTCGTCGGCCGCAATGGCGCGGGCAAAACCACCTTGTTTCGCATTATTCGTGGGGAATTGGGGCTGGACGCCGGTGAAATCACCCTGCCGTCGCGCGCCAAGATTGGCGGCGTCGCCCAAGAGGTGCCATCGTCGGAGGTTTCGCTGATTGACACGGTGCTGGCGGCAGATATTGAACGCGCCGCGTTGATCGTGGAATCCGAAACCACCAAAGACCCCGCGCGCATTGCCGAGGTGCAAACCCGCCTTGCCGACATCGACGCGTGGTCGGCCGAAGGGCGCGCGGCCTCGATCCTCAAGGGGCTTGGTTTTGACGATCACGACCAGCAACAGCCCTGCTCCGCCTATTCTGGCGGCTGGCGCATGCGTGTGGCCTTGGCCGGTGTGCTGTTCGCCCAGCCTGATGTGCTGCTGCTCGATGAGCCGACCAACTATCTCGACCTTGAAGGGGCGTTGTGGCTGGAAAACTATCTGGCCAAATATCCCCACACGGTGATCATCATCAGCCACGACCGTGGATTGCTGAACCGCGCCGTCGGTGGGATCTTGCACCTCGAAGACCGCAAGCTGACCTATTACCAAGGTAACTATGACCAATTCGCCAAAATGCGCGCCGAAAAACGGGCGCAACTGACGGCGCAGGCGAAAAAGCAGCAGGCGCATAAGGCGCATATGCAAGCCTTTGTGGACCGGTTCAAGGCCAAGGCATCCAAGGCCAAACAAGCGCAGTCGCGGATGAAAGCCATTGAAAAGATGGTAACAATTACCCCACCCGAGGAAGCGGCGCGCAAGGTCTTTACCTTCCCGCAGCCTGATGAGCTGTCCCCCCCGATCATCAGCATCGAAGGCGGGTCGACAGGCTATACCGAAGGCAATCCTGTGCTCTCGCGGCTCAACCTGCGCATCGACCAAGACGACCGCATCGCGCTTCTGGGCCGCAACGGTCAGGGCAAATCGACCCTGTCGAAGCTGCTCTCCAACCGTCTGGTCCTGTTCGAAGGCAAAGCGGTTAATTCCAACAAACTGCGCATCGGATTCTTTGCCCAGCATCAGGTGGATGAGCTGATCATCAACGAGACCCCGTTGCAGCACATGATCACTGCGCGCCCCGGCGTGATGCAGTCCAAACTGCGCGCGCAACTGGCAGGTTTTGGCCTTGGCCCCGACCAAGCCGATACCGAGGTTGGCCGCCTGTCCGGTGGTCAAAAGGCACGCCTGTCGCTGTTGCTGGCAACCCTTGATGCGCCGCATCTGCTGATCCTCGATGAACCGACCAACCACCTTGATATCGAATCCCGCGAGGCTTTGGTCGAGGCGCTGACCCGTTATTCCGGCGCGGTGATCCTTGTCAGCCACGACATGCACCTGCTGTCGATGGTCGCAGATCGTCTGTGGCTGGTGTCCGATGGCACGGTCAAACCCTACGAGGACGACCTCGAAGCCTATCGCAAGATGCTGCTGACGGTTGAAAAGCCCGTGAGTAAGAACCCTAAGCCTGTTAAAGAGGCCCCAAAACCCAAGCGCGCCAACCGCGAAGACATCCTTGCCCTGCGGTCAGAAGTCCGCACAGCCGAGGCCCGCGTGACCAAAATCAACGACATGCGCGATAAGCTGGCCAAGAAACTTGCCGACCCTGCCCTTTACGAAAAGGAAAAAGTCGGCGAACTTGAGGTGTGGAACAAAAAATACGCCGAAGTCATGGCAGCCCTTGAACGTGCGGAAGCGATCTGGATGGCGGCTCTGGAAAAACTGGAAACAGCCTCCGCCTAAGATTTCTCTGGCTGACAAATATCCCGGGGGATGGTTTCTAGAAACCACTTCTCAAGCGAAATGGATGGGGCTGGCCCCCGGTATTACATATGATGACACTCGACATTGCCTTTATGATCACGGCCTTTGCCACGATGATCGTCATCATCGACCCCTTTGCGATTGGGCCGATGTTTCTGGCCCTCACCCCCGGCCTGTCCCATGCGCAGCGCCGCCGTGTCGCATGGCGCGGTGTGTTTATTGCCGGGCTGATCTTGTTTATTTTCGCCGCCTTCGGCGAGGCCGTGCTGGGTTTCATCGGCATTTCCATGGCCGCCTTTCGGGTGGCTGGCGGGGTTTTGCTATTTCTAACTGCGCTTGAAATGCTGTTTGACCGGCGCACAAAGCGGCGCGAGCAAGCCACGACAGACCCGGACCATGACGCCGAGGATCACGACGACCCGTCAGTGTTTCCGCTGGCAATTCCGTTGATTGCGGGCCCCGGTTCGATTGCTTCGGTGATCCTGCTGACTGGCGAAAAGCCGGGTATCGAAGGGTTCGTGACGGTGATGGGGATCACCTTTGCGGTGTTGGCCCTGATGGGGATCACGATGCAGGCAAGCGGTTATCTTGAACGTGCTTTGGGCAAGGTTGGCATTAACGTGATCACCCGGCTTTTGGGCATGCTTTTGGCAGCACTTTCGGTGCAATTCGTGCTTGATGGCCTTAGCGCCTTTGGTTTTGGGCCGGGTGCGGGCTGACAAACCCCATCACGCGCCCCATATTCCACCCAAGGAACAACGGAGCGTCCAATGGCAGAATTTGAAACCGGTCGTTTGATATATCTTTTGGTCTTGCTGGCGATGGTCGCTGGCTGGTTCTTCATGCAGGGCCGCGGCGAAGGATTTAACAAAACCCTGCAACAGGCCGCAATTTGGGGCATGATTTTTGTTGGTGCCGCAGCAGGTTACGCGCTGTGGGATGACATCGCGCGCAATTCCGGCGCGCCCCAGCAAAGCTATTCAGGCGGGATCGGCACCGTCACCCTGCCCCGTGCCCAAGATGGCCATTATTATTTGACGGTGCAGATCAATGGCGCGCCGATCCGCTTTGTCGTGGATACCGGTGCCAGTGACATGGTCCTCACCCGCGAGGATGCGCAGCGCGTCGGTCTATCGCCTGATACGCTCAACTATCTTGGTCGCGCCAATACCGCCAACGGAGAGGTGCGCACCGCCTTTGTGCGGTTGAACGAAGTGCAATTGGGCGATGTGCGCGATTTCGACGTGCCTGCCGTGGTGAATGACGGCGAGATGCAGCAATCTCTGCTGGGGATGGGCTATCTGCAACGCTGGGGCCGGATTGAGATTTCAAATAACGAGCTGATTCTGACACGTTAGCGTCGCGCAGTAACCTGTTCAGGTCTCGGCCTTTTTCTCCCAACGGCCGCTTTCTTCCGACCAGTATTGCGCTGACGCACCTGCATCCTTCAGTTTCTTCCACTGCCCGCGCGCTTTGTTCAGGGCCAGATCATCCAACCCGTCAAACAAAATGCACACGCGATCAAGGGCCGCGACCTCGTCCGCTGTTACGTCGGCACCGTGGATCGAAAACACACAAGTGGCCCCATTTGGCGCATCGGTTTGGGTGGTCAACAGAACCGGTTGTTCCGCATCATGGGGACCGCCAGCCAACCCGTGTGGCAGAAACCCGTCGTCGGGGCCCTGCCACAGGGCGGCATCCATTTGCGCCAATAAATCGGTATCGGTGCCGCGCACCGCCACGCGCCACCCAGCCCCTTGGGCCTTGCTCAACAGCATGGTTAACGTCTCGACCAAAGGTCGCTGTGTCAGATGGTAAAAATACGCGGCACCCATTGGGTTATTCGCCCTCGAAATTGTCCGAAATCAACCGGTTCAGGGATGCAACGCCCCATCCAGTAGCCCCGATCGGCGACAAGGTTGTCTCAGTTTTAAGCGAGGCAACCCCGGCAATATCAAGATGGATCCAGGGGGTTTCGTCCTTGACGAAGCGCCCCAGAAATTGCGCCGCTGAAATGGCACCGCCATCGCGCCCGCCGATGTTTTTCATATCCGCGATCCGGCTTTTCAACAGCTTGTCATAGCCCGGCCCCATGGGCATCCGCCATGCGCCTTCGCTCTCGGCCTCAGCAGCCTTGAGAAAGGCATTGCATAGCGCGTCATTATTCGAGAACACGCCGGCATTTTCATGGCCAAGGCCGATCACGATGGCGCCTGTCAGGGTGGCCAGATCAATCATACCAGCAGGTTCGAAACGGTCCTGCGCGTACCATAACACATCGCACAGCACCAAACGGCCCTCGGCGTCGGTGTTGATCACCTCGACTGTGTCACCCTTCATCGTTTTAATTACGTCACCGGGGCGCGTTGCCGTGCCCGAGGGCATGTTTTCGACCAGACCGACCAGACCGACAACATTTGCCTTGGCCTTGCGCAGGGCCAAAGACCGCATAACCCCGGCCACGACCCCGGCGCCGCCCATGTCCATGGTCATATCCTCCATGCCGACGCCGGGTTTCAGGCTGATGCCGCCTGTGTCAAACACAACGCCTTTGCCGATCAGCGCCAGTGGGGCTGCGTCTTTTTCGCCGCCATTCCATTTCATAACAACGACATAAGACGGGCTGGCCGATCCTTGACCGACGGATAGAAGGGTCCGCATCCCCAGCTTCTCCAGCGCATCATCGTCCAGCACCTCGACCTCAAGGCCGATGTTTTCCATTTCGGCTAGGCGGTCAGCGAATTCGGTGGTTGTGAGCACATTGGCCGGCTCATTGGTCAGGTCGCGGGTCATAAAGACCCCGTCAGCGATGGCCAGCAGGGGTTCTGCCGCCTCTTTCACCTCATCGGGTTTGCTGGCCATGATTGTGACCGTCCCCTTGCGCGGTTTGCCATCGCTTTTGTTGTCCTCAAAGCTGTAGTCGCGCATGGCAAGGCCAAAGCACAGCTCGGCCGATTTGCGCAACCCGCCTGTCAAAACCAGCAAATCGGTCGCACCGCGCAGCTTGGCCAGGCTTGCCCCAGCTTTGCGCAGATCATCAATATTCGCGTTGTTTGCCAAGTGGATCACATCGACCGCTTCTGCCGTCATGCCGGTGGGATAGCCCATGCTCAGTACCTCGCCGGGTTTAAGATCGGCGAATTTGGTTGTTTGAATTAGACGTTCCAGCGCACCTTTGGTCAGTTTGTTGATCCGGCGCGCGCTTGGGTTCATCTTGCCTTCGGAATCAATGGTGACGGCAACACGGCCCGCGTGCCCGGCAATTTGGTCGATGTCAGTTTGGGCAAAGCTGATTGGGGTCAATGCGGTCATGATCGGCGTCCTTTTCATATGAATTACCTACAGACCTAGCGCGCAGTCGCCGCTAAGGCCAGATAGCAGTTTTCGCCGAGGAAAATTTGTTTTATCCTGCGTCGAAAATATCCGCTAAAAACCCAAGGGACGCAGAATGGCTAAGTTCGACCGCTATATGTTGTCCCAGTTTCTGATCCTGTTCAGCTTCTTTGCGCTGGTCCTGGTCGCGATTTTCTGGATCAACCGCGCCGTTATCTTGTTTGACCGCCTGATTGGCGATGGCCAGACGGCGCTGGTGTTTCTGGAATTCACCGTGTTGGGTCTGCCCAAGTTGATCACCACAGTATTTCCCATCGCGGCATTTGCAGGATCGGTCTATGTGATCAACCGCATGACCAGCGAGGCTGAGCTAACCGTGCTTCAGGCGACGGGCAGCGGCCCTTGGCGTTTGGCACGCCCGGTGCTGGTCTATGGGATCTGCGTTGCGGCGATGTTGTCTGTTCTGACCCATTTTTTGGTGCCAATGGCCAAAGCGCAACTGACCCAACGCGAGGCTGAGATTTCACGAAACGTATCCGCGCGGCTGCTGACCGAGGGCGAATTTCTGCACCCCACGTCCAAGGTGACGTTCTACACCCGTTTGATCGGCCCGAATGGCGTTTTGCGCGATGTATTTTTGTCAGATCGCCGTGATCCTAATGAGGGCATGATATATTCCGCATCCGAGGCCTATCTTGTGCGCAATGGTGACGGGAAGACCGTGATTATGGTAGACGGTCTGGCGCAACGTCTGAACAATGAAACCAACCAGCTATCGACGACCAAGTTCCGCGACTTTTCCTTCGATATATCGGCGCTCGTTAGCGACATCACCAATAATTATACGTCGGTCGATACGATGGTGACCCCTGCGTTGTTCACAGGTTGGTCCGCCCTTGGAGCCAAGGTCAGGGTATCCCAAGGGATGATCGCTGAAGAATTTCACAGTCGGTTTGCTGCGCCGCTGTTTTGTATCGTCGCGGCCATGATTGGCTATGCCACATTGATTTTGGGCGGGTTTTCACGGTTTGGCGTCTGGCGTGAAATTGTGATCGCTTTTGGGCTGTTGATTGCCATTGACGGTTTTCGTGGAACGATAGAAGGCGTGGTGCGCAGCGATGCCAGCCGGTGGCCGCTGATCTACCTGCCAAGCTTGATAGGACTAACTATTGCGCTGGCGATGATCTGGCAAACCGCGCATCCCGGCGCGCTGCGCCGGATGCTACGGGTGAAGGGGGCGGCATGATCCTGCATTTCTATTTCGCGCGCCGTTTTCTGACGGGCTTTTTGCTGATATCGGCGGTGCTGTTTGCACTGTTGATCTTGATCGATATGGTTGAACATGCGCGTAAATTCGGCAGCTATGATATCGGGTGGCAGCGCATTTTGGGGCTGACCCTGCTTAACACCCCCGAAACCATGAACCTGATTTTACCCTTGATCATGATCTTGGCGACCGTTGTTTTGTTTTTGTCTCTCGCGCGATCTTCCGAACTTGTCGTGACACGTGCGGCGGGGCGGTCCGCGCTTGTTGCCTTGCGCGCACCTATTGTGACTGCGTTTCTCATCGGTGTGATGGCCGTTGGCATGCTCAATCCGATTGTGGCCGCCACTGCGAAACGTTATTTGCAGCTGACCGAGAATATTCGCGCGGGCGGTGCCTCTGCTTTGTCGATCAGCGCCGAAGGTCTGTGGCTGCGTCAGGGCGGTGAGCTGGGACAAACGGTGATCCGAGCGTGGCGCTCTAATGAGGACGCGTCGGTGCTCTATGATGTCACCTTTATTGCCTACGCCCCCGAGGGTGGCCCCATTCGCCGGATCGAGGCGACTAGCGCCGCGCTGGAAGATAACACTTGGGTGCTGAGCGGCGCAAAGTCATGGCCGCTTGAAGTCGGGGTGAATGCCGAAGCCAATGCCGAGTATTTCGAGACGCTGACATTGCCATCCAATCTAACGCTGGACCGTATCCGCGAAAGCATCAGTGATCCGGGGGCGGTCTCGATTTATGACTTGCCTGATTTTATCCGTCAGCTGGAGCAGGCAGGGTTTTCGCCCCGCCGCCACAAAGTCTGGCTTCAGACCGAAATGGCGCGCCCGTTTTTCCTGGTGGCGATGGTTCTGGTTGCGAGCGCATTCACCATGCGCCATACGAGGTTCGGGGGCACAGGCATTGCCGTGTTGGCATCTGTTCTGTTGGGGTTCGGTTTGTATTTCATTCGCAGTTTTGCACAGATTTTGGGGGAAAACGGACAGATTCCAGTTGTCCTGGCGGCTTGGGCACCACCGTTGGCGTCGATCCTATTGGCGCTTGGCTTGTTGCTGCATGCGGAGGATGGCTAATATGCGGCAGTTGTTGTTGGCGCTTTGCTTGCTGCTGCCCCTGCCCGCAGTTGCGCAAACACCCGATGAGCGTCCCGCCGTTTTGGTGGCGGATGACCTGTTGATCACTCGCGATCGTGTGTTGATTGCGCGCGGCAACGTCGAGGCGTTTCAAGGCGATACCCGCATTCAGGCCAAATCAATCAGCTATGATGAGCAAACCGGCGCGCTTACGATCGAAGGGCCGATTGTACTGACGGATGGCGGGGATACTGTCATTTTGGCTGATGAGGCGCAATTGGACAGGGATTTGCAAAATGGTCTGTTGACTGGCGCACGTATGGTGATGGACCAACAGGTGCAATTGGCAGCGGTGCAGCTCGACCGGGTGGATGGGCGCTATAGTCAGCTCTATAAGACGGCGGTAACATCCTGTAAGATATGCGAAAATGGGGAAGTCCCTTTGTGGCAAATCCGGGCGCGCCGGGTGATCCACGACAAGGTTGAACAGCAACTTTACTTTGATGACGCGACCTTCCACATCAAAAACGTGCCGGTCTTTTACCTGCCCCGTTTGCGCATGCCAGACCCGACATTGTATCGCGCGACCGGTTTTTTAACATCATCAATACGGACAACATCGCAACTGGGCACCGGCCTCAAAATTCCATATTTTATAAAATTGGGCGACAGCCGTGATCTGACCCTGACCCCATATCTGTCGAGCGCTACCCGCACATTAGAATTCAGATATCGGCAGGCATTTGTCGACGGGTATACCTCACTCGAAGGGGCCTATACCCGAGATGACGAGATCCCCGGTACAAACCGCGGCTACATTAATTGGCTGGGCTGGTTCGATTTGGAACGCGATTTTATACTGAGCTTCAACATCAAGATCGTCAGCGACGAATCCTATTTGACCGAATACGACTATCTGGGCGGCGTGGGCGGAGACCGTTTACGCAGCGATATCGTCGTCAGCCGTACACGGCGCGATAGTTACGTACAGGCGAGCCTGTATAATTATGAATCGCTTCGCGACGGCGAGATAAATTCGACCTTACCAACCATCGTCATTGACGGAGAGTTTGAGCGTCGCTTCTTTCCTAAATCGGTTGGCGGCGAAGTACGCCTGTCACTGAATGCGCATAGCCATCGCCGTAGCTCGACCGTGGACATCACCGGCCGCGATCTGGCGCGCATCAATGGCAAGTTGGAGTACTTGCGCCGGTTTACCCACCAAAGCGGCTTGGTGTCGGACGCCCGTGCTGGCTTGGGGTTTAACGGCTTTGATATCACCCAGGATTCTACATATGCCCAAAACCACACCGATCTGGTGCCATTCGCCTCCGTTGGCCTAAGCTATCCGATGGTGCGCGCCGGGGCCGGTGGTGTGACGCAAATGCTGACGCCGCTGGCTCAAATCGGCTGGATCGGTGGTGATCGTCTGGACATCCCGAACGAGGAAAGCACACGGGTCGAGTTCGATCAGGGAAATTTGCTGAGCCTGTCGCGTTTTCCCAGCCCGGATCGTCAGGAACGCGGCACTGTGACTGCGGTGGGCATGAACTGGTCGCGCTTTGATCCGCAGGGGTGGGATGCTCATATTTCGGCGGGTCAGGTGTTCAGGGCGATCCTGGACGAAGATTTCACCGAATTGTCGGGGCTTTCGGGACACCAATCAAATATCTTGCTGGCCGGTCAACTCCGTAATCAAACGGGAATGTCGCTGACAGCCCGCAGCTTGTTTGACACCGATTTTGAACTGACCAAAGCCGAAATACGTGGCGATTGGGGCTTTCGGAACATCGTCCTTGGCGGCACATATGTCTGGATGGAAGCCGATGCAGCAGAAAATCTCAACGAACCCGTGTCAGAGATTTCTCTGGATGGAACCTATGATTTCCACAATCATTGGGCGGCGAATGGTGATGTCCGTTATGACATTGAAAACAACCGTGCGACCACGGTCGGGCTTGGGCTGACCTATATCAATGAATGCGTCAGCGTCGACCTTTTGGTGCGCCGTCGCTATACCTCATCAACAAGTGTTGAGCCCTCGACAGATATCGGGTTTAACATCGGCGTGCGGGGCTTTTCTGCCTCCAACGGAAAAGAAAGATATGTGCGATCATGTGGGATGTAACTAAGATGAACCTGAGCCGTCTGACACAGCGCCTTGCGATTGCTGGATTTGCGGTCATGGCCGCCGCACCCGCCTTTGCGCAAAACCTTTATGCGCCTGTCGCTAAGGTGAACCAATCCGTTGTGACCGAATACGAAGTGCAGCAGCGGCAAAAGTTTTTGCAGCTTTTGAATGCACCTGGTGCCACCCGTGACAGGATCGTAGACGTCTTGATCGACGAGCGCATCCGCAACGAAGCGGTGGCCGACGCGGGGATTGAGCTGACCCCCGAAGGCATCGATGAAAGCCTTGCAGAATTTGCAGCCCGCGCAAATCTGAGCACCGAGGAATTTACCAAAGCGCTTGGCCAGTCCGGCGTCTCGCCCGAGACATTTCGCGATTTTGTGGTGAATTCCATCGGCTGGCGTGAGTTGGTGCGGGCGCGCTATTCATCGCGGGTCCAGATCACCGATGCGGAAATCGACCGCGCACTGGGCACAGCCAGTAACAGCGGCGTGCGGGTGCTTGTCTCCGAGATTATTATTCCAGCCCCGCCTGAGAACGCTGAACAAGTGACGGCCTTGGCCGAACAAATCTCGCAGTCGCAATCGGTGGGGGAGTTCTCCAATTATGCCACGCAATATTCCGCAACCGCCTCGCGCGGACGTGGAGGCCGTCTAGGCTGGCAAGACCTGTCCTTGCTCCCGCCGACATTGCAGCCGCTGATCCTTGCGCTTGCACCGGGCGAAGTGACAGCACCCCTGCCGATCCCCAATGCGGTGGCTCTGTTCCAGTTGCGCGATATTCAGGAAACCGGCAACCCTACCAGCAGCTATTCCTCGATTGAGTATGCCGCGTATTATCTGGCTGGTGGCCGTAGCCCCGAAACCTTGGCCCAAGCTGCGAAAATTCGCGCCCGCGTTGATACCTGCAACGATCTCTACGGGGAGGCCCAAGGCCAGCCCGCCGAGGTGCTTGAGCGTACCACGAAGGCCCCCGGCGAGATCGCCCAAGACATCGCGATTGAACTGTCCAAGCTTGATCCGGGTGAAGTGTCCACGGCGCTGACCCGCTCCGATGGCCAAACGCTCATGTTCCTGATGTTGTGCAGCCGCACAGCCACCGCGAACCAAGAAGCCAGCCGCGATGCGGTGATCAATGCGCTGCGTCAGGAACGTCTGGCGGGCTATGCGGATCAATTGCTTGATCAGCTCAAGGCCGACGCCCGTATCGTGCGCAAATGACCGGCGCGCGGCCTGTCGTCATCTCATGCGGTGAACCGGCAGGCATCGGGCCAGAGGTCGCAGCCCGCGCTTGGGCTGTGCTGGCCGGCGAAGTGCCAATGGTCTGGCTCGGCGATCCGCGCCACTTACCGGCGGATATTCCGCACCGTGTGGTTAATGATTGCGATCAGGTACTAAATACATCCCCCGACGCGCTTCCGGTTTTAGCACATGCCTTTCCTGCGGATAACGTGCTGGGGCAAGCCAACCCCGCCAATGCCCAAGCCGTGATTGACGTGATCGCACGCGGGGTGGATCTGGTGCGCGCGGGTGATGCCTGCGCCCTGACCACGGCCCCTATTCATAAAAAGGCGCTCAAGGACGGCGCGAATTTCGCTTATCCGGGTCATACGGAATACCTCGCCGCACTTGCCGGTGTCGATGACGTGGTGATGATGCTGGCCTCGGATCAGCTGCGTGTTGTGCCCGCGACGATCCACATCGCGCTGGATCAAGTCCCGCATGTCCTGACACCCGCCCACCTGCGCCGGGTAATCGAAATCACCGCTGCTGGCCTGAAAACCCAATTCGGCATCGCGCAGCCTAAAATCGCCATCGCGGGCCTGAATCCCCATGCGGGCGAAGGCGGCACAATGGGTCGTCAGGAAATCGACTGGATGAACGATCTGGTCAAGACCATGCAAGACGAAGGGTTTGATCTGATGGGGCCCTTGCCCGCTGATACGATGTTCCATGCCGCCGCCCGTGCTCGCTATGATGCGGCGATTGCGATGTACCACGATCAGGCGTTGATCCCGATTAAAACACTGGATTTTGACCGCGGCGTGAATGTTACGCTGGGGTTGCCTTTCATTCGCACCTCACCGGATCATGGCACTGCCTTTGACATCGCAGGCACAGGCATCGCAAACCCCACCAGCATGGTCGAGGCGATCCGCCTAGCCTATAAAATGGCGACGTCCTGATGCTTCTCTGGCTCTTAAATATCCTCGCCGAAGGCGAAATCACAACATGACCGCAATCGATACGCTTCCGCCTTTGCGCGATGTCATCAACACCCATGATCTCAAGGCGCGCAAATCGCTGGGGCAGAACTTCCTGCTTGATCTCAACCTGACCGCCAAGATCGCGCGCCAAGCGGGCGATATGTCCGGCTGCGACGTGCTCGAGATCGGTCCTGGTCCCGGTGGCTTGACCCGCGGCTTGCTGGCCGAAGGGGCGCGGCGGGTGCTGGCCATCGAAAAGGACAAACGCTGCCTGCCCGCGCTGAACGAGATCGCGCAGGCCTATCCCGATCGGTTGACCGTGATCGAAGGCGACGCGCTTGAAATTGACCCGCTGGCCTATCTGACTCCGCCCATCAGGATCGCGGCCAATCTGCCTTATAACGTGGGCACGGAATTGCTGGTACGCTGGCTGACCCCTGCTGAATGGCCGCCGTTCTGGGACAGCCTGACATTGATGTTCCAACGCGAAGTGGCGCAAAGGATCGTGGCCCAGCCCGGTTCCAAGGCTTATGGCCGGTTGGCCTTGTTGGCGCAGTGGCGGGCGGACGCACGGATCGTGATGAACCTCCCGCCCGAGGCCTTTACACCGCCGCCGAAAGTATCCTCTGCCGTGGTGCATTTGACCGCCCTTGCGGAACCCCGTTTTCCCGCTGATCCTGCTGTGCTGAACCGCGTTGTTGCGATGGCCTTTAATCAACGGCGCAAAATGTTGCGCGCAGCGCTCAAGGGGGCTGCACCGGATATTGAGGATCGTCTGATCGCTGCGGGTATCAAACCAACGGAGCGGGCTGAACAAATCCCTCTTGAAGGGTTCTGTGCCTTGGCGCGCGAGATCGCCAAACCTTAGGCCCCCTAACCCGGCCCTAGAAATAACGGCCCTGAAATGTGAAAGGCCCCGCATAATGCGAGGCCTTTTTAAATATTTCTACCGGTCTATTCAGCAGCTTCGTTGTGATCACCGCCGTCAGAAATCGGCCCTGATGCATCATCCGGTTTGGCCTGCGGCTTGCGCCGGGGTGCGCGGCGTGGCTTGGGCTTGTTCTCGGGTGTTTCAACCAGCGTGCTACCGTCGTCCCCGCCCTGCGCCGCGCTATCGCCTTGAAGAAGGTCGGGTTGCTTGGCATTGCGGTTGTTGTTGCGACGGCGCTTGGGCTGCTGATCTTTGTTGTCTTGACCATGTTGCTGGGACTGGTCAGTGCCGCCCTGATTGCCCGTGTCAGCATCACCGTCATTTGACGGCCCACCATTGGCCGCTTCGCGTTCCTGACGCTCGGCCCGTTCGCGGTCACGTTCGGCTTGGCGTTCGCGGTTCTGGCGCTCCTGCTCTTCCTGACGTTCGCGCTGCTGGCGTTCTTGTTCCTCGCGGCGCTGGTCCATTTCTCGCTGTGCTTCGGATAGCATGCGCAGGTAGTGTTCTGCGTGTTGCTGAAAGTTTTCAGCTGCAACACGGTCATTGCTCAACTGTGCATCGCGGGCGAGCTGGTTGTATTTCTCAATAACCTGCTGCGGTGTGCCGCGGACCTTGCCTTCGGGGCCAGAGCTGTCGAACACGCGGTTCACGACGTTGCCGCCACCATGTGGTTGACGGTTGCGACTGTTCTTGGATCTGGAACGTGATCTTGAAGATTTCATGTAATTCGTTCAGCCTTGTTGTGCTGTGCTTCGAGAAAGCCGCCGGATGCATCGGCATCCTTCAAAAGCGCGCCATACGATTTGTTGGGCTTAACGCCGCGCGGGACCGCCAATAGGCATCCACCGCTGCAACATGATTGAATAAGCACGGCTGTCAGGCGTGATCAAGCACAAACTGTCAAGAATGCGATAGATCGTGCTGATTTTGCGATATCATGCTGGTGTATCGGCCCAAAGCACACGATCACGCCCGTCAAGATCAGGTAAAATGCGCACGCGGCCCCATCCGGCGGCTTTGAAAATCCTGGCGACATCGGCCCCTTGCTGCCAACCGATTTCCGCCAAAACCCGTCCCGTCGCGGTCAGATACCCTTGGGCTTGCGACGCGATCACGCGGTAGGCACTTAACCCGTCAAGCCCGTCCGTCAGCGCCATTTCAGGCTCATGTAGCCGCAACTCGGGTGACACGGCGGCCATTTCCGATTTTGCCAGATAGGGCGGGTTTGCCACAACCAGATCAAACCGGCCATTTGCGGCCTCGAACCAATCAGATTGGCGGATGTCGGCGCGGGTGTGCACACCGTGCAAAACGGCATTGGCGCTGGCTTGCAGGCAGGCTGATTCTGACAGGTCCAACCCAACGCCTTGCGCCTCTGGCCGTTCAGCCAGCAATGTCACCAGAATGCAGCCCGATCCGGTGCCAAGGTCCAGCACAGTGTCAAACGGTTCAGACAGCGCCAGCTCGATTAGGGTTTCGGTTTCGGGTCGTGGGTCCAATACATCGCGGCTGACTTTGAAATCGCGTCCGTAAAAGGCGCGCTGCCCGACCAGATGCGATACCGGCACCCGCACCGCGCGCAACGCGATCAGGTTCTCATAGCGCTCTGCGATTTCTGGCGCGATCTCTTCCGGTGCGATCAAGGTGACGCGTGAGGCGTCCACCGATGCCGCATGGGCCAATAGCAGCCGTGCATCGCGTGCGGGGTCTGGCACGCCAGCGGCGCGCAATCTTGCAACCGCCGCCGCCATCGCCTGCGCCGCAGTCGGTGCGCTCACTGGCCCATCTCCGCCATCATCCTGGCTTGGGCATCCGCCGTCAGCGCGTCGATGATTTCATCCAGATCGCCCTGCATAATGGCATCAAGCCGATAGAGCGTTAGATTGATCCGGTGATCGGTCATCCGCCCTTGGGGAAAATTATAGGTCCTGATCCGCTCTGACCGGTCGCCCGACCCAACCTGCGCCGCGCGATCCGCCGACCGCGCGCTGTCGACCCGCTGACGTTCCGCATCATACAGCCGCGCTTTCAGGACCTGCATCGCGATCTCGCGGTTGCGGTGCTGTGATTTTTCAGACGACGTCACAACGATGCCGGTTGGAATATGGGTGATACGGACCGCGGAATCGGTGGTGTTGACGTGCTGCCCCCCTGCCCCCGAACTGCGCATCGTGTCGATCCGCAAGTCATTGGCGTCGACGTGAATATCCACATCCTCCGCTTCGGGCAGTACGGCAACAGTTGCCGCCGATGTATGAATGCGACCGCCGCTTTCCGTTGTCGGCACACGCTGCACGCGGTGCACACCGGATTCGTATTTCAACCGGGCAAAGACGTTCTGACCCTTGATATGGGCGACGACTTCCTTGACGCCCCCCAACTCGGTCATTTGCTCTTCGATCAGATCAAACTTCCAGCCCTGGGACTCGGCATAGCGTTGGTACATCCGCAACAGATCAGCGGCAAACAGCGCAGCCTCGTCCCCGCCGGTGCCGGGCCGTATCTCAAGCATCGCAGGTTTCGCATCCGCTGCATCCTTGGGCAGCAACGCCAATTGCAGAGCGTCCTCCGCTTTGGGCAAGGCTGCCTTCAGGCGCGGCAGTTCCTCCTCGGCCAGCTCCGCCATCTCTGGGTCTTTGAGCATGGCGCGCGCATCGTCCATGTCTTGCAACAATTGGCGGTATTCTTCGATCTGCTCCACCACCGGGCGCAGGTCGGCATATTCCTTCGCCAGCTTGGCAAAATCAGCGCCGTCTGATCCAGACGACATAGACGCCTCCAGAAACTGGAAACGTTGAGTAATTTGGGCAAGGCGGTCCATGGGGATCATCGGGTTTCTGTCGCTGATGATAGCGCTTTGGTCAAGGGCCGCCGCGTGTTAATATGATGGCTCATGAAACAGATTGCTCTGATATCGGGGCTGATACTTGGCCTGACGGCACAATCGGTGCCGGCACAAGCGACCTATCCCAGTGGTAAGGCGGTTGATTGCTACTGCACCAACACCCAAGGCCACCGCGTCGAGCTGGGCCAAACCATTTGCATGAAAATCGGCGACCGTATGTTTCAGGCGCAGTGCCAGATGTCGTTGAACGTGCCGATGTGGCGCGAGGTTGGGCAAGGCTGCCAGACCTCAAGCTTAGACAGCGATGCCAATGGTGCCTAAAATCTCGCGCAACCGTTTGCGGTTTACCCCCATATCCGATTTGCCAAACCGCAACCGGCTATAGAATGTCGCGCGGGTTTGATCGTCTGACAGCGCAGCGGTTGTGTAGTCGGGAAAGCCCCAAAGCAACGACCGCGTCACATAGATCCGCTGCCTGTCCACCACACCCAGTCTGTGCGTGCGCGGCTGCGCCATCATGGCGGTGTCAAAGCCATCCAGAACAGCATCCGGTGCGTTACCAACCTCCGCTACCACCCGAAAGCCACCCTCCTTAGGGTATGTACCGGGTGCATTTGCATTGGCATCCACCGTCCAGTTCTCGGCGTCGCTGGGCGCAAAGCGGATATAGGCTTGCAGTCCTGCAAACACCAAGACCGCGACCCAAAAGAAACTCATCATTCGCGTTGCTTTCATTTTGCCTTGTAAACTCCCCGCGGAGCGTCCGGCAGGTCAACGGTATGCAACACCGGGAAGGATGCACATGATTTCAAACAGGATATTTGCGCCGGTCAGCGCCGTGTTGCCTGTCGTGTCATAGGGCGGCGACACCTCGACCAGATCGGCCCCAACAATGTTCAGCCCCTTCAACGCCCGGATCAGTTCTAACGCTTGCGGGGTGGTCAGGCCGCCGATTTCCGGCGTACCGGTGCCCGGCGCATAGGCGGGGTCCAGACTGTCGATATCATAGGTGACATAGACAGACGCGTCGCCGATATCGCGTCTGATTTCGGCCCCTAGTGGTGACAGGCTGCGGTGCCACAGCTCTTGCGCGGGAAACTGCTGAAAGCCCCAGCCGGTGGCTTCGGTGAAATCATCCGCGCCATAGCCGGTGCCGCGCAGGCCGATTTGATAGGTTTTATGAGGGTTAATAAGGCCTTCCTCATAGGCACGGCGAAACACGGTGCCGTGGGTCTCGCGTTCGCCGAACATATCGTCGTTCACATCCGCATGGGCATCCACATGGACCAAGGCCAAAGGTCCGTGCCGTTTGGCCATGGCGCGCAGAATGGGCAGCGTAATCGAATGATCCCCACCAATCGCCAAGGGCATCGCGTCTGACCTTAAGATTTCGGTGTAACTATCTTGAATAATTGACAAACTATCTGAAAGCGAAAACGTGTTGATCGCCAGATCGCCGATATCTGCGACCTGAAGTGAATCAAACGGTGCCGCCCCGGTGCCCAGATTATAGGGCCGCAGCATCGCGCTTTCTGCCCGGACTTGCTTGGGGCCAAAGCGGGTGCCAGATCGCCATGACGTGCCGATGTCCAGCGGAATGCCCAGAACCGCGACGTCCAACCCCTTGAGGTCATTTGCAGCGGGCAACCGCATGAAGGTGTTCGGGCCTGAAAAGCGCGCCAGATCATTGCCGCTGATAGGTTGATTTTTTACGTTCATCTGTTCCGCATTCTCCATCCCAGCAGGCACAGGATCTCGGTCGCCACATGGGCACCTGCAATGGCTGTGGCCCCGGTTGTATCAAAGGGCGGTGATACTTCGACCACATCGCCGCCCACAATATTGATCCCCGCCAGATCACGCAACATGATGGCGCATTGCGCCGAGGTCAAACCGCCCCAAACCGGTGTGCCGGTACCGGGCGCAAAGGCTGGATCAAGTGCGTCAATGTCAAAGGTCAAATAGCAAGGCCGGTCGCCAAGTATTTGTTTTATCTTGGTAACTGCCGCTTGCGGCCCTTTTTCATGAACCTCGCGCGCGTCAATGGTGGTGACGCCCAAAGTATCGGGGTTCGTGGTTCTGATGCCCACCTGAAGGGATGTCGCCGGGTCAACGATGCCAGATTTTACGGCCTTGTAGAACATGGTGCCGTGGTCGATCCGGTCCATATCGTCGTCGGGCCAAGTGTCGGAATGTGCATCAAATTGCAGCAGGCTGATCGGCCCGTATTTTTCTGCATAGGCCTTGAGGATCGGAAAGCTGATATAGTGATCGCCTCCCAGCACCACGCTTGCGGCACCGGCATCCAATATCCCCTTGATATGTTTGGTCAATGTGGCGGGGAACTGGCTGGTGTGGCCATAATCAAACGCCATGTCACCATAATCGGCGATGGCACATTCGCTCAGCACATCGAAATCCCAGCCATAGGGCGGATCATAGGGTTGCAGGCTGGACGCCTCGCGGATCGCACGCGGGCCAAGCCGGGTGCCGGTGCGGTTTGTCACCGCCTGATCGAACGGCACGCCCGTCACAGCAATATCAACGCCCGTCAGGTCCTTTGTATAGCGGCGGCGCAGAAATGAGGTCGCCCCGCCAAATGCATTTTCAAAGCTGGGCCCCTTCAGATCATCGCGGGTAAAAGCCTGATCTACTTGTGTTTTTGCGTCTTCTAGCGCCATTATTTACCCGCCGCCGGTTGTAGCTGTTCAACCAACTGCACAAAGAACGACGCGCCCACGGGGGCCACATCATCGTTGAAGTTGAATTTGGGGTGGTGCAATCCGGCACCCTCGCCCGCGCCGAGGAAAAGATAGGCACCGGGACGTTCTTCCAGCATATAGGCAAAGTCTTCGGCACCTGCGACACGGGGGAATTCGGCGTCGACATTTGCGTCGCCTGCAACCGTCCGCGCCACATCGGCAGCCAGCGCTGTCTGTTCGGGGGCGTTTTGGGTGCTGGGGTATCCGACCTCGTAATCAAGTGCTGCGGTCACGCCATAGCTGGCCGCTTGGCCTTGTACGATTTCCTCCATCCGGGTGCGGATCAGCGCCTGCACGTCCTTGTCAAAGGTCCGCACGGTGCCGTTGATCATCGCCGTGTCGGGAATGATGTTGCTGGCCGAACCCGTGTGGATTTGTGTGACCGAGATCACCATTTCCTGCGCCGATGGCACGTTGCGGCTGGTGATTGTCTGGATCGCCTGAACGATGCCGCAGGCCGCGACGACGGGATCGGCGGTTTCGTGCGGCATGGCACCGTGCCCGCCGCGCCCGTTGATCTGGATAGTAAAGGAATCAACCGCCGCCATGATCGGCCCCGGTGTGGTGAAAAACGAACCAAATTCGGCCCCCGGCATATTATGGATGCCATAGACCTGCGCGATATCGAAACGGTCCATCATGCCTTCGGCACACATGACTTGGGCACCGCCGCCGTCTTCTTCAGCGGGTTGGAAAATAAGCGCGACGCGCCCCGCGAAATTGCGTGTTTCGGCCAGATATTTTGCGGCCCCCAGCAACATGGCCGTGTGCCCGTCATGGCCACAAGCGTGCATTTTGCCCGCATGGGTCGACGCATAGTCAACGCCGGTTTCCTCAAGGATCGGCAGCGCATCGAAATCAGCACGCAGGCCGATTGTGGGGCCATCACCGTTGCCATTAATGATTGCCACAATACCGGTTTGCGCGATGCCCTCGTGGATTTCGTCCGCACCCAGTTCCTGCAACCTCTCTTTGATAAACGCCGCTGTTTTTGGGCAGTCAAAGCCCAGTTCCGGGATCGTGTGCAGATGTCTGCGCCATTCTTTCATCAAGGGGGCGAAATCCGCGATACGGTTCACGACGGGCATTGGGTGGACTCCTGCATATATCTTGGTCAGGTTGCATCTGACACCAGACACGCGGGGGCTGCAATGGGCGAGACATCGAAAGATGCACTGATCTTTGATCAAAGCGCAGGGATTGAGCGGCTTTTGGAAATCATGCGCCGATTGCGTGATCCCGAAACCGGCTGCCCGTGGGATATCGAACAGGATTTCGCCAGCATTGCCCCCTACACCATCGAAGAGGCCTATGAAGTCGCCGATGCGATTGAACGCGGTGACTGGCCTGAACTGGAGGGCGAGCTGGGCGATCTGTTGCTGCAAACCGTCTATCACACGGCTATGGGCGAAGAGGACGGACATTTCACCTTTCAATCGGTGGTGCGCAATATCAGCGATAAGATGGTCGCGCGGCATCCGCATGTATTCGGCGATGAATCGCGTGATAAATCGGCCGATCAGCAAACCGCAGATTGGGAAAAGATCAAAGCAGCCGAACGGGCTGGCAAGGCCCAAGGCGGCGCGCTTGATGGGGTGGCTGTCGGCCTGCCAGCCTTGCTGCGCGCTTACAAGCTGCAAAAACGTGCGGCACGGGTCGGGTTTGACTGGCCTGATACCGGCGAGGTCGTCGCTAAGATCGCTGAGGAAGCCGCTGAGCTGGTCGAGGCCCGCGATATCCTGACCCAAGCAGAAGTCGAAGAGGAGTTCGGCGATCTTATGTTTGTGATGGCCAATCTGGGCCGGCATCTGGGCCTTGACCCAGAAGCGGCCCTGCGCAGCGCCAACGCCAAGTTTATACGCCGTTTCGAGGGTGTCGAGGCGCGGCTTGCGCAGATCGGGAAAACCCCAGAACAAAGCGATCTGGCCGAGATGGACGCGTTGTGGGACGCAGTGAAACAGGCGGAACGCAGCTAGATCAAGCGCTTGTGCTGGACAAGGACCGTCGCATCCGGCAAGGCTCGGGCAACATAAAAGACAGGAGATAGGCCATGACACCGCGCAAGATTATCATCGACACCGACCCCGGTCAGGACGATGCGGTGGCGATTTTGCTGGCGCTGGCCAGCCCCGAAGACATCGAGGTTTTGGGGATCACCTGTGTTGCGGGAAATGTGCCACTGGATCTGACGGTGCGAAACGCGCGGATCGTTTGCGAATTGGCGGCCAAAACGGACGTGAAAATCTTTGCCGGATGTGACCGCCCGCTGGGCCGTGAATTAGTCACGGCGGAACATGTGCATGGCAAAACCGGCCTTGATGGGCCTGTGCTGCCCGAACCCACAATGCCAATCGCAGATGGTCATGCGGTGGATTTTATTATCGATATGTTGCGCGAACACGCGCCCGGCACCGTGACGCTCTGCCCGCTGGGGCCGCTGACAAATATCGCGACGGCGCTGCAAAAGGCCCCCGATATCGCCAACCGCATTGCGAAAATCGTGCTAATGGGCGGTGGCTATTTCGAAGGGGGGAATATCACCCCTGCGGCCGAGTTTAACATTTACGTCGATCCGCAAGCCGCTGATATTGTGTTTAAATCCGGTGCGTCGATTGTGGTTATGCCGCTGGATGTCACCCACAAGGCGCTTGTTACGACCGCCCGCAATGACGCGTTTCGCAACATCGGCAGCCGCGTAGGGATCGCCGTGGCCGAGATGACTGAATTCTTTGAACGGTTCGACAAGGAAAAATACGGCTCTGAAGGGGCGCCGCTGCATGATCCTTGCGTGACCGCCTATCTGATCCGGCCTGAGTTGTTCAAAGGCCGTCATATCAACGTCGAGATCGAAACTGAGTCAAAGCTGACCATGGGCATGACCGTCGCGGATTGGTGGGGCGTCACGGACCGCGTGCCGAACGCAACCTTCATGGGTGATCTGGATGCGGACGGGTTTTTCACCTTGATAACCGAACGTCTGGCTAGACTGTGAGCGCCGCCTTTACCCTTGCCAAGCCCGAACATCTTGAGCGGTTGATTGCCTTGGTGGCGGCCTTTCATGCCGAGGAGGGAATTGAACAATCCGACGAGGATCGCCGCAACGCGATTGCGCCGCTGCTCGACGGTATTCCCCACGGCATCGCCTATTTGATGGGGCCACCACGGGCACCCATCGGGTATGTGGTGATCACCCTTGGCTGGTCGCTCGAGTTTGGCGGGTTGGACGCGATCATTGACGAAATCTATGTCCGCCCCGGCGTGCGCGGTCGCGGGATCGCGTCCGAGGCGCTGCTGGCGCTGCCCAATGCCTTGTCACAGGGTGGTGTGAAAGCCGTGCATCTTGAGGTCGACAAGGAAAATCAGATTGCGCAGAAACTATATACCCGTGCAGGGTTTAAGCCACGTGATAACTATATGTTCATGACGCGAAAGCTTTGATCGCACTGGCAAAGTAACTTTTGATCGTTATATCTAAGCCATGACATTCAGCGCCCCCTTCGATAACAGCTTTGCCGCGTTACCGGCCAGCTTTTACACCCGCATCACCCCGACCCCTGTGGCTGACCCCAAGCTGTTGGCTTTCAATGCTGATTTGGCCAAAACGCTTGGGCTCGGTGAGGCGGGGGACGAGGATCTGGCCTTTACCTTCAGCGGGAATGAGCTGCCGCAGGGTGCCGACCCGTTGGCGCAGCTTTATGCGGGCCACCAGTTCGGTAACTTCAATCCCCAGCTTGGTGATGGTCGTGCGATTTTGCTGGGCGAAGTCGTGGACAGCACCGGCACCCGCCGCGATATCCAGCTTAAGGGCTCTGGCCCGACGCCTTATTCGCGCGGCGGTGATGGACGTGCGTGGCTGGGTCCGGTTCTGCGCGAGTATGTGGTGTCCGAGGCAATGCATGCGCTTGGCATTCCCACCACCCGTGCCCTCGCTGCCGTCGCCACGGGCGAAGACATCTACCGCGAAACCGCCCTGCCCGGCGGTGTGTTGACCCGCGTTGCGGCCAGCCATTTGCGCGTCGGCACCTTTCAGGTCTTTGCCCACCGTGGCGAGGTCGAGAACCTGAGCACCCTTACCGATTACGCGATCGAGCGGCATTATCCCAACGCCGACGGCCCCATGGGGCTGCTGCGCGCGGTTTGCGCCGCGCAGGCCGAACTGATCGCGGCGTGGATGTCCGTTGGTTTTATCCACGGCGTGATGAACACCGATAACTGTTCGATTTCGGGCGAGACGATTGATTACGGTCCTTGTGCGTTTATGGATGCGTTTCATGCCAATCGGGTGTTCAGCTCGATCGACCGTCAGGGGCGCTATGCGTTCTCGAACCAGCCGCAAATGGCGGTGTGGAACATGGCGCAGCTGGCCACCGCGCTGATCCAGCAGTTGGACGACCCGGACGCCGCTGTCGCCGAGGCGACCGAGATTGTGCACGCCATGCCTGCACTGATTGAGGCGGCTTGGCTGAAACGCTTTGGCGCGAAAATCGGGATCGCTGAGCCGCTGGCAGAGGACGCGGCGCTGATTGATGATCTGCTGGCGCTGATGCAGCAAGACGGTGCAGACTTTACCAACGCCTTTCGCGCGTTGTCTGGCGAGACCCCACAGGATCAGTTCCTTGACCAAGGTGCCTTTGCCACGTGGCAAGCCGAATGGCAGGCGCGCATCGCATCAGAAAGCGATCCGGTGGCCGTGATGAATGCGGCCAACCCTGTGATCATTCCGCGCAATCACCGGATTGAGCAGATGATCCAAGCTGCCGTTGCCGGCGATATGGCACCGTTTGAACGCTTGATGAAAGCGCTGGCAACGCCTTATCAGACCACAGATACCGATCTGCGCCGCGCGCCGACGGATGGCGAAATCGTACCGGCGACGTTTTGCGGGACCTAATGAGCCACGCGCGGTTTGCGGTTGATCAGGTAAATCCCGAGGGCCACCAATATCAACGCGGCCCAGACCGATAGGGTGACGTCCTCGGACAGCAGCAACCAGCCAAGGATCACCGAAAACACCGGCGACAGAAAGCTGAACGAGGCCACGGTCGAGGCCGGATATACCGACATCAGCCAGAACCACGCCAGAAACCCGATGCTGGCAACCGCAATAATCTGAAAGGCCAACCCCGCGATATGAATCATCTGCACGTCGCGGATCAGGGGCCCGAACAGCGGGGCGATCAGCACCAGAATGGGCCCCGAGATCGCAACCTGGCACATCAGCTGCTGCGCAGGCGGCACCTTTTCCAGCGGGGTCGCGCGTACCAAAAGGGCAATGGCCGCCCAGCATACAGCAGCACCCAAGGCCAGCAAATCGCCTGTCCAACTTACATGTCCACCGCTGCGCGCGCCAAGCGCCACAGCCACGCCCGCCATGGCCAGCGCGAGGCCCACGATCTTGGCCCTTGTCAGGCGTTCGTCAGGCAGCATGAAATTGGCCGCAATCGTTACCCAGACCGGCATGGAGTAAAATATCACCGATGCCCGACTGACCGTTGTGGTGTCCAAGGCGATGAAAAGACAGGTGAATTCAAAAGTAAACAACAGCCCCGACAGCACGGCCCAGCCCCATGTAGGCCGTGGAAATGAAAAGCTGACCCCGCGATATTTCATCCAGAGCGTCAGGATGACAACCGCCCCAAGGGATCGGAACCCCGCCGCAAGAACCGGATTGAAGCCCCCATTCGTGACCTTGATCACGACTTGGTTAAAGGCAAGGTTCAGCGCAAAGGCGGTTAGCGCGAGCGCGCCGAATGTGTCGATTTGGGTTTTGCGGTCCATGCCCCCACAGACCCGCGTTAACCGCCTATTGTCAATCGCAATAAAACGCCGAGTTTCGCGCAGATGATCGCTATCTGGTTGTGTCCGGCGCTGATTTACAACACAATTCCGTGCATAATTTACCAACGGGGAAATCGACAAGATGAGCTTGATGAAAACTTTGGCCAAAGTGGCTATCGGCGTGGCCGTGGCCAAAGGAGCCAGCGCCATGATGAAGAAAAACGGCGGAGGTTCGGCCGGCACAGCGGGCGGTCTTGGCGGTTTGCTGGGCGGATTGGCCGGCGGCTCCGCAAGCGGGTCTTCTGCGGGGGGCTTGCAGGACATGCTGGGCGGCCTGATGGGCGGCAGTGCAGGGTCAGCTGGCGGTTTGGGCGGCTTGCTCAACCAGCTTGGCGGCAGCTCTGGTGCCTCCGGCGGCTTGGGTGGTTTGTTGAACCAGTTGGGCGGCGCTGGCGGGTCTGGCGCGTCCGGTGGCGGTCTGGGCGGATTGCTGGGCGGTTTGGCCGGTGCTGCGGGCGCAGGCGGCTTGATGGCAGGCCTTGGCGGATCAACCAGCGGCAAGCCCGAGCGTGAAGAAGCCGATTTCGGCGCGGTATTGAATTCGCAATTTGATGCAAACCCGACCCCCGCGATCCAACCCTCGCAGGACCAGGAAGTCTTGGCTGCGCTGATGATCGCCGCGATGATCCAAGCGGCGAAATCTGATGGCACATTTGATCAGGCAGAGCGTGAAAAGCTACTTAGCCATCTTGGTGATGTTGATGCCGAGGAAGCCGCGTTTGTAAACGCCCGCATGGATGCGCCCGTCGATGTCGATGGCTTGGTTGCGCAGACGCCCGAGGGCATGGAAGCGCAGGTTTACGCAATGTCCCTGCTGGCCATTGATCTCGATACCCAAGACGAGGCGCAATACCTGCATCAGCTTGCCAAGGGATACCGGATGAAGCCTGCGACCGTGAATGAAATCCACGCGCAAATGGGCGTGCCGTCGCTTTATACCTGATCCAGATAGCCTAAATGACAGCGTGAAAGCCTGGGCCTCAAACGGCTCAGGCTTTTGCCTTTTTAGCTTTCTTTTCCTTGGCGATGACATGTTCGGCCAGATCACGGGCAATGGCGAAGGCACCTTTGATCTTGTCCGCATCCGTTGCCCAATCGCGCTTCACAACGATCTTGTTGTCTTTGACCTTGGCCAACCCGCGCTGATCTTGGATGAAGGTTACCAGCCCCTCGGGTGAGGCGAATTTATCGTTGTGGAACTGGAGCGTCACGCCTTTTGGCCCGCCGTCCAGCTTGGCGATCCCTGCCCGTTTGCACATCGCCTTGATGCGGATCACGAGGATCAGCGTGTTAACCTCGCGCGGCAGCTTGCCAAAGCGGTCGATCATTTCAGCGGCAAAACCTTCCAGTTCGACCTTGGTGGTCAGGCTGGACAAGCGCCGGTAAAGCCCCAGACGCACATCAAGATCAGGCACATAGGTTTCTGGGATCAGTACAGGCACGCCCAGATTGATCTGCGGTGCCCATTGGCCGTCGTCGTCGATCACGCCCTCCAGCTCGCCCGCCTTGATCTTGGCAATCGCGTCTTCCAGCATGGATTGGTACAGCTCGAACCCGACATCGCGCATCTGGCCGGATTGTTCCTCGCCCAGCAGGTTGCCGGCACCGCGAATGTCCAAATCCTGCGACGCCAGTGTGAACCCTGCCCCCAACGTATCAAGGCTGCCCAACACCCGCAGACGTTTTTCCGCGGTGGCGGTCAGTTTGGCGCGCGGTTTGGTGGTCAGATAGGCGTAAGCGCGGGTTTTTGAGCGGCCTACACGTCCGCGAATTTGATACAGCTGCGCAAGGCCGAACATATCGGCGCGGTGCACGATCATCGTGTTGGCAGTTGGAATATCCAGGCCGGATTCAACGATCGTGGTGGCCAGCAGGATGTCGTATTTGCCGTCGTAGAACGCGTTCATGCGGTCATCCAGCTCGCCCGCCGCCATCTGACCGTGGGCGACCAGGTAGGTCAGTTCGGGCAGCTGTTCCTTCAGGAACGCTTCGATCTCGGGGAGGTCCGAAATGCGCGGCACCACATAGAACGACTGCCCGCCGCGATAATGTTCGCGCAGCAAGGCTTCGCGCAGGGTGACGCTGTCGAATTCGCTGACATAGGTGCGGATCGCCAAACGGTCGACGGGCGGCGTGCCAATGATCGACAGATCGCGCACCCCTGTCAGGCTTAGCTGCAAGGTGCGCGGGATCGGCGTCGCGGTCAGGGTCAGCACGTGGATATCGGTGCGCATCGCTTTCAGGCGTTCTTTGTGGCCGACCCCGAAATGCTGTTCTTCGTCAATGATCAGAAGGCCTAAGTTGTTGAACTTGATGTTTTTTGCCAGCAGCGCATGGGTGCCGATAACAATATCTACGGTGCCTTTGGCCATACCTTCGCGGGTGGCGTTCGCCTCTTTCGTGGTGACGAAACGCGACAGTTGACGGACCTCAAGCGGAAAGCCGCGGAACCGTTCGGCGAAGGATTTATAGTGTTGCCGCGCCAGCAAGGTTGTGGGCGCAATGACCGCGACCTGAAGGCCGGACATGGCCGCGATAAAGGCGGCACGCATCGCGACCTCGGTCTTGCCAAAGCCGACATCACCACAAATCAGACGGTCCATCGGGTTGCCGCTGGTCAGGTCGTCGACCACGTCGTTGATCGCAGACATCTGATCGTCGGTTTCGGTATAGGGGAAGCGTGCGGAAAACGCGTCCCACATGCCCGGAGGCGGATCCATGACTGGCGCGCGGCGCAGTGCGCGTTCGGCGGCAATACGGATCAGTTTATCCGCCATCTCGCGGATACGTTCCTTGAGCTTGGCCTTTTTCGACTGCCACGCCCCGCCGCCCAGCTTGTCCAGCAGACCCTCATCATGGCCGTATTTCGATAGCAGTTCGATGTTCTCGACCGGCAGGTATAGCTTTGAATTCTCGGCATATTCCAGCAGCAGGCATTCATGGGCAGCCCCTGCGGCGGTGATGACCTCCATCCCCAGATAGCGGCCGATACCATGGTCCACATGCACCACCAGATCACCCGGCGTCAGCGATTGCGTTTCGGTGAGGAAGTTTTCAGCGCGGCGCTTGCGTTTGGTACCCCGGATCAAACGATCACCCAGAATATCCTGTTCGGAGATAACAGTCAGCTTTTGCCCGTCGCCGGATAAAGGTGCCTCGAACCCGTGTTCCAACGCCCAAACCGCCTGATAAAGACCGCGTTTGCCGATGCGTGTGCCATTGGCGATGGGGATGGTTTCGCCCATGCCTTCGTCTTCGATCAATCCGGTCAGCCGCTCGCGTGCCCCTTCGGAATAGCTGGCGACGACAACGGGGCCTTCGCTTAACTTTACCTTAAGATGCGCTGCCAAGGCACCAAAAAGGCTGATAGATTCCTGCTGGCGTTCCGGCGCGAAGTCGCGGCCGATACGCCCGCCTGCGTCCAGAACATTCGGCCCTGTGGGCTGCGGCAGGGGTTTGAACTGGATCACCCGCTTGCCGATCAACGCCTGTTCCCAAGCGGTATCTGTCAGGTACAACCCTTCAGGCGGAGCAGGTTTGTAAACGTTGTCCATCTTGGACCGGTTCGCCATGGCCAGCCGCCGTGTCTCGTATTGATCGGCGATGCTGTCCCAGCGTGACAGCCGCTGCGCGGTGATCTGATCATCCAGCGTGACCGTGGCCGTGGGCAGATAGTCAAATATGGTCTCGAGGTCTTCGTGAAAGAACGACATCCAATGTTCGGCACCCTGATGTTTGCGCCCTGCGCTGATCGCCTCGTAGAGCGGGTCGTCCGTGCCCGCCGTCCCAAACTCGATACGGTAGTTCTGTCGGAAACGGGTGATCGCCGCCTCGTCCAAAATCACTTCGCTCACGGGGGCGAGTTCAATCAGGTCCAGCTTTTCTGTGGTACGTTGGGTCAGCGGATCAAAACGGCGCGCGCCATCCAGTGTATCGCCGAACAAGTCCAGCCGCACGGGGCCCAGATCGCCGGGCGGATAGATGTCGATAATCCCGCCGCGAATTGCGTAATCACCGGGTTCAGTCACCGTTGGGCTTTGCACAAAGCCCATGCGCGCCAGAAAGTTGCGCAACGCGGCCTCGTCAATACGGTCGCCCACACGCGCAGAAAACGCAGCATCCCGCAGTACGGACCGTGCGGGCAGCCGTTGCGTCGCGGCGTTCAAGGTGGTCAGCAGGATAAACTGGTCCGGCATCCCATGCACAAGCCCCGCCAGAGTCGCCATGCGCCGCGCCGAAATATCAGCGTTGGGCGACACGCGATCATAGGGCAGACAATCCCACCCCGGAAAGGTAATCACAGGCACATCGGGCGCAAAGAAACGGCAGGCCGCCTGCATCGCCGCCATCCGCTTGTCGTCGCGCGCGACATGGATCACGGGGCGTTTGTTTTTGGTCAGCTCGTCCAGCAAGGCGCGGGCATCAAAGCCTTCGGGAACCCCTGAGAGCGTTATCTGAGCAGAATTCGACATGACGTGTCAGTTGATCCTTGGGCGATGTTTGTCAACCGCCGAACGGACCCACATAGAGGTTTTGATACATGCCCCAGATCGATGTGACGAAAATCGAGATGATCCCGATGATCTGCGTATAGAGACGATGGCGCGACAAACGTTTGTGCAACAAGTCACCGGTGGCGGATTCCTCGAATATCTGCTGGGCCGTAGAAACGTTCAGCAATCCGATCACGGACAGTGGAAACGCAAGAAACAACACGGCTTGGGCAAATTCGACGTCGTAATAAAGCGCCAATATGAACAGCACCGTCAGGACAAAGCTGGTGAGCGCCAAAATTAACATCCCGGAAACCTGCGTAATATAAAGCGTGCGGTTCACATTGATGCGGACCATGTCTTCGAGATCGATTTGGGTTTGCTCTCCGAAGCGGCGCGCCCGCAGGACCATATCATAAGGGACGCCCAAGACCCAGTGGCTGACCGACGACCATAGCGCAGCCAGCACAATCCAGAACCAAAGGTTTGAGAACGACCGCGTGTCGATCACTTCTAAGATTGTCTGGTACAAGTTCAAGGAATGCCTGTCTTTGCTGGTAAATAACTCGATCTGCGGCATTTCCTGCCGCTCTTACGCCCTCATAGCCGTGCTTGGTGCTAATTCCTAGCCTTGAGCCGTACAAAAATAAATGCAAAGCCTTGTATCGAAACATCTAAGGTATTTTGCATGAGACCCCAACAAGCCGCCTATCCCGCCACACGGTTGCGCCGTACCCGTCAATCTGCCGGTATCCGGGCGCTGGTGCGTGAAAACACGCTTGAGCTGGGGGATCTGATTTGGCCGGTTTTCGTGCGCTCTGGTGAAGGCATTGAGGAACCCGTCGCGTCTATGCCCGGCGTGTTCCGTCGCAGTGTCGACAAAGTGGTCGAAGCGGCGCGCGAGGCGGCTGATCTGGGGATCGGGGCCATGTGCATCTTTCCCTATACCGGGATCGAGGATCGGACAGAGGATTGCGCAGGCGCTTGGGATCCTGAAAACAACGCCAACCGTGCCATTCGCGCCATCCGCGAGGCAGTGCCAGAAATGGTGATCATGACGGATGTGGCGCTGGATACCTATAATATCAACGGCCATGACGGGTTTGTCGAAGACGGGATTATCGTCAATGACCGCACGGTCGAGGCATTGGTAAAGATGTCGCTGGCCCAAGCCGAGGCGGGCGCGAATATCATCGGACCGTCTGATATGATGGACGGGCGTGTCGGTGCCATCCGAGCAGGTCTGGAAGCTGCGGGCCACAGCGATGTGATGATCATGAGCTATTCCGCCAAGTACGCGTCAGCATTCTATGGGCCATTTCGCGATGCCGTAGGTGCCTCCGGGGCGCTGACGGGCGACAAGAAGACCTATCAAATGGATTACGCCAACAGCGACGAGGCTTTGCGTCTGATTGAACGTGATCTGCGCGAGGGTGCAGATATGGTGATGGTCAAACCCGGCCTGCCCTATCTGGATATTTGCCACCGGGTGAAAACCACCTTTGGTGCGCCGACATTCGCCTATCAGGTGTCGGGTGAATACAGCATGATCAAGGCCGCCGCGCAAAATGGCTGGATCGACGAAGAGCGTGTGATGATGGAAAGCCTGATGGGATTCAAGCGTGCGGGCTGTGATGGTGTGTTGACCTATTTCGCGCCGCAAGTGGCCCGTTTGATGGCGCAGGGGCGCTGATCAGGCGCAAAAGCCGTCGCTTGAGGGCAGTTCATCGCCGGTTCACGGCCTAAAATGGTGACATCCTCAATTTTTCGGCATAAGGTCGCGCATAAGTCGGGACAAACCGGCACAGGCAATTACAGGCATAGTATTATGAACAATTCTTCTTTTTCGCGCCGCGCGTTTGCGTTGGGCGCACTCGCAACTGCCGGGACCGTGGCAGCCTGCGGTAATGGGGTTGGCAGCGGCGGCAGCGGTTTGATCGATGCGCGGGCGGATGCAACCCTGCAAGAAATGTACCGCCAGTTTCCCAACACCCAACAGCTGGCTGCGAAATCAAATGGCATGCTGATCATGCCGTTGGTGACCGAGGCAGGCTTGGGTCTGGGCGGCGGTTACGGGCGGGGCGCGCTGCGGATCAACAACGTCTCGGTTGATTATTATTCGATGACCAAGGCGTCAGGCGGTTTGCAAATCGGCGCGCAGCAATATGCCCATGTTCTGTTTTTCATGACCGAGGACGCGCTGAACAGTTTCCGGCGCTCGCCCGGTTGGGTCGCCGGGGCGAATGTCGAATATGTGATCGATACTGTGGGCGACAGCGTCAACGCTGACACGACCACGTCGCTTTCGCCGGTTCTGGCCGCTGTGTTTGGCCGCGCTGGTCTGCGCATCGGTGCCACCCTTGAGGGCAGCAAATACACGCGCATTATCCCCTAAACGATATGGCCCGGCCCGCAGCAGCTGCGGACCGGGCTTTGCCCTTAGCCGACGGCGTTCAGACGTTTGATCAGGCTTGAGGTGTCCCACCGGCCACCGCCCAGTTTCTGCACATCCTTATAGAACTGATCGACCAGCGCTGTGACCGGCAGGCTTGCTTGGATTTCATCTGCGGTGTCCAGACAGATACCCAGATCCTTGCGCATCCAATCCACTGCGAAACCGTGGTTGAATTCATCGTCCAGCATCGTCTCGAACCGGTTGGACATTTGCCAGCTGCCTGCGGCACCTTGGCTGATGACTTCGACAACATCACGGCCATCAAGCCCGGCTTTCTGTGCGAAATGCAGCGCCTCTGACAGGCCCTGGACCAGCCCGGCAATGGCGATCTGGTTGCACATCTTGGTCATCTGGCCGGCACCTGTGTCGCCCAAACGGCAGCAAATCTTGGAATAAACCTCCATGATTGGCAGGGCGCGATCAAAGGCCCCCGCGTCACCGCCGCACATGATCGACAGCTGGCCGTTTTCCGCCCCCGCCTGCCCGCCCGAAATCGGCGCATCAATAAAACTGATCTGCGCGGCATTTGCGATGTCATACAGCTCGCGGGTTACGGCGGCGGAAACGGTTGTGTGATCGACAAAAATTGCCCCTTCAGCCATGCCGGCAAAGGCCCCGTCATCGCCCACACAAACAGACCGCAGGTCATCATCATTGCCCACACATGAGAACACGATATCGGCCCCTTGCGCCGCGGCGCGCGGGGTTTCCGCCATGTCGCCGCCATAGGTGTCGGCCCATTGGCGGGCTTTTTCAGTTGTGCGGTTGTATACGGTGACCGCGTGGCCCGCTTTTTGCAGATGACCGGCCATCGGCCCGCCCATTACTCCCAGTCCCAGAAACGCGAGTTTTGCCATCGTCTTTTCCTTATCTATTAGTTGCGCTATTGGCTGGTATAACATCTAACAGCCCACAGAGTTTGGTCAATCAACTGAGGGGTTTATTCAGGAGCACCCAATGGCAGTGGTATTTAAGTGGCTTATGCGTCTGGCCACCTTGTTGATTGTCTTAACGGTGGTCGCCGTTGTGGGCATTTATTGGCTCGCGTCGCGATCTTTGCCCGAATATGACGACACGGTTGTGGTGCCAAATCTGCGCGCCGAGGTCGAGATCGTGCGCGACAATGCCAATGTGCCGCACATTTTCGGTCAAAACGATCAGGACGTGTTTTATGGTCTGGGTTTTGCCCATGCGCAGGATCGCCTGTGGCAGATGATCACCATGCGCCGCACCGTTCAGGGGCGCCTGTCCGAGGTGTTCGGCACGGCGACAATCGGGATTGACCGCTTGCTGCGCCGGTTCGATCTCTACCCCCTTGCGGTGCGATCGGTCGACGCCCTAGACCCCAAAACCCGCGCCGCGCTCGAAGCTTACTCCGCAGGCGTGAACGCACGCCTCGACCAGATCAACTCAGAGGCATTGGGCCGTGGTGCGCCTGAAATGCTGATGTTTGATGTGCCCGTCGCCCCGTGGCGCCCCGCAGATTCACTGGCCATGGCAAAATTGATGGCGTTGCAGCTCTCGGGGCATTTGGCCGCAGAGGTGAAGCGCGCACGGACGTCGCTTGCCCTGCCCGATCAAAAACGTCTGCTGGATATTCTGCCAGACGCGCCAGGCAGCGGCATTGCGGCCCTGCCCGAATACGCGGCCCTTGTGCCTGGGCTGCCGCAATTTGCCGAAAACATCCCCCTTGATCGCAACCCGCTGTCGCCGTTCAAGCCCTTTGACCTTGCCGGTGCGTCCAACGCGTGGGCTGCGGCGCGCGATCGGTCTGCGTCTGGCGGCACGTTGATTGCCAATGATCCGCATCTTGGTTTTACCGCGCCCAGCATCTGGTATCTCGCGCGGTTGGAACTGCAATCCGGCGGCGTGATCGGCGGCACCATTCCGGGCCTTCCCGTGGTGCTAACCGGCCGCTCCGCCGCCTTGGGGTGGGGCATCACATCGTCCTATGCCGACGATCAGGACATCTATGTAGAAGAGCTGAACCCCGAAAATCCGGAAGAATACCGCACACCAGACGGGTTCAAACCCTTTGCCAAACGCGCGTCCATCATCACGGTCAAGGACTCCGATCCCATCACCCTGACGCTGCGCTGGACGGATAATGGCCCGGTGCTGCCCGGCAGCCACTACAACCTTGCGGCCATTACCCCGCCCGGCCATGTGGCAACCGTAAGCTGGACGGCGCTTAGCCCCGCCGACACGTCGCTTGCAGCCGCCATGGCGCTGATGGAGTCGAAATCGGTGGAAACCGGTCTTGCTGCCGTAGCCGATTATATCGCGCCGTCGCAAAACCTGACGCTGGTGGATTCCGAAACGATTGCGATGAAAACCATCGGGGCGCTGCCCGCCCGTGACCCGGCCCACCAAAGCCAAGGGCGTCTGCCAACGGTTGGCTGGAACGCCGCAAACCGTTGGCAAGGGGTCCTGCCCTATGCGTCCAACCCTGAATTTGTGGCACCGCTGGGTGGTATTCTGGGTAACACCAACAACAAGACGCTGGACCGACCCTTCCCCAACCATGTGTCGTTTCTATGGGGCGATACGCAGCGCATTCAACGCTGGCGCAATCTGATGCAACGCAGACAAGTCCACACGCGCGACAGCTTTATTGAGGCGCAGCTGGATACGGTCAGCTTTACGGCGCGCAGTTTGCTGCCGCTGATCGGGGCCGAGCTGTGGTTCACCGGAGAGGCCGCCGCCGAAGGTACCGCTGAGCGTCAGCGCGAACGCGCGTTGATCCTGCTTGCCGGATGGTCGGGTGAGATGAACGAACACCTGCCCGAACCGCTGATCTATGCTGCGTGGCTGCGCGCCCTGCAAGACCGCCTGATCCAGGACGAACTTGGCCCGCTGGCGCAGGAGTTCGACCATGTTGAGCCGCTGTTCATCGAACGGGTGTTCCGCGATGTCGATGGTGCCGCTGTCTGGTGTGACGTGCTGCAATCGGCACCAGTGGAAACCTGTCCTGACATGGCGCGGCTTGCCCTTGATGACGCGCTGATCTGGATCAATGAAACATGGGGCAGCCAGCTTGAATCCTTGCGATGGGGCGATGCGCATCAGGCCACGCATGATCACCCCACGTTGGGCGAGGTGCCAATCCTACGCTATTTCGTCAACATCCGCCAATCAACCTCAGGCGGCGATAACACCCTGCTGCGCGGCCGGACGAAAGGCACCAGCCCCGATCCGTTCTTTAACGTACACGGCGCAGGATACCGGGGCGTCTATGATTTCGCCGATCCGGATTCGTCGGTCTTTATCACCTCAACCGGCCAGTCCGGGCATTTCCTGTCGCGCTACTATGACAACCTCGCCCAGCTGTGGCGGCGCGGCGAATATATCCCCATGTCGCTGGACGAGGACCTGGCCCGCGCGGCTTCTGTGGGCGTGACCAAACTGATCCCCGCGCAACCATGAACCGCGTGATCCTGTTCAACAAACCCTTCGGGGTGCTGTCGCAATTCACCGACAAAGGCACCGAAGGGTCGCCGCGTCCGACCCTGTCGGCCTATATTGACGAAAAGGGGTTCTACCCCGCAGGCCGCCTTGACCGCGACAGCGAAGGCCTGATGGTGCTCACCGACAGCGGACCGCTACAGGCCCGGATATCACACCCCAAATACAAGCTCGCGAAAACCTATTGGGTTCAGGTCGAAGGAACCGCGGACGACGCAGCCCTGAATGCCCTACGCAGCGGCATCACACTTAAAGACGGTAAAACCGCCCCCGCCACAGTCAGTGAAATCGACGCGCCCGGAAATCTCTGGGGCCGTGACCCACCCGTGCGGTTTCGTAAATCCGTACCCGATGCATGGCTTTCGATCACCATCACCGAAGGCCGCAACAGACAGGTGCGCCGCATGACAGCCCATGTAGGCCTGCCGACACTTCGCCTGATCCGCGCCCAAGTCGGCGACTGGCAGCTCAACAACATGCAACCCGGCACATGGCGCTTTTCCTCAGAAACAGGGCGCTAATTCCAAATGGACCAAAATCCCGGGGGCGGCCAAAGGCCGGGGGCTGGCCCCAAACCCCATGTGCCGCCTAAGAAACCGCCCGCGTCACCCAAACACCAACGGTTGCAGAAACACCGGTTAACACCACACCCCATGAAAAATCAGTGGCGACCATCTGCAGTGTCCAGTCTTTCAGCGTCGCAAGATTGGTAAATTCATAGGTACCGTATCCCAACGCCCCAATCAGCGCGGCGTTTGCAAAGACCCAAAGCAAACTCCTATCCTGCATCAGCGCAGGCAAAGACACGAAATAGAGCAATACAGCGATGTAGAACGCATAAAAGGCCAAGGCCGGCACCATGCGAAACCGATCCAGCAACAGCGGATCAATGTAGCGCGAAAAGACGGGTTTGACCAAATAGGTCAGCCCTAGAACGTCCAGGCCCAGAAAAACTACAAAAGTTAGCACGTATAGAATAATCAACGTCATAAGGGCCCTCCTGCCATTTTACAGGCTACAATATGTAGCATGCGCCGAAAAATTCGAATTTTCCGGTCAAAATTTTTCGAAAAAATTTTGTTGCGTACGGATCAGCGCGTTATAGCCGCTGAAACTGGGCTTCCTGGGCGGCGGACCAGCGCACCTTCAGATCAAAACCGTCCTCGGTCTGCTTTTCATCCAAAACAACTTCTTGAGCAAAGAGCCAGGCGCGTTTTTTACCTTCAGCAAACCCAAGCACCAGATCGGCCTCGCGCACCGCCCCTTGCAGGGCTTCGGCAATCACCGACTGGAATTCATCCAGCCCCTCGCCCGTTAGCGACGATATGGCCAAGACGTTCTCATCGCGTGCCGCACGGGCACGCACGGCGTCTGCACGGTCCGGGCTGAGCAGGTCAATCTTGTTCCAGATCTCGAAGCTGCGGGTTTCTTTGGGCACGCCCAATGACGCCAGAATATCGCGCACATTCTGGGCCTGTTCTTCGGTCTCGGCATGGGAGATATCGCGCACGTGGCAGATGATATCGGCGGCCAGTACCTCTTCGAGGGTCGCGCGGAACGCGGCAACCAGTTCGGTCGGTAGGTCAGAGATAAATCCAACCGTGTCGCTTAGAATAATCTCGGGGCCATCGGGCAGCACAAGGCTGCGCATGGTCGGATCAAGCGTGGCAAAAAGCATGTCTTTTGCCATCACATCCGCACCGGTCAACCGGTTGAAAAGTGTCGATTTACCTGCGTTTGTATAGCCAACCAAAGCGACAATAGGGAACGGCACCTTGGCGCGGGCCGACCGGTGCAATGCGCGGGTCTTGACGACTTTGTCCAACTGGCGGCGCAGCCGGACCAACTGTTCATCAATCGCCCGTCTGTCCGATTCAATCTGGGTTTCACCCGGACCGCCGACAAATCCCAATCCGCCACGCTGGCGTTCAAGGTGGGTCCATGCACGCACCAGCCGTGTACGCTGATAGTTCAGCGCGGCCATCTCGACCTGCAGCACGCCCTCGCGGGTGGCGGCGCGGTCGCTGAAAATCTCAAGGATAAGCCCGGTGCGATCCAGCAGCTTCACGCCCCATGCTTTTTCAAGGTTTCGCTGTTGAACCGGCGTTACATGCCCGTCGACCAAGACCAGATCGACCTCGGCGTCCTCCATGCGATGCTTTAACTCTTCAATCTTGCCGGACCCGAACATCATACCTGCGTTCACGGTGCGCAGAATAACGACCTCCTGCCCCACGACTTCCAAATGAGGCAGCGCTTCGGCCAGCGCTACGGCTTCGGCCAGGGCCGGTTCCGCGATTCGGCGGCTGTTGTCTGTTTTGATGTCAGGGTGCAGCACCCAAGCCCGGGTTACCTTCGGGCCTGCCGTGTCGTCGATCTGGAAAGGAGGTCGCGTCAATTCGCGTCTTCACCCTCGTAAAGCGAGATCGGCTGGCTTGGCATTATGGTCGAGATCGCATGTTTATACACAAGCTGCGACTGGCCATCCCTGCGCAAAAGCACACAAAAGTTATCAAACCAGGTGATCACCCCTTGCAGCTTTACCCCGTTGATCAAAAAGATCGTTACCGGCACTTTGGTTTTGCGCACATGGTTCAGGAATGCGTCCTGAAGGTTTTGTCTGTCAGACGCCATATTGGTCTCGCCTTTATTCTTGTTGTTTTTTCGTGCTGATGCTCGCGGACCGAGCTCCGATTTAGAGCGATTATGTCGATGCCTGTCAGGAGTTTCCACCCCAAATGTCACAAGGCACCCTACGGCTGATCGCAATTCGTGTCACGCACGCCACAGGTCCGGGGTCAGCAAGGCGATGATGGCAAGGGTTTCCAGCCGTCCCAGCACCATCGCGCCGATCAGGATTATCTTGGCCGGATCGCCCAATTCGATCAGCGCAATCGGTGCGTCCGCGGCAAATTCGATCAGCGGTCCGGTGGTAGAGAGGCTGGCAACGGACATCACCAGCGCGTCCTCGAAGGGGGCCCCTACAAAGGTCAACAGCAGCGTGACGCCGGCCAAAGACAGCGCGAAGAGCATGAAAAATATCCAGGCGATAAAGGCACCGTTGCTTTGCAGGCGTCTGCCCGTGGTCCCTGCCCCCGATACCGAGTGCGGATGCACCAGCCGTTCCAACTCGCGCGCGCCGTTGCGATAAAGCGCAAAGACCCGCAGCAGCTTGACCCCGCCTGCCGTGGTCGCGACCCCGCCGCCGATCAACGCCAGCCCCATCAGGATCAGCCCCGGTGTTTCCAATCCGGACCAGCTTTGGGCCTCGGCCCAGGACGCGCTGACAAACCCCGTGGTGGTCAGAAAGGATGTGACGGTAAAAACTGCCCCCCAAAGGGCCCTGCCGCTTTCATAGGCTTCGCCGCTGGCAGATACGTCAAAAGCCCCCAGAAAATGCCGCGCAAATAGAATCAAGGGTACACCAATGATCAGCGCCAGCCCCATGCGAAATTCAGGATCGGTGCGTAATCCGCCTTGGGTGGCGGTCACCGTGTCTTTGGAAAAGGTCAGCCGCGACAACGAGAACAGCATGAACAGCATCATCACCGCCTCGGCCCCAAAGCCGACGCCGGTATCATGGGTGCCGCCCAGAGGCGAAATACCGGATGTCGCCATCACCGACATCGCATGGCACAGCGCCACCAGTGATCGGTCGCCATTGGCCAGCAGCAACACCCACAACAACAGGGTCAACGCCAGATAGGTCGGCGTCAGCGCGCCTGCCGCGCGCAACAGACGGCGGCGCGGATTGACCGGCGGGCTAACGGTGGTGCGCCGGTCGTCAGGGTTGCCCGGCTCGGCCTGGGATGTGACCTCGAACCCGCCAAGATGCAGGGGGGCCAAAATCGCTGAGGCCGCGATCCACATCAGCAATCCGCCCATCCACGCGACCTGTGCGCGCCACAGGTGCAATGTGTCGCTAAGCCGTCCGGGATCATCAAACAGGCTGGCCCCTGTCGTGGTGATGGAACTGACCATATCGAAATAGCCGTTCACAAACCGCGTGGTGGGCAATGCCTCGAGAAACGGGATCGCCAGAATTGCAGGTAAGATCACAAAGCTTGAGAACAGCGACAGCAGCGGCCCCAATGATCCATGCTGCGCCTTGCGCCCAGAATGGGTGATTGCAATCATGATGAAAACGATGACACCCAGCAGGCAGGAATAGAAAAACGCCCGCGAGGCCAGCAGATCGTCGGTGACAACAGCAAAGAATGCCGGGACGATCATCGAGGCGCTGAACACGCCGAAAATCAGCAAAAACAGCGGTAGATTATAGATTTCCCGGCGAATATGGCTTTTCCGTCTCATGATGGGGCATCCGCGTATCGCATCAGAAAAAGTCGATCGATACCTGCATCAACTGTTCGACCTGCGGCACATCCTTGGCCAGACAGAAAACAGCGATCACATCGCCCTCGTCAATGCGTGTGCTGCCCAAGGGACGGATCACTTCTTCGCCCTTTTGGACCATACCGACCAACACCCCTTCGGGAAAATCAATATCACTGATGCGCTTGCCGGCCAGCGGCGAAGTGGACAGCACTTCGGCCTCGATCACCTCGGCTTCGGCATCACCGATGGAATAGACCGACCGGACACGGCCATGGCGAATATGGCGCAGGATTGAACTGACCGTGGTGGCGCGTGGGTTGATATAGGCGTCAATGCCAAGGGGCTGCATCAAAGGGGCCAAGGTCGGATCATTGATCAGCGCAATAACAAACGGGCAGCCTTCGGCTTTGGCGCGCACGCAGGCCAGCATATTGGTTTTGTCATCATCGGTGATGGCCATCATGGCATCGGCGCGGCCGATCCCGGCTTCGGCCAACAAGGCCGCATCCAAACCGTCGCCATTCAGAACGATCGTGCGTTCCAAGGCCTCGGCGGCGCGTTCCGCAATGGCGCGGTTCTTCTCGATGATTTTGGTGCGGACGCGCTTTCCCTTGCTTTCCAGATCGCGCGCGACGGCCAGACCGACATTCCCGCCGCCGACCAGAACAACACGCTCCAGCTTGCTGGTTTTCTTGCCAAAAATATCCAAGGTGCGCGGGATATCATCACGGTGGGTAAAAACATAGCAGGCATCACCGGCAAACAGCTGGTCCTTGCTTTCGGGGGCAAACAACGTGCCGTCGCGGCGCACACCGACCACAACGGCGCGCAGGGTGGAGAACAGATCAGACAGCTGGCGCAGCGGCGTGTTGACGACCGGGCATCCCTCTTCGATCTGGATGCCGATCAGATGGGCCTTACCATCCATAAAGGTTTCCGTATCAAACGACGCGGGGGCCGACAGACGTTGCAGGGCGGCGGCCGCGACCTCTTTTTCGGGGCTGATGACCACATCGATGGGCATATGGTCGCGGCGGTAAAGATCGGAATAAATCGCCGTCAGATAGGATTGGCTGCGCAGGCGGGCGATCTTGCGGTTAATACCGAAAACCGAATGGGCCACCTGACAGGTAACCATATTCACCTCGTCCGAATGGGTGGCAGCGATGATCATTTCCGCATCACGCGCGCCTGCACGGTCCAACACATCGGGATAGCTGGCAAAGCCCGCAATACCCTGTACATCCAGCGTATCGGTGGCACGGCGGACCAAATCGGCATTACTGTCGACGATTGTCACGTCGTTGCGTTCGCCCGACAAATGGCGCGCGATTTGCCAGCCGACCTGACCTGCACCGCAAATAATCACTTTCATGAAAGGTTCCTTTGGTGTTGCGCCTGATCATGGGGCAAGGCGGAAACCACCCGCTTGTTTGTTGATTTGAATGACAGATGGCTTTGCAAGGGTCAATTCAAATGTCTACATGGGGCTGAAGGCAAAACAGGGGCTGTGCAATGAAACAAGCGACAAAGACGGCGGCGGTTCTGATCGGCCTTGGGGCCTGCGCACCGCTCAATACCTATTACAAGCCGGGTGCAGATATTACCGCCGTGCAGCGCCAAACCACTGCTTGCGAGGTCGAAGCGCTGGCCAAGGTGCCGGTTTCATCGCAAATCCGCCGCGCGCCGCCCCGCTTTATCCCGCCGCGCGAGATATGCAACAGCGCGGGCCGGTGCCGTGTCATTCCAGGGTATTACGAGCCGGGGGCTATCTATACGGTCGATCCTAATGTTGATCTGCGCGACCGGGTCGAGACCCAATGCATGGCCGATAAGGGGTTCGTTCCTGTTTCAATCCCCTCCTGCCCCAGTAGCGTCGCGGACGCGGCCCCAAAGCGGGCGACAACCACCCTGCCCGCTTTGAATGACCAATCCTGCGTAATCCGTTATGACGACGGCAGTTTTCAGATCGTTACACGGGGTTAATCGGCGACTTCGGCCTCTTCATCGACATGGGCGATACGGGTGCCGGATTTGGCCGATGTCACAACGCCCAAGCTCTTGAGCTTGCGGTGCAAGGCTGACCGCTCCATGCCGACAAAATTGGCGGTGCGGCTGATATTTCCGCCAAAACGGTTGATTTGCGTCAGCAGATATTCGCGCTCGAACGCCTCGCGGGCCTCGCGCAGCGGCAAGGTCGCCAAGGCACCTGACAGCACAACGCGGCCCTCTTGCTCGGCGGTATCATCCTCGCCGGGCAGCTCTCGGGCTTCGATGGGACCAGTGCCATCGCCTAGGATCAGCACCCGCTCCACAAGGTTTTTCAACTGACGCACGTTGCCCGGCCAGACCATAGTTTGCAGCAACGCCACCGCATCGGGCGAAAACTGTCGCAGCGGCAGGCCCTGACTGCTGTTGAAATCGGCGATGAAATGCTCGGCCAGCACCGGAATATCCTCGCGACGGTCCTCGAGCGATGGCACAGAAATCGGAACAACGTTCAGCCGGTGATACAGTTCCTCGCGGAATGTTTCGGCTTTGATTGCGGCATCAAGATCCTTGTTGGTGCTAGACACAACGCGCAAATCGACGCGGACCTTGTCATTGCCGCCAACGCGGGTGAACTGCTGATCCACCAACACCCGCAGGATCTTCGACTGGGTGCCAAGCGGCAGATCCGCGACCTCGTCAAAAAAGATCACGCCGCCATGGGCCTGTTCCAAAAGCCCCGGTTCAATGCCGCGCTCGGCGCTTTCAACACCGAACAACACCTGTTCCATCCGTTCGGGCGCGACGCTGGCACAATTGACGGTGACAAAAGGCGCTGACGCACGGGCGGAGTTGTTGTGGATATAGCGCGCGGCGATTTCCTTGCCCGATCCGGCAGGCCCGCGCAGCATCACGCGGCCATTGGATTTTGTGACCTTGTCCAATTGACCGATCAGCGTTTTGAACGCGGTGGAAGAGCCGATCATTTCGGCATTCACCACATCGCGACGTTTCAGTGACAGGTTCTCGCGGCGCAAACGGGATGTTTCCATCGCGCGGCGGATAACCACCATTAACTGGTCGATATTAAAGGGCTTTTCGATAAAGTCATAGGCACCTTGCTTGATCGCGGCGACGGCAATTTCGATATTGCCATGGCCCGAAATGATCACCACCGGCACATCCGGGTTATCCCGCTTCACGGCCTTGAGGATATCGATCCCGTCCATCTGACTGTCTTTGAGCCAGATGTCCAAGATCATCAGCGCGGGCGGTTCGGCGTTGATCGCGGCCACCGCTTCGTCTGAATTGCCAGCCAGACGGGTGGCAAAACCTTCATCTTCGAGAATATCAGAAATCAGCTCGCGAATATCGCGTTCATCATCCACGATCAGGATATCACTCATCTTGGGTCTCCAATGCGGGTGTCTTTGGTGCGGTGGCCAGAGGCAATGTAATGATTGCCATGGCCCCGAAGTGGGATTGTCCTTTGAACAATGGGGCATTTTCCAACACCAATGTTCCGCCATGCTCTTCGATTATCTTTTTCACTATCGGCAAGCCTAGGCCCGTCCCTTCACTGCGGGTGGTCACATAGGGCTCAAATAGCCGCGCGCGGTCTTCTGGCAAGCCTATTCCATTGTCTGCGATCGAAATTTTTAGGTTGGTATCTTGTACGGACAAGGTGACTTCGATCCGCGGATTAAATCCGTTAGGGGTACCTTTTTTTATCAAGCTTTCAATAGCTTCGCCTGCGTTCTTAATCAAATTCATCAAGGCTTGGGACAGCATGGTTGCGTCGACCTGCGCTATGGCAGGCGCGTCTGGTAACGTCGCGTGAATGGTCACATCGGGCTGGCCGCTTTGTTGCAACACCACTGCGTCCCGGACCAACTGGCAGACATCTTGCGTGGTTGTTTCCGGTTCCGGCATGCGCGCGAATTTTGAAAACTCGTCCACGATGCGGCGTAAATCGCCGGTCTGGCGGATAATCACCCCGGTCATCTGTTCAAGTGCTGCGGCATCATCGGGCAGTTTGCGGGCGAATTTGCGTTGGATACGCTCGGCGCTAAGCTGGATGGGGGTAAGCGGGTTCTTGATCTCGTGGGCGATGCGGCGAGCCACGTCGCCCCATGCCGCCATGCGTTGGGCGCTGACCAGATCGGTGACGTCGTCAAAGGCAACAACATAGCCTTCAAGGCGGCCATTTTCGCTGCGCCTTGTGGCGACGCGCACCAGCAGATTTTCCATCTGGCCCTGACGTGATACCTTGACCTCGCCTTGGGCAACTTCGTCTTGGCCGGACACCACGGTGTTAAACAGCGGCCCGAACTCCGGCACGGCGACAGAAAGCGCGAGCGATTGCTGATCCTCGGTCCAATCCAGCAGCCGCATCGCGGATTTGTTCACAAAGGCCACGCGCCCTTCGGGGTCCAGCCCGACAACCCCGGACGTGACCGAGCTTAGCACGGAATCGAACAGCCTGCGCCGACGTTCAATCTGGCGAGTATTGTCCAGCAGGGCCTCGCGCTGGCCCTTCAATTGCTTGGTCATCTGGTTAAAGTAACGGCCCAACATGGCGATTTCATCGTCGCCGCTTTCCTCGCGCACCTGCACCTCAAGATCACCAGCCCCGACCTGCTGCGCCGCCCCTGTCAACCGCCCCACGGGGCCGGACAGACGTTCGGCGAACCACAGGCCCAGCCACACGGCCGCCAGAATAAGGATCAGCGCGAAACCGACATACAAAAGGCCAAACTCGAATAGCAATTTGCCACGTTCGTTTTCAAGCTGTTGATACAGGCGTACTGTTTCTTTGGTATCGTCCAGCAGGGACAAGATTTCACCATCCACATCGCGGCTGATGTACAGCAAACGGTCCAGATATGAATTCAACGTGACAAGGGCGCGGAATTCGTTGTTCGGCCAATCTTCGATCACCAAGGGCTGGCCGTTGTTTTCCTGCGCGCGTCTGATCTGATCCGAATTTGGTGCTTCGTAGTTAAACAAATACGACCGGTCGCCACGCGCCCGGATCTGCGCCGTGCCGTCGATCAGATACGCCTCGCGCAGGCCGCGCTGAATCTGCAATTGCCCCTCGGCCAGCAGTTGAGAATCGGGCAGCGGCACGCCTTGGGCGCGGGCACGGTCGATGGCCCGGGCCAGCGATATCGCATCTTCGATCAGATCATCGCGCTGCTCGGATTCGTAGGCCTGTGCGGCAGCAAGCGAATTGCCGACAACACTGCGCACGCGGTCCGAAAACCATCCCTCGAGGCCCACATTGATGGTCAAACCGGCAAAAACCGCCACGCTGACCGTTGGGATAAGCGCCATCAGCGCGAACACCCCGGTTAGTCGCAGGTGCAAACGCGACCCTGCGGATTTCGCGCGGCGTGCTGCGATCAATCGGGCAACCTGAATGAAAACAAGGGCTGCCACCAACAAGATATAGACAAGGTCTGTCAGCAGGATCAGCCGCAAACTGGGCGTGTTGCCGCCCTGCCCGAGCGGCCCCAGCACCAGATAGGTGATGATCGCCAGAACAGGCCCCAGGCCCACCAGCCCAAGGGTCGCCAAGTTGCGATATCGCCGAATACGGCGCAGTCGCTCAAGACGTAACAGATAATAACTGCGTGACCGGGTTAGCACCCGCATTCCTCACCGATGATGTGATGCAAAACTGCATCCACTGCCTATTAATGTGGTCCTGATCGGGCTATGAGGCCCGATGGCCACGGTTATGTGGCTCTTTTACATCATCTTGCGACCGCGTGTCACCTCAATATCGAGGTCAGTGATCTTTTTTCTCAAGGTATTGCGGTTGATTCCCAGCAGATCGGCACATTTAGCCTGATTTCCGGCTGTCGCAGCCAGCGCTATTTCAATCAACGGGGCCTCGATTTCACGTAGAATCCGCGCATAAAGGCCCGGAGGCGGCAACATTGACCCGTGTTGATCGAAATACCGGCGCAGATGACGTTCGACAGATGCACCCAGCCTTTCTGTATTGGCTTGTGCCCGCAAAGGTTCGGGGTCGGGCTGCGCTCCCAAGACCTGTTCGGCCTCAATCTGGGTAATCTCCGGCGCGCGGCTGGTGAGCGCCAACTGGCGCATGGCATGTTCCAACTGGCGGACATTGCCGGGCCATTGATAATTGGCAAAGACTTTGGCAGCACCTTCTGACAATGCACGCGGGACGGTATTGCCGCTTTCCGACCGTTCAAGAAAATGGGCGGCAAGCAGGCTGATATCTTCGACCCGGTCACGCAATGCAGGCACGTGCAATGTGGCACCCGACAGGCGGTAATAAAGGTCGCGGCGCAAGGTGCCTGCCTTCATCGCGGCGGCCAGATCCGACTGGCTGGTCGCAAGAAAACGCGGTGCGTGCTCTCCGGGTGTGTCCATCATGCGTGCAATACGAGCTTGAATTTCCTCGGAAAAATCACCGATTTCATCGATCAACAAGGTGCCGCCCCGCACCCGAGCCAACACACGAGCTGGCCCTTCGATGTCTTGTAGATCAGCAGATGTCACTGTGACGAAAGGCAGGTTGCGCCGGTCAGAGAAGTCGTGAATGGCCTTGCCGATCAGAGATTTCCCGGTGCCGGATTCACCCCAAATCAACACCGGCAAATCTGTGTTCATCACCCGCGCCACCACGCGGTAAAGCGATTGCATCACCGGGGTGCGCCCAACGAGCGGTAGATCATCACGATCGCCTGCGTCATTGGCCTGCACGGCGCGCCGTGTTGCCCCGTTACGTTCCAACGCCCGCGCTGTGCGCTTCATCAGGTCAGGCAAATCAAACGGTTTGGGCAGATAATCATAGGCTTCGGCCTCGGCAGCCTTGATCGCGGTCATGATGGTGTTTTGCGCCGAAATAACGATGACCGGCAGGCCGGGGCGATCCTTGGCGATCTTTGGCAACATCTCAAGCCCGTTCCCGTCGGGCATCACCACATCCGAGATAACGACATCGCCTTTACCCTCACCGACCCATCGCATCAATGTGGTCAGGCTCGAGGTCGCATGCACCTTGCACCCAGCCCGGGTCAGGGCCTGCGTCAAAACGGTGCGAATGGTGCGGTCATCATCGGCGACCAGAACTGTGCCATCCATCTTTATGTCTCCTGTTCGGGGGCGAGGGCCGCCAGCATCGCCTTGTCGGCGCGTGGCAATGAAATGCGAAATACGGTTTTGCCGGGCGCAGAATTGACCGAAATCCAGCCGCCGTGGTCCGAAATAATCTTGCTGACCAGCGCCAGCCCCAGCCCGGTGCCGTTTTCACGGCCAGACACAAAGGGTTCGAACACGTCATCCTGAATGGATTGTGGCAACCCCGGGCCGTCATCGATCACCTCGATCTGCAAGGGTAACGATTGCCCGCTGCCATCCGCGCGGCGCATCCGAAAGGAATGCTCATAAAAGCTGTGCAGCCGAATGGTGCCGCCGGTCTCTCCTGCGGCTTCGGAGGCATTTTTCACAAGGTTCAGAACGACTTGGAGCAGTTGATCTTTATCCCCTGCGGCCAGTGGCAAGGACGGGTCATAGTCTTCGACGATAGTCATGCGCGCACCAAAACCCAATAGCGCCGACCGGCGGGCGCGGTCCAGTACGTCATGTAGGTTCACGGCCCCCAGTTCGGGTGGCATCAGATTGCCAAACTGTTCGACCTGTTCCAGCAGCTTTACGATCCGGCGCGATTCCGCGACGATCAAATCGGTCAGCTCAAGGTCTTCTGCGTTCAGGTTCATGCTGAGCAATTGCGCGGCACCGGTGATCCCGGCCAGCGGGTTCTTGATCTCGTGGGCCAGCATTTCAGCCATGCCAATTGCGGATTTTGCTGCGGATTTCACCTGATTATTATGGCTCATCCGCCCTACAAATTCGCGCGGGGTGATCATTAGCAACATGTGACATGGCATGCCGTTCAGCGGTGCCAGATGCAGATCGGACAGCGCCGGCGGGCGTTGGCCACTACCCACATCAACGTCATTCACAAACAGCGGCGTGTCATGCTTGCGCGCCCGGGCAAAGGCTTCTTCCAGCGGGGCGTTCACCGCAATCAGATCCCAGACAGGCACGTCTTTTGCCGATTTGGCCGAGGTGTTCAGGAACCCTTCGGCGGCAGAGTTCAGATCGACGATTGTATCATCCGGACCGATCAACACGGCGGGCACCGGCAGCGAGTTAAATACTGCATCGATCTTCATCATGCTGCTGCCTTTGCAGGGTGCGCGACCATGGCGTCATCAATCAGACGGTGCACAGTTTGCGGTTCGGGTGCTGTCAGAATGGCGCGGCGCAGATCGGTCGGGGTGGCGCAGGTGTCCATGTACCAGCCCAGATGTTTACGTGCGGCACGCAGCCCAATGGTGGTACCGTAAAAGCGGATGATCTCTTCGTAGTGATCGGCGACCATGCGGGTGAAATCCGCGCCCTGCGGCAACAGCGGTGCCGGCGTGCCATACATCTGATGCGCGATTTGCGCCAAGAGCCATGGCTGCCCTTGCGATCCGCGTCCGACCATCACGCCATCTGCGCCGGATTGCTTCAGGGCCGTCCGCGCGGTGTCACTGTCGATGATGTCGCCGTTTGCGATCACCGGAATTGATACGGCGTCTTTCACCTTGGCGATGGCGGCCCAATCGGCGGAACCTTTGTAGAATTGGCAGCGCGTGCGCCCGTGGATTGTGATCATGGTGATGCCCGCGTTTTCTGCCGCTGCCGCGATGTGCGGTGCGTTCAGCATCGCGTCATCCCAGCCGAGGCGGGTTTTCAATGTCACCGGTACCGATACGGCATTCACCACCGCCTCGATCAACGTCAGGGCATAATCGGGCGTGCGCATCAGGGCGGAACCGGAATAGCCTTGGGTGACCTTTTTGGCGGGGCAGCCCATGTTGATATCAATCACCCGAGCGCCTTGCGCTTCGACCATGCGGGCGGCCTCGGCCAGCGGCGCGGCTTCGCGACCGGCAAGCTGCACGGCGGTGCCTTCGATGCCCAGACCCAGCTCGGCTTTCTCGCGGGTGCCGGGGCGGGCGTTAATCATATCTTCCGATGCTACCATTTCAGATACCACCAGCCCTGCCCCAAAGGACGCGACCAGATTTCTGTAGGGCAGATCCGTGATCCCGGCCATAGGGGCGAGTAATACAGGCGGGTTCAGGGAAAATGGCAAATCGGTAAGACCCAAATGATTAATCCTTGTGCATTTCCATTCGGTGTAGCGACAGCCTTTGCTGAACTCAAGAAACGCTCAGGCTTTATGGCAGATATATGCGTATCGCTGCCTAATTTTTAAGCAGATACGCCAAGAGATTGCACCGCAGTCCTGCTTTGCCTAAAACCACGTTAAGACTTCAAGGGGCCGCCGATGTCATCACCGCCAAGAATTGCCGCCATTATCGTCGCCGCAGGTCGTGGCACGCGTGTGGGTGGTACTGTGCCTAAGCAGTGGCAGGCGCTGTGCGGCAAGCGCGTGATCGACCACACGGTGGCCGCGTTTCTGAACCACGACAGGATAGACTCTATTGTGGTTGTTCTGAACGACAGCGACATGGATCAGGCCGACGGGTTCCGCGCCAGCGGTTGTTTGATCGCCACGGGTGGTGCCGACCGCGCCGCGTCGGTACGCAATGGTCTGGCGTTGGTCGATGGGTCCGATCAGGTGCTGATTCATGACGCGGCCCGTCCTTGCGTTTCCCGTGCCGTGATTGATGGCGTGCTGGATGCCTTGGTCGATGGCCCCGCCGCCGCGCCGGGATTGCCGATTACCGATGCGCTGTGGCTGGGCGAAGATGGCGAGGTTGCGGGCACACAAGACCGCACAGCGCTTTATGCGGCCCAAACACCGCAAGGCTTTGACACCGCCGCCATTCGCGCCGCCCATGCCGCGTTCGAAGGCACAGCGGCCGATGATGTCGAAGTGGCCCGCGCCGCCGGATTGCCCGTTGCCATCACCCCCGGCAGCGCCGATAACCTGAAAATAACCATGCCCGGTGATTTGACCAGGGCGGCGCGCATATTGGAGAGCCAGATGGACATTCGCACCGGCAACGGCTTTGACGTACATGCCTTTGGTCCCGGCGATCATGTGATGCTATGTGGCGTGAAAATTGATCATAATCAGGGGCTTGTGGGCCATTCTGATGCTGACGTTGGCATGCACACGGTGACCGATGCGATCTATGGCGCGCTTGCCATGGGTGATATCGGCCAGCATTTCCCGCCCTCTGATCCGCAATGGAAGGGCGCTGCCAGCCATGTCTTTTTGACCCATGCCGCCGATCTGGCCCGATCCCACGGGTTTACCCTGACCCATGTCGATTGCACGTTGATCTGCGAACATCCCAAGGTCGGCCCACATGCCGCTGCGATGCGCGACGTTATGGCGATGTATCTGGGAATCGATGCGGATCGCGTGTCGGTCAAGGCGACCACATCGGAACGTCTGGGATTTACCGGTCGGGGCGAAGGTATCGCCTGTTTGGCCACAGCAACATTGGTGAAACTATGAAACTTGCAAAGCTGATAGCGACTGTTTTGGGCGTCGGATATATCCGCCCTGCCCCCGGCACATGGGGGTCGCTGGTCGCCCTGCCGTGGGGCTGGTTGTTGCATGTCATCGGAGGTTTCCCATTGCTGGTGATCGGCATCATCGTGGCCTTTGCCGCCGGTTGGTGGGCGACTTCGAAAATGACCGAAGGCAGCGATGACCACGACCCGTCCGAGATTGTGATAGACGAGGTCGCAGGCCAGTGGATCGCGCTTTTACCGCTCAGCTATGCGGCGTGGTCAATGGGCTTGAACATCCTTGTGATGTGGCCGGGCTGGATCGCCGCATTCGTACTGTTCCGTCTGTTCGACATCTGGAAGCCGCTGCTGGTGGGTTGGGCCGACCGGCGCGGGGATGCGCTTGGCGTGATGCTGGATGATGTGATTGCCGGTATCTTTGCGCTGATCTGCGTGATTGCCTTGGCGGGACTTTATCATGGGGTTCTCTGACGCGGCTGTATTGCTGGAGCGTGCGATCGCACGCGGCGTCATGATCACCTGTGCCGAAAGCTGCACAGGCGGCATGGTCGCGGCGGCCCTAACCGATTTGGCCGGATCATCTACAATGTTTGATCGTGGATTTGTGACATATACCAATGACGCAAAAATCGATCTGCTGGGCGTTTCGCCGGAAACCTTGGATCAATTCGGTGCTGTTTCTGAGCAGGCCGCGCGGGAAATGGCGCGCGGCGCGCTTGCCCATTCAAAGGCGGATATCGCGGTGTCGATCACGGGGATCGCAGGCCCTGGCGGATCAGAGCATAAGCCCGAGGGGCGCGTGTGCTTTGCCCTTGCCAAGGCGGATCAAGTCAAGGCCCATACCGTCGAATTCGGCCCCCTGGGGCGCGGCAACGTCCGCTTGGCAGCGCGCGATCATGCGCTGACGCTTCTTTTGGATGCAGTTTCAAACTGACTATAATTTAGTCACGCATGACCATATGCCGCCTATAATTAAGGCATTTACATAAACGCATCATTAAATGGCGGCTTTGCCTAGTTTTTAACTTTCGCTACTGGCGCCCATCCGCTTTGTCCCCTCCAAACTAGATAAATGGGGGGGATTTCACCAATGAATGCTGCTGATACAGCCTGGATCATGACCGCGACGGCCTTGGTTTTGTTTATGACACTGCCGGGGCTTGCGCTGTTCTACGGTGGCCTCGTGCGCGGCCGTAACGTGCTTAGCGTGTTTATGCATTGTTATGCGATTGCATGTTTGATGAGCGTGCTTTGGTTCTTTGTGGGCTATTCCATCGCCTTCGGCTCCGGCACCTCCGGTTTTTGGGGGGGCTTGGACAAAGCGGGCCTAAGCGGCGTTACAGCCGACAGCCTGTCTGGCACCCTACCCGAGATCCTGTTTTTCGCGTTTCAAATGACATTCGCCATCATCACGCCTGCGCTGATCGTCGGTGCCTATGTTGAACGGATCGGCTTTGGCTTTGTCATGTTGTTTTCAGGCCTGTGGATGCTGATCTGCTATGCGCCGGTGGTGCACTGGGTCTGGGGCGGCGGTTTTCTGGCCGACGGCGGTATCTTTGGTGACGTGGGCGTGCGCGATTTCGCGGGCGGCATCGTTGTTCACGAAACCGCAGGTATTGCAGCGCTGATCATCGCGTTCTTCCTGGGCGCACGCAAAAACCACAACACGCCCCCGCACAACCCCGGCTTTGTCATGATCGGTGCGGCGATGCTGTGGGTCGGTTGGTTCGGCTTTAACGGCGGTTCGCAACTGGCCGCTGACGGTGGTGCCGCCATGGCGATCACTGTCACCCATATCTCGGCCGCGACGGCATCGCTGTCTTGGGCATTGTGGGAGCGTATCAAGTTCGGCAAATCATCGATGGTTGGCATCGTCACCGGCACCATCGCCGGTCTGGCCTCGATCACCCCTGCATCCGGTTTCGTCGGCCCGTGGGAGGCATTGATCATCGGTGCCGTGGCTGGTGTGCTGTGCCAAGAGGCCGTTGTGCTGATCCGCAACAAAGCCAAAATCGACGACACGCTGGACGTCTTTGCCGTACACGGTGTGGGCGGTATTTTCGGTACGATCATGATCGCCGCCTTTGGTGCCGGTACATGGGCCGCGCAGCTCGGGTCACTGGCGATTGTAGGCATCTACACCACAGTTGTAACCGTGGCGCTGCTGTTCATCTGCAAAGCGATCACGCCCCTGCGCGTCTCGGAAGAGGACGAGATCACCGGCCTAGATCTGGCCGTGCACGGCGAACGCGCCTACGAGCTAACAAGCTAAGCGTTTAAGGGCCTGCACCGCCTTGGTGCGGGCCCCTTTTGTCGCGCCATTACTCCAAAAGTCATGACGAAACGGATGGTATCCGGGCAAAGCTGAAAACCAGCATCATGTCGGCGCGCTATCTAGAAAGCCGGGTAAAAGCATCTGACAAGATAGGTTTTCTATTCTTAAGGTGCCTTTGGACAAGCATTTTGCTTCTAAGTCCCTTGGCAAGCGGCGCCGCTGGCTTGGGTTGCCTATCAAGACCGAACTCGGGGAACATAAGAGAGATTTCCGCGCGAGTCGTATCTGGCAATGCCTTGAGCGCCTCTGCCCCGAGAAAAAGCGTTTCGGTTGGCGTGCCATTCGCAAAAACAACTTGGTGATCGTCACAGATGAAATGCCAATACTCGACATGCGCATCATCATCGACAATTTCGACGCCCGGTAACGGCAGCAGTTTTTTCGCCGGTATCAGCATATCGCTATCGTGAAACATGCGATCTGCAATCTTGGAGGATATAAGGATCCTGTGTTGTGGTGAAACGATCAGGTCACAGGCGGGAACGCCCTCATTATCCAATGCACCTTTCGAAATTTTGATGGGGCGCAAGTTCGGGTTCAAGCTTAAGTCTTCGGGGAATATGCGGCGCTTTCGGATCCATCGGATCGGTTGGACCCCATGGTGCAGCGTTTTGACCATGCTTCCCACCGTAAGGTTTTCGATGGGGGTTTCCCCCTGATCTGTCAGGATCAAGGTGCCTGCCGTAAAGCAAACCACCATTTCGGAATAAGGCACCGTGGGCGAATTGCTAACGATGGACAGAACATCGTAGCTTAGCCCCGGCACAAGCGGCGCGTCAGTGGCAACACCGTGGAGCGTGTTATCCATCCGGATACCATAGGCCGTAATGTTGTCTGCGGGATCGCTCGATCCTACGACACGTACGATATAGCTATATTCGACCTGAATGTTATCGCCCGGAGAAAACGAGGCACCGTCAAAACTGACAGCACTTGCAATATCCTGCGAGGTCGCATCGTCGTTTTCCAGGTTTGCGTCATTGTCGACCACGTCAATCGCGTGTTTGGTAGAACCACCGTTGATAGAGAATGTGGAAACGCCAACCGCGCCATCATTACCGTCCATCGTGTTGGAAAACACATCAGGACCGGACGACGTTATATCACTGATTTGCCAGAGATAGATGGTGGGCATTGGCGTGTAGGCTCCAAATTCTGGGGCGCTCTTCTGATCGTATTCTATTCGGCTAAATTCCGGCCTTGTGAATGGGTAACAGCGGTCAGTTAAAGAAGCGTTTCTATCGTTTTTGTTTTCACAATAGCCACGCTTGAAGCCGTGAGGCTGAAAGATAGCTAAGTCAAAGGTCAGAACCATAAATGAGGTGCCAATACACTTTTTTCAGCTTGCACTACTGAAGGTCAAAGGCCTTTGTTAGGCGGGTTTTGGTGGAGATGTCGGAGAGCCTTTCTGAACTGCGGCTCTGCTTCCTGGACCTTCCTGTCGGTCGTCGGTTGCTATAACCTGACAAAACGACAGATCAAAAGGTGGCGCGCATGCTGAAAACAATTTGGATGTCTGACCCTCATTTTTCAGATGAAGATGACATATTGGGCCACGATCCCCGCGTTCGGCTGGAAAACGCCTTGGATCACATCAACGGCAATCATTCTGACGCCAGTTTTTGCGTGATTTCTGGGGATATGGTCAACCAAGCGACACAGGAAAATTACGAGGCAATATCCAAGCTGCTTGAAAAGCTTGACGTTCCCCTACTGCCAATGGTGGGGAACCATGATGATCGTAAGCTGTTCAGGAAAAACCTATCGTTACCTGATGCTTGTATGAAAGAATTCATTCAATTTTCGGTTTCTACGCCCAGCGGATTGATTGTGTGTTTAGATACATTAAAGGTCGGATCAGACGCTGGCGAGCTATGCGAAGAGCGTCTGGATTGGCTTCGTAACCTATTGGAAAATAATGTAGGCAAACCAGTCTATATTTTCATGCACCATCCACCCATGGCTGTTGGTTTGCCGATGCAGGACACCGACGGTTTGGCTGATGGCGATGTTTTTCTGGAGTTGGTTTCGAAATATGACTGTGTGAAGTACTTGTTCATCGGGCATGTTCACCGTCCCATTTCGGGCACGATACGCGGTGTGCCGTTTTCGACGATGCGCTCAATCCTATATCAAGCCCCAGCTCCGCGACCACAATGGAATTGGGATACTTTTACGCCAAGTGAAGAGGCCCCAAATATCGGTGTCATCACGATTTCGGACTTGGGTGTGAACCTTCAATATGAGCAATTCTGCCGGTTTGAAGAAGGCATCTATCTCAAGTAAGTTTGGACCGATTGCTGCCGTTGCCGCGACATCCATCCTCCCCCCTTGCAGCTACCTCTTTTCCCCTAAGCCGACGGCCCATACAAATCGGCCGCGCGTTTCTCAAAAGCCCGCACCACGCGTTGCATGGCCTCATTAAACACCACGCCGATGATCTTTTGCAGCACAAGGTTCTTGAACTCGAAGTCGACAAAGAAATGCACCTTGCAGGTGCCCTGCCCCGCGTCCTCGAAATGCCAGTTGGATTTCATGAACTTGAACGGCCCGTCCAGGTATTCGGTGTCGATCTTTTTCGCCTCGGGCCACAGCACAACGCGGCTGGTGAACCGCTCGCGGAATACTTTGAAACTAATCACCAGATCAGCATCCATTACCTCGTGATCGCCTTTGTCGTCGCGGCTTTTGATGCGCGCGGCGGCGGTCCACGGCAAAAAACCGGGATAGGATGCCACATCGGCCACCAGATCGTACATCTGTTGCGCGGTGTAGGGCAGTTCGCGGGTCTCTGAATGGGTAGGCATTGATTTCCATCTGTCTAGAAGTTAGCCCTTATGAAATCTTAAATACCCCTTTTTCAAGGTTAAACCCATGCCAGCGCGTCCTTATGTTATCGATCAAATGATTTCGGCCAAATCGATTGCGGCGCGGATCGAGAGTTTGTGCGGCGAAATTCAAGCTGAGTTCGAGGGTACAGAGAAGCTGTTCGTGGTCGGTTTGCTGCGCGGGTCGTTCGTATTCATAGCCGATCTTGTGCGCGAACTGGACCTGCCGATCGAGGTCGACTTCCTTGAGGCGTCCAGCTATGGTGACGGTATGGAAAGCAGCCGAGAAGTTCGTATTCTCAAAGACTTACGCGGTGCAATCGAAGGGCGCGACGTGCTTGTTGTCGAGGATATCGTCGATACCGGACATACGCTTCACCACGTGCGCAACCTGCTGATGTCGCGTGAACCGGCGCGTCTGAAAACCATTGCGCTGCTGGATAAACCCAGCCGTCGCGAGGTGGACATGAAAGCTGACTGGATCGGCTTTGAAATACCGGATGAATTTGTTGTGGGCTATGGCATTGACTTCGCCCAAAGCGACCGCAATCTGCCCTTTATTGGCAAGGTGCGTTTCACATGATGAGCCCCGTCTGGTTTATGCGTATGAAACGCTGGGCGCAAAACCCGCCGTCGCCCGGGCGGGTCAAGTTTGTCTTTGCGATCATTCTGGTCGCGGCGATCATCTTTGGTCTGGAATACGCAGGCTATTGGCCTGAATGGTTAACCGCGACCCGTATCGGCCGCGGATTTTAACCTAACGCGCGGATAGTTTCGCCAGACGGGCCGCCCGCAGACGGGCAAAATCGTCGCCCGCGTGATAGCTGGACCGGGTCAGCGGTGTCGCTGATACCATCAAGAACCCCTTGCCGAATGCCGCCTTTTCATAGGATGCAAATTCATCAGGATGCACGAAACGATCCACGCGGTGATGTTTGGGCGTGGGTTGCAGATATTGTCCGATGGTCAGGAAATCGATGTCGGCGGCGCGCATGTCTTCCATAACCTGAATAACCGATTGGCGATCTTCGCCCAAGCCGACCATGATCCCGGATTTGGTGAACATCGACGGGTCAAGCTCTTTGACCCGCTGCAACAGACGCAAGCTGTGGAAATAGCGCGCGCCGGGGCGGACTTCGGGATAAAGGCCCGGTACGGTTTCAAGATTGTGGTTAAACACGTCGGGCCGCGCTTCGACCACGGTTTCAAGCACGGACGGATCACAGCGGATGAAATCAGGTGTCAGAATTTCGATCGTTGTATCGGGTGACCGTTTGCGAATAGCGCGGATGGTTTGGGCGAAATGTTCGGCCCCGCCGTCGTCAATATCGTCACGGTCTACGGATGTGATGACAACGTGGTTTAGGCCCAGCTTGGCCACGGCGGCGGCGACGCGGCCCGGTTCAAACACATCCAATGCCTCGGGCGGTTTACCGGTTGCAATGTTGCAGAAGGTACATGCGCGGGTACAGACCTCGCCCATGATCATCATGGTGGCGTGGCCCTGTGACCAGCATTCACCAACATTAGGGCAACCCGCCTCCTCGCACACCGTCACCAGTTTGTTTTCGCGCATGATCTTGGCCGTATCGGCATAGCCCTGACCGCCGGGGGCTTTCACGCGAATCCAGCTTGGCTTTTTCGGCTGCGGATTGTCGGGGCGTTTGGCTTTCTCGGGGTGGCGCTGTTCGGGAATCTTAAGGTCGCGCATGATCAGGCTCCGTATGGCGGTTCGTTGGCAATGTAGTCGGTTCGTGCCCTACAGGAAAGGGGCACCAGACGCATGGCGGGTTTTCGTAGGTGAACATGTTTCCAAACGGTTACGCACCCGCAGGGGACACGCGAGGATCGCCAGCATCCGCACATGTTTTTCCTTCGCCAAACAGGCTATAGACCCTATGACTGTCTGAAAGTTTAATTGTCACAGTAAAGAGGGAAATTTTATGTCTCAACCGACCGATATCCAAGACGTCTGCATTATCGGGTCCGGCCCTGCCGGGCTGCAGGCTGCCTATTATTTTGCCAAAAAGGGGCTGTCATTTACCATTCTGGAACGGTCGGACAAGATCAGCGCGTTTTTGCGTAATTTTCCGCGCCACCGCACATTTATTTCGATCAACAAGGTCCACACCGGGTTAAACAACCCCGAAACCCGCCTGCGCCACGACTGGAATTCGCTGCTGAATGACGAGGGGGTTTTGTTCAAGGACTGGAGCCGCAAGTATTTCCCCAGTGCCGATGACTTTATCAGCTATGCCGAAACCTTCGCCAAGCCGCTGGCCGATCACATCATCTGCAATTCCGATGTTCAGAGAATCGAAAAATCCGATACCGGGTTTTTGATCACCTGCGCGGACGGGGCCACCCACCGTGCGGCTAATGTGATCGTTGCCACCGGTGTCAGTCAGGCCTGGGATCCGGGCATCAAGGGCTTTGAACTGGCGGCGAATTACACCGAGTTCAAGACTGACCCCGCGCTTTACGAAAACAAGCGGGTGCTGATCCTAGGCAAGGGCAACTCCGCGTTTGAGACTGCGGATTCGCTGGTCGAACACGCCGCCAGCATCCACGTAATGAGTCCCAACCCGATCAAATTCGCGTGGCAGACCCATTTCGTGGGCAACTTGCGGGCAGTGAACAATAACTTTCTTGATACCTATCAATTGAAATCCCAGAACGCGGTAATCGATGCCAAGGCGCTTGAGATCACCAAAGACGGTGACGTCTACACCGTGCGCGCCGCAATGACGGCGGCCGAGGGGCATGAGATCGTGCTGACCTATGACCACGTCATCGCCTGCACCGGGTTCCAGTTCGACAATTCCATTTTTGCCCCCGACATTCAGCCTGCCCTGCGTCATTTCGATAAGTTTCCGGTCATGACTGGCGAATGGGAAAGCGAAAATGTCAAAGGGCTGTTCTTTGCCGGGACGATCATGCAATCCTGCGACTACAAGAAAACCATGTCGGGGTTCATTCACGGCTTCCGGCACAACGTCAAAAGCCTGGCTGATTTGATCGTGGCGCGGGTTCGGGGCACCGACTACCCCACCAGCCACACACCGCTGACCGCGACGGCTCTCGGCGACAGCATCATTCACCGGATCAGCACCGCTTCGGGGATTTTCCTCCAGCCCGGTTTCATGGCCGATCTGGTTTTTCTGGATGGAGATGAGGCGGGAAAAACCTATCACGATGTGCCGGTATCCTGGGCACAAAATGCGCCGTTTACCACTGGCCGGTTCTTGCAAATCACTCTGGAATATGGGGATTTCGGTGCAGACGCCCTTCATGTGAAACGCCAGAACAATGTCTTTGGCAAAGAGCCGGATGCGTTCATTCACCCCGTCATCCGTCTAATTCACGATGGCCAAGTCGTGGATGAAATGCACATGGCGGACCATCTTGACGCAGATTGGCGCCCCCGCGAAACCCGCGATGGCGATCAGGGCACCGTCTTGCAGATGACCTTTGCTGATGCAGGGGGCACGGTTGACCCTGCCGATGTTGCGCGCCGGCAGCTTGACGCATTTCTGGCCCGTGTGGGGATCGCCAAAGGACAGCAACAGGCTGCCGCTGAATAGAGAAACGGCGCGGCGATAATATGCCGCGCCGCCTCTGCCCCCGCCGTTTCCGTTTCAGGTCACCCGATCATCGCGCTTTCAGGCCCCAGCGTTTCATCGTAATGCGTGCGCAGCCGCATCAAGGCGATGCGCAGCACGATTTTGCCGGACCGCGCCGACCAGCCAAGCCGCCTTTCGGTGGTTTCCAGCCCTTCCAGATAGCAACAGCAACGCAATACGATATCCGATAGCCCCGGCCCCAGATCAGCCAGCGCCGACGCCACGCGTGCCCGTGCGGCTGACGGAGCGCTGCCGCTAAAACCACCGGTAGGTGCATCGCCACCGGGGGTCAGGAAACGGTCCCAGTTCTGGGTTGTCTTCTCGCCCATCTGGGCCAGCTCGAAATCCTCTCTGAGCCGCTCACCAGCCTGCACCAACCGGTCGGACAGGAAATTTGTCCCATCTTTGTCCCGGCGCCGCGCAAGGGCGGCCAAGGGGCTCTCGGCCAAACTATACCGTGCCCTGCGCGAGATGCGCGGCGCTTCGTCGGTGTCTTGCCGGGGGGTGAACTCAGCTTGCGCATCGGCGAAACCTTGGGGCGTGCGGGGTTTGTCCTGCTGCAACATCTGTTCAAGCGCCGTGCGCCCCGCGGCCGTAATGAAATAGCGTGTGATCCGCCCGTTGGTATTCGTCGCGATCCATCCTTTCAGGGCCATGGCCTGCGCAATGGGCCGGTCGACCACGGCAGTTCTGGTGCTTGTTCCCCCTGCGCCGTCGCGCACAACAACGGCCTTTTCCATTTCCGCCGCCACGGCCAAAACGGCACCGGTTTCGCACAAACGGCGTAAAATGCGGCGGGCTTCGCAGGTCAGCGTTTCGTCATCTGGCATATTCGGGTCATTGGGCTGGGTCATCGTGGGCCTTTCGATATCTGCGGGCTTCTCGCGGCGACTGGCGCGGCCCAGAGTTTCCAAAGCATCGTCAATCAGCGGATCATCGCGCCGCGTCTCGAGTTTTCTGATCTGACGTAAGATGGTTGAGGCATGGCAGTCAGCAGAGCGCGCGAGCGCCCGGATCGGCCGTCCCAGTTCCACATGTGAAAGGTAATGCCGCGCCTCTGTTGGCACCCAGCCCGGAATTCTCGATCCCGCAGAAAATGGCGGGGTGTGTGTGTTTAATAGCCCTGTCATAGTAAATGTCCTCTTCCAATAATGGCCAATTTATCCCCAGCTTTATCCACACAACCTACGGATTGACTGGTTACGTGATTGTTAAAATTCGACCGTCCCACCCATCATTGTTTCTAATTCGTAAACAGCCGTAACCGGTCCGTGCGGAGCGCCTAAAGGCGACGCAACGGATCAAAAAATCGTGGAAAGCTCGAGGTTCCCCTTGCGACAGATGCGGGGCCGTTCAACCCTTTAAGGATATGAAAACGTGCAAGATATTATTTCCCGACTGAACAACTTACACCGCCCGGCTCTCTTGATGCGGGCCGCGCGTATTGGTGCAGACAAGTACCGGCGCACGGGCCATTTATGCCGCTTGCTGGGGGCCGGTACCCCGCCCCGCCACGGGCCCGCGTTAATGCATTTGATCGAGATGGAGGCAGAGTTGAACGACCAACGAAAAATGGCGGACGCAAGCTATTGCCTGGTCCGCCATGTCGAGGTTGTCATTGCGATCATCGGCGAGGCCCGCATGCTGCGCAGCGGCCCTGACCAGATCACATAAAGCTGTCTGGCTCTGCCGCTTTGCGCTCTGCCACAAATGCATCGAGCGCCTCGCGAATGGCGGGGTCCATCGGGGGCTGAACATAGTCGCCCAACAGCTTCTCAACCCGCGCCGTTGCCAAGGTTTGGGTATCGCGTGCCCCCTCGTCGGACCAGGTTTCAAACGGTTTGTAATCCAACAGATCGGATTTCCAGAATGCCTGCTTGAAATTCGCCTGCGTGTGGGCGCAGCCCAGATAATGCCCACCCGGCCCAACCTCACGGATCGCATCCAGCGCCTGGGCGTTCTCGTCCATCTCAATGCCGCGGGCCAGATGGTGCAAGGTCCCCAGCTGATCGGCGTCCATGACGAACTTTTCAAAGGAGCTGACCAAGCCCCCCTCAAGCCACCCGCAGGCGTGGAGCATAAAGTTCACCCCCGACAGCAGGCCCATATTCAGGCTGTTCGCGGTCTCATAGGCGGCCTGCGCATCAGGCAGTTTCGACCCGCAGAACGATCCGGCAGACCGAAAAGGCAGTTTCATCCGCCGCGCCAATTGCCCCGCACCATAGGTAATATGCGCAGCCTCGGGCGTACCAAAGGTTGGCGCGCCGGAATTCATATCAATTGATGTAACAAATGCCCCGAAAATCACCGGTGCGCCTTTTCGGATCAGCTGGCTATAGGCGATACCTGCCATCACCTCGGCCAGAACCTGCGTCAATGTCCCGGCTACCGATACCGGTGCCATGGCGCCGCCCACGATAAAGGGTGAAATGACCGCGGCCTGATTGTTTTCGGCAAAAACCTTGAGCGCGCCCATCATTACATCGTCAAATGTCATCGGCGAGTTAATGTTGATCAGCGATGTCATCACCGTGTTTTGCTGTACAAAATCAGCACCAAACAGGATTTTGCACATGTCCACCGAATCCTGCGCGCGGCTCGGTTCGGTCACGGATCCCATAAACGGCTTGTCGCTCAACGTCATATGCGCGTGCAGCATGTCCAGATGGCGCTTGTTCACAGGCACATCCGTCGGCTCGCAAACGGTGCCACCCGAATGGTGCAGCCATTTCGACATATAGCCTAGCTTCACGAACTTGTTGAAATCATCCATCGTGGCATAACGCCGTCCGCCCTCCGCATCCCGCACAAAGGGGGGGCCGTAAACCGGTGCCAACACCAGATTTCGCCCGCCAATCACGACATTACGATCCGGGTTGCGGGCATGTTGCGTGTATTCAGACGGGGCCGTCTTGCACAATTCGCGGGCCAAACCACGCGGAATACGCACGCGATCCCCGGTAACATTTGCCCCAGCAGCACGCCAAAGCTCCAACGCTTCGGGGTTGTCTGGAAAATTCACGCCAATCTCTTCAAGAACGATGTCGGCGTTGCGTTCGATGATCTCAAGCGCTTCGTCATTCAATATCTCAAAGTTCGGAATATTGCGCTCTATATATTTTGCAGTTTCAAAGGATACGGCCGAACGCGCTGCCCGCCGTGCTGCTCCACCGCCGCCGCGCCCACGTCTTGCTGATTCCGCCATGATATTTTCCTTTTCGCCAAATCTGCGGCCTAGCTACCTTATTCTCAGGCACCGCTTCACGCAGATAACGGCTTTAGGCGTCAAAAACCGACATTGTCCGACGTTCATCCCTTCTCTGGCTCAAAAATATCCCGGGGGTCTGGGGGCTGGCCCCCAGTCCTCTCTTGCCACGCGGGCCATCCGCCCATAATCAGTCTGCATGACAGATATCTCCCATGACCGCCTTCTCATCATCGACTTCGGCAGCCAGGTCACCCAGCTGATCGCCCGCCGGTTGCGTGAACTTAATGTGTTTTGTGAAATTCATCCGTTCAATACGGTGGATGACGCCTTCCTCAGGGAGTTTAATCCCAAGGCGGTGATCCTATCTGGCGGGCCGTCGTCGGTCTTTGCCGAAGGGGCACCAATGCCACCGCAGTCGGTGTTCGAACTGGGCGTTCCGATCTTGGGCATCTGCTATGGCCAGCAGGTGATGATGCATTGTCTGGGCGGCAAGGTGGAACGCGGTCACGGCACGGCAGAGTTTGGCCGTGCGTTTGTGACCCCCACCCCAGAGCGACTTGAATTGCTGGAAGGCTGGTTCCTTACCGAAAAAGAACAGGTCTGGATGAGCCACGGCGACCATGTCAGCGCCATTGCCCCCGGCTTTGAAGTCTACGGTACCTCGCCCAACGCGCCATTTGCCGTTACCGGCGATGTGTCGCGCAACTTTTATGCGGTGCAGTTCCACCCAGAGGTCCATCACACGCCAAATGGCGCGCGGCTGTACGAAAACTTCGTTAAGCTGGCCGGCTTCAAGGGCGACTGGACCATGCGCGCCTACCGCGAGGAAGCCATCGCCGCGATCCGCGAACAAGTGGGTGACGCCAAGGTGATTTGCGGCCTGTCCGGCGGGGTTGATTCGTCGGTTGCCGCCGTCTTGATCCACGAGGCCATCGGCGACCAACTCACTTGCGTTTTTGTTGACCACGGTCTGTTGCGCAAAGGCGAAGCCGAAGAAGTCGTGACCATGTTCCGCGACAATTACAACATGCCGCTGATCCATGCCGACGAACAAGAGCTGTTCTTGGGCGAATTGGATGGGGTTTCCGACCCTGAAACCAAGCGCAAGATTATCGGCAAGCTGTTTATTGATGTGTTCCAGAAACATGCGACAGCCGTGGGCGATGCCAAGTTTTTGGCTCAAGGGACGCTATACCCTGATGTGATCGAATCTGTGTCCTTTTCCGGCGGGCCGTCGGTCACCATCAAATCGCATCACAATGTCGGCGGTTTGCCCGAAAAAATGGGGCTGAAGCTGGTCGAACCCCTGCGCGAGCTGTTCAAGGACGAGGTCCGAGCTTTGGGCCGTGAACTGGGTCTGCCCCCCAGCTTCATCGGGCGCCATCCCTTTCCCGGCCCCGGCCTGGCCATTCGGTGCCCCGGCGAGATTACCCGCGAAAAGCTGGCGATCCTGCGCGAGGCGGACGCGGTCTATATAGATCAGATCCGTAAGCATGGCTTGTATGATGAAATCTGGCAGGCGTTTGTCGCGATCCTGCCCGTGCGCACGGTTGGCGTGATGGGCGATGGTCGAACCTATGATTTCGCCTGCGCCTTGCGCGCAGTTACGTCTGTCGATGGTATGACAGCGGATTATTATCCGTTTACGCATGAGTTTCTGGGCGAGACCGCGACACGTATCATCAACGAGGTGCCGGGCATAAACCGCGTCACCTATGACATCACATCCAAACCCCCTGGCACGATTGAATGGGAATAAAGGTCAAAAGAGATTCTTTGCCTTCGGCGAGGATTTTAGCCCATTTGGAAATAGTGTTGTGAGCCCGACCCTTACGGCAGCGTTTTGGATGGTCGGGTCGATCAGTTCATTTTCCGCGATGGCTGTCGCGGGTCGCGAGCTTTCGGGGGTTTACGATACCTTCGAGATTATGATGTACCGATCAGCGGTTGGTGTTCTGGTCGTTATGACACTTGCATTTGCCACCGGTGCGTGGCGGCAGATCAACACCCGTGATTTGGGGCTTCAGATCGGGCGCAATCTGGCGCATTTCACCGGGCAAAACCTGTGGTTTTATGCGGTGACGATGATTCCGCTGGCACAGGTTTTCGCGTTGGAATTTACGTCGCCCTTATGGGTGATCGTACTGTCTCCGCTGATTTTAGGTGAAAAGCTTACCAAGATCAGGGCCTTGGCGGCGATCATGGGTTTTGTCGGGATTTTGATTGTGGCCCGGCCCACGGTTGCAGGGATCAATGCGGGTGTTGTGACGGCGGCATCCTCGGCGATCTTCTTTGCCCTGACGATCATGCTGACGAAACGTTTGACGCGCACGCAGACCATCACCACGATCCTGTTTTACCTGACCGTGACGCAGTTGTTTTTTGGATTAGTTATGGCGGGATATGATGGGGATATTGCCCTGCCAGCCGGGCAGCACGGATTGCTTTTGCTGGTGATCGGGATCGCCGGGCTGGTGGCACATTATTGTCTGACGACTGCCTTGTCCATCGCCCCCGCCACGGTGGTCGTGCCGATCGATTTCATCCGCCTGCCCGTCATCGCGATCATCGGTATGCTGGTTTATGCCGAAGCGTTGGATGTTTGGGTCTTTGTCGGGGCTGCCATCATATTTGCAGGAAATTATATCAATATCTGGTTTGAAACCCACAAGCAGGCCTAGCGACATTGGGCCATAGTGTTCAATTTTGGCTGCGACAGCACGGGTGGCTAGTTTATCTGCAAGCCATTTGATAGTTAATGCAAAACCGTTTGGTCCAAGGACGATACCGATGCTTTACCCTTCTGCTGATGCATGGCGTGCGGCACCGCGCAAAAAGGTGCTGTTGTTTGCCATGTCGGGCCTTGGGAAAACCCACCTCGCCCATCTGTTGCGCGGCAATGGCAACTGGTTTCACTATTCCATCGATTACCGCATTGGCACCCGTTATCTGGGCGAAACCATTGCCGATAACGCCAAAGCCGAAGCGATGAAAGTACCGTTTCTGCGCGATCTTCTGCTAAGCGACAGCATTTATATCGGGTCGAACATCACCTTTGATAACCTAAGCCCCGTCGCCACATGGCTGGGCAAGCCGGGCGATCCGGCCAAGGGTGGTTTGCCGATGGCGGAATACGCAAAACGCCAGGAAGCGTTCAAACAAGCAGAGCTATCGGCGCTGATGGACACCGCGCATTTTGCCGAGCGAGCGCAAGCATTGTATGATTACCCACATTTCATCTGCGACACTGGCGGATCAATTTGCGAATGGGCAGACCCAAACGATGATCACGATCCGCTGATGACGGCGCTGGCCAAGGAATGCCTGCTGGTCTGGATCAAAGGCGATGAGGCGCATACGCAGGAATTGATACGCCGCTTTGATAAGGCCCCCAAGCCGATGGCCTATCAGCCCGAATTTTTGGCACGGGTTTGGGATGAATATCTGAGCGAAAACAATTGTGAAGAGGACGAAGTTGATCCTGATGCCTTTGTGCGTTGGACCTATGCCCAAGCGCTTGCCCACCGTCAGCCCCGCTATGAGGCGATGGCCCGTTGGGGTGTGACCGTGACCGCCGATCAAGTGGCCGCATTGACCTGTGAAGACGATTTTGTCGACCTCATCGCCAACGCAATCGACGGCTGACCCTTGGCAGTGACGCCCGCGCGCTCTATCTACTGATCACCCTTTTCTAGCCGTTTGTTTCAAGTTGGACTTCACCTATGCCGATCAAGCTCCCTTCTGACCTGCCCGCCTATGATGTGCTCACACACGAAGGCGTTATGGTGCTTGATGAAGGTCAGGCGGCCAAGCAGGACATCCGCCCGCTGCGCATCGCCTTGCTGAACCTGATGCCAAAAAAGATCCAGACGGAAAACCAGTTTGCCCGCCTGATCGGGGCGACGCCCTTGCAGATTGAATTAAGTCTGCTGCGCATGTCAGACCACCAGTCGCGCAACACGGCCGCCGAGCATATGGAAAGCTTTTACCGCCCTGTGTCCGAAGTCTGGGACGAGAAATTCGATGGTTTGATCATCACAGGCGCGCCGATCGAGCATATGGATTTCGAGGACGTCACCTATTGGGATGAATTGACCCGCGTGATGGATTGGACCCAAACCAACGTGCATTCGACCTTTGGCGTTTGCTGGGGCGGCATGGCGATGATTAACCATTTCCACGGTGTGAAAAAGCACATGCTGGATCACAAGGCCTTTGGCTGTTTCAGACATACAAACCTGATGCCGTCCTCGCCCTATTTACGTGGTTTTTCAGATGATTGCGTGGTGCCTGTCAGCCGGTGGACCGAAATGCGCGCGGCGGAAGTAGAGGCCGTGCCGGGTCTGAACATTCTGTTGGGCAGTTCCGAGGTTGGCCCCTGTCTGGTCGAAGATGCGGCGCACCGCGCGCTCTATATCTTTAACCACTTTGAATACGACCGCGACACGCTGAAAGACGAATATGACCGCGATGTCGAAGCGGGCGTGCCGATCAATGTGCCGGGTAATTATTATCCCAATGACGACCCCGCACAGGTGCCGCTGAACCGGTGGCGCAGCCATGCTCATCTGCTGTATGGCAACTGGATCAACGAAATTTACCAGTCGACGCATTTTGATATCACAAAAATTGGCACTTAACCTATGCTGACAACTGTCCTGCTGATTGTGGGGCTAACGGCCCTTGTCCAATGGCGCGCTTACCGTCGCGAGGCCGCAGCGAATGCACAATATCCCCCTATTGGTGAACTGCTGGATGTTGGCGGCACAAAGGTGCACGCGCTGGTCCGTGGCAGCGGGCCGGATCTGGTGCTGATCCACGGCGCATCGGGCAATATGCGCGATTTCACCTTTGACATGGTTGATGAACTGGCCACCCGTTACCGCGTGATCCTGTTCGACCGTCCCGGCCTTGGCTGGACCGACGTTTTGCCGCAGCACGCCGGTGCGTGGAACAAGCGCGCCGCATCACCTGCCGATCAAGCGGCGCTGTTGCAACAGGCAGCCGATCAACTGGGCGTTCATAAGCCGATCGTTCTAGGTCATTCTTACGGTGGGGCGGTCGCTTTGGCATGGGGTTTGGCACGGCCCGATCAGACCAGCGCGCTCGTTCTTGTCTCTGCCGTGTCCGAGGAATGGCCCGGCAGCCTTGGCTGGCAATATCAGCTGACCGGATCGACCCTTGGCAGTGGTTTGTTGATCCCTGTCATCATGGGATTTTGGCCTGAAAAACTGGTGCAGCACAGCATCGACAGTATCTTTGCGCCTCAGCCCAGCCCGGCGGGGTATATCAGTCATATCGGCCCCGACCTTGCCCTGCGCCGCGTTTCGATGCGGGCCAATTCCCAACAGGTGAATTCGCTTTTACCCCATATCAAGGAAATGGTCCCACGCTACAGCAGCCTGACCATGCCGGTTGAGGTGATCCACGGCACCGCAGATACGATTGTGCCGATGGATATCCACGCCAAGGTTTTGATGACGCAACTGCCCAACGCCCATCTGACCACCCTGCCCGGCATCGGTCATATGCCCCAACATGTTGAACGCCGCGCGGTTTTTGACGCGATTGACCGCGCAACCGCGCGTGCGGGTTTGCGCTAGGGGCCGGAACGCTTCATAACAAGATAACAACACCACTCAGGAGGCCGCCATGGACCTGCCATTTGACGGGGCAATCAGCGCCTATTTCGAAAATGAAGCCCCCGATTCAATCCGCAAAGAGATCAAGCGCGCGGAAAAGGACGATATTTTGGGCGACAGCTATCCGCATTCCGAACGGATGGGCCGCAAAAGCTATGACAAGGAAATGGCACGTCTGCAGATCGAACTGGTCAAATTGCAATCATGGGCGCGCGACACTGGGACCCGGATCGCCATGGTGTTCGAGGGGCGCGATACCGCTGGCAAGGGCGGCACCATTGAGCGTTTCCGCGAAAACCTGAACCCGCGCGAGGCGCATATCGTCGCCCTGCCCAAACCCACCGAAACCGAAATGGGTCAATGGTATTTCCAACGTTATATCCAGCACTTACCGACCGCTGGCAATTCGGCCTTCTTTGACCGGTCATGGTATAACCGTGGCGTGGTTGAGCCGGTGTTTGGCTTTTGCACCGATGCGCAGCGCGAACATTTTTTCTCTCAGGTCGTGCCGTTTGAGCAGATGATCGTGGATGACGGTATTCATCTGTTCAAGTTCTGGCTGAACGTTGGCCGCGCCGAACAGCTGCGCCGCATGCTGGCGCGCGAACGTGATCCGCTCAAGCAGTGGAAGCTCAGCATGATCGACGTCAAAGGCCTGGCCAAATGGGATGTCTATAGCGCCGCAATCAGCGACACACTGGCGCGCAGCCACAACGACATCACGCCCTGGACGGTCATCCGGTCCGATGACAAACGCCGCGCCCGATTGCAGGCGATCCGTACTGTGCTACATGCGTTTGATTATGCCTATAAAGACGTCCGCGCCATCGGCACGATTGACGATCAGATTTGCGGCGGTCCGGATATCTGGGATGCCTAAGCAAGGGTATCATCACGGCAATCTACGCCAGGCGCTGATCGACGCAGCACTCGAGCTGATCGAGCTGCGCGGTCCCACGGGATTCACCCTTTCAGAGGCGGCCAAACAAGCGGGTGTAACCCCCGCCGCCGTGTACCGCCATTTCGAGGGGCGCGAAGACCTGATCGCCGAAGGGGCGCTGCAAGGCTATGTGATTTTCGCAGAGCTGATGGAGACCGCGTATAATTCCGGACAACCCTCCGCGCTCAAGGCGTTCGAGGCAACCAGCCGCGCCTATCTGGCCTTTGCCCGGGCCAACCCCGGCCATTACATTGCGATGTTCGAAAGCGGCATTTCCGTCAATCGCACGCCCGAACTTGCCGCCGCAGCCAATCGGGCCAACAACGTTCTTGAGCAAGCTGCAAGCGATCTTAGCCAGCATATTCCGGTTGAAAAGCGGCCCCCTGCGTCAATGTTCTCGGCCCATGTCTGGGCGTTCAGCCACGGAGTGGTCGAACTTTTCGCGCGCAACAGCCCCGGGCGGGCATCGCCCTTTCCAGCCGATGAGTTGCTGGAAAGCGGCGTTGGCATTTACCTGCGCGGGCTGGGCTTGGTCGATCCCGACACGTAAGCGCGACTTATCAAGCAGCCACCTGCCCCGTCAGGTCTGACAACACTTCCGCCGCGATCTCAAAGGATTTGACCCGCGCCGCATGATCGTGGATTTGCCCCGTCAGGATCATTTCATCGGGTTGATAGCGTTCAATCAGCGCCGCAAGCTGGCTGCGCACGCTATCTGGGCTGCCGACGGCAGTGACCCGTAACGCCTGATCGACAGCGCGCCGCATCTGCGTGCCAACTTCGGCGTCAATATCATAGACAGGGCGCGGCAGCTTGCCGGGTCTTCCCGTCCGCAACCTGACAAAGGCTTGCTGCATTGAGGTGCGCAAATATGCCCCCTGTTCATCGGTATCTGCAGCAAACACATTTGCGGCCAACATAAAATGTGGCTTGGCCCATTGCGCCGAGGGTTTGAAATCACGTCGGTAAATCGCAATCGCATCCTCCAACGCATCCGGCGCAAAATGCGAGGCAAACGCATAGGGCAACCCGAAATGCGCCGCCAATTGCGCGCCATACAGCGATGATCCCAAAATCCAGATTGGCACATGGGTGCCTTGGCCCGGATGCGCCTTGACCGGCACATTGGGCTGCGCGTCGTCAAGATACCCTATCAACTCTGCCACATCATCGGGGAACCGGTCACCGCCCTGCATTCCACGCCGCAGCGCATGATACACGGCCTGATCACCCCCGGGCGCGCGGCCCAAGCCCAAATCGATCCGGTCGCCATGGATTGTCGCCAAGGTGCCAAACTGCTCTGCAATGGCCAAGGGCGCGTGGTTGGGCAACATAATCCCACCCGCGCCAACCCGGATCGTTGAAGTATGATCTGCCACATGGCCGATTAAAACCGACGTCGCAGCTGACGCAATCCCCGGCATGTTATGATGCTCTGCCATCCAGTAGCGGTGATACCCTACCGCCTCGGCCCGCTTTGCCAAATCAATAGTGTTTGCAATGGCTTGGCGCGCATCCGACCCTTCCGGGACGGGCGAAAGATCCAGAACAGAGTAACGCATGGGGATGTCTCCTTTAACCTTAACGTCAATCTAAGCACGCAAGGGTCAAAACAAAACCACCCCGCCCGTTTCATTTTGCCAAATAAACTCTCCCCGAAGGGCCGGTCCGCCCCAAGCACCACACGAAAAAGGCCGCCCCGGACAGGAGCGGCCTTTTCCAAATGTCTTGTAGATAAAACTTAGCGCTTGGAGAACTGGAAGCTCTTACGCGCTTTGGCCTTACCGTATTTCTTACGTTCAACAACACGGCTGTCACGGGTCAGGAAGCCTGCCGCTTTCAGCGCGCCGCGCAAGGAGGGATCATAAAGCTGCAGCGCTTTGGAAACACCGTGCTTAACCGCGCCGGCCTGACCGGACAGACCGCCACCTTTAACAGTTGCAACAACGTCAAACTGACCGTCAGTGCCTGTAATTGTGAAAGGCTGTGCCAAGATCATCTGCAAAACGGGGCGTGCAAAATATTCGTTTTGCGCCTTACCGTTTACGATGACCTTGCCGGAACCGGGCTTGATCCAGACGCGGGCAACCGCATCTTTACGCTTTCCGGTTGCATAGGAACGGCCAAGCGCGTCACGAACGGGCTCGCGTGGGGTCATTTCAACTTCGGTGCCTTGAACAGCGCCGATGTTCTCGGTTACAGCCGCTTCGAGGCCTTCGAGTGTTTTGATTTCATCAGCCATGCTTATGCACTCCGCGTGTTTTTAGGGTTCATGGATTTCACATCCAGAACCTCGGGGCTTTGCGCCTCGTGGGGGTGTTCGGAACCCGCATAAACGCGCAGGTTTGTCATGATTTGGCGGCTCAGGCGGTTGCCAGGCAACATACGCTTTACGGCCAATGTCACGACGCGCTCGGGGTGTGCACCCTCAAGGATCTGTGCCTTAGTACGTTCTTTGATCCCACCGGGGTGGCCAGTGTGCCAATAGAAGTTTTCTTCGCGCTTCTTGCCGGTCATCTGGATTTTCTCGGCATTGATAACGATGACGTTGTCGCCGCAATCCATGTGAGGTGTGTAGGATGCTTTGTGCTTGCCGCGCAAACGCATGGCGATGATCGATGCAAGACGGCCAAGGACGACGCCTTCAGCGTCGACAATGATCCATTTCTTGTCGATATCTGCCGGTGTTGCAGAAAAGGTTTTCATTGAGGGAATTCCCGTTAATTTGGTGAAGGGGCCCGAAACGCGAACCCCGCTATCTGATGGCTGGGTTATAAACACGCCCCATGTCGCGTCAAGCGCCGCTTTTCCGAAATAATCGTTCAAAAACAATGTCTTGAAAATTAGGTATAATAATACCCCATAAAATCACACGCTCAACTGCTCTGGCGGGTTGTCCAGAAGCTGACGCAGCCGCAAAATCGCCGCTTCATAACTTTCGAGCGAAACACCCGCATTCACGGCCATACGCACCGCATGGGGTGCGCGGGCGTCACGGCTGACGAATTCCTCGGCGGACCGGATCTGCACACCTTGGGCTTCTGCTGCCTGGCAAAACGCCCCTGCCCGCCAGCCGTGCGGTAAGCGCAGCCAAAGATAGGGCACGTTAGCCCGCCAGCTTACGTCATAGCCGCCCAGAATGTTCACAGCGCTTTGTACATAGACGTTAAAGCCTTGGCGCGTGTTTTCCGCCAAGGTGTCGATTTGGGGGTGGGTCAGCAGCTTGGCGCAGAGGTCAATCAACGGCGTAGCAAGGCCAAAGCAATTGTATTCCGCCACGCGGCGCAGATCGGGGGTGCGTCCTTCGGGGGCGATGGCAAAACCGATCCGCAAGGCCGGGGTCAGGATTTTTGCCAGCGACGAGATATACCAACCGCGTTCTGGTGCCAGCATGCGGTAGGTCGGTGCGCGTTCGACCCGCATCCGGTAACAATCATCTTCGACGATCTGAATATCATATTTCCGCGCGACCCGTACCAACTCATTGCGCCGTGCGACGGGGGTAAAGCCGCCGGTCGGGTTGTGAACCTCTGGCGATGTGCAAAAGATCTGCGCATCGTGATTTTTCGCGGCCTCTTCCATCGCCTCGGGGATCACACCATCGGCGTCCATCGCAAGCGGGATCACATCGGCGCGCAGCAGTTCGGCAGCGCGGCGAAAGCCGGGATAGGACAGCTCTTCGATCAAAATCGCAGGCCTGCGCCCGTGCAAGATTGCCTGAAACGCCAGCAATAGCGCATGCTGCCCCCCGTGTGACAGGACGATATCACTTTGACCAAAGGCACCCATCGGTGTGCCGGTTAACCATCGCACCACTGCTTCGCGGGCCGGTTGCGCACCGATACGGCTGGGATAATGCATGATGCCCGAGGGCGGTTCTTGCGCGACTTCTGCCAACAGCTTGCGGATCAGCGATGCCTGCCCGCGTGACGGTAGATGCGGCGAAAACATATTAACGTTATAGTGGTCATCCAGCTTTTGCGACTGGTGGGCGATCACATCAATTTCAATGGGGCCTTCTGGTTCGGGTGTCGGCGCCTTTGATGCAACAAAAGTCCCACGCCCGACCTCAGCCAGCAATGTGCCGCTTTCGGTCAGCATCGTATAGGCGCGCGCCACGGTGCCCGGAGTGATTTGTAAGGTCCAGGCCAGATCCCGCACCGGGGGCAGTTTGTCCCCCTCTTTCAGCGCGCCTGTTTCAATACCGCCCCGAATGGCTGCAATGACAGCTTTGTACTTAGGTCCCTGCCCGTGATCCAGCGAGGGCTGCCAAATTGTACCCATTACAATGTTTTCCTTTTCAAAGCGTATCAGTTTTTGTACCACTTTATTACGGTACATTCAATATTGTGTCAATACAATTAGAGATTAAGGAGATACTCATGACACAGACCCTTACCCTTTCCACTGAAAACGTGGCCATCCTGAACCAGCGCGGAACGCCAATTCTAGCTGTTATTGCGGTAAAATTTGCGGTCTGCGTCACGACAATGGCATCACGTCGCCGCACACGCCAGGCTTTGAAACAGCTAGAGCCATGGCAGCTGAATGACGTGGGACTGACACCCAAACAGGCTCATGACGAGTCTATTCGGGTGTTCTGGAAAGCGTAACGTCCCTGTGGCGCTTGCCAGACCTCTTCACTTGGGCCGGTAAATACCGGCCCTTTTTTCGATTGTACCGAACGTGCTTTGATACATTTATTTTGGCGGAATGGCATAGGTTAGCGATGCCCGCGCCACGGGTTGCTCCATCCCATCGGAAAACACCAAAACATCACAAACCGACAGTAGTTTACCCAGCTTGAGCAGCCGCGTTTTGGCGATCAGATCGACGCCGGCCTCGGGTTTGCGCATGAAATCAATCGAACAGTTTGTCGTCACCGCCAACGCCTTTGGCCCAATCCGCGCAAGTGTCATCAGATAGGCGCTGACATCGGCCAGCGCGAAAATCGACGGGCCTGACACCGTGCCACCGGGGCGCAGATGGCGGTCGCTGACCAACAGCCGCGTGGTCAGGTCGGTCTCTCCCACATGGTCAATGGCAAAATCATCAGCGACTTGTTTAAACACGTTTTTCATAAAAACGGCGAGCGCGTCGGCATCCATCATAATCGGCATACTTGTCTTCCTTCTTATGTCGGGGATACGCTCTGGCAAATTGATCCGGAGGGCAAGATGACAATTCTCGAAGTTGAAAGTGACGGTGCGGTAGCAAGGTTAACCATGAACGCGCCCGAGCGGTTGAATGCCCTCTCGGATGAAATGCTGGCAGCGTTGCAAACCACATTGGACAAGATCGCCGATACACCTTCGATACGGGTCGTTACCCTTGCCGGGCGTGGCAAAGCGTTTTGCGCAGGCCATGACCTCAAGCAGATGACAGCCATGCGTCAGTCCGAGGATGGAGGTGCGGCGGCGTTCAAGGATCTGTTCGAGCGGTGCAGCCGCGTGATGGCGCGCATTCAATCTATGCCGCAGCCGGTGATCGCTCAGGTTCACGAGATCGCCACGGCCGCCGGATGCCAATTGGTTGCGACCTGCGATATGGCCGTCGCCGCCGAGGGTACGCGTTTTGGCGTCAATGGCGTCAACATCGGTTTGTTTTGCTCGACCCCCATGGTCGCGCTGAGCCGTAATATCCCGCGCAAACAAGCGTTTGAGATGCTTACCACCGGCGACTTCATCGACGCTTCCCATGCCCAAGAGCTGGGGTTGGTTAACCGCGTCGTGCCCGAACATGAGTTGGCCATGGAAACACAAGCGCTGGCTGACCAGGTCGCGGCCAAACTGGGCGTCGCTGTCAAAATCGGCAAAGAGGCGTTTTACGCCCAACTGCAAATATCCACGGATCAAGCCTATGCTTACACGGGCGATGTTATGGTCGAGAACATGCTGCACCGCGATACCGAGGAAGGGATCAGCGCGTTTTTGGAAAAGCGTGATCCAAACTGGGAACAGTAACCGCAGCTTTGGCCACGTTTAGGTTTTGGCGGGGCTCTATTGCATAGATACCGCCCCTGCCCTACATCGCTCGTATGACACAAACACTTCATATCATCGGCGGCGGAATGGCCGGATCAGAGGCCGCTTGGCAGGCCGCGAACGCTGGCATTCAGGTCGTTCTTCACGAGATGCGGCCCAAGGTCGGCACCTTTGCCCATCAGACCGGTTTACTGGGGGAAATGGTGTGTTCAAATTCGTTCCGTTCGGATGATAATGAACAAAATGCGGTCGGCCTGCTGCATTGGGAAATGCGCGCGGCCAACGGGTTGATCATGGCCACAGCGGAAAAACACCGCCTGCCAGCGGGCGGTGCGCTGGCCGTTGACCGCGATCCATTCGCTCAATCGGTAACTGACGCGCTGATGGTTCATCCGAATGTGACTGTTGAGTATGGCGAGATCACCGAGCTGCCGCGCAACGGCCATTGGATCATCGCCACGGGGCCGCTGACCTCGGGCAATTTGGCGCAGGCGATTGCGGCTGAAACCGGTGCCGAGGCGCTGGCGTTTTTCGACGCCATCGCGCCGATCATCTATCATGACAGCATCGACATGACCAAGGCGTGGATGCAATCGCGCTATGACAAGGGCGAGACCGAGGAAGAGCGCACCGCTTACCTCAACTGCCCGATGTCCAAGGATCAATACGAGGCGTTCATCGACGCGTTGCTTGCTGCCGATAAAACCGAGTTTAAAGAAGGCGAAACCGCCGGCTATTTTGACGGCTGCCTGCCGATCGAGGTGATGGCCGAACGCGGCCGCGAGACCCTGCGTTTTGGCCCGATGAAGCCGGTTGGACTGACCAATGCCAATGATCCCGAGAACAAACCTTACGCCGTGGTGCAGCTGCGCCGCGATAACAAGCTGGGTACGCTTTATAATATCGTCGGTTTCCAGACCAAGATGAAATACGGTGCGCAGACCGAAGTTTTGCGGATGATCCCCGGCCTTGAAAACGCGTCCTTTGCGCGGCTTGGCGGCATTCATCGCAATACATTCCTGAACTCTCCGACGTTGTTGGACGATCAGATGCGCCTGCGCAGCCAGCCCAACATCCGTTTTGCGGGTCAGATCACTGGCGTTGAAGGCTATGTTGAAAGTGCTGCCATGGGTCTGCTGGCGGGTCGTTTGGCCGTGGCCGAGATTAAGGGCGAAGCCGCCGCACCGCCCCCACCGACAACAGCGACCGGCGCGTTGATCACCCATATCAGCGGCGGGGCTGAGGCAAAGACGTTTCAGCCGATGAATGTCAATTTCGGCCTGTTTCCCCCGGTTGAAGGGCTGAAATCCGGCCGACGTGGCCGCAAGGACCGCTACAAAGCCTATACCGACCGCGCCAAGCAAGACTGGCAGGCCTGGCTGAACGGCGCGCCCGTTTCCGCGTGAGTTTTGTGACCCGATTTGCGCCGTCCCCGACGGGGCCGCTGCATCTGGGGCATGCCTATTCCGCGCTGCTGGCCCATGACATGGCGCGCGCGGCGGGCGGCCAGTTTCTACTGCGGTTCGAGGATACGGACCTGGAGCGGTCAAAGCCCGAGTATATTGCGCAAATCATCGATGATCTGACGTGGTTGGGCATTACTTGGGATGCGCCACCCTTGATGCAGTCCGAACATTTTAATGCATATAATCAAAGCGTTGAGGCCTTGATTTCAATGGGGCTAACATACCCCTGCCGGTGTAGTCGCAAGGACATCACCGCCGCCTTGGCCGCTCCCCAAGAAGGAGTGCCACATGCGATCTACCCGCAGACCTGCAAAAACCGCAGCATGTCCGAGCGTGGTCCGACCGACGCGCTGCGTCTGCATATGGACCGCGCGATGGACGCTTTGGCCGGCAAGGAATTGGCATTTACCGAGCTTGGCGATTTGAGAAAAGGCGTTCATGTCATTGACCGGGATGAGATCATTCAATCGGTCGGTGATATCGTGATCGGGCGGAAGGACATTCACACGGCGGCCTATTTCCTTGCCTCAGCCCTAGATGACATCGCCCAAGGGATCACCCATGTGGTGCGCGGGATTGACCTGTTTGAATTTACGCAAGTACAGGTGCTGTTGCTGCATTTGCTTGGGCATAAGCCGCCGCTTTACCATCACCACAAACTGATCCGCGATGAACATGGCAAACGCTTGGCCAAACGTGACGACGCACGGGCGATATCGCTGTATCGAGATCAGGGCGCATCGCCGCAAGATATTCGTTTAATAGTAGGTATTTAGAGGGCGTTATTAATCCATAACCTCCAGCGTAATATGTTCGACACCATTATCGACCAAGGTGTAAAAGCAATTGCGCCGACCGGTGTGACAGGCCGCCCCGGTCTGGTTCACAATGACCAGCAGACAATCGCGGTCACAGTCGATGCGGAACTCTACCAGTTCCTGAATGTGGCCGCTGGTCTCGCCCTTGATCCAGAAGGATTGCCGCGAGCGGCTCCAATAGGTGACCCGCCCCGTCTCTAGCGTTTGGCGCACGGCATCGGCGTTCATCCAGGCCATCATCAGCACCTCATCCGATGTGGCATCTTGGGCGATTGCGGGGATCAGCCCGGCCTCGTTATACTTCAATGTGCTTGGATCGAATTCCATGAGGATCCCCAATTTATTTTTGCATCATCCGTTTAGTGGCTTATGTAGGATGTACGCGCAGAAAGGAACAGCCATGAGTGCCGACACGGATCTGATCAAGCTCTACTCCGCCCGAATTTTGGGCTTGGCGGCTGACATTCCACATGTTGGGCGGTTGGATCATCCCGATGCGACGGTCACGCGGCGTTCCCCCCTTTGCGGGTCCACGGTAACGGTGGATGTGGTTGTGAAAGACGGCAAACTGGCCGAGATGGGCCAAGACGTCAAAGCCTGCGCATTGGGTCAGGCGGCGGCGGCTGTATCTGGTGCGGCGGCAATCGGCACCACCTTGCCCCAGATTGAAACAGCGCGCGACCAGCTCAAAGCGATGCTCAAGGGAAAAGGCCCGGTTCCTGACGCGCCTTTTGATGGGTTCGAGGTGTTGACGCCCGCCGTGGACTATAAAAACCGGCATGCGTCGATCCTGCTCACGATCGAGGCACTGGCCGAAGCAATGCAGCAAAGCCAAACCGAAGGCGTTGTCCAAGCCCGTTAATCCTCCAAAGAGCGGCCAAAAAAAACGCCGCACATCCAAAGGGATGGCGGCGTAGTCACGCTATATTTGTGCAGGCTCGCGTTAATCCGGTGCCGAGGGGACAATCGGCAATCTCAACCAGTACAGGCAGTGTGGTTGAACGCATGAAGTTTGGGACCGATGCGTTTTCCAAATCAATGCGACACAAAATGCGCAGGCAGAAGTCAAACAAAAGAGGGGATATGCAAACCGGCAACAAGGATCACAACCAAGGCGGCCATACCAACAGCATCTTGTAAAATGGTATCTTGCGACCGTTTGGCGATGGCTTTGACTGTTCTCAGCATTGTCATGTGCGTGCTCCACTCTCTGTTGCTTCTTTGTTCTCATTTCTTTCACGAATTGTAAAGAACTTTTTAAGAACATTTGCGAACAAAAAGGGTGTGTATCCGCTAACCCACTGTAATCAAACGGATCGCCTCATCCTGCCGCATGAGCCACAATAACATCCGCGCGGCCTGCCCTCGGGGGCTCGCCAGTTCGGGGTCATCGGCCAGCAATTTGCGGGCGTCGGATTGGGCAGTTTGCATCAATGCGGCCTGACGTTCCAGATCGGCGACCCGAAAACGCGGAACACCCGATTGTGCCGTACCGATCAAATCACCGGTGCCGCGCATCTTAAGATCGGTTTCCGCGATCACGAACCCGTCCTCCGTCTCGCGCAGCACTTCGAGCCGTTGTTTGCCTGTCTCGCTTAGCGGGGATTTGTACAGCAGCAGACATGTTGATTCCGCCTGCCCCCGCCCCACACGGCCGCGCAACTGATGCAACTGCGCCAAACCAAAGCTTTCGGCGTGTTCGATCACAATGATGCTGGCATTGGGCACGTCAACGCCAACCTCGATCACCGTCGTCGCCACCAGCACTTTGGTTTCACCATTCTGGAACGCTCGCATGGCGGCGTCTTTTTCAGCGGGCGGCATCTGCCCGTGCACCAAGCCAACCACGCCTTCGCCCAGTGTTGCGCGCAGGCGCTTAAACCGTTCCTCAGCCGCAATCAGATCGCTGACCTCGCTTTCTTCGACCAGCGGACAAACCCAATAGCATTGCCGCGCTTCGTTAACAGCGGCGCGCAGGCGTTCGACCACTTCGGGAATGCGGTCGGTACTGACCAAGGCCGTGCGGATCGGTTTGCGCCCCGCTGGCTTTTCATCCAAGACCGACACGTCCATATCGCCATATTGCGCCAGCGCGAGGGACCGGGGGATCGGCGTTGCCGTCATGACCAACACATCCGCCAGATGGCCCTTTTGCCCCAGCTCAAGCCGTTGCCGCACGCCAAAACGGTGCTGTTCATCAACCACGGCAAGGCGCAAATCGGCAAAGCTGACATCGGCCTGAAATACTGCATGGGTGCCGACCAAAATCTGGATCGCACCACTCGCCAAGGCGGCCAATTTGGCCCGTCGTTCGGCCCCTTTGTCGCGGCCGGTCAGGATTTCCAGAACCACACCGGCTTGTTCAGCAAGCGGTTGCAGCCCCTCAAGATGCTGACGCGCAAGGATTTCTGTCGGGGCCATCAACACGCCCTGCCCGCCGGATTCAACCGCCGCCAGCAGTGCCATAAATGCGACCAAGGTCTTGCCCGCGCCCACATCGCCCTGCAACAGCCGGTTCATGCGCTGCGCGCTGGCCATATCCGCGGCGATCTCTGCAATTGCACGGGTCTGCGCGCCCGTCGGTTTATAGGGTAACGCGGCCAGAACCCGTTTTTGGAGCTCACCAGTGCCAATGCTGGGCCTGCCCTTTTTGCGCCGTTCCTTGGCGCGGGCCAAGGCCAGCGTTAACTGATGCGCCATGAATTCATCATAGGCCAACCGTTCCCGTGCGGGGGCCGTCGCCGATAAATCGGCCATGGTTTCAGGGTCATGGGCGGCGTGGATCGCCACGTTGAAATCGGGCCAACCAGCCTTGGCTTTCTGCGACGGATCAATCCATTCGTCAAATTCGGGTGCCCGGGCCAGCGCCGCCCGCGTGGCCTTGTACATCAGTTTTTGCGTGATCCCGCTGGTTAACGGATAGACAGGCTCGAACGCGGGTACCTGGTCTGCTTCATCATCGGCCACCATAAAGTCGGGGTGCACCATCTGTGCCATTCCGTCGAATAATTCGACCCGCCCGGACACAATCCGACGCGATCCTTCGGGCAATTGGCGTTTAAGATAATCCCCCCGCGCGTGGAAAAACACCAGTTGAAACGACGTTTGCGAATCTTCGACATGGATGCGGTACGCGCCGGTTTTATTCGCCGCGGGCCGGTGTGGGCCGACGGTGATGACCACGGTCACCGTGTCGGGCAAAATCGCGTCTTTGATGGTCGGCCGCAATTGCCGGTCAATCCCGGAATATGGCAGTGTAAACAGCAGGTCACGCGGTGCGAGAATGTTCAACTGTGCGAAATGCTGCGCCGTTTTCGGCCCGACCCCTTCAAGGGTTTCAAGCCCCGCGAACAGCGGGAAAAGGGGTTCGGGCCGGCCCGTCATAAGCCTGCAATCAGGTCAAGCCATTCGTCTTCGTCCAACGTCTTGATCCCCAGATCAGCGGCCTTTTTCGCCTTGGAGCCCGCGCCCGGCCCGGCCACCAAGATATCCGTTTTGGCGCTGACCGATCCCGACACTTTCGCGCCCAAACGTTCCGCGCGCGCTTTCGCCTCTGCGCGGCTCATTTTCTCAAGCGTGCCGGTAAACACAATCGTTTTGCCCGCGACGGGTGACCCTTCGGTCGAGGGGCGCTTGGTTTCTTGAATGGTTAACTTCGCCACAAGCCGGTCAATCGACGCGCGCTCGGCCTCTTGGTTAAAGCTGTTAACCAAAGATTGCGCCATCACCGCACCCACGCCATCGACACCAATCAGATCATCCCAAGCGGGCCCTTCCATCGGTGCCGCTTGGGCCATCGCGGCCTCGAACCCGGTCCAGGTGCTATAATGTTGGGCCACAAGATTTGATGCGGCTTCGCCCACATGACGAATACCAAGGGCAAAGATTAAACGAGAGAGAGGTATTTTGCGTTTATCCTCGATCGCCTGAAATAGCTTTTCCGCTGATTTCTCGCCCCAACCCTCACGGTTTTTCAACTGCTGCATGCCACTGCCGAAACGTTCTTTCAGCGTAAAAATATCTGCGGGCTCGCTGATCCAGCCGTCGGCATAGAACTGTTCGACCTGTTTTGCGCCCAAACCGTCGATATCAAAAGCTGCGCGGGAAACAAAATGCTTCAATTTTTCGACAGCCTGCGCCGGGCAGATCAACCCGCCGGTACAACGGCGCACGGCGTCCCCCTCTTCGCGGATCGCGTCGCTACCGCATTCGGGGCATATGGTCGGAAATTCATAGGGTTCGGTATCGGCGGGGCGTTTGCTTAGATCAGTATCAGCAATTTTAGGTATTACATCGCCTGCGCGATACACCTGAACCCAATCACCGACGCGAATGTCTTTGCCGCATCGGATTTTATTGCCCTTACTGTCCAACCCTTTGATGTAATCCTCGTTGTGAAGCGTGGCGTTGGACACCACGACACCGCCGACGGTGACAGGCTTCAACCGTGCCACAGGGGACAAGGCCCCGGTTCGCCCCACCTGAATCGTAATATCTTCAAGCCGCGTCCAGGCCAGTTCGGCGGGGAATTTATGCGCGATGGCCCAACGCGGGGTCGTCGACCGAAAGCCCAAGCGTTCTTGCAATGACAGATCGTTGGTTTTGTAAACCACGCCGTCGATATCGTAACCAAGCGTTGCGCGCTGTTCTTCGATCTTCGCATAGTGATCGATCAGATCCTGCGGTGTTTTGCAGATCGCCGTCAGTGGGTTGATCGAAAAGCCCAAGCCCTCAAGACGTTTGATCGCCCCATATTGGGTGTCCGACAACGGCGCGGACAAAGCACCCCAAGCATAAGCAAAGAATTTCAGCGGGCGTGAACGGGTGATTTCGGGATCCAACTGACGCAGCGACCCCGCCGCTGCGTTGCGCGGGTTGGCAAAGGGCTTGCCGCCGTTGGCCAATTGGCGGGTATTGAGCGCCTCAAAATCGGCGTGGCTCATATATACCTCGCCGCGTACCTCAAGCAGGTCGGGGGCACCTTCCAGCATTTGAGGAATATTGCCGATGGTTTTGGCGTTGGCCGTCACGTTTTCCCCAACCGCCCCATCGCCGCGTGTGGCTGCTTGGATCAATTTGCCCTGCTCGTAGCGGAGCGATAGTGACAAACCATCAATCTTTGGCTCGGCCGTGTATTCAAGCGTAGCTTCCTGCGACAGACCTAAATACTTACGGATCCGCGCATCGAAATCAATCACGTCCTCATCATCGAAAGCGTTGGACAGCGATAGCATCGCGACCGCATGGGTTACTTTGGAAAACCCTTCGGACGGGCCTGCCCCGATCTGCTCGCTGGGGCTATCGCCACGTTTGAGGGAGGGAAACCTGTCCTCAATCTGCGCGTTGCGTCGCTTGAGCCTGTCATACTCTGCATCGCTGATCCGTGGCGCATCGGCACCGTGATAGTCCAGATTGGCTTGCCCAAGGATGGATGCGAGTTCCTCTAACTCAGCCCGTGCTTGGGTTTCCGTGAGGTCGCGAACGGCGATATCTGAATTCAAGGCCCTGCCCCAGTTTACTGTCACTACTGGTGCATGAATACGCAGGCATCTTTGGCAGGTCTAGCAGATATCACACCCGCCGGATCAAAGTCCGACGGCCATTTTCTCTTGTCCGGACATTGCCGTCGGTTCGGGATCTCGCAGGACATAGCCCCGGCCCCAAACGGTTTCGATGTAATTTTCACCGCCTGTTGCGACGCTTAGCTTTTTACGCAGTTTGCAGATGAAGACGTCGATAATTTTCAATTCGGGCTCGTCCATACCGCCATAAAGGTGGTTGAGAAACATTTCTTTGGTCAATGTCGTGCCTTTGCGCAGGCTCAGCAATTCGAACATTTGGTATTCTTTGCCCGTCAGATGCACGGTCTTTTGATCCACAGTGACAGTCTTGGCATCTAGATTGACCGAAATCTTTCCGGTATTGATAACCGATTGGGAATGCCCCTTGGACCGCCGGATGATTGCATGAATGCGCGCGACCAGTTCTTCGCGGTGAAATGGCTTGGTCAGGTAATCATCGGCACCAAAACCAAACCCTTTGATCTTGCTTTCAGTGTCATCGGACCCCGAGAGAATGAGAATAGGCGTCTCAATTCGGCTGAGTCTAAGCTGTCTCAGAACCTCGTGCCCGTTCATGTCCGGCAAATCCAGATCAAGCAGGATAAGATCGTAATCATACAGCTTTGCCAGATCGATCCCTTCCTCCCCCAAGTCGGTCGCATATGTATTCAAATTGGCGTGGGTCAGCATCATTTCGATGCTTTTTGAGGTTGTAGGATCGTCTTCTACCAGCAATACGCGCATTCGGTTTCTCCGCTACTTCATTCTGTGGTCTACCCAAGCACACCGTGGACAAAAACAATTAATCACACGTTAATGGCATATAATCAAAACAAAAACAACCTAGAGTTGCCTGTATTTTTGTAACGCCGTCGTGCGCAAGGCTGCCTCTCCATGCTCTGACACAGCCCGGACCCATTCAAGGAACTCATCCTCGCTAATACTGTATCTCTCAAATACATCAGATTGACTAATCAATCCATAGACTACACCGCGCACCACCGCCGCCTTGCGTGATGCGACCCATCTGCGGGTCGCCCGATCAGGCAAATCCGCATGACTGAACGTTGTTCCGTCCGGCAATGTGACCGCCCTCGGCCCGTCGACTTTCTTTAGATACATACCATCTACCACCATTCACCAATCCTAGTCATAAAAGCGATTGTTGATCGGTAGCCTTAAGGACATATGAAGTGCCCCCTTGAGAATACGGCGCATTTTCTTATATATCGCATCAAACCTCCCGGAGAATTCTCATGCCACTCGATCGCACACCGCCGTTGAACTCATTGGGCTTTGCAAAAGCCCCGGCCGACACGCGGGTTGTCGTCGCCATGTCGGGCGGCGTTGACAGCTCGGTCGTGGCCGCGATGCTGGCCGAGGAAGGCTATGATGTCGTTGGTGTCACCCTGCAACTTTACGACCACGGTGCAGCTCTGGCGAAAAAGGGTGCCTGCTGTGCGGGTATCGACATTCACGACGCGCGCCGCGTGGCCGAAGACATGGGGTTTCCCCACTATGTGCTCGACTATGAGAACGTGTTCAAAGATGCGGTCATCGATGAATTCGCCGACAGCTATCTGGGCGGCGCGACCCCGGTTCCGTGCATTCGTTGCAATGAGCGGGTGAAGTTCAAAGACCTGCTTGAAACCGCCAAGGATCTGGATGCTGATTGCATGGCGACCGGTCACTACATCCAACGCAAAATGGGCGAGAACGGTGCGGAACTGCACTGCGCCGCCGATGCGAACCGCGATCAAAGCTATTTCCTGTTTTCCACCACCAAGGAACAGCTCGATTACCTGCGTTTTCCCTTGGGGCACCTGCCTTCCAAGAACGATACGCGCGCGCTTGCAGAGAAATACGGGCTGAGCGTGGCGGACAAACCCGACAGCCAAGACATCTGTTTTGTGCCAAATGGCGATTACGCGGCCGTCATCCGCAAACTGCGCCCCGAGGCCGCAAACCCAGGCGATATCGTCGACACAGACGGCAACGTTCTGGCGCGCCACGACGGGGTGATCAACTATACCATCGGCCAACGCCGCGGGCTTGGCATTGGGGGCCTCGCCGATCCGCTGTATGTCGTGCGCCTTGACGCCGATAAAGCCCAAGTCGTCGTGGGTCCGAAATCCATGCTGGCCACACGCACCGTCCCGCTGCGCGAGATCAACTGGCTGGGCGACACCCCACTAATGTCAAAATCCGAATGGCCAATCGCCGTCAAAGTACGCTCAACACGCCCGCCGATCGACGCCATCCTGCGCCCGATCAGCGACACCACAGCCGAGGTTGAATTGCTGGTGCCAGAGGAAGGCGTTTCGCCGGGCCAAGCCTGCGTGTTTTACGATCCCGAAAGCTCGCGGATCTTTGGCGGCGGTTGGATCCACAAAGGCTAAAATACTTCCAAATGGATTAAAATCCCGGGGAGTTTGAGGGGCAGCGCCCCTCATTCGTCCCGTGAAACCACCGCCATCCGGTCCAAAACAGCCCTCGCCGCGCGCAGACCGGGGGCCTCACCACCCTGCCCTAACCGCGCCATCGTCAGCGTCATCGCTGCTTTTTGCGCGTCAGGCGCTTCGAACACATCCCTTAATCCGCCTGCAATCTGATCCGGCGTACAGTCAGGGCCCAGAAACTCCGGCACGACACGGGTGTCGGATACCAAATTCACCAAGGTCACGGTATCAATCAGTGCCATCGCCTTGATCAAACGAAAGCTGAGCCAATGCATGCGGTAGGTAATGACCATCGGGGTCGCAGCAGCAGCAAGTTCCAACGAAACCGTTCCAGACGCCGCCAGCGCCAAATCTGCCGCGCGAAATGCTGCCAGCTTGCGCGCTTGTGCGTCCTCTCGGCTTAGCCCGCGTGGATCGAGGATAATTGGCATGACGTCCCAGCCCTGACAGGCCTCCATAACGGCATCGGCAACGGGGCCTGCCGCAGGGATGACAACGCGTAAATCCGGCACGCCTTTGGCAAACCGTGCCACGGCATCGCCAAATACACCCGAAAGCTTGGCCACCTCTGACCGCCGTGATCCGGGCAGAACCATCAAAATCGGCGCGTCGCCAATCCCGAAGTCCGAGCGAAACGCATCCGCTTCGTGCTGCGTCGCAACAGGTTCGGCCACAACCGGGTGCCCCACGAAGTCACAATCCATGCCTTCGGCCTGCATCAACGGCGGCTCGAACGGGAACAGCGCCAATACATGATCAATATAGCGGGCCATCTTTTTGGCGCGACCGGGGCGCCATGCCCAAACGGTGGGGGCGACGTAATGGACCGTGCGAATGTCGGACTTTGCCTTGACCCGCTTGGCCACGCGCAGCGAAAAATCGGGGCTGTCGATGGTGATCATCACGTCGGGCCGCGCTGCAATCACCGCGTCGGCCGTCTCGTTAATTCGGGCCATCAGCGCGCGGTATTTCGGCAGGATCTCGGCGATGCCCATGACTGATAATTCGGACATATCGAACCGGCTTTGCAGGCCTTCGGCGGTCATGTCACTGCCACCGATTCCCTCAAACGTCACATCAGGGCGCAGGGATTTCAACCCGGCCATAAGGGCACCACCCAAGCGATCCCCCGAGGGTTCGCCCGCGATGATAAACACCTTCATTCCGGCGCTCGCGCCCAAAGGACCAGACCCAGCTTATCTGCAAGGGTCGCACAGTTTTCAGGCTCCAGAACAATCACGCCGCCCGCCGCTATCACGACACCTGCAAGCCCTGCATTGTAGGCCGCCTCGATCGTCGCGGGTCCAATGGTGGGCATGTCGATCAAGCGGCTCTGACCGGGTTTCGGCCCTTTGAACAGGATGGCGCGCGAGGTTTTCACCCGCTCTGGCAAGGTGGCCAGCAAATGATCGGTGCCGCCGATGGCTTCGATCCCAAAGACCTGACCACCGCCAACAACACAACACTGCCCGATGTCCAAGGGCGCAAGCGTCGCGACCACTTGTGCGGCACGGGTCGCGTCCTGCTCCATCGCGGCATCAGGACCATGCGCGCCTAGAATGCCGGCTTTCGTCAACAGATCCGGTGCCAGTTCATGGGCGGCAATCACCGCCATGCCGGCCTGTTCGAAAATCTCGATCAACACGCGCAGGGCACCGTCATCACCGGCCGCCAAGGCCTTTTGAAACAACGGCACCAGAGGCATCGTATCCGCGTCCAGCTTTGACGGGTCAAAACGCGGGCGCGGTACGCTGCCACAGAAACAGACGCGGGAAACGCCCTTTTCTTTCAAAGCCTTAATCAAGCTGCCAAGAGTTTCTAGCCGAAACGTCAGCGCGGGCGCCAGCCCCTCAACGGGTACGCCCTCATAGCTACATACAACTGGTGCATCTGCCTGCGTGGCTGCCACCCGTTGGGGCAGTCCGCCGCCCCCTGCGATCAGCGCCAGCATCAGCCCGGTGTCAGAAAATGACGGCCCGTATCGGCCATGACAAAATCGACGATCTCACGCACATAGTCGCTTTCGGTTTCCTCGCCCAAGCGCTGTGCCCGGTTTTGGAATGTGCCCTCGCCTTGGGCCAACATCTGGAATGCCGCCCGCAATGCCGTGATATCGCTGCGGGCAACGCCGCGCCGTTTCAACCCGACAAGGTTCAAGCCGTCCAAGGCCCCCCGAGGGGCCTGCACAAGCCCGTAAGGAATCACATCATTGGTCACCATCGTTACGGCACCGATGATGGCGCCGTGGCCGATGCGCACGAATTGATGGATGCCCGCAAGCCCGCCGATGATCACGTCATCGTCAATAATGCAATGGCCTGCGACGGCGCTGCTGTTGGCCATGATCACCCGGTCGCCCAGAATGGCATCATGGGCCACGTGACAGCCCGCCATAAACAGACCGTCATCACCGACCTTGGTCAGCCCTCCACCGCCTTCGGTGCCGCAATTCATTGTCACATGTTCACGGATGCGGTTGCGCTTGCCGATAACCAGACGGCTGGCCTCGCCTTTGAATTTCAAATCCTGCGGAATTTCACCGATCACGGCAAACTGAAAGATAACCGTGCCCGCGCCGACCTCGGTCTGGCCGGTGACAATGGCGTGGGATTTCAGAACCACATCCGCATGCAGCACGACCTGAGGGCCAACGACGCAAAACGGCCCAACGCTGGCCGACGGGTCAATCTGCGCGCCCTCTTCGATTACCGCACTTGGGTGAATATGCCCCATCAGGACATGTCCATCATGGCTGTGAATTCGACTTCGGCAGCCATCTCACCCTCGACGCTGGCGACACCGCCAAAGCGCCAGACCTTGCCGCCTGGCTTGCCGCGCAGGGTTGTCAGCTCCATCTGCAATACGTCACCGGGGACGACTTTGCGGCGGAATTTACACTTGTCGATGGCCATGAAATAGACCTTCATTTCCTTATCCGCCATTTCGAGGGTTACACCGACCATCACCGCTGCGGTTTGGGCCATCGCCTCGACGATTGTGACGCCGGGCATGATCGGCAGGCCGGGGAAATGCCCCTGAAAATGCGGTTCGTTCATGGTCACGTTCTTAATGCCCACGGCGCTTTCAGTGCCCTGAATTTCGACCACCTTATCAACCAGCAAAAACGGGTAACGATGGGGAATGATCCGCTGGATCATCTGGATGTCAGCGCTTGGCAGGGTGTCAGTCATTGCGGGTCCTGTCTTTTAAAAAACTACGTGTGGCTAGCAATATTGCAGCGCTTGAGCAAGCGGGCGGTCTAGTCTTTCCCGCTGCCAAGTGATGCATCCAGACGCGCGATGGCCTGATTGGTGATGTCGATGGCATTTGCGCTCACAAAAACCGAGCGGCGCTCAAGGATCACGGCCGCACCTGTGTCACGCATCAGTTCTTCCAGCACGGGGCTTGCGGCATTCAGAAACAACTCGCGCTCCTGCTCGACCAGGTCATTCAGCGCGCGTCCCTTGGCCGCTTGGGTCTGGCGGGTCTGCTGTACCTTTTCATCAAAGGCATTGGCCATCGCACGAAAAGCCTCGGCGTTCATTGTCTTGCGCAGCGCGGTCAGTTTTTCTTCTTCTGCCTCAAGAGTTTTTTCAATCTTGCGGTTTTCTGAAGAAAGCTGCGCGCTTTGTGCTTCGATTTCGGCTGCGACCCGTAGACCAAAGGCGCTTTCGTTAAAAACGCGATCGGAATCGATGGTCAGGATCGGACTTTGGATCAAGGCCCCTGCCGCAGGGCCGCCGGCCTGCTGCGAAAATCCCGGCCCCGTCAATAACGACAAGGCCGGGATCAAACATATCATCAATTGTTTCAGACGCATCTGGTCATCAGAACTGGGTTCTCAGGGTGACTTCGAACGATTGATCCTCGTCATAGGTTTCCTTTTGCAAGGCCTTTGAGACGTTGAATTGCAACGGCCCAACTGGTGTCTCCCAGAAGATCGAAAAGCCGATGACATGGCGGAACGAACCGTCTTCGCCAACAATGTTACCACCTGTTGTGTTTACGTCAGACAGGTCCCAAAGGTTGCCCACATCATAGAACACACCGCCGTTGATGCCGTATTCCTCGGGCAAGCCGATGGGGAATTCAGCCTCGAACCGGGCAACCACATAAAGGTTACCACCCAGCGGATCATCGAAACTGCCGCTTTGGTCACGTGGGCCGATGCCACCAGCCTCAAAACCGCGCATAATGGATGGGGCCAGCAAGAAACGATCAACAACGCGGTTGGTGCCTTCATTCCACGCCAGCGCGCCGCCTTCAAGGCTGGCTCGCAGGGTGATTTCTTCGTTGAAGATTTGCTTTTCCCCAACAATCTTGGCGGTTGTTTTGACGAATTTCGCATCGCCACCCAAACCGGCAAAGTCCTGACCGAATTGTAGCAACATGCCAGTGGTTGGGTCAATGCCGGCCCGGCGCGTGTCATAGCTGAAAGTATAACCCACAGACGACGCGGTTTGCGAACCTGCGGCGATGTCATTGCCAATGACAGGTCCATGCTCTGCTGGATCGCGGGCGATCATCTCGAAGTCTTCATAGCTATAACGTAGCTGCAGACGGCCATTTTCGCTGACCGGGAAGGACAGGCTGGGGCTAAAGGTCAAACGTTCGGAATCAAAGGTCGCGTAGGACGAATTGGTTTCCACGTAATCAAGGTTCAGGCCAAAGGCCACGTCGCGGCCCAGCAGGCTGGGCTCGACAAAGCCTAGACCATAGCGTTTTGCGTCTTCTGCGGTGCTGACCGTCAAGTTCAGTTTCTGCCCGCGCCCAAGGAAGTTATCCTCGGCAAAGCTGACCGCAACACCAACGCCGTCTGTGGACGAGAACGACCCACCAAAGTTCAGAGACCCGGTTGGTTTTTCGACAACGTTGACGTCGATCACCACCTGTTCGGCGCTTGACCCTTCGCGGGCGTTGACCTCAGCAGTTTCGAAATAATCAAGCGCGCGAATACGTTCGGCACTGGCGCGGATTTCGCGGGGGTTGAACGGATCACCCTCAACGCTGTCAAACTGGCGGCGGACAACGCGGTCCATCGTTGTTGTGTTGCCTTCGATGTCGATCCGTTCGACAAAAACCCGCGGCCCACGGGTAATGCGGTATTCTACATCCAAGGTCAGATCGCGATCATTGCGTGTAATGACCGGCTCAATCCGCATAAAATCAATGCCGTCCCGGATCGCCTGCCGTTCCATCCGCGCGATATCGGTCTCAACCAATGTGGGCGAATAGACACCGCCGGACTTGGCTTTGACGATATTACGGTAAACGGCCGGATCAACGCCGTTGATTGTCGAGGTGACCGACATATCGCCGAACTTGAACTGCTGACCTTCCTGGATGTTGAACTGCACGAAATATCCGTCGCGTTCTTCGGTCAGTTGGGCGTTCACGGCGGAAATCCGCATGTCGACATAGCCACGCGAATTATAGAAATCACGCAACATCTGACGGTCAAGATCCGTGCGTTGCGCCACAAAAGTATCGCGTTTGATCAAAGCGCGGAACAGACCCGCCTGTTTGGTTCCCAAGACGCGGCGCAAACGGCGGTCGGAATAAACACGGTTGCCGACAAAGCTCAGGCGCTCGATCTCGACGTTGTCGCCTTCGAAAATCTCAAACACCAGATCAACGCGGTTTTGGCTGCGGCGAATGATCTTGGGCTGGACCCGTGCCGAAATGCGGCCATCGTTACTATAGGCCTCGGCGATGGAATTCGCGTCTTTTTCGGCCTGCGTAGGGTTAAAGACGCGGCGTGCGTCCGAGCCGATCATCGCGGCCAGCGCATCGTCTTTGATGCGGGCGTTACCCTCAAAGCTGATGCGGTTGATGGTAGGGTATTCGACAACTGAGATCACCAGTGTGCCGCCGCGCGGTTCAATCGCAACGGATTCAAACAGCCCGCTGGCCTGCAGGTTTTGGTAAGCGTCATTCAACTGACCACCTGACACAGCACGGCCCCGCACGATTCCAGCACGGCTTAGAACGGCGCTGTCGCCGATCCGGTTGTTACCTTCGATCTGAATGGTGCTGAATTGGTAATTCTGAGCCTGCCCCGGTGACCCAGGAACGAGCCAAGCAATTGATAGCATTACACAAAATGAAGCGCTACGCAGCGATCTTGAGAATGGCATTACCGCCGACGACCGGACGGAATTGCCCAACCCATTTTCATGCCGCATTTGATACACCTGTATTTGAATCTATTTTGAATCTGATTAGACAAATTAACGCCCATTGTCAAAAGCAACAAGCCGATGAAGCGCCCCGAATAAGGGCTTCAATCGGCTTGTTTCGCGGTCAGATTGTAACAGGTAGAAAGCTTAGGCAGAGCCGAGGCAGGCCCCCGCAGCCAGCGCAAGGATCAAAGCGCCCAAGTAAATCGCACGGTCCCAGTTGAGATCGATCAAAAGGCTTAGGCCACGGTAGTTGGATTTGATCGCATTCATGAGATACCCCTTTGCTCACACAGCAAAATGACTAGCGCTCAAATAAGGCGAAACTTTTCGCTAATTATGGCGATATTGCGGCGAACACATATCTTCCGCCCTTAGGGGCAGAAAATATCGTTGCCAAGCGCAAAGACCATCAATGCCAGCACAAGCGTCAACCCAATGGTCATCAAGAACCGCAACGCGCCATCGCTCGGTGGTTTTCCGGTCACGGCCTCATAGGCATAGAACACCAGATGACCGCCATCCAACGCGGGGATTGGGAACAGGTTCAGCAGCCCCACCGCCGTTGACAACACCGCGATGAAATAGATGAACGATTGCGCGCCTTGGGCCGCCATCGCGCCAGAGGTTTGGGCAATACCAACCGGGCCGGACAGGTTACAGGTGCTGATATTCCCGATGATCATATGCTTAAGGCCGGAAATCGACCCTTCGATAATGCGGCCCGTGTTGGCCACGCCAGCCCATAGCGCATCCAGCACGCCGGGGGATGTGGTGGCCGCGTCAAAGGCTGTGCCGCCCGCGATGCCAATCCGCGTCTGTGACTTGAAACTGCCGTCGGGCTGGGGTTCATCAACCAGCTTGGGGCGAAGGGTAAACTCAAGCGTTTCACCGTCCCGCCAGACGGTCAGCAACAACGGCCGTTCTTCGGACGCTTCCACAAATTTCTTGAGCTGGCTAAAGGCAAAGATCGGCGCGCCGTCGACTTCCGTGATCACATCGCCTGCGACCAGCCCCGCCTCGTAAGCCGCCGATTGTGGCATAACTTGCTTGACCAATGTCGGCATGAGATAGGGGCCCGGCACGGTCATTTGCTGCCCGTCGCGCATCACATCATAATAGAGCGGCTGCCCCAACGGGATTGCGTCAAACGCGTCTGCATAGGCGGTAGCATCATCTGCCGAAGGGATATCAATACCCGCCACTGACAGAATTTCATCACCCGGTTGAAGTTCGGACTGCTCAAAGGGCAAAGGGCGCATGTCGCCGACGGTCAGCGGATCTTTTGGCACACCGACCTGCAAGGCAATCACGGTGAAAATGATAATCGACATGGCAAAGTTGAACAGCGGACCCGCCGCAACTGTTGCCGCGCGTGCCCACAACGGGGCACCGTGCATCGTGCTGCGCAAGCGGACGGGATCATCCTGCGCCGCTTCCATCGCAGCGTCATCCTTGCCCGACGCCGCATTCGCGTCGCCTGCAAATTTCACATATCCGCCAAACGGCAGTGCAGCGATCTGCCAGACAGTGCCGCGTTTATCCACCCGGCTGTACAACACCGGCCCGAACCCCAGTGAAAACACATCAGCGTGAATGCCCGACCAACGCCCCACAATGTAGTGGCCGTATTCATGGATCGCGACAATCACCGACAGCGCGATCACAAAGGCCAAGAGCGTCCAGATCAGCCCGCCAAATTGAGGTATCAGTGCAAAAATATCCAAAACGCTATGCCGCCCTTTTTTTGATTATGGCCTGTGCTGCCTGTCTTGCCAGATGGTCCACCTGCGCCACGTTATCAAGGGTCATACCCGCATCAATCAGCCCGTTATCCGAATTTAACCGGTTTAGCGTGTCTTCAACCACTTCGGCCATCTGCGTGAACCCCAAGCGACCGTCAATAAAGCCGTCCAGCGCGGTTTCCTTGGCGGCGTTGAACACAGCCCCCGCCATGCCGCCGCGTTCCATCACTTCGCGCGCCAAACGCAATGCGGGCCAACGCGCTTCGTCCGGGGTGCTGAATTCAAAACGGCCGATCTTGGCTAGATCCAGCCGTTCCACCGGCAGTAGTTTACGCTGCGGGTGATGCAGGGCAAAGCCGATGGCGTGGCGCATGTCAGGTGGTCCCACATGGGCCATCAGCGCGCCATCATTGAACCCGACAAGCGCATGGATCATGGATTGCGGGTGTACCAAGACTTCGATTTGCGCCGGGTTGATATTGAAAAACTCATGAGTTTCAATGACTTCCATCGCCTTGTTGAACATTGATGCGCTATCAATGGTGATCCGCGGCCCCATGTCCCAATTGGGATGGTTCAACGCCTGATCCAACGTCGCATCCGCCAGCTTTTCCATCGGCCAATCGCGAAAGGCGCCGCCGCTGGCCGTGATGATGATCCGCTCGACGGCGGCCATATCCTCACCGATCAGCGCTTGAAAGATAGCGGAATGTTCGCTGTCCACGGGCAGGATTGCGGCACCGTGGGTCTGGGCCGTATCCAGTATCAACTTGCCCGCACAGACCAGCGATTCCTTGTTGGCCAGTGCCAGTGTCGATCCCTGCTTCAGTGCTTCGATCCCCGGTGCCAGCCCCGCCGCACCGATGATGGCCGACATCACCCAATCCGCCGGGCGGGTCGCCGCCTCGCGGATGGCGTTGGCCCCGGCGGCGGCCTGAACCCCACTGCCCTGCAAGGCGTCGCGCAGATCATCAAGCAGAGTGTCATGGGCCGTGATTGCAATATCTGCGCCCAGTTCTTTGGCATCCGCCGCAAGCTGCGCAATATTGCCCGCACCCGTCAGCGCCACGACATCATAATCCTTAGGCGCGCGCCGGATCAGATCAATGGTATTTTGCCCGATAGAGCCGGTGGCCCCGAATATACTGACACGCCGTTTCATATGGGATCAGTTCAAGGTCGGGGTGATCGTCAGAAACTGGCCAATGATCAGCAAGAACAAAGCCGCCCCGAGCATACCATCAAACCGGTCCAACAAACCGCCATGGCCGGGGATCAGGTTCGAACTGTCTTTGGCCCCTACCCGCCGCTTCATACCGGATTCGGCCATATCGCCCATTTGCGACGCCATGGACACCGCAACGGAAACACCGACCAACTGCATCCCGATGCCGGTGTTGACGGAGAAAAGATAGCCCACAATGGCAGCACCAACCCAACCAGCGGCCGTGCCGGACCATGTTTTCTTGGGGCTGACGCGGGGCCAGAATTTCGGGCCGCCAATCGCACGGCCCGCGAAATAGCCAAACACATCGGTAATCACAACGACCACCACCAACCACATCATCCAGCCAAAACCATAGCCGTCGCGAATTTGGACCAACCCAAAACCCGCCAGCATGATCATGACGGTAAAACACATGAAAATCGTGCGGTGTTTTTCGAGCTGCCCAAAGCCGACCAGCGCCGGGGCCAGCAGGACGGGCAAGGCATACCCCATTGGCAGATAGATCGCTGCAAGCGTCGCGCCGCCGACAAGCAGACCCATCTGGATTTTAACCTGAGGGCGGTCGGGGTTCAACATGCCCACCAGTTCCCACGCCATCAGCCCGCAAATTATGGCCACCAAGACATGAAAAATCGGGCCGCCCATTGCGATACCACCAAGGCCGATCACGATCATCGCAATCGCCGATCCGACCCGTGCTGCCAGGTCAGACCATTTTTCCGAAGTTCCCGTCATAGGACAAATCCTTTTGCACTGGCCTTTGTAATGGTCATGTTTTCACGGCACCAAACCGGCGATCCCTGCCGCCGAACGCAGTGCAAAGCTTGCTAAATTCTTCCTTTGAAAAATCCGGCCAGAGCGTGTCGATGAATTCATATTCCGCATAGGCGGATTGCCATAGCAGAAAGTTGGAAATCCGCGCTTCGCCACTGGTGCGGATCACCAGATCAGGGTCTGGAAGCACGTGGGTGTCAAGATAGCGCGGCAGCGTTTCCTCGCCCACGTCATCAGGATTGAGCAGCCCGGCGGCGACATCCTTGGCCAACCGTTTGGTGGCACGGGCAACCTCGTCCCGCCCTCCATAATTCAGCGCGACGGTCAGATGAGTGCGGGTGTTGTCTTTGGTCTCGTCCTCGAGATCGTTCATCAACTTGACCAGCTTATCGTCCAGGTTGACTCGATCCCCGATAAACCGCACGCGCACACCGTTTTCTTTCAACGCCTTTTTTTCCTTGGCGATATAGCGGCGAAACAGGCTCATGAGGCCCGCGACCTCAGTTTGGGTCCGTTTCCAGTTTTCGGTCGAAAAGGCAAAGATCGTAAGATATTCCACGCCGAATGCCTGACAGGCCTCAACGATCTCGCGCACGCGTTTGGCACCTGCGTGATGGCCCATTAGCCGCGGCCTGCCGCGCTGCGTCGCCCAACGGCCGTTGCCATCCATGATTATTGCCACGTGGCGTGGCGCTCCTGGAACCAGCTCGCATGTTGGGTGAGACGCGTTGGGCATCAGACCTGCATGATCTCGGCTTGTTTGGTCTCAAGTTGCTCGTCGATCATGGCGATGTATTTATTCGTCATATCCTGAACTTCGCTTTCCCAGACTTTCTGGTCGTCCTCGGACATACCATCGGCCTTGGCCTTTTTGATCTGGTCCATGCCGTCGCGGCGGATGTTGCGAATGGAAACACGGGCGTGTTCGCTGTACTGACCGGCGACCTTAGTCAATTGCGTGCGGCGTTCTTCGTTCAGTTCGGGGATCGGCAGCATGATGATGGTGCCGTTAAGTTGCGGATTAATGCCCAAGCCGGATTCGCGGATCGCTTTTTCGACTTTGCCCACCAATCCCTTATCCCAGACATTGACCGTGACCATGCGCGGCTCTGGTACGTTTACCGTGCCAACCTGGTTAATCGGTGTCTTGGTGCCGTAGGCGTCAACCATCACAGGCTCCAGCATGGAGGCCGATGCACGGCCAGTACGCAAGGATGCAAATTCGGTCCGCAAGGACGCGATTGCCCCATCCATGCGGCGCTGAAGGTCGTCGGTATCCAACATAAAATCGTCTGACATGATGTCCCCGGTCGTTTTCTAATTGTTTATATTTTTATCGATATAGCGGTATCGCCCCCCTTTTGTATAGAGAGCAACACCATGCGGGGCGCGTAGTTACCCTTGGACGCGGGTATATGTGCCCTCACCGGCCAAAATCCCGCGGAAACCGCCCGGCTCGTCCAGCGAAAAGACGATGATCGGCAGGTTGTTGTCCCGTGCCAGAGCAATCGCAGAGGCATCCATCACCCCGAGCCGCTTTTGCAGCACGTCGTCATAGCTAACGGTATCATAGCGCTTCGCATCGTCGAATTTTGCGGGGTCTTTGTCGTACACGCCGTCCACCTTGGTACCCTTAAAGATCGCTTCGCAGGCCATTTCATTGGCGCGCAGGGTCGCGGCTGTGTCGGTGGTGAAATACGGGTTGCCGGTACCGGCCGCGAAAATACACACGCGCTTTTTCTCAAGGTGGCGCACGGCGCGGCGGCGAATATAGGGTTCGGCGACTTCGTTCATGGTGATGGCGGAGATTACGCGGGTGTGGATATCCAGCTCTTCAAGGGCCGATTGCATGGCCAGCGCGTTCATCACTGTGGCAAGCATCCCCATATAGTCTGCCGTCGTGCGCTCCATCCCTTGGGCGCTGCCCTGAAGGCCGCGAAAGATATTGCCGCCGCCGATGACCATGCAAATCTCGACGCCCAGATCGTGCACGGATTTGACTTCGCGCGCGATACGCTGGACCGTTGGCGGGTGCAGGCCAAACCCCTGATCGCCCATTAACGCCTCACCCGAAATCTTGAGCATCACCCGATTGAATGTCACGGCGGGGAGGGTATCTGTCATGGAGCGCACCTTTCGAGGGTGAGAGAAGGGTTTTCATTGCGCTGTAAAATGTCGCAAATAGCAGAAATGTTCAATGCTCCGTCAAAGGTCCGTGCAAAGAAATGCCGCAAACTTCCCTTACGTCCATCGATGCTGTGATCGCATCTGTCGATCCCGCCCTGCCTGTGTTGATCGCAGGGCCCACCGCGTCAGGCAAATCTGCGCTCGCTTTGGCACTGGCTGAAACCCAAGGTGGGGTGATCGTTAATGCCGATGCAAGTCAGGTTTACAGCTGTTGGCGGGTGATCTCGGCGCGTCCCTCAGCGGCCGAGGAAGCGCGGGCCGAACATCTGCTATACGGTCACATTTCGCCTGATCAGTCTTATTCGGTGGGGCATTGGCTGCGCGAGGTCGCCGGGATTATGGCGCAAGGGGTCAGGCCGATCATCGTAGGCGGCACGGGTCTATATTTTGGTGCGCTGACACAAGGGCTGGCTGAGGTTCCCGCCACGCCAGACGCCGTTCGGGCCGCGGGCGACGCCATGACGCGCGAAGAAATGATTGCCCAGCTTGATCCGCTGACCTCCGCGCGGCTGGACCTGAACAACCCGATGCGGGTGCAGCGCGCCTGGGAGGTGTTGACCGCGACGGGGCGCGGATTGGCGCAATGGCAAGACGAAACACCACCGCCGCTGTTGCCCTTGTCTGCGTGCACCGCCATCGCGGTGGATGCCAACAAGGACTGGCTGAATGATCGGATTATCCAGCGCTTTGATCAGATGCTGGAACAGGGTGCGCTGGACGAAGTTGCCGCCGTGCGCCCTGACTATGACCCGTCCCTGCCCGCGCACCGCGCCATCGGTGTGCCAGAGCTGATGGCCTATCTTGATGGGAATGCGACCTTGGCCGCCGCCCGCGAGAACGCGATCATTGCGACGCGACAATATGCGAAACGCCAACGGACATGGCTGCGGAAAAACGCGAAATTGTGGCGGAAATACGGACCATCCTAAGTTAAAATAATATCACAAACAGGACTTTAATTCGCCACATAAGTGTATAATAGTTAAGATATCTGTAATAATTGTGATGGTTTCGTATGATGAATAAAGGCGTGGTTCAAATCCTTTCCTTGGCACAGCTTTCGCAGGGCCAGGACTGGCGATTATATTTGTCCCATGACCACCCGTCACATCTTCTGCTCTGGATCACCAGAGGCCAAGGGCTGTTACAGTTGGACGGGCAACGGCGTGGGCTGGGTGCGCATAACGCGATCTTCGTGCCGTCCGGTTCGTTGTTTTCCATGGAGCTGGGGCGGCAGGGCTTTGGGCAGGCCGTGGTCATTCCCGATGGTACGCCGCTGAACCTGCCCCATATACCGCGCCATTTGCGCGTCAGGGACGTACGCGCCCAATCTGAACTCACCGGCCTGATCGAGGCTGCACAGCGCGAACAACAAGATCCCCGCGCGCTGGCCAGTCAAGCGCTTGAGGCCCATGCGGCGCTGATGTCTGTCTGGTTGCGCCGCCAGATCATGCAGGATGAACATGTGCCCGACCACATCAGCGCGGGCGGTCGGCTGAGCGCACGGTTTTGCAGGATGGTATCGGAACGCTTTGCCACGGGTGCGCCTATGGCCACCTATGCCGATGTGCTGGGTGTCACCCCCACCCACCTGACCCGCGCCGTCAAAGCGGCTACCGGAAAAACCGCCGCTGACATCCTGACCGAACGTGTTGTCTATGAGGCACGCGATCTGCTGACGACGACCGAACATTCCGCCCAAAGCATTGCGCAGCAGCTTGGATTTGGATCGGCGGCGTATTTTACGCGATTTGTTCAGCAGCATACCGGACGCCCGCCCAGCAAGCTGCGCGCCGCCAATCAGGGGCTACCTCTCCAAGGCAATACCGCGCCCCCTGCACTTGCCAATGTCGCAAATAGAATTGCGTGATGTCGCATTTAATCCCTTAAACGCCGAAAGCTGACATTGACCTTTGGCCCGTTCTCGTGCCTCATGAGGCGATAATAAGGTGCCGCCGCGGATCAAAAGCCGTAAAATAGGTGCCAAGGGAGAGATGCAACACGCGAGAGCGGCCAAAGGCCCGATGATGTGCTGCGCAGACAATCAACAAGGGCCAAGCTGCCCGAAATCCGGTTGGGCGTATTCCGTCTGCCACGCAACAGGGATGTTTCATGGGGATTTTTATTCTGCGCCGTCTTGGCCTGATGCTTTTGACCGCGCTCTGTCTGACGTTCATCGTCTTCTGGCTGACCAATCTTTATCCCAATCTTGAAAAACTCGCCAAGACCCAAGGTAACTTCCGCATGTCGGACGAGGCCGTCACCAGCTATCTGGAAAACCGCGGCTATTTGCAGCCCACCCCTGTTAAGTTTGGCCAATGGTTGGGGGTTATGCCGGGCTGGGTGACAGAAGCCGAGGATGGCACTGTCACTGGCCGTTGTTTTAGCAGTACCACCCCGACCGAAGATCGCCCCCGGTTTTGCGGTGTCTTACAAGGCGATTGGGGCTTTTCCACCGTATTCAAGGAGAATGTCGGCGCGACCGTGCTGACCCGTCTGGCGCTGACCGGAAAGCTGATGCTGTGTGTCTTGGCGCTGATGGTACCGTGCGCGTTGATCGTGGGCGTGCTTGCGGGCATGCGCGAAGGGTCGCGTCTGGATCGGTCGCTGTCGACCTTTTCGATCGCCACCACAGCCACCCCTGAATATGTATCCGGCGTGATTTTTATCGCGCTTCTCGCCTCTTCACGCTTTGGCATATCACCATGGCTTGCTGAAATGGGCTGGATCGACGGCAAGACGTTGTTTCTGGGCTCTGCGACGTCGGCGATGAAGGACGCGACATTTTGGAATTTCTTCCTGCCTGTCCTGACCATCTCGCTTTATGGGATGGGCTATATCGCGCGGATGACCCGTGCGTCGATGACCGAGGTGATGACCGCACAATACATCCGCACGGCGCGGCTGAAAGGCGTCAAGTTCCGCGATATCGTGCTGAAACACGCGTTGCGCAACGCGTTGATCGCACCCTTTACCGTGATCATGCTGCAAATTCCGTGGTTGCTGAACGGGGTCGTCATCGTCGAGACCCTGTTCAATTACAAAGGCTTTGGCTGGCTGTTGGTGCAAGCCGCCGCCAATAACGATATCGAATTGTTGCTGGCCGTCTCGGTCGTGTCTGTCATCGTGGTTCTGGCCACACAGCTGATTTCCGATATCGGCTATGTGTTTTTGAACCCGCGCATTCGCATCACATAAAGAAAGGGCGGGCACATGGAAGCTTTGACATGGACAGGCTCGATGGCGTGGCTGAACCCGGTCTTGGGGGTCGCGGTGATCGTCGCGCTATGCGCTTATCTGCTGCAAATAGCACTGTCGTTTATCCCTAACGCCGAAATGCGCAGTGTGGGATCGGGCAGCGTCAGCACGGCGGATCAAGGACTATCGGGGCTGTTGGGACGCATCGGCGCTTACGGCTTTCTCGCAGCGCTTGCACTTTTGCTGGTCTACGTGCTGGCAGGGGTTGTAATGGGCCCCGGCGCGGGGATTTTTGGCGGCCTGTCACGACAGCTTTTGCCTGTGTGGATCGCCCTTGTGATGCTGTTCGCTGTGTCCATCACCTACAAGCGTCGGCTGGGCCTATATGGCAAGCTGTTCGACAGCACCGTCGGGATGATCGGTTTCGGACTGGTGATGTTCTGGGTTTTTGCAGGGGTTTTTGGCGGCGTTTTTGACATGCTGATCACCCATGACAGCCTAAGCCAGGTGTCGGGCATGAAGAACAAACTGCCCGGCACGCCGTTGGCACGGGCCGAGCCTGAGGACTATCAATGGTTTTTGCTTGGCGGCGATAATCTGGCCCGCGATGTGTTCAGCCGGTTGATCAAAGGGTCGTGGGTTGTGGTGCAGATCGCGCCGATGGCCACGCTGTTTGCCTTTATGGTCGGGATTACGCTGGGCCTGCCTGCGGGGTATTATGGCGGCAAGCTGGACGTGTTTTTAAGCTTTCTGGCCAACCTCATCCTCGCCTTTCCGGTGATCTTGCTGTTTTACCTGCTGGTCACGCCCGAGATCGTCCGGACCGGCATCCCGAACTATATGGCATTGGTTCTGTTCATCTTTCCCTTGGTATTTCTGGCCGTATTGCTGAATTCACGTTTCTATACGCAGCCGTCCCTGCGCACGCCGCTATTGATTGTCGCCCTCGGGATCGCCGGGTGGCTTTACCTGTCGCTGGTGTCCACCGGTGGGGCGATCGTTGACGCGCCGACGTACCGCATGCCCGGCTTGCCCGCATCGCTGGACCTTTTTGATATAGACCCCGGCGTTTTGGTGGTGTTCGTGTCGGTTGTGTTCGTAAATGCCCCTACAGTGTTCCGGATCGTACGCGGTTTGGCGCTGGACATCAAAACCCGCGACTATGTGGCCGCTGCCCAGACCCGCGGCGAAGGGCCTTGGTACATTATGCTATGGGAAATACTGCCCAATGCGCGCGGCCCGCTGATCGTCGATTTCTGTTTGCGCATTGGCTATACGACGATCCTTTTGGGCACCTTGGGGTTCTTTGGCTTGGGGCTGGAATCCGAAAGCCCTGACTGGGGTACCACGATCAACGCAGGGCGCCGTTTGCTGGCACTTTACCCCCATGCAGCGATTGCGCCTGCGGTGGCATTGCTGAGCCTCGTGTTGGGACTAAACCTGCTCGCGGATGGTTTGCGCGAAGAAAGCTTGCGGGATTGATGCAAAGACAGGACCGGGGGCCAGCCCCCGTACCCCCGGGATTTTAGACCATTTGGAAGCAAAATTTGCGGGCATTTGGGTGAAGGAGACTAACCATGGCGACGCAGGATTATGATGGGCCGATTTTAGAGATTGATAGATTGTCGATCTCGTTTTTCACGCGGTTGCGCGAAATTCCTGCGGTGATGGATTTCTCGGTCTCGGTCAAACCGGGTGAAGCCGTTGGTTTGGTCGGGGAATCGGGTTGCGGTAAATCCACCGTCGCCTTGGGTGTGATGCAGGATCTGGGCGTCAACGGTCAGGTGGTTGGCGGAACGATCAAGTTCAAGGGCCGCGATCTGGCCGAGATGAGCGATGAGGAACTGCGCGACATTCGCGGTAGTCAAATCGCGATGATCTACCAAGAACCGATGGCGTCGCTGAACCCTGCGATGCGGATCGGGCGGCAGTTGATGGAAGTGCCGATGATACATTCGGGCATGTCCGAAGCCGATGCCCACGCCCGCGCCTTGCAGGTGGTGACGGATGTGAAACTGCCCGATCCTGAGCGCATCCTGAAGGCCTATCCTCATCAATTGTCGGGCGGGCAGCAGCAGCGCATCGTGATTGCCATGGCGCTGATGGCCGAACCGGCCTTGTTGATACTGGACGAGCCGACCACAGCCCTGGACGTCACGGTTGAGGCTGCCGTGGTCGAGTTGGTCAAAGATCTGGGAAAGAAATACGGCACATCAATGTTGTTTATCTCGCATAATCTCGGCTTGGTCTTGGAAACCTGCGATCGGATTTGCGTGATGTATTCAGGCGAAGCGGTCGAGCGCGGATCAATCGAGGATGTGTTCGACGAGATGCAGCACCCCTATACGCAGGCGCTGTTCCGGTCGATCCCCCTGCCAGGTGCCGACAAGAATGCCCGCCCGCTTGTCGCGATCCCCGGCAATTTCCCCCTGCCCCACGAACGCCCGCCGGGCTGCAACTTCGGCCCGCGCTGTGATTACTTTGAGGCGGGGCGCTGCGATCAAGGGCCGATATTCATGGCGGACGTGCCCGGCAACGAGCGCCACGCAACGCGCTGTCTGAGGTTTCAGGAGATCGACTGGAACGCGCCGCTGGAACTGGCCGATGTCAAAACCAAAGGTCAGATCGGCAAAGTCGTTTTGAAGATGGACAAGCTGAAAAAATACTATGAGGTCGCTGCCAATTCCATGTTCGGCGGCTCGGCCACAAAGGTGGTGAAGGCCAATGAAGAGCTAAGCTTTGAGGCGCGCGAATCCGAGACGCTGGCGATTGTCGGCGAATCCGGCTGTGGTAAATCCACCTTTGCCAAAGTGTTAATGGGGCTGGAGACGGCGACCTCTGGTCAGGTCTTGCTGGATGGTGCGGATATTGGCGCGGTCCCGATCGAAGAGCGGAGCACGCAAAATGTGGCGGACATCCAGATGGTGTTCCAAAACCCCTTTGATACGTTGAACCCGTCGATGACCGTGGGCCGCCAGATCATTCGCGCGCTTGAGATTTTCAAGATCGGCAAGAATGAAAAAGAACGGCGTCAGCGCATGCTCGAACTGCTTGATCTGGTCAAGCTGCCCCGCGAATTTGCGGGCCGCATGCCGCGCCAGCTGTCGGGCGGGCAAAAGCAGCGTGTCGGCATCGCACGCGCCTTTGCCGGCGATGCACGGATTGTGGTCGCGGATGAACCTGTATCGGCGCTTGACGTATCGGTTCAAGCGGCGGTGACCGATCTGTTGATGGAGATCCAGCGCGAACAAAAGACCACGCTTTTGTTCATCAGCCATGACCTGAGCATCGTGCGCTATCTGTCGGACCGGGTGATGGTCATGTATCTGGGCCATGTGGTTGAGTTGGGTACCACGGATCAGGTGTTTTCACCGCCCTACCACCCCTATACAGAGGCGCTTTTGTCTGCGGTCCCCATTGCGGACACGCACGTGACCAAAAAACACATCGTACTGGAGGGTGACGTGCCTTCTGCGATGAACCCGCCCCCCGGTTGCCCGTTTCAGACACGCTGCCGTTGGAAATCACAGGTGCCGGGCGATTTATGCGAAACGGTCGTTCCCGGCTTGCGCGGTCTTGAAGATGGTCACGAGGTGAAATGCCATCTGACCGATGGCCAGCTGGCCGAAATGGAACCGGTGATTGAGGTCAACATCGCCGCCCAATAGCCCCCGAAACATATAAAGGCGGCCCGCGCAGCAAAGCACGGACCGCCCCCATAACAGTGACCGCGCAGTGGGGGCCGCGCGATCACTGTTTGTGCTTATCGCGGTTAATGCGTGTTGATTGTGTCAATCCGCTGCACGACCGTGTCGGCAAAACCTTCGATCATCGCCGAATAAAAATCCTCCTCGGAGGGCGGCACGGTGATGAACCCTTCGGGCGCGATCTGGTCGGCGGGGTATGCTGCGACATTCACGGCAAAGCTTTGTGCGCCAATGCTGTTATTGTCATCTGCGATCGCAACCACGCCCGAGATTTCGTTGAAGCCTTCAAGGGAGGTTAACATCGGGTTGCCGTTAAGGGAGATCTCGCGGATATCGATTTTGATCGTCGGCAGCGAGGCATCGGACCCGGTTTGCACGCGCGATGCGATGGCCTGTTCCAGATCGGTTACAATCTCGGGAAAGACATCCAGCGCATTGGTGTTTTCAGCGGCACCCATTGCGGCAGAGACGTTGATTTCCGAGAAAATGATTTCTTCATTTGCGTTGGCCACTGTGGACAGGGCTGCAAGGCTGACCGACGTGGCCAGAGCGATACGCTTTACTGAGTTAAACACTGAATAGTCCTTATCATCATACTTACACGCAGGGGTTATGTGACCCGAGTTGCGTTCTGTGTGATTAACCTTGGACTGTGGATTTGGTTCCCTGCGCGCCACCGATTATTGCGCGCAGCCTTTAGGGATTAAAACGCCTACCGACTATTATCATATTCAAAGTGGCACCTTAGAGGCCGGCAATGACCTTAACGTAATTTCTGGTTTCTTTGAATGGCGGGATGCCGCCGTATTTTTTCACCGCACCGGGGCCCGCGTTATAGGCGGCAAGCGCCAGCTTCCAACTGCCAAAGGCACGGTACTGCAGCTTGAGATAGCGCGCACCGCCATCAAGGTTTTCGTAAGGGTCATGGGGATCAACACGCAAGACACGCGCGGTTTCGGGCATCAACTGCGCCAACCCCAAGGCCCCCTTGTGAGATTTCGCCCGAGGGTTCCAGCCGCTTTCTTGCTGTACCAGGCGCAAAAACAGATCCTCGGGGATCGCGTTGCGACGCGCGGCCTCACGCGCCATGCTGTGATACTGGCCTTTGTATTTGCCTGCGTATTTCGGCAGATCCCATTTGGTCGGCGTGACCACGCGGGTCGGCTGCAAACGGACCGAGGCCCCGTATTGGCTGGATGCGCGCGTATCCAACAGCTTTTTCTGCGAGGCAAAAAGCTTGGACCGGCTTTTGGAAGAGAACACTTCGGCCGCGACCGGGTTGCACAGCAGAGCGACCGAGCACAGTGATGCGACGATAAACTTCTTCATAAAACCCTCAATCCGGCCATAATTCGCAAACATTAACAAAATGGCGCGCCGGTGCCACCACTTATTGACCCTATTCGAAATTGTGATCGTGCATTTAGCGGCCCTTTACGCTGTTTCTTGGGGGCAGCACTGATATAACAATCTTCAACGCAAGGGTCTGCGGGATTCGCATGGCACTTTCAATCGTATAGCAGACAGGGGGCATCATGGCCGGCTCAGTAAATAAAGTGATCCTTATTGGCAATCTTGGGCGCGACCCCGAGGTGCGTTCGTTCCAGAATGGCGGCAAAGTGTGCAACCTGCGCATTGCGACCTCCGAAACATGGAAGGACCGCAACACGGGCGAGCGCCGCGAGAAAACAGAATGGCATTCGGTGGCGATCTTTCAGGAAGGTCTGGTGCGCATCGCAGAACAGTATCTGAAAAAAGGGTCGAAAGTGTATATTGAAGGCCAGTTGCAGACCCGCAAATGGCAGGATCAGTCCGGGGCAGACCGCTACAGCACCGAAGTCGTTTTGCAGGGCTTTAACGGCACATTGACCATGCTGGACGGCCCATCGGGCGGCGGATCCGGCGGTGGCGGTGGCGGATATGACAGCGGCCCGTCTGATCAGGGCGGCTATGGCGGCGGTTACGATTCCGGTCCGTCCAGCAGCGGTGGCGGCAGTGGCCAGTCCTCGCGCGATCTGGATGACGAAATCCCGTTCTAATCAGATTGGGTTCATTGCGGCGGTTCAGAGCATCTGACGTCGCAAAGCACGATCCAAGATATAGAAACGTACAACGTAAAGCGCCGTCATTCTTTATGACGGCGCTTTCGTTTTAGAATTCGATTGTGATCGCGGGCTTGCTGCCTGCATTTACGGTTACCGCTGATCCAATGCGTCTACCAATACTTGTCGGACCATGTCGCGTGGAACATCGCCCGTCACGAAGGCGTCGCCAATCCCGCGCGCCAGAACAAAGCGCAATTCGCCGCTCACTACCTTTTTGTCTTGGCCCATCAGCTCCAACAACCCATCGGCATCCGGCAACTCACCGTCGATATCGCGCAGGTCCGTCATCATGCCCATGGTCTTCAGATGTGCGCGAACCCGGCTTGGGTCTTCTTGCGAACATAGCCCCAAACGTGCCGACAGCTCGAACGCAAGGGCGCAACCGATGGCGACACCTTCACCGTGCAACAACCGACTGGAATACTGCGTCGCAGCCTCGAGCGCGTGGCCAAAGGTGTGACCAAGGTTCAGCAGCGCCCGTTCGCCCTGCTCGGTCTCGTCGCGCATCACGATATCGGCCTTCATCTGAACCGACCGGCGCACCGCTTCGATCCGCGCGGTCATATCGCCCGCGGCCAGCGCCGGACCTTGGGTTTCGAGCCAATCAAAAAACGCGGCGTCGCCGAGCATGCCGTATTTCACGACTTCGCCGTAGCCGGCCAGAAAATCGCGCGGCGCAAGCGTGCCCAGCGTATCGGTATCGGCCATCACCAACGTGGGCTGGTGGAATGCCCCTACCAGGTTCTTGCCCTGCACCACGTTTATCCCGGTTTTACCGCCAACCGAGCTATCAACCTGCGCCAGCAGCGAGGTTGGAATTTGCACAAATCGAACACCCCGGCGCAAAACAGCCGCTGCAAAGCCCACCAGATCGCCAATAACGCCGCCGCCCAAGGCGATGACAATGTCATTGCGCTCGACCTTTTGTTCCAGCAACCAATCAACGCAATGGGTCAGTTGTGACCAGCATTTTGTCGCCTCACCGGGCGGCAGGCTTAGCGCGGTGAGCGTGATACCATCTGCGGCCAGACCTGCGCGCAGGCTATCCAGGTGCAGACCCGCAACGGTTTCATCACTGATCACCACGACCCGAGGGCGCGGCAAAAACGGCGCTATGTATTTTCCCGCCTCGGCCAAAAGACCCGGCCCGATCTGAATGTCGTATTCTCGGCCCGGCAGGCCCACATGTACGGTTTTATGCATCAGTTCTCTCAAGTACGTCAGGGCGTGACAGTAACGTATCCAGCACCTTGCTGGCCATTTTTTCAACGGACAGATCAGGCTTGGACGTCGTTGAAAGATTGGCAAGTTTATAGATCGGAACCCGTGCGGTGAATATCTCTTGCAGGGTTTTTCGCGGGTTATTGCTACGCAGCAATGGCCTTGTGTTGCGATGTCTTACGCGGTTCCAGATCAGATCAACATCGGCCTCAAGCCAGACCGAAACCCCCTTGGCAGAAATAAGATCGCGGTTCTCCTGCGCCAAGAATGCGCCCCCGCCGGTGGATAGAATACCGGGCTGCTCTTCCAAAAGCCGGGCAATCACCTCAGTTTCACGCTTGCGAAAAAACGGCTCGCCGTCGCGCGCGAATATTTCCGGCACCGTCAGGTTGGCGGCGGCCTCGATCTCGTGGTCGCTGTCCAGAAAGGGCACCCCCAGTTTGGCCGCCAGCGCGCGGCCCACTGCCGTTTTTCCCGCGCCCATCATGCCCACCAAGACGACCGATTTTTTCAAACGGTACTGCGGCTTTCCGGATGCCGGATCGGCTGGGGTTTGCTCAAATTCGTTCATTTGTCTTTGAATGACGTGATCTTAGTGAAAAGGCCATATATAGTTGTCCAAAATGTTCGAAAGAAAGCAGGCAGTAATTATGGGTAAACTAATCAAGTTATTGATTTTCCTTTTTGTTTTTTGGTTATTCAGTCTTGCGGTTTATGCGTATGTCGGCCCGTTTTTTGGCGCTGACTTCGCTCCGGATCAGGTCGAAGTGCGTGAACCTGTACAATTGCCGGCCCAGTGACACCGATGACGCGGCAGATTTTGACGTTTTGCTTACTGTGCTGGCCCATGTCCGTCATGGCGCAGGCCCCTGCGGCGGATACCGGCCCGCTGTCGGTGATCGACTGGCTGGGCGAGCAACCCAAAACCGAGCCGCGTAAACCCAAACGCCCCATGGCACCGGCCGAGGCACCCGTGGCGAAAACCGCTTTGCCGCCCCAGGTGACCGTAACCGTGTTGGGCGAAGGCCGCCCCCGCGCGATTGGTCTGGTTCCAGCCAAAGTCACCGGTTTGCCGCAGGATCTGTGGTCGGGCAGCACGGTTGGCGATATTACCGACCGACTTGATCGCATGCCCGATCTGCATTTACCAGCGGCGCGGGCGCTGTTTTACCGGCTTTTGCTGGCCGAGACGACTGCGCCTGCGGGCCGCGCTGCCGAAGGGGACGCCCTCGCCCTTGCCCGTGTTCAGGCGTTGATCGACAATGGGGCCGTCGACCCTGCGCTGTCTTTGATTGAACAGGCCGGTGTTGCCACATCGCCCGAACATTTTGCCCTGTGGATGCAAATCAGCCTATTGGTCGGAACAGAAGATCGCGCCTGCGCCTTGCTGACACAAAAGCCCTATCTGACCAGTGATTACAGCGTGCGCATTTTCTGTGCGGCGCGGGAGGGCAATTGGGATATGGCCGCATTGACCCTTGGATCGGCCCAAGCTTTGCAATTGCTCCCCCCAGAACGGCTGGCGTTACTGGACCGGTTTTTGAACCCTGACCTATTTGAAGGCGCACCCGGCCTGCCGGTGCCGCGCAGCATGGACGCCATGGGATTTCGCCTTTTCGAAACCATCGGCGAGCGCCCGCAAACCCGGCCCCTGCCCCCGGCTTTTGCGGTAGTGGATCTGCGTGATGTTGCAGGGTGGAAGGCCCAGCTGGAGGCAGCAGAGCGGCTGACGCGCCTTGGTGCCTTGCCCGACAACCGGTTTTTGGGAATTTATTCAGACCGTCAACCCGCTGCGTCTGGTGGTCTATGGGACCGCGTCGCGGCGCTGCAACGTTTTGAGACAGCTCTTGGCACGGGCAGCGTCGACGCCGTGGCAAAAACACTGCGCCCTGCGTGGATTGCCATGCAAGAGGCCGAGTTAGAAGTAAGTTTCGCAACTCTCTTTGCCGACCCGTTGCAAGCCATTCCCCTTGACGGTGCCGCCGCCGCATTGCGCGCGCGGATATTGCTGCTATCGCCGCTCTATGAAACGGTTGGGGCTGTGGATGACCAAGTTCCCGAGGCGGCATTTCTAGCGGCCATCGCGACCGGGTCTGCGCCAGAACATGTGCCGGATATGCGTCACGCTGATGCAATAGCCAGCGCGTTCACCGCACTGTCACCACGTGCGGCCCTGATTTCGGACGCCCAGAATGGCAAATTGGGCCTATCAATTTTGACCTGTATCGCGTTGCTTGAAGATGGCGCAAACGGCGATACCGCAGCCTTGCGCGATGCGCTGTCGACGCTGCGCGCGTTGGGCTTGGAAGACATAGCCAGACGCGCGGCGTTGCAGGTTCTTTTGCTGGAGCGTAGCTGATGCAAAGTGACACGGTTCATTGGATTTCCGCCTTTCTTGAGGCCCAAGCCGCCGAGTTGGGCGCCGCGACGAACACGCTGTTGGCCTATGGCCGCGACCTCAAGGATTTTGACAGTTTTCTGGCCCGTAAAAACCTTGATTTTGACAGCGCCGCACGCGCGGATGTCGAAAGTTATCTGGTCTGGTGCGACGCGCAGGGCCTTGCCAAATCGACCCGTGCGCGCAGGTTGTCGGCGGTTAAACAGCTCTACCGCTTTGCCTTCGAGGAAGGGTTGCGCACGGACAACCCCGCCATCCAGATCACCGGCCCCGGTCAGGAAAAACGCCTGCCCAAAGTGCTAAGCGAAGACGAGGTGGACCGCCTGCTCGACGCCGCCCGAAACTCTGGCCGTAACATGCAAGATCAACTTCGCAACACCTGCCTGATGGAGCTGTTATACGCCACCGGTATGCGGGTGAGCGAGCTGGTCAGCCTGCCCGTCAGCGCCACACGCGGCGATCCACGCTTGCTATTGATCATGGGCAAGGGGGGCAAAGAACGTCTGGTCCCGCTGTCACCGCCTGCCCGTCAGGCATTGGCTGATTGGCTCGTTGAACGCGACAAAATCGACGCTGCCGCACAGGAGAAAAAACAGCCGCCCTCGCGGTTCCTGTTTCCGTCCCGCGGCGCTTCCGGCTATCTGACGCGGCACCGGTTCTATCTGATGATCAAGGAATTTTCCGTCGCGGCCGGTGTTGATCCGTCCAAGGTCACACCGCACACGTTGCGCCACGCCTTTGCGACCCATCTATTGTCCAATGGGGCCGATCTGCGGTCGATCCAGACAATGCTGGGCCACGCCGATGTCGCCACGACCGAGATTTACACCCACGTTCTTGAGGCGCGGCTGTCTGAATTGGTGCTTGAAAATCACCCGCTGGCCAAAGCGGAACGCCGCAACGCCGGTGGCAACACATCCTCTGACGGCCAATAACCGCTCTGCAAGGCCGTGTGATAGCCTTGGGTGAGGCCGGCTTGTTCCATCGCGTGAACTGCACTGCCCACATCATAGTCAAGCGTGTGAAACGTCACCTGCCCTTGATCCAACACCGCAAACCGCGTCTGTTGCCCGCCGTCATGGGGCGGCATGCCAATCACGCCTGCATTGATCCAGCGGCCCTTGGCGCAGTTGCGCGTAAACGGTATCCCGCTATGCCCCGCAACGATCCCGTCCACCGCCCCAATTACGGCCTCGACGGCGTTCCATTCCCCCTCAAAAACATGCCCCGCAGAGGTTGGCCAAATGAACCGCGCAATATCTGTGACGCCTCCGTGGATCACGGCAAACCGCTGACCACTGTGGGTAAAGCCGATGATATCGGGCGCGTCCCCCATCCAGTCGCGCTGGCTTTGGCTCACTTGCACGTTGGCAACACTGTACCATCCGGCCGACAGAAGATCGCAGGTGGTGCCCGCATCAAAGCCGCAACCGCAGTCCAGCGCGTGCGCTGCCAGCTGTTTTTCACAATTGCCAGCAATCAAGGCGATCCCCGCCTGCCGCACCGCATCAACGGTCGCCGACGGATCCCCGCAATAGGCGACAACATCGCCAGTACAGATCATCTGGCGCGCAGGAATGCCCAGACGTTGCGCCGCCGCCATCAGCCCCTCAAACGCCTGTAAGTTCGAGTATGGACCGCCAAACAGCAAAACCGGCCCGGTCAGGACGCCTAAATCTTGATGCTTCACAATGCTCTTCCCTTGAATGAAACCGCCCGCACGCCCATAACGTAACAGCAACCGCAAAAGGTATATTCGCAAATGGACACGGCCCCCGCAATGCTAGACAGCGCGTTCTGGATCAGCATCGGTATCATTCTGTTTCTTCTGATCCTCTCGGGTTTCTTCTCGGGTTCTGAAACGGCGTTGACGGCGGCATCACGCGGCAAGCTGCGCGCGCAGGCCGACAAGGGCTCGCGGGGGGCGCAGCGTGCGCTTGTGATCACCGAAGATAACGAACGGCTGATCGGCTCTGTCCTGCTGGGCAACAATCTGGTGAACATCCTCGCCGCCTCTCTCGCCACGGCGCTGTTCACGCGGTTATTCGGCGAATCCGGTGTCGCCCTAGCGACCTTGGTCATGACATTCTTGGTGCTCATCTTTGCCGAGGTGCTGCCGAAAACCTATGCGATCACCAACGCCGAACGGGCTGCTGGCCTCGTGTCGCGCCCGATCTCGCTGGTGGTGTTGATCTTCAGCCCGATGGTGAGCGCCGTGCGCTTTCTAGTACGTGGAATGCTGCGTCTGTTTGGTGTCACCATCGACCCCGACAGTAATATCCTTGCCGTCCGCGAGGAAATCGCCGGCGCGCTGCAGCTTGGCCACTCCGAAGGCGTTGTCGAAAAAGAAGACCGCGACCGCATTCTGGGTGCCTTGGACCTGCGCGAACGCGTGGTGGAAGAGGTTATGCTCCACCGTTCGGGCATCGAGATGATCGATGCACGGCTAGAACCGGAAAAGATACTTGAGCAGTGCTTGGAATCCAATCACACCCGCCTGCCCGTTTACCGCGATGATCCTGAAAACATCGTGGGCGTCATCCACGCCAAGGACCTGCTGCGCGCCATGTACAAGCGGATCACCGATGCCCAAGGCGATGCCGAACCGTTCAAGGATTTCAACATCACCGACGTGGCGATGAAGCCCTATTTCGTGCCTGAAACCTCGACACTTGACGAACAGATGCGCCAGTTCCTGCGCCGCCGCACGCATTTTGCCTTGGTGGTGGATGAATACGGCTCCTTGCAGGGTCTCATCACACTCGAAGACATCCTCGAAGAGATCGTAGGCGAGATCACCGATGAATTCGACGCCGAGGCGGATATGGGCGTGACCAAGGCTGAAGACGGCCAATATTTCGTCGATGGGGCCATGACGATCCGCGACATCAACCGCGCAACGGATTGGAACCTGCCCGATGACGAGGCCAACACCGTCGCCGGGCTGGTGATCCACGAGGCTCAAATGATCCCGACCCCCGGTCAGGTCTTCGTTTTCCACGGATTCCGCTTTGAGGTTACCGCCCGCGACGGCAACCGCATCACCCAATTCAAGATCCGCCCCCTCTAACCCCCTTCTCTGGCTTTAAAATATCCCGGGGGTCTTGGGGGCTGGCCCCCAATCTGGCGACGGGTTTACCCGTCGCAATCCCTATTGCTATGGCAAGGTTAACCGCGCAGCCGTTCACCTTGGGGATCAAACGGCGCGTGTTCCAGCACGACAGCACCATGGGGCATACCTAGCACCATCACATCCACCCTTTCCCCGGCTTTCACATCTTTCACAAAGCCAAGTGCCAGTGATTGCCCGACAGCATATCCATAAGCACCCGACGTCACACGCCCGACACCTACACCATCCTTGAATATCGGCTCCCCACCCGTGGCATCCGCGTTCGACGCATCCGTCGCATCGGCATCCAACGCCAAGAGCACCAACCGCTCGCGGGCGGGCCTTTGCAGCACCTCCAACAGCGCGGGCTTATTCAGGAATTCCTTGTCCAGCTTACACAGACGGTCCAGCCCGACCTCTTGCGGCCAATATTCTGGGCTGTATTCGCGACCCCACGACCCATAGCCCTTTTCGATCCGCAGCGACATCAATGCACGTGATCCAACAGGGCCCGCCCCAACATCGCGCCCTGCGGCGATCAGCGCCTCATAAAGCGTGATCTGATCGCCAGCGGCACAATGCAATTCCCACCCCAAATCACCCGTAAAGGACACCCGCAGCGCCAACACGCGGACGCCTGCAACCTCCATCCATTGCGACCGCATGAACGGAAACTCAGCACTTTCCAGTGATGTATTCGTCAGGCGTTGCAACATCGCGCGTGATTTCGGCCCCGCGACATTGAACCCGCACATGTCATTGGTTTTGCTCTCAAACACTGTCCCATCGGGCAGCGGTACCGCGTTAAAGAACCGCTGGTAATAGCGTTCCGCCATGCCCGACCCGATAATCCAGAATTCATCCTCGGCCAGACGTGTGACGGTGAAATCGCCCGCGATCCCGCCACGCACGCCGATAAGCGGTGTCAGGCAGGATTGGCCAACAACCGATGGCATCCTGTTGGCGAAAATGCTGTTCAGCCAGCTTTCCGCACCCGGCCCTGCACAGCGGTATTTCGCAAAGTTCGAGATGTCGATGATCCCGGCGTGTTCACGCAGCATCCGGCATTCGTCGCCCACAGGCCCCCACCAGTTCTGGCGCGTGAACCCGTCGGTATCGACGGTGCCAGGGGTGTCAGAAAACCACAAAGGGTGTTCCCAGCCATAGTTCAGGCCGAACACCGCGCCCATCTGTTTTTGCAACTCATAAACCGGGCGCGTGCGCACGGGACGGCCGGCAGCGCGTTCCTCGTTCGGAAAATGTATCTTGAACCGGTTGGCGTATTGATCCCCTACCCGCGCCTTGGTGAATGCCGCATCGGCCCAGTCGTCAAGCCGCGCCACGTCCCACGCAAACATGTCATAGCGCGGCTCACCCGTGACAATCCAATCTGCGGCCAACAGGCCCATGCCGCCGGACTGTGAAAACCCCGGAATGATGCCGTTACAACAGAAATAATTGCGCAATTCTGGTACAGGGCCGAATAGCACATTGGCGTCAGGCGACCAGATCATCGGCCCGTTGATCACCCGCTTGATCCCGGCAGTGCCCACCGCTGGGACGCGGTCAATCGCGCGCATCATGTTGGGCTCGATCCGCTCCAGATCATCTGCGAACAGCTCATGCCCGAACCCTTGCGGCGTGCCATCTTCGGCCCAGAACCGCAGGTCCTTCTCATAGGCCCCGACCAGCAGGCCTTTGCCCTCTTGGCGCAGGTAATATTCGCCGTCGCGGTCGGCGACCGATGGCAGGCGTCGATCAAGGCCTGCGATCTCGGGGATGGTTTCGGTCACGAAATACTGATGCTCGGTCGGTTGCAGCGGCAGGGTCAGCTCCGCCATTGCGGCGACTTCGCGGCCCCACAGCCCTGCGGCGTTCACGATCCACTGTGTTGCGATATCGCCCTTTTCCGTGCGGACGATCCACGTCCCGTCAGGCTGTTGTTCCGTCCCTGTAACCGGGCAAAAGCGGATGATCTCGGCCCCGTTTTGCCGTGCGCCTGCGGCATAGGCGTTAGTCACACCGGACGGATCCACATTTCCACCTGATGCTTCGAACATAATGCAGCGGATGCCATCGAAGTTCACCAGCGGGTGCAGGCGTTCGGCCTCGTCCCGGCTCACCTCGTGAAAATTCAGGCCATAGTATTTTGCCTTGGCCGCTTGCAAGCGCAGTTGATGTTCGCGGGCTTCGGTCTGGGCCAGATACAGGCTACCGGGTTGAAAGACCCCGCAAGATTGGCCCGTTTCGGCCTCAAGCGCATTATACAGACCCATCGTGTAATTCTGGATGCGGGTGATGTTGTTGTTATCGTGCAGCCCGTGGATATTCGCAGCGGCATGCCATGTGCTGCCCGATGTCAGCTCTGACCGCTCCAGCAGCACAACATCGGTCCAGCCCAATTTGGTCAGATGATAGAGGATCGAGCAGCCAATGACGCCGCCCCCGATGACAACTGCCGATGCGTGGCTGCGCATGATCATATTTCCGTTTTGCTGTTCCGTCACCCTCAGACTGACCCGCGCGGCGCGGAGCGGGTTGCCCAAAACCGACAAAACCCGTCGCGCCCAAGACAGGCGGCGAAATGCGCCTAGTCGTTCTGGGCGTTATCCAGTTCGGCGGTGACATGATCGCGCACGTCTTTGGCCGCACTGCTGAGCAGCTGATCACGGTCTGGTCCAAAATCGATCTTTGACAGCGCCCGAAACAGATGGCGTTGCGCGGCGGCACCTGCGGCTTTGCGCAGCCCCTTGTCGGGGTGGCGCATCAATCCGGCCAAGGTAGATTGCAGGCATTGCTGCACCTCGACCACAGCGACGCCATCGCGGGCCAGGGCCCCGAAAGCATCCTGTATCAAATCAGCCGGATCAATGGGTTCGACAAAGATGCTGTCCAGAACTTCGTCCCGATCACGGCCTACTTCATCTTCGTAATCGGTCAGAATACGGCCAATGCGGTGGATAACATCAATCGCGGTGCCCGGATCATTCACCCCCGGCGATAGCGCTTTTGAGGCGACTTCACCCATCACGATCATGCCGAAACGTGGATCTTGGTCAAAGGTACGAACATCGCCAAGAATGATCGCCCGCTGGATGCCCCTGCGCAGGGTTTCATCGTTATGATCCTCGTCCATGGCATCGCCAATACGGTCGACCTGGACCAGGGGTTCGTTCATGAACACAAAGCTACCGATATTGCGCACCATATAGATGCGGACGCCATGGTTTTTGGCAAGCTCGTCAAGGGCTTCTGGAAAAATATGCTGAATATAACCGCTTTCGCTTGCAACGATGACCTCGGCGCTATCGGGGATGGGATCAACCAGCGGATTGGCCCCAAGACAGGGATTGGCCAAGCGGTCGCGGAACATCTGGCTGGTTTCGCTTTCAATCTGGCGGGAGGTGTCGATCAGGCTGCCAAAGCTTTGCAGGTGCAAGACCCAGCGGATCAGATAAAGCACGATCAGTACCAGAACCAGCACCGTGGTGATGAAAAGGACAAAGGCGCTTTTGTCGTCAAAAACGCCCAATTCACGCATGATAATCGCGATCAGCGCATAGACATAGGCACCGATGAACACCGCCAGCGTGTTTTGGGTGGTCTGATCCTGAATGATCAGGCGGTGCACGCGCGGGGTCCATTGGGTTGACGTACTGCGGTACACCGTGACCATGACGCTGAGTGAAAAGGTGGTGACAACCAACATGGCGTTGGCGATGATCGCCAGCAACCGGTCCGCCGCAGCACCTGTTAGCGTCGTGGCTAGTTCCTCGGGGATCCAGTGTTCGATCACTGAACTCAGCCCCACGGCGACCACAGCAAGCAGCCCCATGATCACCACCCGCACAGACAGTTGCCTGCTAAGATAGCCCGCTTTGCGGATCAGGGTCGATGGGTTGAGCATATCAATATCCATAGATTCCATATCTAATGCAGCGCGGGGCCTTGTCCAGCGCTGCATAGGTTGCGTGCCGTCCGAACCACAAGCAGGGCGCATGACCCAAACCCGACAGAAAATGTCGCTGCGCAGCATGCCGCCCGCTTGGCCCCTTGCAACGATCCCTTAAACCAACCCGATGGAGGCACCAGATGAAAACCACCACCCGTGCGCTTGTTATTGGGGGCGGCGTTGTTGGCGCGTCGGTTCTGTATCACCTGACCAAACTGGGCTGGAAAGACGTCATGCTGGTCGAACGGTCCGAGCTGACATCGGGTAGTACTTGGCATGCGGCGGGCGGTTTTCACACGCTGAACGGCGATACGAATATGGCTGCGTTGCAGGGCTATACCATCCGTCTGTACAAAGAGCTGGAGGAGATCACCGGCATGTCCTGCGGGCTGCATCATGTCGGTGGTGTAACCCTTGCCGACACGCCGGAACGCTTTGACATGATGTTGGCGGAACGGGCCAAACATCGGTTTATGGGGCTGGATACCGAGATCGTCGGGCCTGAGGAAATTGCCAAAATCGCGCCGATCACCAATCTGGATGGCATCATCGGTGGGTTGTATGATCCCTTAGACGGGCACCTTGACCCGTCGGGCACGACCCACGCCTATGCCAAAGCGGCGCGCATGGGGGGTGCCACGATTGAAACCCATTGCATGGTACGCGAAACAAACCAGCGGGCTGACGGCACATGGGATGTGGAGACCGACAAGGGGACGATCCACACCGAACATCTGATCAACGCAGGCGGGCTTTGGGCGCGTGAAGTTGGGGCCATGGCGGGCGTGTATCTGCCGCTTCACCCGATGGAGCACCAATATATCGTCACCGATGACATCGCCCAGATTTACGAACGTGACGCCGAGCACCCCCATGTGATGGACCCCGCCGGAGAAAGCTATCTGCGCCAGGAAGGGCGCGGGCTGTGTATCGGGTTTTATGAGCAATCCGCGCGGCCATGGGCGGTGGATGGCACGCCTTGGAGTTTCGGGCATGAGCTGCTCCCCGATGACTTTGACAAGATCGAGCAAAGCATTGATTTCGCGTATAAACGTTTCCCCGTTCTGGCCACCGCCGGGGTGAAATCGGTGATCCACGGGCCATTCACCTTTGCCCCCGACGGCAACCCGCTGGTCGGCCCCGTGCCGGGCCTACACAACTATTGGTCGGCCTGCGGTGTGATGGCCGGGTTCTCTCAGGGTGGCGGCGTCGGGTTGATGCTGGCGCAATGGATGATCGAGGGCGAGCCGGAACGCGATGTGATGGCCATGGATGTGGCGCGGTTTGGCGATTGGATCAGCCCCGGCTATACCCTGCCCAAGGTGATCGAGAATTACCAAAAGCGCTTCTCAGTCTCCTACCCAAACGAGGAACTGCCAGCCGCACGCCCGCACCGCACCACGCCGATGTATGATATTTTCAGCGACATGGGCGCGGTGTGGGGCCAGCAATACGGTCTTGAGGTCGCCAATTACTTTGCCCAAGGCGACGAGCCGACATTCGAGACCCCGTCTTTCCGCCGGTCCGACGCGTTCAGCGCCATCGCGCGCGAGGTTACTGCCGTCCGCGCCAGTGTCGGCATTAACGAGGTGCAAAATTTCGGCAAATATCTGGTCACAGGGCCTGATGCGCGGGCATGGCTTGACCGGATCATGGCCGGGCGCATCCCCAAGACAGGGCGCATGTCATTGACGCCGATGCTGTCCGGGAATGGCAAGCTGATCGGCGACTTCACCGTCTCCTGCCTGGGTGATGAAACCTTCCAACTGACCGCATCTTATGGCGCGCAGGCCTATCACATGCGCTGGTTCACCCAGCATCTAAACGGCGATGCCAAAGTAGAAGTTGAAGTTGAAGTTGAGAATATATCGGACAGGCGCAACGGGTTCCAGATCGCGGGGCCGAACGCGGCCAAGCTTCTGCAAGCCTGTAGCCGCGCAGATGTCAGCACGATCAAATTCATGGATGTGCGCGAAATGACCGTCGGCATGGTGAATTGTCTGGTACAGCGGGTCAGCTACACCGGCGATCTGGGGTTCGAGATTTACTGCGATGCGATGGACCAACGTAGCCTTTGGACCACCCTATGGAAGGCAGGCCGCGCCTTTGACATGGCGCCGTTTGGCATGCGCGCGATGATGTCCCTGCGCTTGGACAAGTTTTTTGGCAGTTGGATGTCCGAGTTTTCACCCGATTACACCGCCGCTGAAACGGGGCTGGACCGGTTCATAAATTTCAAGAAAGACGTTGATTTCATTGGGCGATCCGCCGCTGAGATCGAACGGGATAAAGGTCCGGATCGCACGCTTTGCGCCTTTGAGGTTGATAGCATCGACGCCGATGTGCATGGCTACGAGCCGATCTGGCACGACGGTCATGTGGTGGGGTTCTGCACCTCAGGGGGCTATTCGCATTTCGCGCGCAAATCCATCGCGCTGGGCTTTGTCCCGACGAACAGCAAGCGTGAGGGGCTGATGGTCGAGATCGAGATTTTGGGCAAGATGTGCCCTGCCCGATTGATCACCACGCCGCTGTTTGACGCCGACGGCACCCGCATGCGCGGCTAGGGCTTAACCACAGCCCGAAATCCCGTTAATGATAGAGCATGAGCACATCCAACATCCCGATTATCCTGCTTGCTGCAGGTCAATCAACGCGCATGGGCGGGCGCGACAAGCTGCTTGAGGTCGTCGATGGTATGCCCTTACTGAGACGTCAGGCGCTCATGGCTCTGGCAGCTAAGGCGGGTCCGGTATTTGTAACACTGCCACCGTGGCCGCATCCGCGATATGACACAATTGACGATTTAAAGGTAACCATTGTTCCTGTGCCTGATGCTGCCGAAGGGGTGAATACCTCGATCAGGCGCGGTGTTGCCGCCTTACCGCCGGACACCACGGCCGCAATGGTGCTGCTTGCCGACCTGCCCGATCTGACCACAGCGGATCTGGTCACCTGTTTGGCGGCTGTTGATTTCGGGTCAAGCATGTCGATCTGGCGCGGTGCGACACAAGACGGCAAACCGGGGCATCCCATCATCTTTACAGCCCGACATTTTGCTGCCCTGACCGATCTGCGCGGCGACAGCGGCGGACGCGATATCGTAGCGGCGGCACAGGCCCAAACCCATCTTATTCCCCTGCCCGGCAAACACGCCCGCCGTGATCTGGACACACCCGAAGCGTGGGAGACTTGGCGGCGCGAGAACCCGAATAGATAGCGTTTCGATCAGAATACACGGGCGCTGAGGCCGGCTTCATTGCACAAATCGCGTGAAGGATTCACTGTATGAATCCAGCATGATAGCTGGGAGTTGTGAGCAGTTGGTTCCCTACAAGATACCAGACGACCAACTGGTCGTCATACAATGACAGTTTGAAGCGTCGTGGCTCACGGTCGATCCATTGACTGACAGGGCATCACATAGCGATGTCCTGAGAGGTTGGTTTAATCCTGAGATGGTATGGGTACCACCACCGAGCGGCAAACTTGGTCGGCAACAGAACTTTGGTGATGCTTCGATCCAAGCATGTCTCACTTTGAAAGTGCTGTTCGGACTGCCTTTGCGACAGGCCACAGGTTTTATGCAAAGCCTGCTGCAACTTATCGGGCTGGATTGGGCGGTGCCAGACTTCAGCACCCTTTGCCGTCGTCAGAGAACGCTGAACGTAAGCCTGCCATATCGCGGTGAAACTGGTCCGCTGAACTTCTTGATCGATAGCACCGGCATCAACATTGGTGATGCGCTCGTGTTGCCCGATCTCTTGAACGAAATTCCGCCCTACCAAGACATCGACAGTGTCACCGCAGACGGAGCGTACGACACGCGCAAATGCCAGGAAGCCATTGCTGTCAGAAACGCTCACGCGGTGATCCCACCGCGCAAAAATGCCAAACCCTAGAAACCCCCTCTTGTGCATGCTGACATGCACTGTTTGAAACTGATGGGCCAATCGCTCATGGCACGGAACTTCGACAGGCAGGTTGCGGAAATCCAAATCCGTATCGCCGTGCTCAATCGCTATTCTGCGCTTGGCATACCTGTCACTGAGCCCCTAAGCTAAATCCGTATGGGGTAAGGGGAAGAACGTCCTTCACCCGATTTGTGCATCAAAGCCTATAGAAGAGATAAAAGCCGCCACGCCTGCTGTAAACGACCACACCAACAGCGTACTAATAACGGGATATTCGCTTGGTGCAACAGTCAGTGCTGTATTAGATATCATTCTGGAGATACTGATGAGATAGCCATTCACTGGCTCTAACAAGCTTGTCCAACCGTTGGCTGGGAATTGGGGTACAATGTATACGCCGTCTTCGTTCCATACTTGAGGGTTGGAGAGATGAGAACCTCGACGGCTATAGAGTAATGCGACTGCTGATATTGCCGCTATAAGTTCTGGGTTTATTTTTTTCATATACACCCTAGATCAACTAGGCCTATTTGTATGGCCACTTTAAGTGGTGCCAGGCCTGAGTGCGCGAAAGGCAAACAGAGGCTGTTCTAGTTTTTCGACCATTTTGTATTCGAGTTAAGGTGGATCAAGATTCCATGTCAAGCTGCTAATCTCGCTGGTTCTGTTTCACTCGCATAGACCTCGTTTGAGGCCAAACGGGGACAAGATCAATAAGTAACAATCCAGAAGAGGCACGTAAGCACGAGAAAATGATGATTGTGCCTGACGCAACAGGTTGGCGACCAAAATCAGTTGAAATTCGTCATCAATCCGGCTAGCGACTTGCCTAGCGCATAACCTCTTCGGTGTAGGTATTTAGTGACAATGAATTGGAACAGTAAAACAAAATGGTAAAATTTCTTGAACAAGACGTTTGCGAACCGACATATCAACCGCTCATCACGTCTTGGGTCGAGCATGGCCCCTTTGCAATGTGGTTGGTTCAGGCGCTACAGCCGAAGCGGATCGTGGAATTGGGTACCCATTACGGTTATTCGTACTTTGCAATGTGTCAGGCCGTAAAGCAGGCTAAACTTTCGACCGAATGCTTCGCCGTTGATACATGGGCTGGTGACGAACATTCAGGCCTGTATTCTGAAGATGTTTTTGATTGTGTACGTGCTGAAAACAAACAGTATGATGGCTTCAGCACCCTTTTGAGAAAAACATTTGACGAAGCGCTAAGCGACATTAAAGATGGTAGCATCGACTTGCTGCATGTAGACGGGCGTCATTTTTACGAAGATGTGAAACACGACTTTGAGAGCTGGGTGCCAAAACTCTCCAAGCGGGCGGTTGTACTATTTCACGATACGGTTGTTCAGGAACGGGGTTTTGGCGTCTACAAATACTGGGCTGAAATTTCAGATAGTCATCCGTCGTTCAATTTCACCCATTGTCACGGTCTTGGCGTCCTTTTGTGGGGGCCAGAAGTGCCGCTTGATGTTCAAAATCTTGTACCGCTATCGCATGCAAAAGGTGGCCCAGGTATTATTGAGAGTTTCTTTGAGGCTGTTGGCGCGTCTGCTACCCAAAAACGTTTATTGGAAGATAAAGCTGAGCAAATTAGAGCTGAGCAAATTGAAGCGGCTCAAATTAGAGCTGCGCAAATTGCAGCTGAAACGGCTGCACAGATCGGGGAAGCTGAAGGAAATATCAAAAAGCTCGCAGGGCTTTTGGCGGATGCGCGTAGACGCCCGCTCAAACAGTTTAAACGGCTGATCGTTCGGCAGCTTCTTCTGGCGCTGTCGAAGGCAAGCCCTCCGTTATCAAAACGGACCGCAAAGCGGTTTACGCGTTCTGCCGAAAAGCGAGATCCAAATCGCTCGGAAATCAGACGCGAACGCTCTGCCAACAGTTATGAAAATATCCTTGAAGAGTGGTCCAGACAACGTCTCGCCATGTCCAAAGAAACCAATGACCTTGTGCAACGGCTATCAGATGGGCCAATGTTTTCGGTTATTGTGCCAGTCTATAACACCGAGCCAAAACTGCTTCGGGAGATGATCAATTCTATCCTTAACCAAAGCTACGCGAACTGGGAACTTTGTATCGCTGACGATGCCTCGACCGATATGCGCACCCAAGAAGTTCTGCGCGATGCTGCAAAATCTGACAACCGCATCAAAGTCGTGTTCCGTACAGAAAACGGCCATATCAGTAACGCGTCGAACAGCGCCATTGAGGTTGCAAATGGCGATTTTCTTGTGTTGGTCGATCATGATGATCTACTTGACCGCGATGCGCTGTTACACGTGGCAGAGGTTATTGACCAATATCCAGATGCAAAAATCATTTATACAGATGAGGATAAAATCCGCGAAGATGGCACCCGCTATGACCCACATTTCAAACCGGATTGGAATCGTGAGCTGCTTTACAGCATTAATTACGTTTCGCATTTGGGATGTTACGATACACAACTGGTGAAAAAAATCGACGGTTTCCGTGTTGGTTTTGAAGGCGCACAAGATCACGATCTGTTGCTGCGGTGTCTGGCGCATGTATCAGACGCCCAAATCCAACATATCCCTAAAGTATTGTATTCATGGCGTGCTTCGCCAGGGAGCACGGCAGATTCGGCCGACGCTAAACTTTATGCTTGGGACGCGGGCGTACGCGCTGTTTCGGCTGCTCTAACTGAGCAGCACGGGCAAGAAATTGAAGTTGCAAGGGGGCCCCACCCGTTCACCTACATACCCCGCTGGCCAAATGATGCAGAGCCTTCCGTAACCATCATTATTCCGACACGTGATCGGCTGGACATAACCAAACTGACGGTGGACTCAATCCTTGAAAAGACAGATTATGAAAACTATGAAATTATCATAGTTGACAACGGAAGTATAGAACCGGAAACGCTGGCGTGGTTTGAAAAAATTTCTCGTTCTGCTTGTGTACGCGTCATTCGAGACGATGGGCCCTTCAACTATTCTGCGCTGAACAACAAAGCCGTGGCTCAAACCAAGGCCGACATTGTCGCGCTGGTCAACAACGACATCGAAATAATCTCAAAAGGGTGGCTGCGTGAAATGGTAAGCCTCGCCAGCCGCCCGGATGTCGGTTGTGTCGGAGCAAAGCTATATTACCCTGACAATCGTATCCAACATGCAGGCGTGATTGTCGGAATAGGAAGGGTGGCTGGACATGCATTCAAGCGCGCGATGCGATCAGACTTTGGATACTTCGCGCGACTAAATTTACCCCAAGAATACACCGTTGTTACGGGGGCCTGTCTAGTTGTGCGCAGGGACGTTTACAATGCGGTTGGTGGTTTGAATGAGGAACACCTTGCTGTTGCATTCAACGACGTGGATTTGTGCTTGAAGATAAAGGCGGCAGGGTATCGCAATCTGTGGACCCCACTTGCCGAAATGTATCACCATGAATCTGCCTCTCGCAAAACTGATGATACCCCCGAAAAAAAGGCACGTTTTGATAGTGAATTTCAATATATGATTGATAAGTGGCAAACCGACACTTTTGAAGATCCTGCCTATAATCCCAATCTTTCGTTAGATCATGAAGATTTTAGGTTTGGAGCGGCGCGATGGTGAAAAAGACAAATTCAGCCGCGTGGAAGCATTCGTAAGGGAACAGGTGGTCAAAGCGAACAACTGCGCGACCTCGATAATCACAGTCACATCTGGCCAGTCAGTACCGAAAATGGCCGGATAAGTTCTACGAATGCAAACGGTTAAAAATGGCGGATTAGATTTCTTTTGAAAAATATTCCGAGTACTGCGTCATGATATCCGGCAAACGTGCGATGGTGCCAGACAGATGTGTGCGCATGGCATCGGTGGCGGCGTGCCGGTCACCCGAACGGATAGTTTCGACAATGTTGTCATGTAGGTTGACCACTGATTCCAGCTTGCCTTCGCTTGGCAAATCCAGATTTCTTAGTCGCGTCATCTGGATCGTGCGTTCGGACGAAAACTGATACAATGTGCCCTGCCCCGCAAGTTCAAATAGCGCTTGGTGAAAATCTGCGTCGAGTTTTCGAAACAGATCCAGTTGATCGTGGTCTTCCAGCAGAACGCGTTGCATTTTCACGATCGCCGACACTTTGTTCAGAGGTTCTTTGTCTTTCATCGCGGCAAGGGTGTTGACGACCTCACACTCAACGGCGGTGCGCAGGAAATGTTCGCGCTGCAGCTGGCCGCGGTCGATGCTGGTAACAACGGTGCGGGATTGGCGAAAGGTGGCGACCAGCCCGTCGCGTTCAAGCTGTTGGATTGCTTCGCGCAGGGGTGACGCGCTGACGCCGAATTGTTGCGCCAGATCAGGGCGCGACAAACGCTGCCCAGGCGGTATCGCCAAAGAAATGATCTGCGCGCGCAATGCCTCGTAAACGCGTGTCGAGGCTGGAAGATGCGGCGCTGGCGCTGTTACATCAATCCCGTTCACCTGAATTTCCCCGGACTGTAACATCGCGATAACCTTTTCAAAAAACTGCCCATGCTACATCAGCGCATTGGGCAGTGCCGTGGACAAGGACGGTAGCATTGCAAGGACAATAAAGAAAACAAGCAGGGCGAAAAAGAATGGCAAAGCTGCGCGTGTGTAGGCCCCTGTTTTGACGTCCAGTATCCCGCACACGGTAAACATGATCACCCCGACAGGCGGTGTCAGCCCGCCCAGATTGATCAAAAGCACCATCAAGATGCCCATATGGATCGGGTCAAAACCTGCGGCCGTCAGCACTGGCATGACAATTGGTGTAACCAGAAGAATATTGGCGGCACCTTCCAGAAACATCCCTGAAATCACCAAAACCCCTGTGATCATCAAAAGAATTATTGCGGGGTTATCGGACAAGGTTGTGACAAATTCGGTCACTTTCTGCGGTGCGCGTTCGATCGTGATCGCATAACCCAGCACGCCCGCCATCATGATCAACAACATAATCATGCCCAAATCATGCAGGGATGTTTCCAGCGCCTCGAACATTTTGGCGAGGGTCAGTTCGTGATAGATGAAGATGCCGATGAACAGTGCATAGAACACCAAAAACGCGCCTGCCTCGGTTGCGGTGAATATCCCGAACCGAAAGCCCACGATCAAGATGATTGGAAACATCAGCGCCCAGACACTGTCTTTGAAACTGGCCCAAAGTTCGCCGCGCGTGGGCGGTGAGGCAAGCACGGGTGCATAGCCGTTACGCTTTGCGATCACCCATGCGGTGAACATCAAGACCAGAGTCAGAATGGCCCCTGGCACGATCCCCGCAAGAAACAAACGCCCGATGGATACTTCGTTGATAAAGCCAAACAGGATAAGCCCGATTGACGGCGGGATTGTCGCTGTGATGATCGACCCGAACGCAAGGATCGCGGCGGTCATCGGTTTGGAAAATCCCTGCGCGATCATTGAGGGCCCCAACAACCGGCTTTCCATCGACGCATCTGCGACTGCCGAGCCTGAGATCCCCCCCATCATAAATGACAGGATGATCGACACCTGCGCGAGCCCCCCAGCAAGCCATCCGGTCAGCAGTTTAGAAAAGTTCACCAACCTGTCGGTAATGCCCGTGATGTTCATCAGGTTACCGGCAAGAATAAAGAACGGCACTGTCAGCAAAGGAAAGCTTTGTGTTGCCGAAACCATCTTTTGGATCGCGACAGTAGGCGGCATCGTTCCGGTGATCACAAATACCGGAATAGCTGCAATTGCCAGCGCAAACGCGACAGGCTGGCCCAGCAACAGAAATAGCATGAAAAGCACTGCAATCAGGATCAGCATCTAAAGGGTATCTTTCATAAATGACGTGCCGCGCCACACAGCATAGGTCTGCGCAATCATGGTGCGCAGCAAAAGGCAAAGCCCTACAACCATCGACGCATGCAGGTATGACCCGTGCATCTGCGTAGCCCCGATCAACCGCGGATGCATCAGATGCGCGTTGTGCCAAGCGTAGTACAACAAAAGCCCCAGCAGGATGATCAGAACGGCGCGGTTAAACAGCTCAAGCAGCCGTTTTCTTGCGGGCGACAGCGCGTCAGACAGCAGTGACAACCCGAAATGGCGTCCGTTTTGCATGGCAAGATCCGCGCTTAGCATGCACAGCCAGACAAGACAAAGCTGGGCAATTTCAACCGACCAGATGATCGGGCTGCCAACCACACGGGCGATGGATGCAATTGCGACAAGAACGACAATCGCAACCAGAAGCAGGACGGCGCAGACTGTTTCGACACGTTGGCCAAAGTTGGTAGCATGACGAAACATTCTGCGCCCTCCCTTTTTTTGCAGACTACTCCGCGATGATCTCGCGGACAATCGCGGCCTCTGCCTCAAGGTTCAGCATCGGGAAAACACCCGCGACCGCTTCTTTGAAGGGTGCAAGATCAACCTCGGACACTGTGACGCCCGCAGCGGCAACATTGGCCAACGCCTCTTCGCCCAACTCGATTGTCAATGCAGACGCATAGCGACCGTTTTCAACTGCCAGATTGCGCACAATGGCCTGATTTTCGGCGGACAGTTCGTTCCAGCTTTCGGTTGAAACGACAAGCGCGGTCACCAGTTGGATGTGCCCTGTCTTGGTCACGTGGTTGATCACCTCAAACAGTTTGGCACCCCAAATCGCGGTGGGCTGTGCTTCTGCGGCGTCAATCGTGCCAAGCTGCAAGGCGGAATAAACCTCGCCCCATGCGATTGGTGTCGGCTCGGCACCCATTGCGCGAATGGTTTCGATCCAGACGGGTGCACCGATTGTGCGCATTCGGACGCCTGCCAGGTCAGCAGGACCTGTAACCGGATCCTGTGTCAGCGCGTGGCGCGCGCCTTGATACCAGTTTGACGCCAGCATCACGAGGCCGGCCTCTTCTACCAGCTCATCACCCCAGCCCAGATAGACATCTGATCCCGCGAATTTGTCGGCCTGATCATATGTGTCAAACAAGAACGGGGCCGACATTATCGCCAGCGACGGCACAAATGACGACAGGCGCGCGACATCTGTGATCGTGCCGACATTTGCACCCGCGCGGGCCTGGTCGATCATTTCGGTAGTATCGCCAAGCTGGCTGTTGTGGAAAATCTCCACAACGACATCGCCGCCTGTTGCTTCTGCGACTTCGCTGGCAAATTTATCCAGCCCCTGACCCATCGGGTCATCGGGGGCCAGAACTGTCCCGATCCTAAGCGTGGTTTCGGCGGATGCTGTTCCTGCGATGGTAAAGCCCGCGACAACAGCCGCGGCAAGTATGCGCATTTTTTTTGAATGTTTCATGTTGTTTTCCTCCCTAAATGGCGTGATGACCAAACCCCCAACTGATATATTAGTTGAAGTGGGACATTAATTATACGAAAAGAATTATGTCAACCACCATTCAAAATAGCCAATATGGCAAGGGTATTATGACCTACGACATCGTCGACGCACTCTTTGTACCACTCACACAGACCCGCGCCAAACTGGGCGAAAGCCCTGTGTGGTCTGACGCGCATGACGCCATTTGGTGGGTGGACATCCAAGGGCACAAGGTTCTCCGGACCACACTAGCAGGCGAAACGCAGGCATGGACAACACCGGAGATGCCGGGCTTTGTGCAATGTATTGGGCGCGACGTTTTTATCGGAATGCAAAGCGGTATTTTTGTGTTCGACGATCAGGCGGCGACCTTTCACAAGGTCGCGCCACTTTACCTAGAGAATCAACGGTTCAATGATGCCTGTACCGATGCCCAAGGGCGTATCTGGGCGGGGACGATGGACATCGACAACCAGCACGCCAACGGGGTTCTGTATTTGTTTGACCCCGCCGCCCTGACGCTGACATCCAAAGCCGAGGGCTCTCGCACCATCAACGGATTGGCGTGGGATAACCGCAATCAGCGCCTGTTTTTCTCCGACTCGCACCCCAGCATCCAGACCGTCTGGACCGTTAAGATCAATCAACACGATACCATGTCCCCCCGAACCGTTTTTGCGCGGTTTGACGATCTGTCAGGCCGACCGGACGGGGCCGCGATTGACGCAAAGGGGCGCTACTGGATTGCGGGGGTCGGTGGCGGCGCGATCTATTGTTTTGAACCCGATGGGACACTTGGCACGAAATACAATGTGCCGTTTCAGTCGCCGACAAAGCCCGCCTTTGTGCCGCCAGATAACCACGCGATGGTCCTGACATCGTTCACTGACAACGGCGACGACGGCAAGCTTGGGATATATCGCGGCGATTTGTGACGCAGCCAACTGGCCGTTGTCTAAAAGAACGCGGGGTGGCGCGCCATGATCATGTCAATCTGGCCCAAGGTGCCGGACAGGTGGGTCCGCACTTGGTTTTCTGCGTCATCTGCGTCTTTGCGTTCGATCGCCGCGACAATTGCGCTGTGCGCCTTGATGATTTCTTTGGTCTTGCCCGCAACGGGCAGATTAAGTTTTCGCAGCCGGTCAATCTGGCCAGACCTTTCGTCAATCAAATGCCAGAGATTTTCCAGACCCGCAGCGGTGAACAACGCTTTGTGGAATGCACGGTCGAGTTCCTGAAAATACGGCAGATCGTCTGCGTCAAATGCAGACTTTTGACGCGTGATGATTACCTTGGCTTCTGCGACACAGTCATCGGTACCAGACGTGGCCAACTTTCTGACCACTTCGGTTTCTAGCGACACGCGCAAGAATTGCGTTTCGCGTGCTTGATCGATGTTGATACGCGACACTTCGGTTTTGGATTGGGGAAAGATCACCAACAGGCCTTCTTCCTCCAGTTTAAGCATCGCGTCGCGCACGGGGGTCTGACTGACGCTATAGAAATCCGCGATCTCGACACGCGACAGGTTCAGACCGGGCACAAGTTCCAGGTCTATGATGCGGTTGCGCAATGCCTCATAGACCTGCTGGCTGATGGATGTCTTGCGCAGCGGTCCGCGCATCGGGGGCACGGCGTTGGCGGGTGGGGGCGTGTTTTGGTCGTTCATTCGAAATGCTCAATACTGATTTTTAGCTGCCTGTCGTCGCACCATAGAACAGGCTTGCTCCTAAGGCACTAATATATTAGTATATAAGACTGCGGAGGAGGAGAGCGCCGCATTTTTCCATTGGGAGAAAATAATGAGACTCATAAAACACGCGCTGCTTATGGCGACGGTTTGTGTTACGGCAAACGCTGCGACCGCTGAAACATTCACAATTCAAACTTCATTTAACGCCGGAGATTTCTCAACCCAGTACCTGACCGAAACTTGGCTGCCAAAAATTTCACAGATGACCGAAGGTCGTGTTGAGATCGTCTTCACACCGAACGGATCGGTTGTTCCGGCGCGCGAAACACCAGAGGCCGTGGCCGTTGGCGTGCTTGACGGTAATTTCACATCCGTGAACTACTTTGCCGGACTGGAACCCGCATTTGCGATCATGGGTGATCTGATTTCAGGATATGATACCCCGCAACAGATGCTTGGATTTTGCCGCGATGGTGGCGGTGAGGCGATGATGCAGCGCGCGGTTGATGAAATCACCCAAGGCGAAGTGCATGTTGTGGCCTGTGGCCCCTACTCACGCGAAGCGTTGCCGGCCCGCACCCCGATCCGCACGTTCGAAGATCTGGCAGGGCAGAAAATCCGGTCCCCCGAAGGATTGGCCGCAGCCGTTTTTCAGGCCGCAGGGGCGTCACCTGTCTCTATCCCGTTTTCGGAAGTGTTCGGCGCACTTGAAAAGGGGATCGTCGATGCTGCGGATGCATCGGCTTATGTAAACAACGACCGGACGGGCCTGCACGATGTGGCACCCTACCCGCTTTACCCTGGCATCCACTCAATGCCGTCCATGCAGTTCACGATCAGCACGGCCAAATGGGAAACGCTGTCAGCGGACGATCAGGCCGCACTGCGGACGTGGTGGTATGATGCCATGTACGCGATGGCCGAAGAGGTGTCGAAACTTGATGTTGAACTGGCCACCCGCGACGATGCATCGGATGATATCGAAGTGATCAACTGGGCGCAGGTCGACCGCGACAAGCTGCGGGCGGTGGCACGCGAACAATGGGAAGTTTTCGCCCAAAAATCCGATCTGGCCCAAGAAGCGCTGGAAGCTCACATCGCTTACATGACAGAAATCGGTTTGTTTTCTGAATGAATTTGCGAGTGTCGCCCATCTTGGCATGGGCGACACTATATTTTCCTAGATCAGGGGTAGCGATGAAACGCTTGCTTGCCCGCTGGGCCGATTTCATGAGCCACTTCAGTGTCTTTATCGGCCAAGGCTGCTCAGTTCTTTATTTTGCCTGCATCGCGATATCCGCGTTTGAGGTCGTGATGCGCTACGGATTTGATCGCCCGACGGTTTGGTCAACCGAACTGGCCATGACGCTTTGCGCAACCGCTTGGGTGATGTCAGTCGGCTATGTCACCGAACGCAAACGGCATATTTCCATCACCATGCTAGAGCTGATGGTCGGGCGAAAAATCTGGCGCGCATTTGAACTGTTGCAACAGCTGATTGCCTTTGCGGCCATCCTTGTACTCACATTTGCGCTATGGGGCCCTGCAATGAAAGTCCTTGGCCGGACCGAGCATTCGGGCACTGCCTTCAACTCGATCCAGCCGACGCTGTTTAAGGTGATGATCGTTGTGGGGTGCATTCTTTATCTGGCTCAGTTGGCGGCGAATATCGTTCGCTGGGCCCAAGACGAACAAAGGGACATGTCCGTTGGGAATTGAAATCATCACACTGCTGATTGTGGTCTCGCTGTTTTGCTTGATGGCACTTGGCGTCCCGCTGGGCATCACCACGCTCACGGTGTCTTTGGCGACTGCGGTGCTCTATTTTGGCGTACGTGCAGGGTATTTCATCGTTGCGGCCAACGTCAGCGAAGTCTTGCATAAATACGAACTGATCGCGGTGCCGTTCTTTGTGTTTATGGCGAACGTGCTTGAGCGTTCGGGGATCGCCAAATCGCTTTTTGATTCCATGGCAATTCTGGGCGGACGGTTCCGCGGATCGGTTGGGGTGCAAACCTGCATCGTGGCTGTCGTATTGGCCGCGATGTCGGGGATAATGGGTGGCGAAATCGTCATGCTGGGCCTGATTGCGCTGCCGCAGATGTTGCGGCTTGGGTATGATAAAAAGCTGTCAATCGGCATCATCTGTGCAGCAGGAGCCCTAGCCACACTGATCCCGCCGTCTGTCGTGTTGATCATCTACGGGCTGGCCGCGCAGGTTTCGATTACAAAGCTGTTTGCGGCTTCGGCCACGCCGGGGCTTTTGCTGGCGTCGCTTTATATCGCCTACATCCTCGCACGGGTCCGTTTGAACCCTGCACTGGCCCCGATCTACGACATCCCGGAAACGGGTTTGCCTTTGTTCAAGCGGTTGAAATTCATGAAGGGGGTGATCCTGCCCGCTGTGTTGATCGGAACCGTGCTTGGCGTGATCTATTCCGGCGTGGCCACCGTGATCGAGGCCGCTGCGATCGGGGCTGTTGGCGCGCTGGTTGTGGCCGCAGCACAAGGTGAGCTGCGCTGGACGATGGCACGCGATGCGATGCGCCAAACGGTGCTGACGGTGGGGTCTATCATCTGGCTGGTGCTGGGTGCTGTTTCGCTGATTGGCATCTATAACCGGATTGGCGGGGGCGAGTTTTTGCACGGACTGCTGACCGGCCTGGACGTGCCCCCGCTGATGGTCATCGCGGTGATGATGTTGATTGTCATGTTGCTGGGCACATTTCTGGAGTGGATCGCGATTATCTTTATCACGGTGCCGATCTTTGCACCGGTTGTAATCGACCTAGGGTTTGATCCGATCTGGTTTGGCGTCCTTTTTGCGATGAACATTCAGATTTACTATCTTTCACCGCCCTTTGGACCTGCGTGTTTCTTTCTGAAATCCGTGGCACCCAAAGGGGTCGAGCTTCAGGACATCTTTGTTGCAGTTCTTCCGTTTATCGCGCTGCAAATAGTCGGGCTGTTTCTTGTGCTGTTTTTCCCCCAGTTGGCGCTTTGGCTGCCAGCGATGATGGATTGAGGTCGCACAATGGAGAACCCAAAACTCACCAAGCAGGATGAAGACATCTCTGCCCCCGAATTCACCCACGAAGAAACGCAAGACGACACCAAACATGGGAATTGGCCAGAAGTTCTGGGCGTGGTCCTGACGGCGGTTCTTGTGTGGCTTATGTTCGCATTCACTGGATGACCCGATGACACAAAAAATTGCAAAAGACCTCAGATCAGCGCGTTGGTTTGCCCCTGACGATTTGCGCACCTTCGGACATAAAAGCCGCATGATGCAGCTAGGTTACGCCGAAGATGATTTTCGCGACAAACCCGTGATCGGCATTCTGAACACATGGTCGGAACTCAATACCTGTCACGCGCATTTCCGCGAAAGGGCACAGGACGTAAAACGCGGGGTGTTGCAGGCTGGCGGGTTCGGTGTGGAGCTGCCGTCGCTGTCGGTGGATGAAAGTTTCACCAAACCGACCTCGATGATGTACCGCAACATGCTGGCCATGGAAACCGAAGAAATGATCCGGTCGCACCCCCTTGATGGGGTCGTGCTGATGGGGGGCTGTGACAAGACCACGCCGGGGCTGGTGCTGGGGGCGATTTCCGCAGGCGTGCCGCTGATTTATTTGCCCGCAGGTCCGATGCTGCGCGGCAATTATGCGGGGCGGATTTTGGGATCAGGGTCGGATGCGTGGAAATACTGGGACGAACGCCGCGCGGGTAATATCAGCGACGCGGAATGGCTGGGCGTGCAAGGCGGGATCGCCCGCTCGGCGGGCACCTGCATGACGATGGGCACAGCATCGACCATGACGGCAATCGCCGATGCGATGGGGATCACCCTGCCCGGTGCATCGTCAATCCCAGCAGTGGATGCAGGGCACCAACGCATGAGCGCGGCCTGCGGACGCCGCATCGTTGACATGGTCTGGGAGGACCTGACCCCCGAAAAGATCATCACCGCGCCAGCCTGTCGTAATGCGGCAGTTGTGGCGATGGCGACGGGCTGTTCGACCAACGCCGTTGTGCATCTGATCGCGATGGCGCGCCGCGCGGGCGTTGATCTGACCCTTGATGATCTTGATGATCTGGGCCGCAAGACACCGCTGATCACCAACGTGCGCCCCTCTGGTCAGGATTACCTGATGGAAGATTTCTATTATGCGGGTGGCCTGCGCGCGCTGATGAAGCAAATCGAATCCATGCTTGATACAAACTGCCTGACCGTCACAGGCCGGTCGATGGGTGAAAACCTGCAAGGCGCCGAGGTCTACAATGATGACGTCATCCGCCCCTTATCAAACCCCGTCTACAAAGAAGGGTCTTTGGCCGTGTTGCGTGGCAATCTGTGCCCTGACGGGGCCGTGATCAAACCGGCGGCCTGTGATCCCAAGTTTTATCAGCACCAAGGGCCTGCTTTGGTGTTCGATAGCTATCCCGAAATGAAAGAATCGGTCGATGATGAGAACCTGACAATCACACCCGACACAGTGATGGTGCTACGCAACGCTGGGCCGCAGGGCGGGCCGGGATTTCCTGAATGGGGCATGTTGCCGATCCCCAAGGCACTGATCAATCAAGGCCAGCGCGATATGCTGCGCATCTCAGACGCGCGCATGTCTGGCACCTCCTACGGGGCCTGCGTGCTGCACGTGGCCCCTGAAAGCTATGTGGGCGGCCCGCTTGCGCTGTTGCAAACCGGTGATATCGTGCAGTTGGATCTGGACGCACGCCGATTGGACATGTTGGTTGATGATGACGAATTGGCCCGTCGTCGCGCTGCATGGCAGGCCCCAAAGGGCCGTTATGAACGCGGCTACGGCTATTTTTATGCGAAACATGTGACGCAGGCCGACAAAGGCTGCGACTTTGATTTTCTTGAAACTGGGTTTGGCCGCACTGCCGACGAACCCGATATTTTCTAAAGGAACGATATGGCCGACTATGTTCTTTCCGATGAGACGCGCAAACAGCTGATGCGCGTCTCGACCGCCTCGATTGCTACACAATTGTTCAAACGGGGGCTGCGCAACCAGTTCATCCAAGGGGTGTCTGCTGTCTCTGCCAAAGACGAAACCATGGTCGGGCAGGCCTTTACCCTGCGCTATATTCCCGCCCGCGAAGATCGCAACCCGCTTGAGGTTTTCCGCAACGCCGATCACCCCCAGCGGGTCGCTGTGGAAACCTGCCCCGAAGGACATGTGCTGGTGATGGATGCCCGCAAGGACGCGCGCGCGGCAACGGCGGGGTCAATCCTTGTGACGCGGTTGGCCGTGCGCGGATGCGCTGGCGTCGTATCAGACGGTGGTTTTCGCGATGCCCACGGGATCGGCGAACTTGATATGCCCGCGTTCTGCGCCAGACCCTCAGCCCCTACAAACCTGACCCTGCACGAAGCCATCGAAATCAACGGTCCGATCGCCTGTGGCGATGTCGCGGTCTTTCCCGGGGATGTGGTTGTAGGTGACCGCGACGGCGTGATGGTGATCCCTGCGCATCTGGCCGATGAAATCGCCGATGTCTGTTCTGGCATGGAAAGCTTTGAGGATTTTGTTCTTGAAGAGGTCATGAACGGCACGCCGATCATCGGGCTGTATCCCTGCACCATCGAGGAAAACCAGCAAAAATTTGCTGCTTGGCGTAAACGGACGGGCCGCTAGGCAACCACCTGCCCATCTGGGTTGGGACAAGCGGACGATTGCGCGACGTGATTTTCGGGGGATTGACGGGACCGTGACGACCTTTGCGATTGTCGAAAGGATGCGGGGTTGTCTGCTCCCATCCCATGTGCAGCAGCAGGAGAAAGGCCACCAAAGAAGCAGCCTTTCTCCTTCTTTTGCTATTCAGGTTACTGCGTCTGGGCCACATTGGGTTGCCAGAAACCGTATCTGTCACCTCGGCTTGCAATACGTCCCAATGCTCGACGGTTTTACCATCTGAAACGCGCATATTATCAACGCCGATCATGGGTTCCGGGGCAAAACCAACGACCCGGAAATGGATGGCCACCAGCCCCTGATCTTCGTCTGCGATGACATTACCAATCTGGTAGGAAAATCCTTCTGGCATATTGGCAGCAAACCCTTTGAGCGTGTCCAGCCCCTTCGGAAACATCGGGTTGTGCTGAATATAGTCAGGGTCGAAATAAGCATCGATTGCGGCTACATCGCGGTCGATGAAAACGGCCTTCAAGCCATTGATCGCGATGTCACGGGCGTTCTCAGCGAAGCCCGCAACTGGCGCAGCGCAAAGCTAGAAGGCAAGGGTCAAACCTTTGCTCATTGAGTTGATCATTGATTTAACGCCTCTTTCAGGACTGTTTCAAGGGATGTGGTTGGGCGACCAATAAGTTTCGAAAGTCCCTTTCTATCGTCAAACAACGAGCCCTCTTTGGCCGCGACATCGGCATTGGCCAACAATGACGCCATCAGGCCGGGTACCCCTGCACTTTCCAGCGCTTGCTGATAGGCAGCTTCCGGCATGTCGACGTAGGCGATGTCTTTACCTGCGAGTTCCCCAATGGTGCTCGCGTATTCGGGGTAGGTAAAAGCGTCATCACCGGCCAGTTCGTAAATCTTGCCTTCATGTCCGGCGCTGACAAGCACTTCCGCTGCCGCCTGAGCGAGATCAGCGCGTGTCGCGGGTGCAAATTTAGCATCGCCAGCGGCCCCAAAATGCTGCCCCATCTCAAGAATTTGTGGCAAAGCCATAAGGTAGTTCTCTGTATACCAGGCATTGCGCAACAAGCAGTAGTCGAGCCCTGATGCCGCCAATGCTTCTTCCGTAGCAATGTGTTCGGGAGCGAAACCGATCTTGCTCGTATCGGCCTTCAACAACGACGTGTAAGCGATGAATGACACGCCCGCCGATTTGGCAGCTTTGATCACGTTGAGATGCTGCGGAACGCGTTGACCTATCTCGGGGCTTGAGATGAACAACAACCGATCCAGCCCTGCAAAAGCGGCCTCCAGGTTGTCAGCATCCGAGTAGTCGCCTAAGCGCACGTCGTAGCCTTTGGCTTGGAGTTCGGCGGCGGCCTCTTGGCGGCGCACCAAAACAGCGATGGTTTCAACGGGAACAGCCTTGGCGGACAGGGCATCAAGAACAAGCTGGCCAAGTTGGCCGGTTGCGCCGGTGATCAGGATTTTTGTCATAGTGTTTTCTTTCAGTCTAGAATTAAGTACAAGTCTCATTTAGAGACCGCTGCTGAAAAGAAAAGGACGCACTTTTATCTCCACAGGTAACACCAAGGGAACCTGTTGCGGGGAAACGGCTGCATAGAAGGGACTGATGATGCGCGACATTCAACAAAACCGTCTGGATGAATGGAAGGCCATGGGATTTCATCCCAACAATTGTCCTGTGCGACAGGTGCTTGATCACGTGGCAGCAAAGTGGACCACTCTGATTTTGCTAGAGCTAGAGGGCGGGCCACAGCGGTTCAACGCGCTAGGTCGGGCTCTGCCAGATGTGTCAAAACGCATGCTGACGCAATCCTTGCGAAATCTGGAGCGTGATGGACTCGTGAATCGTGAAGTTTTTGGTACTAAGCCGCCATCAGTCGCTTATGGTTTGACCGACCTAGGCGCGTCCTTTCTCGCGCCACTTCACGCGATGATCTCTTGGGCGGATGAGAAATTCCCAAGCATCAATGCCGCTCGCACTAAGTTCGACATGGAGTGACAAGAACGAGAGTTTTCGCCCAGATTGAAGGACGACCAGTAGACTGTATTTGTCTGCGAGGTAACCCCGCATACTGCTCAGATCCACGAACAGGTCTATCGTGCGCAGCAGGTGATTCTGAAGCACATGATCGTCGATGGAAAACTAATAAAAGAGTGCGCCTTGCGCTTCTTGCTGGGGTCCTAACATCGTCAATCCCCCTGCGTTCACCCCACAGGTTCATATCAGGTTGAGATTTCAAATAGACCGAAGGATTGAAGTGCTACAGTCTCGGATCAAATATCTTATCTTCAAGCTCGAGCTGATTGTAATACATGATGGCACTGCCCACAATTTTTTCCTGTGTGCTCGCATCGTCTTCCTTCACAAATGAAACACCTGTTTGATCGATACGATAAAAACCGCGGCCGATCGCCCCCCAATTCACCTCGGGCCGGAATTGCGTGTCAAAGATAGACGTGCCAAGAAACGCATGCTCAACTTCTGTCACTCCCATCATATTCAATATCGTTGGCGTCAAATCGAGCGATGTCCGCACCCCATTTTCAAATCGCATTGGTTCGACAACCCCCGGAATATGAAGAATAAGAGGGATTTGGTCGATGAAGTGGGTCGTGAATTTCGCGCTATCTGAAAAGGCTTCAACAACGGGCGGCTCTGCATAGGATGAATGATCTGCCGTAATGACAAGCAAAGTGTTGTCCGCAAATGTGGATGCCTCGAATGCATCAAGGAACGCTGCTAAGCTCGCATCAAGTTCATGAAACCGATTGAGAGCTGCATTACGGGCATCACCATATGACGCTGCGCCCGATGGCGTGTTGAGAAAGGCATGGGATCCGATGTTGTAGGACGCCCAGAAGAACGGGGTCTGATTGTTAGATTGTTCCAGTGCTTGCAGGTCGTCTGCCATCGCAGCAAACAAATCCCGATCGCTCAGAAAATCGGGCGGGTTGTCTGGTACAACGTCTTCGGGCGTTACGACCTGTTCAAACCCGACCGCGCGCAGGAAGTCGTCAAATGGCCTAGTTTCCGAATGGGGCGAATAAATCTTCGTATCATAGCCGCGCTTGTCCAAAATTTTTGGCAGGGTCGCGTAAGAAATCGCACTCAGCCCGCCCAAGCGATCTTGCGAACTTTCCCAGCCGCCAGCGCCGCCGGCCAGTGGAAACCCTGACGATAGAGACCCCTGGATGCCGCGATAGGTCGCCGCCGTATGATTATAATAACTGTCGATCGTGACCGCCTGCTCTGCAAAGCGATTAAGGTTGGGTGTCAGGTCAACATAAGGGCCACCGTAGTGACCTAGTGCGCGCGCGGACAGGCCCTCTAGAAACAAGACAATCACATTCACTGGCTCGCTCGACGCCTTGACAACAAACGGTAGCGGGCCTGAACGGAGGCTGGTTTGCTGGAAGGGGTAATCCGCTGTGACGTCCACATAAAAAGGGGATTCTACGTCTCCGCTTGCAACATCATCCACAAATTTCACGATACGGTTTGCATCAAACCGGACCTTCGAAAATTTTCTATAGGTTTTATGCATTCCGATCGCGGGGGCAAAACTTGTATCCAAGGATATCGGGATACCTAAATTGTTGGCATGATCGACGAACCGATCGCGTTCGTTATAACCGATGCCCATCAAAAAAATTAGCGCAAACCCAACGATAGCGGACCGACCCGCAAACTGACCTGGAGTGCTCTTGCGTGCTTCGGAAATGGAGAAAAAAACGATGGTTGCTATTAAGCTCACCATTCCTACGCATAGCGCAATTGTCGTCGTATTCGTAATGTACGCCACCTCTCCTGAGTTTTCCATTGCAAGGACGGTGATGTACCTTCCCGAGGTCACGATTGAGATGAATTGCACCAAGTAGAACGATCCAACGACGGCCGGAAAAAAGATACACCCTAAAACGACGAGGTACCGGGTCCACTTTGAGCGCAGTCTCCAAAGTGTGAGTGTTAATATGCAAAAAAAGGCCAACTCGAATGCCGGAAGGCCAATCGTCGACACGCCCCACACAAAACCCTCAGGCTTGACGGGCGAGACACCAAGAACAGCCAGATAGATTAAGAACAAAACGGCAAAATAGCCGCACACTACTTTTTCAAACAAAGACGCCCGCATTCAGATCACTAAATTATGGTTCAAGGTGCAATGTGTATTATCGAAAGCACGTTTTATCCGACAATATGACAGAGTGTAAGGGGCAAACTGTGTTGCCTATGTTAAGCAAATCGTTCAGCTTATCCAAAGCCATAGGTCAGGTGCGCGATGAAACAGATCATTTCGGAACAGTTTGAACGGATACGGCAACGAGCCGTCTGGTCGTGGGCGGGCTTTGCTCATGTTTACCAGACCGAACACTCCTTGAAACAATGGCTGGTTTGCAACGCGTTCTTTGCGATATTGGCGTGCATTTTACCGCTGGATGCAGCCACTCGAGGGATGCTTTTAATGGGTGGTGTCTTTGTGTTGGCGATGGAGTGCGTCAACACTGCAATTGAACGCATAGTAGATGACATCTCACTCGAAAAGCGAGACCTTGCAAAGCAAGCTAAAGATTGTGGCTCGGCGGCAGTTGCCGTGACTGCTATCGGAGTCGGTGTCGGATGGCTCACGGCACTTATTGAGTTGATGTAAGGTATTGCGGATACAGCGCATATCGCGTTCATTTTTCTACAACGCTCCCTTTTGGTACGTGCCGAAACCACCCCCAATTTGGTGCACCAGAAACCCCGTTCAAAACCTCGGTAGTTATGAAAGGTTTGAGACTATTCTGTGTTTAGCGGCCATTCCTACATGGCCCAGCATTTTGTACTAAGGGCTCCTTGCTGCGGATAGCCGCACCGCCGAGGTCCAACCAAACGATCTCGATTTGATCTACACGTACGGCCCTGTGCCGGCATTCGTTGTCCTCGTTAGCGCTGCAGCGCAGCTTCACCGAACCGGTCATTCGTCCATCGCGCAGCATTTTCAGAGGGTGAAGGTCGGCAGAGCGGACTTTGCGGACTCGACCCTTTCGGGTGTTTGCTGACGCAGCATCCCCTCGCAGGTGCCGCACACTCATTGCTGCGTTGCAGCCGATGTCAGCAGACCGGTCATTGAAAGCCAGTTCGAGGCGGGACAGTAAATCTGACTATTCGCCCCTTACCGGAAACGACCATTGCGGAGTGGGCAAGCGGGATTTGCGCCTCCTCCGCCACCCCGCTTGTCAGTGCATACTTGACATGTATGACCAGAACCGTTCGACGTCGCTTCGGCTGCGTTCCATGGAGCGGTAAAGGTGGATTGAAATCGGATTCTCGCTGCCGTCATCGCTGATCTTTACCAAGCGGCCTTCATTTAACTCACGTTCGGCAGCTGCCATCGGGAGCCATGCCACGCCCATGCCCTCTAGGCTGGCTGCCTTGAGGGCTTCGCAGACCGAATTCTCATATTGAAAGACGCAGCGGTCTCTGAGGCCCGTTCGCTCGAGAATGAGGTTTGTCATTTTCCCCAAAAAACTGTCGCGGGTATAAGACAGCAGCGGAAAGGGCTCTTCGCTGTCGAGCCTGTAGCGAGCGGAGCCATCAGGCGCGGCGGCGCTAACAGCCACCATGCGATCTTCGGCGATCTTCATTGAGGGATATCGCGCATCGTCCGCGATCATTGGAACCGTTGGATGGTGGTAACACAGCATGAAATCGCTGGATCCAGACAGGATCGCCTCAACACAACCAGAGAAATTTTCGGCAACCACCCGAGATTTTATTGGCCCCAAGGTCTTGCCAATGCTTGTGATCCACCCCGGAAAATAGGAGATGGCCAGCGTATGGAGTGCGACGAAGTCGAGCACTTCTCCCTCTCGTCGCACCAGCCCCTTAGCCTCGGCACGGGCCGTTGACAGCGTATTGATCATATCATGGGCAACCGGCCGAAAAGCTTGCCCAGCTTGCGTCAGCACCACTGGATGAACGCTGCGGTCAAATAGCGGCGTGCCGATCCAATACTCTAAGTTTTTGATTCGGCGCGTAAAAGCCGACTGACTTATGTTTCTCGCATCTGCAGCCTTTGCAAAAACTCCTGCAGCGCTGAGCGCAAGAAAATCTTCGAGCCAATCTATTTCCATCATGTCACCTACGTTCGTTAGTTGCGTCGAACCTAACCCGGTTTGCGTGAAAAGCATGTTGCAAATTTTGCAATCAAATTGCGCCAAATGTCATGGCGTTGCAGGGCACGCCCGCTCAACATGACCTCAGATCACGGACCAATCGGATTGAACCCGTGGCACTCACGTCGGCACCGCGTTTGCCGCCATCAACATGGAGAGTATCAATGAAGAAATTTTTGGGCGGCATCGCGCTTGCCGCGACCCTGATGACCACGACGGCTGCGGTCGCGCAGGAACAATCCAATGCAACCTGGAACAAAATCATGGAGCGCGGCGTCATTGTCGTTGGCGTTAAGGCCGATACACGCCCCTGGGGTTTCCGCGATGAAAACGGCAACATCATCGGTATGGAGGCCGACATGGCCCAGCAAGTTGCAGACACACTGGGCGTTGAGCTGGAACTGGTCGCGGTTGAATCCTCGAACCGGATGCAGTTTTTGGAAGGCGGACGCATTGACCTGATGATTGCCACGATGTCCGACCGGGCCGATCGTCGCGAAATCGTCGGCATTGTTGGTCCGAACTACTATTCCTCCGGTACGAACGTTATGACGCCTACGGCGCTTGGCGTGACCGCTTGGTCTGATCTTGCCGACAAACCTGTCTGCGGCAAACAAGGGGCGTTCTACAATCAGATCGTTGAAGAGCGCCACGGCGCCAACGTCATTGCCTTTGGCAGCAACGCCGAGGCGCTGCAGGCCCTGCGCAACAAGAAGTGCATCGCTTGGGTTTATGACGACAGTTCAATCGCTGCCGATCTGGCCTCGGGCCAATATGACGACTTCGAAATGCCATTGGTCTCCGAAGACAACAACCCATGGGCCCTTGCAGTCCCAATTGCCGAGCGTGATGGCATCTTTGGCCGCTTCATGTCGGGTATGCAGTACAACTGGCATCAGTCCGGCGAACTGATCGCGCTGGAAGAAAAATGGGGCATTCAGTCTACTGACTACCTGCAAGAGCAAAACGAGCGTTTTGCTGACTGGCTCGCTGAATAAACCCTAACCCCGCACCTCGCGCCATTTTCTCCCGTGGCGTGAGGTGTCTGTATGCAGGTGGCTTTGATGCTTGACGCTTTTACAGAATTCTTCCGCCAGCTCGCGGCGGATTACCCGCGTTGGAACTTTATCTTCTTCTATCAGGAAGTGCAGGCCGGAAAGATCTGGCTTGGGATCAAGTACACCATCTTCCTATCAATTGCCTGCCTGATGTTCAGCGTTATCATTGGCGTCGTGGGTGCATGGCTTCAAGGGTCAAAGCTGCGGTTGCTGCGCGCCGTTGTTCAAGGCTATATCCAACTGTTCCGCAATACGCCGCCTTTCGTACAACTGCTATTCTTCTACTTCGCTCTTGGGCAGTTGACCCCAACTTATTCTCCCGATGGGTGGCTCGAAGTTCCGATCATTTCAAACGTTGGCTGGGCGATCATTTCGCTGTCGTTTTTTGCCGGAGCGTTCAATGTCGAAATCTTCCGGTCCGGCATCGAAGCTGTGCCAGAATCGACCATCGAAGCGGCGGATTCACTCGGCATGTCGCGGCTGCAAATTTATCGCTACGTGGTCTTGCCGCTTGCATTCCGCGTCAGCCTACCTGCTCTGAACAACAATTTGGTCAACCTGATCAAGACCACCACGCAAGCCTTCGCCATAGCTGTGCCGGAGTTGCTGTATCAGGCTGTCACCATCTGGAATGACTACCCCTCAGCCCAATACCCGGCAATGTTGCTGCTGTTTGTCGTCTATGTCGGCCTTGTTGGCATCATGGTCTTTGGCATGAACCGTTGGGAACGCAAACTGCGCATTCCCGGCTACGGCAACTAAGGATATTCAAAATGACACAATCCGCTCTATTCGCCGTTCTCAAACCGATGCCTCATCGCGCCAGTTTGCAATATGACGCGATGACACCGGTGCGCTGTCTCGGCGCAATACCGGCTTGGATACCCTTCGCGTTCTTTGCGCTGGCGTTGATCTGGCCGACCATTGCTGCTGCCCAATCGGGCGAAGCCGCGCAGCCCTTCAACGCCTTATGGCGATGGGCCCCGTTCCTGATCACCAAGGGCTTTTTCTTCAACGTCCTGATCTCATTCCTCTGCCTTCTGATCGGCACCTTCGTCGGTGTCCTGCTGGGGCTGGGGCAAATCTCTCTGCTGCGTCCGGTCCGCGCGCTTTGTTGGTTCATCACGCAGCTATTTCGTAACTCACCCTGGCTAGTGATCCTGTTCATCGTGATGCTGGCACTGCCTTTTGAGATTACGGTTTTCGGAACCCCCTATTTCGTGCCGGGCTGGATCAAGGCCGTGATCGGACTGTCCCTGCCGATCATGGCGAACATTTCTGAAATCGTGCGTGGCGCTGTTGGGTCTGTGCCAAATACCCAGTGGGAAGCAGCCGAGTCGCTTGCCTTTACCCGCACCCAGACCCTGTGGCGGATCATCTTGCCCCAGTGTTTCAAGCGGATGATCCCGCCATGGATGAACTGGTATGCGATCCTGACCATGGCCACACCGCTGGTGTCGATCCTTGGGGTGGAAGAGGTTGTCAACCTGACCCGTCAGGCCATCGTCGCCGAAAACAATCGCCCGGAACTTCTGATGCCCTTCTACGGCTTCGTTCTGATCCTATTCTTTGCCTATTGCTATCCGATTGCCCGACTGACGCTGCGGTTGGAACGCAAATTCGCTGTCAAGCTGTGAGGACATCCAAATGACCGCAACCGACACATGGTCCCCCGAACAACCGATCGTTTCCATCCGCAATATACGCAAATCCTTTGGTGCGCTGGAAGTGCTGAAAGGCATCAACATGGACATAATGAAGGGCGAGGTGATCTGTATCATTGGCCCCTCGGGATCCGGCAAATCCACACTGATCCGCTGCATCAATGCGTTGAATGATATTCAGGAAGGGTCGATCAAGGTCGAAGGAATGGAAGTGCACCGCCCTGACCTGGACAAGCTGGAACTGCGCAAGAAGATTGGGATGGTCTTTCAGCAATACAATCTGTTCCCCCACAAAACCGCGCTTGAAAACATCATGATGGCCCCGGTGCTTGTTATGAAGGAAAACAAGACCGAGGTTGAGGAACGCGCCCGCGCCCTTCTGAAAAAGGTGCGATTGGACGGCAAGGAAAACGCTTATCCCGGCGAATTGTCTGGCGGCCAGCAGCAGCGCGTCGCCATCGCACGCTCACTCGCCATGCAGCCCGATGTGATGCTCTTTGATGAGGTGACGGCGGCCCTTGACCCTGAAACGGTCAAAGAAGTGTTGCTGACCATCAAGGAACTCGCGGCAGATGGGATGACCTGTATCCTTGTGACCCACGAAATGGGGTTTGCCCGCGAGGTCGCTGATCACATTTATTTTACGGATCGCGGTGTAATCGTGGAACATGGCACGCCTGACACTTTCTTTGACAATGCGCAGGACGAACGAACCAAGCTTTTCCTCAGCCAAATTTTATAGAGGCCTTCAATGACGAAATTAGCAGACCTGCCCCGTGCCGAGACCGATAGTCTTGGTACGGTCCAAATCCCTGCGGGCGCGGCCTGGGGCACTCAAACACAACGCGCTATCGAGAACTTTCCCATAACAGGGGTTGCGATCAATCATTATCCGGAGGTCGTCGTCGCCCTCGCGCAGGTCAAGGCGGCCTGCGCGCGCACCAATGCAGAGTTGGGTGGTCTGCCTCCTAAAAAGGCGCAAGTGATTTCTAAGGTTTGCGACGAGATTATCGCAGGCCAGCACCACGAACACTTTGCAGTCGATCTGATGCAAGGTGGCGCTGGAACTTCGACAAACATGAATGCCAATGAGGTCATCGCCAATATTGCACTGGCCCACATGGGGCGGTCCTTCGGCGACTACGTGGCACTTCATCCAAATGATGACGTCAATTGCTCGCAATCAACGAATGACGTCTATCCCACTGCAATTCGGCTGGCGACGTTGGCAAAAACCAGACCCCTTGTCGCAGCAATGACGGGTTTGGTTGCAGCCTTCCGGTCCAAAGCTGAAGAGTTGAACGATGTGATCAAAGTAGGGCGGACCCAATTGCAGGATGCGGTGCCCATGTCGCTGGGGGACGAATTTCGCGGCTTTGCCACGACCATTGCCGAAGACATCGACCGGATTGTGGAACTGGCGAAACTGCTGACAGAGGTCAACCTAGGCGGCACGGCGATCGGAACCCGGATCAATACGCCAAAGGGCTACTCGGAGCGTGCAGTTGCGCATTTGAGCGCGATTTCGGGGCAAGACCTAAGCCCCGCCTCGGATTTGATCGAGGCGTCGTCTGACCTCGGAGCATTCGTGATGTTTTCCAGCGCGCTGAAACGCGTTGCGATCAAACTGTCCAAGATAAGCAATGATCTGCGCCTGCTCAGCAGTGGTCCGCGCGCAGGAATTGGGGAGATCATTCTGCCCGCCGTGCAGGCTGGGTCGTCGATCATGCCGGGCAAGGTCAATCCGGTGATCCCCGAAGTCGTCAATCAGATTTGCTTTCAAGCGATTGGCAATGATCTGGTGGTCACCGTGGCTGCCGAAGCGGGGCAGTTGCAGCTTAATGCCATGGAGCCGGTGATCTTTTACAAGATCATGGAAACCATGACGACCCTGACCAACGGAATGGACATTCTCACTGAACGCTGTGTCATCGGCATAGAGGCCGACCGGACCCGCTGCGCCGAACTTTTGAATGGCAGTCTGGTGCTGGCGACCACACTAGTGCCTCTTATGGGATATGAAGCTGCAACAAAGCTGGCCAAGTATGCTCAGGCAGAGGGGTTAACCTTGCGTGACGCAGGCGCAGCACAGGGCGTGCCAAACTCCCTTTTTGACGAGATCGCGTGATGGCACGACCCGGTTTGAAACTGGGCATCGTTGGCGGCCTGGGCGCACGCGCAGGTGCCGATATTCTAAACCAGCTGGTGCGCTTGACCCCAGTGAAATCCGAGGGTGACCACCGGGAAATCTCGTTCGAACAAAAGCCGCTGGTTGAAGCCCTATCCGTAGCCAGCCCCGATTACGCGCCCGTGCACCGCAAGTTCTATGTCTTCGATGCCCTGAGCCGCATGGAAAAATCCGGCTGCGACGCGGCCATGCTGCCCTGCTTTATCACCCATACCTTTCTGGAAGAACTGCGCGCTGAGTTGGGTCTCAAACTCATTTCCATGTCTGACGCGATCCGGAAATACCTTGATCAGCACCACTCAGATGCAAGTCAGGTCGGCATTCTGACAACGCCTTTTGTACGCAAGGACGGGTTGTTTGACCGCATACTTGGGCCGAACAGAGCGGCAGTCTTTCCCGCACCATGGGCCGAGGATGCCATGATTAAAGCGATCTATGGCCCTACGGGATTCAAGGCGGGTGGGCCGGTTGACACAATCGAAGCCGCGATTCGTACCGCCATCGAAAGTCTGGAGGATCAGGGGGCGGAAGTGATCGTGCCGGGGATGACCGAGATCCCTGTCATTCTGTCGGATTTTCCGAAGGATCGCAGGTTCACAATCCTGTCCACCAACGAAATTTACGCCCGGTTCGCGCTGGAAGAAACCGGTCAGGCCACGCAGAAACCATTTAAGATCGGCGTATTGGGCGGTGTCGGCCCGGCGGCGACCGCTGACTTTATGTCCAAGATCGTCAACACCACGCAGGCTGAAAAAGATCAGGACCATATCAAGGTGATCGTTGAACAAAACCCCCAGATCCCGGACCGCACCGCCAACCTCGTCGCAGACGGCGCTGACCCGACACTCGCGCTTTATGCAACGGCCAAAAAGCTGGAGCGCGGTGGCGCAGATATCATCGCAATCCCCTGCAACACGGCCCATGCCTATGTCGACCGATTGCAACGACATTTGGATATTCCAATCGTGAACATGCTCACGGAAACGGTTGATCATATTGCGAAGATCTCTCCGACGGTGCGAACGGTTGGTATTCTGGCGACATCGGGCACTATTGCCAGCAGACTCTATCAGGATGCGCTCCGGGCAGCGGGAATCCGTGCTGTCATTCCCAACAAGAGCGAACAGGATCGCGTGATGGACGCAATCTATGGCCCATTGGGGGTCAAGGCAGGCTATACCTCTGGCCTATGTGCAGAACACATCACTGCAGTGGTGAAATCGCTCAGGGCGCAATATGCAGACGCGATCATCCTGGGGTGCACTGAACTCCCATTGATTGAACTCGACGATGATCTGGCCCGATCCATGCGCCTTATTGACCCGACCCAGGTTCTTGCCAGTAAATGCATCAGCACTTCTATCGCAATGCAGGGCGCGCGCTGATTGTGGAACGTTCTCGGCCCGTGAGTTAACCAACTCGTTTTCGCAGCGTTTCGTCTGAACGACCGGTTTCTTTGCTGCATGGCAGCAAAGGTGATCGTGCACGTACCGCAAAGTCGACGCTGCGAGCGCGTGCAGCACAAATTCAACACTTCTGCTATGGGCTCTTTCCTGCCGTTCTCCGCTTTGCGGCATCTTAGGCGTTCGGCTTAAATCACGCAGTATCGAACGGCCCATTCCGGACATTTGACCCAGAACCCGAATGCTGCGCGGCGGCCCGTCAAACGGGACATCCGCTACCGTAGCAAAGCAGCTTTTGACTCTGCTAATCTAACGCGCTTATCGTTTGACACGTTTACGAGGCTCGTCTATGAAAGATCCACTCTTTACGCGTTTGAACCTGCGTGGTTCCGTCGGGCGTTTAGCCAGACGACATGTTATTGGGGGGTCTTATCGGCAGGTAGATCGTGGACTAGCCATCTCTCGGCTATCGCCTCGCCTACGGTCGATGGCTACTCCACGATCTACCTGCCTCTTTAAGGGTAAAGAGAACGTTGCCTGAAAGTGTCCCAGAACTGTTGAGCTATGTAGATTTGAATGAGCTTCGGCTTAGATGGCCTTCTGCATTCATTTTTTTTTTGCGGCGGCAGTTCCACAGGAAGTCCAAATGATCCGGTCAGCCTTCGACATTACTTATTGAGCGAGAGAAACATCGGGTCGCGCTTAGATGGTAAGGTGATCTTGGCTGAGGCGGCTAACCAACTGTATCGTGACAGTTCATACAAAGACCTGATTACATACGAAGAAGACATTGCCAAGATTTCGCGAGTCATTCTTCTGATTGCTGAGAGCGCGGGTTCACTAGCTGAACTTGGTGCCTTTTCGTCTTCAGCTCAGATAAAAAAGAAACTTAGCGTCTTGATGCAACAAAAGTATTACGCGGCTGAGTCTTTTGTGCGCTTTGGACCGATTGAACGTTTACAGCAGGAAGATGAGAAAAGGGTCGCATTTTTCCCTTGGCGCGTTAATGGCAATGGTCGCGTAATTAAATCAAGCGTGAAGTCCCATGTGCCAGAAATCGTTAAGTTCATTAATGAGAGAATATCTGAGGTTCCTGAGACCTTTCAATTTGGAGTTGAATTAAATAAAGATTCGAGAGACTTTGCAGTGGTTCTTTGGTTAGCTGGTGTTGCACAAGCAATTTCCGCAGAGCGCATTTCAGAATATGCAAAAACGCTGGGGTATCAGATTTCCAGATCAAGAGTTTTGGACTGTTTTTATTGCATGAAGTTGGCGGGTTGGATGGATCAATGCCCATACTCAGGTTCGACATACCTAATCAAAAAATCTAAAGCAGATATAGTTGATCGGTTTGCTTTCAAGGAAGGCAGTTCTCTAAAAGACGCAGGTCGTTGGCTTGCACTCACTCAAGCGGCAATAAAACATGAAACGGGGTTGTCCACTCCCTTGCTACGCACTGTAATGGAGATGCGTAATGAGTGAGCTCGATCTTCTCAGAACGGTAGCGCTCAATGTCGGCCTGTCGGAGGAAAGCACCTTGGAGATCATCCGGGACGCTCCACAGCGCTACAAAGTTTATCCAATACCGAAAAAAGGAAAAGGCCATAGAATTATGGCTCAACCCGCGAGAGAGCTAAAGCCGATTCAGAGATCTATAGCCGATATAGTACTTGAAAAGTTCCCAGTTCATCCGTCGGCAATGGCTTACCGCAGGGGTGTTAGTATTGCTGACAATGCCAAAGTCCACGCGGGGAAAAATTCGATATTGAAACTCGATTTCGAGAGTTTCTTTAACAGTATCTCCGCTGCGGCATGGCGAAGGTTCATGAAGGCACAGGAGATAATTGAACTGGAAAGCCACGAATTAGCATTGCTAACCAAGGCTCTGTTTTGGGGAGCAGGTCAACGAACACCGTACTGTTTGTCAATTGGAGCGCCTTCATCACCTCTCGTCTCGAATATTATCATGTTTGAGTTTGATCGCCAAATGCATGACTTTGCAGAAAAGCACGGTATTCGTTACACGCGTTACGCTGACGATATTACAGCTTCAGCCAGAGAGTTTAAGAATCTGGCTGCATTTGAAAGACACCTGCGAACCTATATATCTCGAAACAAGACGCCTTCATTGAAGATCAATGAAGAGAAGAGAGGAATTTACTCTTCATCAGATCGTAGGTTAGTCACAGGGTTGGTTTTGACACCGGACGGCAAAGTATCACTGGGACGAGAACGGAAACGAGAAATATCGTCCCTTGTTCATAAAAGTACTCTTGGTCAACTGGATATTGAACAGCTTGGGTACCTTCATGGAATGCTCGCTTTTGCTATATCTAGTGAACGCGATTTTGTGAACCGGCTAAGAATCAAGTATGGAGAAGATGCGATTTCTTCAGTCTTGAGATACCGTGTTCCGCGCCGGGATGGGACTGCCCGATAGCGCAATCTATTTTTCAGATGGTAAGTGAAATTGCGGACGCACTTTTTGCGTGTGGAATGTCCGCTTTGGCGGTGTACATCGGATGCTCTGGCAGCAGCGGCGAATGTCTGCAAACCGCCTAACTTGTGTCAACGATCATGAACTGCGGATAGCCCACATCGGTGCAAATTTCAGCGAAAGTTGGCTATAAATTAAAGGTAGCAACCGGATGCATAGGCTTTAAGCTATTCACACACCCATCGAACATTTTGATGAATACAAGATCATATCCGCTCATCAAAATCAGCAAAATTTCACGGAAAACCTTGCAAAAACAAGGTGGTACCCAAGGCCGGACTCGAACCGGCACGCCTCGCGGCGGGGGATTTTGAATCCCCTGCGTCTACCATTCCGCCACTCGGGCACTGAGGGGCTGATACCGTGCAACGCGCGGGTCGGCAAGGGCAAATTTACCGGTTTCTCTTGACCACGCGGCATAGTCGTGGTGTTGCCAATAAAACAAAGTCCTACCAGCGGAGAACATCCTATGATCCGAAGCCTTTATGACTGGGTGCTTGGCCTTGCCAATCATCCACGCGCGCTTTGGGCGCTGGCATTTATCGCCTTTATCGAAAGTTCGGTGTTCCCAATTCCGCCTGACATCATGATGATACCGATGATTCTTGCGCGGCCAAGCCGGGCATGGCTGATCGCGGGCGTCGCGTTGGTCGCGTCGGTTGCAGGCGGCCTACTGGGATATGCCATCGGGGCATTCGCCTTTGAAACGATCGGGGCACCGATTTTGGCCAGCTTGGGCAAAGCAGATGCGATGGCCGAATTCTCGACCCGGTTCAATGACATGGGGTTCTGGGCGGTGCTGACGGCGGGCGTCACCCCGTTCCCCTACAAAGTCATCACAATCATGTCGGGCTGGACGGCCATGCCATTGGGCACCTTTATCGCCACGTCAATTCTTGCAAGGGCGCTGCGGTTCTTTATCGTCGCGGCCTTGTTGTGGAAATACGGCGCACCAATCCGTGACTTTATTGAGCGCCGTTTGCCGCTTATGTTCACGCTTGCCGTCGTCCTTCTGTTCGGCGGATTTTTTGCGGTGAGGTACCTGTGATGACGCGCAACAGCTTGGTTTTATTGGCGACACTTGGGTCAGCGGCACTGCTGTTGGGTGCGTTCGGGTTTCAGCATATTGGCGGATTGGCCCCGTGCAAGATGTGCCTGTGGCAACGATGGCCCCACGCCGCGGCGATATTGCTGGGTGGTGCCGTGTTGCTTGGTGCGCCGCGCGCGTTGACCTGGCTGGGTGCCTTGGCCGTAACCGTCACCGGTGCAATCGGCGTGTATCACGCGGGTGTTGAATGGAAATGGTGGCCCGGCCCGTCAAGCTGTACCGGCGGCGGGATGGACTTGGGTGCGCTGAGCGGCAGTGATCTGCTGTCAACGACTGCGCCATCCGGCCTTGTCATGTGCGACGAGATCGTCTGGCAATTTCTGGGCCTGTCCATGGCTGGCTGGAACGCGGTTATCAGCGTCGTCCTGCTGGCGATCTGGGTCGCAGCGGCGCGCGCGCGGGCCTAAGCCGCCCCTGCGCCCTGCCCCGTTTTACGCGTTTTCAGCAGCAAGCTGGTTTCACTGGCCACGACCCCTTCCAGCTTGCGAATGCGGGCCAATACCGCATCGAATTCCTCGAGCGTTTTTGTGCCGATTTCAACGATCACATCCCATCGTCCGTTGGTGGAATGAACCGCGCGCAGCTGCGTCATGCCCATCAGGGTGCGCGTGATACGGTCTGTGCCACGGCCCTCGATCTCAACCATCATTAACCCGCGCACCGGATCGGTCAGGACATCCGACCGGGTGACGACGGTAAACCCCAGAATTTCACCGCTTGATTGCAGCCGTTCCATGCGCGCGCGCAGGGTTGTGCGCGAAATCCCCAGCTTGGCCGCCAGGTCTGACAGCGACGCCCGTGCATCCTCTCGAAGGGCAGCAATCAGAGCTTCGTCCGAAACGTTCATTTAGATTATCCATATTGATCAGTAATGGTCCAATTTGATCACTTTACTGCATTGTCGTGATCCAGACCACCCAGTTATGCCTGATACAAAGAATTTTTGGAGCTTAGCTATGATACAGCAGAATTGCATCCTTGTGGGCGCACCGATGGACAGTGGCAAGCGCAGCCGTGGTTGTCTGATGGGGCCTGATGCGTACCGCACGGCAGGTCTGGCCACCGCGCTAACCGATCTGGGGCACAGCGTTACGGATAGCGGCAATGTGGCCCCCGCGCCGTTCACCCCCGGCCAACATCCCAAGCTTTATGCACTTGAAGAAACCGTGGCTTGGACGCAGGCCCTTGCCGACGCTGCCGAAGCTGCGTTTCACGAGGGCCTGCCGATCTTTATGGGCGGCGATCATGCGCTGGCCTCTGGCACTGTTTTGGGCGCAATGCGGTACGCGCAGGCACAGAACCGTCCGTTGTTCGTGTTGTGGCTGGACGCGCATAGCGATTTTCACACCCCCGAAAGCACGGACAGCGGCAATTTGCATGGCACACCACTGGGCTACGTGACGGGGCGCGAGGGCTTTGATGCCTTTCCCAACCTGCCCTATGCCCTGCCCCATGATAATATTGCAATCATCGGTTTGCGGTCGGTGGATGCGGCAGAGCGTGCTGCCCTGCAAAAAACCACAATCCAGCGTGTTGATATGCGCGAGATAGACGAAACCGGTATCGCCACGCCGCTGAATGCATTCCTTGAGAAAGTCGCCGCTGTTAACGGCATGCTGCATGTGTCGCTGGATGTTGATTTCCTTGATCCCTCCGTGGCCCCTGCCGTGGGCACGACCGTGCCGGGCGGTGCCACCGTTCGCGAGGGCCATCTGGTAATGGAAATGCTGCATGATAGCGGGTTGATCACATCTATGGATCTGGTCGAGCTGAACCCTTTTCTGGACGAACGCGGCCGCACAGCGCGCTTGATGGTTGATCTGACAGCATCGGCCTTTGGGCGCCGCGTGTTTGACCGCCCGACCCGCGCATATTGATTTTGAAGGATAGTAAAATGACCAACCTGAACCCCTCTGAAAAGGCGCTTGTCCCCTTTGTATCCGTTCACAACATGATGAAACTGATCCACCACATTGGCGTTGAACCGATGCTGGTGGGTCTTGGTGACTATATCGAGGCCGATTTCAAACGGTGGGAGCTGTTCGACAAAACGCCGCGTGTGGCCAGCCACTCCGAAAAGGGTGTGATCGAGCTTATGCCCACTTCGGACGGGGATGTGTACGGGTTTAAATACGTCAACGGTCACCCCTCGAACACCGCAGATGGGTTACAAACGGTGACGGCATTCGGGTTGCTGGCCAATGTGGCCAATGGCTATCCGGTATTACTGTCTGAAATGACCATGCTCACAGCGCTGCGCACAGCGGCAACTTCGGCGGTGGTCGCGCGTCTACTGGCCCCCAAAGGCGCGCATGTGATGGCGATGATCGGCAATGGCGCGCAGTCGGAATTTCAAACCTTGGCGATGAAAGCGATTGTCGGCATTGACGAGGTGCGTTTGTACGACATCGACCCCGCCGCCACTGCGAAATGTGCGGCGAACCTTGCTGGCCAAGGGATCAAGGTCGTGTCCTGCGATACAGCCGAGGAGGCGATACTCGGCGCGCAGATTGTCACCACCTGCACCGCAGACAAGCAATATGCCACGATCCTGACCGATAACATGGTCGGCGCGGGCGTCCACATCAACGCGATTGGCGGCGATTGCCCCGGCAAAACCGAACTGGCCCCCGCGATTTTGCACCGCGCTGGCATTTTCGTCGAATACCCCGAACAAACCCGGATCGAGGGCGAAATCCAGCAGCTTGACGCCGATCATCCCGTCACTGAAATCTGGCAGGTTCTGACCGGGCAAGCCCAAGGCCGCACCGATGACAAGCAAATCACCCTGTTCGACAGCGTTGGTTTCGCGATCGAGGATTTCTCAGCGCTGCGCTATGTGCGTGATCAGATTGCCACGACGGGCTTGTTTGATCCGCTTGATCTGCTGGCCGATCCCGAAGACCCGCGCGACCTGTTCGGCATGCTGCAACGGGCGGGCTAACGCCTATTTACTGGCGGTCACATCGTGATGATACAGCCAGTTAAACGCACCGACCATCGCCCCCGGAACCAGTTTGCTGGCCACACGCAGGCCGGTGTGTGCGATGGTCCGTTTGATGCCGGGCACCATGTGGTAGCGGGCCGCGTTGCCAGCGGCTGCTGTGATCACCCGTTGCGCGCGGGGTTTACGCAGGTCCTGATAGCGCTGTAACGCCTGATCCTCCGGCGCATTCAACACGCACGCGGTCAGTACCCATGCGTCTTCCAGCGCCATATTCGCCCCTTGAGCAAGAAACGGCAGTGTCGGGTGCGCCGCGTCGCCGACCAGTGCAACACCGCCTTGGTGCCACGTTTCGGCGACCGGATGCAGATGCAAACCCCATAAGGTGCAGGCGTCCACGGCGGCGATCATCTCGACGGCGCGACCGCCAAACCCTTGAAACGCCTTGCGTAAATTCGCCGGATCATCGGCGATGGACCATCCCTCGGGTGCCCAATCGTCGCGTTCTTCTACCGCCACAAGATTGACCAGCGATCCGCCCCTAATCGGGTAGCTGACCAAATGACGACCCGGGCCCATGGTGACATGCGCCTCATCCGGGTGATTAAACGCGTTTGGCACCACGGCCCGCCATGCCACCTGACCACTAAAGCGCGGTTTGCTTGCACCGTTCAGCACCGCGCGGGTGTTGGAGTGAATGCCCGTGGCATCAACGACCAGCTTGGCGCGTCGCACCGTATCATCCGCCAGCCTCACTTGAGGCAGCGCACCGGGCAGGCAAGCGTCTGACTGCACGCCCAATTCGATGGAGACATTGCCCCGTTTTGCGGCCCCCAACAGCACATCAATCAGATCAGCGCGGTGCATAAACATGTACGGGTGATCCGCCTGCCCGCGCATCAGATCGAGCCGCGCCACCTGCGCACCGTCCCTATAATCTTGCAAAACAACGGCTTCACCGCGCACGGCACTGCGGGCTTCCAACTGCGGCTCAAGGCCCATCGCGCGCAATACGGCCATGCCATTGGGGCTGATTTGCAAGCCGGCACCCACCTCGGAGATCGCGGGGGCCTGTTCCAGCAAGGTCACGGCCATACCGCGCCGCGACAGACACGCCGCTGTGGCCAACCCACCGATCCCTCCACCGATCACCACTGCATTACTTATGGCCATTTAGCCCCCTAAACGACAAAAGCGCCGGAAATGGACCCCGGCGCTTTTGCTAAAACTTCGAACTAGAGATCAATCGTCACGATGCACTTTTTCGCGACGCTCGTGGCGTTCCTGTGCCTCAAGGCTCATCGTGGCGATGGGCCGCGCATCAAGACGTTTCAACGAAATTGGGTCGCCAGTGACCGAACAATATCCGAACTCGCCCTCGTCAATGCGGCGCAAGGCGGCGTCGATCTTGCTGACCAGCTTGCGCGCCCGGTCCCGTGTGCGCAATTCCAACGCCCGGTCTGTTTCTTCCGAGGCGCGATCGTTCACATCAGGGATGTTGCGTGTGCCATCCTGCAGACCTTCGATTGTGTCGCGGCTGCCTGCCAGCAGCTCTGCTTTCCAGTTTAATAACTTGCGTCTAAAATATTCAACTTGCCGATCGTTCATGAACGGCTCGTCTTCGGCAGGGCTGTAGCCATCTGCCAGAAAAACTTCCTGCTTCATATCATTCCCCATAGCGGTCTTCGATCCAGTCATTGATGTCAGTCTCCCGACTCCGCTTCTGATGCAGGCATCTAACGTAGCGTTCACCGATTGTCACTACACAATGCACAGGAAAATTGGTTTAAGGATCCGGAATGATGCGCCAAAAAGGGTTGATAACAAGATGAAATTCCAAGGAACGGACGATTACGTCGCTACGGATGATTTGACAATTGCGGTTAACGCCGCCGTCACGCTGGAGCGGCCTTTGCTGGTTAAGGGAGAGCCCGGCACCGGTAAAACCGAACTGGCGCGGCAGGTCTCAAATGCCCTTGGCCTGCCTATGATTGAATGGAATATCAAATCTACAACCCGCGCCCAGCAAGGCCTGTATGAATATGACGCCGTCAGCCGCCTGCGTGACAGCCAACTGGGCGAAGAACGCGTGCATGATGTGAAAAATTACATCCGCAAAGGTAAACTGTGGCAGGCCTTCGAGGCAGAGGGCAAAACCGTTCTGTTGATCGACGAAATCGACAAGGCCGATATCGAGTTTCCAAACGACCTTTTGCAAGAACTCGATAAGATGGAATTCTTTGTCTATGAGACTGGCGAAACGATCAAAGCCGTGAACCGTCCCATCGTCATCATCACCTCCAACAACGAAAAAGAACTGCCTGACGCGTTCCTGCGCCGCTGTTTTTTTCACTACATCCAGTTCCCTGAAATGGACACGCTGCGCAAGATCGTCGAAGTACATCACCCCGGCATCAAGGAAAGCCTGCTGACCACTGCCCTGACGCAGTTTTATGAGATCCGCGACCAGCAGGGCCTCAAGAAAAAACCATCCACATCCGAGGTGCTGGACTGGCTGAAATTGCTGCTGGCCGAGGACATGGATGCGGCCGATCTGAAGCAAGACGGTAAAAACGCGCTGCCCAAATTGCACGGTGCCTTGTTGAAAAACGAACAAGACGTACATCTGTTTGAACGTCTTGCCTTTATGGCGCGCGCGCAGAAATAGCCGCACAAACGACAAGCGAAGGCGGCGGTTTCGCCGCCCTCTACACTTGTGGCGAGCATGACACGCAGATCGCATGCTTGCCGCATTCGTTAACATTTCCCTCTCTTTTGACATCATTAGTCCTTAGAAAGGACTGACTGGTGGTTAATATTGACCCTGTAATCGGCTCCAAAGGGCAAACAGGCAAATGACGTATATGATCTCGGTGCAGGACGCGCCGTCAGGACGCACAGGGGGGATGCAGCGCGGCGCGTTCTTGCGTTACCATGTGCCAGCGGCGGCATTTTTTCGCGGTGATCGCCCATGAGGGGCCCGTTTCTGCTGGCCTTGATGCTGCTGCTCCACGCCTGCGCCCCCGCTGTTGACGATGCGGTCGTCAGCCGCGCTTCCATAGACGGCGCGCCGTCCTCGCTACCCCCGATGAAGAATTTTGCCGCTGGTGCCCCGCGATCCACCCCTCGTTCAAACAATGACCTGTCGCTTGATTTCATCGAACTTTCGTTTCGAATGGAAAGTGGCAAGGATCTGCGCGTCTTAACCCGGTTTGAGGGACCGATCACGATCCGTGTCACTGGCGCAGCACCCACGACCCTTGGCCCCGATCTGGCGCGCCTGATCTCGCGCCTGCGTACGGAGGCCCGGATCGACATCAGCCCCACCACGTCCACCGATGCCAACATCACCATCGAAGCGGTCAGCCGGTCGCAAATCCGACAGGTGCTGCCACAAGCCGCCTGTTTCGTGGCCCCCAATGTGACCAGCCTGAAAGAGTATCGCAAAGCGCGCCGCACCGCCCGTACAGATTGGGCGCAGATGAGCACGCGGCAACAGGTCGCGATTTTTCTGCCCAATGATGTCAGCCCCCAAGAAATCCGTGATTGCCTGCACGAGGAAGTCGCACAAGCGCTTGGGCCGCTGAACGATCTCTACCGTTTGCCGGATTCAGTGTTTAACGACGACAATGTCCACACGGTGTTGACCGGTTTCGATATGATGGTGTTGCGGGCATATTACGATCCGACCCTGCATTCTGGCATGTCGCGCGGCCGGGTGGCAAACGCCCTGCCCGGCATTCTGGCCCGCATCAATCCGCGTGGCACAGCGACAAGGGCACGTTACGTCACACGGACCCCACAAGAATGGAAAACAGCCATTCAACGCGCGCTTGGCCCCGGCCAAACGGCTGGTCGTCGCCAGAACGCTGCCTATAGCGCCATCAAGATTGCCGAACGCCTGGGCTGGCAGGATCACCGCCGCGCCTTTGCGCATTATGCCATGGGGCGCGCGCTGCAAAGCGGTGACCCAGAGGCCGCCCATAAGCAATACCAGTTGGCGGATCAGTTCTATGCCCGCAATCCCGGCACCGATCTGCACCGCGCATATGTCGCCACCCAGTTGGGCGCTTATGCCATCACCCAAGGCAACGGTGCCGAGGCGTTGCGTATTATTGGTCCGCATGTGCAAACCGCAATGCGCCGGGAAAATGCGGCCCTGCTCAGCACACTTTTGTTGCTGCGCGCCGAAGCGTTGGAACTGGAAAACCGGCCCGCCGAGGCACGTCTGGTGAGGCTGGACAGTCTTGGCTGGGCGCGCTACGGCTTTGGGACTGATTGGGCTGTGCGGGCCAAGATGGGCGAAATCGCGTCGCTGAACCCGCTCAAATAACACGAAAAGCGGGCTGACATGATCGTAATACTATTCGCGCTGATCGGCGCAATCTGGGGCGGATTAACCGCCCGCAAACGCCAGGGCAATCGCAAGGACATCGCGCAATACGCCGCCGGATATGCCATGGCATTCGTGATCGTCGGCATGATCCTCACCGTTATCCTCGACCGTGTGCTGACGGGGGCCTAAGCGATGTTCCTGCCGTTCTTCGATGAATTGCGTCGCCACAAAGTTCCCGTTTCCATGCGCGAATTTCTGGCATTTCTGGACGGGATGGCGGCGGGTCTTGCGACCTATGATGTGGATGCGTTTTATTATCTCGCCCGCGTCAGCATGGTCAAAGATGAACGCAACATCGACAAGTTCGACCAAGCTTTCTCCGCCGCATTCAAAGGGCTGGAAAACATCAGCCTGGACGACGTTCTTGAGGCGGTCGATGTTCCCAAGGACTGGCTGGAAAAGATGGCTGAAAAGCATCTAACAGCCGAGGAAAAAGCCGAGATCGAAGCCGCCGGCGGTTTTGACAAACTGATGGAAACCCTGCGCAAGCGGCTTGAGGAACAAAAGGGACGCCATCAGGGTGGCAATAAATGGGTCGGGACGGCGGGTACCTCGCCTTTTGGCGCATACGGCTACAACCCCGAAGGCGTCCGTGTGGGCCAGGACGGCTCGCGCCACCAACGCGCGGTCAAGGTCTGGGACAAACGCGAGTTCAAAAACCTCGACGACACCGTTGAACTGGGCACCCGCAATATCAAGGTGGCCCTGAAACGTCTGCGCCGTTGGGCCCGCGATGGGGCCGCCGATGAACTCGACCTAGGCGGTACAATCCGCGCCACCGCCGAACACGGCTATCTTGATGTGAAAACCCGCCCCGAACGCCGCAACGCCGTCAAAGTGCTGCTGTTTTTGGATGTCGGCGGCTCGATGGACCCGCATATCAAAACCGTTGAGGAATTGTTCAGCGCCGCAAAGGCCGAATTCAAACATCTCGAATATTTCTACTTCCACAATTGCCTCTACGAGGGCGTGTGGCGCGATAACCGGCGCCGCTGGTCCGAACAGCAATCCACCCACGAGGTGCTGCGCACCTATGGGCCCGATTATAAATGTATTTTCGTGGGTGACGCCTCAATGTCTCCCTATGAAATCGCCTATCCCGGCGGGGCCAATGAGCATTGGAACCCCGAGGCCGGCTCCGTCTGGCTCGACCGTGCGCGCGAACAATGGAACAGCAGCCTGTGGATCAATCCGATCCCCGAAAAATACTGGCCCTACACCCAATCCATCAAAATGGTGCAGGAAATATTCGGCGCGGATGCCATGGTCCCCATGACACTCGAAGGGCTCAGCCGGGGCATGCGGGCGCTCACCCGTTAACGCCACGACTGTAATCTGGCCACCCCCCATCGCTTCACCCTTTCACAAATACTCATCTGCGCTTGCCCTTCCGCGCAGACCGCCCATATTGATCACATGATACGCGTCATTCCCATATTACTTGCGGTGCTCTACGGCCTTGCGATGTACCGCTTTTCTGCGTGGCGCACGGCCAAAGAACTCGACGAGAAATCAACCGAACTTGTCGATCCGGCTTTGGCAGAGATGAGCCGGAAAATGGCCAAGGCGCTCGATCTGCCACGGATCAAAGTGCATATCTACGAAGTCGCTCCGGTCAACGGGCTTGCTGCCCCCGACGGGCGCATTTTCATTACGCGCGGGTTCTACAACAAGTTCAGATCAGGCGAGGTCACAGCCGAAGAATTGGCCAGTGTCATCGCCCATGAGCTGGGCCATGTTGCCCTTGGCCATTCCCGCCGCCGCATGATCGATTTCTCAGGCCAAAACGCGATGCGGGCAGCACTTGGCATGATATTGGGCCGTCTGATCCCCGGCATCGGGGTCTGGATCGCCAATATGGTGGCCAGCCTGTTGGCGGCGCGACTGTCACGCTCTGACGAATACGAGGCCGACGCCTATGCCGCGGCGCTGCTGACCAAAGCAGGCATTGGCGTCGCCCCGCAAATATCGCTGTTTAAAAAGCTCGAGGCCTTGACCCAAAGCAACCACGGCACCGCCCCTGCATGGCTGCTGAGCCACCCCAAAACAGATGAACGCATCGCCGCGTTGACCCGCCTGCAAACACGCTGGATGTCCTAGCCAAGCGCTTTGGCAAGCCGCGGCAAGCGTGCCTTTTTTAGCAGCGCCCGCATTTCCCAGTCCTGCCCCGAAAGCTGTCTTGCTTGCGTCAGCACGCCCGCGGCCACGGTTTCGATCATCGCAGGCTCTGCCAACCAGATACCATGCAGATAGCTATCAGGATCAACCCGCGACAGCCCTTCCTCGGCCAAGGTGCCACGGGGAAAATCCTTTGCATTCAGTGTCATGATACTGTCCGCATTGCCAGAAACCGCCGCGGCCAACACGTGAATGTCATTCTCGTCGGGCAGGTATAACCGCCGCTCCAGCCCGTGATGTGGTGCGATCTCAGCCTGCGGCCATGCGGCGCGCAGCACTGCGATCTCAGCGCGGGCCTGTGCCTCGCCTGTGGGGCTAATCTTGACGGCAGCGCGGGCCCATTCCTCAAGGATACGGGCTGACCAAAGCGGGGTGAACCCGCCAGCGCGCGCCGCCCCCAACACGATTTCTCGCATCACTGTGGGGTATAAAACGCAGGCGTCGATCAGGACCCGTACCGTCATTTAAAGGCGAAAAAACAACGACTTGAGGTAACCGGTTTCAGCCAGCTGTGGCAATTGCGGATGGTCCGGCCCGGCAAATCCGGTGTACAGCAGCGCAGCGCGCCGCCCTGCCCGGCCAATCCCACGCACAGACGCAGTGCGGAACTGCGTCAGGTCAGCGGCATGGGAACAGGAACACAGCCCCAGAATGCCGTTTTCCGCCACCAAGGGCGCGGCAAGCCGTGCAATACGTTCATAGGCCCGCAATCCGGCCTCAAGCGCGGGTTTACCTGGGGCGAAGGCTGGTGGATCACAGATCACCACGTCAAATTCGGCACCTTCGGCCCGCAAGGCCGTGAGAACATCAAAGGCATCGCCCTGGCGCGTTGAAAACCGGTCCGCCACCTTCATCGCGTCGGCCCCTTTTTGCGCCAGTTCCAGCGCAGGCGCAGAGCCGTCCACCGCCAGAACAGAGCTGGCCCCGTTCGCCAGTGCAGCAAGGCCAAAGCCCCCCACATGGGCAAATACATCCATCACACGTTTACCATTGGAGAGGTTGGCGGCAAAGGCATGGTTGGGCCGTTGATCGTAGAAGATACCGGTCTTTTGGCCACCGGTCAGATCGGCCATATAAATCGCGCTATTCATCGGCACTGGGAGCGGCCCGTCGGGGGCCTGACCTTGCAGGACAGCGCTCACATCATCCAGACCTTCCAGCGTCCGCGTGCGGCCAGATGCGTTTTTCAGCACGTTTTTGATGCCCGTCACGGCCACCAATGCGGCGCTCAGCGCGTAAATGTGCACATCAGCCCATGCCGCGTTCGGCTGGACCACGGCGGTATCACCGAAGCGGTCAATGATCACGCCCGGCAGCCCGTCGGCTTCGGCATGAATCAAGCGGTAAAAAGGCGCATCATAAAGCTGTTCGCGCAATTGCAACGCGCGCCCGATGTGGGCGGCAAACCAGCTTTGATCAATCACGTTTTCCGAATTTTGATCCAGCATCCGGCAAAAGATTTTTGACAGCGGGTTCACCGCAACGATGCCCATCACCTGCCGGGCGCTATCCTCCAGAATAGCAAGGCTGCCGGGGGTCAAGTTCTTGGTCCGGCGATCGACGACCATTTCATTGGCGTAAACCCATGGAAACCCGTGACGAATGGCACGTGCATTGGCTTTCGGCAGCAGGCGAACGACTGGCAAATCAGCGGCGGAGGTCGGGGCGGATGCGATAGGAGATGTTATCATACCGCTTCCTCTAGTCGGTTCTGATGGATTGGGAAAGCCTTAGCGTGCGGCCCTGCCCTGAAACGATCTGCCTTGGTGACTTAATTAGTGTCTTGGGCGGCTCTTCCAGCCGCCGCGCCGCTGCGGTGCGGCCATGCCTTGTAACCCCTCGCGCATGACGTCGGTCATCGGGTGGCCGTCACCCGCGTTGTCATATCGCTCCAGCATCTGCCGAATGGTCTGGCCGGTTTCGGCATCCAACGGCAGGCTAAGCGCCCAGTCCAGAAAAATGGTTCTGCATTCGGCCTTGGTGATGCCGTCGATCTGATAAGATTCGTAAATCAGCCCTTTGGGGTCCAACGCATCGCCTTTGGTCATGGTGCTTTCCTTTTTGGGCCGGTTTTCGGCGCAGCGTCATAAACTTGCAAGGCATTTCGAATGATCGCGCCCGCGGCATCATAGGTTTGGGCCAGATGGGTTTTGAGCGTCTCTAGACTGTCGCAGTGCAGGCTACGCGTCAGGAACCCCTTGCCCGCCTGCCCCAGTTGATCACTGCGCAAGACCGTTGCCGACAACAGCCGGGTCGCCGATTGCAAAGACCAGCAGGTCGCATAGGCGTCTTTCAGGGTTTGCGTGTCGTCGTCACTGATAATCCCTGATGCTGCCGCGGCGTCCAGCCCCGTTTCGATCTGACTGGCAGTTTCGCCCTGCAGCAAGGCCCCTGCTTGGGCCAACAGTTCAATGTCCTGCAACCGTCCCGGCCCGTTTTTCGCATCCCAGGTTCCATTTGCGGCCTTGGCTGTGGCGAGCCGTGCGCGCATTTCCGCCACCTCGCGCAGGGTATCAGACCGATCCCGTGGCTTGGCCAGTACCTTGGTGCGAAGGGCCGTAAAATCATCCGCCAGATCCTGTGGTCCCGCGATCACATCCGCACGGGTCAACGCCAGATGTTCCCAGACCCACGCCTGCGTCATCTGATAGCTTTCAAAGCTGGCAAGGCTGGTGGCCACCGGCCCCTGATTGCCCGACGGACGCAGGCGCATGTCGATCTCGTAGAGCTTGCCTTGCGACATCGGCGCGGTCATCGCGGTGATCATCGCTTGGGTCAGGCGCGCGTAATATTGCCGCGCGGCCAAGGGGCGTTTACCATCTGACGCATCCACATCCAGCGGATCATAGATCACGATCATATCCAGATCAGAGGTCGCCGTCAGACGCCGCGCGCCAAGCGACCCCATGCCTACCAATACCGCGCCACGTCCGGGGGGCGACCCGTGTTTGCGGGCGAACTCCGCGACCACTACGGGCCAGAGGGCTTGCAAAACAGCCCGGGCCAGATCGGCGTATTGAGCTCCTGCCGTGCGCGCATCGGTCAGCCCGCGCAGATGGTGAACCCCAACGCGAAAATGCCACTCGCGGGCCCAGCGTCGGGTGGCGTCCAGCTGAGTTTCATAGTCATCTTCAGCGCTTAAGGTCTCCGACAGCGCGTCGCGCAATGCCGCCTCTCCCGGCCAATCGCTAAAGAAATCCCCGCCAATCACCGCATCCAGCACCGCCGCATTACGCGACAGGTAGGCCGCCAATTCCGGCGAGGTGCTAACGATATCAATCAACAGCTCTGCCAAAGACGGATTGACCTTGAGCAGCGAAAATAGCTGCACCCCCGCAGGAAGCCGCGACAGGAAGCCGTCAAAGGCCAGCAGCGCCTCGGCCGGTTTATCGGCCTGGGCCAACCGCGCCAGCAAACCCGGTTTAAGTTCGGCAAACAGATCGGCCCCACGCGCGCTGCGCAAGGCCGGATAGGTCAACCAACGGTCCAGCACCGCGCTGTCAAATACATGCGGTGCAGGCGCGTCCGCGTCCGAACTGTCTGATCCGGCAAAGAAACCTTCGGTCAACTGATGCACCTCAGCCAGACGGCGGTGCAAGTCCGATTGCAGGTCACCCACGTCCTGATCCATCATCGCGGCCAACCGCGCGAACCCGTCCTCCGTTTGGGGTAACATATGGGTTTGCGCGTCGCGGATCATTTGAACGCGGTGCTCTACAGTGCGGTGCGCCCGGTAATGGTCGGTCAGGGTCTCGGCCACATCCGCGGGCAGCCATTTCTTTTCGGCCAGTACAGCCAAGCCATCACAGGTGCCGCGCACCCGCAGATCGGCATCACGCCCGCCTGCAATCAACTGCCGGGTCTGGGTGAAAAATTCGATCTCGCGAATACCGCCGCGCCCCAGTTTCATATCATGGCCGGGCAAGGTAATCGGCCCGCCCAGACCTTTATGTTCGCGTATCGCCAGCCGCATGTCATGGGCATCTTGGATCGCAGCGAAATCCAGATGACGCCGCCATACGAACGGCCTCAAAGCGGTTAGAAACCGATCCCCCGCAGCCACATCCCCCGCCGCCGGACGCGCCTTGATATAGGCCGCGCGTTCCCACGTCCGGCCAAGGCTCTCGTAATACCGCTCCGCCGCCTCCATCGCCATACACACCGGCGTCACCGCCGGATCGGGGCGCAGCCGCAGGTCGGTGCGAAACACATAGCCATCACCGGTCAGATCGCTCAACGTGCCGCTCATCGCGCGGGTGGCGCGTAAAAAGGCGGTCCGCGCGTCATGGAAGTCATCCGTCTCGAACCGGGTTTCATCAAACAGGCAGATCAGATCAATATCGGACGAATAATTCAGCTCGTTCGCGCCCATCTTGCCCATTGCCAGTACCACCATACCCGCGCCGTTCTGAGCATCATCCGCCGTCATGCCGGCCAGCTTGCCGCGTTTGATCTGTGTGCGCAGCCCGGCGCATAGGGCAGCCTGACATGCGGCATCGGCAAACTGGCTTAGCGTGTTGGTCACCTGTTCCAACGTCCAGGCCCCCGCCAGATCGGCCAGCCCCGTCATCAGCGCAATCCGCCGTTTGCCCCGTCGTAAATGCCCAGACAGCTGATCATCTGCCACAGCCCCCGCCTCTGCGATCACCGTTCGCACAGCATGTTCAGGGTCAAGGAACGCCTCTGCGCACCAGTCACTCTCTTTTTGCATCAGATCCAGCAGGTAGGGCGACACCGACCCGGCACCGGCGACCAGCTCCGTCAACTCGGGCGCAAGTCCCGGCAGCGCCATGCGGGCTTCGTTGGCCTGATCCGCATTGAAAAGACGCGGCACGCGGATGATTTGGCTGGCAAGGTTCGTCATAGACCCAGCATTCGCTGTTTCACAGGTTTGGGTCAATGGCTGGTTTTTCTACATTAAAACAAGCCTGTTCGGAGTTTTTGCGAAAATGATGTAAAAAAGATTCACATCACCCCTTGTGCAAATGCCCAGCAATCACAATCTAATGTAATGTGAAAGGGATTTACATACACCCGCACAACATCAGGCCCGAGGTATTGAGGGCCACCACACTCTGACCGAAAGGGACTTTAATGACACAGACCTATTCCCCCGCCTATACCGCCGAGCGCAGTTGGTTGGGCCGCGCCGAAGACCTGTTGGATGCCAAAGGCAAACCCGCCTGGATCGCTGCCACGGTTATCGGTTTCATCGTCTTCTGGCCTGTTGGCCTTGCCCTTCTTGCTTATATGATCTGGAGTAAACGCATGTTTAAATCATCCTCTTGTGCCAAACGCCGCAGCCATCGGTCGATGACCAGCCGGTCCACAGGCAATGCTGCTTTTGACGCCTACAAGGCCGATACGCTGGCCCGTCTCGAAGAAGAGCAAAACAATTTCGAGGCCTTCCTGACCCGCCTGCGCGAAGCCAAAGACAAGGCCGAGTTCGACCAGTTCATGGCCGACCGCGCTCCCAAGAAAGACAATGCAGAACCTGCATAAGCTTGCCAAACCCCATGCCCCCCAATCCTTGGGGGGCATATCCGCGCCTCATAAGGACACTGAAATGACCCTGCCCCCCGATCCCGACACCCAACCCGAATTCTACAGCGGCGTCGCCACCAAGCGTCTGTTTGCTTGGGTCGTCGATGCGATTATCATCCTGATTGCCTGCCTTGTGGTTCTGCCCTTTACTGCCTTTACCGACCTGTTTTTCTTTCCGCTCATGATGCTTGTGATCGGCTTTTTCTACCGCGTGGCGACCCTAAGCAGCGGATCATCGACATGGGGTATGCGCCTGATGGGGATGGAACTGCGTACCCAAAACGACGAACCTCTGGATACGGGCACGGCCTTCCTGCACACAGTGGGATATACGATCAGCATAAGCGTCATGCCATTGCAACTGATTTCCATCGTTCTGATGGCCACAACCGCACGTTGTCAAGGGCTTAGCGATATGGTATTGGGAACAGTCGCCCTGAACCGGCGCAAGGAAATCTAACACGGCAGAAAACTGGGGCTTGGCGTCTCGAAATCCTGTTGCTATCATTTTTATAACTTTATCGGATTAGCATGCGCCATACCCTTCCCATTGCCCCGCAGTTCTATGTAACAGCGCCCCAGCCCTGCCCCTATCTTGAGGGCCGGACCGAGCGGAAACTGTTCACTGCATTGCAAGGCGAAACGGCGGCCAGCCTGAACGACAGCCTGTCTGCACAGGGGTTTCGGCGCTCGCAAAATGTGCTGTACCGTCCGTCTTGCGCCGATTGCTCGGCCTGCCTCTCGGCGCGGATCAATGTCGCCGATTTCACCCCCAGCAAAAGCCAAAAGCGCACGCTCAAGAAGAATGCAGACCTGACCAGGCGGGCCACATCACCTTGGGCGACTGAAGACCAGTATGACCTTTTTCGCCGCTATCTGGACAGCCGCCATGCCGATGGGGGAATGGCGGATATGGATGTGTTTGAATTCGCCGCCATGGTCGAGGAAACACCAATCCGAAGCCGCGTCATTGAATACACAGACAAGACCACAAACACATTGACCGGCGTCTGCCTGACCGACGTGCTGAGTGACGGCGTCAGCATGGTCTATTCATTTTATACGCCCGACCAGCCCCAAAACAGTTTGGGAAATTACATCATTCTCGACCACATCGACATCGCCCGCGCCGCCGACCTGCCCTATGTCTATCTTGGCTACTGGGTGCCGGGCAGCCCCAAGATGGGCTATAAGGCCAAGTTCTCGGGCCTTGAGGTCTATATGGGCGGCGCGTGGCACAAGATGAAGGATCCCGCCGATTTCAACCCGGACCGTCACCCGTTGAACACCGATCCCATCGCCGAACAGGTCGCCAATATCGCCCTGCCCGATCTCAGCTCTAAACGCCGCTGATGGTCCGCTCTTCTCTGGCTTGAAAATATCCTCGGGGGAGTTTGAAGGGGCAGACAGCCCCCATCATTCATCACGAGGTACCACAACCTAAATCCGCATCACCTGAATCGAATGAGGGCACCCAGTTGGGTGCCCTCTCTGTTTAGCTGGACCATGATATCGAGGCTCAGTTCGGGATAAGGTCCGGAACAAGCGTCACAATCGCCGGGAACATCCACAGCAGCGCCAAGGCACCCACCTGGATCAACACGAAAGGTATGATCCCACGATAGATATGGCCCGTCGTGACGCTCGCCGGTGCGACCCCACGCAGATAGAACAGTGCAAAGCCAAAGGGCGGCGTCAGGAACGAGGTTTGCAGGTTCACCGCGATCATGATGGTTACCCATTTTGGATCAAACGTACCGCCATAAATCACCGGCCCCACAATCGGGATGACGATGTAAATGATCTCAAGGAAATCCAGTACAAAGCCCAGGATGAACAGGACCAACATGACGATCAGGAACACCGTCAGCTCGTTGTCAAAGCTCTTAAGCCATTGCTGGATATAATGTTCCCCGCCAAAGGAGATCACCACAAGGTTCAGCAGTTGCGACCCGATCAGGATGGTGAATACCATCGACGTGACCTTGGCGGTTTCGCGCACAACTGGGCTCAGAACGCCGGAGGTGTACAAAATCCAACAAGAGAACAGCAAACCGAACACCGCGTAAAGATAGGCACCGTAGGCCACAAAGAACGCGGCCCAGTTTTCGAAACCGACATCTTCTTGGTTGATACGCAGATCAAAGTTCACCCCTACAAGGATACAGATCACGATGGCCAGTGTTGACCAGATGATCACTTTGGGCGACCGGTCCAGATCGGTCAGCTTGCGGTACGCGGCCAGCATGATCGCCCCACCCGCGCCAAGTGCCGCAGCCGGCGTCGGGTTGGTGATACCGCCCAGGATCGACCCCAGCACCGCCACGATCAGAACCAGCGGCGGGAATACCACGCGGATCAGCTCGTTGCTGGCACAAAGTTTCAAACCATAAAGTATGCCGTAGATTACTGCGACAAAGGGTAACGCCATCAGCACCACCATGGTACCCGGCGATGTCGTTGGCCCAACCAGCATGATATCGATCAGCACGGTCAGCACCAATCCGATCCCGCCGATGATCAGCGGCCGCCGGCTGGCAGATGGCGACACACCGCGTGCGGTTGTCATGACCAGAGCCAACAGAATGACAATGATTGCAACGCCGGTGCCAATCGGTGCGGCGCTGTTGATCTTGTCTGCCTGCTTTTCTGCCAACGCTTCCTCGGACAGTTTTTCGCTGGCCTGTTGGCCGCCTGCAGCTTCAATTGCGGCCTGTTCGGATACGGCGGTATCCCATGCCTCTTGACCGTGCAGTTCAATCATCGCGGCCTGACATTCAGGCCCGACATTCGTGCGCAGGCTGGCCCCTTCGCTAATCTCGCTAAAGCTGGAAACGACAGTGGACTGGCTGCCCACGATCCCCATGTTGCCAAGGAAGATCGTCCCGACAATCAGCAGGATCGGCGCGCCAAGGAACCAGGTAAAGCCTTCGCCGCGGGTGATAGGTTCCGCATTGGTTGATCCCATTGGCACGGCAGGTGCTTTTTCCGGGTTAAACAACGCATAGACAAAGGCATAAAGCGCATAAAGCAGCGCCAGCATGATGCCCGGCAGCAATGCCGCCTGGAACAGGGTGCCGACGGAAACCACCGCAGGCTGCCCCAGATAGGTCAAGGCATCGGTACAGCCAGCGGATGTGGCGCGGGCTTCTTGCGCGGCGGAATACAAATCCCCCGCCAATGTACCCAGCAAAACGATGACGATGGACGGCGGAATGATCTGGCCCAAGGTACCCGATGCCGCGATAACACCCGTCGACAGCTCAGGCGAATAGCCATTGCGCAGCATGGTCGGCAGCGCGAGCAGCCCCATGGTCACAACGGTCGCGCCCACAATACCGGTCGAAGCGGCCAGAAACGCGCCCACAACAACGATGGACACGGCCAAACCGCCGGGCAGTGGGCCAAAGACGCGGGCCATAGTGGTCAGCAGATCGTTGGCAATCTTGGATCGTTCCAGCGTGATGCCCATCAAAACGAACATCAAAACGGCCAGCAACGTCTCGATCGATTGGCCGGCAAGTACGCGTTCGTTCATGCGGTTCACAATGAACGATACGTTGCGGTTCATCGCCTCTTCCCAGCCTTTAGGGAAGACGCTTTCGGCGATACGCGGTAAATCAGGGTATCGGAAGACCGACACCGCATCATTGGGCACGCCCGAATTGACCAGATCGCGATAGGCTTGCGAGGATTGGTCGATCGCCTGATGGACCAACAAACCCGCGCTATCAAGTGCTGCGATAATCGCGAATGAAATAACCCCGGCACCGCCGATGGCAAACGCCACCGGGAAGCCGGATAGAATGCCGCCAAACAGACAGACAAAAACGATGATTAGGCCAATTTCGACCCCGTCGAGACCAAAAAGCATGGGACGTCCCTTAAATTAATGTGTGCCCTCAAAGGCTTCTTCGCCCTCGCCCAGCGTATCGCGGTCGAGATATTTATCTTCGCTCTCGGGCCCTTCGCGGTACTCAAGAATGGCGCGATAGAACGTGGATATCGCCTGCAAAATCACCATGACGCAGAAGGCGCAAAGCAGAATTTTGAACAGGAAATAGCCATTGAACCCGTTGGGTGAAAAGCCGATCGTTTCGACGTTCCACTTTAGCAGGCGTGATTTACGCAGCAGCAGTTCCAAGCGGTCAGATGCCGACGGGTTTGGCGTGACAAGGTGACGCCACAGGAAAAACCAGCCGTAAAGCCATGTCACGATCGCGAATGGCAGCATAAAGAATACCGCGCCAAACATGTCGATCAGCCGTTTCGTGCGATATTTCACACCCGCATAGAACAGATCGACCCGCACATGACCGCCTTGCACGAAGGTGTAAGATACACAAAGACAGACGACCAACGCATTGAAAAGCTTTAACTCTTCAGCAAACCAGCTGATATCGAACTGAAGCGGAATACCAAAGCCGATCGAGATATCAGGCCGGGTGAAAATCCGCTGCATGAACACGATGATGATCTGTTGCAACACCATCAAAAGGCCGGCCCAGGCGAAAAAGCGACCAACGGTGTTGGCGAACCCTTCTAGCGCGCGCACGCAGCCCCACATGAAATTTTTGCGCCAAAAGCCAACGGCGGTGACGATCACCAAGCCGATGAACAGCACGAAAAACAGCTCGACCGACGCGCCATAATAGATAAAGCGCATGAGGGATTCACTGTTTGACCAGTCCAGCCACATGCCCGGATTCAGCAGCGCGGCGAAAAAGTTGTAAAATGCCTCAAGGATATTGCCGAGAACGAAATTGATCAGATTACCGTCCTGAAACTTGTCCAGACAGCTTATCTTGGCACCTTCTGCTGCGCGGAAAAAGCCGTCGCACACCACATCATCTGCCATGTATCTCCCCCTCTTCGCATGCCCTGTTTCTGACAAGGCTTGGTGCGAAATCTTTGTTGCCCCGGCGGATCAGCCAAAGGTCGTGTAACTGCATCAGGGGCCGCACGACGGCGGCCCCTGACAGATCGGTGATAAAGCTTAGCCTTGGCCGAGAACGCGCTGACGCTGGTTCACGTAATAGGCGTCAGACTTGGACAGCCACTCTGCAGAAGACTGCAAAGACGACTCAAAGCTGTTGCGGATGTCCGCAAACAGGCTGTCGCCCATGTTTTCGTCCATGACTTCTTTGGAAGCGGCACCGAATGCATCCCAAACATCGTCAGGGAATTGCATTGTTTTAACGCCCTGCTGCTGCAGACGCGCCAAAGCGGCACCGTTGTTTGCCAGCGTTTCGGCCAAACCTGTGTGCGTTGTCGCCATGCAGGAATATTCGATGATCTTTTGCTGAGCAGGTGTCAGGTCGTTGAACACATCCAGGTTCACGGATGCGGTCAAGCCGGAGCCTGGCTCGTGGAAACCAGCTGTGTAGTAGATTTTGGCAACTTCCTGGAAGCCCGCGCGTTCGTCAGCGAATGGGCCAACCCACTCAAGACCGTCAAGTGCGCCCGAGGACAACGCCTGATACAGTTCACCGCCCGGGATGTTCTGAACGGATGCGCCCAGTTTACCCAGAACCTTGCCACCAAGGCCTGGCATGCGGAATTTCAGACCGTTAAAGTCAGCGGCAGAGTTGATTTCCTTGCGGAACCAGCCACCGGACTGTGAACCGGAGTTACCGGCAAGGAACATCTTCATGTTGAAGATTTCGCCGACTTGGTTGTGCAGCTCGTGGCCGCCGCCGTGCAGGTACCAGTTTGTCAGCTCTTGCGCTGTGCCACCGAATGGAACGGCTGTGAAATACGCCAGACCTGGGTGCTGACCGATAAAGTAGTAGTCAGCCGCGTGATACATGTCGGCCTGACCGGACGATACCGCGTCAAAAACTTCGAACGCGCCAACCAGTTCGCCGGGTGCTTTCTTTTCGATGGTCAAGGTGCCGTCAGACATCTCGTTGACCATGTTGTTCAGATAGGTTGCAGCGTCATCAAGAACAGCAAAGCCGCGTGGCCATGCGGTAACCATTGTCAACGTGCGTTTGCCTTGGGCGTACAGTGGTGCGGCCAGCGTGGATGCTGCTGCAGCGGTACCGCCAAGCGCGGATGTCTTCAGAAATGAACGACGGTCCATATTGGATACTCCTCCCGAGTATAGGATGCCCGCGCAGTTTATTTGCGCGCGGGTCGTTTCAAGTAGGGGCAATTTAACCGATATGTTATCGTTGAAAATACCAACTAATGCGTAGAGACGCCCCCATCCGCAATATTATGACAAGTTTAACGCCCAAACTTTGGGCAAATCTACATTTCGGGATGCCCAAAGGTCATGTTGTGCTTGTGAACTCCCCCTTTGATTCGGTTTTGATTCCCTTTACCAGAATCACATGCGTCGACTGATTTCCCGCCTTGCCCCCACCTACGCCCAAAAGCTGACGCTCCTCGCTGCAGTACCGCTGGTGCTGGCGGTTGCGGGCATCGCTATTGTCGTGGCGCTACAGGCTAAGGCATTGGCAGACCGCGAGATTAACACACTCGAAAACCAGTTGATTGCCGCCAAAAAGATCGAGCTGCGCAATTATGTGACCCAGGCGCGCAACGGGTTCTATTTTGTTTACGGGTCCGCATCCCCGCAGGACGAGGCCGCCAAGGCACAGGTTGCGCAGATTTTGTCTGCGATGATTTACGGCGAGGAAGGGCAGTTCTTTGTCTATGATTTCGACGGCAACGCCCTTGTTAGCCCTCGCCAGACCGACCGGATCAATAAAAATTACAGTGGTGAAACCGACAGCGCCGGTACCCCAGTGGTCGACGAATTGATCCGCATCGCCCGCGCAGGCGGCGGCTATCACACCTATCTGTGGCCAAAACCGTCTACCGGGGTCGAGGCGCAGATGATCACCTATGTGACGTCATTTCCCAGTTGGCGGTGGGCAGTTGGGACAGGCGTTTATATCGACGATATCTTGTCCAGCGTCGCGTCGGCCCGTGCTGATGTTCTGGCCCGCGTGCAGCGTACCTTTCTATATATCGGTGCCATTACCCTTGCCGCGCTGCTGGTGGTTTTCGGCACTGGCATGTTGGTGAACCTGCGCGAACGCAGACTGGCAGATGCCAAGCTGAAAAAGCTGACCCAACGGGTGTTTGACGCCCAAGAGGAAGAACGCGGCCGTGTCGCCCGCGAGTTGCATGATGGCATCAGTCAGATCTTGGTCGGGGTCCGCTATGCCCTTGATAACGCACGCCGTCGTCTTGATCGGGGCGACCGGCGCGCTGCAGAACCGCTGGGCAAAGGGATCGATAGTCTGGGCGAGGCCATATCCGAAGTCCGTCGCATCAGCCGCGATCTGCGCCCCGGCGTGCTGGATGATCTGGGGCTGGGCCCTGCCCTGAAAACGCTGGTCGAGGAGTTTTCAAGGCGCACCGGAATTACCTGTCGATTTAACACCGTGGTTTTTCGCAATCGGCTGGATAACGACGCCAAGATCGCGCTGTATCGTATCGCCCAAGAAGCCCTGACAAATATTGAACGTCACGCTGGCGCAACCGAAGTAAAGGTTGATCTGCGGGGCCACCGCCAAGGGGCCACCCTTGAGATCACGGATAATGGCCGCGGCATTTTCACCCAAGAGCAAGGCGCTGGTGGCCTTGGTCTGCGCAATATGCAAGAACGCATGGATCAGCTGGGCGGTAGCCTTTCGTTGGAAACCTCAAGCGAAGGTGGCACGCGGGTCCGGGCGTCGGTCCCGTTGACACATCTGCTGCCGCCGGAACCCAGCCTTGGCACCTCTGCCCGGAACCCTTAGAAAGTCTTACCATGTCCGCCCCCGTCAAAGTCATGATTGTCGATGATCACCCCATGGTCGCAGAAGGCATCCAATCGATCCTCGAAAGCTATGACGACATCGAAGTGGTGGGCTGCCTGTCGAATGGCCGCAGGGCGATTGATCAGTTCGAGGATCTGAACCCCGATGTGATTTTGATGGACCTGAACATGCCTGATGTGGGCGGGCTATCCGCGACCGAGATCGTGCTGGAACGCCGCCCCGACATGCGGATCGTGATTTTGTCGATGCATGATAACCCCGAGTATATATCCTCGGCGCTTAGTCACGGGGCGATGGGCTATATCCTCAAAGACGTGCCAACTGACGAGATCAAGCTGGCCATTGATACGGTGATGCAGGGCCAGCGCTATCTTTGCACCGGCGCGCAAGGGTCGCTTGAACCCAAAGATACGTCTCGTGATGCGCTGACGGAACGCGAACAGACCATTCTTTTGCAGCTTGCGCAGGGCAAGGCCAACAAGGAAGTCGCCGCGACCCTTGATATCTCGGTGCGCACGGTTGAAACCCACCGAAAGAACATCAAACGCAAGCTGGGTATATCCTCGACCGCCGGTTTGACCCGCTACGCAATGGAACATGGTGTGCTGCAAGGCACCGGCGTGCGTATCTAAAAGGCCTGATTCACCCGCTCCATTGCCCAAAACTTCAAAAAAATGGAATCTCGCGCAATAAGTGCAAAGATTTTTTACCCATAGCGACATATTTTGTTTAAAATGCCCATTGACGCCCCTTTGCCCTGAACATAATCTCCCCGCAACGCAAAAGGAGCCTTTGGCCATGACTATTCTAGTCGTCATTGTAGGACACACGCGCATGGGCCGGTAACGGCAGACCATAATCGTCACCATGCGCCCCCGCCAAAACCGGGGGTTTTTTTATGCGCTACGACAAAGATTGAAACGACACACAAGACCCGAAACACCACCCCACGGAGCACCAAGATGACACGCAAAATGACCGGAGCGAAAATGATCGTTCAAGCCCTGATTGATCAGGGTGTCGATACCGTATTTGGCTATCCCGGCGGCGCTGTCCTACCGATTTATGACGAGGTGTTTCAGCAAAACAGCATCAAGCATATTTTGGTGCGCCATGAACAAGGGGCCGTTCATGCCGCCGAAGGCTATGCCCGTTCAACCGGCAAGCCCGGCGTTGTTCTGGTGACCTCCGGCCCCGGTGCCACCAATGCGGTGACCGGTTTGACCGACGCCTTGCTGGATTCGATCCCGCTGGTTGTTTTGACCGGTCAGGTGCCGACATTCATGATCGGGTCTGATGCTTTCCAAGAGGCCGACACTGTTGGCATCACGCGCCCCTGCACGAAACATAACTGGCTGGTAAAAGAGACGGACAAGCTGGGCGGCGTTCTGCACGAGGCGTTTCATGTTGCGACCTCTGGGCGCCCCGGCCCGGTTCTGATCGACATCCCTAAGGACGTACAATTTGCCACGGGCACCTACGAGCCCAAGAAACCGTCGGTGTCCCATTACCAACCACCGCTCAAGGGCGATATGGAATCGATCACCGAATTGGTCGCGGCGATGGAGACGGCCAAGCGCCCTGTGTTCTACACTGGCGGTGGCGTGGTCAACTCCGGCCCTGCCGCATCGCAATTGCTGCGTGAACTGGTCGAGGCGACGGGCTTTCCGATCACTTCCACCCTGATGGGTTTGGGCTGCTATCCTGCGTCCGGCGAAAAATGGCTGGGGATGCTGGGGATGCACGGCCTTTACGAGGCCAACATGGCGATGCACGACTGTGATCTGATGATCAACATCGGCGCGCGTTTCGACGACCGGATCACCGGTGTTGTTGACATGTTCAGCCCCAAATCGACCAAAGCACATATCGATATTGATCCGTCCTCGATCAACAAAATTATCCGCGTCGACATCCCTATTGTGGGCGATGTGGGCCACGTGTTGGAAGACATGCTGAAGGTCTGGAAATCCCGTGGCCGCAAAACCAACAGCGAAGCCGTCGCGAAATGGTGGAAACAGATCGACGAATGGCGCAGCATTGACTGCCTGAAGTTCGAGCAGAACGGCAAGGTCATCAAGCCGCAGCATGCGCTGGCCCGGCTTGAAGCCCTCACCAAGAAATACGACCGCTATATCACCACCGAAGTGGGCCAGCATCAGATGTGGGCCGCGCAATACCTTGGCTTTGAGGACCCGAACCGCTGGATGACATCGGGCGGTCTGGGCACCATGGGCTATGGCTTTCCTGCATCCATCGGCGTGCAAATGGCGCATCCTGATGCGTTGGTTATTAACGTCGCTGGCGAGGCCTCATGGCTGATGAACATGCAAGAGATGGGCACCGCGATGCAGTATAACCTGCCCGTTAAGCAGTTCATCCTGAACAATGAACGGCTGGGCATGGTACGCCAATGGCAGGAATTGCTGCACGGCGAGCGCTATTCACAAAGCTGGTCTGAATCCCTGCCCGACTTTGTGAAACTGGCCGAGGCTTTCGGGGCCAAGGGTATTTTGTGTTCTGATCCCGATGATCTGGACGACGCTATCATGGAAATGCTGACCTATGACGGGCCGGTGATTTTCGATTGTTTGGTGGAAAAGCACGAGAACTGTTTCCCGATGATCCCGTCAGGCAAGGCGCATAATGATATGATGTTGGCCGGTGTGGATACGCAAGGTGTGATCGACGCTAAGGGTAGCGTTTTGGTGTAACGCGTTTTCTTTCAAAGAAAACGGACCGGAATTTTGAAAAACTCCGGCGACGCAATCAGATGAAAAGGACAGTCACATGTCAGCGCTAAAAATCAAAAAAGGCTCTACCAGCCATTCCGCCTATAACCTGCGTCCAAATTTTTCGGACGTGATCGAACGCCACACCCTTGCTGTTCTGGTCGAGAACGAACCAGGTGTCCTAGCACGGGTGATCGGGTTGTTCTCGGGACGCGGGTATAACATCGACAGCCTTACCGTCGCCGAGGTTGACCACACCGGACACCGGAGCCGGATCACGATTGTCACCTCGGGCACGCCGCAGGTCATTGAACAGATAAAAGCGCAACTGGGCCGGATCGTTCCTGTGCATGAGGTTCATGATTTGACGGTAGAAGGCCCGTCGGTCGAGCGCGAGTTGGCGATGTTCAAAGTATCGGGGACCGGCGACAAGCGCGTAGAGGCCCTGCGGCTTGCGGATATCTTTCGCGCCAATGTTGTGGATAGTACGCTCGAAAGCTTTGTATTCGAGATCACCGGCGCGCCGGATAAAATTGACGCTTTCGCAGATCTGATGCGGCCCTTGGGGCTGACCGATGTGGCCCGGACCGGCGTTGCCGCCCTGCCCCGCGGCGATTAGGCTATTCTGCCCCCGCACGCGGGTGAACACACATGCTGTCTGCTTTGAAACGGGAGAATTTCAGCAGACGGCTGAGCCGCTCTTTTAACGGGGCCGTTACCCAATAATTTAGCAGGAAGATCAACGTCCAGCTTTTCGCGAACGACTCGCGGATTGCTGGCTGTTCTAAGCTTACTTTTCAACGTGACGTCGAATTCAACAAGATCACCGGCATCAAAAGTGATGTTTTGACTGTCCTGAGAACCGCCGAAATAGGCCAAATCGCCGTGATCTTCGCACCAAAAGACGGCTTTTTTGTCTGAAACATCGCTCCACAGAACAACACCGTACATTTTGCACCCCTTCTTATAATCAAAATCTAGAGTTGAGTTATCGCCAAAATTCAATGGTTTGTCGATTTTTTTGCCTTCTCATTTTGTGTCGTTCGCTATGTGTTTTGACGCGGATTAGCGTCAACTGCCTGTTAACCATATGTCCCTTGTAAAGAATATATAATTAATACAACCTTGAGTGATCGGGGGGGGCGGAGCATGGCCAAGACTGAAAACCCTGCAAAAATTAGATCGGTATTTGGTGAAAATCTGCGGCTTTTGTCCAAGGATCAGCCGTCAATCACCGCCCTCGCAAGCGCGCTTGGAATAAACAGAACCCAATTCAACCGCTATCTATCGGGTGAAAGCTTTCCTAGGCCGGACATCCTTGCCCGTATCTGTGCTTTTTTCGATGTGAATGCACGGATTATGCTTGAACCCCTGGACGAGATCGTCAAGCCGGCCTCTGTCAGCTTGGGCAATTACGTTAACGACTTCTTGATGGCAGACATCACCTGCATCCCCGAAAGCGTCTTTCCAAGCGGCTTTTATCGGTTCTCAAGGCGCAGCTTCATTGACAGTGATGTTTTCGTCATTGGCCTTGTCTACGTCTGTCGCAAAGGCAATGCGACCTATCTGCGCGGGTACGAGACTGCCGAAGCAATGCGCATGCAATCTTTGCCGACGGCCCCCAAATACCGCGAGTTCAGGGGCGCGGTCCTGCCCCAAGAAGAAGGCCTCGCGGTCATCGCAGGGCGCAAGAACGCGATGACCTCGTCTTTCAACTATCTGGGGCGCGTGGCGTCTTTTGGGAATAACTTTTGGGTCGGCTATACCACTCGGACGATCCCCGAAGGGTCCGCAGGGATGCGCGTGACCCGCGTGGTCTATGAATACCTGACCCAAGAGACGCATTACGTGCTGCAGGCTGCGCGGGAAAAAGGCTTCTATTCCGTCCACGACCTGCCGGTGTTTCACCAACGGTTGCTACGCCCGGATGAGGAATTCTCGTAGGGCAGCGCCCGTCCCATGTCGCAGTCGAGAAAAACAGGTCGCAAAATGCACGGACATTTTACCCATAGCCAGTAGCGTTGACGCACCAGCGAGGAGAGCGTCATGAACATGCCCCATACCGATCTGCGCCAGGTGCGCCGCCCGATTGAACAGGCAAACGGTCTTGGCAATGCCCATTACATCGATCCGGCCCTGTTTGCTGAGGAACGCCAAGCCGTCCTGTTCAACAACTGGTCCGGCCTTGCCACCGCATCTGATGTGCCTGCCGTTGGAGACGCTGTTCCCTTGAATTTTCTGGGCATGCCCCTGCTTGTGCTGCGGGATAAGTCGGGCGCGGTGCGGGTGTTTCAAAATACCTGTCGGCATCGCGGCATGATCCTTGTCGATGCCCCACGCAATATTCAAGGTGCCATCCGCTGCCCCTACCACAGTTGGTGCTACAGCACCGAAGGCCGTCTTGTCTCCACGCCGCATGTGGGCGGGCCGGGGCAGAACACCCACCCCGGCATTGATCGCGATCTGTTGGGCCTTGTCGAAATCCGCAACCATGTCTGGATGGATGTCATCTGGATCAATATCTCGGGCACGGCCGCGCCATTTGACCAGGCCAACGCCGATCTGATTGCAAGGTGGGCCGAATTTGGCAAGCCGCTGCATCACGGCGGTGCCGACAGCCGCTTTCAGCTCAGCGTGAATTGCAACTGGAAGCTGGCGGTCGAAAACTACTGCGAGAGCTATCACCTGCCGTGGGTGCATCCGGGCCTGAACAGCTATTCCCGGCTGGAGGATCACTATAGTATTGAAAAGGCGGGACAATACTCTGGTCAGGGCACACGGGTATATCGCCAACTTACCGATGAAAATGGACAAAGCTTTCCCGATTTTGCCGGTCTTTCAGAGCAATGGAACACCGGGGCCGAATATGTCACGGCCTATCCCAACGTGCTTTTTGGGGTGCACCGAGATCACACATTCGCAATCATTCTGGTTCCCGAAGGCCCGGAAAAAACCACTGAACATGTCCATATATACTATGCCGACCCCAACACCGACCCCGAACTGCGGACGCGCAATACCGAGCAGTGGAAGCTGGTTTTCAAAGAGGATATTTTTGTCGTCGAAGGAATGCAGCGCGGCCGACATGCGGTTAAATTTGATGGGGGGCGGTTTTCGCCAGCCATGGATGGGCCAACCCATATGTTTCACGACTGGATCGCGGCACTGCTGGAAAGCCACCGCAAAACATCATGTGCGATCTGAACGCGCAGCTCCTAGCGGCCCATACGGCACGCGATCACGGCGCATTGGTCGGGCTCTATAGGGCCGCTGCGGCGCGCACGCATGATCCTAATGCTGCCGGATTTTATCTGACCCACGCCTATGTTTTTGCGCTGGAAACAGATCACCAAGACACATCGGCATTGCGCGCCGATCTGGTGGCCCAAGGGCGCGAAACCCCGCTTTAACGGATCATGGCCGCCGGACTTGCGGCCAATGCGTGGCCTCATGCCATTGCTGCGCCAGTCTAAGCAATTGCGCATCGCCGCCCGGACGCCCGATCAGTTGCAATCCGCCGGGCAAGCCGTCATTGCCAAACCCCGCGGGCACATTCACCACCGGCAAACCGATCAAACTGGCTGGCACGACCACCTGCATCCAGCGGTGGTAGCTGTCCATCGCTTGTCCGACGATCTCGGTGGGGTGAACCTCTTCCACCGCAAAGGGCCACACCTGCGCCGAGGGCAAAACCAGCACATCAACACGGTCGAACAAATCCATCGCAGCGCGGTACCAATCCGACCGGGCCTCGCTGGCGCGCTGCACGTCCCGTGCGCTCAAGCCCAGCCCACGCTCTATCTCCCAGATAGCGGCCGGCTTAAGTCCCTGCCTTTTCTCCGGATCCTCGAAAAGCGCACCAAGCCCACCTGCCACAGCAAAGGAGCGCAAGGTTATCCACGCATCCCACATGCGCCCCGCGTCAAAGGGCGGCGGCACATCTGCCACCTCATGTCCCAGATCCGCGATTTGCCCCACGGCCGCCTCGCTAAGCGCACTAATCCCATCGGCATAGGGAAAGGCCCCGCCCCAGTCACCAAGCCAGCCGATCCTCATGGTAGCAGCCTGGCCGCCCATCTGTGGCAAAGTGGCGTCAGCGCTGGTCCCGAACGGTTGTCGCCGGTCAGGCCCCGCCATCGTATCCAACAAGGCCGCCAAATCCCGTGGGCAGCGTGCCATCGGCCCCGATGTGGACAGCTGGTGCAGATACATATCGCCCTCAGGCTCGCCCGGTACCCTGCCCCAACTGGGCCGCATCCCGTACACGTTGTTCCACCCCGCCGGGTTGCGCAAGCTGCCCATCATGTCCGACCCGTCGGCAACACTGACCATCCCGCAGGCCAAAGCCGCCGCGGCCCCGCCCGACGACCCACCCGCCGATTTAGCCAGATCATAGGGGTTACAGGTCGCACCATGTACCGGGTTGAACGTGTGACTTCCAAGACCAAATTCCGGCGTGTTGGTCTTGCCGATGATAATGGCCCCGGTCGCACGCAACCGCCCGACGAAAACACTGTCTGTTTGTGCGACCTGACCGGCAAACAACGGCGACCCCATCGAGGTCGGCAGCCCCTCCGCATCCGCCAAGTCCTTGATCGCCATCGGCATGCCATGCAGCCAGCCCTTGCGCGGCATCGCATCTGCGGCCTGCGCCTCCGCCATCAATGCGTCTTTACTGCGCAGCGACACGATTGCATTGACCTGCCGGTTTGCCGCCTCGATCCGCCCCAGACTGGCTTCCATCAGTTCCACGGCACTCAGACTGCCTGCAGCCATTGCCTCGGATTGCGCCAGCGCGCCCATGCCCAAAATATCCACGCCAATCGCCTCCCTGATGTCGCGCCATCAAACGCGCTGAACAATCCGGACGCAAGCCCCCGGCAGAGTTGCAGCTGGCTTCTCTGGCTCTCAAATATCCCGGGGGAGGCCGCAAGGCCGGGGGCAGCGCCCCTTCGCCGCCTAGCTCGCTTGGGCTTCGGCCCGGCTTTTGCCCGACACGGCCAGGGCCAATGCAGCGCCCATCAGCCCGTCCAGATCACCGTCCAAGACCCCCTTGGTATCGGAGGTCTCGTAATTCGTGCGCAGGTCTTTGACCATCTGATAGGGCTGCAAGACATAGGACCGAATCTGGTTGCCCCACCCTGCATCGCCCTTGTTTTCATGGGCTTCGTTGATCGCAGCGTTGCGGCGGTCCAACTCCATTTGATACAGGCGCGATTTCAGGGCCTTCATGGCGATGTCACGGTTCTGGTGCTGGGATTTCTCAGAGCTAGTGACCACGATCCCGGTCGGATGGTGGGTGATGCGCACGGCAGAATCCGTGGTATTCACGTGCTGACCGCCCGCGCCCGAAGACCGATAGGTATCAATACGGATGTCGCTGGGGTTCACGTCAATCTCGATGTTGTCGTCGACCACCGGATAGACCCAGATCGAACTAAACGATGTATGGCGCTTGGCCGCCGAATCAAACGGGCTGATCCGCACCAGACGGTGCACGCCAGACTCCGATTTCAGCCACCCATAGGCATTCAAACCGCTGATCTTGTAAGTCGCCGATTTGATCCCCGCCTCTTCGCCGGGGCTCTCCGATTGCAGCTCGACCTTATAGCCTTTTTTCTCGGCCCAGCGGACATACATCCGCGCCAGAATATTGGCCCAGTCGCAGCTTTCTGTACCGCCCGCGCCTGCGTTGATCTCAAGGAAGGTATCATTGCTGTCCGCCTCGCCGTTCAGCAACGCCTCAAGCTCTTTTTGAGCGGCGGTTTCGGCCAGCGCCTTCAGCGCGGCCTCGGCCTCGGCGACGACTTCGGCGTCGTCTTCCATCTCGCCCATCTCGATCAGCTCGACGTTGTCGGCAAGCTCTTGCTTGATCCCCTCGTAGGTCGCCATGGAATCCACCAAGGCCTGACGTTCGCGCATCAGCTTTTGCGCCGCATCGGGATCATCCCAAAGGTTGGGGTCTTCGACGCGGGCATTGAATTCTTCAAGACGGTAAGGTGCCGTTTCGACATTCAAACGCTGTGCCAACAGCTCCAGCGACTTGCTGATCTGATCTGCTGTATTTTGTGCCTCTGCGCGCATCGTTTGTGCCCTTTAAATTAACTGCGGCCCCGAAATGCCGGGGCCGCGTATGAGATAGACCAGCCTTGCTGCATGGGCAAGCGTTTGGCGATGGGATCGCTAGTAAAGCCCACCGGAACTGATCGTGCCAAAGCTGGCTTTGGGGCCAACGACGGCTTTTTTACCGGTTGATGTCGTGACCGAGCGGCCCCCACCATTGCTGATTTCCTCAAACAGCGGCAGGTCCGACCCCATGGCAAAGCCGCCATCAAAGGTGATCCCAAAGATCGGCAATTCGCCATCACGGAAGTATTCCGCAACCACATTCGGCCCGCTTGCATCATCGGGCAGCCGTGCGCCGGTGAAACGGTCGATGTTGATGAAATTACCGCCCGGAGGCACCTCAAACGGGCCGCCGCCGTATTTCTTGATGGCTTCGCTCATGAAACGTTGGAAAACTGGGCCACACATCCCCGCACCATAGGCGCGCTTGCCCAGGGATCTGGGGTTGTCGAAACCGATATAACATCCGGCCACAATGTTGCTGGAAAAGCCCACAAACCAAACGTCTTTGGCGTCATTTGTTGTCCCGGTTTTGCCTGCGATTGGCACTGGTAAATTGATCGCACTGCTGGCGGTGCCGCGGTCCACGACCCCTTTCATCATCGCCGTCAATTGATAGGCGGTGATCGGGTCCATCACACGTTCACGGTTGGATATGATGCGCGGCGCAACACCGGGATCAAGCGTGGGCAGTTGGCAATCATTACAGATGCGTTGGTCATGCCGATAGACGGTGCGCCCATAACGGTCCTGTACCCGGTCCACGAGGGTCGGCGCGACCCGTTCGCCGCCATTGGCGAACATCGCATAGGCGGATACCATTTGGTAAAGCGTGGTTTCCTGCGACCCCAAGGCGTTGGCCAAAACCGGGGACAGCTGATCATAAACGCCAAACCGTTCTGCATAGTCCCCGACAACATCCATACCGACCTCTTGTGCCAAGCGGATTGTCATCAGGTTACGCGATTGTTCGATGCCTGTGCGCAGTGGCGTGGGACCGTAAAACTTGTTCGACGAATTGCGCGGCCGCCACATGCCTTGGGGCGTGTTAATCTCGATCGGGGCATCCACCACGATGGTCGCCGGAGTATAGCCGCTATCAAGGGCCGCCGCATAGACAAAGGGCTTAAAGCTGGAGCCGGGCTGCCGTTTGGCTTGGGTGGCGCGGTTGAACACCGACGCCTGATACGAGAACCCGCCCTGCATCGCGATCACGCGGCCGGTGTTGGCGTCCATCGCCACAAAACCGCCCTGCACCTCGGGGACCTGGCGCAAGGACCAGCGAATAAAGGACCCGTCATCATCCGAGGTCATACGGCGCACCAATACGACGTCGCCGACCTCCAGCAAATCGCCCGCCACCTTTGCTTTGCGCGCCAGCTTGCCGTCAGCGAGACGTTTGCGGGCCCATTGCACGTCTTTGGCAGTAATATAATGGCCTTCGGCGGTTTCCGGCACGCCCTCAATACCGATCCGCGCATCTTTGTCGCCCACGCTCAGCACAACGGCAGGGAACCACGGGTTTTCCAGATCAACATCACGCGACACGCGCTGCTCGGCCAGTGCTTCGCGCCATGTGGCTTCGTCGGTCAACTGTTCCGCCGGGATCGTTTTGCCGGTGCCGCGCCAGATGCCAACGCCGCGATCATATTCCTCAAGTTGCTGCTGCAAGGCCTGCGCGGCGATAGGCTGCATTTCGTTGTCGATGGTGGCGCGCACGGTCAAACCGCCGGTGAAAAACTCGCCCTCGCCAAAGTTCTCGGACAGTTGGCGGCGAATTTCATCGGTAAAGTAATCGCGCGGCGGCAGTTCGGCCTTAAAGCTTTCAAAGTCCCCGTTTTGAACCGACCGAAGCGGTTGCGCGACTTCGGCTTCATAAACGGCTTGGCTGATATAGCCGTTTTCCTTCATTTCGCGCAGAACGAAATTCCGGCGCTGGATCAGACGGTCCTTGCGGCGCACCGGATGGTAATCTGATGGTGCCTTGGGCAAAGACGCCAGAAAAGCGGCCTCATGCGGGGCAAGCTCGCTCAGCGTCTTGTTGAAATAGGTCTGCGAGGCGGCGGCGACCCCATATGAATTCTGGCCCAGAAAAATCTCGTTCAGGTACAGCTCAAGGATTTTCTCTTTGGGCAGGGTTTCCTCAAGCCGGGCGGCAAGGATAATTTCCTTGATCTTGCGTTCAGCACGGCGATCACCGGACAGCAAAAAGTTCTTCATGACCTGCTGGGTGATCGTCGACGCACCGCGCACATCTTTGCCACGCGTGCGCACCGCATCCACCGCAGCAGCGCCGATGCCGCGCAAATCATACCCCTCGTGGGTGTAAAAATTCTTGTCTTCCGCCGAAATAAACGCCTGCTTGATCAGCGGCGGGATCGTATCGGCGGGTGCAAACAGACGCCGTTCCTTGGCGAATTCATCAATCAAGCGCCCCTGACCGGAATAAATCCGGCTGATGGTTGGCGGCGTATATTGCGCAAGGGATTCGTGGCTGGGCAAATCGCGCCCATACATCCAAAACACCGCCCCAACGGTCAAAACAACCATGCCGATGCCCATGGTCAGGGTGGTGAAAATACCCCCAAAGAAGGATAGGATTAAGCGAAACACGTGTGGCAGTCCCTTGCAAGGCTGTAGATTAACCCGTCTATACGCGGGCGAATTGGAATCGTCAAAACACGATGCGGTGGGCGTTTGGCGATAACCCGCGCAGGTTGGATCCGGCTATCACGTCAAGGGTTACTGGCGGATCAACGGCTTAAGTGCTGCATCCTGATCCCGCCATTTTTTGATCGCATCAGCAATCGCCGCAACCATCACCGCCCGCCAGATCGGATCGCGCAGGTTGTTCATGTCACGGTCATTGCTTAGAAACCCGACCTCGATCAGAACCGACGGAATATCCGCCGATTTCAGGACCGAAAAACCGGCATTGCGCAACGGGCGGCTGTTCATCGGCGCGCCTGCGGCCTTCATCCCCGCCACCAGCGTTTTCGCTGCCGCAACCGAGCGGGGTTCGGTTTCCTGCCGCGCCAAATCCAGCAAAATGCCTGCGACCTGATCATCCGATCCGGTCAGATCGGCCCCCGCAATGATGTCAGACCGGTTGTGTCGCGCCGCAAGATGTTCGGTGGCGGTATCGCTGGCCTCTTCCGACAGGGTATAGACTGTGGCCCCTTTTGCCCCGCCCTGTTGCAGGCTGTCTGCGTGCAGCGATATAAACATGTCCCCCTGCGCCTGATGCGCAATCGCGACGCGGGTCTCGAGCGCAACAAACATGTCGCTATCGCGGGTCATCACCACGTCGATGCCATCCCGTTTCAGGGTATCGCGCAGCGCATGGGCCATAGTCAGCATCAGGTCCTTTTCCAGAATGCCGCTGTTTTCTGCCCCCGGATCAACACCGCCGTGGCCCGGATCAAGGATAACCAGAAACTGATCCTCGCCTTGGGCTTTGGCAGGTTTGGGCGGTGCTGCCAGCGCCAAGGTCCAGGCCGGATCCGTCGGCGCACCGGCGGCGGCTGAAAACGCGCTCGCCTCAACCCGCTCCAGCGTGATCTCAAGCTTCGCCTTACCCGAGCCACTGTCCACCGGCATTGCGATATCACGCGGCACCATCGGTTTGGCCAGATCAGCCACCAGCCGCGACCATCCGGGTTGAAACGGACCAAAGCGTAAGTCGCTGATATTGCCCGGTTCTGCCAGCAAGTCAGCAGTTTTGACGCCCGACCAATCTGCCTCGCGAAAATCAACGACAAGGCGCGCAGGATCATCCAGCAGAAACACCCGAAATGGCACACCCTGACTTAGGTGCAGCGTCAGCGTGGTGCTGCCAAACCAGCCATCTGAAATCTCGCTCGGCCCCGGGTCCACGCGGGCAAAGGCCGTCAGCTCTTGGGCCGGTACCGGATGTGCAAACGCCAAAAGCGTTGCCAATATTGGGAAAAACCGCATGCCTGTCACCGTTCTGATCGTGGTGTTTGCGGGCAATCTATCACCTGCGGTCCCGCGCGACCAGCCTTTCAGCGCGCCGCCATATACGCCTTGAACCGCGCAATACCCTCGGCGATATCGGCTGTGCTGCGGGCATAGGAAAACCGCAAGGTCTGATGCCCGCGAATGGGGTCGAAATCCAGCCCCGGCGTGACGGCAACCCCTGCCTTATCCAGAATGTCGCGCGCCAGAACGCGGCTGTCATCGGTGATACCGGACACATCGGCATAGACGTAAAACGCCCCGTCTGGTGGTGCAAAGCTGGTGAAACCCGCGGCACGTAACCCGTCGATCATCAACGTCCGGTTAGCGCGATACACATCCATGTTGGCTTGCAATTCACCGTCGCAATCCATCGCTGCAAGGGCTGCAACCTGACTGGCGTGGGGCGCACAGATAAACATGTTCTGTGCAATACGCTCAACCACGCGCACGTGGTCTTCGGGCACGACCATCCAACCCACGCGCCAGCCGGTCATGGAAAAATATTTGGAGAATGAATTTATCACATAGGCGTCATCGGTGATCTCAAGCGCAGTAACGGCCTTTTTCTGGTATTCGATGCCATGGTAAATCTCGTCCGAGACAAACGACGCCCCCTGCCCTTGGGTCGCCTCAATCAGCGCCTTCATTGACGGGTGATCCAGCATTGTTCCGGTGGGGTTTCCGGGTGACGCGACCAACAGCCCCTTGAGGTCCATGCCTGCGAAATCGGCCGGAACAGGCTGATAGCGGTTGTCGGGCGATGTGGGCAGATCGACGGGGTTCAGCGCCAGCGCCCTAAGGATCTGCCGGTAGCTGGGGTAACCCGGCGCGCCGATGCCAACCTTGTCACCGGTGTCAAATAGCGCAGTAAAAGCGAGGATGAACCCGCCCGACGACCCCGACGTAATCACCACGCGGTTCGGGTCCAGATCAACATTGTACCATTCGCCATACATCTGCGCGATGCGCGCGCGCAAGGCTGGCAGGCCCAAGGCGACGGTATAGCCCAATGCGCCGTCATCCATCGCCTTGGCCAAGGCAGCAGTTGCGCCCGTCGGCGCACCGGTGCCGGGTTGCCCCACCTCCATGTGAATAATGTGGCGGCCAGCGGCCTCGGCAGCCGATGCGGCTTGCATCACGTCCATCACGATAAAGGGATCGACCTGAGAACGGGTTGAAATGCGCATGGGCTTAATCCTAAACTTCGGGCAATGACCTTTCACCGCACCATGTTGGTGTCGTCAACCCTTGTGCGATGGCCCAAAATCGCGCACCACCTGTGCCAAAGCCGCCCAAGGCCCGCGCAACAACAGTGAGTACCCCAATGACCAAAGCGATCGCTTCTTCTCTTTTCTCCGGCGCAATGATGGCCTTGGCCCTTGGCGGGTCCGCGCAAGCCATGGATTTGACCGAATTGACCGATGCAGAGCGGGCGCAGTTCGGCGTCGAGGTGCGCGCCTATCTGATGGAAAACCCCCACGTGATCATGGAAGCGGTGAACCAGCTGCAAGCCAATGAAGCCGAAGCGCAGGCCCAGGCCGATCTCAATCTGGTCGCCGACAATGCCGATGCGATCTTTAACGATGGCTATTCCTACGTAGGCGGCAACCCCGAGGGCGATATCACCATCGTGGAATTCATGGATTACCGCTGTGGCTATTGCAAAAAGGCGTTTTCCGAAGTTGAAAAACTGGTGAACGGCGACGGCAATATCCGTTTTGTCGTCAAAGAGTTACCGATCCTGGGTGAGCAATCTATGGTCGCCTCGCGCTTTGCGATTGCCACCAAGCTAATCGCAGGCGACGAAGGCTATAAATCAATCCATGACGCGCTGATGAGCTTTAACGGCGATATCACACCGACCTCGCTGGGCCGCTTGGCCAAAAGCTTTGATCTGGATGCAGATGCCATCACAGAAAAAATGGACAGCGCAGAAGTGACCGCGGAATTGGCCAAAACCCGTGCCTTGGCACAGGTTCTTTCGATCACCGGCACCCCCACATTTGTCATGCAAGACGAGTTGCTGCGCGGGTATTTGCCTTACGATCAGATGAAAGCCATCATGGAAGAAAAACGCGGCTAAGGTAGATATAATTATGATGTGTGGGGTTTCTGTCCGGCAACTTCATACATTATTAACATTTAATATCAAAATCTTAACAGTTAAACTTAAACCTATATATTAAGTGATGATGCCATCCATCGGTCCATCACAAAAAGCGCTGATGATATCGAACCATCCGCGCAAAATGCGCATCAAGCGACCGCTTTAGATGCGGGGCCTCTTTCACCGTCAGGATGTAATCCACCAAAAGGTCATATTGCTTGATCTGACGGGGCAGCCGGTTTGACGGGATCAACCGCGATTGCCGCTCTTCCTCCTCGATCACTTGGGCGACCTGTTTTTCCGGCCACGTCACAGTGCCACCGCCCGGCACCATGGCCTTGCCGTTCATCAAAGGCAGCTCGGCGTCATAATGGGCAAAAATAGCCCGCTCCAATGGTTCAACCTGATCGGCACTTTCAACAGGCCACGCCCAGACGAAGGCGATTTCCCATACATCGATCTGACGGTTGGCGATCACGTCAGACCGCGCCGAGGTCAGATGCCGGCGTACCCGCGTGCGAATGCCATCCACCGACTGACCCACATAAATCGGCTGCTGATCCAGATCGCAAAGCGCATAGACACCGATTTGATTGGTCAGCGCGCTTAGCGCCTTACCGCGAAAACTTTGCGCGGTTGTCATGCGACGGCTTCCAAGCTGCGGCGCGCAAGGATTGGCGCAAAGAGCGCATGATCAAGGTAGCGCACCACCGGCACGGCGACGCCATCACCCGCGACTCGGTAGGCGTTGTTATAAGTGTCCGGCATCCGGTAACTGTCGGCCAGCCCCATCAGGCGCGCCACCTCGCGCGAGGAAACGAGCCGTGCGCGGGTACGATTGCCCTTGATAAACAACAGAATTTGCCGCGACGATCCGCCCGCAGGTGTGCGCAAGCACCCCGCCAAGCCATCGGTGCGCAGCTCTGCCCGTTGGCGCACATTACCGTCCGCATCTGGCCGACCGCGTTTGTAGATCGTGCCAACAACCGTGCGCCCTGCCTTGCGGGCCACGCGCAAACGCTCAAGACTGGGCGGCGACATCAGGGTCACAAGGCGGTCTGTATCAGCGTCCGAAAACCAAGGCATCGACGCACGTTTTTCCAACACGTCTTCCAATGCATAATCGGCAGCGGGCGCATCGTCCAACTTCCACCAGACCCAGTTTGACCGCACGGGCCGCGTCGCCGCACCCAGAAACTTTTGCAGTTTTTTGCCGTGAAACGCGTGGGACGGCTTGGGTGCCGTCAGCCCGGTAATATCAATGTCGTTGCGCACGCAGACCACAAACAACCGTGGGCGGCTTTGCGGCAGGAAACGGCGCGCATCAATCTCGAGCGCGCCAACCTTGTAGCCAAGGTTAACAAAAGTCGCGAGGACCGTGTTCAGATCAGCGCCCCCATTGCGCGACACCAGCCCAACCACGTTTTCAAAGGCGATAATCCGAGGCGCAAAGCCCGCCTTGATCGCCGTCGTGATCTTGTCCGCCCAAAGGGAAAACACACCGCTGCGCGCCCCAGACAGCCCGCGCCCCTTACCTGCCAGACTGAAATCCTGACAAGGGCTGGACGCCCAGTAAAGGTCGATCTGTTCGCACAGCAGCGCATCATCAAGGACCGCGATATCGCATTCATGAAGGCCCCCAGTGCCCCAGTTTTGCCCGTACACCTTGCATTTCATCGCATCAATGTCGTTGGCCAGCACGCACTCCCAGCGGTCTTGCAAAGCAGCACGCACCATCCCGCCGCCGCAGAAAAATTCGGCGTATTTCGGGGAATGATCGGGGGTTTCAGCCATAGCTATTAGTATGAAATGCGGTTTTGCGTGTCGATGGCTAAATCACCATCCGAGGCGCGCCGCATCACTCTGCTGCTTGCTTTTCAGCCTCGATCACGGCGGCACGTTGTTCGACTTGCTCCACGATGTGATCGATCATTTTGTCGTTGCCCAGCTTGTGGCTTTGCTTGCCCGCCAGATACACCATGCCCGCGCCGTTACCGCCTCCGGTAAAGCCGACATCGGTCATCAGTGCCTCTCCGGGGCCGTTCACCACGCAGCCAATGATGCTCAGGCTCATCGGGGTTTTGATATGCTCTAGCCGTTGTTCAAGGGTTTCTACGGTTTTGATCACGTCAAACCCTTGCCGCGCACAGGACGGGCAGCTGATGATGTTCACACCGCGATGCCGCAGGCCAAGGGATTTAAGGATTTCAAAGCCCATTTTGACTTCTTCCACCGGGTCGGCAGACAGGCTGACACGGATCGTGTCGCCAATGCCCATCCACAGCAGGTTGCCCATGCCAATCGCGGATTTGACCGTGCCGCTGATCAACCCGCCTGCCTCGGTGATGCCAAGGTGGATCGGCGCATCCGTTGCTTCGGCAAGCTGTTGGTAGGCGGCGGCGGCCATGAACACGTCAGAGGCTTTGCAGCTGATCTTGAACTCGTGAAAATCGTTGTCTTGCAGGATCTTGATGTGGTCCAGCCCGCTTTCCACCATCGCGTCGGGGCAAGGCTCGCCGTATTTCTCAAGCAAGTGCCGTTCCAGCGACCCCGCGTTCACCCCGATCCGAATGGAACAATTGTGATCGCGGGCGGCTTTGATGACTTCCTTAACGCGTTTTTCATCGCCGATATTGCCGGGGTTGATCCGCAAACAGGCGGCTCCTGCTTCGGCGGCTTCGATCCCGCGTTTGTAATGAAAATGGATGTCGGCAACAATGGGCACCGATACCTCGGGCACAATCTGCTTCAGTGCCTTTGAAGATGCCTCATCCGGGACAGAGACCCGCACGATGTCGGCCCCCGCATCGGCAGCCGCTTGGATCTGCGCGATGGTGCCTTTGACATCCGTCGTCAGCGTATTGGTCATGGTCTGCACTGAAATCGGCGCGTCGCCCCCCACCGGTACATTGCCCACCATGATCTGCCGGGATTTCCGGCGGTAAATATTGCGCCAGGGACGGATGTGATTCAGCGACATGGACAGCACCTTTGGCAATAGATCAACGTTGCCCGCAACCTATTCAGCCGCGGCGCTGCTTGCAATGGTAACTGGCTTATTCTGTCGGGCTGGTCGCGGCGTTTTGAAGTTCGGCAACCATGGTCGCGAGGGCCGAGTTTTCTTCGAACAAGGCCGGCTGGTACAGATCAGCCACGGCCTGACGCTGCAACGGCAGGTTCGACGTCACCGTGCCGCGGTCGCCAACGGGTCCGTAGTACTGACCGTCCATGGCAAAATACAGCGCACCGGATTCGCCTGTGCGCAGCATGGGTGGTTCCTGCGTTGCCGGGACATCCCAGCTGTCGCCCTTGTTCATGATCCCTTCAAAGATCACCTTACCATCTGCGGCGCGAATGCGGACCCAAGACGGGTACGCGGCAACCAAACGCAGCTCGGGTGCCGCATCTTCGACGACCTGCGGCATGGCAAAATCAACGAACGACGGATCAGCATGGGTGTTACCAAAGGCAATGCCAGCAATAACCTGATCATCCATCGCGGGCGGTACAAAGCTACCGACGGTATGCGGGTCAATCGATGCAATAGGCGCGTCACGGGCGATCAAAACCGGCACATCAAGGGCGGCAGGGCGGTACAGACGGTCCAGCGCATCCGTACGCGGCACGGTCATCAGGCTTTGCGCAACAACAGCATTCGTAGATGCTTGCGGTGCGGGGCTAAGCGCACCTTCCAGCGGGTCAAGGTCAGACAGCACAACCGGCGTTTCATCAACCGGCGTGACCTGCACACGCTGCACTTCTTTCAGCACGCTCCAGCCGCCAAAGCCGATTGTCCCGATCAAAACGACCAGCACGAGCACAGACCCCAATGCACCGGGCTCAATCCGGCTAAGCAGGCTGTCCCCCATCGGGGTAAAGGGTGTGGCAGGACGGTTGAAAATATCGCTCTCGGTTTTGCGCATCAAACGCTCTTCGCGCGGCGTCTTTTTGATCACGGACGCCTTGTCGGACATACCATGCGCAACAGAGAAACCGGATTCAGCACAGAAAGACGCGAACGCCTCGTCCGGGTCCATGTTCAGATATCGGGCATAGGACCGGACATAGCCAGCAATAAAGCCGGGCGTGTCAAAAGCATCAGGATCGGCATTTTCGATGGCAGCAATATAAGATGCTTTGATCCGCAATTCGCGTTGGACATCAAGCAGGGATTTACCCATCGTTGCGCGTTCGCCGCGCATCAAGTCACCTAGCCGCAACTCATACGCGTCAAAGCCACGGGCTTCAACTTGCTCGTCCTCATTCGCCTTGGAAACCCAACGCCCGATCATACCTACGTCCCGTCGTTTTCGTGCCTGTTACACTTTCCCGGGTCGTCTTCTACGATTCGAGATGTGTTGTTTCTTGCGTCATGCTTAACACAAATCAACGGGCGACGAAGAAAAAACGTATTTATCCGGCTAATTCGGCACGATTCAGCGCACAATGTGACCACAACCCGTCCATTGCATGGACAAGTCCGTCCATTTCGCGGGGGCCGTGAACGGGGGACGGGGTAAAGCGTAAACGCTCGGTCCCGCGGGGGACCGTCGGGAAATTGATCGGCTGCACATAGATGCCGTGCTGCTCCAGCAACATATCCGACAGGATCTTGGTGTGCACAGGGTTGCCGACAATCACCGGCACGATGTGGCTGCCGTGATCAATGATCGGCAGACCCAACCCTTTCAGGCGTAGTTTCAGTATCTTAGCCTGCTGTTGGTGCTTTTCACGCAGCTCAGGTGCGGTCTTGAGATAGGCAACCGAAGCCGCCGCGCCAGCCGCCACAGCAGGCGGCAGCGACGTGGTAAAGATAAAGCCCGGCGCATAGGACCGGATCGCATCGCACATTTTCTCGGACGCGGCGATATAGCCGCCCATCACGCCATAAGCCTTGGCCAAAGTGCCGTTAATGATGTCGAGCCGGTGCATCAGGTTGTCACGCTCTGCAACACCGCCGCCGCGCGGGCCATACATGCCCACAGCGTGTACTTCGTCGATATAGGTCAGCGCACCAACCTCGTCAGCAAGGTCGCAAATTTCCTCGATCGGGCCAAAATCGCCATCCATCGAATAAATTGATTCAAATGCAATCAATTTTGGGGCTGCAGGGTCGTCCGCCGCGATCAATTCGCGCAGGTGATCGACATCGTTATGGCGGAAAATGCGTTTTGCCCCGCCGTTGCGGCGCACACCTTCGATCATGGACGCATGGTTCAGTGCATCAGAATAGATAATCAGACCGGGAAAAAGCTTGGGCAAAGTGCTAAGGGTCGCGTCATTGGCGATATAGGCGCTTGTGAATAGCAGCGCGGCTTCTTTGTGGTGAAGATCGGCGATCTCGGCCTCAAGGCGTTTATGGTAAACGGTGGTGCCAGAAATATTGCGCGTCCCGCCGGACCCTGCCCCGGTTTGCTCCAGCGCTTCGTGCATGGCTTCAAGCACAACGGGGTTTTGCCCCATCCCCAGATAGTCATTGCCACACCATACGGTGATGTCTTTTTTCTCACCGTCGGGCTGCGTCCACTCCGCATGGGGGAATTGCCCGTTGCGACGTTCGATATCAATAAAGGTGCGATAGCGCCCTTCCTCGTGCAGGCGATCAATCGCCTGTTCAAGCTGTTTGGTGTAATCCATCGCGCCTTCCTCCTGACACTCGACCGGGCCTTAAAGGCGAAGGACCCAATCGCCATATTCGTGTTTTAGAATGAATACAGTTCTAACACTTTTGTTTCAATGCCTTAATCTGTCCCAATTGTCGCAGGTCCATGATTATGACGCTTCGCCCGTATTCCTATGCCCCTTGTCCTTGCATGGCTTGATCGAAATCAAGTTAACGTGGACGAAATTTCGTCTTTGAAAAGTACCCCTTTGGTATCGGTCCAAAAAAAACAACCCAAGACATGGGCCGGTCAGCCGTCATATCGCGCGGAATCATGCATGGCCACCCCCTGCCCCTGCCAATAATAAGCGCCGCGCGGCCAGTTGGCTGATCTGCGGGCCTGCCCCCTAGACACCGCGCGGCGCACTGATACGGTCGCGCCAAACTCTATGTATATGAAAGGTTTCTCCCATGTCCTTAAGTGATGTTCTGACCCGGATCGACAGCGATCTGGATGCCGCGACCGACCGTCTGTTCGAACTGCTGCGCATCCCGTCCATCTCGACTGAACCCGCCTATAAGGCCGATTGTGACCGTGCCGCCGATTGGCTGGTTGATGACCTGAACGCCATTGGCATTACGACGACCAAACGTGTGACCCCCGGCCATCCGATGGTTGTGGGCCATGTGGACGGGCCGGCGGATAAACCTCATATCCTGTTTTACGGCCATTACGACGTACAGCCCGTTGACCCGCTGGAATTGTGGAACCGCGACCCGTTTGATCCAGCCATCGAAGACACAGCCAAGGGCCGCGTGATCCGGGCCCGTGGTGCGGCGGATGACAAGGGCCAGCTGATGACCATCGTCGAGGCCCTGCGCGCCTGGAAAGCCGTCAACGGCGATTTCCCCTGCCGCATCACCATGTTCCTGGAGGGTGAGGAAGAATCCGGGTCGCCCTCCCTGATCCCCTTCATGCAAGAGCACGCCGAAGAGCTGAGCGCCGATTACGCGATGATCTGTGACACCGGCATGTTCCAGTCCAAAGTGCCGTCCATCGTCACCATGCTGCGTGGGTTGCTGGGCGAGGAAATCACCGTCACCGGCCCCGATCTGGACCTGCATTCGGGTATGTATGGCGGTATCTCGATCAACCCCGCGCGGGTGCTGGCCAAGATCATCGCGTCGCTGCATGACGACACGGGCCGCATCACCGTACCTAGTTTCTATGACGGCGTGCCCGAACTGCCCGATGACATTCAGGCGCAGTGGCAGGGCCTTGCCTTTGATCACGCGACGTTCCTGGGCGATGTGGGCCTGTCACAGCCAGCAGGCGAGCAAGACCGCATGCCGATTGAAATGCTCTGGTCGCGCCCAACCTGCGAGGTCAACGGCATGTGGAGCGGCTATACCGGCGCGGGCTTTAAAACCGTGCTGCCGTCAGAAGCCCACGCCAAAATCAGCTTTCGTCTGGTGGGCGACCAAGACCCCGTCGCCATCCGCGAGAGTTTTCGCAAAATGGTGACCGACATGCTGCCCGTCGACTGCAAAGTCAGCTTCAAAGACCACGGCACCAGCGGGGGATCGGTGTTCGAGACGACCAAACCCGCGTTCGAAAAAGCCCGCAACGCGCTGACCGAAGAATGGAACATCCCCGCCGCCTATATCGGCTGCGGCGGGTCGATCCCGATTGCAGGGCATTTCCAGCAGATCGTGGACACAACACCCGTGCTGATCGGCTTTGGCAAAGACGACGACGCAATCCATTCACCTAATGAGAAATACGATATGGAAAGCTTTCATAAAGGCATCCGCAGTTGGGCGCGGATACTGGACGCTTTGACGTAAGAAGGATGCTTGGGGCGGTGTGCGTGATGGCTGCGCCGCCCCTATTCGATGCAGTGCGGCAGGTATATCCTGCTAACTGGTCGTCCGTGCAGACATAATAGAGGCGCGCATCCATTTTGGTTAAGCCCGGGGCCGTGAATGCCCTTATCCGGATCACGGACATCGCAGGACGTTATTTTTTCTGTGTATAGGTCTGTCCTGAAAACCAGATCAAAAGGGTGCCTGCCAATGCCGCAAACGCGAGGTACAGGCTTTCAACCTCAAAACGTGACGTGTCCAGCAAGCCGACAGCAACTGCGGCTTGTTCAAACATCATGCCAAATAAAGGGAGCAGTGAGATTGCCGCGGTGTACCCTTGCGCCCCTGCAGCACTGACTGCCCAGAAGGCCAAGAACATTGACGGCGCTCTTAGCAGTACACCGACGATGACACTCGACAAGATCAAAGGAGCGGTGATCTGGGTGAGGATTTCTTGGCCTTGCAATATCCGCAGACATAGAAACAGTGCCGCAGTAATGGCAAGGACGACACCGGTAAACCATGCCCGACCCGACAAGGTCGCCGTTTTGTTTTCTGGGTGCTGTTCCGCGATGAGGTTCATTGCGCCAAGACACATCGCATTCAGCCCCATCAGGCCAAGAACGGTCAACTGCAGGTCACTTTCAAGACGTCGGGCCATAACCGTCACAACGACCAGCAAGATTGCATGCCCGACCCAGGCAATGACGGCAGGGCGCTGCTTGTGTAAAACCCATACGAAAACGGCGACGACCGGCAAGTTTAAGGCACTGATGATGCCCGTCTCCAACACACTGATGATGGCCAACACGGCTGTATAAAGCGCGGCGGACAGTACCCGCAGCGCGCCCAGAACCCAAGTGGATGGTCTGGCAAAGCTGCTGGCACCACCCGCGCCACGATAGCCAATCAGCAGCAAAGTAAGACCGCCCGACACAAGCTGCAGAAAGCTGAACATCCACGGATCAAGATCGAAGTTCACCAACAAAATGCGGCTGACGACGCTCAGGAGAGCCCACGATATGATTGCAGAAACAGTAATGGTGATAATCTGCATAAGGGGCTTCTCTGATTTACTTCGACCGGACCCTCGCCGCATTGCAGGGAAATGGCAAGACAGGCTCTGACCAGGCATTCGATGCCGTGAGTGAAAGGGAATTCTCCGCTGACAAAAGCTGACCCACCCAGATGCGGAAACGCCGCCTCTATCGGCTGCGGCAGTTCGATCCCGATTGCGGGGCATTTCCAGCAGATCGTGGACACAACGCCCGTGCTGATCGGCTTTGGCAAAGACGACGACGCGATCCATTCCCCGAATGAAAAATACGACATGGAAAGCTTTCACAAGGGTATTTGCAGCTGGGCGCGGATACTCGACGCTTTGACGTATGAAGAACGCTTGGGGCGGTGCGCGTAATGGCTGCGCCGCCCCTATACGGTGCGGTACCTAAGTGAGGCTTCGGCACCTGTATTTTCCATCAAATCGCGCGTTGCCCCAATGACTTAACAGTTTTCATCCACGGCTTGATTTGCGCTGGTCCTGCATGGCTTGCAGGCGCAAAATATGTGATCTTTGTTGGCTTTATTCCGACAAAGTGGAAAATCTGGCCTTTGATCTGTCGTAGCAATGCTTTGCTATATAACAAACCAAAGAAAAAGCCGGGCGTATCGGACGTAACAATCACCCGCGCGGTTCGTCCTGTAAGCATTGGCGCTGGCATCCCCATCTTGATCGTGCGGGTGTCAAACGCCCAGCCCGGCAAGAAAGCGCGATCAATCAGGCCTTTCAGCTTGGCCGGAAGCCCCCCCCACCACATCGGCGTACTAAGGACAACATGCTGGGACCATTCGACATTCGATTGAAAGACTTCCAAATCCGGCTCCAGGGGCTTGTAGTTACTATAACCTGAAAAGCCATAATCCATATCGAAGTTAAGGTCGTGAAGATGCATGATCCGCACGTCGTGGCCTGCGGCTCTTGCCGCTTGCGCATAGGTCTCGGAGAACGCTTTTGAGAGCGAGGTGGCTGCCGGGTGGCCGTTTAGAACGAAGATACGTTTGCTGGACATTGGATTTCCTTTGGTGCCTTATAAATATTGACCACGGTCATATTTATAAAAATGACTTCGGTCAATTTATATTTTGACCGCAGTCAGAAATTCTGTAACTATGCGGTATGAAAAAAGCCGTTCAAAAACGCACATTGGCCACGCGCGCTAAACTGATAGAATCAGCTTGGAAAATCATTTCGTCAAAGGGCTATGGTGCCCTACGCGTTGAGGAAGTGGTGCAAGACGCTGCCGTGGCAAAGGGTACTTTCTTTGCACATTTCCCTGACAAAGATGCCTTAATGGAAATTATTATTGGCAGTAAAATCGACACACATCTTGATGCGCTTGAAAGACAGACTCCACCAGAAAACACAGACGATTTTATTCGGTACCTGCAACCTCTGATGCTGTTCATGACCAGTGAAAGATACGTGTTTGACGTTATTCTTCGCCATTCCGGCGCAGCCGCTAAGGAGGAGATTGGCCCAATTGCGCAAACATTCGACCGTCAAGTCCGGGTGCTTGCGCAATGGCTTTCTGATGGCCCCTATCGCAAGGATGTGCCCGCGATGATCTTGGCAGAGGGCATTCAAGCCTTTGCAATACAGTGCATGGCCTTGCACTTCTGCGCTATCAATAATGAGCTTCCGATACAAAAGCGCATGAAGCTTTATCTGGATGCATGGCTGTGTCCGCAAAACGTTTCGTGATCAAAACGCTATTGGCGAAGATTACTTTGGTGCGCAGGTTGGGCGGATGTACAGTAAAGCCCGGCGTTAGACTTGACCAAGTCGTTTGCAGCCCCCCACAAACGAAAAAGACCACCCGAAGGTGGTCCGTTTCGTACCCTGTAAAGGGAGGATAGTGGCGCGGTTGACGGGGCTCGAACCCGCGACCCCCGGCGTGACAGGCCGGTACTCTAACCAGCTGAGCTACAACCGCGCGATGGGGGCGGAATAGGCCAAGGTGGCGCAGGGGTCAAGCGATTAACGCGTCGATATGTCAGGAATAATTTCACGCCGTGCTGCGGGCTATTCCGGCAGTTTGAAGGCGCTTCAAACGCAGGCAGTCAGCCCCCCGAGGGCAGCGCGCCTGACGGCGTAAATTTTGCACATGTTTTGAAAAATGCAGCGGTGGCGCGGTTGACGGGACTCGAACCCGCGACCCCCGGCGTGACAGGCCGGTACTCTAACCAACTGAGCTACAACCGCCCACTGCACGCTTTGTCGTAAACTTCAAAGCGTTTGGTGGTCATAGGGTCTGGCCCTGCCCCCGTCAAGCGCGGTTTTAACCAGATATCGGGTTTTGGCGAAAATAATTTCATCGTCCCCAAGGACGCAGCGAAAAGCCCGCAGATTTCGCTGCGGGCCTTTGGGTTATTTTTCGGAATAGGTGCTCCAGACCGGATCGCCCGGCGGCGGTGGCAGCGCCTTTTTCCCGCGCAACCGGTGCATGTTTACCTTGGCGATGAAATTGGCCGAGATGGGAGCCGTGGCAAAAAGGAACACCATCACCAGAATTTCATGCACGGAGCCGTCCGAGGTCTGAAAGGAATAGACCACCGATGCAATCAGCAGCGACCCTACCCCCAAGGTTGATGCCTTGGTCGGGCCGTGCAGTCGCGACATGCAATTGTCGAGCTTGATCAGACCGATGGAGCCGACCAGTGTAAAGAATGCGCCAATCACCAGCAGTGCTGCGATGATTGCTTCGGTTATTATGCCAAGATCATTCAATGATATCACCTCGTAAGACAAAGCGCGCGATGGCGACGGTGGACACAAAGCCCAGCATCGCAATGATCATCGCGCTTTCAAAATAAACCTGTGTGCCAAGGCGCATGCCCAGCAGGATAATCAAAGCGATTGCATTGATCACCATCGTATCGAGCGCCAGAATGCGGTCCCCGGTCGAGGGGCCTTTGACAAGGCGCAGCATCGCCAGAAGTTGTGACAGAGCCACCGCGACGAATGCAAAGTTCAAAGCCATCAGGATCATTCGAAAATCTCCTTTAGTCGGCGCTCGTAGCGCTGTTTGATGTCGTCGCGCACCGCGTCCGGGTCTTCCGCATCCAGCGCGTGAACCAGCAGTGCCGCGCCGTCTTCGGACAGATCCGCGCTGACGGTGCCGGGGGTCAGGGTGATGGTGCCTGCGAGCATTGTAATCGCCTCGGGGGTGCGCAGGTCCAGCGGAATGACCACCCATTGCGGGCGCATGTTCTTGTTGCTTTTAAACAGCACGATCATCGCGACCACAACATTGGCGACGATGATATCCCACATCACCAGCAGCAGATACGAGGCCAGCTTGATCGGTCTGCCGACGGGTGGGCGGTCGGGCCAATAGGCCGCGGTGATGATCGGGATAAGCAGGCCAAGGATGATGCCGAACACCACGGTGCCTAGTTTGACCTCATTGACCAGCACACACCAGACGATGGCCAGCAACACGGTCAACAGCGGATGCGGAAACAGACGTGCGCGCATATCAGTGATCCTTTTTCGTGGCTGCAGGGTCTACGGCGTCAGACCCATGCGACCCGTCATCGCCATGGCTGTCGGCACCATGATCGTCTTCACCGTGGTAATCCTTGATCACCTTGCCGGGCGTGGTCAGTACCACTGCGATATAGCTTTCGGGATTAAACAGCTGCTCTGACGTGTCTGACAGCACGCGGGTAATCGGCCCTGCCCCGACTGTGATGGCCACAAGCAACGCCAACAATCCGCCGGTAGATACCATGGGCAGCACCGATGCGGGCTGGGGCTCAGGCTCCGCCATTTCTTCGGGGGTGCCCTCAACGGGCTGGTGCGCCTTCCAGAACACCACGCTGCCCGCGCGGGCAAATCCGACGATAGCAACCAGCGATCCCACCAAGATAATACCCCAGCTCCACCACATCAGATCAGAGCTGCGCGCCGCATCCAAAATCAGCAGCTTACCAATAAAACCCGACAGTGGCGGCAGGCCCGTCATCCCGATGGCCGCAACAAAGAACATGCCAGCCACTAACGCACCGCCCATCATCGGAGGGGCCACATCAAAGCCGCCACCAGCGTCGCCCCGACGTGAGCGGATCACATCCACCAACAAGAACAGCGCAGCGGTCGCAAAGGTGGAATGGAGCGCATAATACAGCGCCGCCGTCACCCCTGCAGGGGTGAATACCGCCACGGCAGAAAGCAACATCCCCATCGACCCAATCACCGAGAACGCGACCAGACGGCCAACATCTCTGGCCCCCAACACCCCTGCCATGCCCAAGGCGACGGTCAGCAATGCCGCAGGGATCAACCACAGACCGAACAGGCCTTGGGTAATCTCAAGGTCGGGCGGAAAAACCAGCGTGAACATACGGATGATGCAATAGGCACCGACCTTGGTCATGATCGCAAACAGGGCCGCAACGGGTGCAGGTGCCTCGGAATAGCTGGCAGGCAGCCAGAAATGCAGCGGCAGGATAGCAGCCTTGACCGCAAAGACCATCAACAGCAACACGGCAGCCACGCGGATACCGGCACCATCTGCGGCATCCAGTGTCGCGACACGTACCGCCAGATCAGCCATATTCAAGGTGCCAGTTTCGGCATAAAGCATGCCAAGCGCGAACAGAAATAGGGTCGACCCCAGCAGGTTATACAGCACATATTGCGTCCCTGCCCGCAGCCGTTTCTGGCCGCCCGCATGGATCATCAACCCGTAGGACGCGATCAGCAGCACTTCGAAAAACACGAAAAGGTTAAAGGCATCGCCGGTCAGGAAAGCACCCAGAATGCCCATAAGCTGGAATTGGAACAGCGGATGGAAATGCTGCCCGCGTGCGTCCCAGCCCGACCCGATTGCATAGAGCAACACAGGCAAGGCGAGCACACAGGTCAGCAGCACCATCAAGGTCGACAGGCGGTCAGCAACCAGCACAATGCCAAAGGGCGCGGACCAGTTGCCCAGCAAATACAGGCTTACCGTGCCGTCAGACGCCTGCCAGAACAGCCCCAATGCAAGGCCAAGCAACGTCAGCGATCCCGCGACCGAGAACACCCGCTGGATGGTCAGGTGATACCGCGCCACCAGAACCAGCAACGCCGCCAGCATGGCTGGCAACAAGATAGGAAGAACGAGCCAATGGGTCATGCCGCGCCCTCCTTGGTTTGGTCAGCGTCGGCATCGGGATCGTTCACCATATCATCATCCGAGCTGAGGTAAGACCCAACCGCGATCATCACGATCACAGCCGTCATCCCGAAGGAGATCACAATCGCCGTCAGCACAAGCGCTTGGGGCAGCGGATCGGTATAGACCTCGACCCCGTCGCGCAGAACCGGCGGCGCGTTCAACGCGAGCCGACCCGAGGCGAACAAAAACACGTTCACCGCATAGCTGAGCAACGATGTGCCGATGATCACGGGGAAAGTACGCAGACGCAGGATCATATAGATACCCGCAGCTGTCAGCGTGCCGATGGCTGTTGCAACAAGAAGCTCCATATCAGCTCTCCCCTCCCGTTAGCGTTTCGATGCGGGACGGGTCGATATCCATGGCATAATCGCTTTCTTCGATGCCAGCGCGCCGCCCCAGCCGCGAAAAGCTTTCGAGCGATAGCATAACGGCACCGACGACGGCCAGGAACACGCCGAGGTCAAAGCCCATGGCGGTGGCCAGCTCGAACTTCTCCATCGGGGGGATGCGGAAATAGCCAAAGGCCGAGGACAAGAACGGTGCCCCCGCAAACCATGCGCCAATGCCGGTCAGACCCGCACACAGCACTCCTGCCCCGATGATACCGTGATAGGGATAACGCTGGCGGCGTTCTGCCCAGCTGAACCCGCTGGCCATATATTGCATCAGCACCGCAATCGCGACGACCAGACCGGCGATAAAGCCGCCACCGGGTTCGTTATGACCGCGCAGGAAGATAAAGACGCCCACCATCAAAACCAGCGGCATCAAGACGCGAGTCAGTACCACCATCATCAACGGGTGTGCATCGCCTGCGCGGGCTTCTTCGTATCCACGGTTCAGCAGACGCGCACGGACGGGGCCGGCAAGCAAGGCTTCGGTCAGGGCATAGATCACCAGCGCCGCGATCCCCAGCACGATGATTTCGCCAAAGGTATCAAAGCCACGAAAATCAACAAGAATCACGTTCACCACATTGGTGCCGCCGCCGCCCTTATAGGAATTGGCCAGATGGTATTCCGAGATCGACGTAATCGGGAAATCCGACATCAGCATCGCATAGGTCAGCCCCATGGCCGCGATGCCCCCGGCCAGTGCCAGAATGATATCGCGCGTGCGTTGACCCGCAGTCGATTCCACCGGCGTTGCATTGGGCAAAAAGTTCAGCGCCAACAGCAGCAACACGATTGTCACCACCTCGACCGAGATTTGCGTGAGCGCCAGATCGGGGGCCGAGAAATAGTTAAATCCGACCGACACCATCAAGCCAATAACGCCCATCAAGATCAGCGTGGCCAAGCGGTTACGGTGAACCGTGACCAGAAATACCGTGGCGAGGATCAGCATCAGCCAGCCTGCAAACCCAACCGGCGTGATCGCCAGCATGTCGCGCGTCGGTGCTGCATTTACACCTGTGAACCACGCGTGCGCACCGATGGCGATGACGGTCGCGGTGAAGATCGCAGCATAACGGGTGAAGGAACTGTTGTGCAAACGCTCCGCAAAAACATAGGCCAGCGACACGGCCGCCGCGATGATGCGGTCAAAAATATCCTTGGCCTCGGGGCGCGGCGTTGCGGCCCACAGTCTGGCCAGCGGGGCAAATGCCGCCAGCAGGATCAAGCCACCCACCACGGCGATCACGGACATCCACAGCGCAGGCACCAACCCGTGCCAGATTTTAAGATGCGCATCCGGAAGCGCGGCCGCATTGCCGATCACCGCTTGGGTCACGATTTTCACGAAGGGCTCTGCTAGAAACGGCGCAACACCGATGGCAATCACCGGAATGATCAGCAACGCAGGGGGCAACAACAGGCCGACCTGCGGATCATGGGGCGTGTCAGGGTAATCATCGCGCACAGGCCCCAAAAACGTATGGGCGACAAAGCGAAAGCTATACCCCGCCGAAAACAACGCACCCAACGTCGCGACCACAGCCACCAGATAGGGCGAGCCGAACAGCGTGGTGTGATACGCCTCTTCCAGCATCATTTCTTTGGATAGGAAGCCGTTGAGAAGCGGTATCCCCGCCATCGACAGCGCCGCAATGGTCGCCACGGCAAAGGTTAGCGGCATCAGGCGGCGCAAGCCACCCAGCCGTTTCATATCTCGGGTGTGCACCGCGTGATCGACAATACCCGCCGTCATAAACAATGCCGCCTTGAAACTGGCGTGGTTCAGGATGTGAAACACCGCCGCCATCGCGCCAAAGGCTGTGCCTGTCCCCAAAAGGAACGTAATCAGCCCCAGATGTGACACGGTCGAAAACGCCAGCAATGCCTTGAGATCATCCTTGAACAGGGCAATCACCGCGCCCAGAACCATGGTGATCAACCCCGCAGAGCACACCAAAATCACCCAAAGATCCGTGCCAGACAGAACCGGCCACAGCCGCGCCATCAGGAACAGCCCCGCCTTCACCATCGTGGCCGAATGCAGATAGGCCGACACCGGTGTCGGCGCCGCCATCGCGTGAGGCAGCCAGAAATGGAACGGGAACTGTGCGGATTTCGTGAAACAACCGACCAAGATCAGGATCAGCGCGGGCACATACAGAGGCGAGGCTTGGATCAGCTCGCGGTTTTCCAGAATGGTGGTCAGATCATAGCTGCCCGCGATCTGCCCCAGCAACAGCATACCACCGATCAACGCCAGGCCGCCCATGCCCGTGACGGTCAACGCCATCCGCGCACCTTGGCGGCCGTCAGCCGTGTGCTTCCAAAAGCCGATCAGCAGGAAAGACGACAGCGAGGTCAGTTCCCAGAAAACCAGCAACATCAGGATGTTGTCGGACAGAACGATCCCAACCATCGCGCCTTGGAACAGCAGCAGATAGGTATAGAATTCACCCATATTATCATCACGCGACAGATAGAACCGCGCGTAAGTGATAATCAGCAAACCGATCCCCAGGATCAGCCCTGCAAACATCAGCCCCAAGGGATCAAGGAACAGATTGACGTTCAGACCCAGCGACGGCAACCAGTTCAGCTGCGCGGTCACCACATCCCCTGCCAGAACAGCGGGGGCGTGGGTGGCAAGCCCGATCAAGGCCGAGGCCGTCACCAGAAATGTCATGATAAAGCAGCTTTGACGGCCGGCCTGAATCATCAGACCGGGCAGCAATGCGCCAAGAAACGGGAGGGCAATGATCAAAAATAAAGACATGCCGCAATTATCAGCGAGCGGTGCCAAAACAACCAGCCCCTAATTGATGATTTTCGCGCCAAACGGTCGATTTTTCGAGGATTTCTATACGGCTAATGCACCGTGCCCGCCGTGCGTTAAACAGACGATAAACCGAGATAGGGTAACGGCTTGCCAAATAAAGGGACGGCAGACCAGATTAGTGCAAAAAATTATGACGGTCGAATAGCGATTTCCCGCCCCTCATATCACAGGTTAAGCGGCTCACCCGCGCGGGTCGACCTCATCCTCGGGCAATTGCCCCTTAAAGCCGGTGGCGACGACGAATTTCTCGGAGCTGTCCTGACGGCTTGCTGGCGGCTTGATGTTCAACACTTTGGTAAAGCGGCGTTTTAACAGCTTTTGCAGGTCACCTTCTGCACCACCCGCCAATACCTTGGCGACGAAGGTGCCGCCCTCTTCCAGCACATCAAACGCGAAATAGGCGGCAGCCTCGCACAGGGCGATGATCCGGTTGTGGTCGGTTTGTTTATGCCCCGAGCTGGACGCCGCCATGTCAGACATCACCACATCCGCCTTGCCGCCCAGCCAATCCTTAACGGTTTGATCGGCGTCGTCTTCCATGAAATCCAGAACGTGCAATTCGCAACCGGCAATCGGTTCCATCTCTTGCAGGTCGATGCCCAGAATGGTGCCGACGTTCTTGCCCTTTTTCTCGCCCAGCACATTGCAACGCTTGACCGCAACCTGACACCACCCACCGGGGGCGGCGCCCAGGTCCACGATCCGCGCACCGGGTACCAGAAAGCGGAACTTGTCATCCAGTTCCATGATCTTATAGGCGGCGCGTCCGCGATACCCTTCGGCATTGGCGCGTTTCACGTATGGGTCATTCAACTGTCGTTGCAGCCACCGAGTCGAGCTTAGCTTGCGCCCGCGCGCTGACTTGACCTTGACCTTCAAATCGCGTTGGCCGCGCCCCGACGTATTTTTGCCGGTTGGCGTTTTACCTGTCGGTGGCTTGCCCGTTGGTGTTTTAGCCATCAGCTTGGTCCTTCTTCCAAAACGCCATCCGCGCTCATCTGGGCATATAGCAGCCCCTCGCGCAGACCACGGTCTGCAACACTTAATCTATTTGTCGGCCAGCACCGCATCAAGGCCTGCAAGATCGCAGCCCCCGACATGATCAACGCCTGACGGTCCTGACCAATACGCGGATCAGCGCGCCGCCCCCCCGGCCCCATCGCCAGATAGGAATGGATCACCTTATCGATCTGGGCGCTGCTCATGCGCAAGCCATCCACCTTGGTTCGGTCATAGCGCTTTAGCCCCAAATGGCTGGCAGCGACAGTGGTGACCGTGCCCGATGTACCCACAATCTGAAAATGATCTTGGGACTGAGTAGATTGATAGGGGGTGAAATCGGCCAGATTTTCCTCGAAGAACCAGCTCATCAGCGCGAAACGCGCGGCGTCGTCTTCGACGTCCGAGAACTGGTCGCGCAAGGTGGCCACGCCCAAGGGCACGCTGATCCAATCGACCACCCGCGCCTCGGGCACCTTGGACTGGGCCTGATGAAACCCGCCATGCAGCCGCATGATCGACCGCGCGCGATCGGCTTTGGGCACTTTGGAAATGTCGATCCAGACCAGTTCGGTCGACCCGCCGCCGATATCGACCACCAGCAGGTTGTGGGTTTTCCGGTTCACCAAAGGCGCGCAGGAAATCACCGCCAGCTGCGCCTCTTCCTCGGGTTTGATGATATCAAGCTTGAGGCCGGTTTCGCGCTGGATACGCGCCATAAATTCCGCACCATTGCTGGCACGGCGGCACGCCTCGGTCGCAACCAGACGCATCCGGCGCACCTTGTTACGGCGCAGTTTCTGCTGGCAGATGCGCAACGCCTGAATGGTGCGCGTCATTGATCCGCGCGACAATCGCCCGGTCTTTTCAAGCCCCGCACCAAGCTGGACGGACTTTGAAAAACTGTCAACAACATGGAAACCGCTCCCCTTAGGTTGAGCGATCAACATGCGACAACTATTTGTGCCCAGATCAAGGGCCGCATAGAGTTCGGTCGATCTGGGCGGAACTGGCGCGGGGCTCAGAGCCGGCGGTGTGTCGAGCGCGCCCGCACCTTTGGGACGCTGTGGCGCCATGGTTTGCGCCTTTCATTACGAGTTACCTTGAAGGTAGTATTTCTTGGTCGAAGGGGCAAGCGCGAAACGCCGCCGTTAACGCCGCTTTATGCAATCTACCTCACAACCTTCTTGAGAATTATGAGGGCGCGCGCCCCTCGCCCCTTAGGGCTGCCCTGTGTACTGTAATGACGTCGCAGACGCCGTTCTGAGTGTCGAAAAACGGCGACGTGGACAGATCAACAACCGCTAGAAAAATGCTAGTGCAGTCAAAGGAATCGACCATGCCAGAAGTAACCATCGTCTATTGGCGTGATATTCCTGCCCAAGTGATTGTCGGCAAGGGCCGTCGCGGATCAAAGCGGGCACTGCCCGAACGGTTTGAACAAGCGATTGACCGCGCCGCCATGAAGGTCGGGGCCGACGGGTCCGATGCCTATCTGGCGGAATGGCGCAAGGCGGATCCCTACACGGTCGAAGGCGATCCCGATGCCGTCGCCGATGCCGAAGCCGCGCGCATTGACGCGGAATACGACCGCACCCGCATCAAGGCGCTGATTGCCAAAGACGGATGGGCCTAGCCCCATGCTACCCAGTTGATCTCTTTCATGAAGGACACGCTCATGGCTCTTCTCAATTTCCGGCTAAAAGACACCCCTGCCCCCGACATGCCAAATCCGGCGGTCGAGGCATTCTTGCAGGATTATTCCATCGAAGTAATGCCGCGCACCGCCGAGAAGATCGACAATTTCCGTGATCTGCTGCCAGCGGGCACCCGCGTCTATATCGCCCATATCGAGGGCACCCCCATCGAAGATATGGTCGCCACTGCCGCGCGGCTGAACGCCGACGGGTTCAAGGTCATGCCGCACATGCCCGCCCGGATCATCAAGGATAAAGCCACGCTGGAAAACTGGATCGCCATGTACCAAGGCGAGGCTGACGTGAAACAGGCGTTGCTGCTGGCCGGTGGTGTGACCACGCCCCACGGCGATTTCAGCGACTCCATGCAGTTGATGGACACGGGCCTGTTCGACAAGCGCGGGTTTGAACGGCTGCACGTGGCCGGCCACCCCGAAGGCAACCGCGACATTGACACAGACGGCACCCGCCTGCGTGTCGATGATGCGCTGCGCTGGAAACAGGGCTTCTCGGAACGGACCGACGCCAAAATGGCCATCGCCACGCAATTCGCGTTCGAGGCACAGCCGATCATCGAATGGGCCGACAGCCTGAAAGAGGCAGGTATCGATCTGCCGATCCACATTGGCATCGCAGGTCCGGCCAAGCTGCAAACCCTGATCAAATTCGCCATCGCCTGTGGTGTCGGCCCATCGCTGAAGGTGCTGCAAAAGCGCGCGATGGACGTGACCAAGCTGCTGCTCCCTTACGAGCCGACGGACGTGATCACCGAACTGGCCGCCCACAAGGCCGCCAACCCCGACTTTAACATCACCAATGTGCATTTCTTTCCGCTGGGTGGGATCAAAACGAATGCCAATTGGGCCATTGAAAACGGCGGGGCTTCTGCCCGACCTGCCAGCGCCGTTTGAACGCGTTTAACTGAAAGAAACACCATGACCAGAACCGTCGTCGAATCCAAAACCAAAACAGCGATCATCGGCTTTGACGAGCCCTTCTGCGTTATTGGAGAACGCATTAACCCCACGGGCCGCAAGATCCTGGCCGAAGAGCTGGAGCGCGACGATTTCAGCCGCGTCGAGGCAGACGCCATTGCGCAGGCAGCGGCGGGTGCGAATATCTTGGACGTGAATTCGGGTGCCGTCTTCTCGAACAAAATGGCCGAAGACCCCCGCTATGCGGATAATAACTTTGTTGAACCCACATTGATGCGTCAGCTGATCGAAGTCGTGCAGCGCGTGGTCGATATTCCGCTGTGCATCGACAGCTCGGTTCCCGGCGCGCTGGAAAATGGTCTGGCCGCTGCCGAAGGGCGCCCGCTGTTGAACTCCGTCACCGGAGAGGAAGAACGCCTTGAGCTGGTGCTGCCGCTGGTCAAGAAATACAACGTGCCGGTCGTGGCGATTTCCAACGATGACACCGGCATTTCCGAAGACCCCGATGTGCGCTTCAACGTCGCCAAAAAGATCGTGGAACGCGCCGCTGATTTCGGCATTCCCGCCCATGACATCGTGGTTGACCCGCTGGTCATGCCCATCGGTGCGATGGCGACTGCAGGCCATCAGGTCTTTACCCTTGTGCGCCGCCTGCGCGAGGAGTTGGGCGTCAACACCACCTGCGGCGCGTCCAATATCAGCTTTGGCCTACCCAACCGTCACGGCATCAACAACGCGTTCCTGCCAATGGCCATGGGCGCTGGTATGACGTCGGCGATCATGAACCCGATCACCCTGCCCGTGAACCAAACGAAAATCGCGGAACACAAGGCACTGGTCACGGCGGCAGGCATTATCCTGCCCGATGGCATCGACGACGAAACATTCGTCACGCTGTTCGGTCTGGGATCGACCAAAGCGACCCCGGGCAAGGAAATGGAAGCCATCCGCGCCGCCAACTTCCTTTATGACCGTGACCCGAACGGCACCGAATGGATCAAGTTCAACAAAGTCGCCCCCAAAGCCGGCCAAGAAGGCCGCGGCCGTGCTGGTCGCAAAGGTGGACGCCGCCGCGGGTAAGATTTCATCCGGTGATTTGATTTAGGAAACCCCTGATGGACCATGGTCTTTCGGGGGGTTTTCATCGAGGTTATTGGCAATATGCGGTTGTCCGCATTGCGGGACACTACTGCCATTCATCGGACGAGCGCTACAGCTGCGAACTCTGCTTTGCCCTCATCAATGCCACCCGTGAAACTAGCAACCGTAATTGGGTCATCTACATCTGGAAAATGATAAACGGCATTGACGCAAAACGGTCCGGCTCCAGAGTGGCCAATTGAACGGCCGATACCATCAATGGACCCCGACATAAGCCCCAGAGCGTATCCGCATTGGGACCACGGCCGACCGGGCAGTGGGCCACCAAGCAGCTTTGTGTCAATCATCAGTCTCAGAGTATCGCGCCGCAACAGGTCACCTGAGAACAAACCGTGAAGCAGGCGCGCGGCATCAGCCGCATTGCCAATAAGACAACCATGGTACACCCAGAGAGGATCGTAATTTGCAGCCGCGCGCCAATGTAGTTTTGTAAACTGCTCACGCGTATCTGCAAACTCAATGCTATCGAGGTGCAAAGGCCTACAGATCATGGAAGAAACAACCTGCCCAAGCGATTGCCCGGTTGCATCTTCGATCATGTCCCGGACAAACATGTAGCCAATGTTTGAATAAGACCACCCTTGTTCCGGCTCGAATAGCATCCCTTTGGACAAAGACAAATCCAGCATTTTTTCGCGGGACCAAGGAGCTTCATGTGCGCGCACTGCTCGTCCGTATTCCGGAAATTGGCCATAGTCTGGCAGGCCGGATGTATGCGCTAGAAGTTGACGACATGTATAGGCAGCGCCTTTAATTGGCGCATCCAAATCTAACACGGAATCTTCGCACAACTTCAGTGCGCAAATCGCAATCGTCGTTTTAGTGAAACTCCAGTAAGGAAATATGGCTGACTGAGACCCTCTGCTGCCTTCATTTCCGGAAGAGCTGATCCAATGGGAGCATGTGTTTTCGGTTCTCATATGTGATGTGTTTGGTCTTTGGGTAAAAATGTCAATGTGGGGCTCGAAGCGGCCGTTAGCTGCGTGACGCATCGATAATCGCTTTTGCGGGACCTTTCGGACTTTCGCCGTAGATGACCGAAAGTCCGGTTCGGCAAACCATCCAACAAACGGTGGTTTTTGGAAGGTGGTGAATGGCGGCGCGGGAACTGCGTCTTGCTAACTGTCTCTGCCTAAGTAAATGTCCACTCCTAGAGGACTTAGTTGCGGAACAATCAAATGATACTTCTCAAGCCAAGCATTGAACGCATTCCCGCTTATGTTTCGGCTCTGCGCAGAGGCTGGTCGCCAGACAACCTGCGGTCCGAAGCGGCCCAAGAACAGATAGCCAACATTTCAAAAGACGCCGGGTTATTTGTCTCAAATCTCGATGATCCGACCGCAAAGGCCGGACCGATTACACTGCCAGACGGTTCGAAAGTGCCGCGCTTGCCCAGTATCCGTCGATGGATATGGGATGCTGAATTTTGCGGTCACATAAGCTTGCGATGGAAACCCGGGACAGAAGAGTTGCCTCCCACTTGTTCGGGTCACATCGGGTATGCCGTCGTGCCCTGGAGACAAGGGGAAGGGCTCGCGTCTGCCGCGCTTGTTGCAATTCTCCCCGATGCGAAGGCTGTCGGACTGAAGCACGTTGTAGTTACCACCAGCCCTGACAACCCTGCGTCTGTGAGGGTTATTGAAAAAGCAGGCGGTACTTTGGCAAGGTCCTATACCGCTGAGAGATCTCTTGGGGGGCACGAGAAGCTGGAGTTCAAAATTTCACTGATCGAGTAAACCAACAAGGTGGAAGCCGCCGAGGGTAAGATCTCCTACGGTGAGTTGATTTAGGAAACCCCTGATGGACGATGGTCTTTCGGGGATTTTCATCGGGGGTGCAACCATCGTGTGTCGCGCTGCCATGTCCGAATAATCCGTGGTTTAAAACAATTGAGCCAAAAGAAGCTTAACGAAAACTTAACCGGTACGGCATATCTCAAAAACCAAATAGCCTTGCAATACAACCTAAATCATCAAATGCTCTACCTATAGCTGATCGCACATAACTTGTGATAGAGTTGGTGGCCTAGTCAAACGATAGGAAGCAATTTGATTTTCCCATTTGCAATACACGTGTGCTTATTCTCCGGGTTTGCGTTGGTAATAACGTTCTTACCCAAGCCATATCGCGCAGTGTTCTTCTACGCCTATCTATCGATCATCTTGGTCATTGGTGGTTTTTTGGGGAACTTGTATTCACTGCCTATCGCGGACGGAATTGTCGTCAGTGGCGGGAACCTCGCATATGGCGCGCTCATGATGACCTCGGTTTTGTTCGTGCTGGTAGAGCGCGACATATTCGTATTGCGACGGATCGTTTTCCTCGTCGTCGCAGTGAATGTATTCAACATATTACTGATGATCGTGGTCGCAGATACCCTGTCCTCTCCGGACACCCTTAACCCTCACAATACATCTGCCGCGCTGTTTGCAACATCAATCCCGTTCATCATTTTGGGTGGCACTTTGATCGTTCTGGCATTGGGGATCATGCTCTATCTCTTTGAGTTGATAAAGCGGGCCACGCAGTCACCGATTTTAGGATTGATCGCCTACCTAATCGTATTCATTGCGATTCTTTGCCTAGATGGCATTGCATTTCCTCTTATCGCTTTCGGCACGTCGAAAGATGTTATTGCGATGGTAGCGGGCGGCCTGACAGGCAAGCTGCTGACCGCTACCGCGTATAGTATGGCAATTTTGACCTTCTATGTGATCTCTCCAACGCGATTTTCAGAATACTTGAAACAGAACGTTTTCAATTGGGGCACGCTGCTTAGGTCAAGCAGCGACATCATAAAAAGCATCGCACAGAAAGATGAGCAGCTAAGCCGGACGAACTCGCGAATTGCGCATTCGGCTGAACTTGCCGGGCTTGGTTACGGCGTTTCCAATAGAAAAACAGGTAAGATTGTGGACTGCGATGTAGCCTATGCAAAAATGCACGGGCTGAAGGTCGACGATATTTTGTCGCTTGATATTGATGAAGGTATGATCGGAAAGATCGTTCACCCTGACGACCGCCAGAAAGCCAAAGTGTATCGTAACACCGTTTTCGGAATGCAACCTGCGATCAGTGAGTTGCGGTATGTGATGCCCGATGGGGACGTTCGCACGCTCCGAAAAATCTTCTCACCGATCGACGTATCAGATGAAGATGGTGACCTTTACGAGGTCGTTAGCCAAGACATCACAGACACAACGCGGCTCCAAGAACAGCTCTTCAAAAGTCAAAAAATGGACGCCATTGGCAATCTAACAGGCGGTGTTGCACATGATTTCAACAATCTTCTCGCCGTGATCTTGGGAAATCTTGAGCTTCTTCAAGATGAGATTACCGATGCGGATCAAAAGGAACTTTTGAAAAACAGCATCACCTCGACGTTGCGGGGCGCTGAATTGACGCGAAACATGTTGAGCTTTGCAAGGAAGGCACAGCTGGAACCCACGACGGTTGATCTTAACGGCCTTATACGAAACATGAAAAACTGGATCGGGCGTACGCTACCCTCAAACATTGACGTCAAAACCTCTTTTTTGGAGGAGCTTTGGGAAACGGAGGTCGATGCAAGCTCTGCAGAAGCTGGTATTCTGAACCTCATTTTGAATGCGCGTGACGCGATGCCTGACGGTGGACAGCTGACGATCGAGACGATGAATGTCATCGTTGATGATGACTATGTTGAATTATACGATGAAGAGGTCGATCCCGGTCAGTATGTGCTTGTCGCCATCAGTGATACTGGTGAAGGCATCTCAACCGAAAACCTGAAGCACGTCTTCGAGCCCTTTTTCACAACCAAGCCTGTTGGTTCTGGGTCTGGGTTGGGGCTCTCGATGATTGAAGGGTTCATGACGCAATCCAAAGGCATGGTTCGGGTTTACTCTGAGTTGGGGGTTGGCACCACGTTCAAGCTATATTTCAGAGCCTCCGAAGTCGCCAAGGTCGACGTGCAGACACCTCAAGACCCAGTATTTCAGGTCAATGCAGAAAGCAGCCCTACCATCTTATTGGTTGAGGATAATGTAGACGTTTTGACGGCTATTCGGACGACGCTGACGAAACTTGGCTATCGCGTCATTCAGGCGACCTCGGGTGATGCCGCCTTCAAGATTTTCACCTCTGAGCCCAAGATCGACTTGCTGCTCACAGATATTGTCATGCCGGGGGAGCTACAGGGAACAACTCTTGCAAAAGCACTGCGAAAATTACGGCCCGACCTCCCTGTCGTGTTCATGTCGGGCTACGCGAGCGAGGCGACAGTCCACGGCAATGGTCTCAGACCAGAAGATATACGGCTTATGAAGCCCGTTCGACGTGAGGATCTGGTGCGGGCGGTCAATAAGGGGCTGTCGATGGTTAACAAGAAAGACCCCAGAAAGGCCGATCGCACATAATATCGAGAAAATGGTGAACCCAGCAGGATTCGAACCTGCGACCTCTGCCTTCGGAGGGCAGCGCTCTATCCAGCTGAGCTATGGGTCCGTCTAGGGGCGGTATAGCTAGGCAGGCCGCCTCCTGCAATTACAAAATCAAGCCAATTCAAGCCCGTTGGCCCAAAACCGTTTCACATCAGGCAAACAGGTCATGCGCCAGCTCGAGCGCCTCGATCAGGGTGTCGACCTCGGCCTTGGTGTTGTACATGCCAAAGGACGCGCGGCAGGTGGCGGTCTGGCCGAGATGTTGCATCAGCGGGCCACAGCAATGCTGGCCAGCGCGCACAGCTACACCCTTTTTATCCAGAATAGTCGATATGTCATGGGCATGCCCTGCCCCGTCCAGCGTAATGCTGAATATCGCGGCCTTGTCGGGCGTTGTGCCCTGCACCTGAACCCAGTTCAGGCCCGCCAGACGCTCAACAGTATAATCGCGCAAGCTGGCCTCGTGGGCGGCGATGTTCTCCATCCCGATGCCCATCATATAATTCAGCGCCACGCCAAGGCCGATGGTCTGGACGATCCCGGGTGTGCCCGCCTCAAACTTCATCGGAGCGTCGTTATAAATCACGTTGTCTTTGGTGACTTCGCGGATCATGTCGCCGCCACCCAGAAACGGACGCATCTGCGCCATGCGGGATTTCTTGATATAGATCGCACCGGACCCCGACGGACCATAGAGCTTGTGCCCGGTGATCGCATAGAAATCACAGCCGATATCCGCGACATCCACAGGCATATGCACGACGGCCTGCGACCCATCGACCAGCACCGGCACCCCCTTGGCATGGGCCCCTGCGGTGATCGCCTTTACATCCACAACCGTGCCCAGCACGTTTGACACGTGGGTCACAGCAATCAACCGGGTCTTGGGCGTGATCGCATCCAATACAGCCTGAGGATCAAGCGCACCTGATGGATCCACATCAACCCATTTGATCACCACCCCCTGACGTTCACGCAGGAAATGCCAGGGCACGATATTCGCGTGATGCTCCATCACACTCAGGATGATCTCGTCGCCTGGCTCAAAGTTGGGCATGGCCCAACCGTAAGCCACCAGATTGATGCCCTCGGTCGTGCCCGAGGTGAACACGATCTCGTCCTCATCACCCGCGTTCAGAAACTTGGCGATGATGCCGCGCACAGATTCGTAATTGTCGGTCGCCAAATTAGAAAGGTAATGCAAGCCCCTGTGAACATTAGAGTATTCATGACTATATGCGTGACTGATCGCGTCAATTACCACCTGCGGCTTTTGCGCAGAGGCCCCGTTATCAAGATAGACCAACGGCTTGTCATTGACCGTACGTGACAGGATCGGAAAGTCGCTGCGGATTTTATTGACGTCATACATTTGGCGATACTCCTCAGGCGAAGATGCCGATTATGGACAAAAGAAAGCTAAGCCCCAGCACGATCACGGCCATGGAAATGAGCAATGTCGCCACCGCACGACCCAGACTATCAAATCTATGGGCCGCGGCGATAAAATTAACCAATATCCACACCCCCAAAATACCGGTGATCAGTGACAAGATAAACGACAGGGTTGGGGCCACGAACATGACAAGGAATATGACAATTTGCGCCATGACCCTAAGCACTTGCAGGAATAGGATAACCGACAGTACATCGCCCAAACTGCCCGTCCCGCCAATGGCGCGCCCGGTCCAGTAAAGCCCGTGAACCGTGATGGCCAACACCCCGGCCAGCAACAGGAAGATCGCCAGAGGGCTGGTAAAGATCAGCGGCATCGCTGCCGACGGCTGCAAAAGCACACTGACAGAAAAGACAATTGTGTTGGCCGCAGCGGCCAGTGCAAGACCGGTCCACAGAACATCGCGATCCAACTGCCACCCGATGATTTGCTCGGCGGCTTTGCGTGGATCACGTAGCGACAGGACGACCAGTTCGATCAGATATAGGCGCAGATCGGATAAATTCATTTCAACTGCCTATAAGCGACGCGCAAGCCGCTGATCCAAAACCATAAAAATACACAAAGCCAGACAAGCCCAACAATCTGCAACTCAATCCCCGGCCCGATAAACCCCGCCGTCAGGCCATGTAACAGCACCAGCGGGCTAGACGCCAGCAGTGCCCAGAACAGCGCCAGACGGGTGGAATAGCCCGATGGATTGCCACGCAACAGCTTTAAAATCAGATATGTCACCGCCGCCAAGCCATAAAGCAAAAGCGGCGCGATAAAGAGCCACGCCATCAGCGCGGCCCCCAGCAACATATTCAGTTCCGCGCCCTCGATAAATGCCTCGCGGGCAAGGCGCGGTGTCTGCGCGACAAAGAACATCAGGCAGGCCACCATCAGATAGATCAGGTTACGATCCTCTCGGATGCCCTGCCCCAGCAGCCGTGAAACCACGGCGACCGGGTTGCGATAACTTGCAATGATGTCGCGCGTGGCTGTCATCAGGCCGCGTGCCGCTCAAGCCAAGATGCAAGGCGGCCTGTGACTTCTTCGCGCAGGTCTTCGTCTTCGACCTCCAACACCGCTTCGGCCAGAAATGCCAAGGTCAGCAGATCGGTCGCTGTGCTATGCGGCACACCGCGCGAACGCAGATAAAACAATGCATCCTCGTCAATCGCACCCGAAGTCGAGCCGTGCGAACAGGCCACATCATCGGCGTAAATCTCAAGCTCGGGCTTGGCGAGGAACTGGCTGTCATCATCCAGCAGCAGGGACTGGCTGATCTGGTAGCCATCGGTTTTTTGCGCGCCCTCTTTGACCAAAATCTTGCCTTGGAACACACCAGTGGCCCCGTTGCGCAGCACCTTTTTGAACACCTGACGGCTTTCGCAATTCACGGCGTCATGGGTGATGAATACCGTGTCATCATGGTGGAAATCACGGCCATCGCCGACACAGGCACCCGCCACATGGGCAGCGGCATCATCGCCGGTCAATTCAATCACGCAATCGTTGCGTGTCATCACGCCATTGGCTGTGAGGGTAAAGGATTTGAACGTCGATTCCGTACCAAGACGCGCAAAAATATGCGTGGCCGCACGTTGTTCATGGTCACGACCTTGGGCGCGCACGTGGTGGAATGCGGCTTTGTCCGCAACCTCAACCTCAAGCACACCGTTAAAGCGCGCGGCAACCGGGCCATTCTCCAGCAAGGTCAGTTCGGCACCGGCGTCCAGTTTGATACAGTGGTGCAGCATCGCGTCGGCGGTGGTCGATGTGCGACGGTAAATAATGTTCACTGGCTTGGACGGCTTGCCGGTCACATGGATCAACACACCATCAGCGGCAAAGGCCGTGTTCAGCGCGGCCAAGGGGCGCGGCACCGGGTTCTGACCGTTGTTTTCCAACACGCCATAGAGGTCACGCCCCCAATGCAGATCAGATGTCGCATCGGCAAGACGTTCAATCGTGATCCCTTCAAGCGTCAGATCATCTGAGGCGTTAGCGTCAAAAACGCCATCGACAAAGACGATTTTTAGCCGGTCAACGGCGTCGAACAATACGGTGTCGTCGCCGTCGCGCAACGCAGCCGGAACCGCCTGCGCCTGCACAAGCGTATCTGGCCGCGTGTATTTCCAATATTCATCACGGCGTCCGGGCAAGCCCATGGCCTGCACCCGCGCCAGCGCGTCGCGACGTGCGGCATCCGACCACCCGCCTTGGGGCATGTCGAGCGTCGCAATCATCGCGTCGGTCGGGGTTTGTTTTACTGCTGCTTCGGCCATTACGCTACCTCGGCAAGGATATCCGCATATCCGTTGTTTTCAACTTCCAGCGCCAGTTCAGGACCACCGGTTTTGATGATACGACCATCCGCCATGATGTGTACGACATCAGGTTTGATGTGGTCCAGTAGACGTTGGTAGTGGGTGATCACCAGAAAGCCGCGCCCTTCGGTCCGAAGGGCATTCACGCCTTCGGCCACCAGCTTCATCGCGTCGACGTCCAGACCGGAATCGGTTTCATCCAGAATGCACATCTTTGGCTCAAGCATGGCCATCTGCAGGATTTCATTACGCTTTTTCTCACCGCCCGAGAAACCAACGTTGACCGGACGCTTGAGCATATCTGCGTCGATCTTTAGTTCTTTCGCACGGGCACGCACGACTTTCAAGAACTCGGCAGCGGTCATTTCTTCTTCGCCGCGGGCCTTGCGCTGTGCGTTCACTGCGGTGCGCAGGAACGTCATGTTGCCGACACCCGGAATTTCAACAGGGTATTGAAACGCGAGGAACAGACCAGCAGCGGCGCGTTCTTCGGGTTCCATATCCAGCAGATCAACACCTTCTAGGCTGGCCTCGCCGCCTGTCACTTCGTAGCCGTCTTTGCCGGACAGCACATAAGACAGCGTCGATTTACCCGACCCGTTGGGGCCCATAATCGCGTGCACCTTGCCAGCTTCGATCTCCAGATCGACACCTTTAAGGATTTGCTTGTCTTCGTCTTCGAGTTTGACCTTCAGGCCTTTGATGCTCAGCATGGGAGGCTCCTTTTCTTGCGCTTATGCGCTGCAATGACAGTGAATAGGGTGAATGAAAAGCCCGCGGTCGCGGTGCTTTCGTTTGCGGGGATCATGCAACACCTCCGGCGCGTAACGCCTTGGGGAAGCTTGCATAAACGGCATCTTTGCAGGCATCAATGCCCGCTTGATAAGGCAGCTCTGCATCCGGTTTGGGCAGATCGACCATCGGAATGTCCTCGACCATGATCGGGGCCGACATGGCCCGCCCGACGGCGGCCGCATAATCCAGATATTTCAGGCGCGACTGGCCCATAGGGGCAAGCCAGCTGTTCGGCACCCCATAGGCATCGGCCACGATCAACCCATGCAAGGACGAAGCAAAAACATGGTCGCAGGCGGCAATGGCGGCACAGACATCTTGGGCGGGGTCACGCGGATCGATCAGTTGATATTTCGCATCGCTGTCCAACAACGCAGTCAAAACCAGATCATCCATCAGCGAATGATGCGGCACGATCCCGATCTTGCCATTAGGCGTGCGGTCGTGCGGCCAGACATCGCTGATCAACAGCCCCGGATCGCCAAAGCGTGACATTTCAATATCCAGCAAGGCGGCGGTAATCGGGCCGCGCAGCAGCGCAATATCCACATTTTTGGTAAACTGCGTGCCATTCACCGCATGCAAAAGCCCCGTACCCCACACCACCGGTCGCAGGTCTTTCTTGGCGGTATAGGCCCGCTTGACCACTTGCAAAAGCGATCCAATGCCCCAGATATCGGCCTTGTTGACACCTGCATGCACCACCTTGCGGCCCGACACATGGGACAGCACCACAGGGCTGATCGCGTCCCCGAAATTCGGGACCGCCTGCCACCAATGCAGCGACAAGGGGCTGGTATCGACCACAGCGTTCATCAGACCAGCCGCACCGCCGTACCTGAGACAGAAACCATCATCATGCTATCGCCGATGATTTCATAATCGATGTCTATGCCCACAACGGCATCGGCCCCTTTGGCGCGCGCCTCTTGCTCAAGCTCTGCCATCGCGGCCTCGCGGGCATGGCGCAGCTTATTTTCATACTGCCCCGACCGGCCCCCGACGATATCCGTGACCCGCGCGAACATATCGCGCACGATGTTGGCCCCCATGATCGTCTCGCCGACGACAATGCCGTGATAGGCGGCGATGTTGCGCCCTTCGATGGTGGGTGTTGTGGTCAGGATCATTCGTCATTCCCCTTGCGCAACACCACCAAAGCGACACGGATCGCGGCATAGACCATCGCAAAGATCAGCACCGAAGGAAGCGTCGATTTAAATGCCTCGATCGAGATACCACCCACCCGGAAAAAGGTGATCAGCACCCAGAATACCAAAGCGGCAATGGCCACGTCCCATGTCAGTTTACGCATCATCTGGCTTACCCAACCGATCCTTCGAGGGAGATCGCAACAAGCGCTTGCGCTTCCATCGCGAATTCCATCGGCAGGGCTTGCAGCACGTCCTTACAGAACCCGTTTACCACCAGCGCCACGGCTTCTTCCTCGTCCATCCCACGCGAGCGGCAATAGAACAGCTGATCGTCGTCCACTTTGGATGTGGTGGCCTCGTGCTCGACCCGGCTGCTGTTATTCTTGACCTCGATATAGGGCACAGTGTGCGCCCCACAGTCAGAGCCGATCAGCAAGCTGTCACATTGGGTATAGTTGCGTGATTCCTTGGCCTTGGGGTGCATCGACACCAACCCACGATAGGTGTTTTGCGCCTTCCCGGCCGAAATCCCCTTGGAGACAATGCGCGACTTGGTGCGTTTGCCCAGATGGATCATCTTGGTGCCCGTATCAGCCTGCTGCATGTTGTTGGCGATGGCGATGGAATAGAACTCGCCTTGGCTATCGTCACCACGCAGAATGCAAGACGGGTATTTCCACGTCACAGCAGACCCGGTTTCGACCTGCGTCCACATCACCTTGGCCCGATCACCACGGCAATCGGCACGCTTGGTGACAAAGTTATAAATCCCGCCCTTGCCGTTTTCATCACCGGGATACCAGTTCTGAACGGTGGAATATTTCACCTCGGCGTCTTCTTCGATGATGATCTCGACCACGGCAGCGTGCAGCTGGCTTTCGTCACGTTGTGGCGCGGTACAGCCCTCAAGGTAGGACACGTAGGACCCCTTATCGGCGATGATCAGCGTGCGTTCAAACTGGCCGGTATTCTCCGCATTGATGCGAAAATAGGTGGACAATTCCATCGGGCAGCGCACGCCCGGCGGGACGTACACAAACGATCCGTCGGAAAACACTGCCGAATTCAACGTGGCATAAAAGTTGTCATTCACCGGCACGACCGAGCCAAGGTATTTTTTCACAAGCTCGGGGTGATCACGGATCGCCTCGGAAATCGAACAAAAGATAACGCCAGCGGCCTTCAGCTCTTTCTGAAAGGTTGTGCCGACGGAAACGGAGTCAAATACCGCGTCCACAGCCACCTTGCGCGGCGCATCCGTCAGCTCCTCAGCCCCTTCGACACCCGCCAAAAGCGCCTGTTCTTTCAAGGGGATACCCAGCTTATTATAAGTCGCGAGCAGTTTGGGGTCGACCTCATCCAGTGACTTGGGCTTGACCGCCATCGATTTGGGCCGCGCATAGTAATACTGCTGCTGGAAATCGATCTCGGGATAATCAACCATCGCCCAGTCGGGCTCTTTCTTGGTCAACCACACATTATAGGCATCCAAGCGCCACTGCGTCATCCACTCCGGCTCGTCATTCTTCTCCGAGATCAGCTTGACGATATCGGTGTTCAACCCCAGAGGGGCATACTCCATTTCGATATCGGTGGACCAGCCATGCTTATAGGCACCGCCAACTTCGCGTACCGCATCAACTGTCTCTTGATCGACGCCTTCTTTTACAATTGTCGTGTCCAAGCTCATATTCCTCTCGCTTCGGGCATCACGCCGCCCGCATCTGATGTTTCTCGAATTTTATTGCCCAGGCTTTCGCAAAGCGCTGCACATCTTCTTGTGTTGTCTCCAGGCCCAACGACACACGGATCGCACTTGCGGCGTCGGTGTCATTATATCCCATGGCTTGCAAGACCTTGCTGGCTTTTACCTTGCCGCTCGAGCAAGCTGATCCTGCCGAAACCGCAAACCCCGCCAGATCCATTTGCATCACCTGCGTCTCGCCCTTCCAACCGGGGGTCAGCATGCAGGTGGTGTTCGGCAAGCGCGGCTTGTCTTCACCTACAAAAATAGTCTGTTCAGACGCAGTCGCAATAGTCTGTTCTAGAATATTTCTAAGTTCCGCCACCGCCTCCCAGCGTCCAGCGTCAACATCACGGCCTGAGGCCTCTGCCGCGGCCCCAAATCCCGCAATCCCGATAACGTTTTCGGTCCCCGACCGGCGATTCATTTCCTGCCCGCCACCCCGCAAAACCGGTTCCGGATCATCCGCGGTAAAGTTGATCAACGCACCAACACCCTTTGGCCCGCCCATCTTATGGGCCGATAAAATCGCATAGGATGGCGTTTCAGCCTGATAGCGCACGGCCATTTTTCCGGCCAACTGCGTGATGTCACAAACAGTCGAATACTGCGCTGTGCTGCCAATGACACGGCCCGCATCGCCCAAAATACCTGTTTCGCTATTTGCCGCTGAAATCGCGACCAAGTCGGCCCCTGCCAGATCCCCGGACGCCAGGTCAATCTCAACCTCGCTCCAGACCCCCAGGCAATCATGCTCGGTCGCCAACGCGCCAAATACCCCGCCGTGGTGCCCCTTCTGCGCCACAGCTAAACCCGCGGCCTCGGTCGCACTGCTGGTAAAGATCACCTGCGTGGTTTTGCACCCGACCAATTGCGCCACCTGCGCACGAGCCCGCTCCACCAGCATCTTGGCCGCGCGTCCCTCGGAATGCACACTGGACGGATTGCCCACGACATCCATCGCGGCAATCATCGCATCCCGCGCTTCGGCCCGCAAAGGCGTGGTCGCATTATGATCCAGATACACTCTCACAGCAGCTTCCAAATGGTCCTAAATCCCAGGGAGTTTGAGGGACAGCGTCCCTCATCATCTATCACAAAAGGAATCGCGCTTGCGCGGCCTTTAGTTTCATTCCTCATCCACGACGGCAAACAGGTTCGGCACCGCCGGACATGGGGCCAACTCATTGGCCACCACGTCGGACAAACGCGTTTGGTGCAAGAAAACATAGACTTGCGCGCTTAGGCCTTCCCACAGGCGGTTGGTCAGCGATTGCGCGCGGCTGCCCGACGATCCGCCCGACGCGCCCGCGCCCACATGCATGGCATCGACCTTTTCATCGACGGCCACCAGAATATCCGCCACACGAATGTCAGATGCTGGCCGCCCAAGGCGATAGCCGCCGCCGGGCCCCCGCACCGATGTCACCAATCCGGCCCGGCGCAGCTTTACAAATAGCTGCTCAAGATAGGGCAGAGAGATCGACTGCCGTTCGGCGATATCGCCCAAGGACACCAATGCCCCGCCGGGTTGCAACGCTATATCGGTCAGTGCCACCATGGCATAACGTCCTTTGGTTGACAGCTTCATCGCAATGATCCCTTTGTCAAAATCGCCTGTTTGATTGACGGCGACGCTTGAAATGCCTAAGTGCAATGCCTGACACCCAGAAACGCTGGGATCAAACAAGTTAGAACCGTTCTAAGGTGGCTTAGCGAATTCGTCAACTATTCCGCTGAACCTTTAGGACCCAAAGCAGGGATGCCCATGCCCGAGGTTATTTTTCCCGGACCCGAAGGCCGCCTCGAAGGCCGCTACCACCCACAAAAAGAGCGCGACGCGCCGATCGCCATTCTGCTGCACCCGCACCCACAGTTCGGCGGCAACATGAACCACAAGGTCGTGTATAATCTGCACTACGCCTTTTATAACATGGGCTTTACCGTCCTTCGGTTCAATTTCCGTGGCGTTGGCCGCAGCCAGGGCGAATATGATCAGGGTATCGGCGAATTGTCCGATGCCGCATCTGCGCTGGATTACCTGCAATCGATGAACAACAACTCCAAGCATTGCTGGGTTGCCGGTTTCTCGTTCGGGGCTTGGATCGGCATGCAGCTTTTGATGCGCCGCCCCGAGATCACAGGTTTTATCTCGGTCGCACCACCTGCCAACATGTATGACTTCAGCTTCCTTGCGCCCTGCCCTGCCTCCGGTCTGATCATCAACGGCTCGGCTGACCGCGTTGCACCGCCTGCTGATACCGTTAATCTGGTAAACAAGCTGCACGAGCAAAAAGGCATCACCATCACCCACCAAGAGATCGAGGGTGCCGGCCACTTCTTTGAAGAGCCGCATATGGACACGCTGATCACGTCGACGACTGACTACGTCAAACGTCGCCTGACCGAGACAACGCGCTGATAGCCAACAACACAGCAAGGACCCACTCACCATGACTGAACGACTTGAGCAGCAGATCGCCTTTCTGAACGAGGCGGACAAGCTCAAGTCGGTCATGCGCGGCACCTTGCTTTGCGATGCGTCGCGGTCTGAGAATTCCGCCGAACATAGCTGGCATCTAACGCTTTACGCGTTGGTGCTTGCCGATCAAGCCGGCCCCGACGTGGACATCACCCGCGTGATCAAAATGCTGATCCTGCATGATCTCGTCGAAATCGACGCCGGCGATAACCCGATATTCGGCGATCATGACATCACCGATATGGAAGCGCAGGAACAAGCCGCCGCAGATCGTATATTCGGCCTTCTACCCAGCGACTTGCGTGACGATCTGCGTGCCACCTGGGAAGAGTTCGAAGCCAACCAGACCCCGACCGCGCAATTTGCCAAATCCCTTGATCGCTTTCAGCCGCCCATTCAAAATCTTGCTGCGGGCGGCGGCAGCTGGATCGAATATAATGTGACCGAGCCCCAGTTTATCAAAAAGGTCGGCACCAAGATCAATACCGGTGCGCCGGGGCTTTGGCACTATGCCCGCGCCCGGGTTTCCACATGGTTTGCCGCACATAGACAAAGCTGATTTACCTAACATTTACCCTGATGCTGCACACAACAATAGTGATAGACCAGCCCTCGATAGCCAACCTTAAAGGAACCGAACACCCATGACCAAGATCAAGGTGGACAACCCGATTGTCGAACTCGACGGCGATGAAATGACCCGCATCATCTGGGATTTCATCAAGAAAAAGCTGATCCTGCCCTATCTCGACATCGATCTGAAATATTATGATCTGAGAATGGAAGTTCGCGACGAGACGAACGATCAAATCACCATCGATGCCGCCCATGCGATCAAGGAATATGGCGTCGGCGTTAAATGCGCGACCATCACCCCGGACGAGGCGCGCGTTGAAGAATTCGGCCTGAAAGAGATGTGGCGCTCCCCGAACGGGACGATCCGCAATATTCTGGGCGGGGTGATCTTTCGCCAGCCCATCATTTGCAAAAACGTGCCCCGCCTTGTGCCCGGCTGGACCAAGCCGATTGTCGTGGGCCGTCATGCCTTTGGCGACCAGTACAAAGCCACCGATTTCAAATTCCCCGGCAAAGGCAAGCTGACGTTGAAATTCGTCGGTGAAGACGGCACCGAGATCGAGCGTGAAGTCTTTGACGCGCCTGATGCAGGCGTCGTGATGGCGATGTACAACCTTGATAAATCCATCATCGATTTCGCCCGCGCCTCGATGAACTACGGCCTGAACCTTGGCTGGCCGGTGTATCTGAGCACCAAAAACACCATTCTCAAGCAATATGACGGCCGCTTCCTTGAGCTGTTCCAGCACATCTACGAGACTGAATTTGCTGATAAATTCAAAGCAGCTGGTATCACCTATGAACATCGTTTGATCGACGACATGGTGGCCTGTGCGATGAAATGGAACGGTGGCTACGTCTGGGCGTGCAAAAACTACGATGGCGATGTGCAGTCCGATACCGTGGCTCAGGGCTTTGGCTCGCTTGGGCTGATGACATCCGTTTTGATGACCCCCGATGGCAACACGGTCGAGGCCGAAGCCGCCCACGGCACCGTGACCCGCCACTACCGCCAACATCAAAAGGGCGAGGAAACATCGACCAACTCCATCGCCTCGATCTACGCGTGGACCGGCGGGCTCAAGCATCGCGGCAAGCTGGATGGCAACGCCGCCCTCACAAGCTTTGCCGAGACGTTGGAAAAAACGGTCGTCGATACGGTAGAATCGGGCTTCATGACGAAGGATCTGGCCTTGCTCGTTGGCCCCGATCAGGGCTGGTTGACCACAATGGGCTTCCTTGAGAAGGTCGACGAGAACCTGAACAAGGCCCTCAAAGGCTAATCCGGCAAGGGCCGCACATATCAGTGCGGCCCTTTTTTTGTGCGGTTAAGCAGAATTACGCGGCGGAACGCTGCAGCGCGGCATAAACTTGGGTCACACCCCTAGACAGGTCAATAGACCTGTCCTATCTCAGAAGCATGAAAAAGCCGCTGAGCCCCGACCATAATCTGACCGATGATATCCAAGGCCTTAGCCTTGGGGTGTTTCTATGCGGGTTGGGCATGCATGTTCTGACCTCGGTCGGTTTGATCACCGGACAGACCGCCGGTTTGGCCGTGATCATCGCCTATCTCAGCGGCTATTCCTTTAGTCTGGTGTTTTTCGCGATCAACCTGCCGTTCTACTTTATCGCCTACAAACGGCTTGGGATTGAATTCACCATCAAATCCCTGATCTCTGTGACGCTTTTATCCGTCGTTACCACGTTACTGCCCTTGGGTTTTACTATAGAAAAACTTGATCCTGCCTTGGGCGCTGTGATTTTCGGGTCCTTGGTCGGCCTCGGCCTGCTGGCGATGTTCCGGCACAACGGGTCCTTGGGCGGGCTGGGCGTTATCGCACTGCTGGTGCAAGACACCACCGGTTTCAAAGCAGGCTGGGTGCAGTTGATCACCGATGCTGTGATCTTTGCGGTGGCCCTTTTCCTGTTCCCCGCCTCGGTCGTGATCTATTCGCTGCTAGGGGCCGTGGTGCTAAACCTGATTATCACCTTCAACCACCGCAGGGACCGCTATATCGCGGCCTAGAATTGTGACATCAAAGCTCTGGTCATTTTGATTAAAATTCTTCAGGACTGGAGAGGCGGCCCAGCGACAGTTTGAAAATCAGCAAACGCCGCCCGACACCCCAAGCGATAAGGATTGTACGAAAATGCATTACTTTTGGTTGTTTATCGCGATTATATCCGAGACTTTAGGCACCACGGCGCTTCAGGCGTCGCAGCAGTTCACGCGGATATGGCCATCGGTCGGGGCGGTCGTGTTTTATGTGATCTCGTTCTATTTTATGGCGCTCGCGCTCAAGGTGATGCCGGTGGGAATCGTCTATGCAATTTGGTCCGGCCTCGGGATCGTGTGCATCGCGGCGCTCGGCTATCTCATCTTTGGGCAAAAACTTGATTTCGCCGCGGTGATGGGCCTGATGATGATCGTCGCGGGTATTTTGGTGATCCATCTGTTTTCAAATACCACAACACACTAAATCCTGCTCAACCACCGTACCGGATCGGGATTAGGGCTGGCTTTCTGGCGCGCACCACGATATGCGCGGCGCAAATGCTGCGGTGCAACAGTGCGCGCGGCCCTCTTTCCTATCAAAGGCATACCCCAATGGACATGCGCAACATCGCAATCATCGCTCACGTTGACCACGGCAAAACGACGCTGGTCGACGAACTTCTGAAACAATCCGGCACCTACCGTGAAAACCAGGCGACCACTGAACGCGCCATGGACAGCAACGATCTTGAGCGTGAGCGCGGCATCACGATCTTTGCCAAACCGACATCGGTCGAGTGGAAAGGCCTGCGGATCAACATCGTTGACACCCCCGGCCACGCCGATTTCGGTGGCGAAGTTGAACGCATCCTGTCGATGGTTGATGGCGTTGTTCTGCTGGTGGATGCGGCCGAAGGCCCGATGCCTCAGACCAAATTCGTGACATCCAAAGCACTGGCACTGGGCCTGAACCCCATCGTTGTGCTGAACAAAGTTGACAAGGGCGATGCGGAACCCGATCGCGCGCTGGACGAATGTTTCGACCTCTTCGCCAGCCTTGGTGCCAATGACCAACAGCTCGACTTTCCGCACATGTATGCGTCGGGCCGCAACGGCTGGGCCGATATGGAGCTGGACGGCCCGCGCAAGGACCTGTCTGCGCTGTTCGACCTGATCGTCAAGCACGTACCGGCACCCAAGCAGCTGAAAGATATCGACAAGCCGTTTACCATGCTGGCCACCACCCTTGGTGCAGACGCGTTTATCGGCCGCATGTTGACCGGCCGCGTAGAAACAGGCCAGTTGAAAACAGGCGAGCAGGTCAAGGCGCTGTCGCGTGATGGCAAGCTGATCGAAAACTTCCGCGTGACCAAGATCATGGCGTTCCGTGGCCTGATGCAACAACCCATCGACGTGGCCGAAGCCGGCGACATCGTATCCATCGCAGGCATGGCCAAAGCGACGGTTGCAGATTCCATTGTGGCCACAACGGTTGACACCGCCCTGCCCGCGCAGCCGATCGATCCGCCCACAATCACCATCACATTCGGCATTAACGACAGCCCGTTGGCTGGCCGTGACGGCAAGAAAGTTCAGTCCCGCGTCATTCGTGACCGCCTGATGAAAGAAGCCGAATCAAACGTGGCGATCAAAGTCACCGATAGCCCCGGCGGCGAATCCTTTGAAGTTGCCGGTCGTGGTGAACTTCAGATGGGTGTTCTGATCGAGAACATGCGCCGTGAAGGGTTTGAACTGTCGGTATCGCGCCCTCAGGTTCTGTTCCGCGAAGGCGAGAATGGCGAGCGTCTTGAGCCCATCGAAGAAGTCACCATCGATGTGGATGACGACTATTCCGGTGCCGTGATTGAAAAGCTGACCGGCCCACGCAAGGGTGAACTGTCCGAGATGAAACCCGCAGGGGCCGGTAAGACCCGCATCATCGCATTGGTACCATCGCGTGGCCTGATCGGGTATCACGGTGAATTCCTGACCGATACACGTGGTACAGGCGTTTTGAACCGCGTGTTCCACGGCTGGGCCCCGCACAAAGGTGCGATCCCCGGCCGCCGTGCTGGTGTTCTGATCTCGATGGAAAACGGTACATCGGTGTCTTACGCGCTGTGGAAACTGGAAGACCGAGGCAAATTCTTTATCGGCGCACAGGAAGCTGTCTATCAGGGCATGATCATCGGCGAACACAGCCGCGAGAACGACCTGGAAGTGAACCCGTTGAAGGGTAAGCAACTGACCAACGTGCGTGCCTCCGGTACGGATGAAGCAGTGCGCCTGACCACGCCTGTCACGCTGACGCTGGAACAGGCGATCGCCTATATCGACGACGATGAATTGGTGGAAGTGACGCCAAACGCCGTGCGTCTGCGCAAGCGCTATCTTGACCCGCATGAGCGCAAGCGGATGTCGAAGTCTGCCTGATTTAAATACCGGACCGGGGGCCAGCCCCCGGCCCCCCGGGATTTAGGACCATTTGGAAAAGGGGGGCTTTGCGGCCCCTCTTTTTTGTTGGCCGTTTAGCCGCGTGATCTGCAGAGGGTTGGAAACGCAAAAGGCCCGCCGAGGCGGGCCCATGCTATGTCTGGTAAGCGTTTAGATGGGGATCAGTCTTCGATCTCGACAACCATCAATTCGCGTTCAGACGCGTCTTTGGCGTGGCTTAGCGCCTCTTGATAGGCAGGCGAATTGTAGCAGGCGACGGCTTCTTCTAGCGAGGGGAAGCGGGCGACGACATTGCGCGGGCGTTCTTTGCCTTCAAGCTGCACAAAGCGGCCGCCACGGGCCAGAAACTTGCCGCCGTGATCGGCAATCGCCGGGCCGGCGAGTTTGGCGTATTGGCCGTATGCGTCTTCGTCGGTGACGGTGACATGGGCGATCCAGAGAGCTGACATTGTATTATCCTTTCAAGATGGCTTCGGCAGCCGCGATAGCCGCGTCAGCATTTGCAACGCCTTTTGCGCCGCCTTGGGCCATATCCGGACGGCCACCGCCGCCTTTGCCGCCCAGTTCGGCGACCACGGCCTTGACGATATCAACGGCAGATGTGTTAGCGGTCAGATCAGAGGTCACACCGGCAGCCACTGCCGCTTTGCCATCGGCATCAGCGATCAGTAGCACGGCACCGCTGCCCAGCTTGGACTTATATTCATCCACCAGCGCCGGGAGATCCTTGCCCGTCACGCCAGACAACACCTGCGAGATAAACTGAATCCCGCCGATATCGCGCGCCTCGGGGGCTGTGGACCCGCCCCCGGACATCGCAAGTTCGCGGCGCAATTGCGCGACCTCGTTGGCGAGTTGTTTGCGTTCATCCATCAAGGCACGCACGCGGTCCGGCACATCGGCGGTCGATGTTTTCAATTCCGATGCCACACGGGACAAGGTGCATTCCTGCGTACGCAACCAGCCAAGTGCCTCGTCACCGGTCAAGGCTTCGATCCGGCGGATGCCGGAGCTGCTGGAGCTGTCGCCAAGGATCACAAATGCGCCGATATCGCCGGTCTGCCGCACATGGGTACCGCCACAAAGTTCGAGCGAATAGGTTTCTTTATCCGCGCCCTTGCCTGACCCGACCTCGCGGCCCATCGACACCACGCGGACCTCGTCACCGTATTTTTCGCTGAACAGCGCCTGTGCGCCCAAAGCGCGGGCATCATCGGGCGTCATAATCCGGGTATCAACGGGCGCATTCTGGCGGATATAGGCGTTTACTTCCTGTTCGACCTGCGAAATTTCATCCGGCGTCATCGCGTGATTATGGCTGTAGTCAAAGCGCAGACGGTCCGCCGCATTCAATGACCCGCGCTGCGCAACCTTATCACCAAGCGCGTTGCGCAAGGCCTCGTGCAACAGGTGGGTGGCCGAGTGATTGGCACGAATGGCGGTGCGGCGGGTGTGATCCACGTCTAACACAGCGGCCTGCCCGGGGGTCACAGTGCCCTCGACCACATCGCCAAAATGGATAAAGACGCCAGCCGTTTTGCGCGTATCGGTGACTGAGACGCTGCCCGTATCGGTTTTGATGATCCCAGTGTCGCCTACCTGCCCGCCGCTTTCGGCATAAAACGGGGTTTGGTTAAGGGCAATCTGCACCTTATCGCCGGCCTTGGCCGTCTGAACTTGGTCACCATCTTGGACCAATGCAACAATCTGACCCTCGGCAGTTTCTGTATCATAGCCCAGGAAATCAGTGGTGCCGCCAGCCTCTGCCACGTCGAACCAAACGGTCGCATCCGCCGCTTCGCCCGAACCGGACCACGCCGCACGGGCCTGTGCTTTTTGCTTGTCCATGGCAGCGTTAAAGCCATCCAGATCCACGCCGCGGTCTTTTTCACGCAGGGCATCCTGGGTCAAATCGACGGGGAAACCATAGGTGTCATAAAGCTTGAACGCAGCCTCGCCAGACAGGTTTTCACCGGCAGGCAGATCGCGCAATTCGTCGTCCAGCAGCTTGAGCCCACGGTCGAGCGTTTTCTTGAAACGGGTCTCTTCGAGCAAGAGCGTTTCAGTGATCAGCGACTGCGCCTGGCTCAATTCGGGATAGGCCCCGCCCATTTGGCGAACGAGTTCAGGCACCAGACGGTGCATCAGCGGGTCTTGGATACCCAGCAAATGCGCGTGGCGCATGGCGCGGCGCATGATCCGGCGCAAAACGTAGCCGCGCCCGTCATTTGAAGGCATCACACCATCAGCGATAAGGAAAGACGTCGACCGCAGGTGGTCGGCGATCACACGATGATGGGTTTTACCCGGCCCGTCAGGATCGGTATTTGACGCATTGGCGCTGGCGATAATCAGGTTGCGCATCAAATCCGTGGCATAGTTATCGTTGGTGCCCTGCAGCAAAGCTGCGACCCGTTCGATGCCCATGCCCGTATCAATCGACTGGTTCGGCAACGGCTTGCGGGAGCCATCCTCGAATTGTTCATATTGCATGAAAACGAGGTTCCAGATCTCGACAAACCTGTCGCCGTCCTCCTCCGGAGATCCGGGAGGGCCACCCCAGATGTGATCGCCGTGGTCATAGAAAATCTCGGAGCATGGACCGCAAGGACCAGTCGGCCCCATCATCCAAAAGTTATCATCGGTCGCGATGCGAATGATGCGGTCATCGGGCAGTCCTGCGACCTTTTTCCAGATATCCGCAGCCTCGTCATCGGTATGGTAAACGGTGACATAAAGCCGCTTGGGGTCAATGCCCAATTCCTTGGTGATCAGCTCCCATGAAAATGCAATTGCTTCGGCTTTGAAATAGTCGCCAAAGCTGAAATTTCCCAACATTTCAAAGAACGTATGGTGGCGCGCCGTATAGCCGACATTATCCAGATCGTTATGTTTGCCGCCTGCCCGCACGCATTTCTGCGCCGTCGTCGCGCGTTTGTAATCACGGGTTTCGACGCCGGTGAACAGGTTTTTAAACTGCACCATGCCCGAGTTGGCAAACATCAATGTGGGATCATTGCGCGGCACCAGCGGGCTGGATGGCTGCACCGAATGGCCGTTCTTTTCGAAATATCCCAAAAAAGTGGATCGGATATCGTTTAGCGTCTTCATATGCGGGGCCTTTCGAGGGGCAAAAAAGTGTTGCACTCAAATAGCCTTGCGACGGGGCACTGTCCACAGTTCCCCCAAACGAAAAAGGGCGCGCCCATTGGCACGCCCCTTAAACTTTTCGCTAAAGGCGGATTATGCCTCGAGAATGTCGATATCGTCTTTTTCGGACCCGTCGAAATCAAGCCCATGGGCGGCGCGAATTTTGTCTTCGATCTCCAGCGCCATGGCTTCGTTTTCTTTCAGGAAGGTCTTGGCATTCTCACGCCCCTGCCCGATCCGTTCGTCACCATAGCTGAACCATGATCCCGATTTATCGACCACGCCTGCCTTGACGCCCAGATCCAACAGCTCGCCCATCTTCGAGATACCTTCGCCATACATGATGTCGAATTCAACCTGTTTGAATGGCGCGGCAACCTTGTTCTTAACGATCTTAACGCGGGTGGCGTTTCCGACCACTTCGTCACGATCCTTAAGCGCGCCGATCCGGCGGATATCAAGCCGCACAGACGAATAGAATTTCAGCGCGTTGCCGCCTGATGTCGTCTCGGGGGAGCCGAACATCACGCCAATTTTCATCCGGATTTGGTTAATAAAGATCACCATGCAGTTCGACCGCGAGATAGACCCCGTCAGTTTCCGCATCGCTTGCGACATCAGCCGCGCCTGAACACCGACAGAGCTGTCACCCATATCGCCTTCGAGTTCGGATTTTGGTGTCAGCGCCGCAACCGAATCGACAACAACCATGTTAACAGCGCCTGAACGCACCAAAGTATCCACAATTTCAAGAGCTTGCTCGCCCGTGTCCGGCTGCGAAATCAGCAATTCGTCGATGTCGACGCCAAGTTTTTTCGCGTATTGCGGGTCAAGCGCGTGCTCGGCATCAACGAATGCACAAACGCCGCCCTGCTTTTGCTGCTCAGCAACACAATGTAGGGTCAGTGTGGTCTTGCCCGAGCTTTCCGGGCCATAAATCTCGACGATACGGCCCATTGGCAAGCCACCAATGCCAAGCGCGATGTCCAAGCCAAGCGAGCCGGTCGAGCTGTGTTTGATGTCTTGTATGGCACCTTCGGCACCCAGTTTCATGATCGACCCCTTGCCGAACTGGCGTTCAATCTGTGCCAGCGCGCTATCAAGGGCTTTTTGCTTTTCAGCTTGTTTCTTGTTGTCCATTGTCAAAAGATCTGCCGTTGCCATTTGAGGGTATCCCTTTACTGTCACAGTGGTGTCCAAGCCGCAATCGCTGCATGCGCCACTCGGGTTTTGTTCCTTATATGTTCCATATGAGACCAAATGCAGAACATTTCAATCAATTTGTTTCATGTTCCATCTTTTAGCCGAAGTGATTAACATCAGATTTACAACGGATAGGCCGTAAGAATTAAACTTGGAAAATCGTCTATATGCTTGTTTTCTTTAAAGAACGGCTTGCTTTTTTGTCGGTCCCCAAGACGGGAACAACCGCCTACGAGACCGCATTGGCCCCACGGGCAGATTTGGTGATCTCGGAGCCCCCCATGCTCAAACATGCGCCGGTCTATCGATACAACCGATTCATCAGGCCGATGTTCTTGAAAGTGTGCGACGCGGAAATGGAGCTTATGGCCGTGATGCGCGAACCCATCAGCTGGCTTGGTAGTTGGTATCGCTACCGCCAGCGGCCCTTTATGCGAGGCAAACCGAACGCCACTTTCGACATTAGTTTTGATGACTTTATCCTGGCTTACATGAAAGGCAAAAAACCGGGGTTCGCAGATGTGGGGAGCCAGCTGAACTTTATGGCGGCGCAGCCCAATGGCACGAGCATTACTCATTATTTCAGATATGAAGATCAACCTAGGTTGCAGTCGTTTCTATCTGACAGGCTGGGGGTAACATTTGATCTTAAACGGGAAAATGTGTCCCCGCAGATGGAATTAACCTTGTCCCCCGACGTGGAGCAACGGTTTCGGCGCAAGTTTCACGAGGAGTTTGCACTGTACGCTTCCATCCCATGATCAGCGCATTTGGCTATGGACCGTGTTCGTCAAATCAGTAAGCGAGAATGGTTTTGGCAAGAAAACAGAGTTTGGAATGGCCGTTTGCTCCGCGCCAAAACTATCCTCTGCATAACCTGACACGAATACGACGGGCACGCCTGGCCGGTCTTTCAGCGCCTCACGCACCCAACTTGGCCCGTCCATCCCCGGCATAATCACATCTGTGACGAAGACATCGACGTTCAATGTCTCATCCTCAAGGGTTTTCAGCGCCATCTCGGCAGATTCGGCCTCTAGCACGGTATAGCCCCGCATCCGCAAGGCACGGCTGGCAAAGGCGCGCACCGGTGCTTCATCCTCTACCAGTAGAATGATGCCATCGTCGAAATTTGTGGCCGCTGCTGCTGGCGCGGCCGCCTTGTCTGGTTTTTGTGTCATGGCTCTTGTTAACACAGGAAAATAAAGGGTAAAGACGGTTCCGACGCCGACGGTGCTATCCGCAAAGATGAAACCGCCCGATTGCTTGATAATCCCATAGGCCGTCGACAGCCCCAAGCCGGTCCCCTCGCCTGTACGCTTGGTCGTGTAGAACGGCTCAAACACCTTTTGCAGCTTATCCTCAGCTATCCCAGTGCCTTCGTCCGCGACCTGCAACGTTACATATTGGCCCGGCGGTACGCTCACGCGGTCGCGGGACAGCGGTTCTTGCAAGTCCAAGCATTCGGTGGTGATCTTGATCTCTCCGCCGTCCTGCATTGCATCGCGGGCGTTCACGACAAGGTTCATAAGAACCTGTTCTAATTGCCTTTTGTCAGCGCGTATCGGTTTAAGCACCGGATCATGGCGTAGGGTCAGGGTCACTTTTTCACCCACAAGCCTATTCAACAGATGCGTCAGATCGGCCAGCGTATCGCGCAGATCCAGCGTTTCCGGTTGCAATGTCTGTTTGCGGGAAAACGCCAGCAACTGCCCTACCAATGCAGCGGCACGGTTGGTATTTTGGTTAATTTGGATCAGGTCACTGTAATCAGAATCCCCCTGATCATGGCGCAAAAGCAAAAGATCACAATGGCCGGAGATCGCAGTCAGCAGGTTATTGAAATCATGTGCAACCCCCCCAGCTAATTGCCCGATTGCCTGCATCTTCTGGCTTTGCACAAACTGCGCCTCAAGGGTTTTTAGCTGTGTCGCATCGTTCAGCACCGCGATTAATGCAGGCTCCCCCTGATCGGTCACAAGGCTTAACGTCACTTGGACAAACGCCTCGCGGTCATCGCGTTTCAAGCGCAAAAACTCGGATTTCTGCATCAATTTGCCGTCAAGCGTTTCCGTCAGCCAGTCATTGATCGACCGCCCCAAACCTTCCATCAGAGACGCCAAGGGCGCTCCGGGCTGTAGCTGGGGGCCAACCAGATTTTCCGCCATCTGATTATACGACATCACTGCGCCATTCGGGGCGATCTTGATTAAAGGAATCGGTAATTCCTGAAACCCGCGCCATTCCGCATCCTGCGATCGTGGCGCGTAGGCGGGCAATAAATACAATGCCTTACGACCCGCACCGGCCTCAAGCTCTCCGACCAGCATGGTTTCTTCGCCCTCGACGGTCATGACCTCGGCCAGATCGCCATGAGTAACAGGCAATGCCTTAAAGACGCGGTCCAGCGTTTTGACCCGGCTGCCAATCAACCCGCGCGACGCCTCGTTCATGAACAAGACGGCACCGGATCGGCCCACCATCATCATGGGCAAAGACTGTTCAAAATCACGCGACCGCGCGGGGCCCTTTTCCTGGATGGTTTCCACACGCCACAGAAATCCATCCGTAACCCGGTGCAGGGAAAGACGCACATGACCCGACCGTGTGACGATATCCTCGCGCGCGGCACCGGTTTTTTCCGCGCGATCTTGCAACCGGAAAACAATGGCCGAAGGATTAGCGAACTGGCTGGATAAAAACGCCGTCACGGACTCTGCCGGGTTGACCTTGCACAATGCTGCTGCGGCCAAGTTTTGCGCAGTGACCACCCCATCTTCGGTGGCAAAGACACTAGGGCTGGCGTCATTGGCGATAAAATCGACAATGGCCTGTCGGTCCTTGCCGCGCCGGTTAACCGAAATGACATCTGCGACAAACCCGAGGGCCGCAACGCTTAAAAAAGCGCCTGCTGCCGCCATAAACACGATGGTAAGGGGATGATTTTGCGAAACAACCGCTGCAATAGCCGCAACGACGGCCGCGAAAACAACGATAAGCAACCGCTTGCGCCTAACCAGTGCTTCGTTGTTCGGCTTTGACAAAAACGACCCTCCTGCACATAGAACTTACCATCGATCTACGTGAAGTAAGGTTAAGGGAAGATGAAATAGCTCAGCACAACCCAAAAAACACGTATAGGTTGACAATACACAGTTCTAATTTCGCCTCAAGTGTGCTGTGAAAAATCCGTCGCCATCGTCGTTTGTGTCAAACCGCTTTTGAAACCCGACCGACCAATCAGGATGCCGCTGTAAGAAGGCGTTAATTCGATCTTCATTTTCACACGCAAGTATCGAACATGTGGCGTACACCAAACATCCATTCGCGGCGGTCAACGGTATTGCCGCGTCCAAAATACTGTCCTGCACCTGCGTTAACTCTTCCAGTCGGGTGGCTGAGAGCGTCCACTTTCCTTCGGGGGAGCGGCGCCATGCCCCGCTGCCTGAACACGGCGCATCGCATAAAACCACATCAAAGGGAGCTTCATTCCGCAAATTATCTGTCTCGATCTGACGAATAGAGCTGCCTGCACGGGCAGCGCGGGTTGGCAGATCCTGCATGCGCCGCGGGTCAATATCATGCGCGGCGGTTTCTGTCGCCGGACCCGCCGCCAGCGCCAGTGATTTACCACCGCCGCCCGCACAGTAATCCAGAACGCGGCCCGCAGGTGGTATGGCGGCAACAACTGCTTGGCTCGACGCGTCCTGCAGTTCAACCATTCCCTGTAAGTAGCTGTCAGAATTGCGAATTTTACGCTCTCCTGCGGTTACCGTCAGCGCCGTGTCTGCCAGTGGATTAGCCCGTGTTTCAATGCCCTGCTCGGCCAAGGCCACCGCTGCGGCCTGTGGTGTCGTCTTGGCCATATTGACCCGCAATGTGATCGGCGCACGCGCCTGAAGAGCAAGGGCAACGGCTTCAACCCGGTCTTGAAGCGATGCTTTGAACTGAGGAATAATCCAGTCCGGCAGGTTCCAATGCACCGCCTCCTCAGCTGCGACCGACAGCGGTTGCTCTGCCTCGGTCAGAGGCTGAGGCGCATGCCCTACCCCGTTTAAAAGCCCATTGATATCAGCGTGTTGTGCACGCAATATCCCGATCATCAAAGCGCGCCCGGTCTCGCCCCCGCCAAGATGCGCAGCAGTCCGGCGCTGGCGCAGCACGTCAAACACATGATCGCGTATTGCGGCGCGATCCTTGGATCCGGCAAAGCGGTTCCCCCGCCCCCAACGTGTCAGGGCCTGCTCAGCAGGAAGCCCGTCAGACATCGTGTTCAAAATCTCGATCGCCGCTGCGACGCGTGCGCCGGGGGTCATGTAAGTGCCACGTTCATTTGCCTTTCAAAGCAGTGCCTTATCAGCGTTACCCGATACGGTAGTTCGGGCTTTCACGGGTGATCTGCACGTCATGCACGTGGCTTTCTTTCAGGCCCGCACCGGTGATTTTGACGAATGAGCAATTCTTGCGCATCTCGTCGACTGTTGCACATCCGGTATAGCCCATCGCCGCACGCAAACCGCCGACCATTTGATGCACCACAGTCGCGGCAGAGCCTTTATAGGCCACTTGGCCCTCAATCCCTTCGGGGACCAGTTTGTCGCTGGCCGCATCTTTCTGGAAATACCGATCAGCAGAGCCGCTGGCCATCGCGCCGAGCGATCCCATACCGCGATAGCTTTTAAAGCTACGCCCTTGATAAAGAATGACTTCACCGGGGGATTCGTCTGTGCCTGCGATCATCGATCCGACCATGGCACAAGACGCGCCCGCCGCGATGGCCTTGGCAAAATCACCCGAGAATTTGATGCCGCCATCGGCAATGACCGGCGTGTCGCCCGCCGCGTTCGCGCAATCCATAATCGCCGTCAGCTGTGGCACGCCGACACCGGCAACCATGCGCGTGGTGCAGATCGACCCCGGCCCGATGCCGACCTTAACCGCATCCGCACCGGCACCGATCAGGGCACGTGTCGCCTCGCCCGTGGCCACGTTGCCGGCCACGACTTGTACTTCGTTGCTAAGCTTCTTGGCGCGCTCGACCGCAATGGCCACGCCTTCGGAATGCCCATGCGCCGTGTCGATAACGATCATATCCACGCCTGCGTCCACCAGCGCCTGAGACCGCTCAAACCCAGCATCGCCCGTGGTGGTCGCCGCCGCCACACGCAAACGGCCCAAGTCATCCTTGCAGGCGGTGGGGTTCAAAACGGCCTGTTCCGTGTCTTTGAGGGTCAGGAGCCCGGTCAGTTTGCCCTGATCATCGGTCACCAGCAGCTTTTCGATGCGGCGCGCCTTCATCAGGCTGATCGCTTCTTCCCGGTCGGCAGGCTCGTGCAAAATGGCCAGATTATCCACAGTCATCATCAGATGTACTGGCGTATCGTCCGCCCGGGCAAAGCGCATATCGCGGTTGGTCACGATACCCACGACCCGGCCCATTTCATCCACCACCGGAAAGCCGGTGACGTTATAGCGTTGCTGCAATGCCTTGGCATCGGCAAGGGTTTGATTGGCCCGCAGGGTGATCGGGTTATATACGATCCCGCTTTCAAAGCGTTTGACGCGGCGGACCTCTTCGGCCTGTTCGGCGATGGTCAGGTTGCGGTGAACCACCCCCATGCCGCCCGCTTGGGCCATGGCAATCGCCATGCGCCCTTCGGTCACCGTGTCCATCGCCGAGCTGAGCAGCGGAATGTTCAATGCGATCGATTTGGTCACATGGGTGCGTGTGTCAGCCGTGGACGGCAACACGCTAGATGCCGCTGGCACCAGTAGTACATCATCAAAGGTCAGAGCCTCACGAATCTCCATTTTGCACCTCGGCTTGCATGGGTTCATTTGGCGGTTTCCTATTTCATGGATTACGCCGATTGGAAAGGGCCATTTGCCGCGCAGCGCCATTGCAAATATGCATAGCTCGGTCAAAGCTGCGGAGAACAGGTTTTAACGGAGCGTTACTATGGCCAATCACGGATATGACGGCGGCAGGCTGGATCTGCCTTTTGTGGGCATTTCGACCTTTGGTAAACGCCCCTATCAGCCAGATTGGGCCGCGCTGGACGCCGATGTCGCCATTCTGGGTGCCCCCTTTGATGCAGGCACGCAATGGCGCGCAGGGGCACGGTTCGGCCCGCGCGGCGTACGCGAGGCATCGACCCTGTTCAGCTTTGGCCACGCGGGGGCCTATGACCACGAAGATGATGCGGTATACCTGCCGGGTGACGTGAACATCGTCGATATTGGCGATGCCGACATCGTGCATACCGACACCGAACAAAGCCATGCCAATATTGAAACCGGCGTGCGGGCGATTTTGGATGCCGGTGCCCTGCCCGTCGTGATTGGTGGCGATCATTCGATCAACATCCCCTGTATCCGCGCGTTCGATGGTCAAGGCGACATTCATGTTCTCCAGATCGATGCGCATCTGGATTTTGTCGATGAACGCCACGGCGTGCGCCATGGCCACGGCAACCCCATGCACCGCGCAGCAGAGCAGGATTATGTCACCGGGTTGACGCAGGTCGGCATCCGCAATGTCAGCTCCACCGCGCGTGAAGGCTATGACGATGCCCGCGCGATGGGGTCTGACATCATCTCGGTCCGGCAAGCGCGCAAGATGGGGACAATGGGCGTCTTGGCTCATGTGCCCGAGGGTGCGCGGCTGTATGTGACGATCGATATTGATGCGTTTTGCCCGTCGATTGCACCGGGGACTGGAACGCCGTCACATGGTGGGTTCTTGTACTACGAGGTTTTGGAGCTGCTGCAAGCCGCCGCCAAACGCCACGAGATTGTGGGAATTGATCTGGTTGAGGTCGCGCCGGATTATGACCCCACGGGATCGACATCCATTCTGGCCGCGCAACTGTTGTTGAACTTTCTGGGCTTCATCTTTTATGCGCGTGGGGCTTGAGGTTTATGCGTTTCTATTTGGCTTTGCGTGGAACGGGGCGTTGCCCCGAACCCCAGAATATTTGAAAGCCAGAGAAGCGAGGGCGCGGATGCGGCATTTTGCGACGTATCTTGGCTTTCGTCTCGCGCAGCCTTCGCTATGTTGCGGCAAAGGTTTTGAGGACTGATTTGATGAGCAACGATCCACTGGTGGTATTCACGCCTTCGGGCAAGCGCGGCCATTTTGCGAAAGGCACCCCCATTCTGACAGCGGCACGTCAATTGGGCGTGGATCTGGATTCGGTCTGTGGCGGGCGCGGGATATGTTCAAAATGTCAGGTGACCCCGGGCTACGGTCAATTTCCCAAACATGGCGTGACGGTAAAAGATGACGCGCTAAGCGACTGGAACAGCGTTGAGCAGCGGTATCAGGACAAGCGCGGCCTGATCGACGGGCGACGGCTGGGGTGTCAGGCGCAGGTGATGGGCGATGTGGTGATTGACGTCCCCGCCGAAAGCCAGGTGCACAAACAAGTCGTCCGCAAGCGGGCCGAGGCACGCGACATTGTGCTGAACCCGTCAACCAAGCTGTTTTATGTCGAGGTGCAGGAACCTGACATGCATGATCCCTCTGGCGATCTGGAGCGTCTATGCGCCGCACTAAAGGATCAATGGGAGCTTGAGAACGTTAAGGCCGATTTGCAGATATTGCAGGTGATGCAAAAGATTTTGCGCAAGGGCGATTGGAAAGTCACCGTGGCCGTGCATCTGGGCGATGATGAAAACCCGCCCCGCATCATGCATCTGTGGCCGGGGTTTTACGAGGGCACGGTTTACGGGCTGGCCGTCGATCTGGGCTCCACCACCATTGCCGCGCATCTGTGCGACTTGCAGACCGGAGAGGTTGTCGCGTCCTCAGGTGTGATGAACCCGCAAATCCGCTTTGGTGAGGATTTGATGAGCAGGGTCAGCTATTCCATGATGAACGAGGGTGGTGCGGATGAAATGACCCGCGCGGTGCGTGCTGGCATGAACACCCTGTTCGACGAGATTTGCGCCGAGGGTGGCGTAGATAAGGGCCTGATCGTGGATGCTGTTTTCGTCTGCAACCCCGTCATGCACCACCTGTTTTTGGGCATTGATCCGTTCGAGCTGGGGCAAGCCCCCTTCGCCTTGGCCACATCCAACGCGCTGCGTATGCGCGCGGTTGAGCTGGACCTGACCATTCATCCGTCCGCGCGGATCTATTTCCTGCCTTGTATTGCGGGCCATGTGGGGGCCGATGCCGCCGCCGTCGCGCTGTCAGAGGCACCGGATAAATCCGACGATCTGGTATTGGTCGTCGATGTCGGCACCAACGCTGAAATCCTGCTGGGCAACCGCGAGAAGGTGCTGGCTTGTTCCTCGCCCACCGGCCCCGCATTCGAGGGCGCACAGATCAGCAGCGGGCAACGCGCCGCCCCCGGCGCGATTGAGCGGGTCGAAATTGACCCCGTGACCAAGATCGCGCGCTTCAAGGTGATCGGCAGCGATCTGTGGTCGGATGATCCGGCGTTCGAGGCCGAGATCGGCGCAAGCGGTGTGACCGGTATCTGCGGGTCGGGCATTATCGAGATGGTCGCCGAGATGCGCATTCACGGTATCGTGGACGCCCCCGGCCTGATCGGCACTGCCGAGCAAACCGGATCGCCTATGGTTTTTGCCGACGGACGCACCAATTCCTATCTGGTCTATGACGGCACCGCCAATGGTGGTCCCAAGATCACCGTGACCAACCGCGATATCCGCGAAATCCAGATGGCCAAGGCCGCGCTGTATTCAGGTGCGCGCCTGCTGATGGATAAATTCGGCGTCGATAAGGTGGACCGCGTCGTTCTGGCCGGTGCCTTTGGCGCACATATCAGCACCAAGCACGCGATGGTTTTGGGGATGATCCCCGACGCCCCGCTGGACAAGGTCACATCAGCCGGGAACGCCGCAGGCACCGGCGCGCGGATTGCCCTGCTGAACAGCGCCAGCCGTGCGGAGATCGAAGAAACCGTGCGCAATATCCACAAGATCGAGACCGCGATCGAGCCACGCTTTCAAGAGCATTTTGTAAACGCCTCGGCCATCCCCAATGCCGTTGAACCGTTCCCGATCCTGAACAGTATTGTCACCCTGCCCACCGCGACCTTTAACACAGGTGGTGGCGATGGTGCGGGGGGTGGCCGTCGCCGTCGGCGCGGTTAACAAAGCCCAAGGATAAATACCCATGTCGCTTGCCAACCACGACCAAGAGGAATTCTGGACCAATAACGCTGGGCCAACCTGGGTCACCTATGAGGGACCGCTGGACGCATTCTTGGCCCCCGTGTTGGACGGGGTCATTGCCCGCGCAGGATTGCAGCCAAATCAAAGTGTTCTGGACATCGGCTGCGGCACGGGCGGGTCAGCGGTGCAGGCCGGGCGCGCCGTCGGACCGGACGGCCACGTGCTTGCCGTCGATATATCGGCCACCATGGTGGCACGGGCGCGCGAACGGACGGCGCAAATGCCATGGACCCAGATTGAATTGGCCGATGCCGCCGATAGCCCGTTAAAGGCGGCGCATTTCGATTATGTCATCTCGCGGTTCGGGGTGATGTTTTTTGCCGATACGCAGGCCGCGTTTGAAAACATTGGCCGGGCGATGAAACCCGGTGCCACGCTTAGCTTTGCCACATGGGGGCAAATCCCTGCGAACCCGTGGTTCACGCTGGCCGCCCAGATTGCCAAGGCCGAACTGGGCGCGCCGCCGAAGACCGACCCGGACGCCCCCGGCCCCTTTGCCCTGCGTGATCTAACCAAAACATGCGCGATGCTGGACCGCGCGGGGTTCACGGATATCGACGGTTCGGCCGAGAGCATGCAATTCACCCTGCCCGGCGGTGCAGCCGACGTCGCTGCGCTGTCCATGCATGTCGGCCCTGCCGCAGGGACAATCAAACATTTCGACGCAGACCTGCCCGCCCAAGCCCGCATTCAGGCCACAATGACCGATGCCTTTGGGCAATTTGACAACCACGCCATCCCCGCCGAGATTAACTTTTTCACCGCCCGCAAGTCCTGACTTGACGCCTTGTGCGCCACGACCTAAATCAGGTCCACGGCGCGCGGGTATGGTGAAAAGGTATCACGGCAGCTTCCCAAGCTTTAGTTACGAGTTCGATTCTCGTTACCCGCTCCAAGCCGAAATCAAGGTCAGTTCCACAGTGCTACCGCTTCGGCGACAAGGCTTGCGTTGGAAGGTGCCACTGATTGGTCTTGTAACAAACGTCCATCTTCAAGCCCGACACGAGTTGACCACCCTCTTACGCGCGCCTTGCGCACGAAATGCCAAACTGTGGCGTCGAAACCGTGTAGCAGGATAGAACGGTGTATCCCCGCGTCCTCCAATACTGCGACAATGCCAGCTAGGATGGCTTCGGCGCGGTCCAAGTCCTGCTCTTCGATTTCGAACAATACCCGAAACACCTTGTGGCACTCGGGTAAGGTCACAAACCGCTTCGCATCTGCGACTGTGGCGAGACCGGCTTCGATACCGACGCCTTTCTTTGAAAGCAGTGAAAAGATGGCTGGTGCGTCGGCTTCTGAAAGGTTGACGGATGCATAGTCGGGAAGCACCGACCACGCCGCGATCCGTTCTCGTGTCAGTTCAATGTCATCCTCAATCCAAGCCCCAGTCGAAACCCCTACCAGAGTACCCGGACAGGCCTGACGGATACCGCGCATAAGTGGGTCCACATCAGCAAGGCTTTCGCGTTCGTCGAGCCCGCGAGGGTGAATGTGCAGCTCGTTCGCGCCTGCGGCAACGCACTCCGCCGCATCCCGTATCATAGCCTCTATCGTAAGCGGTAGCGCCGGATGGTATTCCTTTGGACGTGCCCCGTTCAAACATGCCTGTATGATCATTTTATACCCTCAATAGAACGCGAACTTCATCTGCAATCAAAGTGATCACTTTGATTGCTAGGGTATACATAATTTTCTGACGTTCTAGGGCATTACAGCCCCCTAATCGGACAGGCGCACGTTCTCTGACGACGTGCCCGCTTTGGCCGTGGACACGTTGATAACCTCTAAAATCTGATAGGCCCCCGCAGCAATGACAACCATGGCGACGACGGCGGTTAGAAACGCTTTCATGTTATGGCTCCTTGCGTGCTGCGGGTTTTGGTCCGGCGACTTCTTCGGCCCAGATGCTGTGATGTTCGCGGGCCCATTGTTCTTCGACTTCGCCCTTGCCCATGGCATCAAACGCGCCTTCCATGCCGATGGAGCCTAGATAGATATGTGCGAAAATAATCGCGGTCAGGATCAGGCTGATCAGCGCGTGCCACAGTTGGGCGTATTGCATTTCCTCTTGCGGAGCGAGCGGGTATGGCAGATCGGCAAATCCGAACCATCCCGGCGCGCCCAAGCCGTTCAGCCACGAAAACGTATGACCGAAGAGGTTGAATTCAAACGGGAAAAGCAAGGATAAACCGAAGAGAGAAATCGACCCGCCCAGCAGGATCACCGCCCAGAAAATCAGCTTTTGGCCCGCGTTGAACTTTTTCGCAGGCGGGTGGCCGCCCCCGATCAACCCGCCACCCTTTGCCAGCCAGCGCAGGTCTGTGCGGTCGGGGATATTGTGGACGACCCATATGATGAACACGAATATCAGCGCGATCATAAAGGCCCATGACACGTTGTTATGCACCCATTTGCAGACAATCGCGACGGATGAAAACGCCTCGTGACCAAAGGCGGGGATCAGCACGGTGCGGCCAAACAAGGAAATCAGGCCCGTCACCCCGAGCAGCACAAAGGACGATGCCAGCATCCAGTGGCCAAAGCGTTCAAAGGCCTGAAACCGCAGCAGCGTCCGCCCGGTTTTTTCGCCCTCGATGCGGATACGGCCCCGGATCAGATAGAACAGTGCCAGCGCCAGCAAGGTGCCGCCCAGCAGGTAAATCGCAATCGTTTGCAGGGGGCCACGACGAAAGTCGAGCCACCACATGCCGCCGTCTTGAATCAGGGTCGTGGCCGCAGGCACGCGCGCCTGGGTGGTGATGTCAGCCTTGCCAAAGCGGAAGGCGCGCCACAGATCGGCGTCAGACGCCCCGCCAAGGGTGCCCAATTGGTCGGTGGTGGGCATGGCGGCATCCGGATCGCCCGTTTCATTCGCGCGGATCACATCGTCTGCGGTTTTCAGCCCCTCTTGCCGCCGCAAGATGTCATCCAGCTTGGACACGGCAGGGTTGCTATCAACCGTGCTGGTTTGAGGCGGTACATTGGTTTGCGCGTCGGCCTCCGACCCAGCGGACAGACCCAGCAAAACGGGCAGGCAAATCAAGAAAACGGCAATGAAGCGCGACATCGTTATATCCCTTTTGGCGGATCAAATAAGGGCGGTCCCGTAACAGGCCGCCCCTATGATTGTCATATCATAACGGGCAGTTAGCCGCCCTTTTGTTCATAGGCGGTGCCCCAGCCCCATGCGCCGGAGCCAAAGCCCCGTGCCACAACCCGTTCGCGGTAGATGCCCGAGACGACATCGCCGTCACCGGCAAGCAACGCCTTGGTTGAACACATCTCGGCGCAGATCGGCAGTTTGCCTTCGGCGATGCGGTTGCGCCCGTATTTCTGGAATTCGGCGGTGGAGTTGTTTTCTTCGGGGCCACCGGCACAGAAGGTACATTTGTCCATTTTCCCGCGCGACCCGAAGTTGCCCGCTTGGGGGTACTGCGGCGCACCAAAGGGGCATGCGTAAAAGCAGTAGCCGCAGCCGATGCACAGGTCTTTTGAGTGCAGCACCACACCGTCGTCTGTTTGATAGAAACAGTCGGTGGGACAAACCGCCATACAAGGTGCGTCCGAGCAGTGCATACAGGCGACCGAGATCGACCGTTCGCCGGGTTTGCCATCGTTGATCGTGACAACCTTACGGCGGTTGATGCCCCATGGCACTTCATGTTCGTTTTTACAGGCGGTAACGCAGGCGTTGCATTCGATGCAGCGTTCAGCGTCGCAGAGGAATTTTGCTCTAGCCATCTTATCTCTCCCTTACGCTGTCCAGATTTTGCAAAGAGTAGCCTTGGTCTCTTGCATCTGGGTTACACTGTCATAGCCATAGGTTTGCGCGGTGTTGGAGCTTTCGCCCAAGACATATGGATCGGCCCCTTCGGGATATTTATCCCTCAGATCAACACCTTCCAGATGTCCGCCAAAGTGGAACGGCATGAACGCCACACCTTCGCCGACCCGCTCGGTGACCATGGCCATCACTTTGACCTTGCCACCTTCGGGGCCTTCGACCCAGACTTGCTGCCCGTCACGGACGCCCAGATTGTTGGCATCCCGTGTGTTAATTTCGACAAACATGTCTTGTTGGAGTTCGGCCAGCCACGGGTTTGAACGGCTCTCGTCGCCGCCCCCCTCGTATTCAACCAAACGACCAGAGGTCAGGATGATCGGATAATCCCCCGAGAAATCCTTCTCCTGGATCGAGGCATACATGGTGGGGACCCGCCAGAATTTTTTATCCTCATAAGTCGGGTAATCGGCCACCAGATCGCGCCGGTTCGAATACAGCGGCTCGCGGTGGATTGGCACCGGATCGGGGAAAGTCCAGACCACGGCGCGGGCCTTGGCGTTGCCAAAGGGCGCACAGCCATGGGCAATTGCGACCCGCTGAATACCGCCGGAAAGGTCGGTCTTCCAGTTCACGCCGCCCGTCTTTTTGACGTAATCTGATGGAATTTCACCAGTCTGCGAGGTTTCACCGACTTCTTCATTGGCACCACCGTCATCCGATGCGTTGCCCATATTCGGATCGCCATCAGGGAAGCCCGCAACAAAATTGATCGATGCGCGTTCTTCGTCGGTCAGGTCACCGTCCCAACCCAGATCACGCAGCATTTGCATGGTGAACTCGGGGTAGCCGTCCTCGATCTCGGACCCAGCCGAGAATACACCCTCGGCCAGCAGGTTATCGCCGTCGCGTTCCACACCGAAACGGGCGCGGAAGGTCAGCCCGCCCTTGGCCACCGGCAGCGACATATCATATAGGTTCGCCGTGCCGGGGTGGTTCATCTCGGCTGTGCCCCAAGACGGCCATGGCATCCCGTAAAAATCGCCATCGGCCGGCCCGCCATTCGCCCGCAAGGTTGTGCGATCGAAGGTGTGTTGATTGGCCATGTGCATCTTCATCCGCTCGGGGCTTTGGCCCGTATAGCCGATGGTCCACATACCACGGTTAAACTCGCGGGTGATGTCCTCGACGTTTGGCTCACCACCTTCATCGATTGCGATGTTGCGGAAGATTTTGTCGTGGAAACCGAATTTTTCGGCAAACATTGCGATGATCGTGTGATCGGGCAGCGATTCAAACAGCGGATCAACCACCTTGTCGCGCCATTGCAGCGACCGGTTGGACGCCGTCACAGAACCGCGCGTTTCAAACTGCGTACAGGCCGGCAGCAGGTACACCCCGTCGCTGCGGTCTTGCAGCACGGCGGACACTGTCGGATAGGGATCGACCACGACCAGCATGTCGAGCTTTTCCATCGCCGTTTTCATTTCTTTTTGACGGGTCTGAGAGTTCGGCGCATGGCCCCACAAAACCATCGCCCGTGTGCTATCGGGCTGGTCGAGGTCTTCGGCCTCTTCCAAAACGCCGTCAATCCAACGACTTACGGGGATACCGGTCAGGTTCATCATTGGCGTATCGCCAACGGTCTCACTGCTGAACCGTCCTTTGAGGTAATCTAGGTCTTCTTCCCACACCCGCGCCCAGTGGGCCCAGGCACCGGCGGAAAGACCGTAATACCCCGGCAATGTATCAGCCAGAACGCCAAGGTCAGTCGCACCCTGTACGTTGTCGTGGCCGCGGAAAATATTGGTGCCGCCGCCTGCGGTGCCCATGTTGCCAAGTGCAAGCTGCAAGATGCAGTAGGCGCGCGTGTTGTTGTTACCATTGGTGTGCTGCGTGCCACCCATACACCAGATCACGGTGCCCGGGCGGTTGTTAACCAAGGTCCGCGCCACACGCTCAAGCTGGACACCGGGTGTACCTGTGACACGCTCAACCTCGTCCGGCGTCCATTTGGCCACTTCGGTCTTGATCTCGTCCATGCCCCAGACACGGGTGCGGATGAATTCTTTGTCTTCCCATCCGTTTTCAAAGATGTGCCACAGGATACCCCAGACAAGCGCCACGTCCGATCCGGGCCGGAAGCGCACATATTCGTCAGCATGGGCCGCCGTGCGGGTGAAGCGCGGGTCGCATACGATCAGCGGCGCGTTGTTTTGTTCCTTGGCCTTCAGCAGATGCAGCAGCGATACCGGGTGTGCCTCCGCCGGGTTGCCCCCGATGACAAAAATCGCCTTGCTGTTGTGGATGTCATTATAGCTGTTGGTCATGGCACCGTAGCCCCAGGTGTTCGCAACACCCGCAACCGTGGTTGAATGGCAGATACGCGCCTGATGGTCGACGTTGTTGGTGCCCCAATAGGCCGCAAACTTGCGGAACAGGTAGGCCTGTTCGTTGTTATGCTTGGCGCTGCCCAGCCAGTACACCGAATCCGGCCCGCTTTCGTCGCGGATTTTCATCATGCCGTCGCCGATCTCGTTGATCGCCTGCTCCCAGCTGATGCGAACCCATTCGCCGCCTTCTTTTTTCATCGGATATTTCAGGCGACGTTCGCCATGGGCATGTTCACGTACCGATGCCCCTTTGGCACAATGCGCACCTAGGTTGAACGGGCTGTCCCAGCCGGGTTCCTGCCCCGTCCAGACGCCATTATCGACCTCGGCAATCACGGTGCAACCGACGGAACAGTGGGTACATACCGATTTAACCGTCTCAACCGCGCGGGTCGCAGCGGTTTGGGCAGTCGCTTTGGTAACGGAACCACCCGTGGCGGCGATGGCCGTTAGCCCGCCAATGGCAAGGCCCGATCCGCGCAGAAACCCGCGTCGGTCAATCGTACTATTGCCGTTGTTCACGACGATCGGCGCGCGGCCTGATCTGCGTGTATACCCGTTGGTCTTTTTCCTCAGCATGGTATTTCTCCCCTTTTTCCAGCATCAGCCGGAGAATTCTACGTCGCTCACCGCGTTGGCATGTCAGGCCCGTCACCGGTGTTGAGTTGGCTATTAGAAACTAGAAACGTGTGCTTTCCAGATAGGCGCGGGTGTGCGCGGTATCCTGCATGGTCTCGGATGACAGGTCTGCCGGTTGTGCTTCGGCCCCCGTTGCCCCGCCGGCAACAATTGCGGCGGCGGCCGCGGGTGCAGCTGTGCCTGCAAATTTCAGAAAGTCGCGGCGGCTTGCGCCTTTTGTCTTGTCGGTCATTTGGTACCTTCCCTTCAAGTTAACCGGCGGGCGTCCCCACCGACATGTTACGCATTACCGTTCAGCTTTGGTCATGCGGAATGCTTCGCGTTCGATATCCATAAAGGCCGCGCCAACGGCCCCCACAGACGCGTATAGAACTGATGATTTGGCAGCTTGCAGATCGGCAAAATAATGCGCTGCCCAACTGCCGATATGTGCGTTAAAAAACTGTTGTTGTTCGCTGATTGTGGCCACGCGACCAAACCGCCCGACGATCATGCCGGCCATCATCTCCATCAAGGATGCGATGTTGTCTTCGGGTTCGAACACATCTTGGGCGCGGGTCATCCCGAGGCTGGCCATGGTCTTGCGCAAATTCGCCAGCGGTTTTTCGTTCAAAAACCCGGTCAGATAATAGCTGGCATAGGGCAGCAATTCGCCACGCCCTAGCCCGATAAACAAAGCGTTGAACTCTGTGCGCACCGATTTTGGCCGCGATACCTTGGCCACGCGCGCCAGCCCTTGGATCGCTTGGCCCAATGGAGTCTCGTCGCCCTCAAGGTTTGCGGTTTGATCCAGCAACATCTGATCGGGCGGCCCGGACAGCATCACCCCAAGATAGTTGTACAGATCGGCGCGCAGGCGGTCCTCTTGGGTGACTTCAGGCAATGTTGCGGCCACATTCATGTGCTTTGCCCTTCGAAACGAAATTGCATACGGCGGCGGGTCGGCGCGGTTTGTTCGATGTCTTCGGCCTCTTCGACTTGGGCGTCATCAACCGATACCTCGTCCGTGGCGGCGATCACCTCACCCTCCACCACCAGCACCTCTTCGTCTTCATCGGTGCCGTCAGCATCCACCAACGCGGCCTCGGCAGGCGCGGCCGCTTGGCGCTCCATCTCGAGCAGATGCGCCAACATGCCTTTGCCAACTTGATAACCGGTCTTGATCGGCCCCTGCCCCGTGCTGCCGGTCAGGTAATCATCGTCATAGTCATTCAACCCGTCAACGCAGGCCAGAACGGGATTGCTCCGCCATAGGGATCGCAGCGCCCGGTTGCGCAGGTGTTGCGGGACGGTCTTAACCATGAATGCCTTAACGTTATCACCCAGAACCAGCGCATCAGGATCCGGCAGGCCCAGCTCCTCTAAAATCTCGGCATCGGTTTTCTCGGCCAGCTCCGCCTGCTGCTCTGCAACAATGGCATCATCGGCTTCGCGCTTCAGCGCGGCCTCTTCGGCGGCGACGGCGGCACGTCTGCGGGACCATGATGAAAGCGTTGAGGTCAATTGGCCACCTCGCGGCGGCGCGGGGCGCGGTACACATCGGTGGTCTGGCGGATACGGGCATCGCCTATACCATCATCGGTCTGATCCACCCGCGCGTTTTTACGGCGACGCTTCACAAAGGCCTCTTCCTCGTAGTGTTTATCCACGAATTCAACGATCAATGCGTGCAACCCATGCGGCATTGGCAGCTTTTCGACCAACTCTTCGGCAGAATCGCAGTAATCCTGTGCCTCGTAGGGGGATGCCGTCACAAGGGCGACAGACCACGGCACGCCGCCGCTTTCTGCATTGGGGCGTAGCACCGTATAGATCGACGGGATGCGGGCCTGCAATTCATGCGCGTAGGCCTCGGCATCAGGGACATATAACGTAAGTGGCAGGGTCGCCGCGTGGTATTCGGTAACGTCGCCTTCAGACCTTAGAACCTTCCAATCAGCAGGTGCTGCGCCCGGCAAAATATCTGTGACCGTCCAGGCATATTTTGCCCAACGCGTAACCCCAGGCGTGCGTCGAACAACGACACCAACCGGAATGGTCACTGAATTTGGATGGCTACGCGGCAATTAAATCCCCTCGTTTGGCTGCCCTTATGGTGACGCAAAACTTTGAAAACGACAAAGGTTTTTTTGATATTTCCCTTCACGCGGTTGTTATGCCGCGACGCGGCATCCACAGACATCAATGATTACTGGTTAATGCGGTTAAGTGATTGCACATAAATATTATTCAGCTCGGGTGATGCTGCACCTGCATTAGGCCCCGACCCACACAGAAACCAGATTTGCGGTTTACTGTGGGCCCATTTCCTGACTACCTGAAGCACGATCCACAATCGGCACAAGGGGATATCATGACGAAAACGTTGTTGGTTTGTGATTGTCTCGGCTCACAGCAGGTCGATTTCAAAGCCTTGGGCGAAGCAACCGGATTGAGCTGTTCGGGATGCCACACAAGCCTGTGCACCACGCAGATCGAAACCGCGGCTAAGGCGATCTCGGCCGGTGATGTGGTCATTGCCTGCGCCCAAGAAGCCCCCCGTTTTGCCGCATTGGCCGAAGAGCTGAACGCCGATGAACCCCTATGTGTCGATATTCGCGACCGCGCGGGCTGGACCGCCGATGGCGATGATACCACACCCAAGATGGCCGCGCTGATTGCCGACGCAATGCTGGCCCCGCCGTCGCCAAAATCAATCGATATCATCAGCGAAGGCACCTGCCTGATCATCGGTGGTGAAGACGCCGCCATCGCAGCGGCTGAAAAATTATCTGACGCGCTGGCCGTAACCGTGCTGCTGGCACCGGGCAGCGCATTTTTGCCCACACCCGCCTATGATATCGTGATTGGCACCCTACGCGGTGCCAGCGGCACCTTGGGGCAGTTCGACATTCGCATTGATCAGTTTCAACAAAGCCTTGCCGGTGGCCGTGGCACCCCTGCCCTGACCGATCCGCAAGACGGTGCTGTGTCGCAATGCGATGTGATCCTTGATCTGACCGGTGGCCAGCCGCTGTTCCCCGCGCCCGAAAAACGCGACGGCTATCTGCGCGCCGACCCGGGTAGCCAGACTGCCGTCGCCGATGCTGTTCTGGCCGCCAGCCAGATTGTCGGCACCTTTGAAAAACCACTTTATATCCGCATGGAGCCGACGCTCTGTGCCCATTCCCGTGCCGAACAACCCGCCTGTTCGAATTGCCTGAACGTCTGCCCCACGGGTGCCATCCTGTCTGCAGGCGAAACCGTCAGCATTGACCCGATGATTTGCGCTGGATGCGGTGCCTGTAGTGCCGTCTGCCCCTCTGGTGCCATCAGCTATGACGTGCCCGGCCCTGACCACATGTTCCGCCGGATCAGCACGCTGGCACGCAACTATCGCATGTCGGGAGGAGAGAACGCGGCCCTGTTGGTCCATGATGATCACGGCGCTGAAATGATCGAGCTGGCTGCCCGCTTTGGGCGTGGCCTGCCCGCCCATGTGATCCCGATGGAGGTCAGCGCCCTGTCCGGCTTTGGCCATTCCGAGATGCTCGCGGCGCTATCCAGTGGCTTCAGCCACGTCGATATCCTGTTGGGGCCGAAAACCGAACGCGACGCCCTTGACCCGCAGCTTGCGCTGGCGGATGCGATTGCGCCGGGTCAATCCATGTTACTGGACATCGCTGACCCTGATGCGCTGTCAGACCATCTGTTTGACCGCGCGCCCATCCCCCCCACGGTCGAGCCGATCCTACCCATCGGCAGCCGTCGGCAGGTCGCGCGTTTGGCGGCTAAGGCGTTGAACCCAGATCAAAAGGTTCTACCGCTGCCCATCGATGCCCCCTATGGCGCGGTTCTGGTCGATACAGACGCTTGCACCTTATGTCTGGCCTGCGTGTCTTTGTGCCCGTCAGGTGCCCTTGGCGATAATCCTGACATGCCGCAACTACGTTTTCAGGAAGACGCGTGTCTGCAATGCGGGCTTTGCGCCAATGTCTGCCCCGAAAACGCCATCACGCTAGAGCCGCAGCTCAACCTGACCGAAACCGCCCTGCAACAGGTGGTCTTGAACGAAGAAGAACCCTTTGCCTGCGTGGAATGTGGGACGCTGTTCGGGGTTAAATCCACCGTTGAAAAGATCGTCGAGAAACTGGCCGGAAAGCATTCGATGTTCGCCAATTCCGACACGGCGCGGATGATCCAGATGTGTGACGGCTGCCGCATCAATGCGCAGTATCATTCCCAGAACAACCCGTTTTCAGGTGCCGAACGCCCCCGCCCGCGCACCACCGATGATTATCTGTCAAAGCGCAAGGATCACTGATTTTGCAAGCCAGCGCCCCGATCCGCCAGTTACAAAAACACATACCCCTTTCCCATTGCCGCCACCGCACCAGCCCACAAGGTTGACCGCACAGCGGCCCCAGACATCGGAGACCCGAAAATGAGCGAAGATTTCAACATGTCGATGCGCAAGTTCCTGAAACAGGTTGGCGTGACATCACAACAAGCCATCGAAGAGGCGCTGCGCAACGCCGGCGACACCACGGGCAAAAGCTTTGACGCCAAGATGGTGTTGACCATCGACGGGCTGGACATGGAACATGTCGTTACCGGCAAAATCGAGGGGCAATCCTAAGGTGAGCGTCACCAGAGAAACCGTTCTAGCCGTTCTGGCAGACCTAAAGGACCCGATCAGCGGCACATCTATCGTCGAGGCAGGCATCGTCAAGGCTTTGACCGTCGAGGATAGTGTTGTACGTTTCGTGATGGAAGTCAGCGGCGATCACGCGGCGGCCTACACGACCCTCAAAGACACCGGCGAGTCGCAGATCAAAGCGCTGGACGGGGTCAAATCCGTCTCGATCGTGTTGACGGCCCATAGCGCCCCCAAACCGCCACCTGATCTGAAAGGATCACGCAGCTCTGCGCCCGCAGGCCCGCAAAAAGTGCCCGGCATCGACCGGATTATCGCCGTGGCATCCGGCAAGGGCGGAGTGGGTAAATCAACCGTTGCTGCCAATCTGGCCTGCGCGCTGGCCGCCGAAGGCCGCCGCGTCGGCTTGCTGGATGCGGATGTTTACGGGCCCTCGCAACCGCGCATGTTGGGGGTGTCGGGGCGGCCCGCGTCACCCGATGGAAAAACGATCCTGCCGATGCGTAACTACGGCGTAACCATGATGTCGCTGGGCCTGATGACCAACGAGGATCAGGCCGTTGTCTGGCGCGGCCCGATGCTTATGGGCGCGTTGCAACAAATGCTGTCTCAGGTGCAATGGGGCGCGCTGGATGTTCTGATCGTTGATCTGCCGCCCGGCACCGGTGATGTGCAGATGACACTTGCGCAAAAGGCCGAACTCAACGGCGCAATCATCGTGTCGACCCCGCAAGACATCGCCCTGCTGGACGCCCGCAAGGGGATCGACATGTTCAACCAGCTTGGCACGCCCCTGATCGGCATGATCGAAAACATGTCCACGCATATCTGTTCGGCCTGCGGTCACGAGGAACATCTGTTCGGCCATGGCGGTGTCGCTGCGGAAGCGCAGAAGCTGGACGTGCCGTTGCTGGCAGAAATCCCGCTACATATCGACATTCGTCTGGCGGCAGATGGCGGTGCGCCGATTGTGGTGTCCAAACCCGAAAGCGCCCAAGCCTTGGCTTTCCGCAAAGTGGCAAAAGACCTGATATCCCAAGGGCATGCATGACAAAGCCCGCGTTTCCACCGCTGTTTTCCGGCCAGGACGCCAAGGGCGATGATCCCTTTGTCTTGGCTTGCGCAGCTGCAGAAGCGGGCTGTGATGCAGGGTTGGTGATCTACGATCTAGGGTCCAGTAATTTGCGCGCGGCCATCGTCTTTGCCCCCGATGTGCCGCTTGCCGATGCTGTGGCGATGCTGCCGGTGTCCGGCGTCGGATTTCAGAACGCGCTTGGGGCCTTGGCCCCGCCCGAGGTGGGCGTGCATCTGGGCTGGGATGGCGGTCTTTATATCAATGGCGGGCGTGCGGGGCAGTTGAAAATGGCCGCATCAGATGTCGACCCTGATGCTGTGCCCGATTGGCTGGTCGTTGCGCTGAACTTGTCGATGTGGCCCGATCAAGATGACACCGGCCTGACCCCGGATCAAACAGCGCTCTACGCCGAAGGTTGCGCCGATCTGGCCCCTGATCAAATGCTTGAAGCTTGGGTACGCCATACCCTCGTCGGGATCAACAATTGGGCCGACGGCGGCATGGCCAAACTGCATACAGAATGGGCTGGCCTTGCCCATGGCCTTGACGGCGAAATCACGGTGGCCGGGCAGACCGGTGGCTACGTCGGGCTTGATGAAAAGCTGGGGTTGTTGTTGAAGATCAACCAAGAAACCGTATTGATACCGCTGACCGCAACCCTCACGAGGCCCGTATGAACCTAGCCCGCGCCATCCATTTTGACGAAAGCGACACCCGCGTTTTTCACAACCCTGCGCGCACCGGTGAATGGTGTATTTCCGGCGGGTTCGAGTTTTCAAACTGGAGCGAAGGTGATTTGGTCGGCAAGGCGCGGCAAGCGTTCGCCAACGGATGGATGGGGATGGAGACCTTTGGCAGGGTCAGTTTTGTCGCGGTGACGCAGATTGAGCCGCATGAACATGATGTGCTGGCAGGTCTGCTGGCCCAGCATTTCGTCGACATCTATGGCGCGCCAGATCTTGAGGCCGCGATTGCCGTCGCCAAAGAGGAAATCGCCCAGATGGCCGAGCTGTGCGAAGATCACGGGCCGAACACCCTGCTGACCGTGTCGCGCGAATTGACCCCCGCAGGGGTTAAAGAAGCCTACCGCGTGATCGAAGCGCAGGATGCCGACATTATGCAATTCGCCGTGCATGGATCACTGGACGAGGATGATGCCCATGACCATAATCATGGGCATCATCACGACCCTTAAGGTGTCGCGTTAAACACGAACAACGGTTGGCCGTTGATCTTGTAGCCATTGATCAATTCAGCGGCGCGCGGGCTGGTCAACCAGCCTTCAAGCTTCATCGCCAAGTCGTTGCGAATGTTGGCATTTTTATCGGGGTTCACCGGCAGCAGTGCGTATTGATTAAACAGGGCCGGATCGCCGGAATACAGCAGCGCCAGATCGGCTTTGTTGCCAAAGTTCAGCCAGCTGGCGCGGTCGGCCAGAATATAGGCATTCATGCCAGCAGCCGTGTTCAATGCGGCCCCCATCCCTGCCCCGACCGGACGGTACCAATCGCCGAAGGCAGCACTGTCCAGCCCCGCACCGGCCCAGATCTTTTTCTCGGCCTTATGGGTGCCGCTGTCGTCACCACGGCTGACGAACGAGGCTTTGACACCCTCGATCCGCTGCACCGCATCCGCCGCACTGGTCGCACCTGCAATCTCTGCGGGGTCAGCGTTGGGGCCGACAAAAACGAAATCATTATACATGATCTCGCGGCGGTGCGTGCCGTGACCCTCGGCAACGAATTTTTCCTCTGCCGCTTTGGAATGAACCAATACGGCATCGACATCCCCCGCCTCGCCCAAGCGCAATGCCTGACCGGTGCCCACCACCAAAAGCCTTACATCCAGATCAACATCAGCCTTGATCGCCGGCAGCAAGACATCGGCCAAACCCGAGTTATCAAAGGATGTGGTCACCGCCATACGCATTTCATCGGCGCTGGCCGTCTGTGCCCATAGCAGCAGTGTGACAGCAGTTAAAAGTCGTTTCATGTTACAATGTCTCCTCTTAAAAAAGCAGCAAGTGCTTGGGTTTCGGGGGTCGAAAACTTGGTAGCCGCCGGCCCCGTTTCGTGAATTTTTCCGTCCAGCATAAACACCAGATCATGGGCCAACCGCCGTGCCTGCCCCATGTCGTGGGTGGCCATCACCAGATGCGTGCCCGCCTCTGCAATCTCTTGCAGCAGAGTCTCGATCTCGTGGGTGGCGCGGCCGTCCAGATTGGCGCAAGGTTCATCCAGAAACAGCACATCAGGTTTGCGGACCAAGGCGCGGGCAATGGCCAGTTTCTGCCGCTCGCCGCCCGACAGACGCGTTGCAGGGCTGTTTTGCACCGGCGTGAGCCCGATCCGGTCCAGCCAATAATCCACCGTTTCCTTGATCTGCGCCGCGGGGGTTTTCACCAGCCGCAGCGGATAGGCCAGATTTTCAACCACCGACCGGCGCATGACAATAGGCGACTGAAATACAAACGCGTGTTTTGAGCTGTCCGGCGCGGCCCAAGTGGCAGAACCGGCACTGATCCGTTCAATCCCGTGCATGACGCGCAGCAATGTGGTTTTGCCCGATCCGTTCGGCCCGATCACCATCGTCGGACCCGACGGATCCAGCACCATATCAATGGGACCAATGATCCGCTTACCCTGTCTGCGGACGGCAACATCTTGTAATGTCAGGGGAAAGAGACGGCTCACCATTGGCCCTCCCGTTCTGTGCGCGACAGGGTGTGGATCGCCAAATTCACCACAATCGCCAAGCCGATAAGGACAAAGCCCAGCCCCAAGGCCAGCGCAAAATCGCCCTTTCCCGTCTCAAGCGCGATGGCGGTGGTCAGCACACGGGTCACATGGTCAATATTGCCGCCGACGATCATGATTGCGCCCACCTCGCCTATGGCGCGGCCAAAACCCGCCAGCGCTGCGGTCAGCAAATTACGCCGTCCATCCCGGACCAAGGTCGTGATCCGCTGCCATTTCGATGTGTTCAGCGAGATTAGCAAATCATGATATTCAGCCCATAATTCGCGCATCGACTGGTGGGCAATGGACGCGATAACGGGCGTGATAATGATCACCTGCGCGATGATCATCGCCGTCGGTGTAAACAGCAGATTCAATACGCCAAAAGGGCCAGAGCGGGACAGTAAAATATACACGACCAACCCCACAACGACCGGCGGCAAGCCCATCAACGCATTGATCAGCGATATCGTAAAACGCCGATAGCGAAACCGCTGCACCGCCAGATATGTCCCCAAGGGGATGGCAATTACGGATGCGATCACCAAGGCGGTCAGGGTCACACGCAACGATCTTAGGCTAATTTCCCAAAGCTCGGTATCGAACTGCACGATCAGCCAGAATGCCGCGCTCAATCCCTCCCAAATATCAACCATATGCCGCGCGATCCCGTTTCCCGCCCTACGGAATTTACGGTCGGGTTTTCCCCTAGGAATGGCAAGTAGAAAGTGCTGAGATCACCCCTCAAGAAGGTCCAGCCCTTTAAAATGATTGGGGTATTTCCTGCGCATCTTTGAATAATGCATAGGAAAGTTAGGACCCTGACGGCCCCGCCATAGGCCCCTGCAGCCGCCTATCTCAAAACTTTTGCAGAAAATTTGAAGTCAGCGCATTAATGGGGTTGAAACACCCGTGGGGCTTGGATAGTAGAACGCTCACGGGTCGTTAGCTCAGTTGGTAGAGCGCTTCGTTTACACCGAAGATGTCGGGAGTTCGAGCCTCTCACGACCCACCATCCCCCATTCAAAACACAGCCTAATATCCTGAGATAATGGGATATTTATCTGCAGTCCTGATATGCTCACGGCTTTTACCATAGCGCGGCGGCGCTTGTGTGTCTTAGCCGTCTGCTTTGATCTCGGCGTTCCTGCGCGGCGCAGCTGCGGTTTTCACTTGACGCACTTTCACACGCATCATTTTGCCGTTTGCCAGATCTTTCTCGTTCAAGACTTTGAATTTCCCCATCGGCAGGAGGTTTAATTCGCGGCTGTCGCCCAATGCCTCCCCCAGTACTGAAAGCATGGCTTCGACGACGGGCTTGGCATCCTTTTTCTTGATGCCTGACCGCTCGACGACCAGATCGATTAGCTCTTTCTTGCGCATGACCGGGCCAATAATCACCGGGCGCGGTGCGTCGGGGTTTGGTGTAGCCGCTTTGGTTGCCTGCGCCCTGCGAGAGGCAGGTGGCGTGACGGTTTGTATGGATTTGCTTCTCATGGCGGCGGGCAATTTCGACCGGTCTGCTGTCGATTTTCTCGGTTTTGTTGGACTGCTCATGAGACGCTCCCGCCGATTTGCCGCTACACAACTTTATAGCGTGAGAATTTAGTGAACACCAGCATTGCGGTCGCAGTACTGTTCAAGTGGTTCTTATTTAGGCGCAGTGTCCTGAACTGCAAAAGCCGCCCCGTTTCCAGGGCGGCCATGTTTTTGCGTATCAGCGGGATCAATGCGCAGTAGCATTGTCCGCGCTTGGGGATTTTTTAGCCAGCGCAGCTGCCGCCGCATCTTCGGCTTCTTGATCCCACTCAATTGGATCAGGCTGCCGCACAAGAGCATGCTGCAAGACTTCGGACACATGTTCGACCGGGATGATTTTCAGCCCTTCCTTCACGTTGTCGGGGATATCCGGCAGATCCTTTTCGTTCTCTTTGGGGATCAAAACCGTGGTAATTCCACCGCGCAAGGCGGCAAGCAGCTTTTCCTTGAGCCCACCAATCGGCATCGCATTCCCGCGCAGCGACACCTCGCCCGTCATGGCGATATCACGCCGGACGGGGATTTGCGTCAGCACCGATACGATCGACGTCACCATCGCCAAACCAGCCGAGGGGCCGTCCTTGGGTGTGGCACCATCGGGCACGTGCACGTGGATATCGAGCGTGTCGAACTTGGGCGGCTTGACCCCGATCTGCGGGCTGATCGACCGTACATAACTGCTTGCGGCGTCGATGGATTCCTTCATCACATCGCCCAGCTTACCCGTGGTCTTCATCCGGCCCTTACCCGGCAGGCGCAATGCCTCAATCTGGAGCAATTCACCCCCGACCGACGTATAGGCCAAGCCGGTCACCACACCGATCTGATCTTCAAGCTCGGCCAGACCATAGCGATACTTCTTAACGCCAAGGAAATCCTCGATGTTGTCAGCATTCACCGTGATGCTTTCGGCCTCTTTCTTGACGATTTTGGTCAGCGACTTGCGCGCCACTTTCGCGATTTCACGCTCAAGATTACGCACGCCGGCCTCGCGGGTGTAATACCGGATCATGCTGGTCAAGGCACTGTCTTCAATGGCAAATTCCTTTGCCTTCAGACCGTGATTCTTGACTTGTTTGGCGACAAGATGCTGTTTGGCAATCTCGCGCTTTTCATCCTCGGTATAGCCCGACAGCGGGATAATCTCCATCCGGTCAAGAAGCGGGCCCGGCATGTTATAGCTGTTCGACGTTGTCAGGAACATCACGTTCGATAGGTCATATTCGACCTCAAGATAGTGATCCACGAAGGTGGAGTTCTGTTCCGGATCAAGCACCTCGAGCATCGCCGACGCGGGATCGCCGCGGAAATCCTGCCCCATCTTGTCGATTTCATCGAGCAAGATCAGCGGGTTATTCGTCTTAGCTTTTTTGAGCGCCTGAATGATCTTACCCGGCATGGAGCCGATATACGTCCGGCGGTGACCACGAATTTCGGATTCGTCACGCACGCCACCAAGGCTGATGCGAATGAATTCGCGCCCTGTGGCCTTGGCCACTGATTTACCAAGCGACGTTTTACCCACACCAGGAGGGCCGACAAGGCACATGATCGGACCTTTCAGCTTGGAAGACCGCTGCTGCACAGCAAGGTATTCCACGATGCGTTCTTTAACCTTTTCAAGGCCATAGTGATCATCGTCCAGTACTTGCTGCGCTTTGACCAAGTCCTTTTTGGTGCGTGATTTGACATTCCACGGGATCGACAGGATCCAGTCAAGATAGTTGCGCACAACTGTGGCCTCGGCAGACATGGGCGACATATTCTTGAGCTTTTTCAGCTCGCTGTCGACCTTTTCCTTTGCCTCTTTGCTCAGCTTGGTTTCAGCGACACGCGCCTCAAGTTCGGCCAACTCGCCTTTGCCTTCCTCGCCGTCACCCAGCTCGGTCTGAATGGCTTTCATTTGCTCATTCAGGTAATATTCGCGCTGTGTTTTTTCCATTTGGCTTTTTACGCGGGTCTTGATCTTTTTCTCGACCTGCAACACGGACATTTCGCCCTGCATCAGCCCGTAAACTTTCTCAAGACGTTCAGACACGGAAAGCGTTTCAAGCAAATCTTGCTTTTGCTCGACCTCGATCCCTAAATGCCCCGCCACCAAATCAGCAAGACGTGCAGGTTCGGTCGCTTCCAACACAGCTGTCAGCGCCTCTTCGGGTACGTTCTTTTTGACTTTGGAATAACGCTCGAACTCTTCGGCAACCGTCTTGATCAGCGCCCGCGTAGTGGTTTCATCACCGGGAATCTCGCTCAGATACTCTGCCGTAGCTTCGAAAAAGCTATCGTTTTCAAGGTATTCAGTGATGCGCACACGTGATTGCCCTTCGACAAGCACCTTGACGGTGCCATCGGGCAGTTTCAGCAGTTGCAACACATTCGCCAGCACACCTGTCTGGAAAATACCATCTGCGTCTGGGTCATCCATGCCGGGGTCAATCTGGCTGGACAGCAGGATCTGCTTATCGTCAGCCATCACTTCTTCCAAGGCACGCACGGATTTTTCGCGACCCACGAAAAGCGGGACGATCATATGGGGGAACACCACGATGTCGCGCAGGGGCAACACGGGGTAGGATGCGTTCAGAGGCTCTAACATGCTCTTTTCCTTATTCTGCAAGATGACACTGGCCCCTATTCTAGGCAGCCGATCGGTCATCTCCTGTTCTAGATAGGGTATTTGGGAACCCTACCCGCCTGTTTCAATCCCCTTGGCGCTACCGCCTTACAAGGCTTGGCCACCTGATTTGGGGTTTATGCCAGAATGAACCGCTATCAGCGGACAGACAAGCACGGATCGATTAATTTCCGGTCAAAAATCCCATTCAAAACGGATTTGACCCGGAAGGTTCCGGCCCATCCCAAGGGACAGGCCGGAAAATGCAGGCTTATTCCGCCGCGATTTCTTCCATGAAAGGATAATCGATATAGCCTTCCTTGCCGCCCGCATAGACCGTCTTGGGGTCGTTTTCGTTCAGCGGTGCATCAAGCTCAAGGCGTTTGGCCAGATCCGGATTTGAAATATAAGGCCGGCCAAAGGCGACCAGATCGGCCGTGCCACCCGCAACCGCTTTGATCGCCATCTCGCGGTCATAAAGATTGTTAGCCATATAGATCCCGTCAAACAGCTGGCGCAGCTTGGCCAGATCCTCGCCTTCCTTAAGATCGCGTGATTGGCCGGTCGATCCTTCGACAATGTGCAGATAGGCCAACCCGAATTTATTCAATTCGCGGACAACATATTCAAACGTCTCTTGGGGGTTGTCGTCGGCAATATCATTGGCCGGAGAGAACGGCGACAAACGCAGGCCAACATGATCACCATCCCACGCATTGGTGACGCCTTCCATAACCTCAAGCAGCAGACGCGCGCGGTTCTCAACGGACCCACCATAGGCATCCTCACGTTTATTGCTTGAGGTCTTCATGAACTGATCCAGAAGATAACCGTTAGCACCGTGCACCTCGACCCCGTCAAAGCCGGCTTTCTTGGCCATCTTGGTCGCGTGGACATAATCGGCAACGATGCGGGGCATCTCTTCCAGCTCCAACGCGCGTGGCTCGGATGTGGGGACCATACCGTCGCCGGTAAAGGTTTTCATATTCGCGGCAATCGCGGAAGGTGCCACAGGTTTTTGGCCGTTTGGCTGGATGTCTACATGGCTGATCCGGCCCACATGCCAAAGTTGGATGACGATCTTGCCGCCCGCCTTGTGCACGGCATCCGTGACCTTCTTCCACGCCGCAACCTGCCCTTCGGTATAGATACCGGGGGTTTTGATATAGCCTTTGCCCTCGGGACTGATTTGCGCAGCTTCGGTGATGATAATGCCAGCACCGGCGCGTTGGGCATAATATTCAACGTGCAAATCGTTGACTTCACCGGTGTCGTTATCGGCGCGGCTGCGGGTCAGCGGGGCCATTACGATACGGTTCTTGGCCTCGATCGCGCCAACCTTCAGCGGTGTGAATAATTCTTGTGTCATGGGGTACGTCCCGTCCTAATTATTTCTTGTCTTCATCACCTAACCAAAAGACGCGCGACGACAAGGATCGGTTCACAAGTTTATTTTTCACGCCGCCGGTTGAAAAGCTACAGCGGCTCTATATCCCCCTGCGCCCTTTGGGCATGAAAATCAGCCTGCCACGTGTCAAACGTACCTGCGGCAATCGCCCCACGCATACCGGCCATGATTTCCTGGAAGTAATGTAGGTTGTGCCACGTGAGCAGCATGCCCGAGATCATTTCCTGACTGCGAAAGACATGGTGCAGATAGGCGCGGCTGTAGTTTGAGCAGGCCGGGCATGTGCAGTCTTCATCCAACGGGCGCGGATCATCGGCGTGGCGGGCGTTTTTGATGTTCACAACACCGTGGCGGGTGAACACCTGCCCCGTGCGGCCCGAGCGTGACGGCAACACACAGTCCATCATGTCGATGCCACGGGCCACAGCGCCGACGATGTCGTCGGGCTTGCCCACCCCCATCAGATAGCGCGGACGGTCCACGGGCAGCATGTCGGTGGCGAAATCAAGACAGCCAAACATCGCCTCTTGCCCCTCGCCCACGGCCAGACCGCCGACAGCATAACCGTCAAAGCCCACGTCAATCAGCGCCTTGGCGCTTTCCTCGCGGAAATCCTGCTCAAGCCCGCCTTGCTGGATGCCAAAGAGCGCATGGCCGGGACGGTCACCAAAGGCGTCGCGGCTGCGCGCGGCCCACCGCATCGACAGGCGCATGGATTCCGCGATGCGGTCGCGGTCTGCGGGCAAGGCGGGGCATTCGTCAAAACACATGACGATGTCAGAACCGAGCAGCTTTTGGATTTCCATCGACCGCTCTGGTGTCAGTTCGTGCTTGGACCCGTCGATGTGGCTTTTGAAGGTCACACCCTTTTCGGTCAGCTTGCGCAGGTCGGCAAGGCTCATCACCTGAAAGCCGCCTGAATCGGTCAGGATCGGTTTGTCCCAGTTCATGAACTTGTGCAGACCACCCAGCCGGTCGATCCGCTCGGCGGTGGGGCGCAGCATCAGGTGATAGGTATTGCCCAGCAAAATATCGGCACCCGTGGCCACGACGCTTTCGGGCATCATCGCCTTGACGGTGGCGGCAGTGCCCACGGGCATAAACGCAGGTGTGCGAATGTCACCCCGAGGGGTCGAGATGACGCCGGTGCGGGCAGACCCGTCACGCGCCTGAAGATCGAATGAGAATTTTTCCATGACAGCGCCTATAAGAGGTCGTGCAATCGCGTGCAATCACCATGACATATTGCTTTTGCTGTGGCATAATCTAAGCGCCCTGGGAATTAGGCAAAAAAAGCGGCGCACAGCCGATATGGGCAAGCGAGGCGCATTGCCGCAACCGCCTCGGGGCTCTGCCCCGAACCCCGGGATGATTTACCATTTGGAAACATCTGTGACGCCTTGAGAGGTGTCATGCGACCTGTTAGTCGGCGGCATCAATGCAGCGGTCTTGGAGCCTTGTGATATGGAAGAATTGAATTTCGGTTGGGAAGAATGGATCGCCCTGCCCGGCTTGGGGTTGCCGTCGATCAAAGCCAAGATTGACACAGGCGCCAAGACATCATCGCTGCACGCCCATGACATCGAGGTTTTTGGGCCCGACGCCAAACCAAAGGTGCGGTTCAACGTCTATCCGGTGGCGGGCAACGACGATATTGTCATCACCTGCTCGGCTCCGATTATTGACCGCCGCGAGGTGACATCATCGAACGGCGAATCCGAATTGCGTTATGTGATTTCGACCACATTGGACGTGAACGGGCAGAGTTGGCCCATCGACATCACCCTGACCAACCGGGCGGGCATGGCCAGCCGGATGCTGCTGGGGCGGCAAGCGCTGACCGACCACATCACGATTTCGGCCACGGAAAAGCGCCTGCAACCCGAGCTGAGCTATGACGTCTATCATTCAGCCGCCGTGCGCCACACCGCCCCGAAACGGGCGTTGCGCATTGCGGTGCTGAGCCGTGAGGCCGAGAATTACTCCACACAGCGTCTGGTCGAGGTCGGCGAGGCACGTGGCCATACGGTTGAAGTTATCGACACCACACGTTGTTATATGGCGATCAACGCGATGGCCCCCGAAGTACATTATGACGGCAAACGTCTACCGCGTTATGACGCTGTGATCCCGCGCATTGGCGCGTCGATCACGCCCTACGGCTGTGCGGTGATCCGGCAGTTTGAAACCATCGGCACCTATTGTGTGAACGGATCTGCCGGTATTCTGGCCAGTCGCGACAAGCTGCATGCGCATCAGGTGTTGGCCTCAAAGAAGATCGGCATGCCGACCACCGCCTTTGCCGCGTCGCCCAAGGACACGTCGAACCTGATGGCGCTTGTGGGCACCGCACCCTTGATTGTGAAACTACTGGAATCCACCCAAGGCAAGGGGGTCGTTCTGGCCGAAACCAAAAAGGCCGCGGAATCCGTGATCGACGCCTTTCGCGGGCTTAAGGCGAATTTTCTGGTGCAGGATTTCGTCAAGGAAGCCGCCGGAGAAGACATTCGCTGCCTGGTGATTGATGGCAAGGTCGTGGCCGCCATGAAACGCACCGGCGCGGATGGCGATTTCAGGTCGAACCTGCACCGTGGCGGGTCGGCCAAGGTGGTGCGGATCACCAAACAGGAGCGTGAGACAGCCCTGCGCGCGGCGCGTGCCTTTGGCTTGGGCAAAGCCGGCGTTGACCTATTGCGATCCGAAAGCGGGCCCAAAGTGTTGGAGGTCAATTCCTCCCCCGGTTTTGAGGGGATCGAGAAGGCGACCAACAAGGATATCGTTGGCATGCTCTATGATATGGTCGAGGCGCGGGTAAAACCGCAGCCCGTACGCAAACGCAAGGGATAAACCCGAAGGGCCAACGCAGCGCCGCACCACTAGACGCTGGGCGCACTGATCCCTATATAAAGTGTCAGAAAAAGAAGTGAGGCACCCGATGAACGACAGCACCCAACCCCTAGAAGGTACACCACTGATTGCACCCTCTACCACCGACCATCCGCTGTATGAGCAGATCGTTGAAGCATGCCGCACCGTCTATGACCCTGAGATTCCAGTCAATATTTATGAACTTGGCCTAATCTACACCATCGATATCAACCCCGAAAGCGAAGTGAACATCAAGATGTCGCTAACCGCCCCCGGTTGTCCTGTTGCGGGTGAAATGCCCGGCTGGGTGGCCGACGCGGTCGAACCGCTACCCGGCGTCAAAACCGTCGATGTCGAACTGGTCTGGGAGCCACCATGGGGCATGGATATGATGTCGGACGAGGCCCGGCTTGAACTGGGGTTCATGTAGATGTCAGTCATACTTCACGAGACCATCATGAAACCATCGTAGAAATGTAACATCTGGCCGCGACATACGCGCCAGATGTTTTTTTATCTGGAGAGATCATGCGTATCACAACTGCCCTAACCGCTTTGACCCTGCTGCCGACCGCCCTTTTGGCTGGCAACCACGCCCTGCAAACCCCCGTCGAATATGGCCCGCGTCCGGCCTATCTGGTCGACAAGCTGCCCGAGGGTGCGCTGAAGGACAAGCTGGCGTCCTGCATGGGTCAAACCCCACAGCAGACCGCGTTTTCAATCGGTCACCGTGGTGCGCCGCTGTTGTTTCCTGAACATACCGTTGAATCAAACGTTGCTGCGGCGCGGATGGGTGCGGGCATCCTGGAATGCGACGTGACCTTTACCGCCGATCACGAACTGGTCTGCCGTCACGCGCAAAATGATCTGCACACCACCACCAATATCCTCGTGTCCGATCTGGCCGACAAATGTACCGCGGACTTTACCCCTGCTGCGGAAGACAGTGCTGCAAGCGCCGAATGCCGCACATCCGACCTGACACTGGCCGAATTCCAGACGTTGACCCCGAAAATGGACAGCGCCGATAAAACCGCAACCACGGCCGAAGAGTACCAGGGCGGCGTGGCCCCTTTCCGCACCCAACTTTATTCCGATGGTGCGCATTTGATGACCCACGCGGAATCCATCGCATTGTTCAAATCTTTGGGTGCGAAATTCACACCCGAGCTAAAATCCCCTTCGGTCGAGATGCCGCATAACGGCTTTAGCCAAGAAGACTATGCGCAAAAGATGATCGAAGAATACAAAGCGGCCGGTGTCCCTGCCTCCGACGTATGGGCGCAATCGTTCAATCTTGATGACGTGCTCTACTGGATCAAGGCAGAGCCCGAGTTCGGCAAACAAGCCGTTTATCTGGTTGAGTGGTCCGACGGGTTTGACGAACAGGACCAATCAACCTGGTCGCAAGATTTTGCACAGCTCAAGGCGCAAGGCGTCGAGTATATCGGCGCGTCGCTGAATATGCTGCTGACCAACGAAGATGGCAAACTGGCAGCATCGGCCTATGCAAAGGCGGCCAAAGCTGCGGATATGAAACTGATCGCATGGACGCTTGAACGCTCTGGTCCGCTGGCGTCGGGCGGCGGCTGGTACTTCCGCTCTGTGGGCGACATCATCAGCGATGACAGCGATTATCTGGTGGCGCTTGATGTGCTGGCCCAGGATGCAGGCGTAGAGGGCGTGTTCTCGGACTGGCCCGCGACCGTGACCTACTACGCCAACTGCATGGGTCTCTGATCCCGCCGAGCGTTGACAAAAAATCAGGGGCCGTTCCGTATTTCGGGGCGACCTTTGTCATTTTGCACGCTACCGCTTGAGAATGCGCCGCGAACCTCTTATCTTTGCCGTAACAGGAGTATCCATGATGTTCGCAATTCCCGGCAAACAAGCAGTCACAATCACCCCCAAAGCCGCCTCGCAAATCAGCAAGCTGATGACGCAAGCGGGCCATGCAGGGTTGCGCATTGGTATCAAAAAGGGCGGTTGCGCGGGCATGGAATACACCATGGAATACGTCAATGAACCCGATGCAAATGACGAGGTCGTTGAACAAGACGGCGCGCGGGTGTTGATTGCCCCGATGGCGCAAATGTTCCTGTTCGGCACCGAAATTGACTATGAAACCTCGCTGCTGGAATCCGGTTTCAAATTCCGCAATCCCAACGTAACCGAGGCCTGCGGCTGCGGTGAATCGATTAAATTCGGCTAAGCCTCCGCGCAGGTGACGCGCAATATCGCGCTGTCGCGCGCCCCTAGCCGTTGCCCCGTTTCGCGCCCCCTGCTATCCCAGTGCAAAAAACACGAGGGATACCACTATGCGCCGCAAACTTGCCGCTGGAAACTGGAAGATGAACGGCACGGGCAACGCCCTGTCCGAACTGGCTGAACTGGCCCAACAGGTCAGCCCCGGTGATGCCGAAACCCTGATTTGCCCGCCTGCGACTTTGCTGTTTCCCGCCTGTGAGCGAATGCGCGGTACCCCCATCGTCATCGGTGCCCAAGATTGCAATAGCGAAGACGCAGGTGCCTTCACTGGCGATATCTCCGCGCCAATGATTGCAGATAGCGGTGCCAGCTATGTCATCGTCGGCCATTCCGAACGTCGCGAGGGCTATGGCGAAACCGACGCCACCGTGGCCGCCAAAACCCGCGCAGCTTGGCGGGCCGGCCTGACGGCAATCATCTGCATTGGCGAAAGCGGCGACGACCGCGCAGCAGATAAAACCCTCGATATCATTGCGGATCAACTGGCAGGTTCAGTGCCCGATACCGCAACCGGCGAAAACACCGTCATCGCCTATGAGCCGATCTGGGCGATTGGAACGGGCAAGGTCCCAAGCCTCGATCAGATCATCGAGGTGCATGACTTCATCCGCAACAGCCTGATCACCCGTTTTGGTGCCCCCCAAGGCACTGCAATCCGCCTACTGTATGGCGGGTCGGTCAAACCCAGCAACGCCGCCGAAATCTTTACCGCTGAAAATGTTGACGGTGCCCTTGTCGGCGGTGCCAGCCTCAAGGCCGCTGACTTTACCCCCATCATCAAGGCCCTGTCACAGTCCTGACTTTTGGCCTGATCTTCATTTTGCAAAATAAACTCACTGCACCACAGACGCAAAAGGGCGGCACGTCGATCTGACATGCCGCCCTTCAACTATTTCCTATCCCCAGATCGGCTAACGCACCAGAACCTCAGGTCCCATCATAAGGGTCGGCAACCAAGTCGAGATAATCGGTATGTAGGTGACCATGATCAGGAACACGAACAATACGGCGGTGAAGGGCAATGCGGCTTTTACCACTTTCATCATCGGCATGTTCGCCACGCCCGAGGTCACGAACAGGTTCAGACCCACCGGCGGCGTAATCATCCCGATCTCCATATTCACAACCATGATGATACCCAGATGGATCGGGTCGATACCCAGTTCCATCGCGATGGGGAACACCAGCGGTGCAACGATGATCAACAGCCCCGATGGTTCCATAAACTGGCCACCGATCAACAAGATCACGTTGACGATGATCAGGAACATGATCGGCCCAAAGCCAGCACTTAGCATCGCGGCCGAGATTTGCTGCGGGATTTGTTCGTCGGTCAGAACATGCTTCAGGATCAGCGCGTTGGCGATGATGAACATCAGCGTCACCGTCAGCTTGCCCGCCTCGAACAAGGTATCGCGCACGTCGCGGTGAAAGAACACCGATACCAATGCGGCAGGCTTGCGCAGCAGCGACAGGTTGCGCCCTTCGCCCTTCACATGCAGCGGCCCCATGTCGCGATAGACGAAACACGCGATAAAGAAGGCATAGACAGCGGCCACAGCGGCGGCCTCGGTCGGGGTAAAGATACCGCCGTAGATGCCGCCCAGAATGATCACGATCAGCATCAGGCCCCAGCCCGCCTCACGCCCCGAGGCAAAGACCTCGGCCCAGCCGCGCCATTCGCCACGCGGCAGGTTTTTAACCCGCGCCATGATATAGATCGTCAGCATCAGCATGAAACCGGCAAGCAAGCCCGGGATCACCCCTGCCAGAAACATCCGGCCCACGGATACGTCTGTGGCCGATGCATAGACCACCATGACGATGGACGGCGGGATCAGGATGCCCAAGGTGCCCGCGTTGGCGATCACGCCGGCCGCGAATTCTTTGGTATAGCCGGTTTCGCGCATGCCCGCGATCACGATGGACCCGATAGCCACAACAGTGGCTGGCGACGATCCCGAAAGGGCTGCGAACATCATACAGGCAAAGACACCCGCAATCGCCAGACCGCCCGGAAAATGCCCGACCAGCGCGATTGAGAAACGGATGATCCGTTTCGCCACACCGCCCGTCGACATGAACGAGGACGCCAAGACAAAGAACGGGATCGCCAGCAGGGTATAATGCCCGGCCATCGCCTGAAAAAATGTCTGCGCAATCGACGCCAGCGACGAATCCGACAAGACCAGCAGGAATACGATGGACGAAAAGCCAAGGCTGACCGCGATGGGCAGGCCCAACAGCATCAGCCCGACGATCATCAGAAATAGAATAAGGACTTCCATCCGCTCAGTCTCCCGCGTTCATATGTTTGACGGCCTCGATGTCGTCTTCGGCCTCGTGGCTGACGATCAGGCTGGTCGAAACACCTGTGAAAATCCGTACCGCTGCTTGGATAAAGCGGAACAAAAGCAATGCCATACCGATGGGCAGCATCACATAAGGAATAAAGCGCGGCAGCTTTTCATAGGCCTCGCCTTGGTTCATCGACGCCTCGATAAAGCGCAGCCATTCCGGCATGGGGATATCCACGGTCGAATACCACGCCTGATCGCGGCTGTTTTCAAACCCGGTGGGGAACCAGCGGCCCGACGTGGCATCAAGCCCGGCAAAAGGGGCCCAGTAATCCCATGCGCCTTTCAGCAAAAGCATCGCATAGACGATGCAAATCACCGATGCGACCAGCGCGATCACCCGACGCACGGGGGATGAAAACAGGTTAATCACCGCGTCAACGCCCAGATGTGCCGTCACTTTGACCGCATAGCTCATCCCGAAAAGGACCAACCATGCGAACAGAAAGGTCACCGCCTCAAGGCCCCAGATCAGGCCTGTGTTAAAGCCATAGCGCAAGACGACGTTGATAAAGGTGATGATCGTCATCAGGCCCAAGATCACGGCGATCGCCGTTTCCTCGAACTCGTGCACGATCCGGCCCAGGGCCGATGTGGGTTGGTATCCTGATGACATAAGAAAACTCCGCTTGAATGCAGAAAACTGGCACAAAAGAAGCGGGACGCCCCCGATTACCAGATGCAAAAAATGCCCCACCCGGATCGGGCGGGGCATTGATCAGATTTGTTTAGTGCTTGGCGTTGATCGCTTGCGCCGCGTCGATGTTTTCCTGACCAACATCGCCGGTAAACTCGGCCCAGACGGGCATCATTGCATCAACCCAGATCTGGCGCGTTGCAGCGTCCAGCTCGATGATGTTCGAACCTGCATCCAGGATCGCTTGGCGGGCTTCCGCATCCACTTCGCCAACGGCGGCGTTACGTGTGGTTGTGACCTCTTCGAGTATGGTCGCAAGCTGCGTGCGCACGTCGTCTGGCAGGCTGTTCCACCAGTCTGTGGATGTCACGACCATATAGTCCAAAACACCGTGGTTGGTTTCGGTGATACCGTCCTGCACTTCGAAAAACTTTTGGCCATAGATGTTGGACCATGTGTTTTCTTGGCCGTCCACAACGCCGGTTTGCAGCGCGCCGTAGACCTCAGAGAACGCCATTGGCTGTGGGGAAACGCCGATGGCTTCCATTTGGGCCTTGATCACGTCGGACGCCTGAACGCGGAATTTCAGACCGTCTGCATCGGATGGCAGGTTCAGCGGCTTGTTGGCCGACATTTGTTTCATGCCATTGTGCCAGAACTGCAGACCGGACAGGCCGCGACGTTCCATCGATGCTTTCATCGCCTGACCCGTTTCCGAGCTTTGGAATTCGTCAACAGCGTTGATGTTTTTGAACATGAACGGCAGATCGAAGATGCGGAATTGCTTGGTGAACTGTTCGAATTTCGACAGCGACGGGGCCGCCATTTGAACGTCGCCTTGCAGCATTGCTTCTAGAACTTGGTCATCGTTGTACAGGGTCGAGTTCGGGAACACTTCCATGCAGGCTTTGCCGTTCATCTCGGCGTTTACACGCTCGGCAAGCAGGGTCGCCGCGATGCCTTTCGGGTGCTTGTCCGTGTTTGTAACGTGGCTGAACTTGATCAGAATTTCACCGTCATCACATGCGGCAGATACGGCACCTGCGCTCACGGAAAGGGTCAGCGCGACTGCGGCTGTTGTCAGGAATTTCATGTGGTGTCTCCTCCCAGAGAACTGATTTTAATGTCTCGGCAATCGGGGGTCCGACTGCGGTGGCGAAATTAGATCGTTAAATTCACCACCTCACAAGCCTGTTACAAGGGAGGTCGGATTTCTGGATAAATAATAATAAATTCAGTTACCTATAGGATTTTTCGAGGCCTACAAAAACACCACTCGCAATGCCCTGTGCGAAAACCCGCACGCGCGCACGGGCCGTTGTGCGGAAAACCGCACAGGTTCAACTGCGGTAGTCTTCGGCCCGAATCCCGTAGCGGGTCAGCTTGTCGTAAAACGTCTTGCGCGGCAGTTTCAGCGCCGATGCGGCGGCACTGGCCTGCCCGCCTGCCCGCTTGAGTGCGGCGCGCAGCAATGACTGTTCCACTTGCGCCATTTGTTCGGCAAGCCCCAGATCCGCATCCGGGGCTACATCGTCCGCGACCCCCATCACGAACCGCATCGCGGCAGACATCAACGCGCGCGCATTTCCCGGCCAATCACGCGCCATCAACCCGGCAATCACCTGAGGCGAGATTGGCGGCACAGCAAGGCCCGATTGTTCTGCCGCCTGATCAACATAGCGCCGAAACAGGATCGGAATATCCTCGGGCCGTTCGGCCAATGACGGGATGCGCACAGGCATCACCTCAAGCCGGTAATAAAGATCGGCGTGAAAACGCCCCTCGCCGACCATCGCAGACAGATCATGGGTGCTGCCCGCGATCAGGCGCACCTCGGCGGTGTTTTCCAAGGCTTCGATCAGGGTCAGCTGGGTTTGCGCAGGCAGATGCGTGACCTCGTCCAGAAACAGACTGCCCCCGCCCGCCGTGGCCAACGCGTCGCTTAGATCAGACGGCGACAGCCCCTCGCCCGCGCGTTTCACAAACGGCGCTTTTGAGCGGGGCGAGGACAAATGGATCACCTCTGCTACCTTGGAAATCCCCGATCCATACGGGCCGGTGACCAGCACCTCGGCATCGGTGGTCGCGGCGCGCCGGACCTTGCTGCGCAAGGCTTCGGACAGGGCAGAGCTGCCAAAAATCAACCGTGCCGCCGGATCGCCGCTTTCGACCATCTGCAACAAGCGGCGGTTTTCCAGCACCAGCGCCCGGGTTTTCAACGCCCGTTCAACCACCGCCAACAAGGCCGCAGGCGCACAGGGTTTTTCCAGGAAATCAAAGGCCCCTGCCTCCATCGCGCGGACGGCCATGGGGATGTCGCCCTCCCCCGTCAGCAAGATCACCGGCAGATCGGGGTCTTGGTCATGGGCGTATTGCAGCAGGTGAAACCCGTCACGCCCCGGCATGCGCATGTCAGACAGGATAATACCGTCAAATTCGGGTGTTATCCGGTCTTTCGACGCCACAAATGACCCCGCCGCAATCACATCTATATCGGCCAGTTCCAGCGTTTGGGCCAAGGCCTCGCGCACATGGGCGTCATCATCTACCAGCAAAACGGTTCTGCTCATGCGGCGGCCTCGGTCATCTGTGCGCGTTCCAGCCGGACAGAAAACATTGCCCCGCCGCCGTCAAGGTTCCTGCCGCGAATTTGCCCGCCCAGACTTTGCACGATGCCATAGCTGATCGACAGGCCCAGCCCCATGCCGCTGCTGTCGTTACCCCCCACGGATTTTGTGGTGTAGAACGGATCGAAGACCTTGTCGGGCATTTCAATCCCCGGCCCTGTGTCCATAAAATGCACCAATACCGCGTCTTCCCCGCCAATATGGATCGTCAGCTTGCGCGTCTGCGCATCCGCCATGGCATCTGCGGCATTGGTGATCAGGTTCACGAACACCTGACTTAGCCGCACCTCTCCACCGCGCACCCAAACGGGAGCATCCGGCGGCGTATATTCCAGCGTCACACCGGCCTTGGCGAGATAGCTTTGCGTCAACTCAATCGCGCTTGAGACAACGCGCGTCACGTCAACTTGGGTCTGCGGCACGCTTTCCTGACGGGCAAAGGCGCGCAGGTTTTGGATAATCCGCGCCATGCGGTCGGCCATTTGTGAAATCCGCGACAGGTTTTCAGTCACCCGCTCGGGCTTGTCGCGGGCCATGAACTGACCTGCGTTTTCCGCAAAGGACCGGATCGCCATCAGCGGTTGGTTCAGCTCGTGACTGATGCCCGCCGACATCTGCCCCAATGCCGACAGTTTGCCCGCCTGCACCAGATCGGCCTGCGCGCGGCGCAAGGCGGTTTGGGCCTCTTCACGCTCGGCGGCCTCGCGGCGCAGTTCGGTGTTGCTGGCGTTCAGCGCGGCGGTGCGTTTGGCGACACGACGTTCCAATCGGACGTTCGCCTGCGACAAGGCGCGGCGGCGTTCGGTTGCCAGAAACAGCAACGCGCCAAAAGCCAGACACAATGCCGCCACCGCCGCCGCTTGCGACAGGGCCAAACGGCGTGCGGGTGCCACGTCAAGCAACACCTCGCCAATGAAACCAACGATGGGCAGCGGCGTGGTCAGATGCAGCGCCTCATCCGGCAGATATGGCCCCCAGCCCATCTGCCAAATCTCGTGCCCGTTGACCGATCTGGCTGCGAACCGGCGGACCGCACCGTCGGGCGGGATCAGCCCAGAGGTGCCTTCGGGCCGCTGCCAAAACAGCATTTCCGACCGGTTGGCGATTTGCACCACCCCTGCATCATCCGTGAAAAACGCTGCCGGAGTGCTGCCGCGCCAGCCGTAATCGATACCGTTCAAGTCGGTCGTGACCACCACGGCACCTCTCACCTCACCTGCAGCATCAAACACGGGGGCCGCATGAAAATAGGCACGATCCGTCAGCGGCAAGCTTGGCCCATGCCCCCAGCCAAGCGCCCCCCGAAGCGCGCGACGCACGAACGGCAGATCAATCAACAGCTCACCCGGCGCGCTTTGCGGCGAGGCCAGAACACGGCCCGTCGCATCGACCACACGCACATCCAAGGCCGCTGATTTATCCGCCACATCTTGTAAGAAATCCCGCGCGGTGCCCGGTGCCCTGCCCTGCAACACATCACTGATCTGCGGATGATCGGACAGAAACACCGCCAGATCACGATAACGCTGTATCTGCGCCACCAAACGGTCGCTGGCCACGGACAGATCCGCCTTGCCCCGTGCGCTGATCTGGTCCAGCCCCTGCCAATAGGCATAGCGCCAGACCCCTGCTGACAGGGCGGCGACAACCATCAAAAATATCAACCATGTCGCGATACGGCGACCAAACCCAATGTTCATTTTCACAATTTGGCACAGACCGGCTTGCAAAGACCAGAGGGCGCGGTATTGCTGCGGGCTATGAAAACCTTTCTCCAATCCCCGCAAGACCCTGATTTCGTGCAAAATCCCTATCAGGCCTATGCCCGTGCGCGCGCCGATGGCCCGGTACAGTTTTGGGAGGATTACGGGATGTTAGCCGCCTTTGATGCCGCCACCGTGCAGGCGCTATTGCGCGACAGACGTTTGGGGCGCGAAGTTCCCGCCGATCAGCAGCAGCCTGTTCCGGTACATCTGGCGGATTTCCATGCCGTCGACCAACATTCGATGCTCGAACTGGAACCGCCCACGCACACACGCCTTCGCGGTCTTGTGTTGCGGGCGTTTACCTCGCGCCGGATTGCCGGCCTTGCGCCCGAGATTGAAATGATAGCCGCTGAGTTGCAGACGGCCCTGCCCCAAGGCCCGTTTGATTTGATCCCGGCCTTTTGCACGCAATTGCCCGTACGCATCATCGCGCGCCTGTTGGGCGTCCCCGAGGAGATGTGGCCCGATCTGTTGCGCTGGTCCAACGCCATGGTCGCGATCTACCAAACCGGCCGCACCCGCGCGGTTGAGGATGCAGCCAACAGCGCCGCTGCCGATTTCACCGCGTTTTTGCGCGGTTATGTTGATCAGCGCCGCACGGACCCGCGCGATGATCTGATCACGCAGCTGATTGCCGCCGAACAAGACGGCGAACGCCTAAGCACTGATGTACTGATCGGGACCTGCATTTTGCTGTTGAACGCGGGGCACGAGGCGACGGTGCATGCGCTTGGCAACGGGGTCGCCTGCGCACTGATAAATGAAACACCTTTGGACGCCTTTCAGCCCGATACCATCGCCGCCACCACCGAAGAAATCTTGCGCTATGATCCGCCGCTGCATGTGTTCGAACGCTTTGCCTACGAGGACATTGACCTGGACGGTATCACCTTGGAAAAAGGTAAGAAAATCGCACTGGTGTTGGGGGCTGCGGGGCGTGATCCTGCCATATATCCCGACCCAGACCGCTTTGATCCGACGCGCCCCGTGAAACCACATGCGGCCTTTGGCGGCGGGTTGCATTTCTGCGTTGGGGCCCCCTTGGCCCGCCTCGAGATGCAGATCGGGCTGCGCGCGCTCTTTGACCACGCGCCTAAGCTACGGCTGGCGGAATCGCCGCGCTATGCGGAAACCTATCATTTCCACAAACTCGAACGTCTAATGGTCGAGATTTAGCTGCGCCCTAAAGCGGTAGCATTGTCGTCGATTTAATCTGCTCCATCGACAAAAGCGCCGTGACGTTATGCACCCGCACCTCTGAGATCAGCGCCTGATAGAACGCGTCATAGGCGCGCGCGTTTTTGACCCGAACCTTCAGGATATAGTCGATATCGCCTGCCAAACGGTGTGCTTCTTGCACTTCGGCGCGGTCTTGCAGCGCCTTGAGGAATGCCGCCTGCCACTCGGCCTCGTGCTCTGACGTGCGGATCAGAACAAAGAAGCACGCCTCGAACCCCAACGCATCTGCATCCAGCACAACAGTGTGCTGCCCGATCACGCCTGCCTCGCGTAATTTGCGAATCCGGTTCCACACAGGCGTCTTGGAAGACCCCACTTCACGGGCAATATCGTCCAAAGATTGGCTCGCATCACGCTGAAGCTGCGACAAAATCTTCCGATCTACCTCGTCTATACGAACGTCCATTCTGCGTATCCTTCGGTTAGTGGTCTTCTGTTCCAACTACTTGGTGAATTAGAACGTATGTTCTTATGTGTCCAGACGTCTAGCGCTGTGTTGGAATTATTTCCTATATTCACTCTAAGGCAAGCGCAAGGACAGCATGATGGATCATTTCCCAATTTTCCTTTCAACCAAAGGGCAACGCATTGTGTTGTCGGGCGGCGGTGACGCGGCATTGGCCAAGCTGCGCCTTTTGATGAAGTCCGAGGCCAAGATCAGCGTCTATGCGCCTGCCCCCGCGCCAGAGCTGGTGCAATGGGCCGATGCGGATCGCCTGACGCTGCATACCCGTGCGCTTCAACTTGGTGATGTGCTGTGCGCAAAACTGTTCTATGCCGCTGACGAAGATGATGTCGAAGACGCCCGCACAGCCACCATCGCGCGGGCCGAGGGCGCGTTGGTTAATATCGTTGATAACCTACACGACAGCGCCTTTATCACGCCCGCCATCGTTGACCGTGATCCGGTGACCATCGCCATCGGCACCGAAGGGGCAGCCCCCGTGCTGGCACGCGCAATCAAGGCCGATCTTGAGGAACGCCTGCCCACCACGCTGGGCACCCTCGCGCGCATCGGTAAAGGGTTCCGCAAGATGGCAGACGCCCTGCCCTTTGGTCGCCCGCGTCGCGATTTCTGGCGCGACTACTATTTTAACGCTGGTCCTCGTGCCGTCGCCGATGGTGAAGCTGCCGTTGGCGCGGCCCTTGATGGCTTACTGTCCGATCACGTGACCCGCGCCGCCCGCCCCGGGCACGTCGCCTTTGTCGGTGGTGGCCCCGGTGATCCCGAACTGCTGACGCTGAAAGCCCGCCGCGCCTTGGACGAGGCGGACGTGGTGATCTATGACCGCCTGATCAGCCCCGAGATCCTTGAGCTTGCCCGCCGCGAGGCCCAGATGATCGACGTTGGCAAGGAAGGCTTCGGCCCCTCCACGCCCCAGGAAACCATCAACGATCTGCTCGTCGAGCACGCGCAAAGCGGTGCCCAAGTGGTGCGTCTGAAATCCGGTGATGCAACGGTATTTGGCCGGCTGGACGAGGAAATTGACGCGGTCGATGCCCATAATATCGGCTGGCATATCGTGCCGGGCATTACCTCGGCTTCTGCTGCGGTTGCGGCCATCGGGCAAAGCCTGACCAAACGCGGGCGCAATGCCAGCGTCCGGTTCCTGACGGGCCACGATATGAAAGGGTTCGCGGATCACGACTGGGCCAATCTGGCCCGCCCTGGCGAGGTCGCAGCGATCTATATGGGCAAGAAATCCGCCCGCTTTATCCAGGGTCGCCTGATCATGCACGGTGCCGACCGCACCACCCCCGTGACCCTAATTGAAAATGCCTCGCGTCCTGAACAACGCATTCTGGAAACCACACTGGACCGTTTGCCCGTTGATCTGACCGATGCCGAAATGACCGGCCCCGCGCTGACATTCTATGGCCTTGCCCCGCGCGCGGCGGCACTGGCCGCAACAGAAATCCTGCAAGAGGAGATGGCATAATGGCCAAACCCTTCACCCCCAAAGTTGTCACCGCAAACGCCTTGCTTGAAGGCGACGTGATTTATCAAACCGCAACCGGTTGGACCCGCGACCTGACCCAGGCCGAGGTGCTGACCGACGAGGCAGACGCCGATCTGCGCTTGATTGATGCCAGCCAGCAGGTCGATCTGGTCGTCGGCGTCTATCTCGCCGACGTCGATCCCGATCCGGTGCCGCAGCCCGTCCATTTCCGCGAAGCGTTTCGCGCCAAAGGCCCGTCAAACTATGCCCATGGCAAACAGGAGACCCTGTAATGTATAGCTATACCGAATTCGACGACGCCTTTCTAGCGGAACGCAACGCGCAGTTCCGCGCGCAGGTTGAACGCCGTATCGATGGCTCCTTGACCGAGGATGAATTCAAGCCGCTGCGCCTGATGAACGGCCTATATCTGCAACTGCACGCCTATATGCTGCGCGTCGCGATCCCTTACGGCACGCTCAACAGCACGCAAATGCACAAGCTGGCTGATATTGCCGAGAAATGGGACAAGGGCTACGGCCATTTTACCACGCGCCAGAACATCCAGTACAACTGGCCCCAGCTGCGTGATGTCCCCGATATGCTGGACGCATTGGCCGAGGTGAACATGCATGCGATCCAGACCTCCGGTAACACGATCCGCAACGTGACTGCTGACCATTTTGCCGGTGCCGCCGCAGACGAGGTCGCAGACCCTCGCCCCGTGGCCGAACTGATCCGCCAATGGTCCACCGATCACCCCGAATTCCAGTTCCTGCCGCGCAAGTTCAAAGTCGCCGTTTCCGGTGCGCCGCACGACCGCGCCGTGATCAAAGCCCATGACATCGGGCTGCAAATCGTCGAACGCGATGGCGTGCTCGGCTTTCAGGTGATCGTGGGCGGTGGTCTTGGCCGCACCCCGATGATCGGCAAGGTGCTCTATGATTTCGTCGCCTCCGAAGACCTGCTGCCCACCCTCGAGGCCATCGTGTCGGTCTACAACCTGCTGGGCCGCCGCGATAATAAATACAAGGCTCGCATCAAGATCACCGTCCATGAAAACGGCATCGACGACATTCGCGCCCGTGTGGATGCACGCTATGCGCTGATCCGCCCGCAGTTCACCGGTGTCGATCAACAGATGCTGTCCCGGATCGAGGCGGATTTTGCCAAGCCGACGTTCAAAACCGCGCCGCTAGACGCCTATACCACGGCCTATGATAACGATCCCGTCTTCCGTAGCTGGGCCGATACGAACCTCGCCGATCACCACGCGCCGGGCTATGCGATCGTGTCCATCAGCCTCAAGGCCCATGGCGCGACGCCCGGCGACGCAACGGCGCACCAGATGCATGTGATGGCGGACATTGCCGCGCAATATGGCCATGATGAACTCCGCATCAGCCACGAGCAAAACGTGATCCTGCCCCATGTGCACCGCAACGATCTGCCAACCCTGCATGCCGCACTGAAAAGCGCGGGCCTTGCCACAGCAAACATCGGGTTGATCAGCGATATCATCGCCTGCCCCGGTATGGATTACTGCGCGCTTGCGACGGCCCGTTCGATTCCCATCGCCCAAGAAATCGCGACCCGCTTTGACGAACTCAAACTGGAACACGAGGTCGGCCCGCTCAAGATAAAGATCTCGGGTTGCATCAACGCCTGTGGTCACCACCATGTGGGGCATATCGGTATCCTCGGTCTTGATCGCGCAGGGGTCGAAAACTACCAGATCACCCTTGGCGGTGACGGCACCCAGGACGCGGCCATCGGCGAACGCGCCGGCCCCGGTTTCTCGGCCGATGAAATCATCCCCGCCATTGAACGTCTGGTGCGCGGCTATCTTGATCTGCGCAGCGAACCGACTGAGACCTTCCTGCAAACCTACCGCCGCCTTGGGTTGGCCCCTTTCAAGGCCGCCCTCTATCCAGAAGCCCGTGCCAATGCCGCGTGACACCCTCGTTCCAAATGGACAAAAAATCCTCCCCGAAGGGCCGGATCGCATCGCACAGCTGACCGCGCAAATGGAGGCGCTGAACGATCAGCTGCGCCATCACAGTGCAACTGACGTGCTGCGCGCGGCCATCAAACACGTGCCGAACCTCGCGCTGGTGTCCAGCTTTGGCGCGGAATCGGTGGCCTTGCTGCATCTGGCGGCGATGGTGAAACGCGATCTGCCGGTGATCTTTATCGACACCGAGATGCTGTTTGCCGAAACACTGGTCTATCAGCACGAGCTGGCCGAACGCCTTGGCCTGCGTAACATCCAGACCATCCGCGCCGCTGATATCGCGGAAAAAGACCCCAACGGCACCTTGCACCTGCGCGACACCGATGCCTGCTGCACGCTGCGCAAAACCCTGCCCTTGCAGACCGCCCTTGAGGGGTTCGATGGCTGGGTCACAGGGCGCAAACGGTTCCAATCCGGCACCCGCGCGTCACTGCCATTTTTTGAGGTCGAGACCCCACCAGACGCGCCTGCGCGGATCAAGGTGAATCCGATGGCCCATTGGCAGGCCTCGGATGTATCTGATTATATTGATGAAAACCGCCTGCCCCGGCATCCGCTGGTGGCCCAAGGGTATCCCAGCATCGGCTGTGCGCCCTGCACATCAAAGGTGAAACCGGGCGAAGACCCCCGCGCGGGCCGGTGGCGGAACAGTGAAAAAGAAGAATGCGGCATCCATTTTGTCGACGGTAAAATGGTGCGGATAGGAGCAGACACATGACACAATTGGTAACCGATCAGGGTTTTGTTGCAGATGACTGGGCAGCCGGGTTCACAGCCCTAGGATGCGCGAATGATGCGGCATCCCTTGATGTACCCTCGGACGCGCAGCCGGAGGATATCCAGCTCAGCTCGACCCTACAGATGATCCGCATCGATTTTCCCAGCTCTGCTGACGGTCGCGGTTTTACCATCGCACGCAACCTGCGCCTGCGCGGCTATACCGGACGGCTGCGCGCCCATGGTCATGTTCTGGCAGATCAATACGCCATGGCCCGCCGTTCCGGCTTTGACGAGGTCGAGATCCCCGATGATCTGGCCGCGCGGCAACCGCAGGATCAATGGCTGGCCCGCGCCAACTGGCAGGACCATGACTATCAGTCGCGGCTGCGCGGCTAAGACCGGCCTTTTCCCTCCCCCCCACTTGCCCCTATACAAAGGACGGCGGGCCAATTGCCTGTCGATGAAATAATGACCGAGCAGACAATCGTGCCCCAAACCGACGCCAAACCCGTTCCGACATTGCCCGACGCGCAAACCGTCACATCTGTAAAACACTGGACGGATCGGTTGTTTTCCTTCCGCGTGTCGCGCCCCGCATCGCTGCGGTTTCGGTCGGGTGAATTCGTGATGATCGGGTTGATGGGCGACCCAGACCCGAAAACAGGCAAGCAACGGCCACTGTTGCGCGCCTATTCCATTGCGTCGCCGTCATGGGACGAAGAGCTGGAGTTTTATTCGATCAAGGTGCAAGACGGGCCTTTGACCTCGAAATTGCAGCACATCCAGCCCGGCGATCAGATTATTCTGCGCCCCAAGCCTGTTGGCACGCTTGTGCATGACGCGCTGTTGCCCGGCAAACGTTTGTGGTTGTTTGCCACCGGCACCGGCTTCGCGCCTTTCGCATCGCTGCTGCGCGAGCCTGAAACCTATGAAAACTTTGATCAGGTCATCGTGACCCACACCGTACGCGACCTGGCCGAGCTGGATTACAGCCGCAGCCTGATCGAAGACATCCAGAACGACGAAATGATGCACGAGCTGATCGGCAAGGAGAACCTGGCCAAGATCGTCTATTACCCAACCACAACCCGTGAACAAAGCCCCAAGATGGGCCGCATCACCACGCTGCTGGAAGATGGCACTGTCTTTGCCGATCTGGGCATTGATGGGATCAACGCGGAAACAGACCGTGGCATGGTCTGCGGTAGCCTCGCTTTTAACAAGGACATCAAGGAGGTCCTTGAAGGTTTTGGACTTGAAGAGGGTGCGAATTCGGACCCCAAGCATTACGTGGTCGAAAAGGCGTTCGTCGGCTAAACAACTTTAGCCCCAAGACATGAAAAAACCGCGCCCTCTTACGAAGGCGCGGTTTTCTTTTGTCCGATGTTTCGGATCAGATCACATATCCAAAGCTTTGCGGATACGACCAAGGATCGCTTCCAACGCTTCGGGGTTGTCTTGTGCTGCGGTCAGGCCACGCTTGAACATGGTCTTTTGCAACTCGGGCAAGGAAGACTGATCAACAAGAGCTTGAGCCTCATCCAGATCGAACCCTGCAACTGTCGTCGCATCAGCAGATACGCCCGCGTCGACGGCTGGCGTCTCTACGGTTGCGTCTGCAGCCGCGTCCGCTGTTGCCTCGGCGGCAGTGTCTGTTGCTGCATCGACCGATGCTGCTGCATCTGTCGCGGCGTCTTCAGCGGCGGTCACGGCATCAGAAGCGACGTCGACTGCGTCAGATGCTGCTTCAGAAACGGCTGCTGCGGCGTTATCTGCGGCTTCAGCAGCTGCGTCTGTTGCCTCGGATGCTGTTTCGGACACGGCGGCGGCTGCGTCAGACGCGGCTTCCTCTGCGGCCTCAGTTGCGGCTGTTTCGGTCTCGGAAACTGCGGCGGCTGCCTCGGATGCGGCTTCTGCTGCAGCTTCTGTTGCGGCCTCGGCGGCTTCGGTTGTGGCTTCGACTGCGTCAGCGACAGCCTCTTCGGTGGCATCTACAGCTTCGCCAACCGCAGCTGTGGCGCTTTCCAGCGCTTCGGGTGCATTGACGGCATCGGCGGCCTCGGTTGCGATCTCTTGAACCGAGCGACCAGAATACAGCATGTATCCACCAATGGCGATCACCGCTGCGATAACGATCCAGACTAGATTTTTCATGATATATGTGTCCCTTTAGACCAACTAGCTTCGTTCCTGCACACGCGAAATACGTGTCTATTCGCTCAAATGAGGCCTAGAGTGCCTAGTTGCAACCCAATTTGCCCATTTTGCTCAAGTATAGCCCATTTTGCGTCTTGAAGAAGGGCGGTGGCGGGTTTACCTTCTGGCTTCGAGAATTCGGAACAATCAAAGGACGTTCATCATCGCTCGCAGACCCCATAACGCGCCGCCACAAAGAGATACCGGCCCGCGCATTAACGAAAATATCCGCTCTAATGAAATTCGCCTTATTGGTGCCGACGGTGAAAACGTCGGGGTCGTGACACCGGGCCGCGCCATGGAAATGGCCGAAGAAGCCGGACTGGACTTGGTCGAGATTTCTCCCAATGCCAACCCGCCCGTGTGCAAAATCATGGATTTCGGCAAGTTCAAATACGAGACGCAAAAGCGCGAAGCCGAAGCACGCAAAAAGCAAAAGATCATCGAGATCAAAGAGGTCAAGTTCAGACCGAACACTGATACCAATGACTATGATGTCAAAATGCGCAACGTGTTCAAGTTTCTGGACAATGGCGACAAGGTAAAGATCACGCTGCGGTTCCGTGGCCGCGAAATGGCGCACCAGAACCTTGGCCGCGAGCTGCTTGAACGTGTGGCAGAAGACACCAAAGACGTCGGCCGTGTCGAGAACTTTCCAAAGATGGAAGGCCGCCAGATGGTCATGCTGATCGGCCCGATGCCGAACAAGTAAGCCGCTTTATCGACCCTTAACTATATTAACTACAAAAGCCCCCGCGATACTCTCGCAGGGGCTTTTTCATTTTTACCTCAATCGCTTAGCGACCTAGCGTTATTGCCGCAACAGGCCGGTGATATTGCGCACCACAGCGCGGCGGTTTGCAGGCTCAGCATCGAATGTGCGGATTTTCAGCGTGCTTTCCCCATAGCCTTGGGTGATCAGGTTGGCGGGTGGCACGTCGAAATATTCAGTCAACGCCAGTGCCACGGTTTCCGCACGGCGGTCAGACAGCGCAAGGTTATAGCCCGCATCGCCCACCGCATCCGTGTGCCCCTCGACCAATATCACCGTGCGCGGATCTTTGCGAATGGCATCGCTGATTGCCGTCCCGATTTTAGCCAGCGATTTCGCCTGCTCGGGTCGGATCGCCGCAGACCCGGTGGCAAAGCGTACCGCGTCCAGTTCGATTTGCGGGGCCAACGCACGTACCTGACGAATGTCGCGCACCTGACGCAGCGAATAGCGCTGTGCCTGATCGCCGCGCAGCTGGGTTTCCAGCGCAAGACGCAACGCCTCTTCGTTCTGCTCGCTGGCCAGCGTGTTGCGCTGCTCAATCTGCGGCAGTTCGTTTACCACAACGCGGCGTTCTTCACGGGTGCCATCAAATAGCACGTATTCATCGCCCTGCGCGTCAATGTTAATGCGGCGCAAAACGGTGCCGTCGCGGCCCAAAATAGTTACGACCTGGCTGCCGTCGGGTTTGGTCACCGTTGTACGCGCAGACCCGTCGTTAAAGGTTTCGCGACGGACCTCATCACCGGCCTGGCGGACCAACGCATCATCATCCTTCAGCACCCGCAAATCGCCATATTGATCTTCGACTACCAGCCGATCGCCCGAGTTGCTGACAACCTTGGATCCGTTTTTCAACACCGCGCCGACTGCAACGGCCCCAAGACCCAACAGCAGCGCTTTTTCAAACTTGCTCATGCCGTCATCTTCTTGTGACGCGGCCTGCGGGGCGGCATTCGAAGATGCGTCGGCAGAGCTCTCACCCGTTACTTGGGTCTCAAACTCCTGATCGGAACTGCGGGTTTGTGCGGCGGTGACTTCCTCTGTCTCTACCTGCGCCTCTGCTTCGCCACTATCGGCAGCTGCAGCGGCCTCAGCGGCGGCAGACGCCTCGGCAGCGCGTTGCTCTAGGCGTGCTTCCTCTGCCTCTTGCTGCGCGGCCAGATCGGCGTCGGTCTGTTCTTCGGTTTGCGAAGCTTCGGCTTGTGGCGCGGCAGTCGCTTCCGCTTGCTGTTGCGCTGTTACTTCAGCTGGTGCCGCTTCCTCTACAGGAACGGCTTCTTTCACGGCCTCTTGGGACGCAGCCTGATCTGCCGCCTCTTGATCGGCGGCGGCTTTCGCTTCCGCATCCGCTGCGATTTGTGCGGCGATGGCTTCTTCCTGCGCCGCCGCTGCTGCGGCTTCAATCTCTGCCGTCGCCGCGTCGGCTTCCTCTGCTAAGGTTTCAGCCGCGTTTGTCGCAGCCTCAGTTTCTGCCTCTGCATCCGCTTCCGCCTCGACGCTCGCCTCGGCCTCAACTGCGCCCGTCCCGTCGATCACACCAGACACAACGCCCTGCACCTGATCGGCCAGTTGCTCAGCGTTCAGCACCTCGGTGCCATCCGCCAACACGCAAGGGAACACCGCTTCGGCACCTTCTGGCGCACAGTCAACCGTTGCTGATTGGGCAAACCCGCCCGAGGGTAACGCCAGTGCCACACAGATCGTCAAAGACGTCGTCGATTTCAAAACCTTAAACATTTCATATCCTTGTGAAATTACACTTCAACGCCGTTCGGGCAGCGCTTGGTGCTAAACACATGTCAGATGCTTCGGTTCCAAAAACCGCGAACAGACAGGGAAAAGCCGCCTTTGATCGCTCAAAGACGGCTTTGCCATATAGATTGCCTGTTGGTTTAGCTCAGCGCGGCCACCGCCCGCTTGGTCATGACGCCCACCAAATGCGCGCGGTAGTCGCCCGATCCATGCAGGTCGCTGATCATGCCGCTGCCATCCACGGTCAGCCCTTCAATGGCCCCAGCGTCGAAATTCGACGAAAGCGCAGCCTCGGCATCAGTCCAGCGGAACACGCCGTCTTCCGACGCGCCCGTCACCGCGACGCGCACGCCATCGCCGAACTTGGCGACGAATACGGCGACCAATGGGAAACGCGAGGCCGGCTGGATGAACTTCTCGTAATGCGCCTTTTCGGGGATCGGGAACTTCACTTCCGTCACGATCTCGCCCTCTTCCAGCGCGGTAGCGAACATCCCCTCAAAGAAATCATCCGCTGCAATTTCACGCGCGTTGGTCACAACAGTCGCGCCGCTGGCCAGAACGGCCGACGGGTAACAGGCGGACGGGTCATTGTTCGCGACCGATCCACCGATTGTGCCACGGTTGCGCACCGCCGGATCGCCGATCCGTGCCGCCAATCCGGCAAGTGCGGGATACTGCGCGGCCGCTTCTTTCGCGACCACCGCATGAAGCGTGCCACCGCCGATACAAAGACGCCCCTGATCATCGGTGCAGATGCCCTGCATCTCGTCGATACCACGAAGCGACACCAAGACCGACGGCATCGCCAAACGCGCCTTGAGTGTCGGAATCAAAGTCTGGCCGCCGCTCATTGGCTGCGCCTCTTCACGCCCCAAGGCCGCAACCGCATCCGCGATGCTGGTCGGCTTTTCTACATCAAAATTATACATCTTCCGTCCTTCCAAAAACTTGGCAGGTTTTCCCTGTCCTCGTCTTCATTTTGCCAAATAAACTCCGGGGGTGTGGGGGCTGGCCCCCACCTCCCGTCGTCTCAAATTATCCGTTCATCGCCGCCCACACGCGCGCGGGCGTCACGGGCATGTCGATATGGCCGACATCCTTGCCACCCGACCGCATCGCGTCCAGTACCGCATTCACCACCGCGGGCGGCGACCCAATCGCCCCCGCCTCGCCGCAGCCTTTCACGCCCAAGGGGTTGTGCGTGCAAGGCGTCTGGCAGGAATGATCGACCGTATAGAATGGCAGATCGCTGGCACGTGGTATCGCGTAATCCATGTAGGATGCGCTCAGCAGCTGGCCGTCGCTGTCATAGGTACAGTTTTCCATCAAGGCCTGACCGATGCCTTGGGCCAACCCGCCATGCACCTGACCTGTCACAATCATCGGGTTCACGATATTGCCAAAGTCATCAGCCGCCGCGAACCGTTCGATGGTGACCTGACCGGTTTCCGGGTCCAGCTCGACCTCGCAGGCGTAGGCCCCTGACGGGTATGTAAAGTTCGCCGGATCGTAAAATGCCGTCTCCTCCAGACCGGGTTCGATGTCCTCCAGCGGATAGTTATGCGGCACATAAGCGGCAAGTGTCACATCGCCCCAGGCCACAGATTTATCCGTACCAGCGACGCTGAACGCGCCATCCTTAAGCTCGATATCGCCCTCGGACGCTTCCAACAGATGCGAGGCGATCTTCTTGGCCTTGGCGATAATCTTTTCCGTCGCGCGCACCATGGCAGAGCCACCTACAGCGAGGGATCGCGACCCGTAAGTCCCCATACCCATTGGCGTATTCGCGGTATCGCCATGCACGATCTCGACCATTTCCTCCGGGATGCCGATCATCTCGGCGATCACTTGCGGGAACGCCGTCTCATGACCTTGGCCGTGGCTGTGCGATCCGGTCATAACCACCAGACCGCCAGTCGCATTCACCCGTACTGTGGCGGATTCGTACAGACCGGCCCGTGCACCAAGCTGACCCACAAGGTTCGACGGCGCGATGCCGCAGGCCTCGATATAACAGTTCACCCCGAAACCGCGCAGCTTGCCCTTGGCCTCTGACGCGGCGCGGCGGGCATTGAACCCGGCCATGTCTGAAATCTCTTCCAGCTTGTCCATGGTCGCCACGTAATCGCCGGTGTCATATTCCACCGCCACGGGCGTGGCATATGGGAATTCGGTGATAAAATTCTGACGCCGCAAGGCAATCGGATCAACGCCCAGCTCATGCGCGCATTTATCCACCAGACGTTCCAGCTGATAGGTCGCCTCGGGGCGGCCCGCGCCGCGGTAGGCATCAACGGGAACGGTGTTGGTGAACACGGCCTTGACGTTCACATAGATCAGCGGCGTTTTATAGTTGCCTGCCATCAATGTGCCGTGCAGCCATGTGGGCACCGACGGGGCAAAGGTCGACAGATAGGCACCCATGTTGGCGTAAGTATCTGTGCGCAAAGCAGTAAAGTTGTTATCCGCATCCAGCGCCATCTGGATTTTGGTGACGTGGTCGCGGCCATGGGCGTCGGACATGAACGCCTCGGACCGGCTGGATGTCCATTTAACCGGGCGATTACAGGCCTTGGCAGCGAAGGTGCAGAACGCTTCTTCTTGGTAGTGGAAAATCTTGGTGCCAAAACCGCCGCCCACATCCGGGGCCACAACGCGCAGTTTATGTTCAGGAATACCAAGAACGAATGCCCCCATCAGCAATCGGATGACATGCGGGTTTTGCGAGGTGGTATAAAGTGTGTGATCGCCGGTGCCGCGGGCGTAATCGCCAACAGCGACCCGTGGTTCCATCGGGTTGGCCACCAAACGGTTATTGACCAGTTCCAGCGTGGTGACATGGGCCGCGTCCTTGAACGCCTGATCGACGGCACCTTTGTTTTCCTCAACAAAACCCCAGTCGTAGCACAGGTTCGACGTCAGATCGTCGTGAACCTTGGGCGCGCCGTCTTTCACGGCCTCTTTCATATCAACGACGGCTGGGAGCTCTGAAATATCCACTTCGATGGCTTCAGCGGCATCGCGGGCCTCGCCCAAAGACTCTGCCACAACGGCTGCGATCGGTTCGCCCACATGACGCACTTTGCCATGTGCCAGAACGGGGTGGCGTGGCTCTTGCATCGCTTCGCCATGCTTGTCCGTCACCTGCCAACCGCAAGGGATCGATCCGACCGCCTCGAAATCCGCGCCGGTGAAAATCTTGACCACGCCGGGCATGGCTTCGGCCGCCGATGTATCCACTGAATTCAACGTACCATGCGCGATATCCGAGCGTAAAAAGAACACATAAGCCTGACCATTCAGGTTGATATCGTCGGTGTAATTGCCTTCGCCCGTCAAAAACCGGACATCTTCGCGCCGCTTACTGCTGGCACCAATTCCGCCATCCTTTGGCATAATATTATCCTCCCTATGGGGTGCCGCATGTGCTGGGCACCATCGCGTTTGCAGGTTTTATTCTGTTGGTGTGGCGCCACCCAGAACCGCAGGGATACGCCTTGTTGCTTGCGTGTAATTGCGTCTTTCTCATGCCTCCCCGCACAAGATCGACGCGGCGCTTTTACTCAGCCGCCAACGCGCTGACGTCCTGACCTGATGCGGCCATGATTGCTTTGACGATATTGTGGTAACCGGTGCAGCGGCAGATGTTGCCGTCCAGATAGTGGCGCACTTCGTCTTCGGTTGGCTTGGGGTTGTCTTTCAGCAGTGCCGAGGCAGACATGACCATGCCGGGGGTGCAAAAACCACATTGCAGCCCGTGATGATCCTGAAACGCCTGCTGGATTACGCTCAGCGATCCATCGGCATTGGCCATGGCTTCGATGGTTTTGACATCCGCCCCTTCGGCTTCAACCGCCAGCATGGTGCAGGCTTTGACGGCTTCGCCATCCACATGCACGACGCAGGCACCGCATTGGCTGGTATCACAGCCGACATGCGTTCCCGTCAGGTTCAGGTTTTCACGCAGAAACGACGCCAACAATGTACGGCCCTCAACCTCGCCAGACGCGGGCTTGCCGTTCACGGTCATTTTGACCTGTGTCATAGATATCCTCCCTTAAGTGTTCTTGATCTCGTTACGGCAAGTTAAGCATGCCACCCGCCAGTTGAGAACAAAAATTTTTTGCAATGCATGATTTTATGGGGAAATTTCGTGCAAATAGCGCTCATTAACCCCGGCGCGGTTGGGGTCGGGTCACAATTTCCTTGAGCAATCCACCAACGCCCATCGCCGCAATGTCACGGTCGGTCACAGCAATCCCGCAGGCGATCCGCGCCAAGACCCAATCCGCGCCATTCAGCGCAGGAGACCGCGCGCAACCGGGCAAGCCAATCACTTGGTGCGATCCTAGCGCGCCCAGAAACAGCAGGTTGCCCGGATCAACGGGCATGCCGAACCGTTCGACGGTGCCACCAGCGGCGCGCAAGGCAGACGGGGCAACATCATCAGTATCCGAGGTGGCCGATCCGGTCAGGATCAAAACCAGTGCAGTGTCAGCCGATTTGATCGCAGCACTTAGCGCCGCCGTCTGATGCGGCACCATGACAACATCCTTGAGCGTGATATTCAGCGCGGCAAGCCGGTTCGCGATGGCCTCGCGGCCCTTGTCCCCTGCCCCTTTCGCGATCTCGGTGATGATCAATGTCGCGTCTGGCAACACGGGCGGCGCAAGGCGGATTGCCCCACGTCCCGTTGTGCAGGCCCGCGCCAGATCATCCTGATCGACGCCATATGAGATAATCTTGATCGTCGCGACCATACCGCCATTCGCCATCTGCTGGAACGGCGGTACCGTGGCCAATGTGATCATCGGATGAACCGAATTAACCGCCTCAAGGGCGGCGACATCCAGTACCGACACCCCCGGCCCCTTAGCCATGAGGTTCACACGGCCAGTAAAGGCGTTGGTCATCTCAAGATGCGGGTGGTCGGCCAGCAGCGCTTGCGCAAGTTGCGCCGCAGCGGTGTTTTCATCCACGTCGCTGGCGGCCAGTTGCGCCACCGTGATCTGTGCGACCCCAGCGGCCAGCAGGTCGGCGATGTGGGTTTCATCCAGCCGCAATCCCTTGCGCAGCCGCCCAGCGGGCAAAGCGACGGAATGCGCCAAAAGCGCGCCCGCTGCATCTTGCGTGGCGACGGACCCGAACTTCACGGTTTTCTCAGGCTTTGGACCATCTGCGCGAGGGTCGCCACGGCAATCTCGGGCGGGCCAGCAGCCCCGATATCAAGACCAATCGGCCCCGCGATCCGCGCGATGTCATCGGCGCTGAACCCCGCCGCCGTCAGCCGCTCCACCCGGGATGTATGGGTGCGTTTGGACCCGAGCGCCCCAATGTAGAACGCGGGCGAGCGCAACGCGATGTGCAACGCCGGATCGTCCAGTTTTGGGTCATGGGTCAACAAGACCACAGCGCTGCGGGTGTCGACGCCGACCTGCTCAAGCGCCGCATCGGGCCAATCGTTAATTACCTTTGCCTCGGGAAAGCGTGCTTGCGATCCAAATGCCTCGCGCGGGTCGATCACCACAACGTCAAATCCAGCAATCTGGGCCATCGGGGCCAAGGCTTGGGCGATATGCACAGCGCCCACGATAATCAGGCGCAGCGGCGGGTTGTGGATCGCGACAAATGTATCGCCATCTTCCTCAACGCCCGAGCGGTCCATCCGAAAACGGTTCTCATACCCCTCGCTCACCAGACGCGCATTGCCGCCCGACAGCGACACCGCATAGCCGATTGGCGCGCGCGCGGCACGTGCCTTGACCAGATCGGCCAGAATATCAAAAGGCATGCCCGCATCGCCAATCGGCTCCACCAGCACGCGGATTTTACCACCACAGGCCAGCCCAACCGCGAAAGCGTCGCCATCGCTGACTCCGTACTCCAAGAGGCGCGATGTACCGTCTTCGACGGCCTCCAACGCCTCGATCACCACGGCACCTTCGACGCAGCCGCCCGAAACAGACCCCTGCATTTCGCCATCACCGGATATGGCCAGCTGCGCACCCACGCGGCGCGGGGCCGACCCCCAAGTTTCAACCACCGTGGCCAATGCGGCACCGCGGCCCGCTTGCGCCCATGCATAGGCGCGTTCTGGTGCGTCTTCAAAGATGTCCATCGGGGGTGTCTCCGGTTTTGCGGCGCGGTGCAGTTCAATATATGTAGTGCGTCATCGGCAATCGCTCAATCAGATAACTTGCACGCCGCCGCGCGCACTACTACATCTGGGCTAACACAATCGAACGGAGCCGCCCCAATGCCAATGCAAGCCAGCGATATCGAAAGCCTTCTGCGCCAGACCTTTCCCAATGCTAAGATTGAGGTGCAAGGCGACGATGGTGTCCATATGGCCGCAATGGTCATCGACGAGAGCTTTCGCGGGATGAACCGCGTACAACAACAACGCGCCGTCTATGGTGCCCTTAAGGGGAAAATGGACGGACCCAACGGGGATCTGCACGCGCTGGCCCTGACCACCAAGGCCCCCGATTAACCCCAAGGATTAACCCCAAGGAGCACGCCCAATGGACCTGACACTTGTCGTTATACTGGCAGTTCTGGTGCTGATTGTGGCGGTGCTGCGCGGCCTGCAATCCCTGCGTCATACCCGCGATACCGAACGCGGGTCGCTTCCCGGCAAGGGCTATCACGAGATCGAAACAACCTATCACTCTGGCGGCGGCGGGGGCGGACATCAGACCACGTACCGCATTCCCAAGGACCCGCAAGAATACGCCAAACGCTTTATACCAAAGGACAAATCGAAATGACCGACACGGCAACACAGATCAAAGAGACCATCACAGCCAACGACGTTGTGCTGTTCATGAAGGGCACAAAATCCATGCCGCAATGCGGGTTTTCGTCCCGTGTGGCAGGGGTGCTGAACTATATGGAAGTGGAATATGCCGACGTGAACGTGTTGGCCGACGAAGCCATGCGCCAAGGTATCAAGGATTTTTCCGATTGGCCCACCGTGCCGCAGTTGTATGTCAAAGGCGAATTTGTCGGCGGCTGTGACATCATCACCGAAATGATGCTGTCGGGCGAACTGGACACGCTGCTGGCTGAAAACAACGTCAAATTCGACCAAGACGCCGCGGAGAAAATCCGCGAAGCCAACGGTTGATTGCATAACGGGGCTGGCGCGAGCGGCGTGCCAGCCTCGTTGACTTACGTAAGCGACCTGCTTCGCCCCTTTGGCGCGAATGCCGACGAAACGCCGTGGTTTCGCTTTGGCTGAAATTATTTCCGCCAGCCCCCATTCTCCCCTTGTACAAGCGCCCTACTGATCCCCATTTGTGATCGCGGCAGGCTGATTGCCCGGGGATTTTCACTTTGGATTACATCTATGTTGCGGCCGGGCTCTTGGGCCTGTTCTTGGGCGGTGAAGCCTTGGTGCGTGGAAGCATTGGCATTGCGCAACGGCTGGCGATTTCACCGCTGTTGATCGGACTGACAGTCGTAGGGTTCGGCACCTCAATGCCCGAATTGCTGGTGTCGATCGAAGCGGCGTGGCGTGGTGTACCCGACATTGCCGTTGGTAATATCGTGGGGTCCAACATCGCCAATATCGCGTTGATTATGGGGCTTACCGCGCTGGTTTGGCCCATCCATATCACAGGTGCCACCTTGCGGCGCGACACGGCTGTGATGGTTCTGGCCGCCGTGGTTTTGGTACCGGTTTTTATGACAGGGCAGATCGGCAGACCAGCGGGCGTGATGCTGTTGGCGGGGCTGACTGGCTACCTAGTGTGGACGTATTTGCGGCCCGGTGACATGACCGAGGACGACACCCTTAGCGCAGAAAAACCCAGAGTGCTCATATCCGCATTATGGGTGGTCGCCGGTTTTATCGCCTTGCTTTTCGGGGCGCGGTTTTTGGTGGATGGCGCAGTGTCCATCGCCCGCGACGCGGGCCTGTCCGAGGCATTCATCGGGCTGACAATCGTCGCGGTGGGCACATCCCTGCCTGAATTGGCCACCTCGGTGGTGGCGGCGTTCCGGCGGCAATCCGAAATCGAAATCGGCAACGTGATCGGGTCGAACATCTTTAACGTCTTTGGCATCCTGGGCGTCACAGCCGTGATCCAACCCATTCCGGTCGCAGCCCGTTTCCTAACCTTTGATCTGCCTGTGATGGTCGCACTGTCGCTGATGATCACCGCAATCCTGCTAACGCGTCCAGTGATCGGGCGGGCCATGGGGCTGGCATTTTTGCTCGTATATGTGGCGTATGTGATGGCGGCGCAGGGGTAATCCCCCTGCCCGTCCCATCGCCGGTAGCGTGCAACAGTCTGCCTAGGTCACGAGTTATAGCGGGTTAGCTTGCCGCTTTTTCCTCGATCTCTTGGGCCAAAGCCTCGGCGCGGGCGGCCATTTCGCCCAGACCCTCCGTGACCTCTTGTGGCACAACGGGCACCTCAATGCGTTCCGGTTCGACCACAGTATCGCGCAGTTTTGCCAGTTCTGCCTCGCGCTCGGCCAGCTGTGCCTGCACTTCGGCGACTTTATCTTCAACGCTGGCGGTTTTGTCGGCCAGCAACAGGCCCGCCATCAAGAGCATCCGGGCCTCTGGCATCCGGCCCACTTGGTCCGATAGCACCTGCGCCTCGTCATCAAGCATTTTGGCGGCGGCGTGCAGATAGCTTTCTTCGCCGTCTTGGCAGGCGACCTCGAACTGGCGACTGCCAATGGAAATGGTAACTTCGGGCATCAATGATACTCCTGCGCGGATTCAACGAGGGGCGAAAGGGCAGACAAGATCGCCTCTGCCTCGGCGATTTGGGCCGTGCGCGCGGCGCGCAAGGCATCCAGCTCGGCCTGCATGGCCTTGTTGATCAGTTCCGGATCGCCCACACCTTCTTCGTTCGCATCCCGCAAGGCGGCGCAGGCCTCGGAGAGCTTTGCGTTTGCCCCGCGCACCTGCTGCAATTCAACATCCAGTTGCTCAATTCGGGATTGAGCTTCGCCCTCCTGGGCAAGCTTGGTTTCCATCTCGGCAATTTTTGCCTCGGCCTCTTCCAGTTTGGTTTGCGCCTCTGTTGCGGCGGTCTCCATCTGTTCGTTCAGGGCTTTAATCCGCTCGGTCAGTTGCGCGTTAGCTGTGCGTTCGTCTTCCAGATCCTGCGACAGGTCTGGCACGTCCTCTTTGACCGGTGCCAGATTTTCCAAACCGCGCGATGCGCGCTCCATCGCGGCCATAATTCGGCCCTGCAATTGTTCAATGTCGCTCATGCCCTCATGCCCTCGCAAGTTGCTTAGCCCAGTTTGCCAACCATCGAATCGATGGTCAACGCTGTTGCCGTCGATCCTACCTAAACCACAAGCGGATTACTGCCCCTTTAAGAACAACATCTTGGCGCCGCATTTTCACACATGCCCTGTGATGGGGTTGTGGCCCTTGATCTTTGCGGGGTGGCTGGTATTCATCCGGCAAATGTTAATCCCCCTTATAAGGAAGCAACACCGTGGACTTGAACGCACTTGCGAAAGCGAATCCTGAGCATTGGTCTAAAGCGACCGCCATTCGCGCCCTGACGCTGGACGCCGTCGCCGCCGCCAATTCTGGCCACTCCGGAATGCCCATGGGTATGGCCGATGTTGCAACCGTGTTGTTCGAAAAACACCTAAAATTTGATGCATCTAACCCGCTGTGGCCAGACCGCGACCGTTTCATTCTGTCGGCGGGCCACGGGTCGATGTTGATCTATTCGCTGCTGCATCTGGTGGGCGACGCGCAATTCCCCCTCGAAGAGCTGAAAAACTTCCGCCAGATGGGCGCGCGCACGGCGGGCCACCCCGAAAACTTCCTTGCAGACGCGATTGAAACAACCACCGGCCCCTTGGGTCAGGGGATTGCGAATTCCGTGGGCTTTGCGATGGCCGAAGAAATCCAGCGCGCCCAATACGGCAAGAAAATCGCAGATCACTTTACCTATGTGATCGCTGGCGACGGTTGCCTGATGGAAGGCGTCAGCCAAGAGGCCATCGCATTGGCCGGCCGTCACAAGCTGAGCAAGCTGATCGTGATGTGGGACAATAACAACATCACCATCGATGGCCCCGTCACCCTGTCCGACACCGTTGATCAAGTGGCGCGCTTTAAGGCCGCCGGTTGGCATGTCGTTGAAATCGACGGCCACAACCCCGATCAGATTGATGCCGCCCTGACTGAGGCTCGCAAATCCGATCTGCCGTCGATGATCGCTTGCAAGACCCACATCGCCTTGGGCCACGCCGCACAAGACACGTCAAAGGGTCACGGTGCCTTGACCGATGCAGATCAGATGGCCGCCGCCAAAGCCGCCTATGGTTGGACAACTGGCCCGTTCGAAGTGCCCGCCGATGTGAAATCCGCATGGGAAGCCATCGGCGCGCGCGGCGCAGACACGCGTAAGGAATGGGAAGAGCGTTTCGACGCCATGTCCCGCACCAAGCGCGAGGAATTCAACCGCGCATTGGCAGGCGATGCGCCCAAGAAACTGTCGGCCACCGTCAAGGCGTTCAAAAAACAGATATCTGAATCCGCACCGAAACTGGCCACCCGCGCCAGCAGCGAAAAGACGCTTGAGGTCTTGAACCCGCTGTATTCGGAAACCGTGGGCGGATCGGCTGATCTGACCGGTTCGAACAACACCAAAACCGCTGATCTGGGCGTGTTCGACATCGACAACCGTGGTGGGCGCTATGTCTATTGGGGCATTCGTGAACATGGCATGGCATCCGCGATGAACGGCATGGCTTTGCACGGCGGCATGCGCCCTTACGGCGGCACGTTCATGTGTTTCACCGACTATGCCCGCCCTGCGATGCGCCTTGCCGCGCTGATGCAAGTGCCAACCGTGTTCGTCATGACACATGACAGCATCGGTCTGGGCGAAGATGGCCCAACCCACCAGCCGGTCGAGCATCTGGCGATTTCACGCGCGACGCCGAACACCTATGTGTTCCGTCCCGCCGATACGATTGAAACCGCTGAAGCATGGGAAATCGCGCTGACCTCAAAGGACACGCCATCCGTGCTGTCCCTGACCCGTCAGGGCCTGCCCACCGTGCGCCTTGAGCATAAGAACAAGAACCTCACCGAACAGGGTGCTTACGTTCTGGCCGATGCCGAAGGCAAACGTCAGGTAATCCTGATCGCCACCGGTTCCGAGGTCGAGATCGCGTTGAAAGCACGTGATATCTTGCAAGAGCAAGGCATCGGCACCCGCGTTGTCTCCATGCCCTGTATGGAGCTGTTCGCCGAGCAAGACGAAGCATACCGTCGCCGGGTTCTGCCCGCCGGTCCCGTGCGCGTCGGTGTCGAAGCTGCCGTGCGTCAGGGCTGGGATCGCTGGCTGACCGGAGAGCGTGGCAAATGGAACAAAGCCGATTTCGTCGGCATGGACCGTTTCGGTGCATCCGCCCCGGCCAACGAGCTGTTCGAGAAATTCGGTATCACGGCGCAGAACGTGGCCGACACAGCCAAGGCGCTGCTATAAGTCAGCCCGTCTTTCAGACATTAAAAAGGGGGCCGCGATGGCCCCCTTTTGCGTTCCGGATTGCTGTGAAAATCAAACCGCGTGGACGTCTTTCTTTTTACGGCTGAACACGGCGCGCCACAGGGGCGTGACGATCTTTTCGCCAATAGGGATCAGGATCAAGCCAAGCGCCAGCCCAAACACCCCGTCCAACGCGGCCTTGGATATCCATTCAACAGCGGCGGTATAAGCAGCGGGCACCATGTGGCCCACATAAGCAGCCGCGTCATGGATCAAATGGCCCAAAGTTCCAAAGCCCAACTGCTCCATCCCGTGAATGATGATTGATCCGCCAACCCACAACATCGCGGCGGTGCCGATGACCGTAAGGGTCGTCAAGAACTTGGGCATTCCACGGACCACAGCGCGGCCGATGGTGCGGGTCACGCCAAGATTGCCATTTTGCGCCATGTACAGGCCCACGTCATCCGCTTTGACGATCAGCGCCACCGATCCATAGACCGCAACCGTGATCATGACCGCCGCCGCCGCCAATGCCGCTGCTTCCATCCAGAAATTCGACACCGCAAGGTTGGACAGGATGATCGTCATAATCTCGGCGGACAGGATAAAGTCGGTCTTGATCGCCCCTTGGGCCTTTGCCTCTTCCAGATGGGCGGGGTCATCTATTGTTTCTGCCTTGCCGGGGTGATCGTCATGACCTGCCCCGCCAATCCCCAAGGCATGGGCGACTTTTTCAGCCCCCTCGAAACAAAGATACGCGCCGCCCAACATCAACAGAGGCGGAATCGCCCATGGCGCGAAATTCGACAGCACCAACCCCGCGGGCAACAAGAACAGCAGCTTGTTTCTAAGCGACCCTTTGGTGATCCGCCAGATGATCGGCAGCTCGCGATTGGCCTCGAACCCATGTACATATTTCGGCGTCACGGCGGCGTCATCAATCACTGCACCTGCGGCTTTCGCACTGGCTTTGGCTGCTTGGCCAAATACATCGTCCACACTTGCCGCGGCCACCTTTGCAATCGCTGCGACATCATCCAAAAGCGCCAGTAAACCACTCATTTCGTCTCTCCAGATTTGTATGAAACAAACCTAGCCCAGTGCCGAACGAAGGCAAAGGCCCGCCAGCGTTTTAGATATACCGGCTTGGTTATCGCTAACATGTCAAGTTATCGCTAACATACGGAAATTATTCGCTTTTACCCTTTCAGTCACGCCTAGGCTGCCGTTATAGAGCGCGCAACGTCACCCGTATTTTTTCAAAGGACGCCCCATGACGATCAAAGTTGGTATTAACGGATTTGGCCGCATTGGCCGCTGCACCCTGTCACATATCGCCGCTTCTGGCCGGGATGACATCGAAGTGGTCCGCATCAATGCCACCGGCCCGCTTGAGACAGCGGCCCATCTGATCAAGTACGATTCCATCCACGGGCGTTTCCCGAACGAGGTGAAAGTCGGCAATGGCACGCTGGATCTGGGCCAAGGCCCGATCGAGGTCATGTCGACCTATGACATGAACGAGCTGAACTGGGACGGCTGCGATGTGGTTCTGGAATGTACCGGTAAGTTCAACGACGGCACCAAAGCCAACGTACATCTTGAGCGCGGCGCAAAGCGCGTGCTGCTGTCTGCACCGGGGAAAAACGTTGATCGTACAATCGTTTATGGTGTGAACGATCACGAATTGCAAACCTCTGATACGATGATCTCGAACGGGTCCTGCACCACCAACTGTCTGGCCCCGCTGGCCAAGGTTCTGCAAGAATCCTTTGGCATCGAATACGGTATCATGACCACGATCCACAGCTATACCGGCGACCAGCCGACACTGGACCGCCGCCATGATGACCTGTACCGCGCCCGCGCTGCCGCCATGGCGTTGATCCCGACCTCGACCGGTGCCGCCGCCGCCTTGGGCGAGGTCTTGCCCGCCCTCAAGGGCAAGCTGGACGGCACCGCCATGCGCGTGCCCACCCCTAATGTCAGTGCCGTTGATCTGACATTCCGTGCCTCGCGCGATGTCACCGTCGACGAGGTTAACGCCGCCATGCGCGCCGCCGCCGAAGGCCCGATGAAGCGCGTGCTGGGCTATGACCCCGAAAAGAAAGTCTCCATCGACTTTAACCACACCGAGGAAAGCTCGATCTTTGCACCGGATCAGACCATGGTTGTATCCGACCGCATGGTGCGCGTGCTGGCGTGGTACGACAATGAATGGGGGTTCTCCGTGCGCATGGCCGATGTTGCCGTTGCAATGGGCAAACTTGGCTAAGCCTTGCGGCACCGGCCCTGCGCTGTCATATCTGGGGCCCTGTTATACACGGGATCCCATGTATCTGGGCCGGGCACCGCGCAAGGAAGTTAGCAAATGAACACCCCCATAGCCCTCGCTTTGGCACTGCTTGTGATCTTGGGGGTGATTGTGGACGTTACCTATTTTGGCAGCGAACATCTTCTATTTTTAACTAAAAAGTTCCTCGACCTGCTCGAGTGGGTCGCTTTCTGGCGCTGATCGGAAACACCCGCCCCTCATTTTCGGCGCTTTTCTCCAATCCTGTCCTTATTTAATGGCCCATCGGTTGACTTTTCGCCTTGGATCATCATGTTAGCGCTATCAAACTCAGGAGGACGCCCAGATGGCAACCAAACTCGCAATCAATGGCTTTGGCCGTATTGGCCGCAACGTGCTGCGCGCGTTGATGGAACAGGGTGGCGATGACCTTCAGGTGGTCGCGATCAACGATCTGGCCCCGCTTGAGACAAACGCGCATCTGTTTGAATTCGATTCCGTGCATGGCCGCTATGGCCGTCCGGTGACGCTGGGCGATGGCACGATGGACGTGGGCCAAGGGCCCATTCGCGTCACCGCCGAACGTGACCCCGCAGCGTTGCCATGGGGTGATGTCGATATCGCGCTGGAATGCACAGGCATCTTTGTGACCCACGACGGTGCGGCCAAACATCTGGAAAACGGTTCCAAACGTGTGTTGATCTCGGCCCCCGGCAAAGACACCATGAAAACAATTGTTTACGGCGTGAACGACGATATCATCGATGGCAGTGAAACGGTGATGAGCAACGCCTCCTGTACCACAAACTGCATGGCACCGCTGACCAAAACGCTGCACGACGCTTTCGGCATTGTGCACGGTCACATGACGACGATCCACGCCTTTACCGGCGATCAGCCGACCCATGACACGGCGCATAGCGATCTGTACCGCGCCCGCGCCGCATCCATGTCGATGATCCCCACCACAACCGGTGCCGCGAAAACCTTGGGCAAGGTTCTGCCAGAGCTTGACGGCATCATCGCCGGCACCGCGATCCGCGTGCCTACCCCCAATGTTTCTTGCGTTGATCTGGTGATTGAGGTGTCCCGCAAGGTGACGGCTGAGGAGGTGAACAACGTGCTACGCGCCGCATCCGAAGGCTCGCTAAAAGGCGTCATGGGCATGGTCGACAAACCGCTTGTGTCGATTGACCTGAACCACGACAGCCATTCCTGCGTCGTCGCCACCGATCAGACGTCGGTTCAAAACGGCACACAGCTGCGTGTGATGGCGTGGTATGACAACGAATGGGGCTTTTCCAACCGGATGCTGGATACATCCCGTGTGATTGCCAAATTCCTCTAGGGGATTTACGCGCCGGAAAAGCGTTTCTTAAGCTCGGCGTTGACGGCGGGCGTCACAAATTTGCTGACGTCCCCGCCAAGCCGGGCAATTTCCTTGACCAGCTTGCTTGCAATCGCCTGATGTTCGGCCTCGGCCATGAGAAAGACGGTCTCGATGCTATCATCCAGTTTCCGGTTCATGCCAACCATCTGATATTCATATTCAAAATCGGCAACCGCACGCAATCCGCGAATGATCATCTGCGCCCCCACATCCCGGGCGCAATCGATCAGCAGGTTTTCAAAGGGATGCACAACAATATTTGTGCCGGTTTCTTCTGACAGGGCCGCACATTCGGAATTGATCAGCGCCACACGTTCTTCCAGCTCGAACAGCGGGCCTTTGTCGCGGTTGATGGCCACGCCGATCACCAATTTGTCGACCAATGTCGCAGCACGGCGGATGATATCAAGGTGGCCCAACGTGATCGGGTCAAAGGTGCCGGGATACAGGCCAACGCGCATAGGTACATCCAGTTTTCTTGTGTCTTAAAATTTGCGGCAGGCAAGCATTTAAGCGCCTGAAACGCAACGGCCTATTTTGTGCATTGGCGCGCGACGTTGGGGCTAATGCCCCATGATCATCCCCTCAAGGGCGTCTTTCTCCATCGACAGTTCCATCAGGCGGGCCTTGACCACGTCGCCCAGCGAAATCAATCCGATCAATGCACCATCTTCCAGAACCGGCATGTGGCGGAACCGCCCCTCAGTCATTTTGTTCAGGATCGCGTCAGATGTCTCGTTCTTGGTGCAGGTCACCAGCTTACGGGTCATCAGGCTCTCGACGGTCATGCTCAGACACGCGCCGCCCTGACGCCCCAGTTCGCGCACGATGTCACGCTCTGACAGGATACCGTCCGGGTTTTTGCCATCACTTGATATCACCAATGTCCCGATCCGTTTTTCCGCAAGCATCTGCGCCGCATCGGCGATCACCATGCCGGGCTTGACTGTGGTCACACTGTCATCTGCCTTGGTTTTAAGGATTTGAGATACAAGCATTATGGAGCCCTCCGCAAGAATATTGCTCTAAAGCCTAGGTTCACTTTAATGCTGTTACCTGTCAAGTATTTGCCTCAAGTTTTAACACTTCAGTTCGAATACCCTGCGCGAGTTCATCCGCAAAGCGGCTCAACCTTTGATTGCGACGATCATCCTCGTGCCGGATCAGATAAAATGCACGGCTCAGCGCCACCTGCGACGTCAAAACACGCGTGACATCAGGGGTGGCGTGCAGGCAGAAATCATGGACAATGCCAACGCCCCCGCCCTGCCGGATCATATTCACCTGCACGGAAACCGAATTTGATGCCAACGGGACACGGGTCATGCCCAATTCGGTCAGATAATCCAACTCGCGGTCAAAAATCATATCGGGGATATACCCGACCAAGCGGTGATCCTGCAGATCAGCAGTGGTTCGAATGGGCGCGCTGCTGTTCAAATACGCCTCCGAGGCCGCCAGATGCAGTCGGTAATCCGTGATCTTTTGCACAACCAACCGCCCCGCCGTCGGTGCACTGACACCAATCGCCATATCGGCCTCGCGACGCGATAGGTTGAACACCCGCGGCAAGGCCACGATTTGAATGTCCAGCTCCGGGTTGGCCTCAATCAGCCGCGCGCAGACCTGTGGCAAAAGATAGTTCGCGCAGCCGTCCGGCGCACCAATCCTGATTTGCCCCCGCAGCCTGTCTGATGGCTCCGCCACTTGGGCCGTGGCCACCCGCATCGCCTGCTCGGCCGCCTCAGCCCGCTCCAACAGCTGCACGCCCGCCTCGGTCAGCGCATAGCCCGTCGGCGATTTCACAAACAAAACCGCGCCCAACCCCTTTTCGACCCGCGCCATGCGCCGTCCCAAGGTCGCCGGATCCAGCCGCAAAATCTTGCCCGCCCCCGACAGGCTTTGCTCGCGCGCAACCGCCAGAAACAACCGCAGATCATCCCAATTCCCTAACACGCGCCACTCCTCATTTCATTTTGCCCCGTAAACTCCGGGGGAGTCCAAAGGACGGGGGCTGGCCCCCCTACCCGCTACGCAAACCGCACAAACGTCTTGCAAAAATGCAAAACAGTTTTGACCTCATGCCCCTTTCGCAATCATTTTTGCAAGCCTATCCTTCGCCCAAACTTAACCGGAGGATTCCCATGCAAGAGCTCACCCATTATCTGAACGGCGAACATGTCAAAGGCACATCGGGCCGTTTTGCTGACGTATTCAACCCCGCCACCGGCGAAGTGCAGGCAAAATGCCCCCTCGCCAACGAGGCCGAGATGGATCAGGCGGTGAAATACGCCATGGCCGCGCAGCCCGCTTGGGCCGCCGTAAACCCACAGCGCCGAGCCCGTGTGATGATGAAGTTCGTCGACCTGCTGAACCGCGACATGGACAAACTGGCCGAAGCGCTGTCGCGCGAACACGGCAAGACCCTGCCCGACGCCGCAGGCGATGTGCAGCGCGGGCTTGAGGTCGTTGAATATTGCATCGGCGCGCCTGAACTACTCAAGGGTGACTACACCGACAGCGCAGGCCCCGGCATCGACATGTATTCCATGCGTCAGCCCTTGGGTGTCTCCGCTGGTATCACGCCGTTCAACTTTCCCGCCATGATCCCAATGTGGATGTTTGCCCCTGCCATCGTCTGCGGCAACGCCTTCATCCTCAAACCGTCCGAGCGTGATCCATCTGTGCCGCTGATGCTGGCCGAACTGCTGGAAGAAGCAGGTCTGCCCAAGGGTATCATCCAAGTCGTGAACGGCGATAAAGAAGCGGTCGATGCGATCCTGCACCACCCTGTTATCCAGTCGGTCGGCTTTGTTGGATCGACCCCGATTGCCGAGTATATCTATGGCACGGGATGTGCGAATGGTAAGCGTGTTCAATGCTTTGGCGGTGCCAAGAACCACATGATCATCATGCCCGATGCCGATCTGGACCAAGCAGCCGACGCGCTGATCGGTGCCGGTTACGGTGCCGCTGGCGAACGCTGCATGGCGATTTCCGTGGCGGTTCCTGTGGGCGAAGAAACAGCTGACCGTCTGATCGAAAAGCTGGTCCCGCGCATCGAAAAACTGAAAGTCGGGCCTTATACATCCGGCAAAGACGTGGATTACGGCCCTGTTGTCACTGGTGCGGCCAAGGCCAATATCGAACGTCTGGTGCAAACCGGGATCGACCAGGGCGCGACTTTGGTTGTCGATGGCCGTGACTTCAAACTGCAAGGCTACGAAGACGGCTTTTTCGTCGGCCCACACCTGTTTGATAACGTCACGAAAGACATGGACATCTACAAGCACGAGATTTTCGGCCCCGTGCTGTCCACCGTGCGGGCCAAAACCTACGAAGAGGCGCTTGGCCTTGCCATGGATCACGAGATGGGCAACGGCACCGCGATCTTTACCCGCGACGGTGACGCCGCGCGTGATTTCGCCAACCGCGTGAATGTGGGCATGATCGGCATCAACGTGCCAATCCCTGTGCCGTTGGCCTATCACACCTTTGGCGGCTGGAAAAAATCCGTCTTTGGCGATCTTAACCAGCACGGGCCGGATGCGTTCAAATTCTACACACGCACCAAGACCGTGACCTCGCGCTGGCCATCAGGCATCAAAGAAGGCGGCGAGTTCAACTTTAAACCGATGGAATAATCCATCTGCTGCGGGGGTTCCGGCCCCCGCAGACCGCTTGCGCCCTGCGCATGCCTTGCTATAATTAAACGAACGTTCAATTCGACCGATCTTGGGAGGGATCATCGCTATGGATTTCGCACTTTCCGAAGAACAATCCGCCATCTTCGACATGGCCTACGGCTTTGGCCAGGAACATATTGCCCCCTTTGCGCGGCAATGGGAAAAAGACGAAACCATCCCCAAGGAGATCTGGCCCAAAATCGCCGAGCTTGGCTTTGGCGGTTTGTATGTGTCTGAAGACGCAGGCGGATCCGGCCTGACGCGACTTGACGCGACGCTGGTGTTCGAGGCGCTGAGCATGGCATGCCCGTCGGTTGCGGCCTTCCTGTCGATCCACAACATGTGCGCAAAGATGCTCGACAGCTTTGCCAGCGACGCATTGAAATCGCGGATCATGGACGATGTCTTGTCGATGAACACCGTGCTTAGCTATTGCCTGACCGAACCGGGCTCAGGCTCCGACGCGGCGGCTCTCAAGACCAAATGCGACCGCACAAATGACGGCTACACCCTGAACGGCACCAAGGCATTCATCTCGGGCGGCGGATATTCCGACGCCTATGTTGCCATGGTGCGCACCTCTGACGATGGGGCCGCGGGCGTGTCCACCGTCTACGTCGAAAACGGCACCAAGGGGCTGTCGTTTGGTGGGCTCGAGGATAAAATGGGCTGGCGCAGCCAACCAACGTCACAGGTGCAATTCGATGATTGCACCATCCCCGCCGGCAATCTGGTGGGCGAAGAAGGCAAAGGTTTCAAATACGCGATGATGGGGCTGGATGGCGGCCGTTTGAACATCGCGGCTTGTTCGCTGGGTGCGGCACAAACCGCGCTGACCTCGACCCTAAACTACATGGGCGACCGCAAGGCATTTGGTCAACCCATCGACCAGTTCCAAGGCCTGCAATGGCGTCTCGCAGATATGGAGATTGAGCTGCAAGCCGCCCGCACCTTCCTGCGTCAAGCCGCATGGAAGCTGGACAATGGTGCTCCCGATGCGACCAAATTCTGCGCCATGGCGAAAAAATTCGTAACAGAAACAGGCAGCAAGGTCGTCGATCAATGCCTGCAACTGCACGGCGGTTACGGCTATCTGGCCGATTACGGCATCGAGAAACTCGTGCGCGATCTACGGGTGCATCAGATCCTTGAGGGCACAAACGAGATTATGCGCGTGATTGTCGCCCGCGACATGCTGAAAAACAGATGAGCGATATTTCCATCCGCATTACGGGCCGTGCCGGTCGGATCACCCTGACCCGCCCCCAAGCGTTAAACGCGTTAACCTATGAGATGTGTCTGGCCATCGAAGACGCATTCGATGCGTGGCGCGACAATGATGCCGTTGATCTGATCGTGCTAGATGCCGAGGGTGATCGCGCCTTTTGCTCCGGCGGTGATATTGCCGAGCTGTACGCCACCGGCACCAAGGGGGATTACGCCTATGGCCGCAAATTTTGGGCCGATGAATACCGGCTGAACGCCAAGATTTTCGCCTATCCCAAGCCGGTGGTTTCCTTCCTGCAAGGCTTTACCATGGGCGGCGGTGTTGGCCTTGGCTGCCATGGCTCGCACCGTATTGTCGGTGAAAGCAGCCAGATCGCGATGCCCGAATGCGGGATCGGTTTGCTGCCCGATGTTGGCGGCACCTTGATGCTGGCGCTGGCACCGGGGTGCATGGGTGAATATCTGGGCACCACCGCCAACCGCATGACCGCCGAAGACGCGATTTATGCAGGCTTTGCAGACAGTTACATCCCACAGTCAAGCTGGTCAGACGTGATTGCCGCGCTTGAAACCTCGGGCGATGTGGCGGCAATCGACGCTGCCAAAATATCACCGCCAGACTCCGCCCTCGCCGCGCAACAAGACCAGATTGACGAGCTGTTCGACGGTGAAACGCTGAGCGATGTGCTGAACAATCTGCGCACCAAAGACAGCGATTTCGCAGCTGAGACCTACAATAAACTGTCCCGGATGAGCCCCCTTGCCATGGCCAGCACGATTGAGACCATTCATCGTCTGCGCGGGCCGTCCCTGACCATCGAAAAGGCGTTGGATCTGGAATACCGCTTTACCTTTCGCGCGATGGAGCACGGCGATTTTCTGGAAGGTATTCGCGCGGCAATCATCGACAAAGATCGCAACCCCAGCTGGAAATACGCCGATATGAATGTCCCCCTTGCGGCGGTGGCCACGATGTTGAAACCCTTGGGCCAAGACGCCCTGACACTGGAGAAAACGACATGAGCATGAAGATAGGTTTCATTGGGCTTGGCAATATGGGTGCGCCGATGGCGTCCAATCTGGCCAAGGCCGGACATCAGGTTACGGGTTTTGACGTAGCGGGCACCACCGCCGAAGGCGTCGCTGCCGCTGTCGATCTTGAGTGGGCTGTCAAAGGCATGGATGTCGTTATCACCATGCTGCCCAACGGATCGATCCTGCGCCAAGTCGCAGCACAGGCGATCCCGCATATGGGCAAGGGAACGCTGTTTATTGACTGCTCTACCGTGGATGTGGAAAGCGCCAAAAACACCTCGGAAGCTGCTGAAGATGAGGGAATTTTGGCCGTTGATGCCCCGGTGTCCGGTGGTATTGGCGGGGCCGCTGGCGGGACGCTGACATTCATGGCGGGCGGGTCAGAGGCCGCATTCGCCAAGGCAAAACCGCTGTTCGACATCATGGGTCAAAAGGCTGTGCATTGCGGTGACGCAGGTGCCGGCCAGGCCGCAAAAATCTGCAATAACATGATCCTTGGCGTCACCATGATCGCCACCTGCGAGGCCTTTGCGCTAGCCGATAAATTGGGCCTCGACCGCCAGAAAATGTTCGACGTGGTCAGCACGTCTTCGGGCTATAGCTGGTCGATGAACGCCTATTGCCCTGCCCCCGGCGTTGGCCCCACCTCGCCCGCCGACAATGGCTATGCGCCCGGATTTGCAGCTGAGCTGATGCTCAAGGATTTGGGGCTGTCACAGCAGGCCGCAGAGATGGCCAATGCCGACACGCCGATGGGCGAAATGGCCCGCACGCTGTATGCGCAGTTTGTCGAGGATGAAGACGGCAAGGGCAAAGACTTCTCGGCCATGCTGCCCCGGTTTGAAAAACGCAATCGGGGATGATTTTACGAGGGGAAGGCCGAGGGTTTCACACCCCCGGACCCCCGTGGAGTTTACTTGGCAAAATGAAGGATACCGCGCTATTCAGCGGCGACCTTGCGCGGTGACAGCATCGGCTTGAGGTAGTGGCCCGTGTGGCTTTCCGCGATTTCGGCAACCTGTTCGGGCGTGCCCGTGGCCACCACACGACCGCCGCCATCGCCGCCTTCGGGGCCGATATCGATGATGTGATCTGCCGTTTTCACCACGTCGAGGTTATGCTCAATCACGACGACGGAATTGCCCTGATCGACCAATTCATGCAGCACTTCCAACAGCTTGCGCACGTCTTCGAAATGCAAGCCTGTGGTAGGTTCGTCCAGAATATACAGCGTTCGCCCCGTGGACCGTTTGCTGAGTTCCTTGGACAGCTTGACGCGCTGCGCCTCGCCACCAGAGAGCGTGGTGGCCTGCTGACCAACCTTGATATAGCCAAGACCAACGCGCATCAGGGCGTCCATTTTCTCGCGAATACTTGGCACGGCGGCAAAGAAGGTCTGCGCGTCCTCAACGGTCATATCCAGCACGTCGGCGATGGATTTCCCCTTGAACTTCACCTCAAGGGTTTCGCGGTTATAGCGCTTGCCCTTGCAGGTTTCGCATTCAACATAGACGTCGGGCAGAAAGTGCATTTCGATCTTGATCACGCCGTCACCCTGACAGGCCTCGCAGCGACCGCCCTTGACGTTAAAGCTGAACCGCCCCGGCTTGTAGCCGCGCGCTTTGGCCTCGGGCAGGCCCGCGAACCAGTCACGGATCGGGGTAAAGGCCCCGGTGTAGGTCGCGGGGTTCGACCGGGGCGTGCGGCCGATGGGACGTTGGTCGATGTCGATCACCTTGTCCAGATGTTCCAGGCCCTTGATCGTTTCGCAGGGGGCCGGGGTTTGGCGCGCACCGTTCAGGTTCATCGACGCGGTTTTGAACAGGGTTTCAATGGTCAGGGTCGATTTGCCGCCGCCCGATACGCCGGTCACGCAGACGAACTGCCCCAAGGGGAAATCGACGGTGACGTTTTGCAGGTTGTTGCCCGTCGCCTTGACCACCTTGATCTTTTTCTTGTTCCCTTTGCGCCGCTTGGCGGGCACCGAAATCTCGCGTTTGCCGGTCAGGTATTGGCCGGTCAGCGAGTTGGGGTCGTTGGCCACATGGTCGGGCGTGCCGTGGCTGACCACCTGCCCGCCATGCACACCGGCCCCCGGACCGATGTCGAACACATAATCGGCCTCGCGGATCGCTTCTTCGTCATGTTCGACGACAATCACGGTATTGCCTTGGTCGCGCAGGTTTTTCAGGGTCTGCAACAGGCGGTCATTGTCACGCTGATGCAACCCGATGGAAGGTTCATCCAGAACATACAGAACCCCCGTCAGGCCCGAGCCAATTTGAGAGGCCAGACGGATGCGTTGGCTTTCACCGCCGCTGAGCGTTCCGCTGGAGCGGGCAAGCGTAAGATATTCTAATCCAACGTTATTCAGGAAACCAAGGCGTTCGCGAATCTCCTTGAGAATGGCGCGGGCGATCTCATTTTTCTGTGCGGTCAGCACGTCGGGGACGGTGTTACACCAATCAAACGCATCACGGATCGACATCTGCACGACCTCACCTGCGTGCAGGCGTTCTTCGGGTTTGCCATCGACCGGACCGATCTTGACGGCCAGGGCTTCGGGACGCAGGCGGTAGCCGCCGCAGGTGCCGCAAGGGCGGTTGTTCTGATAGCGCTCGAATTCTTCGCGGATCCAGTTACTGTCGGTCTCGCGATAGCGGCGCTCCATGTTGGGGATCACGCCTTCGAACACGCGGCTTACCTCGTAGACGCGGCCGCCCTCGTCATAGCGGAACTTGATCTCTTCCTTACCGGAACCACGCAAGAACACATGCTGTACCTTTTCGGGCAGGTCTTTCCACTTGGTGCTTTTGTTAAAATTATAATGCTTGGCGATGGCTTCGATGGTCTGCAGGAAATAGGGCGACTTGCCCTTGCGCCACGGGGCCAATGCGCCGTCATAAATCTTGAGGTTCTGATCTGGCACCACGAGGCGTTCGTCAAAGAAAAGCTCTTTGCCCAAGCCATCGCAAGATGGACAGGCACCAAAGGGGGCGTTGAAGGAAAACAGGCGCGGTTCAATCTCGGGGATGGTAAAGCCGCTGACCGGGCAGGCGAATTTCTCGCTAAAGGTAAAGCGTTCAGGCTCGCCCTCAGATGGTGCGGTTTCGATGATGGCGATGCCATCGGCCAGATCAAGGGCCGTGCGCAAGCTGTCGGCCAGCCGGGTTTCCAACCCTTCGCGTACGACGAGGCGGTCAACGACCACATCAATGTCATGGCGGAATTTCTTGTCCAAGGTCGGCGGTTCGTCCAGCTCGTAAAACGCGCCGTCCACTTTGACACGCTGAAACCCCTGCTTGCGCAGTTCAAGGAACTCTTTGCGATACTCGCCTTTGCGGTCGCGCACGATCGGGGCCAGCAAATAGGCGCGCGTCCCCTCCTCCATCGCCATGATCCGATCGACCATGTCCTGCACCTGCTGTGCCTCGATGGGTTTGCCTGTTGCGGGGCTGTAGGGCGTGCCGACGCGGGCGAACAGCAGGCGCATATAGTCGTAAATCTCGGTCACGGTGCCCACTGTCGAACGGGGGTTTTTCGACGTGGTTTTTTGTTCAATCGAGATTGCCGGGGACAGGCCGCTGATGTGATCCACATCAGGTTTCTGCATCATATCAAGGAATTGCCGGGCATAGGCGCTTAGGCTTTCGACATAGCGGCGCTGGCCTTCGGCATAGATTGTATCAAAGGCAAGCGAGGATTTACCCGAGCCCGAGAGGCCCGTGATCACCACCAGCTGATCGCGCGGAATATCCACGTCGATGTTTTTCAGATTATGTTCGCGCGCGCCGCGGACTTCGATGTTTTTCAGCTCAGCCATATCAGACCCCCATTACCAATTGGTACATAGGCGGATGGCACCGGTTTTCCAATAGAAAAATGAGAACGTATCAAGAACACGGCCCGCGATTGCGCAGATGCCCCAAAATCAGATGCACGCCAAGCCCCATAAGGCAGGCGACCCCGGCGACAACCGGCATCCCCGCATAGCCAAAGCCCAGCAGAACGGCCGCGACAACCGGCGTGCCAAGCGTGTTGCCAAGGTTACCCATCTGCGCCATCGCCCCGTTCGACTGCGCTTGGGTCGCCGCGTCTTCGTTCAACTGAGGCACGGCGGCAAAGCTGGCCCCTTGGATCAACCCCAAAGCAGCGGCCAACGCCAGACAGGCCAACGGCGCGCCGGGTACGGCCCAGAGCCAAAGCAGGCACAGCGCGGATCCGGCAAAGCCCAGCTCCACCACTTGCACCGCTTGCAAGTGGCGCAGCAACCACACGCCCGCCGTCATGGACACCGCAATGCTGACCAACGGCATCACACCAAGGATCATGTTGCGCAATTCAGGTGCCAGATAGGGCGGCAAAACCGTGAGGATCGAGACAAAGCAAAATGTATAGAACAGCCACCCCGCCGCAGGGGCGCTGATGCGCGGCGACCGGTAGATGGTGCCGTGGTCCCGTAAAATCTGGCGCAGGTTCAGCACCGGTTGCGCGCCCTCGGGCGGGAGCGCCTTGAGCCGTGCAGATAAAATCACTGCAAAACCAACCATATACACTGCATGCGCCACGAATAATGCCGAAATCCCCCAACTGTCGACCAAGGGACGGCCCAGCAAGGACAAGATCGCAAAGGCCACGCCAAAGAAAGTTCCCCATAGCGACAGGGTCAACCCGCGGTCCTTGGGCGCGCTCAGCTGCGCAATCAATGTCGGGGCCGCAACCACGATGGCCAGGTGCGATGCCCCTTCGACGACGCGGCTGGCCAAAAACAGCGGCAGGCTGGGCAATAGCGCCTGAAACGCCGACATGGCCGCCCCGACCCACAGCGCGCCGATCAATGCCCGCCGGTACCGCACCCGCGCCACGACCAACCCGGCCACAACGCCAAAGATAATGCCAACCAGCCCGACCAACGAGACCGCAAAGCCTAACGCGGCCCCTGCACCCGGATAGACGGCTGGCAGCGCATCGAACACCACGCTGACCTTGCCATATTGCGCGGCAGAGCCGAGGCCCGCGCCCCAAAGCGCGAAGATCAAAGGAAAGGGGGTTTTCATAACTGGAATACTCGTGTGATTTTAGGTTTTTCGGGCCAAGGCCCATGCGCAGATCGGCATGTTGGGGTCGTTGCTGATGTCGTCTGTGGCCTTGTCATATTCGGGGGGCCATTTTTCTTCCATGTTGCGCAGGGCGACGTGGCGGTTGCCCCACTGGCTGGATTGCACTTCTTCCTCGTCGAACCCGCATTCGATCAGCAGATTTTTCAGCCCCCGCGCAGACCAGCGCGAATTATCCATGGGGGCTGCATGAAACGGAATGAAGAACGGCACGGCAACCCAAAAATGCCCGCCTTTCTTGAGCATGCGGCGGATATTCTTGGTGGCAGCGTAGGGGCGATCCAGATGCTCCCACACTTGGTTGGCAAGGATCAGATCAAACTTGCGCGGGCGGTCCAGCTGTTTGTCCATGACCGGTCCGGCGCAGATGTCATATTCGGGGTATCGGAATTGTTCGTAGGATTTAAAATCGAACATCTCGCCCCATTTCCCGGAAATCTCTGCAACATCAAGCTGCTGCGGGATGAGGTTCTGGATCATCCGACGAGAAGCCGGGCCCATGACGACGCGATTAAGACTAACCATAGCCAATCTATGGCAGCGCTGCGCCACCCCGTCCAGAACGGAATGGCGCGGGGCGTTTTTACATGTGGATGACTTGGCCGTAAGCGTCGAGCACGGATTCGTGCATCATTTCCGACAGCGTCGGATGCGGGAAGACGGTGTTCATCAGGTCTTCCTCGGTGGTTTCCAGTTGGCGGCCCACGACATAGCCTTGGATCAGTTCGGTCACTTCGGCACCGACCATATGCGCGCCCAGCAATTCGCCGGTTTTCGCGTCGAACACGGTTTTGATCATCCCCTCGGGTTCGCCAAGCGCAATCGCCTTGCCGTTGCCAATAAAGGGGAAGCGCCCGACTTTGACATCAAAACCCAGCTCTTTCGCCTTGGCCTCGGTATAGCCGACGGATGCGACCTGCGGGTGGCAATAGGTGCAGCCCGCGATGGATTCGGGCTTCACCGGATGCGCATGTTTACCCGCGATCAGCTCGGCCACCATGACGCCTTCGTGCGATGCCTTATGTGCCAGCCAAGGGGCACCTGCGATATCGCCGATGGCATAGAGCCCATCAACGCCCGTGCAGCAATATTCATCTGTCACCACATGGGTGCGGTCGATTTTCACGCCCATATCCTCAAGACCCAGATCCTCGACGTTACCGACGATGCCCACGGCGGAAATCACGGTATCAAATTCGTGTTTCTCGACCTTTCCGCCTTCCTCGATATGGGCGGTCACCTTGTCAGCCGCGCGGTCCAGCTGTTTCACAACAGCCTTTTGCATGATCTTCATGCCCTGCTTTTCAAACTGCTTCTTGGCGAATTTGCTGATCTCTTCGTCTTCGACAGGCAGGATACGGTCCATCACCTCGACCACGGTCGTTTCTGCGCCCAAGGTGTTGTAGAAGCTGGCGAATTCTATGCCGATTGCGCCCGATCCGATGACCAGCAGCTTTTTCGGCATGTGGGGCGGGTTCAGCGCGTCTTTGTACATCCAGACGCGTTTTCCATCGGCCTCAAGGCCCGGCAGGTTGCGCGCGCGGGCACCGGTGGCAACGACGATATTCTTGGCGCTCAGGTCTTCGCTGCCCTTATCCGTTTTCACCGAAACCTTGCCCTTACCGGCAAGCTTTGCCGTGCCCATGAACACGGTAATCTTGTTCTTTTTCATCAGATGGCCAATGCCGCCTGACAGTTGCCCCGCAACCTTGCGCGACCGTTTTACAACCGCGTCCAGATCATAGCCGATATTGTCTGCTTTCAGGCCGAATTCCTTGGCCCTGTGCATCAGGTGAAATACCTCGGATGACCGCAGCAGCGCCTTGGTCGGGATGCAGCCCCAGTTCAGACAGATACCCCCCAGATGTTCACGCTCGACGATGGCTACGGACAGGCCCAGCTGCGCGCCACGTATCGCGGCGACATAGCCGCCCGGCCCGGCACCGATCACGATCAGATCAAAGGATTTTTCAGCCATAGGGAAACCTCGCAGCGTGGGAGAAGAAATATAGTTTAACGGTAAACTATATCAATCCGCTCAGCAACCGCGAGATTACTTCAAAAGGTGCAGGTGTCTTACGCAGCTTTGTCCTGCAGGTCGCGCATGGTGCTGCCGTAACCCCCAGCCTTGATATAGGACATTTCATCAGCGGTGCTATGCCGATCAAGCGCCTCGTTGCGGTAGGGGAAGCGGCCAAAATCACGGATCACTTGGCGGTGCGCGCGGGCATGTATCATTGTGCCGGAACCGGCGGGCATACGTTCGCAAATCAGCCGCACGCAGCGATCCTGATCCATCAGGTTTTCAGAATGCATCAGCGGCAGATAGAAAAACTGGCGCGCAGGTGGGTCAATCCGCAAATCCCAACCCTTGTGGATCGACGACTTGGCCGCTGCCAGCGCCGCCCGATCCGAGGAAAACGCACGCCCTTGCCCGCGAAACATATTGCGGGGGAACTGATCGGTCAGGATGAGATAGGCCAAGGCCCCGGCCGGATAGGTCAGCCAAAGCGAGAATTTACCCTCGCAGGCGGCCTCCCAGGTGGTTAGAAAGCGGTCCCTGATCTCTTGATCAAAAGCATCATCAACAGCGTACCATTTTTCCGGTCCGGCATCATCAAGCCAGAACTTCAGTATTTCCTCTGGGCCAGTCACATCGTTTTCCTTTGCCTACTCGATACACAAATATAGCTAACGACGAATATGAGAGCTTTGGAACTCAAGTTTTGTAACAAAAGCGTCACAAAACCCACGGTTAAGCGGCATTTTCCTCGGACTGTTCGTTTTCAATGGCATATTCTTGCGCAACTTCGACTGCCAAGGCCGCCGTGGCTGCCGAAAACGGCACATATTGGCTGGTGGCATCCGCAGCAATCGATGGCCGTACGGTGGCACGGTAGAAGGCATAGACAGCCAATGCGGCAAAAAGCACGGCTGTGAACAGATAAAAGCCCCCCGGCCCAAGCGCTGTTCCCATCATCCAACCGGTAATGACCGGGCCCATAATCGCACCTAGCCCGTTGATAAATATCATCCCGCCTGACGCTGCGGCCATGTCTTCGAGATCAAGAAAATCATTGGTATGGGCGATCAGCAACGAATACAGCGGGTTGGACATCCCACCGACGATAAACGCCGAGAGCAGCAAAAATGGGTAGACGTCTCCCATCATCATGCCCAGGATCGAGCCGACAAAACCAATAGCCGCTGTAATCACAATCAACAGGCGGCGGTCCATCCGGTCGGATATCCAGCCGATCGGATATTGCAGCAGCATAGAGCCGATGAAAAACACCGCCACAAAGACCGAAATTTGCGCAACAGTCAGCCCCGCCTCCGCGCCGTAAACTGACGCCATGCCGAACTGTGCCGAAAAGACGCCGCCCAGCAAAAACATGCCGACGCAGCCCAAGGGCGATACCGCCATCAGGCGGCTCAGGCTCATCGGTTTGGTCGTGTCAAAGGCCGGTGTGGGGCTCACCGCCAGCAAAATCGGTGTGACGGCAAGGCTGACCAACACGGACGGGATCACGAACAAGACAAAGCCCGACGGGTCAGCCGTGAGAAGCAAGGCTTGCGCAATCACGATACCTGCGGTTTGAACAATCATATAAAGCGACAGCGCCTGCCCCCGGTTTTCATTGGTGGCCGCGTTGTTCAGCCAGCTTTCTGCGGTCACATAGACGACGGAAAAGCAGAACCCGATCAGCACCCGGCCCAGCGACCAGACCACGATATTGGGAAAGGTCGGATACAGGATCATCACAGCAGAAATCAGCGATGCGACAGCGGCAAACACGCGCACATGGCCGACGCGGCGGATCATGCCCGGCGCCATACGCGAGCCACCCAGAAAGCCAGCAAAATAAGCCGACATGACAATCGACATCTCAAAGGTCGAAAAATTCTCGATGCCGCCGCGAATACCCAGCAGGGTGCCCTGCATGCCGTTGCCGATCATCAGCAAGCACATACCCAACAAAAGCGCCCATACGCTGGTAAAAACATTAAGCATCAGCCGAATCCTATTGAAAGCCAAGCCTCTCCCTGACTGGGTTCCGCGGATAAGTCATCCCTTGGAACGACACTCAGGCGGTTTTTTGCGCCCTCGGGAAAAGCAGCGATGCATCCCCATAGGAAAAGAACCGATAATTTGATTCAATTGCATGGGTATAGAGGGTTTTTATTGCATCTTGGCCCATCAGCGCGGCCACCAGCATCATCAAGGTCGATTTGGGCAGGTGGAAGTTTGTCATCAGCGCGTCAGCCACGTTAAATGTGAAGCCCGGCGTGATGAAAATATCGGTATCGCCTTCCCAAGGCTGGATCGACCCACTGCGCCCGGCGGTTTCAATCAGGCGCAGGGCCGTGGTGCCAACGGGGATAATGCGCCCGCCTGCGGCCTTGGTTTCGGCAATCTCGGACGCGGCTTGGGCACTGACCTGCCCCCATTCGCTGTGCATTTTATGTTCTGAGATGTCATCAACTTTGACGGGGAGAAACGTACCCGCCCCCACATGCAGGGTGACATGGCTGAACGTCACCCCCATCGCTGCCAGTTGCGCCAGCAGCGCCTCGTCGAAATGCAGCGATGCGGTGGGCGCTGCGACGGCGCCTTTGTTGCGGGCGAAAACCGTCTGGTAATCGGTCATGTCTTGGGCATCAGCGGGGCGTTTGGCGGCAATATAGGGCGGCAAGGGCATGGCCCCCGCAGCATTCAACGCCCTGTCAAAATCATCCCCGCCGCAGTTGAACCGCAGATGTCCCTGCCCGTCTTCCACGGCCTCAAGCGTGGCTCGCAGATCATCGCTGAACAGGACCTCTTCGCCGATCTTCAGCTTTTTCAACGGCTTGATTAACGCCGCCCATGTGCCATCGGCGCGTGGTTCCAGCAATGTGACCTCGATCCGGGCCTGTACCGGCCCTTGGGCGCTGTCGCGATGCCGCTGGCCGCTTAGACGCGCGGGAATAACGCGGGTGTCGTTCAACACCAGCCGGTCGCCTGCACGCAGCCAGTCGGGCAGATCGCTCACTTTTTTGTCGTGCAGCACAGGGCCATCGGCCACCAGCAAACGTGCCGATGTACGCGGCACCGCAGGGCGGGTAGCAATCAGCCGATCCGGCAAGTCAAAATCAAAATCACTTAGTTTCATGGCAGCCGCTTACCGCCCATATTCCGGTCTCACAACCGGTTTTTCCGGCACGGTCGGCGCGGTTTCCCCCTCGACCGGGGGCAAGGCAGGCGCAGGCGCACGCAAGATATTGCGAAGAAACCCCGGTGCCAGCCCGGACAGTGGGTTCACCGAGACATCGGGATTTTCCGCTGTGCCACCCAGACTGTAGTTGAAACCCAAAAGCCCCTCGCCCTTGCGGGTCAGAAAACTGCCAAGCCCGTTCAGCAAGTAGACCGGAGAGATCACCCCCTGCAACGCCATGCGCCCTGTATCCGTGGCATAGACCCCATCCATCGAGATCCCCAACGACGCGCCCGTCGCGCTGGCCTCGGACAGGGTCACGCGGTTCGGGGTCATGCGGAAATCAGCCTCGACCGTGTCAAAATAGATGCCATCGCCGTTCAGCTCGTTAACAAGGCCAACCACCGAGACCGCATTAACCAAAGCCGCAATGGCGGGTGCATCCTGGATAGCGACATCGGTAATCTGGGCGCGCCCATCAAAGGCACCGCCCGTGCCCACCGGCAACAGGGTCAGCGTCAGATTACCGCCGCGCACCTGCTTAAGCATATTGGCAGAGCGCAACACCCCGCCCGCATCCGCCGACACCAGTTGGATCGCGCTGCGGCCGTTTTTCGGGGCCACACGCCCCGCCACAGGCGTGCCACCGTTCAAGTTTGCCTCGAACCTGCCATCAAGCCCCCATGCCGTGTCGAACTGGCCGCGCATATTGGTCAGGGCGATCTTGTCGGTGACCTGAAGCCGGTCCAGTTTCAACAGCATGGGCGGCCCTTTGACACCGCTGGGGTCTGAACTGTCAAATTCGGCATTGCGCAGATCCAGACGACCGCCGCGCACCACCACCTGCACAGGCTTGCCCACGCCCTGCCCCAGCAGATCGACAGGAATATCCAGCCAGTTTCCAACGGTCAGTGTATCAAACCGGGCACGATCCAGCCCACCGGTATTGGCCAGCTTGACCGATCCCTTGGCGGTCAGGCCTGAGACTTTTGCCTCGATCAGGTCAATTTGCGGCACGGTGCCCAGCTTGCCCGACAGCTCAAGCAGACCTTTGGTCGTGGCAGGTTTGGTCCAGCCCAGTTGCGGCACGTTCAGCCGCAGCCCCTGCAAATCTGAGGCAAGAAAGAACGACGGCGCACGGCCCTTGGCCAAATCCAACGCGAACCGGGCGCGTCCGCTGCCTGATACACTGTTCGGCGGCAGCGTGATATTGAACTGGTTCAAAGTGTTCTGGCTGAGTTCGATATCAGCCTGCACCTGGCTTGGGGCATCCGGGCGGCCAAGGGGCTGGGACCAACCGCCATTAAAGCTGACCCCGTCCAAATCGCCCTGCCCCTCGATCGTAATATTCGCGTTCGAGGCAACAACCGTCAACCGATCCGCCGACAGCCTGTGATCCTTGACCAGTACATCACTTTGCACGTCCCGCAGATCACCGGTAAAGTCAAAGACCGTCAATTTCGGATCCGATCCCTTCTTGATCGGGAAGGACAACGTGCCCGACAGATCCGCAGTTCCCTCGGCCAGCGCCACGGGCAGATCCGCCTTGTCCATCGCGGCCAGCGGCGGCAGGTTCAGCAAGGCCAACACCGCCTCAATCGGGGCGCTGCTGTTCAGCCTGACGATCCCCGGCGGGGTGTCCTTGATCGTGACATCGGGCATAATAAAGGACGATCCGCGGATCATCACATCGCCGCCTTGGGGGGCTGTGATCTTGCCGGAATCCACCGAAACGACAAAGCGGTTTTTCAGCAGGCTGGCATGGCCGCTGGCATTTTTAAGATGCGGCATGCTACGCAAGAACCGCGCCTCGGCATTGTTGAAATCAAACGCAAGATAGGTGTGTGGCGGCGCATCGGGGTCTAGACGAAATGCCACATCCACATCCGTCAATGTGCCTGCATAGACGTTCTCGGCGACCCATTTGCGGGTTTTAGGCTTCACGTTCTCCGGCCACAGCTCCAGCAGACGCGTGGGCAAAATCTCGTTCAGGCCCGCATCAAGGGCTACCTGCCAGCCACGCGGCCCCGCATCCAGCGCGCCTGTGACATTCAGCGTGGTATCGGCGTCGCGAATATCCATACGGCCAACCGTCAAACTGAACGGGCTCAGCTTGACCTGCATGTCCAGATCGGCCCCTTCTATGCTGATGGGGGCATCGTAAACATCCGCCGGGTTTGCCACCAGATCACGCATGCGAATTTGCGCCGTCAGATCGCTGAGCTTGCCGTCCTGCAGCCCGCCAATGGTTGCCTCGCCTTCGATCCGGCCCGACACCCATTTACTTGCCACCGACAGCTCATCAAACTGCAGCAACTGTTGGTCGGGGTGATAGCTGAAATAGCTGCGCACGCTGTCAAAGGGTATCGGCTTGGCGCGCGCGTTTGGTTGCACAGCACCACTGCCAATCTGCAACGACGCGTTTAGCGGCTCAAACCTGCCGCCCTCGTCAATGCTGCTGCGCACGGAACCTGATATCGGGGCGCGCAACACCTTTAGCCACGCGAAGGCAGGGCTTTGCACCGCTATGTCCCCCGCATCAACACCATCGAAAGTCACGCCAAACTGCGCGGCGGTGTCCCCCAGAATGCTGGTGTAATTCGCCGCCAAGGTAGCCACATCAGCGCCACCGCTCAACACCGCCAGATCCGCCGATATGCGCAGCGTGTCGCCATCGCGGTTCAACCGCAACCGCCCGCCATCTGCGGTCCAGACCCGCTCCGACTTCAAATCGGAATAGTGAAGTGTCAGCGCACGGATATCCACCGACCGCAACCGCGACAGGCCGGGCCGTTGCAGCACCCCATCTAACTGGCCAATCAGTTCCGGCATGGTGGCGGCGCGGCGCTCTGCCGGGGCGGGCGCAGTGCTGGCGCGCAGGGCAACCCGCCCGTCAGAATCGCGGCGCAGATCCGCGACGATGCCCGACAAGGCCAGATCGCGCAGCTTTATCTGCCCCTGCAACAGACTGCGGGTTGAAAAACTGGCGCGAACTTCGCGGAAAGCGGCAAGTTCGGCCCCCTCCAGCGTCAGGATCGATACATCCTGTAGCCGGATGCGCGGCCGCCAACCGTCATCGACAATCAGCACCATCTCGCCAAATTCGACTTTGGCGGTGGGGATGTCCTGCGCCATCCGCCTTTCAATCCGCGCTTCGATCCAGTTGGGCACCACGATAGGACTGCGGATCAGATATAGCGCAGTACCCGCCGCCGCCGCCACGCATATCACGATAAACAGCAACGACCATTTGGTCGCCTGCCACAGACGTTTTGTTTTTTTGACCGGGATGCCGGCGGTTTCGTCTGACATGATCGTCCGTTTTCAAGGCGTAAGGGCTTTAAGTTCCGCCGCGCTGTTCTACTATGCCACTCTAAGATAAGGCTTCCAATACAATAGAAAGTGCCCCATGCCAGAAATTTCCCAACCGGCCCCCGATTTTACTGCCCCAGTGACAGGCGGCGGCAGCGTCACCTTGTCAGAGCTGCGCGGCAAAGCCGTCGTTTTGTACTTCTACCCGCGCGATGACACGCCCGGCTGCACGAAAGAGGCAATCGGCTTTTCCGAGCATCTGCAAGCCTTCAAGGACGCCGGTGCCGAGGTATACGGTGTGTCGCGCGATACCATGACCAAGCACGATAAATTCGCAGCCAAGCACGAACTGACCGTGCCACTACTGGCGGATGAAGATGGCAACCTGACCGAAAGCTATGGCGTCTGGGTTGAGAAGAACATGTACGGCAAGAAATCCATGGGCATTGAGCGCGCCACCTATCTCATTGATGCGCAGGGCAATATCGCGCGGATCTGGCGCAAGGTAAAAGTCCCCGGCCATGTCGAAGAAGTGCTGGAAGCGGTGCAAGCCCTATGATGCCACTCGCGCAAATGGCCGAAGCGGTACTGCGCACAGCAGATGGCCGCGAGAAGACCAAGCTCTCGCATGGCTTTGCCGCCGAATGGCGGGCTGCCCGCGACGCAGGCGAAACGCCTGAAATCGGCACCGCGACCCCGCCGATGCAGCCCGCGCGGCCCGAAAAACCCGAATTGCTGTCACCGCGCGATGTGCCGCAGCGCAAACCCGGTTCGCCCGAGGGGCGCATCGCCTTGCTGCATGCTGTGGCCCATATTGAATTGAACGCCGTGGACCTGCATTGGGACATTATCGCGCGGTTCACCGACATCAAAATGCCCATCGGGTTTTATGATGATTGGGTCAAAGCGGCGGATGAAGAATCCAAACATTTCAACCTGATGTGCGATTGCCTTGAGGCATTGGGCAGCTATTACGGGGCCCTGCCCGCCCATGCCGGGATGTGGCGCGCGGCCGAGGATACAGCCGATGATTTCATGGGTCGTTTGGCGGTGGTCCCCATGGTGCTTGAGGCGCGCGGCTTGGATGTGACACCCAACATGATCAAGATATTCAAACAAGCCAAAGCCACCCAAGCCGTTGAAGCCCTTGAGACGATCTATGCCGAGGAAGTCGCGCATGTGGCCTATGGGTCGAAATGGTTTCACTTTCTGTGCGGACGTCACGAAATGGACCCAAAGGACGTCTTTCACGCCTTGGTGCGCAAGTATTTCCACGGCGTGCTCAAGCCTCCTTTCAACGAGGAGAAACGCGCGGATGCCGGAATTCCACCGGATTTTTACTGGCCGCTAACTGAATCCGCGTAAGACAGCGGGATACAATCCTGAATAGGCGGTTTTTTGCCAACGGTTTTGCTAAACCATTCAAAAACCGCTCATTCAGGGGCAACAGGCTTGCCCGAACGGATGCCCTTGGCTAAGCACATCGGATGCAAACGGTGCCGTCATTCAAGGACAAGAGCACCGACGCATAACATGGAGACGATCAAGGGATATACGGAACGTGCGTACGAGGTTAGCGATTAAAATCCATTCGGTATTGGAACGGTATTTCCCAGAACGCCGCGTCTTTTTAAAATCCGATTCCGATACACGCTTTATCCGCCTCAGACCCGGTACCCAGCTTTTTGTCTTTGCAGGTTGTTCTGCCCTTGTTGCATGGGCGATTATCGCGACTGCGATCTTGCTGATGGATAGCATTGGGTCGGGCAATTTCCGCGAACAGGCCAAACGCGATCAAAGCACCTATCAGGCCCGGCTGTCCGATCTGTCCGCGCAGCGCAATGGCCGCGCAGAAGAGGCCGCGGCCGCGCAGGAACGCTTTAACGCAGCGCTAAAGCAAATCTCGGTCATGCAATCTGAATTGCTGGCCTCCGAAACCCACCGCCGCGAGCTGGAGACCGGGATCGAAGTGATCCAGTCCACCTTGCGTGACACTATGAAAGAGCGTGAGGCGGCACGCCAAAAACTGGCCGCTCTCGAAGGTGGCACCGGTGAAAACGGAGCGTCGACAACGCAAACGGCGCAAAGTTCTGCCCCGATCGACATTCTGGCAGATGCCCTGGCCCGCACGGCGCAAGAACGCGATCAGGTGGTGATTGACGCCCAGGATGCCCTGCTTGAGGCCGAAGAACTGTCGCAGGAACTGGCGTTGGTGCGCGATCAGAACGATGCGATTTTCCGCCAGCTCGAAGAGGCAATGACCGTTTCGGTGGCCCCGCTGGACAAGATGTTCCGCAGTGCAGGCATGCCCACGGACCGGATGCTGGAAACTGTGCGGCGCGGATATTCAGGCCAGGGCGGCCCTTTGATGCCGCTTAGTTTTTCCACGCGAGGCGAGGATCAGTCCCCCGATACATTACGCGCCAACCGGTTGTTAAATCAGATGGATCGGCTGAACATGTACCGTATCGCCGCGCAAAAAGCGCCCTTTGCGAACCCGGTAAAAAACGCCTTTCGCTTTACCAGCCAGTTCGGGTTTCGCCGTGACCCGAAGACCGGCGGGCGGCGCATGCACAACGGCGTTGACTTTGCCGCCGGCAACGGCACCCCGCTTTATGCGACGGCAGACGGCGTTGTGACACATGCCGGCTGGAGCTCTGGATATGGCCGGCTCGTTAAGATACAACATGAGTTCGGAATAGAGACACGATATGCGCATATGTCAAAATTGCGCGTGAAAACTGGCCAAAGGGTATCGCGCGGACAGCGTATTGGTGATATGGGAGCCTCAGGACGGGTAACCGGTGTTCACCTTCATTACGAAGTTCGTGTTGGTGGCAAGGCTGTAAATCCCATGATCTTTATTAAGGCTGCAAACGATGTTTTCTAAAAGCAAAATCAACGATCCCGCCCCCAAGTCAGACGCTCCAGCGTCCAGCCCAACGGCACCTTCCTCGTCTCCGGCGTCTGCACCTGCTGCGGCCAACCCGAACGAATTCAAGGCCAGCCCGCCCAAGGCCAAGCCGCCTGCGTCGGTTCTGTCGTCTGATTTGCACGTCACGGGCAATATGAAAACAACGGGCGACATTCAGGTCGAAGGCACAGTCGAAGGCGACATTCGCGCGCATCTTCTGACCATCGGTGAAACCGCAACGATCAAAGGCGAAGTGATTGCCGATGATGTTGTGATCAACGGCCGCATCGTGGGCCGTGTGCGTGGTCTCAAGGTTCGCCTGACGTCCACAGCACGGGTCGAGGGTGACATTATCCACAAGACCATCGCCATCGAAAGCGGTGCGCATTTCGAAGGCTCCGTTCAGCGTCAAGACGATCCACTGAACCCCGGCTCCAAATCTGCGCCAGTGCAAAAGCCGAACCCGGCTTCCTGATTTAAACCTCAGTTAAACTATCTACAGGCATCGCAATGGGCGGTGCCTGTTTTATTTTCAGCTTAGATATTTCTTAGGATTCTGGTGCCACGGTCGGTCGCAAGCCATTACGGGACCAACCTATGAACCTTTACCATTGCTCGATTGATCTGCGCGACACGGCCAAAGCGGTGGGATTTGCCGTCGCGGTCGAGGCCTGGATGACCTTGCTGCAAGATCGCGGCGTGATCCAGTCGTGGCGGCTGTGCCGTCGCAAATTGGGCTTTGGGGCACCAAGGGCACGGGATTTCCTGCTTGAGATCGAGGTGCGGGATCTTACGCAACTGGATGAAGCCTTTCGTTTGACCGGCACGCAAGATACGGAGGTCGAACGGCTTTATACCACGGTGCATCAGATGGTCGGGGAATTTGATATCGCGCTTTACCGCCCTTTCCCTGACCCCGAACGTGCAGAGCGGATGGCATTTATCTAGAATGCAAAAGGGGGCGTAGATACCCACGCCCCTTTCCCAATGCTCTTTGCCGACACTCTTATTCGGTAACAGTGACCGTTTTCATCATGTCAGGCGCGCCAACAACAGCGCCGTTGCCGCCTGTGCCACGCTTGATCGCGTCCAACACGTCCAGACCTTCGGTTACTTTACCGACGACCGTGTACTGACCGTTCAGGAAATAGCCCTGATCGAACATGATAAAGAACTGCGAGTTTGCAGAGTTAGGGTTTTGACTGCGCGCCATGCCCACGACACCGCGGTCAAACGGCAGGTCCGAAAATTCGGCCGGCAGGTCATCCATGTCTGAGCCACCCATACCCGCACGTCCGGTGTCACCACCAGCCTTGCCGTATTTAACGTCGCCAGTTTGCGCCATAAAGCCATCGATCACGCGGTGGAATACCACGCCATCATAGGCCCCTGCCTCGGCCAGCGCCGTCAGACGGTCCGCATGCTGGGGGGCCACGTCTTCGAGTAAGTCGATCTTGATCACGCCCTGGGCTTCGCCATCGACGGTGATTTCAAGACCGCTGGCGAAGGCTGTGCCGCCCATCAGGGTGGCGGCGACGGTGCCCGCAAACAGCTTACGCATCTGCGGCGACTTTCATGCTGATCATGCGGTCCGGGTTCGCAGGTGGCTCGCCCCGTGTGATCGCGTCCACATGTTCCATACCGGAAATAACCTGGCCGTAGACGGTGTATTGACCGTTCAGGAAATCATTATCCTTGAAGTTGATAAAGAACTGGCTGTTGGCGCTGTCAGGATTGGCCGAACGTGCCGCACCGATGCTGCCCCGTGCATGGGGCACTTTGGAGAATTCAGCCGGAACATTTGGCAAATCAGATCCGCCTGTGCCTGCGGCGCGCAGGTTAAAGTTGTCTTCCATGTTGCCGTTGGCCACGTCGCCCGTCTGCGCCATGAACCCTTCGATAACGCGGTGGAATGCCACGTTGTCATACTTGCCCGCACGCGCGAGCTCTTTCATGCGTTCAACATGCTTGGGGGCCACATCGGGCAGCAGTTGGATGGTGACGGTACCGCCTGTAAGCTCCAACAGGATCGTGTTTTCGGGGTCTTTGATCTCGGCCATGCCGCTCTCCTATTCATAAATCATTAGCAGTTACCTAAGACGACTTGCGGCAATTGCCAAGCAGGTGCATTGACCCCGCGCACGATAACGGCAAAACACTATGCCAACTGCGGAATGGATCGGGGAACATACGATGGGCTGGAAAACACTGGATGACATGGACCTGCGCGGCAAGCGGGTGCTGGTACGGGTCGATATCAACGTCCCCGTGGAAAACGGTAAGGTCACCGACGATACGCGCATCCAGCGGATCGTCCCCACAGTGCATGATATTTTGGACAAAGGCGGCAAACCCATCCTGCTGGCACATTTTGGCCGCCCCAAGGGCAAACGCGTGCAAGACCTGAGCCTGCTGGTGGTTAAACCCGCGCTTGAGGCCGCCCTTGCCCGCAAGGTCGTGCTGGCCGAAACGCTGGAAGCCGCTGAAAACGGCACCGACGAGATCAACGCCGCTGATGTGGTTTTGCTGGAAAACATCCGCTTTTACCCCGGCGAGACCGATAATGACCCCGCATTCGCGCAACGTTTAGCTGGTTTGGGCGATGTCTATTGCAACGACGCCTTTTCGGCGGCCCACCGTGCGCATGCATCCACCGAAGCCTTGGCGCGGCTGCTGCCCGCCTGCGCGGGCCGTTTGATGCAAGCAGAACTGTCCGCGCTTGAGGCCGCCTTGGCCGCCCCGAAACGCCCTGTTGGCGCGGTCGTGGGTGGGGCGAAAGTATCAACCAAGATAGAGTTGTTGGAAAACCTTGTGAACCGGTTGGACCTGCTGGTGATCGGCGGCGGTATGGCGAATACGTTTCTAGCGGCTATGGGCGCAAAGCTGGGCAAGTCCCTATCCGAGCCTGATTTTTTCGGCACTGCGAAGGACATTATGGCCCAAGCGGACAAAGCCGGGTGTCGCGTCTTGCTGCCTGTTGACGGGTTGGTGGCACGGGAATTTGCAGCGGGTGCCGCGCACGAGGTGATCAAATTGGGACCAGACACAGTGCTGGCAGACGACCAGATGGTTCTGGACGCTGGACCTGCGACGACCCAACTGGTCAAAGACGCCTTTGCCGGGTTGAAAACGCTTATTTGGAACGGTCCCATGGGCGCGTTCGAGATTGCCCCTTTTGACACCGGTACTGTGGCCGCGGCACAAGCAGCGGCACAGCTGACCCGCGATGGCGCGTTGATTTCGGTTGCTGGCGGCGGTGACACTGTGGCCGCGCTGAACCAAGCCGGTGCAGCGGATGACTTTACCTATATCTCGACCGCAGGCGGCGCGTTCTTGGAATGGATGGAAGGCAAAACCTTGCCGGGTGTTGCTGCGTTGGGCGGGTAGACGTTTTCTTTGAAAGAAAACGGCCCGGAATTTCCAAAAATTCCGTCACCGCTTCGTGAACAGAATTTTGCCAAAAACGAATCAGGGGGATTCCCTTTGCGAATCACCTGTGCCATACAAGGAATACGTCCATAAAGAGACGGCTTGAGGCAAACCCAGATGAACCGCAGCACCCGCCCCGCGTTCGGCACCGTTTTATTTTTCTCGACCGCCTTCGGGCTGGCGATGTATTTCGCATTTGCCGCCGTGCAGGGCAATTTCGGCCTGTTTCGCCGCGCCGAGATTCTGGCCGAAGCCCAAGACCTCAAGCAGCAGTTGAATCAAGTCCAGACCGATGTGGCACGGATGGAGAACCTGACCGCCCGCCTGTCCGATGATTATCTTGATCTTGATCTGCTCGATGAACAGACCCGCAAGGTGCTGGGCATGATCCGCGCCGATGAGATCGTGATCCGCTAACTTTATCTTCAATTCTTTTGCCGTAACTGCCTGTTCACAGCGCGCTTTCGCGTAACATCGCGGTTCCCGGCAAAAGCCTCTCGCCATCATTGGTCGAATCCGGTAATAGATAGTTTAACGCTAAACTATATTACGCGCGCTCGGGACCACTGTACGGAGGATTTGCCCCATGGCAGCCAAGAAACCGACCAAGAAAACCAATGCCAGTGCCGATGAACTCAAGGCCTATTACAAGGACATGCTGATGATCCGGCGCTTTGAGGAGAAAGCCGGCCAGCTGTATGGCATGGGTCTGATCGGCGGCTTTTGCCACCTGTATATAGGCCAAGAAGCCGTTGTTGTGGGCCTTGAGGCAACCGCCAAGGAAGGCGACAGCCGCATCACCACCTACCGCGACCACGGCCACATGTTGGCCTGCGGCATGAACCCCGACGGGGTGATGGCCGAATTGACCGGCCGTGAGGGTGGGTATTCGCGCGGCAAGGGTGGCTCCATGCACATGTTCTCGAAGGAGAAGAAGTTTTACGGCGGCCACGGGATTGTGGGCGCGAACGTGCCATTGGGTGCGGGCGTCGCCTTTGCCGATAAGTACAAAGGCAACGACAACGTCACCTTTACCTATTTTGGCGATGGTGCCGCGAACCAGGGCCAAGTCTATGAGACTTTCAACATGGCCGCCCTATGGAAGCTGCCGGTGATTTTTGTCATCGAAAACAACCAATATGCCATGGGCACCTCGCAGCAACGCTCGACTTCGAGCGCTGAGATCTGGGAACGTGGCAAGGCATTCGGCATCCCCGGTGAGGCTGTCGATGGCATGGATGTGCTGGCCGTCAAAGACGCAGGCGAACGCGCTGTGAAACACGCGCGCAGCGGCGACGGCCCTTATATTCTTGAGATCAAAACATACCGCTATCGTGGCCATTCGATGTCGGACCCGGCAAAATACCGCACCCGCGAAGAGGTGCAAAAAATGCGTGACGAGCGTGACCCCATCGAACAGGTCCGCAACATCCTGCTGGATCAGAAATACGCCACCGAGGATGATCTGAAGGCCATCGACAAGGAGATCAAAAAGATCGTCAACGACAGCGCAGAATTCGCCAAGACAAGCCCCGAGCCCGCCCCAGAGGAGCTTTGGACCGACATTTACGCAACCGAAGTTCCACAGGAGGCTTGAACCATGGCAACTGAAATTCTTATGCCCGCCCTAAGCCCCACCATGGAAGAAGGCACATTGGCCAAATGGCTGGTGAAGGAAGGCGATACCGTGTCTTCCGGCGATATCATGTGCGAGATCGAGACCGACAAAGCCACGATGGAATTCGAAGCCGTCGACGAAGGTGTGATCGGCAAGATCCTGATCGCTGAAGGCACCGAAGGCGTCAAGGTAAACACCGCCATCGCTGTGCTGCTGGAGGAAGGCGAAGACGCCTCTGCCGCAGACAATGTGTCATCTGACACCCCAGCGGCTGCCCCTGCCCCCGCAGCCGACAGCAAACCCGCCGAGGTCAAAGCGCCTACCGCGCCAGAGACAGACACTACCCCCGATTGGCCCGAAGGCACCAAGTTGAAAACACAGACCGTGCGCGAGGCCTTGCGCGACGGCATGGCCGAGGAAATGCGCCGCGACGAAGACGTATTCCTGATGGGCGAGGAAGTTGCCGAATACCAAGGCGCTTACAAAATATCCCAAGGGTTGCTGGATGAATTCGGCGCCAAGCGGGTGATCGACACACCTATCACCGAACATGGCTTTGCCGGGATCGGTGTCGGTGCCGCTTTTGGTGGTCTGCGCCCGATTGTCGAATTCATGACGTGGAACTTTGCCATGCAGGCGATTGACCACATCCTGAACTCTGCTGCCAAGACGCTCTATATGTCCGGTGGCCAGATGGGTGCCCCCATGGTGTTCCGCGGCCCCAATGGTGCAGCCGCCCGCGTCGGCGCGCAGCACAGTCAGGATTACGCGGCCTGGTACATGCAGGTTCCCGGCCTCAAAGTCGCGATGCCTTACTCGGCATCCGACGCTAAAGGCTTGATGAAATCAGCGATCCGCGATCCCAACCCGGTCGTGTTCCTCGAGAACGAAATCATGTACGGTAAATCCTTTGATGTACCTGATGTTGAGGATTACACCGTGCCTTTCGGCAAGGCCCGCATCTGGCGCGAAGGCAGCGATGTTACCATCGTCAGCTTTGGCATCGGCATGACCTATGCTCTTGAAGCCGCTGAGAAACTGGCCGAGAATGGCATCGACGCCGAAGTGCTTGACCTGCGCACTTTGCGCCCGATGGACACGGCCAGCATCATCAAATCGGTGATGAAAACCAACCGCTGTGTCACTGTCGAGGAAGGCTGGCCGCAAGGGTCGGTCGGCAACTATATCACCAGCGTCATCATGCAAGAAGCGTTCGATTACCTCGACGCGCCGGTGATCAACTGCACCGGCAAGGACGTGCCAATGCCCTATGCGGCAAACCTTGAGAAACTGGCGCTGCTGACCACCGATGACGTCATCGCGGCGGTCAAAAAAGTCACCTACAAATAAGGAGCGGACCACATGCCTATAGAAATCCTCATGCCCGCCCTCAGCCCCACCATGGAAGAGGGCACATTGGCCAAATGGCTGGTCAAAGAGGGCGATACCGTGTCCTCTGGCGATGTGATGTGCGAGATCGAAACCGACAAAGCAACGATGGAATTCGAGGCCGTCGATGAAGGTGTAATTGGCAAGATCATGATCGCGGATGGCACTGAAGGCGTGAAAGTGAACACGCCCATTGCCGTGCTGCTGGAAGACGGCGAAAGCGCGGATGACATTGGTGCGGCCCCCGCCGCCGCCGCTGCTGCTCCTGTTGCGCCCGCTGATGCAGCCCGCCCACCGGGTCCGAACACTGATGGCCCGTCGACGCCGCCAAAGCCAGAACCGACCCCCACCCCCAAGCCAGACACAACGCGGGTTTTCGCGTCACCGCTGGCACGCCGTATGGCCGGGATCGAAGGGATTGATCTGGCCGCTGTGTCCGGCTCAGGGCCACATGGCCGCATCGTCAAGGCCGATATCACTGCCGCATTGGCTGGCGGCACCGCAAAAGCCGCGCCAAGTGACGCCGCTGCAGCCCCTGCTAACGCGCCCAAAGCAGCGCTTGCTGCTGGCCCTTCCGCTGAAGCCGTGATGAAAATGTACGAAGGCCGCACGTTCGAAGAGGTCACCCTCAACGGCATGCGCAAAACCATCGCGTCGCGCCTGACCGAGGCCAAACAATCCATCCCACATTTCTATCTGCGCCGCGATATTCAACTGGACGCGTTGATGGCGTTCCGGGCTGACCTGAACAAACAGCTTGAATCACGTGGTGTGAAACTCTCGGTTAATGATTTCATCATCAAAGCCTGCGCTTTGGCCCTGCAAGCGGTGCCAGATGCCAATGCCGTTTGGGCCGGGGATCGCATCCTCAAGCTCAAGCCCTCCGATGTTGCCGTGGCCGTCGCTATTGATGGCGGGCTCTTCACCCCGGTGCTTCAAGATTCCGAGACGAAATCCCTCTCGACCCTCTCGGCCGAGATGAAAGACCTTGCCGCCCGCGCCCGCGATCGCAAGCTTGCGCCGCATGAATATCAGGGCGGCAGCTTTGCCATCTCTAACCTCGGGATGTTCGGCATCGACAATTTTGACGCGGTTATCAACCCGCCCCATGGCGCGATTCTCGCCGTTGGTGCTGGCGTGAAAAAACCGGTCGTCGGCAAAGACGGTGAACTCGCCGTGGCGACGATTATGTCTGTCACCCTTTCAGTTGATCACCGCGTCATCGACGGTGCCTTGGGTGCACAGCTCTTGGCCGCGATCAAAGACAATCTGGAAAACCCCATGGGCATGCTCGCCTGATCCCCTTCCAAATGGACTAAAATCCTCGGGGGGTCTTGGTGGGCAGAAGCCCCCTTTCCGGACATCAAACCGGGGCATACAGTCCTCGTCTATAGAACAGAACAAAGCCGGGATCGTATGATCCCGGCTTTTCCATTTTTTCAAAACCTATATTGAAATCTTACTCGCCTTGCGGCCCCAACATGTGATCCATCAGGACCGAAGGCTGTTCGCAGCCCGCCTCGCCCACGACACGCGCGGGAATACCAGCAACGGTTTTGCAAGGCGGTACGGCCTCCAGCACGACAGACCCCGCAGCGATCCGGCTGCAATGACCGACGGTGATATTGCCCAGCACCTTGGCCCCGGCACCAATCAGCACACCATCTTCAATCTTGGGGTGGCGGTCCTGCTCTTCCTTACCGGTCCCACCAAGGGTCACCGAATGCAGCATTGACACATTGTCACCCACTACAGCCGTTTCACCGATCACCACAGAATGGGCATGGTCGATCATGATGCCTTTGCCGATCTTGGCCGCCGGGTGAATATCAACGCCGAAAATCTCACTGACCCGCATCTGAACGAAATAGGCCAGATCATATTGCCCCTTCGTCCACAGATAATGCCCCACACGGTAGGCTTGAACCGCCTGATAGCCCTTGAAGTATAAAATCGGCTGAAGCAAACGATGGCAGGCGGGGTCACGTTCATAAATCGCCACCAGATCCGCGCGTGCGGCTTTGATCAAGGATGCGTCATTACTATACGCTTCTTCCACCATTTCACGTACCACCATCATCGACATTTCATTCGATGCCAGCTTTGCCGCGACTCTGTAGGACAATGCCTTTTCGATGGATTTGTGGTGCAGGATACAGGCATGGACAAAGCCGCCAATCAGCGGCTCATCCAAAACAGCCTGCTGCGCTTCGGTCAGAATTTGATCCCAAACCGGGTCAACTGATGCAATATTTCTGCGGGGCTCTGCCATGACAATATCCTTCTTTGCACCGACAATATATCAATTCAATGCAAAGTGCCAAACGCAAAGCCTTGATCCTTCGCATCAATATCTTTGATGAAAGGGATCAGGGTTGCCGGAATGTCGCTTACACGGTCACATATCCCGCAGGCCCCACGCCGTAACTGGCCGAGATTTGGGCAACAGACATCAGAACCTGCCCCGTCACACCGTCAGCAGAGCGCATCGCATCCGTATATTGCCAATTGGGAACATACGTATAGGTCTCGCGCAGGGTTTGACCGTTCAGCAAAACGCGCACCAGATATTGCTCGGTCTCTTCGCCAAGAGGTACCTCGATGTTTTCCCACCGGTCCCCGTCAACTCTGGTGCGCCGGATCCACGTCAGATCGGTGCCGCCAGTCACAGCTGTGGCGCGCAAATGACAGGGGCTGAGCGGGCGCAACCCATTGCCATTAAATGCTTCTATGCGATGAATATAAGACGGATCATCATAGCCGCGCTGCGCCGGTCCGATCCGGTAATGCTGCGTGATACGCCGCAAGTTGGGGCTGAGCGCCAATTGCGAGGGAACGCCGTTCAGCAAAACGAATTTTGAACCAACGGGCCATACCGGCGGCATTAGCGCATCCGAACCCGCCTGTCCGCGTAGCCGGTTTTTCAGCAAATAGGTGTTCGGGGCTACCAGCTCTGCCTCGCTGAATTGAAACACCTCCCACTTGTCGGCAGTGCCGTCACCAATCGCCGCCAGATTGGCCCCGCCAAGCAGCGCGGACTCCTCAACTCTTTCCAGGGTACCGCTGGTCAGACGCACCTGCAAAGCCCCGCCGCGATCAAACACACCCGGCCTTGCAGAGGGCAAATCCGTTTCCGTCACCCCCATGATGGCGCGGGTCGGCAGCACTTTATTCAAATGGTAATTCTCGTCCGTGGCGGCACTATAGACTGCCACGCTGCCCGGCCAAGGCTGCGCCGTCGTCGCGATATAGGGCGCATGCGGCACCTCGTCCCCACGCAGCAGCGGCAGGTCCATAAACACTGCGGACACCGGAACAGGCGCGAAAAAGGGTTTGAGCGTCGCCAGTTCATCTTCAAAGGGCGCGGGCGCATAAACTGACGGCTCAATGCGAACGGCCTCGACCACTTGCAAGTCGCCCAGCTCCACCCGGTCAATGCGGTAAAGTCCGCTCGTCTCTTCCCCTTCCGAGGGCAATTCAATTATGTCTCCCGCGCCGACGGCCAGCATCGAAGGCGGCAACGCCAGCCGCACAGTTTCCCGCGAGATCCGCGCCTCTGCAAGCCAACGTTCGATGGCTTGCCGTCCTTCAGCACGGGTCAGTGCCATGTTGAACTCAGACGCAGCCACAGCGTGGGTGGCATCTTGCGCCAACACGGCTTCCTCGGCGATGTTGTCGAAATTTCCGTCCGCCTGAACAAAACGCAGCCGCACGCGGCCAGCGATTTCGGCTTGCGATTCACGGATCTGCTCGAGCCCGCCGTTCACCTCGCCACTGTCAACCAGCTGTGTGGTGTCCAGACGCACAGGGTCCAAGCCGTTACGCATCACAAATTGCAAGACGCCGCCACGTTCAACAGCATCAAACCCATACCGCAGCATCAGCGGTTGCAAGCTTGCCCGTGCATCGTTGACCTGATCAACGACATAGCCCCGCACAACGCCATAAAGTGCGGAAGTATCAAAAGCCGTCAATCCGGCGCGGCGGCATATCTGGGCAACAACCGCAGACAAGGGTTGCGACGACGTGCGTCCATTCAGCCAATGCCCCCGCGCATAGTTTTGCCCATCACTCCACAGCCCGCGATTGTTTGGAAAGAATGGATAGGGGCGCGCGTCCCAGGCCCAAACGAACGCGCGCGACATATCAATCATCGGCCCCCCATACTCAGCCGAGATCGGATTATGCGCAGGGTTCCCCCAATGGTTGGTAAAAGCGCGCAAATATTGCACTTGGATAAACTCGTCCCGGGCGCCTGTGGAATGATACGGCAAACGGCTTTCCGAGCTTTTCAAATCCAGAAATTTGTTCGGCTGGTTCGTCGCACCATCAATCGCGGCGCAGCCATATTCAGTGAACCAAATCGGTTTTGACTCAGGCACCCAAGCGGTTGGGTTCGCGGCGCGCGTGCCACCGATGCGTTCGTGATGCGGGTTCGACCACCAGTTGCGAATGTCCTTATAGCGATAGATCCACGGTTCGTTTTCCTGCCCATCTGTGATCGGCGTTCGGATCTGCGCAGCGCGGGCTTCGTCTGAATGGTAATACCAGTCATAGCCCTCGCCCCCTTCAACATTGGACGTGAGATAATCAATATTATAGATCGCATCCCACTGCTGCGCGTCGAGATGGTCATGACCCTCGCGCCAGTCAGATAACGGCATGTAGTTGTCGATGCCGATAAAATCGATATTGGGATCAGCCCAAAGTGGATCAAGGTGAAAATACCGATCACCGCTGCCATCTTGCGGCTGATAGCCAAAATACTCTGACCAATCAGCTGCATAGCTGATATTGGTGCCAGCCCCAAGCAAGGCACGCGCCTCGGCTGCGAGGGCGCGGAAACGCTGCACAGCCGTAAACATCCCTCCTGCGCCCCGAATTTGGGTCAGCCCACGCATCTCGGTCCCAATGCAAAATCCATCGACGCCACCAGCGGCGGCGCATAAGGCCGCGTAATGCAGGATAAAACGTGAAAGCGACCATTCATCAGGCCCGGAATAGCTAACCTGCCCGCCCGACACGTGAAAATGCGCCGCAGTCACTGTGCCAAAAAAGGCTGCAACCTGCGCATCGGCGGTCGCGGTACCATCAGGGCTGCCGTTTTGCCCCGGTGCCTTGGACAAGGTGATCCGCCCACGCCACGGCAATACAGGCTGGCTATGCGCATCGCTATAGGGGTCTGGCAAGGTATTGCCAGCCAGTTGGTCCATCAGAATGAACGGGTAGAATAAAACGGCCTTGCCAGCCGCATTCATCGCGTGAATGGCCTCAATCACCGAGCGGTCGTCAGGCGTGCCGCCATATATCGGCCTACCGTGCTGTTGCACGATCACCTGCGCCCCACTGCGCGGCAGCGACGAGACGCGCCACGGCATATTTTCACCCTCAATCGTGGCGCTTTCAACCTTGGGCCGGACGGCGCACTCACCGCAGCGCAGATCGCTGCCAAACCAGGACACAACCAGCGATGCGGCCTCAAGCTTAGGCAAATCGGTACGCAGGTTTTCAAGCGATGTCAGAAAATTGGTCTTGCCCGATGGGGTCGATACATTGGCGCTCCACCTTGCGCCTGCCCCTTGCTTGTAATGCACCGGCGTCGTGGCCAGCGCATATTCGCCCGTGCCCGGGATCAAAGCCACGCCGCGCACATTATGTGTCACACTTTGCGCAGCTTCCGGTGATCCGACTTCCTCAGGGCGCGTGACCTCGAACGAAAACTGCGGCACGCGGTTGTCAAACTGACCAAGCGGCAGGTTATCGAACACAACATAGGCTGTTCCACGATATGCCGGGACGCGATCAGCGCCCTCAACAGCGGCAATTGTTGGATCAGGCAATTGATCAGATGTGCCACGATAGACACGGATGTTCAGATCACTCGGAGCAACTTCCTCTCCGTTGGCCCATATACGATGAACCCCAGTAATCTCGCCTTCGCACAGAGCCACGGCAAGACTCACCGAGTAACTGTACTCGGTCGTTGTCGTTTCCGGTTTCTTTGGTGCGCCTTTGCCTCCACCACCACCGCTGCGGGTCACCGTCGTCGTTTCGGCAAAATCTGACGCCCAGATAACCTGGCCACCAAGCCGCATACGGCCATATAGCTCGGTTACCGCAGCACCCTCCCCGGCGTTCGTCAAACGAAACCGGTCCACCTTGCCGGTTTCAACCGCTTGTGCACCCTCGCCCAGCAAGCGTTGATCGATAATCCGGCCCAATGTCGCGCCGACGGCCCGGCCCACCGCGACCGAGGACAACCCAGCAACCGTGCCCCCGATTGAGCCGCCAACCGCCGCACCCGCTGCTGAAAGTAATATCGTCGCCATCAGTTCGCCTCCGTCGGAAATGCAAATCGTGCCACAATCCTGCGCCGCCAAGGCGCACTGAGCGGACTTTCGGTCACGCCATGACCGCTATAGGCGTGAACAAACGTGGCATCCGGCCCCAGCCCTGCGGCCAGCCCCAGATGTTTTGCAACAGCGCCGCCGCGCATCCGAAACAGCAGCACGTCGCCCGCCGCTTCGTCGCTCAGTTCTTTCGGCTCAAGATGCCGAAGGGCGGCCCGCCACAAACGTTCGTCCCCTTGCGGTTCGGACCAGTCCATCGAATAGGCAGGAACCACTTCAGGCTCAGGGCCTAGAACCTCGCGCCACACCCCCCGCAGCAAACCCAGACAATCGCAGCCTGCATTTTTGACAGCGCCTTGATGAACATAAGGCGTTCCAATCCAACCGCGCGCGGCCGTCACGATCTGATCCTGAAATTCGGTCATCGCAGGGATCCACCGGTGTTCGAGCCCGACTGCTTGGGCACAGCCATCACCCAATCCTCATTAGGGATGTCGGGAAAACCCTGGAAATTGAGCATGTTTGTGAACTTGAAACGGCATGTCTCCATCCGCTTGTCGCACCCCGCAAACATCCGCACCTGCGTTCCGGTAGTCACGGCACCGCGAATAGGCTCCCACAACTCGATCTCGCGTTGATTATCTAGCGGGCGGTCATACTTGATCATTCCCCACAAACCGGCAGCAGGCCCGTCCAGAACTTCAAACCGTCCCCGCGCGAACCATCCATCAACATACCCATGCAAGCTGTCCCAGCGAAAGATCCGTCCCTCTTCGCTATAGTCTACAGCGACCAGCGCAGTATATCCGGGGGTGTCCAGATTAAACGCGCAATTGGTATCCCCCAGAACCGCGCTGCAGGGCTTTTGATAGATCCGGCCCAAGGGGCGGTTCAACGCCTCGGTCAACCCGCGCAACTCGGCCCGAAACGCCCCGGCTGACCGCTGCATTTCCCCGATGCTGCCGCCAAACAATACGGTACGCTGCGAGACATCGGCCCAGTTCACCAGCCAGCACGTCACCTCGGCCTCGTCATAACGGCCCTGTTCAATTTCATCTTCGCGGATCGCCCAATGGGTCAGTGCGCCCATGGCTTCGGTGTTATCGATCGACAGCCCCGTGCTTTGCGACAGAGCCCGCGCGCTGAGGCCACTGTCAGCGTTGTACGTTACCCCCTCAAAGGACAAAGTCCGGTCGTGATCGGTGAATCCAAGCACAATCCCGTCGCGCCTGCGGATCGACCATGCATGACAAAGTGAAGTCATGCCGGATTTCAGATGGGCATCCAGCTCTGCATTAAATTCAAACATCAGCCACGCACCTCGATCACTGGGACATTGGGTACTTGTCCGGCCTGAAAACTGGCGACGCTCACCAGGATGCGATCCGTGTCAAAACGTACCGGAACATCGAATTCAAAACCCGCCGACACGACCAGTTCACTGCCGGGTGCGTTGTCGAAACGGACGATTCCGGTGGTGGTGTCGATCTCGTAATCGATCCCCTCTTGCAGCTCGTCTTGTTCAATACCAACACGCACGGTTCCCTGCACCGGCTTGGCAATGGGGCGCAAATAGCTGTGATCACCGGACTCGTAAATTTTCACCAGCTGGAAATCGGTTTGAACGCCGTCGCCAAACCCAAGCACCTGATCGTCAAAGGCAACCTCAAGGGCAGAGCGGCACGATTTGAAATCAGACCAATCCTTCCAACGAAAGCCGTACATCTGACCAAACCGCGCCTCGAAAAACCCCGTCAGCGCCTGCAAATCGTCAATTGACCGCATGCCAAGCCCCGCATCATACACCCGCCGCGAATGCGACCATGGCGTATTGCGTTCCTCGAACCCGTTTGCGAGCGTGACAACATCCGTCCGCCGCTGCGGGCCACCAACGGACCCAAAGCTGAGGGAAGGTGGAAATTGAACATCATGGAAATTCATGTCGGCGCTCCTTTACCGGTTGCGGTTGCCGCTGCTCAGCGCCCGCGACATCTGTGCTGCAACCTGGCTTTGGCTGCGTTGAAAACCCTGCACATCCGGGGTCGAGATATTCATAACCACGGTTGTGCCTCCGCCGCCGCTGCCCTTCACCCCCAGCTTCCCGTCAGGGCCACGCGCCAGCGGCATGATGGCTTCTGGCCCCGCCTCTCCCATCACGCCCATGCCGCCGCGCATTCCGAACGCTGTCGCGCTGCTCACGATGCCGCCTTGGGCAAAGGGCATAACCTTGCCTTGGGAAAACGGTGCGCCATTGGCAAATGGCAAAATACCCTGAACAAGCGACCCGACGCCTTGGCTGATCATCCCGCCGACGTGATCGGAAACCGGTTTGATCGCCGCGTTATAAGTCGTGTCGGCCATAGAACGCGCGACGGTGGACAGCGCATCGGACAGTTTCATCCCATCAAACGCGATCCCATCAAAGGCGCGGCGCAGACCCCGGCTCAGCCCCTTTTCCAGCGTGGCAACATCCCTGCCTGTTCCGGCGATCGCCGTGCGCATCCGGCGCAATTCGCCATCAAAGCCAGAGACCAAGCTGCTGGTCTCTGCCAATGTGGTGTTCAGCCTCTCGGCCCCGTCCTCAAGACCCTCAAACCCATTATCTGTCATTTTTCGTTCCCTTCCGATGTGTCGGGATAGGCGGCCATCAACGCCGACAATCCATCGCTTAGTAACGGCGTTTGCGCCCCCGCCGTGCCCAGCATCAGCTGCAACTCTGCCGGAGTCAGCGCCCAGAAATCAGCAGGCGTCAGCCCCAACTCCTTAAGACCGGCCCGCATCATGGCAGGCCAATCAAGACCCTTCGGGCCTGTCACGCAGGCACCACAAACGCACGGGCCAACAGCTCAGCGGCGGCTTTAGCAGCGCCCATGGGGCCACCGTCAATCTGCGCCTGTCCCAAGGCGTCTTCGGACGTCTCGACCCCGCCTCCGCGCAAGCCCGCCACCAACAGACGCAATACGTCGCGGCTTGAGAAACGGTTGCTTTCAAACCGCTCGACCAGCGCCATCAAGGACGGCTCTTCCAGCGTATCCTCCAACTCGGCCAAGGCCCCCAGCGTCAGACGCGCCACATGGCGTTGCCCGTCAACGACAAGCGCGACATCCCCCCTCCACGGATTTGCCATGCGCCTATGCCCCGGTGCCCGGGTCAACGACCACATCGGGGGTAAAGACCAATTCCCCCGCCGACTGCATGCTGATCTCATAGGTAGCCTCGCCATTTAGCGATCCGCCGTATTCAATCGCGGCAACCTGAAACGGGCCTTCGATAATGCCAAAGCTGGGGATGACGATCTGGAAATCGGGGGTCAGCCCATCGAAAAACAACTGGCGCGCACGCTCGTCCGTGCCAGCGTCGCGAAACACGCCCGACCCGCTGATCGCAGCAGATCGCACACCAGCACCGGCCAGAAGCTCACGCCATCCACCATTGCTGTCCAACGATGTGACCTCGACCGGTTCAGCGTTGAAACTGATGCGCGTGGCGCGCAGGCCCGCGATGGTTTCGAACTGGCCATCACTTGTCATGTCCACTTTAACCAAAAGGTCTTTACCTGCTTGAACTGTCATCTGGGTTCTCCTTGAAAATGAATGTCGGGTGTTGCCTCAGCCGTCCTGCACACGTGCGCGAAACTGCATGTCGATTTGGCGAACCTGAGCGGCGGCGACATATTTAGCCGTCGCACGAGAGAATTGCAGGCTCACCAGATGCCCCTTGCTCAGCGTCAGATCCGCGTTGTGCAGAACATCACTGATTGCCCCTGCAACCTGTTTGGCATCTGCAAACCCCGGGGCTGCGCTGACGATGGCAATACCAAACTGGTGCACCGCCCCCGCGCCGCTCCCGTCCGAGGCATCGCGCACGTCTTCGTCGCCTAGGCGCACATATAGTGGCGGTACATCCCCCACGGGTCCGGCATCAAAGATATCCGTCCCGACCAGATCGGTCAGCGCAAGATCCGCCGAAAGAGCCGCAAATACCGCCTGCTGCAATGGTCCTGATATGGCATAACTCATACGATCAGCTCCTCTTGTGTGAGGCAAAGCAGGTAGCGCCCTTGGGGGTCACGCTCCGCCACCGTTTCAATGCTGTAGACCCGCGCGCCATCGCGAAACCGCTGTTGAGGTTCTGGCCGCTCAGCGCTGCCCATCGGTGCCGCGCGCACGCAAATCGCATAGCCCATACGGCTTACCGGCACCCCCGCTTGACTTACCTCGCGCCCACTGCGCGCAGTCACTTCGGCCCATAACGTGCCGAGCGCCGTCCAGACCACACGGTAGCCGCCGGCCCCGTCGCCCTCGCGCGTGGGGGCCTCTAGCACCAAGCGTCGGTTCAGATTCAACCGTTTCATGTACCCGCTCCAAAGCCAATGCGCATGGTCTTGTACCGCTCAATCAGGCTGCTGACGCCAAAGGGCATGCACCCGTCGCTCAGGCTGGTTTCATGGCGAAATTCGTAATAATGGGCGGCCAGCAAGAACACCGCCTGCCGCAGGTCAGGTGGAATTTGATCCCATGTCGTACCCAAGCCCGCATCCATCTCAATTGAGACCGTCCCGCCTTTGGGAATGGCGGGCAAAACCGCGTCAGCTGGGCGCAAAAGCGGGCGCTGCGCGTCCTTTTCCAACCAATAGCGCTCTGCCGCGATCACGGTCGAGATCCCCCCACGGGAAACGAGCGTCACGCTGCTCACCCCATGCACCGGGGCTACAGGAAGCACCTGTCCTTCGGGGCTGCGCCACGCATTCAGCGACCAAATAAACCCACGCCGCATCAACACCTTACCAGTCCGGACCTCTATTGCGGCCAGGGCGGCGCGCAGAAATCCAACCAATACCTCGTCTTGCAAGCTGTCGGTGCCAAACCCGCTCCCGAGCCGCAGATGGCCCTTGAACGCGTCAACCGGCAAGGCGGTATCCGGTACGCTTGTCTCTTCGATCAACATCATGGAAATCTCCATCTATTCCGTTCTTCCCTGTCCCCAAAAGGAACCCGGACGCGTACCGGGCTGCATTGCTCGGTCGGAGGGAGCAGCTAGACAATGCACCCACACCTTGCGGCACGCGCCCGGACCGGGGCCAAGTTGCCCCGGCCCCGTATTCGACGCCGCTTTACGCGGTGCCGAATTTCAAAAGCTTGATGGCTGCAAAATCGCTGACATCACCGCCGACACGTTTGGTGGCGTAGAACAGCACATGCGGCTTGGCACTGAACGGATCACGCAGGATGCGCAGGTCGGGGCGCTCAGCCACGGTATAGCCCGCCGCAAAATCACCAAACGCGACTGAAAATGAATCCGTCGCAACATCCGGCATGTCCTCAGCCACCAGTACTGGATAGCCCATCAGGCGTGCAGGCTCGCCCTGCGCCAGACCATCAGACCACAAGAAACGGCCATCGAGATCCTTGAGCTTGCGCACCCGGCCCGCGGTCTTCGAGCTCATGACAAAGCTCGCATTCGCGCGGTACTGGGCCCCCAAAGCGTAGACCAGATCAACCACAGCATCCGCCGTAACCTCGCCGTCAACGCCGGTCGGCACATAGCCCAGATTACCCCAGGCCCAGACGTCATTGTCCACGGCGGCATGCGCCAGCAGACCCTTGGGTTTGTCGATCCCATCACCGTTGATAAACGCCGCCGCCTCAGCCCGCGAAAACTTGTCCGCGATGCGTCCCGCCAGCCAGCCTTCGATGTCAAAAGCGGAATCGTCCAACAGCCGCTGTGACGCTTTGGGCAAGGCGCTCAGCTCGTGCAGTTGCACTGTGATGCGATCAATCTGCGGCGTGTCTGTTTCGCCCACGGCCCCTGCTTCGGTGGCCCAACCAGCGCCAACGTCAGTGTGGTCCACCAGCACATCATAAGATGTTGCCTCGACCTGTACGACCGATGCAATCGCTCGGATCGACGCCGTGGCATTCAATACCGATTTGACCCGGTCCGACGTCTGCGGATCCACCAGATAGCCGCCATCGGAGTTTACCGCCGACGACATGGATTTGCTTTCCATCTCAAGGCCGCGCAACCCGTCATCATCGCCGTTGCGAATATAGGCATTCATCGCTTTTTGATGGGGCGCGCCCGCATCCACAGCACCGCCTAAAGGTGTACGCGCAGGCAAAGTTATTTTTCTGTCCAACATGGTCATTCGCTCTTCTGTTTGTTGCAACTTGGTCGTCATTTCGGCCTGAAAGCCTTTGAAATCCTGAACAAAGCCGGTGACGGCTTCGCGGACTTCCTCAGCGGCTGACGCAGACGCGCCGCGTGTTTTCGTGTTCATCTGATCCATTCACATACCCTTGGTTAAAGTTGGTATTCGGGCCGGGCCTCTACAACTTCAGCTGTGCCCGCGCGTCTTCGAACGCCTCTGCCATTTCGTGCAGCACATCACCCACCGCGACGAAATCACTCTTTGCCGCGACCCGCGCGGTCGGCAGCATGGGAAACGTCACCAGTGACACCTCCCATAAATCCAGCTCGGTCAGCATGCGTTGGCCCGCGTCATTCTTGGCGGCCCGCACCGTGCGATAGCCGATGCTCAACCCGTCAATGGCCCCCGCCGCGACCAAGGCTGCTGCTTCGCGCCCCCGTGCCACACTGTCCAGAATGCGCCCCTTGACCCAAAGGCCCTTGGCGTCTTCGCGCACCTCATCCCACACGCCGATCGGCTGGCTTGGGTCGTGCTGCCACAGCATCTTGATCCGGTGACCCGACTTGGTTCCGGCGGCAAGCGACGCGGCATAGGCACCCTTGCGCACCACGTCCCCGCCTTGATCAGCCGCGCCAAACAGACTGGCATAGCCGCTGATCTCGGTGCCGTCCTCCACGGTGATCCCCCCCCCGAAACGGGCAAACTTATGCTCCAGACCGGTGCCGACTGCCGGCAAAACTCTCTCGTTCCCCGGCGCTTGGCCGGGGTTAAACATGTCATTTTCCATGACCGTCTCCTTTGAAATTCAAATCCCTAGGGCTGCACCACCAAGAACGACTGCACCCCTTGTGCCAGGATAACAGCCACGACACCGTAAACCGTCAGCCACAATCGCCGCTCCAGCCGCGACATCATCTCCTCCAGCCGGTCCAGCCGCTGCAAAAGGTTCTCGTGGTGGATCGCACTCACGCGCTCATGCGCCTGCAACCGCAACCCCGGTGCGCATTCAAACTGATCAAGCCGGATATCCTCACGCATCTGCGGCCACCGCAGGCAGGCCCAACAGGCTGCGCTTCTCTGCCTCGCTCAGGAAATCTGCTCCGGCCACACGGGCCCACTGGGCATCGCGCTCCTGCGCCAATGCTGACACCTGATCGAGATCCGGCTTCAACGCGAGCGTCTCCCCCGAAAAGCCGGACAACCAATGTGCCAAGGCAGCGGTCACACGGGTGGCCAGAGGTAACACAGTCAGCCGGTAAAACGCCCGATGCGCCTCTTGGTAGTTGGCATAGGTCGCATCCCCTGCGATCCCAAGCAGCATGGGTGGCACGCCAAAGGCCAAAGCGATCTCGCGCGCGGCGGCTTCCTTGGTTTTATGAAATTCCATATCCGAGGGGGAGAACCCCATAGGCTTCCAATCAAGCCCCCCTTCCAACAACATCGGCCGCCCCGCATTGCGCGCGCCTTGATGGTTGCTCTCCATCTCCGAAACAAGACGGTCATACTGATCGTCGCTTAGCTTGCCCTGCCCCTCCGCACCCCGATAGACAATCGCCCCGGACGGGCGCGCGGCATTGTCCAGCAACGCCTTGCTCCACCGCGAGGCGGATGTATGCACATCCATCGCCATCGCCGCCGCCTGCATGGGGCTGAACCCATAGTGATCATCCTGAGGGTGAAAATTCTTGATATGACACACTGGCGCGACAGGGCCGCTGGCGTCAAACCTGTGCTTGCGCCCGCCGACCGCATATTCATAGGCAACGGGCCATCCATCAGCGCCGGGTACCACCGACATCCGGTCCGACCGCAATACATGCAGTTCCACCGGCACATCGGCCTCGCCCCCCACGGCTTCGACATACCCGTTCCCTGACAACAGCAACTGCCCGTACAGCGCCTCCAGCAACTCCGCCCGGCCCTGACCGCCATTCGGACGGCTGATCAACGCCATCAAGGGGTGCGTCTCATAGCGGCGATCAGCATCCTGCAGGACCAGGGGCAAAGCCGCCGCAGCTTCCGCAATCAACTTAACCGACCGAAACCCTACCGGATTGCCGCAAAATCCGGCCCGTGTCAGGCTGACCGCATCACGCGGGCTCCACGCCACACGGCCACCGGTCTGATACGCCACTGTGGGGCCAGTCGCCGATGCTTTCTGCTCGGGCAATTCACCCGCCGCCCCGCGCCGTAGAAAATCAAAAACCATATCGCCCCACTCCTGTGCACGCGTCACTGCTGCGCGTCGTCCCAAAATCAAATCACCTGCAAAATCAAATTGCCAATAAACCTTTAACGCCTCTGAAACCGACCGTACGCTGCCCGCCGGCACGCGCCCGCTGCTTCATTTTGCCAAGTAAACTCTCCCCGAAGGGCCGGCCCGCCACGCGCGCGCCCAGTCACAGCAATCGCACCCCCGGTGCCCGCCAATGGGCAGCGGGTTCAATCAACAACTCGTGCAAGGCCCAGACCATCGCGTCCACCCGGTCCGGCGATCCACTGCCCTCATACCCCCGCGCGGTCATCCGACACATCTGATCCTCTAGCGCATCCATCCCCGCCACATGGGCAACCCGCCCCTGTTCATAAAGTGCGGCCACAGGCTCGGCCCGGGCCACCTTGCCCCGCGATGCATGAACCGATTTCAACGGCACCAGTGGATCGATCTGGCGCAGGACTTCGCCCACCATCAACCCGCCTTGGTTGGTCTCGACCACCAACCGATCCGCGCCGTGCTGCTCCATCGCCGAGATCGCGGCGCGCGCCCAACCCGATGGCGTGGCCCCTTGCACCGTGCAATCTGCCAGCACCACAGCCCGCCAGTTTTGTGGCGGCCCATTGGTCTGCGCGCCTACAACCACGATCCCGCATTCATCCGACGCCGATCCGGCGGTCGTGGCCGGATCAACCCCCACGACAATCCGGTCGAACACAGGCAAATCGCACACACGCCCTGCCTCCAGCATCTCTGATGTCCACAGCGCGCCTTCCGCATCGGCCAGCAACACGCCGTCCAACTCTTGCCGTCCCAACCGCGTCCCGCGATAACGCGCCCGTACCTCTTCCAGAAACGAGCCTGCGAGGTTCGCAGCATTCGCCTCGGTTGGCGCGTGCGTCTGTACCGTCGAAGGGGACGCCAAAAGCTTTTTCAGCACCCCCACATTGCGCGGCGTTGTCGTGACACAAACGCGCGGGTCATCCCCCAACCGCAAGGCAAACTGCAGCTGGTCCCACGTCTCTTCGGCTTTTTTCCACTTGGCCAGCTCATCCACCCAGGCCGCATCAAATTGCGGGCCGCGCAACCCTTCAGGGTCATGCGCCGTATGCACCGATGCTACCGCCCCGTTTGGCCAAACCAATCGCTTGCGCATTGCTTCCCAGTCAGGCCGCCGGTCTGCGGGCGAACAGGCCAGAATACCGCTGTCGCCAAAGATCATCACCTCGCGAACCTGTTCAATCGTCTCGCCCACCAGCGCTACGCGCCGGCAGCGTCCTGCGTCCAGGGGCCGCGCGCCTTCGACCTGCGACCGGACCCATTCGGCACCGGCGCGGGTTTTGCCCGCACCACGCCCGCCCAAAATCACCCATGACCGCCAATCGCCCTCTGGCGGCAATTGATGCGGCATCGCCCAAAACTCGAACAAAAAAGGGAGAGCCAAAAGCTCTCCCTCATCCAGTTCATTCAGAAACTGGTCTTGCAGCGCCGCATCGGCGGAGCCTATCCAGCTTGCACCCGATCTCAGCCCGCGCTCGGCCAAGATCAAGGGCATAGCCGCCGCGCGCGATGCCCGCTTGTCTGTTCCTACAGTCATTAAGATAGGTCTCCACTTTGACGCAAGTCGCCACCATGCCACTGGCTTTAGCCAGTGCCTTGGACGCCGCAGTTTCATTTAATTCCTCCCCGGAAATGGCCTGTTCTTTCAGGCTCTGGATTTCGCGACGCAGGTCGCGGATTGCTGATTGAAGCGCGCTGAAATGCTCTTCGCTTGTCGCAATCTCTTGCTCCGGGGTAATCATAGTCATTGTTGCTCAAGCCTCTCGTTTGGAACCTCCAAATCCGAGCGAAAACGAAAAACGGCCACCGGAAGTTAATCCGGGGCCGTCTGCCCATTTCGTCTAGCATGCCTAAATATCTACGTCAGAGCGGTCGCAAAGTCAAGGAAAACAAAGTTACCAAAACCTTCCAAGCCCTTACGATGGTTAAGAAATTCTTAAAATTCCAGCCCCAATCGCAGGATCAATCGCCCCCCGTTGACGCATTTCCTGCCGCCGCTGCACCACGCTCTGCCTCGATCACACGCCAAGCAGCCACATTGCGGTTATGCTCTTCCAGAGTCTGCGCAAATGCATGTCCGCCGGTGCCATCTGCAACAAAGAAAACATAATCCTCTTCAGCAGGTTGCGCGGCGGCCATCAGGCTTGCGCGACCCGGGTTTGCAATTGGTGTGGGCGGCAAAGCGTCGATGACATAGGTGTTAAAAGGCGTCGCTGCCCGCAGTTCGCTACGACGCAATCCGCGCCCCAGTACACCCTCGCCCTTGGTGATGCCGTAGATCACCGTCGGGTCGGTCTGCAACCGCATGCCTTGGTTCAAACGGTTGATAAACACGCTGGCCACCTGTCGGCGTTCTTCTGGCACGCCAGTCTCTTTTTCGATGATCGACGCTAGGATCAGCATCTCTTGCGGCGTCTCGATTGGCAGCCCCGGATCACGCGCTTCCCATGCTTCCGCCAGCCGCTGTTCCTGCACCGCCTGCATCAACGCCAGAATGGTATTACGGTCTTGGCCTTTGGTCGCCTCATAGCTGTCAGGGGCCAATGTGCCTTCGGCGGGGACAGCGGCAACAGTACCGTCCAGCAAATCAATCGACTTCATCGCCTCGACGATTTGCCAACTGGTCACACCCTCGGCGACGGCGATGCGATACCGCGTGTCGGCGTTGGCTTTGGTCTGGGTGTAAATCTCAGGCAGCTCGTCCACGCCCGGCGTAAACTCAACCCGTTCAACATACTTGCTGGTCGCAGGGTCAAGCTCGCGCACCTGTGTGCTGATTTGGTTGATGCCGATCCGGTACACAACTTCGGTGCCGCAGGTGCTTGCGCCGCCCCGTGTGACCGTGTCCACGATCTCTTTCATGCTGGATTCGGGCTGGATCAGAAAACTGCCTGCCTTAAGCGCTTGGGTCTTTTCCTCATATTCGGCCCCCAAACGGAAAACCATCGCCGAGCTTACGGCCTCTTGCGCGGCAAGGTTATTACCCACGGCACGCATGTTTGATCCACGTTCGACCTGCAGGCAAATCGCTTGTGCCAGCGGGCCGGGCGCATCATATTGCCCCCGCCCCCAAAGGATGACACCGCCCAAAAGGAACAGCCCCAAAATCAGGAACGTCACCGCGTTAGACGCAATATGTCGCCACATTAGGAGATCTTTCCGAACAGCACGCTCGCGTTGGTGCCGCCAAATCCGAACGAGTTGCTAAGCGCCACATCAATCTTACGCTCGACCTTTTTGTTCGGAGCCAGATCAATCTTTGTCTCAACAGCCGGGTTTTCCAAGTTGATGGTGGGCGGTGCCACCTGATCGCGGATCGCAAGGATCGAGAATATCGCCTCAATCGCGCCCGCAGCACCCAGCAGGTGTCCGGTGGCAGATTTGGTCGACGACATGGTGACGCCTTCAACCGCATCGCCCAGCATACGTTCAACCGCGCCCAATTCGATCACGTCAGCCATGGTCGATGTGCCATGGGCGTTAATGTAATCGACATCCTTTGGCTCAAGCCCCGCCCCGCGCAACGCATTGCGCATGGACCGTTCGGCCCCGTCACCGTCTTCGGCAGGTGCCGTGATGTGATATGCGTCACCCGACAGGCCATAGCCCAGAACTTCGGCGTAAATTTTTGCGCCACGCGCTTTGGCGTGTTCGTATTCTTCCAGCACAACGATTCCTGCGCCCTCGCCCATGACAAACCCATCGCGGTCCGCGTCATAGGGACGGCTGGCCTTGGTCGGGTCGTCGCCACGCTTGGTCGACAGCGCCTTGCAGGCGTTAAAGCCAGCCATGCCGATTTCGCAAATCGCGGCCTCGGCCCCGCCTGCGATCATCACATCGGCATCGCCGTGAATGATCAACCGGCTTGCATCACCAATGGCATGCGCGCCAGTCGAACAAGCGGTCACAACCGAATGGTTAGGCCCGCGGAAACCATAGCGAATCGAAACCTGCCCCGAAATCAGGTTGATCAGCGCGCCGGGCACAAAGAACGGGCTTACGCGGCGCGGGCCTTTTTCATGCATCATTACGGCTGTGTTCGCGATGGAATTCAACCCGCCGATGCCCGAGCCGATCAACACGCCGGTGCGGTCCTGATCTTCACGATCGGTCGGGGTCCAACCGGAATCCTCAATGGCCTGCTGTGCAGCGGCCATGCCGAACAAGATGAACGTATCAACCTTGCGCTGCTCTTTAGGCTCCATATAGGCGTCGGCATTGAACGTACCGTCGGTGCCATCGCCAAGGGGAACTTCGCACGCGTATTGCGTGACCAAACGGCTGGGATCAAAACCGGTGATCTGGCCTGCGCCCGATTGACCGTCCAGAATTCTCGCCCAGCTGGCCTCGACCCCATCGGCCAAAGGCGTCACCAGCCCCAAACCCGTCACAACTACTCTGCGCATATCAAGCCCCTTGGTGCATTTCTACGTTGGTCGGCTATACCTTGGCACCGTGTCGAATTTCAAGACGCGATAGACCAGTTCCATTTCAGTTCGGCGGGCCTTTGCGTGTCATCAGACGCACATTGGTGCCCTCGACCTCTACATTGCGTAGCGTCGCATAGCCCAATGTATCGGCCAAATGCAGCGACACATCGTTTTGCGCATCAATCATACAGACGGTGCGTCCGGTCACAACGCGGTCAAACCAATCATGGGCCGCAGTCGCCGCCTCAAGGCCCAACCCGTTGCCCTGCGCATCTGGGGACAAAACCCACCCGGCCTCGGGATAAGGGTCGAAATCATCACCAAATCCGCGCGCACCAAAGAAAAACCCGGTCTGCCCCGCCATCTCAAGGGTGCCGCGCGGCTGGATTGCCCATTGGCCAAATCCCGCGACCTGCCAATGACCGGCGTTGCGCAAAAATGCATCCCAAGACCGCGCTTTTGGCCAGGGTTTGCCGCTGATGTGGGTGACGACCTCAGGCGTGGCCCAGATTTCCGCAAAACGGGCGAAATCATCGGAACGCATTGACCTCAAGGTCAGTCGGGCGGTGTTGATCGTTGGTACAGCTCGAGACATATGGTGAATTACTTTCACGCTAAACTTATTACGCCGCCACTTTCACCCAACCTGCGGTGGTGAAACAAGTAAAATCGCCAAATCAAACGAAAAAAACGGCGTCCTTTCCATTTGAAAGAACGCCGTTTTCTAGAATTTTTACTGATCAACCCGCGTCGCGGGCCATCGAAAGAAGGCTTAGGAAGCTTCTTTGATGAATTTGACCGCGTCGCCGAAGGTTTGGATGTTTTCAGCTGCGTCATCTGGGATTTCGATGCCGAATTCTTCTTCGAACGCCATCACCAGTTCAACAGTGTCCAGGCTGTCTGCGCCAAGATCGTCGATGAACGACGCGTTCTCAACAACTTTGTCCTCTTCAACACCCAGGTGCTCTACTACGATTTTCTTTACGCGTTCTGCGACGTCGCTCATAATCTGTCCTCATTCATTCGGGCAACTCTTGCCCTCTTCTGTTTCCGCCCAAAGCCTGCAGGCCCGTTTGGATCGTGCCCCGAGGGGCGGCTATGGTTCTTGTTGACACAAGACATGGGGGGCGATCAAGCCTTCCCAAATTCGTTTCTGCGCCTCCTTTAGCATAAGACGCAAGTTTGGCAAACGCTTTGCAGCGCGCCGCTATAACATGGCCATACCACCATTCACATGCAAGGTGGTCCCTGTAACATAAGCCGCTTCTGCGCTGGCCAGATAAACAACGGCAGCGGCGATTTCCGCCGGCTCACCCATGCGTGCGGCGGGAATTTGCGACATGATTCCCGTTTTCTGATCATCGGTCAGTTTTTCGGTCATCGCCGTGGTGATAAAGCCCGGTGCAATCGCGTTCACCGTGATGCCGCGGCTGGCAACTTCATAAGCGAGCGACTTTGACATCCCCACCATACCGGCCTTGGATGCAGCGTAATTGGCCTGTCCGGGGTTCCCCGTTGCCCCCACGACGCTTGAGATATTTACGATCCGGCCCCAGCGGGATTTCATCATGCCGCGCATCACGCCTTTGCACAGTTTGAACGTTGCGGTGAGGTTCACGTTGATCACCGAATTCCATTCGTCATCCGACATGCGCATAAACAGGTTATCGCGGGTGATACCGGCGTTGTTGACCAAAATATCAACCGACCCCATCGCCTCGATCGCCTGTTTGGGCAGGGCTTCGACAGCGTCCATATCGCTTAGGTTACAGGGCAAAACATGGGCACGTTCGCCCAGCTCGGCCTTGAGCGCCTCAAGCGGCTCAGTGCGGGTGCCAGACAGTCCCACGGTCGCGCCTTGGGCATGCAAACTGCGTGCGATATCGGCCCCAATGCCCCCGGATGCCCCGGTGATCAGCGCGTTTTTACCTGTTAAATCAAACATATAAATATCCTTTAGTCGCGGCTTGCGCCGTATTTATCGGGTGGGTTTACGCGGTGTTCATTGCCGCTGCATCTGCGGCGGTGCCGACATTCACACAAGTTATTTCCTTGTTGATGCGGCGGATCATGCCGGACAATGCTTTGCCCGCACCGATTTCCCAGATCTCGGTGACGCCCTGCGCGCCCATCCATTCCACCGACGACAACCACCGCACCTGCCCAGTGACCTGTTCGATCAACAACTTGCGGATCTGGTCGGGATCGCTGACGGCCTCGGCCACCACGTTTGCCACGACCGGTACCGAGGGCGCATTCATCGTCACGCCGGCCAAGGCTTCGGCCATTTCCTCGGCAGCGGGGGCCATCAGCGCGCAGTGGAACGGTGCAGACACCGGCAGCAGCAAGGCGCGTTTCGCCCCGGCGGCCTTGGCCAGATCAAGCGCACGTTCGACGGCTGCCTTGCTGCCTGACACAACGTTTTGCGCCGGGTCGTTCTGGTTGGCGACTTGGCACACATCGCCTTGGGCCGCGTCGGCAGCAACCTGTTCGGCCTGCTCAAAGGTCAGCCCCAGCAGGGCAGCCATTGCGCCCTCCCCAACCGGTACAGCGGCTTGCATGGCGCGGCCACGGATGCGCAACAAGCGCGCCGTGTCTGCCAGCGAAAATGTGCCTGCCGCACAAAGTGCTGCGTATTCACCCAAGGAATGGCCCGCAACAAATGCGGCCTTTTCAACGGTAATCCCTTCGGCGTTCAGCGCGGCCATGGCGGCCATCGATGTGGCCATCAACGCAGGCTGCGCGTTCTGGGTCAGGGTCAACGCCTCGGCCTCGCCTTCCCAGATCAATGTCGACAGTTTTTCACCAAGCGCCTCGTCGACCTCGTCAAACACGGCCTTGGCCGCTGGATAGGCATCCGCCAGATCACGGCCCATGCCGATGGTTTGCGCGCCTTGGCCCGGATATACAAATGCAATGCTCATAAGGTCCCCCCGTTTCTGATTAAAACGGCTTTATCCTGTGGGGTCAGCGCAAACAAGCCTGCACCGACCCTGTGCGCATATCCGTAATTGCCGCCGCGCACCGCTTTGACGTAAACTATAACCCCATAACCCGGAGACCCAAATGGCCATTAGCAACACCGCAATCCGCTACGGCGGCGTCACAAAGTTTTTTCACTGGCTGACGGCTTTACTGATTATCGCTTTGATCGGGTCTGGCATGTTTGCCGAGGATTTACCCTATGAGACCCAAGACCAGCTGACGCAAAAAGCATGGTTCTTCTCGATCCATAAAACCATGGGTGTTTCGGTGTTTTTTGTGGCGCTGGCACGGATCATCTGGGCGATAAGCCAACCCAAACCGGGGCTGCTGAACGCGGATAAAAAGCTGGAAAGCTGGCTGGCGGGAACCGTGCATTGGGTGCTCTACGCGTCGCTCGTGATTGTGCCACTTGCAGGTTGGATCAGCCACGCCGCCGCGTCAGGTTTCGCGCCGATCTGGTGGCCCTTTGGCCAAAATTTGCCACTGGTCCCGAAAAGCACTGATGTAGAACATTTATTTGGTGCCATTCACGTCATTTCCGGCAAAGTTCTCATGGGCGCGTTGTTCCTGCATTTTGCTGGCGCGCTGAAACACCACTTTATCGATCGCGATTCGACCCTGCGGCGCATGCTGCCGGGCGAACCGCCCATCGGCCCCATGCCTGCCCAACATCACAGCAGCGCACCCGTGCTGACCGCTGCGGCGATCTGGCTAGCCACTGTGGCCGCAAGCGCTGCCGTGGGCCTGTCTGGCGAGAATGGCGGCGCGGCCCCTGCGCCCGCTTTGGAGCAGGTGGCATCCGAATGGACGGTCCAAGATGGCACAATCGGCGTCACCGTCAGCCAGTTCGGTTCGGCAGTCGAGGGCAGCTTTAGCGATTGGACCTCCGCCATTTCCTTTGACGAAACGGTAACAGAGGGCAAAGCGGGCAACGTCACCACGACAATCGCAATCCCGTCGCTCACCCTCGGGTCAGTCACGGATCAGGCAATGGGCGCGGATTTTTTCAACGCTGAAAACTTCCCCACCGCCACATTTGCGGCCGACATTACGGTGACAAATGGCGAATATCTCGCCGACGGCACGCTCACAATAAAAGACCAGTCAGTGCCGGTGTCCCTGCCCTTTAGCCTGACGATTGATGGCGACACTGCGACGATGCAGGCCACAACGACCTTGGACAGACGTGCCTTTGCCATTGGTGACAGCGTGACGGACGCCGGAACGCTAGGGTTTGATGTCGCTATTGATATTGCCCTGACGGCAACCCGCGCTGCGCAATAAACGGCCAGCCGCCAAATAAAAAAACGCCGGGGCACTAACCCCGGCGTTTTCATTTCAACCACTTGGCTAGAAAGCTTAGTCCGCTTTCATTGCCTCGATGGAAATGTTGATGCTGACTTCGTCGCTCACGAAAGGCGCGAACTTGCCAAGGTTGTAGTCCGAGCGCAAAACCGTTGTTGTTGCGTCGAAACCGGCCCAAGGTTTGCCCGCCATCGGATGATCGCCCATTTGGTTCAGCGTGGCATCCAGAACGACCGATTTCGTTACGCCGTTCATGGTCAAATCGCCGGTGATCAGGCCGGTTTTCTCGCCTGTCACTTCGATACCTGTCGACGTGAATGTCACCATGTCACCTTCGGCTGCGCCGAAAAAGTCTGGGGACATAAAGTGATCGGTGCGCGGCTGCCAGCCGGTGATCATATCCATAACCGGAAAGGACACGGTGACAGAAGAACTCGCAGGCTCTGCTTCGTCCAGCATGATTTCGCCATCAAAACCGCTGTACATGCCGGTCGTTGTGGAAAACCCAAGGTGGTTATAGGTGAAAACGATCTGGCTGTGGCTGGCGTCCAGAACATATTTTTCGGCGGCAAAGGCGGATGTTGCACCCAATGTCAGGGCCGTGGCTAGCAGGATGGATTTGAAAGTCATGATAAATACTCCGGTTGGATTGTCATATGGACTAAATGGCGCAATTACGGCGGTAGGCAACCCAGCAGGGGCAAACACTGTCTGCGCAAGAATGAACAGTTGCGCGCACAAAAAGTATAGCACAGTGGTTTTTGATCCGTGATAGTGACAGCAGCCGATCACACCCTTTTGACACAGCGCATTGCCCCTTGCCCTGCACGCGAAACCGTGTATATCGGCCCTTCGTTTTGCATCATCTTTTGAACCGCGCAGTCTCTCGTGGTGGGGCCGCAAAACGCAAATGCCTCGCCTATGAAATGCGCCTTGATATAAATAGGAGTGCACATGCCGCTTTATGAGCATGTTATGATTGCGCGTCAGGACTTGTCCAACACGCAAGCAGAGGGCCTTATCGAACATTTTGGCACCGTATTGGCTGACAACGAAGGCAAACTTGTCGACAGCGAATACTGGGGCGTCAAAACGATGGCCTATAAGATCAACAAAAACCGCAAGGGCCACTATGCCTTCCTGCGTTCGGATGCACCTGCAACCGCCGTTCAGGAAATGGAACGTCTGATGCGTTTGCACGATGACGTAATGCGCGTTCTGACCATCAAAGTTGATGAGCACAAAGAACTGCCATCCGTTCAAATGCAAAAACGTGACGAACGCCCCGAGCGCGGCGAACGCCGCGAGCGCCGTTGATCATCAGCTTGAAAGAAAGGACATAAACCATGGCCGCAAAACCATTTTTCCGCCGTCGTAAAGTCTGCCCCTTCTCGGGCGACAACGCACCGGCAATCGACTACAAAGACACACGTCTGCTGCAGCGCTACATCTCTGAGCGTGGCAAAATCGTGCCGTCCCGTATCACTGCAGTTTCTGCGAAAAAGCAGCGTGAATTGGCCCGTGCCATCAAACGCGCCCGCTTCCTCGCCTTGCTGCCCTACGCCGTTAAGTAAGGAGAAAGCACATGCAAGTTATCCTTCTGGAACGTGTAGCCAAGCTTGGCCAAATGGGCGAAGTCGTGGACGTAAAGCCCGGCTACGCACGCAACTATCTGCTGCCCCAAGGCAAAGCGCTGTCGGCTTCCAAAGCCAACATCGAAGCCTTTGAAGGCCAGAAAGCACAGCTTGAGGCGCAAAACCTCGAGACCAAAAAAGAAGCCGAAGCGATGTCGGACAAGCTGAACGGTCAGCAGTTCATCGTCATCCGCTCTGCTTCCGATTCGGGTGCTTTGTACGGTTCCGTTACAACACGTGACGCCGCCGAAGTAGCAACCGCCGAGGGCTTTACAGTTGACCGCAAGCAGGTTGTCCTGCGCAGCCCGATCAAGGATCTGGGCCTGCACGAGGTAACAGTTGTTCTGCACCCCGAAGTCGAAGCCACCATTCAGCTGAACGTTGCACGTTCCCCTGAAGAGGCCGATCTTCAAGCCGCAGGCAAGTCGATCCAGGAACTGGCAGCGGAAGAAGAAGCCGCAGCCGAGTTCGAGATTTCCGAATTGTTCGACGATATCGGCTCTGCCGCGAATGACGACGAAGATCTGGCAGAAGCTGTTGAAGCGCAGGAAGACGACGAAGCGAAAGCTTAAGTCTCTCAATGCCTTAGAAAATTTAACGCCGTCCCCGCATTGACCGGGGGCGGCGTTTTCATTTTGGGGGGCTCTATTTACCTCTGCCGATAACCATTGATAGAACCGGCCCCACGAAAGAAATTTTTTGCACGCCAATGCCCCCGATCTGCGGTTCTACGCCGATCAGAGCTGGTTTGGGCACCCCTCTGCCCATGCAATACCGCCACAGTTGCGCGACATCGCGTCCGTTGTAGTGTTTGCCTAGCAAAAACCAGAGTGCCCAGATGACAGCCCTATCCCGCCGCCTTTTGTGCCAGATGATCGTATGCTCCACCGCCCTTGCCGCTTGCGCAGGCACGTCGTCCCCCGGCCCAGCCCCTAAAATGCAGCTTCACCCGAATGAAACACCGGAACTGCGCGGGTTGATTAACAAATGGGCCGACTTTTACGAGGTTCCCCGCCCGCTGGTACATCGCTTGGCAATTCGCGAAAGCACACACCGCCCAGAGGCCCGCAATGGCACCTATTACGGGCTGTTGCAGATACTACCCGCCACAGCGCGCGGGATGGGCTTTCAGGGCAGCTCGGATGATCTGCTGAACCCTGATGTGAACCTGAAATACGGCGTGAAATATCTGCGCGGCGCTTGGCTGCTTGCAGATGGCGATCACGCGACGGCGATCAAATGGTATGCCAGTGGCTATTACTTTGAGGCCAAAAAACGCGGCATGCTCGTGGAAACCGGCCTGCGCAAAGGGTGATCGGAAAATTCGAATCTTCCGGCCCGGAATTTTGAAAAATTCCGCCACTGCCAGATAGCAAAAGGGCCACCCAAACGGATGGCCCTTCGCTAATTTTCACCGTGAAGGTCGTCAGACTTATTCGTCTTCCAGCGCTTCAACAGCTTTTTGAAGGTCTTCTTTAGACACTTCTTTTTCCTTCAATGTTGCTTGTTCAAACACGTGATCAACAACCTTGTCTTCAAACAATGGCGCACGCAGCTGCTGCTGCATTTGCTGGTTCTGCTGAACGAATTCAAAGAACTGGCGCTCTTGACCCGGGTACTGACGTGCCTGATTCATGATCGCTTGGGTCATCTCGGCGTCAGACACCTGAACTTCGGCCTTCTGACCCAGCTCTGCCAACAGCAGGCCAAGACGAACGCGGCGTGCTGCCAGTGTCTTGTGCTCTTCCGTGGTTTCGATCTCTGGGTGGTCATGGCCCTGAACATCAGGGTTGTCTTCGTGCCACAGCTGATGCGCGATTTGTCCTGCTTCAGCGTCCAGCAAGGACGGTGGCAGATCAAAGCTGACCAGCTTGTCCAGCTCGTCCAGCAGGCCGCGCTTCATCACAGCGCGGGATGCGCCCATGTATTCGGCTTCCAGACGTTCGGCGATTTGTGTCTTCAAACCGGCCAGATCTTCTGCACCAAACTTGGTTGCCAGTTCGTCATCGATCTTGGCAGCGACAGGCTTTTTAACGTCTTTGATTTTGCATTCAAACACGGCCTCTTTGCCGGCCAGATGCTCAGCTTGGTAATCATCCGGGAAAGAAACGGTAACGTCCTTTTCTTCGCCCGCAACGGCACCAACCAGCTGCTCTTCAAAACCGGGAATGAAGGAGTTCGAACCCAGTACCAAAGGATAATCCTCAGCAGCACCGCCCTCGAACGCTTCGCCGTCAACCTTGCCCAAGAAATCGAACACGATCTGGTCGCCGTCTTTGGCTTTGGTGCCCTTCTTGCGCGATTCAAAGTCTTGCGCGGTCTCCGCCAGGTTTGCCAACGCTTCTTCAACGGCGGCATCGTCGGCTTTGACGACCATTTTCTCAAGCTTGATGGATGTCAGATCAACGTCAGGAATCTCTGGCAGCGCTTCATAGGTCATGGTGACCTCGACGTCGTCGCCTTCTTTCCAGTCTTCGTTGGCCATTTTCACATCGGGCTGCATCGCGGGGCGATCGCCGGACTTTTCGAAATGCTCTTGCATGGCACCATCGATGGCTTCTTGCATGGCTTCGCCCATAACCTTTTGACCGAACTGCTTTTTCAGCAGCGCCATAGGTACTTTACCTTTGCGAAAGCCCTTCATTTCGACTTCGGGCTGTGCTTCGGCCAGCTTCTCGTTGACCTTGGCCTCCAGCTCAGCTGCTGTCACAGTGATGGCATAGCCGCGTTTCAGACCTTCGTTCAGCGTCTCGTTGACCTGCATGTTTGCTCCATAGGGTAAGGCCGCGCGATAATCGGCGCGGGCGGAAAAATTTCCGCTCTTCTATTTGGGCCTGCGCTTGGGCGCAAGCGGATTTGGGGTAGGCCCGGACCGGCGGCGCATAAAACCCGCCAAACCAAGCCCCGACTACATCCCCAAGGCTTCTTTATACATTTCAAGAACGGCTTCTTCTTCGGCGATGTCGTCTTTGTCACGTTTACGCAGCGAGATCACTTTGCGCAGCACTTTGGTGTCGTAGCCGCGCGATTTCGCCTCGGCCATAACCTCTTTTTGCTGCTCGGCCAGATCTTTCTTTTCTGAATCAAGACGTTCAATACGCTCGACGAACTGGCGCAGCTCGTTTGCGGTCACGCGGTAGGTTGCATCGCCAACAACGTCGGCGGATTCGGGATTTGTAGCACTGTCGCTCATTGCGGGATCCTGTGTCTGGAAAGGGTCAGCGCCCTGACTAACGCCGCGTCTGCCCTGCCGCAAGCCACACTTGCGATACCTTGCCGATTGAGATAGCTCGCGCCCCATGGAAAATACATCAATATTTTTGTTCGACATTCTCATCTGGTCCGGCGCGGTGATCACGCTGGTGGGATTTTTTGGCCTTGTTTGGTGTATCTTCACCGTAATGCGCGCAAAACGCGCCAACCTGCCGGAAGACGAGATGCGCGCGGTCTTGCAAAAAGCGCTGCCGCTGAACCTCGGGGCGTTGTTCCTGTCAGTGATCGGTCTGATGATGGTCGTGATCGGGGTCATGCTGGGCTGATTGCCCGGCGCGCGCATTAGAGCTTGAAACACATTCAATAATCTTTATGTATTCTGTTACCACGGGTCGCTAACGCGGCCCCTCCTTATGTGTGAACGGGAATGACATGATTGAAATCGAATGGATTTGGGGGCTGATTGGCGGCCTGATTATTGGCTGCGCCGGCGCGGTTTACCTGCTGGGCAACGGGCGCATCATGGGGGCGAGCGGTATCGTTGGCGGGCTTGTTGACGGAACCGGCCGTAGCCTTTGGGCCGAGAGGGTCAGCTTTATCGCGGCACTGATCATCGCACCTGCCGTGTTGATTTACTTTTCCGGCCGCCCCGCCGAAACCAACCTGACAGAAAACTGGGCGCTTATCGTGATTGCGGGCCTGTTGGTCGGCATTGGCACGCGGGTCGGCAATGGCTGTACGTCAGGCCACGGCGTTTGTGGCATCTCGCGCCTGTCACCGCGCGGGATCGTGGCGACATTGGTCTATATCTTTGCGGGCGCAGTGATGGTCGTTGCCCTGCGCTCCATGATGGGAGGGCTGTAAAATGCGGAACTTGATTGCTGTCGTTTCCGGTGCCTTGTTTGGCATTGGTCTTTATCTCGCTGACATGACCAACACCGTTAGGGTACAGGGTTTTCTTGATTTTCTTGGCAATTGGGATCCGACGCTAGCCTTTGTTATGGGCGGTGCGATTATACCGATGGCCGTCGCATGGGCGATGACGCGCAACCGCAAACCGCTGATTGGCGGCGCATTCCCTGCCCGCCCCGAGCCCAAGTTCGACCGCCGTCTGATTGTCGGCGCCATCTTGTTCGGTATGGGTTGGGGGTTGGTCGGTCTTTGCCCCGGTCCGGCGATGGCCTCGCTTAGTTTTGGCGGTATTGGCGGGTTGGTCTTTTTCGCGGCCATGCTGGTGGGTATGCGTATTGCCCCCAAAGTTTCGACATTGCTGGACAGCAAACCCGCAGCTGGTTAAATCACCTCATGGATATCCGCAAAATCACCCCCCGCTTCTTTGCTTCGCCTCAGATTGATCCGTCCGACATGGCCGCGATCCGCGAGGCGGGCGTTACCTTGATCCTCTGCAATCGCCCGGATGCCGAGGTACCGCCAAGCCACCAGCACGCCGCGATCAAGGCGGCTGCCGACGCGGCGGGGATCAAATTTGCGGTCCAGCCTTTGACCCACCAAACGATGACGCCAGACGTTATTGCCAACAACCGCGCAATTGGTGCCGGTCTGGAGGATGAAACCGTTCTGGCCTATTGCGCCTCTGGAACGCGGTCGACGATTGCTTGGGCACTGGGCCATGCGGGCGAGGTGCCAGCGGATGATCTGATCGAGGCCGCGCATAAGGGGGGCTATGATCTGTCCCACATGCGCGGCATCCTAAGCGCGCCCTACGCATAAGGCACGGATCACCCCGTATTAAGTTGGTCCATCTTCTCCGATGTGCCGTCGGCCTCGTCCTCGAATCCCGGTAAATCCGACAGATCGGGCATCGGGGCATTTTCAAAACCCATATCGGCGTCGGACTTAGTCGCACCATCGCCGCCTTGCCCTGTCAGAGCAGGCAGATCCTGAACGCTATAGAAATCGTCAAACTGGGCATCCTGTGCCGCTTCGGCACGCAAGGCAGCAGCATCCGATGATCGGCGCAGCGGAGTCTCGCGTTGTTTACTGCGGTGTTTGACCCGCACAGCGCGCATGCCTTCGCGCTGCCCCAGTACACCATGGCCGACAATCCGCCCTTCCATCGTCCTGACCTGCGCGTTGCTAAAACTGACGTGGCCCAACTCAAGGACCTGCCCAACCTCCAACGCCCCAACAGTCCGAATAGGCAGTTGGAGCTGGGTCAGTGACACGATTAGATCGGCTTTCAGCGACAAAACATTCTCGCAAAGGGTTTTATCGCCTTCCTCGGGAACGACGTCATCGTCTTCCTCAAAGGAAGGTTCAGCGATCTTTGGCGGAGGCTTGGGGACAGGCAGGCAAAACAGCAGTTCCCCCTGCCGGCTGCCTTGGGCCATATCAAGGGTCAGGCGCAAAATATGATAGGCGTCGGCCTCCAGCGCCAACATCAGCAAACGTAGGTCTTGTGCCTTTGCCCCGAACTTGAATCCAGCCATCAGCCGCCGTTCATCTTCGGTCTGGGGCAAGGGGGCAGCGCGTTCCAAAAGCGTGTTCAGAAACGGCTCGATCAGGGATGCATCGGTGGACGTCATGATGCGCGCCGGGGCATCGGCATTGAAGGGCTGCACCTCTCCCATCGTCTGCTGCTGGATCAGCCCCCCGACAAAGGCCGCATCCACCATGGCAGCACCGCGCGCACCGCCCGGCCCATCCAACAGAACCATCAGCTGGTCTTCGTTAAACACTTCGGCGCAGGCATCATTGCCGACGACGTCCTGCGTGGCACCCAAGACCGCCAACGGTAATTCGAAAAGATCCTGGCCGACCTTGGACATGCTCAACCGCAGCGCCCGGAGCACGGAAACAGTGCGCGACTGGTACATGACCCGTCCCGCCTGCGTCTTTCGCCGCATCGCTGATTGTTGCTGCTCTGTCACTGCATACTCCGCCGCACTCAGACCCCTTTAAGGCAGGTTTAAACGGTTAATCGTAAAGATGACCTTTATGCAGACGCCTCAACTTCATTATTGTCGGGGGTGCGGCCAGGTACCGCAATGGGCAGCGTGACGCGAAAACCGGCACCGGGACCACCTGGTAGATACACGATATCCCCTTGTAACTTCGTAATAATTTCACGGCATATAGCCAGGCCAAGCCCGGCCCCTTCGCCGCCCTGCCCCGGTACACGGCTAAATTTTTCAAAGATCAACGCCTGCGAAGCCGGATCAATGCCCGCACCGTTATCCACAAAATCAACCGCGACATACCCATCGTGACGCGTAACACTGATCCGCAGTTCGGGCATATCGGCGACACAGTATTTCTGCGCGTTGGTAATCAGGTTGATGAATACCTGCGCCAACCGGTCCAGATCGGTCTCGAGAATGACATCTTCGCTCTTGGTATCCCGGATGATCTGGATCGGCCCGGCATTTGCAGCCTTGCCCGTGGTGATCGCAAGGTCCAGCACATCGCGCAAGGACCCGCGTTGCCGGTTCAGCGTGACAGCACCGTTTTCAAGCACCGACAGCCCCAGCAGATCATCCAGCAGGCGCGTCAACCTGATGGTCTCGGAATGGATAATCGACGCATAACGGGTCTTTTCCTCGGCGCTCAAGGCCTGCGCATCGCGAAGAATCTCGGAGAAAGACCGGATCGAGGTCATGGGTGTGCGTAATTCATGGCTGATCTGGCTCAGAAAGCTGTCTTTTTGATGCGAAAGCTGGGTCAGCTTGTCATTGGCGCTGCGCAGTTTTTCTGCCGTGTCGGACAGTTCGCGCGATTTGATCTCGAGCTGGCTGGAATATTCCAACATCTGCGCGGATTCGTCGGCGACCGCCAGCAGATCACGCACAGAAACAGACGCGCCCCCAACAAGTTGCGCCACCATAGCATGGGCTGTTGCAGCCCCCACAGAGGCAGCCAGTTCGCGCTCCAACGCTTGCACGAAACGCGGCGTCGGCTCTGGCAATCCTTCGGCTTTTTCCTGCAATCGGGCCTGCGCACGAAAGAACGCCTGCGCCTCATTCGGGCCCAGAATACGCTGCGCCATGATCATCAGGTCTTCGGTGCCCGCCTCGGACGCGGTCCACCCGCGTGCGGGGCTTGAATGATCAAAGATGTTGACGAATTGCGCGCCCTGCAAACGCTCCATCGGGGTCGGAAAGCTGACCAGTGACCCCAGGATAAAGGCAAGCGTATTCAACGACAGGCTCCAGACCACAGCATGTACGGTGGGATCCAGCCCGCTGACACCGAACAGGGCCTCGGGCCGCAGCCACGACAGCCCCCACAGGCCTTGCTCAAAGGTCTGGGCCGACAGCGCCGCGCCGGGGCCAAAACTGGGCAAGAGCATCGTAAATATCCAAAGAGCAAAGCCGATGCACAACCCGAACACGGCCCCTGTGCGCGTAGCCCCGCGCCAGAACACGCCGCCCAGCAGGACCGGCAAAAACTGCGCCACCCCGCCAAAGGAAATCGTGCCAATCGCCGCCAATGCACCGCTGCCCCCCGAGGCGCGATAATAGGAATATCCAAGCGCGATGATGAACAGGATCGAAAAGCGCCGCGACAAGATCACCACATGACGCACATCGCCCGATTGCTGCACGGTCCCCTGCCCGAACGCCAGCCAGATCGGCATGACGATATGGTTGCTGACCATCGTTGAAAGCGCCAAGGTCGCCACGATCACCATCGATGTGGCAGAGGAAAACCCGCCCAGAAAGGCCAGCATCGCCAGATTGTTCTGGCCTTGGCTCAGCGGCAGGCTGAGAACGAACAGATCGGGGTTTGACCCCTCTGGCAGCAGATCAAGGCCGACCACGGCGATGGGCACTACGAACAGGCTCATCATCATTAAATATAGCGGAAAGGCCCAACTGGCGATTTGCAGATGACGTTCATCATCGTTTTCGACCACCAGCACCTGAAACATCCGCGGCAAACAGATCAAAGCCGCTGCCGCTAGCATGGTTAATGTGGCCCAGCGTCCGCCATCCACCTGCCATATCCCGATGTCAGAACGGTCAATCTGCGCCATCGCTTCGGACAGGCCACCGGCAAGGCCCCAGACCACAAACACCCCCACCGCGATCAGGGCAAGCAGCTTGACAATTGCCTCGACTGCGATGGCGATCACCACGCCGTGGTGGCGTTCGTTGACGTTCAGGTTTCGCGTGCCGAACAGCACCGTAAACAACCCCAGCCCCACGGCCACCCAGAACGCCGCCTGCGCCGTGTTGATCGGATCAGCCGTACCGCCCGCCAAATTTGAAGGTGCGGCAAAAATTGACAAGGACAGCGTAACCGATTGCAATTGAAGGGCAATATATGGTGTCACGCCAATCACGGCCATGACCGTCACCAAAATAGCCAGCAGGTTGGATTTCCCATATCGCGAAGAAATGAGATCGGCGACCGATGTCACACGGTGCGAGCGGCCAATGCGTACCAAGCGGCGCAGCAGCCACCACCAGCCGATCAGAACAAGACTGGGGCCAAGGTAGATCGTGACATATTCCAGCCCCGACCGGGCGGCATATCCAACAGCCCCGTAGAACGTCCAGCCGGTGCAATAAATCGACAGCGACAACGTATACACCAGCGGCGAGCGCAACAGCCAATCGCCGCGACCCTTGACCGCTGCGCGCTCTGCCGCAAAGGCGACGGCAAACAGGCCCACCACATACAACAGGCACACCGCAATCAGTTGGTTCAGCGACACCATCAGCTTTGGTTTTCTTGGGCGATCTTGCGCGCGGTGCGGCGCCACAGAAACAGCGCCAACAAGATCATGCCGAGCCAAACGCCGAATATGTAGCGCAGCGTGTGCGAGGTCGTAATCTCGGGGTCTGCGCCGGTATCGGGCACCGGCCATAACAGCGGCACCATCCACAATGCGAGGGCAAGAACCGGCAGCAAACGCACCGCGTCCATTAGCCTGCGAAACCGATAACTGCGCCGTGCCAGAAACAGGGGCGATCCGGGTCGGTTGCTCATGACGCGGTGGGGGTTGCCGCTGTCAGGGAATGAACCGCTTCAAGCATTTCCGCATTGGAAAACGGCTTGGTCATAAAGCGGCTGACACCGGCATCTTTGGCCATTTCGCGGTCACGGGCCTGCCCCCGCGCGGTTAGCATCAGGATCGGCAGATCGGCAAAAGCCGGATCGGCCCGCAGTTCCTTGAGGATTTCAAAACCGCTTTTGCCCGGCAACATCACATCAAGCATCACCAGATCGGGGCAGACCGTACGGATCACATCAACGGCGGATGACCCGTTGGCCAATGTCTCGACCCGCCAGCCTTCGCGGCCCAGCAGAAAGCGGATTGCCTCTGCGATATTTGTCTCATCCTCGACGAGCACGACGTGCTTTGTCATCGGTGTTTCCCCTCCCGTGGTGGTGCATGCCGCCCTTAAAAAGCGATCTCGGCCACCGGACCAAAGGATGCACCTTATTGAAGGGACTGTCAAAACCAGTTTGGAGCCAAACGTTTCTATTAAACACCATCATTCAGGATGGACGGTTCGCGGCGCGCGGGGCAGTTGCCGCGCGGACAGACCCGGCAGGTGGCCCCCACCTCAAGCCGCGGTCCGGTGGCCAGCCCTTGGGCGGGCAAAATCAACATCACCGATTGCACCAAAGGCTGCGCATTATAGCTGTGGACCGATTGGACCTCGCAGGCGGCGATACACTCAAATTCGGCATTGCCGCGCCCCAGTTGTTCCACCCGTTCCTTGACCACCAGTCCGGGATTGCCAAGCACGGCAAACAGCGGCCACAAGGGACAGCCCGCACCGAAACGCGGCACCATGAAACCTTCGATGGATTTGCGGAAAATCACAGTGCCGGACCTGTCGCACACGAGCAATCCGGCCCCAAGCTCGGGCATCGCCGCCATCCGCCGCAGCACCCGCCCCACAGGCTGGTGCACATGTTGTGCAAGCGCCATGGGATCACGGCCGACGGTTTCGATGACATCCCTGATCCGTTCAATCGGCAGGGCATCCGCATCCACCGCCACCTGTTGCAATACGGTGCGCGCAATATGCCGGGCAGCCACGCTTTTCAGCTCCGGCGCAGAGTTGACCAGATCTTGAATGGCCGTTTCGTCCTGTCCGGCCTGTTCAAGCACGGTAAACTGAAACCGGTGCGCAGCCAGAAACGCCTCCACTTCTTCTTGGGGGGAGCTTGCAGCGGGCGTGGTTTCGGGGTCGGCCTCTAGATATCCGACCAAAGACTGCGCGCTGTCCGCCAGCCGCCTGCTGTCTTGGTCGATATTGATGTGGAAACGGTCGCGCCATTCAGGCTCTAGCGTTTTGGTATCCGCCAAAATCGATGCCGTGGACCGGATGGCTGCCGCAGTGGTCAAAAGTTCGTGCATAGAGGCAGCAAGATGCGGATCATGGGCCAATCGATCGGTCAATGCCTCGATCGTGCGTTCCAAGGTTGCGATGCGGCGTTGCGCATTGGCCAAGACATCTGCCCAGCCGGGGAACCGCCCGGCAAATTCATCCGCGCGCCCTACCTCTGGCCCGCTCAACCCGGTATCGTCAGCTGCCTCGCGCAGCGCTGCGATCAATGCGGCTTCTGCCCCTTCGGTCAGGGTGGTCGGCTCAACCCCAAGTGCAGAGGCAATGTTCAACAGCAACTTGCCGCCGATTCTGCGTCGGTTATGCTCGATCAGATTGAGGTAGCTTGCCGAGATGCCAACAATCGCCGCAAGGTCGGCCTGCTTATGCCCGGCCATGATGCGCCGCTCTCGAATGCGGCTGCCGGTCAGCGCCTCACGTGACAAGATTACCCGCCCCCATTTTACTGCGCGATTCCAACGGCTTTCTGCGATGCAACATCATGAAATTTACAAACTCCGTCACTTCTTTGCGAATATATTTACAGAATAACCGTTTTTATCAAGGGGGTTATTGATCGGTTTTCAATATTCCCCTCATATCGTCTTTGCACCTTTGTGCATTGTGTACATGAAAAAATATTCATGACGCGGTTTCAACAATTGGGAGGAATTATATGTCATTTTCTAATTTGACACGTCGTGGTCTGATCAAGACGAGCGCCGCAGCCGGTGCTGGCCTTGCGCTGCCGACGTATCTAAGCGCGGCATCGCATGCCGGATATACCAACGCCCCACAAGGCGACACGGTCACGCTGGGCTTTAACGTACCACAGTCCGGTCCCTACGCGGACGAAGGCGCAGACGAGCTGCGTGCATTCGAGCTGGCTGTCGAGCACCTGAACGGTGGCGGCGACGGCGGCATGATGCAAACCTTCAGCTCCAAAGCGCTGAACGGCACGGGCATCCTGGGCAAGAAAGTCGAGTATGTAACCGGCGACACGCAAACAAAATCTGACGCGGCGCGCGCTTCTGCAAAGTCGATGATCGAAAAAGACGGCGCCGTCATGATCTCCGGCGGTTCGTCCTCCGGTGTGGCTGTGGCCGTTCAGGCGCTGTGCCAAGAGGCCGGCGTTATCTTTATGGCGGGTCTGACCCACGCCAACGACACGACGGGTAAAGACAAGCGGGCCAACGGTTTCCGCCACTTCTTTAACTCCTACATGTCCGGTGCCGCCCTCGCGCCGATCCTTGCCAATGAATACGGCAAAGACCGCAAGGCCTATCACCTGACCGCCGACTACAACTGGGGTTACACCACAGAAGAAGCCGTTCGTTCCTCGACCGAAGCCTTTGGTTGGGAAACTGTGAACGCGGTTAAAACACCGCTGACGCAAACCGACTTCTCAGCCTATATTGCGCCTGTTCTGCAATCCGGTGCCGACGTTCTGGTTCTGAACCACTACGGCGGGAACATGGTGAACTCGTTGACCAACGCGGTTCAGTTCGGCCTGCGCGACAAGATGGTGAACGGCAAGAAGTTCGAAATCGTTGTGCCGCTCTACTCCGAGCTGATGGCCCGCGGTGCGGGTGCCAACATCAAAGGCATTCTTGGTTCGCAAAACTGGGACTGGAAGCTCGAAGACCAATTGGGTTCGCGCTATTCTGGTACAAACGCCTTTGTTCAGTCGTTCGGCACCAAATACGGCTTCCCACCATCGCAGGCCGCGCACACATGCTATGTGCAGACCATGCTTTATGCTGACGCGGTTACACGCGCCGGTTCGTTCAACCCATGTGCGGTTGTCGAAGCGTTGGAAGGCTTTGAATTCGACGGTATGGGCAACGGTCCAACATTGTACCGCGCGGATGACCACCAGTGCTTTAAGGACGTTGTCGTTGTGAAGGGTAAAGAAAACCCAGAAAACGAATACGATCTGGTGGAAATCGTAGAAGTTACGCCAGCCGATCAGGTGACATATGCACCCGATCACGAACAGTTCGCAGGCGGTAGCCTGGGTTCATGTAACGCTGGCGCATAATCGCACCAAAAACTTGCGGGGCGGGCCACGCCGCCTGCCCCGCAGCACCACAAAAAACAACAGTACCAACCGACAGCGACCTCGCCCGATTTCGGGCGCGCAATACGTGTGACAGATGGGATAGACCATGGACGCAATTCTTCTTCAAATATTGAACGGTCTAGACAAGGGGTCCGCCTATGCGCTGATTGCCTTGGGCCTGACCCTGATTTTCGGCACCTTGGGCGTGGTCAACTTTGCCCACGGTGCATTGTTCATGATCGGGGCCTTCTGTGCCGTGACCTTTAGCAAGCTTCTAACCCTCAGCCACACCATTATCGACGACACGCGCAAGGATTTTCTGGGCAACCCGATGAAAGTCGATGTGCCGTATATCCATGAATTCGTTGGGCAAACCACAGGTGACGCGATCATTGATTGGGCCGTCCCGCTGTCGATCCTCTTTGCGGTCCCGGTCATGATCGCCATCGGCTTTATCATGGAGCGTGGGCTGATCAAGCATTTCTACAAGCGCCCGCATGCGGACCAAATTCTGGTGACATTCGGCCTTGCGATCGTGCTGCAAGAAGTCATCAAATTCTTCTACGGTGCCAATCCGATCCCGACGCCTGCCCCTGCGGTATTCGCCGGTTCGTTTGATTTCGGCGCGATGCTGGGCTTTGATCCCAACACTATCATCTATCCCTACTGGCGCTTGGTCTATTTTGGCTTTGCCGCTGTGATCATCGGCGCCGTGTTCGCCTTCTTGCAATTCACCACCTTCGGGATGGTCGTGCGCGCCGGTATGGCAGACCGCGAAACTGTTGGCCTGCTGGGCATCAACATCGATAAACGGTTCACCATCATGTTCGGTATCGCTGCGGCCGTGGCCGGTCTGGCAGGTGTGATGTACGCGCCGATCAATTCGCCCAATTATCATATGGGTATGGATTTTCTGGTGCTTAGCTTTGTTGTGGTCGTTGTCGGCGGCATGGGCTCTCTGCCCGGTGCTGTGCTGGCGGGCTTCTTACTTGGTATCCTCGAAAGCTTTGCCTCGATGTCGGCTATCCTAGAGCTGATCCCAGGCATCAACCAGATCATCATCTACCTTGTTGCAATCATCATTTTGCTTACGCGTCCCCGTGGTCTGATGGGCCGCAAAGGCGTGATGGAGGAATAAACCATGTTTGGACTATCAAAAAGAGACGCGGGCCTCCTCTTTGTTGTGGCACTGCTGTGCCTCTTCGCCCCCTTCATCCTGAATCCCTTTCCCGAAGGGTCTGCCATGGCGCAGTTCAACGGGGGCTATCCTGACTTGATGCAACGTCTGGTAATCTTTGGCATCTTTGCCATCGGCTTTAACATTCTGTTCGGCCTGACCGGCTATCTCAGCTTTGGTCACGCGGCCTTTCTGGGTGTCGGATCCTATGCCGCAATCTGGATGATGAAGCTGCTGACGATGAATGTGATCCCTGCGATCATGGTATCGGTGTTGGTGGCGGGCTTGTTCTCGCTGCTGGTGGGGTGGATTTCATTGCGCCGCTCGGGCATCTATTTCTCGATCCTGACCTTGGCCTTTGCACAAATGTCCTATGCGCTGGCTTATTCGGTTCTGACGCCAATCACCGGTGGTGAAACCGGGCTTCAGCCCAAGCATACCGATCCACGTATTCTGGACGGGGCCCTGCCCGCCGGTCAGTCGCCGCGTGCCAATCTGTTTGGCCTCGACATGAAGGCCAGCACACAGCTGCAATTGGGCGACTGGGTGTTTACCTTTAACGCGGGCTATTACATCGCCGCTGCCATCATGCTGGTCGCCTTTTACCTGTCGATCCGCATCTTCCGGTCGCCGCTTGGCATGATGCTGCGCGCTGTGAAGTCAAACCAGCAGCGGATGAACTATACCGGCCTCAACTCCAAACCCTATACGCTGGCGGCCTTTGTGATCTCGGGCATGTATGCTGGTCTTGCGGGTGGGCTGTTGGTGGCGATGGACACCCAAGTGGGCGCGGAACGCATGTTCTGGACAGCCTCGGGCGAGGTCGTGTTGATGACGATCCTTGGCGGTGCAGGTACGCTTATCGGGCCGATCCTGGGTGCGGGTTTCATCAAGTACATGGAAAACATCGTCTCCAAGATCAACGACAACGTTCTGCATGGCTGGTTTTCCTTCATGCCCGACGGCATCGAAAACTTTATGGTCACGATCATCCACCCCTTTGTGGGCAAAGGCTGGCACCTGACATTGGGCCTGCTGTTCATGCTGGTCGTGATCTTTCTGCCCGGCGGTTTGGTCGAAGGCGGTCAACGCATCGGCAACTTGTTTAAACGCAAGAAGGCGGATCCTAAATCGCCTGACGGCACCACAACAACACCTGCAGAATAAGGAGCGGACGCGATGAATATTCTTGAAATCAAAAACGTCAACAAGCGCTTTGGCGGTCTGCAAGCCCTCGGGAATGTGAACCTCAATGTGGCTGAGAAAACAGTGCATGCCATCATCGGGCCGAACGGCGCAGGCAAGTCCACGCTGCTGAATGTTCTGGTTGGCAAACTGATCCCGGACACCGGTTCGGTCATGTTCGACGGGCAATCTGTGCTGGGGCGTAAACCCTATGAAATCAACCAGATGGGCATTTCGCGCGTTTTCCAAACCCCCGAGATTTTTGACGATCTCAGCGTGCAGGAAAACATGCTGATCCCCTGCTTTGCCAAACGTGACGGCGCGTTTGCGATGAACGGCTACAGCTCGGTCGGCAGCCAACGCGATGTCATGGACAAGGCCGAAGAAATGCTGGTTGAGATGAAGCTGGCCGACAAACGTCACATGCATGCGGCGGCCATGTCGCGCGGTGACAAACGCCGGCTTGAGATCGCAATGTGTCTGGCCCAAGACCCTCGGCTTTTGCTGCTGGACGAACCGACCGCCGGCATGGCGCGCGCCGACACCAACAACACCATTGATCTGCTCAAGCAAATCAAAGAGGAACGCGACATCACCATCGCCATCATCGAACATGACATGCATGTGGTGTTCTCACTGGCCGAGCGGATCACGGTACTGGCCCAAGGCACCCCCTTGGTCGAAGACACACCCGATAACATCAAAGGCCACCCCAAGGTCCGCGAAGCGTATCTGGGCGAAACCCAGGTCGCTGCATGATGAAGGGCGGGGCCGCCCCCGCACCTCTCGTAAGGATAAAGCTATGAACACCACCCCCGATTTTTCCAAAAACGCCAACCACGCCTCGACGGCCCCCGCCTATCTGTCGGTGTGGGATATCCACGCCTACTATGGCGAAAGCTATATCGTGCAAGGCGTCAGCTTTAACGTGCACGAGGGCGAAATTTTGGCCCTGCTGGGCCGCAACGGGGCGGGAAAAACCTCTACCCTGCGGACACTTGCGCAGATCGGTGACCCCGAATTGCGCAAGGGCGAAGTCTGGTTGGACCATCAGCCATTGCACAAAATGGCCAGCCACGAGGCCTCTGCCTCCGGAATGGCCCTGGTTCCCGAAGACCGCCGTATCATCGCGGGACTAACGGTCGAGGAGAACCTGCAGCTTGCCCAGATCGCCCCGCCCATCGGCTGGTCGCTGGACCGCATATACGAACTGTTCCCCCGCCTCAAAGAACGCCGCAAACAAGAAGGTGTGACCTTGTCAGGGGGCGAGCAGCAGATGCTGGCCATCGCCCGCGCCCTGGCCCGTGACATCAAGGTGTTGCTGCTGGATGAACCCTATGAGGGTCTGGCCCCTGTGATCGTGGACGAGATTGAAAAGACGCTGGCCTTGATCAAATCCCAAGGGATTACCACCATTCTGGTTGAACAAAACGCCGTGCGTGCCCTGAAACTTGCGGACCGTGCCGTGATTATGGACACGGGCAGCGTCGTATTTGACGGCACCGCCGAAGAGGTGTTGAACAACGCCGAACTGCGCGCGGAATACCTCGCCATCTAAAACCAACAGCAGCGGGGGGCGCGGGATTTTTCAAAAATTCCGGCCCGGAAAATTTGAAACTTTCCGCCCCCGCTGCGGCCCTACTCCGCTAGCAGTAACCTCAGCTCGGTCTTGAGCACTTTGCCGTAGTTATTCTTCGGCAAGCTCTCGACCCTGATATAGCTCTTGGGACGCTTGAACCGCGCAATGCGGCTGAGGCACAGCGCATCCAGCTCCGCCTCCGGCACCTGCCCTACAATGAACGCCACGACTTCCTCGCCCCAATCGGGATGCGCGCGCCCGATGACCGAGGCTTCGCTCACCCCATCATGTTCCAACAAGACTTCCTCGACCTCGCGGGGATAGACGTTAGATCCGCCGGTGATGATCACATCCTTGCTGCGGTCTTGCAGGGTCACGAAGCCTTCGGCGTCCATCATCCCCACATCCCCTGTCATCAGCCAGCCGTCTTTCAGCGTTGCCTCGGTGGCGGCTGGATTTTTCCAATAGCCCGGCATAACGGTCTGCCCACGCACCATAATCTCGCCCGCCACACCATTTGCAACTGGCCTGCCGTTAGCGTCACCAATCCGCACCTCAACCGCGGCCTGCGCGCGGCCAACGGACCCCAGCCTGCCCCGCCAATTGGGATGACTGCGATCTGAGACGCTGGCGCGGGGCAGTGCCGTGATCCCCATCGGGCATTCGCCCTGCCCGTAAATCTGCACGAACACCGGGCCAAAATGATCCACCGCATCAATGATGTCGGCGGTATACATCGGCCCGCCCGCATAAACGATCGTCCGCAGCCCCCTACCAGTGCGCCGCAATGCCCGCGCGCCGTCTGTCAGCCGTTTGACCATCGTGGGGGCCGCGAACATATGCACACCGCCAAAATGTTCTGCCAGATCCAGAATTTCGGGCACATCAAACCCGCCCGAAACAGGACAAACATGCCGTGCACCCGCCTGCACATGCATCAGATTGTACAACCCCGCCCCGTGGCTGAGCGGCGCGGCATAAAGCGCGGTATCCTCCCCCGAGACCTGATCCACATCGACGCCGTAGCAAAGCGCCATGGACAGGGCCATGCCATGGGTGATGATCACGCCCTTGGGCTTGCCCGTGGTGCCTGAGGTGTAGAACAGCCAGGCCAGATCATCGGCGGCGCGATCCACGACGCCGTCCACAGGTGCGGATGCCAAAACCGTGCGATACGCCGGGGATGGGGCGACCAGCATGCTGTGATCCTGGCGCAGACCTTCGGCCAGATTGGGGCTGACAAAGACCAGCTTTGCCCCGGAATCGTTTAGGATAAAATCAGCCTCGCGGCTGTGTAGCTTGGCGTTAATCGGCACCACGGCCGCCCCAGCGTACCAAATACCGTAAAACACGATCAGATACTCCGGCGTGTTCTTCATAAAAATTGCAACGCGATCGCCGGGTTTCACCCCTTGGGCCTGTAACCACCCCGCCACTGCCCGCGCGCCTGCATCAAATTCGGCATAGGTTGCGACCTGTGTTTCCCCAAAGAACAAGGCGGGCCGGTCCCCGTCCGCCTGCGCACTGCGCACCAGCCACTGCGCTAAATTCATGGTGAATGCCCCTTTGTTTTCCGCAGTTTGGCAAGCCGCTGCCCTATAGGCAACTGGTTGCTTTCCATAACCGCGCCCATGTCCTATAAGACATCAGCTTTGGGGCTGAGGCATTCGAGCCCCGCGTTATATACTGGCTGAGGAACAAAATGACAAAAAACACCCATGACGCAGATGTGGCATTTATCCGTGCACTTGCCGAGTTGTTGAATGAAAACGACCTGACCGAACTTCAGGTCAAGCGCGATTATTCCGAAGATGATAGCCTGAATGTGCGGGTTAGCCGCAAACCACCTCAGCAGATCGTCGCTGCCCAGCAGGCCGTGGCTGCGCCCGCGCCGACGGCCGCTGCCGCCCCTGTGGCTTTGGCAGCCCCTGCCCCATCAGCAGCAGACAATGCCGATCCTGCTTCCGACCCCGGCGCGGTTGTGTCGCCCATGGTTGGCACGATCTATATGCAAGCCGAACCGGGTGCACCGGCCTTTATCAGCGTTGGCAGCACCGTCGCCGAAGGTGACACATTGCTGATCGTCGAAGCCATGAAAACGATGAACCACATCCCCGCCCCCCATGCAGGCACGGTCAAGCGTATCTTGGTCGAAGATGGTGCGGCTGTCGAATTCGGCGCACCTTTGGTGATTCTGGCATAAGGCGTAAACCCATGTTCAAGAAAATCCTTATCGCCAACAGGGGCGAGATCGCGTTACGCGTGATCCGCGCTGCGCGCGAAATGGGCATTGTATCTGTCGCGGTACATTCCACCGCGGACAGCGATGCAATGCATGTGCGCATGGCCGACGAATCTGTCTGCATCGGCCCGCCGTCCTCGCAGCAATCCTATCTGTCGATCCCATCGATCATCGCCGCCTGCGAGATTACAGGTGCCGAGGCGATTCACCCCGGTTATGGTTTTTTGTCTGAAAATGCGGGCTTTGTTCAGATCATCGAAGACCATGGCCTGACCTTTATTGGCCCCACAGCTGCGCATATCCGCATCATGGGCGACAAGATCACCGCAAAGGACACCATGAAAGAGCTGGGCGTGCCCTGTGTGCCCGGTTCTGACGGCGGCGTTGCGACTCTTGACGAAGCCAAGCGTATCGGTGACGAAATCGGCTATCCCGTCATCATCAAAGCCACGGCTGGCGGTGGCGGCAAAGGCATGAAAGTCGCGCAAACTGCGGCTGACATGGAACGCGCCTTTATGACGGCCCGTGCCGAGGGTAAATCGAACTTTGGCAATGACGAAGTTTACATCGAGAAATACCTGACCACGCCGCGCCACATCGAAATTCAGGTGTTTGGTGATGGCAAAGGCCGCGCTGTGCATTTGGGTGAACGCGATTGTTCGCTGCAACGCCGCCACCAAAAGGTGTTCGAGGAAGCCCCCGGCCCCTCGATCACGGAAGCTGAGCGTGCGCGCATTGGTAAGGTCTGTGCCGATGCGATGGCAAACATCAATTACATCGGTGCCGGCACAATCGAATTCCTGTACGAGAACGGCGAATTCTATTTCATCGAGATGAACACACGTTTGCAGGTCGAACACCCTGTGACCGAAGGCATCTTTGGCGTTGATCTGGTGCGCGAACAAATCCGCGTCGCGTCCGGCATGGACATGTCGTTCACCCAAGAAGACCTTAAGATCAACGGTCACGCGATCGAAGTGCGGATTAACGCGGAAAAACTGCCTAACTTCTCGCCCTGCCCGGGTAAAATCACGCAGTACCATGCACCCGGCGGTCTTGGTGTGCGGATGGATAGCGCGCTGTATGACGGCTATTCGATCCCGCCCTACTACGACAGCTTGATCGGCAAACTGATCGTCCATGGCCGCGACCGCCCCGAAGCCTTGGCCCGCCTGAAACGCGCTTTGGGAGAGCTAATCGTGGACGGGGTCGATACCACGATCCCGCTGTTTCACGCGTTGTTGGAAGAAAAAGATGTGCTGACAGGGGATTACAACATCCACTGGCTTGAACATTGGCTTGAAAACAACTTGGGCGATGCCTGACCTCACGCCAGAGCTTTTGCTACATGGCTATTCCATGGGTATCTTCCCCATGGCCGAACACCGCGACGACCCGGATATTTTCTGGGTCGATCCGCGTTTACGGGGCGTCTTTCCTTTGGACGGGTTCCATATCTCGCGCAGTCTGGCGCGGGCCATGCGGCGCACGGGTTTTACCGTTTCGATCAACAGCGCCTTTGCTGACGTCGTAACCGGCTGCGCAGACCGCGAAGAAACGTGGATCAACGCCGAAATTTTTGCCCTCTACCAGGCCCTTCATCAAGGCGGCGCTGCGCATTCGCTCGAGCTGTGGGAGGGCGATGCGTTGGTGGGCGGCGTTTACGGTGTCACGCTGGGAGCGGCATTTTTCGGCGAAAGCATGTTTTCACGCCGCGATAACGCGTCAAAGATTGCCTTGGCCTGTCTGGTCGACCGGCTCAAACGGGGCGGGTTCACGCTGTTTGATACGCAGTTTCTAACGCCCCATCTTGCGTCGCTGGGCGCGGTCGAAATTCCCCGCGACGCCTATCACAAACGTCTTGAGGCAGCATTGGAGTTGAATGCCGATTTCAACAGCCCTTCCCCTGCCACGCCTCAGGAGGTGGTGCAGCGGATGACCCAGATGTCATAGCGCGGATGCTCAAGCGCTGACAAAGCGGGCGACGAGGCAATCATCCAGCCTGAGAACAGACGGTTTTCCTTACCAAACTCAACTATCTCAAGCTCGGCAAAGGCGTCACCAGCGGGGTTTCCCACGGGAAAGCGGCAATCGTTCATCTGCACAGCCAGACTGCCCGCACGCACGATTTCGCCGCGCTTGATCTCGAAATCTTTGGTTTCGCCAGATATCTTATCCAAAGCCCGCAGCAACGCCCCATCGGCGCTGGTCACCTGCTGGGCCTGTACGGGCAACGCAAACAACGCCAAAAAAATCAGTATCTTACCCATCACTCACGTCCTTGACCTGAAACGAATTTCAACAAAAGCGGAATCAGGCTCAACGCGCCTTGCCTGTCGCTGATCACATCCCCATCCGACACATAGAACTGCGATCTGCCCGCCGCGCTGTCGTTGGGAATTTAGACACAGTGATCCACCGATACAACTGTGCCCATCCGATGCCAGCGGCCTGCCCTGCATAAACGATAAAACCCAACGCAGCGGCCAAAACGACGCCGCCCCTCATTGTTTCCGGCAGGTCACCACCCATGGATTATTCCGGGCTCCAAGCCTCGTAATCGCCGCGGTCCGCGGGGTGTTCGCGGCGGATCGAACCCGCTGGCGCATAGGCCAAGGCCGTGCCTGTCAGGTTTTCCTGATGCGGCTTTTCCCAGTGTTTATGTGCCAAAGGGCGGTCCTGAGGCGTTTCATCCCAAGTATGATGTAGCCAGCCGTGCCAATCGGGGTTCACCCGCGAGGCCTCAACCTCACCGTTAAAGATCACCCAGCGTTTGCTGTCATCCGCGTTGCGATAGTAAACGTTGCCCTCGGCATCTTCACCCACCTTGGTGCCCTTGCGCCAAGTAAACAGCTGCGTGTTCAGGGTCTGGCCGTTCCACCATGTCACGGCGCGCAAGAAAGAAGATAGAATGCCCATTTAGGTCTCCTGAAGCTTTGGTTTGTCTATGCCCGATTGGTGGGGCAACGTCTAGTCATCGCTGGCGGCACGGCCCCTGAATTTAACCGCCTAACCCTGCTTTGACCCTGATTTTGCTGCGAAAAGCCGCCCATTGCGCAGATGTATCAATTTTTTGCAATTTTGGGTCCCTCACCCTATATTAAGACCTACAGGCGTAAAAGGATCTGTATCAGCCGGAAGAACTGGCTTGCGGTCCTTTTGTATGATACGAGAAACGCATACCGATTGAGGGGTAGAGCAATGACAACTGACGGTTTCGGCAACGGCCTTCCCCGTGATGGCTTTGGCAACGGATAAGGCCAAGCTGCTTTAGACGATGATTGCGCGCGCATTCCTCTTTATATTTGGCGCGTTGCTAGTCCTTTGTACCCTTTGCATATTCCTGTTGATCCTGCTGCCCTTGGCATCGGCCAGCTTATCCAGCGTTTATGCATTATTTCCTAACAAGCCCAGTCCGCAATACACGGCATTCCTGACCGCAACCGGCACCATCGTTGCTGCGATTTCAGTGGTTGCGGCGATCCTGACCTTTTGGTTCAGCACCCGCGCCGCCCGCCACGCGCAGCGCAAGCAGCATACGATTACGGTTTTGCTGGAAACGCGGCTTAGTTCGGAATTCCAAGGCACCATCGAAAAACGGCGCGCCTATTTCCCCGAATATACCGATGTGGCCTTTGACGACTGGAACGCCGCACGCAATACCATGACGCCGCCCGGCGCGTCGATGGATGTTATTGCGGAACATAAGGTCAGACGGGACAGCGCCCTCGCCCTGACGACGCTGCTGAATTACTATGAATTTCTGGCGGTTGGCATCACCGAGGGCGACTTGGACGAAGAGATGCTGAAAAAGACGCTCAGATCCATCATGTGCAATCTGGTTGACGATTCCAGACATTTGATTGCGGGGATGCAAAAGATTAATCCCAACACGTATGAGCATCTGACCGCGCTTTATGGTCAATGGCGCAAGCAAAATGCCCGCGACATTAATGGCAGCCCGAACGAGCGACCCATCCCACGCCTGCGTTAAGCAGTAGGGACCAGCGCCGTCACTTCGATTTCAATGCGGTATTTAGGGTCGATCAATCCGCATTCGATCATCGTGGCGGCAGGCGGGTTCTGACCAAATGTTTCAGAAAGCATAGGCCAGCAAGGTTCAAATTCGGCCCGGTCGGGCAGATAATAGTTCACCCGCACCACGTCCGCCATGGAACAGCCAGCCTGCTTCAACGCGTTCTCGATCGTGGTTAATGCGGCACGACATTGATCGGTGACCGTATAGCCCTGCCCCACAGTGCCCGCGACATGGGCGAAACCGCCCGCGACGACGGCGCGGCAATAGCCGATCTTGGCCTCGAACTCTCCGCCGGAAGATATACGCTGTATCATGGTCTGTCCTTTGTGAAATCTCTGCGGCACAGTCAGACCCAATCGCCGATCTGACGTCAAGATAACAAAACCCCAAGAACGTCTAAAGCGCTGCGACCAAATGAAAAAGCGCGACCAAAAGGCACGCTTTCATCAATCTATAGGGGCGATACTTAGCCTGCGGTTGCGGGCTCTTTCTCGGCTTCGGCATGAATCATCAGCGGCGCTGCGTCCGACATCACGGCCTCTTCGTTCACCACAACCTCTGTGACCGTCTCCATGCCCGGCAATTCGAACATCGTGTCCAGCAGGATATCTTCGAGAATAGAGCGCAACCCGCGCGCACCTGTTTTCCGCTCAATCGCGCGCTTGGCGATGGCAGACAGCGCATCATCGGTAAAGGTCAGCTCTGTGTCTTCAATCTCGAACAGGCGTTGATACTGCTTAACCAGCGCGTTTTTCGGCTGGGTCAGGATGGTCACAAGCGCGTCTTCATCCAGGTCTTCCAATGTTGCCAAAACTGGCAAACGGCCCACGAATTCCGGGATCAAACCAAATTTCAATAGGTCTTCCGGTTCCAGATCGGTGAAAATCTCGCCGATGCCGCGGGCATCCTTGTCGCGCACATCTGCGCCAAAGCCCATGGCCGACCCTTTGCCGCGTGCGGCGATAATCCGGTCAAGACCCGCAAAGGCCCCGCCACAGATGAACAGGATGTTGGTTGTATCCACCTGCAGGAATTCCTGCTGCGGGTGCTTGCGTCCGCCTTGCGGTGGAACAGATGCAACCGTCCCTTCCATCAGCTTCAGCAGCGCTTGCTGAACGCCCTCGCCCGATACATCGCGGGTGATCGAAGGGTTCTCGGATTTGCGGGTGATCTTATCAACTTCGTCGATATAAACGATGCCACGCTGCGCACGCTCAACATTATATTCAGAGGCCTGCAGCAGCTTTAGGATAATGTTTTCAACGTCTTCGCCCACATAACCCGCTTCGGTCAATGTGGTGGCGTCGGCCATGGTAAACGGTACATCCAAAATGCGTGCCAGCGTTTGCGCAAGCAGCGTTTTACCGCAACCGGTCGGCCCGATCAGCAGGATGTTGGATTTCGCAAGTTCGATATCCCCACCCTTCTGGGCGTGGTTCAAACGTTTGTAGTGGTTGTGCACCGCAACGGACAAAACGCGTTTGGCCATTGCCTGACCGATCACATAATCGTCCAGCACGTCACAAATATCTTTGGGTGTCGGCACGCCATCGGTGGCTTTCAGGCCGGATGCCTTTGTCTCTTCGCGGATGATATCCATGCACAGTTCGACACATTCATCGCAGATGAACACAGTCGGCCCCGCAATCAGCTTGCGCACCTCATGCTGGCTTTTGCCACAAAAGCTGCAGTACAGAGTGTTTTTGCTATCGCCGCTGGTCGTATTCGCCATTTCAACCCTTTCAGGTCTGTCTTGTGATTTGCCCACCTTAAGGTGGTGCAGTTTTGCATTTGCTCGGTGCCAGCTTAGGCCAGCGGTGCGCGGTCCACAATCGCAAAATCGTTAACCGCGCACGCCTTATTTACTTGCCGCTTTTATCGGCGTCCGGGTCATCCATTTTACCGCGGTTTTCGACGATTTCGTCGATCAAGCCCCAGTCTTTCGCTTCTTCGGGGGACATAAAGTTGTCGCGCTCAAGGGCCGCTTCTACTTTATCAAGCGATTGGCCTGTGTGTTTGACGTAGATCTCGTTCAGGCGGGTTTTCAACTTTTGCGTTTCTTGCGCATGGATCATGATGTCGGTCGCCTGACCTTGATACCCGCCAGAGGGTTGGTGCACCATCACGCGGCTGTTGGGCAGCGAGAACCGCATGCCCGGCTCGCCCGCTTGCAACAGCAGTGACCCCATCGATGCGGCCTGGCCGATCACCAGCGTCGACACCTTGGGTTTGATGTATTGCATGGTGTCGTAGATCGACAAACCCGATGTGACAACGCCACCGGGGCTGTTGATATACATCGAAATCTCTTTCGACGGGTTTTCGGCCTCCAGGTGCAGCAACTGCGCGACGATCAGCGACGACATGCCATCATGCACAGGGCCGGAGAGGAAAATAATCCGCTCTTTCAGCAGACGCGAGAAAATGTCGTATGCGCGTTCGCCCCGGCTGGTCTGTTCAACCACCATGGGGACAAGCGTGTTCATATAGGTATCGTGTGGATCGTTCATAAGCCTGCCTGATTGTGCCGTCCGCAGGACCATACCCGCGAAACCCTTACTCACAGATTAGTCGCGCCATACTTGGGGTTCAAGGGGTGGTCTCCCTTCCAGTGACAGACAACGGGCTGCCCAGCGCAGGTTTATCGCCAAGGCCCTGCCCGCTGCGTGCAGATATACCGCCGCGCGATGTGCAAAACGCCTTATTTGGCCGCCTGAAAAAATGTCGAAAAATTTATCGAACTCGCTGCCCGTGCCCGCCGCCGACCGCCGTTTGTCACAAAACCTTCGTTTCATTGGCACGCGGTTGTGACATACCAAAATGATGTTTCGCGGCATCACAGCAAACATGCAGGAGCAGCCATGACCCGCCATGATATCCTTAACGATCCCTCTATCGGCAATAAGGCCGAAGCGTACGAGGCCTTTGACGACATCCCCACAAACCCCAACCTTGAGCGTACGATTGGCGATGTCATCAATGCGCGCTATGGCCGCCGCGAGATCCTGCGCGGCATGTTGGGTGTGACCGCGACCACGACCCTGTTCGGCACCTCGGCCTTGGTCGCGCCCCATCAGGGCAATGCCGCCCCCGCAAGCCGCTATCGCTTTGATGAATTGGCCTGGGGCAACGACGAAACTCACCATGTGGCCGATGGTTATGACGCGCAGGTTTTGCTGCGGTGGGGCGATCCGATCACCGCCGACGCGCCCGAATTTGACGTGATGAACCAGACCGCCGCCGCGCAGTTGAAACAGTTCGGCTATAACAACGATTACGTTGGGTTTGTGCCGCTGAACGATGATGGCACGCGCGGTTTGCTTTGTGTGAACCACGAATACACCAACGAAGAGGTGATGTTCCCCGGTCTTGGCCGTCAGGACCGCGCCGGATTTTCCGGCATGACGCCTGAATTGATCGACATTGAAATGGCCGCCCATGGGGGATCGGTTGTCGAGATCGCCAAAGATGCTAGCGGCGTTTGGCAGGTCGTGCGTGACGGCAAGATGAACCGCCGCATCAGCCCGCTGGACACCGCAATGACGATCGATGGCCCCGCCGCGGGTCATGCCCGTCTGCAAACCAATGACGACCCCACCGGCACCAAGGTGATTGGCACGCTGAACAATTGCGCGGGCGGCATGACGCCATGGGGCACATGGTTAATGGCCGAAGAAAACTTTCACGGGTATTACTGGACAGATAATCTGGATGCCGACGGCAAGCCAGTGATTGATCCCACCAGCCGCGAAGCTGCCTCGCAGAAACGCTATGGCGTGCCGGGGATGTGGTACGCATGGGGTCAGAAATACGACCGCTTCAACATCGACAAAGAACCCCACGCGCCCAATAAATTCGGCTGGGTGGTCGAGGTTGACCCGATGGACCCGACATCCACCCCGATCAAACACACAGCCCTTGGCCGGTTCCGCCATGAAGGGGCCGAAACGACAGTGTCGAGCGATGGCCGTTTGGTGATCTACATGGGCGACGACAACCGCTTTGACTACCAGTATAAATACGTCTCGGGCGGCAAGGTATCCGGCGACCGCGCCGCCAATTCCAAACTGCTTAGCGATGGCACCCTCTATGTCGCGCGCTTTGAAGAGGATGGCACTGTGCTTTGGCTGCCCCTGATCCATGGTGCCGGGCCTCTGACCGCGGAAAACGGGTTCAATGACCAAGGTGACGTGATGATCGACACCCGCATTGCCGCCGATCTACTCGGCGCGACCCCCATGGACCGTCCCGAAGACGCGCAGCCGCGCGGCGATGGCACGGCCTATATCATGCTGACCAATAACACCAAACGCGGCGAAGATGACCTGAACGCCGCAAACCCCCGCGCCAAAAGCAGTTTCGGCCATATCATCGAGATCAAGGAACAGGGCGGCAACCACGCCGCGACCATGGGCACTTGGTCGATCTTGGTAAAATGTGGCGATCCCTCGCTGGCCGAGGTTGGCGCACAGTGGAACCCGGACACGTCTGAAAACGGTTGGTTCGGCAGCCCCGACAACTGCGCCATCGACGCCGATGGGCGGCTGTGGGTCAGCACCGATCAGGGCGGCAGCTGGGCCAAGACGGGCAAGTCAGACGGGCTTTATGCCGTTGAGACCGAAGGCGACGCGCGGGGCACGTCCAAGCTGTTCTTTCGCTGCCCCGTCGGTGGGGAAATGTGCGGCCCCTATTTTACCGATGATGGCGAAACCCTGTTTGTTGCGGTTCAGCATCCGGGCACGGATGGCACAAAAAACCTCGCCGGGTTCGAGCGTAACAGCACATTTGAGGACCCCGCCACCCGTTGGCCCGACTTCGATCCTGCCATGCCCCCGCGGCCGGCGGTGGTGGTCATCACCAAGCAGGGCGGCGGCAAAATCGCCGTATAACAACACCTTACCCTTCTGCATGCGCGCAGATACTAAGCCTGGGGTTCCAGCCCCGGGCTTTTTCATACGAAGGTCGTTCCACGAGCTTCATCGAATCATATTTACAAAACTAGTTTTATAGTTTTAATTGAGCGCATGACAGATCACATTAAAACCGCCCGCTCTCTCGCCGCTCTTGGCCACGACACCCGTCTGGCCGTCTTTCGCCTGCTCGTTCGCGCAGGCCATGACGGTCTGAACGTGGGCGAAATTGGCCAACATTTGGGGGCGGCCCCTTCAACTCTTGCACACCACCTTAGCGCCTTGGTCGATGCGGGGCTGGTCCTACAGACCCGTCAGGGGCGGCAAATCGTTAATCGCGTCGATTTTGACGCGATGCAGGAAACAGTGGCCTTTTTGACGTCTGAATGCTGCGTCGGGGTCACATTAAACAAGGAAGACGCCGCATGAGCGATATCACCCTCCCCCCCCGCAATCGCTATACCGATCTGCTGCATCGCATCTGGACAAACGAACGCGTGTGGCTGTTTTGCGCGGGCCTGCTGGCCGTGCTTTTCATCTTTAACCCACCGCAAGCCATCAGCAGCGCCCAATTCGCTGTGCAAAACCTGCTGAATGTCGGCCCGTTTCTGATCCTTTCAATCGGGATCGCCGCCTATGCAGGGGCGACGGGCGCGGACGGACTGATTGCGCGGGCCTTTACCGGATCGCCTGCCGTCATGATCGTGATTGCAGCCCTTGCGGGCGGGCTGTCACCGTTTTGCTCTTGCGGGGTGATCCCGTTGATTGCTGCCCTGCTGGCCATGGGTGTGCCCCTGTCCGCCGTTATGGCATTCTGGCTGGCATCGCCGGTGATGGACCCGTCGATGTTTTTGCTAACCACAGGTGTATTGGGGGTTGAGTTCGCCATAGCCAAAACCCTTGCCGCTGTGGGCCTTGGTATCTTTGGCGGCATTGTCGTACATGCCATGGGCAAAGTCGGCGGTTTGACTGATCCACTGCGCGAAGGCGTCGGCAATGGCGGCTGCGGTGCCTCCAAGGTGCGCAGCGTACAGCCGGTGGTGTGGAAATTCTGGCAGGACGATGCCCGCGTGACCAAGTTCTGGCGCGAGGCCGTCAAGACCACCTTGTTCCTTGCCAAATGGCTGACACTGGCGTTTTTGCTCGAAAGCCTGATGCTGGCGTGGGTCCCGGCCGAGCTGATCACCAGCGTCTTGGGCGGCGCAGGATTTGCCCCCATCGGTCTGGCCACGTTGGTCGGTGTACCCGCCTATCTGAACGGCTATGCAGCGCTGCCGTTGGTCGGCGGATTGATGGGCCAAGGCATGGCACCGGGTGCGGGACTTGCGTTCCTGGTCGCTGGTGGCGTCACATCTTTGCCCGCCGCCATCGCCGTGTGGGCCTTGGTCAAAAAGCCGGTATTTCTTCTCTATGTCGGCATCGCATTGGTCGGGTCACTCACCTCTGGGATATTGTTCCAGCTGTGGGTGACCCTATGAACGCGTTACTCTGACAGACACTCGGCAAAGGATGTTGCAAGCCCCTGGATCACCTCGCCATACAGCGCAGGTCCGGGGGTCAGCTCTGCGCCCAAGGGGTCAAGCGGCGCTGATTTCACGCCGCCCCCTTCGGCCAAGGCATCAACGAGGCCGGCGTTGAACTGCGGTTCGGTAAACACACAGACAGCATTGACCGATTGCACAACCTCGCGCACCTCGGCCAGCCGCGCCGCACTGGGCGCGCTGCCATCACTCAGAGAAAGCGCAGCACTCGCCTCTACGCCGAAACGTGCCTCGAAATAATGGTATGCATCGTGGAACACGGCAAAATGCCTGCCTTGCAGGGGCGTGAGCTGTGCCTGAATATCGCCCTGCAATTCAACCAGATCGGCCTGCCCCTTGGCCGCGTTGTCCGCATACAGGGTGGCGTTCTCGGGATCTAGCTGGCCAAGCGCCTCGGAGATCGCTCCAAGCCACAAGGACGCGTTAACCGGGTCAAGCCACAGATGTGGATCAATGGCTCCCGGCGCGTGGTTATGGCCATCATGGTCTGCATGATCCTCGCCATCATGTTCTGCGTGTTCTTCATGGTCGTCGTGCCCCTCATGATCATCGTGATCATCATCCTTAGCGTGATCGTCGTGGTCGTCATGATCCTCATGAGCTTCGTGATCGCCATCCTCGCCATGCGCGTCATGGTCCTCATGAGCGTCGCCCTCATGATCGTCGTGATCGTCATGGTCATCACCGTGATCATGGGCCTCAAACGCTACGCCTGCGCGGTTGGTCAACACACGGATGCCTGCAACGTCCTCAAGCTCAAGATGCAGCGCGTTGCCCGCCAAGGAGTCAATCGGCTCTTCCAGCCACGGGGTCAGCGCAGGGCCGACCCAAACCACCAAATCTGCATTGGACAGCGCGCGCGCCTCGGAAGGGCGCATGGCATAGCTATGGGGCGACGCGCCCGGCGGGATCGTCAGATCAGGCGTCCCCACCCCTGCCATCACCTGGGAAACAAGCGAATGCACAGGCGCAATATCCGTCGCCACGCGGGGAACATCGGCCCACGCAGCGGTGGACAACAGCAGCAAAGAGACAGGGGCGAGATAACGCATAAGGACACTCCGAAATGTAATAATATAACGCTTGATACAGCGAGTGTTATAACATATCAATACCCAAACTTTCAACGGAGTCACAATGGCCACCATTGGATTTGAAACCCACGATCACCACGCCTGCGTGAGCGACACAATGGCCAAGGCCGAACAACGCTGTGCCGCCCTTGATCTGCGCCTGACGCCCGTGCGTCGCCGGGTGCTGGAGCTGTTGCTGGCCGAGCATCGCGCGCATGGGGCCTATGATATCCTGGCACATCTGGCAGCCGAAGGGTTGGGCACCCAGCCCCCCGTTGCCTATCGTGCGCTGGATTTTCTGGTCAAGGCAGGCTGCGCCCACCGGATCGAAGCGCTTAATGCCTATATTGCCTGCGCTCATCTGGGTCAGGACCACACGCCGGCCTTTCTGATTTGCCGCAGCTGCCAATCGGTCGCCGAAAGCGACACAACCCTAACCGATGGCCGTCTTGGCAAAGCAGCACGCGCCGCCGGGTTTCAAATTGAACATACCGTCGTCGAGGCCCAAGGTCTGTGCCCCGCATGTCAGCCGCAGGATACCTTATGAGCCTTATTTCGGCGCAGAACCTCACCATCGTCCTGAATGGGCAGACGGTTCTGAAAAACGTGAACTTCTCGATCAATCGCGGTGAGATCGTGACCATCGTCGGCCCCAACGGGTCGGGGAAATCCAGCCTGTTGCGCGCGTTGATCGGGGCGTTAACCCCGGCCAGCGGCACTGTTACCCGCGCCGACAACCTGCGCATCGGATATGTGCCGCAAAAGCTGCAGATTGATGCCACCTTGCCGCTGACCGTGCGCGGGTTCTTGAACCTGCCCCATCGTCAGCCCCGCACTGTCGTGGAAAACGCGCTGAAAAAGGCCGGCGTCGGCGATTTGGCCAAACGGCAAATGGTTGATCTGTCCGGCGGCCAGTTTCAGCGGGTCTTGCTTGCACGTGCCCTGCTGAACGCCCCTGACATCTTGATACTGGATGAGGCGACCCAAGGGCTCGACCAGCCCGGGGCCGCCGCATTTTATCGCCAGATTGATGATGTGCGTCGCGAAATGGGCTGTGCTGTGTTGATGGTCAGCCATGATTTGCACGTGGTCATGGCCGCCTCGGACCGTGTGGTGTGCCTGAATGGGCATGTCTGCTGCGAAGGCACCCCCGAGATCGTCGCTGATGCCCCTGAATACCGCGCCCTCTTTGGGACGGGGACCCAAGGGGCCTTTGCGCTGTACCGGCACGAACACACCCATTCACATGATCACGACCCGGATCACGATCATGACCATACACATTGCGACGGGGCTCACTGAATGCTGGACGATTTTCTACTTCGCGCGGCCCTTGCCGGCGTTGGCGTGGCGCTGGCCGCAGCCCCCTTGGGTTGTTTTGTCATCTGGCGGCGCATGGCGTATTTCGGCGATGCAACTGCGCATGCCGCCCTGTTAGGGGTAGCACTTGCCCTGTCACTGGATTTGCCAGTCTTTAGCGGCGTTTTGGTTGTCGCCCTGGCGATGGCCGTCATCGTTGCCGGTCTAAACGGGCGCAATGTCAGCACCGACGCCTTGCTGGGGGTTCTGGCCCATGGCGCGCTGGCCATCGGTTTGGTGGCCGTGTCCTTGCTGCCCAATCAACGGGTTGACCTCAGCGCCTATCTGTTCGGGGAAATTCTGGCCGTCACCCGGGGCGATCTTGCGGTGATCTGGGGCGGTGCGGCGATATCCATCGGGCTGCTGGTCTGGCGTTGGCAAGCGTTGCTGTCCGCGACGTTGAACCCCGATCTGGCCACCGCAAGCGGGTTGAACCCCAAACGCGAACAACTGATCCTGACGCTGGCCCTTGCTGTCACGGTTGCCTTCGCCCTGAAGGTTGTGGGGGCGTTGTTGATTGCGGCGATGTTGATCATACCCGCCGCCACAGCACGCCCGTTTTCGCGCAGCCCCGAGACGATGGCGATCACAGCCGCGGTGATTGGGATGATCTCGACCTTGGGCGGGCTGGCCGCGTCCTTTGCATTCGACACGCCCACAGGGCCCAGCATGGTCTGCGTCGCAGCAGTCCTTTTTGCGACGTCGACGGGTATGGCGGCGATCTTCCGGCGCTAGGCCCCTGCCTTTAACCCTTTGAAATAAAGGCGGTTGCTTCGATCTCTACGCGGGCTTCATCCTCGATCAGGCCCGCGACAACGACCATTGCCATTGCCGGGAAATGCCGGCCCATCACCTCGCGGTAGGCACGACCCACCTCGGCTTGGGCGGCCAGATATTCGGCCTTGTCGGTCACATACCATGTCAAACGCATGATATCTTCGGGCACCCCGCCTGCGGCTTCGACCACATCGCGGATGTTGCGCAAGGCCTGCTTCATCTGACCGATAAAATCATGTGCCTCGAATTTCTGTTCTGCCGTCCAGCCGATTTGTCCGCCGACAAACAGATGCCCGTCCGCGCTGAGCATCCCGTTGGCATAGCCTTTGGCCGGGGCCCACCCTTCGGGCTGGATCACTTGATGAGACATTTGTTTTCCTTTTCAGACAGGCGCTTAGACGCCAAGATATTGATCGGCCACGGCAGCATCCAGGACGTCCATGCGCCCCGACCAGACAGAAGTGCCCCGTTCCAGTATAACGGCACGGTCTGCGACATGTCGCAATTCGGCCAGTGATTTATCGACAACCAGCAAAGCCAGCCCGGACTCGCGCTTGAGCGTGGCCACGGCGGCCCAGATTTCCTGACGCACGACCGGGGCCAGCCCTTCGGTCGCCTCGTCCAGCATCAGCAGCGTCGGGTTGGTCATCAACGCGCGGCCAATCGCCAGCATTTGCTGTTCGCCCCCCGACAGTGACGCCGCAATCTGATCGACGCGTTCGCCCAAGCGCGGGAACAGGGCGCAGACACGCTCAAAGTCCCACGCGCCCGGACGTGCAGCAGCGATCAGGTTCTCGTAAACGGTAAGCGGGCCGAAACAGCGCCGCCCCTCAGGCACCAGACCCAGACCGGCCTGCGCGGCCTTGTAGCTGGGCAGTGGGCCCAGATCACGGCCGTTAAACTGCACCGTGCCAGCCGATTGTTTCAGCATCCGGCAGATGACTTTGATCGTGGTGGATTTGCCCATGCCATTGCGCCCCATCAGCGCGCAGACCTCGCCAGCCTCAAGCGCCAGATCGACGCCGAACAACGCTTGGGACGGCCCGTAAGAGGCTGTAATCCCTTTAAGTTCCAGCAAGCTCATGCCGCATCCTCCGCCCCTAGATAGGCCTCTCGCACGGTGGGGTCGCGCTTGATTTCATCCGCCGTTCCAGTGGCAATCACCCGCCCGTAGACCAAAACGCTGATCCGATCCGCAAGGGCGAAAACCGCATCCATGTCATGTTCAACCAGCAAGATCGGGGCCTGCACCCGCAACGCGTCCAAGAACCCCGTGAGCCGTTTTGATCCTGACGCACCCAGCCCCGCCATCGGCTCATCCATCAAGAATACCTTGGGCTCTAGCGTCAGGGCCACGGCGACCTCAAGCAAACGGCGCTGTCCGTGGGACAAATCAGCCGTGCGTTTGGCCGCCTGATCGGTCAGCCCGACGCGTTCCAGCGCCGCCATCCCGCGATCCACTAACCTGCGGTCCTTCATCACCGGGCGGAAAAACCGCATGACGCCGCCATCATGACCCAATGCGCCCAACACCGTGTTTTGCAGCACCGTATATTCCATCGCCAACGATGAGATCTGAAACGTGCGCCCCAGCCCTGCCCGCGCGCGCGGTACGGTGCCCAAAGCGGTCACATCGCGGCCCGCAAATTCAACCGTCCCGCTATCAGAGCGTAAGCCCCCCGCGATCTGCTTGATCAACGTCGATTTGCCAGCCCCGTTCGGGCCGATCAGCGCGTGGATTTCCCCCGGCATCAACGTCAGCGACACATCATCGGTCGCCTTGAGCGCACCAAAGCTTTTGTTCAGGTGCGATAGTTTCAACAATGGATCAGTCATGTGCCACCTCACGCCCTGCGATCGTGCCAATCAGGCCGCCGCGCGCAAAAAGCACCACAAGCAGCAAAAGCAGCCCCAGATATACGTGCCAGAACTCGCTTAGCCCGCCCAAAGTATGTTCGAGCAGGATATAGAGCGCTGCGCCAGCCACGGGGCCAAACAGCCGCCCCACCCCGCCCAAGATGACGAACACCATGATCTCGCCACTGGTGTGCCAGCTGAACATCGTGGGGCTGACAAAGCGGTTAAGATCGGCAAACAGCGCCCCCGCCAATCCGGTAACGGCCCCCGAAATCACAAACGCCACCAGACGCAACCGAAACGGGGTAAGGCCCACGGTTTCCACACGCTCGGCATTTTGCCGCGCCGCCGACAGCGCCAGCCCAAAGCGTGCCTTGGCCAGACGGCCCGCACCAAACAGAACGATCGCCAGGATGCCAAAGGCGATGGCAAAGAACTGGATCGGGTCAAGGGTATTGAGCCCCGGAAATTCGTTGCGAACATAGATAGATAACCCGTCCTCGCCGCCGTAAGCAGGCCAAGAGATCGCGAAATAATACAGCATCTGACCAAAGGCGAGCGTGATCATGATAAAGTAAACGCCGGTGGTGCGCAGGCTTAGCGCGCCAATGGCGAGGGCCGCCAGCGCCGAGGTGACAATCGCAACTCCCCAGATCACCAGCATCGATTTGGTGCCCTCGATCAGAAACGGCGTTTCCATCAGCGGCGTATAGCTTTGAGCGTGGCTGGCGAGGATGCCCATAGCATAGCCCCCCAGCCCGAAAAATGCTGCGTGCCCGAGGCTGACCAGCCCGCCAAGACCGAGTGCGATATTCAGGCCAACCCCCGCGAGCGCAAGGATCGCAGCCTTGGTCGCAAGCGTGATGATAAACGGCTCATCCAGTGCGAATGCGACCAGCGCGGTGGCGGGTAGGATTGCGAATAACACAATGTTCAAAAGGGTTTCGCGGGTCATGTTACTTCCCTCCAAACAGGCCGGAGGGCTTGAACAGCAACACCCCGACCATCAAGATATAGATCGACATCGATGCCACCGCCGAGCCGACCGATGTGGCCGAGGACGCCTGCATGAATGTCCCGAAAAGCGGCGGTAGCAACACCCCGCCCAACGTGTCGGTCAACCCCACAAGGATCGACCCGACCAGCGCGCCCTTGATCGATCCGATGCCGCCGATCACGATCACTACAAAGGCAAGGATTAAAACCGGCTCGCCCATGCCGACCTGCACCGATTGAATTGCCCCCACCAGCGCACCGGCAAGCCCGGCAAGCGCCGCACCAAGGGCAAAAACCATCGTGTAAAGCCTTGAGATATCAATGCCCAAGGCGGCGATCATCTCGCGGTCCGCCTCGCCTGCGCGGATCTGAATGCCGATGCGCGTCTTCGCGATCAACCAGAAAACCCCGGCGGCAACCAGCAAGCCGACCCCGATAATCACCAAACGATATAGCGGATATAATATGCCCCCGGGCAGCATGATCGGGCCAGCCAGCGCTGCGGGCACGTCAAGAAACAGCGGGAACGAGCCAAACAGCCAACGCGTCCCTTCGGAGAAAATGAGAATAAGTGCAAAGGTGGCAAGCACCTGGTCCAGATGATCGCGGTCATAGAGACGGCGGATCACCAGCAATTCTATCAAAGCGCCAGCGGCAGCCGCAGCGGCCAGTGCGGCGACCAGTGCCAGCGCGAAAGACCCCGTCCACCCCGCCACAGCAGCGGCGGCAAAAGCGCCAACCATATACAGCGATCCATGGGCCAGATTGATCAGGCCCATCACGCCGAAAATCAGGGTCAGGCCAGCAGCCATCAGGAATAGCATCACACCGAACTGAAGCCCGTTCAGGACCTGTTCGATCAATAATATCATCGACATAAGGGGGCGTTCCTTAGGTGGGTCTGGCAGGTATCAACCTGACTGAACACGCTGCGCCAGCGAACACCGGCGCAGCGCTGTCGGTTACATTTTACAGTCAGCACCATAGACGTCTTGGTGGTCGCTGGACGCCACACCGACGATCTTGTTTGTCACGACATCACCCTCTTTGATGACCTCGCGCATGTAGATGTCTTGGATCGGGTGGTGGTTTGGCGCGAATGCAAAATCACCCCGGACCGAAGCAAAATCGGCTTCTTCCAATGCGGCTTGGAACGCGGCTGCGTCCGCGACATCTGCCTTGCCCATTGCACTTTGCAACAGCAATGCCGTGTCATAGCCTTGCGCCGCATAAAGCGATGGCAGGCGGCCATATTCGGCTTGGAAGTCCGCAACGAATTTCTTATTCGCCGCGTTGTCGATGTCCTTGGACCAGTGCGATGTGTTCTTGACGCCCAATGCAGCATCGCCAATCGCGCCCAAGATACCTTGGTCAAAGCTGAATGCCGGACCCATCACATTTTTATCGACCCCGGAACCGGCAAATTGTTTCATAAATGAAATTCCCATGCCGCCAGGAAGAAAGAAATACACCGTATCGGCATCAGATGCGCGGATTTGTGCAATTTCCGCCGCATAGTCGGTTTGGCCCAATTTGGTGTAAACCTCGCCCACAACTTCACCCTTAAAGGTGCGTTTGAACCCGGTCATACCGTCTGTGCCCGCAGGATAGTTCGGAGCCATCAGGAATACCTTTTCGATGCCGTTCTCGCTGGCCCACAAACCGCCAGCCTCGTAGAAGGCATCATTCTGCCAAGCGACGTTGAAATACAGCGGGCTGCAGCCTTTGCCGGCCAATGCCGATGGACCTGCGTTCGGGGATAAATAGAATTTGCCCTGCGCAGTCGCCGCAGGCACAACGGCCATGGCAAGGTTGGACCAGATGATACCGGTCAACACGTCGACCTTTTCAGACTGGATCAGTTTGTCGGTCAATTGCACCGCAACATCAGGTTTACGCTGGTCGTCTTCGATGACCAGTTCCAGATTTTCGTTGCCCTTGGCCGCCAGCACAAAGCCGTCGCGCACATCGATACCAAGACCGGCACCGCCACCAGACAGCGTTGTGATCATGCCGACCTTGACCTTGCCGCCATCGGCATAAGCCATGCCCGCGCCAAGCGCCGCGATCGAGGCCGCAGCAATAAGTGTTCTTAGTTTCATTGTCGTCTCCCTTGGTGTGTGGGTCTCTTTTTTGGACCCGTTTGATAATTCTACAGTGACGTTTGTGGCGGAGCGGTCAAGCAGCGCCTTATGTGACCCGGGACTTCACCTTGTATGCGTCGTCATCCCAAAGATTATTGTTCATTACGTCAGCGATAATCCTGACCGCTGCGGACACATCGGCGCTATCGATGTACAGCGGCGTAAAGCCAAAGCGCATGATGTCGGGTGCCCGGAAATCGCCGATCACGCCGCGATCAATCACCGCCTGCATTGCGGCATAGCCGTGTTCAAAGCGCCACGACACCTGCGAGCCGCGTATCGCGGCATCGCGTGGGCTGGCCAAGGTCAATGCAGGCACATCGCGTTCAATTTCCGCGATGAACTGTTCTTGCAATGCGATGGAGGCAGCCCGCAGATCGTTCATATCCACATCGGCCCAAAGCTCCATCGCGACCTCAAGTGCTGTCAGCTGGATCACCGGGGGCGTGCCCACCCGCATCCGTTCGACCCCATGTCCGGGGGCATAACTCAAATCAAATTCAAACGGTTGGCGGTGTCCCAGCCACCCAGCCAACGCAGGTTCAACCGTATCCGCCAGATCAGGACGCACATAAATAAAGCCCGGCGCGCCCGGTCCCCCGTTAAGGTATTTATAGGTACAGCCCACGGCGAATTCCGCGTTCGAGGCCGTCATATCCACGGGCAACGCGCCCGCAGAATGCGCCAGATCCCAGACCATAACAGCCCCCTTGGCATGGGCCAGTTCCGTCACCGTTTTCATGTCATGCTTGCGGCCCGTGCGGTAATCAACCTCGGTCAGCATGACCACGGCGATGTCTTCACTGATCGCATCCATGACCTCTTCGGGGGCCACAGTGCGCAGCTCGTATCCCTGCTCCAGCAGCTTTACCAGCCCTTCAGCCATATAAAGGTCAGACGGGAAATTCCCATTATCGCTTAGGATCACGCGGCGATCCTTGCGCAGTTTCAGCCCCGATGACAGCGCCTGAAAGACCTTGATCGACAGGGTGTCGCCCATGACAACCGACCCGTCGGGCGCACCAATAATGCGGGCGACCATGTCGCCAACGCGGCTGGGCTGGCCCATCCAGTCAGCCTTGTTCCAGCCCCGGATCAGCATTTCGCCCCATTCATCCGCCATCATCGCCTGCACACGCGCAGGCACAGCACGCGGCAATGGCCCCAGCGAATTACCATCAAGATAAATCACATTTTCGGGCAAAAGGAACGCGTCTTTCTTCAAAATATCAGCCACTTAAAGGGCTCCTCTCACGTGCCACAGTTCCGGGAATAATTCGACTTCAAGCATTTTGCGCAGATAGGCCACGCCGTTTGTGCCGCCCGTGCCCCGTTTAAACCCGATGATCCGCTCGACCGTGGTCACGTGGTTAAAGCGCCAGCGACGGAAATAATCTTCGAGATCAACCAGCTTTTCGGCCAGCTCGTACAATGCCCAGTATTTCGACGGGTCTTCATAGACTTGCTGCCACAGATCCTGCACCCTAGGTTGCGCATCCCAGTTGGTCTGGCCCGGCTCCCCCGCGAGGCTCTCATGCCCTAGCCCCTTGCAGAGATGGCTGATCGCAACCTGATACAGGCTGGGAAGCGCCAATTCGTCTTGCAGCGCCTTCAGCGCCTCTGGCTTGTGTTTATGGACCTGCATCAACGCACCATTGCGATTGCCCAGCAGGTATTCGACCAGACGGTATTGATGCGACTGAAACCCGCTGGAATTACCCAAAGACGGGCGAAATGCGGTGTATTCACTGGGCGTCATTGTGCGCAGCACATCCCAGGCGCTGTTAAGTTGTTCAAAAATCCGCGCCACCCGCGACAGCATCTTGAACGCCGAAGCCAGATCATCCGTCAGCATAACCTGCCGTGCGGCTTGCAGCTCGTGAATCGCCAGCCGCATCCACAGCTCTGAGGTCTGATGCTGCACGATAAACAGCATCTCGTCATGGGCGTCACTTAGCGGGTGTTGCGCCGTCAGGATCGCATCAAGCCCCAGATAATCACCATAGGACATGTCCTTGGCAAAATCCATTTTCGCCCCTTCAGAGGCTTCGTCAAAACTACTCACTGTTTTTCCCTTAGCGCGAAACGCTGTATTTTGCCTGTAGCGGTTTTTGGTAAAGCATCGACAAACTGAATGTCTCGTGGATATTTGAACGGTGCGATACTGGCCTTAACATGATCCTGCAACAGCTTGATTGTGCTTTCATTTTTCGTTGCATCATTGGCCAGAACAACATGTGCCTGTACGATCGATCCGCGCTGTTCGTCGGGCTTTGCCACCACGGCACATTCCAACACAGACGGGTGCGCCAGCAGCGCCGCCTCGACCTCGGGACCAGCGATGTTGTACCCAGACGAGATAATCATATCATCGTTGCGCGCGGCAAAATGCAGGTATCCATCATCGTCCATGCTAAAGCTGTCACCGGTGATGTTCCAACCATCTTTGACGTAAACCGCTTGCCGTTCATCCGCGAGATAGCGGCATCCGGTGGGCCCTTGCACAGCCAAATGCCCCACCTCCCCGCGCGGTAATTCCTGGCCACCCGCATCGACAACCCTGACCCGATATCCCGTAACGGGCTTGCCGGTGCATGCCGCACGATGGTCGTTAAAGCGGTTCGAAATAAAGATGTGCAACATCTCCGTCGCGCCAATGCCATCCAGCATCGGCTTGCCGGTCTTCTCCTGCCATTCATGGTAAACAGGCGCGGGCAAAGTTTCACCAGCGCTGACAGCAGCACGGAGGCTCGACAAATCGGCACCGCCGTCCATCGCCACCAACATCGCGCGATAGGCCGTGGGCGCGGTAAAACACACGGTCGCTTTGTATTTCTCAATGATTTCAATCATATTCGGCGGCGACGCTGTTTCAAGCAACGTCGCAGCCGCGCCAAACCGCAACGGGAAAATCGCCAACCCGCCCAAGCCAAAGGTAAATGCCAAGGGCGGCGATCCGACGAAAACATCCTCTGGCGTGACGTTTAAAACTTCGCGGGCGTAGCCGTCAGCGATAATCAGCAAGTCCCGGTGAAAATGCATCGTCGCCTTGGGGCTGCCCGTCGTGCCTGAGGTAAAGCCAAGCAGTGCCACATCATCAACAGCCGTATCAACCGCCTGAAACTGCACCGGTTTTTCCAGCGCAAGCCGGTCCAGTTCAGCATCATGGTTGCTGGTCCCGTCGAACCCCACCACAGATTTCAAAAACCGGGATGTTTTGGCGCAGGCCGTCATCTCGTCCATCAACCGCGTGTCGCATATCGCGTGACTGATCTCGGCCTTGTCGACAATCGCCGTTAACTCTCCAGCACGGAGCATCGGCATCGTGTTCACCACCACGGCACCCGCCTTGGTCGCGGCCAGCCAACAGGCCACCATCGCAGGGTTGTTTGCCGACCGGATCAACACCCGATTGCCCGGCTCCACGCCTAAGTCCTCGACCATCGCGCGCGCCAGCTTGTTGGTCCAATCGGCCATCTCTTTATAGCTGCGTCTGCGCCCGTTACCGATCAGGGCCGTATGGTCACCAAACCCTTTTTCCACCATTTTATCAGTAATTTCAACGGCAACGTTCAATCGATCTGGATACTCAAAACCGTCGAGTATCAAATCCGGCCAGCTGTCCAATGGCGGCAGATTGTCTCGTGAAAAGCTATCGACATGTGCTGACGGCTGCATATCTAAATCCCCTTACATCGCACCAATGGTTTGACGCGCAATCACGACCCGCTGCACGTCCGATGCGCCTTCATAGATGCGCAACGCTCTGATTTCGCGGTACAGGCTTTCCACCATCATACCGTGGCGAACCCCGTCGCCCCCGAACAGTTGCACGGCCTTGTCGATCACAATCTGCGCATGGTCTGTGGCAAACAGCTTGGCCATCGCTGCCTCGCGGGTGACCCGCGGCGCGCCTTGATCTTTCAGCCATGCCGCGCGGTAAATCAGCAAGGCCGATGCATCCACATCCACGGCCATATCCGCAATGTGCCCCTGCACCATCTGTAAATCCGCCAGCGGTTTGCCCTGTACCTGACGCGCAGTGACCCGTTGCAGCGCCTCGTCCAAGGCCCGACGGGCAAAGCCCAAAGCCGCCGCCGCGACTGTCGAGCGGAACACATCCAGCACCGACATCGCAATGGCAAACCCCTGCCCCGGCGCGCCCAACATTGCAGACGCTGGTACCCGGCAATCGGTAAACCGCAAGGTCGCCAGGGGATGCGGCGCAATCACCTGCAACCGCTCGGCAACCTCGAACCCCTGCAAACCCGCAGGCAAGATAAACGCCGACAACCCACGCGCACCCGGCGCTTCGCCCGTTCTGGCAAACAAGGTGTAAACATCCGCGATGCCACCGTTGGATATCCAGGTTTTCTCGCCGTTCAGAATATAGTCATCACCGTCACGAACTGCTGTCATGGTGGAATTCGCAACGTCCGATCCAGACTGCGGCTCGGTCAAAGCAAAGGCAGAGATCGCCGCGCCCGACCGCGTCTTCGGCAGCCACTCAGCTTGCTGCTCTGGCGTGCCGAACAGACTGGTGGCCCCCGTCCCAAGCCCCTGCATGGCAAAGGAAAAATCAGCCAACCCATCATGGCGCGCCAATGTTTCGCGGATCAGACACAAGCTGCGCACGTCCAACGCCTCGCCTGCTTGCGCACCCGAATACTGCAGCCAACCACCCGCGCCCAACATCGCCACCAGCGACCGGCATGCTGCATCGGTATCGCTATGATCTACGCCAGCCAAAGCCCCTGCCGCCCATGCGTCCAAATCATCCGCCAAGGCCCGATGCCGATCCTCAAAGAACGGCCAATCCAAAAAACTGCGATCAGACATTGAACACCGCCCTCTTGTTCATTTTGCCAAGTAAACTCCCGCCGGAGGCTCCCGTACTCACATCAAACACCATCGCTCAGTTTCCCTCAAACACGGGCCGCTGCTTGGCGACAAAGGCGTTGTAGGCGCGTTCAAAATCACCGGTTTGCATGCAAATTGCCTGAGCCTGCGCCTCTGCCTCAATCGCTTGTTCAATCGACATGGACCATTCCTGCGCCAGCATCGTCTTGGTCATCATGTGGGCGAAATTCGGACCTGACTGGATTTGCTGCGCCAGTTTCAGCGCTTCAGCTTCCAATGTATCACCATCGACCAGACGGTTGAAAAATCCCCAGCGTTCGCCCTCATCTGCCGACATCGACCGCCCCGTATACAGCAGTTCAGCGGCGCGGGTCTGGCCGATCACGCGGGGTAAAATCGCGCAGGCCCCCATGTCGCACCCGGCGAGGCCAACACGTGTGAACAAGAACGCCGTCTTGGCCTCGGGCGTGGCGACCCGCAAATCGGATGCCATCGCGATGATCGCGCCCGCGCCGACACAAATCCCGTCAACCGCCGCGATGACTGGCTTGCCGCAGTTCACAATGGCCTTGACCAGATCGCCGGTCATGCGGGTAAAGCGCAGCAGCTCTTTCATATTCATGCGGGTCAGCGGTCCGATGATGTCATGCACATCCCCGCCCGAGCTGAAATTCCCGCCGTTTGACCCGAAAATCACCACGTCTACGTCATCTGCATAGACCAGATCGCGGAACCAGTCGCGCAGCTCGGCATAGCTGTCAAAGGTCAGCGGGTTCTTGCGATCAGGCCGGTCCAAACGCACCGTGGCAATCCCGTCTTTGATCTCGCAAAGAAAGTGTTTCACGTCGCTACGCATGGCTTGGGTCATCTAATTCTTCCTTATTTTCAGCGGCTTGAGCCACTGCTATCAGTTGTGCGGCCATCTGGCGGGCATCTGCCGCGCTGATGCCGTGCAGCATATCGTTGATCCACCCCTCATGGGCGCTGGCTTGCTCTGCGAATTCGGCGTTCCCGGCCGCTGTCAGCCGCAGGATCATGGCGCGGCGGTCCCCGGGAACGGGTACGCGCTCCACCAGCCCCTCTTCGGCGAGCCGGTCGGCGATACCCGTGACATTGCCGTTGGACACGCGCAGCACGCCTGAAAGCTGGCTCATCTTCAATCCTTCGGGATGGCGCGACAAGGCGGCCATCACGTCAAAACGTGGCAAGGTGGTTTTGAACTCAAGCCGCAGCTTATCGCGCAAGTGCCCGTCAACATGGCGGGTCAGGCCCAGCAGGCGCAGCCACAGGCGCAGGCGGTCTTTTGACGCGGTTGTCATATCTCGCCGCCCGAAACCGACAGCGCATGCCCATTAACCATCGATGCGCCGGGCGAGGCTAGGAATGCCACAGCTGCCACCACCTCGTCGGTGGTGATCATGCGCCGCATCGGGTTGCCCCCGACCACCATTTTTTCCGCCTTTTCACGCGGGATATCAAAGCGCGTCATCACATTGGTGACCGCCGTTTGGCCCATATCGGTATCCACAAACCCCGGGCAGACTGCGTTGCAGGTGATGCCGTCACGGGCGACTTCCTTGGCCAGCGCACGCACCAGCCCCAACACCCCATGCTTTGCCGCCACATAGGCCGAGATATTTGGCCCCCCCTGCAACCCCGCGGTCGAGGCGATGGCAATCAACCGCCCGCCTGCCTGCATCCCGGCCAGCGCGGCGCGGAAGGTCAGGAATGTACCGGTCAGGTTCACATCCAATGTCGATTGCCAGTCGGCCAGCGTCATGTCGCGCAACTTGGCAGGTGTGCCCGCCCCTGCGTTGGCAATTACAATGTCATAGGGCGCGTCAAATAACGCCTGAACCGCAGCCTCATTGGTCACATCCAACGCACGGCATGTCATTCCGCGGCCGCCATCGGTTTCCTCCAACGCCTCCATCCGGCGGCCCGCAATGGTAACATCGGCACCGTCCTGCGCAAAATGTCGTGCGATCGCGCGCCCGATGCCCGAACCACCCCCTGTAACAAGTACTCTGACCATCAGACACGTCCTCCCATTTCTGCGGCGCGGTCGGCATTACGCCACGCCTGATCACGCCCTGCCTCATAAGGTTTGGGCCAGACCGCCTGACGGTCACCAATCGCGGCCCCCTCGTGCAAGGTCCAATAAGGGTCAGCCAGATGCGCCCGCGCAAGGCACACCAGATCGGCGCGCCCGGCCATCAGGATTGAATTCACGTGATCGGCCTCGAATATATTGCCCACCGCCATCGTCTTGATCCCGCCATCGTTGCGGATGCGGTCCGAGAACGGCGTTTGGAACATGCGGCCATAGACCGGTTTGGCCTGGGTCGAGGTTTGTCCGGCGGATACGTCGATGATATCGGCCCCTGCCTTGTCAAACATCGCTGCAATTTCAACGGCTTCTTCAGGGGTCACACCATCATCACCCGCCCAGTCATTCGCTGAAATACGCACTGCCATCGGCTTGTCCTGCGGCCAGACTGCGCGCATCGCGGCGAATACCTCCAAAGGATAGCGCATGCGGTTTTTCAGCGATCCGCCGTATTCATCATCGCGTACGTTCGACAGCGGAGAAATAAAGGACGAAATCAGATAGCCATGGGCGGCGTGCAGTTCAATCATGTCGAACCCGGCACGGTCCGCCATCTGTGTCGCGGCCACAAACTCGGCCTTGAGCGCATCCATATCGGCGCGCGTCATCGCCTTGGGTGTCGCATTTTCATCTGACCACGGGATCGCAGAGGCGGACAACAGCGGCCAGTTCCCCGATGGCAAAGGCGCATCCATGGTCTCCCAGCCCACCTGCGTGGACCCTTTGCGCCCGGCATGACCGATTTGGCAGCAGATTTTTGCAGGTGTTTCGGCATGCACGAAATCCGTCAGCCGCGTCCAAGCGACCTCATGCTCTGGCGCGTAAAGGCCGGGACAGCCCGGTGTAATCCGCCCCTCGGCCGAAACGCATGTCATCTCGGTATAGACCAACCCTGCCCCGCCCTTGGCGCGTTCACCATAATGGATCAAATGCCAATCGGTTGGCGTGCCTTCGACCGCCTTGTACTGCGCCATCGGCGACACCACGATGCGGTTCTCCAACGTCATATCGCGCAGTTGGAACGGTGCAAACATCGGCGCGCGGGCGGGCAGATTGCTACCTGCGCCCGCTTGATCCATGAACCACGCCTCGGCCCCGCCCAGCCATTGCGGATCGCGTTCACGCAGGTTTTCATGGCTGATGCGCTGGCTGCGGGTCAGCATCGAATAGTTCAATTGCACCGGATCAAGGTCCAGATAGCGCTCCACATCCTCGAACCACTCGACCGAATTGCGGGCCGCCGATTGCAGACGCAAAACCTCGAGACGGCGCGCCTCTTCGTATTTCGCGAACGCCGATTTCAGATCCGTATCATCGGTCACATGCTTGGCCAGAGAAATCGCGGATTCCAGCGCCAGCTTGGTCCCCGACCCGATCGAAAAATGCGCGGTAGCCGAAGCATCGCCCAACAGAACGACGTTCTCGTGGCTCCATTTCTCGCAGAGAACGCGGGGGAATTTGATCCAGGCAGACCCACGGATATGGCCCGCGTTGGTCATCAACTTATGCCCGCCCAGGTGATCTTTGAATATTTCCTCGCAGACAGCGATGCTCTCTTCTTGGCTCATCTCACCAAAACCGAACGCGTCGTAGGTTTTTTGCGAGCATTCCACGATGAAGGTCGCCGTGTCGGGGTCAAATTGATAGGCGTGCACCCACACCCAGCCCTTGTCGGTTTTTTCAAAGATAAAGGTAAAGGCATCATCGAATTTCTGATGTGTGCCCATCCAGACAAACGGGCAGCGCCGTACATCAATGTCGGGTTTAAAAATGCCCTGAAACTCAAGCCGTGTTTTCGAATTCAACCCGTCGCAGGCCACCACCAGATCATAGTCGTCCATGTAAGCTGACGCCGATTTCACCTCGGTCTTGAACTGAAGGTTCACGCCGAGGGCCCGCGCGCGTTCCTGCAAGATCAGCAGCAGTTTCTTGCGCCCGATCCCGCAGAACCCATGCCCCGAGGACGTGATCACCTGCCCCTTGTGGTGCAGTGCGATATCATCCCAATAGGCGAAATGGCTGCGTATTTCAGCGGCGCTGATGGAATCGTTTTGTTCAAGGTTATCAAGCGTTTCATCGGACAGAACGACGCCCCAGCCAAAGGTATCATCGGGCTTGTTGCGTTCAAGAACGGTCACATCCGCATCGGGCTGACGCAGCTTGAGAGAGATGGCAAAATACAACCCCGCGGGCCCACCACCCAAACATATCGCCCGCATAACGCCACTCCCCATTCTGCCGATATCGATGACGGTAGAGTGAGTCGTTTATTATTTCAAGTATAGATATTTTAATCTTAAAGTATTTATTCCACCGCGCAAATTTTATGCGGAAACTACCGCGCGGCGAATGGAAAGCCGTCATACTCAGTTTTTATGCAGCCATAGCTTGCGTAAGCAAAGCCCACTGTCATGCATTGACACATCCAATAATATAGATAGACCAGTCTACCTATTTATCGCGAGGTCAGAATGCCACCACCATCGAAACATCAAGGCGCAAGCGCGCGGGATCGGTTGCTCAACGCAGCAGCGGTGTTGTTCTATAACGATGGCATTGCCGCCACCGGGATCGACGCAATCACCGCACGTGCGGGCGTTGCAAAGCAAAGCCTTTACAATAACTTCGCGTCCAAATCTGATCTGGTGACCACATATATTGAACAGCGTCATGATGAATGGCTGGCCCTTTATGCCGCCCGCGCGGCAGCGGCACACCACCCCAAAGACATAATAATCGCGGTCTTTGACGCCTATGATGACCACGCGACATTCGCCTATGAACGCGGCTTTCGCGGCTGCGGCCTGCTTAATGCCGCCGCTGAACTGGGCGCGGGTGATGCGGGCCGCAAAGCGGTGCGCCGACATAAGGAACAGGTCGAGGAGATATTGCACAACCAGCTCTCGCAGCTTCTGCCCGATGACGCAGGGCGTGCCGAAACGCTGGCCGCACATCTGGCCTTTTTACTTGAGGGCGCAATGACCCGCGCCGGGCTAGAGGGGGATGCAAACCGTCTGCGCAGCGCGCGCGCCATGGCCCGAGATATGCTGGCGCGTCTATGACCTCCGCCCCATCGAACGGCCCCGCCCCATCCAGCCCGCAACCCCGGCAGACAATCGGTGCCCTCTTTTGCCTGTTCGCAGCGATCGCTTGGGGCACGACCGGGACAGCCGCCACATTCGCCCCCGGGGTCAGCCCGCTTGCGATCGGAGCCGCGGCCATGGGGATCGGCGGCGCGCTTCAGGCTTTGATCGCATACAAAGGCATCTGGACCCATCGGGCAGCGCTGCGGCGCGAGCGGATGGCATTGCTGGTCGGGGCCGTTTCTGTGGCGATCTATCCGTTAGCTTTCTACGCCTCCATGCGCCTTGCGGGTGTGACGGTGGGCACGGTGATCTCAATCGGGTCCGCGCCGCTGATCTCAGCGCTGATCGAATACGCGCTTGATGGCCGCCGCCTGACCGTTCGCTGGGCCATTGGGGCTGCCATCGGTCTTGGCGGCATCGGACTGCTCAGCTTGTCCGAGAGTGGCCATGGCACGGCAAGCAACGTCCCCTTGGGCGCACTCCTCGGCCTCGTGGCGGGGGGCACCTATGCGCTGTATTCATGGACGGCCCAACGGATGATGCGCCGCGATTTACCGCCGCGCGTCGCCATGGGCGCGACCTTTGGCCTTGGCGGATTGCTGCTGTTGCCCGTCCTGTTGATCACCGGCGCATCCTTTCTGGACAGCGCGGGCAATCTGGCGGTCGGGCTTTACATGGCACTGGTCCCGATGTTCTTGGGCTACCTCGCCTTTGGCGCAGGCCTGGCCCGCGTGCCCGCCAGCATGGCCACAACCATCACCCTGTTCGAGCCCGTGGTGGCCGCCGTCCTAGCCGTTTACGTGGTCGGTGAAACGCTGCCAGCGCTTGGATGGCTGGGTGTCGCACTGATCGTCGCATGTCTGCTGTGGACCACGCTACCTTGGCCGCGCAGGAAGGTTCTGGCGGCGTGAGGCTTTAGTTAGTTTGTACGGGAGGATTATCGGCCCTGCCTGAGCTCAGGATTCCTAACCCGAAGATAACGGTTGCTGCGAGAGCGATTGCGGGGAGGAAGACGGTTGGGGATCTGTTGTAGCGGGTTGCGACGCGACGCCAGTCTTTGATCCTGTTAAACATTCGCTCAATCCGGTTGCGCCTTTTGTAGCGGCGCTTGTCGTATTTGACGGTCCTTGTGCGTGACTTGCGTCCTGGGATGCAGGGCTTTGTTCCGTTGTCTGTAAGGGTATCGCGGAGCCGTTGAGCATCTGACATCAAAGCCGCCGCTCCAGTGTAATCGCTGACTTGCCCTGCGATGATAAAGAAGCGGACTGGGCGAGCAATGGTGTCGGTAACTGCATACAGTTTGGTGTTCATACCACCTTTGGTATGCCCAATCAGGCGTCCACGCCCCCTTTTTAACCGCAGGCTGGACGCCGTACGATGTGCTTTCAGGTAGGTGGCGTCGATTGAGAGGGTCTTGTTGTCGGGGTCCCGCTCAGCCAGCCCGATCATGATCAGGGCAAACACGCCCATATCAGTCCAGCGCTTCCAACGGTTATACAGGGTCTTTGGTGTGCCATGCTCGGCAAGCGCGCCGCACCACCTTAACCCATTGATAATGATGAAGATCACACCCTTCAAAATGCACCTTGAACCCGTGCTGGCGCAGGATTTTCTGATAATCGTGTGAACAGTATTGCGACCCGCGATCCGTGTGGTGGATGCTGCCTCTGGACGGTGTTCTGAACGCAATGGCCATTTTCAACGCACGGATCGCCAAGTCCCGTTTCATTCGATTGCTGACCGCCCAGCCAATGACACGGCGTGAATGCAGGTCCAGAATCACGGCAAGATACAACCATCCCTCGCGTGTCCAGACATAACTGATATCACCCGCCCATTTCTGGTTGGACGCGTTGGCGGTGAAGTCACGACCCAACAGGTTCGGCGCAATGTTGAACTTGTGATCGCTGTCGGTCGTCACCTTATGTTTGCGCGTTCGTACAACGGATATACCGTTCTGGCGCATCAATCGGGCCACCACTGACCGACAGTTGATTGCAACGCAATCGATATGAAAGGGGCGGCGGTGTCCGACGTCCAAGCCGATTTCCTTCAGCTCTTCCGTCATCCGTAGCTTGCCGTAGCTGCCCAAGCTGAGACGAGATTGTTCTTTGAGATATGCCAACGTGACGAGCAATTTCCGCCAAAGCGGCGAGTGCTTCTTATGTAGTTCAGCTAAACCGACAGTTAGTGGTTCCGGCGATGATGTGGCGCTTTCAGCGTCGTCGGAACTTCCGAAACGCCATCACCGTACGACAGGCAGAGCCTCCATACGCGTGGTATACCGTGGGCTGCGATGGTCTGCGCGGATGCAAGGGCCGAAAGAAGATTACGCCAAAGGCGAGGAGATCGCCAAGGTCATCTGAGCACCGGTAATGCGATCCCACCGTGTGACGGTCGAGAAAATGGCCCTGCTTGAACCGGGCCTGTCAGAAGCGCTTTGCGCCTCGCTGCTGCTGATGATAAAGGAGGGGATCGACGGAAGTCGTCGCCCGCGGTGTCGACTGGCAGGCCGCGACGGATTTCCTGTTGGCGCATATGAACGTGCTAGGTGCGGTGATCTTCGGGCAGACCGAGGGCGTGTTTTCAGATGCGTGCAACAAGGCTATGGAATTCGGCAAGCCGGTTCTGATGCGCGACGACTGGAACCGGTTTGTGAGCCCGACGAGATCGCATCACCATCCAGCGGATCACCTGAGATGGCTCTGGATCGCACCTGCTGCCGCTTGTCCGGCGGGTCAGGTTCGTTGCGGTACCAAGCCCCCCAGAGCTGTCTCACAATTTTCGATCACAGGAAAACGCTGACTAGTCCGGGCCATGCCATCAGGATCGAAAGCGCCAGAATCTGGATCGCAATGAAGGGGAGGAACCCCCTGAAGATTGCTGTCAGAGAGATTTCCGGTGGTGCGACAGATTTCAGATAGAATGCCGCAGGACCAAAAGGCGGCGACAGGAAACTTACCTGCATGTTCATGCAAAACAGTACCCCGAACCAGATTGCAACATGGCTTGGGTCAATAGTACCGACAAAGCCCAGCTCGTCGGACGGCATGGCGAGGACGATGGGCAGAAAAACCGGCATGATCAAAAGAACGATACCCACCCAATCCATGAACATGCCCATCACCAGAAAAAACAGCATCATGACCAGTATGACGCCCATTGTCGGCAGGTCCGCGCCGACAATAAGATTGGCTACATATGTGGGGCCGCCAACAAGCGTATAGGCGGATGCAAGTGCTGCCGCGCCGACAGTCACCCAGATGACCGTTCCGGTGGATTTCATTGTGCGCATTAGAGAATCCATGACCACCTCAAAGCTCATTTCACCCCGTAGTAATGAGATCACGAAAACTGCCACGACCCCCATTGCCGCTGCTTCGGTAATACCGGTGATCCCGCCATAGATTGAGCCAAGAACAACCCCGATGACGACAATCGGGGGCACCAGCCCCTTGCCCATCTGCCAGCCGATTTTCAACCGCTCGAACCCGAATACGAAATACCCCAGGGCCAGTCCCGCTGTAAACACACCCAAAAGGATCGGCAGATCGTCCGCCATTACAAGCGCAATGGTATCGCCCCCTTCCTGCACGGCGTTGGCCCCAGTGACGGTAAAGAATAACGCGCGAGCAAACAGCAACCCGGTTACGCCTGTTGCGATCATCATTAGAAATCCCGCGAAAAGAAGGGTTTTCTCACCGGTTGGCGGGTCGTCGGGATCAGGCTCGGGCAGCGGTGCTTGGCTTGGGTCAAGTTGCGTGCACGCGACAATGTAGATGATAAAGAAACTGGCCAGCATTAACCCCGGTAGAAAAGACGCGGTGAACAAGGCTTTGATCGAGGTTTCAGTCACCAGACCATAGAAAATCAGGACAATGGACGGCGGGATCATTGTGCCAAGCGATCCACTGGCGCAGATCGTTCCGATGGCAAGGTTCTGATTGTACCCCAGTCTCAGCATCTGTGGCAGCGCGATCAACCCCAACAGAACCACCTCGCCGCCGACGATCCCCGACATCGCGGCCATGATCACGGCCATGACCGAGGTCACGATTGCGATCCCGCCCCGCGTCCGGCTCAACCAGACACTCAATGACGTATACATATCCCGGGCGATGCCACTTCGTTCAAGAAGTGCTGCCATGAATATGAATAAGGGTACGGATATGAGCACGTAATTCGTCATCTGGCGATAGATCGCCTGACCCACAACAGCCAGCGGACCTCGCCCGAAATCTCGCAATAACAGGTCTGGTCCGAATTTCATGAACAAGACGCCGACCGCAAGCGTCGCGGACGCAAAGCCAAGGGGCATGCCGACTGCTAGTAAAATGAAAAGGCCTAGCAACAGCAGCAGTGAGATCGTCCCGATGTCCATGATTTCTTATCCTTCGATGCTTTTCCGGATCGCCTCGATCTCGATTTCGTCTACGTCATCGGCTGGCGTGTGGCTTTCGGGGGCCTTGTTCCAATCAGCAACAAGGTTCGAAAGCGCCTGTATAGCAACCATCACGACGACGATCAGAATGGACGGCTTGATCGTTGCCGGGATCGGTGGATCCCATGCCGTGCCAAAGGTTTCCCACCGGAGAAACTTGGCCACCGCTTCGTTGTATCCACCCCAGATCAGGAAGAACGCAAAGGTCCAGATCAGCACCACAGAAAGAACGTCGCAGGATTTCTGAAGCCATCGCGGGAAATGATCATAGACGATATAGATACGGATGTGGCTGCGCTGCTGCATGGCGTAAACGCCGGACAGCAGAAACACGAAACCGGCGATCCACAGCGATAGCTCGTTGGCCCAGAGCGTCGGCCTCTCGAAAACATAGCGCGATACGACCTCATAGAACATGACGATGACGATGCCCGCCGTCGCCAGCATCGAAATGCGCGAGGCGACGAGGCTGACAATGTCGAAATATCCCTGTGGGTGGCTCTCGATATGTCCTTTGCTGTCCGACAGGAACACGGCGGTACTGACAAGCGACGTCAATGCAGCCAAAAGCGTGACCTGGACGATAATATTCTCGCTCGGGGCAAGCATCTCTTTCATTCCGGTGTGCTGCCCCAGAATGGAACCGATGACAGCGAGCCAGAAGGCGAGCGCAAGCGTCACCGCGAGGCTTGCGATCATAACCCATTGAACAGGCTTGCGGAAAGAACCCAACCACAGGCTTTGCGTCATGTCTGTAACCCCGCGTGAAAAGGCGGACCATCACTGGCCCGCCTGTCACATCTGTTTTGGACTCGGATCACTCGATTTTGCCGATCCGTCTCAGGAAGGTACGGTGCGCATCGACAAGTGCGCCAGCTTCGGGCGTCTTTTTGGCCCATCCATCCCATGCCCGTTGTGCGCCCGCACGAAACTCTGCCCGGTCCTCGGCCGACCAGTCATAGAGCGTGACACCCTTCTTACGAAGGTCGTTGGCGGCTTCTTCGTTGGCCAGCGCAATGCGCATGGATGTTTGCAGTGCAAGCGCTTGTGTTGCCACTTCGATGATCGCCTGAATGTCATCGGGTAGACCGTTCCATACGTCCAGATTGAATGTGACGTGGTCCACCGGCATCGAATGGAAACCGGGATAGGTCGCATGCGAGACGATGTCGTAAAGCCCAAGCCCGACATTGTTGGCAAGGCTTGATGCATCTGCGCCGTCGATGATGCCGGTTTCAAGGGACGTAAAGACCTCGGTAAAGTCGATCACGATAGGTGATGCTCCAAGTTCCGCAAAGATCTCGGTTTCAAGACCGGGAGGCGAGCGAAACTTCCAGTTCTTCAAATCTTCCGGTCCAGCCAGCGGGCTTGAGGACGACATGGCTTCCTGCCCGCCGGTCCACCACCCCACAAGGTGCATCCCGTGGTCATTGTAAAGGTCGTTTGCGGCTTCCTGGCCGCCGCCGAAGTAGAAGAAGCTGTAAAGTTCCCACGGCGTGTCATATCCGCCCATCGGATCCCCCACGAACTGGAACGCGGGGTTCTTGCCGGTCTGGTAGGCCCCGCCGTGCATTTCGCCATCGAGAATGCCGGATGCTGCAGCATCAAACCCCTCCACGGTCGCAACGACTGCCGAAGACCAGAACATCTCGATATCGACACGCCCATTCGTCATGCGTTCAACATTGTCGATGAATTCTTGCGCAAGCTGACCGGAAACGGACTCTGCCGAATATTGGGTTTGCAGGCGAAGTGTGTGTTCCTGGGCGAACGCCGGAACAGTCATCATGGCTGTAATGGCAGTTGCCGCCCCTGTGCGTAGTAGATTCATTCAATCCTCCCCATTTTTTCGTTCCTTCAAGCAAATTCCGCTTTGATCCGCGCCAAATATTGAACTTTGCTATAGCAAACTGGTAGGGTCATCATATAAGTATGTCAATAGTCTAATATATTAGTTAGGAAAATCATCCCTTGGACGAGCTATTTGATTTGTCAAAGAAAGTTGTGGTTGTTTCGGGCGGCAGCCGCGGTATCGGGCTGGCGCTAGCAGAGGCATTCGCCCTGCGAGGTGCGACCGTTGTTATCACGGGCCGTGACGCCGCGCGCCTGAATGAAGCTGCGCAGAAGGTGGCGGGCGTACAGACACAGGTATGCGATGTGACGAACGCGGATGCCGTCGCAGCCAGCGTCAAAGACCTCGGGCAAAAATTCGGGCGCATAGATACGTGGATCAACTGCGCTGGCGTGAACATCAGGAAGCCAGCGGTCGATTTCACTGCAGACGAGTTTGACGCGATTATTAGCACGAATTTGCGTGGCGCATTCCTTTCGGCCCAGGCAGTGGGGCGGCTCATGATCGACCAGAAAGGGGGGAGCATCATCAATATCGATAGCCTCTCCAGCTTCAGTTCCTTGAAGCATGTCACCCCCTACGGCATGGCAAAATCGGGCTTATCAAGCATGACGCGCGCGCTCGCCACCGAGTGGGGCCGTGATGGCGTGCGCGTAAATGGCATTGCGCCGGGGTTCATCTTGACCGATCTGACGCGCGAACTTTGGTCGGACCCAAATCTACAGAGCTGGAACAGGGCAGTGACGCCGCTAGGGCGTATGGGGGCTGTCGAGGATCTGATTGGTGCCGCGATTTTTCTGGCTTCTCCGGCATCGACCTATGTCACCGGACAGACTCTTCGCGTCGATGGAGGGATATCAGCGGGTATTGCATGGCCGATTGATGGACTCTTTGAGGTCAAAATGGCTTAGATCTGTACATGGGTTCGACCCGGTTAAGGTGATCGCGCATCATTTCAACGGCGGCGTGATGGTTTGTTGTGCGGTTTATGGAAGGGGAATTGGCTACCTTGCTTAGATTTTCTTAGAGCAATCAAGACCACACTGGCTTGACCCACTATCTATAGCGTCACCACCCTTTGAGATCGCGCGGTTTGAGAGTACACTCAACATTATAGCTCGATCACAAACATTATGAGAAATATTAAGGTTAGGTTATTATGATAGAAATCACTTTGATTATTGGCGACTCCGACCAAGGGAAATCCACTTTGGTGAGGTGCCTCACGGGAAAGTCGCGTGACATGCAAAGTCACCCGCACCAGAAAAACATCGTGTCGCTGGACTGGGTTTTGCCAAATCCACCCACCCAAACTCACGAAACACTCGTTTTGATCTCTTCCCTTAATGAGGGGGACAGAAATAACAACACAAAGAATACAACTGTTGCTATCCAGCCCGCCGACTTGGAGGGTATACTGGATATTTATGGCTCCCCTAAAATACCGCAGACAAAAGAAGAAACATTGGCAAGGGCAATTCTTTGTATTTCAAGCTCTGTTCGAGCTCCCGGCTGGACGTTAGCTGATTATCATAATGTCATGACTGCCCAAAGGTTTGCAGGTCGGTACCCTGTCACGAATGTCGTACATGTAGGTCAAGTTACCATAGGCCACGCGTTAATTTGGCCTAACCCAACGGTTCCAGGTCAAAGACTAGCCCCGATTATTGTTCCAGGTCCTTTAGTAGCAGCAAACTCCGTCGCACAGGCAGCAAGGCCTCAAATCGGGCTTGTATGACCTCAGATAGCCTCATCGGTTTTCTTTGCGTGCTAATGATGGCGTAAAAAACGATTGATCCGCAGCAATAGCCAGACATCATAAAAAACCCGCCGTCACAGAGGCTGGATGGTTGTTGCTAGTCAAAACTGGTTGTTGAAATGGTGCCCCCACACGGACTCGAACCGCGGACCTATTGATTACAAATCAATTGCTCTACCAGCTGAGCTATAGGGGCACTGGGCGTTCGTTTAGAAGATTGCTCGGGGGGGCGCAAGAGGGGAAATAGCAGATATTTTGCAGTTTTACAGATCGGCCAAGAACGGCTATTGCCTTGGTCACACGATAGAAGTTGAGCTGGATATCCATGCAGTTGGTTTTACACGCAGGTGCCCATTACACCGAAGAAGAACGTTTGCTGAAAAGCCTGCTGGCCAACAGTGAGCGCCTGACCAAAGAGGGCATCTTTGTGCCCGGCCCCAGCACCTATCGTGGGCTGTTTCGCGACACGTTGAACGCGATGTACAAATCCAGCGCCGCCGAGGGCGCGCGGGATGTGTTGCTGGATGCGGTTCTTGATGACGCCCAGGCGCAACGCGTTATCTTGTCGGACCCCAATTTTTTCCGCACACCGGCCACGGCTGTCGTCGAGGGGATGCTTTATCCCGCGGCACCGGTGCGGATGATGCGTATTGTACAGCTGTTTCCCGAGGATGAGATCGAGCTGTTTTTGGGCATTCGTAATCCCGCGACCTTGCTGCCCATTTTGCACGGCGTTTCTGCGGATAACTCCGATGCGCATTTCTGGGGCATCAAGGATCAGGCCGATGTGTGCTGGTCCGAGACATTGGAGCTGCTGCACGATGCCGCGCCAGAGATCGCGGTAACCGTTTGGTGCAATGAGGATGCGCCGATGCTTTGGGGCACCATCATGCGAGAAATCACTGGCGTCCCAAAGAACACGAGGCTCAAAAACGAGTTTGACCTGCTAGAGACTATCATGACCGTAGAGGGCATGAAACGTTTTAGGTCCTACATCGCGGCCCACCCCGACATTTCGGGCGCGCAAGAGCAAAAGGTGATTGCGGCGTTCCTGAGCAAATTCGCCATGGAAGACGCCATCGAAGAAGAGCTGGACATGCCCGGCTGGACCGATGATCTGGTCGATGAAATGACGGAAAACTATGACCGGGATGTGCTGCGTATTCAGAAGATCCCGAACGTTCGGATGATCATGCCCTAGCGGCATCATTTTTGCCTGTAATTCACGAATATACGCGTCGCGCCCATGTGCCGGGCAGTAGGTCTTGGCCCCGTGGTGCAATGCTCGCAATTATGCCGGCGTTCCTATAGGCCAAGCCATTTGCATTTCGTGTTGCAAATCGTGGCCGGTCTCCCCGTTGGCATAACGCGATGTCCAGCCAAGGCTCCCGAAGAATTCTTTGAGAGCCTTCTGCGCTTGAGGCCTGCTTTGCGAGACGAAGCTGCCTTTGAAATCACAAGAGCCAATAGTCGCTTCTAGCTTTTACCTTAGCAAGTTCAGAAAGTACCCTGTCGATATCATCTTCCGAAGTGCTCCAATTTGAAATACTCATTCTGAAGCCTTCTTGTCCTTGCCAAGACGCTGAACCAAACCATGCTTCACCTGAATCCTGAACCTCTTTAACAATCTTCTCGCAGCGCATCGGATCCTGTGAGAGCGTACAAAAAACCTGATTGAAATGAACATCGTGCGGTACAGTAAATCCCATTTCTTGCACGCCCTCGGCAAGTCGAACTGCGAGGAGATGCAAACGATCGACCAGCGTAATAACACCATCCTGACCAAGAGAAAGAAGCGCAGCATATGTCTCTGCGCCGCGCGCAGCTCGGCTGAACTCAGGCGCAAGATCCGCCGGACTGGGTTCGTTTGGCGGCAGGTAGGATGCGCCGATAGCCATGGAGGCCCGCATCGCAACGTGATGACGACATAATGCCACGCCAGAATCGTAAGGCGCATTCAGCGTCTTATGGGCATCAACGACCCAACTGTCCGCCCTTTCGAGCCCCTCAAGTGCTGCCCCTATCTTTTGGGAAACCCGTGCCCAGAGTCCAAATGCACCATCTACGTGAAGCCATGCGCCAGCGGCCTCGCATTTGGTCGCGATCTGAGCCAAAGGATCTGACGCACCGGTGCAGACATTGCCGACTTGTGCCAGAACCAAAGTCCGGTCATCAATCTGCGGCATCGCCTCTGGTTGCAAACGGCCTTGATCGTCGACGGGTACGAATTCGATGTCGTCCGACCCCAATCCGACGATGCGCAGTGACTTCAGGACTGTTGCATGTATCTCCGCACTGGCTACGACGCGTATCGGGGGTGCTCCAATCAGGCTTTTGCCTCGCCTATGGCCTTGGCGGTCCAGAAGTTCGTCACGCGCCGTTGCCAAGAGCGCGACATTCGCCATCGTTGCGCCCGTGGTAAATACGCCTTCGGTCTTGGGTGGCAGTTTCAAAAGGTCGACCATCCAACGAATTGCCACCTCCTCCATCGCCACAACAGAAGGGCCAGTTGGCGCGTCAGCAACCTGATCCCAAGCCGTAAGCATGGCGCGCGTACCACTTGCCGCAGGAAGGGAACCGCCGATTACATAACCGAAATACCGGCCAGCGGCACTAGCCACCGTGCCCGGAGCGCCAACCCGATCAATTAGATCGAGAACGTCGAGATCGGAAATGCCCCTCTTTGGTAAAGCGAAATCAAACGCTCCGAGCCCATCTGTAGATGCACGAACTGGCCGATCTGACAATGTCGTAAGGTAAGACGCACCACGACGCGCGCCTTCTTGTAAAATCGCCGCTTGGCGTTCGAGCGGGTTAGTTGATAAGGTCATGACGCACCATATTGAAAGGTTTCTATATTGACAAATGACAATATAGATGAGAAGTCAACGGTAAGGGCCTTTGCGGCGCTGGCCAGCTCGGCCAGACTGCAGATAATAATGTGGCTACTTGACCCACGGGCCCATTTTCCTGAGCAACGGGATGGTGATCTATTGGATGATGGCGTTTGTGTCGGCTTTATCACCCAAAAAGTAGGGCTGAGCCAACCGACGGTCAGTTCCCATATGAAAAAACTTACCGAAGCGGATCTCGTCACAGCAAAGCGGATTGGGAACTGGATATTCTATAAACCAAATCGGAAGGAACTAGAAAGGGTTGGGCTGCAGACAATATCGGCAGCTCGGATTAAACCCACAAAGGGAAGAGCTTTAGGTCCAAAAAATTGAGAATGCGGTCATCCGTTGGCAGCGCAGCATTCGACACTTTGGGCTCTTTCGACCCGTCCGCTGCGTTGTTCAATAATGGCTGGTTCAGAAAATCTCGCCGTTCGCTGCGGTTGCGCTAATGTCGGATTCGGCAAAACTGCGTCTCTGAGACGGGTTTGTTTCGAAAGTCACTCAATCCATCGCATAGATGTCAATACTATCAAATACCTAAAGGAACACCGCCTGTCACAGGAAGGTTCATTCCGGTGACGTAGTTTGCTTGTGGTCCTGCAAGATAGGCCACCGCATTGGCGACATCGACGGGCAACCCAGCGTCTCTCAAAGCTACATTCGCGTATCGCTGCTTCTTAATCTCGGCGACAGAAAGGTCACGTTCTTTTGCGAGGCGATTGTTGGCGGCAGTATGCATGTCCGTCGCGATGTAACCAGGGCAGACGGTGTTGCACAGAATGCCGTCAGGTCCGAACTCTGCGGCAAGTGTTTTGGAAAATCCGACCAGGCCGTGCTTCATAGTCGTGTATGCCCCAAAACCCGGCTCCGCTCCAAGGCTGCCCGTAGATCCGATATTGATAATTCGCCCACCCCCGATTTGGCGCATGTGAGGTATAACCGCCTGCGACAGCATCATAGGACCCAATAGATTTACACAGAAACTTGCGCTCCACTGCTCAGGGGTTGTCGATAGGAAATTATTGGACCCAGCCAACGATCCAGCATTATTGACGAGAATATCTAAGCGCCCAAATTGCGCCAGCGCCTGTTTTATCCCAGCTTCAATGCTCTCAGCGCCCGTAACGTCCAAAATGAGAGAAATCGCCATCCCATCAGAGCTAACAATCTCCGCGATAGTGTTCTGTAGCAATTCCGAACGCGACACTGTCTTGCCGCCCACATCCATCTGACCGTCAATGTCCGTGACAACTACCGCTGCACCATCTTGCGCAAGCCGCAGAGCGATAGCGCGACCAATGCCGTGCGGCGCAGATGCGCCGGTAACCAATGCGACTTTTCCTTTTAGCGGATGCATATCAGAACCCTTCAATTGGGATTTCAATCTAACAAGAGCTACATGATTGACCAATGACAGCAAGGTCGAAAGACCAAGACCTGATCTATTGCGAAGTCCTCAAAAATGTCAGCGGGATCGTAGAGAGCTTTGGCTCAGGCACGATAGCCGACATTCATGCGTTTCGCAGGAGCGGTAACATTGGGCTCGAAACTGACATTGCGCCTCGAGGCTCTGAAACGCTTAACGGCACCACGAAATGCAAAGGGCTAGCCTATAGGCAGGTCGCCTTATTTTTGCTAAGTTTCCATCACTTTTTTGATGATAATCACAAGAGACGGATAGCCCAATGAAACTTAGTAACTTTCCTATCAAACGAATTATTTTAGCCTCGGCTTTGGCCGCTTTCTACAGCACTGCGCAGGCGTCAGACCACCGCGATTCACCCTATACACTGAAACACCCAAGGGCCGATATCGGTGATGTTTTCCTGTTTCATGGAACCCAGACCGGGGGGCTGGCCATGGCGATGACATTGAACCCGCTGTCCGGTTCCGGGACCGAAGGCACCCTGCCCTCAGACAAGATCACCCTGTCACCAGAGCTGGTTTACATATTTAACTTTGACACCGATAACGACGCCAGGGCCGATGTCGCCTATAAAATCAAGGCAGGCGAAGCCACCGATGGCCAGAAACAACATCTTGAATTGCGCCGGGCCATCGGTGCTGAGGCACGCGATAACCAGTGGACAGGGATCGTGCGTGGCCAGGGCGAAACCACCGTGCTGAACCAGCCGTTGAAGGTGGTACATGGCAAAATGGACGAGCTGCTGTTCGTAGGACCGCGCCGCGATCCGTTTTTCTTTGACTTTCTGGAAGTGGATGCCCCCGTGGCGCTGGCGATCACCCAGGCGCTGGCGGGCGGCGACCACCTTCCTGCGGCAGGATCGTCCGACTTGGCGTTTGGACGGACGGACATGACATTGATCGTGTTGGAGGTGCCGGATATGGGCAAAGAGCCCGTGAATTTCTGGGTAACGGTGGCGGAAAAATCCGGAAAAACCGTTGACCGGATGGGCCGCGCGGGCATTCAGGGCATTTATCTGGTTGATGCGCCCACGGGGTATAATCCAGAATATTACACCCCGCGAAATGCCGCGAAATATCCAACGGTTGGCGATCTAAATGACGCCTACAACGCCTCGGCCCCGCACGAGGACCGGCCCAACTATTCGGAACAATTCACCTATCGGTTTCGACAGCTTGAGGTCAGCCAAGACACGCTGTCCAAGAAGGTTGATTTCTATCTGCCCGACATGATCCACTGGGACCCAAAAGCAAAGCCCGGCTACCCCAACGGGCGCAACCTGCGCGAAGACGCGATTTTCTGGACGCTGCAAGACCTGAACCCCTTTTTGCAGCAGGGCGATGGTACCGATCTACCCAGTATCGGCACGCAAAGAATGAGCGACCGCTTTCCCTATGTCGCCCCCTCGATCAACCAAGAGTTCAAGCCGGGTAGTCAACTCGAACCGGTTCACCCGATCTTTATGAAGTAAGCAACCGATACACTTGCAAGATGCCTTTGCCCTTTGCCTCGATATCGCCACGCTCGGCCACCCTTTCGCGGGGTTTGACCAGCGCGGCGGTGTCTGCTGACAGTAAAACGGTATTCTCATCGCAGGCACTGACCATACGTGCAGCGGTATTCACCGTATCCCCCCAGATATCAAAACTGGGGGTTTTGGTGCCCACCACGCCGCTCGAAATCGGGCCGGTATGGATGCCGATCCGCAAACCCCAGCCCGCGACTTCGTCCTGCGCAGTCCGGTCCAGGTTATGCTGAACATAGGCCATGATTTCCGTTGCGGCAGCACAGGTGGCGGCGACATGATCAAGGTGCCCTGCCCCGTTCAAATCCCCCGCCACCGTCATATAAGCATCCCCGATGGTTTTGACCTTTTCAACGCCATGCTTGGCCACGATTTCGTCGAACGCACCATAGTAGCGATCCAGCATCCGCACCAAAGCGACCGGATTCATCTGCTGGGTGCTTTTGGTGAAATCGACAAAATCCGTGAACATCACTGTCGCCGAAGAAATATGGCGCGGGCGTACCTTACCGGTGGCCTTTAGCTCTTCGGCGATGGCTTCGGGCATGATGGACCGCAGCAGCTGTTCGGTACGTTCCTTTTCTGCCTCGAGCGACGCGTATAGCTGTTCGATCTGGGATTTCTGATCTTCGATATCCGCAATCACACGGCGTTGAAACGCATGCGAAGCATCCATCAAATCCTCAAGCTCCACGCGGCGCAAGTCGGATTTTTGAAGCCGCTTTTCCAATCGCCGCAACTGCTTTTCAGGGTCCGAACCTTTTCGGTCAGAAGTCTCCGATGCCATAAACGTTGATTAAACCGCAGGTGCGGCCCCCAACAAAACAGCGAGAAACGCGTTGGTATGCTGTTCTGCTTTGCCCTGATTGCCTGCCGGTCCGATCTCGCCGTAGGTATAGAAACCAGCGGTCGGGAATGCGCCGCCAATGATCGCCTCAAAGCTTTCGTATTCCTCTTTGGTGCGCGACCCCAAAGCGGCACGCCGCCCCGCGCAAGAGAAAAACAGCGCAGCATCCGGGCTTTGCTTGGGAAAGCCTTTGAACGCATTCTCAACCGCAGTTCTGGACGCCGCAATGATTTCATCGCGCGAGGCCGTGGCAAGCTGCACCTCTTTATTCTCTTCGATGGGGTTCACAAAAGTTACCGCCCCGGTGTCCTCGTGAAACGCCTGAGGCGAGGAAAGCAGGAAATCGTCGCGCTCGGAGCTATAGACCGCCAAAGGGAAATGCACCGATTGGCCCGCGACATAATCACGGTAAAGGTCGATTGCCGGACTGCCGTCAATTTCATAAATGGTTGAACCTTTGGCCTTTGTGACCTTGTGCCGGTTCCCAAGCGGGACATAGCCCGTTGCTGCGCCGCAGGAATAAACCAGCGGCCCCGACATGATCAACACGACGACAGAATCCGACGCCACTTCGGTGTTGCACAGTTGCTTGGTCCCCTGAAACCGCATCTGGTCACCCGACGCGCCGCCGACCACGGGAAAATCTTCGCCCAAAGCGTCGCGCAGGCCGCCAACAATATCGCTGATGTTCGGGCCGATTCCTTCGGGCATGGCCACGCAAAGCGCTGGATCCTTATCAGTTTTCGACTTTGCATCCGCCACCGCGGCCGCGGTCGCCTTTTTCGGATCGGCCGATGCGCCGTGGCCGATGCCAACGGTAAAATCGATTGTGTCGGACCCGAACAGGGTAATCACGACGCTGTCTTCGATAAATCCGCCCGGTCCTGCGACTTCGCCGTCCGTCGTGCAGCCAGCCAGCTCAACCCCCGGCAAGGCCTTGGCAAAGGTGTCAACCAAGGCCTGCGCATCTACGTCAATCCCGACAAAGGCAAGCGCCGCCTTGGGGGCCACCCCGTTCATTCCAGCCATCGCAATCTCAAGCGCCTCTTCGACGGCCTCGACTGTATTGCTCTCCTCGCTCGCGCCAGTTGCAATCTTTAACATATTCATTCTCTCCCCAGATGAATTGTTTATGATGTATATATAATCTTTAATTAGCCATATTAACCCTTTGTTAATCTCTGGTTGTGCAAGACTACACGCAAAACTGGAACCCACAATCGTACAACCAGACCAAAGTTCATCCATTAACATGTCGATTAGCGTTTTTTAGCATCTTTACACGTTTTGCCGCCAATCAGGCGCGCCTCATCGCGATGCACATACATGCTTTAGATGTCGTCTCTCTCTTGCGGTGATGGTCAGTTTTTCACCGCCACATTTAAACTGATTGAGGACGTGGCTGACAGAATCCACCGTCCGCCAGAAGCTGTCGCAGCGCGCAATCCCCTACCCCTCCCAGGGCCGCAAACCATGACCATGGACGATCTTCTTGGTCTGGTCGAGCGCGGTCTGCTTGAAGGCCTCAAGAACCATCGGCAGCCAGTTGCCCTTTTCAGTGGCCGTGACCCATGGGTCTTGGGTCGTGGAAATTAGAAAACTGATCGGTTGCCCTTGAGTGGGCGGCAAGGACAAACGCGCACCAAAGGCATCCACGAAGTCCTGACCATAATCAGCAACGTCAAAAGCAGAAGACGTTACAAACATCGGCTGCTCGGGAACGTGACCGCCATCATATGTGCCGATGCTTAGCGCCTGAAACATTGCCTTGTTGAATTCATTGGCCAGCCTAACATCCGTATTCCAACCATCCGCCGTCCGAAAGTTCAGCGAATACGTCACGATATTCTGATCCGATCCCATTTCGCGAAACACCTCTTGGGCGTCGGGATGGGTGGCAAGATATTCCACCAGATCATCATTCTCGCGCGGCACAATCTCATTGCAAATCAACGCAAGCTGCTTGGCAATTTCTGCCTTGGATTTCCCCTGCTTTTCGGCCGGCAACCGCTGGAATGGCACCACTTTGAAACACTCATCTGGCCCCGCAAGGGCAAGCAGCTGCGCGTAAAACCGTTTTGAGTTGAAGATACATTTGCCAAGCAGCTTTCCATACCCCGACTGGTCGGGACGGATGATGGCATGGGACAGATACACGCCTGCCGCCGCCGCGCCGGGTTTGGACCCTTCGATCCCGTAGACGCCCACGGTCGGGTCGACGCCGCCGTGATAAACCACCGGCGCGGTAAAGGCGATCAGGTCGCGCATCGCCCCGTTGCGATAGCATAAAGAACCCGCTGGATAGGGAATAAAGCCCGCCTTGTGCGGATCAACGGTTTGGGTATCCGCATGGGGCAGCGCCTTGTATTGACGCGTGACATAGTCGCTCATCACCATGGACGGTGTGTGCTCCGTTGCCCCCTCCTGATAGTCGGGCTGGGGGAAACGCGGCTTGCGTAGGATCGATGCGAAATACCCGCCCCAGGCCCCATCGACATGGATGGTAAACTCCATCCCCTTCTTACGGTACTCCTCGCGCAGGGCAACAATATCAGCCAGCGGATCGACCGAACTTTCCTCGGTCGAGCCTAACACTGCAACGACCTCAAGGATGGGACGGCGGTTTTGATAACAGTCTTCAATCTTTTTGCGCAAATCATCGATCTTCATGCGGCCATCCAGATCGACATGGGTATCGAGCACATAGTTCGCGCCAATGCCAAGCAACGCTGCGCCCTTCGGCCAGGAATAATGCCGCGTGCTGGGGGCCATGATGACCGGCAGCTGTGTCACATCCTTGATATAGCTGCGGTGCATCTCGGCCAGACCGATATTCTGGACCGAGTATTTGTCCAGCATGTCCTTGATGGTGCCGGGTGAAATGCTGCAGTCGCTCTCGATGCTTGAACACATGTCAATGACGGTATCCACACCAAGGTTCATCAACGTCCAGCTGTCTAGCTCGACCAACTTGGCAGTACCGCCCTGCACCAGCTGAACCTCGTAATCCTTGGCCCCTGCCATGGATGGCTCAAGCTTGATCGCGGTGGCCAGCGACACCGGCAGATATGTCAGATTGCGCGCGGCCCACATGCTTTCTGCGTTGGCGACGGACCCATCACAGGTAATATGTGCCCAGGGAACGATTGTACCCTCCGGCGGGGACGAGGTTTCCGGTACGGTATACCCCAACATCCGCGCCAGATCCTTTCCCACCTCGATTTCCAACAATGTGGTGACCGGGGATGCTTCGGCGGCGACGTTGTTTTGATTGTAGAGCATCGCGGCGAAATAGCCGACGAAACCGGGCATCGTACAATCCCAATACATGTGGGATTGGTTGCGATAGCTCGACAGCGGAATAGACCCGTGCAGCGCACCCAACATGTGATCCAGTTGCTTTTCGAGCGCATCAATCGTGTCTTTATATTCCTTGGACTCTTTGATTTTCTCAGTGACGTAAACCGGATCATGAAATTTTTCACCGTATGTACGACGCGCGCTTGCGTTGGCGCTGACTGCTTTTTGGGCCATCTTGTGCATGACAGCTTCGTTCTCGCCCATCGGGCCAAAGAACCAGCCCGCCAATGACGAGGTGCCTTTTTCATTTAACAAGTCTAGATGATTGTTGCTTTGCGCCTTTGCGTGATACGCGGCGGCGACGTTTGCAAAATATGTTTTGTTATCTGAGGTGGTCATGAAGCATCGGCCTTTTTTCAAAATATGAAACAACAACGGCCCGCGTAAAATGCGGCACGTAAATCAAACAAACCAAGGACACCGTAATCGTATAACGTGTATTGTGGCAAGTTTTTGGTGCCCGTGCTCAAAATGAACACGGGGTTTCATAATTTTCGACAAAGGAGAGGTCGCGCTAAAGCCTGTGCCGCCCGCGACGACGTTCGATCAGCGCGTTTGCAGCCTTTCGATGATGCTTGCCGCTGTCACGGTTCCGATGGTTTCACCGTCTTCCTCGACCGCGATTTCACCAACCTTATCATCCAGTTGATGTATTAAATCATCAACGGGTGTTTCGGCGGCAACCGACGCGGCAACCGCCCCGACCACTGGCCCCATGACATCGCGCGCCGTTAGCACCCCCAGAGGGTTCATATTGGCAACGAATTCAGCGACATAAGGCGAAGCAGGGTTTGAAAAAATCTCGCGCGGGGTGCCACATTGCACAATGCGCCCCCCTTCCATGATGGCAATGCGGCCGCCCAATTTGAACGCCTCGTCCAGATCATGGCTGACGAAAATGATGGTGCGTTTTAGCTCGCGTTGCAGATCCAGTAACTCGTCTTGGAGGCGAGTGCGGATCAACGGATCGAGCGCCGAAAACGGCTCGTCCATCAGCAGGATCGGTGCCTCGGTCGCAAAGGCGCGGGCAAGGCCCACGCGCTGCTGCATACCGCCCGAAAGATCACCGACCTTGCGATCGGCCCAATCGGCAAGCCCGACGAGCGCAAGCTGTGTGTTCGCCCGCTCCAACCGTTCAGCCTTGGGGACGTCAGCCAGCTCAAGGCCCAATGCCACATTGTCACGCACCGAACGCCATGGCAGCAGCCCGAACTGCTGAAATACCATCGATACACATTCACGGCGGACCCGGCGCAGGTCGGCGGCGGAGCTTTCTGCAATGTCACAAGACCAGTCGCCATCGTTGACCCGAACAGTGCCGCGCGCCAAGGGGTTCAACCCGTTCACCGCGCGCAGCAGCGTCGATTTTCCGGAACCGGAAAGCCCCATCAAAACAAGGATTTCGCCCGCTTTGACGTCCAACGAACAATTGTGAACCCCCAGCACCTGACCGGTGGCGGCCTCGATCTCGGCACGATCCTGACCGGCGTCCATCAGCGGCAACGCCTTTTCAGGATGCTCGCCAAAAACGATGGATACATTGTCGAACTCGACAGCATTCTGTGGGGTCTTTTTCATATCAGCGCTCATTACCGTGTCACCCGCAACATACGGTCCAGCATAATGGCCACGACCACGATAATCAGCCCGGATTCAAACCCAAGCCCCGTGTTGACGGAATTCAACGCGCGCACAACCGGCACACCAAGCCCGTCCGCGCCCACAAGCGCAGCAATCACAACCATCGACAGCGACAACATGATGGTCTGGTTCAACCCCGTCATGATCTGCGGCAACGCATATGGCAATTCAATTTTCCACAAGGTCTGGCTGGGTTTCGCGCCAAAGGCCTGCGCCGCCTCAAGCAACGGTTTCGGGGTGGATGCAATGCCTAGCTGCGTCAAACGGATCGGCGCGGGCAGCACAAAAATCACCGTGGCAATCAGACCCGGCACCATGCCAATTCCGAAAAATACAATCGCAGGAATAAGATAAACAAACGTTGGCAGCGTTTGCATCAGGTCCAGCACAGGGGCCATATAACGGTACAATTTGGGGCGATGCGCGGCGGCGATACCGATCGGCACACCCACGCCCATACACACCACACAGGCCGACAAAACCAGTGTCAGGCTTTCGGTGGTTTCCTCCCAATAATCTTGGTTCAGGATAAACAAGAACCCCAGCACAATCATCAGCGGCGTCTTCCAGTTGCGCTGGATCGCCCAGGTCACGGCAGCAAATGCCGCGATGATGATCAAGGGATGCGGTGTTTGCAGAACCCATAGGATGGCGTCGATCAGCCATTCCATTGCGACGGACAGCCCGTCGAACAACCACCCTGCGTGGACCAACAGCCAGTCAAAAGCCGCCTCGGCGGCGTCATCAATAGGGATCTTATTGTCGGTGAGCCAGTTCATTGATGTCTCCGCGAAAGCGTTGTTTTAAATACAGAAAAGGGCCCGCCCAGTGGCAGGCCCTCTTGATCGTTAAGGGTTCATTACTCGACGATTGTTTTAGCAGCTGCCATCGCGTCGCCACCGTCTTGGGTGGTCACGCCTGCCAGCCACGTCCCCAGAACGCCAGGGTTCGCCTTGATCCACGCCGTCGCCGCATCTGCGGGCTCTTCACCATCGTCCAGAATGCCCCCCATGATTTCGTTTTCCATGGCCAGCGTGAATTCCAGATTGTTCAGCAGTTTGCCAACGTTCGGGCATTCTTCGGCATAGCCGGCGCGGGTGTTGGTAAAGACAGAAGCACCGCCCAGATTAGGACCAAAGAAATCGTCGCCGCCTTCAAGGTATGTCAGATCGAAATTGGCGTTCATGGGGTGTGGTTCCCACCCCAGAAATACAACCGGCTCGCCCTTGCCAGTGGCGCGCTTAACCTGCGCCAACATGCCCTGCTCGGACGATTCCTTGACCTCGAAGTCTTTGAGATCAAAAGCATTGTCGTCGATCATCGACTGGATCAGACGGTTGCCGTCATTGCCCGGCTCGATACCATAAATGGTGGCGTCCAGCGCATCTGCCTTGGCGGCGATATCGGCAAATGTCGTGATGCCCATATCAGCGGCGGCCTTGTTCACGGCCAATGTGTATTTCGCGCCGTTCAGGTTGGCCCGCACGGTATCCACAGTGCCCGCCTCACGGTAGGGTGCGATATCCGCCTCCATCGTGGGCATCCAGTTGCCTAGAAACACATCAACGTCGCCGGCAGCCATGGCCGTATACGTCACCGGAACGGAAAGGATTTTGATATCGGTTTCATAGCCCAATGCCTGCAAAACGACTGTGGTCGCCGCGGTGGTCGCTGTGATATCCGTCCAACCTACATCCGAAAATGTCACCTCGTCGCAGCCCGCAGCGGACAGGCTGGTGGCAAGGCTAAGCGTAAGAGCAGTCGTGGTTGCGAGAATCTTCATTTCGGGTATCTCCCCTGTGGTGTTATATTTGATAGCGCATTAGAGCGCTAACACCCCTCATGATGCAACCAGTTTCCTGCCCGCTGGCGGATTACTTTGCGGAGCCGGGGCGCAGACAGGCTTGCTTGGCTCAGGCGTGGTTGCTAGCCACGGGGGACCCGGCCCAAAGGCCCCCACAGAAAGGTTTTCCAAAATGCGCAGTACAGAATGGATCGGCCTGATATGGGGGGCGGACTATCCGATGGTCAGTGTGATCGCCACAAACGGAGAGGTGATTGCCAAGCACGCCGCACCTGTTGATCTGTCGCCCAGCAGTCTGGCTGAGTTTTTATCCGCCCAAGCGCCCACGCCGGTGCTTTGCGCAGGGTTGCCGGGGATGCCCACCGACATGTATCGCGCAGTCCCTGCGACACCGATGGCTGGCACATTTCAGATGGATACGCCCGACCCTCGGGTGGTGTTGCACGTCGTACCCGGATTGCGCCAAGCCAAGCCTGCCGATCTGATGCTGGGTTGCGAAACCGCGATGGCCGGGCTGCTGGCGCAAGAGCCTGATTTTGATGGCGTTATTTGCACCGTCGCCACCCAATCGCATTGGTCGCATATCAGCGCGGGCGAGGTCGTCAGCTTCCAAAGCTATCTGACGCCGGTGCTTGCCAGCACGCTTGCATCCACTTCGCCCTTGACGGGCTGCGCCGCGCAAGGGCCATTGGATGAGACGGCCTTTGCTCAGGCCGTCGATGATGTGATGGCGCGCCCGCAAAGCTTTGCCGCCACTTTGGCGCACATCTCTGCCGATGCGGCGCTACATGGCGCGCGCGAGAATGTTGGCTGGTCGCGCCTGATGGGGACGCTGATCGGGCTGGAACTATCCGGTGCCCGCCCCTATTGGCTGGGCCAGAACGTCGTGATCCTGGGCGATGGTGATCTGCCCGCCCTCTATAAGGCAGCACTTGCCAGCCAAGCGGTTCAGGCCCGGTTGATGCCCCGCGATGATCTGTCTCTTGCCGGGCTGCGGCAAGCATGGACGCAGATAAACAAGCAATAACGAAACCATAAGGCTGGGGGGGCTGGCCGCGGCCTTAATGTACCTACGGGCCTGTATTATTTGAACGTCACCTCGAATACTGCGCCCTTGACCTCGGGGCGCGTCACGACACGCAAGGTTCCGCCCCAGTCTTCGACCCGGCGGCGTGCAATGGTCAGGCCCATCCCGCTCCCTTCGACCACATCGCGCGGTTTAAGTGTGATGAACGGGTCGAAAACACTGTCGCGGAATTGTTCTGCGATACCATCGCCATCATCCCCGATCAGCAGCGCGCCATTCGTATCAATATTGGTGATAAATATCGTCCCCACTGGGCCATTGTGATGCTTGACCGAGTTGCACAGCAGCCCGGCCATAACCTTATCAAAGCTTCCACGTGGCAACGCGCATCGCTGTTCGGTCAAATTCACATCGATCGAAATCCCCTCGGGCTGCTCACACCGCTGCAAAAACGTCTCGACGGCCTCTCTTAGATCGACCTCCTCAACCGGATCGGTCGCCTTGTCCATTTCGCAAAGCTCGCGCACATCGGAGAGCAGCCGGTCCGCGCGCCGCGCGCTCACCTGAATGCCGGTCAGATATTGATACACCTCCTTGGGCACATTCTCTACGTTCTCTTCCAGGTCCTCTTTGATCCAGTCAGGCAGAGTTTCAACCGCCCGTAAACACGCCCTGAGGTCATGCACAAAATGGGAAACAAATGCATCCTGCGACACCCGCAGCCCCTTAACCCGAGACATCACATTTAGCACTGAAACTCTCCAAACCGGGGACTGACAGTGTGACGCTATCAGCCACGGCCTTCTGAATGGTTAATGCGTCCGATCAGAACGCCCGAAATCTTCGCGCGGCCTATCTGACCAAAAACGGTATTCTGGTCACCGACTGTTAATAAAAATCAGCCAACGTCACGACACGCTTAACAGAGCAAACGGATGGCCCTAATGCACGACGATCAAGGCAAAGATGGGGATGGTGCGGAAATTATGGCCCCCGAAAACAAAGAACTTAGCGTTCTTATCGTCGACGATTCTTCGTTTGATTGTCGAAACATCATGCGGCAGTTTCGCCGCACCAGCCTGCACTTGGCCGTCGACACCGCCAGCGATCTAGACCAGATGCGCGCGGCCCTCGATACGCGCAAATACGATGTGATATTCGTTGACTATCATCTGACCCATGAAACCGGTCTTCAGGCCCGGCAGATCATCAGCAAACACCCCGAAAACGGGCAGACGGCGACAATCATGATCACTGGCGAGGCGTCGCATGAGGTAGCCGTTTCAGCCATTAAAAATGGATGCAAAGACTATATAGCCAAGGAAGATCTGGACGCAATCTCGCTGGAAATGATGATGAAGTCAGCGACAAAGAAGCTTGAAAAACACGCTTCCAAAGTATTGCAAAGCGAAATGGACACCATCCACGACCGAACAATCGCCGCCATGTCCCAGTTGGTGCAAAATGAGCTGAGCGATGATCGCATCGTGTCGCTGATCGTTCGCGCGCTTCAGCACGTGACCTATGTTGACGGGTATCCCGTTCTGCAACAAACACCAGAGCTGGTCACGTCGCTAGAAAACGAAAAGCTGGACCACTTCGACTTTGGCGCGCTAGTGGATCAAAAATCTAACATAGTGTGATGCTGCTTAAGGACGGCCGCAGGGCATATCAATGGCGGAGGAGGTGTCCGCCCTCCTGCATTCCAACCCGTACCAGTAAATTTCTAAAATCAATAACTTAACCCACATCTAAGTCTTGACTGTTCCAATTCCGTCCCCCATATTCCAGATAAAATTGGGGGACGAAATGGCGGACGTGAAAGCAGCAATCGAACGAACCGGACCAAGCAAGCGGGCGGAGAAGGCGCTGTCCGCTGCCTTTGTGCGCACCGTAACGGCCCCCGGCAAATACACCGACGGCCACGGCTTGTTTCTCAAGGTCGATACATCTGGCGCAAAGCGTTGGGTGCAGCGCATTATGATACGCGGCAAGCGGACAGAGATAGGCATGGGGAGCGCTTCGCTTGTCACCTTGGCAGAGGCGCGGGAAGCCGCCCTACAGAACCGCAAGCTGGCGCGGGCGGGTGGTGACCCCCTGCAATCCAAACGCGCCTCAGAGGCTTTGCTGACGTTTGAGGAAGCATCCCGCAAGGTTCACAAAATCCACGAACCGACATGGCGCAACAAGAAGCACGCAGCGCAATTCATATCGACGCTGGAAACCTACACCTTCCCCCGCATCGGCAAGCTGAAGGTGTCAGAGGTGACCACGGCGGACGTGCTGGCCGTACTGCAACCCATATGGCTGGAAAAGCCCGAAACGGCGCGGCGGGTACGTCAACGCATTGGCACCGTCATGAAATGGGCCGTGGCTAACGGCTGGCGGCAAGACAACCCTGCGGACGCTATCGCCCAAGCCCTACCCAAACAGGACAAGACCCAAGCGCACCGCAAAGCCCTGCCCTATGACAAGGTGCCAGAGTTTCTGGACGCCCTCAAAGCATCGAGCGCGGGGGACGCCACCAAACTGGCGTTAGAATTGGTTATTTTAACGGCGTCACGGTCTGGCGAGGTACGTTTGGCAGAATGGTCGGAGTTCGATCTGGAGCAAGCCCTCTGGACGCGCCCAGCGCACCGCATGAAGTCGAAGAAAGAGCATCGCGCCCCACTATCGCCCCGCGCCGTTGAGGTGCTGTTACAGGCCCGCAAATTGGGGTCCGGCGAAGGTCTGGTGTTCCCCGGCACCAAATACGGCAAACCGCTGTCTGACATGACGCTTTCTAAACTGACCAAGGCGCTGGGCTATGACGTGGACGTGCACGGGTTTCGCACCTCGTTCAAGACATGGACCCAAGAACGCACCAACACGCCCCGCGATGTATCGGAGGCGGCGCTTGCCCACACGGTCAAGGACAAGGCAGAGGCGGCTTATGCACGGTCGGATTTCTTTGAGAAACGGCGGTCTCTAATGGAAAAATGGGAGAAATTTGTCTTGGGTTCGTCGGCTAAAGTAATAGCCCTATCGGTCTAGCCACAACCAAGTGTGTTCCACGAGAACAAAAGCACAACATCTGGCACTGTGTCTTGCGATGTGCAGGGCAATCTTGTATCTTCCAGACTATGCCTATCTTAAGTGAACACACTTGATCTGCCCGGAAGGGTACTTCACCCCGAAGATGCTAGAAACTCGCTTCGAAAAAGCGCTTTCTAGCGACAGGGTTTTTCCGCAGGTGTTCGCTTCTGCTGGTGGCAACTTCAACCGCGTGCCATCGAAGGAGCGTGCTACCGTGAAGCGGATTTGCACATTTCTGTTCGTTCAACGTTTTGTGGAAATAAACCGGAGTGACCTTTTGGTTTTCTGCCCGAGCAGAAATGCACCTCTCAAAATTGACAGCTGGCTCTTGAGGACAGCCAGTAATTTGCCTAACGTGCTGCCTGAAAATGCTCATCAAGCGGAAAAGATGTTAGCCGAAATATGCAAACTCTACCCCTTGCTACGTATCGACGAATGGTCAGTCGATTTTTGTTCGGTTGGCTTGATCCACATTGGATTAAGTAAAGCAGAAACCCGTTGTTTAGAAGTGATAGACGGATGGTCTTTGTGTCTACCAGATAACAAGCTACCCAATGATTTTGGAGCGAGCATCAACAGCATAGCAGCGCAATTGGCACGTGATGCTAGCGCAGATGGCTGCAAGAAAAGAGGACCGGGCAGAACCCGCAAGGTAGATGGCTTGGTTGATCGCCTTATTAGGCTCTATCCGAACGGCATTCCAAACAAGACGGCAAATCAAATTACTCGTGACCTGAGGCAGAATGGGCAAACAGATTTTTCAGATACAACATTGCGGAATGCTCTAAGCCAAGCAAAAATCATATTAAAAACATAATATTAGATCATTTATTTTGCGGAAAATAGTATCTGCAATTTACGTTTAGCGCCACCAGCATTGGTTTCCTCTAACGTTCAGTAACAGCCACATTGAACCTAAAGGAATTGATATGACCGAACATCACCTACGCCGCCCCGCCGTTGAAGCAGCAACAGGCCTTAGCCGATCAAGCATCTACGCTATGATGGATACAAACGACTTCCCCCGCCCCGTCCGCATAGGCAAGCGCGCCGTAGCATGGCCCGAAAGCGCCGTGACCGCTTGGCTGGCATCCCGCCCCACGGCTGACCGTGTCGGGTAAAACAACGCCCACGCAGTAACAAAACTGGCGCGGGCGCTGGGTAGTTTAGACACCTTCCAGATACCGCGCTGCAATCCATCAATCAAGGATTCAGTAACATGAAAATCCAAGTAACGCTCTTTCAGAGCGAACAATCCCGCACGTTTGAACTCAAAGGCCGCTTAGGCTGGGCGATGTTGAAACTTGTTGAAGCTGGCGCAAAAGGCGTCACCCCCATTACACACCCCGCGCCAAGATGGAACGGCTACGTGTTCGACTTGAGAGAGCTTGGTATCCCCATAGAAACCATCATGGAACCACACGAAGGCAACTATCCCGGCCAGCACGCCCGCTATGTGCTTTCCTGTGACGCTCAGGTGCAATTGCTAGGGTCTGAGGCGCTAATATGAGGATCGAACGCACAGCACCGCCCTTAGTCCCTGTCACGCCATTTGAGCGCCACCTTATCCACAGGCACAAACTGCCAGACCATTGGGCGCGCACCTATGACGAATTACGCGGGGGGCATCGCTAATGGCAAAAGGCAAGCGTAACGACAAAGAAGGGCAGTACACCACCCTGCACTATGCGCTGCTCAAGTCCGAAGCATGGCGGTCCCTTTCTGGGGCCGCTATCAAGGTCTGGTTAGAATTGCACACCCGCTTTCACGGCGGCAACAACGGCAACGTGAGGCTGTCTATGAATGAGGCGGTCAAGGCGCTGGGCATATCCAAAGGCACCGCCCAGCGCGCATTCGTCGAACTTGAGGAGAAGGGGTTCATTGCACTGGAAAACCCTGGAAATTGGTATCACCGCAAGGCGCATGAATGGCGGCTGACCACCAAGCGGATGCAAACCCCCAAGGGCGTCGCAGTAGCTACAAACGACTGGCAAAAGTGGCGCGCAAAAACAAAAGACGGTCCACCTGAGTACCCGTCACCATCGCCCACGGGTCCACCTCGAAACCCAAAGACCGACACTGGGTCCACCAGAGAACCCGTCAGGCCAGACTAAAAGGCGCGCTTGGGTACTGAGGTGGGACACTAATACTAACCACTCACAGGGCGGGCAGACCAATACGGAGCAGAGGCGGCAACACCCCAGACTTGGAAACAAACGGCAGAGCAAAGGGGGGAGCCAAATCGTTAGAGCGCGCGGAATAGAACCGACGGGGACAGTTAATTTCTTACATGGTCAGTTTAAACATAAAAAGTTGGATGCCCAAAGGGGGGCGCTGTAATCCTAATCGCCGTTCGGCGCGGGACGGGTACGAGAGCCCCAATGCGCGCATCCATAGTTTAGAATTTTTGGGCTTCACTGAACCGATAAAACTCAAACTTGGCTAATGATTTCGGAAAATATCTGGCAGACTCTTCAAAGTTCGCACCCCCCGCCATGTTGTATCACTCAATCAAAGCGCATCATTTTTCTAAGAAAAATCCAACTATACGCGGCTGGGTGGGTCGTTAGTGTATGTCGCAAAGGTGGCTCCGTGCATGATGTCTAAACGGACCTTGCGACCTTTCGTTGCACTAAACGCAACCTGCCCTTTTGCACAGTGTCACCCCCTATCAAAGAACCCATAATGCGCCTTGTTGACGCCATACGTCACGGTTCGATCCCCAAAGCGGCGGTTGAGTGTATCAATGGTTTTTGCGAGTTGTTCGCGTTTGTTTTGCTTCGCCATTTCAAACGGCAGTAGCATTTCGGCTGGCCGCTTTGACAAAGGCAAGATGTTCCCTAGGTGAACCCCCATGGATGAAATTAGATAGGGGTGCTTTTGGTCATACATCATGCGCCATAGTTGACGGTTCAAATCCAGAAAATGCGCCGTGTCTTGGCTGTGGTGTGTTTTGATGTTGCGTGACCATCGCCCGTCTGGTCGCTGTAGGCTCACAAATAGCGAGAATTGAGAGGCGGTATATTCGTCACGCCTTAACCGGGCCACGGACTTCTCTACCAACCACCGCGAAACCATATAGGCATTTTTGACTGTCCTGTTTTCAAGGGCAAGAACCTTGCTGTTGCCATAGCTGCCGCGTGTTGTCTGCCCTAGCGGTATGTTTTCCCCCTGCATCAAGCGCACATAACGTTCCCCCTCAATTGATCCCCAAATTGCGCGGGCATGTTTTGGATCGAGCCTGTAGAGTGTGGGAATATCATACACCCCGGCAAAATTGAGTTTTGCTAGGACGCCGCGTGCAATGCCGGGTAAATCATCAAGCGGAATATCTGCAAGGCGGTCTGGCATGTTGTCGGGTGATAACCATTGTAGCCCGTCCGGTTTTTCAAGTTTCCCCGCAATCTTTGCTAGCAGATGATTGGAACCTATCCCGGCGGAAAACCTAAGATTACTACCAATTTCGTCTTTCACTGCCCGCTTCATGGTGCGCACTAGATCAGAGGCAGGCAACAAGAGGGATGTTGTGCCACCAAGGGCAATCTGAAATTCATCAACACTTCGCACGCGCTCTAATTCTGCGAAACGGTCAAGGATTACGGCAATGCGTTGATTGTAACGCACATACAAACGATGGCGGCTTGGGCGCAGGATGATGTGCGGACACAAGCGCTTTGCGTCCTTAATGCTCATAGTTGTTTTGACGCCAAAGTCCTTGGCCTCATAGCTGGCGGCAACAAGGCATCCCACATCCCCCTCCATCGCGGTTATGCCTACAGGTTTACCGCGCAAGGCTGGTTCTTCGTGCTGTTCAACACTCGCAAAGAAGCTGTTCATGTCGATGTAAATGGTACGCAGTGGGTGCATTTTCTGTTGCGACTCCGTCCGAATGTTCCCTATATGTTCTTCTATGGAATTCAAAGATAAGATGTCAAACGTAGCTTTTGGGGGGAACTGGTCAGAGGAACTGACAGTGCGCCATGACGTCGATCAACTGCTCACAACCTTACGTTGGGCGGTTGATAACTGCGTCGAGGAAGACGTGAACACAGGGGCGGTGCGGGATGCGCTTGCTGCTTTGACAGATGGCTTAATCAAGGGTGAGGTGCTTGCCCAGCGCTTTGCCAAAGGCCATACAATCGCCAACCAATCATTGCGCAAACAACATTTTCGAGAGTGTTTGCGTCTGATTGAAAACTGGCTCAAGCAAAATTAATCTGCGCAAGGATTCCATCCTGACCACCCTTTGATTAACTTGCACTTACCTAATGATTTCGGAAAATATATTGGGAGGCACACTATGGGCGGATATGGCTCAGGACGCACAAGTGACAAACAAAAAGCCGAACACTGCAAATCCTTGGACGTGAACAAACTGCACCGCTCAAGCTGTTTGACCCCCGGCAGGCGTGGCCACTGGGTCTGGTCGCGCAATGGCGAGGAAACCGGACGGATAGGCTATCACGCAGAGGAACGTCACTTTGTCCTAGACTACAAGGTGCGAAGATATGGCGGCGTCTGGCAAAGCATCTCGCAATCGATCCCGCTGACCTACGCAGACTGCCACTATGGCGGCACGCGCCCCTATTTCAGATGCAACGGCATCGTGAATGGTCGACATTGCTCGCGGCGCGTCGGCAGGGTGTTCTTGGGTGGCAGTTATTTCCTTTGCCGCCATTGCTACGGCATCGCCTACGCCAGCCAGTCAGAGCCGCGCTATGACCGCATGTTGAGGCGCGCAAACAAGCTACGCACAGCGCTGGGCGGCGAACCCGGCACCGCGCATTGGATAGCACCCAAGCCCAAGGGCATGTGGCAACGGACGTATCAAAGAAAGCGGTTCGAGATTGAGTGGTACGAGAACCAAGCAGACGAACTTTTCATCAGAAAATTTAGCCATCTTCTCAGCGCAGAGGAACGTGAGTTGTTTTTCGGGCGATAGGCAACAAGGGCTTGTACCTGCACAATCTAAAGGGTTCTATCGGACTATATTTTCTAAGGAACAATTATGACACTCATTAGCGATTTTTTGGCAAAGGTGCAGGCTATTTATGCAACTGGAAATGCCACCGAACATTCTTACCGTTCCGCAATCGAGTTCCTTTTTTCCTGTCTGGACGAAACGATAACCGCCCTTAACGAACCCAAACGCGTACAATGCGGCGCGCCTGATTTCATTATCAACCAAGGCGACATTGTTATCGGCCATGTAGAGGCCAAAGACCTACACATTGGCTTGCGCGGCATGAAAGACGCCAACAAAGACCAGCAAAACCGCTATCGCAAGGCGCTGTCTAACCTGATCTATACCAACTGTCTGGATTGGGATTTTTACCGTGACGGCGAACTCTATGCTTCTGTCACCATCGCCGACTTGGTAATGGGTATCCAGCCAAACCCTGACAAATACGCTGAACTTGAACACCTGCTACGCGACTATATCGCCCAGCGCCCGCAAACGATTACTTCGCCCAAGAACCTTGCGGAACGGATGGCGGGCAAGGCAATCCTGATCAAGGACGTATTGCAGAACGCGCTCAGGGAAGATGAAAACCTGCGAACCGAACTTGCCGGACAATACCACGCGTTCAAAGAACACCTGATCCACGATATCACGCCAACCGACTTTGCGGATATCTATGCAGAAACCATCGCCTATGGCATGTTCGCTGCACGGCTCCATGACCAGACGCTCGACACCTTCGACCGCCATGAGGCGCTGGAACTGTTGCCCAAGTCGAACCCGTTCTTACGGTCCCTGTTTGGCTACATTGCCGGCCATGATTTGGACGAGCGGATAAAATGGATCATTGACGATCTAGCACGCGTATTCCGCGCGGCGGACGTTGCCAAGCTGATGGAGAATTTCGGCAAGCTCACAGGCCAGAACGACCCCTTTCTTCACTTCTATGAAACCTTCCTTGCCGCCTATAACCCCGCCAAACGCAAGGCGCGCGGTGTTTGGTACACGCCTGAACCCGTGGTTAACTTCATTGTGCGTGCAGTGGACGATGTGCTGCAAACCGAATTTGGGCTACCGGATGGGCTAGCTGATACGTCAAAGGTAACAATCCCTTGGGATACAGGCCAGACCGATAAAAAAGGCAAGCCCGTGATGATCAAGAAAGAGGTTCACCGCGTTCAGGTGTTGGACCCCGCCACAGGCACAGGTACGTTTCTTGCCGAGGTGATCAAACAGATTGCGCCCAAGGTTAAAGACGTGGCCGAGGGCATGTGGTCCCCCTATATCGAGAAAGACCTTATACCGCGTTTGCACGGGTTCGAGCTGCTAATGGCCTCCTATGCCATGTGCCATATGAAACTGGATATGATGCTGACGGAACTGGGCTACAAACCCACAGGCACACCGCCCCGCCTTGGGGTATACCTGACTAACTCGCTGGAGGAAGGGGAGCCGGCAAACCAAACGCTACCCTTTGCACAGTGGCTTTCAAACGAGGTGAAAGAGGCGAACACGGTAAAGCGTGATATGCCGATTATGTGCATTGTGGGGAACCCGCCCTATTCTGGGATTTCCACTAACAAAGGGGCATGGATTACCGGCCTCATAGATGACTACAAGTATGTGAATGGGGTTCATTTTGGTGAGCGAAAACATTGGCTTAATGACGACTATGTGAAATTCATCCGCATGTCGGAAAGCCTGATTGAAAAGAACGGCGAAGGCGTGCTCGGCTTCATAACCAACCACGGTTATCTGGACAACCCCACCTTTAGGGGTATGCGTTGGCATTTGATGCAAACCTTTGACAAAATCTATGTTCTAGATCTGCATGGCAATGCGAACAAAAAGGAAGTTGCGCCAGACGGACAACCTGACAAGAACGTCTTTGACATTAGACAAGGTGTTGCCATCATTGTTGCGGTAAAAAATACTGAAAAGGGCAAGGACTTAGCAGACGTATTTCATGGTGAACTATGGGGAAAACGTTCGGAAAAGTATGGTAGATTGATCAATGCTGTATCGGCTCCAAGCATTATGCCCAATAAGCTTTCAATCAAAGCCCCGCTATTTGAGTTCATGCCCACAGATCATTCGCAGAAAGCCCAATATGACTCAAATTTTAGCCTGGCTGATTTATTCTTGGTGAAAGGACTTGGTTTTCAAACTTCTCGCGACGACCTCGTAGTTGGATTAACTACGCAAGAGTTAATAACCAAAATTGACAAATTTTTAGACACCAATTCAGACGATAGCAAAGTGCGCGAACTGTTCTTTGGTGGAAGAAAAGCGGGCAAGTATCAGAAAGGGGACACTCGTCAGTGGTCCCTTTCTGTAGCTCGAAAATCACTCGCGAATGATCCGAACTGGCAATCAGATATCCAGCAAGCCTTGTATCGCCCATTTGACGTCCGCCCAATCCTATATCGCAAAGATATGGTTGATTGGCCGAGACCAGAGGTGCTCAATAATTTTCGGAAAGAAAACCTGTCAATTGTAATGAACCGACAAACAAAAGAGGATTTTGGGGTGCTGTGCTCAAACAAACTAACCGAACGTAAGCTGGCAGCGGTTTATGATGGCAGCACTACAGCCCCACTTTACCTTTACCCCGACGAACAAGACCTCGACCAAACCCGCCGCGTGAACTTTGCCCCCAAACTCTGGAAAAAACTCCAAGCCAAGGCCAAGCACCCGACCCACGGCATCCCGGACGAGGTGCAGACTTTCGACTACATCTACGGTGTGCTGCACTGCCCCGCTTACCGTGAGACCTATGCCGCGTTCCTGAAAATCGACTTCCCCCGCATCCCGTGGCCCGCCAGCCCCGATGTGTTCTGGGATATCTCGGAAAATGGCAGCGCCCTGCGTAAGCTGCACCTGATGGACCCCGCCGCCGTGGGCAAAGCGCCCTACCCTTTCAAAGGCGAGGGTGACGGCATGGTGGAAAAACCCGAACTCAAAGACGGCAAGGTCTGGATCAACGAAACCCAATATTTCGACGCCATCCCGCCTGTCTCATGGGAGTTCTACATCGGCGGTTACCAACCCGCACAAAAGTGGCTCAAAGACCGCAAGGGCCGCGCTCTCAGCTTTGAGGACGTGAAGCACTACCAAAGCATCCTCAAAATCCTCTCCGAGACTGACCGCATCATGCAAACTATCGAAATGGAATTTGAGGCATAAAATCTTTCGCCCGCTCAAAGCACGCTGGATCGTTGGCTATAGGGCGGGGAAACCCGTCTGAGCCTTAAAACCATGCTGTGCTTTTTTGGGGGGAGGTGCAAATATCAGATAGTTCAGGTAATAACCGCACCTATCTGTCAATTTATTACACCGTCAGTTTGAAGGTAAATAGATGACCATGCAATTTTGAATTGGAGGTCAAATGGGGGGACGAGAAAAGAACCGCCTACCTTAAACAACTGATATAAATCATTAATTTAAGGTGTAGTGGCGGAGGAGGTGGGATTCGAACCCACGGTACGCTCTCACGCACGCTGGTTTTCAAGACCAGTGCATTCGACCACTCTGCCACTCCTCCGCAGCACAGACCGCATAGAGGGGTGGTGGCGATTCTGCAAACCTCGAAATGCAGATATCTTTGCGGCAATCTGTGGGGAATTTTGCCGATCTTGCAGGCACAGCCTTTTCAGCGCCCGTTTCAAAGGCTACTGTGCGTCAAAGACCCCGGCAATGGGGCGTGAAACATGCCGTTTTGACGGCGCGAATGGACAACGGCAAAAACGCCGGGCAGCAGGCAAGGACGGCAAAAATGGACGGGCACAAAGTTTCTTTCTTTTCTCAGACGCGGCCGCTTTTCATGGCCACTGCAGCAGGTGCCCTTTTAGTTACGCTTGCCGGCTGTGAGACCGTAGATGGATTGAATTTCGGACAGAAAGACGCATCCGTCGCGACCTCTACCTCGACCAAGCTGGTAGAGCGAGACGTCGAAGCGCCCGATGTCTTTTCCGTTACAGATCAAGGGCTTTGGGATGGCCGCCCCAGCCTGGGCGGTGTCTGGGTCGCGCATCCGGATGTCAGTGACCCCGAGCGCGTCATCATCCGCAACGAGGCGAATGGCAAATTTGTGATCGGCGCATTGTTCCGGCGCGAACGTGATCTGCCTGGCCCCAATCTGCAAATGTCATCTGACGCAGCCGCCGCTCTGGATGTGCTGGCCGGTGCCCCCGCTCCGTTGAACGTGACCGCGCTGCGCCGCGAAGAGGTCGGGACCCCTGCCGAGGAGTCCGCGCCCGAAACAACCGTTGAGACACCAGCGACAGTCACCGAGACCACGCTTGCCCCCGTCGAGGCGATCGCCACGGCAGCGCTTGATACGCCCCCCCCTGCCCCCGTACCCGCGCAAAAAACGAACCTGTCCAAACCCTATGTGCAGATCGGGATTTTCAGCATCGAGGCGAATGCCAAGCGGTCGGCCAACCAGATGCGCAGCGCCGGTATGTTGCCCACCGTTAAACGCAGCGAAATCAACGGCAAGGCGTTCTGGCGGGTTGTCGTAGGGCCCGCATCGACCAAGACCGAGCTGAACGCCCTGATGACATCGATCAAAGCAGAAGGGTTTTCCGACGCCTACGCGGTGTCGAACTGACCAAGAGCCAAAGGAACTTTAAAATGATCCGCATTTTCGCCGCCACGTTTGCTTTGGTCCTTTGGTCGCTGCCGGCACAGGCCTTTGAAACCAGCGCGACCGCCGCTTACGTGATCGATCAGACGACCGGCACGGTGTTGTTGGCCAAGAACGCGGATGATCCCTTGCCGCCTGCGTCGATGTCGAAACTGATGACCCTCTACATGGCGTTCGAGGCGATTGAGCGCGGCAAAAGCAATGGCGGGCTTGATCTGACCGAAAAACTGCCGGTGTCGCAGCATGCGATGTCTTATGGCGGATCGACCATGTTTCTGGATACAACCGACCGGGTCACCGTCGAAGACCTACTGCGCGGGATCATCGTTCTATCCGGTAACGACGCCTGTGCTGTCATTGCCGAGGCGCTTAGCCCGGACGGCACGGAAGCCGGTTTTGCCCGGTTGATGACACGCCGCGCCCAGCAAATGGGTATGACCAGTTCAACCTTTGCGAATGCCAATGGCTGGCCCGCTGCAGGGCAACGCATGTCGATGCGCGATCTGGGGCTGCTCGCCATGCGCCTGATCGAGGATTATCCGCAATACTACCCAATGTTTGCGCAGCGTGAATTCCTTTTCGATGGCCGCGCGCCGCAAAACAAGTTCAACCGTAACCCGCTGCTGGGATTGGGAATTGGTGCGGATGGTCTGAAAACCGGCCACACCCAAGAGGCAGGATATGGGTTGGTCGGCTCGGCCAAGCAGGGCGATCGCCGTGTCATCTTTGTTATCTCAGGCCTTGATACCGCAGGGGCACGGGCGCAGGAATCCGAAGCGATTGTAAACTGGGCCTTTCGCCAATTTTCGCAGCGCAGCATGGGTGCCGCAGGAACCCAAATCGCGCAGGCCGATGTGGCCATCGGGTCCGCAAATACTGTCGGCATGGAGCTGGCCGATGATCTAACCGTGCTGGTCCCCGTCTCGGGCAGCAGCGATGTCACGGCAGAGGTGATTTACACTGGCCCCTTACGCGCACCCATTGCCAAGGGCGACCCCGTGGGCGAGCTGGTTCTGACCCGTGGCGATCTGCCCGAAGTACGCGCGCCCCTTGTGGCATCCCAAGCGGTCGCGCCGGGTGGCTTTTTCGTGAAACTGACGGCTGCCGCGCAACATCTTTTGACCCGCCTCAACGAAGGCCCAGAGGACGCTTCGTGAGCGCGAAGGGGTTCTTTATAAGCTTTGAAGGCATTGATGGGTCCGGCAAGTCGACGCAAACCAAGCTGCTGAAGCAAGCGCTTGAGACGGCGGGCCATGACGTGATCCTCACCCGCGAGCCGGGCGGCTCCCCCGGGGCCGAGGAAATTCGCGCGCTTGTTCTGCAAGGCGATCCTGATCGCTGGTCCGCCCAGACTGAGATCTTGCTGTTTACCGCCGCGCGCCGTGATCATTTAGAGCGGACAATCCAGCCCGCTCTTGATGCAGGCAAAGTCGTGATCTGCGACCGCTTTGCCGATAGCACACGGATGTATCAGGGTCTCAGCCGCGGTGATCTGCGCGCGACCGTGGATAAATTGCATGATCTGATGATCGGTGTTGAGCCTGACCTGACCCTTTTGATCGACATGGACCCCGCCGAAGGGCTATCGCGCGCCTTGTCCCGTAATACGGTCGAAGAACGGTTCGAAGATTTCGGCGAGGACCTGCAAGCTGCTATGCGCAAAGGTTTTTTATCTTTGGCGCAAGAGTTCAGCGACCGTTTCGTGGTCATCGACGGCGCACAGCCCGTCGCCTTGGTTGCGCAGGATATCTTGGCGGCCACCCAGAAACGCACCGGCTAAATGTGTTTGCCTGCTGCCCCTCTTCAAACGCCCTCATTCCATGGTAAACGCAATTCATGAGCGATGACGCCCCCCAACCAGACCGCATCGATGGCGCACGCCATCCCCGTGACACGCCCCGCCTGTTCGGCCAAGGCGGCGCGGAAGCTGCGTTTCTGGACGCTTTCAATTCCGGCAAACTGCATCATGGCTGGTTGCTGACCGGCCCGCGTGGCGTGGGCAAAGCGACGCTGGCATGGCGCTTGGCCAAGTTCTTGCTGGCGACACCTGATCCCGATGATGGCGGCATGTTCGCCCCCGAAACGCCCACCAGTCTGGACATTAATCCCGATCATCCCGTGGCCCACCGCATCGCTGCGGGCGGTGAAGGGGCGCTTAAATCCGTGACCCGGTCCGTGGATGAAAAAACCAAACGGCTGCGCAAGCAGATCGTTGTCGATGACATTCGCAAGCTGAACGGGTTTTTCCAGATGTCGGCGGCAGATGGCGGACGGCGGGTCGTGATTATCGATGACGCCGATCTGATGAACCCCAACGCGGCCAATGCCCTGCTAAAAATGCTAGAAGAGCCGCCCGCCCGCGCGATTATCCTGTTGATCAGCCACCGCCCCTCGGGGTTGCTGCCAACCATCAGATCGCGTTGCCGCACCCTGCGTCTTGGCACCTTGCCGCCCGAGGATATGGCGCTGGCACTGGCGCAGTCCGGAGTAGAGATCGAGGGCGACCCGGCGGCCCTTGCAGCCCTGTCGGGTGGGTCTGTCGGCGGCGCGCTTGGCCTTTCCTTGATGGGCGGTCTCAAGATGTATGCGGACCTTGTTGGCATTCTGGGCACCCTGCCCCAGCTTGACCGCTCCCGCGCGCTAGCCCTGGCCGAGGCCGCAGCCGCCCGCGGCGGCGAAGAAAAACTGTCGCTGCTGTTCACGCTGATTGACCTGCTGATGCTGCGCCTAGCCCGCACCGGTGCCACAGGCCAACCCCCGGAAACCGAGGCCGCACCCAATGAGCACGCCGTGTTGACGCGGCTGTCGGCCACCCCCGCCCAAGGCCGCGCATGGGCCGAAGCCGCCCACGAGATCAGCACCCGCGCGCGTCACGGGATGGCCGTCAACCTTGACCCTGCTGCACTGGTCCTAGATACCCTGTTCAAGATGGGTCAAACCGCACCCAGATGATCAACAAACGGGACCGGCATGAGCGACATTTACCCCATCACCGACAGCCATTGTCACCTTGATTTCCCCGATTTTCAGGATGAATTACCCGAAGTGATCGACCGCGCCGTGCAGGCTGGCGTCACACGCATGGTCACCATCTGCACCAAGCTGAAAAATGAACCCTCCGTGCGCGCCATCGCCGAAAAATACGCGCCGGTTTTCTATGCCGCCGGCACCCACCCAATGAGCGTCGCCTCCGAGCCGATGGCCAGCTATGATGATCTGATGGCGCTGACCCAGCACCCCAAGATGGTGGGCATTGGCGAAACCGGTCTTGATTACCACTATACCGCTGAATCCGCCGACATTCAGCAAACGTCGCTGCGCACTCATATTGCCGTGGCCCGCGATACAGGTTTGCCCCTGATCATCCATTCACGCGACGCAGCCGACGACATGGCCCGTATCCTGCGCGAGGAATACAGCAATGGCGCATATCCTTGCGTGATGCATTGTTTCTCCAGCACAGCCGAACTGGGCCGCGCAGCCCTTGATCTGGGGTTCTATCTGTCGATGTCCGGCATCACCGCCTTTCCCAAAAGCAGCGATTTGCGCGATATCTTTGCGGCAGCACCGCTTGACCGGATCCTGGTCGAAACCGACAGCCCCTATCTCGCCCCGCCACCCCATCGCGGCAGACGGAATGAACCGGCCTATACGGCGCATACGGCGCGGCGCGGGGCTGAAACCTTTGGCATCGACTACGCGACATTCGCGGCGCAAACCCAAGCCAACTTTGACCGGCTCTTTACCAAGGTCGCGGCCTTCTCCGAGGCGGCATAATGGCAACGATGAAGATCACCATTCTGGGGTGCGGGTCTTCGGGCGGGGTGCCACGCCTTGGCGGGCAATGGGGGGCCTGCGATCCGACCAATCCCAAAAACGCGCGTCGCCGCTGTTCCATCCTCGTGGAACGTATCTCCGATACAGGCACCACATCTGTGCTCATCGACACCTCCCCCGACATGCGCAGCCAGTTGTTGGACGCCAATGTCGGGCGGCTTGATGCGGTGATCTATACCCATTCGCACGCTGACCATGTGCACGGCGTCGATGACCTGCGCATGATCGTGATCAATATGCGCAAACGCCTGCCCGTCTGGGCCGACATACCGACCCGCGAGGCACTGCTCGACCGCTTCGGCTATGTGTTCATCCAGCCCGAAGGGTCGTCCTACCCGCCCATCCTCGACATGAACCTGATCGACGGCGACGTGACAATTGACGGCCCCGGCGGCCCCCTGAACTTCACACCGTTTCTGGTCAACCATGGTGGCATCGACGCGCTCGGCTTTCGGATGAACGACGTCGCCTATTTGCCAGACGTCGCCCGCATCCCCGATGCCGCTTGGCCTCATCTGGAAAACCTGACCTGCTGGATCGTCGATGCCCTGCGCCGCGACCCACACCCGACCCACAGCCACCTTGAACAAACCTTGGGCTGGATCGAAAAGATGGCCCCGCATACCGCCGTGCTGACCAACATGCACAACGATCTCGACTATGAAACCCTCGCCGCCGAAACCCCCGACCATATTCAACCCGCCTATGACGGCATGACACTGACCTTTCCCGCCTGATTTCATTTTGCCACGTAAACTCCACGGGGGTCTGGGGGTGTGAAACCCCCAGCGATCCGCTAAATAACCCAAGGCTTCTTTTGTGCAGACACTTCTTGATGTCATTCTTCCCGTCTTCTTGGTCATCGGTTTTGGCTATGTCTCGGTCTGGCGCGGTGTCTTTCCGACCGCTGGCATCGACGGGATCATGCGCTTCGCCCAAAGCTTTGCGATCCCCTGTTTGCTGTTCAAATCCATTGCAACCCTCGATCTGTCGGCCTCATTTGATCCACGGCTTTTGATCAGCTTTTATACCGGTGCCACGCTGTGCTTTGCGCTTGGCATTTGTGGCGCACGGCTGCTTTTCAAACGCGACTGGGAGGATTGCGTCGCCATCGGGTTTTGCTGTCTGTTCTCGAACTCGGTACTGCTAGGCCTGCCGATTACCGAACGGGCGTATGGCGCGGATGCGCTGACCGGCAATATCGCGATCATCGCGATGCATTCGCCTTTCTGTTACGGCTTGGGCATTACCGTGATGGAATTTGTCCGCAATCGCGGCCAGTCTGGCGTTGCACTGGCCCGCAATGTCGGCAACGCCATGTTCCACAACCCCCTCGTGATCGGGATTATTGCTGGCTTTATCGTGAATTTCAGCGGTATCGCCATTCCGCAAGTTGTAGATGATGCACTATCGCTGATCATACGCGCAGCCCTGCCAACCGCCCTTTTCGCGCTTGGGGCAGTGTTGTTGCAGTACAAGCCTGAGGGCGATTTGAAAGCCATTACAATGGTCTGCGCCATCGCCTTGCTTGTTCATCCGGCGATTGTCTGGCTGATGGGGTCCAGCTTTGGCCTGCCGCAGGATTTGTTCCGCTCCGGCGTTCTGACGGCGGCGATGGCACCGGGATTCAACGCCTATATCTTCGCCAATATGTATGGTCGTGCCCGGCGGGTGGCGGCCAGTTCCGTGTTGATTGCCACAGGTGCCTCGGTGCTGACCGCGTGGATGTGGCTGTCCATCTTGCCATGACGCCGGTGCTCTATTCCTTTCGCCGCTGCCCCTATGCGATGCGCGCCAAGCTCGCGATCTTGGCGGCCGACGTGCACGTCGAGCGGCGAGAGGTCGTGCTACGTGACAAGCCACAGGCGTTTTTAGATACGTCCCCCAGCGGCACGGTGCCTTGCCTTTCATTGCCAGACCAAGTGATCGACGAAAGCCTTGATATTATGATCTGGGCGCTATCACAGTCTGACCCCCAAGGGTTGCTGAACATGCCCAAACTCGGCTGGGACTTGATTGCGCGCTGTGACGGCCCGTTCAAATACGCGCTGGACCGCACCAAATACACCACCCGCTATCCCGATGATGATCCAACCCATCACCGCAGCGGGGCATCAGGATTTCTGGCCGATCTGAACGCTCAAATTGACGTGCATCTGTTTGATCAGCCCAGCTTGGCGGATATCGCCATCGCGCCCTTTGTCCGCCAGTTCGCCTTTATCGATAAGGATTGGTTCGACGCCCAGCCTTGGCCAATGTTGCAAGGTTGGCTGGCCCGCTTTCTGGCCTCGGATGCGTTTGCGCAGGTGATGGTCAAATACCCTGCATGGGTGCCGGGCGATACGCCCACCGCTTTCCCGTCGCAGGTAGATCAAGAATGACCCTTTGCAACATTGCGCCAGCGCGCTACTCCCATAGCCGTGAATACTGAACCAAATTCCGAACGCACACTGGCCGATCTTGGTTGGTCTGGCTTTTTCCAAGATCAGCTGGAGGACGCCGACGCCGCCCTGCGCCCTGCCCGCATTGCCACCGTGCACCGGTCGCGCATGTCGGCGGAAACGCTTGCCGGGCCCGTCAGGCTGCTGCTGCCGCCCAAGACCAACACCACTGATTTTGCAGTCGGTGACTGGGTGCTGCTGGAACCGGATGTCCCCATGTTGGTGCGCAGGTTGGATCGGCGGTCGCTGCTCAACCGGCAGGCCAAGGGCGGGCGCGTCCCGCAGTTAATCGCGGCGAATGTCGATACCCTATTTATCGTGACCTCGTGCAACGATGATTTCAATCCCGCACGTCTGGAACGCTATCTGGCCCTTGCCAACGAGGCGGGTACCGAACCGGTGATCGTGCTGACCAAAGCTGACAAGATTAACGATGCGACGCAGTACAAGGATCAGGCCCTCGCGCTGCAACGCGGCCTTGATGTGGTCACTGTCAACGCCAAGACGCCCGACGCCGCCACGGTATTGGCACCATGGTGCGGCGATGGCCAAACGGTTGCTTTGGTGGGGTCGTCCGGCGTGGGAAAATCGACTTTGCTGAACACCCTTGCTGGTAAGGACGCGGAGGACGCACAACTGACCGGCGGCATTCGCGAGGATGACGCAAAGGGGCGGCATACGACCACCTCACGATCCCTGCACGCGATCAAGGGCGGCGGCTGGCTGATTGATACGCCGGGGATGCGCACGCTACATGTCGCCGATGTGTCAGTGGGTCTGGATGTCCTCTTTGCCGAGATTACCGAGCTGGCGCCTAACTGCCGGTTCCGCGATTGCACCCACTCGCATGAACCCGGATGCGCCGTGCAAGCGGCAGTTACGGACGGGGATTTGGACCCGACCAGGCTAGACCGCTGGCGCAAGTTACAAGACGAGAACCGCGACAATACGACAGCGTCTTCACAAACCCGTGGGAAACGGCGGTAGGTATCGCAAGGTTCAGCGCAGTATATAATTAAATATTATCAATATCTTAACTCAATCTCACAGAAAGCAAACCCTACCATAGCTTTCCATCTGCCCAAACCGCAGGCAGGAACCTTTCCCCAATGCCCGTGTTGCCTCTTTGAATTCCAAAAGGAGCGAGCATGTCCAAGATCACCACGATAAACCCCGCCACCGAAGAAGAAATCCAATCCTATGACATGATGTCAGAGGACGAAGCCACGGCACGGCTAGAGGCCTGCCATGACGCATTTCTGGAATGGCGCGAGCTGTCGCACGACGAGCGAGCCCCTTATCTGACCAAGATCGCCGCCAAGCTGCGCGACAACGCGGATGAGCTTGCGGCCCTTATGACCAAAGAAACCGGTAAGCTTCTCAAAGATGGTCACCGCGAAGTGGAAATCTGCGCGGCTATTTTTGAGTATACCGCCAAACACGGCCCCGATGCCCTTGCCGATGAAGAGCGCACCCATGGCGCAGAGGACAAGCGCGGCGTCGTCACCTATCAACCCATCGGCGTGATCTATTCGATCCAGCCGTGGAACTTTCCGCTCTATCAACCCGTCCGCGTCTTGGCGGCTAACCTGATGGCCGGCAACGGTTGTGTGTTGAAACACGCCAGCATTTGCACCGGTTCGGGCCTGCGCCTGCGCGAGCTCTGCATAGAGGCCGGCCTGCCGGAAGATCTGTTCCAAGTGATCCTGATCGACCACGACACGAGCGACAAACTGATCGAACACCCCAAAGTACGCGGCGTGACCATGACAGGCAGCGATGGCGCGGGTCGCCACATCGGGTCGGTCGCTGCCAAAGCGCTGAAAAAGACCGTCCTCGAGCTGGGGTCTAACGACGCCTATCTGGTGCTTGAGGACGCGGACATTGACGTGGCGGTCAAATATTCCGTCATGGGGCGGCTTTATAACAATGGCGAAACCTGCGTTTCGGCCAAACGGTTCATCGTGACGGACAAGGTCTATGACGCTTTCGTCGAAGCCTTCTCCAAAAAGATGGCCAACATCACCATGGGCGACCCGACGGATGAGGCCAGCCAACTCGGCCCGCTATCCAGCCAAGACCAATTTGATACGGTGAAAGGTCAAGTGGACAAAAGCGTCGCCAAGGGGGCCAAGGTGCTGTGCGGTGGTGAGGCACCCGACCGCAAAGGGGCTTATTACCCCGCGACCGTGTTGGCAGATGTCACGCCCGGCATGCCTGCCTATGACGACGAAATCTTTGGCCCCGTGGCCGCCGTCATCCGCGCCAAGGATGATGCCGACGCCATGCGCATCGCCAACGACAGCCGCTACGGCCTTGGCGGAGGTATCTTCTCACGCGACGAGGATCGCGCGTTGAAACTGGCCCGCGATCATTTTGATACGGGGATGGTGCGCATCAATTCCTTTGGCGCGGCTGACCCCAACATGCCTTTCGGCGGGGTCAAGGATTCCGGCTATGGGCGCGAGCATGGCGGCTTTGGCATGAAGGAATTCGTGAACGTCAAAGCGATCTTTCTGCCCTGATCAAACGGGTAGCACACCACAATCAAACACAGTAACACGTTGAAGGAGTACAAAAATGAGCATGAATATTATAGTCGCAGGTGCCACAGGCAAAACCGGGTCGCATGTGGTGAAAAATCTTATTGATCAAGGGCATGAGGCAACCGCATTGGTGCGCGAAAGCTCTGACACCAGCGATCTGCCCGAGGGCACGCATTTGCGCCACGGCGACCTGACCGATTTGTCGGGTGATGTCTGCCAAGGCATGGATGTCGTGGTATTTGCCGCCGGATCGGGCGGCGATACGGATGTCGAGATGACCGACAAGGTGGACCGCGATGGCGCGAAACGTCTCACCGATCTGGCCGCAGCGGCGGGCGTGAAACGCTTTGTCATGCTTAGCTCTGTCGGTGCGGATCAGGAAAACCCCTCAGGCGATCTGGCCCATTACCTCAAGGCCAAGCACGCCGCTGATGAACACCTGAAAGCATCGGGCCTGACCTATGCTATTCTGCGCCCGGTCGCGCTGACAGATGATCCACGCAGCGATAATGTGATCCTGGGCGACGGCGTGGACACATCAGCCGAGGCGTCGCGCCGCGATGTGGCAGATGTTTTGACCGATGCCGCAATCAGCGGACAATACGACGGGATGGCGCTGAATATGCAATCAACCTGATCCGCTGATTATCCATCCCCCAGTTACAAACGCGCGGGCACCCAACGGTGTCCGCGTTTTTGTGTTTGACCCTAGACCTGTGACAACCGGAATATTTATTGCCTCGGGCCTGTCACATGCTATTTCAAAACAACAACAATAGATGGATCACATTGTGACAACAGAAACGCTTGGCGCGCTGAACCCCGTAACGGCAATCGCATTGGTCGGTGCCATTGGCGTTGGATCGCAATGGATCGCGTGGCGTCTTCGGATGCCTGCAATCGTGTTGATGCTGGTGGCCGGTATTCTGATCGGCCCCGTGTTCGGTATCTTTGATCCCGCCCGCGATATCGGGCCTTTGATGGCCCCGATGATATCTATCGCTGTGGCGATTATCCTGTTTGAGGGCGGTCTGTCGCTGAACTTTCACACGCTGCAAGACGCCGTTGGCGGGGTCAGGCGGCTGGTCTACATCGGCGCGCCCTTGGGGTGGCTGATGGCGGCGCTGTCACTGCATTATGTGGCGGGGCTTAGCTGGTCCAGTTCGGCCGTGTTTGGCGGTATTATGATCGTCACCGGCCCCACGGTCATCGCGCCGCTTCTGCGCACCGCGCGGCTGTCGCGCCGCCCTGCGACCCTGCTGCAATGGGAAGCCATCATTAACGATCCCATCGGGGCCTTGGCCGCCGTCCTCGCGTTCGAGGTGGTGCTGGCACTGAATACGGCCACCACTGCATCAGAGGCGATGATGGAACTGTTGGTTGGGGCGGTCGTGGCAACCGCTGCCGGGGTGGCAGCTGGCGTCGGCCTGTCGCGCGGGTTCAAGCGCGGCTGGGTACCGGAATACATGAAAGTCCCGGTGCTTTTCGCGCTTTTGCTGGGGGTGTTCGCCGCATCTGACGCGGTGCTGCACGAAAGCGGGCTGCTGGCCGTAACGATCATGGGCATTGTGATCGCGAACTCCAAACTGCCCAGCTACGAAGAACTACGCCGCTTTAAGGAACACGCGACGGTCCTTTTGGTGTCGGGCGTGTTCATTCTGTTGGCGGCGGGGCTGGATGTGGAGGCGCTTGGCAATCTGGATTGGCGGGCGGCGGCGTTTGTGGCGGTGGTCGTGCTGGTGGCGCGCCCCCTGACGGTATTCATCTCCCTTATCGGGTCGGGCATCCCGTTTCGTGAAAAGCTGCTGGTCGCGCTGACCGGACCGCGCGGCGTGGTTCTGGTAGCTGTGGCGGGCCTGTTTGGGGAACGGCTGCTCAGCCTTGGCTTTGAAGACGCCGCATTGATCGCGCCGCTGGCCTTTGCTCTTGTGGCGGTAACGGTCGTGGTCAACGGCTTTACCCTCGCGCCTTTTGCACGACTGCTGGGGCTGGCCGGTGCCGATGTGCCCGGCGTCGTCATTATTGGCGGTGCAGATTGGACAACGGCCCTGGCCGAGGTTTTGCGCAAGGCCGAGGTGCCGGTTTTAATGACCGATCCGAACTTTGTCCGGCTGCGCAAAGCCCGCGCCGCAGGAATCGAAACATTCTCGGGTGATATTCTGTCTGAGGCCGCCGAACAGCGGGTCGAACTGGTCAGCTATGCAACCTTGATCGCCGCCACGGACAATGATGCCTACAACACGCTCGTGACCACCGACCTCGCCCCGGAATTCGGGCGGGAAAACGTGTTTCAAGTGATGCGCGAACGCGCCGACAGCAGCCGCCACCAATTGCCCCGCACCTTGGGTGGCCGCCCGCTGGGCCTAGGGGCGACCCATGCCGAACTCGAAGAGTTGGTGGCCGCTGGCTGGACCTTCCGCATCACCAAATTGACCGAGGAATTTACGCTCGACGATTGGCGTAGCGAGACACCGGATGGCAAATTACTGGCACGCATTACGGCAAACGGGACCATCCGTTTTATCCGCAAGAACGAAGACTTCAAAGGAGCGCCCGGCTTGCGCATCATCGCCTTGCGCCCGCCCGAAGAGTGAGGCATATCGAGGTGAACCGCATCGATATCCAGTGTGATTTTCACGCCCCTGCAGTTTGATCACAGAAAAATTCACCCGACCCCAACAACAACATATTGACACCAACTGGCATTCCACCTCAATATGTAGTTGCTTTGGTTCCTGCGGTGCGAGTCGCAGGCTAAGAGGGAAACCGGTGCGATACCGGTGCTGCCCCCGCAACTGTAAGCGGCAAGTGTTGGCCTATGACCCACTGATGCAAACGCATCGGGAAGGAGGCCCCACATCCGAGCCGCGAGCCAGGAGACCTGCCCAAGCATGATACGACCACCGCGAGCGGAGGGCTTTAGGACGTGTTTTAGGTTGTGGCCGTGTTGGCCATGCCCTGCGCGCCTCCGACCCTTTGCACCAAAACAGATAGGGATATGGGCATGACCATCATAGTTTATTCGAAACCCGCTTGCGTGCAATGCACTGCCACCACCCGCGCACTGGATCTGCGCGGCTTGGAATACCGTGTGATCGACCTGACACAAGATGCCGAAGCCATGCAAAGCGTGACCGAAATGGGCTACCGTCAGGTGCCCGTAGTGGTGGCGGGTGACGCGCATTGGGCAGGTTTCCGGCCCGATATGATCGGTCAACTGGCCTAAGGCGCTGTGAGCGGGCTGGTCTATTATTCGTCGGCTACGGGCAATACCGCGCGGCTGGTTGCCGCCCTCGGGATTGATGCCATGCGCATTCCCATTCGCCCGTCTGATCCGATGCCAGCCCCTGCCCGCCCCTTTGCGTTGGTCTGCCCGACATTCGCCGATGGCGCGGGGCGTGGCGCGGTCCCCAAACAGGTGATCCGCTTTTTGAATGAGCCGTCACATCGCGCGCTGCTGCGCGGAGTGATTGGCGCGGGAAACCGCAACTTTGGTGCGACCTTCGCGCTGGCCGGCGATGTGATCGCCAAGAAATGCAACGTGCCCGTGCTCACCCGGTTTGAGCTGGCGGGCACGGACCTAGACATCGCCAGCATTCGCGACGGGCTGGACAAATTTTGGAGAACACAATGCTTGACGACGGTATGACCGCTGGGCTGGACTATCACGCGCTGAACGCGATGCTGAACCTATACGACGAGGCGGGCCACATCCGCTTTGACGCTGACCGCAAGGCCGCGCGCGAATACTTTTTGCAGCATGTGAACCAGAACACCGTGTTCTTCCATTCGCTTGAGGAAAAACTGGGGTATCTGGTCGACGAGGGATATTACGAGGCCGCCGTGCTTGAGGCCTATCCATCTGAATTCCTACGCGAAATTTGGGACACCGCATTCAAGCAAAAATTCCGGTTTCCGACGTTTTTGGGCGCGTTCAAGTATTACACCTCCTACACGCTGAAAACCCGTGACGGGAAACGGTTCCTGGAACGCTACGAGGACCGCGTTGTGATGACCGCGCTGACCTTGGCGCGGGGCGATCAGACCCAAGCAATGGCGTTCATGCATGAAATTCTGTCGGGCCGTTTCCAGCCTGCAACGCCGACATTTCTGAACGCGGGCAAGCAAAGCCGGGGCGAGCTGATTTCGTGCTTCCTGCTGCGTCTTGAGGACAACATGGAAAGCATCGGGCGCGGTATCAACTCTGCCCTGCAGCTTAGCAAGCGTGGCGGTGGCGTGGCCTTGATGCTGACCAACGTGCGTGAACATGGCGCGCCGATCAAAGGGATCGAAAACCAATCCTCGGGCGTCATTCCGGTGATGAAACTGCTTGAGGATTCATTCTCCTACGCCAACCAGCTGGGGGCACGACAAGGTGCGGGTGCCGTGTATCTGAACGCGCATCACCCTGATATCTTTAACTTTTTGGACACAAAGCGCGAGAATGCGGACGAGAAAATCCGCATCAAAACGCTTAGCCTTGGGGTGGTTATTCCCGACATCACCTTTGAGTTGGCCAAGAAAAACGAGGACATGTATTTGTTCTCGCCCCACGACGTCGAGCGGGTGTACGGCGTGCCGTTCTCGGATATTTCGGTCACCGAGAAATACGCCGAAATGGTCGACAACAAACGCATCCGCAAGAAAAAGATCAACGCGCGCGAGTTCTTTCAAACCTTGGCGGAAATCCAGTTTGAAAGCGGCTATCCCTATATCATGTTCGAAGACACGGTGAACCGCGCCAACCCCATAGCCGGGCGCATCACCATGTCGAACCTGTGTTCGGAAATCTTGCAAGTGAACGAGGCTAGTACGTTCAACGACGATCTAAGCTACGATCATCTGGGCACCGACATTTCGTGTAATCTGGGGTCGCTGAACATCGCCAAAACCATGGATGGCCCCAACTTTGGCGCGACGGTTGAAACATCAATCCGCGTGCTGACGGCCGTGTCTGAAATGTCGGCAATTGATTCCGTGCCATCGGTGCGGCGCGGCAATGACGAAAGCCACGCAATCGGCTTGGGTCAGATGAACCTGCACGGCTATCTTGCCCGCGAACGTATTCATTATGGCAGCGTTGAAGGCGTCGAGTTCACCTCTGTCTATTTCGCCGCCGTTGCGTACCATGCGATCCGGGCGTCGAACCTTTTGGCGCAGGAAAAGGGTCAAAGCTTTGCCGGATTTGAACAAAGTGAATACGCCAGCGGCACCTTCTTTGACAAATACACTGACCGCGACTGGCTGCCCGAAAGCGACACCGTCAAGGCGCTGTTTGAAGGCAAAGACCTGCCAACTCGCGAAGACTGGGCCAAGCTGCGCGAGCTGGTCATGAAACACGGGCTCTATAACCGCAATTTGCAGGCCGTACCGCCCACGGGGTCGATCAGCTATATCAACAACTCAACCTCGTCGATCCACCCGATCGTCAGCAAGATCGAGATCCGCAAAGAGGGCAAGATCGGGCGCGTCTACTACCCCGCGCCGTTCATGAACAACGACAATCTGGAATACTACCGCGACGCCTATGAGATCGGGCCAGAGGCGATCATTGATACCTATGCCGCAGCCACGACCCACGTGGACCAGGGCCTGTCGCTGACGCTGTTCTTTCCGGCCGAAGCATCAACCCGCGACATCAACCGCGCGCAAATCTATGCGTGGAAAAAAGGCATCAAAACCATTTATTACGTCCGCCTGCGCCAATCCGCCCTTGAGGGTACGGAAGTCGACGGCTGCGTTTCGTGCACATTGTGAGACCCGACATGAAAGATCTTGACCACACCCCCGCCGTGCCCCGCGCCATCAACTGGAACCGCGTCCAAGACGACAAAGACCTTGAGGTCTGGAACCGTCTGACCGTCAATTTCTGGCTGCCTGAAAAGGTGCCATTGTCAAACGACGTGCAAAGCTGGGCCACCTTGACCCCGCAAGAACGCACATTGACGATCCGTGTGTTGACCGGCCTGACCTTGCTGGACACGATCCAGAATACGCTGGGCGCACCGGCCTTGATGCCAGACGCGCAAACGCCCCACGAAGAGGCCGTGCTTAGCAACATCGCCTTTATGGAGGCGGTGCATGCGCGGTCCTATTCGTCTATCTTTTCAACGCTCTGCTCGACCAAGGACGTTGATGAGGCGTTCCGCTGGTCCGAAGAAAACCCGCATCTTCAGGCAAAATCACGTCTGATCCTGCAGGAATACAACGCCACCGCAGACCCGTATAAGCGCAAGATCGCATCGGTGTTTTTGGAAAGCTTCCTGTTCTATTCGGGCTTTTATTTGCCGATGTATTGGTCCAGCCGGGCCAAGCTGACCAACACCGCTGATCTGATCCGTCTGATCATCCGCGACGAGGCGATCCACGGCTATTACATCGGCTATAAATTCCAACGCGCGACCGAACAGCTGCCCGCCGAAAAACGCGACGAGCTGAAGGATTTTGCGTTCTCGTTGATGTTCGACCTTTACGAGATCGAGTCGCATTACACAGCCGAGCTGTATGATGATCTGGGCCTGACCGAAGACGTCAAAGCGTTCCTGCATTACAACGCCAACAAGGCGCTGCAAAATCTGGGCTACGAGGCGCTGTTCCCGGCACAAGCCTGCGAGGTCAACCCCGCGATCCTTGCCGCCCTGTCAACGGACGGTGAAAACCACGACTTCTTCTCGGGCAGCGGATCGACCTATGTGATCGGCAAGGCCGTCGCGACAGAAGACGAAGACTGGGATTTCTGATCCCCATCAAACAAACAACGCCGTCCCAAACATTCGGGGCGGCGTTAACCTAGGACCTTTTGATCAGGCCGCAGGCGACAGAATGTGAATTTTGCGATCTGCCAACATGTCTTTGGTCTTGGCACCGTATTCCTTCATATGGGCCGATCTGGCATGTGCGCCTAGCGCGTCCATGCTGGCCCATTTTTCGACCACCACGAACGTATCTTCGCCAAAGGCGCTTTGCATCGGGCCCGCGTTTTCGGTGTCGATTGTTGCCTCATAGGCGATACAACCGTCTTCGGCCAACACCGCCGGAACATTGGCATTGAACAGCTTCAAAACGGCGGCACGCTGGCCCGGTTTGGTGGTGATAACGGCGACTACGTGAACGAGTGACATATGTGTTTCCTTGTTTACAGTGTTGGGGCGCGCAAGCTGGGGCGCACCCATTCAAATCTATGCGGCCACCTGCGCGGTGTTTTTATTGTCCCACCAGATCAGGGCAACCATCACTGCCGATGCCAGCCCGCCAATCAGGGTCGTCATCAAACCCGGAAAGCTGAACGCAAAGCCCGCGACAGCAAGCGGCAAGCGCATCCAGGGCCTCACCAGTCCGAAGCCCAGCAGATACCCCTCAAGACCGCCAGACAGCAGCATAATCCCGATGATGATCGACGGCAAAACATAAATCAGCGGGGTCAGGTCGCCTTGCAGCACCAGCGCCGGTTGGAACAAAAAGAACAACGGCACGAAATAGATCACCACCCCAAGGCGCATCGCCGTAAAGGAGGTTTGCATCGGTTTCGCCCCCGCGATTGTCGCCGCAAGAAACGCAGCCGCGCCCACGGGTGGCGTAATCACCGATAGCATTGCGTAGTAGACGATAAAGAAATGCACCGCGACGACGTTCAACCCACCGATTTCAACGATCGCCGGGGCCAATGTCACCGCGAGGAAAATATAGGCAACGATCGCCAGACCCGCCATGCCCATGATGAAACAGGCCAGCACCCCAAGCGCGATGATCAGATAAACGTTATCCCCACCCAAAGCGACAAGACCCGAAGTCATGGAGCCGGTCACACCGGTGATGGTCAGCGCACTGACGACAAAGGCAATCGGCAAGATGATCGCGGCGGTCTGTGTGACCAGCACGCCCACCTGACGAAGCGTCGCAAATAGGCGCGTCGGCGTCATCATCGTGGAGCGCTGTAGAAAGCTGAGGGCGATCATCAGCGCACTGGCATACCATGGCGCATAATACTCCCACCGCATGTACAGCAGCCCCCAGACCAGAAACACCATGACCGACAGGAACGGCCAGCCGCGTTTCATGACTTCGCGGGCCGATGGCAGCTTGTCTTGGGTCATGCCCACCAAACCTTTGCGCGCGGCATAGGCGTCAACCTGCAACAGCAAGCCGAAATAAAACAGCAAAGACGGCAGGATCGCGGCCACCATGATGGTCGCGTAATCCACGCCAATGGTGATCGCCATCACGAATGCAATCGCGCCCATTACGGGCGGCATCACCACCCCACCGGTTGAAGCGCAAGCCTCAATCGCGCCAGCATAATGCGGCGGGTATCCGACCTTTTTCATGGTCGGAATGGTGATCGACCCGGTGCCAGCAATGTTCGAGAAGATCGAGCCTGAGAGTGATCCAAAAAATGCGCTCGCAACGATGGATACTTTGGCAGGACCGCCGCGATATTTCCCGAAACCCGCATTGGCCAAATCGATAAAGAACTGCCCTGCCCCCGTCGCAATCAAAACCCCAGCAAACACAAGGAAACCAAGAACGATCTCGGCGACGATCTTGGTCGTGATCCCCATCAACCCTTCGGTGCGGAAAACATGCGCCTCGATCATACGTTCAAATGTATAGGGAATGCCCATAAGCAACCCAGGAAAGAAGTCGGCGACCAGCGGGTAAAGCCCCAGAAGGAACACAACCAGCAAAAACGGAAGGCCGCCCGATCTGCGGGCAAGTTCTAACATCAACAGCCATATCACGACGCCCGCAGGGTAGTTCGTCCATCCGGCTTGTACGATGTCCCAAGCGTGAGTCGAAAACCACATGCATATGCCAAAACCGATGACCGCCGCGATCACGTCATAGATCGGCACGCTGCGTTGGCCTTTGCGCGCGGGCAAGGCGATGAATGCCGCAGCCAGAAAAATACCGATAAAAAACCAGTAATATTGCCCTTCAATCAAACGCTTACCGCCAATGGGCACCCCGAACGCATAGGCCAGCCCCATGGCCAGACCGCAGGTGCAAAGGACCACAAAGGTGATGCTGGTCCAGGAAAACAACCCGCCCAAACGCGTCATTTCCGCGCCGGGTTCGCTATCAATATCCCGTGCTGCTTGGGGGGAAGTGTCTGACATGTGTCGATCCAACAAATAAAGTGAATGAAACTGCAATGATCAGGGCGAAGCGGGTGACCGCTCCGCCCCTTTCAAGTTCAAGCTCCGCTTACAGACGCGAGCGGAACACCTGTAGGCCATCGGTGTGTTTGGCCATGATTTCCAAGAATGCTTCGTTCTCGAAATTGATCTCGACACCTTGTTCCATCGCCTCTTTCAGGCCGGCTTGGCGTGCGGTCATCCACTGATCCATCTGGTCAATTGCAGCGTTGTTCCACACGTCATCCGCATCGGTCCATTGGCCGATTTCACGCAGGTATTTCACCGTGCCTTCGTGAACCGGGATCGGGTTGCTGTCCAAATAACCCCGGAACAGGTCGACCGACATCCGCGCCGCCAATGCATGTGAGCCTTTGTAGGCATCGTGAGACTGATGCATCCATTTCGCCATGTTATAGGCAAAATCAACATCCGCCGTCGCAGGCACCGCATAGACAAAGTTAGACGTCATCGAATTGACACCCTGTGCCGTTTTCACGCCCAGCGAAACCTTTGTCGGGATCGTCATGGGGCGATGGTTCAGATAGCCGTTCCATCCGTCCTTGTTTTCAGGGTCCATGGCCAGCCAGCGGATGCTGCCGGGGGCACCTTCCATTTCGGACAGCACCGATGAGATCGGCGAACAATATGCGACGTCTGATTTCCCCTCGACTACCGAGCGGCAGTTTTCGCCATAGCTGGACGCGGGAACAAAGGTGATTTTCTCGGCCGCTTCCTCTGGCGACAGGCCAACAAAGGCCGGCAGCGCCTGTGTCACTGCGCGGACGATCGCAGGGGAAAACACACCCGATGTGACGCGCACGCCGCCTTTGGCGATGTCGTCAATGCTTTGCAGATCGGAATCTCCGGCCACGACAAAACCCCATGGTGTGTCGTTGTGATGCCACAAAATACGTTGCGGCAGCGGTTTCACAGCCGCATAGCCGCCAATACCCTCGGTTTGGGACGCCATCTCAGACGCGGACACCGACGAAATCGCGATATCTTCACGATCTGTCAGGCGTTTATAGCGCATGGGTTCACTGCCTTCGGGCACGATACGCACGGTTGTACCGGTCTCCTTTTGCAAGGTCGGGCCCCAACCGTTTGTCGAGGCAAAGCTACCCGTTGACGTGCCTGGCGTACCGATGACCAGCAGCCGCGGCCAATCATAGTCTTGCGCGATTGCGCTGCTTGAAAGGCCCAGCGTGACGGCAAGCGCGCCTAAGCCCAACTTTGCCGTAGTGTTCAATTTCTTCATTATTAACCCTCCCGGTTTTTGATTTATTTATGGGTCTCGGGCGCTGGTTCTGCATGCGCAGATGTCCACGGACGGGCCCAAGCCATTTGATTTTCCGATACTTAAATACCGGCGAATGTACTGATTTCTAGGCTCAATCCCGGCACCTCCCCTTGCCGGCTGCACGTATCATGGCAAGACGGGACATCGTGAAATGACCCTGATATATCTTGCCGTCGGTATCTGTCTCCCAAGAGATACACGACCGATTCACTCAGAAAGACTAGGAGCAAACTTACCTAGCGGCAATACCGCAAAGCGGAACACAGTTTCGCAACTCTTTAGATTGATTTCAACACCTTGATACCCGCATTTGGTGTTCGAACTTGCGAAGAACCCTTATTTTGTTGACGATCTCTTTCGCTTAAAACTGGCGAAATCCATCGTTCATCCGCACATGCGCGCCCAATCAGCGGCATTTCTGACAAATGACGTTACGTGCAAAGATGTAGATGCCATCGCGCGGACGCCATTGACGCTGGCGGATTACGCCTGCTTACTTGTCTGGATCAGGGTGGTTACTGTTTCGCCATTGTAACCACCGCCAAGGGTAAGGAATCCATAAATGACCAAACGTATCGCAATCGTTGGCGGCGGCTATATCGGCGCGGAGCTGGCCAAGGCGCTGGACGGCAAGGCCGACGTTACCTTGATCGAAACGCAAAGCCATTTTGTTCATACGCCCGCGATGATCCGCGCTGTTGTGCAACCGCAATTGCTGGACCGTGCGTTGATCCCATATGACCGTCTGCTGCAACACGGCAACGTCCGACGCGCGCGGGCGATTGGCGTTGATGCCCAAGGCGTGACCCTTGAGGGCGGCGAGAGAGTGGATGCCGACTATATCGTCGTTGCAACCGGGTCGGATAATGCCACACCGTTCAAGGCAAACGGGCAAGACATTGACACCCTGCGCGCCGATAATGCGCAGGTTCATGACCTGCTTTGCACAGCGCAAAGCATTGCCATTGTCGGCGCCGGTGCCGTTGGGACGGAGCTGGCCGGCGAGATTGCGCATTTCATGCCCGACAAAGATATAACGTTGATATCAAGTGAGCCCGACTTGTTCCCGACGATGCCAAAATCGCTTGGCGCTGGTTTGCTTTCCAAACTGAAAAACGCAGGCGTCACTGTTATTCTCGGCGCGCGAGCCGACACGTTAGACAACCCGACAGCGCCCTATGCAGGCACCCTGACGCTGAGCAACGGCCGAAGCGTCACGGCGGATCTGATCTTTCCGGTTACCGGTTCCCGCGCGAGCTCGGGTATCCTTGAAACGCTGCCCGGTGCCGCGAAAACCACCGCAAATCGCATCAAAACCGACCCATGGCTGCGCCCTTCGGCGCTGCCAAATCTGTTTGCGGCAGGCGACGTGGCGGATACCGGCGATGCCATGACCATCGTCGCGACCGCCCGCCAACTGCCCTGGCTGAAAAAGACGCTGCACGCCCTCGTGAACGGGGCCAAGGTCGCGGATATCAAGCCGTACAAGCCTTGGGCAAAGGCACCCATCCTGATCCCGCTTGGCCCCGACAAGGGCAATTCGTTTCTTATCCTGTTCACAGCGGGCGATCTGGTGACCCGCCTGATGAAAGGCAAAGATCTGTTTTTGTCCAAGTATAACAAGCTGTTCAATCGGGCGGGCTGACGCCGCTATCGCTCTGCCCCGCCGCCGTGGATTTTGCGCCGCATGGCGAATTGATACAAGCCGGGCGACGCCCGAATGAGCAAAGACGCAATGCGCGCCACCCGGCCCACCGGAATGAAATCGCGCCCCTTCTGGACGCCGCGCAATATGATTGTGGCGGCCGCTTCGGGGCTCAGGTGATCGATCCCATCCGCAGCAGAACCGGGGCGCACGATCCCGTCCTCGGTTTGTTGAGCATTGCCCGTATTGGTCGCGACAAAGCTGGGCGCGGCGATCAGGCAGCGCACGCCAAAGGGGGCTTCCTCGGACCTGAGCGATGCGAAAAAGCCCTGCATCGCGTGTTTGGACGCGGCATAGGCGGTGCGGTTGTGCAGCGGCGCGAACCCCGCCACGGAGGAGACCGCCAGATGCGTGCCGCGGCTTTCGCGGATCGGTATCAAAAAGGCGCGCGTCATCTCGATGGCCGCGAAGTAATTGATCTCGAACACCCGCCGGTGGCTTGCCGGATCGGATTGCGCAAACGGGCCGATTTGCGACACGCCCGCGTTACAGATCACCATATCAATCGAAGGCCGCGCCGCAATAATCCGCGCTGCGGCATCCGCCAGATCCGTCCCGTCGGTCAAATCGACCGCCACCGGCGTTCTGCTGTCAGACGCCTGCAACCCCGCGATGTTGATGTCCATCAGCACGCAATGCCAGCCCGCTGCCTCAAGCTGATCGGCCATCGCCCGACCCAAACCGCCATTCCCGCCGGAAATAACTGCTGTTTTCATAGCCCTGCCTCGCGTTGCCACAAATCGAATACTTCGGCTGACGTCAGTTCAGGCGTATAACCGAACACCTGTTTCAACCGGTCATTGGCCAGCACCGGACGGTATTGCAAGAACCGCACCTGTTCCGGCCCGTATTGCGACAGGCCCAGCGGATGCAGCACCGCCAGCGCGGCCTTTACCCCCCAAGCTGGCAACCGCAACACATGTTTTCCCATGGCGCGGGCCAGATCATCGATGGACATCCAGCCGTCACCTGCCACGTTGAAAATCCCCGCAGGCGCATCGGTCGCCGCGTGTCTGACAATCCGCGCCAGATCTTGCGTCCAGATAAACACAAACGGGCTGTCGCTGCCGCGGATCGACAGCATCCGTTTACGGCGAAACAGGGCGGTGATCTGATTGTCGACCCCTGCGCCCAGAACCGTCCCCACGCGCAGGATGACCTGCTCAAGCGTTGGCGTGGTTTTGCGTGCGGTGGCCAGCATCTCTTCGACCTGACGCTTGTGATCAGCGTAGGCAAATTCTGGGTTGCCGCGGCAGGGCGCATCCTCGGTCAGAGGCACGGGGTTATCCGGGTGATAGCCATAGGCCGCACCGGAGCTGGTCACCACCAAGCGTTTCACCCCATGTGCCGCGCATGCGTCCAGCACATTCCGCGTGCCGGTGATATCGACCGCGAATGCCTGTTCACGGCTCATGCCCGGCGGCGGGGTCACGATGGACGCAAGGTGCACAACGACGTCGGGGCGCTCCTGTCCGATTACCTTGTGGGGGTCCGTGCCCGTCACATCCATCCGCCGAAATCGCAAATGGCCGGGCAAACCAGTGTCAGCAAGATCGGTCACCACAAGGTTTTCAGACGGCAAGGCAGCGGCCAAGGCGCGGCCAACCATCCCAGCCCCGCCAGTAATCAAAATACGGGTCATCGCGCGGCCACCGTGCGTGACATGAACCTCGCCAAGGCAAGGCCAGAAATCGCATGCCAAACGCCCCAGAACGCCGCGACAATCGCCATGCCGCCCAGCCCGCCGAAGAAACCAAAGATCAACACCAGCCCAAGGCCCGAATTCTGAATACCCGTTTCGATCGTCACGGCGCGACGGTCAAAGGGGGACAGCCCCGCCAAGGTCGCCAACGCATAGCCGCCCCCGAGGCCAAGCGCATTATGCACAATCACCAGCCCTGCGATGCCACCGGCGAACGCAAGGAACAGCCCCCAGTTGGCGGCAAGGGCGATCACGATAAAGCCAAGGAAAATCCCCATCGACAACCATTGCAAGGGCATGCGCAGCTTGCTGGTGATATCAGGGCGTTTGGCATTCAGCACCAGCCCAAGGACAAGCGGCAGGACCAGCATCAGCCCCACCGTGATTGCAATGCTGACAGGGTCAATCACCGTCGCGCGCAGGATCTCAGCCGAGGGGGGATACAGACTGCCCCAAAAGGCGATATTCAGCGGCGTTAGAACAATCGCGACAATGGTCGCAAAGGCCGTCATCGACACTGACAAAGCAGCATTCCCACCCGCGCGATGCGTGATAAAGTTCGATATATTGCCGCCCGGACAGGCCGCAACCAAGATCAACCCAAGGGCTACCGATGCCTGCGGTTGCGTCACCAGAACAAGCATATATGTCAACGCAGGCAGCAGCAGAAACTGCGACATCAAGCCAACGATTAATGGTTTAGGCGCATTCGCCAGTATCTTAAAATCACGCGGTCTTAAGTCAAGCGCGATTGAGAACATAACCACCGCCAGAATGGCATTCAGCACCATCAACGACCCCGCAGAGAACGCGAGCACAGCTTCGTCAATCATGTCCGATCTCCTGCTAGTTTGGCAATCCACTGGCCCACCGCTTTGCGATAAGTTGCCTTGTCGACGTAATAGGCCATGCGCGGCAGATCGATATAACTCATGCTCCCGGTAGCCCGCTCAAACCCGCGCGCCTTGGTCTTTTTCAGCTCACGTGCTTCGGGCGTCCCATCGCGCAACCCTTTGATATAGCGGATAACCATCTCGGCCTGTTCGTGCCTCCCTTGCCAGCCCAGGCCTGATGCCTCGACCATACCCAACACGAAAATATCGTCACGTTCGGGATGCATGCAGTTCAGGTACAGATGCGGTGCGTCGCCTTGCCAATTCAGATGCGCATCATCGATAAACGGGTAATCCAGCTTGTACCCCGTCGCGGCGAGGATCATGTCGTATTCTGCGCTGGACCCGTCTTTGAAATGCACCGTTTTGCCGTCGAAACGGTCGATATCCGGGCGGATCGTAAGATCCCCATGACCTGCATGGTACAGCACCAGCGAATTAACCACAGGATGGCTTTCGTACAGCTTGTAATCCGGTTTCGGGAACCCATATTTCTGCGGATCCCCCACGAACCATTTCAAGATCGTGCCGTCCACAATCCGCTTGAGCGCCATAGGCAGTTTGATCGCCCCGCCCATCGTATCGGCGGGTTTGCCAAAGACGTATTTTGGGACGAAATAGTACCCCCGCCGCATCGACAAATCGCATGACACCCCGTGATGGATTGCGTCCACAGCGATGTCGCAGCCGGAATTGCCCGCACCGATGATCAGCACGCACTTGCCATCAAACTGGCTGGCGTGCCGGTATTGCGATGAATGGATAAGCTCGCCATCAAACTCGCCCTTAAAGCTGGGCATGTTCGGCGTGCTCAGCGTTCCGTTGGCGATCAGCAGACCCGCGAATTCCTCGACATGTTCGCCGCTATCGTCGCGCCACGTGATGCACCAGCCGCCATCGGGGCCATCGAGCGAGGTACAGTCCAGCACCTTGGCCCCGAACCGGTAGTGTTTATGCAGGTCAAAATGTTCCGCGAACTCCTCAAAGTATCGCTTCATCTCTCGGTGCGAGGGGTATTCGGCAACCTCTTCGCGCATCGGGAAATCGGTGAATTCGGTCATTTTCTTGGACGAAATCAGATGCGCCGTCTCGTACATGGTCGACAGTGGGCCATCGATATCCCACAGGCCGCCTACGCCAAAATTCAGCTCGAACCCCTGAAATTCAATGCCATTTTCCACCAGCAGCTTTGCCGCTGCCAACCCCATCGGCCCTGCCCCTATCAGAGCAAGCCGTTTAACCGCGTCTCCCATCGCGTCCTCCCTTTGTTAATCATTAACTTGAACACTTGTTCAATTTAAGGCAAGGTATTTTCATGACAAACGTACAACCCCTTGATGCCAAGCGAAAAAGAGCCCCCTCAAAGCGCGCACTTGAGACGAAAGCCCGTGTTTTCGATGCGGCAGAGAAAATTTTCGCCCTCAGCGGATATGATGGTGCCACGATACGCGACATCGCAGCAGAAGCGGGTGAGCCTGTGGGCACGATCCACCATCACGGTGGCGGCAAGAAAGCGCTGTTTCATCAGACTGTTGCACGCCGGGCTGATACATTATCACGGGTCAGGTTGGCCGCGCTTGAACAAGAGAAATCGGCAGGCACGCCGCCGCTTGAGGCTGTCGTCGCCGCCTTTGTCCGCCCCTTCTTTGATCTTTCAGCACAAGACCCCGCTTGGCGCGATTACGCACGGCTGGTTGCGTTTGTGTCGGCTGACGACCGTTGGCGCGATATCTCGGCTGAATGTTTCGACACGACGGCCGGGCTATTCTTGGCGGAGCTTCAAAAGCTGCTTCCCCATGCATCCAGACAACAGGTTGCCGAAGGGTTCGCGTTTTCCGTCGCCGCCATGCTTGCTTTGCTGACCTCACGAGAGCGTATTGGCGCGTTGGGCGCGGGATATTCAACTGAGGAGGCGCAAATCGACCGCCTTATTCGCTTTTGCGCGGCGGGCATGGTTGTGTGAAAATCGCATTGCGGCACGGTGATGGCTACAGCCACCACCATGCCTTATCGTTGTTAATCCAGATCAAAGTGGTCCAGCATCGCTTCGACGATTGTGTTCAAGACCTGCGCGCGGTCCGTGCCTTCGGGATCCGTGCAAACCGGATCGTCTTTTTCCTCACGCAAGATCGCCTCGCCCGCCGGTTTGCACAGCCCTAGCGCGCTGAAGTGCATGGCAGGGGCGATGTCCAGAACCCGCGCTTGCGGCACCAAAGCTTCAAAATTGCTGCCCGCCGTACTTGTGTCGGTCGCGGCAAGGCGGTCATCGCCCTCACCCAATCCGATCAGCAAAAGCGGGGCGTCAAACTCCTGCATATCTGCGGAGGTCAAGCCCCATGTCACACCGGGGTCAATCGCCGCAACCCGGCTTATCCGGTGATCCTTGTAGGACGCGTTATATTTCCGCGCGTCCAGCGTTGCCGGGTCATGTCCGGCCGTGGCCAGTTCAACGCAGAACTGCGACTGAGGCCCCGCAGCCTCGCAATAGTCATAGAGCCCATCCCGTCTGGCCTGCACACCGCCCAAGGAAAGCGCGGTCCACCCGCCATAGGAAAAGCCAGCCGCGTAAATGCGTGTTTCGTCAATTAAGGGCGCAAAGGTCATGTCCTGCATCACGGTGTCCAACGCGGCCGACAAATCCTGCGCACGGGTCCAATGGTTGAATGCCCCGTCCAGATCCAGATCAAAGGTCGTGCTGTTCGGGTGATTGACCGCAATCACGATCGCGCCACGCTCTGCCAGACCCGTACCAAGCCACGCCATCCGCGCATAGTTTCCGCCCCAGCCATGTGACATCAGAACGACCGGATATTGCCCAGCCACGGGGTCTGCGTTTTCAAGGACAGGCGCGCCGTAAAACACCGCGTTTTCGCCAAAGATGGCTTTGTCCTGCCCGGTGGCCGGAAACATGACAGACATTTCCATTTCGTGACTGTGGTGCTGGACCGCGATGGTCCGTTCAATCAACCCCACCTCTGATGCAAATGCGCTAGTCGCGACAGGCACCAGCAAAGCGGCGGCAAGAACTATATGTTTCATCGGATAACCTTTCGAATATTTGGTTTGAATGTTGACACCCCTATTCAACCGCTCGCATGGTTCCAGACGACCGATATCCGGTTTCAGGTCGTGCAGATCGGGATTTAGGACCTTTGATAATTAGAAAAGCAGACGTTACTTGATGCCAGTTTTACCCGTTCCCATGATCGTCAGTTTACTGCTGCTCGGCTTTGTTCTGCACCGGATGCTGACCCGCAAAACACATATCACGCTGTTGGTTCTGATCACCGTTTGCGCGGTGCAAAGCGCAATCATCGCGTTGGTCCAATATTACGGCGTGCCTAGCCTGCGGATCGTTCAAGCACTTCTTGCCACCATCATCCCCGCAATCGCCTGGCTGGCCTTTCGACAGGCATCGGCAGGTCATCTGCGCAATCAAAACATCTATATTCATCTGGTAATCGGGCCTGTCCTTGCGGTGATCGGTATGATCGTTAACCCCGATTGGCTGGACGTGGTGATCCCCTCTCTTTTTGCGGGATATGGCCTCGCTATCTTGATTGTTCTGCGCCAAGGCGAAGACAGCCTGCCCCACAGCCGGTTAGAAAACGGCTATCTGATCGTTTTGGTCTGGCGTGTTCTGGCGCTTGCTTTGATCGGGTCTGCGGCCACCGATATTTTCATCGCGGTCCGCATTTCATTGGGGCATTCAGATATGTTGCTTTGGCTGCCCAGCCTGTTGTCGTCGATCACGCTGCTGATCTTGGGCGCGATTGGCCTGTCGCACGCCATTGAAAGCCAAGATGCCCCCCAAGCCGAGCGCAGCCCCGATACCGAACAGGACAGGAAGCGCGACTCTGCCATTGTCGAAAAGCTTGAGACATATATCGAGACCAACAAGCCCTATCTTGACCCCGACCTTTCGCTGTCGCGTTTGTCCCGAAAATTGCTGGTACCGGAAAAACAGCTTTCGAGCGCGATTAATAAGTACAAAGGCGAAAATGTCTCGCGTTATATTAATGCCCACCGCGTCCAGCACGCCTGTTTGATGATACAAGACGGTGCATCAGTAACCGACGCGATGTTCGCCAGCGGATTTAATACCAAGTCGAATTTCAACCGGGAATTTCTAAGGGTGATGGGCACCAACCCACGGCTTTGGATGAAATCGCACCTGCAGGATTAGATGAACCGGCGGCTTTACGATACCTGATGATACGCTACATTAAGGCTCTTCATTTTCCATAGGTTCGGTCCGACACGCCAACGGCGGACAGCTCTGCTTCGATCTCTGCCAGGAAAATAGTCTCTGCCTCGGAGTGACGGCGCGCCGGATTGCTCAGCAGATATATGCTGACCAGCGGCAGGTCCTCGTAGGGGGGCAGCTGGCGGATGTGTCCGGCGGCAACATCCTGTTTGGCCACGTGAAGCGGCAGCGCACCGATCCCGACATTCGCCATGATCATACGCCGGATTTCGTTCAGGCTCGACGACACACCGCGCCAGTTGCGCGCCAAGTTCAGCCGGGCGCGTAGCATCGACACGGCCTCAAGCGGGCCACCTTCGGCTTCTGTCTGAAAGGCCACAAAGGGTTCGCCCTCGAGATCCTGCGGATCGATGTCCTTTACGCCAAACAAGCGGTGCCTTGCCCCGCAATAAAGCCCGAAATATTCGTTATACAGCACCATGGTGTTCAGTTTTTTGGGAATGCGCGGCAACAGGCAAATCCCGAAACTTGACCGGTTCAAGGTCACCATTTTCTCGACTTCGTCGCTCTCGTACACCGAAAAGGAATAGGTCACGTTGGGATGGTCATTCGAAAAGCGGTTGAGGAATTCATCAAAATGTTCCGAGATCACTGAACTGGTAATCGCGATTGATATATGCCCACGCAGTTCCGCATTCCCCTCCTCCATGATGGCGGGCAACTGTGACACGGTGCCAAAAATACCCGCGCATTCAGCGTATAGTACCTGCCCCGCGCGGGTGATCGAAAATTCGTTCGGTTTGCGGATCACCAGCGTTTGGCCAAACGCCTGTTCCAACCGTTTCAGGGCCGCCGACACCGTTGGTTGTTTCAGCCCAAGATGGGCCGCAGCCTTTGAGATGCCGCGCTGTTCCGCAACCACCATAAAGGTGCGTAGCAGGTTCCAGTCTAGGTTCCACGGAAACCTGTTTTGATGCGGTAGTATCATAGTTATCATCTATACTTATGATGCGTATTATTTATTTGCATGATACAATTCTCTTGTGCAAGTCTTTTTGCAGAGCGGGCCAACCGCCTTTGTATCACAGGTGAATCACTCACCAAAAACCAGCATGGAGACCAAAATGACTTCTCGTCGTACGATCCTGAAAACTGCCGTTGTTGCAGCAGGCTTTGCCGTCGCGGGCCTAAGCGCCGCCGTGGCCGAAGAGCTTAATACCCTAAAGGAAAAAGGTGTTATTCGCATCGCAATGTCCGGTGCCTATCCTCCCTTTAACTTTGTTAACGATCAAAATGAGGTTGTTGGCTTTGACCCCGCCGTTGGCACCGAGATAGCCAAGCGTATGGGCTTGGAAGCCGAGATCGTCACCACCGCATGGGATGGAATCATTGGCGGTTTGTTGGCCAATAAATACGATGCAATCGTAGGCTCCATGACCATCACGGATGAGCGCGACGAAGTTGTCGATTTTGTTGGTCCTTACTATTCCGACAAGCGCGCAATTTTTACGCAACCGGGTTCCGACATCAAAAGCCTTGCCGATCTTGAGGGCAAGAAAGTTGGCCTAACCTTGGGCGAAACCCACGAAGACTGGGCCCGCGCAAAAGGCTATGACATCAACACATATAAGGGCCTGCCTGAGCTGCTGCTTGAGCTGGAAAATGGCCGCGTCGATGCGATTGTGAACGATTCAATCGCGGCCATCCTTGCGATGACAGCGAAAGAGCAAGAATTCGCAATGTTCGACGATCCGGACACGAAACCTTTTGGCGCTGGCATTGCCATCCGCGAAGGTAGCCCCGAGCTTGCCGCCGAAATGCAAAAGGCGCTCGATTCCATGATGGAAGACGGCACCTATGTCGCTTTGGCTGAAAAGTGGATTGGCGCAGACATCCGCTAAGCCCTGTCGCCTCTCGCCCGTTAGCGCGGCGAGAGGCGCTTCGCCATCCGAGCCATGCAGCTAAACACCACAATGACTGAAAAAGGAGGGGCGACATGGATATTGACCTGATGCTCAAAGTCTATCCGTTCTTTCTTGAGGCGGCAGGACTGACCATTCTACTATCGATCCTGACGGCCATCCTTGGGCTTTTCTGCGGGATACTGGGTGTCGCTGCCCGTCTGTCACGCTTTGCCTTTATACGATTTCTGGGCGCGGCCTATGTCAGCGTGTTTCGCGGCACACCCGCGCTGATCCAGCTCTTCATCCTCTACTTTGGCGGCCCGCAGATCGGCATCCAGCTTGACGCCTTCGAGGCCGGTGTAATCGGTCTAGGTATCAATGCGGGTGCCTATATGACCGAAACAATCCGTGGCGCGATCATTTCGATCGACAAGGGCCAACGCGAGGCCGCCCGCACTTTGGGCCTAAGCAGCTGGCAAGCCATGTATAAGATCATCTTGCCGCAGGCAGCACGGCTAATGGTCCGCCCGCTGGGGGTGAACCTTAACATGCTGATCAAGGCGACTGCGCTTGTCGCGGCGATCTCGGTGATTGAACTGACCTACACCGCACAGCGCTATATCGGATCGACCTACAAGCCCTTTGAAATGTTCCTGCTCGCAGGGGTTCTTTACATGATCATCATCTATGTCGTCGGCCGGGGCGTTGCTTGGCTTGACCGCAAAGTACAGATCACCTGATTGGAATAGGAAAAGCAGATGGGCCTAGATTTTTCAATTATTCCCAAGCACTTGGACATTATCCTACTGGGGTGCGCATGGACAATCGGCATTACCGTTGTCGCTGCGATTATCAGCTTTTTCGGTGGCATCGTCTTTGCGGTGATCGCGCTCTATGCACCTTGGATCATCCGGCAGCCGTTTCGCCTGGTTGCTTGGGTTTTCATGGGGACGCCGCTGCTGCTTCAGCTGTTCCTGATCTATTTCGGCTTGGTGCAGATCGGCGTTGACCTGCCCGCCTTTGTCGCCGGGGTCATCGGGTTGGGCCTGCACTTTGCCGTCTATAACTCCGAGCTGATCCAAACCGCGATCCTGTCCGTCGACAAGGGGCAGATGGAGGCCGCCCGCACGGTCGGCCTAAGCCGTGGTCAAGCGTTGCGCAAAGTCGTGATCCCGCAAGCGGTACGTGCCGTGATCCCCCCGATTGGCAACAACATGATCGCCCTGCTCAAGGACAGCGCATTGGTGTCAGTCATCGGGGTAAGCGAGCTGACGCTCTCGGCCCAGCGCGTGATCGGTAAAACCTACCGTCCTTTCGAATTCTACATTCTTGCCGCGGCATTCTACTATGTCATCAACCTTTGCATGGAATGGGTGCAGCGTAAAATTGAACGCCGCATTTCGCTTTCCCGCTGATCCACAAGGCCAAAACAATGACCGATAAACAAGACTTCGTAGACATCCGTCACGCGCAGAAATCATATGGCAATCTTGAGGTTCTCAAAGACATCAGCCTAAAGGTGAAACGCGGGCAGATCGTCGCCATCATCGGGCCTTCGGGTTCGGGAAAATCCACGCTTTTGCGCGCGATCAACGACCTTGATCCGTTGACCAAGGGCGAGATTTGGCTGGACGGCGTTCAGGTCAATAAAAAGCTGCCGCACCGGCAGTATGAAAAGCACATCAATGAGATGCGCCAGCAGATCGGGATGGTGTTTCAACACTTTAACCTGTTCCCGCATATGACCGCCCGCGACAATGTCGCCATGGCCCCCAAGATGCTTAAAGGATTGTCTAAAGAAGAGGCTGACAAACTGGCCGAAGAACAGCTGGACAAGGTAGGTATGCTTGAGCGGATCGATTACTACCCCTCGCAACTGTCCGGCGGTCAAAAGCAGCGCGTCGCGATTGCCCGCGCGCTGGCGATGCACCCCAAGCTGATGCTGTTTGACGAGGCGACATCGGCGCTGGACCCTGAACTGGTGGATGAGGTGAACCAGGTCATGAAAAAGCTGGCCGAAGAGGACATGACGATGATCATCGTCACCCATGAAATGGATTTTGCCGCCTCGGTCTGTGATCGTGTGTTGTTCATGGATCAAGGTGTGGTTGTCGAAGAGGGCCCGCCCGAAGTTCTGTTCAAAAACCCCACCAAGGCGCGTACCCGTGAATTCTTGGGCAAACACCTTGGGGCGAACAAATGACCGACGCGGCGTCTTACCTGTTTTACCAATCCCGCAACCCCCGCCCCTTTCTGGATTATGGCGAGGGGATTTATCTCTTCGACGAAGACGGCAAGCGGTATATCGACGGATCGTCAGGCGCGATGGTGTCAAACATCGGCCATTCCACCCCCCGCGTTCTGGCCAAGATCAAAGCGCAGATGGACAAGGCGACCTTTGGCTACCGTTTGCATTTCCGCACCCACCCGTCCGAGGATCTGGCCGCCAAAACTGTTGCGATGACGCCAGACGGGCTGGACCGTGTGTTCTTTGTGTCTGGCGGATCGGAGGCCGTTGAAAGCGCGGTAAAGCTGGCGCGGCAATATGCCCTTACCCAAGGGCAGCCCAACCGGCACAGGGTCATTTCGCGGTTCCCCTCCTATCACGGCTGCACCCTTGGGGCGCTGGATTTGACGGGCTATGATCCCTTGCGTGCGCCCTTTGCCCCGATGATGGAAGGCATGCCCAAGATCGACGCGCCTGCCACCTACCTGGACCGCGATAACCTGACCGAAGAGCAACGCGGTCTGAAATATGCCGAATTGCTGCGCGACAGAATACTGGAGGAAGGGCCGGAAAACGTGCTGACCTTTGTGATGGAACCCGTAGGCGGTGCCTCGACCGGGGCCTTGGTCGCACCAGACAGCTATTACGGGCGCATCCGTGAGATTTGCGACGAATACGGCGTGCTGCTGATCTATGACGAGGTCATGACCGGCGCAGGCCGCACCGGCAAATTCCTAGCCGCCGAACATTGGGGCATCACGCCCGACATCGTTGCCATGTCCAAGGGATTTGGCGCAGGCTATGCCCCGCTTGGCGCGATCATAGCAGGCGCGCGTATCGTTGAACCGGTACTGGACTCGGGCGGGTTCCAGCACGGGTTTACCTATGCGGGCAACCCTTTGGCCTGCTCTGCTGGGCTCGCTGTGCTAGAGGAAATGGAAGATCAGGGATTGATCGAAAATGCCGCCAAGATGGGCGAAGTTTTAATGGCCGAGTTGCGCGCCTTGATGGACCGCTATCCCTTTATCGGCGATGTGCGTGGCAAGGGGCTGCTGACCGCCTTTGAATTCGTGTCGGACCTCAGCACCATGGAACCGCTTGATCCTGCGCTAAACGCCTATGAACGGCTGGTTGAGCTGGCCTATGCCCGCGGTTTGATCATCTATTCGCGTCGCACGCGGGGCGGCACGGCGGGGGATCATTTCCTATTGGCCCCACCACTGATCATCACCGAGGCGCAGATCGGCGAAATGATGGTGATCCTGCGGGACGCGCTAGATGCCTTCGCCGCCGAGATCGGCCAGCCGGTTGAGCACGCCGCATGAGGTTTCCAGACAAGACATGCGCCATGGATGCGGCGATTGGCAGGATCAAGGACGGTCATACGGTCATGATCGGGGGTTTTGGCGTGCCGGGTACCCCCATGACGCTGATCCACGCCTTGGTCGCACATGGCGCAAGGGACCTGACGGTGATCAAGAATGATGCGAACGAGCCGGGCATGGGCATCGACCATCTCTTGCAAAGCGGTCAGGTTAAACGTCTGATCACAACCCATTTGGGGCTGAACAGCCACGCGATCGAACTGATGAATACAAAACAGATTGAGGTTGAATTTAATGCGCAGGGCATTTTGGCCGAACGTATCCGCGCCGGCGGGGCTGGTATTGGTGCGATCCTGAGTGACATCGGCATCGGCACCGAACTTGCACATGGCAAACAGGTCGTTGAAATGGCGGGGGTATCTTATGTGGTCGAACCTGCTTTGCGCGCCGATGTGGCCCTGATCCACGCGGACCGGGCCGATACATTCGGCAACCTCGCCTTTGCCGCGACTGCGCGAAACTTCAACCCCCTGATGGCCATGGCAGCGGATTGTGTAATTGTCGAATCCGAAAGCATTATGCCGCTGGGTGCGATTGACCCCGATGATGTGCACAGCGCAGGGGTTTTTGTGGATCACGTGTCCCCGCTGGCCGAGCTGTCAAAGGAATACGCCGTTGTCCAACGCTAGGGAACGCATGATTGCCCGCGCCGCGCGCGAGATTAGCCCCGGTACCGTGGTGAATTTGGGTATTGGGTTGCCAACGAAGGTGGTGAACCATCTGCCCGCTGATTTCCCCGTATGCCTGCATACTGAAAACGGGCTGACGGGTATTGGCCCCACGCTGTCACCGGAAGATGCGGATAGAAACCTGATTGATGCCGGTGGGGCCTATGTCTCCGCCCTGCCCGGTTCTGCGTTTATGCATAGCGCGGACAGCTTTGCCATCGTGCGCTCGGGGCGACTTGACCTGACGATGCTTGGCGCGTTCGAGGTCAGCGCCGCGGGCGATCTGGCCAACTGGAAAATCCCCGGCAAGTTCAGCCCCGGCGTCGGCGGCGGGATTGAGCTGGCGCAAAAAGCGCGCCGTGTGATCGTGTTGACCACCCACACGGACCGAGCGGGAAACCCCAAGCTGAAACAAACCTGCACCTTGCCCCTAACGGCGCATCGCTGTGTGTCGCGCATATTCACAGATATGGCCGTGATTGACGTCAGCGCGCAGGGCTTTCATCTGGTCGAAACCGCCCAAGGCGTCACCGCCGCCGAAGTCGCCGAGGCCACTGATGCGCCGCTGATCCTACCCGATACACCCCACCCCACATTCTGAGGCACCTCAATGCAAGACGATCTGAACACCCGCATCTGCGCCGCCGTCGACGCCGCCTTTGACCACCAACTGACCTTTCTGTCTGACCTTACGGCCCACCCGTCGACGCGGGGCAACGAACAATCCGCGCAAGACTTCATGGCCGACGAACTGGAGAAACGCGGCTACGCGCTGGATCGCTGGCAGATCGATATCGCTGAAATCCAGCACTTGCCGGGGTTTTCCCCCGTGCTTGACCCCTATGAGGACGCGGTAAATGTGGTCGGCACTCATCGGTCAACAACACAGCAAGGGCGGTCGCTGATTTTAAACGGGCATATCGACGTGGTTCCGGCCGGACCGCTGGGCATGTGGGACAGCCCGCCGTTTGAGCCGCGTATCGAAGGCGGTTGGCTATATGGGCGTGGTGGCGGTGATATGAAGGCCGGGTTGGCCTCAAACCTGTTCGCGCTTGACGCCCTTGCCGCCTGTGGGTTTGCCCCCGGCGCAGATGTTTATTTTCAATCCGTGGTCGAGGAAGAATGCACCGGCAATGGCGCGCTGGCCTGTCTTGCGCGCGGCTATAGGGCGGATGCTGCCCTGATCCCCGAACCGTTTTCCGAACATCTGGCCATCGCGCAGCTTGGGGTGATCTGGTTTCAGGTCCACCTAAAAGGTCTGCCCACACATGTCGCCTATGCGAGCCAAGGGGCAAACGCGATCGAAGCGGCCTTTCCCCTGATCCGCGCCCTGCACGAGATGGAACACCGCTGGAACGCGGCGGAAAACCGGCCCGATGATTATGCCCATATGGATCATGCGCTGAACCTGAATATTGGCAAGATTGAAGGCGGCGATTGGACCAGCTCGGTTCCAGCGTGGAGCGTGTTTGACGTGCGCATGGCAATCTTTCCAGGCCAATCCATCGACGCCGCAAAGGCCGAGATCGAAAAGGTGATCCTGGATGCCGCCCGCGAGAACGCGTTCCTTAGCAATTCCTTGCCCGAAATCGTCTATCACGGCTTTCACGCCGAGGGGTATGCCCTGTCCCAAGACAGCTCTGCCAATGCGCTTTCGGCCATCAACGCCCTAGAGACCGCGCATCACGACGTCACGGGCGAGGCACTGGTCCGCGAGGCCATCACCGCGACCACCGATGCGCGGTTCTTTGGTCTATATGCAAACACCCCCGCGCTGGTTTACGGCCCCCGCGCCGAGGCAATCCACGGCTTTAACGAGCGGGTCGAGATTGAGAGCATACGCCGCGTCACCAAAGCAACCGCCCTGTTCATTGCCGATTGGTGCGGCACCGAAGAACGTTAGGGACACATGATGCAATCGCTCTCTCCGACCCAAATCGATTACCTGACGCGGCTGCGTCACGATCTACACCGCGCGCCAGAGCTATCGGGCGAAGAAGCGGTCACTGCCCAAGGCATCACTGCCGAGCTTACCGCGCTGGCCCCCGACCGGATTTGGACCGGTTTGGGCGGCCACGGCGTTGCGGCAGAGTTCAAGGGGCACGCCCCCGGCCCCACCGTTATGTTGCGTTGCGAATTGGACGGCCTGCCCATTCATGAGCAATCCGATCTGCCGTATAAATCGCAAGTCGACGGCAAAGGGCATCTGTGCGGTCATGACGGCCATATGGCCAGCATGGTTGGTGTCGCGATGGCGCTGGCGGCGCGCCCTGCGTCGGGGCGGGTGATCTTGCTGTTCCAACCAGCCGAGGAAACCGGCGCAGGTGCAAAAGCGGTGATCGACGACGCCCGCTGGCCCGACATCCGGCCCGACTATGCCTTTGCCTATCATAATGTGCCGGGCCGCCCCTTGGGCGAGATCGGCCTGCGATCGGGGCCGGGAAATTGCGCGTCACGCGGGATGCAGATCCTGCTGACGGGGAGAAGCTCTCATGCTGCGGCACCAGAGGACGGTATATCGCCCGCTGGTGCCATGGCTGGGCTGATGGCCACGCTGGGCGCGCTTGGCTATGGCACCATTGACCAAGAGAACTTCGCCCTGTCGACGCTAACCCACGCAAAGCTTGGCGAGCCCAGCTTTGGCATTGCCCCCGCAGATGGCGAACTGCGTGTGACTTTGCGCACCATGACCAACGACCGTATGGACAGCCTGATTGCCGCAGCGCAGGCGCATATCGAACATGAAAAGGGGCCACTAAAGATAGAGGTTCGGTGGCATGACGTCTTTCGGGCGGTGATCAACGACCCCGAGGCGACGAAAATCGCACGCAATGTGGCGACGGATTTGGGATTTACCATCAACGAAATGCCCACCCCCATGCGCTGGTCCGAGGATTTTGGCCGCATCGGGGACGACGGGGCCAAGGCCGCGATGCTGTATATCGGGTCGGGTGAAAACCAGCCCCAATTGCACAACCCTGACTATGATTTCCCCGATGCCCTCCTGCCGATTGTCACGGATCAGTTTTGCGGCATCCTTGCACGTTTGCTGGGTCCGCCCACGCCATGACAGAGGACAGATGCCCTGGCTCGTGGTGCGAAATTCACCGCGATAGGATATCACATAACCTCACGCTTGCCCTCGGTCTGCTGCCCAAAGGGCGCAGGTTCTGTGCGGTGCTCAAAGCCGATGCCTATGGCCACGGCATCGAGCAGGTCGTGCCCCTGATCCAAGCACAAGACGTTACTTGCATTGGCATCACCTCAAACACCGAAGCCTACGCCGTGCGCACGGCGGGCTTTACCGGCACGTTGATCCGCCTGCGCGCCGCCACACCCGCCGAGATCACGGACGCGCTGGGTGCGCGTGTCGAGGAACAGGTGGGCTCTCTCGAGGTTGCACAAAAGCTGTGGGATCTGAAAAACGCAGGTCACCCCGTGCGGGCGCATCTGGCGTTGAATACGCTTGGCATGTCGCGCGACGGCCTCGAGATTGCGACCGACCAAGGCCGGATCACCTGCCTTGCTATTGTTAAGATGCTTGGCGAGGATGTCGTGGGCATCTGCACGCATTTCCCAGACAACACCCCCGCATCCCTGCCTACCGCGTCAGACCTGTTCCAAGATCAGGTGTCGTGGATCATCGATAACACCACACTCGATAGATCGCGCGTCCTTGTGCATGCGGGAAGCTCGCTTACCTTGGTGGCCGATCAACCTGTTAAGACCGATATGTACCGCTGCGGGGCGATCCTTTACGGGATATTAAAACCCGAACTGGGGTTCCAAACCACAATGGAGCTAAAGGCGCGCATAGTCAGTCTGGGCCATTATCCCAAGGGGGCGACCGTTGGCTATGACGGGGCCTATCGGCTGCGCAGTGATCGGCGGTTGGCGTGTGTTTCGATCGGCTATGCGAACGGGTTCCGGCGCGATGTGCAAGACGGTGCAGCCTTGGCGATTGGAGCCCAAAGCGCACCAGTACTGGGAAAGGTTTCGATGAACACGGTCGTTGTCGACGCCACGGATCTAGACAGCGTAGAAGTCGGCGGCGAAGCGACGGTATTTGGCCAGACCGGCGACACCCGGAACATGCTGGGCAAAACGGAGCACCAATTCCGCACAATTATGGCGGATCTCTACGCTGACTGGGGCCTGCGCAACCCGCGTGTATTTCGCTGACGTGGATCATCCTCACCGCGTATAAATCCACGAACAGCCCCCACCAGACCGCCGTTGCTTCAACCCACCCGACACCGATCGGGCATAGCATTACTCGCTTGGGAATAGCCTGCCTGCTAAGGTCGCACTCCGTGTTGCGGTGAATATAGAACCAACTCCTTGAGAGCTTTTTTCGACGGTATCCTCATCATGACGAATTCCTTTAAAAAGGACCATCGCGATGCCCCGGCTGAGAATATCCACGCTCCGAGAGTGTCTAACGACCATCACCAGTTGGGCGTATTTTCCGTATAGCTCGCAGATACAGCACGTTTACGAATGTGGATCAAAAGGCGGTGCGCGAACGCGCCGCCATAAATTTACCGCATGTAAATCAATAATTTAAATGAAAAATGGTGCGGGTGAAGGGACTCGAACCCCCACGCCATAGGCGCCAGAACCTAAATCTGGTGCGTCTACCAATTCCGCCACACCCGCATGGCGCGGTCTCTATCAAACAACGCTCAGGTTGGCGAGTGTAAAAAACACAAGACACCAACAGTTTTTTGCAATATCATAATCGGCACCTGAGGCAGGTAAAATAAGGAAAATACGCCCATGAAACCGAATACGGTCGTGCGCGGCGGCGAAAACAATTCGCCAGCGGGCCAATATATGCCCTATGTCAGCGTCGATACCGGACTGACATCGGGGACTCGTTTGCTCACCCTTGATGGGGAAATTCCAGCGGAAATTCTCAGCATTGGTGACAAGCTCATTACGCGCGACTGCGGGGTTTCCAAAGTCACTCATATCCAACGTACAACCCGTAAGGTGCGCACGATCTCGTTTGCAGCCGGGTCTTTGGGCCATACACGCCCTGAACGCGATACGTTTTTGGCGGGTGATCAAATGGTTCTGATACGGGATTGGCGCTCGCGGGCGCTGTTCAACTGCGAACGGGCTTTGGTACCGGCGCGGGCCCTTGTGGATCATGAATTCATCATCGACCAAGGCGAACAAACGCAGGTGTTGATCCAGATATTCTGCGCCGACCCGCATATCATCTATGCAGGTGGGCTTGAGCTAGGGACAGCCGATGCCAGCCGAGCAAGGGGTGCTGCGCTGGACGCCGCATAAGCGGGGCAGAATACCGTCAACGCCATGTGTTTGACGCATATTCAAACTACTTAAGCGCCCAGTTCTGTCATAGACCTACTGTGCCCCTGCCCCCTACGGCTGTGGAATCGCAGCGGTAGGAAACCGCGTGGCAACTGGGACTTATCGGGCCGAAAGCAGTCGCTGCAGGGGAAGGTGCGCCGGTTCTCGGCCCCGACAATTTCACTTATGCCTAATATTTAGACGTATAGTATATTAATTGTGCTGTGCGCTCGAAATTTCATCGCTTGATGTGGACTCCTCCGCACGTCTGGTAGACCGTCGCCTTGCATCGTGAAATGACGCAGATGCAAACATTAATGGCGCATATCGGCAGGGAGGCCTCAGATGAAAAAGATCGAAGCTGTGATCAAACCGTTCAAGTTAGATGAAGTAAAAGAGGCACTTCAGGAGGTCGGCGTTCAAGGTCTGAGCGTGATCGAAGTTAAAGGCTTTGGTCGTCAAAAAGGCCACACCGAACTGTACCGTGGTGCCGAATATGTCGTTGATTTCCTGCCCAAGGTTAAAATCGAGATTGTTCTGGATGATGACCAGGTCGATGCCGCTGTTGAAGCCATCGTGAACGCTGCAAAAACCGAAAAGATCGGCGATGGCAAGATTTTTGTCAGCACCATCGAACAAACAATCCGCATCCGTACCGGCGAGACCGGTTCAGACGCGCTGTAATCCAACAAAGTTTTAAGAAAAAGGATATCATCCAATGAGCACCAAGGACTTCTTGAAAAAAATCAAGGATGAGGACATCGAATACGTAGATGTTCGCTTTACGGACACACGCGGCAAGCTGCAGCACGTCACAATCGTTTCGGACCTGGTTGACGAGGACTTCATCGAAGAGGGCTTCATGTTTGACGGCTCCTCGATTGCGGGCTGGAAAAGCATCGAAGCATCGGACATGAAACTGATGCTCGACACCGACACCGCCTATATCGACCCGTTTTATGCAGAAAAAACCATCTGCGTACACTGCTCCATTGTTGAGCCCGACACAGGCGAAGCCTATGACCGCGACCCACGTGGCACGGCACAGAAAGCCGAAGCATATCTGAAATCTTCGGGTATTGGTGACGTGGCCTATATGGGTCCAGAAGCCGAATTCTTCCTGTTCGACAACGTTAAATTCTCGAACTCGATCAACAAGGTATCCTACGAAGTTGACGCATCTGACGCGTCCTGGAACACTGACACCGACTATGAGATGGGCAACATGGGCCACCGCCCCGGCCTGAAGGGTGGGTATTTCCCGGTCAACCCAGTCGACGAATCCCAAGACCTGCGCGCTGAAATGCTGTCGACGATGAAACGTCTCGGCATGAAAGTGGACAAGCACCACCACGAGGTTGCGTCCTGCCAACACGAGCTGGGCTTGATTTTCAGCTCTCTCACAAATCAAGCGGACGAGCTGCAAAAGTACAAATATGTGATCCACAACGTGGCGCATGCCTATGGCAAATCGGCAACCTTCATGCCCAAGCCGATCTACGGCGACAACGGGTCCGGCATGCACGTGAACATGTCGATCTGGAAAGACGGCAAGCCTTTGTTTGCAGGCGACAAATACGCCGACCTGTCCCAGGAAGCGCTGTATTTCATTGGCGGCATCCTGTCTCACGCCAAATCGTTGAACGCCTTCACCAACCCAGCGACCAACAGCTACAAGCGTCTGATCCCCGGCTTCGAGGCCCCCGTTCTGCGCGCCTACTCCGCGCGCAACCGCTCGGGTTGTGTTCGGATCCCATGGACAGAAAGCCCCAAAGCCAAGCGCGTCGAGGCACGTTTCCCCGATCCCGCAGCCAACCCATACCTGTGCTTCGCTGCACTGTTGATGGCTGGCCTTGACGGCATCAAGAACAAGATCGATCCGGGCGAAGCCATGGATAAAAACCTCTATGATCTGCCTGCCGAAGAACTGGCTGATATCCCAACCGTATGTGGTTCCCTGCGTGAAGCGCTGGAAGAGTTGCAAAACGACATGGACTACCTGCTGGCCGGTGACGTGTTCACCAAGGATCAGCTCGAAGGTTATATCGAACTCAAGATGGAAGAAGTGCACACCTACGAGCACACACCCCACCCTGTTGAATTCGGCATGTACTACAGCTGCTGATCCACAACAGGCACACACAGCGAAAGGGCGTCCCATATGGGGCGCCCTTTTTGCATGTTGTCCGGCGGGGTATTCACACTAGTTTCACTTTGAAGTTTTAACACCAACGGCTAATATTGCCTAAATTCCGTCACTTTGAGGTTCCCCCGATGTATCCATTCAAGATTTTAGCCGCGGCCTGTCTGTTCACGGCGGGCCTGTCATCGGCGGTGAACGCTGCGCAATGCGGTAACAACGCGGGCGGCTTTAATGCATGGAAATCCGCCTTCGCCAAAGAAGCCGTTGCAGCCGGGGTCGGACAGGCCGGGTTAAACGCACTGGCCCGCGCGCAATATGCCTCTGGCACAATCGCGGCAGACCGCAATCAAAAGTCATTTAAATACAGCTTGTCAAAGTTCATGCAGGTGCGCGGTGCCGATACCATCGTGGCCCAAGGCCGCAAACGCAAAGCCCGCGATGCCAGCTTCTATACCGCCCTTGAATCCCGCTATGGTGTCCCTGCTGGCGTGATCATCGCCATCCACGGGATGGAAACCGCATTTGGCCATTTCATGGGCGACAGCGCCGTGGTCTCAGCAATCACCACCCTGACCTATGATTGCCGCCGTTCGGCATTCTTTGAACCCCACGCCATCGGCGCACTGAAACTGGTTGATGCAGGGGCGATCACCAACACCACCAAGGGCGCGAAACACGGCGAATTAGGACACACCCAATTCCTGCCGGGCAATGCCCTGCGCTACGGCGTCGATGCAAACGGGGACGGACGCGTCGATTTCTACAATCAGGCCGACGCCCTCGCCTCAACCGCAAACTTTCTGCGCCAAAAAGGCTGGCAACCCGGCATCGGTTACCAAGAAGGCCAAGGCAATTTCGAAGTCATCAAGCAATGGAATGCCGCCGGCGTATATCAAAAGGCAATCGCCATCATGGCCGCCCGCATCGACGGCTAGCCGAATAACAAGCGGCGTGCACGATGTGGCACGCAGCCTCTCATTTCCAAATGGTCCAAAATCCTCGCCGAAGGCATCAGTGACCTCCTCACACACTGTCCCTTGAAATCCGGGCACTAACCCGCCATATGGGGCAAAGGGAAAGGCCCCTGCCGTCCGCATTCCGGTGAAGCCCTTGAAAACACGACACCTTCAATCTCGCCGATTGATGGGCAACGCGGACCCCCTTCGACTTTTGCGAGAGCAGGAGTGTTAAACATGACAAGCCAAATACCTTCGACCGATGTCCTGAAATCTCAGGCAAAACGTCTGCGCGCCGATCTCGCATCCCAAGGCAAAGCCGTTTCCCATGCGGCCACATTGGAAATGGTGGCCCATCAATGGGGCGCGCGCGATTGGAACACGCTCAGCGCACAGGCCAGCGCCCCAACCCACGGCTGGACGCCCGGCGACCGCGTCTCGGGCAATTACCTTGGCCAGCCCTTCAAAGGCATCGTGAAAGCCGCCAAACTGTCCGGCAGTGGCATGTGGTCACTTACCCTGCGCTTTGACACAGCGGTGGACGTTGTTACCTCACCGCACTTCAGCAACCTGCGCAGGCAGGTCACGGCGGTGGTGGGTGCCGATGGGATCTCACCGCGCAAGACCTCGGACAGAAAACCGCATCTCGCGCTCGACCCACGCTAACCTGACACGCCTGCCCGGTCATTCTGAGGCAGGCGTGCCCTCGCGGCGCACCACCGTGGTGTGGATGGTAAAAACCACAGCATCTGTTTCCGGCAGCCGCAAAATACATTGTCGTTCCGATCGCAGAAACGGCATCGCCTCGTCGACCTCACGCTTGCGCGGCTGGTGCAGATCAGCATCGGCATAGGCCAACCGGTTGAACCGCCACAACGGCCGGCCCACCTGTACCCCGTCAAACAACCGCTGCACACGGCGCGCGATATTCGCGTCATATTCATCGACCGGAACATGGATCGCCGTCAAAGGCTGCTCGACCTTCTCTGCCAGCCGCCAGTTTGCGGGAAAGCATAATACAGCGGCAACCAGAACATGCTCATCCCCCCGCTTTTGCAAAACGCAAATGTCTTCCTGCACCAAATGTCCCAAACTGTGTAGTGGTGCACTCCAGTCCAGATCAACCGCGCGCCCGTCCGGGCAAACGGCCCGACCTGCCCCGACATCAAACCCCAGCTTCGGCAAAACCGTTAACGCTTCGCGCAACACCTCGCGACTGGCCGCCCGCGCTGCCTCCGTCTCATACAAGACGTCTTGAGGGCGCTCTGCGATCAAGGTCGCGCGGTACTGCATCTGCGCATCGTAAGCATCATCCACGCGCAACCAATCTGCCGGTCCACAGGGCGCAACACCCGGTAACCGCACATCGCCGCGTTGCTCGGGCGGGAAAACCTGCTGTAAAATCATTCTCATGGTCCAAATGTTACGGGCGCGGTTCTGCCAAGTCACATAAAATGATAGGCGCGCCTACCTTACGTATTCTCTGGCTCTCAAATATCCTCGCCGAAGACGAAATTCTTTGGGCCATCGCCAAAAGGAAGAAATGCCTTCGGCTAGGATGTTAGTCCATTTGGAAAAAGAACGTTACTGCGCCAAAGCATCCCGAAGCGCGGGCAGGAAGCGTTGTTCATAATCGCTTCCCACCAAGGGACCAGCAAAGCGGAAGCGTACCGTCCCATTACCATCGATGATGAAGGTTTCAGGCGGGGCGGTGACACCCCAATCAATCGCCGTGCGCCCCTGAGGGTCAAAGGCGACGCCCCGAAACGGATTGCCATCATCGGTTAGATAGCTGCTGGCCGCGCGTGCAGTGTCTTTGAAGTTCACCCCGATAATAGCGATCCCGTCAGCATCCATTTGCAGCAAGGTCGGGTGCTCTGCCCGGCAGGGTGGGCACCAGCTGGCCCAGAAATTGACCAGCGTGACTTCGCCATTGTTAAAGGCATCGGTCGCGGGGACTGCAAACCCGTCGAGCGCCTTGTCGGGCAGCGCGGGGGCGGTTTGCCCGACAAGTGTCGATGGCAGCCCTTCGGGGTCGGGTCGAAACATACCAAAGGCAGCAAGCGCGACGAACGCTGCAAAGATCAGCGGCGGGGCGATCATCAGCGGTGAGATTTTAGGCATCTTTATTCGCCTCAATGCGGGCCAGTTCCGCCCGCGCCCGGCGGCCCTTGCGCAAGCTCAGCACGATCAACCCTGCAATCAGGAACAGCGAGAGCCCGTAAGCCCCCAGCACTTCTGCGGCGTATTTTCCCAGATCAGGCATCACATTTCCCTTTTACGGCGCGCAAGCAGCGCGCGGGCGCGGCGCAGGCGGATTTCGGTACCGGTGCGGTACAAAACCAGCGCCAGAAACAACAAGCCAAAGCCAACCATGCTGATCGCCAGCGGGTAAAAGAACACATCTGAGACCGTACGACCCCCTGTCGCCATCGGCACGGATGTTCCTTGGTGCAAGCCCTGGTTCCAGAATTTCACGGCATAGCGCGACAGCACCGCGAACACCGACCCCACAAGGCACAAGACCGAGGTGAGATCGGCAGCGGTATCCGGGTCCTCAACCGCCTCCCACAGCGCGATATAGCCAAGGTAGAACAGAAACAGGATCAGGAAGGACGTCAGGCGCGGGTCCCATGCCCACCACGTGCCCCACATGGGTTGGCCCCAGATCGCCCCGGTCACCAGCGCGATAAGGGTCATGGTGATCCCCACGGGGGCAGCGGCCTTGGCGGCCAAGGCGCTGACATGGTGGCGGCGGATCAGCCAGATCAGCGAGGCGACCAGCATCATGAACCACGCGTTGATTGCCATGAGGGCTGCGGGGACGTGCAGATAGATAATCTTGACCGTTGACCCCTGACGGTAATCATCGGGTGTCGCGAAGAAACCCCAGATCAATCCGACGACCACGCATATGGTCGCGGCCGCCCACAGGAACGGCTGCACACGGGCAGAGAGGCCCAAAAACTTCACCGGATTGGCGTATTCCCACAAAGACATGTTCCGTATTTATCCTTCCGCTAGGATGCACTCAATGGGCAAAACGTCTCAGGCGTGGTCCGTATCACCGCAATGTCATCCGCAACACCGCAGCCGAGGCAAATGGCATCAACGCAATGGTGCCCAGCGTGATGCCTGCCAGCAGGATCAGCGGTGTCGTACCATCCAGCCCCATGGCCCCTTGTCGTGCGGCCTCGGCCCCGAAAATCAACGTGGGCACATAGAGCGGCAAGACCAGCAGCGACATCAACAATCCGCCACGCTTTATCCCCACCGTGAGTGCAGCGCCAAAAGTGCCGATCACGGACAGGGCCGGTGTGCCAAAGGCGAGCGACGCGATCAGCCAGATATACCCGTCGGGTTCAAGGTTCAGCATCAGGCCCAAGATGGGCGCGGCCAGCACCAGCGGCAGGCCCGTCGTCAGCCAATGGGACAGTGCCTTAATGCTCAGCGCGGCCTCAAGCGGCAGGGGCGCGGTGGCCAGCAGATCCAATGTGCCATCTTCGTAATCCAGGGCCAGCAGGCGGTCCAGCGACAAGAGGCACGCCAGCAGCGCCCCCAGCCACAACACCCCCGGCGCAATGGTTGACAGCAATTCAGACTGCGGGCCGACGCTGAACGGGACCAGCACCGTCACAATCAAAAAGAACGCAAGCCCAAGGCCAAAGCCACCGCCCGCGCGGAACGCAAGCATCAGGTCGCGGTGCAGCAGGGCAATCATAGGAATGCCTCGTCACTGGCACCGCTGCGCATGTCGGACTTGCTGCGGTATGGGGTGACGTCAAAGGTATCTGCGTTCAGGCCAAGATCGATATGGGTCGCGATCAGCGCCATACCCCCTGCCCCCAGATGCGCGGTCACAGCCGCCGCAAACATCGCAACGGCATCGGCGTCTAGTGATACGGTTGGTTCATCCAGCACCCAGATGGGCCGCCCCGTCACCATCAACCGTGCCAACCCCAAGCGACGTTTTTGCCCAGCCGATAGCGTGCCTGCCAGCCGGTCGCGCAGCGGATCAAGTTGATAGGCCGCCAGCGCCGGTTCGATATCGCTATTGCCAAAGACCTGCGCCCAGAAGGTCAGGTTTTCCGCCACGCTTAGCATCGCCTTAAGGCCATCGGCGTGCCCCGCATAGGCGATGGTTTCATCTGCCCCGTCGATCTGACCCGACAGCGCAGGTTGCAGCCCGGCGATGGTGCGCAGCAGCGTGGTTTTTCCCGCGCCGTTTGGCCCGCGCAAGATTAGCGATGTACCCGGCGCGACCTCAAACGATACGCCGTTCAGCACAGGCACACCGCCACGGGCAACCGCCAGATCATTTACCCGCAATGTCATATCAGATCGGTATCATCGCCAGCGCGACGCGTCGGCCTTCGCTTAGCAGCACGTTATAGGTACGCGACGCCGCGGGCGATGACATGACTTCGAGGCCCAGCCCCGCCTCTTCGAGCTGGCGGCGAACGTCAGCGGGGACATGGGCGATTTCGGCCCCCATACCCAGAAACAGAATGTCGATCTCGCCTGCCAGCGCCAGCAGTGCTGCCACATCGTCAAAACTGCCCCATGTCTGCGTACCCATGGCCCCGGTAATCACCGGCCCTTCGATCACGGTGCCGCCAATGCGGAAAAAACCGGGGCCGTACCCTTCGACAGGTTTGGCATCGTTAAACACAACCTCGTTCAGGCGCATGACCTTATCCTTTCCACAGCGGCAGGCTGATAATAGCGGAAAGCCCGATAACAATATAGGCTACAGTACGGAAAAGCCTCTCGGAGCCGGGGTTAAAGAGCCGCGCCCCGATCATATTGGCCAGGACGCTGGGAATACCCATCAATAGGCCCAAGACAACGATCTGCCAGACCAACAAATCGCTGGCCCAGAGCATGGCAAACAACAGCAGATCAATGCCCAGCAGATACAGCAGAAAATTCGCGCGGATCACTGCGATTGGCAGCTTGCTGGCCATATAGAGCATAATGACAGGCGGCCCGGCGATGCCCGCAAACCCTGTCATAAAACCACCCAACGCACCCGTGCCGACAACCAGCGGCGGGCTAAGGGTGCCCGGATACCGCCATCCTGTGATCAGGAGCACCAGCAATGTCATCACGACACCCGACACAATCCAGCCGAACGGATCAGGCGACACGTAAGACAAGCAGAGCAATCCCAGCGGCATCGCCAGCACAACACCCGCCAGCAAAAGGGAAACATCGCGTTTGGTGCCTTGGCGCAGGGCTGCGGGCAGGTTTGGCAAAGGCCCCAGCAATTCTGCCGCTGTTAGAAATATCACCGCTTGGACGGGGCTAAGAACCGATGCCGCCACGGGCATGATGATCATTGCGCTGCCAAATCCGGCAAATCCGCGCACCAGCCCGGCAACGATGACAGCGCATAACAGCCAGATCAGACCTGTGGTCGATCCGGCTGCGGCTAATACCTCAGGCATCTATGTTGGCGTATTGGCCTGTGTTGTTGTCTTTCTTGGACCAGTCGCGTTTGACCCCAAGGAACAGCACCACGTTCTTCGCCACAAAGACCGATGAATAGGTCCCGACGACAACGCCCCATGTGATCGCAAAGACAAAGCCACGGATCACATCACCACCCAGAACCAACAGCGCAATCAGCGCCAAAAGGGTCGTGCCCGATGTCATCAAGGTACGGCTAAGGGTTTCGTTCACACTGATGTTCATCACATCGCGCAGCGGGCGTTTTTTGTATTTGCGCAGGTTTTCCCGCAACCGGTCAAAGATCACCACCGTATCGTTGATCGAATAGCCGATGATGGTCAGGATCGCCGCAATCACGGGCAAATCGAACCGGATTTGCAGCGCCGAGAAAATGCCGATGGTCAGGATCACATCGTGGAACAGGGCCGCGACCGCACCCACGGAAAACTGCCATTCGAACCGCAACCAGATGTAGATCAGGATCGCGGCCAGTGATGCACCAACCGCCAGAAACGCCGTCTGGATCAGTTCGCCCGATACTTTGGGACCCACCGATTCAACCGAGGTAAAGATGATGTTCGGCGCGACAGTTTTCAGCGCACCCTCAACCGCTGCGATCATTTCCGGCGTTGCGGCTTCTTCGCCCTCTTGCGCCTGAATGCGCACCATGGCCACGTGTTTGCTGCCATCGCTGGTCGGGTCGAACACCTCAGAAATCGAGATATCACCCAGCTCCAGCGGCTCTAGCGCGGCGCGGTAGGCAGCGACATCAACGGCAGCTTCGCTTTGGGTGCGCAATGTTGTGCCCCCGCGGAAGTCGATGCCATAGTTCAGACCCATCGTGAACCACACGGCCATGGCCAGAACCACAGCCACGCAGGACGCGCCAAAGGTGAATTTTGCGTGTTTGAAAAAGTCAAAGCTGGTTTCGTCAGGGATCAGTCGCAAACGTTTCATATCAATTTCCTAGACCGTGATCGTCTTGGGGCGGGCGCGTTCAAACCAGAACACGACCATCAGACGGGTGACGAAATATGCGGTAAAGACCGATGTAATAATGCCGATACCCAGCGTCACAGAAAAGCCGCGCACTGGCCCGGACCCTAAGGTGAACAGGATCACCGCGATGATAAAGGTGGTGATGTTGGCATCCAGAATAGCGCTGAGCGCGCGCTCGTATCCGAGGCTGATGGCACGCGCCGGACCTTTGGCTGTTTTCAGCTCCTCGCGGATACGTTCAAAGATCAGCACATTCGCATCAACCGCCATACCGACGGTCAAAACGATACCCGCAATCCCGGGCAATGTCAGCGTCGCCCCGATCAGGCTGAGCAGGCCAAAGATCATGCAGACGTTCACGATCAGCGCAATATTGGCAAAGAAGCCAAACAAACCGTAGCTCGCCCACATAAAGAACAGCACAGCGATGAAGGCGACGCTTGTGGCAATCTTGCCCGCGTCGATGCTGTCTTGGCCCAGTTCCGGCCCGATCGTGCGCTCTTCGACAAAGGTCAGCCCCGCAGGCAAGGCCCCTGCCCGTAGCAAGACGGCCAGATTGGTCGATTCCTCGACCGAGAAATTGCCGGTGATGATACCCGACCCGCCCGGAATGGCGCTTTGGATCGTGGGGGCGCTGATGACCTCGTTGTCCAAGACAATCGCAAAAGGCGCGCCGATGTTTTCCGCTGTATATGTCCCGAATTTGCGGGCACCCGTGGTGTCAAAGCGGAAGCTGACCGCAGGCCGACCGTTCTGGTCAAAGCTGGGCTGCGCATCGACCAGCTCTTCACCGGTCACAACGGGGGCGGTTTCGATGATGTAGAACACACCCTCAGACTCCGCGTCGGGCAACAGCGAATTGCCCAGACCGGGGGATGCGTTTTCATCCGCGCCACGGTTCACAACGGGGTTGAACGTCAATTGCGCCGTGGTCCCGATGATCGCCTTCAGCTCGGCCGCCGACCCGATGCCTGGCACCTGAATAAGGATACGGTCCGACCCTTGGCGCTGGATCGTGGGTTCGCGTGTGCCAACCTCGTCGATGCGGCGGCGGATGATCTCCAGCGATTGCTGCATGGTCCGCTCGTCCGTGGCCAGCTTTTCGGCGTCGGTCAAAGTCACGCTAATGATGTCTTCGGCACCGCTGACCACGATGTCATTCTGACCCGCCCCTGTGATCGTTTGCACAGGCCGCGCCAATGTGCGCGTCGCCTCTAGCGCCTCGGCCATCTTGTCCGCGTCGTTGATCCGCACGCGCAACTCGCCCTCGGGCGCGTCAACGCGGCGCACCGGCGTGATCGACCGCAACACATCGCGCACCTCGGGCCAGGCCGCTTCCATCCGGTTGGCATAGACCTCGGCGACGTTGACCTCAGCCAGCAGATGCGCGCCGCCGCGCAAGTCCAACCCGAGGTTCACCAACCGCTCTGGCAGCCACGTGGGCCACAGCGCCGCCTGCGCCTCAAGCTCGGGCGTGGCACCGGCCACGTCCATCGCTTTGATCGCATCATTATGCTGCTCTACGGGGCCGTAAAACGCGTTGGGCAGCGCCAGATACAGGCCAGCCGCACAGGTGAGGATGATCAACACCCGTTTCCACAGATCAATCTGAAGCATGGCGCAAGCCCTTCTTAACGCTGCCCTATTGGCAGTTTACTTGGCGGGTTCGGTCTTGGAGACGACGGTCGCGATGGTCGACTGCACAACGCGCACTTTGACGTTCTCGGCCAGTTCGACCTCAAGCTCGCCATCGTCTTTGACCTTGACGACCTTACCGATCAGACCGCCTTGGGTGACAACCTGATCGCCACGGCGCAGGCCCTTAACCATCGCCTGATGTTCTTTTACCTTCTTCTGCTGCGGGCGGATCAGCAGGAAATACATGATCGCAAAGATCAGAATGAGAGGGACGAATTGTTGAATACCTTGCATGGCGTTGGTCCTTTGAATGAGGGAGCACGCCCGTTCCGGCCTGCCGTCGAAGTTTGGCGGAACCTAGGTCTAGATGCGGGGCTTTGCAAGGAGGCTTAACGCGTATTTCAACCCCCAACGGGCCAAGCGCGGCCCCAAGAGCCGCCTTCAGAGCCTTTCACCCGTTTTCAGCGGTTGTGACAGGAGAATTTGCACGGCATGGTGGTGGGGAATATGAGGGTGTGCCGTTGGACGACATTATTTTTCAGATTGATGGGCGTGAGCTTCTAGGGATCGTTCTGGTGCTGGCGTTTCTATTCGTCCCAATTGGGATTTCCTTTATGCCCTCCAAGGGCGATCCCAGCAAACCGCCTCTTTTTGATCAATTGCAAAAACGGCTCGGACTTTCTGGTTTCAACTCTGGCCTATTATTCGTTGCTATCGCTTTGTGGGCCGTTATCTTTGGATCACTTGTTCTGGGGCTGCTGGCAGTGGTCTGGTCATTCATCTTGGCGGCTACCCCGCAAGGCTCAGAGCAAACATGGGACTGGCGTTTTTCATTAGCAAAGATGGCGGCCTTGACGGCAACCGTTGGTGCTGTCGTAGCACTTCCGTTCACAATGATCCGCCTCACGTTAACTCAGCGCCAAACCCTTGCCGCCGAAGAAGGGCTGATCACAGATCGCATTTCCAAAGCCGTTGAAGGGCTGGGCGCGGAAAAAACGGTCAAGGACAAGGATGATGAGTCCACAAAACCCAACCTAGAAGTACGCATAGGCGCGATCTATGCGCTGGAACGCATTGCCCAAGACAGCCTGCGCGACCACATCCAGATCATGGAAATCCTCTGCGCCTATATCCGTGAAAACGCACCCCTGCGCGAAACAGAGAAAAACCCGTTCCAGATTTGGGAGGACAAAGCGGCAGAAGATGCGGATAAGCCGAAGATGCCCGGTTCGGGAGAAATTTACACTTGGGCAAAAAAACTCCCCAAACCGCGCACCGATATTCAAGTCGCGCTAGAGGTTATCGGCCGGCGGGCATCGCGCCAGATCAAAGTTGAACGGGAGGCGACAGTCAGGGGCAGCGCGGTCGGATATCGACTGGACCTGCGATCAACTTGCCTGCAAGGCGCCGACTTAAGGGAATTGGAATTCACGCGTTGTCTTTTCAATCAGGCGCAGCTGCAGGGGGCGGACCTTCTCATGGCGCAGTTGCAGGGGGCGGAACTCAACGGGGCGGAGTTGCAGGGGGCAAACCTCTACGGGGCGAAGTTGCAGGGCGCGCGCCTCGGTAGGGCGCAGTTGCAGGGGGCCTACCTCAGCGCGGCGAAGTTGCAGGGGGCGGACCTCAGCGCAGCGCAGTTGCAGCGGGCGATCCTCAGTGCGGCGCAGTTGCAGGGGGCGAACCTCTACAGGGCGAAGTTGCAGGGGGCGAACCTCAGCGAGGCGAAGTTGCAGGAGGCCGACCTCAGCAGGGCGGAGTTGCAGGAGGCCTACCTCAGCGCGGCGAAGTTGCAGGGGGCGAACCTCAACAGGGCGCAGTTGCAGGGCGCGGAGCTCCCCATTGCGCAGTTGCAGGGGACGCGCCTCTTCATGGCGAAGTTTGATGGTGAAACATCTTTCGGTGCCGCTAATCTTCGAGGTGCGGCGCTGAAAGATGTTGATTTTACACAAACTAACATAGGATCGGATCAAATTACAGAAACGTTTGGTGATGCTAGCGTGACCTTGCCCGGCGGCCATGGCCCCGATCACGAAAACTGGCCCGAGCATTGGAGCAAAGAAAAACTAAAGTGGGAAGACTTCGACGACCAATGGCGCGCCTTCCAGCGTTCCATCGGCCAAGACCCAGACAACCCCACATAACCCGCCACACCACATCTGGCCCCGCGATCCACAATCGGGCATAACGCGGGCAAAGCGCGCCTGAGCGATTCAAAATCGGGCGATACCAGATCAAAGGACAGACCCATGCATGACATCAAAGCCATCCGCGAAAACCCTGATGCGTTTGACGCGGCCCTCGCACGGCGCGGCGATGCGCCTGTGTCCGGCGACATCCTAGCACTGGACGAGGCGCGGCGCGGCATGATCCTGAGCGCGGAAACAGCGCAGGCCGAGCAAAACAAAGCCTCCAAACTGGTGGGCGCGGCCAAGGCATCGGGTGACGAGGCCGAATTCGAGCGGCTGCGCGCCTTGGTCAGCGAAAAGAAGGCCGAAGTCGCGCAGATGAACGCCGACGCCAAGGAGCTGGACGCCAAGCTAACCGACATGCTGGCGCGCATTCCCAACCTGCCCGCCGATGATGTGCCCCAAGGCGCAGACGAGAATGACAACGTGGAGGTCAGCCGCTGGGGCACCCCCAAGACGTTCGACTTTGAAGCGCGCGAACATTTTGACATCACCGGCGTCGCTGCGTCGATGGATTTTGAGACGGCGGCCAAGATGTCCGGCAGCCGCTTTGTGTTGTTGTCGGGGGCCGTGGCGCGCATTCACCGGGCGCTGGCGCAGTTCATGGTCGACACCCATGTCGATGAAAACGGCCTGACCGAAGTGAACCCGCCCGTGCTGGTCAATAATGACGCCATGTATGGCACCGACAAGCTGCCCAAGTTCGGCGAAGAAAGCTATCAGACCACCAATGGCTGGTGGCTGGTGCCGACCTCAGAGGTGCCGCTGACCTATATCGCGGCGGGCCATGTGATCGACGCCGATTACCTGCCGCGCCGCTATACCGCGCACACCCTGTGTTTCCGGTCCGAGGCCGGATCGGCAGGTCGCGACACCGCAGGCATGCTGCGCCAACACCAGTTCGAAAAGGTCGAGATGGTATCGGTCACGCATCCCGATGAAAGCGAGGCCGAGCAAAAGCGCATGCTGCGCTGTGCCGAGGATTTGCTGGAACGGCTGAACATCCCCTATCGCACCGTGCTGCTGTGCACCGGCGACATGGGCTTTGGCGCGCGCCGCACCTATGACATCGAAGCATGGGTGCCCGGTCAGAAAACCTACCGCGAGATTTCGTCGGTTTCGACCACTGGCGATTTTCAGGCGCGGCGCATGAACGCACGGTTCAAGCCCGCGGATGGCGGTAAGCCCCAGTTCGTGCATACGCTGAACGGGTCCGGTCTGGCCGTGGGGCGCTGCCTGATCGCCGTGCTTGAGAACGGTCAGCAAGAGGATGGATCGGTGCAATTGCCTGACGTGCTGGCCCCCTATCTGGGTGGCAAGACGCTTTTGGGCGCGGATGGCAAGTTGTCATAAACTCTGGGAACTGAATGGCGGCGTGCTATGTTGCGTTTTGAACGATCACTTCAAAAGGACGCATCATGGCCCGCCCCCTGACCGCATTTGTGACATTTCTACTGGCCATAGGCTTTGCTGCGTCACCGTTTTTCGTGACCAGCTTTGCCGGGTTTGACCCCAATCAGTTCCCCGTGCCGCAGGTGTCGCCGCCTGTGCAGCCGGCGGGCTATGCGTTTTCGATCTGGGGCGTCATCTATCTGTGGCTGATCACCGGCATGGGCTGGGGGCTGTGGAAGGCCCGCGAGGATTTCACCTGGCATGACATGCGCATGCCGCTGGCGGTTTCGCTGTTCATCGGATGTTTCTGGCTGGCCGTCGCCAATGCCAGCCCGGTCTGGGCGTCCGTCCTGATCTGGGGCATGCTGATTGCAGCGCTTGTCGCCCTGTTCGAAGCGCCTGACGGTGACCGTTGGTTCGCCGCCCTGCCAGTCGGGCTATATGCAGGCTGGCTAAGTGCCGCATCCTGCGTGTCACTGGGTCTGCTCGCCGCTGGTTATGGCTGGGTCGGGGCGGAAACGGCCGCGCTGATCTTTGTGAGCCTCGCCATCGTGATTGCCGCCGCGGTGCAATCAACGCTAATGCGTGCGCCCACTTATGGGGTTGCAGTAATCTGGGCGCTGAGCGCTGTAGTGGTCCAGAATTATGCCACCACACCAAGCGTTGCAGCGCTGGCAGCAGGTGGTGCAATCGCACTACTGCTGCCAACCTTCAAGTCTTGGCGCAAGGCCTGAGGAGCGCGCCTAGCGGTCCTGACGGTGCCCGTTTGTATGTTTCCGCAGCTTTGATGGCTTGGCCTTTTTGCGCCCCTTATAGGGGTTCGCATCGGACTGGCCGCGCATCCAGATACGGATCGGCGTGCCGGGCATGTCAAAGTCAATTCGAAGCCCATTCACCAGATAGCGGTTATAGCTTTCGGGCACTTTGTCAGGATGGCTACACATGACAACAAATCCCGGTGGCCGGGTTTTCGCTTGGGTCATATAGCGCAGTTTGATGCGTTTGCCTTGGGGCGCGGGGGGCGGGTGCGCCTCCATCATGCCAGACAGCCAGCGGTTCAACTGCGCTGTAGTGATTCGGCGGTTCCAAACCTCGTAGGCGCGCATGATCGCCTGATGCAGGCGGTCCAGACCACGACCCGTTTTGGCCGATACCGTCACCAAAGGCGCGCCTTTGAGCTGCGGCAGCAAGCGCTCGAAACTCTCACGCAGGTCTTTCAGCTTGCCTTGTTTGTCGGTCTCAAGATCCCATTTGTTGACCGCAACGACGACGGCGCGGCCTTCGCGTTCAGCCAAATCGGCAATACGCAAGTCTTGCTGTTCAAAGGGGATTTCAGCGTCCAGCAACACAACAACGACTTCGGCAAATTTCACCGCACGCAGGCCATCGCTAACGCTCAGCTTTTCCAGCTTTTCCTGTACTTTCGCCTTTTTACGCATGCCAGCGGTATCAAATATCCGCATGGGTACGCCGTCCCAATCGGTTTTCAGCGAAATCGCGTCGCGGGTTATCCCGGCCTCTGGTCCGGTCAGCAAGCGGTCTTCGCCCATGATCTGGTTGATCAACGTGGATTTACCCGCGTTCGGGCGACCCACGACGGCGACTTGCAACGGTTTGGCGTTGGTGGGCACGGGCATGGGCGCGTCTTCGTCGCCCAGTTCGGCCTCTTCCTCGGTCAGGTCCACGTCGGTTTCGGGGGTATCGGTGTCAACGCGTTCGGCGAAACCATCAGCGATGGGCATTAGTTGTGCATAAAGATCGTTCAACCCTTCGCCATGCTCAGCCGACATGCGGATCGGTTCGCCCAGACCAAGGCTATAGGCCTCGATCACGCCAGCATCGGCGGCTTTACCTTCACCCTTGTTGGCGGCCAGAATAACATGGGCGGATTTTTTGCGCAGGATATCGGCAAAGACCAGATCGGACGGGGTCACCCCCACGCGAGCATCAATCATGAACAGGCAGATATCGGCCATATCGACCGCACGTTCGGTTAGACGGCGCATGCGGCCCTGAAGGCTGTCATCGGTGACTTCCTCAAGCCCGGCAGTGTCGATCACGGTGAAACGCAGGTCGGCCAGACGTGCAGCGCCCTCGCGCAGGTCGCGCGTCACACCGGGTTGGTCATCAACCAACGCCAGCTTTTTACCGACAAGACGGTTGAACAGCGTGGATTTTCCCACATTGGGACGGCCCACGATGGCGAGGGTGAAAGACATTGAAACGGCTCCGAAGGTCAGGTCAAGCCTGCCCTCTAGACTATTTCAAGGTCAACGGAAAGCGTGCAATTGACCTTTCGACGACACGACATAAAGCGTGCCACCCGCCACCACAGGCGCAGTGGTCGCGCCGCCGGGGATTTCTGTAGTCGCAATCAACGCGCCGTTTTTGGGATCAAAGCTGCGCATCAGCCCGTCATTCGACGCGATGATGATCCGGCCCCCGGCCAGAATCGGGCCATAATGGGCAAAGACTTCGGATTGACGTTTCGGCTTTTCCTTGACGAAATTCGGCAATTCCGCGCCCCAGATACGCTGGCCAGTATTGGCGTCCAGCCGAACCAGTTCGTTCAGGTCGGTGATCCCAAAGATGCTATCGCCTACGGGCCAAACCGGTCCAACAACACCGTCACGTGCCGTCCACAGACGTTCACCGCCGGCCAATGTCACAGCCGACAAGCGGCCCGATATGTTACCCACATAAACGGTGTTTCCAGATATGACCGGCGCGCCGGTGATATCAGACACATTCGCAAAAGCGCGGCCCGGGCGTTTGCCCAGAACCGACGTGTCCCAGCGGTTCAACCCGCCACGGCGGAACAGGCCCTGCACCTCGCCTGACCCGAATGCCATAACGGCGATTTCGGGGCTGATGGCCGGGGCTGGCGCGCCCAAGACGTTGCCAACAACCGAGTTCGATCCGGTCTGCCACTGCACGCGACCGTTGTTTTTGTTTAAGGCCCAGCCCAGATCATCACCCGATGTGAAATAGACCAGATCGCCGTAAACTGTTGGCGCACCTGAACCCGTCGCGTCGATATCCTGTTTCCAGCGGGTGGCACCGGATGCGGCATCCAACGCGCTAACGGTACCAAAGCCCAGCGACACATAAACCGTGTCGCCCTCGACGGCCAAACCGCCCCCCGTCGCGTCGCCCTGCCCGTCGTTGGTAGGTGTCAGATCGCGTGTCCACAAGGTCACCCCGGAGGTCGAGGTCGCGGTGACCAAGGCGCTGGAATCGATGGTATAAACCCGTCCGCCTGCAACAACAGGGGTTGCGGTGATGCGTTGTTTGCGGCTGTCGCCACTGCCGATGTTGGCAGACCATGCCAATTGCGGCGCGGCAGACAACGCCGCGTGGTTGACCCGTGTGCTGGGCGTACCCGCTGCTTGGGGCCAGCTGGCATTGTTGGTCATGGCAGGCAAGGAAATCGCCCGCGAAGTGTTTTCCGGCACAGCCAGATCGGCGTTCGCATCAAAGCTGTCATCGCTTTGAACCACCGCGCGTACATCTTCGCGCAGGCCCGGCAGAATCACATCCGGCTCAGAGCAGGCAGACAGCAACAGCGACGCCACAACGGCCCCCAGACCAAGCGAGAGCCGCCCGGCTTGCGATGATCTTGCACAGATGCGGTGGAGATTGGTCATAGCCCTGCTCGCTTTGCTCTTAACTCATGTCATTCTTGCGCCATTTCTGACGTTAGTTGCCGTCCGTACCTGTCGCATCAGACACTTCAGGTTGCGCGCCCAAGGCTGCGCCGCCCATCTCAGGTTCGCCGCCCAAGGCCACAATCACCTGAAGGGCACGTTGTTGCAAGTCCGTGCTGACCTCGGCGTCCAATAAGATGGCCTGATACTGGTCAATTGCCGCTTGTGTATTGCCTTGTTCGATCTCGATCAGCGCCAATTGTTCACTAGCCAGCAAACGCAGGGTGTTGCCGGGCTGGGCCAGCGCCTCAAGCGCGAGACGGCGGTCACTTACCGGTGTGTCGGTGCCCTGCAAGGTCAGCGCCTTGAATTGCGCAATCTCGCGGTAGATCGCAGGCACGTCGCCATTCGTGGCAATCGTGTTCAGGCTCTCAATCGCGGCGGCAGTATCGCCTGCCTTGGCCTGTTCCGCTGCTGTCAGAAACGCAACAACGGCTGCAGATTGCGGCGCGCCTGCCTCGATATCTTTGAAAGCGGTGATACGGCCATCCGAATCCCCGACCGCAAGGGCCGCGAACATCGCATCGCCAAGCGCCTCGGCTTTGGCGCGCGAATGTGCCTTTTGATATTCATTCCACGCGGCACCGCCGACCAGCAGCACCACGGCCAGAACGGCGATCCAGCCATACCGCTTGAGCATGAAATAAAACCGGTCGCGGCGGACTTCTTCGTTCACCTCGTCAATGAAACTGTCTGTATCGCTCATGTCTTGCCTGTCCCACCGTGAATTAGCGCCCCTCTTAACCTGCGGCAGCCAGCCTGCCAAGGGCATCCTTGCATCGTCTTTCAGCATCCAACCAAGGACAACGATTCAGTTTGCATAAAAAGATGCTGCGAACTGGTCATACCTCTCAATTTGGCCTAACAAAACCATGACGAAAATATCCGACCCTCAAAACCTGACCGGCCAAAGGCAAATTATGCGTATTTTTTCCATTATTGCGGCGATTGTCGTTTCAGCCCTCCTGTACATGGCGATCTTTCAACGTGACGCCCTTTTGGGCCGGTCTGGGGATGTGCCCGAGGATACCGGGACCGCACAGGACAGCGCGGCGGAAGACGTTCAAAACCCGTCACAGATCGGCACGCCAGAGCTGGTAAAAGTTGTCGTGCAGCGCAGCACCGCAAGCCCCTTGGCATCCGCCGTGATTGTACGTGGCCAAACCGCCGCCGCCCGAACCGTTGATGTCGCCTCAGAAACATCCGCCATCGTGACATCCCCGCCCCTGCGCAAAGGGACGAAAGTCACCGCAGGCGATACCATGTGTACGCTGGACATCGGCACACGCGGTGCCGCCAAAAGCGAGGCCGAGGCCCGCCTTGCCGAGGCTGAATCGCGCGTCCCCGAAGCCCAAGCCCGCGTAGAAGAGGCGCAAGCCCGCTTGGACGAAACATTGATCAAGCTGAATGCAGCGGAAAAGCTGGGCGCAGGCGGGTTTTCATCCACCACACAACTGGCAACCGCACAGGCAACAGCCGCAGGTGCGCGGGCCGGCCTAAGCTCTGCCCGGGCGGGGTTGAACGCGGCCAAAGCCGGGATCGAAGCCGCCGCAGCCGCCGTGGCCAGCGCTCAAGCAGAAATCGACCGCCTGACATTGACCGCCCCCTTTGACGGATTGCTGGAAAGCGACACCGCGGAATTGGGCAGCCTTTTGCAAACCGGTAGCCTGTGCGCCCGTGTTATACAGCTGGACCCGATCAAGCTGGTCGGCTTTGTTCCCGAAACCGAGGTAAGCCGCGTCACATTGGGTGCCATGGCCCGCGCACGACTCGCCGCTGACAACCGCGAGATCGGCGGTCAGGTTACATTTATCTCGCGCGCCTCTGACCCGACGACGCGCACCTTCCGTCTCGAGATTGACGTCAGCAACGATGATCTGGCGATCCGTGACGGGCAAACCGCCGAAATCGCGATATCCTCGGCCGGGGTGGACGCGCATTTGCTGCCGCAATCGGCGTTAACGCTGAATGACGAGGGTATCTTGGGCGTGCGTGTGATCGACGATGCTAACGTCGTCGGCTTTGTCCCCGTGCAACTGGTCCGCGACACCAAGCAAGGCGTCTGGGTCAGCGGTTTGCCGCACATGTCGAACGTTATCGTGCTGGGTCAGGAATACGTGGTTGCGGGCGTCACCGTCGCGCCGACCTACAAAGAGGTCACCCAATGAGTGGTATCGTCGATTGGGCCGCTGGCCGTGCCCGTATGGTTATGGCGTTTATTCTGCTTAGCCTTGTGGTGGGCGGATATGCCTATTCGACCCTGCCCAAAGAGGGTGAACCCGATATCGAAATCCCTGCCCTGTTTGTATCTGTGCAGTTCCCCGGCATTTCCGCCATCGACAGCGAAACCTTGCTGGTCAAACCGATGGAAACCGAACTGTCTGATCTGGACGGGCTGAAAACCATGTCGGGCACTGCTGCTGAGAATTATGCAGGTGTCGCGCTTGAGTTCGAATTCGGCTGGGACAAGACCAAGATCATGGCCGATGTACGCGATGCGATGAGCACCGCCGAGGCGAAGTTCCCCGAAGGCTATGAAAAATATTCAATCAACGAGATCAACTTTTCCGAGTTTCCGATCATCATCGTTAACCTGTCTGGCCCCGTTCCGGAACGGACAATGGCCCATGTCGCGCGCGAACTGCAGGACGAGCTGGAAGGCATAGATGCCGTGCTGGAGGCCGGGCTTGCCGGAGATCGCGACGAGATGCTTGAGGTCTTGATCGACCCGCTGCGCCTAGAAGCTTATGACGTCACCGCAGGCGAATTGATCAACACGGTTCAGAACAATAACCAGTTGATCGCCGCTGGCGAGGTACAGTCGGATCAGGGTGCGTTCTCGGTCAAAATTCCATCTTCCTTTGACCAGCCGCGCGATGTCTATGACCTGCCCGTAAAAACCAATGGCGATCGTGTTGTCACATTGGGGGATTTGGCCACGATCAACCTTACGTTTGAAGACCGCGAAGGCACGGCACGTTTCAACGGCGAGAAAACGCTGGCCCTGCAGGTGGTAAAACGCAAGGGTTTCAACCTCATCGACACGTCTTCCCGCGTGAAAGAGGTCGTGGCCGAGCAAAGCGCCAACTGGCCCGACGGGCTGAAGGCCGCTGTGGAAATCGGCACCTCAAACGATCAAAGCCGCGTCGTGGACAGCATGGTGCAGCAATTGTTGGGGTCGGTCCTGACTGCTGTGGCGCTGGTGATGATCGTGGTATTGGCCGCCCTTGGTATCCGTGCGGCCCTTTTGGTTGGTTTCGCGATCCCCACCTCGTTTTTGCTGTGTTTTGCATTTTTGGCACTGATGGGCATCTCGATCTCGAACATTGTGATGTTCGGGCTGATCTTGGCCGTGGGCATGTTGGTTGATGGGGCCATCGTTGTTGTCGAATATGCCGATGCGCGCCAGCAACAGGGCGAAGGGCCGATGCAGGCCTATGTCACCGCCGCCAAGCGCATGTTCTGGCCAATCATTTCATCCACAGCCACAACGCTTTGCGCGTTTTTGCCAATGCTGTTCTGGCCCGGTGTTCCGGGGCAGTTCATGGGCATGTTGCCAGTGACATTGATTTTCGTGCTCTCGGCCTCTTTGGTGGTGGCGCTGGTCTATCTGCCTGTTTTGGGTGGTGTGACCGGGCGGCTAGAACGCTGGATGGCCGAGAATATGACCGCCATTGCGAACCTGCGCCTGTATCTGCATCTGCTGCTCTTTCCCGTGGCCTTTGCGATGGTCGCGCTTCCAATGGCACTGGCGCAGCCCTTATTTGCTGTGATTTCCGCGCAATTTGCATCCATGGACGGGCTGGATATTCTCGGCTCGGTCATTCCGGTATTTGCCGTTGTTTTCCTGTGCATTGCGGCGCTTGCTGCCTTACTCTCCATCGGCGTTTCGGGCGCGATGCTGGGGCTGGTCAGCTTTTTCGCGCTGTTCACCCGTATGGGGCGTGGCGGCCAATGGGTCACGTCCAAACTGTTCCGCAAACCCGCCGATGTGATCCAAGCGGGCTATCGCAGATCGGCCTTTGGCCGCGTGATCGAATTTATCGCGGGCAACCCGGTGATGCCATTGGCCGTGCTCGGTGTAATCTTTGTTTTTGTCGGCACCACGCTGATTTTCTTTAGCAACAACTCAAAGGGGGTTGAGTTCTTTGTCGAATCCGAACCCGAGCAGGCCATCGTTTATGTCTTGGCGCGCGGCAACCTGTCGCTGACAGAAAAAGACACGATCATGAAGCAGGCCGAAGAGATCGTGCTGCGCCATCCCGGTATCCTGACCGCCTTTGCCTTTGCGGGCGAAGGCGGGTTGAACAGCAATACTGGCGGTGCGCAGACCCCCAAGGACAGTATCGGGCAGGTCCAGTTTGAAACGATCCCGTGGGAGGACCGCGCCCTGCGGCCCGATCTGGATGGCGATCTGGTGATCTCCGAGCTGACCGAAGAGCTGAGCCAGATCCCAGGTATCAAAATCGAAATTCTGGCGCAGGCCCGTGGACCGGCGTCGGCCAAGCCGGTGCATCTGCGCCTGAAAGGCAATGACTTTGACGATCTGATCACTGCGACCGCACTGGCGCGCGACCATTTCGACAAAACCCCCGGCCTGACGCTGATCGAAGACACACGCCCCCTGCCCGGCATTGACTGGCAAATCGACGTGGATGTCGCCAAGGCGGGCCAATACGGGGCCGATGTGTTGACCGTCGGCGCCATGGTGCAATTGGTGACGCGGGGGCTGCTACTGGATACCATGCGGGTTGATAGCTCGGACGAAGAAATCGAGATCAGGGTCCGTCTGCCCGAAGAGGACCGCGTGCTGAGCACTCTTGATACGCTGAAGGTGCGTACGGCTGACGGGCTGGTGCCGCTGGCGAATTTCATCACCCGCAAGCCTGTCCCGAAACTGGCCGAGATCAACCGCGTCGATCAAAAGCGCCACCTTGATATCAAGGCCGGTGTATCCGTTGGGTTGGCAAAGCTGGTCAAAACCGAAGATATCGACGGCGCAGAGAAAGACATAACCCTTGCCACCATGCGCCCGGCGGCATCTGACGGGGATATCACCGCGCTTGACGGAACGGGCTACAAAATCACAGACCGCACGGCTGCGGCCACTGGCGTTGATCTGCAAGACGGGGTGGACAAGACCCAGCTGCGCATCATCCCAATCAATGCCAACGAACGGATCACCGAGATCACAAAATGGCTGGAGACGGCCCCCCTGCCCGCTGGCATCAGCTATGAGTGGACCGGCGACCAAGAGGATCAGGCCGAAAGTCAGGCGTTCCTGAGTTCTGCCTTCACGGCGGCCTTGGGGTTGATGTTCATCATCCTGCTGGCCCAGTTCAACAGCATCTATAATTCGGTGCTGGTCTTGATCGCCGTCGTCCTATCGACCACTGGCGTGTTGATCGGGATGCTGGTGATGGATCAAACGTTTTCGATCATCATGACCGGTACAGGCATCGTTGCCCTGGCCGGGATCGTGGTGAATAACAACATCATTCTGATCGATACCTATCAGGAATTCAGCCAGTACATGCCCCGGATCGAGGCGATTATTCGTACCGCGCAGGCGCGTATTCGTCCGGTTCTGTTGACCACGATTACAACAATGGCCGGCCTTGCCCCGATGATGTTCGGGCTTAGTCTGGATTTCGCCAATGGCGGCTACACCATCGACAGCCCCACGGCGCTTTGGTGGAAACAGCTGGCGACAGCCGTTGTATTCGGTCTTGGCGTGGCAACGGTGCTGACGCTGATGGTGACGCCATCGCTGTTGGCCCTGCGCGTGTGGGCCACCACCTATGCCCGCTGGGTGGCGCAGCTGCTGGCCAAGATGTCGCTGGGCCGTGCCAGCAAGGCGGCACAGGATTGGGCGCTGGAAAAGGACGCACAGCGTCTTAAGACCGGCATCCTGATCTGGGGCGATGACGCAGCACCTTTGGCAAAGCTGAAGGTCGCTGAATAGCCCCTAGGCGGTAGCAAGCTCCATTTGCTGCTGCCGCAGCTTTGGCATGGTCACAATCACCAGCCCCACCGCCGCCAGCCCGCATAGCGCGATGCTGACAACCATCGGCAATGCGGTCCCGTCAAAAAACGGGGTCGACAGGCCGATGCAGGCTGCGCTGATCATCATCGTCATGCTACCGCTTAGGGATGATGCCATGCCAGCCCGCCGTCCGTGGGCGTCAAGCGCCGCCACCATGGCCGACGGGATGACCACACCAAGGCAAGCGTAGGCCAGAAACAATCCGATCAGCAGCACCCACATCCCTTGGAAACCCGCCAACTCGAGCAGAGCCAATACGGTCGCACAGGTCGCAAATCCGATCACGCCGCGCCCGATCAATGTGGCAAGGCCCCAAGCCTCTGCCAGCCGCCCCGCCATCTGGGTCGCGATGAAAAAACCGACCGCGTTGAACGCAAAAGCCAATGAAAATTCAGTCGGCGTAAGCCCGTATTCGCCAGTGTAGACAAACGACGCGCTGGACACGAAAAGGAAAAAGCTGGCCATGCCAAAACCTGCAATAAAGGTCAGGCCCAGAAAAACCGGATCGCGCAGCAATATCCCACAGCTGCGCGACAGCTCCTTGATGTTCACCTTGCGCCGACGGTCGGGCTTCAGGGTCTCTGGCAACGTCACCTGCGCCAAGGTCAGGCTTAGGGCTGCAAATACCCCCATCACCAGAAAAATCTCGCGCCAGCTACCGAACGCCACAATGCCACTGCCCGCCAAGGGGGCCAGCATCGGCGAGATCGAGATCACCAGCATAATCGTCGCCATCAACCGCGTCGCCTGTGCGCCAGTGTACATGTCGCGGATAATCGCACGGGGGATCACCATCACCGTCGCCCCGCCCATCCCTTGAACCAAGCGCCCAATGACCAACACCTCGATTGTAGGTGCCGATGCGCAGATGACCGAGCCGACTGCAAAGATGCTCATCCCGATCAACAACGTCTTTTTGCGCCCGATCTGATCTGACAACGGGCCATACACCAGTTGCGACACCCCATAGGCCAGAAAATACGCCACCAAGGTCAGTTGCGCCCCTGAAACCGATGTGCCCAGTGCGGCCTCGATCGCAGGGAGTGCAGGCAGATACATGTCGATGGCGAAAGGGCCGGTCACACAGATCAGACCCAGAATTAGCGCCGTGCGCAGCATGCTGGCTTGCATTGGTATTCCTTTGGGTTGGATATCAAATCGCTCTGGAACAGCGCTGCTGCGATGCGACAAGAGACGATTTTATGTATCACGCAAACGACGGGTTGCAAGGGCCGCTAGCCGGCCCAAGACATCAGCCGCCGCACTTAAATGCAAAGCGCCATCATTATCATTTTAGTCAGGCGTGTCCGCATTTCAGGATGGTGCGCCGTCGCGCAAACAAACGTGGCAAAGCCCGACGTCAGCAATGAGCCCATTTTGACCGATGCTGCATGGAGCACGAAGGTCGGCCTTCAATGTTAGGCATTACGTTTTTGCGACCAAACAACGGCTAGGAAAATGATGGACCCGCCAATGATTGCGGGAGAGGTTGGTACCTCTGATAACACAAGAAACGCTAAGACGGGTGCAAGCGGCATTTCCAGCGTCGAAAGCAATGCTGTTTCCGCCGACGGCAAACGCCTCGCGCCCTCCGTCAACGTCACCGAGGCAACCGCGAAAACAAGGCCGAAGGCTATTAGTATCGGCAATTCGTGACTTTGCACGGCAAACGGGTCGCCATACGCCAAAGCAAATGGCAGCACCACGATGGATGACAGGGCAGCCGGTAGCGCCGCAGTTGTCGATGGGAATTTCCGGTAAACAACCATAATGCCTGACATCATCAGGGTCATGAACAGGGCAAGGAAATCTCCTGTTAGCTGACTGCCGCCAAATGATGCTGAAACAATGACGAACACCCCGCCGAGCGCTGCCAAACTTGCAAAAATGACCCGCGTGGTTGGAAGCTCTTTGATGAAAATCCACGATAGCCCTGCGGCGATGAAAGGGGCTGTGGCATAGATCAAAGCGACATTTGCGACGCTGCTGAGTTTGAATGCGGGGATAAAGGCGGCAGTGCCAGCGGCCATCATCAAGGTCACAAAGAATGCGGGTTTGTTGAATGCTCTGATTTCTGCAAGAAGTGCACCGCGCAACACCAAATAAATCAGCGTAAACGCCGCCGCTGCAACCCCTCGCCAGAAGATGACCCCCCAAGCGTCTGTTGAAACGCCATTGGTGAAAACACCGGCAGAACTAAAGACAATCGCGGAGGCTACCACGAGAACAATGCCTGCTTTTCTTTGGTTGGTATTGATCAGTGTCACCGGATGCCCCTTGCATTGCTTGTGCATGAATAGCTACAAACTACTGACATCTGTATGTCAGGAGTGTTTCATGCCGGGTATAAAAAGGTGAACAGTCATGGCATCCAAGACGACACGGTTTTTCGAGATCATTCAGCTATTGCGCGACGCCAAGAAACCGCTTTTGGCGCGTGATCTAGCAGCGACCCTCGAAGTGTCAGTCAGAACCGTCTATCGGGACATTGCCAGCTTGCAGGCCATGCAAACCCCAATACTGGGGGAACCCGGTATCGGTTATGTTATGCGAAAGGGCTACGACCTTCCTCCGATCAACCTTGACGTCGATGAAGCCGAGGCCATTGCGGTTGGTTTAAGCCTTGTTGCACGCACGGGCGATCCCGGTTTGTGGCGCGCAGCGGGGCGGGCCTCACGAAAACTGCATGAGGCAGCACCGGGGACACGAAAGCTCGTTACCTCATCGTGGGGCGTCGAGACTGAGCCGCCGATAGATCTGTCAGGTCTTCGCGCCGCGATCCGCTCGGAAACCAAGTTGGAGATTTTCTATCGAGATGCGGAGGAACGTGAAACCCACCGCATCATCTGGCCGCTTGTTCTCATTTATTATGTGGACAATGTCATGATCGTTGCGTGGTGTGAGTTGCGTCAAAGCCTGCGCCACTTTCGCGTTGACCGTATCGCCCACGGCGATTTCTTGTCGGCCGATTTTAAGGGCGAAGGGGACGCCCTTATTGCGCAGTGGGAGAATACGCAGAAGAATGAGACTGTTTCGACAAAAGACTTCTAGCGCACAAAAGCCGCCATTGGAGCAGTCGCAGCGAAATAGTGCTTTGTCCAACAAAGTCGCCCTCGGAGGGTGGAGTTGGTTCAAACAACATCCGCAACCGCGGCGAATTGCTGGAAAGAGCCCCTTCTACCAGATTTCCGCACTGAAGCTAAAGTCTGGTTTGGGGAAGGCCAAGGTAAATGCTCACGGTCGCCGCACCCGAAGCGATAGAACTACGCGACCCCCGACTGATCCTCAGGTTGTTGGTATACACCCTTCTGGTCAACATCGCGGGCTTCTTCGTTGCGAAACACAACAACCTGTTCATGACTTGTGAAGATTCTGCAGTAGCCGAAGGCGTAGCCTCTGCAAAAGCTGACCTTACGCCAATCGATCAATCAGAAAATCCATAAAGCACCTGACTTTCGGGGTCAGAACGTTGGATTTCGGATAGATGAGCCACAGCACTGATTGATCGTTCAGACGCCATCCGGGAAGGATTTGCATCAACGTTCCTGCTTCGAGGTCATGGGCGACGCTCCAAAGTGAGTTTATCGAAATGCCCAACCCCGAAAGCGTTGCAAGGCGCTGCGAGGTGCCGTCGTCCAACACAGTTCGGCAAGTCATTTTTTCAGGGTCGAGGATCGCCCTTTGACCGTCTTGGTGCACGATCTCGCGAGCGGCCATGTCCGACCAAGCTAAAAACCGGTGTTCCTTCAAATCTTCTGGGGTTACAGGCACACCAAACCGATCCAGATAGGCCGGAGATGCGCAAAGCACACGACTGTCGTCAGACAGCTTTCGTCCCAAAAGGCTGCTGTCTTTCAACGGCGCATTCCGCAGGGCAAGATCAAAACTTCCGTCGATGATGTCGAAGCGTTTGTCAGAAAGCCGTAGATCCAGCGTGATATCCGGATAGCGCTCCTGAAATTCAGGTAACAACGGAATGATATGGAGTTGTGCAAAGCTACTGGGGGCTGCAAATCGCAAAATGCCACTGGGCCTGAGCGTATCCTCCCCTAATGCGGCACGACCTGCCTCTGCCTGCGCGATTATTTCGCGTGCATAGGGCAAGAACGCGGCGCCGTCTTGGCTCAGCGACACCTTGCGGGTTGTTCTATGGAGCAGTTCGACCCCCAGTTCCTTTTCAAGCTTTGCCAGGCGATTGCTGGACATCGCAGGCGCGAGGCCAAGGTCGCGGCCTGCCGCAGTGATGTTGAGCCGCTCGGCAGCGGCGACAAAAAGGCGAAGGGTATCTGTGTCCATGCAGCTTTATTATATCGAAAATCGGAATTATGAAACCAAATATCCGCTATTTCTATAATTTTTGGCGATGGTATTTAGCTTACTGAAACCGCACATAGGAGCAGGACAATGAAAGCAATCGGATATACGCAAGCTGGCCCAATCGATGGCAATGGCGCGTTGTTAATGATGGATGTTGCCAAGCCGCAAGTCGGCCCGCACGACCTTTTGGTTGCGGTCAAAGGCATCTCGATGAACCCCGTTGACGTAAAGCTGCGCGAAGGCCGCCCGCCTGAAGGTCCAACGAGCGTGTTGGGATATGACGCCGCAGGAACCGTTGTCGAAATCGGTTCTGACGTGACGGGCTATGCGGTTGGCGATGATGTATTTTATGCAGGTGATGTGACCCGCGCGGGCACGAACGCAGAACTGCACGCAGTTGATGAACGTATCGTTGGCAAAAAGCCAGCGACGCTCGACTTTACCGAAAGTGCGGGTCTTCCCCTAACGTCCATCACTGCTTGGGAAATGCTATTCGATGCCTTTCGTGTGACTGAAGGCGGTGGCGCGGGGCAAAGCCTATTGGTTATTGGCGGTGCTGGTGGTGTGGGTTCAATGCTGATCCAACTGGTCAAAACGCTAACCAATCTGACCGTCATCGCGACCGCCTCCCGTCCCGAAACCCAGGACTGGGTACGCAAGATGGGCGCAGATCATGTGATTGATCACCGTGGCGATTTGGCGGCGCAGCTTAATGACCTTGGGCAGACGCCGACTTATGTTGCAGCTTTGACGGCTACTGATCAGCACTGGTCTGCGATCATAAACCTGATTGCCCCACGTGGACACATCGCATTGATTGATGACCCGCAGAGCATAAACATCACGGATGCAAAGCCAAAGGCCCTGACGATTTCGTGGGAATTCATGTTCACACGGTCGGTGTTCAACACCGCTGACATCGCTGTCCAACGTGATCTTTTGAACCGCGTGTCCGCTATGATCGACGCGGGAACGCTGCAATCCACCGTTACGGAACGCGCCGATGTGCTGACTGTCGAAACGCTGACTGACGCGCACAAACGCCAAGAGAGCGGCCGCGTGATCGGCAAGCAGGTTCTTCCTGGTTTGTCCGCGTAACTTTGAAAAAAGGAAGTAATTATGACTTACTACTCGGTACTTGATGTGACCCCCACCAGCGAAGACTGGATTCCTGACTACCTGCCGGCGGCGAATGCCCGTGTAGCGGCCCACGGCGGGTGCTACATCGCCCGCACAGCCAACCACGAACAAGTCGAAGGCTCACCCCAAGAGGCCGGATTGCGTATCATCATCGAATGGCCATCCAAAGACGCCGCAGAGGCCTTTATGGCGGACGACAAATATGCGCCGTACCTCGTGGAACGGACCAAAGGCTCTGTCAGCCATCACTACCTGATCGCGGGCAAAGACGACCTTGCCTAATACCGCTGCGTCGCCCCGTCAAAGGGGCGGCGCACATCACGGGAGACCTCAAGTGCGCGACGAGACCAATACCCCCTTTCCGCAAATCAATCGCGGCTTTGATACGACGTTTCAGAACGGCCAAATCAGCCTCGGTCTTGTCGTGCCGATCGCACAATACGGGCACAGCCCCGTGCCGGATATGTCTGACCACCTGCGCCGAGTAAAACAAGCCGAGACGCTTGGCTTCAAGGCTGTCTGGTTGCGCGACGTACCGTTCAACGTACCCAGCTTTGGGGACGCGGGGCAGCTCTTTGATCCGTTCACCTATCTGGGATTTCTGGCTGGGCAAACTTCGGAGATTGCCTTGGGCGTTGCCAGCATTGTCCTGCCCCTGCGCCACCCCGCGCATGTGGCCAAATCCGCCGCGACCGCCGATGTGTTATCAGGCGGGCGGGTGATCCTCGGCCTGGCCTCTGGTGATCGCCCCGAAGAATATCCGGCCATGAATGAAAACTTCGATGCACGCGGCGACGCTTTCCGTGAGAGCTTTGAATACATCCGCGCAATGGGACAAACGGCACCGCAGGTCAGCAACGGCTTTGGTTCGGTAATCGCGCCCGTCGATATGCTACCAAAACCTTCTGGAACAAAACTGCCGCTTTTGATCACAGGATCAAGCCGCCAATCCCCCGACTGGATTGCAAAGAATGGCGATGGCTGGATGACTTACCCACGGCCCGGCGTCGCGCAAGACCGGGTTCTGCAAGACTGGCGCGAAACCTTGTTACGACTTGGGCAGCCACCGAAGCCGGTATTGCAACCATTATATATCGATCTGGCCGAAGACCCCGATGAGGTCCCAAGCCCGATCCATCTCGGCTTTCGCTCCGGCCATCGCCCGCTGACGCGCTACTTAAAGCAACTCGAAGAGATCGGCGTAAACCATGTCGCTCTGAACCTGCGGTTTAGTACCGGCCCCATTGAAGATACGCTCGAACAACTTGCCGAGCATGTTTTGCCAACTTTCAGTTAAGGAAACTAAAATGACTAAAACCATCCTGATCACCGGCGCAACCGACGGAATTGGCCGTGCCACCGCTTTGGCCCTTGCAGCCCAAGGGCACCGCATGATCGTTCACGGGCGCAGTGCTGAGAAACTGAATGCTTTGGCGCAAGAGATTGGCGGCGATGTCACGACTGTTCAGACCGATATGTCCGATCTATCGCAGGTCGCTGAAATGGCGCGCGGCCTCAAGAGCAGCAACGACAGGATCGACGTTGTGATCAATAACGCGGGCGTGTTCAAAGTGCCCGAACCACTTACGCGTGATGGTTTGGATGTCCGATTTTTAGTGAACACATATGCGCCTGCGCTCCTCTCGGACCTCTTGCTGTCCATCATGCCGAACGACGGGCGATTGGTGCATCTATCGTCAGCCGCGCAAGCCCCCGTCGACGTTGATGCAATGAAGGGCAAGCGACGCCTGAACGACATGGAGGCCTATGCGCAAAGCAAACTGGCGCTGACAATGTGGAGCCAGGATTTCGCGGCACAGCATCCCGACGGGCCGCTGTCGGTGGCCGTAAATCCGGGGTCTCTACTGGCCACGAAGATGGTGCGTGAGGGCTTTGGCACCGCCGGAAATGATCTGAACATCGGCGTTGATATCCTGTCCCGTGCGGCGCTTTCGGATGAATTTTCAGATGCGTCGGGTCGGTATTATGACAATGACTCTGGTGCATTTGCAGCGCCACATGTCGATGCGGCTGATGCGGACAAAGTCGCAAAGGTTGTTGCCGCGATTGATGGACAGATTAAAGGTGCGCTTACATAGGGGCGGCTACAACATCAAATCTGAACGATGCGCAATGAAATGATCAATCAGGCGTCGGGTTAGCGCCTTTTGCGGGCCGATGCCCGGCCAAACAGCGTAATTGCCCAATGTGGGCAAGTTCCAGTCCGGCAAAACTCTTACCAATTGTCCTGTGACCACCTCCTGCTCTATCACGCTAAGGGGGAGGTGTCAGATGCCAAGCCCGGCCAGTACAGCGGCCTTGGAGGCATTTACCTCAGTACGCATGTTTACGGGGGCAACCGGACGTTCACGACTGCGAGACGAATGGCAGCTTCGTCCGCAAAGCGGACAAACACAAAGCACGGACACAGCCTGAAATCAGACTGCATCCTCGGATTGTTGGCGCTGCCAAAGCTGGGCATAGCGGCCATTGCGTGCCAGCAGATCGTCATGGCCGCCCTGCTCGACGATCTCGCCTTGTTCAAGCACCACGATGCGATCGGCTTCAGCGACGGTAGACAGGCGGTGCGCGATGGTGAGAACCGTGCGGCCCTTGCCAGCCTGACGCAGGGCGTCTTGAATCTCGTGCTCGGTCTCGCTGTCTAGGGCGCTGGTGGCTTCGTCCAGCAACAAAATCGGCGGGTCCTTGAGCAAGGTGCGTGCGATCCCCACGCGCTGCTTTTCACCGCCCGACAGCTTTAGCCCACGCTCGCCCACGGCGGTGTCGTATCCGTTTGGCAGACGTTGGATAAAATCGTGGATTTGCGCCGCTTTCGCCACCGCTTCGATCTCCGCTTGGGTGGCATTATCGCGGCCATAGCCGATGTTATAGCCGATTGTGTCGTTGAACAGCACGGTGTCTTGCGGCACCACGCCAATGGCCTTGTGCAGGCTGTCTTGGGTCACGTCACGCACGTCTTGGCCGTCAATCAACAACGCCCCGCCATTCACATCATAGAACCGGAACAGCAGCCGCCCGATGGTGGATTTGCCCGATCCTGTTGATCCGACAATCGCCACCATTTCGCCCGGTGCGGCCTCAAGCGATATCCCCTTGAGGATCTGACGATCCGGGTCATAGCCAAACTGCACGTCCCGCAAGGTGACCCGCCCGCCGTCGACCTTCAGATCGTAGGCATCTGGTTTGTCTTTAATTTCAGCGGGTTGATCCAGAAGTGTGAACATCTGCCCCATATCGACCAATGCCTGACGGATTTCACGATATACCGTCCCGAGGAAATTCAACGGCACGGTGATTTGCACCATATAGGCGTTCACCATGACGAAATCGCCGACCGTCAGCGACCCGTTTTGCACGCCAATCGCGGCCATGATCATCACGCCAACCAACCCACATGTGATCAGCAAGGATTGGCCAAAGTTCAAGAACGCCAGCGAATAATTGGTCTTGATCGCGGCCTTTTCATAGCCCGCCATCGCCGTATCATAGCGCTGTGCCTCGCGGTTCTCTGCGCCAAAATACTTGACCGTTTCATAGTTCAGCAAGCTGTCGATGGCCTTTTGGTTGGCATCGGTATCTTGGTCATTCATCTGACGCCGCAGCTTTACCCGCCACTCGGTCACCGCAAAGGTGAACCAGACATAAAGCCCGATGGTCACGGCAACGACCAGCAGATACCAGAAATCAAACAGCACCGTCAGAATGATCCCGATCAGTATCAGCTCGAGGATCAGCGGCCCGATCGAGAACAGCAAAAAGCGCAGCAGGAAATCAACGCCTTTGACACCGCGTTCAATAATCCGGCTCAGACCGCCCGTCTTGCGGGTGATGTGATAGCGCATCGAAAGCTTGTGAATATGGTGAAAGGTTTCCAGCGCCAGCATGCGCAAGGCACGCTGCCCCACCCGTGCAAACACCGCATCGCGCAGCTGTTGAAAGCCGACGTTCATCGCCCGCGCCACACCATAGGCAATGGTCAACCCAATCGCACCAAGCGCCAAAAACGGCACACCCTCGTTCGCCAACGCGTCAACGGCATCTTTGTAAATAATTGGGATACATACGGAAATCAGCTTGGACACGATCAAAAACAGCATCGCCCAGACGACACGTCTTTTCACCCAAGGCATGTCCTTGGGCCAAAGGTAAGGTGCCACCTTTTTCAATACCAAAAGGTTTGATTGACGTTCGGCGGCGTCGGCCATTTCTGCTTCGGTCATAGGCGTGCGAGGTGGGGCTTTGGCACCAGGTGTGGCGCGGGTGGTATCGGCTGACATAAATTTTCCTGAATGCGTGCACCACTACATAGGCCCCAACCCGCGCGGTTGCCAGAGCAGCAGGTAAAATCATCGTCCTAAATGCAGGTGGGATGCGTCAGTCAGGCAGATCGAAAACCTGTCCGGGATAGATCAGATCGGGGTCGCGGATAGCACTGCGGTTTGCCTCGACCACACGCAAATACAAGGTCGGATCGCCATAGCGTTCGCGGGCAATCGCCCAAAGCGTGGCACCTTCCTGCACGGTGACTTCCTTGATCGGGCCATCGTAATTGGCAGTAGCACGGGCCAAAGTCTCGGCGCTTTCGCGTTTAAACGGCGTCTCGACCCGGCTGATTACGCCACCATCCTGATCCAGCTCATCCACGCGCAGGGTATAGATCCCTGTATCGATGCCTTCGATATCGCCGCTCCAGCGGCCTTCTTCGTCTACCGGCAACTTACCAACCGCATCATTATCAAGATAAACCTGAACAGCGGCTCCTTGAGATTGGGCGCGCCCGGCCAGTTGCACCTCTCCCTGCTCGGAATATGTAATGGTGTCCAGCGCCACGCTTTGCGCGGCATCGCGGTCGTCATCGGTTAACAGCTCTACCCCGTCCCGCGTCGATTTCAACAAAGCCACTTGCTGTGTTGGTTCTTGCTGCGCCGGGACTTGCGATGCCGGTTCGGCTGGCTCCGATTGTGCGACCTCACTGTCGATTGCTTCTGTTTTCGGTTTCTCTTCAACGGCTTCCGATACGTCCTTTGAATTCTCTTTGGCCGCTACAGCTGCAGGGGCCTTAGGCGTCATAGGGGCCAGAATAACCTCATCCTCGGACCGGGTTTCGGTATCTTCCACTTGCGCCTCAAGGCTTAACACCTGGCCCTTCCCGTCAGGGGGCAGAATGGCAAGCGTCGCGAATTTTCCAGCGCTGTCGGCAGTGGTTTTCGCGATCTCAGTGCCATTGCTGACAACTTTGACCTCGCTGCCTGGCGCGGCGCGGCCTGCGATGACCGTCATGCCATCAGCGTCCCTGCGTACCTCATCAAAGCTGGGCTTTTGCGGGGCTGGGTCGGGGATTTGTACTGGTGGTTCCGCTGCGGCAGGGGGTTGCGGCTTGGCAGGTTCAGGTGCGGCGGCGACTTGATCATCGGCGGGCGCGATCTGTACTGTCTCGCCCCCCTTAAAATCCTGATTAAAAAGGAAATATCCCGCCACGACTACAACCGCAGCAACAACAATTCCGCCCAAAACCTGAGCATTTCGCGATTGGAAAACCGACATTACCCGCCCCCTTGGTACTCACCACATTGAGCCCTTGTAGCAAGCAGGCTATCAAGGGTCAAAATAGAGCTGCGCCGCGGCCTCACATTTACTGACAAGGACCCTGTGATGTTTCAAAAATCCATCTGCGTTTATTGCGGATCACGCCCCGGTGCGGACCCAGAATATATGTTGGCTGCGCAGGCCATGGGCCGGGGGCTGGCGGATAAAAACTGGCGGTTGGTTTATGGTGCTGGTGACGTGGGATTGATGGGGGCCGTCGCACGGGCGGCGCAGGATGCGGGTGCCGTGACCTTTGGTGTGATCCCCGAACATCTGGTCAAATGGGAGGTCGGGAAAACCGATCTGACCCAGTACATCGTGACCGAGACCATGCACGAACGCAAAAAAGTCATGTTCATGAACTGCGATGCTGTTGTGGTGCTTCCGGGGGGTGCGGGGTCGCTGGACGAGCTGTTCGAGGTGCTGACATGGCGACAGCTTGGCCTGCATGAAAAGCCTGTAATCCTATTGAATACAAATGGTTACTGGGATCCGTTGATCAAGCTCCTAGAGCATGTTGTTGCAAACGGCTTTGCGGATAAGACACTGCTGGATTACTTCGTCTCCGTCCCCAATGCTGCATCCGCACTAGAGACATTAAGCGTTTCACTAAGCTGAGACGCAAGGGACTGCGAATAAACCATAGTGCCGGAAAAACAGGCGAGCCGAGCATATCAAAGATCATTCAGATCAGGGCGTCCAGACGTTCAACCACGTCTGCAAGTTTCCGTCGACGCGTTCGATACAGATACTTAACGAGAAAAGACCACCCGCAAGTAAGGTGGCATTTAAGCTGATTGGCTTTGGGAAAATTGGGGCCGAAGACCTCTCCGCGCCGCTCTAAGCCATGTTGCAAAATTGTCTCGTACAGCTTGCTACTTAAAGCGGCACCGAGGCCGTTTAATTGCCTTCCAGCTCTGCCTTAACAATCTTTTCGATCTCGTCCATCGGGTGATTGGTCAGCGTCTTGGGGATTTCACCAACGACTTTGGCCACGACCTCTTGATGCATTTCATCGCGCAATTCGCCCAAGGTTTTCGGCGGTGCAACGATCACGATCTTATCGAATTTACCTTTATGCGATTGTTTATACAGAATTTCTGCCAGCTCATCCGCGAAACGGTCTTTTGACAGTTGATGCCAGTCGGTGTCGTCCACGGCAGAGCGGTGCACCGAAGGACCGTCGTTAAAGCGCCCACGACGGTTGGCGGCCTGATCCCGGTTGGGCGGGTTGTCCTGCTCTTCCTCGCGGAAGACTTGCAAGAACGGGTCTTCGGCATCCGTCTCGTTCACCATAAACAGTGCTTTTTCACCGTCGGCGATCAGCACCCAAGTTCCATTTTCCAGCTTTGCCATTTGTCTACTCCTATCCTGAGAGTTGCGTCATTGAGAAAACAGTTCAAGATCATCCTAGTTCCAAAGAAAAAGCCCCGCAAACATCGTTCACGGGGCTTAATATTTTAACGCTTCGATAGATTACATGCGCGAGGCGACGTTTTCCCAATCAACCAAGTTGTCGAGGAAGTTGGTCAGATAGTCAGGGCGCGCGTTGCGGAAATCGATGTAATAGGAGTGTTCCCACACATCGCAGCCCAGCAATGCAGTTTGACCAAAGCACACGGGGTTCACACCGTTTTCGGTTTTGGTCACCTTCAGGCCGCCGTCTGTGTCTTTGACCAGCCATGCCCAGCCGGAACCGAACTGGCCCGCGCCAGCGGCTTTGAAATCATCCTTGAATTTATCAACGGAACCAAAGCTTTCAGTGATGGCTTTCTCAAGCTCGGTCGGCATTGCGTTGCCGTTTGGACCCATCATTTCCCAGAACTGGTTGTGGTTCCACAGCTGACTGATGTTGTTGAAAATGCCGCTTTGGGCGACCGCTTTGGGATCGTATGTGCCCTTGATGATCTCTTCGAGAGATTTGTCAGCCCATTCGGTGCCTTCAATCGCTTTGTTTCCGTTCACAACATAGGCATTGTGGTGCTTGTCGTGGTGATATTCCAGCGTTTCAGCAGACATACCTTTGGAAGCAAGGGCGTCGTGGGCATAGGGAAGATCGGGAAGTGAAAAAGCCATTTTTTGGGCCTCCGTTGATTAATTTCATCTGGGTCACATGAAGCCCCTCATGGCCTAAGGTCAAGGGGCAGGACACAAAAGAACGTCGCCCAAAGACGCATCGATACGGGTGGCTTCGCCTGACGTCTTGGTACCTCAACAAATCAAAACCGCGCTAAGTTCCGTTATCACAACGGGTTTTATGCGCAGGCTATGACTACAAAGGTTAACCGCGGTGGTAATTCACCTCTGATCCGGGCTGTGCTGCGGTTTTCAGCAGATCAAAGACATATTGCGCGACCGACCGGAAACAGACCAGTTCTGCCGTATCATCATCGATCATCCAGAATGCGGCAGGCACCTGCGCCAGCCGCGTGCGCCGGATTGTGCCGGGGGCAAAGGCATCGCGGCTGGTATCCACCGGCGCAAGCTTGGCCAGAACCTCGCGGGTATGCACGCCGCTCACGCGGAAAACCGCGCGTGCATCGGATACATTCACCGCCAGCGCATGGTTGCTGCCAATGGCCTTGTGCAATGTCTCAAGATTGGTGGCGACGTCAGCATAGGGGCCGATCAACAGCAGCTCATCCGGCGACATCCAAGCAACGCCTTTGCCAGCGTCAAGATTGATGCCGCGTACCTCGGGCATGGCGACGCCGGTGATCTTTTTGACGGGTTTCTTCAGATAGCTCGCAGTCAGATCACCACGGAGCGAGATCATACCAATCGGATCAAGGGCGGTGATTTCTGCGATACCTTGCGTATAGGTGGCCCCTTGCAGGGCGCTGATGGGCTCAGACATTCTGCTTCTCCCCTTCTTTATCGTAAAACACCGGATCGACGATTTTCGCATGGTAGATTTTGCCGTCGGTGCCGGGGAATTCCAGCACTTCACCCATGCGGTCAGGGCCGTTCAACACCAGCCCCATGGCAATACCTTTGCCCAGCGTCGGCGAATGATAGGTCGATGTGACGCGCCCGATCATGTTGCTCTGGTCGTTTTCATTCACGCCCTCGCCCACGGCATAGGCCCCGTCCGGCAAGGTGCTGCCATCGGTTGTCTCAAGCCCCACGAGCTTCCAGCGGGTCGGGTCCACCATATGGCTGCGCTGCTGCGCGCGTTTGCCAAGGTAGTCTTCTTTCTTTTTCGAGATCGCCCAGTTCAGCCCCAGATCCTGCGGGATCACGGTGCCGTCGGTTTCGTCACCGATCATAATGAAACCCTTTTCGGCGCGCAAAATGTGCAGACATTCCGTGCCATAGGGCATCACGCCCAGATCATTGCCCGCGACCATCAGCGCATCCCAAAACGCCTGCCCCACGCCGGCATCAACGGCGATTTCATAGCTCAGCTCGCCCGAGAACGATATCCGGTAGATGCGGCATTTGAACCCGCCCAGCTCTCCATCGACCCACTCCATAAAGCCAAGCGCGTCTTTGCTGACATCCATCCCGCCCAGCTTTTCAAGGCACTTGCGGGCATTGGGACCAACGACGGCGATCTGCGCATATTGTTCGGTGACATTGGCGACATAGACTTGCCAATCCCACCATTCGGTTTGCAGCCATTCCTCCATATGTTGGTGGATACGGTCCGCCCCGCCGGTCGTGGTATGGCACAGGAAGGTGTCATCATCGATGCGCGCGACCACACCATCGTCGATCAGGAAACCGTTTTCCGAACACATCAGACCATAACGGCATTTGCCCGGTTTCAGGCTGCTCATCATATTGGTGTAAAGCATGTCCAGGAACTTGCCTGCGTCCGGCCCTTTGACGATGATCTTGCCAAGGGTCGACGCATCCAGCAGGCCCATGTTAGTGCGTGTATTGGTCACTTCGCGCATCACCGCGTCATGGGTCGTCTCGCCGGGGCGGTTATAGGAATAGGGCCTGCGCCAATGGCCGACAGGTTCCCATTCGGCACCATTCGCCGCGTGCCAGTCGTGCATGGGGGTGCGGCGCAGCGGTTGGAACACATCGCCGCGCGCCTCGCCGCCAATCGCACCCATTGAAATCGGGTGATAGGGCGGGCGAAAGGTTGTGGTGCCCACGGTAGGGATATCCGCATCCAAGGCCCCCGCAAGGGTCGCAAGGCCGTTGATATTGCTAAGCTTTCCCTGATCCGTCGCCATGCCCAGGGTGGTATAGCGTTTGGTGTGTTCGACGCTCACGAACCCTTCTTGCGCGGCAAGGCGCACGTCGGAAACCTTGACGTCATTCTGGTAATCCAACCACGTCTTTTCACGCAGCTTGACGTTGGCACCATGGGGCATCATCCAGACCGGGGCCAAGGGGGTTTCCTCTTGGCGCTCGGCGTTGGGAGAAACCACATCGACGGGCAGTTTGAAGCCCAAAGTCGTCACGACGCCGTCCGCCGCAGCATGGGCATCATGCAAGATATCGTCCAGACTAAAGAACCCTGCCGCAGCGCCTGCGGCTGTGACAAAGCCATGGCCATCGGCACCAATCGGCGGGTGGTTCACGTCAGGGCGGAAGGTGGCAAGGCGCGCATCCCACACCAGCTTGCCGCCGCAATGGGACCACAGATGCACCACGGGCGACCAGCCGCCCGACATAGCCACCGCATCGCAGTCGATGGTTTCCAGCACCGCGCCTTCGCCAGCCTGGCTGCATACGTTCACGGCAGTTACCCGTTTGCCGCCTGTAACCGATGACACCGCGTGGCCCATCAAAACCCGAATGCCCAGTTCCTTGGCACGGGCCATCAGGGTGGAATCCTCGGGCAACACGCGGGCATCAAGGATCGCTGGCACATTCAGGCCAGCCTCGGTCACCGCGATTGCCGTGCGATACGCATCGTCATTGTTGGTGACCACGACGGTGCGATCCCCGACGGAAACACCGAAATTCACCAGATAATCCCGCACAGCCGCCGCCAGCATCACACCCGGTATGTCATTGCCCGCAAAGGACAATGGCCGCTCGATCGCGCCGGTTGCGGTGATAATATGCCCCGCCCGAATGCGCCACAAACGGTGGCGTGGCCCTTGGGCACCTGGTGCGTGGTCAGTCAGGTGCTCGTAGCCCAGCACATACCCGTGGTCATAGACCCCTGCCCCCATCACGCGGGTGCGCATCTGGACGTTTTCCATCGCGGACAGTTCGCTGACCAACCCGTCGATGTGGGACGTCACCGACGCCTCTTCGACCGCGCCGCCATCAACAGCCGCACGTCCGCCCCAATGGGCGGTTTGCTCAAGCAATATTACCTTGGCCCCGGCACGCGCAGCGGTGCGCGCAGCCTCAAGCCCCGCGACGCCCCCACCGATGATCAGCACATCGCAAAAGGCGTGGAAATGTTCGTAACTGTCCGCGTCTTGTTCTTTGGGGGCTTTGCCCAGTCCGGCGGAGTGACGGATGATCGGTTCATACACATGTTTCCAGAACGGGCGTGGATGGATGAACATCTTGTAATAAAAGCCTGCGGGCAGGAACCGGCTGAGGTGTTTATTGATCGCCCCCATGTCGAACTCGAGGCTTGGCCAGTGGTTCTGGCTGGTCGCATCAAGCCCGTCAAACAATTCGGTGGTCGTCGCGCGCTGGTTGGGTTCAAACCGCCCGCCACGGCCGAGGTTCATCAGCGCGTTGGGTTCTTCCGGGCCAGCGGCGACAATGCCACGTGGACGGTGATATTTGAACGACCGCCCCACCAGCATCTGGTCATTGGCCAAGAGCGCCGAGGCAAGCGTGTCGCCTTCGTAACCGCGCAACTGTTTGCCGTTGAACGAAAAACTGACAGCGTTGGATTTGTTGAGCAGGCGGCCGCCTGTGGCAATTCTGGTGCTCATGGGTCTAACCTTGGTGTTTGCGGAAAGCGCGGATGCCTCCGGCGGGAGTTTTTTGGGCAAAATGAAACAGCGGCATCTATGCGGTCTCGGGGGGCTGCCAATCTGGACGGCGGTCGGTGATTTTGTCGATGATATCCTGAGGGACCGTGCTGGTTTGGGCCGTGTAGGTGCCAAAGATTTCCAGCGTCGTTGTATCGCGGGCAGCGTGAAACCATTTGCCGCAGCCATAGACATGGCGCCACCGTTCAAAATGCACGCCCTTGGGGTTTTCGCGCATGAAGAGGTATTTTTCAAAGTCATCATCCGATGCGCCGGGGCCATGCCGGGTCAGATGCGCCTCTCCTCCGGCGTGGAATTCGGTTTCTTCGGCGGTGATGCCGCAGTTGGGACAGGTGAGGATCAGCATGGGACGCTCCTTTGGCAGGTTGCGCGAAACGCAAAAAAGCCGACCCCGCATGCGGGATCGGCTTTGGTCGCGAAAGAATGATGTGTTTTAGGCTCAGTTGCCGGTAGCGTTGTCCGCAGCGTCCTCGATGGAGTCGGCCGCGGATTGCGCTGCGTCCCCAACGGAGTCTGCCGCGTTTTCCATCGCATCGCCGGAACCTTCGACGGTAACGTTGATGTCGTTGGATGTATCCATCGGATCGCCGTCCGAGAAGTAGTAGAAGGCGAAGCCAACAACCAGCACGGCGAGAACGCCGATGACGATACCGATACCGGTATTGCTGGTTTTGTTAACCGTGGTGTGCGGGGTGTGGTTGTGTTCTGGTGTAGCCATTGTACTCGTCCTTCATAAACTCTGTATGAGGACACAACACCGTGAACGGCGGAATTGTTCCGCGTTTTGTTTGGGTTTATGGCGACCCGCGCAAACATCAATGCGCCACCCCAGCAGCCACGCTTTCGTCGATGAACCGGCCTTCTTGAAAGCGGTTCAGCCCGAAGGCGTCTGTGAGCGGCGAGCGGCCTTTGGCCATCAGTTCGGCCATGGCCCAGCCGGACCCCGGGATTGCCTTGAAGCCGCCGGTGCCCCAGCCGCAGTTGATGAATACGCCGTCAACGGGGGTTTTGCTGAGGATCGGAGAGCGGTCGCCCGTCACATCAACGATGCCACCCCATTGGCGCAGCATCTTGAGGCGTGACACCATTGGAAAGGTCTCGATCAGGGCGCGGACGGTTTCCTCGATATGGTGGAAAGACCCGCGTTGGGTGTAGTTGTTATAGCCGTCGGTGCCGCCGCCGATGACCATTTCGCCTTTGTCGGATTGTGACATATAACCGTGAACGGTGTTGGCCATGACGACCACATCCATGCAGGGTTTGATCGGCTCGGACACCAGCGCCTGAAGCGAGACGGATTCAATGGGCAGCCGGAAGCCCGCCATATCGGCCAGATGACCCGAATGGCCTGCGACGACCATGCCCAGCTTGTCGCAATCGATGTCACCGCGGCTGGTGGACACACCCACGACCTTGCCGCCTTCGGAGCGGATGCCGGTGACTTCGCATTTCTGGATCACGTCCATGCCCATGTCAGAACAGGCGCGCGCATAGCCCCATGCCACTGCATCGTGGCGCGCCGTACCGCCACGCGCCTGCCACAACCCGCCCAAAACGGGATAGCGGGGGCCGTCGAGATTGATGATCGGCACCAACTCCTTGACCCGCGCGGGGCTGATAAATTCTGTCGTCACCCCCTGCAGCGCGTTGGCGTGGGCCGTGCGTTGATAGCCGCGTACCTCGTGGTGGGTCTGGGCCAGCATGATCACGCCACGGGGTGAAAACATGACGTTATAGTTCAAATCCTGGCTCATCGTCTCGTAGAGGCTGCGGGCCTTTTCGTAGATCGCGGCGGACGGGTCCTGGAGGTAGTTCGAGCGGATGATCGTGGTGTTACGGCCCGTGTTGCCCCCGCCAAGCCAGCCTTTTTCAAGGATCGCCACATTGGTGATGCCAAAGTTTTTGCCCAGATAATAGGCTGTTGCCAGCCCATGCCCGCCTGCCCCGATGATGATCGCGTCATAGCGTTTTTTGGGCTGTGCGTCGCGCCATGCCCGTGTCCAACCTGTGTGGTGGCGCAATGCTTCGCGGGCGATGGCAAAAGCGGAATACTTCTTCATAAAGGACGGTCCCCGGGATGGATTCGCACGTGGCTGTGTGCTTGGGTTCTTTCTGGGTGAGCAGGCAGAAAAGAGGATACTCTGCGCGGCATTCCGTATCAGTTTTACGACATACCCCGCAATCGCACAAATCACAGATCAGGGTGCTGCAATATGGCCCCTTTTGTCACGGGACAACACCGTTTAGATATGCACCCTACTGAATGAATGGACCCGACCCACATGAACTTTTGGATCATCGCCGCCGCTAGTGCCACCCTTGTGACCGTTTTGCTGATCCGCGCCTTGTGGCGTGGGGCAACAGCGCAGGCACCGTCGCGGGCCGAACAGGACTTGCAAGTCTACCGCGATCAATTGGCCGAGGTCGAACGCGAGGTCGCGCGCGGTGTTCTGCCAGCCGAGGATGCAGCGCGTGCCAAGACCGAAATCTCGCGCCGCATTCTTGCCGCCGACAAGAGCCACACAGCCGAGATACAGACCGGGCGCGCGCCGTCAAAGCTGCTGATGACCATGATCGCAGCGGCGTTAATCGGGGGCAGCTTGTATCTATATACCAACCTAGGCGCGCCGGGCTATGGCGACTTGGCGCTGAAAGACCGCATCGCTTTCGCCAAGACGTTGCGCGAAACCCGCCCCAGCCAGGCCGATGCCGTTGCGGGTATTCCTCAAGCGTCGGTCGGGGCCGAGCTGAGCGCCGAATACGAGACCTTGCTGGCACGGCTACGCGAAACCGTTGCGACACGGCCTGACGATGTGCAGGGCCAGACCTTGCTGGCGCAGAACGAGGCGCGGGTTGGCAATTTTGCTGCCGCCGCCGATGCGCAATCTACCGTGGTGCGTCTGAAAGGGGCCGATGCGTCGACCGAAGAGGTCGCGAATTACGCCGAGCTGTTGATCATGGCCGCAGGTGGGTACGTGTCGCCCGAGGCCGAGGCCGTCTTGCGCGCCGTGTTGACCCGGGATGCAGAGAACGGGACCGCCAGCTATTACTGGGGCTTGATGCTGATCCAGACGGGGCGGCCTGATCAAGGCTTTCGGATTTGGGATGGATTGCTGCGCCGTGGCCCCGCCGATGCGCCGTGGATCGAACCCATATTGGGGCAAATCGAACCGGTCGCCGATCTGGCTGGGGTCGATTATGCCATACCAGAGATCGGCACCGGCTTGCGCCAAAGTGACCTGCCCGGTCCGTCGCAGGATGACATTGAGGCGGCGCAAGACATGACGCCAGCCGCGAGGATGGAGATGATTGGCGCAATGGTTGACGGACTGTCAGAGCGCTTGGCAACCGAAGGGGGCCCCGCCGAAGATTGGGCGCGCCTGATATCGAGCCTTGGTGTGTTAGGGCAGACCGACCGTGCCCAGGCAATATACGACAACGCGATGGATGTCTTTGCGGGTGATCCTGCATCGATCGACGTTATTGCCCGGGCGGGCGAAAAGGCGAATTTGATAAAATGATCTATGAGGACATCGCAGAATTCTCCGCGGCCCTGCCCCCGATGCAAGCGCTCATCGGGTTGGACTTGGGTGAAAAAACCATCGGCGTGGCGGTCAGCGACAGTTTTCTGTCGATTGCCACCCCGCTTGAAACCGTGCGGCGCAAGAAATTCGGCGTTGACGCGGCACGGCTAAGCGAGCTTATCGCGGAGCGACGCATCGGCGGGCTGATCCTTGGGTTGCCACGTAATATGGACGGATCAGAGGGGCCACGCTGTCAATCGACCCGTGCCTTTGCGCGTAATTTTGACAGGCTGGGTGATATTGCCATCGGGTATTGGGATGAACGGCTTAGCACCGTTGCTGCCGAACGCGCCCTGCTCGAGGCGGATACATCTCGTAAACGTCGCGCCGAGGTCATTGATCACGTGGCGGCAGGGTATATCTTGCAAGGTGTACTGGACCGTTTGCGCGTGTTGCGCATTCAAGGGGGCACACAATGACAGACGAGGTCTGGAAACGCGACGAAATCGAAAGCCCCTGCGTCAAGCTGTGCGTTGTGCACCCCGAGACGCGGTTGTGTACCGGGTGCCTGCGATCTATTGATGAGATAGGCGAGTGGTCACGGATGACACCTGAAACACGGCGTCAGATCATGGATGAATTGCCATCGCGTGCGGGCGCGCATTCAAAACGGCGCGGTGGACGGGCGGCTAAACTGGCCAGACAGCAGGATTAATTCGCTTACTGGGCAACGCCGTAGAGAAAATCCAACAGTAAATCGCTGGTTTGCGCACCCTCAAAGGCAGAGGGGCCGTAGTTGTCATTTGCAGGGCTGATGTGCTGAATATTCTGAAAATGTTGCGCGACGGCCCAATGACCACATGCCGGAGCCTTGGGCCTGAAAGCGATCACATTCCTGTCGTGGTTTTCAACTTTCGATATCATTGCACTGTCTCTCAATTCGGGGCCACGCTGATTCTGTCGCGTGGTGTTAGTCTCAAAATTTTTTCTTCCTATTTGATTAACTAACACCCCAGTTAAGGCGAGATTGCGGCAACACAGAGGTATTAGCGCGCAATTGCGAAACAATTCAGCGATACCGGCTCGCAACTGAGCAGGTTCTTAATGAAAGGCGGTGCAGAAATACCGCCGGTTAAAGCCCCAGCGACTTGCGCAGCATGTTGAGCGCTACGAGGATCAAAAATACCGCAAACACGCGTTTGAGCGGTTTCGGGTCCATGGCATGGGCCAGTTTGACCCCCAAGGGCGCGGTCATCAGCGTCATTGCAATCACAATCGCAAAGGTGGGCAGGTTCACCGCACCAACAGTCCAAGGCGGACTGTTATCAGGGGACGCAACCAGCAAAAACCCGATCACCGATGGCACCGCAATCAGCACACCAAACCCGGCGGCAGTCGCCACCGCGCGGTGGATCGGCACGTTAAACAGACTCATCAGCGGGACACCAAAGCTGCCGCCGCCGATCCCCATCAGCACCGATAGAAACCCGACCGAAGGCGACAGCGTTGCGCGCCCCAGACCAGTGGGCATCGCCTGCCCCAAGCGCCATTCCGTCCGGCCAAACGCCATATATAGCCCGACGATCAGCGCCAGCCCGCCAAAGATCCCTTGCAACACCGATGTGCGCAGCTGCGCCACGGTCAGCATGCCAATCACCGCCCCGATCACAATGCCCGGTGCCCATGTTTTCAGGATACCCCAGTCAACAGCACCCTTTTTATTATGGCTGTGCACCGACCGCAGGGACGTCACAATGATCGTGGCAAGCGACGTCGCCAAACACATCTGCATCAATTGCGGTCCGTCAAAGCCAAGCGTTTGAAACGCATAGAAAAACGCAGGCACCAAGACGATACCGCCGCCCACCCCCAATAGCCCGGCCAACACGCCCGCAAAGGCACCGATAAAGAGGATCAAAACGATCATTTGAATTAAAAGGGACATATCCGTCATGGCGCAGGGCTCCGTTAATGCTTGCCCTTGGTGCTACACCGCTTTTTGCGCCTCTGCCAGCGTTTGCATTGCATCAAGCGCATCCACCAAAACCTGACGGTCCGCCTGCGGGCCTGATGCGTTTTCGGACAGCATCCGCCGCCAGATCCGCGCCCCGGGCCGCCCGGCAAAAAGCCCCATCATATGGCGGGTAATCTGGTTCAACCGCCCACCGGAGGCGATATGCGCATCAACATAGGGCAGCATTTGCGCGACAGTATCTTCGGCGGTGGTGTCCTCGCCCTGCCCGTAAATCCGCCGATCCGCTTGGCACAATATATCAGCCGGGCTGTGATAGGCACTGCGCCCGATCATCACGCCGTCCAAACCACCGTCCAGAAACGCCTGCGCCTGATCCAGCGATGTAATCCCACCGTTGACCGAGATATGAAGGTTCGAAAACAGCCCCTTCATCCGGTGCACCAAATCATAATCCAAAGGTGGAATATCGCGGTTTTCCTTGGGGCTTAACCCCTTGAGCCACGCCTTGCGGGCGTGAATGGTCACACGTTCACACCCTGCCCCCACGATATGCGCCAGAAATTCCGGCAGCACAGTTTCGGGATCCTGATCATCCACCCCGATGCGGCATTTCACGGTCACTTCTACATCAACCGCCCTGCGCATCGCCGCCACGCATTTGGCGACCAAGGCGGGCTGCTCCATCAACACGGCCCCGAAACTGCCCGATTGCACACGGTCGGACGGACAACCGACGTTAAGGTTAATCTCGTCATACCCCGCCTGCGCCCCCAACCGCGCGGCCTCGGCCAGCTCTGCCGGATCAGACCCGCCCAGTTGAAGCGCCACCGGATGCTCTTGCGGGTTATGATCCAACAAATGCAACGCCCCCCCGCGCACCAACGCAGGCGACGTCACCATTTCGGTATAAAGCAACGTGTGCTTTGACATCAGCCGGTGCAGATAGCGGCAATGGCGATCCGTCCAGTCCATCATGGGCGCCACCGAGAGGCGTGCATTTCGGCTGAGGTTATATTTATTCTTTTCAGACACTTACGAAACCCATGTGCTGTGCGACTGGCATATGTGTAGATAGGGGGAAATTGGAGCGACGACAATAGGGGGATGGGGGAGGTCTTGTTATACACCCGCATGGGATGGCGAATGGAACGTGGGCGTTAGCTGCGCATCCGATAATCCATCTCGTGTGTGATCAAAGTAAAGATTTGCGTATAAAAGTTTTAGAGCAGTTCCATGAACTGGTTCAGCGTTTCTGCGGTTTGAAACAACTTTCGATCTTTTATCCGCTGAAGTAGCTCCCCAGCATCCATGTCTGGGTTCTTAAACCGGTCGCGCATCTTTCGTACTGCGGCTACGGCTGTGAGCTGATCAAGTTCAATCGCATCCGAAATAAACTCATCAGCAGAAATAGGCGTAATGTCAAAGGGAGCGAGAACCTTGCTCGGAAAGTCTTTAAGGTTTTCCGTCACAATCACTTGCGCTGATGTGGTAATGGCTGCCGCTAAGACGTGACGATCATCTGAATCGGGCAGTTCAAGGCTTGCTACAAGACCAGTATATCCTGTTACACACGCCTCCGGAAAGGCCCGGTCCATGACGGAACATTGCTTGACCAAATCGGCTTTACCTTTAGTAATTTTTGCGATCGCACCTGCTGTCTCACTCATAATTTCAGCACTCCACCGAGGCCGGAAAAGTCCGGCCTCGGCCAGCGACAGAATGATGTTTCTACGCATCGCACAGGCTAATACATTTGCATCAAGCAATGCTGTGAAACGGTCTGCGTAGTCACTCATAAAAGCTCGTTCTCCATGTCCATCACTGCGAGTTCAGACAGCGCGTCAGATCGTTCGGTGTCGCGTTTCTTTTTGTAGGCAAACAGATCTGCAGCTTTTACGCGACGGTGCCGCCCTGTCTTAACAAACGACATCTCATTGCTTTCCAATAGCTTTACGAGATGTGGACGCGAAACATTCAACAAATCAGCAGCCTGTTGAGTGGTCAACTCAGCGTCGACCGGGATCATCCGAAACCCTTTACCGCTCGAGACCAACCGTAACAACTCCATCAAGGATGCAGCCAGCGCCGGGGCAAGCGTGACGGGTTCAATCTGGTTGTCACCGAGTGCAAGACTCAACTTCACAGCTTCATCATCGTCCGCCTGCGAAGCAAGGATTCGGCGAAGGCTATCGGCATTCTCAATTTCAATCTGATCCGGCATGCGCTCTGCGAACGCATCTTTTGCTTGCATCATCGTAGTATCTCTCCTTTTTGACGGTGGGGTCTTACGCCCCTACTCGCAATAAACGAAATAAACGAAATAAACGTAAATACAAGTGTAAACTCGTTCACAAGATGGAGAGTTCGCCTCGGAGCAATCGGAACCTCCCCATCCAAGGGGGGCTGATTTAAGGACGTAGGACCACAAAAAATTACAGCAGTTTAAATGAAAGCCTTAGGCTTAACCAACCCACCCCTACTCAAAGAGCGTCGCATTCCGACCGCCGACGACGATATCAAAGTCATAGGCCTCTTTCACATCCGCCGTCTGCGCCCGGGCACCGTCAACAGAACAAGCCTGCACTGATGATGAGCGTGGTACACATCCAGCAAACTCAAAACGCCCCGCCGTTCATCAACAGCGGGGCGCTTTATTCTTTTACCGAGCTTACCGAATTTTAGATGTTCTTCAGCTCTGAACGCAGGCCTTTGTAGATGGCATAGCACATCACCAGCAGCACCACCGTAAACGGCAGGCCGGTCGAGATGACCATCGACTGAAGTGACGACAGCCCGCCGACCGACAGCAAAAGCACGATGGCCACTGCGCCTTCGAACACACACCAGAACACGCGTTGGGGTACCGGTGCGTCGATCTTGCCGCCGGCAGTGATCGTGTCGATCACCAGCGATCCTGAATCCGAGGATGTCACGAAGAACACCATGACCAGAATAATCCCGATCATTGATGTGATCCCCGCCAAAGGCAGCGCATCAAGCATCGCAAACAGCTGGCGTGGCAGCTCTGCCTCTTGGGCGGCGGTATAGCCGTCTTGCACAACTTGCTGGATGGCAACGCCGCCAAAGACGCTCATCCACAGGACGCAGACAAGGCTGGGGATCAGCAGCACGCAGGTCACGAATTCACGCACCGACCGGCCCCGGCTGACACGGGCGATAAACATGCCCACGAAAGGTGACCAGCTGATCCACCATGCCCAATAAAACGACGTCCAGCCTTGGCTAAAGTTCACATCTTCGCGCCCGATGGGGTTGGAAAGGCCCGGCAGGTATTCCGCATAGGCCAGCAGCGATGACCCAAAGTTTTTGAGGATCAAGAACGTCGGACCGACCAGCAACACAAAGGCCAGCAGCAAAAAGGCAAGGCCCATGTTCAGCTCGGACAGGATTTTCACGCCGCCATCCAAGCCACGCAGCACCGAAACCAATGCCACCGCAGTAATGCCCGAGATCAACAAGACCTGTGCGGTAGGCCCGACGGGAACGCCGAACAGCTCGTTCAGGCCGGCATTTGCCTGTGTCGCGCCAAAGCCCAGCGATGTGGCCAAGCCGAACAGCGTCGCAAAGACTGCCAGAATATCAATGACATGTCCCGGCCAGCCCCAGACTCTTTCACCAAGCAGCGGGTAGAAAGCCGAACGAATGGTCAGCGGCAAACCCTTGTTGTAGCTAAACAAAGCAAGAGACAGACCCACCACCGCGTAGATCGCCCAAGGGTGCAAACCCCAGTGGTAGATGGTGGCCGCCATGCCCAAACGGATCGCCTCGGCCTGATCGCCAGCCGCCGCGCCCAAGGGGGCCCAGTCGGTGCGCAGCCCGTCCTCACCCACAGCCGTTCCGCCCATTGAGCTTGAGAAATGTGACAGGGGTTCAGAGACGCCATAGAACATCAGGCCGATGCCCATGCCGGCGGCGAACAGCATCGCAAACCAGCCCAGATAGTTGTAATCAGGCACGGCCGATGCGCCGCCCAGACGGACTTTGCCCAGCGGTGTGACGATCAAAAGCAAGCAAAACAGAACAAAGATGTTGCCCGCCGAGATAAAGAACCAGTCGAACCCTTTGGTCACTGACGAGAACAACCAGCTAAACACTGCGCCCGCCTGTTCAGGCAGTGCCAGTGTATAGAATACAAAGGCGACGATGCAGATCCCCGAGATCATGAAAACGGGGTTGTGAATGTCAAAGCCGAACGGCCCGACGCTGCCCTCTACGTTGTCTTGGCCAATGGTATAATCGGTATCGATCACATTAGCCGCGCCATCCGGGGTCGGAATGCCTGGCGTCGTCACATCTGTCATAAGATGTCCTCCTTCATATTAACTGTGTATTAACTTCGTAACCTATTTACGCCGAGACGTCGCCAACTATCTGAGGTTGGGGTATCGTAGGTTGATTTCGTCTATTGGTGCCCCTTACACAACGGCGCAATGAGATGTGCAGCTAGATCAGATTAACCGCACGGCGAGGCTTGACCCCAAGGCCCCTGTGGTGCGCAGTACGCATCAGATGATTGCCAAGCCAAGGACGACAAGATGACCAGCCAGATCACCCCGACCACTCCAATCGAAGGACAAATGCCCGGCACGTCAGGACTGCGCAAGAAAACCCGCGTTTTTATGGGGCCGAATTATCTTGAGAATTTCATCCAAGCGACATTTGACGCGATCGGGGGCGGCGATGGTGGCCGTTATATCGTCGGTGGTGACGGGCGTTTCTTTAACAAGCAAGCCATTCAAACCATCCTAAAAATGGCTGCTGCCAATGGCGCAACCGAAGTGATCGTCGGGCAAAACGGTATCCTGTCCACCCCTGCAGTGTCCCATTTGATCAGGCTGAACGCATTCGACGGCGGGTTTATTCTGTCGGCCAGCCACAACCCCGGCGGCATTGATGAAGATTTTGGCGTTAAATTCAACGCCAGCAACGGCGGCCCCGCCCCCGAAAAGCTGACCGCCCGGATATTCGACGCCACCAAAACTATCAGCCGCTACAAGATCGCCGATTTTGAGGATGTGGATCTAAGCCAGATCGGTGAAACCCGTCAGGCGGGCATGGTGATCCGCGTGGTCGATCCGGTGGATGCCTATCAGGCGCTGATGGCAGAGCTGTTCGATTTCGACGCGATCCGCGCTTTGTTTGCCAGCGGGTTCACCATGCGATTTGACGCGATGCATGCGGTCACAGGCCCCTATGCCAAGGCGATACTTGAGGGCACATTGGGGGCCGCACCCGGCACCGTGGTCAACGGCATCCCGCTTGAGGATTTTGGCAAGGGCCACCCGGATCCAAACCCGATCTGGGCGAAGCCCTTGATGGACTTGATGATGTCGGACAACGCCCCCGATCTGGGGGCCGCGTCCGACGGCGACGGCGACCGCAACATGATCGTGGGACGCGGCGTCTATGTGACGCCATCCGACAGCCTTGCCGTGTTGGCCGCCAATGCGCATCTGGCACCGCCCTATCGCGGTGGTTTGGCTGGCATCGCCCGATCGATGCCCACCAGTGCCGCCAGTGATCGCGTAGCGGAAAAGCTGGGCATCGCCGCATATGAAACGCCGACGGGGTGGAAATTCTTTGGCAATCTGCTGGACGCGGGCAAGGCAACACTATGCGGTGAGGAAAGCGCCGGCACCGGATCAAACCATGTGCGCGAGAAAGACGGGTTATGGGCGGTGTTGTTGTGGTTGAACATCTTGGCCGTGCGCAAACAATCCGTCGCTGAGATACTGGCAGAGCATTGGCAAACCTACGGGCGCGATTACTATTCCCGCTATGATTTTGAGGCTGTGGCCTCAGACAAAGCTAACCGCCTGATGGATCATCTGCGCGATCAACTGCCTGATTTGGCAGGAAAAACTTTGGCCGGCTTGACCGTGACTACGGCGGATGAGTTTTCCTATCTTGATCCCGTTGACGGATCGATCAGCAAGAACCAAGGGCTGCGGATCGGGTTTGAGGGCGGTGCCCGCGCTGTCTTTCGATTGTCGGGCACAGGTACCGAAGGGGCCACGATCCGCCTTTATCTAGAGCAATACTCAGGCACCGACGGCGACACCACGCAAGACACTCAAGCCGCCCTTGCCGATGTCTGGGCCGCGGCGCAACAGGTCAGCGATATGGCCCAAATCATTGGCAGAACCACGCCCGATGTGATCACCTGACCGCCTAAACGCGCCCTATCTTGAACCCGCGCGAAAGGTGGCTGCGCATCGCAAAGAGCAGCGCAGCCCCCGGCAGCATAGACGCAACCGTGACAGCCATCACCAACCCGATGTCGGTTTGAAATCCGAACAAGGCGTTCAGCGCCATCGAAATCGGCTTGCCGTTGGTGGTGGTCAGAATGCGCGCGAAAACGACCTCGACCCACGAAAACATAAAGCAAAAAAATGCCGTGACCGCGATGCCGGGCGCGATTTGGGGCAACAGGATTTTCCAGATAAACTGGCGGCGCGAATAACCATCCAGAAAAGCGGTTTCATCCATTTCCTTTGGCACGGCAGATATAAACCCCTGCAAAATCCAAATCGAAATAGGCAGGTTGAACAGGCAATGGGCCAGCGCAATGCCAAAGACAGAGTTCACAATCCCAAGTGTCGAAAACAGCTGAAAGATTGGCAGTGTCAGCACCACGGGCGGTGTGATCCGAAAGGCGATGAACGCCAGAAACAGATGCTTGTCCCCGACAAATGAAAGCCGCGAAAACGCATAGGCCGCAGGGATCGCCACAGGCACCGTGACGCAAATATTGATCAGCACATAGGCGATCGAATTAGCAAAAGCCGATCGCAGGTTCGGGTCGTCTAGAATGGCGCTGTAATTACGCAAGGTAAACGCGCCCAGCGGCGCATCGGGATGGGCCAGCGTGGCGACAAAGCTGATCATCGTCATCTGTACCAATGGCAGGCTGACAAACACCACGAAAGCGGTCAGCGCCAATGCTTTGATGATCCGCCACATGCGCGCGCTATCCCTCATGATGTTTGCCTGTCGCTGAGTTTGGATTGTGCTTTGCTAAAGCTATAGGCGACGGTCAGCACGATCAGGAAATAGATCACCGAACGCGCAGCAGAGGGGCCATAGTTAAACGCCTTGATCTCTTCGCCCAGATCCACCGCCAGAAACATCGTGGCCCCGTCCGGCCCGCCTGCATTGATCGGAAACGCCTCGGTGTAGATCATGAAGCTGTCCATGAACCGCAGCAGAACGGCCATGAGCAACACATGATAAAGCTGCGGCAGTTGGATGTGGCGAAACACCTGCCACGGCCCTGCCCCGTCGATGGCTGCGGCCTGATAATGCGACGGCGGAATGGTTGTCAGCGCGCTATAGCACAAGATCACGACAAGGCTGGTCCAGTGCCAAACATCCATTGCGATCACCACGGCCCATGTGTGTGGGATCGACAGTTTCCAATCCACCGGCCAGCCTAGCCCCCCAAGCACGCGGCCCAAAATGCCGGTATCCGGGTTCATCAAAGCCAACCAAAGCGACGGGATCATATTCCATGGCACCAATAGCGGCAGCGCCACCACCGCAAGGCTGATCCCGACCCATGTTTTACGCTGCGGGATACATAAGGCGATGGCGATACCCAACGGGATTTGAATGGTAAGGATCAACATTGAAAACAGAGCGCTGCGGCCAAAGCTGGCCCAGAAGTGACCCGAGGTAATGATGCCCTCGTACCACTCAAACCCGACCCAAAACCGTGCATCTAGAATGAAAATCTCAAAGAATGAATAGTTCACCACAGTCATCAGGGGGATCAGCCCCACGAGGCCCAGCACCAGCACAGCGGGCAGCACAAAAATCCAACCGGTGTTGTCGCGATCTTTCATGCGCGCTCCGCTTTGGGGCGGCGTGGTTGCAGGCTATGCAATCACCACCTCGGTCTCCCATGCCGCGCAATGGGCCTCAAGCTCGGGCGACAGTGCGCCATCAGTGAAGAGCACATCAGCATCGCCCAATGTGGCGATGGCCAGCGGGGCGGTACGCTGGAATTTCAGGTGATCGGCCACCACCATCACCTTGCGCGACCGTTCGATCGCGGTGCTGCTGACGATGATTTCCTGACCGTCATAATCCAGAATATCGCCATCCGCATCGATGGCTGAACATCCCAAAACGCTGTAATCAAACTTGAACTGCTTCACCATATCTACGGTCATTCCACCGACGATCCCGCCGTCCGCACGGCGCAAGACCCCGCCCGCGAGGATGATTTCGCAGCTGTGGTTTGCCGCCAAAATATTGGCGATGTTCAGGTTATTCGTCACCACCAACAGGTTTTCGTGATTCAGCAATTCGCGCGCCACGGCCTCGGTCGTGGTGCCGATATTCATGAACACCGACGCCCCGGCAGGAATGGCTTGGGCGCATCTGACGCCGATGGCTTTTTTGCCCGCATCGTTCAACCGGCGCCGTTCTTCGTAGATGATATTCACCACCCCCGACGGCACCACAGCGCCGCCATGGACCCGTTCAAGTTGACCCGTTTCGGCGAGGTCCGACAAATCCCGGCGGATGGTTTGAACGGTCACGTCATAGTGCAACGCAAGACCATCCACCGTGACCCTGCCGTCTTTGCGTGCAAGCTCAAGTATCTCTTTTTGCCTGAAGTTCGAAACCATTGCGCCCTCCCGTGGTGCATACCCCCGTGCGGACAACGCCCGGCCTGCCGCATCCCCCACGCCACAATCAGCAGTCTGAGCGGAGCGTCAAGTGGTCGAATCATGGTTAACGCAAACAACCCGCCCAATACGGAAAGAAAACTTACCAATATTTGCGTATTTCACAGGGACTTGACCAAAAAGGAACGTAAACGAACATTCGTTATTGCGTTCTGGAGGAATTAAGTGTTCCTTTACCAGCAATCGCAGACCGCAAGGCTGCGGTGCAAAATGAATGCGGGGAGGCTTCATTGAGCCAGTACAAACACCATCACATGGTCGATCTGTTTGTCATCGGTGGCGGCATCAACGGATGCGGTATTGCGCGTGATGCTGCAGGCCGCGGCCTGAACGTCGAACTCGCCGAGATGCACGATCTGGCCTCCGCGACCTCCTCTGCCTCGACCAAACTGTTTCACGGCGGTTTGCGCTATCTGGAATATTGGGAAGTCCGCCTTGTCCGCGAGGCGTTGATTGAACGCGAAACCCTGCTGCGCGCGATGCCGCATATCTCGTGGCCGATGCGGTTCGTGCTGCCTTATCATCCCGATATGCGGTTCGAAGGCGACACACCGACATCGAAGCTGCTGAATGTCGTGATGCCATGGATGAAGGGGCGCAGGCCCGCGTGGCTGATCCGGCTGGGCCTGTTCATGTATGACAATCTGGGCGGTCGAAAGATTCTCAAAGGCACCACATCTCTGAATCTGCGCGGCACACCCGAAGGGGTGCCGCTGCAAGACCGCTTTGAAAAAGCCTATGAATACTCGGATTGCTGGATTGAAGACAGCCGCTTGGTTGTCCTGAACGCACGCGACGCCGAGGCGCGCGGAGCCAAGATCAATGTCCGCACCAAAGTCGTATCTGCCCAGCAGCAAGACGGTATCTGGCACATCGCCCTTGAAGAAATGGATGGCGGCGCGCAGCGGGTGGTGCAGGCGCGGATGCTGGTGAATGCAGGCGGCCCCTGGGTCGAGGACATCATCCGCAACACCGTGCGCATCAATTCGACCGAAGGCGTGCGTCTGGTTCGGGGCAGTCACATCGTGGTGCCAAAGCTCTATGATCATGGCAAATGCTATTTCTTTCAGGGCGAAGACGGGCGGATCATTTTCACAATCCCCTACGAGACTGATTTCACCTTGATCGGGACCACGGATGCCGAGCATACCGATGTGGATACCAAACCGGTGTGTACCCCCGAAGAGCAATCCTATCTCGCGGATTTCGCGTCTAACTACTTTAAGAAACCTGTGACAACCGACGACATCATCTGGACCTATTCCGGCGTGCGCCCCTTGTATGACGACGGCGCGACCTCCGCGACGGCTGCCACGCGCGATTACGTGCTGAAGGTTAATGAGACCGCAGGCGCGCCAATGTTGAACGTCTTCGGCGGCAAGATCACAACCTACCGCAGGTTGGCCGAAACGGCGCTGGAAAAGATCAGCTCGTTCTTTCCTGATATCAAGGGGCCATGGACAGCAGGTGTGCCCCTGCCCGGTGGTGACTTTCCTGTCGATGGTGTTGCCGATCTGACCGCCCGTTTGAAGACCCAATTCCCGTTTTTGACCCCCGCTTGGGCCAGCCGTCTGATCAAAGCATATGGCACCGACGCGTTCGTGATGTTGCAGGGGGCTACGTCAGAAACGGATTTGGGACAGAATTTTGGTTCGAACCTGACCGCGCAAGAAGTGTTATGGTTGATCAAGAATGAATATGCGCGCAAAGCGGATGACGTGGTTTGGCGACGGTCCAAACTGGGGTTACGCATGAGCGCGCAGGAAATCGAAATACTGGATGTTTGGATGGCGGAGAACACGCAGCAAACCACCAGCAAGCCGCAGCCCGCGCTGCGAAAGGGGAGAGGTTAATGTCACTCGTTCTTGAGGGTGTGTCCAAGGCCGTGAATGGCCAGACCCATATTTACCCCACCAACCTTGAGTTGCGCCCGGGGACAATGAACGTGCTGCTGGGGCCAACATCTGCTGGCAAAACATCGCTGATGCGTTTGATGGCGGGCCTCGATGTACCAAACACCGGCAAGGTGATCTGGAACGGCACGGATGTGACAGGGTTGCGCGTGCAGGACCGTGGCGTGGCGATGGTTTATCAGCAGTTCATTAACTATCCGTCGATGTCGGTTTATGACAACATCGCCAGCCCGATGCGTCTGCTGGGCAAGTCGAAAGATCAGATTGATCAGGCCGTCAAAAAGGCCGCGGAACTGATGAAACTAACTCCGTTCCTGGACCGCAAGCCGCTGGAACTATCGGGCGGACAGCAGCAGCGGTGCGCCCTCGCCCGCGCCTTGGTCAAAGATGCCGGTTTGGTTCTGCTGGACGAACCGTTGGCCAACCTTGACTATAAGCTGCGCGAAGAACTGCGCGCCGAAATCCCCAAGATATTCGAGGAAGCCGGTTCGATCTTTGTCTATGCGACCACCGAACCCGAAGAGGCATTATTGCTGGGGGGCAATACCGCCGCGATGTGGGAAGGCCGGATTACCCAGTTTGACCGCACGCCGGTTGTGTACCGTCAGCCCGTCGATGCGACGACCGCGCGCGTTTTTTCGGACCCGCCGATGAACTTCCTGAAGGTCACTAAATCCGGCGATACCCTATCCTTTGGCGATGGTCAGACTGCCCCCGCGACAGGCACATTCGCGACCCTTGGTGATGGCGGGTATTTGGCAGGGTTCCGCCCCAACCATCTGGAACTGGTGAAACCGACACCAACCGCCCTGACCTTTAGCGCCAAACTGCAAGTGACCGAAATCACGGGGTCAGAGACCTTTGTGCATCTTGATCATCACGGCGACAATTGGGTGGGCCTGATCCACGGGGTCAAGAACCTCAAGATCGGGTCGGCACTGGATGTCTATCTTGACCCCGCCCACGTCTATATTTTTGCAGAAGACGGCACGTCGGTCGCCCCTGCATCCTATGCAACCGCAGCCTGAGGGAACACGACATGGCAAAAATCACCCTCGATAATCTGGCGCATTCCTATCTGCCCAAACCCGTCACCGAAGACGACTTTGCGCTGAAGGAACTGAACCTTGATTGGTCCGACGGCGAAGCATACGCACTGCTGGGGGCATCAGGTTGTGGCAAGTCCACGTTGCTCAACATCATTTCGGGCCTGCTGCACCCAAGCCAAGGGCGCATCCTGTTCGACGATAAAGACATGACAATGGCACCGACCACACAGCGCAACATCGCGCAGGTGTTCCAGTTTCCCGTGGTCTACGACACCATGACCGTGCGCGACAATCTGGCCTTTCCCCTGCGCAACCGTGGCGCTGATCCGGCCTATATCCAGACCCGCGTGCAACAGATTGCCGCGATGATCGGGATGGAAGACACGCTGAACCGCAAGGCGCGCGGGTTGACCGCAGATGCCAAGCAAAAGATATCCCTTGGCCGTGGCATGGTGCGCGAAGACGTGAATGCGTTGCTGTTTGATGAACCGCTGACGGTGATCGACCCCCATATGAAATGGGAATTGCGCACACAGCTGAAATCGCTGCACCACGAATTTGGTCACACCATGATCTATGTGACCCATGACCAGACCGAGGCGCTGACTTTTGCCGATAAGGTCGTTGTGATGTATGATGGCCGCGTCGTCCAAATGGGCACGCCGCAGGAACTGTTCGAAACGCCTGAACATACGTTCGTCGGGTATTTCATCGGCTCCCCCGGTATGAACCTGATGGATGCTGACGTGAAGGGCGACAAAGCCGTGATCGGCGGCGTCGAGATCGCATTGGGCAAGGGTTTTGGCACCCCCACGGGCAAAGTGGAGCTGGGCGTGCGGCCCGAATTCACGTCGCTGCAAGCCGGTGACAGCGGCCTGCCCGTCACCATCAAACGGGTCGAAGACGTGGGCCGCCACAAGATCGTGCGCACCGATTTCCAAGGCACCGAGATCAACGTGATCGCCCCCGAAGGTGGTGAAATATCGCCCGATATGAACCGCATAGTCTTTGATACGGCAGGGGTGAATGTGTATTCTGACAGCTGGCGCGTCGCGCCAAAGGTGGCTTGATCATGAACAAGACAGTCAATCAAAAAGCATGGTTTCTCATCCTGCCCGTACTGGTGTTGGTCGCCTTTTCAGCCGTGATACCCCTGATGACCGTGGTGAACTATTCGGTGCAAGACACCTTTGGTAACAATCAGTTCTTCTGGGCCGGGCTTGAGTGGTTCGAGGAAATGCTTGCGTCCGAGCGGATGTGGGATGCCTTGGGGCGTCAGATAGTATTCTCGCTGATCATTCTGGCCATCGAAATCCCGCTGGGCATCTTTGTCGCGCTTAACATGCCCAAGAAAGGGTTCTGGGCATCGCTATGCCTCGTGCTGATGTCCCTGCCCCTGCTGATCCCATGGAACGTGGTCGGCACGATCTGGCAAATCTTTGGTCGCGTCGATATTGGCCTGCTGGGTCATACACTTGCCGCGCTTGGCATCGACTATAACTACACTCAGGATTCCACCGCCGCATGGATCACCGTGATTGTGATGGATGTCTGGCACTGGACATCGCTGGTGGCCCTACTGGCCTATGCCGGCCTACAATCCATTCCCGACGCCTATTACCAAGCCGCGAAGATTGATCAGGCCAGCCGCTGGAAAGTGTTCCGCTTTATCGAACTGCCCAAGATCATGGGCGTGCTGATGATCGCGATCCTGCTGCGGTTTATGGACAGCTTCATGATCTACACCGAACCGTTTGTCGTCACAGGCGGTGGCCCCGGCAACGCGACCACATTCCTGTCGATTGATCTGGTCAAGATGGCCTTGGGTCAGTTCGATCTGGGTCCGGCGGCGGCGTTCTCGATCATGTATTACCTTGTGATCCTGCTGGTGTCCTACGTGTTTTACACCGTCATGACGAACCTTGATAAAAGGGATGGCCACTGATGTCTGATCTTACCCAATCCCCCCCGAAACGCGGGTTTGGCCTGCCGTCTGTAAATGGCAGTGCCATTGTGATGGGCCTGTATCTGCTGTTTTTGTTGTTGCCGATCTATTGGTTGGTGATGATGAGCCTTAAGACCAACACAGAGATCCTGAACAGCTTTACCCTGTGGCCTCAGAACCTGACGTTCGACAATTACCTAACCATCCTTACTGATGCGTCTTGGTACACCGGCTATCTGAACTCCATGGCCTATGTGGTGATGAACATGGTGATTTCGCTGGCCGTGGCATTGCCCGCCGCCTATGCGTTCAGCCGCTATTCCTTTATGGGCGACAAGCACCTGTTCTTCTGGCTGCTGACCAACCGGATGGCACCGCCCGCGGTTTTCGCCCTGCCCTTCTTTCAGCTCTACAGCTCGGTCGGGTTGTTTGACACGCACATCGCCGTCGCGCTTGCGCATTGCCTGTTCAACGTGCCGCTGGCGGTTTGGATCCTCGAAGGGTTCATGCGCGGCGTGCCCAAGGAAATCGACGAGACCGCTTATATCGACGGCTATTCCTTCCCTCGGTTCTTCATCAAGATTTTCACGCCGCTGGTCGCATCTGGCATCGGGGTAACGGCGTTTTTCTTGTTCATGTTCTCTTGGGTTGAACTGCTGCTCAGCCGCACCTTGACCAGTGTTGATGCCAAACCGATTGCCGCCACCATGACCCGCACCGTGGGCGCGTCGGGCATCGATTGGGGCGTATTGGCCGCTGCCGGGGTTCTGACGATCGTGCCCGGTGCCTTGGTCATCTATTTTGTTCGCAACTACATCGCCAAGGGTTTTGCCCTTGGGCGCGTATAAGGGAGAAAACGCATGGAATGGATGGCATGGACTTGGCCGACCGCCATATTCTTCGCAATCATTGCAGCCACGCTGGTGACCTTCACCGTGCTGGCCATCAAATTTCCTGAAACGCCGCGCAATGGGGTTTTGGGGATCGAAACGACCCGTGGTGATCGTCTTTTCATCACGCTGCTGGGCTCGGCCTTTATCAATCTGGCCTGGCTTGGTCTGTTCAGCGCGCCCCAATGGGGGGCACTGATTGTGTGTTTCTTCTATACCATCGCGGTTTTCCGCTGGGTGTAGTTGATCAGGTACTCCGGCGCGCAAGAACCGGGGCTGCTTTCACTGTTCTAATTTAGGGAGGAACAACCATGAACTTGCGACTAAAAGGAACGACGGCCATCGGGCTTGCTGCTTGCATGCTTGGCGCGCCAGCGTTCGCGGACATGGATGCCGCCAAGGCATTCCTTGATAGCGAGATTGGCGATCTTTCGACATTGTCACGCGCCGATCAAGAAGCTGAACTGCAATTCTTTGTAGATGCAGCGCAGCCTTACCAAGGCATGTCTATCAACGTGGTCTCCGAGACAATCGGCACCCACGAATATGAATCAAACGTTCTGGCCCCCGCGTTCGAGGCCATTACAGGTATCAAGGTCACCCATGACCTGATCGGCGAAGGCGACGTTGTTGAAAAACTGCAAACGCAAATGCAGTCGGGCGAAAACATCTATGACGCCTATATTAACGACTCTGACCTGATCGGGACGCACTGGCGGTACCAGCAGGCACGTAACCTGACCGACTGGATGTCGGGCGAAGGTGCGGCTGTCACAAACCCGAACCTCGATCTGGAAGACTTCATCGGTCTGTCGTTCACCACGGGTCCGGATGGTAAGGTTTACCAACTGCCCGACCAACAGTTCGCGAACCTTTACTGGTTCCGCTACGATTGGTTCAACGACGAACAGAACAAGGCCGACTTCAAAGCGAAATACGGCTATGATCTGGGCGTTCCGGTCAACTGGTCCGCGTATGAGGACATCGCTGAATTCTTCACCGGCCGCGATCTGTCGCGTCTTGGCGTCGAGGGCGAAGTCTTTGGTAACATGGACTACGGCAAGAAAGACCCGTCCTTGGGTTGGCGTTACACTGACGCGTGGCTGTCCATGGCTGGTGCCGGTGACGTGGGCGAACCAAACGGTCTACCCGTCGACGAATGGGGTATCCGCGTAAATGAAAACTCGCAGCCCGTCGGGTCCTGCGTCGCGCGCGGTGGTGCCACAAACGGACCAGCGGCCGTTTACGCTGTGACCAAAGCAATCGAATGGTTGGAAAAATACTCCCCGCCTGCCGCTGCCGGTATGACATTCTCTGAAGCGGGTCCAATCCCTGCCCAAGGTAACGTCGCCCAGCAGATGTTCTGGTACACCGCGTTTACCGCAGCATCGGTGGAACCTGATCTGCCCGTGATGAACGAAGACGGCACGCCAAAATGGCGCATGGCCCCTTCCCCACACGGTGCATATTGGACCGAAGGTACCAAGATCGGCTACCAAGATGCCGGTTCCTGGACGCTGATGGAATCCACACCAGTGGACCGTGCACAAGCCGCATGGCTCTATGCACAGTTCGTGACTTCCAAGACTGTGGACGTAAAGAAAAGCCATGTTGGTCTGACATTCATTCGTGAATCCACGATCCAGCACGACAGCTTTACCGAGCGTGCACCGAAACTGGGTGGTCTGGTCGAATTCTATCGTTCGCCTGCACGGGTTCAGTGGTCGCCAACCGGCACCAACGTTCCTGACTATCCAAAGCTGGCCCAACTGTGGTGGCAGAACATCGGCGACGCAATGTCCGGTGCGAAAACCCCACAAGAAGCGCTTGATGCGCTTTGCGCAGATCAGGAAAAAGTTCTGATCCGTCTGGAACGTGCTGGTGTTCAAGGTGATATCGGCCCGAAAATGAACGAAGAGATGGACCCAGAGTACTGGCTGTCGCAGCCCGGTTCGCCCAAAGCGAAACTGGCAAACGAAGACGAAACGCCCGTCACCATCGCGTATGACGAGCTGATTAAATCCTGGCAGTAAACGACCCTTTCCGGGGCTAGGCAGCTGGCCCCGGTTACTCCTAACTCTTGAACCATGGGCCCATGTGCCTCAAGTTCAGATCAGCGGCTGCCCCTCAAGGTGGCCGCTTTTTACCTAACGCTTCGGGGATCCACATGACCTATATTCTTGCCATTGATCAGGGCACCACATCGACCCGCACGATTGTGTTTGACCGCGCAATGAACGTCACGGCCCAAGCGCAACAGGAATTCCCCCAGCATTTCCCGCAATCCGGCTGGGTTGAACATGATCCGGTGAACTTGTGGGACACCACGGTTGCCACCTGCCGCGATGCGATCAAGGCTGCGGATATCGTCGCCACTGATATCTCGGGCATCGGTATCACCAACCAGCGCGAAACCGTCATTGTCTGGGATAAGACAACAGGCGACCCCGTTTACAACGCCATCGTCTGGCAAGACCGCCGTACAGCCGACACCTGTCGGACCCTGCGCGATGCCGGTCACGAGCCGATGATCACCGTCCGCACCGGTCTGTTGCTGGACCCGTATTTCTCGGCCAGCAAACTAAGCTGGATTTTGGACCATGTTGACGGTGCCCGTGACCGCGCTGCCAAGGGAGAGCTGCTGTTTGGCACGGTTGATTGTTTCCTTATCTGGAAGCTCACCGGTGGCACCGTTCATGCCACCGACGCCACCAATGCCGCCCGTACCATGCTGTATGACATTCACAAAGGCCGGTGGAGCCAGACCATCTGCGGCCTGCTGGACATCCCCATGGAGATGCTGCCCGAGGTAAAGGATTGCGCCGCGGATTTCGGCCAGACGCAGCCGGACCTTCTGGGCACCCCGGTCCCGATTTACGGCGTTGCGGGCGACCAGCAAGCGGCCACCATCGGGCAGGCGTGCTTTGAGCCGGGCATGTTGAAATCAACCTATGGCACCGGCTGTTTTGCGCTGCTCAATACCGGTGACACGCCTGTGCAATCGAACAACCGCTTGCTGACCACCATCGCGTACCAGCTGGACGGCAAACCCACCTACGCGCTTGAAGGCTCAATTTTCGTGGCCGGTGCTGTCGTACAATGGCTGCGGGACGGGTTGAAAATCATCTCGGACGCCGCGCAAACGCAAGCGCTGGCCGAACAGGCCGACCCGCATCAAGACGTGATCCTCGTGCCCGCCTTTGTCGGTCTTGGTGCCCCCTATTGGAACCCCGATTGCCGTGGTGCCACCTTTGGACTGACCCGTGGCACGGGGCCCGCTGAAATGGCCAAGGCCGCCCTTGAAAGCGTCGGCTACCAGACCCGCGACCTGATTGAGGCGATGTCTGCGGATTGGAAAGCCACCGGCGTGCAGCCGACCTTGCGCGTGGATGGTGGTATGGCGGCCAATGATTGGGCGATGCAGTTTCTGTCCGACATTATCGCGGCCCCAGTGGATCGCCCCGTTAACCATGAAACCACCGCTTTGGGGGTCGCGTGGCTGGCGGGGATGCGGGCGGGTCTATACCCCGATCAGCAGGGCTTTGCCGCTGGATGGGCGCGCGAAACGCAGTTTTCACCGCATATGGATGAAACCCTGCGCGGTCAGAAATACGACGCTTGGAAACGCGCGGTTCAGGCGACACTTAGCGTCTAAGACACTGCCACGCAGCGCAAGGAGCCTGATATGTTTTCGTTTTTCAGCCCTCAAGCCATTCATTTCGGTCGTGGTCAAAGCGCGCAGGCCCCCAGCCTTGCCCGTGCGTATGGTAACACCGTCCTGTTGGTTCACGGCGCAAATGCACGACGTGCTGATTGGTTGGTGAACGCCTGCACAGACGCTGGCATGAACCTGCGCAGCCTTGGCTGCGAAAACGAACCCAGCTTGCCCGATGTCCAGCTTGCTCTGGCGCAGCTCAAAGGGTTCAACCCCGATGTCGTGATAGCACTTGGCGGCGGTGCGGTCATTGATTTTGCCAAGGCACTCGCCGCCCTGATACCTTGCACCTCCCCGCCACAAGAGTACCTTGAGGTCGTGGGCACCGGTCGTCCGCTTGACCATGCCCCCCTGCCTCTGATTGCCCTGCCGACCACTGCCGGAACCGGCGCAGAGGTCACGAAAAATGCGGTAATCACGGTGCCGGAACACGGCATCAAGGTCAGCTTGCGCGATCCCCGCATGATCCCCGACATCGCCATCGTTGATGCGGGCCTGATGCAGGGTGCCCCCCGCCGCGTCACGCTGTCTGCCGGGTTGGACGCGATTACCCAAGTGATCGAACCCTATCTTTCGATCAAGGCGAACCCGATGACCGACGCGCTGTGTCTGGCGGCCATTCCAACCGGCCTTGGCGCGATCAGGGATGTGGTTGAAAACGACGACCCCGCCGCGTGGGACGCTATGGCGCGGGTCAGTACTTGGGGGGGGCTTGCCTTGGCCAATGCCGGATTGGGTGCTGTACACGGTTTCGCAGGGGTGATCGGCGGCAGAACCAACGCCCCCCACGGAGAGATTTGCGGCGCGCTGTTGCCCGCGGTTCTGGCATCGCACCAGCGCAGGGCCAAAGACGGGACAGATATTCATGCCCGGTTGGGCTGGGTTTTGGATCAGATCGACCAGCAATTTGGCGCGGGCGGCATGGGGCTATCGCAGCTCAAAGCTTGGTCGCGGGACATGTGCCTTCGGGGCTTGGGCGATATGGGTGTGACAACCGCCGATCTGGAGGAGATTGCGACCGCATCAGCAGGCGCATCATCGATGAAGGGCAATCCCTTTGCCCTGTCGCAACACGAGCTGGTCGAGATATTGACCGACGCCCTATAGCGTCAAATCGCGACTTCACTGCGCCGATTTTTCCATGTCACAAAGCCGTCGTCACCCAAGCTCAACGCTGCGGATTTTGTGACCAGTCCCGAGGCCGTGGCGCGGATCAGATAGAATATCTGCTACCCCTTAACGCAGCGCCAACGCCCCATGCCCGCCCACACCGATTATATCATCCGGGTGCAGCACCAATGCGTCAACCATGCGACAACCCCTGTATCACGCCGCGCAATTCGGCCAGCCCGCGCAACCGCCCGATCAACGGATAGCCGGGGATCAGATCGCGTTCATGATCCGACAACATGTGGTGACCATGGTCCGGCCGAAACGGGATCAACACATCCTCACGCCCCGCAGCCAGCCGGCGCTTTTGTTCCGCCAACAGCACGGCAATCAAGGCGACCATATCGGTGTCGCCGTCCAGATGGGCCGCTTCCTCGAACGATCCGTCGGGGTCTTTGTGGACATTGCGCAAATGGGCGAAATGGATGCGATCCGCAACACGTGCCGCAATCGCGGGTACATCGTTCTGGGGGTTCGCGCCCAGCGATCCTGAACACAGTGTGATGCCATTGGCGGGGCTGTCATATGCACCAAGCACCCAGTCCAGATCATCGCCGTTTGACACGATCCGAGGCAACCCCAGAATATCGCGGGGCGGATCGTCCGGATGCACGCAAAGCCGCATGCCCAGTTCTTCGGCTGTGGGAATAACCTCGTCCAGAAAGCGTTTGTAATTCGCGCGTAACCCGGCGCGATCAATGCCGTCGTACTGCGTTAGCGCATCCCGTAACCCGTTGACATCATAGCGGTCAAATGCGCCGGGTAGACCGGCCATAATCGCCGCCAACAACGTGTCACGGTTCGCTTGAGTTGCTTGCTGAAACCATACGCCCGCCTGCACCACGACATCCGCGCTATAGTCATTCTCGGCCACCTGCCGGCCCAGCATATGGATTTCGAACGCGGCCATGCGCACCGCTTCAAAGCGCAGGCAGGTTGCCCCGCCCGCCACAGGAGCAGTAAGGTCTGTGCGGGTCCAATCCAGCAGCGGCATGAAGTTATAGCAAACGGTCTTGACCCCTTGCCCCGCCAGATTTGCCAGCGATTGGCGGTAATTTGCAAACAGCTGCGACAGATCGCCGTCGCCTTTTTTGATGCGCTCGTGAACGGGCAGGCTTTCGACGACCTCCCAGCTGAACCCCGCATCGATAATGCGCGCCTTGCGCTCGGCGATGGTGTGCGATGGCCAGACCTCTCCATAGGGAACCTCATGCAGGGCCGTGACGATGCCGCGCGCACCAGTTTGCGCGATCTCGGCCAACGAGATTGCGTCTAGATCACCGTACCAACGCCAGGTTTCAATCATGAGGATACCTCTTGCGCCGCAGCTCGGGCCCCTTTGGTCCACAGCAATTGCGCGGCTTGGGTCACCGGTTCTTGCAGCTTGTCTGCCATATCCGCAGGGAAAATATCACGCAGTGCAAGATAGGCCGCGACCTTGTCCGCAACCGTATCGGCGCTGGCCGCAGCGGCGCGCATCTGATCGGCAAGGGGATCGCGGACATCAATGTATTGCCCCGCCTCGTCCGTGCCAACACCATAGCGCATCCACGCCGCTACCGCCAAACACAACCTCGGCGATGGCCGCCCCGCCGCCATGTTGTCGCGCAGCGTGCCAAGAATGCGTTGCGGCAGTTTCTGGCTGCCGTCCATCGCGATCTGCCATGTGCGGTGGCGAATAGACGGGTTGCTGTAGCGCGCAAAAAGAGCATCAGCGTAGTCGGCCAAAGATACCCCTTTGGGGGCCTCTACAGATGGCATAATCTCGGACCACAGCAGACGGGCGTATTGCGCAAAAACCGGGTCAGCGATTGTATCGGCGATGGTTTCGTGACCTGCAAGGTATCCCGTATAGGCCAGCGCTGAATGCGTGCCATTCAGCATGCGCAGCTTCATGTCTTCATGCGCGGAAACATCGGCAACCATTTCAGCGCCTGCCGCCGCAAAATCTGGGCGCGCATCGTCAACAAAATCATCCTCGATCGCCCACTGACTAAACGGCTCATGAAACACCGGTCCGGCATCCGAAATGCCAGTACGCGCTGCGATCCGGTCAATATCGGCTGGTGTGGTGGCCGGTGTGATCCGGTCAACCATGGTCGACGGAAACCGGCCATTCTTTTCGATCCATACGGCCAGACGTGGGTCAATTTCTTGGGCAAGTTGCAACACCATGCCACGCACAAGTTTCCCGTTCTCCGGCAGGTTATCGCAGGTCAACACCGTGAATGGCATATGGTCGGCAGCGCGCCGCATTTCCAAGGCGCGGACCAAAAACCCGGGCGCTGATACGGGGGTCGGGTGCGCCAGATCATGCTGAATATCAGGATGATCAAGGTTCAGCGCCCCGGTTGACGGATTATGGCAGTAGCCTTTCTCGGTCACGGTCAGCGACACGATCTTGATCGCAGGATCGGCCATTGCGGCCAGAACCGCGACGGGGTCGTCGGGCGCGACAAGCACATCGTTCAACACATCAATATCGCAGATCATTTCGCTGTCAGGGGCCAGCGTGACCGACTGATAGCGCCAACCGCGTGGCCGCAGCGCGTCGCGGGTGTCGGGGCTGCGCAGCGACACACCAATGATGCCCCAGTCACCGCCCGACGCCGCCATTGCATCAGCAACATAAACGCATCCAAAGGCCCGAAAAAACGCGCCTAGCCCAAGATGGACAATCCCAGAGGCAGGACGTGTCTTATCTTGAGGGATGGCGTTACCGGGCAAGCCAGCCTCCATCAACGTTCAGTACTGCGCCGTGCACATATTGCGCGGCAGGTGTACATAGATAGACCGCAGCACCGGCAATGTCGGCGGCATCGCCCCAACGCCCTGCAGGAATACGGTCAAGAATTGCGGCGTTGCGGTCGGGATCATCGCGCAGCGCTTGGGTGTTGTTGGTCGCGATATAGCCCGGTGCCACGGCGTTCACATTGATACCCTTTGCCGCCCATTCATTGGCCAAAATCTTGGTTAATCCCGCCACACCATGTTTCGACGCGGTATAGGACGGCACGCGAATGCCCCCCTGAAACGACAAAAGCGAGGCGATGTTAACCACGGCCCCACGGGTGCCGCGCGACAGGGCATCCTTGGCAAAGGCCTGAGTGGTGAAAAACAGCGCCTTGAGGTTCACATCCATCACAGCGTCCCAATCGTTTTCGGTGAAATCCACCGAGTCATTGCGCCGAATGATACCAGCGTTGTTGACCAAAATATCGATGTTTTTCCCTGCGAACAGGTCTTGGCCCGCCATCGGGTCGCTGAAATCAACCAGTACGGATGTGGCGCGGCCGCCTGCATCCGTGATCTGCGCGACGGATTCGTCACTTGCACGGCGACTGGCGCAGATCACTTGCGCCCCTGCCGCAGCCAGACCCACCGCAATGGCCTGACCGATGCCGGTATTGGCACCCGTCACCAAGGCATGCCGCCCTTCGAGAGAAAACGGATTGGTCATCGCAGATCACCCATTGCGATCATGTCCATATCGGTGAAATCAACGTTGTCGCCCGCCATCGCCCAGCAGAATGTATAAGACGATGTACCAGCGCCCGCGTGAATAGACCAAGGCGGGGAGATCACGGCCTCTTCATTCGCCATGACAATGTGACGGGTCTGGCTTGGTTCGCCCATCAAGTGGAAAACGCGGGCGTCTTCCGGCATGCCAAAGTACAAATACGCCTCCATCCGGCGGTCATGGGTATGGGCGGGCATGGTGTTCCAAACGGAGCCTTCGGCAAATTGCGTATAGCCAACCAGCAACTGACAGCTTTTGCACACATCAGGGTGCAGCAGTTGAATGATGACCCGCTCGTTTGCGGCCTCTTTCGATCCCATTTCAACACGGCGCGCGTCGGCGATTTTGATCAGGGTCGTCGGATATGTGTGATGCGCCGGGGCTGACAACAGATAATAGCGCCCTGCCCCGCTGAATTCGACCGGACCCGCGCCCATGCCGATATACAGCACTTCGCCGTTTTCGATGGTGTGGCTGGTGCTATCCACGGAGACGGTCCCCGTATCACCGATGTTCAGAACCGCCATTTCGCGACGCTCCAGGAAACTCTGGGTGCCCGTCGCCTCGACATGGTCAAGGGTCAGCGGCGATCCGTTTGGCACGGCAGAACCCAAGATTAGCCGGTCATAATGGCTGTAGACCACATTGATCTCGCCGGGGGTAAACAACCCCGCAACATGGAAATGGTCGCGCAGCTGATCGGTGTCCAATGTCTTGGCTGTGGCTGGATCGATGGCATAGCGGGTCTCAGTCTTAATCATGGAAGGTGTCTTTCTTATCAAAGGAAATCGTCGCGGCGCGGTGTAAAGGTGTCGATCAGCGTACCCGCTTCAAGGCAGACGCAACCGTGTGTGATATTGGACGGAATGATCAGGCTATCGCCCGGCCCAATGTCGTGGTCGACCCCGTCCATATGAAACCGAAAACGCCCGCTTTCGACATAGGTGGATTGAACATGCACATGGTGATGCAGCTTGCCCTCTGCCCCGCCCTCAAAGCGAAAGGCGACAACCATCAGATCAGGGTTCTCGGCCAAAATCTGGCGGGTCACGCCGAGGTCAGCGGCCACAATTGGATAGGTCATAATGTCTCCTTAGCGAAACAGAGAGGGCAGCCACAAAGACAGCGCAGGGATGTAGGTAACAAGCAGCAGAACCGCAAAGGCCGCGCCGTAAAACGGCCAGATCGTACGCACCGCATCCCAGACAGGAATGCGCCCGACAGCACAGCCCACGAACAGCACCGCACCCACCGGAGGGGTGCAAAGGCCGATGCCGAGGTTCAGGATCAAGATCACGCCGAAGTGGACAGGATCCACCCCAAAGGCCATTGCCACAGGCAGGAAGATCGGCGTGGTGATCACGATCAGCGGCGACATGTCCATGAAGGTGCCAAGCATCAGCAGCACCAGGTTGAGCAGTAGCAGGATCACAATCGGATTGTCCGATAGCCCCTTCAGCAGGTCTACCATCGACGCGGGCACTTTGGTGTAGGCCAATAGCCAGCCAAAGGATGCGGCACAGCCGATAACCATCAATACCATTGCCGTGGTCCGCACGGCGGCAAATGTCGCTTGGACAAAGTCATTCCAGCTGAGGCTGCGGTAGACAAAGAATGTCACCAGCAGCGCATAGACGACCGCGATATTCGACGATTCAGAGGCTGTGAAAATCCCCGACCGTACCCCGCCAAAAATAATTGCAACAAGGATCAGACCAGGAGCAGCAGACATAAACAACGTGCCGATCATCCGGTATCCCTGAAAGGGTTGCACCGGATAGCCTTTGCGCTTGGCGACCCACCACGCGGTGATCATCAGCACCAATGCCAGTAGAAATCCGGGGATGATGCCGGCCGTGAACAGATCTGCGATGGAAATGCGCCCCCCCGCAGCGATCGAATAGATGATCATGTTATGCGAGGGCGGCAACAAAAGTGCGATGATCGAACTGACCACCGTGATATTGACCGCATATTCCGGCTCGTATCCACGTTCGACCATTTGCGGGACCATCAATCCGCCCACCGCCGACGCATCCGCCGCAGCAGACCCCGACACGCCGCCGAACATTACCGATGACAGCACATTCACTTGCCCCAGACCGCCACGCAGATGGCCGACAAAGGCCCCGGCGAGGGCAACCAAACGGCGGGCAATATCGCCGCGCACCATCAAATCGCCGGCAAAGATAAAAAACGGGATCGCCATCAGCGCAAAAACCGACACGCCCGAATTCAGACGTTGAAAGACCACCACGGGGGGCAACCCCAGATAGGCAATGGTCGCGAAGCTGGACACACCCAGGCAAAAAGCCACTGGCGTCCCAATCAGAAGCAAGAACACAAATGTGCCGAACAGGACATAAAGCTCCATCGGTTAATCCTCCACCGGGTCATCGCCAAAGCGCGCAGTCCCCAGGCCCGCAGCACGACGCGCGACACGCTCGACCGAGAAAATAAAGACCAGAAAACCGCCCACCACGATGGGAACAAAATCAAAGGCACCTGAAATGCCAAGGCTGGGCAGCTTGTTGCTCGCCGTCTTTTCGGCCAGTTGCCAGCCGAACCAGATCATCCCCACGCCAAAGCCTGCCACGGTCAGATCAGAGATCGAGTGGAGCACGAGCTTGGCCTTTTGCGGGATCATATAAAGGATGACATCAAAGGACAGGTGATACCCTTCGCGGATGCCGACGGCGGCCCCCAGAAAGATAAACCATCCCATAATCATGACCGACGCAGGTTCGGTCCACACGATGCTGTCGTTTAAAACGTAACGCCAGACGACCTGTGCCGCGATCAAGGCAGTCATCGAGATCAACCCAAGTCCGGCAGCCCACAGCGACACATGCGCCATTCGGGAAGTGGCACGGGCGACGAACCTCATCGTATCTTTCACTTGGTGTTCCTATCCTTGAAAAAACGGCCCGCCGGAAAATGCGCGGCGGGCCGTCTTGTTATTTATTTGGTCGCTTGGATATCGGCGACCATCTGCTTCAGAGTGTCCGAGGTCACATACTTTTCGTAAACCGGCACCATCGCTTCGATGAAGGGGGTTTTGTCGATGTCTGTCACGATCTCAACACCCGCTTCACGCACACGCGCTTCGGATTCTTTTTCGCGTGCCTGCCACAGATCGCGCATAATCGGCACGGAGTCTTTGGCGGCCTGACGGACCAAGGCCTGATCTTCGGCGCTTAGCTTATCAAAGCTGGACTTCGACATAACCAGAACTTCGGGCACGATCAGGTGCTGGTCGAGCGTGTAATATTTTGCGACCTCAAAGTGACCCGAGCTGTCATAGGACGGCCAGTTGTTTTCGGCACCATCGATAACGCCGGTTTGGATCGACGAATACACCTCGCCGTAGGGCATTGGCGTTGCGTTCGCGCCAAGGGCAGACACCATATCAACGAACATGTCCGACTGCATCACGCGGAACTTCATACCTGCAAGATCAGCCATGGAATTGATCGGCTTTTCCGAGTTGTAGAAGCTGCGCGAACCACCGTCGTAAAAGGCCAAGCCGACCAGATCGTGGTCAGAGAACGCATCCAGAATTTGCTGACCTACAGGGCCGTCCATGACCTTGTGCATATGCTCGACCGAGCGGAAGATATAAGGCAGCGAAGGGATTTGGGTTTCTTCGATGATGTTGTTGAATGGCCCAAGCGAAACGCGGTTCATATCGATCACGCCGAACTGTGTTTGTTCAATCGTGTCCTTTTCCTCGCCCAACTGCGCAGAGTGGAACACCTCGATGCACAAACGATCACCGGAACGTTCCTTGATCATGTCGCCCATCGCATTCACCGCAGCTACCGTCGGGTAGCCATCGGGGTGCGTGTCAGATGACCGAAGCGTGACCTCGCACGCGGATGCAGCCGTGGAGAGCGCCACGGATGTCAGCAGCGCCGCACCTAAAGATTTCATATAAGTCATTGGTTTTTCCTCCCAGAAAATGGCTCATTCAGAGCCGGTAAGCCTGTTTTGCAAGCCGATATGCGAGGTCATGTGCGACCTCGAATGCTTCGTCCTTGTCCAGTCGGCCCGTTGCGACCAGCGTGGCAAGAAACGAGCAATCCACCCGACGCGCCACATCGTGACGGGCGGGAATGGAACAGAATGCGCGGGTATCGTCGTTAAAACCGACGGTGTTGTAAAAGCCTGCGGTCTCAGTGGTCATTTCGCGAAACCGCATCATCCCTTCATAGCTGTCATGAAACCACCAAGGTGGTCCCAGTTTGAGGGCGGGATAAACACCTGCAAGCGGCGCCAGTTCGCGCGCATAGCTGGTTTCATCCAGCGTAAATATAATGACCGTCAGATCAGGGTTTTCGCCCACCGCATTCAGCAAGGGGCGCAGTGCGGTCACGTAATCGGTGCGGGTTGGGATGTCATAGCCCTTGTCGCGGCCAAACCGGTCAAAGATCGACGCGGAATGATTGCGCGTCGCGCCGGGGTGGATTTGCATAACCAGCCCGTCATCCAGGCTCATCCGCGCCATTTCAGTCAACATATGACCGCGAAACCGGTCCGCCTCCTCTGCGCTGCATTTGCCTTGCAACGCCTTGGCGAACAGCGCTGCCGCCTCGGCTTGTGGCAAGTCTTCGGTGCGGGCGGTGGGGTGGCCATGATCGCTGGCCGTAGCACCCCCAACCGTTTTGAAATAGGCGCGTCTGCTGCGATGGGCCGCCAGATAACCGACCCAGGTCGATGTATCCTCGCTCGTCAATTCACCCAAAGTCGCAATATTTTCGGCAAAGCCGCCAAATTCCGGGTCAATCACCGCATCAGGGCGGTAGGTGGTCGTCACCTTTCCCGACCACCCGCTGTCGCGGATCATCTTGTGCCAGTGCAGGTCGTCAAGCGCGCTTTCCGTGGTGGAAATCGCCTCGATATTGAAACGCTCAAACAGGGCGCGCGGGCGGTAGGCATCTTGGCTTAGGCATTCAGCGATCTGGTCATAGATTTCGTCAGCCGTTTCCGCCGACAGCCGCTTGTTGACGCCAAAGACCGTTTGAAACGCATGATCCACCCAGATGCGCGAGGGGGTCGCGCGGAGCAGATGGTAATTCTGTGCAAACAGCCGCCAGATCTTTCTTGGGTCAGCCTCGACCGGGCCGCCGTCAGCACGCGGCACGCCCATTGCATCCAGCGGAATGCCCTGCGAATGCAGCATCCGGAACACATAGTGATCGGGCGTGACAAACAGATTTGCGGGATCTGGAAACGGTTCGTTTTCAGCAAACCAGCGTGGGTCCGTGTGGCCATGCGGGCTGATGATCGGAAGGCCCTGAACGCTGCTATACAGCTCACGCGCCAAGGCACGCACCGCAGGCTCCGTCGGAAAAAGCCGATCGTCGTTTAATAGTGGCATACACCCTCCCAGATGAGGCTGGATGCACATCTACGCCAGCCTACCCAACTAATAACCTAGTTAATCAGATTTTGCGAGTCAACTAGTATCCCAGTTGTCATGTTCGGTAAACACTGTCATACAATAGGGCACCAATAACTATGTGTAGGAAGACCAATCGATGGTGACCTCAAAGCGGCAAAACGAAAACATATTGCCCTTACCGACGATTACGCAAATCCCGCAGCCTACTGTTGCAGATCAGGTTTTTGACGCATTACGGCGGCGCATCCTCAGTCTGGAACTGCCCCCGAGCACCAAGATTTCCGAGGCAGAGGTCGCGCGCCAAATGGGCGTATCGCGTCAACCGGTCCGCGAGGCGTTCAAACGGTTGGCCAAACTTGGTTTTCTGATGATCCGCCCGCAAAGCGGCACAACGATAAGCCTGATTTCCGAAGATGCGGTGATGCGCGCACGGTTTATTCGCAAAGCGCTTGAGGGCAAAACCTGCCGCAGAGCCTGCCGGACAATAACAGATTCAGGGCGTGATACCCTTGCTGCGCTAATAGAAGTTCAACAAGCCGCCGTCGCCAAAGGCGACCGCGCCGCGTTTCATGACGCAGACGATGCATTCCACCGCGAAATTTGCGTCATCGCAGGGGTCGAATACGTCTGGGACTTACTGGAAGAAACCAAAGCCCATATGGACCGTATCCGCATGCTGTCGCTGGACAGTACGTCGCAACAAATTGCCCTGCAGGAACATATCGATCTGTTCGATGCCATCATATCCAATAACCCGGACGAGGCTGAGCGCGTGCTCAACCAGCATCTGTCGCGGATATTGTTCCTGATTGCGGACCTCAAAGCCAAAGATCACAATTACTTCACGGAAGCGACCACATGAAACGGATTGTTTCAATCGGCGAATGCATGATCGAGATGGCACCCAATGGAAACGACGGCGGCTATCAGTTGGGTTTTGCCGGCGATACGTTGAACACTGCGTGGTACCTGCGCCAGCTGTTGCCGCCCACCATCCAGATTGACTATTTCACCGCCGTTGGCTGCGATTCCGCATCGGATCAAATGGTTCGCTTTATCGCAGATACCGGCATCGGCACCGCCCATATTGCGCGCCGTGACGGGGCAACCGTGGGGCTGTATATGATTCAGCTCAGCGAGGGGGAACGCAGCTTTAGCTATTGGCGTGGTCAAAGTGCCGCGCGCACCCTCGCCCATGATGCCGGGCCGCTTGCCGACGCGCTGACCGGTGCGGATGTTGCATATTTCTCGGGGATTACCTTGGCGATTTTGCCGCCCGAAGATCGCGAACGGTTTCTGGATGTATTGAGCACGTTTCGCCGCGATGGTGGTGTGGTGGTGTTTGACCCCAATTTGCGCCCGCGGCTTTGGCCATCCGTCGCAGACATGACGGCCAACGTGATGAAAGCCGCCGCCGTCAGTGACATCGTGCTGCCATCCTACGACGACGAGGCCGAGTGGTTCGGCGATGCAGACCCGCAAGCCACGGCACAGAGATATGCCAAGGCCGGTGTATCCACAGTGATCGTCAAGAATGGCCCCGGCCAGATTTTAGCGCTGCAAGACGGCGCGCTGACACACCACGCACCGGTTACTGTCGACAAAATCGTGGACACAACCGCCGCAGGGGATTCGTTCAATGCAGGGTTTCTGGCCGATTGGGCCCAAGGGCGCAGCACGGACCAAGCGATCAACGCGGGATCCGCGCTTGCCGCCCGTGTTATTCAGTATCGCGGCGCGTTGGTGCCCCTGCCCTAATATTCACCGGCCGGGCTCGGGTTCTCTTAAGCTGTGAACAAGCCCTGAAACTGATCGCGCAGCGCCTTTTTCTGGACCTTGCCCATCGTATTACGGGGCAGTTCAGGCATGATAATGATGCGTTGCGGATGTTTGAAACGGGCTAGCGATCTGGCAATGTTTGCCTTGATCGCCTCGACATCAGGCTGCCCCGTCGGTGCCGGCACCAAGATCGCCACGACGGTTTCGCCAAAGTCAGGATGCGGCACGCCGATCACGGCTGATTCCAGCACGTTTTCTTCCTCGTCCAGCATCTGCTCGATCTCTTTTGGATAGATGTTATAGCCACCCGAAATGATCAGATCCTTGTTGCGCCCGACGATATGAACATAGCCGTCCTCGTCGATCTGCCCCAAATCGCCAGTGATGAAAAACCCGTCTTCGCGCAGTTCCTCGGCGGTCTTCTCCGGCATCTGCCAATAGCCCTTGAACACATTGGGGCCGCGCACTTCGATCTCTCCGATCTCGCCTTGGGGCAAGGTTTCACCGGTTCTGCTGTCGGTGATCTTTAGCTCAACCCCCGGCAGTGGGAAGCCGACGGTGCCTGCGCGACGCTCACCCGAGTAGGGGTTGGACGTGTTCATATTCGTTTCGGTCATGCCGTAGCGTTCCAATATCCGCAGACCGGTCAGCTGTTCGAACTGGACATGGGTGTCGGCCAAAAGCGGCGCGCTGCCCGACACGAACAACCGCATATGCGCCACCAGTTCCTTGGTGAACCGCTTGTCGCCCAATAACCGCGTATAAAAGGTCGGCACCCCCATCAGCGCGGTCGATTTGGGCAGGTTTTCAATGATCTGGTCAATGTTGAAGGTGGGCAGGAAAATCATCTGCCCCCCCGCAAGCAATGTGATGTTGGAGGCCACAAACAAACCATGCGTGTGAAAGATGGGCAAAGCATGCAGCAAAACGTCGTCTTCGGTGAATTGCCATTCAGTGACCAATGTTTGCGCGTTCGACAGCAGGTTGCCTTGGGTCAGCATCGCCCCTTTGGAGCGGCCGGTGGTGCCCGATGTGTACAAGAACGCGGCCAGATCGTCCAAGCTGCGGTCAACGGTCGCAAAGCTGTCCGGCATATCTGCTGCCACATCGGCAAATGTGCCTGATCCGTCGGCGTTCAGGGTCGCCAGTTCCGCACTGCATGCTGTCGTCACTGGCACCATCGCCGCTTGTTTGGCCTGATCGCAGAGCACTAGACGCGCCCCACTGTTTTCGACGAAATAGGATACTTCATCAGCGGTATAGGCTGTGTTCAGCGGCAAGAAAATCACACCTGCCTGCGCGCAAGCGGCATAAACGGCCAACGCTTGCGGGGATTTAGCGATTTGCACCGCCAGTCGGTCACCCGGACGCAACCCAAATTTCGTGAGCGCCCCGGCATATTGCGCAGCCATGCGCAAAAACGCCGCATAGGTGATGGTCTGCCCATCGGCCAGATGCAAAAACACCCGCGATGTACCGGCATGTTTCCCGAAAAGACGATCAAAAAGCGGATTGGCCATTCTTCAAATTCCTACACTTCTAACCCACAGGATGCGCTTAGCGCGCGGACCTCAGCGGATGCAACAACCGTTTTCTCACCGACAAACAGTTCATGGTTTTTTGATATTTGCGACAGATCATAAAGGTAATTCACCATCACACCGCTGGATTGCCGCATCCCGTTTGGCGACAGGTCCGCGCCTGCGTGAACGGCGTGCACCATGGCACCATTGCCCAGATGGAACCGCGCGACGGGATCAAAGGGGATGCCGTCGGGGCGCTTGGCCTCAAGCAGGTAATGGGCCGCGATGGCTGTTTGATCGGCCTCTGCCGCGGTCTTGGGGTTCGCAGTCGCGCGCCACTTGTTGAGACCGGGGATCGGCGACAGGGTGACGAAAGTTTTGAGGCCCGGCAAGTCGCGAGACAGATCGGCCACAACTTGTTTGATCAGCGAGTTGCCAAAGGAAATCCCCGCCAGCCCTGCCTGACAATTTGAGATCGAATAAAAAACCGCCGTATCCGCATCTTCGGCATTGATGGCGTTGCGCCCGTCGGCCAGCAAGGCCTGAACCGAATTCGGGGTGCCCTTGGTCAGAGCGACTTCGACGAAAATCAGCGGTTCATCTTGCATGGCGGGGTGAAAGAACCCGAAACACCGTCGGTCGGCAGGCTGCACCCTGCGGCGCAGATCATCCCAACTGTCGATGGCATGCACGGCCTCATAGGCGATGATTTTCTCAAGTATATTCGCGGGGCTGGACCAGTTTATTGGCCGCAGCACCAGAAAGCCCCGATTGAACCAAGAGGTGAACAGGTGCTGAAAGTCCACGTCCAACGGCTCTAGCGCGGGTTGGTCGCGCAGCATCGACAGCAAATCCTTGCGCATCGCGACCAACTGCCCCGTACCGCCCGGCACCTGATTTAACCGGCGCGCCAGTTCCTGACGCTGCGGCTCGCAGGCCTGTGCAAATGCGCGGTAGGTCTTTTTGGACGGTGCATCACCATAGGCCGTGAGGGTGTTTTGGACCGCCTGCGGATCAATCTCGAGGCTATGCGTCATAAATTCGAAAAACGCCTGTTTTTCAGAGACATCCATCGCGCTGTAGCGATCCAGGATCAACCGCGCCAGGGTACTGCCGGACACTTCGCCATGACTGCTCAGCAACTGGCGGCACAGCTCGTTTGTTGTATGCCCCTCAGCTTTGTCCGAGATCGCCTTGCGGTGGCTTCTCTCAAAGACCGACGCGAGAAGGCCCGAGAAAAAGCTCATAGCGCGGCCCCCATCACGGCATCAGGCAACCATGTGGCCAGCCCCGGAAAGATACATAGCAGGATGATCGCCAGCACCATGCACGCCACGAATGGCAGTGAACCCATCAAAATCGTCTTTAGCGAAATATCCGGCGCGATGCCGTTGATCACATATAAGTTCAATCCCACCGGAGGCGAGATCAGCCCGATTTCCATATTGATCGTCAACACAACCGCGAACCAGATCGGATCGAAACCCGCCGTCGTGATGATCGGCAACAAGATCGGTGCCGCCATCAAGATCACGGCCACCGGGGGCAGAAAGAAACCGGCGATCAGTAGAAATACGTTCACAAAACCCATCAACACCCATGGATTGACGTCCAAGGTGCCGATCCAATTGGCGATGGATTGCGTGATATAAAGGCTGGATAGCATGTAGGAAAACACACCCGCGGCGGCGATGATGAACAGGATCATCACGCTTTCTTTGGTGCTGTCGCGCAGCACGACCCACAGGTCGCGCGGGTTCCACAGCTTATAGATCACCATCGCGATCAGCAGGCACAACAGCGCGCCCACGGCAGCCGTCTCGGACGGCGTAGCGACCCCGCCATACATCGCATAAAGCACGCCAACGATGATGAACAAGAACGGCAGAACGCGCGGCAGGATTTCGAATTTTTCCTTCCAGCTGTAGCTGCCCGTGGCCAGCAATTCACGGTTGCCGGATTTCCATGTGGAATACAGCGACCACGCCATGAACAACGCGACCAGCAACAAGCCGGGGATCACCCCCGCCAAGAACAAGCGCCCGATCGAGGTTTCTGTGGCAATGCCGTAAACGATCATGGTGACCGAGGGTGGGATCAGAATACCCAAGGTACCGCCCGCTGCAATCGACCCTGCGGCCACCCCCTCGGGGTAGCCACGTTTGCGCATCTCGGGGATGCCCATCTTGCCAATTGCCGCGCAGGTGGCGGGGCTGGAACCGGACATCGCGGCAAACAGCGCGCAGGCGCCGAGGTTGGAGATCACCAACCCGCCCGGTACACGCGTCAGCCAGCGTTCAAGCGCCTCGTAAAGGTCGGCCCCCGCCCGCGTGGATGCAATGGACGATCCCATGATGATGAACATCGGGATCGACAAAAGCGCAAAGTTATCCAGCTTGCCGAATAGGATTTCGGGCAGCAGTTCAAGCGAACGCATCCCGTCAAAGACCATCAAAAACCCGGTCGATACGATCAGCAGGCCAAGGGCCACCGACACGCCGGAAAACAGAACAATAATCGTGCTAAAGGCGACGAACGCGCCAAGTGTAAGCGGATCCACTAGCGCCCCTCCAAGCCGAACGGCTTATCAATTTTCAAAACAACTGCGACAAGGTCGGCAATCAGTTGCAAAAGAAACAACGCAAATCCGATGGGCAGCGCGGCATAGGGTATCCACAGCCGGACGCCCCATATCGTGTCGGATTTCCAGTTGCGCTCAAAGGCGAGGTGCCAGAATTCATAGCCGTACCACAGCATGATCGCGACCATCACGATGGACAGCGACAGGGTAAACAGCGCCATGACATAGCGTGCCCGTGGCCCCAACGAAATCGGGATCAGGTCGACATTCACATGGCCACGCAGACGTTGCACATAGGGCAAACCCACCAGCGTTGAACCGATGGCCAGATAAATCACCGCCTCGGTCTGCCAAACGGTTGATCCGTTCAATACAAAACGGATGAAAATCATCTGGCAGGTGATGGCCACCGCCGCGACAATCATCGCCGCCGAACACCACCCTGCAACCGTTGAGATCGCCGCCACCATGCGCAGGAATACATTGCCCCCTGTCTGCGCGGCCACGGCCGAGCTTTGGCCCGCCATAAAATCACCCTTAGAAAGTTTAGAAATTCATCTGATCAAGGAAGGCCACAACGATGCAGCCTTCCTTGAGTGTATTATTCGACCGCCAGCGCCATATCGAGCAGCGCTTGACCGTCCGGTACATCTGCGACGAACGCTTTGTAGGATGTTTCCTGCGCCAATGCGCGCCATGCGTCAAAGTCTGCCGGTGTCATCTGCGCGATCTCGACGCCCGCATCACGGAACACCTGCTCGGAAGCTGCGTCTTGCTTTTTCGCTTCTTCCAGATAGAACGCCTGCGCTTTAGCAGATGCGTCCAGCAGTGCATTTTGCTGATCAGCTGTCAGACCGTCGAACTTGGATTTGTTCATCAACAGCGGTTGATACATGAACCACAAAGCCACATCGCCCGCAGGTGTATAGCAGGCCACCTGTTCGTAAATCCGGTAGGATACGAAGGACGAAGACGATGTGTTCGCAGCAGTCAGAACGCCGGTTTGCATTGCATTGTAAATCTCGGACGATGCCATGGACGCAATCGACGCCCCTGCCCCTGCCAACATTTGTTCAAACGCCTTACCAGCCGCGCGGGTTTGCAAGCCCTTCACGTCTTCGGGTTTGGTGATGCATTTGTCTTTGCCAACGAAACCGCCCGCAAGATAGCCATGGACCAAGACCATCACATCATCGTCGGCCATTTTCTCTTCCAGCGCGGCCATAAAAGGTGACGCGCTAAGCCGGGCGGCGTGATCGTGGTTTTTCACCATGCCGGGCATCAGTGTCAGGTTGAACGCGGGCTGTTGACCACCGGCATAGCTCAGCGGCAGAACTGTCATATCCAGCTGGCCACGGCTTAGGGGGCGATATTGCTCGCGTGGTTTAAACAGGGACTTGGACCCGAAAATCTGGATATCCAGATCGACATCGGCAGCCGCGACACCATCAGCAACAATCTGTGCCACCTGATGGCGTACATCAGTGTTTGACCATTGGTGCGACAGGCGCAGGGTTTCAGAATGTGCAGCAGATCCAAGCGTAAAACAGGCAAGCGTCGCCGCTGCCTTGAGTGCAGTCATTTTCATCTTTTCCTCCCAGAATGTGACCAAGGTCAAACGCCCCGGTTCTACAGTACAAAACTTTCCACGCTTTGCATCCCAAGTCAAACATCTTGTATACAATATCACTTATATTGCATTACCTCCCAACCGTCGCTAGATTGCATTTATGGATATCAGACGTGCAGACATGATTGCGGAAACCTTGGAACAGCATGTGTTTGCTGGCAAATACCGCGATGGCGAACGGCTGGACGAATTAAAGCTGGCCGATCAATTCTGCGTATCCCGGACCCCTGTGCGCGAAGCGCTTCAGGTTCTTGTTGCAAATGGCATTGCCGAACAATTCCCGCGACGGGGCGTGTTTGTACGCCTGCCCGGCCCCGTTGAACTGATGGAGATGTTCGAGATGATGGCCGAGCTGGAAGCATCCTGTGGCAGGTTGGCCGCGTCCCGCATGACGGAAACAGGTCTGCGCCAATTGGCCGAGGCCAACATCCGCTGCCAAGAGGCGATCGACCAGAACGACCATGCAAAATACTACGCCGAGAACGAAAAATTCCATCAGATCATCTATCGCGGATCGGCCAACGGCTATCTGGAACAACAGACGTTGCGCTTGCAAAACAAGCTGAAAGCCTATCGCAGGATGCAGTTGCGATTCCGTGGACGGATGGCGCAATCCATGGCCGAGCACCGCGAAATCGTCGCGGCACTTGAGGCCGAGGATGCAGAGAAAGTAGCGTCAGTCCTGCGCAACCACGTTGCCGTGCAGGGCGAAAAATTTCATCAGCTTATGGCGAACTTCAACAGCTAGGCCGCGTCGCTGCAATCGGTCAGAGCTGGTCCGGTGGCTGGTCGCCGCGGAAAAACGCATCCAGATTATCCAAGGCTTTGAACCCCATCGCATTGCGCGTGGTGACGGTACCGCTGCCGGCATGAGGCATCATCATGATGTTTTCATGCTGTGCAAATGCCGGATTTCCGCCCGGCTCTGTCACAAAGCAATCAAGCCCCGCCGCCCCGACATGGCCGCTTTTGATGGCAGCCAGCAGCGCGTCTTCGTCCACCAGCGCGCCCCGCGCCGTGTTCACCACCACGCAGCCTTTGGGCATTTGCGCCAACCGTTTGGCGTTCAGCAATCCGGTTGTGTCCGGCGTTGCGGGACAGTGCAATGACAGGAAATCAGAAACCTCCAGCAGATCATCAAGGTTATCGTGATAAATCGCGTCGGCCTCATCCTTGGGCGAAAGGCGGCTGCGGTTGTGGTAATGGATTTCCATATCAAAGCCGCGCGCCTTGCGGGCAAAGGCGCGGCCCACGCCGCCCATCCCAACAATCCCCAACCGCGCACCCGTCACCTGCTTGCCCACCAGAAACGCTGGCGACCAGAAATCCCAAGCGCCGGACCGCACCGTGCGATCCCCCTCAACCGCGTGACGGGCAGCACCCAGCATCAGCATCATCGCCAGTTCCGCCGTGGCATCCGACAGCACGCCGGGCGTGTTGGTGACAGTGATCCCCTTGGCGCGCAGTGCTGGTAAATCGCAATGGTCGACGCCAACAGAATGGTTCGCGACGATCTTAAGACGTCGATCAAGCTGGGCCACAACATCGGCGCTGAAATGTTCGGAATGGCAGGGGATCATGCCATCAACCTTGGCGCTCATCGCGATGATATCATCCGCGCTACCCGGTGTATCTGCGGGGTCCCAGATGACTTCGTAGTCGCGGCGCGCGCGCGCCAAGGTGGCATCTGACAGGGTGCGCGTGATCCAGATAACCGGCTTGGGCATGTGGCTAGTCCCGCTTGTTTTTGCTTGAGGTGGTAAAATCATAGGCCACGAACGCAAGGGTCACGACGACAATGATCACCAGATCCGGGCTGGGAACTTTGACCGCCAAGATCAGCAAAAAGGCAGCAAGCGTGGCGAATGCGAAAAGGGCGAGTATGCGGTTCATATCATGTCATTCCTTATGAGGGTGCGCCATCGGCCCAGTTAAACAGCCATTGCGCGCTGCGCATCAGGCGCGCGTCATTGCCACGTTCCCCGATAAGCTGGACGCCCATTGGCAGCCCCTCGACCGAGGTAAGCAGCGGTAGGCTGATGCAGGGTGTGCCGCAGAATGTCCAAAGACCGTTGAAAATCGGATCGCCCGTGTCTTCAAGCCCGCGCGGTGCGGGGCCCGTTGCCGACGGGCAGATCAAAGCGTCGCAGCGGGTCAGCAATTCATCCAGCGCCGCATTCAGTACCTTGGGCATATCGCAGGCCGACTGGTAATCACGCGCCAGAACCGCGTTCCCCTCGTTGATTGCGTCCTGCGTCACCTGCCCCAATTGATCGCCCATATCGCGGGCATAGGGGTAGTAATGATAGGCCATTTCGGCAAAATTGATCAGCTTGCGTTGCTCAGCGGCGGATCGGAAAACCGCGGGCAGCGGCAGCTCAAACGCCTGATCGCCAAGCGCCGCAATCAGCTCGTTGAACGCTTCCTTCAGCTGAGGGTCTGCATGTTCGTCCCAGCCCGGCGGGCGCACGAAACCGAATACAGGTGGCAGCGGTGGTTTTGACACCGCCGCGGTATGAAGCGCGGGTGCGGGGGCCAAGCTGGTTGCCGGATCGTCAATATCGTGACCGAACAAAACCTCAGCCAACAATGCGGCACCCGCTGGATCGCTGGCGAAAACCCCGATGGTGTCCAATGTCGGTGATTGAGCCAGCACCCCGCGCCGCGGGATCGCGCCGAATGTGGGTTTATAGCCGGTCACGCCGCAAAAGGACGCAGGCCGGATCACGGACCCGCCAGTTTGCGTGCCAATGGCCAAAGGCACCATGCCGTCAGCGACGGCGGCGGCAGATCCTTGTGATGACCCGCCCGGCGTATGGGCCAGATTATGCGGATTGGCGGTTTTTCCAGGATGCATAAAGGCAAGCTCGGTCGTGACCGTCTTGCCCATGAGGATCGCACCCTCTTTCTTGAGCCGCTCAACGATAAAGGCGTCGCGCAGTGGTACCCGCCCCGCATCGCCCGCGCATCCGTTTTCTGTCGGAATACGCAGGGTATCGATCACATCCTTCAACCCCACCGGCAACCCGTGCAAACGGCCTAACGGCAGCCCTGCCCGGCGTTGCGCATCCAGCGTTTTGGCCTGCGCGCGCACGAAATCCGCGTCGAACCATGCCCACGCGCCGACGTCCGCCTCGCGGGCCTCGATCCGGGCGATATAGCTTTCGACCAGAACGCTGGCATCCAGCGCACCGGATGCCAGCCGATCCCGCAGCAACGTCACGCTGGGCGATGCGACCATGTGATCGGCCTGTGGGGCGTTATCGTCCATAGAACATTTCCGGTAGATAGAACACGATCGACGGGAAGACATACATCAGCACCATCGACAGGATCACACAGAACAGGAACGGCATCACGCCTGCAAAGATTTGCGTCAGGCGCAGTTCGGGCGGTGCAATCCCCTTGAGGTAATAGGCCGACATGGCCATGGGCGGCGTCAGGAAACTGGTTTGTAGATTGAGCGCCACCAATATCCCAAAGAACAGCGGGTCGATCTCGAACACAGCCAGAAGCGGCAAAAAGATCGGGACGAAAATGATGATGATCTCGGACCATTCCAACGGCCAGCCCAGCAAGAAGATGATCAGCTGGGCAAGGATCAGGAACTGGATAGGCGTGAGGTCCATGCCTTGAACGAACTCGGAAATCACGTGTTCCCCGCCAAGATACGAGAACACCGCCGAGAAAGTATAGGAGCCGACAAACAGCCAGCATACCATCGCCGTTGTACGCACGGTCAGATAGACGCTTTCGCGCATCCGCTGCCACGTCATCGCACGATAGATAAAGGCCAGAAAGATACCGCCCAAGGCCCCAATGGATGCCGCCTCGGTCGGGGTGGCAAGGCCAAACAGGATTGATCCGAGAACCGCAAAGATCAAAAAGGCGAGCGGCACAAAGGACGTGATGATCATCCACACCAGCTTGACCATTGGCATGTCCGGTACTTCGTCATCGGTGGGTTTGGGGGCCGAGGATGGCTGAAGCAACGACCGACCGATGATATAGATCAGGTACAGGCCAACAAGCGTCAGCCCCGGCAACAACGCCGCCGCGTATAGGCGCACGATAGATACGTTAGTGGCCGCCGCATAGACGATCAGCATGATCGACGGCGGGATCAAAATGCCAAGCGTACCGCCCGCGCAAATGATGCCCGCCGCAAAGGATGGGTCATAGCGCGCTTTGAGCATCGCAGGCAGCGCCAGCAAGCCCATCAAGGTGACGACCGCGCCCACAATCCCTGTGGCTGTCGCAAACAAGGCGCAGGTGATCAGCGCCGCAACACCCATCGAACCCGGCACGTTTTTGGACGCGACATTCAATGTGGTGAACAGACGATCCACGATGTTGGAGCGTTCGACGATATAGCCCATGAACAGGAACAACGGCACGGCGGTCAGAACTTCGTTCGACATCACCGTAAAGGTCTGGTTCACAAATAAGTCGAATATTCGGTTATTATAAAACCCCTCTAACCAGGTTGACCATTGTTCCCACTGCCCCGCAGTTTCGTCTAACCGGTCAAAGCTGCGCCACATGCGGCGCGCGTCGAAATAGGCGTAGTAGCCAAAGCCGATGCCCATCGCCATCAGCGTGAATGCAATCGGAAAGCCAAGGAATACAAAGATGATGAACAGGCCCAGCATCATCAGGGCAATATGCGGATCGGTCATGTGATATGGTCTTTCTCGGCTTTATTGGCCTCTTGCATAAGCAGGTCTTCGGTTTCAAAGACGTCTTCGTCGGGTTCCACCCAATAGTTATCGCGAATGGCGATAATACATCGACATACCTGCGCAATACCCTGAATAAACAGTAAAATACCTGCGGCGACGATCACCGTTTTGAACTGGAATATCGGCACACCCGCCGGGCTGTTCACTGAAACCTCGCCATATTGCCATGATCGGGCAGCATATTTCCACCCCGCCAGAATAAGGGCCGTCACACCAGGAAAGAAGAACAGGATGTACAAGACAAGGTCAATCTTGCCTTGTGTCCGGGGTTGCAAAAGCCGGTACAGAAAATCGCCCCGAACATGCCCGCCCCGCGACAGCGTATAAGCGCCGCCCATCATGAACAATGTGCCGTACATAATAAACGATACGTCCAGCGCCCAGGCCGTGGGGTTGTTCATCACATAGCGCACGAAAACTTCGTAGCCCGTGCCGATCGACATCAACAAAATGAGCCACGCAAATGACTTGCCGAACCAAGCCGACAGATTATCGGCAAAGCGGATAATGGATAACATAGTGTTCCCTTACTGCGCGTAAGAACCCCGGCATAAAAAATGCCGAGGTTCGTTTCTTTACACTGACCTATGCGATCAAAGCTTGATCTTGCCGGGGAAGTAATGCTCGTAAGCCAACCCGTAGTCAGGCGAGTTCATCAACTCATAGTACGACACACGGCTGACCCAGTCACGCTGGCTGTCGAGACATTTCTTCATGAACGGGTCTTGCTCCAGTTCTGGAATAAGTTCGTCCCATGCCTTGAGTTGCGCATCCAAGATTTCCTTGGAAGTGCGGCGCACTGTAACGCCCGCATCATTCTCCAAGAACTGGAGATCGGCAGAGTAGCGGTTCATCGCCTTGGCTGTGTTCGCCGTCGATACGGCCTCGACACCGTATTTCAAGATCGCCTGAAGATCAGGATCCAGGTCTTCCAAGAACGTCTTAGAGAACAGGAATTCAAAGCTTTCCGACGCTTGGTGATACGAGGACAGATAGTAGTTTTTGGCCACATCCTGCGCGCCAAAATCCTTGTCCGACGATGGGTTGTTGAACTCGAACGCATCGATCACGCCGCGTTCCATCGCGGGCACGATCTCGCCGCCGGGCAGCTGCGCGACCGACATGCCAAGCTTGGCCATCAGATCAGCCGCGAGACCAACGGTGCGGTACTTAAACCCTTGCAGGTCCGCAACGCTGTTCACCTCTTCCTTGAACCAGCCAAAAGGCTGCGCGAACATCGGAAAGCCCATGTAGCCAACGACATCAAGCCCCATAACGTCTTGGGTCAGCTCGTTATACAGCGCTTGACCGCCCCCTTCATAGAACCAGGACAGCATGGTTGTTGCAGAGCCACCGAAAACAGGTCCGGTGCCGAACAGCGATGCAGCTTTGTTTTTACCGTACCAGTAAACCGGCACAGAGTGTGCGGCATCAATCAGACCGTCGTTCACCGCGTCCAGCACTTGGAATGCAGCGACAACCGCCCCGGCAGGCAACACGTCAACCTTCAGACGGCCCCCAGACATTTGTTCAACGCGGGTTGCATAATCACGTGCAAAATCCTGCCAAATGTTGGCGTCATTCCACGATGTCTGCATCTTGATCACCAGCGGCGCTTGCGCAAGAACAGCAGGTGCGGCCAGCATGCTGCCAGCAGCAGCGCCGCCCGCAACGGCAGATTTCGCTAGAAATGAACGCCGGTTAATGTTTGTTTTTTCTGTCATTTTTTCTCCTCCCAGAGTGAACGCGCGCAAGCTTTCGCAGCGTGCGGCCGTCGCGCGTTCTAAACGAAAGGTTAATGTTTTTGTGTCTGCAAGCAAGAATATTTACGCAAAGGCGCACTCAAATGCATAAGCCGAACGCAAACCCGGGCGCAGATATAAATCTGCGCCCGGGTTTGCGTATGTTTCGGCCCCGCCATGCCGACAGGCACTGTATTTAACTTAGTTAAACAGCAGCTTGGCTTCGTATTTTTTGACAGTCGAACGTGCTGTCCGGTAGTTTCTGATCCCCATTTCCGTTTCAAGTTCGGGGAAGAGCGACAGGATTTCGTCCCGCTGGTCCGACCCAAGACCGTCGATTGTATAATCCCCGGGATAGAAGCTTTCGGTCCAAGCACCATCCGACAGCACGACCTCGTGCCGCTCGAACATAAAGTGGATATAGCTTGTTCCGGCCACGTCCACATGGCTGACCCCGTCCCGTCCGACAAGATGTTTGGCCGCGGCTAGAACTTCGGGTTCGTCAAAATACATCGACACGCCTTTATCGGCGATCAGCATCCGGTGGTTTGGCGACACCATGATGTCACGCTCTGGCATATCTTCACCAAGCGATCCGGCCTTGATCAGAACCGGCCTCAGCTCGGGCTGATTGACAAAGTCTTTTTGCGTCAAGGGCTTTTGACCCACCCATGCGATTTCCTGCAACCCGTTGTCGCGGGTGATAACCATGTCACCCTGCTGCAGATCTTCGACACGGCGCTGACCTTTGGCTGTCGCAATCAACGTGCCCGGCGTAAAACACGGCACGATTTTTTCGATGTTGGTGAAATCAAGACGACCGGTTTCGTTACCCAATGCATCGGTAAAGACGATTGTCCCGTCTAGGCCGTCGTTGCGGCTGCCATCATCGTCGGTATCCCCCACGTCGGTGTCAGACTTCAGGCCGTCAAGGTAATAACCGCCACCGTTCAGCGACCCCGTCAGATCGATAACGTCATAGTCTGTGGCCAACGGACCGGAACCCCCGTCGATCGTATCGCCGCCGTTCACGTTAAGGAACAGATCCTCGTCGTCACCACCGCGCATGCTATCATTGCCAGCGTCGCCGTGGATCGTATCATTTCCTACTCCGCCGTCGATGGTATCATCGCCGTCACCACCGCTGATGGAATCCGCGCCCGCCCCCCCTGATAGGGAATCGTTCGTGGCAGTGACAGTGCGGGTTGAGGCAACCGCCGTGCGAAATGTCGAAGGGCCGACGACGGGCTCTGCATCGCCATAGATCGTGTCATTACCGCTGCCACCATCAATGGTATCGCTACCACTACCGCCCTCGATCAGGTCGTCGCCAGTGTTGCCCTCGATTTTATCGTTATCCAGACCGCCATCGATGGTGTCATCGCCACCTTCCCCATAGATCGTGTCATTGCCCGCATCACCGGTGATAACATCATCGGCACCTTCGGTCCCCGGGGTGATTGGGCCAGATGTCGTATCGTAATACATTTCGGTCACATTAATGCCCGAATTATCGCTCCCGTCTTGGGTGTGGGTCAGAACGATACGCGATACCGGGCCGGGAATTTGAACATTCAGAGTATACTTAGCAGAGTCGACATTCTCGTGGCCGCCCCTGCTATCGGCGATTTCATTGCCGGGCACTGCATCGTTGTCCTTCAGCGTGATACCGGAACCACTGGTAAGGTTCACCGTGATCAGCTTGCCGCTCGCGTCATAGGCTTGGATCTCAACGACGCCATCCTGATCAAGATCGTTCACATTGAATGAAACGTTGCCAACCGGTGCCGAGAAATCCCATTGAAACTGACCGATGTTGCCTTCGCCCTGTGTCACAGATTTAAGCGAGCTGTTGTCATCAACCACGCCCCCATCTGAAATAACGCCGTCTGTGTTAAGCTGGTCTGACGAAGCCTCGGCCTTGTGCTTCCCGGTATCTTTGGTTTGCGTAAATTCAACCGTAACATTGCCGGTATCTTGGCTAAACCCGTCGGTGATTTGACGATTGGTTACGCCTTCCCACTCAAAGCTCTCGCGCACAACTGCTGACGAAGCATTCCCACTGTCGCCAAAGATCAGGTCATCCCCTGCGCCACCGCTGATCGTGTCCTCGCCCACCGAGGTGTCATCAATGATAAATGTGGCCGGATTGTCGAAATAGACGTCCGTAACATTAATCCCAGAGTTGCCATCGGACGACCCTGTGTGAACGAATTCAATCTTCGATACCGGCCCGTCGATGGAAACGTTCACCGAATATTTGGATCCGCTTGCCTCTTCGTCGCCGCCCTTACTTTTGGCCAGATAGACATTGCTTGAATCGCTTAAATCAATGCCGGATCCGCCGGTTAGATCAATATCCAGCTTATTCCCGGCCGCGTCATAGGCAATAATTTTAACGGCACCTTTGTTGTCGATATCGTTGATATTAAACGAAATATTCTCAACTTCGGCGTCAAACCGCAGTTCGAACTCGGCTGTATTGTGCTTGTTGGCCAGTGAATCGAATGCACTGTTTTTATCAACGGGGCTACCGTCGCCAACAACGCCGTTAATGTTCTGGTCATCATAGGTGTATTTCTGATCGTCGGCCCGGTTATTGGTGTTCGACTTCACTTCGAAGGTGACATTCACGGTGCCTGTGTTTTGCACAAATCCGTTTTTTAGGATGTCATCTTCGTCAATGGAGGTACCCGGATCGTTGGGATCTGGCGCTTTGGACCACTCAAAGCTTTCGCGCGCCGCAGTGCCTGTGACTGATGTACCCGCGTCGCCGAAAAGAACATCGTCTCCGTCTTCGCCAAGAATGCTGTCGTCGCCTGACCCGCCCAGCACCGTATCATCGCCATCGCCAGCCGAAATGGTGTCATCCCCACCACGGCCCAAGATGAAATCATCGTCCGAGCCTATGGTCCCAAAATTAATGGCGTCATTCGCATCCACGTAGTCGCCATTCGGGTCGCCAGTATAGGCGGTGTCGATCACGTCCCCGTCACCCGTCCCCTCGACGATACCATCCTTGGAGCTTGACCGAGCGGTTGACGTTGTAGAGCCGCTCTTGGACCCTGAATACATGCTTAAAAGGCTACCTAAGAAATATGTCATGTCTGTCGTCTCCAAATTACTTGCGAGGCATCTGCTCTGCGCCCCAAATCTCTAATGCCCGGTGTCGGGCGAACTGTGTTCAGTTCAACCCCTGTTTCGAGCCCTGCTCAGTTCTGTGCCGCGATCGGGGAAAGTCTCCGAGGCCGCAGGCAGAGGGGGTAGAAAAATAAATTTTCGCCAATCGTACTAAGTGGCGTGCAAAAAATGAGCCGCACAATGTCTTGGTAGAGACAATATGTGGTATCGATTTGATGCGATTGTGGCGAGTTGAAGGTGAAAATAGGCAGTTTCCGTCTGTGGTGCGGCGCGGAGTCGTGGTTGATGCGATTGGCCCGCTCAACATCCCGGCTTTTTCAAACCTGTTCATCTTTCTCTCCCTCACCCGCCAGACAGACGGACCGCAGCTATGCGGCGAACAAAAAATACCCAAGAGCACACTTCGGCGGTCTGATGACGGCACCCAGTGAACCTTGACCCGAAAGAAGGGATGTCGGGTCGCAAGCGACCAGTCCTGACCGAACCTTGGCCAGAAATATATTCGACGACTTAGCAGCGCGACGAACACATCTATCCCGTACGTAACAGCACGCGTTCAATGCGGTCGCCCCCGTGACCTGCAGACTTTGCCCCCCCAGTTGGGCCCCTAATCGTTAGCGGCGCTTCGGCATTCGGGGAAGGGAAAATTACCATATCTGGTCAGCATGGTGACGCTTTTACGCCCTTTTTTTGAGAGATTTCCGCCATGCCGATCCAACCGCAGAGTGCCCATTGTTTCGACAGCACCCGAAAATTTCTGGCGTTAAGATCGGTAAACATTGAAGAAAATCGGAATCGCCGCGTTAATGAATCTTAACCTGACCAAAGAACTGTATCTAAAGCCGAAACAATTAACCTAGCGTAAAGTAGCGGCAAATTTCTGCCATTTTTTTTTGACAATCCCGTAAAAAGAGAACCAATCGAGGGAAAATTAACTATTTGTTTACGAAATTTAAACGTAGCGCCTCATTCCTGCCGAATCACTTCCGCGATAGATTCGGCTGATCTTGATTAATGTAACTATTATAGGGGCATGCAGGATCGTATCGAAAAGATGCCCGAACGACATGCCTTATGCGGATACGCAAGAGCAATCGCACAACCGGTGGTATTGAGGCGAAAATGCGCTCAAACCCCTAAGAGGTCGGATGACTGCGCCCTATAATCACACCATGCGCCAAGTAATGCACGCCCCGATCAAGTGTCACAAAAAGGGCTGCAGAGTGATCACAGTCTTCACCCGTTGTCAGCCCCGTTCATCGCCTGCCCGGCGATACGTGACGCTTTATGCGTGGCGTAAAGGCGGTTAACAAATGCCACAATAAACACCGCTGTCAGGATCAGAACAATGGTCGGGGCCGGCGCGCTGTCGATGAAAAAGCTCAGGTAGGTGCCTGCGAACATCGACGCTGTGCACACCGCGACCGACATGATCAACATCGGACCAAAGCTGCGCACCAACAGAAACGCAATCGCCCCCGGTGTGACCAGCAAAGCGACCGCAAGGATCAGCCCCGTTGCGGTCAAGGTCGCCACGATGGTCAGCGACAACACGGCCAGCAAGCCATAGTGCAGCAGATCTGTGCGCAACCCGCTTGCCTGCGCTTGGGCCGGATCAAAGGCGTGCAGCAGCAGGTCCTTCCACTTCAGCACCATAAACGCAGTTACAAAGATCGAGATAACGCCAGCCGTCCATAGGTCCTGCGGACCCACCCCCAGCATGTTGCCAAACAGGATGTGATCCAGATGCTGGTTGGTCGAAATCGATGTGTACATGATAATGCCAATGCCAAACATCCCCGAGAAAACTACCCCCATCACGGTGTCCTGCTTGATCCGGCTATTGTGGCTTAGGTATCCGGTCAGCAAGGCGCAGGACATGCCCGCAGCAAAGGCCCCGATGATCAGCGGAATGCCCGTAATCCAGGCCAGAACCACCCCCGGCAGCACCGCATGGCTAACGGCATCCCCCATCAGCGCCCAGCCCTTGAGAACCAGAAAACAAGACAGCAATGCCGTGGGGGGTGCGACCAGCAGAATGATCCAAAAGGCATTTTGCATAAAGGGAAACTGAAACGGAAACAGCAATGTGTCGATCATGATGGCACCTCGTCTCGCAAGGACTGCAGCGCTTGGGCCGCCTTGCGCCGTGCCGCCAGCACGCCGTGTTTTGGCGCAAAGACAAAGGCCGCAAGGAAAATGGCAGTTTGCAGGGTCACAATCACACCGCCTGTCGCGCCATCCAGAAAATAGCTGGCATAGGCCCCCAGAAATCCGGTTAACGTCCCGATGATCACCGACACAATGATAAGGCGCGGAAACCGGTCGCAAAGCAGATAGGCCGTGGCACCGGGGGTCACGACCATCGCGATCACCAAAAATGCGCCCACGGTCATCATCGCCGCCACAACGGCAGCAGACAGCAACATAAAGAACACCGCCTTCAGAACATCCGGTTTCAGCCCGATGGATCGCGCGTGGTTTTCGTCGAAAAACGTAACCATTAAATCTTTCCACTTCAGCAGCAGCACCGTCAGGCAGACCGCGCCGATGATCGCCAGTTGAATGATGTCAGACGGGGCGATGGCCAGAATATTGCCCATGATGATGGTTTGGATACTGACCGACATGGGCGACAGCGACACCATGAACAGGCCCAGCCCAAAGAACGATGTAAAGATGATGCCAATGATGACGTCGATCTTGAGGCCCGAGCGCCCCGACAGAAACAACATCGCCCCCGCCGCCAGTCCGCCCGCCAGAAACGCGCCAAGCGCAAAGGGCAGACCCAACATATACGCCCCTGCCACACCGGGCACGACCGAATGGCTCAGCGCGTCGCCGATCAGCGACCAACCTTTCAGCATCAGGTAGCATGACAGAAACGCGCAGACCGCGCCGACCATGGCCGATACCCACATGGCGTTGAACATGTAGCCGTAGCCGAACGGCTCTAGCAGCAGGTCGATCATTTGTCGTCCTCGCCCTTCGCCAGCGCCTCTCCGTAATGAACAAAGGGGCGTTCGTCGTCAGTGATGATCCGCAGCTCGCGGCCATCATCGTCGTCATGCAGGTCACTACCGCCAAGGGTAAAGTGACGCAGCACGCCACCGAATGCCATCTCAAGGTTGTCATGGGTAAAGACCGTTTCGGTCGGCCCATAAGCAAGGACGGTCCCCTTGACCAACACGGTACGGTCGCAGAATTCGGGTACAGAGCCCAGGTTATGGGTCGAGACCAACATCACGCGGCCCTCGTCGCGCAGTTCGCGCAACAGGGCCACAATCTGATCCTCGGTTTTGACGTCCACCCCGGTGAAAGGTTCATCCAGCAGGATCACGCGGCCGTCTTGGGCCAAGGCGCGGGCCAGAAACACACGTTTGCGTTGGCCGCCGGACAGTTCGCCAATCTGGCGGTTCCGAAAGTCGCTCATGTTCACGCGGCGCAAGGCCTCGTCCACGGCTGCGTGATCTGCGGCTTTGGGACGGCGCAGGAAACCCATATGCCCGTAACGCCCCATCATCACCACGTCCTGCACCAACACCGGAAAGGCCCAATCGACCTCCTCCGATTGCGGCACATAAGCGACAAGGTTCTCGCGCAGCGCCTCGCGCACGGATTTGCCAAGCAGCTTGATCTCGCCCGCTGCGGCGGGAACAAAGCCCATGATGGCCTTGAACAAAGTGGACTTCCCCGCCCCATTCACCCCCACCAGCGCGGTGATCGTGCCGCGCGGAATCTCGAAATTCGCATCATACAGCGCCGTGTGACCGTTGCGATACGTGACGGTCACATTATGGGCAGATATCCCGCTGTCTTGGGGCGCGAAATGTTCAGCATCATGTTGGATTTCGGCGCTTAGCATAACTGTGTTCCGATCACTTTAAGTTCTCAGCCAGTCCATCGGCGATGGTCTGGGATGTCACCCGCAGCAGGTCCAGATAGCTGGGCACTGGCCCCTCCGCCGTGCTGAGGCTGTCGACGTATAGCACCCCACCATAGGCCGCATCCGTTTCACGGGCGATCTGTTTGGCAGGTGCTGTATTGACCGTGCTTTCGCAGAAAACCACGGGAATATCATTGGCCCGAACCTCGTCGATCACGGTGCGCACTTGCTGCGGTGTGCCGGTCTGGTCTGCATTCATCGGCCACAAATACAGCTCTTTCATAGCGAAATCACGGGCAAGATAGCTAAACGCCCCTTCGCAGGTGACCAACCAACGCTGCGCTTGGGGAATTTCCGCCACACGGTCCCGCAGCGGCGCAATTGTATCACGAATCTCGCCCTTATACGTTTCGGCGTTCGCCAAATAGATATCGGCATTGTCCGGGTCATATTCCGCAAAAGCGGCGGCGATATTGTCGACATAGATCAGCGCATTATCCAATCCCATCCATGCATGTGGGTTTGGCTTGCCCTCATAGTCGCCAGTAGCGATCGAAATCGGGTCAATGCCATCCGTCAAAGTCACAGACGGAATATCGCCAAGATTGGACAAAAACTGCTCGAACCACAGCTCGAGGTTCAGGCCGTTCCACAAGATCAGATCGGCATCAACCGCCCGCACGATGTCACGCGGCGTGGGTTCGTAGCCATGAATTTCGGCACCCGGCTTGGTGATCGATACAACCTCGGCCGCGTCCCCCGCTACGTGCTGGGCCATATCCGCAAGCACTGTGAACGTCGTCACCACCTTGAAATCCGCCGCCCACACAGGGGCCGCTGTCATCAATACTGTCGTGGAAACCGTCGCCAACAAAGTTTTTTTCACCAAAGCCTCCATAGCTTAACACTTCAGCTACATGTAAATGCGAATTATTCGCAAATGTCAAACATGCGAATGAGAATAGATCGCAGAATGTTGCAGGCAAGAAAAAACTTGCTTAAAGTCGTGGCAACACAAGGATGGTGACCGCATTGGAAAATGACCCCGACTACAGGAAAATGCTGCGCGATGCCGGGCTGCGCGTCACACCGCAACGTGCATCGATTGTAACGATTCTGTCTGAAACCGATGACCATCCCAACGTCGAAGACCTGTATGAGAAAGTGCGCGCGCTGGATGATACTGTGTCGGTCGCAACCGTATATCGCACCATGTCAGTGCTTGAAAACGCAGGGCTGGTGCGCAAGCTGGTGATGGACGATGCCCCTGCCCGCTATGAAATGATGCCCCATACCGAGCACGACCATCTCGTCGACCTTGAAAGCGGCGATTTAGTCGAAATCCCCGGCACCGAAATCGCCGAGCTGATGAGCAGGGTAGCGGCGGAACTGGGCTATCAAATCGTCAGCCATCATACTGTGATCCGCGCCCGCAAAACCTGATCTGAATTACGGGGTATCTTCGGCCTCTAACGACCGGATCATCGCAGTAGCGCCGGCAGAAATGGCCCGCAGGATTTGATCGCTGGGAATATCGCGGTTCAGCCAATCACGCATGGGGCCAAAGGCAGACAAAAACACCATCAGGTTTGACACAATATCAAGACGGCGGTCTTCGGATGAAATCCCCAGCCGAAGGCTAAGCTGATCGGCCAGATCCTTCATCGCCGCATATTCGCGGGCGTGCAAGGCTTCGCGGTCCTCTGGCAGCATATGGGGCACGCAGCGATAGGCCAGCAATGTGCCTTTGCGCTTATATGCCCAAGTTTCGCGGAAATACTGTTCAATCGCGTCTTCCAGCGAAAGCGATTGATCTTGCAGGATCACTGACAGGGTTGGCACGTCTTCGCGAAACCAAAGCTGGTTCAGAAGGCGGCGCAGGATATCATTTTTGTTGGCGATGTAATCATAGATGCTGGCCTGATTAACACCCGAGCGCGCGCAGATGTCGCGTATTGTTGTGGCCGCAAAGCCTTTCTCCAAAAACAGCTCAAGCGCGGCGTCGCAAATCTGTTCGCGGCGGCTTTGGATCAACTCTTGGTTTTGGACACTTGTTATATCTGCCTCGGCCAGAAGCTGCGTGCGCAATTTATGAAGACGTTCCGGGTACACGGACGTGGGCATGGCTTCGGACATTCAGGCTTCCTCCTGTCAAAGAAACTACGCACTTTCGACATGTGAAACAACAAAGAAGCTACACGCGCAGATTACGAAAAACCGCCCCTGCGTCGGCAAAGGCGGGTCATTGGTTTGGGTCGCGTGAAAGCCGCTGTTTAGTCTTCGATACCAATCGCGACAAAACGCGGATCTCCGGCGCGCCGGATCAGCAAGAGCAACGATTTGCGCCCCGCATCCTGTGCCTCGGCGATCCGGTCCTCAAGATCCGCCACTGTGGCAACGCTTTGCTGGCCCGCCTCGGTGATCACGTCACCTGTGCGCAGGCCCTTTTCAAAGGCCTCGGACACCTCATCAACATCTGTGACGACCAAGCCGGTCGTGGTGTCATCAGCGCCGAGTTCCGCACGCATGTCATCCGTCAGTGGGGTGAGAGTCAGGCCCAGCAGCGATGCTATCTCAGGCTCTTGCGGTGCGTCGTCGTCCTCCGGCGTGCCAGCGGGGCTGGTGTCATCAGCATCTTCGCGGCGTCCAAGGGTCACTTTGAGCGTTTGCGTTTTCCCGTCGCGCAGCACCGTAACCCGCACAGCCGCGCCCACGGCACTGTTGCCGACCTGACGGACCAACGCACGGGTGTCTTCGACCTCGACCCCGGCAAAGCTCATGATCACGTCTCCGGTTTTCAGCCCAGCTTCCTTGGCCGGTCCGTCGGGCACGTCAGTGATTAACGCGCCCGCCGCCTTGGCCAGCCCCATGGCATCGGCCACGTCCTGGGTGACGTCCTGAATGCGCACACCCAGCCAACCCCGGCGGGTTTCACCGTATTGCTTAAGCTGGTCCACCACGCGTTTCACCACGTTAGACGCCATGGAAAAGCCGATCCCGATCGAACCGCCATTGGGGGATAGAATGGCCGTGTTCACGCCGATCACAGCGCCATCCATGTTGAACAATGGCCCACCGGAATTCCCGCGGTTGATCGCCGCATCGGTCTGGATGTAGTCGTCATATGTCCCTGACAGCGCCCGGTTGCGCGCCGATACGATCCCGGCGGAAACCGAAAACCCCTGCCCCAGCGGATTGCCCATCGCGATGACCCAGTCGCCCACACGTGCTGCGTCGCTATCGCCGAACTTTACGAAGGGCAGCGGCGATGGGGCCTCGACTTTCAACAAAGCAATATCAGTATTGGGATCCGTGCCTATAACCTTGGCGATCAATTCCGCGCCCGAGAAAAATTCAACCGTGATTTCATCCGCGCCTTCGATAACGTGGTTGTTCGTCACCACATAACCGTCTTCGGAAATCACAAACCCAGACCCAAGCGCCGATGACTTGCGTGCAGACGGACCCGATTGCCCATCATTATTGCGATCCTGAAATTCGCGAAAGAAGTCCTCGAACGGTGACCCTTCGGGCACGATGCCGCGCGGGCCGGTGCGCCCTTCGACCACCGTGGATGTCGTGATGTTCACAACCGACGGGCTGATTTTCTCGGCCAGCGGTGCCAGGCTTTCGGGCTTGGCATAGGCCATGACGGTTTGCATCGCGACAAATGCCAAGGCCAGCATGCCCATCAAGAGCCACTGCTCCCAAACAGGCGAGGTGGTTGTTTTCGACACGGGTACGGCCTTTGGCTGCATTCACAATCTCCTGAACAAGGGGGACGCAGGGCCGCGCCCGAAATTTCTGACAGCAGAGTGCATCTGCAATGCCACTGCTGCAAGGTGAAAGATGTGATCGTTCACGCGCATGTCAACGGGCAGTGCCGCTTGGTGGACCCGGTTGATGTCATTTCAGGGACCGGCGGCGTTTTCTTATAGCAGGCCTTGCGAGGTGAAATGCACGCTGACCGAGACTGTGCCTGCACCTACCTTGGGCAGGTGGTTCAGTCGTGAGTGATGTTTCTAAGGGGCGACATCAAGCGGTACTGCGGATCAGTCAGGCAGTTGAAACAAGTCCTCAACAGCTACGCCAAGGCAGCGTGCAAGCTTCAACGACAAAACGGTGGATGGCACAAATATTCCGTTTTCGACCGTGTTAATTGTCTTCCGGCTGACCTCAACCTTTTCGGCCAATTCAGCCTGCGTTAGCCCCGCCCGCTTTCGATGTTCTTTCAGGTTCGCTCGTAGCAGGGTCATCCAGCACGCCCCAGGAAAGTTGCGATAATCATCCACAGCGATGGCGCCCCCATCAGGATAACGCCCACCCAAAGGAAAGAGCTATCTACTTCGGTATTGGAGACCCGAGAATACAGGAACAGTGCCCAGAACCCGATCAGCGCCGACCAATAGCCAAACTGATATGATCCGCGATGCGACGCGACCGATTGTTCGTCCCACGCCGGTTTGATGTCGCGTGGACGCATGACCGATACCATAAACTGCGCGACGCCCCCCAAAAGAGCGAGAGCGCCTATAACGATCACATGGAACGGCGCTATTGCCGTCCCCCAGAACATCATGATCGTGAGCAAAAGCACCGCAGCGATAAGGAGAATGTTTCCAGTCAAACGCGTTATGGCAAGCAAGTTCATCATTGATACCTCTAGCAACCTATGGGTTACATAGCGGGTGACGATAGTAACGTCAAGGTTACACATTATACGCAATGCGCATTCCATCAAGCTGGATCAAGCGGCAATAACAACGGCTTGGATGCCTAATCTCGGACGCAATACTGCTTACGTGCGGCCCTTCCATGGGACCAGCCAATCCTCGGCTTTGCGCATCAGGATGTCGATGCTAAAGCCAATCACACCGATCAGGATGATCCCCATAAGCACGATATCGGTCAGTTGGAAACGACTGGCGACCATGATCATCATACCTGCCCCTTTTTCGGCAGCAACCAATTCGGCTGCGACCACGGTGCCCCAACAAACCCCCATAGCGACGCGTGCGCCGGTGAAAATTTCTGGTAGCGAATTTGGCACGATAACATATCTCAGAACCTGCCAGCGGCTTGCGCCCAGCGAATAAGCCGCGTGCACCTTGGAAATCGCAACACCCGATACGCCCGCGCGCGCTGAGATGGCCATGATCCACAGTGCCGCCAGGAACAACAGGATGATCTTGCCGCTTTCGCCGATGCCAGCCCAGATGATAACCAGCGGGATCAAGGCGAGCGGCGGCACCGGGCGCATAAATTCTACGATCGGGTCAAACCAGCCGCGGAACCAACCGCTTAGCCCCATGGCATAGCCAAGTGGAATACCGACAATCGCGCCACATAAGAAGCCAACGATGACGCGGAATAGCGACCAATAAAGATGCTCCCACAGGGTGAAGTTCTGATACCCTCTCACCGAGATTTCCTTGACCCGGGCGACCACGGATTCCGGCGCGGGCAGCCAGATCGGCTCCATCTGCATGCCGCCATCGGGCACAAAGTTCAGCGACCCTTTCGACGTAACGGCGACGGTACCATGGGCAACCTCTACACGGCTTCCCGGCGATACCGGTTGCCCGTCGATAGCAACGACCTTGCCGCCGTCTTTGCGCGTGATTTCATCGTTCTTATCCATAAGCACCAGATCGGAACGCCAAGCAGCAAGGGCGATGCTGTCGTTTTTCGCGAAACCATCCCCCGCTGGCACGTCCTGCGGGTCGCCCTTCTCTCCTGTCGGCAGGACCCGGGCATAGACGGTGGCATCGTCGCGGGCACCATCGGGTGCCTCCATCGTATAGGTGAATTCCGTATCGCCCACGAAGGGGCCCGGCGCATGAAACGGCACCCAAGCAGAACCTGTGAATGCCCCCCAAAGGAAGAATAGCGTCAGCACCGACAGGAAACTGGCCCATCTGTTAGGGCGCACCGCGCTTTCGTCGCCAAAGGTTACGGTCTTGAGTGAGGTGAAATCGCGGCGTTCCGTGATTTTGCTTATCCCGAAACGTACAACAATAAATGCTGCGCAGAAAATCGCGATATAGATACCAAGAACGATCATGCTTTTGCCTCCTCGGTACGGCCCATGATCTCTTCTTCCATGTCCCAGATCATTGACAGAATTTCCTCGCGTTTTTCAGCAAATTCAGGATCGCGCTTAACGGTCCGCAAATCCTTGCCCACCCCTGCGGCAGCGAATGGAAGGCGGTATTCTTTGTGGATGCGCCCCGGTCGCGGTGCCATCACCAAAAGCCGTTGCCCCAAAAGCAAGGCTTCCTCGACCGAGTGGGTGATCAGGATGATCGTCTTGCCGGTTTCCTTCCACAGCTTCAGGACCAGCCCCTGCATCTTTTCGCGGGTCAGCGCATCGAGCGCGCCCAGCGGTTCATCCATCAAGATCACGTCCGGATCGTTCGCGAGGCAGCGGGCCAGTGCCACACGCTGCTGCATACCGCCCGAAAGCTCGTAAACCGACTTGTCTTTGAAATCCTGAAGCCCCACCACGTCAAGCAAGTGATTTACATTGTCCATGTAGTCTTTTTTCTTGCGGCCAGCCATGCGCGGCCCAAAACTCACATTGTCCCGCACGCTCATCCACTCAAAGAGCGCCCCTTGCTGAAAGACCATTCCGCGCTCGGCGCTCGGCCCGATTACGGCATTATCATTAAGTGTCACACTGCCCTCGGTCGGCGAGAGAAAACCGGCAAGGATATTGAGAAACGTGGTCTTGCCGCAGCCCGAAGGCCCCAAGACGCTCATCAGCTCTCCGCTTTCAATGTCCAGCGAAACGTCCTTGAGCGCCTGCACAAAGCTTCCGTTGGGAAGGTCGAACCGCATGGAGAGATTATTGATCGAAAGTTTCGACATACGGCACCAGGCACCCTTTAATGTATCAGCGTTTAGAAAACGCGGGCCCACATCCGTGCGCGCCCGCGTCATTGGTATCGTTACATGTCGCCAGCTTGTGCCAGCGGGCCTGTATTTACGTTCTCGGAATAGTCATCCTTGGCGGCGTCGAAGCTGCCTGCCTCGACGAACACATCGGCAACGCCCTTCATGAAGGTTTGCGCACCACCACCAAGCCATTTCTGGCTCAGCTGATCCTCGACGCTGGGGAACGCAAATGTCGCCATGGTAGCAGCGGCTGCGTCTTCGTCCATCCCTGCATCCTTGGCGATGGCGGGCAGCATCTTGTCGGTGTTTTCACCGCTGTTCCACATTGCATTCGCCTTAGCCGTCACAGCAAGAAAGCCAGCCACGACGTCAGGGTTTTCCGCGATATAATCGCTAGGGCCAGAGGTCACGTCGAAAACGAGGATCCCCAGTTCTTCCTTTTCCGCACCAGTCAACAAGACGTTCCCGTGCTCGAGCATACGCCGCAGGCTACCGCCCCAGCCACATGCCATGTCGATAGAACCCTGCGCGATTGCCGCAGCACCTTCGGGTGGGGCCATATTCACGACCTGCATCGATCCGATGTCCACGCCGAAATGGTTCATCTGCACGATAAAGTTGTAATGCGCGGCAGTGCCCAGAGGCACGGCAACCTTCTTGCCGGCCAGTTCGCCAGCGTTGCTCTTGTCGATCTCAAGCGCTTCGCGCACAACGCAGTTGTCGTTTTCCGAATAGCTGACCGCCACATCGAGAACCTGCAAATCCTGACCCGCACTCGTTGCGACCACGAAAGGCGGCACACCTTGGCTGACCGACAGCTGTACGTCGCCCGACGCCATTGCCGCGCTCATCGCTGTACCGGTATCGAACGCGCGCCATTGGACTTCCATGCCCAGCGCGGCATCATACATGCCTTCAACTTTGGCGTATTGAAATGGCATCGGCCATTCCTGGAAATAGCCGACAGTCAGCTGTTCCTGTGCGGCAGCGCCCTGAGCCGACACCGCGGCAATAACGCCCGCCAGGATCGACATCCGTTTGGTTTCTTTTTTCACTGTTGTGTTACTCCTTGTTGGATTTTTATGGTGTAGCCTTGATAAGGCAGACGATGTTTCCTCGATCTGCGCCGAGGCTAATTGCCGTAAAGTGTACCGCTTGACGGACGGTGGTTTTTTGTCACTGTCGAACTCCTTATGACCCGATGGGTGAATGAATTCAAAAGCTTGCCTTTCCGATATCTGCACATGTACCAGCATAATAGCACCGAAAAACGGCAGCCGCTTTCAGATTTTTTAGGCTTCCACGGATTACAAAAATATCCGACGACAATTTGTTTTGTGAAATAAATTGAGATTTATATTCCGTATATTTAGAAACAAGGCAACATCCTCAAACTGGTTTAGGAGATCTTGTCATGGCCCATCGCTCTACGTCAAAGGATCTTAACCTCAAATGGCTGGAATTATTTCAAATATGTGCACAGAAGGGTACTTTGCAGGCAGCGGCACAAGAATCCGGCCTGACCGTCAGCACCGTATCCTATCATCTTCGCAGCCTTGAGGATCATCTGGGCGTGGCGCTTTTCAATCATGCCCGAAGACCGATGGTGCTGACGCCCAAGGGCACGGCGTTTCTGCGCAACATAGATCAAGCGCTCCAATCCATCCGCAAAGCCAAGGCCGAAGCATCGGCTGGAACCCTCTCGGACGCGAGTTTCCTGAGGATTGGCACGATCGAGGATTTCGATAGCGATATAATACCCGAACTGGCTGTATATCTGTCCGAGAAAATGCCGGGTTGCGATTTTATGTATCACAACGATTCCAGCCATTCGGTCATAAAGATGCTGAGGGACCGCCAGCTGGACCTGGGCGTCACCACCATCCCAAGCGAAAGCATACGTGACCTTAAAGATCGCCCCCTGCTGCGCGATCCATTTGTTATCGTGCTTCCCCAGGTCGATGACCGATCCCTGACAGAGATCGTCGAAGGGCGCACCAAGATGCCGTTCCTGCGGTTTTCCAGCAACCTGATGATCGCACAACAGATTGAATCCCAGTTGCAGCGCATCGGACTGTCGCCCCCCCAGAGGTTCGAATGCACCAGCCATCAAACGCTGATGGCCATGGTTGCTGCCGGTGCCGGATGGACCATCACCACCCCATTGCATTTCTCGCGCGCGAAACGGTTTCATTCGAAGCTTCGAATGCACCGCTTTCCCGGCAAGACTTTTTCGCGCACGTTGGCGATCGTCATCACACCGGACTGCTCAAGCGCGCTTGTCGACCTGATCGACAGCAAACTACGCAGTCTGGTCCTTCAGCACGCTATCGCGCCACTTCATCAAAGCAATCCATGGCTCTCAGACAGTTTCACGCTTGTCACTTGAGTACAGGATAGCGGTGTGCGGCTCCCTTTTCCTGCTATCACTACGTCACAAGTATATTTCGATATTTTAACAACTCCGGACTGAGTGTTGCGACGAGACGGCGTTCTGCGACTTACTTCATGAAGTAGCTTCGGGGATGCCTCATGAAATCGCGAACCAAGGTCGTTGTCATTGGCGGTGGGATTGCCGGGTGTTCGACGCTTTATCATCTTACCCAAGAAGGCTGGAGCGACGTTGTCCTGATCGAGCGTGACGAGCTAACCTCGGGCACGACATGGCATTCCGCCGCTCAGGTCACCAACTTTGGGGCCAACCAGACAATGGTCGGCCTGAAAAGCCATTCCATCGCGCTTTACAAAAAACTGCGCGACGATCCCGAGTATCCGGTCGGCTATCACCACGGCGATGGCGGCATCCGGTTGGCCAATACCGAAGCACAGATGCAGGGTTATCGGCATTTCGCGTCTATGGCACGCGGTATGGGCGTCACCTACGAGGTGATCGACGCAAAGGAATGCGCACGCCGCCACCCTCTCATTTCAACCGATAACCTGTTGGGCGGCCTTTGGGATGGGGAGGATGGCGATATCGACCCTGCGCAGCTGTGTCAGGCGTTGGCCTTTCACGCGCGAAAGGCTGGCGCAGAGGTGTACCGGCAGACAAACGTCACTGGTCTGACCCAGAAAGCCGACGATACTTGGAGCGTCGAGACGGACAAGGGCACAATCGACGCGGATATTGTCGTGAATGCCTGCGGCTACCGCGTAAACGAAGTCGGCGCAATGATGGGCGTGCATCACCCCGTCGCATCGATGGAGCACCAGTATTTCGTAACCGAAGATATTCCCGCCATCGCCGAAGCTGGCCACCGAATGCCACTGCTACGGTGTCCCATCTCTGACTATTATTCACGGCAGGAAAAGAACGGCCTGTTGGTGGGTTTTTACGAACAGGATTGCCGCACATGGGGGATGGACGGGATCAGCCCCGGTTTCTCGAATGATCTGTGCCCCGACGATCTGGACCGTGTGATGGACGTGCTGGAAGGCGCGTTCGAGCGGATGCCGGTTCTCGCCGAGGCGGGCATCAAGCGCATCGTCAACGGCCCAATCACCTACACCATCGACGGCGCGCCATTGGTCGGCCCGATCCCCGGAAAACGCAATGCGTTCTGTATCATCGGCCTGCGCGCGGGCCTTGGCGAAGGCGGCGGTCATGGCTGGCTGCTGGCGCAGCAGATCGTGCATGGCGAGGCGCAATACGACACATGGGTTATCGACCCGCGCCGCTTTACCGGACACACAAATGTGGAACTGACGGCGCTCAAGGCGATCGAGGATTACCAGAACGAATTCCGCTTTCATTTCCCGCACGAACATCGCCCCGCAGGCAGGCCCGCCAAAACAACGCCGCTGACCCCCGTCTTTGCCGCCGAAGGAGCGGAATTCACCGTGGTGAATGGCTGGGAACGGGTCGACTACATCAAGCCGACAACCGTTTTCCACCCCACACTCGACTTCAATTTCGACGAAACATTTGACGTGATCGGTGCCGAAATCAAGAACGTACAAGAGAACGTCGGCCTATGCGAAGTCAACGGTTTCAACCGGTTCGAGATCACTGGCGCGGATCGGCACGCGTTTCTTGATCGCATGTTCTGCGGCACGGTGACCAAGCGCGACGGCCGCGTCGGGTTGGGGTATCTTTTGAACCATCACGGCATGATCAAGGGCGAAGCGACCATCGCCAACCTGCCTGCCAGCGACCGTGGCCCCGAACGCGTCTGGTACGGCTCCGCCGCGGCAAGCGAATTCCATGACATGGATTGGCTACAGGCGCATCTGGCGGATGACGAAGACGTCACAATCCGTAGCCTGACCAATGACCAGACGATCCTGGTCCTTGCCGGCCCCAAGGCACGTGATGTGCTGTCAGCCTGTTCGCGGGGCGATTGGTCCAAGACCGCCTTTCCTTGGCTCAGCGCGCGCGAATGTTTTATCGGGTTTGCCCCCGCCACCGTGCTTGGCGTCAGTTTTTCCGGCGAATTGGCCTATGAAATTCACGTCCCGAACGCGTCGCTTTACGCGGCCTATCTGGCATTGCGCAAAGCGGGCGAAGCGTATGGGCTGAAGATTTTCGGCGCGCGCGCGGTCGATTCAATGCGGATGGAGAAAGGTTTTTTACACTGGAAAGCCGACCTTTTGACCGAGTTCGATCCGTTCGAGACCGGGCTTGATCGCTTCGTTAGGCTTGAGAAGGGCGATTTCATCGGCAAGGCCGCCCTGCTGCAACGCAAGGCCGACGGCCTGCGCAAAAAGCTGGTCACGCTCAAGATCGACGCGGACCACGCCCCGGCCCATGGCGGCGCGTCGCTGATGCGCGACGGCAAGGTGGTGGGCACTGTGACCTCGGGCGATTGGGGCCACCGGATGGGGATGAACCTGGCCTATGCCTTTGTTGACCCTGATCTAAGCGTTGAGGCCAGCACCATGCAGATCGACCTTTACGGTGATCTTGTGAATGCCACCGTGATTGCGCCATCGCCCTATGACCCCGATTACACGCTGATGCGGGGATGATGTAGCATGACGCAGTTTCAGCGCAGTGTAGTGATCAAAAACGAGGCTGTCGCATCCGCGCCCCAAGTCTTTGAAATCATGGATATTTGCGGGTTCGGCAGCCCGTCATACTATTTCACACCATACGCCAGCGCCTTTGGCGCATCTCCGTCACAACGCCGTGCACATCTGTCGGGCAAGGCTGCCCCGCGCGGCTCCATCTCGTAGTTACAAGGATAACAAAATGCATCTGTCACGCTTTCCCCGCGTTCGCCTCGCCCATCTGTCCACACCACTGGAACCGATGAAACACCTCTCCAAGGAACTGGGCGTCGACCTTTGGATCAAGCGCGACGACTGCACCGGATTGTCGACAGGCGGCAACAAGACCCGCAAGCTGGAATTCCTGATGGCCGAGGCGCTGGAACAAGGGGCCGACATGGTAATGACCCAAGGGGCCACCCAGACCAACCACGGACGTCAAACCGCCGCAGCGGCTGCAAAGCTTGGGCTTGCCTGCCATATCCTTCTTGAGGATCGCACAGGTTATGACGATGCCAACTATAACACCAATGGCAACGTCCTGCTGGACCACCTGCACGGCGCGACAACGCAGAAATTTCCCGGTGGCCATGACATGCCCGCCGAGATGGAACGTGCAGCAGAAAAAATGCGGGCCAAAGGGCACAAGGTTTATGTGATCCCCGGCGGCGGGTCCAACCCGACTGGGGCGCTTGGCTACGTGAACTGCGCTTTTGAACTGCTGACTCAATTCACCGATACCGGCCTCAAGGTTGACCGCGTCGTCCATGCGACCGGATCGTCGGGCACGCAGGCGGGTCTGGTCACTGGCATGTGCGCAATGAACGCGCAGATCCCTGTATTGGGCATCGGCACCCGTGCGCCGCAGCCCAAGCAGGAACAGATGGTCTATGATCTGGCCTGTAAAACCGCCGAGAAACTCGGCTGCCCCGGCGTGGTCAAGCGCGAGGATGTGATGGCTAACACCGATTACGTCGGTGAAGGCTACGGCCTGCCAACCGAAAGCGGCATCGAAGCGATCCGGATGTTCGCCGAGCTTGAAGGTATCCTTTTGGACCCTTGCTATTCCGCCAAGGGAGCCGCTGGCCTGATTGATCTGGCACGCAAGGGCGCATTCAAAGACGAACGGATTGTGTTCCTGCACACTGGCGGTGCTGCCGCTCTTGGCGGTTATGATTTCGCCTTTGACAGCAGCGACCGCTGGGTCACGCTCTAGCGATGGGCACCGTCGTGGGACGCAGATTTACAAGGTATTTCACCCGGCAAGAGCCGATCCCCGCGGTAGCCATTGACGCTGTTGTGCTGCCCGATGGGATTACTCTTGCCCCCGTCCCCGGTGCCATCAGCGCCGCTGCAACCGAGGTGGCACCATGATGCGCAATCTTGTTGGCGTATTGGGTGGCATGGGGCCCGAGGCGACCATCCTTTTGCAAGAGCGCCTACTGGCTACCGTCGTGGCCTATGATGATGCTGATCATATCCCACTGCTGATCGACATGAACCCGCAGGTGCCCTCGCGCATTGCCCATCTGATCGAAGGTACAGGTATCGACCCCGGCCCGACCCTCACCGCGATGGCGCAACGGCTTGAAGCCGCAGGCGCGACGGCGCTGGCCATGCCCTGCAATACGGCCCATCACTATGCGCCCGAGATTGCAGCGGCCGTATCTGTGCCGCTGCTTAATATGGTTGATCTGTCCGTCGCCCATGCCGTGCGCTGCGCCCCCGAAGCAGCCAATATCGGCATGCTCGCGTCTCCTGCTGTGCAGCGGGCCGGGGTATTCGATACGGCCTTTCGCGGGGCAAACCTATCAGCCCTTTGGCCCGAGGATACCGACCGCATGCTGCGGGAAATCCGCAACATCAAGGCCCACGGTGCCACCTCCGAGGCCCATCAAACGCTCCAATATGCCGCAGACGAACTGGTCGGCAAGGGTGCCGATATTCTCTTTATTGCCTGCTCTGAATTTTCGCTGCTTACCCCGGATTTGCACGCGGCGGTTCCCGCCATCGATACTGTAGACGTGCTGGCACGCGCGATACGTGACCACACCCTGATGGAATAGAATTAACCATGGCTATTACCTATCTCAAAACCGCCGATCCCCGCCCTTTGGTCGAGAACAAGGACATTCGCGATATCGTGCACATCATGCTTGCCAATATCGACCGTGAAGGCGAGACAGCCGTGCGCGACTACGCAAAAAAGTTGGACAGGTGGACCGGTGATATCGTGCTCTCGGACGCGGCCCGCCGCGCGGCTTGCGCCCGCGTTCCCGAAGACCTCAAGAACGACATCCGCTTTGCGCATGGCAATATCCAACGCTTTGCCGAGGCGCAAAAGGCCACGATGGGTGAATGCGAAATCGAGGTGATACCCGGCCTGATCGCTGGCCAAAAGCAAATCCCGGTCTCAAGTGCGGGCTGCTATGTGCCCGGTGGCCGCTATAGCCATGTCGCCAGTGCGCTGATGACGATCACGACCGCCAAGGTTGCTGGCGTACCGCATATTACCGCCGTATCCCCCACGCGGCCCGGCATCGGCATTCCCGATGCCATCGTTTTTGCGATGGATTTATGCGGTGCGGACCTGATCCTGAACCTTGGCGGCGTGCAGGGGATCGCCGCTATGGCCAAGGGGTTTTTCGGCGGCAAACCCACTGATATTCTTGTCGGGCCCGGCAATAGCTATGTTGCCGAAGCCAAGCGGATGTTGTTCGGTGAAGTCGGCATAGACATGTTCGCGGGGCCCACGGATTCGCTGGTTATCGCCGATCACACGGCCTCTGCCGAAACTGTCGTTTGGGACCTGATCAGCCAGGCCGAGCACGGCATGGACAGCCCCGTTTGGCTGGTCACCACAGACAGGATGCTGGCGATGGATGTGCTTGCCCGTGCCCCTTCGGTGATCGACAGCCTGCCCGAACCGAACGCCACAGCGGCCCGTACTGCGTGGAATGAACGCGCCGAAGTCATCTTGTGTGACACCCGCGAAGAGGCCGCAGAGGTGGCTGACCGCTACGCACCTGAACATCTGCAGGTCCAAGCCGATGATCTGGACTGGTGGCTGGACCGGCTGTCAGTATATGGCTCGCTCTTTCTGGGCAAAGAAACCACCGTCGCGTTTGGGGATAAAACCTCAGGCCCCAATCATGTGCTGCCGACCAGCGGTGCCGCACGATATACTGGCGGGCTGTCGGTCCATAAATTCACCAAGACAGTGACATGGCAGCGCTGCAATGCCGCCGCCTCGCACGAGTTGGCCCTGCGAACCGCGCGGATCAGCCGGGTCGAGGGGATGGAAGGGCATGCCCGCGCCGCCGATTTGCGGCTGCGGCCCCAGGCTGTCTAAGGGTCCCTGAGTGACCTATTGCGGCGGTCTACTGGCGCATGGGCATGCCACGATATGTGATTGCCCAAACGAGAGGCGAAATGCGGACGCCCTTAAGTTCATGGAAGCGACGAAAAAAGGGCCAGCGCAGTGGCCGGCCCTTTGTAATCACACATTGTCAGTGGGTTTTAGTTTCCTGCCCCCTCGGAGGCGCGGCTGCCTTGATCCGATCCCAGATAGTTAAAGAATTCGCTGTCCGGGGACATCACCATGGTCGAGTTCTCTCCCTTCAACGCTTGTTCATAGGCGCTGAGCGAGCGGTAGAATTCAAAGAATTCCGCGTCCTTGGAATAGGCTTCGGCAAAGATTTTGTTGCGTGCGGCGTCTGCCTCACCTTCGGTTATGCGGGCATCACGGCGAGCTTCTGACAAAATTTCCTCATACGTACGATCCGCAAGGGCCGTGACACGTTGCGCGGCTTCGCGGCCACGGGCACGTTCATCGGTCGCTTCGCGGGCACGTTCCGCAATCATCCGCTGCAATGTCGCATCAAAGTTCTGCTCGGGCAGATTGGTCTGGCGCAGGCGCACGTCAACCACATCCAGACCCAAGGCCTGCGCACGCGCATCGGACCGTTCGCGGATCTGATCCATCAAAGCCGAGCGTTCAGGCGACAGAATGGTGTTCGATGTCACACCTTGCGAACCCAGAACCGCACGGATCTGACCATCAAGGATACCGTTCAGCTGGATTTCAGCCTGACGGGCCCCATCGGTGCCCAAAGCCTGACGGAACTGACGCACATCGGCGATGCGGTACAGAACAAAGGCGTCGACTTCCAAGCGACGATCATCGGCTGGGGTGACTTCGATCATAGGCGTCTCAAGCGACAGGATCCGGTCGTCATAGCGCACGACTTCGTCCAGCAGCGGGATTTTGAACCCGATGCCTGCGTCTTCACGCACCTGTTTGATCTGACCAAAGCGCAGAACCAGCGCCTTTTCACGTTCATCAACAATAAAGATCGACGACAGCGCAACAATTGCCGCAATCACGATAACGGGGATAAGAAGGTTTAGCTTACGCATCAGTTTGACCCCTGTTTCGAACGCAGTTCATTAAGCGGCAGATAGGGGACGACCCCCTGCCCGCTTCCGTCTTGGTTGTTTTCAAGAATAATCTTGTCCACGTCACCCAGAACCTTTTCCATGGTTTCGAGGTACAGACGCTTGCGCGTCACCTCGGGTGCGGCGCGGTATTCGGTCAAAACGGCCTCGAACCGGCTTGCCTCACCCACGGCATCGTTCACAACCCGCGCGCGGTACCCTTCGGCTGCTTCAAGCAGTTGCGCCGATTGTCCGCGTGCTTCGGCGGTGCGCTGGTTGGCATAGGCGTCCGCCTGACGTTCCACCCGGTCGCGTTCTTGCTCGGCGGCCTGAACGTCACGGAAGGCGTCGATGACGGATTCCTGCGTCACCCGACCATCTGCGTCTGTCACAGTCACGGTCTGGCTTGGCGGGTCCACTTTGTTAAAGTTGACGCGGATAATGTTGATACCTGTCTGACGGTTGTCCAAAGTGGTCTGGATCAACTCGCGGGCATTTGCCTCGATTGCCGCACGGTCACGGTTCAGGATCGGGGCCAGTTCGGATTGCGCGATGATTTCACGCATCGCCGATTCAGAGATCGCCCGCACGGATGCCGTCGGGTCCCGCAGCGAGAACCGGAAATCTTGGGCGTTTTTCACATTCCAGACGACCTGAAAGTCGATGTCGACGATGTTTTCATCTGTTGTCAGCATCAAGCCTTCGTTGTCGCCGCCAGAGCGGCCAGCGCCAATTGTTTCGGCACGGTTGGTTGTCACGTCGAACACTTCGGCGGTGACAAAGGGCCACGGCGCAAAGTTCAGACCTTCGGTGCCAATGCCAGAGAATTCACCAAGAAATAGTTCAATCGACTGCTGTTCAGGGCGTACAGTGTAAAAGCTGGCCATGCCCCAAAGAACCACGGCTGCCAATGCGCCCAGTCCGATTGTGCCACGGGTGAAACGCGGGCTATTGCTGTCGCTGCCCCCGCCGCCAGTACCGTTACCACGGCCGCCGCTTTTGCCGCCCATCAAAACGCGCAGCTGTTCCTGACCTTTTTTCACCAGATCATCAATTTCGGGGATTTGTGGTTTGTCACCACCGGGGCCACGGCCCCCACCACTTGGTCGGTTGCCATTTGGCTTATTCTGGTCACCACCAGAATTGCCGCCTGTGTTTCCTCCGCCGCCCCAAGGGCCGCCTGTATTTCCAGCCATTAACTCTTCCCTATTACGACCGCCTTTGCGGTCTCGTCTCGTTCAAACTTGGGCATAAATGCCCGGATTTCAAGCTGTGCGTGTCGGTGTGCGCATCGTGACCAGTTCTTCCGACATGGTCGGATGCACCGCACAAGTCACATCAAACTGTTCTTTTGTCAGCCGCGCCTTGACGGCAATGCCCACCATCTGGATCAGCTCGCCAGCATTGGGTGCAACGATATGGCACCCTAACACAACGCGAGTGTCCTCACACACGATCAGTTTCATCATCACACGTTGGTTCTGTTCGGCAAAGGCCGTTTGCATGGGCCGGAACGAAGTTGCATAGATTTCAACCGGGCCCGCGTCACGCGCCTGCTCTTCGGTCAGCCCGACGGTACCCATTTCAGGTTGGGTAAAGACCGCCGACGGGATCAGATCGTGATCCACCGCTGTTGGGTTGCCGGCAAAGACCGTCTCGACGAACGCCATGCCTTCACGGATCGCGACAGGCGTCAGGTTGACGCGGTTGGTCACATCGCCAATCGCATAGATCGACGGCACGCCGGTCTGGCTATACTCATTCACTTCGATTTCGTTACCGCGGCCCAAGCTAACGCCGACATCTTCGAGGCCCATATCGTCGGTCATCGGTGTGCGCCCTGTGGCGAACAGCACGGTATCAAAGACTTTTTCATTGCCATTAGTGGATTTAACCCAGATCGGCCCTTGTGAACCCTCACGCGCAGCGGCGTTGTGGCGGTTCAGTTCACCTGCTTGGTTAACCGTAGCCCCCATCGCGGCGTCAGAATTGCTGAGCGCGTCGGCGTTGCCACGGTCAACCTCAAGCGCCATTTCAACAATGTTCGTGCCACAGTGAATGTCGATCCCGCTTTCGCGCATCGATTCAGCGACCAGCCCGCGGGCTTCATCGTCAAAGCCGCGCAGGATTTGTGCGCCGCGATAATATTGTGTCACCTCAACGCCAAGCCCCTGCAAGATGCAGGCGAATTCACAGGCGATATAACCGCCACCAATGATCAGAATAGATTTAGGCAGCTTTTCAAGGTGGAAAATATCATCGGATACAATTCCTAGATCAGCATTTGGCAGATCAGGGCGCACCGGGCGTCCGCCGGTAGCAACCAAAATATGCTTGGCGGTTTTCACCTCGCCGTTGGACAGCTCTACCGTATGCGCGTCTTTGATCTTGGCCCGCGCATCAAACGTCTCGACCCCGGACCCTGACAACAATTTACGGTACACGGCCTCAAGACGGTCCAATTCGCCGTGCAGGCGCTTGCGGAAGGAATGCCAATCAAATGTGCCCGGCTTGATATCCCAACCGTAAGCTTGCGCCTCGTCCGCCATGCCGGAATAGCCCGACGCAAATACCATAAGCTTTTTCGGCACACAGCCCCGGATTACGCAGGTCCCGCCATAGCGGTCCTCTTCAGCCAACCCGACTTTGACCCCATGTTCGCTGGCCGCCACCCGTGCGGCACGCACCCCGCCTGAACCGCCGCCGATTACAAACAGATCAAAATCAAAATCACTCATTGGGCCCGGGCCTTTCTATGGTCAGTCAGTCAGGTCAGAAAACACATTATCCGACTCGACAAAATCAACGCGATCACGGTCAACCGTACCCTCGTTGATGTCGCGTACTTCGAAACGCCCATCCCCAAAGCCGATGATCACTGCGTCACAGATATCAATAAACAATCCGTTTTCAACAACACCGGGCATCTGATTGATCACCAGCGACAATTGGCGCGGGTTTCCGATCCGGTTCAGGTGCAAATCCATGATATAATTGCCCTCGTCCGTGATGAACGGCACTTCACCATTCATCCGCAACGTAGACGTCCGCCCCAGCACATCCATCGAGATCAGCGTTTCCTCGACCAGCGCTTGGGTGGTTTGCCAGCCAAAGGGGATCACTTCGATCGGCAAGGGGAACGCGCCCAGCGTTTCGACCTCTTTACCGATGTCGGCGATCACAACCATCTGGTCAGACGCGGTAGCCACGATCTTTTCTTGCAGCAGCGCACCGCCGCCGCCTTTGATCAGGTTCAGCTCGCCATCAAATTCGTCGGCACCATCAATGGTCAGGTCCAGCCATTTAGCCTCGTCCAGGCTGATCACTTCGATACCGACCTCGCGGGCCAGTTGCGCAGTGCGCGTCGATGTCGGCACCCCTTTGATGCGCAACCCTTCGTCGCGTACCATTTCACCCAAACAACGCACCAACCACGCAGCGGTTGATCCGGTACCCAGCCCAACACGCATGCCGTCTTCGACAAACTGCGCGGCACGTTTCGCGGCAACAAATTTCGCCTTGTCAATGGGTGACAGTTCTCCGGCCATAATAGCGACTCCTGATTTATCGCTGCCCTTATAGACGCTGAGAGCGGTGGGTGCGACCCCTCAAAACCACCCACTGCACAGCTGGTTTGCGCGGCGCGGTGAATCATGTTTTGGGACGCCTGAGTAGACAACAATCGGAACGCATCATTTTGTGCAAACCGTCTGCTTTTTGCGCCCGCCGTTCCACAATGCACGCGAACATGTCGTTTTCAATCGCTCAGACCCACCGCAATCGGCTAACACAGCGGTATGAGCACCTATACACTTCACTATGCCCCCGATAACGCGTCGCTTGTCATCCGCCTGGCGCTTGAGGCGTTGGGCCAACCCTATCGCACGGTATTGGTCGACCGGAAGCTGGCAGCGCACAAAACGCCGCCCTACCTAAAGCTTAATCCCCATGGGCTTATTCCCGTGCTCGAATGCGCTGATGGCCCGATCTTTGAAACAGGTGCAATTCTGCTATGGCTCACGGATCAGCACGGAGAGCTTGGGCCGCAAGCTGACAGCCCGCAGCGCGCCGATTTCCTTAAATGGTTGTTTTTCATCTCGAACACGGTTCATTCTGCGCTGCGTATGACATTCTACCCCGAAAAATACGCAGGCCCCGACCCCGCCCATCAGACGGCATTGCGTCTAACCATGCAGGACGCGCTGAAACGCCATCTGGCAGAGCTGGATGTGCGGGCCGCCAAGGGGCCATTTGCGCTGGCCATCCAGCTGTATCTTGGCCCCTTGCTGCGTTGGTCTGTGCTGTATCCTGTGCAAAAAGACCAAGACTGGTTTAGCCTTGATGCTTACCCCAATCTCAAACAGATGTGCCTGACGCTCGACAGTCTGCCTTGCACCGCCGCGGCACAAACCGCCGAAGGGCTGGGCCCCACGCCCTTTTCGGCCCCACGCTATGCCACCCCTCCCCAAGGAAGTGCCACCTGATGTTTCTCTCTGTCTTCGATATGTTCAAGGTCGGCATCGGCCCTTCGTCCTCCCACACCATGGGGCCGATGGTGGCTGCGGCACGGTTTTTGGACCTGATGCGCGCATCGCCGTTCAAATTTGCGGGCTTGCGAGCGTCGCTTCATGGCAGCCTCGCCTTTACCGGTGTGGGCCACGCCACCGACCGCGCGACGATCCTGGGGCTCGCGGGCTTTACCCCCCAGGACTACGATCACGACAAGGCAGAAAATGTACTGACCGAGATACGCGCCAGCAATCTGATCACGCTCCCTGATTTTGGAACGCTCAAATTCAATCCCAAGACGGATATGATCTTTGACTATGATGTAAAGCTGGACGGCCACGCCAATGGCATGATGCTGATGGCAACCGACGCCCAAGGCGACGTCACCCTGCGCGAAACCTACTATTCCATAGGCGGCGGTTTTGTGATGACCGAGGCCGAACTAAACGCTGGCAAAGACACCGACGAAGGCGCGCCCGTGCCGTTTCCGTTCAAATCAGCCAGCGAGATGCTTGAGATGTCACAAGCGTCCGGCAAAAGCATCGCCCAGATGAAACGCGCCAACGAGGAATCGCGCGGCGGGGCGGCCCATCTGCGCGACGGGACCAAGCGACTGTGGCAGGTGATGAACGATTGTATAACGCGCGGGCTTGAAACCGATGGCATCCTGCCCGGCGGATTAAACGTCAAACGCCGCGCCAAGGGCATTTATGATGCGCTAATCGCCGAACGTGGCCTGAACCAGCAAGCGCCCCACACAATCAACGACTGGATGAGCGTCTACGCCATGGCTGTGAACGAGGAAAACGCCGCTGGCGGTCAGGTCGTCACCGCGCCCACCAATGGCGCAGCGGGAGTGATGCCCGCGACCCTGCGCTATTATCTGGATCACGTGCCCGGCGCGTCCGAGGCCCATATCGAAGACTTTCTTTTGACCGCTGCCGCCATCGGCGGGTTGGTGAAATTCAACGCCTCAATCTCGGGTGCCGAAGCAGGCTGTCAGGCCGAGGTTGGATCGGCCGCGGCGATGTCTGCGGCCGGATTATGCGCCGTTATGGGCGGGACGCCTGAACAGATCGAAAACGCCGCCGAAATCGCGCTGGAGCACCACCTTGGCATGACATGCGATCCGGTGCGCGGCTTGGTGCAGGTGCCGTGCATCGAACGCAATGGTCTTGGCGCGATCAAGGCGGTTTCCGCCGCATCCCTCGCCCTGCGCGGTGATGGCACGCATCTGGTTCCACTGGATGCATGTATAGAGACCATGCGCCAGACCGGCGCGGACATGTCCGAGAAATACAAGGAAACCTCGCTGGGCGGTCTCGCCGTGAATATACCAAACTGCTGATCTGACGCAGCGGCACCCGGCCAACCGACGCTTGACCCTGCCAGCCCTTTGCAAGACGCTGACATCTGTCAGGAAACGTCGGGAGGGACATCATGGAACTGGAACAGGCAATGTTGGGGCGCCGCAGCATCAGGGGCTTTACCAAAGACCCGGTATCGCGCGCGCTGCTGGAAGAGATCATTGAGCTGGCCAACCGCGCGCCATCATCGATGAACACCCAGCCTTGGCATTTCCACGTCCTGACAGGTGACCCGCTTGAGAAAGTCCGCGAGGGGAATTCCACCCGCATGTTGCAAGGCGTCCCGCCGGTGCGCGAGATCAGCGATCACGGGGCCTATGCGGGCGTGCACCGCGAACGGCAGGTTGATATCGCCAAGCAACTGTTCGCCGCCATGGGGATCGCGCGCGAAGACAAAGAACGCCGTCAGGATTGGGTGATGCGCGGTTTCCGTCAGTTTGATGCGCCCGTGTCAATCGTCGTTTGTTTTGACAAATCGCTGGATGACAATGGCACCATCGCGCATTTCGATCTGGGCGCTGTGACCTATGGCTTGGTCCTTGCCGCGTGGAGCAAAGGGTTAGGGTCTGTCATCAACGGCCAGGGGATCATGCAATCGCCCGTCGTGCGCGAGCATGCCCAAATCCCCGACGACCAAGTGATCATGACCTGCGTGGCCCTTGGCTGGCCTGACGAAAGTTTTTCTGCAAATGACGTTAAATCGGTGCGCCGCCCGGTGGACGCTGTGGCGCGGTTCGTGGGCTTTGACGGCTAAGACCGCAGCTCAGCGCGATTAACCATATTATGGTTGTTTTCGGGTATTTTCACCGGGTTGGAAAACCTGAAAACATCGTATTTTCAGGGGTATAACAGGCAACCCTCCCATCGCGTCTTAACAGTAATTAGGGTTAATATTTTCTTAAAAATCTGTAAACGATGCGATGCGGCCAAACGTGTTTATTAACACTTTCGCAGCTTTGCCTTTGCAAAAGCGTCGCGGTAAAAACTAAACACCAAATGATGCCAATAGTTTGCCGCGCGCACCTCTCCTATGACCTTAGAATTTACCATGGTTAACGCGCAGCGACCTCATAGCCGCGTTCTTCAGGCTCATCGTCTATCAATTCTTGAGGAAACCCATCTGCCAGTATTTTCAGGCCGGTTGCGTCCTCTAACCGTTCGATAATACGGTCCGATTGCGCCCGTTCACCATAGCGTTGTTGCCCGTCTTTCATGATCTCAATGATCAGCGGGGACAGTTCAAGCGGGATCGAACGTTGGTCAGCAAGCTTTTGAAATAGCCCGATATCTTTCTGGATAAGGTCCATGGTAAAGTTCACATCCCGCGACCCCGACAGGATCAGCTGGCTTTCTGTTTCATGGACAAAAGACGTTCCCGATGACATGGCAATCGCCTGATACGTCGTCGCCATATCCATTCCTGCCCCCTTCATCACGGTCATCGCTTCGCAGACGGAAACCAGGTTCACAGTGGCAAGGTAATTTGTCATCACCTTTAGCACGGACGCCGTGCCCAGATCGCCTGTATGCAGCACGCGCCGTCCCATCAGCGTCAGCAGCGGCAAGACGCGATCAAAACCGGGCCGATCGCAGCCCGCAAAAATGCTGATATTGCCAGTGTCGGCGCGGTGGCATCCGCCCGAAACGGGGCAATCAACGGCGGTGCCCCCTGCATTAATCACAGCCGCGCCGAGGCGTTTGATCTCGGCCTCGTCCGTTGTCGACATCTCCATCCAGATCTTTCCGGGGCCGACATGAGGCAGCATCTCGGCCATCACTGCCGCCGATGCCGCCGGACTGGGCAGGCAGGTGATGACCACATCGCAGGTCTGCATCAGATCCGCAGGTGATGCGCCGTCCTTGGCCCCCGCTGCTACTTTGGCGGCTACGAAGTCAGCATTCAAATCATGCACATAGAGATCGACGCCATTCCGAAGCAAGCTGCCTGACAGCTTGCCGCCCACGTTACCCAAACCAATAAATCCGACCTTCATGCCTGCGCTCCCCTTTAAGTTAACGATAGGTGAACCGCGCCAGGCCAGCCCGGTCGCGCCTGTTTGCGACCCCTGCAGCCCTGTCAGCGCAACAGTTCAAATTTGCACAAGCTTGGTTCGCCGCTGCGATATTGCAGCGCGGTCAGTATCGACCTACCTATGGGTCAACTCACGAAAGGAGAGCGACAATGTCCCTCAGACCCACACTTGAGACCCGCGCAGCTGTCCCAACTTTGGAAGGCGCAGGCGTCAAATTGCACCGCGCCTTCGGGTTTCAGGATCCCAGCGAGCTGGACCCGTTTTTGCTGTTTGATGATTTTCGGAATGAGCGCCCCCAAGATTTCGAACGCGGCTTTCCGTGGCATCCCCATCGGGGGATCGAAACCATTACCTATGTTCTGTCAGGCACGGTGGAGCATGGCGATTCCCTTGGCAATGTTGGCACCCTAGGGGCGGGCGATGTGCAGTGGATGACTGCCGGATCGGGGATTTTGCATCAGGAAATGCCGCACGGAAATGCGCAGGGCCAGATGCACGGCTTTCAGCTGTGGGGAAATCTGCCATCCGCGCAAAAGATGACCGCGCCGCGCTATCAGGATGTCACGGCCAAGGATATTCCGGTGATCACCGATGATGATGGCAGCGTGGTCAAAGTCATCACCGGCGAATTCTGGGGCAAGACCGGTCCGGTAGATGGCATCGCTGCCGATCCGCAGTATCTGGACATTTCCGTACCCGCGGGCGTCAAAAAGACGTTCAAGATCGACACTTACCGCCGTGCTTTTGCTTATGTATTCGAAGGGGCTGCGGCGTTTGCAGATGCTTCAAAGCCATCGGGCGTGCTGCTTGAAAAAGAGGTCGGCGGCGAAGAGGTCAACATTCGCGATCTCAGCGGGGACCGGACGCTGATCCGTTTCGGTACGGGCGACGAGGTGACATTGCAAGCCGGGCCTGAGGGGGTGCGTTTCCTGCTTATTTCGGGTGCCCCGATAGACGAGCCTGTGGCCTGGCATGGCCCGATCGTGATGAACACGCAGGACGAATTGCGCCAAGCAATGCGAGACCTGAACAACGGGACATTCATAAAACCTGCGCATTGAATGAGACGCGCATTGAAAAACGGGGGTATGGCCGACTGCGGCCTACCCCGACATCACTGACTTACGCACCATATCCCAATATTGCGCAATGACCTGATCCAGCGAAAGCCGGCCACCGACCCGAAACCACGTATTCACGCCCGTGAGCATCGCGATAACAGCCAGCGTCGCGATTTTGGTGTCAGCAATGTCAAACTCACCCGCATCAGCACCGCTTTGCAAAATGGCCTGTAGGCGATCTTCGTACTGGCGGCGCAGCGCTTCGACAGCGCTAAAATTCTCGGGCGACAGATTGCGAAGCTCCATATAAGAGATGAAAACCTCGTCGGGGCGGTCGGCGTGGAACCGAATGTGGAAATCCACGAAGCGGCGCAGCCTGTCCACCGGCGCGAGGCTCGTGTCGTCGGTAAACGCCGCCAAAAGCTGCTCCATATGGGTGCAAAGCAGATTAAACAGCAGCGTTTGCTTGTCTGGCGTATAGTTATAAAGCGCCCCCGCCTGCACGCCGACCTCGCTGGCGATGGCACGCATGGACACGGCGGCAAACCCGTTTTGCGCAAACAGGCGCAATGCAGCCTCGCGGACCTTGGGGCCGGTGATATCAGAATGTGAACCAGTGGTACGTGCCATACTCAAACGCTAATTGAACAGTCGTTCAAAGGCAAACCCCGCTTGCACGATAACTATGGCTGGTGCATGAATTGCCGCCATGACACATCACATCCTTCGCCGCCTTTGCGCCCTTGCCCTGCTGTTGCCAGCCGCCTGTACTCAGTTTCCAGCGCTCGACAGCCGTGCCACGCCTGAAATGCTGGCCGCGCAGTACCCTGCCCTTGTTCCCGTGGATCCGCTGTCGGCGCAGCTGACGACCGGGCAGAGTGACGCTGAGCAGATTGAAAGCACGATGGACGCCCGCGTCGCGGGTTTGCAGGCCCGGGCAGCACAGCTGCGCGGATCAGTTCTCACAGATGCCGAGAAACAACGGCTCAGCGAAGGCCTGCAATAGACGATTTTCCGACGGGCTGCGTTGCACGTGGGGTTTGAACCCGTTACATCGCCGCCATAGAGTAATTTCGTCGCCCCTGCGCACCGTTTTAAAGGAACCGCACATGTCACATCCGCTTCAGTCTGGGCCACTTCGTCTTGGGATTGCGGGATTGGGTACGGTGGGCGTTGGCGTTGTGCGTATTTTGCGCAAACAGGCCGATCTGCTTGAGGCCCGCACAGGCCGCAAGATCACCATTTCGGCCGTGTCCGCCCGCAGCAAAGACAAAGACCGCGGCGTCAACCTGTCGGGCTATGCTTGGGAGGACGACCCCGTCGCCCTGGCCAAGCGCGATGATGTCGATGTGTTCGTTGAATTGATCGGTGGCGACGAAGGTCCGGCTAAAGACGCGACCGAGGCCGCATTGGGCGCTGGTAAAGACGTTGTAACCGCAAACAAGGCGATGCTGGCCATCCATGGTCAATCGCTTGCCGAACAGGCCGAGGCAGCTGGCCGCCACATCCGGTACGAAGCGGCGGTGGCAGGCGGTATCCCCGTGATCAAGGTCCTGAACGAGGCCTTGGCCGGAAACGAGATTACCCGCGTGATGGGCGTGATGAACGGGTCTTGCAACTATATCCTGACCCGGATGGAGGACGCTGGCCTGCCCTATGAGGACGTTTTCGCCGAGGCTGACGGCCTTGGCTATCTTGAGGCTGATCCGGCGCTGGATGTGGGCGGCATTGATGCTGCGCATAAACTGGCGATCCTGTCATCCATTGCCTTTGGCTCGCGCGTTGATTTCGACGGGATCGACCTTGAAGGCATTGAACGGGTCAGCATCGAAGACATCCGTGCAGCCGCTGGCATGGGGTACAAGATCAAACTGTTGGGTGTCGCCCAGATGACCGGACGCGGGCTTGAGCAGCGCATGCAGCCCTGTCTTGTGCCTGATACATCGCCTTTGGGGCAATTGTCCGGCGGCACCAATATGATCGTGCTTGAGGGCGACGCCGTTGGCCAAATCGTGCTGCGCGGCCCCGGCGCGGGCGAAGGTCCTACTGCCAGCGCCGTTCTGTCCGACATCTGCGATCTTGCCCGTGGTTGGCAAGGGCCGGTGTTCGGCCAAAAAGCCAGCACCCTGACCAACACCGCGTCGGCCATGTCACAGGCCCCGGCGGCATTCTATCTGCGCATGGGCCTGCTGGACAAACCCGGCGCATTGGCCAAAGTAGCAACGGTGCTGGGCGAAGCAGGCATCAGCATTGACCGAATGCGTCAGACCGCCCACCATAACGATCACGCGCCGGTTTTGATCGTCACCCATAAAACCACTCGCAGCGCGTTAGATGATGCTTTGGCCGCAATGGCGAAAACCGGAGTTCTGGCCAGTGATCCCGTTGCCCTGCGGATCGAAGACCTTTGAGCCGCCCTTAAAAGATTGATGTAAAAGGAACCGACCCTCATGACCTCTCCTGCTGATTTCAAAGACCGCATGTTGTCCCTTGGCCTTGCGCGCGTATCCGAGGCCGCAGCGTTGGCGTCGGCCAAACTGATCGGTCGCGGCGACGAAAAAGCGGCAGATCAAGCGGCTGTAAACGCCATGCGCAAACAGTTGAACATGCTGGATATCGCAGGCGTCGTGGTGATTGGCGAAGGCGAACGTGACGAGGCCCCGATGCTGTATATCGGCGAGGAAGTCGGCACCGGCAATGGCCCCGGTGTAGACATCGCGCTGGACCCGCTCGAAGGGACCACATTGACGGCCAAGGACATGCCAAACGCGCTGACCGTAATTGCCATGGGCCCGCGCGGGTCAATGTTGCATGCGCCTGACGTGTACATGGACAAGCTGGCCATCGGGCCGGGCTTTGCCAAGGATGTTGTGACGCTTGATATGACACCGGCGCAACGCGTGCAGGCCCTTGCCGCCGCCAAAGGCTGCAGCACGCAGGACATCACCGTATGTATTCTGGAACGCCCCCGCCACGACGAAATGATCGCCCAGGTCCGCGAAACCGGCGCGGCGATCCGGCTGATCACCGATGGCGACGTGGCCGGCGTCATGCATTGCGCAGAACCCGGCACGGGCATCGACATGTATATGGGATCTGGCGGCGCGCCTGAAGGCGTACTAGCCGCCGCCGCTTTGAAATGTATGGGCGGGCAAATGTATGGCCGCTTGCTGTTCCGCAACGACGATGAACGGGGCCGCGCCGCCAAGGCCGGGATTACCGATCTTGACCGTATTTACGGGCGCGACGAAATGGTCACCCAAGACGTGATCTTTGCCGCGACGGGTGTGACGGGCGGTACACTCTTGCCCGGCGTGCAGCGCGAACCGGGCTGGCTGACAACCGAAACACTGATCATGCGGTCCAAATCCGGGTCAGTGCGGCGGATCAATTATCGCACGCCGACCGATAGCTAAGCACGTTGGGCACGCAGACTACTGGATAAGTTACTGAACATGAACGGAGTGAGGGACGCATGAGCTTTTTAGGTGTTGATGCATCCCTGACCGGGCGCAAATGGGTCGGACCCAGCGTCGAGTCCGAACGCGCCACACAGGTGCTGTTGCAACAGACCGAGCTGCCGCAGGCGTTATGTCAGGTGCTGGCCCGCCGTGGCGTAGGTGCCGCCGTGGCCAAGCAGTTTTTGTCCCCATCTTTGCGCGAGTTGCTGCCCGATCCACGCAGCCTGCGGGATATGGAAAAGGCCGCAACACGGTTTCTGGCAGCCGTTAAATCCCGTCAACGCATTGCCGTGTTTGCCGATTACGATGTCGATGGTGGCAGTTCCGCCGCGCTGCTGCTGGTGTGGCTGCGCGACATGGGCTGCCAGGCGACGCTATATGTGCCTGACCGCATAGACGAAGGCTACGGCCCCAACGAAGAGGCCATGGCCGCCTTGGCCGCCAAGCACGACCTGATCATCTGTGTCGATTGCGGGACGCTGTCACATGGGCCAATTGCTGCGGCGGTGGGCGCGGATGTGATTGTGCTGGATCACCACCTTGGTGGCGAAAACCTGCCGGATGCTGTCGCGGTCGTGAACCCGAACCGGCAGGACGAAGACGGCGCGCTGGCCCATCTGTGCGCCGCTGCCGTCGTATTCTTGATGCTGGTCGAGGCGGGCCGCCAACTGCGCGAGGCGGGCACCAAAGGCCCCGATCTGATGTCCATGCTTGATCTGGTCGCCCTTGCCACCGTAGCCGACGTGGCCCCGCTGATTGGCGTGAACCGCGCTTTTGTACGCCAAGGGTTGCGCGTGATGGCACGACGAGATCGCGTTGGGCTGGCCGCGCTTTCTGATATCGCACGGATGGACACGGCCCCTGCAGCCTATCATCTGGGGTTTCTGCTGGGTCCGCGCATCAATGCGGGCGGGCGCATCGGGCAGGCCGATCTGGGCGCGCGCCTGCTGTCCACCAATGACCCGCACGAGGCTGCGGCCTTGGCCGAGCGGCTGGATACCCTGAATACCGAACGCCGCGATGTCGAGAACGCAGTGCGCGCGGTGGCATTGGATCAAGCCGAGGCGCGTGGCTTTGACGCGCCGCTGGTCTGGGCCTCTGGCGCGGGCTGGCATCCCGGCGTCGTGGGCATCGTCGCCTCGCGCCTTAAGGAAGCATCGAACCGCCCGTCCATCGTGATCGGGTTCGAAGACGGCATTGGCAAAGGATCGGGCCGATCCGTGTCCGGCATTGATTTGGGCGCGCCGATCCAACGGCTGGCCGCCGAAGGGTTGTTAATCAAGGGCGGTGGCCACAAGTTGGCCGCTGGTCTGACCGTCGCCGAAGACAAGCTGGACGCCGCAATGGCACGGCTGGCCGAGTTGCTGGAAAAACAGGGGGCCCATCTGGCTGGTGCCGCAGATCTGCGGCTGGACGGTATGCTGATGCCCACCGCGGCCACCGTTGAACTGGCCGAGCAAATCGAACAAGCGGGCCCGTTCGGTGCCGGTGCCCCTGCCCCGCGTTACGTTTTTGCGGATATGCAGATTCGGTTCGCCAAGCGCGTCGGTGAAAGCCATCTGAAAATCAGTTTCGGGGATGGCGGAGGTGCCGGTACCAAACTGGATGCCATCGCCTTTGGTGCATTCGACGGCCCGCTTGGCCCAGCCCTTGAAAACCACGGCGGTGCGCGGTTTCACTTGGCGGGTCGGCTCGACATCAATAGCTGGCGCGGGCGGCAAACCGTGCAACTTCGACTGGAAGATGTAGCACCCGCATAAAACTTTTTCACATTAGGGGTAATTTCTACTTGCGCCCTTTCGCGTGATTGCCTAATGAACCGCTCACAAGCTAAGTGGCCCGTTCGTCTATCGGTTAGGACGTCAGGTTTTCAACCTGAAAAGAGGGGTTCGACTCCCCTACGGGCTGCCACTTCCCTCCTAAAAGCCTTTATTCATTGGCATCTGATACTTCAGGTGTCCCACGGTTTTCGTGGCGTGGGACACTTCGCTCTTGGCGAGCTCTCTCAACCCTGTCGAAACCAGACTCGACCAATCGGGCGCGATCAACTCCCTGGACATAGGGTGCCGACGATTTGAAGTCCGAGTGAGACAGGCGAGCGGCAATCTCATAGACATTCGCACCCGATAGGGCCATCTCGTGTCCAGTAGCTTTTCGAACCCCGTGTTGAGAGCGCGTGGCCCTCTTTTCAGTCCTTTTTTTACCTGTCTTGTTATCTACCACTTCAATACTTTTGTAGAATCCTGCTTGCACAACCCACTTTGAAATCTTGTTTCCCAATGAATTTTTCGAAGCGAACGGACGACCGAATTCGGTGAGCAAAAAAGCGTCCTCATGCACACCGAGTTCCAGTTCCTCAGCAAGCTCTTTCATTAGAGGCACCTCCACATACTTAGAGCCGTTCTTTTTGGGCTGCCAACCCAAAAAGGCACGTCCTTGCTTGAGCTTGATGCTCTCCGGTCCAATATCGAAAGTGTCTCCGATGCGGCCTGCCATATTCTTGGTCAAATAAAACCAGCGCCGCGCCATGGTGCCACTTCCATGTGTTTCCAAGAATTTTTTCTCTTCTTCTTCTGTCCACGCTATTGCGCCACCACGCCCCTTATGTGGGCTTGAAACTACGAAAACTTCCGACTTCTCTGGAAACCCACGAGATTCACCCCAGCGGTAAGCGGCCTTCATGGCTTTAAGACACGTTTCCGCAGCACCTGTGTGCGAACCAAAAGAATCGAGGATGTGAACGAATGCTTTTTTGGGGAAGTCCGCGTTGAGCTCCCCCATGCGCCGTCCGCGCATTTTCACATCGGCTGCCTGTCGAAGTCCACGCTGCCGACCGGTCCTTGTGTCTTCATTCAGAACCCCAGCCATTACCATGTCTACCATCGCTGCATTGAAACGCTCACACAGTTCATCAAAGGTGCCACGTGCGACCTTAGCGGGAATCTGAGCCTCCAGCTTAATTCCAAGTCGCGCAGCCTCGTAGTGATCCTTAAAAGCTGGATTACTCGGGCCCACGGGTATTGTGATACGCCGAGATTTATCGCCTTCTACACGAACTCGCCAACGGGGATTTCCCGCAGGTGTAAATTCCTCCAGAAGACCCGGGTATTCTGTCCAAACTCTCATCGTAGGTCCTCAAATCTTTCTGGCTCGTCCGAAAACGCCTCTTCACTTCGAATTTTCGTATCGATTGCATCTGAGACAGATATTTCGATCCGGAAAGAACCGTCTCCGTGAACATGAAGAGCACCGGGTATGAGCCCTGCGGTAATCACGGCACTGATGGCATTTGAGAGAGAAGCTTGAGATGGGCGTGCGGCTGGCATTGTGTTTCCTCATTTTCGAGGATGTGCGTCGGATTTTCGCATTTCGGGGACATCTGTGTTTATGGTTCGATATCTCTCGAATTCCGGTAGATATTTCAAATTAATCATTATAAATCAGTTACTTGAATCGAGTCACTGTATGGACAAAAACTCAAAACTGAGAGCGCAGCTGATCAACTACGATTTCCTCTGCACCCTTTTTGCGAATTATCTTGAGCGTTCCTTTGGAGATCGGCCTATCGCGGCGTAATCAACATCGACAAAAGCCTTCGTCGAGACAGATTGCATATCAAACGCGTGCAGGCCGTGAGCAGCAGTTGGGGTGAAAGGCCGGCACGCGCTGGCTGGTGGCTGGCCAAGGCAACCTCTGGGCATCTCAGCCCTCAAGATGACGGCGCTGAAGCTCAGCGCCGTCCTGCGTCATCCCTGAAGAAGGTCGTCCATCAACCGCTCGGCCTGGACCGTATCGATTACTTCGGTGACCGCCTCGTAGAGCCCAATAAGATGTCCGACAGCGACCGCCAGAGAATGTGTGCGCGTATCGAAATGACGCTGGTGATGCCCACCATGCACGTTGTGTTCATCCGCGATCCACGTCGTCTGAACATCTTTTTCGATTTCAACTCTCATGAAATCAATGAGTATCTCCAGATCATGGAGGAATGGCTCCGTGAGCAAAGCATCTGCGTTGAGGTGACGCTTTACTGCCTCAGCGATTGCTCGGCGCAGAGGAGGAAGCGACGGAATGATAACATCATAAAGTTGGTCGCGGGCAATGCGAGCTTGCATCACCGCGTCTGCAGTCAACGCCAACAAAAATTCTCGGTGGGAAAGTTCTACACTCATTGCAGATCTCCCATTTCTTGAGCAACGGCGTGATGATGGGAACCATGAACGCCGTTGACGTTGTTTGCACAGTTACCCAGCGGGGAAGCCTCGGAACAGATGCGCAATGCCTCGGCAAAGCCGTCAGCGAGCAGGCAGATCTCCTCGACCATTGGGTCCGCGGGGTCGATGGCCGCGAAATAGCCAGATTCCGGTTGGTATGGCTCATCAACGTGCTTCAGGAATAAGATGTCCTTTAACTTGCTGAGCAGGCCCATTGTCCGTCGGGACGGCATCATTTCTCGGCCCAGAGCATCGGAAATATTTTCGACGAGGTTTGCTCCTTCGCCACCGGCCAGCAAGTATGCCGCATGGTGAAGTCCATTGTGATATTTCTCAACAAACCCATGAATGGGAAAATTTGAGTGTTGATGTGGCGTTGTCGGCTTGAGAGCCCAAGGGGTGACAATATTCATATTAGTCGTACTCCAACAGTGCAAAGAGGAACTCCTTGCTTCAAGCATCTATTCGCTGCTGGTGGCGGGTTCATTCTGTCCGCGGTCTCTCACAGAAGAGCGCGGACAAAATGAACCGCAGCCTCTTTACTCCAGTGTTCTAATTACTGATAAAATCTGGGCACTTCGTCGCTTCGGAGTAAATATTGCCGAACTTTGGTGACGTCGATGCAGTGAACCTTCGGGAGTAGCGTCAGGCCATCTGATAAATCTCACTGTCTTGCTGGATGCAACTTCGCAAAAGGTCTGCCAATCGTCGGATCCTCAGTCTCAGCGCGCAATTCCGATACATATCTCGTGCAGCTTCCAGCAGGACTACGCTCTGGTGGCGATGTAGCCATGACCTTGGCAGACAACATCGAGATTGGCAGGAGATTAGGGCGTAAGCGGGCGCTGTCGGCGCGCTGCCTGATCGAAGGTATATGCTCCATGGAGTGTTTCGGGTTGCTGTCGGGGGGGTGTTTGAGCGGCTGGTGCCCCACTGCAGCCTTTAGCAATGGCGTTCCGCGTGGCAAGCCCCCCTGTCGTAGTAGTAGACTTGTCTCACTTTTTCTGCAGGGTTCCACGTCTTTAATTTCAGCGGTTTTTCTTTCTGTCACCGACGCGGGTGGGCATCCCTTTCGATACCATGTCGACCGAGAATAACCGTGTACCAGCCATGGCTTTTCGGTCGAGATGTTGTTTGCCGCCAGGTAGTCCTTGCGCATCTTCATGCCCTTAGCACGGCGACGGGCGGCTTCGCTCTCAACCCGCCGTTTACTTCTTTCCACGGAGGAAAATACTTGCCGCAAATCGAGCTTCTTCGCGAGGCAGTCGGAGACTCCGAGCATCTCCGCAATTCGCGCACCAGAATAGTTATACTTTTGCTGGTCGCGCTTGAGGCGCCGAATGGCGGCTCGGATCACAGACGCCACCTCCGTCCGCGACAGCCCGATGCAATACTGGGCTGCGACCCGCTCCACTTCAGACTCAAGGTCTTTCACATCGTGTTCATGCGTGAGGCACGTAGCATAGACATGTAGCCACACGTTGCGGAGACCCTCGGGTACCTGATCTTTCCAGTAGTGCACGAGCGTCAATAAATCGCCGCGCACATGACGGAAGCGTGTAGCTGGGGCGAGACCACGCGGTCCCGTAGAACCCTTCTGCTTGTTCGCTTTCTGTACGGAGGTCATGTCAGCAAGTGCAGCCCGCGTTGGCCGACCCGCCGCAATATAAATTCGATCAGCGAGCGCATCAAAACCGTAGCGCCGCAGCGTGCCTCCAAGCACGGCGACCTCGCGACCATTCTTATTATTGATAGTTTCAGGTATGCGAAAAACTCTCGCAGGGTCGCAACAGGCGCGATCCGCTCCAAACTTCTGGAACAAATCTATAAGACAGGCCTGTGCCGCCTGCCATCTTTCCAAGGCTGCCGGATGCAGCTCGTCAATAAACCACAGAGCCGCGAAACCGCGCCCGGTATCCGTCAGCGTTGACGGCATCGGCAGCCCCAAGGATTGTACGACAGCCGAGAATGCCTCGACGACTTTGCTGAGCGCGGCATCTCGCCAGCAAGGCATGGTTCTATAATCAAGGTCCAAGGCCAGTACATTGAGTGCCGCCAGACGGCCGTAGCTGCGAGGGCCATGAAACCGGTGCAGCGTGACATAGGCCGAGACGTCGAGCCAAACAGAGGCTGTAAAAGGCAGAGATGCACAATCATATGTGCGGGCGCATTTCACATCGTCGTCCAGCCGCATCAACGTTACTTGGCCGTGCGCACCTTCTGGGTGAAGCAGCCGTAGATAATCCTCGGCCCGCATCTTGGTGAGGGCCGGTAGGGGATGATCGGAGAAATGAAGTTGTTGCGAGGGTTCCATTTTGAGGACTTACGTCCGAAATGAACCCTCTCAAAATTTCGCGACGTAATTCTTTAGAGGTCAAATGCACTCGACCGTTTCCGTATCACCCGAGGTAGCTCCACTTCCTAACCACAGGCAGAATAACTCGCCCGTATTTAGACAAAGGATAATCGAATGCTCGCCCTCCCTATCGCCCTACCTGCTATTCTTGCTGGACAAATTGACATCGAGACTGTGAAGATAAAGTGTGAAATCGACAATGCGCTTCCAGTAAAATTTCGATCTTCGTTGAAGGAGCTAACGCTTGACGTCTGGGGTACGTTTCAATTCGATAAAACCAATCGATTTATTAAGTTTTCGCTCTCAACTGAACGCATTTCAAAAGCTTCTTTTCAGGTGACTTTCGACAATGAGACTTTCTCGCACGCGAAATATACTGTGGAACATCAGGTGGTTTCCGCTTGGTTAGACATGGCGATTAAGCGGCGCATAAGCTGGGGACGTGAACTCGCCCAATATTTCCGACGATGATCTCGACAACCGCGCATTTGGCGGATTGGTCAGATTAGTCGGAAACCACACAAGCGCTCAAGAGCACGTCGCGCTACAAGAACTTTTTCTTTTCCGTCTGTGTCAGGCGGAACGCGAAATACGCAAGACCGCAAAGTCAAATCATTCAACACTTGAAGCCATCTCAAAAGCTCAACCTCTTCTCCAGCTTCTGGACGATGAAAGGTTGAGGGCGAAGGATTGGGCAGTTGCGGCCAGTGAGCGCGAACTCAAACTGGTCCATTACGGCGAAGAAACAATCCCGAAGGAAATTCACCTAATTTATGCTTACCGCCGCTACCACATGAATAGACGAGAGAATTTCCCACTTTTCAATCAATGGGGTGAGCCATGGGGCAAAGCGAGTAAAGTGAACTGCGCTTCCAAGACTGTATCCGCAGCAGCATGATCGTCTCGGCGGGCGACCGCAACTCTTCGGGTCTGAACGCCGGTCGACACCGCTCGGTTTTAAGCTTTACTCCTAAGCGCCGCGTGTTCTCTGGCGCTGCCGTTGACGAGCAAACCTACTCGCAGCATTTTTGTTGATTTCTACGTTCGGCGGAATCCCCGACCCTGAAGTAGCCGCTGTTTCCGTCTCCGGATTCATACGCCGGTCTGAAGCCGGATCAATCGTTTCATCCCTACCGCCTTTTGCCCAAGCCATTGCCGCTGCATAAGGATCGAGCGCGTCAAGGTGTGGTGCTGCTTCAATCGCTGCGACACGCGCCGTCTCGGTTTTCGTAGCCGCGATCTTTGCTTCCGCTTCTGACGCCTCCATGCGCCTTGCGGCCTCCGTCTGGTTAGCGTGTTCTCTCGCTCTCTCCAACCTGCCTTTTTCGCGTTCAAGCGCCCGAAGCGTCAACCAGCTATCCCAGCAATTTGCATTATGTTTTTGGGTTTCTGCTCGATCGACTCCAAGGTAAGTACTATCTTCACCGACCTCTAACTCTCGCTGACGTCCACGCGCGGCATTTTTAGGTCCCATCTTCTTTTGCGCCATCAGACCTTCAGGCGCATCGCCAGCCGCCGCCATTTTCTTGTAACTGCGCAAATCTACTTTCTCATTGATGCCATGTTTAATAAGCAAGCGATTGACGCGGCGCTCCCACTCATCTCGAACAGACTGGACAAACTTCGGTCCCTTCACGATATGATCGAGATCACGCAGTTTTTTTGTGAACTGTCCTGTTTCGTCGCACCAGTGCCGTGTTGGGCAGAGAATATGAACATGCTGGTTCAGAGGGTTCCCTCGTTCGTCTTTTCGCACCTTGATTGGCTTCTTCCTTCCCTCGGTCTGTGGCCTAAGATCAGATAATATCTCTTTGTCCGCCCCGTCCGACAGCGGATGATGGATTGACGCAAATGAGGAAACACCATGGGTCTCATGCATCCAGAGGCAATATCCGCGGACCAATTTCCGCTGAACATCGAGCGGTAGATCGACGGGCAGCGATATCACAAATTCCCGTGCCAGCCGTGCTCCCGGGTGTTTTTCAACGGCATCTGCCGCATTCCAGATCCGCTCTGGATCATGCGGCATTTTGATAGACTCGACCGAGACGACATCGCGGCGGCACTGATAGTTCTTTAATCGCCCAGTGCGGTCGCAGCGGTAGCGCTCGCCAGCACAATAGGCGGCAGCAGCAACAATCGAAGTACAGTTGCTGCGGTTGCGGATCTTAATCTCGAGACGTGATGCTTTGTGTATCATAAAGAGGACTTGGTGCCCGCAGCCGAAGTCCGCTCCCGAAAAAAAGCCCGCGGCAGGCGCGCGGCAACTCCACCGGAGTTGCGTAACCGCGCCCTTCGCCTTTTTTGGCTTCGGGTTTATCGGCACCCACCTCATCTGCCGTCAAAAATTGTAATTCCCGCGCGAAATTCCTGGCAAAGACCTATGTCCAATTCAACAATGCCAAAATCGGAGAAATCGTAATGGTAAACATCGACCAAAAAATCGCAGCCGCCGAGAAGAAGATTGACAGAGAACGGCAAAAGCTGCGCGATCTAAAAGCACAATCCAGTAAGCAGGAACGTAGAGATGATACCCGCCGAAAAATCCTTTACGGCGCAGCATACCTTGCTGGCCTAAACACCTTGTCCGAGCGGCAGCAAGAACAGAGTCTGGAGCGCATTCACGCTCTGATTCGATCACAAAGAGATCGAGATTTCTTGGGGCTTTCTGTGCTCGATTATGAATGCTTCGCCGGAACGGAGAAATCGAAAAAGCTTGATGGGGTAAAGACACAAAGCCTGCCGTTCATACCTTCAGACGCTCCCAAGAGCTGACCACGACCTCCAGATTTGCTTCGATCGACGCGTGCCTTTCACTTTCTGATGAGTGTCACCTCATCAGGCTGGCATCCGAATAGATGCACGCTCCAACCTGGATCTTCACAACGACATCATGGATCATGTCCGTCGGCACGACAGACCATTCACGCAAGCGGATGGGCTTACCAGAACGACCACGGATTCGATTGGCAAACGCTCCCTGCTTAGTGATCCCAACGTGCGGGCGGAAGGTCTGGCCTCCGTCGGACAGCGCGGCCTCAGTACCATAGCCTGCAATCAAGAATTGGGATCATACCGACGGGACGCGAAAAACATTTCAACTGTAGATGGAAGGCCGTAGACCGTCGCCTTTTGAGATAGGCTTAACCCACGCGTATGGCGGGCCACAATCTGATTGTATTTTTCGACGCGCTTCGCAATCCGTTCGTCAACGTGCTCGAAGATGGTTACGTCGTCACAGAACGCAAAAGACTTTTGCCAACCATATAGCTTTTTTCCGAGTGTGTGTAGGACAGAGCTTGGAGATTGCTGCGAATGAAAGGAACCGCCCTTTTCCTTGAAGCGCTTGATGGTGTTTTGAGATTTAGAAAACGTGTCCTCTGCGTCGGCTAAAATACGTTTCACAGATGCGGCGCTCGGCACACACTTTTTCGGATGTAGAGTGCATCCCAAGAACCCGAAACTGTCTGAACACCTTCCAGTCTCGGCCTTATCGCTCCCGTTAATAGGTTCATAGAGGGTAAAACCAAGGTTTTTCAGCTTTAACTGCGCTAAGGCGACTGCCGCATCCAGTTTCCCCTGAGTATCTGCAACGATCATTATATCGTCAATATAGCGAATTCCGGTGACGCCCAACGCGTTAATTTCATGATCCATATCATAAAGAAGCACGTTGCCAGCAAAAGCTGACAGGGAGGAGCCTTGAGCTACTCCGTGCCCATTAGAAGGAAATAGGTGCGCATACCCACGAAGCTCATCCTCGTTGCCAAGGTGTACTTCAAGGCCAAGTGCAAACAGGTCTGCCAGTTTGTCATCGCCTGTTTCTTTCCTGACGAACTCGATAACCGGGGCCACCGGAATGTCAGTGAAGAACGCCTTGATGTCAGAGCGGTAAAAAAGCGTCGCTCCGTGATTCATGGCTGACATGATTGCATCGATACCACGCCCAACACCTCCATAGGGTTTGATCAGCCCCCCAACGCCATAAGCGGATGAGTTTACGTCATTAATCTTACCCAAAGCCGGATTCACGGTAGTTTCGAAACGACCATCGACCTCTTTGACATCCCGGGGTTTGCGTGGTTGTAAAATTTGTAAGATAGCACGCTGTACAACACGGTTTTTAAGGGTGGCGATTGCTATCGGCCTTGGATCCTTATTTGCTCTCTCACGCTCTTTTTTATCGGCGAGCACACCTTGTACCGCATCGAATTCAAACGTCCCCTGCTGCAACTGGCGAATGAAACGCTTGATGTAGCGCTGATGCTGGTGCTCAAAAACTGACGCCGCGCCTTTGATCTCCATGTTAGCGGAACTCAGCGCACTTCTTTTAACATGACGCCATGCGGCGAACATATTGCTTTCAGCTCGAACTGCCTTGAAAAGATCACCCATAAGTTCTCCGGTTCGGACCCCCGTGCATGCATCTCCGACCGTTGACGGGTACTTCATCCATCTCGCCTGAATATTCCCAGACAAGAGACACGTTGGCAGCCAAGGCCACCTCGGTATTGCCACCATGACGCGCGATCCGCATGGACAGTGCCAGCTTCACGTCGGACGCCATCGCAACAATGGACGATCACAATATAGTGCTCCCAGAACTGCGCTTCAATAGATGTTGAACCGTTTTCCATTATATTCAGGTAAATGGGCTGGACTTATAAAGAACAATTTCACATTGGGGATGAATTCATGTGTCCCTCCAGAAATAGAGCCTTAGTCTTACATGACCGCAATAATTGAAGCTATCTAAGCGGAAATTCGCTATTCCGTACTGCGACACTTCCCTGCAACTGCGTTCGGAGTTGATGCCCCCACCCTTCGTGTTGATCCAATCAGAACTTCACCGAAGTTCAGCTTCGACACCAACCTGCATGATCGAACCCTTATTCTTGGCTGGAGAGAAACTTTCGATTTTGATTGCCGGCGGTCACTTGCCTAATCCATCACATCCGTCCTGTATGTAGGTCATCAAGCTGCACCGCCTCAAAACTACTTCGAGCTCTGGTTGACGGATGCAGCGCAGTAAACCAAGGTCAACATGAGAGAAATACGGCTTGCCTTTTCGTAATCACTTTTTGCATTATCTAAATTATTGGTGTGACATCATGCTTTACAACCGCATTATCAAGCAGGGAACCATTAACGAGCCAGAGGGTAAACCGGACCCGCAATTCGCGCTACCCGCGACTGTTAACTGGATGCGTGCGCTGCGAATATTAGCCGAGGACGAGGGCATCGATTTCACGGCGGCGATTTCCTATTACAGGCAGGAAGGCAAGCGGAACATGGATGCCCGGGTGGAGAACACCGTTCTCGAGCAGCTCTTCCTCGGACTCCATCATCTTTCCGCGCTTGATCAGTTTCGCGGCGGAACGACAGCCGCGGACTATGCCCGGGTCGGGGTTCTGGCCTGGTATTATGGCATCGCCAATGCAGCGAGCGCGATGACAGCCGCTCAATCCGGGTCGTTTCAAGAGGACCATGCGGGGACGGCTCGTCTGTGGGACGAACAGATCGCAAGCCGAAGTCTGGCCATGGCACCATTTAGTTGGAGGGTTAGTAGCCTCGTGGGGAAGACCTACAAGACAGAGATCGACGCACTACGGAACGCCAGCAGCGGAAAGCTCCAGACGCAACCAATCACCAAAGACGACGCGCAAGGCGCAGCAGCCGGTTACCTATCAGGGTCGGCGAAATGGTATGCATGGAAAACGGAGGAGGATCTAAGGCGCAACCGTGCGTTCAGGGATTTGGGAGTAGACAACTTTCGATCAAAGCCAGCGCGAGCATTGCGTGATCAGTGGCTCGATCGGAAACCTGTAGGCTTTGTTCACCAGGCAGCCCGTTACCGTGGCAAAGCGAACTATAGGGAAGCGCTGTTTCTCGCATACGGACCTGGTACCGAGACCCTTCTTTCTGGATACATCGATGACATGCATGCAGTCCTAAAGGCGTTTCTCGTAATGGCCGGTGCATTTGCAAGTCGGAAGCTGGGCAAGAACTTGTGGTTGGAATTCGTCGCAGACGTCGATGCAAAGAAGGCCTTCACAACGAGCGCCAGCAACATCTGGACATGATTGAGTCTCTATGGATATTTGTGCGAATTTAGCAGCAAGATTATAAGCCTTGGTACCAAAGAAGACGCTGAAGCAGGAAAAATTTTAGAACGCGACCAATTAGCCCGCACTGCTGCCGATCAATCGCCAAAGGGCACAGTGCTTGAGGCAAGCATCAACCTCAGCGTGCGGGAAGGCGGAACTTATGGGCTACCTTCCTAATCGGTCGCCAGCTGTCGCGGCAACTATGCAAATTTCGATCACTGGACACTGCTGAAGCTATCTTCAAACGCAGCGCTGATTAAGGGCCAACCCTCGAATATTATGGCCATCATGTTTACGCTGGCAATGTCACCGATATATTGGGCCGCAAGCGAGAGTTCGCAACGTTCAATCCACCGTCCTTGGACAAGCGACAAACAGATACTTGAACCTTTACGGAAGTAGAGATCCAAATTCGTATAAACTGCATTTTATTGTGCTGCAGAGAGCTGTTGGAGCTCAGTTGAGTTCTAATTATTAGTAATGGGTCTTTGCGCACCCGCTAAAGCTGATAGAAACATCGCAACCACACCCGAACCCGGACGTAGATAAAGTGAAAATTATTCAAAAGCTTCAACGGGCCTTGTTGCCCTTTTTTTCTATAACAACAGAAGTAAACGCGCAGAGTGGTAAGTTCGTTGATCTTGCCCCTACAAGCCAGGCCGACGAAAAAGGAGCCTACTTCGAGGCACTCAATTTCGCGACCAACAATGCCGCCGTATTCAACATTGCGCTAACCGGCCCGTACGGCTCGGGAAAAAGTAGTGTGATCAAATCGTTTCTCAGGAGATACAGCCGACCTTATCTGCAGATATCGCTGGCATCTTTTGTTTCAGATTCGGACAGCAGTAACTTTTCTACATTGTCCGATGACCGAACATCCAACGTCAATAATCAAGAAATTGAAATAAGCATTCTTCAGCAAATGCTGTACGGTGCTGACGCCAACAGTTTGCCTCTTTCACGCTTCAAACGCATTCAATCACCAAAGTGGTGGGCATCAGCTGTTTCGCTATTGATCATATTCGGCTGCATGTCCGTATGGTATCTACTGCAACACAAAACCGAGATCGCATCTGGCGAATTCTTTCAACCACTTGACTGGTCGAATTGGGTTAATCTCAACGTCTTCGCTTTTGGCTTCTTGTTTCTTTGGCTGATATTGCATCGAATTTATCTCCAGAGCTTCGGATTATCTCTGAAGGGCATCTCTCTGAAAGATATTGAAATCGCTCCAGAAAACGCTGGTGAAGAATCAATCCTCAGTCGCCACCTCGATGAAATCATTTACTTTTTCCAGTCAACTTCCTACGATCTGGTTATTATTGAAGACTTGGATCGCTTCGACAATCCAGAAATCTTTGTAACTCTCCGCGAAATCAATGGCTTGATAAATTCAAACAAGGGTGTGAAACGCCATGTTCGGTTCTTGTATGCTCTTCGAGACGACATGTTTGACAATACGGACCGAACTAAATTCTTTGAATTCATTGTTCCAATCGTTCCAATCATCAATCACTCGAACTCGATTGATAAGATTTTGGAGCAAGGGAAACGACTGTCGCTCGTGGAACGTCTCGACCCGCAGTTTTTGAGGGAAGTGTCGCGCTATCTGAACGACCTAAGGCTAATTCACAATATTTTCAACGAATATGCCATCTATGTTGATAATTTAGAGCGCGACGATGAGGGCGTTCTCAACGCAAATAAACTTTTGGCTTTGTTAATCTACAAGAACGTGTTGCCAAGCGACTTCGAAGCTCTTCATCAACAAAAAGGTGCTCTCGCTTCGTTACTTCAACGATATGAGGAATTCATTGAAATCACTGAAACTGACATCAAGGGTCAAATATCCGAAATAGAGGCCGAGATCGGTGAAGCAAACAAGCAGTTACCTAAGGATTTAGGAGAATTGCAAAAGATATATGCGATGGCCGTGATTGAAAAATTGCCACCTGGCCACGGTCACATACGCGTTAGCAATAATGAATTTGTCGTTGGTCAGCTCGCCAGCCGCGAGGACCTCGAACAGATAATGGCATCAGACAAAATCGTAACTTCGCAGAATCCAAATGGCGGTTGGCAACAGAGCCGTCTTCCAGACATTGAAAAGGAGGTTGATGAGAGTAAAACTTTCGTTGAACGGAAGGCGGAAATTGAGAAAAAATCGGCTAAGTACGTAGCAAAATCTGGGCAGACAGTTCGAGATTTGAAGTCGGACATCTCAGTTTTGCGTATTCGGAAGTTTGCCGAGGTTATCCGTGCAAACTCCACCTTAGCCGAAGCCTGCTTCAAGGATCTGGGAGACAACAAGGAACTGATGAAATTTTTGGTGTTTGAGGGACATCTCGACGATACCTACTACCAATACACTTCATTGTTTCACAAAGGCCGTTTGTCTCCTTATGACAACAAATTCCTAATCCAAATTCGAAGCTTCAACACGCCCGATCCTGACGTCCAGATTGACAACCCAGCCGAAGTGATTGTCGCGATGCGGGAGGCCGACTTTAGGCAAAGCTATGTCTTGAATTGCCATATCGTTGATTGCCTCTTTGATAATCAAGCGAAGTATGCTGAGCAGATATCTTCTACACTGGCTTACATTTCTACAAATTTTGATGACTGCCGTCAGTTCTTCAATAGCTATTATGAAAGGGGGCGAAATGTTCAGGCTTTTGTTGCGTCCCTTGCCTCCCAATGGTCCGAGTTTCCAGCCATCGCTGCCGAAAGCGAACAGAACGTTTCGCATATTTCCAGATTGGTTGCCTACGCTCCCGAACAGATGCTGACAGAGGCACCATACGCGGAAGGGCCTGTATCTGCGGTTTTCTCCACGAGCACCCGAGAAGTGCTCAGCGAAGGCGTTGAAATTGAGCTGTCGAGACTAAGTCAATTGAACATAGAAGTATTTAATCTACCAAGCCTTGCCGATTTTCCAAAGGAAATTGAGTTTATAATGGATGGTGGTCTGTATCAGGTCAACATTCCGAACATTCAGTTCATATTCGAGAGCATGCATAGCACTATCGAGATCAGCTTGCTGGAGAAGAGCCACTACACCACAATTCTGGCGTCCAATAACACAACTCTGAAAACCCGCGTTGAGGCAGATTTCATTCGGTATGTCCGGCGTGTGCTTCTCAAGCTTGAAAGCAACACAAGCGAAGACGAGTCTGCGATATTGGCCGCCCTGCAGCACGATGAGGTCGCAACCGAATACTTGGAAGAATACTGGGAGAGACAAACGGCAATTCTGTCCTCACTTGCAGAGATTCCCCACTATTTTCACCCGTATGCTTTTGAGAAAAAACGTATAGATCCCTCATGGGATAATTGCCTTAGGTTCTTAAACAGCGAAAGCTTTAGTTCTGAACATTTGACCAATTACTTGCAGGACGATGACATCAGAAAATTGCTTCTTGCCATAGACATCCCAGATAGCAAAGAAGCACTCCAAATTCGCGAGTTTTTGCTAAACAATGGGAATTTTGACGATGATACCTATAGGTCCTATATCTCAAAACTTTCCAAGCAATTCAAAAATTTCCCGACCGACTTGAGTCATGATAAGTTGAAGATCTTGATCGAAGAGAAAAAAATCTTGTTCTCCGTTCAGAACTTTATTTTTCTGGGGGACCAACTTGATCTCAAATTACAATTTGTTGCGCAAAATATCGATGTATTCCTGAGCGCGTCAAGTGACTTCGAAATCGACGATAACTTCAGAGCAGGACTTCTGAGTTCAGAGATTTCTGACGACCAAAAGAGAACTATCGTTAAAGATATGGACCCCGTGTCAATCACCGCGGATGGCACTCGAGCATCAGTTGTTGGCCCCATTTTGGATCGAACAAGCTTCGAGACAGATGGGTTCGGATTTGACTTCCTTCGGTCAGTAATTGTCAACTCCAGCCCTGCGTCGGTTCAGGTATCTCTGCTGAACAAAAGCCAAGAAGCGCTGAACGTCGAGCAAGTTCGAAGTATTCTTGAGGGATTGCCTGAACCATACTCTGAAATTGCTAATTTTGGAAAGTCACCAAAGATCGAAAACACGGCAGACCACCGATCTCTGGCAGAGTGGCTGGAAAAACGTCAAATCATCTCATCTTGGAAGCCCACATTCTCGGAGAAAGACATCCAAATTCATACTTTTAGAAAAGCAAAAGAGAAACCAGAATAGCTCGCGCACTGCCGGTCAAAGGTGAGACTGAAACCAAATATCCGGGATAATCTCAAAAGAAACTCCAACTTCAGCAATAAAAATATTCTGCCAAACGCAAGAGAGCCTTGCGGAGTTTGTGGTTTTTCCCTTGGAACAGCGTGGGACACCCACCTGATAAACCATTGATTTCCATTCCGCCCAGTCGGCCAGATCGTGGGACACCTACGCCTATATTTCATTGGAACTTTGGGCACTTTTGGGAGGCCCCTACGGGCTGCCACTTGTACCGCTTACATTCTGATATAGTTGCCATATATCGCCGCTGAATGCCCCTAATATCATTGCGGGTCTTCTTATCGTGCGCCATCCCCGTCACCAAGCCCCCCGCCGCCGCAGGCAAGCAGTTCACCACATGCCTATCTGCCGCCAAGCGTCTGCGACCCTTAGATTTTCCCAAAGGTACTGGACAATCTTCCCATGGGTACACGGAACTTTTCGGATGGCAGCGTGTTGACTGACAACTGGTAGCGACATGCTTGCATTCGCACGCGGACCTGACCGCTGTGCACGATCTAAAACTGTGCAGGTAATGGCAAAATCGGGGCTGGTACATATGCACCTCATCAACCGAAAGCGCAAAATGTGAACAATTCAAAGATGACCCACACGCCAAAGATCGTAATTATTGGCGCGGGTCCGATGGCCATCTACACTGCCAAAGGGCTGCTACACGGGGATGCCCCACTTGAATTAACCATCTTTGACGCAACCGATCAGGTCGGATGTGGCATGCCCTATCGCGCGGGCATGAATGCCGATTACATGTATTGTAACGCCTTCAGCCGCGAGATTCCGTCAATTACGCAGCCGCTTGTGTCTTGGCTGCATGATCAAGACGACGCATTCCTGAACGCTTGGGACCTGGCGCGCGACGACATCGACGCGCGCGATTTTTACCCGCGCGTCTTGCTTGGCCACTATATGAAGTCCGAGTTTGATCAGCTGTGCGAGGCAGGTCGAAACGCAGGCCATACGGTGCGTGTTTTGCCAAATCACAAAGTCGTCGATGTTGTCCCGACCGAAAGTACTATCAAGTTAGAGGCTATGACACCTGACGGCCAATCGTCTTTTGCCTTCGATAAGGTGGTGTTGGCCACAGGGCACGACTGGCCCACTGCCCCTAAAATTGGGGGTGCCGATCTGGTGTCGCCATGGCCCTATACGAATATCACGGACCTGCCCGCCGGGCGGGTTGGTGTGCTGGGGTCATCCCTGTCGGCGATTGATGTGATTGTCGCCTTGGGTAAACAGCACGGCACGTTTATAGAAGAAGGCGACAAGGTCAGTTGGTTCAGCAACCCCGACAGCGAAGCGATGTCCGTCACGATGGTATCGCACAAGGGCATCATGCCGGAGCCGGATTTTTACTATCCCTACCCTTACGAAACATTGCAACACGTGCACCCCGAGGCCGTTTCAGCGGAGCTGGAAAGCGGCACTGGTGCCCTGCTTGAGAGGGTCTTTGCCTTGCTACTGGCCGAGCTGAACGACGCCGCGCCTGACTACATGGAGGCATTAGGGCCGAAGGCGCAATCCATAGACGGGTTTTCAGAAGCTTACTTTAACCACCGCGAAACCGTCGGCGGCCTGCGCGCCCTGCGCGAGACCCTGACCGCCGCCGTCAAATCGAAAGAGAATAAAGAGACACAACATCACCGTTATGCGCTTTTGCGTGGGCATGAGAACTTTGAGATGATCCTTGAACATCTAAACGATGAGGATTGGCAGATTTTTAGCGAAAAGCTCATGCCGGTTTTCGGCGACTGCTATGCCGCGATCCCTCATATCTCGGTCCGGCGGGTGCTGGCGTTATATGATGCCGGCGTTTTGCAAATTATTCCCACAGGCCCGGAATCGTCGTTCAGCAATAGCCATTCTGGCGGGGTGACAGTCAAAACAGTCGATGGTGATATCACGTTCGACGCATTGATAGATGCCCGTGGACAAGCGGCGGCAGCACTCTCTGATTTGCCATTTCCGAGCTTGGTCAGTAAATTGTCCGCACCTAAAGGCGATCTGCGCGCGCCGTTCAAGCTTGATCTTTCAACTCCAACCAAAGGGGCCGTTTACTGCCTGTCGATGCCGCAGATTTTGCAGCGGCATCCGTTCTCGCAAGGTTTGCCCAATTGTGACGCGCTTGGCCGCGACGTATCAAAAGATATTCTACGCAGCATTTAGACACATGTATTTCCCGATCGCGGTCATGTTTTGGCCGAAAGGCGATCTTAATCTGCCCAGATAGAGGGGGCGACTATATCGGTTTTTTGGAACAATGTCTGGCGGGAACGGCCGGCATTTTTGGATTGGTACAGCGCCATGTCAGCGTCAGCCAAGATATCTTTGGCGTCCAGCATGTGACCTTCTTGTATCCAGACGGTACCGATGCTTGCGGAAATATTGCATGGGTTGCCCTGAAATTTTATCGGATTTTCAAGCCGCTCAATCAGTCGGTCGCCGATGGACAGTAGCATCTGCTCTGACCCGACATTGGGCAAAATGAGCGTGAATTCATCACCGCCCACCCTTGCGACGGTGTCTGCGTTGCGCGTTTCTTCGACCATGATTTGTGCGACAGCCTGCAACACATGATCCCCCGCCGCATGACCAAAGGTGTCATTGACGGCCTTAAAGAAATCCAGATCGATTTGCATCACAGCAAAACTTGCCTGTGTGCTGACAAGGCGCGTCAACACGTGATCCAAGGCGCGCCGGTTTTTCAGGCCAGTCAATGTGTCTGTGAATGCTTGTTCTTCTGCCGCGATTTTCGCCCCCTGCAGGCGCAGGTTCAATTGGCGCGACGCATCCATCGCCGCCGATTTCGCCTCGATCAGATAGAGCATTTCAATGGCAAGGTCAGTTGCGGCAAAATCTGCATTGCTTAGCGCATAGGTCCGCACACCATCAAGGATCGAGATTCCAAAGGACAGGTTGATCACCACCTTGCCGTTATCGATGTCATACGGCACCAGCACCGCCTTCAGATCGCTGTCTGGATCATCGCGCAGTGAGATATGCAGCTTGCTGCCCGCTCTGCGTCTCAGCGCCTCGATGTTGCGGATGCCTTTGGGTCGTTTCACCGCGAAAAGGTCGAAAAAGCTGGACCCGACCAATCTGTCCGGTGGGCAAATTTTTTGCACTGTCGGCCCCGCGTGGCTAATCGTGCCATCCTTTTCAAGCAGTACATGCATTGGGCACAGCACGTCCATCATCGCATTCAATTGTACATTATTCATCCGACGCGGGCCCCAAGGTCAAACTGCCGCCCTTGGGCAAAATCCTTGTCTACCAATGTGATAAACACCTTTTCGACGCCGTCATTGCCTGTCTCGTGATCCAGCAGCACCAATGCGCCATAATCATCCGCAATCACCCGCAGCATGCCAACAAAGACATATCCGAAACCAGACACGGCGCTGCGGCAGAGCAGTTCAAAACAGCCGCTGGCGCGTTCATCCATTTCCAGTTCCGGCAGATCCAGATCAGAGACGGCGAGCCGCGCCCTGTCTGGCAAATCGTCCAAAGACAGCAGGAATTCCTCGAACGTGACGCCGCCAAACCGCAACAGGCGCCGCACCCCTTCCAGTTTGGGCGTGGACACAAGGTAGGTGCCGATGTCTTCCAACAGGTCATGCCTGGGCCGCGACGTAACCAGCGACAACGCATCAATAACGCGTGTCGTCACGTCATCTTCGTAGGTCATCATCGCCTCGAAGTCGGTGAACCCCAAATCCGCGCTGCCGGTCACCTGGCCCCAGACATCATGCCCAAACGTGTCGGTAACATAATTTTGGACACTGCGATTAATAAGCCCGTGCATCTGAACCCTTCCGATTGACCAAAAGGACCATCGGAAAAGACAATTAACATTTGGCAAAAACAGCCCCAACAGCCCCTGCACCCGCCACGGGAAATACGTTGAAATTGTCGATAAATTTCAACGAAACGACCTTAGTTGCGGGCTTTCAACCTCGCGAGGTTAACCATCCGACACTTAAAAGTCAGTCGGTGCTCCGCCTTCGGTTTTGCGCCGCGCAACAAAATCGGCCAGTTCGTCGCGAATGGCAGAGTCCATGGGCGGCGCTTCGAAATTTCCGACGATCTCTTTGAACATCATATGCGCGCGCTCGGGCGTCCAGATTGCGCCTGCGGCCTCCCATCCTTCGTAGTTTTTCCAGTCACTTAGAAACGGTTGATAGAACGCGTCGGTATAGCGATCCTGAGTGTGTTGAATGCCAAAGAAATGGCCCTGATTGCCGACAGATTTAATCGCGTCCAAGGCGATCTCATCCGGGCCTGTCGCACAGATCACCGAATCCATATAGCGCTGTATTTGCTGAAGAACCTCGCAATCCATGATGAACTTCTCGGGCGATGCGATCAGCCCGCCCTCAAGCCAACCCGCGGCGTGATAGACCATATTAGTGCCCGATTGCACGGCGGCCCACAGGCTGTTGGAGGTTTCCCACATCGCTTGCCCGTCGGGCACATTGGCCGCACATACCCCTGATGACCGCATGGGCAGATTATAGTACCGGCACAGTTGCCCCGTCATCTGAGTTGCGCGCATATATTCAGGTGTACCAAAGGCGGGCGCGCCGGTCTTCATATCGACGTTGGATGTGAACGTGCCGATTGCACATGGCGCGCCGGGGTTGATGATCTGCGCCAGAACCACGGCGCAGAGCGCCTCGGCCAGTGATTGCGCCACAGCACCTGCCATTGTGACTGGGGCCATGGCCCCGGCCAGCGTAAAGGGCGTCACGACCAGCCCCTGCCCGCGCCGTGCCAGCCGCATCCAGCCGTCCAGCATCGGAATATCGTGTTTCAGCGGTGAGGTCGAGTTGATGTTGGTGTACATGCGCGGGGTGGCGTTGAATTCATCATGGGTCAACCCGCCCGCAATGCGCACCATCTCCATCACGTCTTCGACGCGTTCCTTGCCCAGACTATAGGCATGCATAACCTTGTCGGTCAGCGTTAACTTGTCATAAAGTACATCCAGATGACGAACGGACGCGTGGATATCGACCGGTTCCACAGGATAGCCGCCCGCAAAGTGGATACAGTTGAAATACTGCGTCAACTTTAGCAAATCCTGACACATGGCGCGGGTGCCGGGGACCTTGGTGCCAATCGACATGTCCCAGTAGTTTGGCGGCGACGATACATTGCCGAACAGCAAATGCTTGCCGCCCATCGTGATCTGGCGATCTGGGTTGCGCGGCGTGAGGGTGAATTGCGACGGTGCTTTGCCGATCCACTCCATCACGAAATCACGCCCCATGCGGACGTTTTCACCGTTCACCGTGCACCCCGCTTTGCGCAATATTGCAAGCGCCTCGTGGTTCAGGAATTCGATCCCGATCTCTTCGAGAATACGCATGGCACCGTCATGGATTGCCTCGACCCCCTCGGGGGTCAGCGGTTCGGTGGGCCGGTCAATGTTGATCGGCGGGTTCCACGGCATCTGATCGATAACAGCAGTGCCGCGCCGGTTCCTGGCACCCGCACGCCCGCCGCCACGTGTTCTGCGTTTTGGATCGGTCTCGGCCATGGCAACCTCCTGAAAGCTGATCTCAGAAGGCATCATCCCCGCAACGGGATCGTTTCCATTACCGACGGTAAATGTCGCTTTTCGCGCCTGAACCGCCTAGCGGCGCTGCGAATTCCAGCTGTTGATCCAGTCTGGCAAATGGCTGATGTTGGGCAAAACGACATCCGCAAAGGGTGCCAAATCATCGGCCGACGCCATCCCGGTCAGCACACCGACACGCAACATACCAGCAGCCTCGGCCGCCAACAGATCATGGGTGCTGTCACCGATCATGGCAACCGCCGCAGGGTCCAGCGCCACATGTCTAGCAAAGCCAAGCAATTGCCCGGGCGCTGGTTTACCGCCAAAGCCACTGTCGAATCCGGCTACAAAATCGAAAAGATGCGTAGCACCTGCACTGTCCAGATGTGCCAAGGCCGGTTCCTCAGCATCATTGGTGGCCACACCCAGATGCAGCCCCTGCGCCTTAAGCCCGGTCAGGAATGGCACCAATGGGGTTACTTCGATCTGGGGGGCGTTTCCGGCCTCTTCGTTGATCAGATCAATCAATGCCTGCTGCGAATACTCAGGTAGGTGTTGTTCGAGCACGGAAACGACATCTTTGGGCGTGCCCGCAATCACGACGCTGTTGGCGGCAAAGCTCTTGGCACTGTAATCAAACCCGATCGCGGCACCGATGGTGCTGGCCCGAGCGGTATCTTCTGCGGTCAACCGGGTCAGGAACGCATGGGCCCAAGCCTCCCATGTTGTCGCGAAATCGAACAGGGTTCCGTCCTTGTCGAAAAGAATGCCTTTGATCACTGTCATGTCCAATTCACCTGTTCGCCACCGGGCAACGCCTGACGCGACTGCATAAGGGTTTCATACTGTGCCCCTATGGTGTCACAGAACGCAATCACCCACGCATCATCCATCATCAGAAAATCCAGAACAGCGCCTAAAAGCGCCGGATCGGAAGCCTGCGCACGCAGGTCATCCGCCCCGACACCACTTGCATCCATGAACACAGGCAAAAGGTCGTCATTGGCCACCAACCACGCCAAAGCCTGCAATCCCAAAGCTTCGGCGGCTTCCTGCTTACCCATGGGTATTTCCTTATTGTTTAACTTTTCTGGCAACTCTTTTTTAACCAATTCGGGCAACAAAGAACGCTATATCCTTGTGATTTTGGTATATTTTTCGTGGGAAAGGAAGGCAAATGCGGGGCAAAATCCTCATCGTTGATCCGATCGCCACAAATAGAATTATGCTGAAAACCAAGCTGGGGCCGGCGTTTTATGACGTGCGACAGGCAACCACTGTTGCAGACGCATTGGTTCAGGCCAATCAAGACCCGCCTGACCTTGTCATTACGGCATTTCAACTGTGCGATGCTGATGCGACGGCGATGCTGGATGGGTTGGCCCAAGGCCAAAACGGTCGCCGTATTCCCGTGCTTGCCATCGGCGAGGATGAAAGCGCCGCCCTGCGCCAGTTGTTTCTGTCGCGCGGTGCACGCGATGTGCTGGTTAAACCGCTTGCGGATTCCCTGCTGCTTAGCCGGGTAAGAAGCCTGATCCGTCTGTATCACTCGAGCGAGGAATGGCATGTGCGCGCCGAAACCAGCCGCGTCTTCGGTCTGGCCGATCCCCCTGCCCGGTTCCAAACGGCAGGGCATGTTCAGTTGGTCGGATCGGATAAGGGGTTAAACCATATCTGGGCCGGCCAACTGCGGCGCGACACACCCCATAAAATTTCCGTCGCAGCGCCAGAGGACGCCATGAACGGGTTATCAGGCGACGGGATACCAGATGCCTTTGTCCTTGTGCTGACACCTGATCCTGCAGCGGTCACCGGCCTGATGCACCTGATCTCTTCGATCCGGTCCAACGCACGCACGCGCCACTGCGGTATCATTGTTGTGCAAACCACGGTGGATTCAGATGTTGCGGCAAACGCCCTGGATATGGGTGCTGATGATCTGATGCCACAAGGCTTTGACACGGACGAGCTGCACCTGCGTCTGACCGCGTTGCTGGAACGCAAGGCGCAGATCGACCGCATTCGTGAAAGCGTTGATCTGGGTCTGCGCGAGGCGATATTTGACCCGCTGACCGGCCTGTATAACCGGCGCTATGGTCTGGCCGAAATAACCCGCCAAACCAGCGAGGCAAATTCGGACGATCTGCCCTTTGCCGTGATGATGGCGGATATGGACCATTTCAAACGCGTTAACGATAGATATGGCCATGCCGTCGGCGATGCCGTGCTGGTTGAAACTGCGCGCCGCCTGCGAGAGCACCTGCGGCCCCGTGATATGGTCGTGCGCATGGGCGGGGAAGAGTTTTTGCTGCTGTTGCCCGCCACTCAGGAGGCCGCGGCCACTGCTGTTGCCAAGAGGTTGTGCCAGACGTTCGAGCATACACCCTTCGTGATTCCGCGTGTCCCAGCCCCCTTTACCGTCACAATCAGCATTGGTTTGTGCATGATCTCCCGCGCCGACCTGGCAGATTTCGATATATCGTCGTCTGCGCTTGAGTGGGCGGATAAAGCGCTTTATGCCGCAAAGAACAAAGGGCGTAATCGCGTGTTGTTAGGTCGCCCTGCGGCGTAACTCTTACTGGGATCACCACTCCCGCGACCATTGTGTGAATTAATACCTTGAACTTCACGTAAAAGTGGAGAGTATACACTTTTAGGTTGATATTTTTGCGGAAAAACACCATGAGCGATAGCGACAAGCCTTTGATCGGAATCATGCTGATGCTGGGCTTTTGCATTGTCGCGCCCATCGGCGATGCGGTGGCAAAGCTGCTGGGGACCTCTGTGCCACTTGCACAGGTCGTATTCGTGCGATTTGCCGTTCAGGTGATCCTGCTTTTGCCCATTGTATATCTGACCAAACGGAAATGGCGCATGTCGGGCATGACGCTTTGGCTGACGTTCCTGCGCACCTTGCTGCATATATTGGGGATCGCCGCCATGTTCACCGCGCTAATCTATCTGCCGCTGGCCGATGCTGTCGCGATTGCGTTCGTGATGCCCTTTTTCATGCTGATCTTGGGAAAATATGTCTTGGGAGAGGAAGTTGGCAGCAGACGGCTAATGGCGTGCATTGTGGGGTTCATTGGGACCTTGTTGGTGGTGCAGCCCAGCTTTGCCAACGTGGGCTGGCCCGCTTTGTTGCCTGTCTTTGTGGCGGCCAATTTTTCCGTGTTTATGTTGGTCACCCGCAAGATCGCGAAACAAACAGATCCGATTGGATTGCAAACCGTCAGCGGTGTCATGGCCGTTATCTTGATGCTGCCGCTGCTCTGGCTTGGGCCAAAGCTGCATATAGATGCGCTTGCACTGATCACACCCAACGTAGCCCAGTGGTCGCTTTTGCTGGCGCTTGGCATACTGGGCAGCATGGCGCATCTGCTGATGACGTGGTCCTTGCGCTACGCGCCTTCGGCCACGGTGGCCCCAATGCAATATCTGGAAATACCTTTTGCCACACTGATCGGCTTTGTGATCTTTAATGACCTGCCCAACCCGATTGCGACCGTGGGCATCGTCATCACCATGACCGCTGGCCTTTATATTATTATGCGCGAGGGGGCCATCCAGCGGCAGCTTCAGACACAAGCGCTTGGGCAACCGGCTGAATAAGTTTGCGTGGTAACACCAGCACCGCATTGGGTGCTGACATCTCAAGCGTGAACTGCCCTTTTGCCCGGTTCGATGTGCCCACTTTGGACAAGGTATCAAACGCAAGCCCCTCGATCGGCCACTCAAGCCCCTGACTGCGCCCTGTCACGGGACCAAGCGGAAAGATCGACACCACATCGCCCGGCTCTGCTGGCAGCTGGATCACCGGCGGCGCGATCAACACAATTTCAGTCTGTGCCATCAGAATGCAGGGCCGATGGGCATGCATCGCCAGAATGTGCAGCGCATGCATTTGATGATCCATGCGCCCCCCCAGAAAGCCAATGCCAATCACCAGCGGCGCGTCGATATGCCTTAGGGCCTTGTCAAAATCAGTGGTTTCCTGTTCACTTATTATAATTTGCCGGTCTTGGGGGATCTGCGAAAGAGTATCTGCTGAAATGGAATCCATATCACCGATCACGGCCCTAAGCGGTATTTCCGCACGACGGGCCAGCTCTGCTCCGCTGTCGGCTGCGACGCATACCGGCGCAAGGCCAAGCGCCTCTTTAAGCTGTATGACGCTGGCATCCCCACCACCCACAAGGGTGACTGGCTCAGAACTGGATACAATATGGCGTTTCAATGTCTTTTTACCTCTTTTCGGAAACCTCGTCACAATGATGACACCAAATGATACCCCGCACGGCACAGATTCGGGCCGCTTTAGTCTTGAACGTCATGGTAAACAGTAAGCTGCAAAACGGCAGAGGACGAGCATCAGATGATGAATAACAGCAAAATTCTGACGGTCTCATACGGCACGTTCTCGTGTACGTTGGAGGGCTTTGACGATTCATTCGGCACCATGAAGGTCATTGCGGAGTATTTCCGCGATCTGGCGGCGGAAGATCGGTACTTTGGTGCTGAGCCCCCACAGCCTGATGCAGAGATGTTGGCCCATATCGCGCAAAAAGAGATTTCGCGCAAAGTTGTCGGCTATCAGCAAGACGGCCAGATTGTGTTAAACGCCCGTGAAGATAGCACGCCGCCCGAGGCACAGACCGCCCCGGCGCAGCAGCCCGCTGCGGCTAATCTGCCAGAGTCTTCCCGTGTAGACGAAACCGACAAGGCCACACAAGCTGCGGAAACGCCTCAGGTTGACCTGTCCGAGGTCGATATCGTTCCCGGCCAGCCCGACGAAGATATTCACGCATTCTTTGATGACAAGACAGCGGATGAAGCCGAGGATAGCCCCCCAAGCGCGCCATCACATGCCGCGCAAAACAGCAGCATCGCCGCCAAATTGCAGCGCATCCGGTCAGTCGTATCGCGCCAAGACGTTGATGCCCCTGACGCAGATTATACCGAAGACGAGCATGCCGAAGAAAACCCGGTCCCTATGGCAGAGACCAACGGATTTGTTGCCGATGCAGTCAAAGACATCGAAAGCGCCCTTGCTGCCGATGACGCATCGCAGACTGCTGACACCTCTATGGAGGCTTCCACTGCGCCGCGTGGCCGTGTGGTCAAGGTAAAGCGCGCCGATCTGACCAATGCCATCGCGCGTGGCACGCTTGAAGAATATGATGACGACAATGGTGCGCCAGTTGCACAACCCAGCGACATCCAGAAACCTGCGCCTGAAACCGTAGTTGATGTCCCTGTCCAGTCTTCCTTGTCTGCGGAAGATGAGGCCGAGCTCGCGCGCGAACTGGCCGAAGTCGAAGCCGATTTCGCACAAGACGATGTGGCAACGGAAACGGCAGAAACGACAGAAGACGATATTGCGCCTCAAACCCAGGCCAGTGCCGAACCGCGCCGCAAGCTGCCGTCCCTGGACGACGCCCAAGGTGCCGATATGAGCCGCCTTTTGGCCGAGACCGACAATCAAATGGACGATCCGGAAGGCACTGTGCGCCGCGACGCCATCGCACATCTGCGTGCGGCCGTTGCCGCCAAGAAAGCGGACATGGCCATGGGAAGCGCCGATGCCGCCCTCGACGATGGGACCGCATACCGCAGCGATTTGGCCGAGGTTGTTAAACCGCGCCGCCCCGCCGCTGCTGAACAGCGTACAGACCGGCCCACAGGGCCGCGCCCGGCCCCCTTGAAGCTGGTCGCAGAGCAGCGGATCGATGTTAACTTTGTCAAACCCGATACAGCCCCCATACGCCCCCGCCGCGTGGCTGCCGTAGCTCCGGCACCGGCACCAGCCACCGCTGCGCCGCTCGAGGGCGGATTTGTTGAATTTGCCTCTGACATGGGTGCCACCACATTGCCCGAGCTTTTGGAAGCAGCGGCTGCCTATCTGTCGTTTGTCGAAGGGGTCGGTCAATTCTCAAGGCCGCAAGTGATGCAAACCGTGCGCTTGGCCGGGACCGATGACTTCAGCCGTGAAGAAGGCCTGCGCGCCTTTGGTCAGCTGCTGCGCGCCGGTAAATTGATCAAACTGGAGGGTGGCCGTTTTAAAGTGTCGGATGACATCGGATATCAACCCGAGGAACGTGCCGCTGGATAACCGCCACGGTAGATACCCAAATTCAAAAACGGCCCCGCATCAGGGGCCGTTTTTCATTTCTAACTGTCGGATTGTTCCGGATCGGCCTGGCCAACCCCCTTGAACACGAACTTGAACGGTATCGCCCAGATGATGCCAAGGACGACATAGACCACCAGCTCGACCCAGAATGGCGGCCGGTCAAACTGGCCGATGATCGCCACCGCCGCGATGATATAGGCGGGCAAACCAACCAATAAGATCACCAGCGACCAGCGCCGCCGTGCCTTGTAACTTAGTGCCATTACCATCTCCTTTTGCGCGAACGACAGAGGCCACAGCCCCTAAAACCCACCTTAGTCGGCGAAAGGGTCCGTGACCAAAATAGTGTCATCGCGTTCGGGCGACGTGGACAGCAATGCAACTGGGCACCCGATCAGCTCTTCAACCCGGCGCACGTATTTGATCGCATTGGCAGGCAATTCCGCCCAGCTGCGCGCGCCTTCGGTCGATTCGGACCATCCGGGCATTTCCTCGTAAACCGGTGTGCACCGCGCCTGCTGATCTGCCGCTGTTGGCAAATACTCAAGCATCGCGCCGTCCAGTTCATAGCCCGTACAAATCTTGAGCGTCTCAAAACCATCCAGCACGTCCAGCTTGGTAAAGGCGATGCCGTTCACCCCGGATGTAGCACATGTCTGGCGCACCAGAACTGCATCAAACCAGCCACAGCGACGTTTGCGCCCGGTGACGGTGCCAAACTCGTGACCCCGTTCGCCCAAACGCTGGCCATCCGCGTCATTCAACTCGGCCGGAAACGGACCTTCGCCAACACGGGTGGTGTAGGCTTTGACGATCCCCAAGACGAAATCAATCGACCCAGGCCCGATACCGGTGCCCGTTGCCGCCTGACCTGCAATCACATTGGAAGAGGTGACAAAAGGATAGGTGCCAAAATCAATGTCCAGCAACGCGCCTTGCGCACCCTCAAACAAAATCCGTTTGCCGGCTTTGCGCTTCTCGTTCAGCACTTTCCAAACCGGTGCTGCATATTCCAATACCGCTGGCGCAATCTCGCGCAAGGCAGCTAGCAGCGCATCACGGTCAATCGGCTCAAGCCCAAGGCCCCGGCGCAACGCATCGTGATGCACCAATGCGCGGTCTACACGCAGCTCCAGCGTGGCATCATCGGCCAGATCAGCCACCCTAACCGACCGGCGGCCAACTTTATCCTCATATGCCGGTCCGATACCGCGACCCGTTGTGCCGATCTTGGCAACACTGGTCTGGTCTTCTCTCGCGCGGTCCAGCTCCCCGTGAATGGGCAGGATCAGCGGCGTATTCTCGGCGATCATCAACGTCTCGGGGGTGATGGCCACGCCCTGCTCGCGCAGAATCGCAATCTCTTTGACCAAATGCCACGGGTCCAAAACAACACCATTGCCAATAACAGACAGCTTACCGCCCCGCACAATGCCCGATGGCAGCAGGCTCAGCTTGAAAACCTTGCCGTCAATAACCAGCGTGTGCCCGGCATTATGCCCGCCCTGAAACCGCGCGATTACATCAGCGCGCTCGCTCAGCCAGTCGACAATTTTGCCTTTTCCCTCATCGCCCCACTGGGCGCCTACGACAACAACATTGGCCATGGTGATATTCCTTTAACGGTGCAAACCCGCGCCGGTATAGCCGCGCGCGCAGCGAACCGAAACTGCAAAATGACATCTTCGCTTCTCTGGCTCACAAATATCCTCGCCAACGGCGAAATCTTTTGGACTGACCATAGACTTTTATGCCTTCGGCGAGGATATTTACAAACCAGAGAAGTAGGGGAATGAACTGAATGGGTTTTATTATAAGATGGCTATGTGCCTTGGTCCTGCTCACGGTCACCTTTAACCCGACACAGTATAATTACATCACTTGGCTGCGCGAGTATGGACAGATGAACATGTCCATCGCCGTGCTGCTCGGGCTGCTCTTGTTTATTGCCTACGTGATTTATCTGCGTGCCACGCTGCGCTCGATCGGCGGATTCGGTATGTTTCTGGTTCTTGCTGTTGTCGGCGCAGGTCTTTGGGTCCTGTTTGATTTTGGCATACTGAGCTTGGATAATAAGGGCCTCAACGTCTGGCTGGGCCTGCTTGCCCTCAGCTTTGTGCTCGGCATCGGCCTCAGCTGGAGCATCGTGCGCCGTGCCTTATCAGGTCAAGCGGATATGGATGACGTCGAAGAATAAATGGCATGGCGGGCGGGGCGTCTTGGCCGCCGGGCCAAGCGCGCCATGGCCATCCAGCGGATGATCAGCGCCGCGCGGGCCAATCCTTACTTGCCCCCATGGGCAAACATGCCTAGATACCTGCAAAGTTAAAACCAAAGCCCGTAGGTACTCATGGAAAACGTTGTCCTGATCGTCCATCTTATTCTGGCCCTCGGCCTGATTGCCGTTGTCTTGCTACAACGGTCCGAAGGCGGCGGCCTTGGTATGGGCGGCGGAGGCGGCGGTGCCGTATCCGGCAGATCCGCTGCAACGGCTATGGGCAAGATCACATGGGTGTTGGCCATATTGTTCATCATCACCTCAATCACGCTCACCATCATCGCGGCAGAAAAATCCGCAGGTTCATCCGTGATTGACCGTCTGGGGGCCACACCGCCCGCGCTGAATGACGCACCAGTGCTGCCAGATACCGACAGCTTGCTGCCACCAACGCCGGCAGACAACACGCCGCAAGTTCCGACAGCGGATTAATCCAGTCACCACAATAACTTGAGGTCAGGCCAAGTTTAGCAACAGGATGTTGCGACTTGGCCTTGCCTTATCCACCACAATTCTGTTAGGCTTTAGTCCCGTGGTGCTGCGGATTTCCGCAGCTCATTTGGCTGGCTTTGGCCACATCAAATTTGAACTTCACGGGGGTCTTCGATCACATGGCACGCTATATTTTCATCACGGGCGGTGTGGTTTCCAGCCTTGGCAAAGGGCTTTCATCGGCCGCCTTGGGCGCTTTGCTGCAAGCACGCGGCTTTTCGGTACGTCTGCGCAAGCTTGATCCATACCTGAACGTTGATCCCGGTACGATGTCACCGTTTGAGCATGGCGAAGTGTTCGTGACCGATGACGGCGCGGAAACCGACCTTGATCTGGGCCATTACGAACGCTTCACCGGTGTTGCCGCGCGCAAGACGGATTCGATCAGTTCAGGCCGCGTCTATTCCACCGTTCTGGAAAAAGAACGTCGTGGCGATTACTTGGGTAAAACCATTCAAGTCATTCCCCACGTCACCAACGAAATCAAAGATTTTTTGCATGTCGGCGATGACGAGGTTGATTTCATGCTCTGCGAGATCGGTGGTACCGTGGGTGACATCGAAGGTCTGCCCTTCTTTGAAGCGATCCGCCAGTTCAGCCATGACAAGCCGCGCGGCCAGTGTATTTTTATGCATCTCACCCTGCTGCCCTATCTGGCCGCCAGCGGAGAGTTGAAAACCAAACCTACCCAACACTCGGTCAAAGAGCTGCAAAGCATCGGGATCGCGCCGGACATTTTGGTATGCCGGTCCGAGCATCCGATCCCCGAGAAAGAACGCGAAAAGATCGCGCTGTTCTGTAACGTGCGCAAAGAGGCCGTTGTTGCAGCCTATGACCTGAAAACCATTTATGACGCGCCGCTTGCCTATCACGCCCAAGGGTTGGATCAGGCCGTGCTGGATGCGTTTCAAATCTCACCCGCGCCCAAGCCTGATTTGACCGTCTGGCGCGATGTATCCGACCGCGTCCACAACCCCGAAGGCGAGGTCAGCGTGGCCATCGTGGGCAAATACACTCAGCTTGAAGATGCCTATAAATCCATCGCCGAGGCGTTGACCCATGGTGGCATGGCCAACCGGGTCAAGGTCAAGGTCGAATGGGTCGATGCCGAGGTGTTCGACAAGGCGGATGACGTTGCGCCGTACCTCGAAGGGTATCACGCGATCCTTGTGCCGGGTGGTTTTGGCGAGCGCGGGACCGAAGGCAAAATCAAAGCCGCGCAATATGCGCGAGAGCACAAAGTACCCTATCTGGGCATCTGTCTGGGCATGCAAATGGCAGTGATCGAGGCTGCGCGGAATGTTGCGGATCTGCCCAATGCGGGCTCAGAGGAATTTGATCACGAATCCACCGGCAAAAAGCGGTTCGAACCGGTTGTTTACCATCTCAAGGAATGGGTGCAGGGCAATCACAAGGTCGAACGCAAAGTCGGCGATGACAAAGGCGGCACCATGCGTTTGGGCGCCTATGACGCGACGCTGAAAGAAGGGTCACATGTGGCCGAGATTTACGGCAAGACATCGATTGATGAACGCCACCGCCACCGCTACGAGGTCGACACCGCGTACCGCAAAAAGCTTGAAGAAGCCGGTCTGGTATTTTCGGGCATGTCGCCGGATGGCAAGCTGCCCGAGATCGTGGAATGGCCCGATCACCCGTGGTTCATCGGCGTGCAGTTCCACCCCGAGCTGAAGTCCAAGCCCTTTGACCCGCACCCCCTGTTCAAGGATTTCGTCCGCGCAGCGAAAGAGATATCGCGGCTCGTCTAACCCTATAAAAGGCGGCCCCTCATGCTGAGCTATCAACATATCTACCACGCGGGCAATCTGGCCGATGTGCACAAACACAGTCTGCTGGCGTGGACCTTGGGCTATATGACCCGCAAGGAAAAGCCGCTGACCTACATGGAAACCCATGCCGGTCGCGCGCTGTATGATTTGTCTGATACTGCCGCGCTAAAGACTGGTGAGGCGGTGCAGGGTATTGGCCGCGCGCGCGGCTGGTTTGGCAAGGATCACCCTTATACGCGCCTGTTGAATGACGTCGCACAGGAACACGGGCCCGATTCGTACCCCGGCTCGCCGCTCATCGCCGCCAAATTGCTGCGCGAGACGGATAATATCCATCTGGCCGATCTGCACCCCGGTGAGTTCAGTGCGCTTGATCTGGCGATGTCGCCCTATAACGTCAAATGCCATCATAGCGACGGGTTCGACATGGCCTTTGCTTTGACGCCGCCCACCCCGCGGCGCGGGCTGATGCTGATTGACCCCAGCTTCGAGATCAAGACCGATTACGTGGATATCCCCCGCCACATTGGCAAGCTGGCCAAGGCGTGGAACGTCGGCGTGATTGCCCTTTGGTATCCGATCCTGACATCCAAGCTGCACCAACCCATGCTTAGCGCGCTGATGGGCGCGCACCCCGATGCCCTGCGTCACGAGGTCGGGTTCGCCCCCGCCCGTCCGGGGCATGGCATGATCGGATCGGGCATGTTCATGATCAATCCGCCCTATGGGCTAAAGGAAGAAGCCGCTAGGCTGACCGGAAAATTCAAAACGCTGCCAAGATAAGGAAATACGATGCCCAAAGGATACTGGATCGCGAATGTCGATGTGCGTGACGCCGCCGTTTACGAAAAATACCGCGCTGCCAATGCGAAACCCTTCGCCGATTTCGGTGCCAAGTTTCTGGTGCGTGGTGCCCCTGCTGATGTGCGCGAAGGCACCTCGCGGCCCCGGATTGTGGTGATCGAATTTGCCAGCCTTGCCGATGCCGTCGCCTGCTATGAAAGCGCTGATTATCAAGCCGCCAAAGACATTCGTTCGGCCGTGTCAGATGGCACGCTGGTGATCATCGAAGGGTACGACGGTTAGGGCTGCGTCCTTTATACATCAGTCATGTGTCATCGCTGTTTCTGTGGGAACAGATCGCCGCAAACAATGTTAAATTACCTCTGCGAAACCATCTAGTGAGTGCCCATGTTCGAACGCCTGTTTCCACGTCGCAAACCTGATCCCAAACCCTTGCCCCAACCGACGCCGCAGTTGGCACTTGGGGCGCTTTTGGTACGAGTGGCCTTTGCAGACCAAAACTATGAGCTTGCCGAGGTAAGCCAGATCGACCGGATCCTTGCGCGGACGTTCAACCTTAAACCGCTTGAGGCCGCAAAACTGCGCGCCACCTGCGAGGCGTTGGAGCGCCACGCCCCCGGCACGCCGGAATTCGCCAGCATCTTGCGCGAAGAAATCCCCTATGCGGACCGCAAGGCGCTTGGCGATGCGATGTGGTCGGTGGCGCTGGCAGACGGCGGCAGGGATGAAAACGAAGAAATTCAACTGCTTGCCATTGAAACCGCCCTTGGCCTGACGGACGAAGACATGGCAGCGGCACGCGAAACCGCGCTCAAGGCATTGTAAGCTTGGCCTTTCTGCATGGCGGGACTATATGACCCCCATGTTTGCAGATTTTCTAAAGCGGCTGACACAGCCTGAACCCGCCCAAATGCCCGATGCCGATGCACGTCTGGCGCTGACCGCCCTTTTGGTGCGCATCGCCAAGTCGGACAATGAATATGCCCCGGCTGAAAAATCCCGCATCGACCAGATCACCGCCAAACGCTATGGCCTTGATTCTGGTGGCGTAAAGGCCCTGCGCGCCGACGCAGAACAGCTTGAAGCCGAAGCCCCAGATACCGTCCGTTTCACCCGCGCCATCAAAGACGCCGTCCCCTATGACGCGCGCCTTGGGGTGATTGAAGCGCTGTGGGAAGTCGTGCTGGCCGACGGCATGCGCTCTGACGAAGAGAACGCACTGCTGCGCTTGGTCACCAACCTGTTGGGCGTGACCGATACCGACAGCGCCATGGCCCGTCAGCGGATCGAAGAGCGCGGCTAATTTCACCGCAGCCTGCTGCAATTACGCCGGGTCAATGCCGTTTATTTAGGCAAAAACCAAGTTCTAGATTGCAAACGCCCCTTAGAATAACCTTTAATCGCTTGAGCCAGCGCAACAAGGATGCCTCGTGACACAACAGCCCCCTGTGATTGAGATCAGAAACCTGCACAAAGCCTATGGCGCTTTGGAGGTGCTGAAAGGCGTGTCGATGGTTGCACCCAAGGGGCATGTGATTTCGCTAATCGGGTCCTCGGGGTCGGGCAAATCGACGTTGCTGCGCTGCTGCAATCTGCTTGAGGACAGCCAGCAAGGCGACCTGATTTTCAACGGGGAACCGGTGACGTGGAAAGGCGACGATCATAACCGCCGCCCTGCCGATCCCAAACAGGTGCTGCGCATTCGCACCAACCTGTCGATGGTGTTTCAGCAGTTCAATCTCTGGGCGCATATGACGATCCTTCAAAACGTGATGGAGGCCCCGCTGACCGTGTTGCGCCGCGATCGTGCCGAGGTGGAAAAATCCGCACGCGCCTATCTGGACAAGGTCGGCATTGGCGACAAATGCGATGTCTATCCTGCCCAGCTGTCTGGCGGCCAACAACAGCGCGCCGCCATCGCCCGCGCCCTGTGCATGGAACCCGAAGCCCTGTTGTTCGACGAACCCACGTCGGCGCTGGACCCCGAGCTGGAACAGGAAGTTATCAAAGTTATCAAAGATTTGGCAACCGAGGGGCGCACGATGCTGATCGTGACCCATGACATGAAACTGGCCGCGGATGTGTCGGACCATGTCGTGTTCCTACACCAAGGGCTGATCGAAGAACAAGGGGCACCGGACCAACTGTTCGGTGCGCCCAAATCGGAACGTCTGCGTGGATTCCTGTCAGCAGGCCACGTGTCGTAATATCAACAAAAAACGTTGGGAGACTACAAAATGAAGAAACTACTTTTGGCGACAGCCGCCATCGCGCTGAGCACCGGTTTCGCACTGGCAGACGGCCATGGCAAAACAATCCGCATGGGGACCGAGGGTGCCTACCCTCCCTATAACTTCCTGAATGACGCTGGCGAAGTTGATGGTTTTGAGCGCGAAGTCGGCGACGAGCTGTGCGCGCGCGCAGAACTGACCTGTGAGTGGGTCACGAATGAATGGGACAGCATCATCCCGAACCTGACATCCGGCAACTATGACACGATCATTGCCGGCATGAGCATCACAGACGAGCGTGAAAAAGTCATCGATTTCACGCAAAACTACTTCCCGCCAGCGGCCTCGGCCTATGTGGCGAAATCTGAAGGTGCAGACATCGCAGGCGGTGTTGTTGCAGCACAGACCAGCACGATCCAAGCAGGCCACGTTGCCGAATCCGGTGCGACTTTGCTGGAATTCGCGACCTATGACGAAACCGTCGCAGCCGTGAACAATGGCGAAGCCGACGCTGTTTTTGCAGACAAGGATGCGCTGGCCCCAACCGTTGAAGAATCCGGCGGCGAGCTGGTGTTTGTTGGTGACGACGTGCCATTGGGCGGCGGTATCGGCCTTGGCCTGCGCGAAAGCGACACCGAGCTGAAAGAGAAATTCAACGCCGCGATCCAGTCCATGAAGGACGATGGCAGCCTGAACAAGCTGATCGTTAAATGGTTCGGCGAAGGCGCGAATACCTTCTGATCGGGAACTTCTGATCTTAGGGGGCGGCGTCACACCCGCCCCTTTTTCCATAGTTCAAGACGCCCATTAAGGGCGCTGCCACCGGGGACATCTCGTTATTTTTGCCTGTACCGATCCTGAAACGCTTTCCGGCCTGTCTTGGCTGACGTGCTACCTGACCACGGGCAAGCATCTGGCGTTCTACGGGGCCTTTGGCACCGTGCTGTTGTTGCTGGCCGTAACGGCACCGGCGGCGATGATCTTTGGCTTTAGCGGGGCGATGGCCGCGCGGTCGCGGGTTTTGCCGCTGTCGTGGCTGGGCCGTGGCTATATCGCCATCGTGCGTGGCGTACCCGATATTGCATTTTTCCTATTCTTTGTGATCGCGCTGGATCAAGGCATCGAATACCTGCGCCACAAGATCAAATGCCCCGATTGGAACGAGCCGATCCGGCAGGGCAGTGATTTTATCGTCTGTCAGGCGGCCAAAATGCCATTGGGCAACTCGCCCCAATGGGTTCATGAGGCCTATGGGTTTTCGCTGGCCGTTCTGACCTTTGCTATCGTTTTCGGGGCCTTTGCGGCCAACGTTCTTTACGGTGCCATGCGCGCCGTCCCTCGTGCCCAGCTTGAAACAGCCGAGGCCTACGGCATGTCGCCCCGCCAGACCTTTTGGCGCGTGTTGGTGCCGCAGATGTGGGTCTATGCCCTGCCCGGTTTGGGCAACCTGTGGATGGTGCTGATCAAGGCCACGCCGCTGTTGTTCCTGCTGGGCGTCGAAGACATCGTCTATTGGGCGCGTGATCTGGGCGGGGCCAAGACGCCGCGCTTTACCGACTATCCCCACCCCGATTGGCGGATGTGGTATTTCCTGGCCCTGTTGGTGTTTTACCTGTGCTTTACGCGCCTGTCTGAAATTGTGCTGGACCGCACCATGCGGCGGCTAACCCACGGGCAGGCCACAGCGGGCGGCGAAGCCCAGCGAAAGGCGCTGACATGACCTGTTTGGAGACAATTCAGGCCTATGGGCTACGCTCGCTTGGGATTGGCGAGCGGCTGTTGCCACGCAGTGATTTCACCCTGTGCGATCAATTCACCCTGATCGGGTCGGGCATGATCTGGAACGTCTATTTCGGATTTTTCGCATTGATCTCGGGCTTTCTATTGGCAACTGCGCTTGCCGTCGCCAAAGCCAGCCCGAACCGGTGGCTGCGCAAACCGGCAGAATGGTTCATCTTCCTGTTTCGCGGCTCGCCGCTGTTTATCCAGTTCTTCTTTGGCTATTTTTTGTTCCTTAGCTTAAAATCTGTGCATCCGTTTTTTGATGCATTTACCTCTGCTTGGCTGGGTGCACTGGTGGTTTTGTTCTTTAACACCTCGGCCTATTCCGCCGAAATCTTCTATGGTGCGCTGCAATCCATCCCTAAGGGAGATACCGAAGCGGCCGACGCCTACGGCCTGTCTGGATGGCATCGGTTCAAGCGTGTGATCTGGCCCACCATGCTGCGTCTGGCGTGGCCCGCCTATACAAACGAGGCTATTTTCCTGTTTCACGCCACAACTTTGGTGTTCTTCACCGGGTTTCCCGCGCTGCAACAACGCGGCGATGCGCTCTATTATGCCAGCTATTTCGCGGACAAAACATTCAACCCCTTTATCCCCTATCCGATACTGGCGATGTATTTCGTCATGCTGACGCTGGTCATCATTGGCGTCTTCGGTCTGATAAATCGCCGCCTGAACAAGCACCTACCGCAAACGCAAATTCGGAAAATTCGCTTGCGTCCTAATCTGATACGGTAGTATCCATCTTTTGATCAAATTATTTGGCGCGTGGGCGCCTACCTCGGGTTTCGCTTATTGAAAACCCCGTTTCATGCCCGCCGCTTACAAGGTGCGTTATGAAAAATTGGCTCCGTAAACATCCTCAGGTTCGCACGATCCGTGTGGCTGCCGCCGACCTGAACGGTCAGGCTCGCGGCAAACGCATCCCCACGCGTTTCGCTGACAAAATCGTCGAGGATGGTACGCGCTTTCCCGTGTCTGTCCTGAACCTGGATATCTGGGGCGAAGACATCGACGACAGCCCGCTGGTGTTTGAATCCGGCGATGCCGATGGGGTGTTGTTCCCCACCGAACGGGGCTTTCTGCCGATGCCATGGCTTGATTCTCCCTCGGCCTTACTGCCCATCTGGATGTTTCGCGAAGATGGCACGCCCTACCCCGGCGACCCGCGTCATGCACTGCGCGCCGTCTTGGAGCGCTTTAAGGAACGTGGCCTGACGCCGGTTTGCGCGGTCGAGCTTGAGTTTTTCCTGATCGACGATTCTGGCCGCAAGCTGCAGGTCCCTGTCTCTCCACGATCGGGTAAACGGCGCAAGGCGGCAGAGACCCTGTCGATCCGGGCGTTGGACCAGTTCGATGAATTCTTTACCGATCTCTATGACGCCTGCGAGGAAATGGACATTCCCGCAGACACCGCCATCTCAGAGGCCGGGCTGGGCCAGTTCGAGATCAACCTGATGCATTGCGATGACGCCTTGCGCGCCGCCGACGATGCGTGGTTCTTCAAGATGCTGGTCAAAGGCCTTGCCCGTCGTCACGGCTTTGCCGCCAGCTTTATGGCGAAACCCTATGAGGATTACCCCGGCTCGGGTCTGCATACACATTTCTCGGTGCTGGATAAGAATGGCAACAACATCTTTGACGATGGTGGCCCGGATGGGACTGCGATCATGCGTCACGCCATTGCGGGCTGTATGAACGCGATGGCCGGATCAGCGCTGGTGTTTGCGCCCCATGCCAACAGCTTTGATCGGATGGTGCCGGGTTCCCACGCGCCGACCGGTATTTCCTGGGCCTATGAAAACCGCACATCGTCGATCCGTGTGCCGTCGGGCAGCCATAAGGCACGGCGGATTGAACACCGTGTGTCCGGGGGCGATGTGAACCCCTATCTGATGCTGGCGGCCGTTTTGGGCGCAGCGATGAACGGCATCGAAGACGCGATTGACCCACCTGCCCCCATCACCGGCAACGCCTATGCCGCCGATCTGCCGCAAATCCCCGGTGACTGGAAAACCGCGATTGATCTCTTTGAAACCTCCCCCGAGGTGGCGCGCATTTTCGCCCCCGAACTGATCCGCAATTTTGTCCTGACAAAGCGCCAAGAGCTGCATTACATGCAAGAGCTTACCCCACAAGAACAGGTCGAGATCTATCTCGACACCGTATAAAGGCAACGTGATGAAAATCGGCATCCTTCAAACCGGCCACTCGCCCGACAACATGAAAGACCAGTTGGGCGACTACGGCGAGATGTTTACCAAACTGCTGGGCGGGCATGATTTCGACTTTCAGATTTGGTCGGTTGTGGATGGCGATTTTCCGGCCTCGGCCGTGGATGCCGACGCATGGCTGATCACCGGCTCGAAATTCGGCGCATATGAGGATCACGACTGGATTCCGCCGCTCGAACAGCTGATCCTAGCCATTCGCGAAACCGGCCGTCCCTTAGTTGGTATTTGCTTTGGCCACCAGATCATCGCCCAAGCACTTGGCGGTAAAGTCGAAAAATTCGACGGCGGCTGGTCTGTGGGCCCCACGGAGTACATCGTGAACGGACAGCCGATGGCGCTGAACGCGTGGCATCAGGATCAGGTCACGACCCTTCCCAAAGGGGCCAAGGTTGTCGGGTCCTCGGATTTTTGCGCCAATGCGGCGCTGCTCTATGACGATCAAATCTGGACGATCCAACCTCACCCGGAATTCAGCGCTGATTTCATCGACGGTCTGATACGCACCCGCGGCAAGGGTGTGGTACCTGATGAACAGCTTGCAGCGGCTGCAAAGCGGCTGGATACCCCCACAAATAACGCTGATATTGCAGATTTTATTGCCGATTTCCTCAAGAAAGAGAGACCGTGATGTCCGACTGGATTGACGACCTGCCCGAACCTGCCCGCGACTATCTGGAGGGGAGACGTCTGGATGAAGTCGAATGCATCATCCCGGATTTGCCTGGCATCGCACGCGGCAAAGCCGTGCCCGCCAAGAAGTTCTCGCGTCAAGAATATTTTCACCTGCCCGACAGCATTTTCTATCAGACCATCACCGGTGAGTGGGGCGAAGCCGCGGGTGCCGATGGGTTCATCGAAAAAGACATGATCCTGCGACCCGATATGTCGACGGCGACCGCCGCACCCTGGACTGCGGATTGGACGCTTCAGGTGATCCACGACGCCTATGACCGCGATGGTGAACCGGTGCAATATTCGCCTCGCAACGTTTTGAAACGCGTGGTCGAACTCTATCGCCAGCAAGGTTGGGAACCTGTTGTCGCCCCGGAAATGGAATTCTTTCTGGTCGCACGCAATCTGGACCCTGCCCATGCGATCAAACCGATGATGGGCCGCTCAGGCCGCCCCGCAGCCGCGCGTCAGGCCTATTCCATGACTGCCGTGGATGAGTTTGGCCCGGTGATCGACGACATCTATGATTTTGCCGAGGCCCAAGGTTTCGAGATCGACGGCATCACCCAAGAAGGCGGTGCGGGCCAGCTCGAGATCAACCTGATCCACGGCGATCCGGTGCGGTTGGCGGATGAAGTGTTCTATTTCAAACGTCTGATCCGCGAAGCCGCACTGCGCCACGATTGCTATGCCACGTTTATGGCCAAACCGATCGAGGACGAACCCGGCAGCGCCATGCATATGCATCATTCGGTGCTGGATATTGAAACCGGCAAGAACATCTTTTCCGACACAAAGGGCGGCGAAACCGATGCGTTTTTCCACTTTATCGCAGGCATGCAAAACCACATGCCCGATGCGCTGGCTGTGTTGGCCCCCTATGTGAACAGCTATCGCCGTTACGTCAAAGACCACGCAGCACCGATCAACCTTGAATGGGGCCGCGACAACCGTACCACGGGCATTCGCGTGCCGCTGTCCAAACCCAACTCACGCCGTGTAGAAAACCGGTTGGCCGGGATGGATTGCAATCCCTATCTGGGCATCGCGGCATCGCTTGCATGCGGTTTTCTGGGGCTGATGGACAAGAAACACCCGAAACCCGAATTCAAAGGCGACGCCTATGAGGGCGACGGGGACATCCCGCAGGTTCTGGGGTCTGCCTTGGATTTGTTCGAAGAGGCCACCGGGCTGCACGAAGTATTAGGCCCCGATTTTGCCCGGGTCTACGCCATCGTGAAACGTGCCGAATATGACGAGTTCCTGCAGGTTATTTCGCCTTGGGAACGCGAGCATCTACTTATGAATGTTTGATCCCGTCGCCGATGGCGGATGCCTTCGGCGAGGATTTAAAACCATTTGGAAGCGGGGACAGGAGCCCCTTTGCGATGAACCTGCTTTATGCAAATGATGAAAAAGGCGCTTATCCTGACAGCTGGTATGCCGCGACGGCGACCCCGATGCAACGGTTTGCCCCCCTCAAAGGTGCCATAAAAGCAGATGTTTGCGTGGTCGGGGGCGGCTATACCGGCCTGTCCGCTGCCCTGCATCTGGCACAGGCAGGTCGCGATGTTGTTTTGCTGGATGCGCAACGCGTCGGGTTCGGGGCGTCCGGTCGAAACGGCGGGCAATTAGGCGGCGGCCAGCGGATTGAACAGGACACGCTGGAAAAGACGTTGGGTGTAGATCATGCGCGCAGATTGTGGGATTTGGGCGAAGACGCAAAGGCTTTGGTCAAAGGCCTGATTGCTGAGCACGATATTGACTGCCATCTGAAGCCGGGTGTCGCTTGGACAGCATCCACAGCCAGCGACCTGCACCATCTACACGACTATGCCGGACACCTGCAAAGCCGCTATGGCTATGACCAGATCGAAGTGCTGGACCACGACGCCTTGCAATCGGTTTGCCCCTCGCCCGATTACAAGGGTGGTATTCTGGATATGGGTGCCGCGCATTTACATCCGCTTAACCTCGCCCTCGGTTTGGCACGGGCGGCACAAAAGGCAGGCGTCCGTATCTATGAAGGCTCTGCCGTGAACCATATCCAAGAGGGCGCGAAGGTGGTGGTTCAAACCGACGGCGGGCGCGTCACGGCGGGACACGCTGTGCTGGCGTGCAACGGCTATATGGGCGGTTTGAACCGCAAGGTTGCGGCGCGGGTCATGCCGATCAACAACTTTATCGTAGCGACCGAACCGCTGGGCAATCGCATCCGCGATGTATTGCCCCGCGATGTGGCGGTGGCCGATAGCCGGTTCGTGGTGAACTATTTTCGGCTGAGCCATGACGGTCGGCTACTGTTTGGTGGCGGGGAGAGTTATGGTTACAAATTCCCACGCGATATCGCCGCCAAGGTACGCGCCCCAATGTCCGTGGTGTTCCCCCAGCTCAAAGACGTGGCGATAGATTATGCTTGGGGTGGCACGCTTGCCATCACTATGAAACGTCTGCCCTATCTTGCCCGCGTCGCCCCCAACATCCTGTCCGCGTCGGGGTATTCGGGACACGGTGTCGGCACAGCCACCCATGCTGGGCAGCTCATGGCCCGTGCCATTATGGGCGACAGCGACGGGTTTGATGTGATGTCCGCCATCCCCACCAATCCCTTTCCCGGCGGCGCGGCAATGCGCACGCCTTTGCTGACCCTTGCAATGACCTGGTACAGCCTACGCGACAAGCTCGGCCTGTAGTCACAAATATTTCACAGTTTTCAAACCTGAATTCGCTTGGCCGTAATCCGCCGCTGTTTTAATATTCTGAAAGAAAACCTTCAGGATTTTGAAATATGCCCCTGCCCGATATGCATCACGCAGAGCCGATCCCAGAAGCAGCCCGCGCCGAGATTGAGCGGCTTTTGCAAACCGGCGATCTGTTTCGCTATACGGCCGCCAGCGAAGCGCCTGTCTCCCTGCTCGAGACCGAATTCGCCCAGATGATGGGGTCCCGCTACGCCCTCGCGGTATCTTCGTGCTCGGCTGCGCTGTTCCTGTCGCTGATGGCGCTGGACCTGCCAAAAGACGCACGCGTGCTGATCCCGGGGTTTACCTTTGCCGCGGTGCCCTCCTCTGTGATCCATGCAAATTGCCAACCGGTGCTATGCGAGGTCGGGGATAACTACCGCATCGATATCAGTGACTTCGAGGCCAAACTGCCCACAGTCGATGCCGTCATCATCAGCCATATGCGGGGGCACACCTCAGACATGGACGCCATTATGGCCCTGTGCAACGCGGCCAACATCCGCGTCATCGAAGACGCGGCGCATTCACTGGGCACGCTCTGGCACGACCAGAAAATCGGCACCATCGGCAAAATCGGATGCTTTTCTTTCCAATCCTATAAGATGATCAACGCCGGCGAAGGCGGGATTATGATCACCGATGACGCCGACCTGATCGCCCGCGCGATCATTATGTCAGGCGCTTATGAACACAATTGGAAGAAACATCCCCACATCGCTGACGCCTGTGCCCGCTGGCAGAATAAACTGCCTCTATACAATCTACGCCTCAGCAACCTGTCCGCAGCCATCCTGCGCCCGCAACTGGCCGAACTCCCCCGGCGTGTAGCGGACGGGCGTCGCAACCACGACTATGTCGCGGCCAAACTGAACCGGTCCCCCTATCTCAACGTCCCCACACCATTGGCCCCGGAAACCCGCGCCCCGGATTCAATACAGTTCAACATGATCGGGTTGGACGATGATGCAGTCCGTGCTTTCGCAAACGCCAGTGCCGCCGCAGGGGTCAAGGTTCAGGTCTTCGGCCAAAGCACCGACAATGCCCGCGCCTTCTGGAACTGGCAATTTATCGAAAGCCTGCCGGACCTGCCGCAAACCCGCAAAATGCTAATGACAGCATGCGATGTGCGCTTGCCCGTTCACCTCACACCCCGCGACCTTGATGCCGTCATCGACGTCCTGCTGGGCGCAGTTCAAAATGCGGCAAGCTCCGAGGCCGCCTAACCTGCCTTTTCATTTTGCCAGGTAAACTCCCGCCGGAGGCATCTAACACATGCGAAAAAGCCCACCCAATAGCGGGGTGGGCTCAGGTCTGATCTGGATCAAATAAAACAGTCGCACGTCAGTGCGGCCGCTGGATCACTTCAACTTTGACAGCTTATCCTGCAATTCGGCCAATTGCTGCTTGATCGCGTCCAGACTCTCGTCTTGTTTACTATCGGACTTCTCCGGCTGCGGCGGTGTCTCGGCCTCGGGCTTGGTCATGCCGGGCCATGCGGCGGGGATATTGCCCGTCATGGCTTTCATGAATGCCTCTTGCTGGGCCTGCATCACATCGAACCCTGGCATTTTGGACATCGGGTTGATCGTGTTCATGTTTTCCAGCACCCGCGATTGGCCATCGCGCAGCATGTCAAAGGACGCTTTCAAAAACTGCGGCACAACGCTTGCGCCAGGCGACATGTAACTGCGCACCAGATCGTTCAGCACATCTACGGGCAAAACTGATTCACCACGGCTTTCGTGATCTGCAATGATCTGCAGCAGATACTGACGGGTCAGATCATCACCGGATTTCAAATCCAGAATCTGGACTTCGCGCCCATCCCGGATAAACCCCGAGATATCCTCAAGCGTCACGTAATCGCTTGTTTCCGTATTATAAAGCCGCCGGCTGGCGTAGCGCTTGATAAGCAGAGGCTTGTCTGTGTCGGCCACGGTGGATCCTTCCCAAAGTGCGTGCTGCATTGCAGCTTAGGGTAGCACGTTTCAAAAAGAAAGGGCCTCGCAACAAAGAAAGGGCAGACTTTCTCAAGCCTGCCCCCTCACTCATGAAAGTGGTTTTGCCGTGCGGCGCGTTACTTTGCAGTCGCTTTTTTCGTGGCTTTTGTGGCTTCAGCTGTGGCTTTTTTCACGGCAGCTGTTGCTTCCTCGGACATGTCTTTGCCCGCAGCCATCATCAGTTCAACAGTGTCCATTTGAACGGATTTTGCGATTTCAGCGAATGCGGCCATGTGCTCGGCTGCAACTTCGGCAGAGGCAGATGTGAAATCTGTCATCGCTTTTGCATAGTCAGCAGGCTCGGACTTGGCTTTGGACATTTCGGCCAGCTTGTTGAGTGTTTCTTTTTGCCATTTGTTGGAAATCTCGGCGGATTTCTCGGCAGCTGTCAGTGCAACGCCGGACAGTTTTTCATTCAGTGTTGCTGTTGTTTTGAACGCATCGTTCAGCGCAGTTGTATCAACTGGGAATGCGCCCATAACGTCTTTCATCATGGCGGAGATATCAGGTGTCTTTGTCATAGTCTCTTCCTCTTTCAGTTGAGAGCGGCAACAGCCTACTCGTTCTGGTATAGGAGACACCTACATGCTGCGGCGCGGCATTTCAAGTATATTCTGCACTGCAGCATGTGAAAGTTGACCTAGGGGAAAAGATTAATCAGATCAGTCTCTTGCTTTGCGTGTGACATAGGTTCCGGGGGCATCACCCAGTATTTCACGACCGTCCGCGCCCGGCACACGTGCCTCGATCAGCCCGCCAGAGTGATTCTCAAGCCACTTGCCCCAACGGGGCCACCATGACCCTTTGTGGAACTTGGCACCGTCCAGCCAGTCTTGGTATTCCAGCGACATATCAGCGTTCGTATAATGGCCATACTTGCCTTTGCTGGGCGGATTAACGATGCCCGCGATATGGCCCGACTGGGTCATGATGAATGTTTTGTCCTTACTGCCCATCTGCTGGACGCCGCGGTAGCTGTCTTTCCACGGTGCAATGTGGTCCGTTTCGCACCCGATGGCGATCAGCGGCACGTCGATATCGCCCAACTCAAGGTGGTGCCCCATCAGATCAAACCCGCCCTCGGCCAGTTTGTTTTGTTGGCACAGCCCGCGCAGGTATTCCATCGCCATACGTTCAGGCAAGTTCGCCCCGTCCCCGTTCCAATACAGCAAGTCAAACGCAGGCGGCGTATCGCCCAACATATAGCTTTTGATCGCAGGGCCATAGACCAGATCGTTTGAGCGCAGGAACGAAAACGTCCGCGCCATGATCACCGATGGCAGTATGCCTTTGTCCTTGGTCTCCGCTTCGATCCCGTCGATGAAATCATCGGTCAGGAAGGGCTGGAATTCCCCCTGATCCGAAAAATCGGTCAGCGCGGTAAAGAACGTCGCCGATTTTACCGATGGGTCGCCGCGCTGCTTTAGTAAGGACAGTGTCAGCGACAGCGTGGTGCCCGCAATACAATAGCCCACAGCGTTGACCTGATCCTGACCGGTGATGTTTTTGACCTCTTCAATGGCCGCGACGAACCCATCCTCGATATAGTCGCCCATGCCGACATCGCGGTAGCTGCTATCGGGGTTGATCCAGGACACCATGAACAACGTGTGTCCCTGATCGACGACCCATTTCACCAGACTGTTCTGTTCCTTCAGGTCCAGAATGTAGAATTTGTTGATCCACGGCGGAAAGATCACGATCGGTGTTTCATGTACCGTTTCGGTGGTCGGGGCATATTGGATCAGCTCGAACATGTGGTTGCGAAACACCACCTTGCCCGGTGACGTGGCAATGTTGCGGCCCAGCTCGAACGCGGTTTCATCGGCCAGCCGCACGATCATCTCGCCGTTGTTGGCCTCAAGGTCGGCGATCAGGTTCTCAAGCCCTTTGATCAGGCTTTCGCCTTCGGTGGCAACCGCACGCTCCAGCGCATCGGGATTGGTTGCCAGAAAATTAGTCGGGCTCATCAGGTCGATGATCTGGCGGCTGAAATATTCCAGCCGTTGTTTCTCGCGCGGTTCAAGGTCGGACACATCTGCAATCGCCTGGTGCAGCGTTTCGGCGTTGATCAGATACTGCTGTTTGACATAGTTGAAATAGGGGTGGCTTTCCCACAACGGGTTGGCAAAACGTCTGTCCTTGGGCGTGGTATCAGCCGGCGCTTCCAGCTTGCCCTTGGCCAATGCCTTTTGAGCCTCGACAAAATGCGACACCGATTTGGTCCAGAATGAGACCTGTTGTTCGATCAGCTTGGCTGGGTTTTGTACCGCTTCGTTCCAATAGGAATGCGCAGCCTTGGCGAATAATTCCTGATTCGGCCCGTCCAGGGCGGCCTGATGCCCCTCCCGGTTCACCATAATCTGAGATAATCGCGCGCCCAACGCTTCAACTTTATTCATATTCTCTGTCATCCGCGCCAGCGCGGCTGCATCAGGTTCCAAGGGCTCATTCGTTTTTGTTGTCATCTTAACGGTTCCTCCCTATGTTTGCACTTGCAGCATCGCGCCGTCCTATCTGGGAGGGGACCGGCGGAGCGCCCAAGCACAAGGGCCAACCAACAGGAGACCCCTCATGAAGTATATGGCATCTTATGATTTAATGGAAACAATGCGTAACACCAATCAGTGGCTTGGTGCTACAGCGCAGGCGTTTGCGTCATATCCTGTATTTTCCGCCTTCCCCAATCCCGCGATGGATTGGATGGCCGCTTGGGGCGAAGTCACCGAACGCAGCTTTGCACGGATGGTTGCCAAACCCGATTGGAACCTGCCCGCCGTCGTTGGCGAAGACGAGGCAGACCACCAAGTAGAAATCGAGAAAGAAATCAAAGGTGCGTTTGGCGATCTTTTGCATTTCGTGGTTCAGAACCGTCCAGCGCCAAAGCGCAAGGTGCTGTTGGTCGCCCCTATGTCAGGCCACTATGCCACATTGCTGCGGTCAACCGTGATCAGCCTGATCCCCGACACAGATTTGTACATCACCGATTGGCACAATGCCCGCGAAATTCCCGTCAGCGCGGGCAAGTTCGACGTCGAAGATTACACCCTGCATCTGGTCGAATACATGCGCCATCTTGGCCCGGACGTTCATATTATTGCCGTGTGCCAACCTGCGCCGCTTGCACTTGCCGCCACCGCTTATCTGGCCGAGGAAGAACCAAGCGCGCAACCCAGCTCCCTGACCCTGATCGGCGGCCCGATTGATCCCGACGCCGCCCCGACCGAGGTCACCGATTTTGGCGACCGTGTCCACATGGGGCATCTTCAGGAAATGTCGATCCAGCGTGTGGGCTTCAAATACCCCGGCGTGGGACGCAAGGTTTATCCGGGGCTGTTGCAGCTCAATTCCTTTATCTCGATGAACAGCGAAACCCATGCCAAAGCATTCCGCGATCAGATCATGCGCGTCGCCCAAGGCGAGGCTGGCGATCACGACAAACACAACAAATTCTATGACGAATATCTGGCCGTCATGGATATGCCCGCCGAATTCTATCTCTCCACTGTCGAGCGGATCTTTAAAAACAACGAAATCGGCAAGAACAATTTTACCATTGCGGGTAAAAAGGTCGATATTGGCAAGATCACAACCGTCGCCGTTAAAACGGTCGAAGGCACCAAGGATGACATTTCAGCACCCGGTCAATGTATTGCGGCGCTTGATCTGTGCACCGGCCTGCCCGACAGTAAAAAGGCCAGCCACCTAGAAGACGGTGCTGGGCATTACGGTATCTTCGCTGGCAAAAGCTGGCGCAATAATATCCGCCCGCTGGTGCTGCAATTCATTGATGCAAACCCACGTGACGCCGAAAAGCCAAAAGCAAAAGCCAAGAAACCGGCCAATGATAACGCAGCTGCCTGATGTTCAAAAAGCCTAAAGATGTCGCCTTTTTCTGCAGCTGTGGCACCGTCACTGGCACGTTGCTAGGCGCATCGCCTGCCGTCGGCACGCATCTTGAATGCTTTTGCAAAGATTGCCGCGCGGCCGAGGTTTTTTCAGGCCAACCCGACACCCCATCGGTGGCCCTGTTCCAGACCACACCGAACCGGATCAAATTTGACCAGGGGTTCGACCAAGTGGCGGTCTTTTCCTTTGGCGAGAAAAACGTACTGCGGTGGCATGCAAAATGTTGCGGTTCCGTGATCGGCAACACCCTGCGCAATCCCAAGATCGCATTTTCCAGCATCCGCACCACGATCCTGACAGACCCCGATGCCATTGGCCGCGTCGCCACCAAGGCGAATTTGCACGCCCCTGGCGACAAGCCCAAGCACAAGGGCATGGGCCGTTTCGTCTGGGGCGTGCTCAGCCGCGGACTGGCAGCACGGATAACGGGCCGTTGGAAAGACACGCCATTTTTCGACACAGACAGCCTGAAGCCCGTGCGCGATGTTTATGTGGTGCCCAAGGACAAACGCCGCGAAATCAACGCGCAGCTTAGTTAAGCGCGCAGGTCCGCCCTGCACCGATCATTCAGGATAGGTAATGCCGCGCAAGGGCGGGAAATCGGCATATCGCGCACGGCGCTGCGCGGCCTCCTCGGCCGGTGTGTTCCCGGCGCGCAGCAACATGCCCCTAGGCGCGATGTAGCTTGAGATCGTGCGCAAAGGCCTGGGCCGCCAGACCAGATTGAACGCCGCCAGTTTGGGAAAAAACCACATCTCGGAATAAGGCAGATGGTCGTGTACCCACCACGCCAGATCGCGCCAATCGCGGCCCTGATCATATTGATCCGCAAACCATGGGATCACGATAGACGCCCCTGCAATGGCCGCATCACCCGCGTCCCGGTCCCAGATGTGGCATTCGAGGGGGTTGCCGCTGGACGCGCAGTTCAGCTTGTTGGCGTTGCCGTAATCATTCAACGCCCGCGACCGATAGCCCGACCGCACCGCGACCCGGCCGAATGTTTCCTCAAGCGGGTCCAGTAGCGCGATACAAAACGCCCGCCCGTTTTCGATCGCCAGATCGGGATTGTCGGGAATGTTCGGGACGCCGTGAAAGCCGTTGATCTCGGAATACAGAAAATCGCGCATGTAGAAATGTTTCGACAGACGTACCCGCCCGACGGTTTCAAGGCTCCACATGCTGGCGGGTTTACGCATCCGCGGCCTTATCCAACACCTCTTGCAACGACGCTTGCATCAGCCCCAGACAGCGGTCGTCGGAAAAGCGGTGATCGGCATCTTTGACCAGTTGTAACTGCATGTCCGGCCCCGTGGCATGTTCCAGCAGTTTCACCGCTGTTGCGACGCTTACCGCTGTATCCGCCGTGCCTTGCAAAAACCGCACCGGAAACGGCAGGTCCAACGCAGACCGCAGCACCAACTGCTCGCGCCCGTCCTCGATCATCCGGCGCGTGATGATGTAAGGCTCCATATAATCCGACGGCAGTTCAACGCGGCCTTCGGTTTCCAACCGCTGCTTTTGCGCGTCGGTAAAGCTGGCCCAATACCCGTCTTCGGTAAAATCCGGCGCTGCCGCGATGGTGACCAGCCCAGCAATCCGCTCAGGCATCGCGCGGCACAGCAGCAGCGATTGCCAGCCACCCATGGACGACCCCACTGGCACGATCTTGCCCTTGGTCAACGCGGTCACGGCGGCCAGCGTATCCTGCGCCCAATCGCCAATACAGCCATCGGTGAAATCGCCCGAGGATTCACCATGACCCGAATAATCAAACCGCAAAAAGGCGCGGCCCTCGCGGCGGGCCCATTCCTCAAGAAACACCGCCTTGGTGCCTTGCATGTCGGATTTCAGCCCGCCCAAGAAGACCACGCAAGGCCCGCGCCCATGCGTCAGATGATAGGCCAGCGTCCGGCCTTGTGGCGTCTTTAGGGTTTGCGCCATGGTCATCCGCCCAAATAGGTGCCCTTGGCGGGGCGATAGAATATCTTTTGATTGTGCAGACGCCCCAGCAAGTCGTCGATCTTGCGCAGGGAATCCACGGTCTTATCGGCGGGCAGCATCTCTTGGGTGCCGTTATAGACGTCCGCTGATAGATCACGCTTGGTGATATGCAGGGCGGCCTCGATCAGGTCGATATCGCTGACTGTCAGTTCGAAGTTGCGGTTGTGTTTGGACATCTCGCCATCCTTTTGAATGCGTGTACCGTCCCCCATGTCATAAAACCATGCGCGCCGACGTTCAATCCACTGCGTCGACCTCGCTGAGGCCAAAGGCCACAACCGCCGCGCCCACGGCCATAAGCGCAAACAAAACCAGCGTTGCATTTGGCCCGAACAGCGCCGCACCGCCCCCGGCAAATCCCGCAATCAACAACAAGACACCGATCACCGTGTTGGAAACCGCGGCATAGGCCGACCGCTGATCCTTGGGCGACATATCCACCAGATAGGTCGACCGCCCCTGCCGCACCCCGTGATAGGCGATCATCAGGATGAACAGCACCAGCGGCATCGCCCAGATTTGCGTGGCCAACCCCAACAGGCTAAGCGCCACAGCCCCCAGCATCGCACAGGCCCCGACGATACCTGTTAACATCAACACCTTGCGGCTGGACTGATCCGACAGACGACCCCAGATATAAGAGCTTAGGAAAGATGCCAGCGCCGATGCCAGCACCAAAGCGCCCAATTGGCCAAGGGCGGATTGTTCCTCTCCCCCCGCCAACACCACAAAATACGGCGGGGCCAACGCGGTCGAGGCCAGCAATCCCCGCACCAGAATAAAACGTCGCAGGTTCGCGTCTTGTTTCAATATACTGAAATCGGCCCCTTCTGCCTTGGACGGGTCGCTTTTCATTTCTTTCAATGTGGAAAACAGCAGTGCGGCCGCGCCCCACAGGCAGGCACCCAAAGCGATGGCGGCAATAACAATGCCGGTGCTTTCAAACAGGCCCGACATCAGCAGCAGCGCCAAGATGACCACACCTACAGATGACACCGATCCCGCCAGCCCGGTGATCGACCCGCGCCGCGATTTACCGACGGTCTTGCCCAAGATATCTTTGTACGACACCGAACAGGCCGCACGACACAGCGCCAGCCCGCCAAGGGCCGCGCAGATGGCAAACCCGGCGGCGGCCCCTTCGAGGGTGAGCGCAGCAAGCACGATCAACGCGGCGAATATCCCCTGCCCCGCGCTGCCCAGCACCCATGCCCATTTGCGCCGCTGCATCGCCTGCACCCAAGACGCCAGCAACATCTGCGGCAGCAAAGCGCCACTTTCGCGGATCGGCACCAGTGCACCGGCAAACACGGCGGGCGCACCAAGCGACGTCAGCAACCATGACAACATTAGTTTGGGATCAATCAGCCCATCCGCCACCTTAGTCATCGACAGGCTGGCAACATGGCGTAAGGCGTTTGGCGCTTCGGCGTTTTGTGCGCCCCCGGTCAGGTCGTCGGCGTCGCCCTCGGCCCCTGACAGTTTCTCAAAAGCCTTGCGTGTCCATCCGTCCTGCATCCTGTCGTTTCCCATCGTGCTGATTTTTTTGCGGCGTCATCATAACGCAACGCACAAACACCCAAAGAGGTTTCGAAAAACGCCGCAGTTATTGACAACCCCGCCGCGCGCCGCCATCTAGCGCAGGCACATAACCCGCAACCGGGCGTCTCGTAGGCGCCAAACCGACGAGGAGGCCCAAATGGCCCAGATCACTCTCACCCTTCCCGATGGCAATGCACGGCAGTACGGCGCAGGTATCACTGCGGGCGACGTGGCCAGCGACATCTCAAAGTCCCTTGGCAAGAAGGCGATCAGCGCCACCGTGAACGGTGCGCATTACGATCTGGCCTGGCCGATTGACGCCGATGCCAACATCGCGATCCACACCATGGCTGACGAAGAACAAGCCAACGAATTGGTCCGTCACGACCTTGCCCACATCATGGCTCGCGCCGTTCAGGAAATCTGGCCCGACACGAAGGTCACCATCGGCCCGGTGATCAAAGACGGCTGGTATTATGACTTTGACCGCGCCGAACCCTTCACCCCCGAAGACCTTGGCGCGATCGAAAAGAAGATGAAGGAAATCATCAACAAGCGTGATCCCGTCCGGACCGAGGTCTGGGACCGTCCCCGCGCGATCAAGCATTACGAGGATCTGAACGAGCCCTATAAGGTCGAGCTGATCGAAAGCATCCCCGGCGATGAACCCTTGCGCATGTATTGGCATGGCGACTGGCAAGACCTGTGCCGTGGCCCGCACCTGCAACACACCGGCCAAGTGCCCGGCGACGCGTTCAAATTGATGTCCATCGCCGGTGCTTATTGGCGCGGTGATAGCGACCGTGCCATGCTGCAACGTATCTATGGCGTGGCCTTCACCGGCAAGGAAAAGCTGCGCGCGCATCTGAACATGCTCGAAGAGGCCGCCAAACGTGACCACCGCAAGCTGGGCCGCGAGATGGACCTGTTCCACATGCAAGAAGAAGCCCCCGGCCAAGTGTTCTGGCACGCCAACGGCTGGCTGATTTACACCCAGCTTCAAGACTACATGCGCCGCAAACAACGCGCTGGCGGCTATGTCGAGGTGAACACCCCGCAGGTCGTTGACCGCAAACTATGGGAAGCATCGGGCCACTGGGAAAAGTACCAAGAGCACATGTTCATCGTTGAAGTTGACGAGGAACACGCCCGCGAGAAATCAGTCAACGCGCTGAAACCGATGAACTGCCCCTGCCACGTGCAGATCTTTAACCAAGGCATGAAATCCTACCGCGACCTGCCGTTGCGCATGGCCGAATTCGGCTCGTGTAACCGCTATGAACCCTCGGGCGCGCTGCACGGTATCATGCGTGTACGGGGCTTTACCCAAGACGACGGCCACATCTTCTGCCGCGAGGACCAGATCGAAGAAGAGACCCTGATCTACATCGAATTCCTGTCCGCCATCTACAAAGACCTTGGGTTCGAGAACTTTAAGGTCAAGTTCTCGGATCGCCCCGAAACCCGCGCCGGATCGGACGAGGTATGGGACAAAGCCGAAGCAGCCCTGCTGTCAGCGACCCGCAAAGCCGGGATCGAGCCTGAGATTAACCCAGGCGAAGGTGCGTTTTACGGCCCCAAACTGGAATTCGTGCTGACCGATGCGATTGGGCGCGACTGGCAATGTGGCACCCATCAGGTTGACTTCGTACTACCCGAACGGCTTGATGCGACCTTTGTCGGGTCGGATGGCGCGAAACACCGCCCCGTCATGCTGCACCGCGCAACATTGGGGTCGTTTGAACGTTTCATCGGCATCCTGATCGAAGAACACGCAGGGAAACTGCCATTTTGGCTGGCCCCGCGTCAGGTCGTTGTGGCCTCCATCACCTCAGAGGCGGATGAATATGTGCGCGAGGTCATCGAGACCCTGACCGCCGCCGGTGTCCGCGCTGAAGCTGACACACGCAACGAAAAGATCAACTATAAGGTCCGCGAACATTCGGTTGGAAAGGTGCCAGTCATCCTTGCCGTGGGGGCCCGCGAGGTCGAAGAAAAAACCGTATCGGTGCGCCGTCTTGGGGAAAAACAGACTTCTGTCCAATCCCTTGCGGACGTCGCAGCGGCCCTCGGGGTCGAGGCAACTCCGCCCGATCTGCGCTAACTATATTGTAACAAACCCATCCGGGCGGCCAAAAAAATCTGCCCGGATGTGACCGTTTGTTTCAACGAAAAACCCGTTTTCGGGGTTTTTCTGCCAAATATTACAAAAAAACAGCGGTTTTCCTGACGTTGATGTGAGACACTTTGACGTGAATAGATTTGTCACATCAACATGGGCTTAATTAGGATACGAATAAGAATTACCAATCAGACCATCAGGAGGAACATACAATGTCCAACACAATGAAAACATTCGCCGTCGCCGGTGCCGTTGCCGCAGCCATGGCCGCGCACAGCACGCCCGCCGACGCTGCCGCCAAAGAAAAATGCTATGGTGTGGCGCTGGCCGGTGCCAATGATTGCGCCGCCGGTCCGGGCACCACATGCGCTGGTTCATCCGTGACCGATTACCAGGGTAATTCGTGGAAACTGGTTGACGCAGGCACATGCGAATCCATGGAATTGCCCGAAATGGCAGACGGTTCCGCGCGCAAAGGCTCGCTTGAGCCACTTGATCGCGACCTGCCCGCATAATTCTAGATCAGGCGCAGGCGGTGGCAATCACCGCCTGCGTTTCTTACACCTGAACCCCCAAAGGGAGCGCGCGTCATGCTGGACAGTCAACGCCGCTTTGACCGACTGCCCGCCAGCCCGGGGGTTGGCTATAAGCTCCAACATTTCAACGACATCCTCGGCGATCCCGGTCCGGTGAAATGGATCGAAATCCACGCAGAAAACTATATGGGGGACGGCGGTCGTCCCCTTGCCCAGCTTCGCGCGCTTTCGCAACGTTTTGCGCTGTCCGTTCATGGCGTGGGCCTGAGCATCGGGGGCGAAACCCCGCTGGACCGCGACCACCTGAACCGCTTGAAAAAGCTTTGTGATTGGGCGCAACCTGCCAGCTTTTCCGAACATCTTGCATGGTCGACCCACGGGGCCGAGTTCCTGAACGATCTGCTGCCCCTGCCCTATACCGACGCCACATTGAACCGCGTCGCCAGCCACATCAGCCAGGTCCAAGACACCCTTGGCCGTCAGATGCTGCTTGAAAACCCGTCCAGCTACCTCGCCTTTGCTGAATCCACACTATCCGAGACCGAGTTTCTGGCCGAACTTGTGCGCAAAACCGGCTGCGGCCTGCTGCTGGACGTCAATAACGTCTTTATATCCGCCACCAATCTGGGCCTATCCGCCCAGCAATATATCGATGCCTATCCGCTGGCGCATGTCGGCGAAATCCATGTCGGCGGCCATGACGAAGACACCGATGACACGGGTGCGCCCTTGCTGATCGACAGCCATGGCAAACCCGTGATTGATCCCGTCTGGGCCTTGCTGGATTACACCCTTGCACGGACTGGCCCCAAACCGGTTTTGGTTGAGTGGGACAATGATGTGCCGGATTGGCTCACCCTGCGGGCCGAGGCGCAGCGCGCGGCCCATGCGCTTGCCGCATGACAGGTCAATCCGATTTCCGCGCCGGCCTGCTTGACCCGTCCGCCGCCGTTCCGGACGGGCTGGAAAGCGGCGATGGCACCCCTGCGGGCAAGCGATATGATGTCTATCGCAACAATGTCACCCATTCGCTGATCGCAGCACTACAAACGGCCTTTCCCTTGGTACGTAAAATTCTGGGTAGGCAAAATTTCAACAGCCTTGCACCGATTTATGTCCGCGCGCATCCGCCCAAATCGCCATTGATAATGCATTATGGCGATGCGTTCCCGGACTTCCTTAGCCAGTTGCCACAGCTCGAAAAGCTCGGATATCTGCCCGATTGCGCGCGGTTGGATCTGGCGATGCGGGCGTCTTATCATGCTGCGGACGCCCCCGCCTTTGATTTGACCGGGTTCCAGCAGTTGCCGCAGGAAGCGATGATGTCGCAGACACTCACCCTCGCCCCTGCAACGCGGGTCTTAACCTCTTCTTGGCCGCTTTTTGATATCTGGCGTTTCAACATGATCAAAGATGCGCCGAAACCCGTCATGCAGCCGCAGGATGTGCTGATCACAAGGCCGGATTTCGACCCTGAGCCAAACCTGCTGCCACCGGGTGCTGCGGATTGGCTGGCGCATCTGGGTCAGAACGAAACCTTGGTCGCAGCCTATGAGGCAACGGCGGCAACGACCCCCGAATTCGATCTGGCCGCCGCATTGACCATCACATTTACCAGCCAAGCTTTTTGCGCAAATGAAAGGGCCTCGGATGCAACAACTTCTTGATCGTTATGACCGCATCGCTGCCACCCTGTCACGTCAGGACTGGCTGCTGGCCACCCTTGCCCGGCTGGTGTTTGCAGCCGTACTGGCCGTATACTTCCTGAATTCCGGTGTTACCAAATTGGGTGACGGTCCCCTTGGCGTGCTGAACCCAAGCGCCGGTGCCTATATCCAGATATTCCCCCGCGCCTTTGCCAATGCGGGCTATGACAGCACGGCGCTTGGGCTGTTTCACCATGCGATTGTTATCGCGGGAACCAGCGCCGAGTTCCTGTTGCCCGTGCTGATACTGATGGGTCTTTTCACCCGATTGGCTGCGTTGGGCATGATCGGTTTCGTGCTGCTTCAATCGGCGACCGACATCATTGGCCACGGGCAATACGACGCCTTGGGCCGCTGGTTCGATCACATCCCCGATGCGGCCATTATGGATCAACGCGCATTGTGGCTGCTGTTACTGATCACACTTTTGGTCAAAGGCGCGGGGCCGCTGTCCCTTGATAAACTGTTGCTGATGCTGCGCCGCTAAACGCCAAGGGCGCTCTGTACCTCTTTGGTCCAGCCCAGATGCAAGGTGCCCGCGTCGTCAATCAACGGCCGTTTCATCAACGTGGGGTGCTGCGCGATCAACACCAGCGGATCGTTGTCCCGTTCGCCCGCGTCCAGGCCCCGCCATGTGGTCGACCGTGTATTGAGCAAGGCCATGCCAAACTGCGCAAATGCCCGCTGCATTACGTCATCCGAAACACCATCTGCCCGCACATCAACCAATTGCGCATCAGGCAACGCTTTGACAGCCTTGCGGCAAGTATCGCAGTTTTTCAGCCCGTAAATGATCATATCTTGTGATTTCCCTAAGATTTTCACCCCCGCAGCACCACTAGGCCGGGAATTTCCTTGATTTTTGCCCAAAGCAGACGATGTTTTAATGTACTCAGCCAATGAACGTTGGTTGGGTCTCATTACTACGGCACTAAGTACTACTCAACAGGAGGCACCGAAGGACATGCCAACAGGAACCGTTAAATGGTTTAACACGACCAAAGGGTATGGATTTATCGCACCAGAAGATGGCGGCAGCGATGTGTTTGTGCACATCTCGGCCGTTGAAGGATCGGGTTTGACCGGTCTTGCAGACAATCAGAAAGTTTCATTTGAATTGTCAGAGGGCCGCGATGGACGCCAGATGGCAACGAACCTAAGCCTTTTGTAGGCCCGTACCCGATGTGTCTGCATCGGATCATTATACACGTAAGGCTGCGGTTTTAGCTGCAGCCTTTTTCACCTGAAATGCACGGAAGACCCGGCTCGGCAACGCGTCTAGTCGACCGGAGGTGCCATGACCTGCGCAAGCGGCATGGACCGGGTTGGCGTAACACAACGGATCACCCAGCATGGTGATCGGATGGACCTCGGCTGGGCAATAATTAACGTGCACGGGTACGAGAAAATCTGTTTTCCAACAGAGGCTTGAACCCCAAACGCAAAGCGCGCGTCCATCATACCAAGCCCGGCTATTACACTGCCCGCAGATACTCGCGCACGGTGCATCTTGGCACCGCTTCGCGCAGCACGCGGTCGTTGACGACGCGCCATTTTGCGGGATCAAAGGCCGGGAAAAACGTGTCCGCATCCTTAATCTCTACGTCGACTTCAGAGATCAGCAACCGGTCGGAAAGCCCTAGCATCTCTTGGTAAATGCCTGCCCCGCCAATTCCATAGACGCGGTCATAACCCTGTGACGATGCCATTTTGATCGCCTCGGCCACCGACGGCACGACGATCTCCGCGGCATCGGGCCGTGAAGACACGACGATGTTCAAACGCTTGGGCAGCGGTTTGAACGGCAGGCTATCCCACGTGTTGCGCCCCATGATCAGCGCACCGCCAAGGGTTTCGCGCTGAAAAGATTTGAGGTCTTCGGGCACGTGCCAAGGGATCGTACCGTCCCGCCCGATGGCACCGTTCACTGCTTTGGCAACGATCAAGGTAATCATGATCAGACCGCCACGGGTGCGCGGATCAGCGGATCAGGGTCATAGCCCTCGATCTCAAAGTCCTCGTATTTAAAGTCAAAAATCGACGTCACATCGCGTTTTATCCGCACCGTCGGCAGCGGCTTTGGCGTTCGGGACAATTGCAATTCCACCTGTTCCATATGGTTCGAATAGATATGTGCGTCGCCCAGCGTGTGCACAAAATCGCCCGGCGTATAGCCGGTCACGTGCGCCAACATGACCTGAAGCAACGCGTAGGATGCGATGTTAAAAGGCACGCCCAAAAACATGTCCGCTGAGCGTTGGTAAAGCTGCAGATGCAGCTTGTTATTGGCGATCCGGACCTGCCACATCGTATGACAGGGCGGCAGCGCCATCAGCGGCACATCGGCAGGGTTCCATGCGGTCACGATCAAACGGCGGCTGTCGGGTGTTGTTTTAATCATCTCAACCAGTTGCGCGATTTGGTCAATGCTGCCGCGGGTATAAAGCGGCGTGCCGTCCTGGGTCTGGTCCGTGGCTTTCAGCGTCGGAAAATTACGCCATTGATAGCCATAAACCGGGCCAAGATCGCCATTCTCGTCGGCCCATTCATCCCAGATCGAAACACCGTTATCCTTAAGGTATTTAACGTTGGTATCGCCGGATAAAAACCACAGCAGCTCGTGAATGATTGATCTTAGGTGCAGTTTTTTCGTGGTAACCAACGGAAACCCATCGGCAAGGGGATAGCGCGATTGCATGCCGAAATAGGACCGCGTTCCAGTGCCTGTACGGTCGGTCGACTCGTCGCCCTGTTCCAAAATCATTTTCAACGCATCATGGTATTGCTGCATCGTTACCCCGCCTTATTACATTGCCGCACTGCTGTTTACCTCCCAAGCTATAGCGCAATTCATGCGGCGACCGCCATATGTAGTGTTGATCTCGGGCCGCCCTTTATGGGAAAGATGCCCCGAAGCCACGCAAAACCGGGCGTTTTTGCATTCAATATGATGGTAGTTTTTGACACGCGCGGCTTTGCGTCTAAATTCACTGCTAAGGCGAGCCAGACATATTCACCGCCCCCCGTTTTGAGACCGGAAATCCTGGACTGCGACATGGGGCACGATCCCTTTCGCCTTCCACAAAAAGACCAGAAAGAAGGACCCCCATGCCGATCAAATATCTTCACACGATGGTGCGCGTTAAGGATTTGGAAAAATCCATGGCCTTTTACGAATTGCTCGGCCTGCAAGAGCGCCGCCGCATGGACCACGAAGGCGGGCGGTTTACGCTGGTCTATCTCTGCGCGCCCGGTCAGGACGATGGTCATGCGGACCTTGAGCTGACCTATAACTGGGATGGTGACGACGCATTGCCTGATGACAGCCGCCATTTCGGACATCTCGCCTATACGGTCGAGAATATTTATGACACCTGCAAAATGCTGCAAGACAACGGTATCGTGATCAACCGCCCGCCCCGCGACGGGCGCATGGCGTTTATCCGGTCGCCCGACAATATCTCGGTCGAGCTGCTGCAAGAAGGTGATGCGCTGGAACCGGCAGAGCCATGGACAAGCATGGAAAACATCGGCCACTGGTAGGGCCCGTGCGGGCTGCGCTTGCGGTTTGCACGGCGGCGGGTCTTTTGGCCCCCGCCGCTGCGGCAGCGGCGCAGTGCCGTCTGGCCTTGGTCCTTGCCATGGATGTGTCCAGCTCTGTCGATGCGGCAGAGGACCGGTTGCAGCGCGGCGGCATGGCGTCGGCGCTGGTGTCAGACGCCGTGGCGCAGGCGTTTTTCGCCAGCGATCTGCCTGTGGCATTGGCGGTTTACGAATGGTCGGGGCGCTACAATCAGCAACTAATCCTGGATTGGACGTCAATTGACACGCAGGCCGATTTGCTGAGCGCCGCGGAGACCGTCGCCCGCAGCACACGCAGCCACAATGATTTCCCCACGGCGATGGGCTATGGGTTGGGCTATGGCGCGGGTCTGTTGGACCGCGCACCGCGCTGTTTGTACAAGATGCTGGATATAGCCGGAGATGGCCAGAACAACGAAGGCTTCGGACCGCATCACGCGTATGATGCGTTTCCCTTTGAGGGGGTCACCGTGAACGGGTTGGTGGTGAATGCCGCCGACTACGAGGCCGAAGTCGGATTGATCGCCTTTTACCGGTCCGAGGTGTTGCACGGGCCGGGCGCGTTTTTGGTCGTGGCCAACGGGTTCGAGGATTACGAGCGCGCCATGCGGATCAAGCTGGAACGCGAGCTTACACCCCCCGCGATTGGCATGCTGTCCGCACCGGTGGACGCGGGATGATACGTGCACTGGCCTGTGTTCTGGCGCTTGCGCTTGGCGGGGCGGCCGATGCGGCTTGCCGTCAGGCGCTGGCGCTTGGGTTGGATGTATCAGGTTCCGTCGATGCGCGGGAATACCGGTTGCAGATCAACGGACTGGCGGCAGCACTGGACAATATCGCGGTGCGCGATGCGCTGCTATCGTCGCCCGGCGTGCCGGTGTCGGTCATGGTTTATGAATGGAGCGGCCCATCTGATCAGGCGGTGATCGCGCCATGGGCTGTGATCGAGAATGCCGCGACTTTGAACGGATTGATCGAGACGTTGTTACAAACCACCCGGCGTGACGTATCGCCGGGGACAGCCTTGGGTACCGCGATAACCCTGGGCGCGCACTATCTGGATCAGCAGCCCGGATGCTGGAAACGCACCTTGGATATCTCGGGCGACGGGATGTCGAACCTTGGCCCGCGTCCCCGCGATGTGAAAGACGCGATTGGCGCGCGGGGTATCACGGTGAATGCGCTGGTGATCGGGGCAGATGCCACCGTGGCGGACCCATCTGAGAGCAACGCGCTGCCCTCGTACTTCAGGGCCGAGGTGATCACCGGCCCCGATGCATTCGTAGAGACAGCATTGGGTTTTGAAGATTATGAGGCCGCAATGACCCGCAAACTGCTGCGCGAGCTGGAGGTGCTGGCAGTGTCAGAGTTGGTGGCCGACTAGATTTCACGCACCTCGCCCGACACACGGATCGACGCCCCTTTTTCATCGGGGATTTCAGCGGTGATGATGGATTTCACCCCCATGTCCTCGCCTTGGATGATGGTGATTTTGCCGCCATGCGGCCATGAGATATCGCGCAGATACCCTGAAAACGCAGCGGCGGCGGCACCGGTTGCGGGGTCTTCAAGCACACCGCCAGAGGCAAACGCATTGCGCGCGTGGAACAGCTGATCGTTTTCGATCCAGACCAGCATGATTGTGACAAGGCCATGTTCCCGCATTAGATCGCGCCCGGCATCCAGATCATAGGACATTGCCGCCAGCCTATCGCGGCTGTTCAGGGCAAGGATAAGATGCGTAGCCCCTGCCCCTGCAAAACGGGGGGCGATGCGGGGGTCCAGATCGTCGGGGACAAGCCCCAGCAGGGCAAGTGCTCCGGCGGTTAAGTCCGGGGCGGCGGGGTTGCTATGCGTGGCGGGGGATTGCAGCGCCGCGCGCATCTGGCCGTTTTCGCTGTGCCCTTCGACGGTGATGGTCGTATCGTTCAGAACCAGCGTGTAGACGCCATTGTCATGCTGGGCCGCAAGTGCCGCGCCCAAGGCCACGGTGGCATGGCCGCAAAAGGGGACTTCACTTTCCGGGGCGAAATAGCGGACGCGCCATGCATCATCTTGCGGACTGGCAAAGGCGGTTTCGGAATAGCCAAGATCGGCGGCAATCTGGCGCATTTGATTGTCCGAAGGAAGCTGCGGCGCAATCATGACGCCTGCGGGGTTGCCACCTTTGTTGTCGGTGGAAAAGGAGGCGAGACGAAGTAGTTGCATAGTATGATCCCAGAATGAATGACGGGATCATGGTGTCGTGAATATGTCGGGGAGACCAGAGATATGTCCCCAATCGGTCATGACGATTTGATCGCTATCACCGCACAATAATTGATCAGTAGATGTATCTGATCTGATCGGACCAATAGCGTTCGACCCGCTTTAGCGAATGGGTGATGTCTTCGATCCCTTCAGGGCCCAACACGCCCTTGCTTTCCAACCCAAGAGCATGGCGTGCAAACAACTCAGATACGATGGTACTGATATTGCGCCCTTTTTCGGTAAGACGCACGCGCACCGACCGGCGATCAATCTCGCACCGCTGATGGTGCATATAGCCCATATCAACCAGTTTTTTCAGGTTATAGCTGACGTTGCTGCCCTGATAATATCCGCGGGTTTTCAACTCTCCGGCGGTGACCTCGTTGTCGCCAATGTTGAACAGCAACAACGCCTGTACGGCATTAATCTCAAGCGCGCCCACCCGTTCGAATTCGTCTTTGATCACATCAAGCAACAGCCGGTGCAATCGTTCCACAAGGCTGAGCGCCTCGAGATAACCCACCATGAACCCTTTTTGGGATCCCGGTAGGGTGATTGGGTCTTGGACACTCATAATTTTTCTCCGACAAAAAATGCTATGTCGGAAACTCAACAAAAAAGAGAAATATATCGTTAAACCAGTTACATGCTTATTTCGAATGCAAATTAAACGCTTAACCCATCGGCCTAAAGTGGGTTATCCGCAATATGCGTCTGGATATCGGCGATCAAGGCTGCGAACTCCGCGGGGGGCTGCTTTTGCCCGGTAACCCATTGATATAGATCATGATCATTCTCGGCCAACATGTCATCATACAGCGCAAGCGCGGTATCATCCATGTTTTCCAGGCGGGTGGACGCATAGGACGGCAGGATCAAATCCATCTCTTTGATCCCGCGGCGCATGGATCGCATGTGCAGACGCTTCACCTTGTGTTCGCGCGGTTCAGCCATGTTATGACTCCCGCAGCGATTTACGCAGGCGCTTTTCGAGGCGGCCCAGCTGCTCTGCCCGTTTAAGCATAGAGGCGCGCAGATCGCGCAATTCATTCAGCACATCCATGGCGCTTTCATCTGCAGAGGGGCCTTCCTCAGGAGCGTCAAGGCCTTCGCCTTCGCCGTTGATCAGCCACATCATCGACACGCCCAGAACCCCAGCCAAAGTGGCCAGACGGTTCGCGCGCGGCTCTGACAGATCGTCCTCCCAGCCGCGCAGGGTCGATTGTTTCACGCCCAGCCGTTTGGCCAAGGCCGCCTGTGTCATTTGGGCATTTTCACGTGCCGCAGCGACGCGATCCCCAAAGGTGGCCACGTCCGGGCCATACCAATCTTCGTTCTCGGTCATTGGTTCTCTCCTGTATGGCACCGTTGTTGCTTGATCGGTGCGGGGGTCAGCCGTATGAGTGTCACGCACACATATCAAACTGAGGCCGAAATGGAACTGCTGTCCAAGACACTTGCCCGCGTAAAACCGTCCCCCACCATTGCTGTGACCCAAAAAGCGGCCGAGCTGAAGGCCGCAGGGCGCGATGTGATCGGTCTGGGTGCCGGTGAACCGGATTTTGACACGCCCACCAATATCCAAGAGGCAGGGATTGCCGCGATCAAGGCGGGCAAAACGAAATATACGGCAGTCGATGGTATCCCTGAGCTAAAGCAAGCGATTTGCGAAAAGTTCAAGCGCGACAACGGGTTGGACTATGTTCCGGCACAAGTCAGCGTGGGCACAGGCGGTAAGCAGGTGTTGTACAACGCGCTGATGGCAACGTTGAACCCCGGCGAAGAGGTGGTGATTCCCGCGCCCTATTGGGTCAGCTATCCCGATATGGTTTTGCTGGCTGGTGGGGAACCTGTCATCGCGCCTGCCACCCTTGAGAATGATTTCAAGCTGACGCCCGAGGCGCTTGAGGCCGCGATCACGCCCAAGACCAAGTGGTTCATTTTCAACTCGCCCTCGAACCCCACCGGTGCGGGCTATGGCTGGGACGAGCTGAAGGCCCTGACCGATGTGTTGATGCGCCACCCTCATGTCTGGGTGCTGACCGATGATATGTACGAACATCTGGCCTATGACGACTTCAAATTCTGCACCCCCGCGCAGGTGGAACCGGCCTTGTATGACCGCACCTTGACCATGAACGGTGTGTCCAAGGCCTATGCCATGACCGGCTGGCGGATCGGCTATGCCGCTGGACCCGAAAAGCTGATCGCGGCGATGCGGAAGATTCAGTCGCAATCGACGTCGAACCCCTGCTCTATCAGCCAATGGGCCGCAGTCGAGGCGTTGAACGGTCCGCAGGATTTCATCCCCCAGAACAACAAAATGTTTGTCCGCCGCCGCGATCTGGTGGTGGATATGCTGAACGACATCGACGGCATGATCTGCCCCAAGCCAGAGGGCGCGTTTTATGTCTATCCGTCGATCAAGGGGCTGATCGGCAAGACATCAGCGGCTGGCACCAAGATCACCGATGACGAGGTGTTCGCGACTGCGCTGCTGGAAGAAACCGGCGTGGCGGTGGTGTTTGGCGCGGCATTTGGGCTTAGTCCGAACTTCCGCATCAGCTATGCCACCTCGGATGACGCGCTCAAGGAAGCATGCACACGGATACAAGGGTTTTGCGCGGGGCTGACATAAGCCCGGCCTGCCCTGCCCCAAAGGTATTCATTTATTAGCCATTCACAAGCTATGGCTGCGCCAAGGCCAGACAAAAGGACCACCGAGATGACCAGCGAGTTGCCAGAGTATTATTTCCGCGTCCGGGAAAACGGGGCCGCGGTTTTTCGGATTGATACCGCGAACCGTCAGCGCCGCATTGAAATGGATCAGATCGCCGTCGCAAACATCCGCAACGGCGATATCAAACCGCAGGGCGATCGGGAACTGTCGGATGATGATATCAAGCATATCCGGGCGTGGATGAAAGAACGTACCGCGTTGCTCGCTCGGCGCGATATGGATGACATCCACCGCGCCATTGATCACTTGAACCTGACCACGCAATGGGTGCAGTCCAAGGCCAGTGATGAGCAGCTGGAAGAGGTCACCGATGCGCTGCTTCTGGCCATGCATGATCTGCGCAGCACTTTGGTACGCAAGAAATCCTCCCGCTTGCCCTAGGCGGGCAACGGCGCGCTGCCCTTGCGCAGGCCCCGCATGGCAGGGCCCCAGAACCGCAGGTTCAGCAAGATCGCGGCCACCCCCAGCCCAACAACCAGCCCTAGCCAGACGCCAATGCCGTCCAGCCCAAGGGTAAAGCCCAGCAGATAGGATGCGGGGATGCCCACCACCCAATAGCTTATGCCGGCAAGGATCATCGGTATCTTGGTATCTTGCACCCCGCGCAGCAGGCCAAGCGCCACGGCCTGCGCACCATCGACAAGCTGGAACAGCGCCGCCATCGCCAAAAGCCCGGTACCGACGGCCAGTATTTGCGCCCGCGCCGGTTCTGATTTCTGCATGAACAGATTGATCAGTGGTTCTGGCCACGCAACAAAGGCGACGATTGTCAGGGCGGCAATACAGATCGACATCGTCGTGCCGGTGATCGCCCCCTTGGCCAGGTGTTCTGGATCGCGGCGACCGTAAGCATTGCCTGCGCGGATTGTGGCGACGTTGCTGATGCCCAGATGCACCATGAAGGTCATGGATGCCAGCTGCAGCGCGATCCCATGCGCGGCCAGGGCCACCGTGCCAAGCCAGCCCATCATCACTGCAGAGGCGGCGAACAGGCCGACCTCGCTTAGCCCGGTAAAGCCGATGGGCAGGCCCAGACGGAACACCCGCGCAAGCATATCCCAATCGGGCCGCCACAGACGTACGAAAATCTGATGCTCTGGCAGTGCCTTGAGGACATAGATAACCACCGCAAGCAAGGCGACAGAGTTAGACGCAAGCGACGCGATTGCGGCACCGCGAATGCCCAGTTCCGGCGCGCCCCAATTGCCAAAGATAAAGGCGTAATTGGCCAGAACATTGGCGATGGCAGACAGGATGGTGATCCAGAAAACCACTTGGGTCCGCTCCAGCGCGGCCAGATAGCTTTTGAGAACCATCACCAGCAACGCAGGGATAATACCCCATCCGGCAATCGCCAGATATTGGCCGACCATTTCGGCCAGCGCCGGTTCCTGCCCCATCAGCGCCATCACGGGACGTGACCAGATCATCAACGGCAGGGATAAACAAGCAAAGCCCAGCGACAGCCACAGCCCCATGCGGGTGGCGCGGCGCAGGCTGGTTTCATCGCCTTCGGCCTCGAACGCGGCGACCATGGGCATCACGCCCCAAGCAAAGCCAGAGCCGAAAATCAGCAGAACAAAGAAATATGTGCTGGCAAGGGTGACGGCGGCCAGCGCCTCAACGCTGTACCAACCCATCATGACCGTGTCGGTCACACCGATGGCCACCTGTCCCAGATGGCCGCCAACCAACGGCAACCCCATCACCGTAATTGCGCGAACGTGGCCAATATATGTCATGTTTGAACTCATGCTTGATGACATAGGCCAGCAATCACCCAAGGGAAAGAGATTCTAATCAGGCACGCATGCGTGGGCCCGCATCAAAGCACCACAACCCAAAGGCCGCGGCGCGGCACTTAAAAACCTGTTGCCTTGGACCGTTTTCACTACACTCCCCTGCTTTGCTTTCCCAAGAGCGCTTGTCACAGTATTCCCGTCGTAGTAGTGGGTTTACCTAAAGGGAGCGCCGTGCATAACCGTATTGATATCGTGCGCCCTGATGCGCCCAGTCTAGCGGCGCGCGGGCAACATCCGGTCGGGGTCACAACTCACGAGATTACCGTCTATGCAGGCCGCGCATTAACGACGGAAATCTGGTATCCCGCACATCCCGATACAGAGTCCGGCATCGACTACCACACATTGATCCGCGATGGGGTCACACCGACTGTTCTGCACGGTTCTGCTAGCCGCAACGCCGAACCCGCCCAAGGGATTGCGCCGCTGGTCGTCATCTCGCACGGCTATCCGGGCAATCGGTATCTTCTCGCACATCTAGCCGAAAGCCTTGCCGCCAAGGGATATGTTGTGGCGGCCCCTGATCATGCAGGCAGCACCTATGAGGATCAGCAGCCTTTTGACGTCACCTTGGCCCACCGGCCCCTGGATCAGCGCGGTGTGATTGATGGGATGGCACAGCTGGGCGGTGATCTGGGTGCATTGGTCAATTGCGAAAAGGTCGGGCTGATCGGCTATTCGATGGGCGGCTATGGCGCTTTGATCTTTGGCGGTGCCGGATTGGCTCCAACAGCCCTGAACCATACCCGCGCGGGCGAAGATAATATGTTGGCCCGGCATCTGGCTGGATCAGATACCCATGCCGCCCTGCGCGACCCGCGGTTAAAAGCAATTATACCAATCGGGCCTTGGGGCAACGGGCAAAACATGTGGGATGCGGACTGTCTGGCGCAGTTGGACACCCCCATGTTCATGATGGCCGGAACATCTGACGAGGTATCAAACTACCGCGCGATGCGCCGCATCTTTGAAGGGGCAAGCGCAGATCGCTATCTGCTAAGCTTTCAGGGTGCTGGTCATAATGCCGCCGCGCCCATTCCGGCCCCTGCCGAAAGCTGGTCCATGTCTGATGTGTTGGGCTGGTCCCCGTTTTTTCACTATGCCGATCCGGTTTGGGATACGTTGCGCATGAACAACGTTGCCCAGCATTTTGCCGCCGCGTTTCTGGGTCTCCATTTACGCGGCGAGGATATGCTGCATTATCTCGATGGCACCATTTGGCGCGGCTTTGATCCCGGTACCTCGGCTGGTCTTGTGCTCGAATATATGCCAGCCACGCAACGCAACATTACCTTTGGGGGAGGGCACATCGGATGACAGCCGATTGGACAGAAACAGTGACGCTGAACGGGCATCCTTTCTTTGTGCGCCATTGGGGCGACAAGAACGCGCCGAAACTGTTAATGCTGCACGGGTTTCCCGAATATTCAGGAGCGTGGAATGATGTGGCCCCCTTGCTGGCCACACGGTTCCACTGCATCGCCCCGGACCAACGCGGTTATGGCCAAAGCTGGCGTCCGGCTGAGGTCGAACATTACAAAACGGCGCAGCTGGTGTCGGACATGGCCGCGCTGATCGGCGATGAGCCGGTGATCCTGCTGGGTCATGACTGGGGCGCATCGGTGGCTTATGCGCTGACCATCGGACGGCCCGAACTGGTGTCGAAACTGATCATTATGAACGGCGTCCATCCGGCTCCGTTCCAGCGCGAACTTGCCAAAGGCGGGCCGCAAACCGACGCGTCACAATACATCCACTTCCTGCGCCGCGAAGGATCACAGGACATTCTGGCCGCCGATGATTTTGCCAAGCTGATGGGACTATTTTCGGCGCATATGGATATGAGCTGGCTAGAGGGCGACACCTTGGCCGGCTACAAAGCCGCATGGCGGGATGCATCTGGCCTGCGCGGGATGGTCAACTGGTACCGCGCCTCACCGCTCAAGATCGGCCAAACCGGCGAGGCGATCAACGATGCGCTGACCTTTAATCCGGCGCGGTTACAAGTGCGCTGCCCGCATCTGTTGGTCTGGGGCGAGGACGACACCGCGCTGATGCCCGCATCGACCCAAGGGCTTGAGGACTATGCCCCCGACCTGACCCGCGTTGCGATCAAGGGCGCGGACCACTGGCTGCACCACCAAAAACCGCGCGAGGTTGCAGACGCGATTTTGAACTGGCTATGAAACGGGGTGTGAACGACACCACCCTTCCGTCCGCGTCGCACCCGCCCATCAAAACCTGCGCCACAGCGCTGGAAAACGCCTACGTGCGACGTCATCCGCCCTTCCCCCGCCCTACGTGCTCTGGCATAATAGGACCCTAACAAAAGCAACAGACAGGCAGGCCCCCCTTATGTCCGATCTTCTTTCCGGTACGCAGCCCGCGGCCAAAGAATATGACGCATCATCCATCGAGGTGTTGGAGGACATGGAGCACGTCCGCCTGCGCCCGGGTATGTATATCGGGGGCAAGGACGACCGCGCACTGCATCACATGGTTGCCGAGATCATCGATAACTCCATGGACGAAGCGGTTGCAGGGCATGCCACCTGGATCGAGCTGGAATTGCATGAGAACGGTCATGTCACCGTGCGCGACAACGGGCGCGGTATTCCTATTGATCCACACCCCAAAGACCCGAGCAAATCCGCGCTTGAGATCATCTTTTGCACCCTGAACGCGGGCGGCAAATTCTCGGGCGATTCGTACGAAACATCGGGCGGCTTGCACGGTGTTGGGTCATCCGTGGTCAACGCCCTGTCCGACCATCTGCGGGTCGAAGTTGCGCGCAACCGCGAACTGTTTGCGATGGAATTTTCGCGCGGCAGGCCGCAAGGACCTCTGGCCAAAATCGGGGCTGCCCCGAACCGCCGCGGCACCGCAGTCACCTTTCACCCCGATGCCGAAATCTTTGGCGCGCTGAAACTGAAACCTGCGCGGCTGTTTGCGATGGCGCGGTCCAAGGCGTATCTGTTCTCGGGCGTTGAAATCCGCTGGAAATGCGGCCAATCCGATGGCGACACCCCTGCTGAAGCAACGTTCCATTTCCCCGGCGGCCTGTCCGATTATCTGAACGAAACCCTAAGCGGATCAACCACCTATGCCGAGGCCCCCTTTGGCGGCACCGTAGATTTCCGCGAAAAATTCAACACCCCCGGCAAGGTCGAATGGGCGATCAACTGGACCCCGTCACGCGACGGGTTCATCCAGTCCTACTGTAACACCATCCCCACACCCGAGGGCGGTACCCACGAGGCCGGTTTCTGGTCTGCGATCCTGAAAGGCGTCAAAGCCTACGGCGAATTGGTCGGCAATAAAAAGGCCGGCACCATCACCCGCGACGACCTGATCACGGGCGGCTGCGCGCTGGTGTCCTGCTTTATCCGCGAGCCTGAATTCGTCGGCCAAACCAAAGACCGGCTGGCCACAGTGGATGCGCAGCGCATGGTCGAAAACGCCGTGCGCGACCACTTTGACAACTGGCTGGCGGCGGATACGAAATCCGCCGGTGCGATCCTTGATTTCCTTATCCTGCGCGCCGAGGAACGCCTCCGCCGCCGTCAGGAAAAAGAAACCGCCCGCAAGACCGCCACGAAAAAGCTGCGCCTGCCCGGCAAGCTGACCGATTGTACCTCCAAAACCCGCGAAGGCACCGAGCTGTTCATCGTGGAGGGGGACTCCGCCGGTGGGTCCGGCAAAGGTGCCCGCAACAGGGTCAACCAAGCGCTGCTGCCGCTGAAAGGTAAGATCCTGAACGTGCTGGGCGCGGCCTCTGGCAAGCTGAACACCAACGCCGAGATCAACGATCTATGCGAAGCGCTTGGCGTCGGGATGGGGACCAAGTTCAATCTGGACGATCTGCGCTATGATAAAATCATCATCATGACCGACGCGGATGTCGACGGGGCGCATATCGCGTCCCTGCTGATGACATTCTTCTTTACCCAAATGCGCCCGATGATCGACGCAGGGCATTTGTACCTCGCCTGCCCGCCGCTCTACCGTCTGACCCAAGGGGCCAAACGCGTCTATGTGGCGGATGACATCGAAAAAGACATGTGGCTGGAGAAAGGTCTGGGTGGCAAAGGCAAGATCGACCTGCAACGGTTCAAAGGCCTGGGCGAGATGGACGCCAAGGATTTGAAAGAAACCACCATGGACCCCACCACCCGCAAACTGATCCGCGTGACCGTGCAGGAAGACACCCCCGGAGAGACCGGCGATCTGGTGGAACGTCTGATGGGTAAAAAGCCCGAACTGCGCTATCAGTATATTCAGGATAACGCGCAGTTTGTGGAGGAGTTGGATGTTTGAGTGACAAAGAACAACATATTTTAGCCAAGCGGGGACTGGCAGCGACTTGGATCTATTTGATCATTCTTATTGGCGGCGTTCCGCTACTAGGAACTCTTGGCGCGATTGAAATTAAGCCAATCTCGTTGAACGAACTTGGGGATTTACTTGCTGGGGCGTTTGGGCCGCTCGCAATTTTCTGGATTGTCCTTGGCTTTTTTCAACAGGGACGGGAATTACAAAATAGTGTAGCGACTCTTGAATTGCAGGCAAAGGAGCTTGCCAACTCCGTGACCCAGCAGAAAGAGCTAGTTTCGGTCACACGTGAGACCCTAGAACAAGAACGGCAAGTACTTAGTTTAAAGGAAAATCAACGGAAAAAGGCTCTGCAGCCAACGCTTCAGATTAGTTTTCAAAACGGCGGTTCTTACGGTCAAAATAGCTTCGTTCACGATCTCAGAATTGTAAATACCGGTGAAAGTGTATCAAATTTTTCAGCAAACTTAGTTTCTGGGACTGAGAAGATTTGCTCTATTTCAGCCGTCCATTTCAAAAATGATGGTGCTCTTGATAGCCGCCATTATGGCAAGATCGAGAAATTCGACGGAATCTTGGATCTAGTGATTGAATACACCGATAGGGATGGTGAAATAACGGGTCAACTTTACGGTATTGAATATGTGGAGCAAAGTGATCGCGCGAAGTATGTCATCACCTTACGAGAAACCTGAATATATTATTAAATAGAACTCATTAGTGACCGCAAATTTTTGAGTGCTGAATCAAATAATACCACGTCGACACGACGACACCCCACAAACCACATCCCTGACCGTATCCCATGCGCCTTTGGCGCATAGCCCCTTCCCTTCCCCCCATGGGGAAGGGGCTTCGACGGAACAGAGGTTGGGGAATGTACGTCGTTACATCCAATAATTATCCGGTTTGTGGGGGATGGGGCTTTGGTGGGTTGCACCCACCCTACGTAGGGTGGGTGATAACCCACGCGTAACCGACCTCACCGCACACGACCCACGCGTCCCCAACCTCCACGCACACACCCACCGCGCGCCCCGCGCACCTCCCCCATCACCGCGAAAATTCCCCTTGATCGTCCCGCGGCTTTCACCCACGGTTTGGGCATGAAACGCGCGCTGATCCTTGTCCTGCTCCTTGCCTCTTGCGGGCGTCCGTTGACGGTGAATGAACGCGCATTTGCGCAGACCATCACGGGCGATACGCTGAATGTCGCGCGGGTGCGGCTGCATGACGGGGCCCCGTCCAAGGCCGTTACCATGACCCGCAAGGCGCGGCCCCGCACCACCTGTCGCGAGCGCATTTTGCCCCCTGAAAAAGTGGGCGAGGTGATCACGACCAAGCCCGCCGCGATGGCTGCGTTCAACACGGTGCTCTTCGACAAGGATTGGTATCTGGACGATTATCTGCCCGATTATCCCGACCAGATCAGCCTGATCGAGGCGATGGTGTTCAGCCACGAGCTGACCCATGTGTGGCAATGGCAAAACCGCGCGACGACGGGCTATTCCCCGCTGCGCGCGGCGTTTGAACATGGCGGGATGGCCGACCCCTATCTGTTTGATCTCACGGCAAAACCGCAGTTCCATGACTTTGGTTTTGAACAACAAGGGGCCATCGTCGAGGAATTCGTCTGTTGCCGGGCGCTCGCCCCGCAGGCGTCGCGGACCAAGCGGTTACATGCGCTGATCTCGCAGGTGATGCCGGTCGCCCCCCTGCCCCAAAGCCGCGCCTATGCGGTGCGGATGCCGTGGAATGGGGTCGAACTACGCGGGATTTGCGACTAGCGCTGGATGCTTTCAAGATAGACCAGCAGCCCGGCCAGCACGCGCGGTGTCGGGGTCCATGCGCCGTCCAGCTCGACCGGCACCAGATCCAGCGCCATTTCCTTGCCAAAGTCGGGCATGACGCGAGTCAGGTGGTTTTCCTGCGGATCGCCATAGATATAGGCCAGCGTTTTGGTTTGCGGGAACCGGCCATCATTGTTGCGCGACAGCAGCGTCAGATCGGGCGGCGTGGTGGTCAGGTTCCCGGCCAAGGGGCCATCGCCGCGTGCGGATGTGCCGTGGCAAGCAGTACAGTTGTCAGCAAAAAACGCAGCCCCCTCGGGCCGTTCCGGCATGCCGGTTTCAACGCAGGCCGCAAGGGCGAGCGGGCCGAACATACACGAGATCAGGGGCAGACGCATTTTTGTTTCCTTTTATTGCTGGGACTAAACCTTGCCGTTCACCTGATGCTTTGCCATGATCTGTGTCAATTGGATAGAATAAATTGAGAGCTCCCATGGCCCACTATGCGATCATTATGCTTTTGGCCGGGGTCGGCATTCCAATTCTTGCAGGGTTGAACGCGGCCTTGGGCGCGCGTATCGGATCGCCAGCCGCGGCGGCCACGGTGCTGTTTATCGTGGCTTTCGGGGCCAGTCTGATCGTCGCGCTCGTTCACAATCCGCAAGGGTTTGCCAAGATGCCCGCAGCGCCCCGTCATCTGTTTCTGGCCGGGCTGTTCGTCGCGTTTTACGTGCTATCGATCACGTTTATCGCGCCGCATTTTGGCGTCGGCAATGCGGTGTTCTTTGTCTTGCTTGGCCAGTTGATCAGCGCCGCGGCGATTGATCATTTCGGGCTGTTCGGCGCGCAGGTGTCGCCCTTGGGGGCTGCGCGCATGGGGGGCATTGCGCTGATGTGTGCCGGCGTCTGGCTGACCCAGCAGGCATAGCCTACAGCGGCACCAACTGCCCCGCATCCAGCCGTATCTGACGGTCCATCCGTGCAGCCAGTTCAAGGTTATGGGTCGCGATCACCGCAGACAGCCCCGTGCCGCGCACCAGTTCCATCAACGCCGCAAAGACCTGATCCGATGTGGCCGGGTCCAGATTGCCCGTGGGTTCATCCGCCAGCAAAAGGCGCGGTTCATTGGCCAGCGCACGGCAAAACGCGACGCGCTGCTGTTCACCGCCCGACAATTCAGCGGGGCGATGGCTGGCGCGATGTGCGATGCCCACCTGATCCAGCAAGTGCAGCGCGCGGGTCTGGGCGGCAGCCTTGCTGACGCCATTGGCCAGTTGCGGCAACACGATGTTCTCGACGGCTGAAAACTCGGGCAGCAGATGGTGGAACTGATAGATGAACCCCACATCGCGCCGCCGCACGCCCGTGCGTTTGCGATCGGACTGGCCCGTCATATCTGTGCCCGCGATTTCAACCGTGCCACTGTCCGGCGTGTCCAGCAGCCCCGCGATATGCAGCAAGGTCGATTTACCTGCACCAGATGGCGCGACCAAGGCCACGACCTCGCCCGGGGCGACGGTCAGGTCTATGCCGCGCAAAACCGATACTTCGGATGGAAGACCGGCGTTATAGGCCTTGGAAATGCCCGACAGGCGCAACACGGGATCATTCATAGCGCAGTGCCTCGACCGGGTTCATCCGCGCGGCACGGCGTGCGGGAAAGATTGTCACGATGAACGACAGGCCCAACGACAGGACCACGGCCGACATCACATCGCCAAATTGCAGCTTGGCCGGCAGGAAATAAATGCCGCGCACTGATGCGTCCCATGCAGTTCCGCCTGACAGCCAGTTCACCACGCCAAAGATTTGGTCGACGTACAGTGCGAATAAACAGCCAAGGATCACGCCCATGGCGGTGCCAATGATGCCGGTAAACGCGCCACAGATGAAAAACACCCGCAGGATCGATCCCTCGCTTAGGCCCATGGTGCGCAAAATGCCAATGTCGCGGCCCTTGTTTTTCACCAACATGATCAGACCTGAGACAATGTTCATCGCGGCAATCAGCACAAGGATGCTCAGGATCACGAACATCACGCGGTCTTCGATATCCAGCGCATCCAGAAACGACCCAGACGCGTCGCGCCATGTCCAGACCATCGCACGTTCGCCAGCGGCGGCCATCAAGGGCTGGCTTAGGGCGTCAACGTTATCGGGGTCCTCGACCATGACTTCCAGCTCGTCCGCCACCCCTTCGCGGTTAAAGAACGACTGCGCCTCGGTCAGGGGCAGATAGGCGCGGGTGCGGTCGATGTCATAGCGTCCGGCGCTAAAGATATAGACGACGTCATAGGCGTTGATCCGCGGGCTGGTCCCAAGGGCGGTTTTCACCCCGTTGGGCGAGATAATCTTGATCCGGTCGCCAAGCCCGACCCGCAGCGCCTGCGCCACGCCAGACCCGATGGCGATGCCCTGATCGAAATTCGCCAGATCGCCCTGCGCCGTTTCAGGGTTGGCGATACGCGGACGGTTCGCCAGATTAGCACCATCAATGCCATAGACCTCGATCCCGGTGTTGGCCTGTCCCTTGTTGGCCATCACCTGCCCGCGCACCAAGGGGGCCACATGGGTCACACCGGGCACCTGTGCCACCCGCGCCGCCATGTCGGTGTAATCGGGTATTCCGGTCTGGCTGACACCGTTTTCATCAACCGTAGCCAAATTATAAACGGTCACATGGGCATTCGCGCCCAGAATGGTGCCCACGAATTCCGCCCGAAATCCGGACCGTACGGAAAGCGTGGCAATCAGCGCGAACACCGCCAAGGTAATCCCGATCAGGCTAATCCATGTCATGACACTGACGCCGCCCTCGGCCCGGCGGGCGCGCAGGTACCGCCATGCGATCATCCATTCAAACGGGGCAAAGGGCGCGGTGGTCTGGGCAGGTTTCGCCATCAAAGGGCTCCGGTCAGATAGGTCGCAGGCAACCTGCTGGTTTGCGCACGACGGGTCAAGCGGTGAAGGGGCGGCAGCATTCCGCGCCGCCGCCTGCATTCATTTAGCCGGAACGTTGCCTTAGGCAATCGCGCGATAGATCGCTGCGACCTTTTCGACGGCCGCTTCTGGTGTCATCTCTTCGCTTTCGCCGGTCTTGCGCGAGGTCAGCTCGACAACACCGTTCTTCAATCCGCGCGGGCCGACCGTGATCCGCCACGGCAAACCGATCAAATCCATCGTCGCGAATTTGCCACCCGCACGCTCATTCCGGTCGTCATAGAGCGGATCAAGCCCCAAGGCGGTGATGCTGTCATAGAGCGCCTGACAGGCTGCGTCGGCCTCTTCGTCGCCTTGTTTGAGGTTCACGATCCCCACATGGAACGGTGTGACACCTTCGGGCCAGATGATGCCCTTGTCGTCATGGCTGGCCTCGATGATCGCGCCCAGCAAACGGCTGACACCAATACCGTGGCTACCCATATGGACCGGTGTCGATTTGCCATCGGGACCTTGCACCGTCGCGCCCATGGCCTCCGAATATTTGGTGCCAAAATAGAATATCTGCCCCACTTCAATGCCGCGCGCGGTACGCTGACGGTCTGCAGGGACTTGCGCAAACAGATCGGCGTCATGGGTTTCGTCGGTGCGGGCATAGCGCGAGGTGAATTCTTCCAGCACGGCCTGACACTGATCGACCGAATCAAAATCAATCTCGCGGTCGCCGAATTTCAGATCGGTGATCTCGCTGTCATAGAACACTTCCGACTCGCCCGTGTCGGCCAGCACCAAAAACTCATGGGTATCGTCACCGCCAATAGGCCCGGAATCCGCACGCATCGGGATCGCTTGCAGGCCCATCCGCTCATAGCTGCGCAGATAGCTGACCAGATGCCGGTTATAGGCATGCAGCGCGTCTTCCTTGGTCAAATCAAAGTTATAGCCGTCCTTCATCAAAAACTCGCGGCCACGCATCACACCGAAACGCGGGCGGATCTCATCTCGGAACTTCCACTGGATGTGATACAGCGTCAGCGGCAAATCCTTGTAAGACCCGACATGGCTGCGGAAAATATCCGTGATCATCTCTTCGTTGGTGGGACCATAGAGCATATCACGGTCCTGACGGTCCTTAATGCGCAGCATTTCGGGGCCGTAGGCGTCATAGCGTCCGGATTCCTTCCACAGATCGGCAGGCTGCAAGGTCGGCATCAACATCGGAATATGCCCAGCGCGCTGCTGCTCTTCATGCACGATATTTTCAATCTTGCGCAGCACCTTAAAGCCCAGCGGTAACCACGAATAAATCCCGGCAGCTGATTGCTTGATCATGCCCGCCCGCAACATCAACCGGTGGCTGACAATTTGCGCCTCGGACGGGTTTTCCTTGAGCACGGGCAGAAAATAACGGGACAGACGCATGATGATCCTCTCAAACTGGCTTCGGCCCTGATTATGCCAAAGCCATCAGGGAAACAATCACCAACACCGCCCCGCTTCTCTGGCTCTTAAATATCCCGGGGTTTGGGGCAGAGCCCCAATCGAACCCATGCCACACGCACCGCCCCTAAACCGTCAGCCCGGCACCGCCCGCTTGGCCAGTTCCAGCGCCACCCGCAAGGCCTTGGCCATATCCTGAACCGATATCCATTCAAGCGGCCCATGAATTTCCTGCATTCCGGTAAAAATATTGGGGCATGGCAGGCCCATCTCGGTCAAACGCGACCCGTCTGTGCCACCCCGAATGGGGATCGATACCGGCTCCATCCCTGCCGCGCGCACCGCATCATGGGCCAGCGTCACCGGCGTCATGTCATTTTCCAACCAATAGCGCATATTACGATACTGCGGCATGATCTCGCAGGTGATCTGCGCGCGCGGCTCCGTCGCCTGAACCGTTTCACATACCTGTTGCAGCAATGCGCCCTTCTTGGCCAATCCCTCCCGCTCAAAATCGCGCAGGATAAACTTGATCTCCGCCTCCGATGATCCGCCCTTGATGGTTGAGGCGTGAATAAACCCCTCAAGCCCATCGGTCGTTTCAGGTGTCATGGTAACATGCGGCAGGGTCATCAGGATCTTGGCCGCCAGATGTAATGCGTTCACCATCTTGTCCTTGGCCCAACCCGGATGCGCCGAAACACCTGTTACAGTCACCACCGCCGCATCCGCCGAAAACGTCTCGAACTCAACCTCACCCGGTTTCGATCCGTCAAAGGTATAGGCAAAGTCGCAAGCCATATCGGCAGGCAAACGCGCATCGACACCCCGACCGATTTCCTCGTCAGGGGTAAAGGCCAGCCTGATCTTGCCGTGGGCCACTTCAGGGTTTTCCAACAGATGCCGCGCGGCGGTCATGATAATCGCCACACCCGCCTTATCGTCGCCGCCCAGCAATGTCGTGCCACTGGCCGTGATGATATCGTCGCCCTGCTTCTCAGCCAGAAAGGGTGAATTTTCCGGTGAAAGCTTTAACTCTGGCGCGTCTGCAAAGGTGATATCGCCGCCGTTATACCCCCGATGCACGACCGGCTTGACCCCGGTTGCATTAAATTGCGGTGCGGTATCCACATGGGCGCACCACCCCATAACAGGCGCACCATCGACCGTGGCGGGCACCGTGGCCAGAACCACGCCATAATCGGTCAGTTCAACATCAGCCGCCCCCATTGTCTCCAGCTCTTCCATCAGCAAACGCGACATATCCAACTGCCTCTCGGTGCTGGGACTGGTCGGACTGGTCTCATCACTTTGGCTGTCGATCGCAGCATAGCGCACCAGACGCTGTTCAAGTTCACGGTCAAAATCACTACGCATATCAGGTCTCCTTCTTGGCCACAGTGGCAATGGCCATCGCCCTGTTGTCAAGCCGCACAAAGCAAGAGCCACCGACCCAGCGCAACCTTCAATTTCCAAATGGTCTTAAATCCCCGCCGGAGGCCCTACATCCGCCAAATGCGCCCATGATTTAGTGCTCACACGCCGCTCAGCCCTTGAAAATCCGGTACCAGTGCGCAATGTCAACATGGAACGCGTTTCGGAGGTTGCCCATGGCACTGCCTATCAGAGATCAATTGAAATACTGGGGGATTGCGGGCGCAGTCGCCCTTGTGATCCTTTGGTTCACCGGGGATATCCTGCTGCCCTTTTTGATCGGCGCCGCGATTGCGTATTTCCTTGACCCTGTTGCGGACCGGCTTGAAAGCTTGGGCCTTAGCCGCGCCATGGCCACCGCAGTCATCACGTTATTCGCGCTCTTGATCTTTGTCGTGATGGCCCTTTTGGTGGTGCCGACCTTGGTCAGTCAAGCGATCAATCTGATCGAAGTCGCGCCAGAGCTGACCCGCAATTTCACCGATTTCTTAACGGACCGCTTCCCGACGCTCTTGGTCGAGGGATCAACCCTGCGCACATCAATCACAGGCATTGGCGCGACAATCCAGGAACGCGGCGGAGAGTTGCTGAACACCGCTCTGGCCTCGGCTGCGTCATTGTTGAACATCCTGCTCTTGTTCGTGATCGTCCCTGTTGTAGCCGTTTATCTGCTTCTCGACTGGGACCGCATGGTCGCGCAAATTGACAGCCTGCTGCCCCGTGACCACGCGCCAGTCATCCGCCGTCTGGCCCGCGAGATTGACAAAACCCTTGCCAGCTTTATCCGCGGTATGGGAACTGTCTGCCTGATCTTGGGCACCTACTACGCCATCGCGCTGATGTTGGTCGGGTTGCAATTCGGCCTTGTCGTCGGGTTCATCGCAGGGCTGGTCACCTTTATCCCCTATCTTGGCGCGGCACTGGGCGGCGTGCTGGCCATCGGCCTGGCCCTGTTCCAATTCTGGGGCGACTGGATATCGATCGGTTTGGTCGCAGCAATCTTCGTTCTGGGGCAAATGCTCGAAGGGAACTTCCTGACGCCAAAACTGGTCGGGAATTCCGTTGGTTTGCACCCTGTTTGGCTGATCCTTGCATTGTCCGTCTTTGGCTCCCTGTTCGGCTTTGTGGGCATGCTGGCTGCGGTGCCAATCGCTGCGGCCCTTGGGGTCATCGCGCGCTTTGCAACCGAGCAATATCGTGAAAGCGTCCTGTATAAGGGCGTTGATCAAACCACCTTGGACGAACGGGCCGACTGATATGGCAAAACAGCTTGGCCTTGCACTTCCCAGTCGCACCGCACTGGGGCGCGACGATTTCTTTGTTGCCCCGTCGAACGCGATTGCGGCGGCGATGATTGACGGCTGGCAAGGCTGGGCGGGCCATAAACTCGCGCTGACCGGCCCCGCCGGATCGGGCAAAACCCACCTGACCCATGTGTGGGCCGCCATGTCAGGGGCGCAGATCATCAGCGCCGCAGATCTGCCCGATGCCGATATCCCCCAATTGGCGCAAAGCTGTATCGCCGTCGAAGACGTGCCCGCCATCGCGGGCAATACAGCTGCCGAAACGGCCCTGTTCCACCTTCACAATCTGGTTCTGGCCGATGGGCACAGCCTGTTGATGACAGGCACGCCCCCTGTCGCTGGTTGGAACCTGACCCTACCGGATCTGACCAGCCGCATGGGTGCCGCAGGTTCGGCCGCACTTGAGGCCCCCGATGACATGCTGCTGACGGCCGTGCTGGCCAAGCTTTTGGCAGACCGTCAACTGACGCCGAAACCCGATTTGATCCCCTATCTGCTGCCCCGCATGGACCGGTCCTTTGCCGCCGCAGGCGATCTGGTTGCTGCCCTTGACGCAGCCAGCCTTGCGCAGAAAAAGCCTGTGACCCGTACGCTTGCCGCACAAGTGCTGGACAATCGCGCCTAACCCGCGCGATACTCGCACCACTTTCCGTGTCATAATTCTGTTGTAATCCAACGCCATAAGGCCGCTATGAACCAAGCTGACTTTCTAAAAGCCGCCTTCCCCGACCCTGAAACCCTGCCCGAACTGGATATGTCTGGCCCGGGCCGTTTCTATAACCGTGAACTCAGCTGGCTGGGTTTCAATTGGCGTGTGCTGGAAGAGGCGCAGAACCCTCGGGTCCCGTTGCTCGAACGCCTGCGGTTCCTGTCGATTTCCGCCAACAATCTAGACGAGTTTTACACCGTCCGCGTGGCGGGTCTGCGCGAATTGGCCCAAGCGGGCAACACAACTCCCGCCGCCGATGGCCTGTCCCCTGCCGAACAGTTGGTGTTGATCAATGAGAACGCCCGCAAGCTGATGCTGACCCAGCAAAGCACGCTGGTAGATCTGATTGCCGAAATGGACGCGCAAAACATCATGCTCGAACGCGCCGCCGATCTGGACAATGCCGATCTGGCCCATCTCGAAGATGTGTTTCTAAATCAGGTATTTGCGGTCCTGTCCCCATTGGCCATTGACCCTGCACACCCCTTTCCTTTCATCCCCAACACCGGCTACGCGCTGGCGCTGCAACTGGAACGGACAGCGGATAAACGCCCCCTACAGGCGCTGCTGCCGATCCCGGCCAAGATCGATCGCTTCGTCGCACTCCCCGCGCCAGAAGGTTGCCAGAGGTTCCTGCCCCTCGAAGACTTGTTGGTGCTGAATGTCCCGGGCCTGTTCCCCGGCTACAAACTGAAAGACCACTTTGAGTTCCGCGTCTTGCGTGACAGCGATCTCGAGGTCGAGGACGAAGCCGAAGATCTGGTACGAGAATTCGAGGTTGCGCTAAAACGTCGTCGCCGCGGCGAGGTGGTGCGCCTCACCCACTCCTCGGGTGCACCTGAAAAGCTGAAAAACGTGGTCATGGCCGAACTCGGTGTGCGCCCCCAAGACGTCATAGAAATCGACGGGATGATCGGGGTTGCTGACCTGTCCGAACTGGTCATCGACAGTCGGCCCGATTTGCTATGGCCGCAGTTTACCTCACGCGTGCCGGAACGGGTCACTGACCATGATGGCGATATGTTCGCCGCGATCCGCTCCAAAGATATGCTGCTGCACCACCCCTATGAAACCTTCGATATGGTGGTGCGCTTCCTGACCCAGGCCGCACGCGATCCCAATGTGGTGGCGATCAAACAAACGCTTTACCGCACCTCACGCGACAGCCCCATCGTCGAAGCACTGTGCGAAGCCGCCGAAGACGGTAAATCCGTCACCGCACTGGTCGAGCTCAAGGCCCGCTTTGACGAGGCCGCAAATATCCGCCAATCGCGCAGGCTCGAACGGGCCGGCGCCCATGTGGTTTACGGCTTTATAGATCTGAAAACACACGCAAAAATCTCGACAGTGGTGCGCCGCGAAGGCGATCAACTGGTGACCTACACACACTACGGTACCGGAAACTACCACCCGATTACGGCGCGCATTTATACCGACCTTTCGCTGTTCACCTGCGATCAAAAGCTGGGGCGCGACGCCACTAAAGTGTTCAACTACCTGTCCGGCTATGCCCAGCCCGAGACCTTGGATAATCTGGCGATCTCACCGATTACCCTAAAGCCCCGCCTGCTCGATATGATCGCCGCAGAGGCAAAACATGCCGCCGCCGGTAAACCCGCCGAGATTTGGGCCAAGATGAACTCCATCGTGGATGCCGATGTGATCGACGCGCTTTATGCCGCCTCGCAGGCGGGCGTTAAAATCAGCCTCGTCGTGCGCGGTATTTGCAGCCTGCGCCCCGGCATCAAAGGTCTGTCCGAAAACATCCGCGTCAAATCCATCGTCGGACGGTTTCTGGAACATTCGCGCATCGTGTGCTTTGGCAATGGCCACGGCCTGCCCCATAAAAAGGCCCGCGTTTTCATGTCCTCCGCCGACTGGATGGGCCGCAACCTGACCCGCCGCGTCGAAACGCTGGTTGAAATCGAAAACCCCACCGTCAAGGCACAGATCACCAGCCAGATTATGGCGGCAAATCTTGCGGATGTGGCCCAAAGCTGGGTCATGTCCGCCGATGGGAGCTTTACCCGCCCGCCCCTGCAAGAAGGCGTATTCGCATTCAACTGCCACCGCTTCTTCATGGAAAACCCGTCGCTTTCCGGGCGCGGCAGTGCCGGTGCCTCGGACGTGCCCAAACTGACCCATACCGAAGACTGATCCCCTTTTCATTTTGCCAAATAAACTCTCGCCGAAGGCGCAGCTTTCCTCCCCGATCCCGTCTGCGGCCATATGGGGCTCACGCCTCCCCCACGCGCCAAAATGTCACGAGGGCCGCAGGCCCTCTCCTTTTTACAACAGGCCCCGCACCGTTAACAATTGACCTCCCCCCCACAACTGGGCCAATTTGGACATGAACCAAAGCCCCCGCAGGAGCATTTGTGGCAGATACGCTAGACACCAATCCGCCCTCCCTTGTCCCTGAAACCGGCGTGGCCGATCTGGGGCTTTTCGGAAAACCACTGTTCCAAGATCCCTCAGCCCGCGCGTTGGCCAAGGTGGGCGTGGTCGACGTCGGGTCAAACTCTGTCCGCTTGGTGGTGTTTGACGGGGCTGCACGATCGCCCGCGTATTTCTACAATGAAAAAATCATGTGCGCCTTGGGTGCTGGCATGGCGGAAACCGGTCATCTGTCGCCACAGGGGCGCGCGCGCGCTTTGTCAGCGATGAAACGGTTCAGGAAACTTGCCGATGGCATGCAACTGGCTGAACTGACCGTCGTGGCCACGGCCGCTGTACGCGATGCCTCCGACGGCCGCGCCTTTTGTGACGAGGTCGAACGCGAAACAGGCTTGAAAATCTGGGTCATCGATGGCGAGGAAGAAGCACGGCTTTCGGCGCAAGGTGTTCTTTTGGGCTGGCCGGGGGCCTACGGTCTCGTCTGCGACATCGGTGGCTCGTCGATGGAGCTGGCGGAAATTTCCGCTGGCCGCGTGGGCAAGCGGGTTACATCCGCGCTTGGGCCGCTGAAACTGCGCGATATCAAAGGCGGTGCCAAGGCACGGCAGGGACATATCAAAGAGGTCATGCAAGGCTTGGCCGAAAAAATGGGCGCGCAACGTGACCGTCTGTTTCTGGTCGGTGGATCATGGCGGGCGATTGCGCGCATCGATATGATGCGGCGCGGCTATCCGCTGCATGTGCTTCACGAATACCGCATGACGGCCAAGTCCGTACGCGATACAGTCAAATACATCAAGAATAACGACCTCGAAGAGCTGCGCCAGATTAGCGGCGTTTCCTCAAGCCGGATGGCACTGGTGCCCTTTGCCGCCGAGGTTCTGTCGCGCTTGGTTAAAACCTTCAAGCCCAAAGACATCGCCATTTCCAGCTATGGTATCCGCGAGGGGATGCTGTACGAGCAGATGCCCCAACGGCTGCGCGACCGCGACCCACTGATCGAGGCCTGCCGCTTTGCCGAGGCCAAAGACGCCCGCATGCCCGGCTTTGGCAAGGTGCTCTATGATTTCATTCAACCGCTCTATAAATCTGCCCCGCCACAGCGCAAACGCTTGGTCAAGGCGGCCTGTTTGCTCCATGATGTCAGCTGGCGTGCGCATCCCGATTACCGTGCCGAGGTCTGTTTCGACAACGCCACCCGCGCCAATCTGGGCGGGCTAAAACATTCCGAGCGGATATTTTTAGGCCTTGCCCTACTCCACCGCTATTCCAACAAACGCGAAAATACCCGCTTTGAAGATCTCTATGAGATGGTCGATGAAAAGACACGGGTTGAGGCTGAAATTCTCGGTAAGGCCATGCGCTTTGGCGCGATGCTGTGGATGAACAAGGACGAAGACCGCGGCACATTGCGTTGGTATCCCAAGAAGAAACAGCTTGAGCTGTGGCTAACCAATGACATGCTACCGCTGTTTGGCGAGGTCGCCGAGGCGCGCCTGAACTCCCTTGCCGCCTCTCTGGGTGCCGAGGTTCAGCTTAAGACGGTCAAGTCCTAGGTAGCAAGCACACCGCGCGGCGAGGTGATTGGGCCTGCGGTAAAAGATGCCGCACCCTGCCGTTCAGTCGTCGAACTCGATTGTCACCGGAAAGTGGTCCGATGCGGTGATCAACGCATCGCGCAAAGCCGTATCCGCCCAGCAATCAGGATCGTCCAACGGATGCCAGATGCGCCAACGTGCATTGCGCTGCACAAACGCAGGGCTGACCATGATATAATCCAGCAAAGCCTGCAAATACCGGTTCTCGGGCGCAATCCAAAACCGCGAGGTCGTGGGCGTCGCACCGATGCGTTGGGACAGCGCGCGCTCAGCATGCGGTTCAATCAATGCGTTTTCACCCCGGTGCCCCATCACAATTTCGACGGACGACCGCCCGAACAGGTCCTCAAAGGAATCCAGCCCCGGACCGTCGTTCAAATCGCCCAGCACCATCATCGCATCGCCTGCCACAAGATGGGTCTCGATCCGCCGGCGCAACCATATCGCCTGGGCCAATTGTTTGCGCCGGTTGGCAATGCCCAAACGCAGCACGTCTTCGGGAGTCTTCGCACCATGGGGCGCTTTTGACTTCAGATGTGCGCCGATCATTCGGAACGCAAACCCCGTATTGGTCTGAACGTTCAGCTCCAGCGGCGGCTTTGAGAAAACGACCAAATCTTCCTTGGCATCAATATCCAGATCGATCCGCAAGACACCGTCAAAGCGTGGTGCGCCGGTTGCACCTTCTCGTCCGGTCCCGTCGCCGCCCGGGCTATGGCTGACCGTCAGCTTGTCCGGGTCATAGAGCAATGCAATTTCCTGCTGGGTATCATTGGCAAACCCCATGATTGCGTCGGTCGTGCGCAGGCCGAAATGTGCAGCAAAATTCTGCAAGGCCGCCACGGTCGCGTGATTGCGGCTGGTATCCGGTGCCTCGATGATCATCACCGCATCGGCATCAAGCGCATGAAACACACGGCCCAAGGCTTGGGTCTGCTGGGCGCGTGTCACATTATGCCGCGCCGACCATGCGCCATCGTCAAACAATTGATCTTTCTCGTCAAACAGCCCCGTGAACCATTCGACATTATAGGTCGCAATACGCATCAGCGCGCCTTGCCTGACCATGTCTCCCACGCTCGGTTGATGTCGATCAGCCGCTTTTCCGCCATCGAAACGGCTTCGGGCGGCAGGCCCCTTGCAACCAATGCATCGGGGTGATTGTCACGCACCAATCGCCGCCACGCGACCTTGCCTTCCTCCAGCGACGCATTGGGGGATATCCCCAAAACCGTATGGGGCAGCGGTGATGTATCCGGCACAAACCGCGCGCGCAGCGACGCAAAATCGCTCTCGTTCATCGCAAAAATCTCGGCCACACGGGCCAAAAACGCATCCTCGTTCGGATGATACGTACCGTCGGCCATGGCAATATGAAACAGCCCCTCAATCAGGTCGCGCAGCATCTCGGGCTGGTCCGAGAACATACTGGCAATGCGGCTTGCGTAGTCTTCAAAACCCGTCACATCCTGCCGCGCAAGGTTGAACACTCTTGCCGCACCGTGCTGATCGTCCTCGGTGATGTGAAACACTTCGCGAAAAGCCGTTACCTCGTCTCGGGTGACCTGCCCGTCCGCCTTAGCCATCTTTGCGCCAAGAGCGATCACCGCAATGGTAAAGGCAACCGACCGCTCTGGTGGGCTGCGCAGACGGTCAAAAACCGACGCAAGCCCCTCCCCTGCGGTGAGTGCTGACAAAGCTTCGGTGATGCGTGACCAAATCGACATGGCATCACCCTACTGCGCCGCAGCGCAGAAGTCAGGGGGCGGTCAGCATTTTCTGCATCAAAATCAAATCCAGCCATTGCCCGTCTTTGCGCGCGATCTCGGGCATCCGGCCGACATGCTCAAACCCCAAGGCCGCGTGAAACGCCACGCCGCCCATGTTGGCCGAACTGATGCCCGCGACCATGATGTGCCGCCCCTGCTGCGCCGCAGATAAACACGCCTGATCCATCAACGCGCGCCCCATGCCCTGCCCGCGCGCGCCATCACTTAGCACGATGCTATGCTCAACACTGGTGCGGTACCCCGGCCCGGTTCGAAACTGCGCATGGGTGACAAAACCAACGATCCGATCCGTCTGAGCGACCCAAACGGCCCCCGGTCTGTCTGCGATCATCGCCACAATACCGGCTTTGGTCTTCTGTTCAGTAGTAAAGGTGAACAATGTATCGCGGATCATGGCGTTCCAGATCGCGGCAATCTCGGCCGCGTCCTGCGCCACAGCGGCCCGGATCATCCTAGCACAGCCTTTGTGCCCGCAACATCTAACCCGGCCTTCAACCCCGGATCACCCTGCACAAAGGACACCCGATCGTCCTGCAGCAATGGTGCCAGCATCTCAGCCAACACCAAGGCATCCGGATGCTGCACCTCTAACCTCTCTAAACGGCAGCCCCCCGCCCCAAGCCGCGGCGCGGGATGCGCATCACCCTGCCATTCGATCAACGCCGGGGCGCAATTATCAAAGGGCAGGACACCGGACTGCGGCACCGCCATACGCCAGCGCAGATCACCGCGCTGCAGCTGCACCGGCGCGCCGAACCCGTCTGGCAAAACCTCCAACGCCGCATCCAGATCATCGCAGCGACAAATCCAGTTGGTCAGCCGCGCTGGACCGCTGAACCGGTCCAGATCAAACCATCGCGCCCGATCCGGAGCTGGTGCAGCTGGGTTCACGGCAATCGCCTCAAGATACAGCCCATCATGCAATCCGAGTAGCTTGTTATGGGTATGAAATACTGCGTGCTCGCCGCCCGGCTGCATCGCCACACCCAACGTTTCTTGAACATAAGAAACCGCCGCAGACAAAGTCTCCCCGGCGATTGCAATGTGATCCAGTTCCATCATCACGTCATTTTCCAAATGGGTCTAAATCCTCGGGGGAGTTTGAGGGGGCAGACAGCCCCCTCATTCTTTAAAGTAATAGAGCTTCTAGAACGCGAAAGCCCCAACCAACCTTAGCCGCGCGCCTCACGGATCAACTTCAAGATATCCTGCGCCGCGTTGGGGATGTTTGTGCCCGGCCCGAATATCGCTTTGACCCCCGCGTCATACAAGAATTTATAATCCTGCTGCGGGATCACGCCGCCGCAGATGACCAAGATATCCTCGGCCCCCGCGTCCTTCAGCGCCTTGATCAATTGCGGCGCTAGGGTCTTGTGGCCCGCCGCCTGCGACGAGATGCCGATGACATGCACGTCGTTGTCTACGGCGTCTTGGGCGGCCTCGGCAGGTGTCTGGAACAAGGGGCCGACGTCCACGTCAAACCCGATATCGGCAAAGGCGGTCGCGATGACTTTAGCCCCGCGGTCATGCCCGTCTTGGCCCATTTTCACGACCAACATGCGTGGGCGGCGGCCTTCGGCCTCAGCAAAGTCTTCGACGGATTTCTGGATTTCGGCAAAGCCGCTATCGCCCTCATAGGCCGCACCATAGACGCCCGCCAATGTTTTCACCTCGGCGCGGTGGCGGCCGAATTCGCTTTCCATAGCCATGCTAATTTCTCCAACTGTGGCGCGGGCACGGGCGGCCTCGACGGCCCCCTCAAGCAAGTTACCGCCCTCTTTTGCCCGACGGGTCAATTCCGCCAGCACGGCGGTGCAAGCAGCCTCGTCCCGGGTATCCCGTACCGTTTTCAGGCGCTTGATCTGACTGTCACGCACAGCCACGTTATCAACATCCAGGATATCAATCTCGTCTTCGGTCTCGCGGCGGTATTTATTAACCCCGACGATCACATCGGTGCCCCGGTCGATCTTGGCCTGACGGGTGGCAGCGGCTTCTTCGATGCGCAGTTTGGGCATGCCAGAGGCCACGGCCTTGGTCATGCCGCCCAGTTCCTCGACCTCTTCGATCAGCTTCCAGGCCGCCTCGGCCAGATCGCTGGTCAATTTCTCCACGTAATAGCTGCCAGCCAGCGGATCGACGACATTGGTCACGCCGGTTTCTTCTTGCAAGATCAACTGGGTGTTACGGGCAATACGCGACGAGAATTCGGTCGGGAGGGCAATCGCTTCGTCCAACGCGTTGGTGTGCAGCGATTGGGTGCCGCCCAACACCGCCGACATCGCCTCGTAGGCGGTGCGGATCACGTTGTTATAGGGGTCTTGTTCCTGCAACGACACGCCCGAAGTCTGGCAATGGGTGCGCAGCATGGCGGATTTGGGGTTTTGCGGCTTGAATTCATCCATGATCCGCGACCACAGCAGACGGGCGGCGCGCAATTTGGCGGCCTCCATAAAGAAGTTCATACCGATGCAAAAGAAAAAGCTGAGACGTGGCGCGAATTTATCCACGTCCATGCCGGCGGCAATGGCGGTGCGCACGTATTCCCGACCATCGGCCAAGGTGAAAGCCAGCTCTTGCACCAGGTTCGCACCGGCCTCTTGCATGTGATAGCCCGAAATCGAGATCGAGTTGAATTTCGGCATGTGGTCAGAGGTATATTCGATGATGTCACCGATGATCTTCATCGATGGTTCTGGCGGATAGATATAGGTGTTGCGCACCATGAACTCTTTCAGAATGTCATTCTGAATGGTGCCGGCCAGTACCGATTTGTCATGGCCCTGCTCTTCGCCTGCGACGATGAAATTGGCCAGGATCGGGATCACCGCGCCGTTCATGGTCATGGACACCGACACCTTGTCGAGCGGGATGCCATCAAACAGAATTTTCATATCTTCGACGCTATCGATGGCCACGCCAGCCTTGCCAACGTCGCCCTCAACACGGGGGTGATCGCTGTCGTATCCACGGTGTGTCGCCAGATCGAAGGCCACCGAAACGCCCTGCTGACCGGCGGCCAGGGCACGGCGATAAAAGGCGTTGGATTCTTCGGCCGTGGAAAAGCCCGCATATTGGCGGATGGTCCAAGGGCGGCCTGCATACATCGTCGCCTTGACACCGCGGGTAAAGGGGGCCTGACCGGGAACGCCGCCCATATGATCCAGACCGGCGGTATCCTCGGCGGTGTACAGCGGTTTGACGTCGATGCCTTCCAGCGTGTGCCAGGTGAGATCGTCAACAGGGCGTCCGCGCAGCTCGGCCTCAGCCAGATTGCGCCATGTATCTTTGTCGGCTGTCATGGGAATGTCCTTTTTTGGGGTCGCCCGACGGCTGGCTTGTGCCTGCTCTTTCTCGGGCGTTATTTTCTGTCAGTTGGGCCAGACCATCCGCCCCGGCGGTCAGCCAGAACAGATCATCACAATAGGTTTCACGCAAAGCGGTCGCTTGTGCGTCGGTAAATGGGTTCCATCGACCGGTTGCATCGGGCAGCAGATCGGGGTCTTGGCCGCCCTCGGCCAAGATGGTGCGCAGCGCAGGCAGATCCGGCGCACGGTTCAGCCAGAAATGATCTCGGTTAACGGGGGCCGCAACGCCCGTCGCCTCGGCCAGCAGCGCATCCGGGCGGCCTGCGTATTCTTCGAATGTGGCGACCTTGATTTCGGCGTTCGGTACGGCGCAAGCCAGATCAGTGATTACGTCCCGCCAGCTGCGCTGTGCGCTGGCGATCTTGTCCAGCTTTGTCTGGTCGGGCACATCGTGGCCGCGCGAAACGGCATATGACGCCGCCGAAGCCCACCAGGTTTCAGGCGACCGGATGTTAAGCATGATCCGGGTAATTTTTCCATCAAACGCCGCGCAGTACCGCGCCATCCGGTCGCCTGCCGCCGGGAAAAGCAACCCTGTGCGCACGCAGTGGCGCGACGACCCGATCATATTTTCTTCGGACAGTACCAGCCGCGCCATCCCGGCCTCGCGGGCACGCGCCAATTGCAACGCGACCCGCCCTTTTACCCGCTCGGGGGATCGGCCCGGCAGTTTGGGGCTGGGAAAAATTCCTGAAAACAGCCCCTTACGGATGCGCAGCGGGCCCCAAACGCCGGTTTGGGATGTTGTGATCGCGTCAGAGTTCGCACGCAGATAGCTTTGAAAGCTGGTCGTCGCCGTTCTATGCGCGCCGACGTGCATAATAATATCCATTAGCTTTTCGCCCAATCGTAACAAGGGAACCGTCCCAACCGATCCATACAAGGGAACTGCCCTATTCATGTCCGATGACCCGTTTCGTTAAGCTTAATGGCCGTTTGCCATAAATTGCGCATCGCAATCTGGCGGAAACCCCCTATATCTGAGGCAGTAGGAGAAGAAATGAAATCAGTGATAGCCCTTGTTTTCGTTGGATTGTTCGCGCCTTTCGCCGCTGCACAATCCGCCACAGAACCACCCGCCCCAGTGCTGTTTGCACCGGCAGATATGGCAGATTTGAGTGAATTCCACTGGAAAAAAAGGCCCGTTTTAGTCTTTGCCGACAGTCCGGACGACCCTGCGTACATATCGCAGATGGATTTACTGATGGCCCAGCAAGAGGATTTGCTGGAACGCGATGTCATCGTGCTGACCGATACGGACCCCACCGCGCGCAGTGCTTTGCGGCTGAAAATGCGCCCCCGCGGGTTCATGTTGGTGCTGGTCGGCAAGGATGGCGGCATCAAGCTGCGCAAACCGCGCCCTTGGGATGTGCGTGAAATTACACGCAGCATCGACAAGATGACCATCCGGCAACGCGAAATCCGCGATGCCAAAGAGGATGCGCGGCAGCTGTTCGACTGACGACCTGATCTAAACCCACGCAGCGCCACGCCGATCGGGGCGGCAAAAGATGCCGATCCGATGGTGGGGCTGATGCATGGGCTGGCAAGCATTGGCTTTATTCGAACTCAATAATGACGTCATCAACGGCAAGGCTGTCACCTGCGTTGGCGTTGATCTTTGACACGGTGCCCTTCTTCTCGGCGCGCAGGATGTTTTCCATCTTCATCGCCTCGATTGTGCAGAGGCTTTGGCCTTCTTGAACTTCGTCGCCGACCGCGACGTCGATTTTCACGACCAGTCCCGGCATCGGGCACAACAGCAATTTGGAGGTGTCCGGGGGCAGTTTTTCAGGCATCAAGCGGGCCAGTTCGGCCTGACGCGGATTGCGCACATGGACCTTTAGATCAGCGCCACGGGCACGAATACGGAACCCACCCGACACTTTACCAACCTTAAAGATCAGCGGTGCATTATCGACCGTCATCGTCGCCAGATGATCGCCCGGCGTCCAGTCGCCCGCGACGCGCATTTCATGACCATCTTCGAAGGTTACGGTCGCGCCTTCATGGTCCGCTGCAATATCGACGTCATAGGATTGCCCCTGAATGGCGACATTCCACGCGGTGCCAACCTTGCGTTCGTGGTTGTCCATCCGGCCAGACACACGGGTGCGGCGGATTTCACTGACACGGTGCATGGCGGCCGTCGCGGCTGCGATGCGGCGTAGCTCGGCCTCGGGCAGTTCAACGCCTTGGAAGCCGTCGGGGTATTGTTCTTCGATAAAGGCGGTTGTCATGTCGCCGGCGGTAAAGATCGGGTGATCCATAACGGCAGACAGGAACGGCAGGTTGTGCCCGATGCCTTCGACCTCAAAGCTATCAAGGGCGACGCGCATCGCCTCAATTGCTTGATCGCGGGTGGGGGCCCATGTGCACAGCTTGGCGATCATCGGATCGTAATACATGCTGATTTCGCCGCCCTCATAGACGCCGGTATCGTTGCGCACAGCCGTCTCACCGCTGGGCGCGTCGCCTTGCCATTTGTCATTGGTCAGCAGCGGGCCAGCCGCAATTTCCATGGGCGGACGGTAGCGGGTCAAGCGGCCGATGGAGGGCAGGAAACCACGATACGGGTCTTCGGCATAAAGGCGATTTTCGATGGCCCAGCCGTTCAGCTTTACATCGTCTTGAGTGATCGTCAGCTTTTCGCCATTGGCCACGCGGATCATCTGTTCAACCAGATCGACGCCGGTGATCAGCTCGGTCACGGGATGCTCCACCTGCAAACGGGTGTTCATTTCAAGGAAGTAAAAATTCTTGTCGCCATCCACGATGAATTCGACGGTGCCCGCCGAGGCATAGCCAACCGCTTGGGCCAGTGCGACAGACTGTTCGCCCATGGCTTTGCGCGTGGCCTCGTCGAGGAACGGCGATGGTGCCTCTTCGACAACTTTCTGATTACGGCGCTGGATCGAACATTCCCGCTCGCCAAGATAAACACCATTGCCATGTGCGTCGCACAGCACCTGAATTTCGATGTGGCGTGGCTGGGTTACGAATTTCTCGATAAAGATACGGTCATCGCCAAAGCTGTTTGCGGCTTCGTTCTTGGAGGACTGAAACCCTTCGCGGGCCTCTTCGTCGTTCCATGCAATGCGCATGCCCTTGCCGCCACCACCCGCAGACGCCTTGAGCATCACTGGATAGCCGACTTCGTTCGAGATTTTGACGGCCTCGTCCGCGTCAGCGATCAGGCCCATGTAGCCCGGCACGGTGGAAACCCCCGCCTCTTTCGCAATCTTTTTCGAGGTGATCTTGTCGCCCATTTTCTCAATGGCACCGACGGGTGGCCCGATGAATGCAACGCCAGCCGCAGAGAGGGCTTCGGCGAATTTGGCGTTTTCGGACAAGAACCCATAACCGGGGTGTACAGCCTGCGCACCGGATTCCTTGATCGCGGCCATCACCTTGTCGATGACGATATAGGATTGGTTCGCAGGGGGCGGGCCGATATGGATCGCCTCGTCTGCCATTTGGACGTGCAGCGCTTGGGCGTCTGCGTCCGAATAGATGGCGACGGTCTGGATGCCCATCTTTTTCGCAGTCTTGATGACACGGCACGCAATTTCGCCGCGGTTGGCGATCAGGATCTTATTGAACATGGGCTGTCCCTTTGGGTCTTGAGGAAACGGAAAAACCCCGCATCAGCGTTTGCTGAGCGGGGTCGGTATTGTGATATAGTGAGGCGCTGCCTTTGACGGCAGCATCTTGGATTAGTTTAGTTGCAGCGCACGGCACCCGACTGGCAGGCAAGCACGTTAGCGCCTGCACCGATGGCCGCACCTTGCAGCAAACCACCGCCTGTGAGGGCTGCAGCACCGGCACCGATGGCACCGCCGCCAAGGGCTTGTTCGCCCATGGTGTCGCCGCATGCGGCAAGGCCTGCACAAGCTGTGAGTGTAAGGATGATGTTATTGATTTGCATAGCGGGCGTCCTTTTGATCTGCTCAACGCAACGTTTTGAATACGTGGCTTAACGCGATGATAGATCAATGGTTCCGCCGCACCCAGAACTTTGCCACGGCGCGGTCGGCTAAAGGGCAAAAACCCGCTGGCCACGGGGCGGTTATCCGCTGACGTGATCCATACGGGCATCTGTTCAATCCTCGAATGCGTCGGGAAAAGACGCACGGGCAAGCGGTTCATTGATCACCAGCAAGGCCTCGTAATCTTCGGGATCAAAGGGGTCTTCGACGGCGACGACCTCGCGGCCGAACATCCACGACAAACGCCCCGCGTCCAGATTGCCACGCTCGAACGGCTCTGTGCCAAAGGCCTCCCAGAGTGCCGCCATAAAGGCCGTATCCGCCCGCCGGTCCACGGATTTACGATCCGAGCGACGCTCGCGACGGGTCAGCGGCGTAACCCCTTTAGGGTTGGCGCGACGAATGGTGAATTGAAAGTCTGAACCGGGCATACGCCCCGGAAAACCGCGATGTTTCAGCATGATGCCCCCCAGACTGCGGGGATCATGTGCGGCTGTGTTTGCGTGGGGACAGGCGCAACCGCCTGCCCCCGGCAAGCATTACTTGTACTTGCCTGTGTATACTGGCTCAACCGAGATGGGCTCGGGTGCGACAACAACATATTCTTCCTGCTTGGGCGCGCATGCTGAAACAGCTGCGACAAGGCCGAATGCGGCCAACATTGTGATGCTCTTTGACATCGTAGTCTCCTGTGATTGCATAAGGGGCCCGGCACTGCCTCATGCCCATAAAACCCCGCTTTTGTAGTAAGGGATACCTGCGTATTCCTTGGCGCGATATTACCGCAGTTGCGGCGCATTGCATACGGGGACCGGTTCAATCGGCGAAAATGTGTCGCCAAAGCCGCAGTTCTGCCAGTGCGTGCAGATGTCAGCGCAAGATATTGTGGTAGCATCATAATGCCTCCCAGATACAGATGTCGTTTTCGGGGCGATATGCTTCGAAAAACTGTGTTACGCTTGGGTCTACGGCACCAAATTCAACGGCCCGATCCGCCAGCGAAATCACAATCACGTCGCCCGTCAGCGCATACTGTGCGGCATAGGGGATGGCCAGCCTGTCGCACAGCGCCTTCATATCAGGTGCTGCGACATCATACGTGATTGTGCCGCTGTCACGGGCGATACCGGGCGCGACAAAGCGAAACCGCAGCCATGTCTCATCGCCCATCTGGTCGATCAGAACCTCTTGCAGGTCGACCTGCTGCCCCGAGGGGACATCAAGCGCCTGTAGCGGCGTTGCAGCAAGCAAAAGCGCGGCGGCCAGCTTCATCTGGCCACCAGCCCCGTCGCAGCGCGCAATGGGTATGATCTATGATCAGCGAACGGTTTCACGCGTTTCTCCTGTCGCGCCAAAGATTCTATGCCTTCGGCGAGGATATTTAAGAGCCAGAGAAGTCAGAGCGGGATGTTATCGTGTTTCTTCCACGGCATCGTTTTGGACTTGTTGCGCAGGGACGCAAAGGCGCGGGCAATGCGTTTGCGCGTCATGCTGGGTTGGATGACCTCGTCGATAAAACCGCGTTCGGCTGCCACAAACGGGTTCGCGAAACGCTCTTCGTAGTCAGCAGTGTGGCTCGCGATTTTTTCGGGGTCTTTCAGGTCGGCGCGGTGGATAATTTCGGTCGCACCCTTGGCCCCCATCACCGCGATTTCGGCGGTGGGCCATGCATAGTTAAAGTCGGATTGCAGATGTTTGGACGCCATAACATCATAGGCGCCGCCGTAAGCCTTGCGAGTGATCACGGTCACCATCGGCACTGTCGCCTCGCCGTAAGCAAAGAGCAGTTTGGCACCGTGTTTGATCACGCCGCCATATTCCTGGCTAGTGCCAGGCAGAAAGCCGGGGACATCAACCAAGGTCAGGATCGGAATTTCGAACGCATCGCAGAAACGCACGAAGCGCGCCGCCTTGCGCGAGCTGTCGATATCCAGACAGCCAGCAAGCACCATGGGCTGGTTGGCCACAACACCGACGGTGCGTCCTTCGATACGGATAAAGCCGGTCAGGATGTTCTTGGCGAAATCTTCTTGGATCTCGTAAAAGTCACCCTCATCCGCCAGCTTGTGGATCAGCTCTTTCATGTCATAGGGCGTGTTGGCGTTGACCGGCACCAGCGTGTCGAGCGACGTTTCAATCCGGTTCGGATCGTCAAAGAACGGGCGGACGGGTGGTTTTTCACGGTTATTAGCGGGCAGGAAATCAACCAAGCGGCGCACTTCGGCCAGTGCCTCAACATCATTTTCAAACGCCGCATCTGCGACAGATGATTTGCGCGTGTGGGTGGAGGCACCGCCCAGCTCTTCGGCGGTGACCTGTTCGTTGGTCACGGTTTTCACCACATCGGGGCCGGTCACGAACATATAAGACGTGTCTTTGACCATAAAGATAAAGTCGGTCATCGCCGGGGAGTAGACCGCGCCGCCCGCGCATGGCCCCATAATCACGCTGATCTGCGGGATCACACCTGAGGCTTCGATATTGCGCTGGAACACTTCGGCATAGCCCGCGAGGCTGGCCACCCCTTCCTGAATACGCGCGCCGCCGGAATCGTTGATGCCGATTACAGGGGCACCGTTTTGAATGGCCATATCCTGAATTTTGCAGATCTTCTGAGCGTGCGCCTCAGAAAGCGACCCACCAAAAACGGTAAAGTCTTGGCTGAAGACATAGACAAGCCGGCCATTGATGGTACCCCACCCCGTGACAACACCGTCGCCTGCAGGCTTTTGCGACTGCATGCCGAAATCGGTGCAGCGGTGCGTGACGAACATGTCGAACTCTTCGAAAGACCCGTCATCCAGCAGCAGATCAATTCGTTCGCGAGCAGTCAGCTTGCCACGGGCATGCTGCGCATCGATGCGTTTTTGCCCGCCCCCCAGGCGCGCCTCTTGGCGACGGTCTTCCAGCTGTTCTATGATATCTTTCATGACGCACCTCTTTTGGATTTTCGCCATACTAGCCAGTGCGAGGCGGCAACCAAAGAGTCTTTTTGCAAATTTGCAAATTTTATTCAGCAACAATTAAGCAAACTGCAAATACGCAAACCACACGGAAGATCATAGACAATATCCAACCACAGGCCTAACTGCATTACATGATGAGAGAAAACGAGGTCCGGTTTCTGGACAAGACGAGCCCGCCGCATGTCTCAACGCTGATCCTATTGTCGGGTATCGGCGCGCTGGCAATGAACATGTTCCTGCCCAGCCTGCCTTCGATGGCCGAATATTTCGAGACCGATTATAGCGTTATGCAGCTGTCGGTGCCTCTGTACCTGCTGTTCAGCGCCGGATTGCAGCTGATTATTGGCCCTGTCTCCGACAACCTGGGACGGCGTAATGTGTTGCTGTGGGGGTTGGTCATTTACATGATCGCCACGGTGGGCTGCATCTATGCCCCCACGACCACGGTGTTCCTGATCTGTCGCTGCGCACAAGCCATTATCGCCGTCAGCATGGTGCTGAGCCGCGCGGTCGTGCGCGATATGTTTACTCAAGACAAAGCCGCATCGATGATCGGATATGTCACCATGGGGATGGCAGTGGTCCCGATGATAACCCCCGCGATTGGGGGCATACTGGATCAGGTATTCGGCTGGCAGGCCACGTTCTGGGCCATGTTCGCCGTGGGCGCATTTGTTTTTGCGCAAACTTGGTATGACTTGGGTGAGACATCCGTTCGGTCGGGTAAAACCATGAGCCAGCAATTCCGCGAATACCCCGAGTTGCTAAAGTCACCGCGGTTTTGGGGATACTCGATGGCGGCGGCCTGTTGTTCGGGCGCATTTTTCGCGTATCTGGGCGGCGCGCCCTTTGTCGGCAGCGAAGTCTTTGGCATGGAGCCTGCCGAGCTTGGCCTGTATTTCGGGGCACCCGCCATCGGATATTTCATGGGCAACTTTATCACCGCGCGCACGGCCACCAAATGGGGCGTCAATACGCTGGTACTATGTGGCTGTCTGGCCAATGCTGTGGGTGGTGCTGTGTCGATGCTGATCTTTCTGGCCGGGTACGGCAGCCCCATGTCCTTCTTTGGCATGATGACGCTGGTCGGTCTTGGCAACGGGCTGTGCATCCCCAATGCGACCGCGGGCTTGTTGTCCGTGCGGCCGCATCTTGCGGGCACGGCATCGGGTCTGGGCGGGGCCGTGATGATTGGTGGGGGTGCAGGCCTTAGCATTCTGGCCGGATCACTGCTGAGCAAAGAAACCGGTGCATATCCCTTATTGTGGATCATGCTGGGGACGGCGGTTGCCGGGGTCGCGGCGATCTTGGTCGTGATCCGCCGCGAAAAAATGCTGGGCCTGAGCTGACGACACACAGTTGCCGACGCGGGCCTTGTCGACGCCACTTTGCAAAGCTAGCATAGGGGCATCTGCAAATTTGCAAAGGCCCTGATCCGGATGGCGACCCAAAAGCTCTATGCTGGCGCGAAACTGCGCGAATTACGCACCAAGAATGGCAGCACGCAAAAGGATTTCGCCGCCAAGCTGGGCGTGTCCCTGCCCTATTTGAACCAGATGGAAAACAACAACCGTCCCGTCAGTACGACGGTGGTTCTGGCGCTCGCGTCCGAATTCGGGATGGACGTGACCGAACTGTCCAGCGGTGACAGCCAACGCTTGGTCAGTGACATGCGCGAAATTTTGGCCGACCCGCTCTTCGAAGGGGATACCCTGCCGCTGGCGGATCTGCAGCTTGCTGCGTCAAACGCGCCGGGGTTGGCGCGGGCCTTTATCAAACTGCACCAAAGCCATCGCCAGACCCATGAACGCCTTGCCTATCTGGACGAGGCATTGGGCCGCGAAGATGCCCGCGCATCCCCCAGCCCATGGGAGGAAGTGCGCGATTTCTTTCATTACTGCGATAACTACATTGATGCCGTTGACCGCGCCGCCGAACATTTCGCCCGTGCCAACAGCGATGGCAAAACGCTGAAGGCCACGGCGATTGCGGCACTGACGGCAGTGGGTATCAAGGTCAGCTTTGACGATATGGCCGCCTTGCGCCGCTATGATCCGAACGCGGGGATTTTGCACATCTCGTCACGCGCCCCGCAAGAGACGCAACTGTTTCAACTGCTGTTCCAGACCGCCATGACCCGACAGAACAGCCTGCTTGAGGCGACGCTTGATCTGGCGCGGTTTCACAGCGGGGCCGCGCGGGACATCGCCAAGATCGGGCTGGCCAATTATTTCGCTGGCGCGGCGCTCATGCCCTATCAGACGTTTTTGACCAGCGCGCAGGACTGCCGCCATGATCTGGAAATTTTGGCCGGCCAGTTTGGTGCCTCGATTGAACAGGTCGCCCACCGTCTGTCGACGATGCAACGCCCCGGCTCCAAGGGTATTCCGTTCTTTTTTGTGCGCGTCGATCAGGCGGGGACAATCACCAAACGCCATTCGGCCACGCGGCTGCAATTCGCCCGCTTTGGCGGGGCCTGTCCGCTGTGGAATGTGCATAGCGCGTTCGAGACACCGGGGCGTTTCCTGCGGCAGCTTGCCGAAACCCCCGATGGGGTGCGCTATATCTCCTTGGCGCGCGATATCTCGAAGCCCGCCGGACGGTTCGGCGCGCCGGTGCGACGCTATGCGATTTCGCTGGGCTGCGAGGTGCGCCATGCGGCCGCGTTGGTCTATGCCGACGGGATGGATACCAGCCGCTCATCGGCCTTTGAACCTATCGGGATTTCCTGCCGCATCTGCGAGCGCAAAGGCTGCCACCAACGGTCCGTTCCGCCGCTTGAACGGCAGTTGGTTGTTGACCCTGATTTGCGCGATGTACTGCCCTATCAGGTGGAATGATCAGCGTCGTGCGGCACGCCAGCCTGCCGCGCGCGCCTCGCTTGCGGAACAAAACATGCGCCATGACTGAAGCGTTTGACCGCCCCAATCAATGGCATTTGTTAATGTGCGCTAAATTTCCCTTAACGCCCTATCGTCCTAGCGCTGCGAGGTTTTCCAATCGGGGTGGATCCAAGGTTCGTCATTCGCGGCGGCTAATGGATCGATCCCCAAGATATGATCAGACATCTTCTCACCCACCATGATCGACGGCGCGTTCAAATTGCCATTGGTGATCCGTGGGAAAATCGAGCTGTCCGCAACGCGCAGACCGTCCACACCAATCACCCGACCTTGAGGGTCGACCACGGCATCAGGGTCGTCTGCACGCCCCATCCGGCAGGTGCCACAGGGGTGATAGGCGCTTTCGGCGTGTTCACGGATAAAGGCATCCAGCTCGTCATCCGTTTGTACATCGGCACCGGGCTGAATTTCGCTTTTCACGAACGGTTTGAACGCGTCTTGGGCAAAAATCTCGCGGGTCAGGCGGATGCAATTGCGAAATTCCTCCCAATCGCGGTCCTGCGACATATAGTTGAACACGATTTTCGGCGTATCGGCAGGGTCACCCGACCGGAGCGAAACCGCCCCCCGCGAGGTCGACCGCATCGGGCCGACATGAGCCTGAAACCCGTGTCCTTCCGCCGCTGCCTTGCCGTCATAGCGCACGGCAATGGGCAGGAAATGGTACTGGATATCAGGGTATTTGATCCCCGGTTTGGACCGGATGAACGCGGCCGATTCAAACTGGTTGGATGCGCCCAGACCGGTTTTCGTGAACAACCATTGCGCGCCGATCATGGCCTTGGAAAAGAGGTTCCAATGCTTGAACAATGTGATGGGCTGGCTCGCGGCCATCTGGATATAGAGTTCAAGGTGGTCTTGCAGGTTTTGGCCCACACCGGCGCGGTCTGCGACGACGTCGATGCCATGTTCGGCCAGATGCGCAGCTGGCCCAATGCCAGACAGCAACAACAGCTTGGGCGAGTTGATCGAGGACGCGGCAAGGATCACCTCGCCACTGGCGCGCAGCACCTCGGTCTTGCCGCCGCGCAACACTTCGACACCGACCGCGCGGCCATCTTCGATCACCACGCGCTGTGCGAGCGCACGGATGATTTCAACATTACCCGTCTTTTGGGCAGGCCGCAGATAAGCGTTGGCCGCAGACCAACGCCGCCCGCCATAAACCGTCTGCTCCATCGGGCCAAAGCCCTCTTGCTTTTCGCCGTTATAGTCTTCGGTGGCCTCGTAGCCGGCCTGTTTGCCAGCCTCGACAAAAGCCTTGAACAGCGGGTTCTTACGCGGGCCACGTGACACGTGCAGCGGGCCGTCTTTGCCACGCCATTGCGCGTCGCCGCCATGACCGCCGTCATGCCAATGTTCCATCCGTTTGAAATAGGGCAGCACGTCAGCATAACCCCAGCCATCGGCCCCCTGTTCGGCCCAATGGTTATAATCCTCAGCGTGGCCGCGCACATAGACCATGCCGTTGATCGACGACGAACCGCCGATCACCTTGCCACGCGGGGTCGCCAAACGGCGGTTGCCCAGATGAGGTTCGGGTTCGGATGAAAAGCCCCAGTCATAGGTTTTCATGTTCATCGGATAGGACAGGGCCGCAGGCATCTGGATGAACGGCCCTGCGTCGGTGCCGCCATGTTCAATGACCAACACCTTGCGCCCGGCCTTGGCCAAACGATACGCCATCGCACATCCGGCACTGCCTGCGCCCACTATGATAAATTCAGCTTGCATTAATTCGCGCTCACATAACCGATTAGCAGCGACAGGAATGCACCGACATGCACCACCATAATCGCGCGATCTTTCCACATCACACCAACCGCGAACCACAAAACGATACCCGCAAAGAATGCGAACACGTTCCACGGTTGTAGCCCCATCCCTGTCAACCCGTAGCCGATCAACTGGACGACTGTCGCGACCCATTTCAAGATATCAACACGGTTCATGCGCGGCTGTTGCGCTTCTGGCTCTGGTAGTCCGACCATCAGAAAGGTGCCTCCATATCGCCCATGCGCACATAGACGGATTTCAACTGGCTGTAGTGTTCAATCGCCGCTTTCGAATTTTCACGGCCAACGCCTGAATTCTTCATCCCGCCAAACGGGGCCTCTACGGGCGCGTCGTTATAGGTGTTGATATAGCAGGTGCCCGCCTGAAAATTCGCAGCCACACGGTGGGCGCGGGACAGATCGCGGGTAAACACCCCAGCCGCCAGCCCGAATTCGGTGTCATTGGCACGGGCCATCACGTCGTCTTCGTCGGTGAAATCCAGCACGGAGAGGACCGGGCCAAAAATCTCTTCGCGGGCGATGGTCATGTCGTCGGTAACATCGGCAAAAACGGTTGGCTGCATATAGAAGCCTTTGCCGTCAATCGCATTGCCACCATAGACCAGACGCGCGCCTTCGGCCTTGCCCTTGTCGATATAGCCCAGCACGATATCCAGCTGGCGCTTTGACACCATCGGGCCAAAGCTGGTGTCGGGGTCCATCGGATCGCCGATCACCGCATTGTCCAGACGTTCGGCCAAGCGTTTCAGAAACGCCTCTTTGATATCGGTATGTACGAACACACGTGTGCCGTTTGAGCAGACCTGACCGGAGCTGTAGAAGTTGCCCACAATCGCACCGCTGACCGCGTTTTCGATATCGGCGTCTTCGAACACGATGATCGGGGACTTGCCGCCCAGTTCCATCGTGACATGCTTCATCCCGTCGGCCGCAGCGGCATAGACCTTGCGGCCCGTGGGCACCGATCCGGTTAGCGATACTTTGTCGACGCGCGGGTCGGTAACCAATGCGGCACCCACTTCGCCCATGCCTTGCACAACGTTGTACAAACCTGCGGGCAGACCCGCCTGGACCAAAATCTCGGCCACTTTCAGCGCGGATAGCGGCGTGGTCTCGGACGGTTTAAAGATGATCGAATTGCCGCAAGCCAGCGCAGGCGCGCCCTTCCAGCAGGCGATTTGCGTGGGGTAGTTCCACGCGCCGATGCCGACACACACGCCCAACGGTTCGCGGCGGGTATAGACCCAGTCTTCGCCCAGTTGGATGTGTTCGCCGGTCAGCGTTGCTGCCATACCGCCGAAATATTCCAACGCATCGGCACCGCTGGTGGCATCGGCAACCGATGTTTCCTGATACGGTTTGCCGGTGTCATAGGTTTCAAGGATCGACAGGTCGTGATTGCGTTCGCGCATGATATCGGCGGCGCGGCGCAGGATGCGGCCCCGTTCCGTGCCGGTCATCGCACCCCATGCGGCTTGGGCGTCGCGGGCAGCGGTAAGTGCCTGTTCGATAATCGCAGGCGTCGCAGCATAAACCATCGCGATCTTTTCACCGGTCGCGGGATAGATCACATCGATGGGCGTGCCATTGGTGTCTTCGACATAAGCGCCGTTGATAAAGTGGCTGGCTGTAGGTTGGGTTTGCATAGGGTTCTGGCCTTTCGGTAGCGCCGTTCTATTCGGTAAATGTCTATTCGCCGCGCGGGAAGCGTTTGTTCTCTTCTAGCACGTTCAGGTCCATATGGTTGCGCATGTATTGTTCAGACGCATTTCGCAGAGGCTGGTAATCCCACGGGTAATAGCCGCCCTTGCGCAAAGACTCGTACACAACCCAGCGGCGGGCCTGGCTTTTGCGCACATCGGCGTCAAAGGCGTCCAGATCCCAGCGGGCGTCGGCCTTGGCGCGCAAGGTCTGGCGCGTGCCTTGGTGAGCCGGTTCCTCGGCCAGATTGGTCAACTCGTGCGGGTCGGCGTCCAGATCAAACAGTTGATCGGGGTCCAGCGCACAGCGGTTGTATTTCCACTTGCCATAGCGCAGCGATACCATCGGGGCATAGGATGCTTCGGCGGCGTATTCCATGGCGACGGGTTCGGTGCGTTCCACCCCCTGCCCCATGGGCACCAGCGACTGGCCCGTGGTCCATTCCATCACCTCGTCCATCGACACGCCCGCCAGATCACAAAGGGTCGGGCAGACGTCGATATTGCTGACGGGAGTTTCGTTCAAACCGGGTTCCATCTGCGGGGCGGCGATCATCATCGGCACGCGGGATGACCCCTCAAAAAAACTCATCTTGAACCACAACCCGCGCTCGCCCAGCATATCGCCATGGTCCGACACAAACACGATAATTGCCTCTTGGCGGGTATCCTCAAGCGTTTGCAAAATCTCACCGATCTTGTCGTCAAGATAGCTGATGTTCGCAAAATACGCTTGGCGGGACCGTTTGATGTTCTCCTCGGTGATGTCAAAGCTGCGCCAGTCATTCGCATCAAAGATACGTTTGGAATGGGCGTCTTGGGCGTCATAGCCCAGATCACCGACCTGCGGCATCAGATGCTCGCAGTCGTTGTACAAGTCCCAATATTTCTTGCGCGCCACGTAAGGGTCGTGCGGGTGGGTAAAGCTGACTGTCATGCACCACGGACGGTCATCAAGCCCGCGCGACAAATCATACAGCTTGCGCATTGCCTCGTATGCGACGGCGTCGTCATATTCCATCTGGTTGCTGATCTCGGCCACGCCTGCGCCGGTCACCGACCCCATGTTGTGATACCACCAATCAATCCGTTCGCCGGGCTTGCGGTAATCCGGCGTCCATCCGAAATCGGCGGGATAGATGTCAGTGGTCAGGCGCTCCTCGAACCCGTGCAGCTGATCGGGGCCGACGAAATGCATCTTGCCCGACAGGCAGGTCTGATAGCCCGCACGGCGCAGGTGATGCGCATAAGTCGGCACGCTGGATGGAAATTCAGCGGCGTTGTCATAGACGCCCGTGGCGCTTGGCAATTGGCCCGACATAAACGCCGCCCTACCCGGTGCGCAAAGCGGGCTGGCGGTATAGGCGTTCTTGAACCGCGTCGACCGCGCCGCCAGCTTCTTGAGGTTCGGGGCATGCAGCCAATCTGCCGGACCGTCAGGGAAAAGCGTGCCGTTCAACTGGTCGACCATCAGGATCAGGATGTTTGGTTTGGTCATGGCTTGCTTCCGATCAGGGTGTTCAAAAGGGACAGTGCTTGGGCGCAGGCGGCAGGCGCGCTACCGCTGTCAGACAGGGCCGCACGCAGATACAGCCCGTCAATCAGCGCGGCGAGGGTTTCGGCATCTTGTTCGGGCTGCGTTGAAATAAGCCGCAGCGCGTGGGTCAGATTGGACCGCAACCGCGCCTGATAGACGATCAACAAACGGTAGGTTTCGACATTGGTGCGCGACGATCCGTACAGCGTCATCCACGCGCTAACTGTCGCAGGATCAAAGCAGCTTTCGTCAAAGCTGGCCCTGATGATCGCCTCTGCGCGGGCAGCTGGTGTTCTGGCTTTGCGCAGTTCGCGGCGCACCTCGGCCGAATATTCCGACAGGATGTAGCGCATCGCCGCGAGGAAAATCTGATCTTTGCCGCCGAAATAGTGATGGGCCAGCGCCTTGGACATTCCAGCACGTCGCGCGATCTGATCCACCGTCACATCCAATGACTGCGCGGCCCCGATTTCGGCAATCGTTGCCTTGACCAGCGCATCGCGGCGGATCGGTTCCATTCCAAGCTTGGGCATTGTCGTTCCTCAACGTTTCCGGTCGGTTTGATTCCGGTTTCGAGGGTAGATGTAGGGTTGTTGACCGGCGAGTCAATAACGAGCGAAAATCACAGTTTGCACAAGGCCCGCAGGCCCCGAATTTTGTGCCAGCTAAAGCTTGGTCGCGGGGCTGGCCGGGGTGATCTGCCGGTTCAACATCGCCTCGCGCCAGGTGATAAAGGTCACCGACCCCAAGATCACTAAGCCGCCGATGATCACCCAGATATCAATCGGTTCCGCAAAGACCAACGCACCAAGGGCTGTCGCCCAGACCAACTGCAAAAACGTAACCGGTTGCGTGACCGTCAGCGGTGCGGCGGCAAAGGCAAGGGTCATCGTGTAATGCCCCCCTGTCGCAAAACATGCCACCGCGGCCAAAATACCAAGCTCTTGCCATGTCGGCATGATCCACACGGGCAGCGCAAAGGGGGCCAGCATCAGCGTGACAAACAGTGACATCATCGCAACCACGACCGATGGCTTGACCTCGTCCGCCAACACTTTGGCCAACAAATACGCCCCGCCAAACACCACCGCCGCGATCAACATCGCATAATGGCCCATCGCAAGCTCGCGAAACCCGGGACGCAGGATAATGACGGCACCGACCAGCCCCAAAACAACGGCGATCATCCGACGCAATGCCAGCTTTTCCCCCAGAAACAGCGCCGCACCGATGGTGACATATATCGGCGCGAGATAGTTCATGGCAGTGACCTCGGCGATGGAAATGCGGGTCATCGCGAAAAACCACAAGATCACGCCGATCCCATGTAACCCGCCCCGGACACTGAACAACGCCCATTGACGAGGGGTCAAATGCGCGGCCCGTAAGGCACCGATTGCTGGCAGCAAAAACACCAGCCCAAAACCATATCTGATAAAGGCGGCCTCGGCTGCGGGCAGACGTGGCCCCATGTATTTCACCAGTGCGGTAACACAAATGAACAGCAGGCCGGTTATGACCATCCAGAAAATGCCGACGACGGGCCGTTGTGGGGATTTAGGTTCCATGCGCCATACATTCCTTAATGGCGCGGCGATCACAAGATCACATCAACAGCAACTTGGCCGCAATCGCCCACATGGTGAGCGCGATCAATCCGTCAAGGATTTGCCAGCTACGGGGTTTGGCAAAAAGCGGGCTAAGCAGCCGCGCGCCATACCCCAGGCTAAAAAAGAACACGAAACTAGCGGTCACGGCCCCGACCCCGAAAGCCAGCCGGTTGTCATACTGCGCCGAGATCGACCCCAACAAAACCACCGTATCAAGATACACATGCGGGTTCAGCCAGGTCAGCGCCAGCAACGTCAACAGCGTCCGGCGCAAGGTCAGCGGGCCGGCCCCGTCAGCCTCAAGTACCTCTCCTCCGCGCCAGGCAGAAAGCGCATTTTGCGCACCATACCAGATCAGAAATGCCGCCCCGCCATAGCGCATCACAGGCTCGAACCACGGCACCGCCTGCCCCAACGCCCCAAAACCTGCAACGCCCGCCGCGATCAACGCAGCATCCGACACAGCACAGGTCAGGCACACCCAAAACACATGGCTTTTGCGTAAACCTTGCCGCAAAACAAAGGCATTTTGCGCCCCAATCGCAAGGATCAACGTGAGACTCAGGGCAAAGCCGGGCAGAAAAGCGTTCATGAAACCCTCGTTGAAAGAATAAAACTGCCTAACACGGCTGCCAGAAAAGGCAAACAAGCAAGCTACTTAACCGGGTTTTCCCCTTGACGGCGGATTTTCGCAAATACTGGATGAAACAAATTCGTGATCTCGCGCGTATCCTCTGGCGAAACCCCGCAACAGTACCTATCTGACCATAATCAATTTAAGGAAAACTGTTATGCCAGACGAAAAACAGAAGCTGGAAATCAGCCAAAGCGAATTAGCGCTTATTGAATCGGCACTGCATACGCAGGCAAAAATACTCAGCGTGCAGGCAAGCGCGGGCGGCGCAAAAGCATTGGCGCGCCTGAATGATGTTAAACGCGCGCTGTCCACGATCACACAGCAAAAGCCTACGCCAAAGGCAGAAAAAAAAACGCGCGCGCCTGGTGTCTTTTTTAGCATGTCGCGGATGTTCGGCTGAACGCAAATACGCATCACCCAGTTGCTAAAAAGCCGCTCCCCATCGCTGGAGGGCGGCTTTTTACATCGTGACGCAAGACTGTCAGAAATGACGGCCTGAAGGCCTATAGCTGTTCCATAACCGCGTCAGAGGCTTCGAAATTCGTAGTGACGCGTTGCACGTCATCATCATCTTCCAGCGCATCAATCAGCTTCATCAGCTTCTCCATGCCTTCCAGATCCATCTCGGTGGTAGTGGTGGGTCGCCACACCAGCTTGGTGCTCTCAGATTCGCCCAATTCCGCCTCAAGCGCCGTGGCCACGTCATTCAGATCCGTATCCAGACACCAGATCACATGGCCCTCTTCCGTGCTCTCCACATCCTCAGCACCGGCCTCAATTGCGGCCATCATCACCGTGTCGGCATCGCCTACACTTGCCGGATAGGTGATTTCGCCCTTGCGGTCGAACATGAACCCGACGCTGCCGGTTTCACCAAGATTGCCACCGTTTTTGGTAAAGGTGGAACGAACCGTGGAGGCCGTGCGGTTGCGGTTATCAGTCATCGCCTCAACGATGACGGCAACACCATTGGGGCCATAGCCCTCATAGCGGATTTCTTCGTAATCTTCGCCCTCGCCCGCAGTGGACTTCTTGATCGCGCGGTCAATCACATCCTTTGGCACGGAAACCGATTTGGCCTCTTTAATCGCCAGACGCAAACGCGGGTTTTTATCGGGGTCGGGGTCACCCATTTTGGCGGCAACGGTGATCTCTTTCGACATCTTCGAAAACACCTTCGCGCGCAACTTGTCCTGGCGCCCTTTACGGTGCTGGATATTTGCCCATTTTGAATGGCCTGCCATGGTAACCTCGTCTGCGTAATTCCGGAACTGTGGCCTTATAGGCCAGCGCTTGCCCACGAACAAGCCACGCAGCGCATCAACGCACCCAACTTCTCTGGCTTTCAAATATCCTCGGGGGTTTGGGGGCAGACAGCCCCCATTCTGACTGTTAGGGCTTGGACAAACACCCCAATTCAAGCGATCCATTCCATGACCCAAGACCAGATTACCCTGTTCACACTCTTCGCCGCCGTCTTTGGCATGCTGCTTTGGGGGCGATTTCGCTACGATCTGGTAGCGTTTTCCGCGTTGATGATCGCCGTGGTGCTGGGGGTGGTCGACAGCAAGAATGCCTTTGACGGCTTTGGCCATCCTGCCACGCTGATTGTGGCGCTTGTTCTTGTTGTCTCCGCGGGGTTGGTGCGGTCAGGGGCGGTACTTCTGATCACCCGCACGATGGTTGATGCTTCGCGCAGTCTGGGCGCGCATATTACCATGATGGGGCTGGTCGGCGGTGTTTTGTCCGCCTTCATGAACAATGTGGCGGCGCTGGCATTGCTGATGCCCGTCGACATCCAAACCGCGCGCAAGGCCGGGCGGTCGCCGGGGCTAAGCCTGATGCCGCTCAGCTTTGCGACAATTCTGGGGGGCATGGTGACGCTGATTGGGACGCCGCCTAACATCATCATCGCGTCCATCCGCCAAGAATCACTGGGTGCGCCCTTTGGCATGTTTGATTTTGCCCCGGTCGGCGGGATTGCCGCGATTGCAGGGTTAGCATTTGTGGCGCTGGTCGGCTGGCGCATGATCCCGGCCCGCGATGACAGCGCCCTCAAGCCCGAGGATCTGTCCCAATACATCGCCGAATTGACGGTTCCCGAAGGCAGTAAACAGATCGGCAAACGTCTTGCCGAGCTGCAAGAGACTGCAGATAAATCCGACGTGGCGATGCTGGGACTGATCCGCGACGGGGCCCGCGTCTATGGTCAGGCCCGCAATGTGGCCTTGCAGGCTGGTGATGCCTTGGTGCTTGAGGCGACGCCGGATGCGCTTGACGAATTTCGCAGCACGCTTGATCTGTCGGTCGCAGATAGCACCCGCCAAGACTTACTGCATGCGGACGGAGAAGGTGTCGAGATCATTGAGGTCGTCGTACCAAATGACTCCCGTCTGAACGGGCGCTCGGCCCAGACCATTGGCTTGGCATGGCGGCAAAGGTCGGTGCTGCTTGGTATTTCACGGCAGGGCAAAAAGATCACCGCGCAGCTGCGCAAAACCGAATTGCGGGCCGGCGATATCCTGCTTTTGCTCGTGCCGCGCGATACGGCAGCCCATGTGGTGGAATGGCTCGGTGTGCTCCCCCTCGCCGACCGCGGCCTTGCGGTGACTGAAAACAGCAAGGTGTGGCTGGCCATCGGGTTGTTTGGCGGTGCCGTCACAGCCGCTAGTTTCGGGCTTATCTATCTGCCTGTCGCCCTTGGGTTGGTGGTTGTGGCCTATGTACTGGCCAGGATTGTTCCCCTGTCCGAGCTCTACACCCATATCGAATGGCCGGTGGTGGTGTTGCTGGGGTCCATGATCCCCTTGGGTGCCGCGCTAGAGACATCCGGCGGGACCGAGTTGATCGCGGGCGCTTTGGTCAATCTTACCGGCGGATTGCCCGCATGGGCAGTGTTGACCGTCTTGATGATCGTGACGATGACTTTGTCAGACGTCCTGAACAACACGGCAACCACCATCGTCGCAGCCCCGGTCGGCATTCAGATGGCCCAGACATTAGAAGTGTCGCCTGACCCGTTTCTAATGGCGGTCGCAGTGGCGGCCTCAAGCGCGTTCCTGACGCCGATCGGGCATAAGAACAACACCTTGATCTTGGGGCCCGGTGGCTATTCCTTTGGGGATTACTGGCGGATGGGTTTGCCGCTTGAGATCATCGTAGTTGCGGTTTCCATCCCTGCGATCTTGGTATTCTGGCCATTGTGATGTGATCAAAGCGTGACATGGGGGCCAGCCCCCACACACAGCACAAAATGGGGGCCAGCCCCCATACCCCCGGGATATCTTTGAGCCAGAGAACGAGGGGCGCGCGTTTTACCAGATAAGCGGGATGACCGAAGAGACCAGCACGGACATGGTCAGGTTCAGCGGAATGCCGATGCGCATGAAGTCCGTAAAGCGGTAGCCGCCCGGGCCATAAACCAGCGTATTGGTTTGATAGCCGATGGGTGTTGCGAATGCGCAAGAGGCGGCGATCATGACCGCAACCACCAGCGGGCGCGGGTCCATGCCAAGGGCGGTGCCTAGACTGATGGCGATGGGGGTCATAATGACGGCAACGGCGTTGTTTGAGACGATTTCCGTCAAGATGGTGGTCAGCAGGAAGACCGAGAAAATCACATAAAACGGCGACAGCGTGCCGAGGAACGGCGCGATATTATCGACGATGAGATTGATCGCGCCCGAATTTTGCAGCCCTGCCCCGATGGCCAGCATCGAAAAGATCAGCGCCAGCAGCCGTCCGTCGATAAAGGTAAAGGCCTCGTCTGCATCAATGCAGCCGGTAACCAGCACAAGCGCCACGGCGATGACTGCCAGCAGCAGGATTGGGGCCACGTTGAGGGCCGCAAAGATAACAATGCCCGCCAGGGCCGTTATCGCAATGGGGGCATGTCCGCGCCGGAACGCGCGCGCCGACGGTTGCGAGACATCGACCATGTCCATGTCGGACGCGAGGCGTTGGATGTCTTCCATCGCCCCTTCGAGCAGCAAGGTATCGCCGACTTTGACGATCAGATCGTCCAATTGCCGACCGATATTCTGGTTCCGGCGGTGCACCGCCATCGGATAGACCCCGTAGCGGCGGCGCAGGCGCAGCGCGCCCAAGGACCGGCCCACCATTTTACAGCCCGGCGTGATCAGCACCTCGACCGTTGAGGTTTCCACCGCAGACACCTGATCGACGCGTTTGAGCTCCTTGTTGGCTTGCAGGCTCAGCAGCTCTGTCATCTGTGTGCGCAGCACCACGCGGTCGCCTACCCGCAGCTGAACCGCCGCAAGATCGCGCCGCAGGGATTGATCGCCGCGCACCACATCGATCAACCGCACGCCTTCACGTTTGAACAATTGCACGTCCAGCACTTCACGCCCGATCAGGTTGGATTCCGGCGGGATCACCGCCTCGGTAAAGAACTTCATCTTTGAGCGGTCCGACAGCATATTGGCCATGCTATCGCGCGCGGGCAGAAGCCGGGGCGCGAAGACTGCCATGTAGATAAGCCCCCAAGCGCAGACCACCAGACCAATAGGCAGAATTTCAAAAATGCCAAAGGGGTCAAGCCCCTGACTGCGGGCCACCCCATCCACCAATAGGTTGGTCGAGGTCCCGATCAGGGTCAGCGAGCCGCCCATGATCGCCGCATAGCTCAGCGGGATCAACAGTTTGGAGGCTTTGGTCCCCAAGGTCTGGCTAAGCTGTACCACCACGGGGATCATCACCACCACCACAGGCGTGTTGTTCATAATGGCCGAGGCCGCCATAACGGCGATGATCACCCCCACCACTGTGGTTTTCGGATTGGTTTTCGCATAGCGTTCGGCCAGACGTGTCAACACATCCAGCGCGCCCGTGCGCACCAACGCCCCCATTACAATAAACATAGCCGCAATCGTCCAGGGGGCCGAATTTTGCAGCACCGCTTGCGCATCATCATAAGGCAGAATGCCAAGCACCAGCATCAGCGCGGCCCCGGCAAGGGCGACCACCTCGGTCGGGAGGGATTCGCGCAAGAACATGACAAACATCACAGCAACAATCGTCAACGCGAGGATCGCCGAGGTGCTTTGCGACAGGTTCAGAAGGTCCATTCGAGGTATATCCAGCCTATCAAGGAGGTATGAGCTAGCCGTCAGTTTCGCCGATTGCAGCAGTTTGGGCAAGCGCCGCTTTGGGCCGTGGCTGCACCAAATACAGGCCCGCAAACATGATGCCAAGGGCGATCCACAGCGTCGGGGCATAGGTTTCGGACAGGATAAGTTTGGCCCAAAGCAAACCGAACCCCGTTACAAGATAGCTGACCTGAACGGCAAAGACCGGCCCAGCCCGTGCGACCAGCCAGACGTAACCCGCATAGACAGCCATATGCACCAGTGATGACACCACCAACGCCCATTGTGCAATGTCCCATGGCGGGGTCGGGTCGATAAACTGGCCCGTCATCAGGGCCACCGGCAGGGTCAAAACGGCCCCGACGATCGACGCGCCCTGCAACACCTGAAAGGCACCCAGATCAAGGGTGCCCCATTTGGCGATGATATTCCCCTCGATCGCATAGCACAGGCCCGCGATCAGCCCGATCGCGATCCAGAATGCCGGCAGGTTCATGGAGACATCAGCCCCCGGCAGCACCAGCAAAAGCACCCCCACCAAGCCGCAGGCCAGTCCGGCAAGGCGGCGATAGCTGAAATGATCCAACCCCATAGCAAGCGCGATGGGAAAGGCAAAGATCGGCACAAGGCTAAGCAGCAGCGACAGCACCCCTGACGGCAGCCAGACCGCCGCCTGATACGATGCTGAGTTCGGCAGCACGGTACCGATCACCGCGAGGATAAGATACAACCGCAGATAGCACGGACCAAGCGGAAGGCGCTGGCGGCGCAGGGTGCTGATCAACGTCATGAACACCGCGCCGATCACCATCTGCCAGAACACCAGCCCGAAATGCTGATAGCCCGTGCTGACCGAAATCTTGGTCATTGGTTGGGTAAAGCCCCAGCCCGCCCCCAGCACCGCCAAGAACGCCGTGAAAAAGGCGACTTGTGCGCGTGTCACGGGGCGCTTTGTTGCAGTTTGCCGCCTTGGCGCACTGGAACGATGCGGGTTGCCTTGCCGGTGCGATCATCGGTTTCGATGTAGACACCAGACAGGGTTGCCTCGTCATTGGCGGGGGTAAAGCGGTCTTTGGGCATACCGGTGATAAAGCGGCGCAGGGGTTCGGTTTTTTCCATCCCGATGACGGAATGATAATCGCCGCACATCCCCGCATCGGATAAATAGGCCGTCCCGCCCGGCAAGATCATCGCGTCAGATGTGGGCACATGGGTATGGGTGCCAACAACAAGGCTGGCGCGCCCGTCGCACCAATGCCCCATGGCCATTTTCTCGGATGTGGCTTCGCAATGCATATCGACAATCACCGCAGAGGCCAAGCCGCCCAAGGGGTGGGTTTTCAGCACCGGCTCCAACGCTGAAAACGGATCATCGAAGGGGCGTTTCATGAACACCTGACCAAGCGCCTGAACGACCAGTACCTTGCGACCATTCTGCGCGGTGAAAAGGCGCGCACCCTTGCCCGGCGCATTTTTCGAGAAATTCAAAGGCCGGATAATACGCTGTTCCTGCTCGATAAAGCTAAGCATATCTTTTTGGTCGAACGCATGATCGCCAAGGGTCAGACAGTCGGCCCCTGCCTCAAGCAGAGTTTTCGCATGCAACCCAGACAGCCCCATCCCCGAGGTCGCGTTTTCGCCATTCACCACGACGAAATCCAGCTTCCAGTCTTTGCGCAGACGGGGCAGGTTTTCGCTAATTGCACGGCGGCCGGCACGGCCCATGACATCGCCAAGAAAGAGTATTTTCATGTCCCAAGCGTTAGGCCGCGACGCGGACAAGGGCAAGGGGCTGCGCGTCGGAAATTTAGCCGCAGGGCCAAAACGCGGCGTTGCTGTCGCTTAGCCGCATGACGAGACAACGCAATGGGCGCGCCGGACATCCGTCACCGTTTTATGTCAATCACACCCGCTTCGGTCACGATCAGGTCAAGCGGTTCATCCGTGGGCTCTAACGGCAGGTCATCGACCTCTTGCCCGGCGAAGCCAAAACCAATCGCCAGCGTCGCCCGCCGCGCGCGCAGTTGTGCCAAGGTGCGATCATAAAACCCACCGCCATAGCCCAGCCTATCGCCGCCCCGCGTAAAGGCCAGCAAGGGCACGATCAGGATTTCCGGTTCGAAATAGTCCTCGAACACAGGCACCTGCGCACCAAACGGCCCCTTGGTCATCGCTGCCTGGGGCGTCCAGCGGGAAAAGCGCAAAGGTTCGCCCGCAGCGGCAATGACGGGCACACCCACCACCCCATGAGCCGACGCCTCTGCCATGGCGGGTAGCGGGTCAATTTCTGTCCGTATCGGCATGAAGCCAGACAAAGGCACGCCGCGATAGCCCGCTAGAACCTCGCTTAGGTATCCAGCCTGCGCGTCGTTGGCCGCATCAAACAGCGGTTTGCGCCGGGCAAACGCGGCCTTGCGCGCCGCGTCTTTGATGGCGGTCAGATCGGTCACAGCAACACAGCAGCGGCCAGCCCGAGAAAGGCGAAAAAGCCGACCACATCGGTTACAGTGGTCACAAAGGCCCCCGATGCAAGCGCCGGATCGACCCCCACCCTTTCCAGCACAATCGGGATGCCGGTGCCAGCCAACCCGGCCACCACCATATTGATCACCATCGCGACCGCGATCACATAGCCCAGCGCGGGTGATCCGAACCAGATCACCCCCACAATGCCCATGATCACCGCAAAAATCACCCCATTGACCAAACCCACCAGACATTCACGCCGGATCACCCGCCACACGTTCGATCCGGTCAAATCGCGCGTCGCAATGGCGCGCACGGCGACGGTCAGGCTTTGCGTTCCCGCATTTCCGCCCATGGACGCCACGATCGGCATCAACACGGCCAGCGCCACAATCTGCGCAATCGCGACCTCGAACTGGGAAATCACCATGGATGCGGCAATCGCAGTCAGCAGGTTCACAGCCAGCCACGGCAGGCGTTGTTTTGTCGTCTCGATCACACGGTCCGACAACGACCCCTCGCCCACCCCAGCCAGGCGCAAGATGTCTTCCTCGTGTTCCTCATCCAGAACGGTCATGGCGTCATCAATTGTAATCACCCCAATCAGCCGACCCTCGTCGTCGACAACTGGTGCCGAAATCAGGTGGTACTGGTTAAACGCATAGGCCACATCGCCCTCGGGCTGCGTGGCCGGAATGACCTGAAATGTATCTTCCAGAATATCCCTAAGCAGCGTCGCCCGCTTTGAGCGCATGAGCTTGCCCAAAGTCACATTGCCCACCGGGTGCATCCGCGGATCGACCAAGACGATGTGATAAAACTGGTCCGGCAGATCATCCTCGGGGGTTTTGCGCAGGAAATCGATGGCTTGACCCACTGTCCAATGTTCCGGGGCCATCACGACCTCGCGCTGCATCAAGCGTCCGGCGGAATACTCAGGATAGGCCAGCGCCTGTTCGACCGCCGCCCGGTCCACATCCTCCAAGGCGTCCAAAATCGTCTCGGCCTGCGCGTCCTCAAGGTCCTCGACCAGATCAACCACGTCGTCGCTGTCCATGTCGCGCACAGCATCAGACAAAACCTGCGGCGCAAGAACCGCGATCACTTCCTCGCGGATGGACTCGTCCAGCTCCGACAGGATTTCCCCGTCGAACTCTCGGTCATAAAGCCGGATCAGCTTGGTGCGCTCGAAACTGCTGATTTGTTCCAAAAGGTCGGCGATGTCAGCCGCGTGTAACGGTTCCATCAACTCGGTCAGCCGCTCGGCATCATCAATCTCGACCGCATAAAGGATCGAAGCAACGGCCTTTTGGTTCAGTTTATAGGCTTCGTCTTCTGCTTCGGGCGCCAATTCCAGTTCTTGCGTTTGATCAGACATAGCGCGTCCCCATAAAGATTTGCGCTAACAATAAGCGCCGCCAAGCAGGGATACAATGGTGCGAAAAGCCCATCCGACCGATTGTCCCTACCGCCGCGACAGCCTAAGATGGCGCAATGACACAGCACATGCTTCTCCTCGGCCACACCCTGCTATTCTCGGGCAATCCGCTCTCCCAAAACTGGGAAGATACGGTGTCAATCGACAGTACCGGCGGCGTATTGATCAAGGACGGCCATATCGCCGAAGTCGGATCGGCCGACGCCTTGCGCAAAGCCTATCCCACTGCGCAGATCACCGATTATGGCGATGCGCTTATTTGCCCCGGATTTGTCGATGCCCATGCACATTATCCCCAGACCGCCATCATCGCCAGCTGGGGGAAGCGACTGATTGACTGGCTGAACCGCTATACATTCCCCGAGGAAATGCGCCTGTCTGACCCAGATTATGCCCGCGAGATTGCAGGGCGCTATCTGGATCTCACCCTTGCCCACGGCACGACAACGGTTAGCAGCTATACCACAATCGCCCCACACAGCGTCGATGCGATCTTTGACGCGGCCGCCACGCGCGGTCAGCGGATCGTCGCCGGCAAAACCTGTATGGACCGCAATGCGCCAGAGGGCCTGCGCGACACGGCGCAATCGGCCTATGATGATAGCAAGGCCTTGATCGACCGCTGGCATGGCAAAGGCCGCGCCAGCTATGCGATCACCCCGCGTTTCACACCAACCTCAAGCCCCGAACAGCTTGCCGCTCTGGGCACGCTCTGGTCCGAGCGACCCGATTGTCTGATGCAAACCCATCTAAGCGAACAGGTCGATGAAATCGCATGGGTCCGCGACCTCGCCCCCCATGCCCGCGACTATCTGGATACCTACGAAGAACATGGCCTGCTCGGTGACCGCGCCGTTTTCGGTCATGCGATCCACCTTGAACCGCGCGAAATCGACCAAATTGCAGGCAGCGGCGCGTCTATCGTCCATTGCCCCACCTCGAACACCTTTATCGGGTCGGGACTGTTTGACATGGCAGGCCTTGCCGCGCGCTATATCCCTATTGGACTGGCCACCGATACGGGCGGCGGTTCTTCCTTCTCGATGCTGCGCACGATGGCCGCGGCCTATGAGATCGGCCAATTGCGTGGCACCCCCCTGCACGCTGCCCAGTTGATCTGGCTCGCCACCGCCGGTTCCGCCCGCAGCTTGCACCTGCATGACAAAATCGGCAGCCTTGCCCCGGGGTTTGAGGCTGACATCACCGTGCTCGACCTGTCATCCACCCCTGCCATCGCCCAAAGGGCAAACAACGCCGAAACCATCTGGGACCAACTCTTTGCCACCATCATGATGGGCGATGACCGCGCCATCCAAGATGTCTGGGTCGGCGGCAAAAAACGAACCTAATCTGTCGCATTTCAAAGCTATTTCATTTTGCCAAGAAAACTCCTTGCGGAGCATCAGACGTCTGACCACCCACGCCGCTCATTCAGGTGGGCTCACATCTAAACGCGCGCCTAAAATACAATGTGGCGCAGCCACGCCTTTGGATCGATCACCTGTTTTAAAGCTGCGCCTGCAAACCCTGTACCAGGGTCTTTTGCCGCGCGATCTGGGCTTGCAGATCAATGGTTTTCAGCTGTCCGTCCGAAACAACCCGCCGACCTTCAACCAACAAATCCCGCACCGTTTGTGGTCCTGCCATCAACAGGGCTGCCGGATCCCAACTGCCCGCGCTCTCAATCCCACTGACATCCCAAATAGCAATGTCCGCCCGCGCGCCCACGGCGATCCGCCCGCATTCGGGCCGGCCCAGAACATCAGCGCCGCTGCGGGTTGCGATTTCCAGCGCTTCGCGCGCGCTCATCGCGTCAGCGCCCTGCGAGACACGTTGCAACAGCATGGCCTGCCGCGCCTCGGCGACCAGATTGCCGGCATCATTGCTAGCCGATCCGTCGACGCCCAAACCGACCCCCACGCCCGCATCGCGCAGATCGCGCAGTGGGGCGATGCCGGACCCCAAACGACAATTGGAGCAGGGACAATGTGCTACGCCAGTACCAGTTTGCGCGAACAGCTCAATCTCGCTTTGGTCCAGCTTGACGCAATGGGCGTGCCACACGTCAGGCCCGACCCATCCTAGATCTTGGGCATATTGTCCGGGCCGACAGCCGAATGTCTCTAGGGAATAGGCAATGTCTTCTTCGTTTTCGGCCAGATGCGTGTGCAGCATCACGCCCTTGTCCCGCGCCAAGACTGCAGCATCACGCATCAAGTCACGGCTTACAGAAAACGGTGAACAGGGGGCAACGCCCACCCGGCACATGGACGACGGGCTGGCATCGTGAAAGGCGTCAATCACCCGGATGCAATCGTTCAAGATCGCGGCCTCTTCCTCGACCACGGCATCGGGCGGCAGCCCACCATCGCTTTCACCAATGCTCATCGCGCCGCGGGTCGGCTGAAAACGTAGACCAATTTCCTGAGCGGCGTGAATGGTGTCTTCCAGCCGCGATCCGTTGGGATAAAGATACAAATGATCCGCGCTAAGGGTGCAGCCCGACAGCGCCAGTTCTGCCAGCCCTATCTGCGCCGAGGTGAACATATGGTCCGGCGTGAACCGCGCCCAAATCGGATAGAGCGTGCGCAGCCAGCCGAACAGCAGCGCGTTTTGCCCCCCCGGCACAGCACGGGTTAAGTTCTGGTATAAATGATGGTGCGTATTCACCAGGCCCGGTGTTACGACACATCCGGCTGCGTCGATGACCTCTCCCTCGCAAGACAGGCCATACCCGACCTCTGCGATGGCACCATCACGGATCACGATATCAGCCCCCGCCAGCTCGCGGCGTGTGTCGTCCATCGTCAGGATATGATCCGCATTGCGGACAAGAACCCCCGTCACGCGGGACACCCCCGCAGGATATCAAGCGCCTGCGCATGGATATCCGCGTTCGCCGCCGCGACTGCCCGCCCCCCTTGGTGCGCCGGGCCGCCCTGCCAATCAGTAACGATCCCGCCTGCGGCTTGAATGACGGCTATGGGGGCCTGGATGTCATAAGCATTCAAGCAAGATTCAATCACCAGATCGATCTGACCCGCAGCGACCAACGCATAGGCATAGCAATCCATACCATAGCGGGTCAGTTGGGCGCGCTGCGCGACCTGCTGAAATGCCGCGCCCTCGGCGATACTGCCAACTTCTGGGAAGGTGGTGAAAACAGTCGCATCGGACAGATCGCGTGCGGGGCGCGTTTTCAGCGCATGTGTGCCACTTGGCCCCGTAACCGTAGCCAGTCCCGGCCCCCCAATGAAGCGTTCACGAATATAGGGCTGGTCAATGATCCCGAAAAACGGTCCGTCTCTGTCACCCACGGCAATCAACACGCCCCAAGTTGGCGTCCCAGAGACAAACCCCCGGGTGCCGTCAATCGGGTCCAATACCCATGTCAGGCCGGACGTGCCAGCAACAGCGCCATACTCCTCGCCCAGAACGGCATCATCTGGCCGTTCGCGCGCAAGAATACCCACCATGGCGCGTTCCGCTGCGCGGTCCGCGATGGTGACAGGATCATAGCCTTGCGAAAGTTTGTTATCAGCCGACAGATCCGACGCACGAAAATGCGCCAGTGTCTCTACTCGGGCAGCATCGGCCAATAAATGGCCGACGCGCAGGATATCGGGATCAAGATCATTTCGAATAGTCATGACACTGTCAGTGACATCAACTTATTACCGTTGCAATAACCTTGACCTACTTGCCTGTCAGGCTAAGTGATCCGAAATCAGGCCACATCACTTAGGACGCGAGCCAGCTCAAAAAGGCGGCGGCGTTGATGTTCAGGTATAGAATAGTATGAACGCACCAGATCCATCGCTTCCTTGTCGCCGATCAGGTCGGCAGGGATGCTTTGGGATAGACCATCGGATTGGCCTTTTTCGGCTTCGAGCCCCTCAAAGAAATGCGCGACATCCACACCCAATGCATCCGCGATATCCCACAAACGCGACGCGCTAACGCGGTTCGCACCCGTTTCGTATTTTTGGATCTGTTGGAATTTAATTCCCACCAGTTCTGCAAGCTTTTGTTGCGTCATTCCGGCCAACCACCGGCGTTGACGGATACGCTGTCCTACATGAACATCTACTTTATGCGGCATCGCTATACTCTTTCCAGTTGCATGCACAAAAACATGTGCAGTACGTTTTACATCTAGCGGAAACAGGCAAAACTCGCCGTCCCCACAGCCTTAGGGCCTCATTTACTCTTTAAATGCTCACAAATAAAGTCCGAATGCGTATGATCCCTAATAAGTTCGGGGCATAATTCTTTATTCAAACATTTGCAGATGCAAATTCCCCAAAAGGAAAACACACCCTATACGTGCATTTAGGCGCGCCGCGATACCTAAATGTGAAAAAAGGCATTTATGTGTCGTCCCCAAACGTTAGTTGCACGCTATAGGTGTATCGTGATCATATTATTGTCCTTATTGGATAATTCCCTGACATACGTCAGTGCGCGAAGCCTGAAGCAGGTGCAATGCGGCAAATATGCACAGGTGCCTGCGCGTCGTTTTGAAATCACTGCGACCTGCGACAGAGGTGCCATTTACCCTGATCAGCGTTGAAACATGTCACGGATCATGGTTGCCAGCGAATCGTGCACTATATTGCGCTTTTCTGACGCACCATAAAGGTTAATATTCTGTGAAGGCAGGGATGGCAGCGCGCCATGATGCTGTACACGCTCAAGATGCGGGGGCTCTGTGCCGTCAATCATCGTATGCACCGCCAAGTCGGCGCTTACCGTCGCCTCAATGGTGCGGTCGCTTTCTGTCTCAACGATGAGATCCCATTTGATGTTTTGCTGGTCCAGCGCTTCGATCACTTTCGGCCGGAACGTGCAAAAGCGACCAAGAGCCAACTTCAGCGGCCTCTGACGCCATGCCGCACCGCCAGGTGCCCCGATCCAGATCAGCGGTTTTTGACAAAGCGTCTCACCACCGCTGTCCAGACCGCCTTCCGTTGTCACGATCAGATCGCAGGCCCCCTTGGCAAAGCTCTCCTTGAGTGTCCGCGTATAGGAAGATTCCAGCTGCACCCGAACCCGTGGGAACTCCGAATGAAACTGTTTGAGGACTTGGGGGATCGCCGGATAGACAATGTCATGGGGCACCCCCAAGGTAATTACCCCCTCGTGCGATTGATCCGTCAGCCTGCCAATCATTTCATCGTTCAAAGCAATCATGCGGCGCGCATAGGCCAACACCTGTTCACCGCTCTCGGTCAGCGCAATTGTGCGGCCCGATCTGTCCAGCAGCACCAGATCCAACAGCTCTTCCAGACGTTTAAGCTGCATTGACACAGCCGATTGGGTCAGGTGCAGGAAACCTGCGGCTCGGGTGACCCCGCCAGTATCTGCAACAGCAATAAAGGACCGAAGCGTGGTGATATCTAGGTTTCTCATTCATTCGCTTTCGTGATGTTTTCATGGAAAACATCAGATACTGTGATGAAAAGTGCAAGGGGATTTACAAAACCGGCAAATATACTGGGACGTGACCCCGTAAAAGCTGCTGTTTTAACGCCGGCTTGCGGCCCCTGCTCAGCCCAGGATCTCGCCCAACCACCACACACCCGGAAAACAAGCGCCGCACTGCGCGGGTACGACATCGTTAATGCGTTATCTTAATTGAAACCACTTACCGATAATCGGCGGAAAAGCCTTGAAAAACCGCGCCAGTCACCCGATATTCCATGCAATACCGGGGTCGGAAAACCAATCCCGCAACTCTTTTACCAATTGGAGGACTTTCATGGCCGACGTGAATACAATCCGGTCCGCTGCCGGATCCCGCGCCGCCGCTATCGACGAGGGGCTGCGCACCCATATGAACAAGGTGTATGGCACCATGTCGATTGGCATGTTGATCACCTTTGCCGCTGCTTGGGCCATTTCCGGTCTTGCAGTTACAACAGACCCTGCAGCCGCTGTTGCGCAGATTGGGGCTGATAAATATCTGACCTCGTTCGGGTCAGCCTTGTACATGTCGCCGCTTAAGTGGGTTGTGATGTTTGCGCCGCTCGCCTTTGTCTTTGGTCTTGGCGCTGCCATGAACAGAATTTCGGCAGCGACTGCACAGACGCTGTTTTACGCGTTTGCTGCTGTCATGGGTATTTCCATCAGCTCGATCTTCTTGGTCTTCACAGGCTATTCGATCATTCAGATCTTCCTGATCACATCGATCGCCTTCGCGGGTCTGTCGCTGTGGGGTTACACCACCAAGAAGGATATTTCCGGTTGGGGTAGCTTCTTGATCATGGGTGTGATCGGTCTGATCGTTGCATCTGTCGTCAACATCTTCTTGGGCTCGCCTGCCTTGGTGTTTGCGATCTCTGCCATCGGCGTACTGATCTTTGCGGGTCTGACTGCCTATGACACGCAAAACATCAAGAACACTTATCTTGCGCACGCCCAACATGGCGACCAAGAATGGCTGGCAAAGTCTGGTATCATGGGCGCACTGAGCTTGTACCTGAACTTTATCAACATGTTCATGATGTTGCTGCAACTGTTCGGCAACCGCGAATAAACGCGTCTTAGACGCTTAAGACTATAAAGGCCCGTCAGAGAAATCTGGCGGGCCTTTTTCATGCCCTGCCCCCTTGCATACCCTCCTGCCGTCGCGTTTTTTGGGCCCATGCCGATGCTTGAGCTACGCCCCAATTGCAAGATGTGTGACAAAGACCTGCCGCCGGACGCCACAGAGGCGCGGATATGCAGTTACGAGTGCGCCCTTTGCCGCCCCACTAAACTGAATGAAAGGTCCATACCCCATGCCCAGAACTGTCCTTGTCACAGGGGGTGCCATCGGCATCGGGCGCGCCATTGCCGATGATATGGCACAAGATCACAACGTCGCGATTGTTTGGCACACATCCCCGCCAAAGGCGCTGCCGGATGGTATCCTCGCTATCCAAGCAGACCTGACCCAAGACGGGGCCTGCGCCGAGGTGGTGAAACAGACGATCGCGCATTTTGGGCAGTTGGATGTGATTGTTAATAACGCTGGCGCTGTCCGCTCGACCCCGTTGGACAGCTTTGATGCGACAGAGCAGCATGCACTGCTGGCCATAAATGTGCTGGCCCCAGCAGATCTGCTGGCCGCCGCCCTGCCACATCTGCAAAGCGGTGCTGCGATTGTGAATATATCATCGATGAATGCCGTGCTGCCACCCAAGGGGGCCGCACTTTTTGGGGCCAGCAAGGCCGCGTTAAACCTGTGGACGCGGGCCATGGCCAAAGAACTGGGGCCGCAAGGCATCCGCGTTAATGCCGTCGCACCGGGTGCCATCAACATTGCCGAAAACCCGCGCCCTGATACACTGACAGAGCTGTTTGTGAAAGAGACCGCTTTGGGCCGGATCGGAACGCCCCAAGACATTACCCGTGCCGTCCGGTTTCTGGTCAGCGCCGATGCAAGCTTTGTTACGGGCGAAGTTCTGACCGTATCAGGGGGCTACCGTCTGTAAGCGCGCCGCTTACGCGACAGTCGTGTTGAAAAACTGCCCAACGCCGGCGGTGAACAGCATCGCTACGACGCCCCAAATGACGGCACGTGTAATCGCAGGTCGCATCGGCGCACCACCCAGCTTGGCACCGCCACCACCCAGCAAAACCAACGCTAAAGCCGCGGTCGCTGCTATTGCGCTGATATCTGCCGCCTGCGGGGCCATAAGCGCTGCAGCCAAGGGAAATGCGCCCCCGAGACCAAAGGCAACCGCAGAGGCACCAGCGGCCTGCAAGGGGTTTGCCTGACCGGCAAGCCCGAACATGCCCAGCTCTTCGCGGGCGTGGGCACCAAGGGCGTCATGGTCGGTCATCTGCGACGCAACTTTGATGGCCAATGCCGCGTCTACGCCCCGGCTTTCCAAGCCTTCGGCCAATTCTTCAAGTTCGTAATCAGGATCTTCTTCCAATGCGACGCGTTCGCGTTCTAGGTCGGCAGCTTCAACATCGGCCTGAGCGGACACCGAGACATATTCCCCCGCTGCCATCGACAGCGCGCCCGCGGTAAGCCCTGCAAAGCCCGTTAGCATCACATTCCCGGAGGCCATGCCAGCCGACGTTACACCGACCAACAGGCTGGACATCGAAACGATGCCATCATTGGCACCCAGTACAGCCGCACGCAGCCAATTGCTCCGGTTTATAAAGTGGCCTTCTTTGGGCATAGGGTCGCCTTTGGATGCGGGTGCGGCGCGTGCACCTTTAGAAACAGTCGTACAAACGCAAAAGACCGCACACAAGGGTGCGGTCCTGCATTCCGTTCAAAGGGCAGATCTTACTTGATCTTGCCTTCTTTGTATTCGACGTGCTTCCGAATAACGGGGTCATACTTTTTGATGACCATCTTTTCGGTCATGGTACGCGCGTTTTTCTTTGTGACGTAGAAATGGCCTGTGCCCGCGGACGAGTTCAGACGGATCTTGATCGTGGTTGGCTTCGCCATAGTCGTTCTCCTGCAAGTACGAGAAGGCCGCTGTCGGCCAAACCTCGTGAAATCCTGAGATTTGGGTTCTAGTCACGCCAGCCCCCGAGTCAACCGCTATTTCCCCACCAATGCGGAATGGAGCCGGAAAATTCGAATTTTCCGGGCCGGAATTTTTGAAAAATTCCGATACGGGCCTGAAATAATGCGCGGAAGGCCTATAAGCCGGATTTTGTCCCTGTCCGAAGACAGGGGATGACCATTCCTCTGACCCTACAGTTACCTGCAGGGCTATAGCTGCCAACCCGGACCTGCTGGGGCAGAAAAAGCCCCGCTTTGTCTGTTGCCAGACGCAGCACGCGGTCCCTATTTGGCATTGCTCCCGGTGGGGCTTGCCGTGCCGGAGATGTTACCACCCCCGCGGTGCGCTCTTACCGCACCGTTTCACCCTGACCGTCCCGGTGGTATCGGTTGCCCGACCCGCCGGGGTGGCGGTTTGTTTTCTGTGGCGCTGTCCGTCGGGTTACCCCGCCCGGGCGTTACCCGGCACCGTTTTTCCTGGGAGTCCGGACTTTCCTCGACCTTGTTACCAAGACCGCGGCCATCCAGCCTTCCGCGCGCTGCACGCCTAGCGTTTTATTTTGTGCGACGTCAATCTGTTTTGGGGCTGGGATGCCTCCGGCGGGGATTTATTTCCATTTGGAAGCGGGCATGTGGCACAGGTTCATGTCCTCCGCGCAGAGCGGTCCGGTGCGCCACGGGGCAAAGCGCAGGCGTGTGGTGGCCAATAGCGTCTCAAGTGCTGCGTCGGCGGTAAAGCCTGCTTGTTTTGCGTGTGCGGTGAAGGTTTCAGGGGATGGGGCAGCGGCGGGGCGGTTAGGTCTGCCTTGGCCTGCCAGCCCTTGTCGTGCAAGGCGTGCCCAATCGAAATGTGGGCCGGGATCTGACTTGCGGCCCGGTGCCATGTCAGAGTGCCCTATGACCCCATCAGGTTGGATATCCCATCGGCCTAAAATACCCCCCAAAAGGGCTTCAAGCGCGCTCATCTGCGGCTCGGAGAACGGATGATCGCCCGTGTTGTCCAGCTCGATCCCGATGGAGCGGGAATTGATATCGTCTTGGCCTGCCCACTCACCCTGCCCTGCGTGCCAGGCGCGTTGGTCTTCCTCGACCATTTGGATGACATCGCCCGTGGTGCTGATCAGGTAGTGCGCCGACACCTCGACTGCGGGATCACACAGCCGTTCCAGCGCATCCGCTGCGGTTTGCATTGCTGTATAGTGGATCACAACGAGCGAGGGCCGCAGCCCGTTGCGGCGCGGCCCTTGGTTTGGCGAAATATGTTTGATGACGTTGGCCACGCTTGGCCCCTACCCCTCGATTGCCCGACGGTAGGGGGCCGGATCCCAATCGCATGCGTAGCCATCACCATCGGGGTCCATGCCGGCCCGATCGCGTTCGGGCCCGCCTGCGCTGAGAAAGGCAATTTGGGCCTGATCTGGGTGGCTGTATTCGGCACAGGCCCGCACATATTTGCGTTCCTTGTTCAGACCGCGGCGGGTATAGATCGCAGTTCCAATGCTATGTTTGGTTTGCAAAGCATAGGAAACGATATTGGGTCCGGCATCTTTGCGCTCTGGCAGAGCCTCAGGCTCGACCACGCGGTACTGCGCGCGGTTTGCTGCGATACGTGCGGCGTCACCTTCAATGGTTCGTTCACCCGCGACGGCGTCAAAGTTGTTTTCCTGCGATATTCCTTCGGCATTCAGAACCGGCGGTGCCGGGTTTGCGGGACTGGCGTTGATCGGTGCGACACCGGAGTTCGTAGCCGCGTCATTGCCAAGGCCACCGGGGCGCGTTGCATCAAGAACCCGCGCCGTTTCAGCCGCTGTCGCGGCCGCCGATCCGTCCTCGGGGGCAGACAACGCAGTTGCGGTCACAGCAGAAGGTGCCGGAAGTGCCCTCTGCGTGCTTGCCGCGAGGGCCGCGTCACGTTGGGCTTGCTGCGCCTGAAAATCATCAAACCCCGCACCGCGCCCACTGTCGGGGATTGCGGGTTGGCACGCAGATAGGGCCATGCCCAAAACTGCAACGAGCGAGAGTGGTTTAATCATTTTTCCTGCTTTTTCATTTACTGCTTTATTGGCAGTCTTTTACCACCATTTGTCTGGCTTGGCTACAAACCCCGCCGCCTTCTCAAGTGCATAGGCGGTAGACAGCAGATCGGCCTCTTCCCACGGACGTCCGATGAGCTGCAAGCCCAATGGCAGGCCCTTGGAGCTGGTGCCCGTTGGCAGCGCAATCCCGGGCAAACCGGCAAGGTTTACGGTCACGGTAAAGACGTCATTCAGATACATAGCAACGGGATCGGCATCCGTCATCTCGCCCAAGCCAAATGCGGCAGAAGGGGTTGCAGGTGTCAGAATACTGTCAACGCCAGCGGCAAATGCGTCCTCGAAATCCTTCTTGATCAGCGTACGTACCTTGCGGGCGCGGTTGTAATAAGCATCGTAAAAACCGGCGCTTAGCACATATGTCCCAACCATCACGCGGCGCTGAACCTCGGGGCCAAACCCTTGGGCGCGGGTTTTTTCGTACATTTCAGTGATGCCGTCGCCCTGATCCAGCTTGGCACGGTGACCATAGCGCACCCCGTCATAGCGCGCGAGGTTCGATGACGCCTCGGCCGGGGCAATCACGTAATAGGCCGGAAGCGCATATTTCGTGTGTGGCAGCGAGATATCAACGATCTCGGCCCCAGCATCGCGCATCATTGCAATGCCATCCTGCCAGAGTTTCTCAATCTCCTCGGGCATGCCATCCATGTGATATTCGCGCGGGATGCCGATCTTTTTACCACGGATGTCGCCGGTCAGCGCCGCCTCAAAGTCGGGCACCGCCAAGTCTGCCGATGTACTGTCCTTGGCGTCATAACCGGCCATTGCACCCAACATGATCGCTGCATCACGCACGGTTTTGGTCATCGGTCCCGCCTGATCCAGCGAGGACGCAAAGGCCACCACACCCCAACGCGAACAGCGGCCATAGGTGGGCTTGATGCCAACCGTGCCTGTAAACGCCGCAGGCTGACGGATCGACCCGCCAGTATCCGTACCCGTCGCGGCCAAACACAAATCCGCAGCAACCGCCGCCGCAGACCCGCCCGACGATCCCCCCGGTGTCAGCGGTGCGTCATCGCCAGCACGCCGCCAAGGGTTCACAGCATTGCCATAAACAGATGTCTCGTTCGACGATCCCATGGCGAATTCATCCATGTTCAGCTTGCCTAACATCACAGCGCCTGCGTCAAACAGGTTCTGCGACACGGTGCTTTCATACTCGGGTAGGAAGCCTTGCAAAATCCGCGATCCGGCTTGCGATGGCACGCCCTTAGTGCAGAACAGATCTTTGATGCCAATCGGCAATCCGCACATGGCAGGCGCATCGCCCGCCTTGATCCGTGCATCGGCCACTTTGGCTTGATCTGCGGCCAGATCCGCCGTGTGATGGACAAAGGCGTTCAAGGCACCCGCGCCTTCAATCTCGCTCAAACATGCGTTGGTCAGCTCGACCGATGACACATCCCCTTTGCGCAACGCATCGCGTGCATCGGCAAGGCCCAGTTTGTTCAAATCAGTCATTACTCAACCACCTTCGGAACCGCAAAAAATCCTTCGCGCGCGTCTGGCGCATTGGCCAGAACCTTGGCCTGCTGGCCCCCGTCACGCACCACATCATCGCGCCGCTTCAAAACCTGAGGCGTCACTGACGTCATCGGCTCAACCCCATCAACGTCAACCTCATTCAGCTGTTCGATGAAGCCAAGGATCGTATTGAATTCCAGCGCCAGCGCGGGCAACGCGTCTGGTTCAACCTTGATACGGGCCAGCTTGGCCACCCGTGCGGCGGTGGTCTCGTCAATGGACATGGGCGCTCCTTATCTCTTTGTCTGCCGTTTACCGCCCCCCGCAGCCCCCTGCAAGTCTGGGCGGGCGGTGATTGTCCCATTCCCCGCACTTCAGCTTCATTTTGCCAAATAAACTCCCGCCGGAGGCTCCCCAAATCTGCATCACACGCTACAGTCGGGTGAATCAACCAAAGGGAAGACACATGAATATCATCTGGCTCGGCCACGGCAGCTTTCGCATCGAAATCGAAGATCAGGTCCTGCTGATCGATCCTTGGCTGACCGGCAATCCAATGCTTGAGGAAAGCCAACACAGCGCGGCACTGAACGGGGCCACTGAGATTCTTGTGACCCATGCGCATTTCGACCATATCGCCGACGTGCCTCAGATATCCAAGGATCTGAACGTTCCGGTCTCTGGGATGTATGAGCTGGCCCAGTACCTTGGGACCCAAGGTGCCATTGCAGGTGACAGCTTCAACATGGGCGGCACGATCGCGCGCGGCAATGTCAGCGTCTCAATGGTGCCAGCGTCGCATTCCTCAAGCGTGAATGTGGACGGCATGCCGAACTACATGGGCAGCGAAGCCGGACTTGTGATCAAGGGCGAAGGCCATTCAATCTATGTATCGGGCGACACAGGCATCATGGCCGACATGGATTGGATCGGTGATTTTCACAAACCTGACATTGGCATTCTGTCAGCAGGCGGGCATTTCACCATGGGCATGGCCGAAGCCGCCTATGCTGCCAAACGTTACTTCGATTTCAAGACCGTGATCCCTTGCCATTACCGCACCATGCCGCTCTTGGAACAATCCGCGCAGGTATTGGATGACGGCCTGCCGGGCGTCAACGTGATCGAACCGCAAGTGATGCAAGCGATCACGTTTTAGTCGCTTTGGGTGTCATCCTCGTGACGCGCGATGCAGACAATATTACCCCCGCGTAGGATCAGGTCGTTTTTAAACGGCAAGATCCTGCGCGGGGTTTTAGGGTCTAGGGCCAGCTCGGCGCAGACCTCGAAACTGTTTAGGTTCAGTTTGGTATAGCGATAGGGTTCGTTGGTCACCGGATCATGCTGGTTTGAGTCCTGATACCCCGGGCACGGTGCCACATCTTCAAGGCTTTCGGGCAACTTGCGCTCTGACTGGCCCTTACAAGCGATCCGATCCGCTAAAGTTCCAAGATCAGATACCCGTTGGCGGTCCTGCTCGACCATGCGGGCGTAGCCCGGCCCGCCAACCACCCAAAGCCCTGCACCTATTGCCACAGCGACCATCAGACAAAACCCGATAAGCAACACGCGGTTCATTCAGCGTCCTCTTGCCGTATCGCGTTATAATAGAAAAGGAATATCCCCCCAGCGACCAGCCCAACGATGCCCGCCTTTAGCATGAATTGCGCGGTTAGGTCTCCGGTAAGCAGGGCATAGATCGTCGCGACCAGATCACCCAGCAATGTTCCAGCCGCCAGCAAAAGCGCAATATATGTCAGCCATTTTCGGATTGCCGACCGGTGCAGCGCAGGGTCACGGGCCAATCTGCGGCGTTCGCGCAACGTCAGCCACAGGTATAGCGGGGCCGCAACGATCAGAACCGAAACGCCAAAACGAATCCGCCCGAAAACCGCATAGCCATCCTCTTCGAACAGCAGGTCGACCAGCACCTGTAACACAATCACCAGATTGATCGCGCCCACCAACAACACCCCAAAGGTCAACGCATAGATAAAGAAATCCCGCGCAGACACGGTTTGCACGGGGCGCGGCACCGGCGGGGTAAATGCCGTCTCAGCCCATGCGTCCAACGCATCGATGATCTCGGTCTTGCTCCAACCGGCATCGGTTAACGCAGCGGTGATATCTGCGCGGCTGTTGCCCGCGGTCAAGGCATCTCGAATGAAAAGGCTTAACTCGTCTCGGCTTGCCATCGGGTTATCCTTTTCTTTTGCCTGCGAAAAAATCGGTTAGCATGGCTTGGGCTTCCTGCCCTGCGATGTCGTCATAGACTTCGGGCACATGGTGGCATTGCGGATGGCTGAACACCCGCGCCCCTTGGGCCACACCGCCAGATTTGGGATCGCTGGCCCCGTAATACAGCCGCGCTATACGCGCCGCCGCGATCGCACCGGCACACATCGCGCAAGGCTCCAACGTGACATAAAGCGCGTGGCCGCCAAGCCGCTCGGACCCGACAGCATCACAGGCTGCGCGGATGGCAAGCATCTCGGCATGGGCGGTGGGATCGTTCAACTCACGCGTTCTATTGCCCGCCGCCGCCACGATCTGACCTTGCGGCCCGACGATCACGGCACCCACCGGCACCTCGCCGCGCAAGGCGGCGGCGCGGGCTTGTTCCAACGCGGCAGACATATAAGAAGTAAAGGCCATCCCCGCACTTGGCCGTAAATGCAGCCCTTTCGCAAGGGCAGGAAACAAGGTAAGCGCTGAATTATGAGCCAAGATAACCCCACACAGCCTCCGAAATCCGGCACACCTGCGGGCGACCGCATCGCCAAAGTATTGGCCCGCGCGGGTCTTGCCAGCCGCCGGGAAGCCGAGCGTATGATCGAAGCGGGGCGCGTGCGCGTCAACGGCGTGCAAATCGATTCGCCTGCGTTGAACGTGACGGCGGCCGATCAGATCAGCGTTGATGGCAAACCTGTGGGCGATCCCGAACCGCCGCGCATGTGGCTCTATCACAAGCCAACCGGCCTTGTGACCACCAACCGCGATGAAAAAGGCCGCGGTACGATCTTTGATGATCTCCCCGAAGACATGCCCCGCGTGATGAGCGTGGGACGGCTTGATTTGAACTCCGAAGGGTTGCTGCTGCTGACAAATGACGGCGAGGTAAAGCGCAAGCTCGAGCTGCCGTCGAACGGCTGGTTGCGCCGCTACCGCGTCCGCGTCAATGGCCGCCCGTCCGAGGAGGTGCTGGACCCCCTGCGCAAGGGCATCACCGTCGATGGTGAAAAATTCCAGCCCATGACTGTTTCACTGGACCGCCAGCAAGGCGCAAACGCGTGGCTGACGGTGGGTCTGCGTGAAGGCAAGAACCGCGAAATCCGCCGCGCCATGGAAGCGGTGCATTTGTCGGTGAACCGCCTGATCCGCACCAGCTATGGCCCTTTTCAGCTCGGCGAATTGAAACCCGGCGAAGTCGAGGAACTAAAGCGCAAGGTTGTGCGGGATCAATTGGGCATCGAGATCGAAGATAACAGCGGCACCGCCGTTAAGAAAAAGCCCAGTCATATCGTCAAGCGCAAGCCGCGCAAACCCGGCATGCCCGGCCCCGGTCGCCCCGGCCTGCCCAAAGAACCGGGCGAAAAGACCGCGACGGGCAAAACCATCCCCGGCAAGCCCAAGCCTGGTTACGGTAAATCCAAGCCCGCGCGCCCCGCATCTGACGGCCCTGCCCTGCGCAAGTTCGGCACCCGCGTAAAGAGCACGCGCAAACCCTGAATTCTGCTTTGGCGGGCATGTTATACCAAGCATACCTCCAGAATCCCTAGCGGCCCGCCGCCAGAGCCCCTATATATGGGACAGAAGGAAATTTAGATGGGTCGATTGTTTCTGTTTGCGGCACTATTTGCGCTAATCCTTGTGGTTGGCTACCTATTGATAACAATCGTAGCGCGGATTTTGGGTGCAGGACAGAATACGTTGAGACCCCCTAACGGACTAGACAAAGAGGGCCTGATGATACCCACACCGTTCCAAAAGATCACTTATGCTGCGTTGATCGTTCTGTTGTTCGGCGTGGCGACGGGCTGGCTGGGGGGGCTATAATGGCCAAATGGTACGGCGGCAAATATAGTCAGGACGGCGACACATCACAACAAGACGGCCCCCCCACGCCGCACCGATCCGGTGCAAAGCGAGTCGAGGTTGACCCGGTCGGGGGCCGTGCGAATGTTTTGTTTATCCCCGCAATCCCATTGGTTTTCATGTCCTTGAACGATGGCGCGCAAGGGTTGGCCTTGGGCTTGATCGCGGCGGGATCGCTTACCGGGGCAGCGCTTATGCTGCGCGAGGGGCTCAAGGCCGAAGCCGCTTATGTCGCGCGCAAGGTCGCGGAACGCCCTGCCCTGCCTCGCAAAATGATCGCGAGCTTACTGACCGGTTTCGGCGTCGGCTTGGCCGCCTATAAAAACGACCCCGGCGTTGCTGCCGCTGTGATCTATGGGTTGGCCGCGCTTGGGCTGCATGTGTCGGCCTTTGGCATTGATCCGCTTTCGTCCAAAGGAATGGAGGGGATCGACAGCTTTCAAAAGGGCCGCGTCGCCCGTGTGGTCGAAGAGGCCGAGAAACACCTGACCGCCATGAGCACTGCCATCGCACGCGCGGGCGACCGTCAGGCCACGGACCGGCTGGCGGATTTCCAGACAACCGCGCGCACCCTGATCCGCACCGTCGAGGAAGACCCCCGTGATTTGACGGGCGCGCGGAAATACCTGTCGGTCTATCTGCAAGGTGCGCGTGATGCGACGGTCAAGTTTGCTGATATCTATGCCAATACCCGCGATGCGCAGGCGCGCGCCGACTACCTGGCCCTGCTGGATGATCTGGACAAAAACTTTGCCGCGCGCACGCAAAAATCGCTATTGGAAGACAAGTCCGACCTGAACATTGAGATTGACGTGCTGCGCGAGCGGCTTTCCCGAGAAGGCGTGCGCCTGAAGTAACGCGCCTTTCACCACAGCATAGAGAGAGATACCCCACATGTCCGACATAGTCCGCGAAAAAGCCGCCCAAACAGAAGCATTGGTTGATGAGGTCAATGCGCTTGTGCTGGCCCAACCCGCGCCCGCCGACGCCATTGTGCCGCTGGAAAAGGCCAAAGGCAAAATGAGCAAGGAAATCAAAAGCCGCATGGCTGAGATTGACATGACCGAAACCCAGTCGATTATCTCTTTTGGGTCCGCCGCACAGGCCGAACTGCAAGAAATCAGCCAGTCCATGTTGCAAGACGTGCGTAACAAGGATGTCGGCCCCGCCGGTGACAGCCTGCGAAATATCGTCACCACCATCCGTGGTTTCTCCGTCTCTGAACTGGACGTGCGCCGCGACCGCAGCTGGTGGGAACGCCTGCTGGGCCGTGCGGCACCTTTCGCCAAATTCACCGCCCGGTTTGAGCAGGTCCAGGGCCAGATCGACCGCGTCACGGACGAGTTGCTAAGCCACGAGCACACATTGCTGAAAGACATCAAATCCCTTGATCTGCTTTATGAAAAGACGTTGCAGTTCTATGATGAACTGGCGCTTTATATTGCGGCGGGCGAGGCCAAGATGGCCGAACTGGACGCCAAGGATATTCCCGCGATGGAAGCCGCCGTAGAGGCCGCCGATGAAAACGATCAGGTGATCAAGGCCCAAGAACTGCGCGATATGCGCGCCGCCCGTGATGATCTGGAACGCCGCGTGCATGATCTGAAGCTCACCCGTCAGGTGACCATGCAATCGCTCCCCTCGATCCGGCTGGTTCAGGAGAACGACAAATCCCTGGTCACCAAGATCAATTCGACCCTCGTGAACACCGTGCCGCTTTGGGAAACACAATTGGCCCAAGCGGTTACGATCCAGCGGTCGCGCGAGGCGGCTGTGGCCGTGCGCGAAGCCAATGATCTAACCAATGAATTGCTGACCTCGAACGCAAAGAACCTGCGCGAAAGCAACAAGATCATCCGCACCGAGATGGAGCGCGGCGTGTTCGATATCGAAGCGGTCAAACAGGCCAATGCAGACCTGATCGGCACCATCGAGGAATCGCTGCAAATCGCGGATGAAGGCAAAGCCAAACGCGCCGCCGCCGAAAAGGATTTGCAGGAAATGGAAGCAAAACTGCGCGACACTCTCGCGTCGGCAACGGCATCCAAATCAGCCGTATAACAAGGGCGGTCAGATGTCATTGCGGGTCGGTCAGTTCAAACGCTGGATGGGCACAGGGGCAGCAGCTTTGCTGCTCGCTGCTTGCGCCTTTCAGACCGGCGTTGATCCCACCCTCAAGCCTATCGGGCGGCCGGATGAATCTGGCCTGCCTGTTCCCAATGTGGCGCAACCCACGTCCCCAGAAAGCGCGCGGCTGCGCAGCTATTTCAATCAGGTACAGCAGGCACAGCTGAACCAGGGTTTGCTGCGCAGTGACGGTGGCGGCCCCGACACCCCCTACACGGCTGAAATGCTGGCGCGCAACTTTGAACAGATCGCGTTTTACAACGAATATAACGCCAGCTTTTCAGGACGTGGTGAAAAGACATTGATGCGCCGTTGGGACCAACCGGTGCGCATGGCCGTTGTATTTGGCGACAGCGTTCCACCCTCGGCCCGCAAAACCGACAGCGCGGCGGTGCGCGCTTATGCCGGGCGGCTGTCCGGGATCACCGGCCATCCGATCACCCTGCGTGGCAGCCCCAATTTCATGGTGATCATAGCGGGCGAAGATGACCGCGAGGCGGCACTTGTTCAGGCGGCGCAGCGCATTCCGGGCGTCACCCCCGCCAGCCTAAGCGCGTTGCGCAACCTGCGCCGCGACACCTATTGCATCGTTGCGGCCTATGCAGGCGGGGCCGATCCCAGCACCTATACCGCCGCTGTGGCGGTGATCCGTGCTGAAAACCCGTCGCTGATGCGCCTGTCGTGCATTCACGAGGAACTGGCACAAGGCTTGGGCTTGGCCAATGACAGCCCCACGGCGCGCCCGTCAATCTTTAACGATGACGACGAATTCGCCTTGCTGACCCGTCACGACGAAGACCTGCTGAAAATCCTCTACGATCCCCGCCTCAAAGCGGGAATGAGCGCCGAACAAGCCGCGCCAATCGTTCGCACCATCGCCCGTGAATTAACGGGCGGACCTCTTTAGACTGCTGCCACCTTACCGAAAGGACCAACCCTATGGGTATTCTCGATTTCCTATCTGGCCAATTCATCGACGTCATTCACTGGACCGATGACACCCGTGATACCATGGTCTGGCGGTTCGAGCGCGAAGGCCACGAAATCAAATACGGGGCCAAGCTGACCGTGCGCGAAGGCCAGGCGGCCGTGTTTGTCCACGAAGGGCAGATCGCCGATGTCTTCACCCCCGGTCTTTATATGCTTGAGACCAATAACATGCCGATCATGACATCGCTTCAGCATTGGGATCACGGGTTTAAAAGCCCCTTCAAATCCGAAATCTATTTCGTCAACACCACGCGGTTCAATGATCTGAAATGGGGCACCAAAAACCCAATCATCCTGCGCGATCCCGAATTTGGCCCGGTGCGTCTGCGCGCCTTTGGCACCTATGCCGTCAAAGTATCCGATCCCGCGCATTTCCTGACCGAGATCGTTGGCACGGATGGCGAATTCACCATGGACGAGATCAGCTATCAGATCCGCAACATCATCGTGCAGGAATTCTCGCGCAGCATTGCGATGTCGAAAATCCCGATCCTTGATATGGCCGCCAACACCCGCGAGTTGGGCAAGCTGATCAGCGGCGAAATATCCGCCACAATTGGCGAATATGGTCTGTCGATCCCAGAACTATATGTCGAAAACGTATCCCTGCCGCCTGCTGTCGAACAGGTATTGGACAAACGGTCGTCCATGGGCATGATCGGCGATCTGCAACAATACACGCAATTCCAAGCCGCCGAGGCATTGGGCCGTGATGGCGGTGCAGGTGCGGCAATGCAGGCCGGTCTGGGTGCCGGATTAGGCATGCAGATCGGTGCCGCCGCGGCCCAAGCTGGCCCTTGGGGCCCGCGCCCGACCGCCGCGCACACCCCGCCGCCGCCACCGGTCGCCGACAAGGTCTGGCATCTGGCCAAGAATGGCCAAACCAAGGGACCGTTTTCCAAAGCAGCCCTTGGTCGTATGGCAGCAGAGGGCGCAATGACCCGCGAAACATTCGTGTGGACCCCCGGTCAGGATGGCTGGATGAAAGCCGATGATGTGGATGAGCTGGCCCAGCTCTTCACCGTGATGCCGCCCCCACCACCACCCGCCGGATAAGGCGGGGGTTATGGCGCGCGATGTCGTATCTCCCCCCGAACTGGCCCAGCTTATAGAAGCAACTGGGTTCTCTCCCGCCGTGCGCGCGGGGGATTTCCTGTTTCTGACCGGTGCAACAGGCGGTGATTCAGAGGGCGTGATGCCGCCCGACATTACCAGGCAGGTGCAAAATGCCTTGGGCAAGGCCCTGCTTATCATTGACGCTGCAAAGGGTAATGCCGACAGCATCGTCGAGGTCACCAGCTATCACATCGGGCTGAAATATCATTTTGATCAGGTCAATGATGTTATGCGTGACATGCTAGGCGTGCCGCTGCCCGCCTGGACGGCGGTCGAGGTCGCAGACCTGCGCCGTCCCGGTGCCTTGATCGAATTGCGGATCGTGGCCCATTTGCCCACCCCCAAGCCTGCCCGCAAATGACCTGCGTCTGGTCTCACTCGATATCTATCTCCGGCCTCACTGCGCGGTGCCGTGATGCCTGATACCCCGCCCTTCGAAATGCCCCCGGCACCGCCTGCGCCAATCGAAGAACACCGTTTCCCGTGTGACAGATGCGGGTCGGACCTGCGATTTGATCCGGCCGAATATAAGCTGGTGTGTGATCATTGCGGCAACACCGAACGCATATCCGGCAAACGGTCGTATCAAACGATTGAAGAGTTGGATTTTCGCGCGGCCATGGCTCACGCTCTGCCGCCCACCGAAATGGAACAGACCCGGGTTACGACCTGCCCCAATTGCGCGGCACAGGTCGAATTCGACGAAGACAAACACGCAACCGAATGCCCCTTCTGCGCGACCCCCGTGGTGGTCGACACCGGCCTGAACCGTCATATCAAACCGCGCGGCGTCTTGCCCTTTGCGCTGACCGAAAACGTGGCCAAAGACGCCATGACAAACTGGCTTGGCAATCTGTGGTTCGCGCCAAATGGTCTAAAGGAATACGCCCGCAAGGGCCGCCGGATGCAGGGCATCTATGTCCCCTATTGGACCTACGATGCCGATACCAAATCCAGCTACACGGGCGAACGCGGCACGGTATATTACGTGACCGTCACCGTGATGCGTGATGGCAAACGCGAACAACGTCAGGTCCCCAAGGTGCGCTGGCGGTCTGCCTCGGGTCGGGTGGCGCGGTTCTTTGACGACGTTTTGGTGCTTGCCTCAAAATCCCTCCCCAAGAAGTTTACCGATGCTCTGGCACCTTGGGACCTGTCCGCGCTGGAGCCTTACGCCCCCGAATATCTGGCCGGTTTCCGTGCCGAGGCCTATTCGATCACCCTCGAAGACGGCTATGCCGAGGCGCGCCAGTATATGGATGCGATGATCGAACGCGACGTGCGGTTTGACATCGGTGGCGACCGGCAGCGCATCCACAATGTGCAGACACAGGTGAGCGATGTGACGTTCAAACATATCCTGCTGCCGGTCTGGCTGGCGGCCTATAAATACCGCGGCAAGACATACCGTTTCGTGGTTAATGGCCGCACCGGCAATGTCCAAGGTGAACGCCCCTATTCCGCGATCAAGATAACCTTTGCCGTGATCCTTGGCCTGTTGGCCGCCGGGGTGGTCGGCTATTATATGGCGCTGCAACAATGACCCAGATCGACACTCTCACCGACATCTTACAGGCGCGCTATTCGTGTCGCGCATTCCAGCCCGATCCCGTCCCTGATGATGTGATTACCCGGATCATCCAAACGGCCCGCCACGTGCCCAGTTGGTGCAACGCGCAACCGTGGCAGGTCACCATCACCAAAGGCGATGCAACAGACCGGTTTCGCAGCGCCCTGATGGATGCCGCCAGCCAAGGGATACCGCCCGAACCCGATCTGGACTGGCCCAAAGGTTATTCCGGCGTATATGCCGAGCGCCGCCGCACCTGCGGCTTTCAGCTTTATGATGCAGTGGGGATCGACAAATCCGACCGCGAAGGCCGCAGCGCACAAATGCTGCGCAACTACGCTCTGTTCGACGCGCCCCATGTCGCGATTATCACCGCCCCGGCCGAGCTTGGCCCCTACGGCGCAATGGACAGCGGCGGATTTGTAACCGCCTTTACCTTGGCCGCCACCGCCCTTGGCGTGGCCACCATCGCCCAAGCCGCCATTGCCGCCTATGCCCCATTGGTGCGCGATCATCTGGACATCCCCGATGACCGGCTGGTGCTCTGCGCCATTTCCTTTGGCTATGCCGACCAAGACGCCCCGATCAACCAGTTCCGAACTGAACGGGCGGACCCGACTGACATCATCGATTGGAAATCCTGAAATGCGCGCAGTGCTTCAACGGGCCAAAGATGCTTCAGTCACTGTCGACGGGCAGATCATTGGACAGATCGGCGCTGGCCTGCTGGTCTTTGTCTGTGCCATGCCAGATGACACCCCCGCCACCGCCGCTGCACTTGCCGCGAAAATCGCCAAACTGCGCCTGTTCAAAGATGACGCGGGCAAGATGAACCTCAGCCTTACCCAAACCGGCGGCAGCGCGCTGATCGTCAGCCAGTTCACCCTCGCCGCCGACACGTCGCGAGGCACACGCCCTGGATTTTCGCGCGCCGCCAAACCGGAACACGCCAATGCATTATACGAAGGCTTCATCGCCTATATGAAAGCCCTCGATATACCCGTTCAAACCGGAGAGTTCGGCGCGGACATGTCGGTCGCTCTCACCAATGACGGCCCCGTCACACTTTGGATAGACACAGCCCATCCCTAATTTCCAAATGGACCAAAATCCTCGGGGGTCTGGGGGCAGACAGCCCCCATGCGCGACCTCAAGGCTCACGAAACGCCTCTTTGGATTTATAAAGCGGCTTCAACAAATACTGCAGAACCGTCTTTGATCCGGTATGCAGTTCAACACTCGCTTGCATGCCCGGCCGTATCTGCAAAGACGCCTGACGCGGTGTCAGATGGTCGGTATCCACCTGCAAGGTGACCTTGTAATGCGGTCCGCCATCGGGGCTGCGCGACCGGTCATCCTTGAAGGTGTCGGCGGAAATCAATTTGACCGTGCCTTTTAGCGTCCCGTAAATCGTATAATCATAGGCTGACAACTTAACCGTTGCCTCTTGGCCGGGGCGCACACCGGCAATGTTTTCGGGCTTTACCCGTGCCTCAACAAACAGCTCTTCGTCTATTGGGATAATCTGCAAAATCTCTTCGCCGGGGCGTACGACGCCGCCGATGGTTGTCACGGCCAGATTATTCACGATACCGCGAAGCGGGCTGGTCAGGATGGTACGGTTCAACTGGTCCGTGCTGGACTTCAGGTTTTGTTTCAACGTGGCCAGCTCTTTCAGCACGTCCGAATATTCCTGCGCGCGGTCCAGCTCGGTGCCCGTGATGATCTCGTCCAGTCTGATCCGCGCATCTGCATGCACCTTGCGAGCGCGGGTGACTTCGATCAGCGACACGATCTTTTTCTTCAGCATGTTTTCCAGCAGTTCGCGTTCTTTGGCGGCTTCGGTCAACACCCGCCCGGCCCCGTCGGAACGGGACAGAAAATCAACTTGCCGCGCTTTCAGTAATACCCGTTCAGACGCGACAATGTCAGGCGTGCGCTGCACAAAAGCGGCGGGCACGTCGAACTCTGACTGCCCAGCCATTTCGGCCTCAAGGCGCAAGCGACGGATTTCAAACGCGCTGATCTGGTCCTCTAGGTCATCGACCGAGGATTGAAACTGGGTGCCATGCAGCCGCGCCAGAACATCGCCTTTTTCAACAATATCGCCCTCCCCCACGGCAAGCTCGGCCAGAATACCCCCTTCGAGGTTTTGAATGATCTGCGGGCGCGAGCTTGAGATCATCGAGCCTTCGGCGCGCACGATCTCATCTATCCAGGCAAAGGAGGCCCAGACCACAAAGATCAGCACTGTGGCACCGCACAGCCAGACCACAGTGGATGGCCCGCGCAAGGTGCCTTTCATCTGCCCGTCCAAGGTGGGAATGGCGTCTTGAGTGTTCATGCCAGTTGCCCTGATCGGCCAGCCAGATGTGCCAGCACTTTTTCCTGCGGCCCGTCCACCGCCATGCGGCCATCTTGCAAGATCAGAGTGCGGGTCGTCAGCGCCAATATGGGCGCGCGATGCGTGGCAATCACGGCGGTGCGCCCGGCCATCCATGTCTGCAAACGCGACACCAGCGCGGCCTCAAGCTGTTGATCCAGTGCGGCGGTGGGTTCATCCAGCAGGCAGATTGCAGGGTCTTGCAGCCATAACCGCGCCCAGCCGATGGACTGGCGCTGGCCGACCGACAGGCCCACGCCTGCGTCCTTGATCTCAAGATCCAAACCTTTGTGGTGCGTTTTCACGAACGCCCCAAGCCCGGCAAAATCAAGCGCGGCCAGTAACCGATCGTCGTCCCGTTCCAGCAGGTTCATGTTCAGATTGTCCCTTAGACTGCCCGAAAACAAGCGCACATCCTGACCAAGATACCCGATCAACCGACGCAGGTCGCGGGGGTCAATCTGGCCCATCTCGGTGCCGTCAACCAGCACACGCCCGCCCGACGGCGCATATAGCCCGCTGAGTATTTTCAGCAGCGAAGATTTGCCCGACCCGTTCGCCCCCAGCACGGCCACATGTTGGCCCGCAGGTACTCTCAGTCCCTTAATATCAAGCCTCGGCGCGCCGTCGTCGTCATAGCGGAATGTCACATCGCGCAGCTCGAACTGACCACGCAACTTTTCACGGCGCAGGTATGTGCGGCCCTCTGCGGTATCTTGCGGGGCGGTGACGATTGCATCCAGCCCGTCCAACGCGCCTTTGACATTGCCCCAGCGGGCCATCGTCCCCGACAACTGCGTCAGCGGGCCAAGGGTGCGTCCCGTCAAGATGCCGACCGCAATGATCGTCCCCACGGTAAATTGCCCGGCAAACACCAGATAGGTGCCCAGGATCACAGCGCCGACATAGGTCGCTTGCTGGATGCCCTGGCTCCAGAATGTGAGAAACGACGCCAGCTTGCGCTGCTCCGAGGATTTAACCGCCGCCAAGGTGTTCAGCTCGGTCCACAGGCGCAAAATGCGATCTTCGGCGCGTTGGGTTTTAACGGTATCAAGTTCAAAGATCGCCTCGTGCAGCAGCCGCGAGGATTTTGCCGATGCGCCCTGCGTTTCCTGCGTCAGCCGAATCGCTTTCTTTTGCAAAAAGAACCCGGGCACCAGCATCAAGATACCGCCCAGAACCAGCACCCAAACCACGTTCCCCGCAATGCTGGCCACGAGAAACAAAAAAACAAAGATAAACGGGATGTCGGCAATCGTGCCGATGGTCGACACGGTAAAGAATTCACGCACCGACCCGAATTCACGCATTGCCGAAAACAGCTGGTTCGGGGCTTGTCCGCGCGCGTCTGATCGCATGCCCAGCACCCGTTTCATCAAGGTATCCTGAACTGCCAATTCAATCTGACGTCCAGCCCCGTCCATCAACCGCGCCCGCGCCATTTTTAACGAGCTTTCCATCAGCAGCGCCAGACCCGCGCCGATGGCAAGCACCCACAAAGTTGACTGTGATTGATGGGGGATCACACGGTCATAAACCTGCAACGAAAAAAGCGCCACCGCGACGGCCAGCACATTGGCCACAAATGACCCCATCGCGACCTCAATCAGTTGGCGGCGGAAACGGGGGAATTGGCCCCAGAACCAATGCGGGGGACGGCCACCTGTTTCATGGGCTTTCGCCACCGTCTCAAGCGAGGCCTCGGCGCGTACAATTAGCCCCGCAAAGAAGGGTTCAAAGTCGCTGATCGGCACCATGGCGCGGTTGTCGGTGCAGGTGGTGTCAAACACGATCAGATCGCCGCTCGATTGCCCCATCACCAGCAGCAGTTGACCGGATGTCATATAGGCCAGCGCAGGCCACAATGATTTGGACAGTCCTGCAACACGGCTGACTTGGGTCAGTAAACCAACGCTTTGCAAGGCTTTGGCGATGGCATCTGCTTCGCGGCCGGTTGGCGCGCCCGTGGCAGTATTCACGGCGACGGTTTCAAACAGATCACGGGCCGTTGTATCGACCCCCAACACGCCCGCATAGATTGCCGCCAGAGAGGCGCGCGCCATCAAACGGTCGTGAGGCCGGTTGACGTTCTGCGCCTTGGGCTGAGGCCCATTCGCGGCTTTCAAGTGCCCCTGATCGGCGTTGGTGATTGTTAGCGTAAAACGCGGCTTGCTGATCAAATCGCGCTCCCATCTGCCAAAACCCCTTGGATTTGCGCCATTTCAATGCGCAAGCGGATTACATCATATTTCAACGCTACCTGAGATTGCTGTTGGCGCGCATAGGTCTCGTAGACGCCTACGACATCCATAACCTGCCGTTGCCCTGCATCATATTGTTCTTGGAAAACATCGAGGTTTCGCTTAGCTTGCCCGGTCAGGGTCGCGGCCTCGGCGCTTTGGCGTGACTTGGCGCTGATCTGCTTTTCCAAGCGGCGCAGGTCGCGGATTGAATCCTCGCGCGCCTGGCGCAATTTACGGGTCGCGGTTTCATCTGCCAGTGCCGCAGCCTCCAGCGATGCTTTGGTGCCCAACCCCAGTAACTGATCAGACCCGATGTTCAGACCCAAAGAACTGCCTTTGCCGATTGTGCCGCCCGCAGATAACGCCGGCAATATGCTGGCACGCTCGACCGCTGCGGCGGCGATGCTGCGGGTCTTTTCGGCCTTGGCACGCACCACGATCAACGGCTCGCCCGCACCGGCGGTCACGGGAATTTCCGGCATGCCTCGCAGATCGCTTAGCGGTTGGATCGACATGGCGTTTAGCTCTGACAGGGATGTTGCTTCACGCTCAATGGCCGCCGTGTAGCCAGCCCGTATCTCGGACAGTTTCTGGTGCAAAATGGTCAGGTCAGACATGTCGGATACGCCCCCCTTGACCCGTTCGCCCATGACCCATTCGAAGTGCGACATATCCTTAAGCGTCGCCTGACCAAGAGTTGCAGTTTCGCGCGCCTCGGCAGCCGCAGTGTAAAGACGCAGCGCTTCGGCCACGCGCCTGTTGGTGTCTTGCGCCAAGGATACTGCCGCGACATCGACATCGGCGACCGCAAAGGCGCGTTCCCCCTTGCGGCGACCATTGTCGAACAGCACCTGATCCACGACCAGATTGGCGGCGACCGAGCCGAGCGCGCTCAGGCTGATCTGCGGGCCGATCCGGGGCAGCCAGTTTGTGCTGGCGGCCTCGGCGCGCAACGCCGCCGCGCGCAACTCGGCCTCGGCCGTGCGGCTGTTTGCAGCCAGGACAGAGGACGCGATCGCGCCAGAAACACCGTCTTTGGGCAATACCGAAACCCGCCGGGACAGCCCTTGGATGATCTGGCTGTTTGCGGCCAGTTTTTCTGCATATGTCGGTTTGGCGATCTGCACGGCATCAGGCGTCTTAAACCGTGCCACCATGTCAGCTGGCGCACGGTTGCCTGCCATACCGGGCGCGCAGCCAGACAGCGCCAGCGCCAGCGCGCATATGCCACCTGCTCTTATTCGTTTCTGCCCCATGCGTCTGCCCTTAACGTGCCAGTTTATTGCTGTATCAGCGCGGGACAGTTGCCCCTTCCCGCGCCTTTTTTGGCTTAGACGATCACGCTAATATCGTCATCGATCATCAAGGTACCTTCGCTGCCCAGCATATAGATGTCATATGTCTGGCCCTCTTTCACCTCGGTGCCTGTGCGCGTGCCCCCCCTGATTGTGACGGTATCGTCGGCGTGGCCGTTCACAATCAAGGTGTTGGTGTTGCTGGACAGATTGAGCAAGGCCGCTTCCGTTATGGACAGCTGCGCCTCCTCGGCGAATTGAAGATCGATGGTTTCGATATTGTGGCTGGCCAGATTAGGATTGGTCAGCTCAAGCAGGGTGTTTGCGCTTTCATCATCCAGCGCAAGATATGTGCCCGATGAATTACCCGCAGCATCGGTCGCCGTCACGATCAGGTCAGACCCGTCCGGAACGGTCGAGTCAAAGTAGAAATTCGTCTCGTTCCGGGTATCATTTTCCAACGTGCTTGCCGCCACCTCGGTGATGGATTTGTCAGCCTGTATCTGGTGCACGGCCAAGGCGTCATCGCTTTGCTCGACTGAAATGGCGCGGATACCGTCGCCGTCACGGGTATAGGATTCGATCACAGGGCCATCAGGCGCATAGGTGTCGATTGCCACGGTATAGCTGAGGGTATCGACATTGCCCACATGATCAGTCGCCTTGATCGAAATATCTGCCTGATAGGTGCCGCTGCGGATGTTTTCCGGCGGAATTGTCACGTCCCAGTTTCCTGAAGCATCCACCGTGGCGGTGTAATTCGTGCCGTCAAAACGGACGACCACACGCGAACCGGCCTCGACTTGTCCGGCCAGATCAATGCCTGCTGCGGCTTCACGCGCGCTGACAACGGCGTCGGTGCCGCCGGGCGTGTTCAGGTTCAACGTGTCAACAACTGTGTCAATCAATACGGGCCAGCTTGCTGTTGCGGTGTTACCAGCCCCATCCGTAGCCGTGACCACAGCGGTTGTATTATATGTACCCTCTGGCACCTGCCCCGGTGCAAAAGCCACCGACCAATTGCCAACTGCGTCAACCACGCCATTGGCGGATGCATTCCCCAGTTTGACAGCCACCGATGATCCGGTTTCAGAGGTACCAGATACCATCACCCCGCCATCCGCCAAACGTTCGACCCCGTTGACGGTATTGTCGCCTTCGATCTTGTTCAGTGACAGGTTGTCGACACGGGTGTCCACACGCACACTATCAGTTTCAGTGCGGGTATTGCCCGCCCCATCCGTGACACGCGCGGTTATTTCAGCGGTGTAGACCCCTTGCGCGACGTCACCGGCAGTATAATGGGATGTCCATTCACCGTTCTGGTCGGCGCGCGTGGTTGTCACGACACCTGCAAGGGTCACCGTCACAACGGCCCCGGCATCTGCGGTACCCGAGATGGCCACGCCATCGCTGGCTTCGGCCGCGTTGATCACATCGTCGCTTTCCACAGGGGCTGCGCTGATCGTCAAAGCGCCGGCTTCGGTATCGACCCACACAGATTGCGTAATGCTTCGGGTGTTGCCCGCCTTGTCCGTTGCGGTTGCCACAATCGCGCTTGCATAGGTGCCAGCCGGAATGTCGCCTGGCGCAAAGGTTGCCGACCAATTGCCGTCGGGATCAACCGCCGCGTCAAGCGTTACAGCGCCCATTGCAACCGAAACGGTCGAACCCGCCTCTACCGAGCCGGTGAGGGTAACACCTTGGGCTGCCTCGGCGGTATTGATGGTCGCATCCGCCGCCCCCGCCTGATTGGCAAAGGTCAGTTCGTTAACCAAGGTATCGACGGTCAATGTATCCGCGGAAGTCGCTGTATTGCCATTTTGGTCGGTCAACGTGGCGGTGATTTGGGTTTGGTATTCACCATCGCGAAAGCTGCCTGCGTCATAGCTGACCGACCATGTGCCATCTGCGTCAACGGTTGTCGTCTGGGTCGTCCCTTCGACCGTAATGTCGATGGTGGCCCCGGGGGTGCCCATGCCAGTGATCGTGGCCTTCCCATTTCTGCCACCCGTGGCCAAGGATATCGCGATTTCAGGTGTAGGTGCCGGCGTGGGTGCGGATGGGGACGTTGGTGTTGTCGTTGCTGTTGGCACAGCAACCGCGTCGCCCGCGTTTGCGCCACCGCCCAAGATCGCCGCACCGCCCGCGACCGCCGCAGCCGTCACAGCACCACCGCCACCAATCATGCCCGCGCCCAACAGCGGGGCAGCCAGCATCGAAACTTCGTTTTCTTCACCCATCATTGCGCCGGTGATGGTGGCCGTGTCCGTGCGACCAAAGTAGATCAGGTCATCGGACGGGCTCCACTTGCCCCACTGCTCGGTCGGGCCGTATTGCGCGTGCAGGTTATTGCCCTCTACCGCGACAAGGCCCACCTCGTTCAGATATCCATCGGAGGAGATGAACAACCGGTTTGGGCTGCCTGTATCGTTAAAATAGCTGTCGATCGTGATGACCGTTCCATCGACAAGCGTCAAAACCAGATCATTACCATCGCGTTGGTGCGACAGGAAATCAGCCTGACGCAGGTTAAGAGATATCTCTTGACCGACTTGCGCCGGGATTATGTAGGATGTGGCCCCTTCAGCCAGAATACCGCGTTGAACCGCGCCTGCTTGGTCGCGAATGACGAATTCTATCGTCTTCATAATAGTACCGCTCTACCTCGGTGTCCGTTCTATGCGGATCACTTGGTTGTCTTTTTGCCCACCGGATCGTTAAACCATTCCGTGTGCGCTACTTCAAAATTCTCCCTTAGGGTTATCTGAGTGATAGTAGACACGCTATATTTATAGCGAACGTAAATTCAACTGTAATCACCTTCGCCTTATTCTTGCCTTATTTTATTGTGCATCGGCGCCACAGTCCCACCCGCATCGAGGGTAATTTGGCCCGCAATCCGCGCTGTACCCCCGTTTAGAAAAGCCGTTCTATTTACGCGTGTAATAAACAGACTTCCACACGGAAGCATTCAGTTGACAACAAACGCCCCCGCGATGACGCTGCCGCAATGACAGACAGCCCCAACGCCCCGCTGAAGATAATCGAAGACCCTGATCTGGGGATCACACTCTCTGATGGATGCAGGCTTTCTGCGCGGATCTGGCGGCCTGAAAATTCTGACGGTGCGCCCGTGCCGGTGATCTTGGAGTATCTGCCCTACCGCAAACGCGATGGCACCACGGCCCGCGATGCCTTGACCCACCCTTGGTTTGCCGAACGCGGCTATGCCTGCGTGCGGGTCGATATGCGCGGCAATGGCGACAGCCAAGGCGTGATGGAGGACGAATACACCCCGCAAGAGCAGGCCGATTGCATCGAAGTGATCAACTGGCTAGCGGCGCAAGACTGGTGCAATGGCAGCATTGGGATGATGGGGATAAGCTGGGGCGGCTTTAACGGGCTGCAAGTCGCGGCGCATGGGCCAGAGCCGTTGAAGGCCGTGATCACCCTGTGTTCGACGGTGGACCGGTTTGCTGATGACATCCATTATAAAGGTGGCTGCCTGCTGAACGAAAATCTGGGCTGGGGGGCAACGATGTGGTCCTATTCCAGCCGCGCACCCGACCCGGCCTTGCGCCCCGACTGGCGCGAGATGTGGCTGGAACGTCTGGAGGCCGAACCGTTTCTTGCGTCCCTTTGGCTGCGACACCAATCGCGCGATGCCTATTGGAAACAGGGGTCGGTTATCGAAGACTATAGCGCGATCAAGGCCAAGGTTCTGGCCGTGGGCGGTTGGGGCGACGCCTATAAGAACGCGGTTCCCCAATTGGTCGAGGCGCTGCCGGGGGCCAAGGGCATCGTCGGCCCTTGGGTTCATAAATATCCGCATTTCGCCATTCCCGAACCGCGCATTGGTTTCCTGCAAGAGGCGCTGCGCTGGTGGGATCGTTGGCTCAAAGACATTGACACAGGCGTCGAGGATGATCCGGATTATCGCGCCTATCTGATGGACGGCATGCGCCCTGCAACTTGGGTGCTGGAACGCCCCGGCCGCTGGATTGCAGAAGACAGCGGGGCGACATCGCATTTGCCCACCCAATCGATGTATCTAACGGACGCGGGGCTCGCCCCCGAACCGGCCCCCCTGAAGGCCACCGTCGCATCGCCTGCACATTGCGGGGCCAGCGCAGGGGAATACTGCGCCATCTGGCTGGGGCCGGAAATGCCCGGCGACCAACGTCAGGATGACGCCCTTTCCACCGTCTTTGATAGCGGTCCGCTGCACGAAGACATGGATATTGTCGGCGCGCCGCGCATCACGCTGCGGCTGTCCTGCGACAAACCGCAGGGGCAAATCGCCGTGCGGCTTAACCACATCCACCCCGACGGGGCCAGCGCGCGCATTACCTATGGTGTGCTGAACCTCAGCCATCGCAACAGCGCCGAAAACCCCACGTCGATGCACCCCGGCAAGGCCGAAGACATCAGCTTTGATCTGGATCACATCGCCTACCGCGTGCCGGCAGGCCACAGTTTGCGCGTGTCTATTTCAACCGCCTATTGGCCGCTGATCTGGCCCGCGCCTGACGCTGCGACCTTGATCGTGACAGCGGGTGACATCGCCCTGCCCCAACGGCCCACGACGGGCGGTGACGAATATGCATTCCCGCCCCCCACCGCTGCGGCCCCGTGGGAAACAGAAACCCTGCGCGCAGAAAACCACATCCGGCGGCAGGAAACCGATATGGTCACGGGCCATATATCATTGGTCATCGAAGACGACTTTGGCAAAGTACGGGACGCCGATCACGGCTTGATCGCAGGGTCGATCGCACGCGAACGCTGGACGATCAACCCCGCCGATCCGCTAAGCGCCACGGGCATCTGCCACTGGACCCAGGAGCAGGAGCGGGGCGAGATCAAATTGCGCAGCGAAACCCATTCGAAAATGTGGTCCGACGCGACCCATTTCCATCTGACCGGACGGATAGAGGCATACGAAGGCGATACCCTGATCTACGAACGCGACGTCGCGGATAGCATTAAGCGACACTTCATGTAATAAAGACGGCAAGGTCGCCGGGGTATTAACCCTTGCGACATAAAGGAAAATGCGCAAACTTTAATGTGGGAAAAATAAAATGCCGCAAGATCGGCGTATAAATAATATCACCAATAAACGACCAACAGGGAGACATGATCATGAATGATCAACTGGAATATATGACGGGCCAAGTGGCCAAGGGCACAATGACGCGCCGCGAATTCGTAGGCCGCGCTGCTGCTTTGGGTGTGACGGCTGCGGTGGCAAACACCATGCTCGCAAACAACGCCCAAGCGGCATCGCATGGCACCCCGATTCGTGGCGGCTCGATCAAAATCGGTTCCTCGGGCGGTGAATCCACCAACACGCTGGACCCGGCACTGACCGCATCCTCTGTGCCACTCGATAACCTGCGCCACCTGTATGAATCGCTGGTCGAAGTCAGCGCCGAAGGTGACATCATCCCTCGCATGGCCGAAAGCTTTGAGGCCTCAGCCGACGCGAAAACATGGGCGTTCAAAATTCGTAAGGGCATTCAGTTCCACAACGGCAAAGACATGACCCCCGATGACGTGCTGAAAACCATGCAGCGTCACTCGGACGAGAACAGCAAATCGGGTGCTTTGGGCATTATGCGCGGCATCGAGAACATGAAAATCGATGGCGACAATCTGATTGTCGAACTGGGTGTTGGCAACGCTGACCTTCCCTATCTGATGGCCGACTATCACCTGATGATCCAGCCCGGTGGCGGCATGGACAACCCCGGTGCCGGTATCGGTACAGGCCCCTACACGCTTGAAGTTGATGAGCCCGGCGTACGCCACGGCTTTACCCGCAACGAAAACTACTGGGATGCCGACAACCGCGGCTTTACCGACTATAACGAAGTGTTGGTTCTGAACGACGCCACAGCCCGTACAGCGGCCCTGCAATCCGGTCAGGTTCAAATGATCAACCGCGTTGATCCCAAGGTTGCGTCCTTGCTGAACCGTGCGCCTAACCTAAGCGTACAGTCCGTCGCTGGCCGCGGGCACTATGTGTTCATCGCGCATGTGGATACCGCACCATTTGACAACAATGACCTGCGTCTGGCGCTGAAATATGCGATCAACCGCGAAGAAATGGTCGACAAAATCCTGCGCGGCTATGGGTCGGTCGGGAACGATATGCCGATCAACGCGGCCTATCCGTTGTTTGACGAAACCATCGAACAGCGCGAATTCTCGATCGAAAAAGCGCGTGAGCATTACGCAAAATCCGGCCATGATGGCAGCCCCATCGTGCTGCGCGTCGCTGATGGCGCGTTTGCAGGCGCTGTGGATGCAGCATCGCTGTTCCTGGAAACAGCCAAAGCTGCCGGCATCCCACTGGAAATCAAGCGCGAGCCCAACGATGGTTACTGGTCCGAAGTTTGGAACAAGCAACCGTTCTGTGCATCCTACTGGGGTGGCCGTCCGGTACAGGACCAGATGTATTCGACAGCGTATCTGTCGACCGCAGACTGGAACGACACCCGCTGGAAACGTCCGGAATTCGACGCGATGCTGCTTGAGGCACGTGCCGAGCTGGACGACGGCAAGCGCAAGGCCATCTACTCGAAAATGGGTACCATGCTGCGTGACGAAGGCGGCTTGATCCTGCCAATGTTCAACGACTTTGTGGACGGTGTTGCCAACAACGTTGGCGGTTGGTCCGCAGACCCGAACGCCGAGTTGATGAACAACAAAGCGCCGATCAAATGCTGGATCAAAGACGCTTAAGGGTACACGCAGATGCACCCGATATTAAAACTGATCGCCCAACGCTTAGCGTTGGGCCTTCTTCTCCTCCTTGCCGCGTCGGTTTTGATCTTCGCAGGCACTTCGATTTTGCCCGGCGACGTGGCACAATCCATATTAGGCCAATCCGCCACGCCCGAAGCACTGGCAAACTTGCGCCGCGAACTTGGCCTGAATGACCCCGCCGTCACCCGCTATTTCGCATGGCTTGGTGGTGTGTTGCAGGGTGATCTGGGCACTGCCCTGACCAATGGCCGCGACATCGCAGAAAGCCTTGGCGGACGCCTCAAAAACACGCTTTTCCTTGCCTTCTGGGCGGCCGCTATCTCGGTCCCGTTGGCAATCTTCCTTGGCCTGCTGGCCGTACGCTACAAAGACCGCTGGCCGGATAAGCTGATTTCAGCTGTGACGCTTACCACCATTTCGATCCCCGAATTTATGATCGGTTACGTGCTGATCTATTGGGTTGCGATCAAATGGCGTATGTTTCCGTCTGTCTCGATCATCAACGAAAGCATGACCCTTGGGGCCAAGTTGAACGCCATCGCGATCCCTGTGATGGTACTGACGCTGGTGGTGTTGGCGCATATGATGCGCATGACCCGCGCCGCGATCCTGAACGTGATGCAATCGGCCTATATCGAAACGGCCGAGCTGAAAGGTCTGGGCATGCTCAAGATCATTCGCAAGCATGCGTTCCCCAACGCCATCGCGCCCATCGTCAATGTTGTGATGCTGAACCTTGCCTATCTGGTGGTCGGCGTTGTTGTGGTCGAGGTGGTGTTCGCCTATCCCGGCATGGGGCAATATCTGGTGGATCACGTCAGCAAACGCGACGTACCTGTGGTGCAAGCCTGTGGTCTGATCTTTGCGGCGGTCTATATCGGCCTGAACTTGGTCGCAGACATCGTGTCGATCCTGGCCAATCCACGACTAAGGCATCCGAAATGAGTTCAGTGCATTGTTCCCCGAAAGAATACGCTGCGCGCGCCCAAGCGTTTTTGCCAAGCAAAACCGTGGGAAGACCCCCGGTCGCCGCATCGCCACTGCCCTTTAAAGCCCTATCATCGAAAGGGTTTCGCCCATGAGAAACATTCCCCTCTCTGCAATGATCGGTCTTTTCTTTACCGGTATCTATTTCATCATGGCAATCTTTGCCCCCTGGATCGCCCCTTATGGCATGGCCGAGGTCGTTGGCGACGTTTGGGAACCCTCTTCGTCCGAGTTCCTACTGGGGACCGACAGCATTGGCCGCGACCTGCTGAGCCGGATGATATACGGCGGGCAAACCACCATCTTTATCGCAACCGCGGCCACGATCCTCAGCTTTACGCTGGGGTCTGTCATGGGCTTCTTTGCCGCTGTTTCAGGCGGTTGGGTCGATCAGGTGCTGTCGCGCTTTGTTGATCTGATCATGTCGATCCCGTCGCTGATTTTTGCGCTGGTTGTTTTGTCGGTCATGCCGACCACTGTACCGATCCTGATTATCCTGATGGGTTTGCTGGACAGCACCCGCGTTTACCGGCTGGCCCGTGCTGTCGCCGTTGACATCACGGTGATGGATTACGTCGAAGCGGCCCGCCTGCGTGGCGAGAAAATCGGCTGGATTATCTTCCGCGAAACCCTGCCCAACGCCCTGTCACCACTGGTCGCCGAAATGGGCCTGCGCTTTATCTTTGCGGTTCTGTTCGTATCAACCCTGTCGTTCCTTGGCTTGGGGGTACAACCGCCACAAGCTGACTGGGGTGGCATCGTAAAAGAGAACAAAGAAGGCATCAACTACGGCATCCAAGCGGCACTGTACCCGGCCTATGCGATTGCGACGCTCTGCATCTCGATCAACCTTGTTGCGGATTGGATCCTGAACCGCACCACATCGCTGAAAGGGGGCCGGGGATGACCGAACCATTGCTTAAGGTACGCGGGCTGAAAATCGGCGCGACGGCCTACCCCCCCGGCGAGAAACCTGTTGCGATCAAGATCGTGCACGGCGTGGATTTCGATCTTGAGGCCGGCAAAGTGCTGGGCCTGATCGGTGAATCCGGCGCAGGTAAATCCACCATTGGTCTGGCGGCCATGGCCTATGGCCGTGGTGGTGTTGAGATCACCGGCGGCGAAGTCTGGGTAAACGGGCGCGACATTCTCAAGGAAAACCTGCGCAGCCTGCGCCGTTTGCGCGGGGCCGAGGTAACATATGTTTCGCAATCTGCAGCGGCATCCTTCAACCCCGCCAAAAAGATCATGGAGCAGGTGACCGAAGCCGCTATTTTCCAAGGCAAATTCACGAAAGCAGAGGCTGAAGCCCGCGCGGTTGAGCTATTTTCCAAGCTAGGCCTGCCCGACCCCGAAAACATCGGCAACCGCTATCCGCATCAGGTGTCTGGTGGCCAATTGCAACGCTGCATGACGGCGCTGGCGCTGTGCCCGGAACCCGATCTGGTGGTGTTCGACGAACCCACAACGGCGCTGGATGTGACGACGCAAATCGACGTGTTGGCCGCGATCAAGGAAGCGATTGCCGCAACAGGTGTGGCAGCACTCTACATCACCCACGATCTGGCCGTTGTGGCGCAGGTCAGCGACCATATCATGGTGCTGCAACAAGGCGATATGGTCGAATACGGCACCGTCGACCAGATCATCAACGCGCCCAAAGAAGACTACACCAAAGCATTGGTATCGGTGCGGTCGATCAAACACGAAGAAAAGACCCCGACAGATAACCCCGTGCTGCGCGTCGAAAACGTAACCGCGCGCTACAAGGGCACCAACTTTGATGTGTTGAAAAACATCAACGTCGATATCCACCCTGGCCAGACCTTGGCGGTTGTCGGTGAATCCGGGTCCGGCAAATCAACGCTGGCGCGCGTTATCACGGGGCTGCTGCCGCCGAGAGAGGGACAAATTACATTTGACGGGCGCGTACTAAGCCCCGACCTCCCCACACGCCCCATCGAAGATCTGCGCGAAATGCAAATGATCTATCAGATGGCCGACACGGCGATGAACCCGCGCCAGACTGTGGGCACCATTATCGGTCGCCCGCTGGAATTTTATTTCGGTCTGAAAGGTAAAGCCAAGCAAAAGCGCATTCAGGAACTGCTGGACGAGATCGAGCTGGGCGACGGCTTCCAAGACCGCTATCCCGCAGAGCTGTCGGGCGGCCAGAAACAACGTGTCTGCATCGCGCGCGCATTGGCGGCCAAACCCAAGCTGATCATCTGCGACGAGGTGACGTCGGCCCTTGATCCACTGGTCGCCGATGGCATTCTCAAGCTGCTGTTGAACCTGCAAAAGATCGAAGGCGTCGCCTATCTGTTCATCACCCATGATTTGGCGACGGTCCGCGCCATCGCCGATAGCATCGCTGTGATGTACCAAGGCGAGGTCGTGCGGTACGGCCCGAAAAGCCAGGTGCTGTCACCGCCCTTTGATGATTATACCGATCTGCTCCTCAGCTCCGTTCCGGAAATGAAAATCGGCTGGTTGGAAGAAACGATTGAACACCGTCGCATGGAAAGCGCCGGGAATTAGGGGCACCGGTTTTTTTAAAAAATCCGTCCCGGAAAAGACCTATTTTCCGCGCCCGCTGCAACTGTAGGACAAGACCATGAAGAACAAGCTGCTGTTGATCATCCTTGATGGTGTCCCCTACCGCAATTTCCGCCGCTTGTTTGGCAACCTCGAAGGCTGGGTGGACAGTGGTGATGCCCGCGTCTGGACGCAGCGCGCTGCTCTGCCGTCTATCTCGGCCTCGTGTTATGCGTCAATCCACACTGGGGTGGCCCCCGCGCAGCATGGCTGCACCGGCAATGGCAACGTTTTCCGGCTTAAGCACAAGGACGTCTTTTCCCAGACCCGTGCGGCTGGAGGCGTCACAGGTGCTGTCGCACATTCATTTTGGTCCCAGTTCTTTAACCGTCATCCCTTCGACTATGTCCGCGACATCGAATATGATGAACCGGAAAGCGACACCATCAACCACGGGCGGTTTCACACCATGACCGGCTATGGCCAAGCCAACCAGATGACGCCGTCTGATGTTGATCTGTTTGGCACGCTGACCAATCTGGCGGGGCGCTTCGGTCTGGACTACGGTATGCTGCACACCTGTACGCTGGACAGCATGGGCCACCGTTTCTTTCACGACTGTCAGGAAATGGACCATGCCTGCTTTGTGATGGACGAGATGCTGGCCCCGTTTATCCCACAGTGGCGCGCGATGGGTTACGAGGTGATCGTGACCGCAGATCACGGCCAGGACGAGCGCGGCCACCACGGCGGGCGCGGGACGTTGCAGCAAGAGACGGCGCTCTATTACTTTGGCGATGCCCAAGGCCCGTCCGAGGATACAGTGATCGACCAGCTTCAGCTTGCGCCGACGATTTTGGGGCGTCTGGGTGCGCCTGTGGCAGACACGATGTCGGCAAAATCGTTTCTAAGCTAGGACAGATCAGCAGGCCAGTCGCCTGCCCCCAACGCCGAAATCGCGGCCACGATACGATCAAAGCTGGCAGCCGCTTTTTGCGACATCACACGCGCACGCAGATAGCCATGCACCAGCCCCGGTTCTTCGACCCAAATCGCCTTACCGCCTGCGGCCAGAATGGCGTCACGATAGGTTTCGCCGTCACTGGACAAGGGATCGCATTCCGCCGTGATCATGACACTGGGCGGCAAGCAGGAAAAATCCGTATCATGCAGGGGCGCATAGCGTGGATCGCCCTTGGGCGGCTCCCCGCCCGAACGAACCTGCTGATAAAATGCCATATCCGCAACCGTCAGCTGGGGCGCGTTGGCATGGCGGACATAACTGCCTTTCGTTGCGTCTCCGCCGAGGCCCGGATAGATTAGCACCTGCCCTTTGATACGCCCATCAATGCGCCCGCGTGCATGATGCGCCACCGCTGCGGCAAGGTTTCCGCCCGCACTGTCTCCGACCAATACAATGCCACCGGCATATTCGGCTGCGATTGCCTGAAACGCGTCGTAGGCGTCGTTGAAACAACCGGGAAAGGTAACCTCGGGGGCCAAGCGGTAATCGACTGAAATCACCCTGTATCCGCTGCGCGCGCAGATTTCGGCGCAGACGTCATCGTGACTTTCTAGCCCACCGACGACAAAGCCGCCGCCGTGGTAATAGATGACGGTGATATCGGATGCGCCGACCTCGTAAATGCGACATGGGACGCCACCAAAGGTGACGTCCCATGTTTGTACCCCGTCAGGGTGGCTTTGGTGAAAAGCAGCGCACATCTTGTTATAGACCGCGCGCTGGTCTTCGATGCTAAGCCCGACCGCGTCTGGTGGATAAAATTCATCTGATCGCCGCATATAGGCCCAGATTTCATCATCCAGCAGAACGTCATAGTCGGGTGGGTTCATGCAGCTTCCCAGCCAAAGGTGAACACATTCAATGTGCTGCCTACATCAGCCTCTGACGCGCCGTTCATGGTAACTCGCGCCACCAGGCCGCGTTTTTTGTCATCAACAACCGATGCCACACGTGCGGGCGAGCCGACGTTCTCAAGCGATTCATTAAAGATGCGGGTGATCGCCATTTTGCGCAGATCAGGCTTGAAGATCTTACCAACAGCAGTTTTGGGCAGTTCAGGCATGATCATCATATGCTTGGGCTGCGCCGCGCGCTCCTGAACCATTTCCTTGCAGAATTCCATCAGCTCCTGCTCGGTCACCGATGCACCGCCAACCAGCTCGACAAAGGCGCAAGGCACTTCGCCTGCGTGCGCATCAGGCTGGCCGATCGCACCTGCAAAGGCAACGGCCTCGTGACCCAGCAACGCCTCTTCGATCTCGGCGGGGTCGATGTTATGACCACCGCGGATGATCAGGTCTTTGGCGCGGCCCGTGATCCACAGATACTTGTCTTCGTCGATGCGGCCCAAATCGCCTGTACGCAGGTATTTTTCAAAGTAGTACAGGTCTTTGTTCTTATCCGCTTCGGTATAGGTGTTGCCTTCAAAGATGCCTGGGTTCGAGATACAAATCTCGCCGATCTCGTCTGTATTGGCCTCGACAGGTCCACCGGCGGTGCCCTTGATGATCTTCACATCCGTATACGGGAAGGTGATGCCGATGCTGCCAACCTTGCGCAGGCCATCGGGCGGGTTTGCAGAAACAAGGCAGGTCGCCTCGGTCAGGCCATAGCCTTCGATCAGGGTAATGCCCGTGGCCTTTTCAAACCGCTTAAACAGTTCCAGCGGCAAGGGGGCCGAGCCGGAGAATGCCCGTTTCACGGTCGAGATATCAGCATCAATCGGGCGCTGCATCTTGGCCGAAATCGCGGTGGGCACGGTGATGATAAATGTGATTTTCCAGCGCTCGACCAGCTTCCAGAAGTTGTCGAACACGCCATCGCCACGATACCCTTGGGGTGTCGGGAACACGACATGCGCGCCAGATGTCACCGCCGCCATCAAGATGACGTGGCAGGCAAAAACGTGGAACAACGGCAGCGGACACATGATGTTGTCTTCTTCTGTATAAAGCAGCCGGCCACCCAGCCAGCCGTTATACATCATGCCGGAATATTTGTGCTGTGCGACCTTGGGCATGCCCGTGGTCCCGCCTGTGTGGAAATAGAACGCCACCCGGTCCTCTTGCGGATCATCAAAGGTCAGCTCAGCAGGCTGCTTGGCCAGCTCCGCGTTGAAATTATGATAGGTTGCTTGGTTGCTGCCCGTCTGTTTGGGGCGGATCAATGGTACAATCCACGACTTTGGCGCGGTCAGATAACGGCACAGATCGACCTCAAGCACATGTTTCACGTTTGGTGCCAGCGCGACCGCCTCGGCGGTTTTCTGCGCCACGTCGGTTTTCGGGAAGGGCCGCAAAGTCACGACAACCTTGGCATTGGTTTCACGCAGGATGGCACCGATTTGTTCGGCCTCCAGCAGCGGATTGATCGGGTTTGCGATCCCTGCGACCGCACCGCCCAGCAATGTGATAACCGTCTCGTTACAGTTTGGCAGCACATAGGCCACAACGTCCGTAGGTCCGACACCCAAGGACCGGAACAGGTTGGCGGCCCGGCCGACCTGCCCGTGCAGTTCCCCCCAAGTCAGCGTTTCGGCGTAATCTTTCGGGCCGGAAAACAGCTGATAGCTGATTGCGTTATGGTTTGGGAACTTGCCAGCCGTATTGCTCAGCAAGCCCCACATTGTTTTAGCGACGTCCCGGTCTGCCCAAGGCATTTCTGCCTCGATTGCATTACGGTCTTCGATCCCGGCAAATGACATAATAGTCCTCCCTATGGTGCGGTTTGCCCGCATTCATTTATTCCCTGCCGCCAAAGATGATGGCTAAATCCAAAATCCGCAAGCGTCTGTGGGAAGATTGAACGTTGCGTCAGCCTAGTTTCACCATGCAAAATGCAAAAAGAGCGGCAGAAGTGATCTGCCGCTCTTGATAATTTTGTGATTTGGCGTGCCCGTTTAGGGGACGGAACCCGATTATTTCGCCGGAATACGCAGCATTTGACCCGGATAGATTTTGTCCGGATGGGTCAGCATGGGGCGGTTGGCCTCGAAAATCTCTTCGTAGCGCGCACCATTGCCCAAGGTCTTGGTCGAGATCGCCCAGAGCGTGTCGCCTTTTTCAACGGTGTGGAAAGTACCGTCACCATCACCGCCGCTGATGTCCTCTTCGACAGCTGCAACACCTTCAACATTGCCAACGGCCAAGATGACTTTCTCTTTCATCTCTTGGCTGACCGCAGTGCCCGAAACGGTGACTTTGTCGCCATCAACCTGAATATCCAGACCTTCAGCATCAAGGCCAAGCTCTTTAAGCTCATCTTGCAGCGCCGCGCCTGTCACTTCTTCTTCATCGCCGCCGCCGAATACTTTTTTACCGGCGTCCTTAACGAAATTCCATAAACCCATGATCATCTCCCTGTGGTTTTATTTGCGCCTGATAGTTTCCACCTTAGGCAGAGATAGACAAGCGTTTTATTCAGCGGCCATGCCATCAGTGAACTGCAAACGGGCCAAACGCGCATAAAGTCCGCCCTGCCCGACCAATTCGTCATGGGTGCCGGTATCAACAATCCGCCCGGCTTCCAGAACCACGATGCGGTCCGCCTTTTTGACGGTTGCCAAGCGGTGCGCGACGATCAAAGTCGTCCGATCCGCGCTAAGCTTGTCCACCGCATGCTGCACCGCGCGTTCGCTTTCGGCATCCAGTGCACTGGTCGCTTCGTCCAGCAACAGCACCGGCGCATCGCGCAAGATCGCGCGCGCAATGGCGATGCGCTGTTTCTGTCCACCCGACAACATCACACCGCGTTCGCCCAGATAGCTGTCATAGCCATCGGGCAACGCGCTGATGAACTGATGTGCAGCCGCCGCTTCGGCCGCTGCGATAATTTCGGCATCCGTCGCATCCGGTCGGCCAAAGCGGATGTTCTCGCGCGCTGAGGTGGCAAAAATCACCGGGTCTTGGGGCACCAACGCGACCGACCGCCGGAACGCGTCGCGAGAGACGTCGCGCAGATCAATCCCATCCAAGGTGATCCGTCCCGATTGCGGATCATAGAACCGCAAGATCATCTGGATAATCGTCGTCTTACCTGCTCCTGACGGGCCAACAAAGGCAACGGTTTCGCCCGGATTGATTGTCAGGTTAACACCGTCCAGCGCCTGGACTGCGGGCCGTGCGGGATAGGAAAAATGCACATCTTCAAACACGATGCGACCGGCCACAGGGCTGGGCAATTTCGTGGATACGGCGGGGTCATGAACGTCGTCGTCGGTTTGCAGCAGTTCCACCAGACGTTCCGTGGCCCCGGCTGCACGCTGCAATTCGCCCCAGATTTCCGACAATGCGGCCACACCGCCCGCCACCATCACCGCGTAGATCACGAATTGAACCAATGCGCCGGGGGTCATATCGCCCGCCCGGACATCACGCGCGCCCATCCACAAAACGCCAACCACACCGGCAAAGACCAAAAAGATCACGATGACCGTCATCAACGCCCGTGTCTTGATCCGGCGGCGCGCTGCGTCATAAGACGCTTCGGTCATCTGCGCGAATTGGGCGCGGCTTGCCGCCTCATGGGTAAAGGCCTGCACGGTCTGAACCGCGCCAAGGCTTTCGGAGGCATTGCCCGAACTGGCCGCAATCCAATCCTGATTTTCGCGGCTGATCACGCGCAGCTTACGCCCCAACACAAGGATCGGCACGATCACGGCAGGCACCAGCAACAACACCATCGCCGTCAACTTGGCCGAGGTGAACAGCATCAAGATCAACCCGCCCGTGAAAATCAACATATTGCGCAGCGCGATCGAAACGGACGACCCGATCACCGACAGAACCAGCGTGGTATCCGTGGTGATCCGGCTTAAGACCTCTCCAGTCATGACACGCTCGTAAAATGACGGGCTCATACCGATGACGCGATCAAAAACAGCTTTGCGAATATCTGCGACCACCCGTTCGCCAAACCGCGTCACCAGTGCATAGCGCAGCCCCGTCCCGATGGCCAACAACCCGGCGATTGCCAAAGCGGCAATAAAATACTGATCCAGCAGCTCTTCGCCGCTGCCAAAGTTATCAATGACCCGGCGCACGGCCAATGGCAGCATCAACGAAATCGCTGCCGTCATGATCAGCGCCAGAATTGCGGCAATCATCAGACCGCGGTACGGCCGCACAAAGGGAATAAGCGCACGCAACGCGCCCAACTTCTTGGACCTTTCGCGTTCTTCATGTGCGGGTGCGGGCGTGGGCGTACGGGCCATCAGAATTCCTTTTCAAACACCAGTGTCATCGCCTGCACCGCGCATGGGGTCAAGCCCGACAAATGACCGCTGCTTGCGGCAAATCATAGCAGTCTGAATTAAGGGTATAATATGTTGGAGCGGGCGGAGGGAATCGAACCCTCATCTTCAGTTTGGAAAACTGAGGTCTTAACCATTACACAACGCCCGCTCAACGAAGGCGTTAGTATTTCATACCTGTAGGGGCGTCAAGTAAGCCCAGAAGGATAAGCGTAAAGATCTGAGGGGGCGGTGGGTTTTTCGGGCCGATGCGGACCTTGGTGGCTTTGATGTCTAATGGCAGCTCCCAGCTCAAAGCAGACGGGACTGTTCTACATGTCGGGCGGGAACCGGACTTTCGCTGCGGCCTGCGGATCTTGTTTCTTGAGACGGTGAAGCAGACAAAGGCTGTGTTAGTTCGGCCAACCGCAGTGAGCGGCAGCAAAGAGGTCTCATCAGCGATAGCCGCTGGGTGCATCCAAAGACTGCCATCGTTATGTTTCGGGTAACTCTTCTTTCGCAAAAAGTTACGATACAATGTGTCTCTTGCGGTCGACCACGCTGGCGGCACATATATTCACAGTTCAGGCATCACCACACCGCCGCAAATCGGCGCGAGGTATCAAAGTTGCGAGATATAAACTGACGTCAGACCCCATGGTGCTTTCAATTTAGTCCACCTGCCGCGACGATTGAAACCAGCGCATTGATGTGGATTTCGATCACGTCAATAAATCTGAATCCCGGCGCTTGATTGTCGAATGCCAATCCCAGGTCCGTTCCTGCAAGCAACACAGCGTCCGCCTGTTGGTCGTCGATCATTGTCTGCCCCGCCTCAAAGAACAACGCACGCTGTTTCTCACTGCATACCCCGGTCTCTGCCATCTCCATATAGGCGGCCCAAACACTCTCAAACCGATCTTGAGGCACGACTACCTCAACGGTTTTCAATAAGCCAAAGAGATTGGTTTCGAGGGTGGCTCTGCTCCCCAGTATGCCGAGTTTTTTGATCCCGTTGTCGTGGCAATATGTCTCGATGATTCCCGTGCCATCCATCAGCGCCACGGGTGATATGGCCTGCGTTTCTGCAAAGCAAAAATGTCCGGTAATTGCGGTGATCAAAGCAATATCGCTGCCTGCGCCAGCGAGGCGGTCGAGGTGCGTCGCGAAGACCTCTGCCTGCAATGCCCGCTGGTCTTCGGCTGCCCGCTGCAGCAAGGCATTCATATCAGCATGTTCAATCGTCAGTGACAGTGGCAAATCGGCCTTTTTGAACGCGTCAATCAACCGCGTGTAGTAGGATATCGTAGCCGCCGGTCCGAGGCCGCCTATGAGGCCGATATGCATGTTTCAATCTCCAAGTCTAAAGACATTTTTGGCGCGCCCTGGTCCGGTCCACGTCCGCTAAGATTTTGACGCACAGGGCTTTTGGCAAGCCGTCAGGATTTCGTGTTGCAGGTCCGCGTCTTCGACCGCGCGGGCCAAAATCAAGGCACCGATCATTTGAGACATTGCCTGAATGGCCTCCGTCCGGCTATCGGGTTGGTCACCAAGGGCTTCGGCAAGGTGGTCCACTTGCCGGGTGACGGCGCGATTGAACGTGGTTTGCAAGGCCGGGCGTTGACGGTTTGCCTCAGCGGCCAGCGTGGCATAAGCGCATCCATGCCCGACAGTCGACACGTGTTGCGGTGACAAATACCACGCCTTGAGGGCGGCCACGGGATCGCTTTTTCCCTTTATAGTCTTGGCCCAAAGCTCGAAGTTGTCGTTAAGCGCCAATTCGGTTGCCTCGCATTCAAGCGCTTCTTTGTTTTCGAACTGTTTGTAAAAACCGCCTTGGGTCATCCCCGCCGCCTTCATCAGGCTTGCGATCCCGATGCCGTCATAGCCGTACATGCGAAACTGCTCACTGGCTGTTTTCACGACTTTTTGGCGGTTCTTTTGTGCTGTCTCTCGGCTCACTCTCATTTGGTTTGATCCCTTTTCATTCTTCGCTGCTGATCGGCCTGCGGAGGGCGAGCAGGTTTCGCAATCTTAGATACCGATCACCATCTAACGCAACGTCATTTGGATTACCATCAAACTCTATCATTGACTAATTAGGATTACGATCACAATCTAAATGAAGCCTCTCCCCGAGGTTTTTGTCAGCGTCAGCAAGGACCACAACATGCAAGATTTGAATACCACTGATCCCAAATTCACGCCCAGCCTCATGCCCGATGTCCCCTTTGGCATCGCCCGCCCCGAACAGGGTATCGGGCTTTCCGGGCTTGAGGCTATTCGTGCGATCCCGACAGGTGCTTTGCCAGCGCCACCCATGGCGCGCACCTTGCAGCAGTGGATCGAAGCGGCTGAAAAGGGCCGTGCAGAATTTCGCGGAAACCCGTCAAAAGAGTATCTCAACCCCATGGGCCTTGTGCACGGGGGCTGGACGATGGCGCTGTTGGACAGCGCGATGGGCTGTGCGGTTCAGACCATTCTGGACGCAGGCGAGCTCTATGTATCGCTCGGGACCGAGGTCAAATTCATGCGCCCTATCACAGCGAAAATGGGTCAGGTGCGCGCCATTGGGACTGTGATTGACCGTACACGCCAGACAGCATCTGCCGAAGCCCGCGTGGAGGACAGTGCTGGTCGAATTCTGGCAACCGGCACGACCACCTGCTTCCTAAGCACTGTGAACAAGGGGTGATGTGATGCCGATCCTCACGCTTATGACGGTTCCGTTTGTCTTTACCTTGGGCGGCTTCGTCTTTGTCGGTTTGCTCGACCCGATGGCCGCATCGCTGGACGTCACGATTGCAACGGCGGCCACGCTTCAGGCGGGCTATGCATTTGCCTGCGCAATCTGCGGGCCGCTGCTTGCTCATGTAACGCGCAACTGGCGCAAGAAACCGCTGCTGCTGGCAACCTTGGCCTTTTTGGCGGCTGTGAACGGATGGTCCGCCATTGCGCCGGACTATGCTATGCTAATGGGGACGCGTATATTGGTGGGCGGTCTGGGCGCGCTTGCGCTGCCGCTTGCTGTTGCAATCGGTGTCTCTATGGCACCGGCAGAGAAACGCGCAAAAACCATCGCCGCGATCTATGCGGGTGTTGTGCTGGCGTTGATGATCGGGATCCCTGCGGGATCTGTGATTGGCGGGCTATTGGACTGGCGTGCCAGTTTTTGGATGACCTCCGCATTGTGTGTTGTCTCGTTGGCACTCGTGGCCCGCAATGTCCCGAATTTGGCTGCTCCTGTGATCGAAAAGGGCTCCCGCTCTTTGCCCGCACAGTCGTTCGGATATCTTCTGGTTACTCTGCTGGCCTTTACGGCGATGTTTTCAATGGTTGGTTTTATCGGACCGGTCATTTCCGCGCTGACAGGCTTTGGCCCCTTTGGGATCGCCGGTTTGCAAATGCTGATTGGTCTGGCGGGGGTTGTCGGGCTGCGCGTTGGAGCGGGTTTCGCAGAGCGTCCCGCGCAGAACGGTTTACCGCTGCTCTTTGGCGGGATCGCTTTGGGTCTGATCGTTCTGATTTATCCGCTCTCAACAGGCACGGCCTCCATTTATGGGCTCATAACGATGGTTGTCAGCATTCTGATCGCGCCCACTGCGCAGTTCGGGACCGCTCCGATTGTGCAAGCCCGCCTCGCCCAAGCGGCGGGGCCCGCTGCCACTTTCGCGCTCGCGATGAACGGGTCCATGGTCTACCTCGGCCAAGGGCTTGGTGTCACTATTGGCGCATTTTCTATCGCGCAATGGGGGCTTGTTGCGGCCCCTGCCACTGGCGCCTGTATCGCACTGTTCGGCCTTGGACTGTCGATCGCATTGCACCGCGCCACGCTTGCCCCCTCCACCTGAATTTTCAAACCAACCGAAAGGAAACCCTATGTCTTTGGACATCAACGTCCCGATTGAAACACATTTTGCCGACGTCGAGGGAATGCAGATTGCATGGCGCAGTCAGGGCCAAGGACGTCCCTTGCTGATGCTCAACCGCTTTCGCGCCAGTATGGCGGATTGGGACCCCGAATTGATCACGGCTCTGGCGCGTACACATCGGGTCATCACCTTTGATAACGCTGGTGTCGCCGCAAGCGGCGGCACAGTTCCCGATACGCTGGAAGGCGCGGCCGACATCGCAATGAAATTCGCAAATGTCATTGGTCAGGACAGGCCGCATGTGCTGGGCTGGTCTATGGGGGGCATGATCGCCCAGATCATCGCCGCCAAATATGGCGATGCGATTGGCGGTGTTGTTCTTGCGGGGACCACGCCCAGCTTTGCGCTGGAAGGGACAGTCCCAACACCACAGGAATGGCTGGCGACGGCAACAAAAGAAGAGAACACCACAGAAGACATGCAGTTTTTATTTTATGCTGACACTGAAGTCAGCAGTAGCGCTGGCCTGTCCTCTCTTGCACGCATTGGCCAAGGCAATGCGACTGCAGGAGCAGCGTCCAAAACGACGATGCAAACTGTTGGTGCTCAGGGTGCTGCAACGCGCAAATTCTTCTTCGGAGAAGACGGTGCATTTAAGGGATTAGACAACATTCGCGTCCCTGTGTTCGTGGCAAACGGCGACAAAGACAGGGCCTTCGCAGTTGAAAACGCGCTTGCCTTGGTGCGTGCAATACCCGACGCGCAGTTGGCCATCTATCCTGATGCGGGGCACGCGTTTCTCTTTCAGCACGCTGAGCAGTTTAGCGAAGATGTGACGCGGTTTCTGTCTGGGCTTTAGGTTCTGGTACAAGCCACATTTCCCTTCGATTGGTGCATTCGTCGATTGCAGTGAATGCCCCATTCGATCGCGTTGATTGGCGTAGTGAGCACAACAACATTAGAAAAAATTCCGCCTATAATACTCAGTACTTTTTGAGATTATAAAAGCCCAACTCAGCTCGCGAATCTTGCCTTGCTTGAAGGGTGACGTTTCTTTTATCGGCAATGCTGTACAATGCACGAATGTCCGCACTGAAATGCTGCGCCACAGCACAACCCAGGCAGCACAAACGGCCGCTCTGGGCCGTTCGCGTGACTTTGCAAAGCACACTATCTGCGCAAAGCTGCCCTCGATACAGCCTGCAGAGAATGACCGCCCACCATCCACCCAACATCCTAAACGCGAGCTGCTCAACAATCACCCGCCTATAGCCTTTCGCACCTCAGGGGTCGTTTGCACAGGGGGTGCCTGCTGAGGCCCATAGGTTTAGCGCCGCGATCATCTTGTCCAAGCCAATCGGCGGCGTGCTGCGCCCCGCTCCGGGGGCAAAACCCCAAGCCACAAAAGCCGAGGCTTCCAGATGTGTGGCCAGTTCTTCCATGTCAAAGCCATCGTTGGTTTCAGGGTCGCGTAGCTGCACGCAAATGTCTTGGCTGGATTCGCCCAGCCACGCCAGTTCAGCCGGGGGCAGTCGCCACGCGTCGTCGATCATTGGCGGCGCATGGGGTGTCGCATTGGCCGATGCCACGCCGATATGACAGGTGCGGCACGGCATCGTTTCGGCCCCCACGCGGCTGTCGCCTGCTTGCACATGCATGCCATGAACCGCGTCCGCGCCATATGTCAGGCCGTTCCACATCGGGATGCCGCCCTTGCCCACGTGACAATTGGTACAGCGCGGATGCGAGGTAACGGAATACATGTCATCCCAAGCCGCCAGCCCCTGTGCCTTGGTTGGCGTATCTTGGGCGGTCACCGGTCCCGCGATCAGCACTGCAAGAACGATGCCCCTCATATGAAATCAATCGATTTGGACAGGGGTAATTCGCGGATGCGCTGGCCCGTAGCGGCAAATATGGCATTCGCCAATGCGGGTGCGGCGGGCGGTACGGCTGGCTCTCCGATCCCCCTGATCTTGTTGCCATTCTCAAGCCCGCGCACCGTGATTTGCGGTGTTTGATACAGGCGCATCCCCTCGTAGGCGTGGAAATTGTCCTGCTCGGGCACACCATCGCGATAGGTCAGCTCGCAATTCATCGCGTGACCAAGGCCAAAGATCACCCCGCCTTGCACCTGTGCCTCAAAGTTCACCGGATCCAGCACGCGGCCCACATCGGCGGCGACAAAGACCTTGTCGATCCGGATGCCGTCGTCTGTGCTCAACACCTCGACCACCTCGGCGACGGGCACGCCAAAGGCAAGGGTAAAGGCCAGCCCGCACCCCCGGTTCGGGCCAAGGTCACTGCCCCAATCAGACATCTCGCCAACGGCCTCCAGCACCTTGCGCGACGGATCGTGCCAGCACAGGCGCAACCGTTCTGCCAGCGGATCGACACCAGCGGCATGGCATAGTTCGTCCATAAAGCTTTCGTGCAGGAACCCGTTGCCCGACGCGCCCACGGACCGCCATGAACTGATCGGCACCATCGCGGGCGTGCGGTATCCGGTCACGCGATAATTGGGGATCGCAAACGGCTGGTCCCACGCGCCCGCCACAATCGCCACATCAGGGCCAATCGCTGGCTGGCCCAACCGCGCAAGCGAGGATTCAGCCACGGAGGGCGCCGCAATCGACAGATCAAACGCGTCCAGCGCACCGGATTTCACCGCGCCCTTTGCATGGGCCATGGCCAGTGGGCGGGGGAAATCATGACTAAAGTCTTCTTCACGCTGCCAGATCATCTTGATCGGGGTGTCGGGCAATTGCATGGCGATTTCGACCGCTTGGGCGATATAATCATCCTCAAGCCTGCGGCCAAAACTGCCGCCCGACATCAAAACATGCACATGGATGTTACCCGCGTCCATCCCCGTCAGCTTGGCCATATTGGCCTGCACGAAGCGCGGGATTTGCGTACCCGTCCAGATGTCCAATCGGCTCTGCGACATCTTCACGACGACGCTCATGGGTTCCAGCGGGGCGTGGGCCAGATAGGGGATGCGGTATTCCACCTCGATCACATCGGCACCGTCCAGGGCGGCAACAACGTCGCCTTCATCCTTGAAACGGCTGTCTTGGTGATCGTCGGTCATGGAATTGGCAACCGCGTCAAACTGTTCGTCCGTGTTGCCGATATAGGGGGATGGGCCCCAGTCGCATTCAACAGCTTGCGCCGCCTGAAAGGCCCGCCATGTGTTATCGGCCACGACGGCAACACCGCCCGTAATCGGCAAAACGCTGCGAACACCGCGCATGCCTTGCGCCGCTTCGGCGTCAAAACCGATAAGACCACCGCCAAGCGCAGGATTGGTACGGGTCGTCGCATAGACCATCCCGTCCATCATCATGTCGATGCCATAGGTCAGCGTACCGGTAGATTTGGCCACCATATCAGTGCGCTTTTGCGGCTTGGTCAGATAGCGCCACTGCGACGGATCACGCAGGGTGACATCCTGAACGGGTTCGATGTCTGCCGCAGCCACCGCCATATCAAGGTATTCGATCCTCAGCCCGTCCGGCAGCACAACGCAGCCGTTTTCCGTGCGCAACTGATCACGCGGCAGGCCGGTTTGCTTCATCGCGGCGCGGATCAGGGTTTCGCGCGCAACAGCCCCTGCCATGCGCAGACGGTCATACATATCCGGCACAGTCGATGACCCGCCGGTAATGTGCAGCCCCATCAACTTGCCCGCCACATCCACCGCATCGCGTCCGGTGCGGGCCAGCAAAGTGTCAGAGGTCGCGGCAATCGGCAGCCCTTCGGCACCAACAACACCATTGTAGTAGATCGCACTGGCAGGCCCCGGTGACAGGGTCGCAGTCGCGGGATCAATATCCAGTTCTTCAGCGATCATATGCGCCTGCATGGACCATGCCCCCTGCCCCACATCGGCACGCGGAGTGATCAGGGTGATCCCTTGGGCGTCAATCTTGACGTAAGGGTTCAGGGCGGTTTCGCCGGGTTTGAGGTCTGCCAGCAGCGGGTTTTCACCCTCGCGTTTATAAAGGTAGGTGCCAAAGGCAACGCCGCCTGCGATGGCCGCCGATCCAATCAAAAAGCTGCGGCGGGCAATGGTTTTTACGCGCCCCATTTCAAACCGCCCGCAGCTTGGTCGCAGCCGTTTTCACAGCCTCGCGAATGCGTAGATAGCTGCCACAGCGGCATAAATTCCCGCTCATCGCGGCGTCAATCTGATCGTCTGTGGGTTCTGAGTTCAAATCCAGAAAGGATGCGGCCTGCATAATCTGACCGGCCTGACAGTACCCGCATTGCGCCACCTGTAGGTCGATCCACGCCTCTTGCACCGCGTGCAGGGCGTTCGGCGTACCCAGCCCTTCGATGGTGGTAATCTCGCCCACGACATCGCTTGCGGCCAGCTGGCATGACCGCACGGCGACCCCGTCTTCGTGAACCGTACAGGCCCCGCATTGCGCAATGCCGCAGCCGTATTTGGGGCCGGTTATGCCCAACTCGTCTCGGAGAACCCAAAGCAGCGGCATGTCGTCTTCGACATCAACATCATATGTTTTGCCGTTTACGGTGAGTTTCATGAACGGCCTCCCGGGCGTGCAGAGCGATTGTGCATCACTCGGGCATTATAGGTAGTGCCGAAGTCAGCAGAAGCAAAAGGTATCCTTGCGTCAACGTGGCCCGAAAATGGTTAACCAAACCCAAAGAAAAACACCGCCCCCATCGGAAGCGGTGCCTTGGTGCGCATAATGTCGTTTAGATCAAAACTCCACGACGGCGCGGATTGATTTGCCTTGGTGCATCAGGTCGAAGCCGTGGTTGATGTCGTCCAGCGTCAGTTTGTGGGTGATCATCGGGTCGATCTCGATCTTGCCGTTCATGTACCAGTCCACGATTTTGGGAACATCGGTGCGGCCCTTGGCCCCGCCAAATGCGGTCCCGCGCCAGACACGACCTGTGACCAGTTGAAACGGCCGGGTCGAGATTTCGGCACCTGCGGGGGCGACCCCGATGATGATGCTTTCACCCCAGCCCTTATGCGCCGCCTCAAGCGCCTGGCGCATGACTTTGGTGTTGCCGGTGGCGTCGAAGGTGTAATCGGCACCGCCCTTGGTCAGCTCAACCAGATGGGCCACCATGTCGCCGTCAACCTTGGTCGGGTTCACGAAATCGGTCATGCCGAAATAGCGGCCGGTTTCTTCCTTGTCGTCGTTCAGATCGACGCCCACGATTTGATCCGCGCCGGCCAGACGCAGCCCTTGGATTACGTTCAGGCCAATGCCGCCCAACCCGAAGACAACGCAGCGCGCGCCGATCTCGACTTTGGCGGTGTTGATAACCGCGCCAATGCCCGTGGTAACGCCGCAGCCGATATAGCAGATTTTATCGAACGGCGCGTCCTTGCGGACTTTAGCCAGCGCGATTTCGGGGACAACCGTGTGATTGGCAAAGGTCGAGCACCCCATGTAGTGGTGGATCGGCGTGCCATCGAGCATCGAAAATCGCGTGGTGCCGTCGGGCAGCAGGCCCTGGCCTTGGGTGACGCGAATGGCCTGGCACAGGTTGGTTTTGCCTGACAGGCAATATTCGCATTCGCGGCATTCAGGGGTGTAGAGCGGGATCACGTGATCGCCGACCTCAAGCGTGGTCACACCCTCGCCGACCTCCATCACGATGCCTGCGCCCTCGTGGCCCAGAATGGCGGGAAAAATCCCTTCGGGATCATCGCCCGAACGGGTGAATTCATCGGTGTGACACAGGCCCGTGGCCTTCATCTCAACCAAAACCTCGCCCCGCTTGGGACCCTCAAGGTTCACCTCCATGACCTCAAGCGGTTTACCCGCCTCAACAGCTACTGCCGCCCGTGTTCTCAT